>OZ244557.1:0-2820391 GCA_965217625.1 Dehalococcoidia bacterium
GGCCCTCTTCGGCTCGGTGCACACCGCGCCGCTCTCCGACTTCCAGTCCGACGCTCCGCTCATCGAGTGCATGCGTGATGGCGCGCGAGTCGCGACGGTCGCGGTTGACCGCTCCGATGCGAAGATCACCGTCCGCAATATCCGGCTGTCGGCGTGTGTCGTGCACGCTGAGTGGACCAGGACGGCCCGATGAGCGACAGGAAGCTGGGCCGTCCACCGCACCCGCCGCCTCCCTATACTCCCCACAACCACCGACCCCCAGGAGCCCGCCATGCCCACCGACCCCTCCCTGCCCGACCGCATGGCCGACGTCGCCGCGGAGTTCCTGGCCGCCCTCGACGGCCGGGGCCGCGCTACCGCCCAGCTGCCCTTCACCGACGAGGACGAGCGCACGCGCTGGTTCTACACGCCCGTCCTGCGCGCCGGCCTGCCCCTGCGCGACATGGACCCCGGCCAGCAGCGCCACGCCCACCGGCTGCTCGCGCTGGGGCTGTCGGCGCCGGGCTACGTCACCGCCTCGACGATCATGGGGCTGGAGAACACGCTCGACGCCGAGGAGGGCTTCATCCGCGACTGGTACTCCGGCCGCGGCCGCGACCCGCAGATGTACTACCTGAGCGTCTTCGGCGAGCCCGGCGCCGCGACCTGGGGCTGGCGCTTCGAGGGCCACCACGTGAGCGTCCACTACACGATCGTCGACGGCGTCATCGCGACCCCGACGCCGCTGTTCTTCGGGGCCGACCCGGCCGAGTCGGCGCTGCTCGGCGCCGGCGCGCTGCGCCCACTCGCCGGCGCGACCGACCTCGCCCGCGAGGTGATGCACGCCCTCGACGAGGAGCAGCGCGCCGCCGCCACCATCTCCCCGATCGCCCCGCACGACATCATGCTCACGAACCACTCCCGCATCGAGGACGGGCTGCTGCCCCGGCCGACCTTCGCGATGATGGACGGCGAGGTCACCGCCGAGCGCCTGCGCCGCGACGAGGAAGCGCGCCGCGCCATGGGCCTCACCCCCGAACTCGAGGACGCCCTCGTCTACCGGGCGCAGCCGCGCGGCCTGCCCGTCGCGGGCATGACGCTGGCCCAGCGCGACATCGTCGAGGAGCTGATCGGCCAGTACGTCGGCCGCCTGCCCGACGAGCTCGCCGCCATCGAGTCGGCCCGCCTCGACGGCGACGCCATCGACGCCGTCCACTTCGGCTGGGCCGGCGAGCTCGAGCCCCGCCGTCCGCACTACTACCGGCTGCACGCGCCGCGCTTTCTCGTCGAGTACGACTGCGTGCAGCGCGGCGCCAACCACATTCACTCCGTCTGGCGCGACCCCGAGGCCGACTTCGGCCGCGACGTGCTCGCCCGTCACTATGCTGCCGCCCACTGAGTTTCGTCACACTGAGGCGGCTGCTTCACACTGAGGCAATCCGATCCCGATTGCGGCGCGTTAGACTGGACGTGACGGGGTGGCGGCCGCACGGAGGGATACGCGCGTGCCTCGCAACCTGATCCGATCGCATCTCCTTATTGTTCTCTGCATCGCGCTGCTCGCCGCCGCGTCCGTCATGGTCGCCTGTAGCGGCGACGACGACGCCCCGGAGCCCCCGGCCCCGCCCGCCGCCGCCGAACAGTCGGCGGACGCCGATGACGCCGACGATGCCGACGCCGACGACGAGGGCGCCGCCGAGCCCGAGCAGCGCGCCGTCGCTGAGGACCAGGCCGACGAACAGGCCCAGGCCGACGAACAAGCCGCCGAGCAGGCCGATGAACCGGCCGAGGAGGACGCGGCCGAGCAAGCGGAGGACGACGCCGCCGAGCAGGTGGCGGAGGAAGACACCGCTGAGGAACAGGCCGCCGAGCAGGCCGAGGAACAGGCCGCCGAGCAGGCCGAGGAACAGGCTGCCGAGCAGGCCGAGGAACAAGCCACTGAGCAGGCCGAGGAGCAGGCCGAGGAGCAGGCCGAGGAGCAGGCCGAGGAGCAGGCCACCGAGCAGGCCTCCGAGCAGGCCGAGGAACAACCCGTCGCCGGACTGGCCGAGGACGAGGACGAGGCCGTTGAGGAGGAGGATCCGCCCGACGACGTCGCCGAAGAAGAGGTGGCCGACGAGGTCAAGGACGACGAACCGCTCATCACGGGCCCGCTCGGTGACTACGCCCCCGTCGACGACTTCCGCTTCCAGGCGGTCGTCACGCTCGACATCACGCCCAACACCTCCGGCGGCGACACCGAGATGCTGATGTCCCTCGGCGACATAACGGTAGAGGGCGTGTACCTCGCCTCCGGCGACCACGAGATCGCCATCAAGCTCGGCGACTCCGCGTTCCTGCCGCCCATGGGCATCGTCAGCATCGGCGACACCGTCTACACCAACCTCGGCTTCGGCTGGGAATCGGCGCAGGGCAGCACCGGCGCCCTGGTCGACGGCATCGCCGGCGACCTGCTGGGCATCGGCGGCCTCGTGGGCGGCCTCGACCTCCAGGGCCTGATCGCCGGCGGCGACCTCGGCATCCTCCTGACGCTGCTCCCGTACGAGACGTGGGAGGACGGCGGCGCCGAGACGCTCGACTCGGGCCCCGCCCGCATCTACTCGACCCGCCACGACGACCTCGCCGGCTTCTTCGAGAGCTTCGCCGGGGCCCTGCTCGGGGGCATCGCCGGCGGCATGGACGGGGGAGCGCTCCCGGACAACGGCGCGGCGCTCCCGGCGGACGCCGTGGCGATCCCGCCGGAGCTGCTGGCCGAACTTGGCGAGCTCGACTCGGTTGAAATCAGCCTCTGGATCGACGAGGCCACCGGCATCGTCGCCCGGCTCGACCTGGCCATCGACGGGCTGGTCCTCAAGGGATTCGGCGGCCCCGGCGCCGACCTCTCCATCGGGGCCCTCTCGATCGTGCTCGACACCTCGCCCGAGTTCGGCCTCGTGACCAGCCTCGTCCTGGACCTGCAGGGCCTCGACATCCCCGGCCCGGAGGGGATGAGCGGCGGCGTCGCCATCACGCTCGAAGTCACCGACGTCAACTCCGGCGCGGTCGTCATCGAGCCGCCGATCTAGGCGCCCCGGCGCGACGGCCCAGCACGGAGACGCCGTGTCCGACAGCATCCGCCGCCTGCTCGACGCTGCCGACCCCGCCGCCCCGGCCCTCGGCGCGCCCGATCGGGCCGACCTCGCCTACGCCGACCTGCGCGCCCTGATCGACCGCAGCGTCGCCGACCTCAACGGCTTCGGCATCGGCCGCGGCGACGCCGTCGCCATCGTGCTGCCCAACGGTCCCGAGATGGCCGCCGCCTTCCTCGGCGTCGCCTGCGCCGCGACGGCCGCCCCACTCAACCCCGCCTACCGCCCCGACGAGTTCGAGTTCTACCTGGCCGACCTCGAGGCCCGCGCCGTCGTCGTGCAGGCCGGCCACGACTCCCCCGTCCGCGGCGTCGCCGGCCTGCTCGGCCTGCCGCTGATCGAGCTGGAGCCCCGGCCCGGCGGCCCCGCCGGCGACTTCCGCCTGCGCTCCGATCTGCGCGCCACGGCGGCCCGGCCCGGCCCGGCCGAGCCCGGCGACGTCGCGCTCGTGCTGCACACCTCCGGCACGACCTCGCGGCCCAAGATCGTGCCGCTCAGCCATCGCAACGTCTGCGCCTCGGCGCGGCACATCGGCGACACGCTCGCCCTCGGCCGCGACGACCGCTGCCTCAACGTCATGCCGCTGTTCCACATCCACGGCCTGATCGCGGCCGTGCTTGCCAGCGTGGCCGCGGGCGGCAGCGTCGTCTGCGCGCCGGGCTTCAACGCGCTGCGCTTCTTCGCCTGGCTGGGGGCCGCCCGGCCCAGCTGGTACAGCGCCGTGCCGACCATGCATCAGGCCATCCTGACGCGCGCCTCGCGTAACGCCGCCGCCCTCGGCGAGGCCCGCCTGCGCTTCATCCGCTCCTCCTCCGCCTCGCTGCCCCCCTCCGTCATGGCCGACCTCGAAGCGGCCTTCGGGGCGCCCGTGATCGAGTCGTACGGCATGACCGAGGCCGCCCACCAGATGACCTCGAACCCCCTGCCGCCGCGACCGCGCAAGCCGGGCAGCGTCGGCGTCGCGGCGGGCCCCGAGGTCGCGATCATGGACGCCGCCGGCGCCTTGCTCCCCCTCGGCGCGACCGGCGAGATCGTGATCCGCGGCCCCAACGTCACGACCGGCTACGCCCGCAACCCCGCCGCCAACGCCACGGCCTACCACGACGGCTGGTTCCGCACCGGCGACCAGGGCCTCTTCGACGGCGACGGCTACCTGCGCATCACGGGCCGCCTCAAGGAGATCATCAACCGCGGCGGCGAGAAGATCAGCCCCCGCGAGATCGACGAGGTGCTGCTGGCCCACCCCGACGTTGCGCAGGCGGTCGCCTTCGCGGTCCCCCACGACGCCCTCGGCGAGGAGGTCGCCGCCGCCGTCGTGCTGCGCCCCGGCGCGACCGCTACGCCCCGCGACATCCGCGCGCACGCCGCCGCGCGCGTCGCCCCCTTCAAGGTGCCCCGCACCGTCCTCATCGTCGACGAGATCCCCAAGGGGCCGACCGGCAAGCTGCAGCGCATCGGCTTGGCCGCGAAGCTCGGCCTGGCGTGACCCGCGTCGCGATCTACGGCGCGGGCGCGATCGGCGGCTACATCGGCGCGCTCCTGCATCGCGCCGGCGCCGATGTCACGCTCATTGCCCGCGGGCCGCACCTCGCCGCCATCCGCGACCACGGCCTGCGCCTCGACCTCGCCGACGAGACGCTCGTCGTCCATCCCCCCGCCAGCGACGACCCCGCCGACGCCGGCCAGCAGGACTACGTCTTCGTCACCGTCAAGGCGCACGCCGCCCCCGCCCTCGCCGGGTCGATGCAGCCGATGCTGGGGCCCGAGACCGCCGTCGTCACTGCGATGAACGGCATCCCCTGGTGGTACTTCCACGGCCTCGACGGCCGCCACCGCGATCGCCGCTTGCCCCTGCTCGACCCCGGCGACATCCAGTGGCGCGGCATCGGCCCCGAGCGCGTCATCGGCTGCGTCGCCTGGCAGTCCGCTGCCATCGCCGCGCCCGGCCACATCGCGCACCTGCACGGCGACCGCCTCGCCCTCGGCGAGCCCCTCGGCCGGGAGCGCGACCAGACCCGCGTGCGGCGGCTCGCCGCGCTCCTCCGCGAGGCCGGCATCCGCGCCCCCGTCGCCCGCGACATCCGCACCGAGATCTGGCTCAAGCTGTGGGGCAACCTGAGCTTCAACCCGGTCAGCGTCCTCACCGGCCTCACCCTCGAAGGCATCGCCCGCGACCCCGACGCCCGCGCCGTCGTCGCCGCCATGATGGAGGAGGGGCGCGCCGTCGCGACGGCCCTCGGCGTCCGCCTGCGCATGTCCCTCGACGAGCGCATCGCCGTCGCCGAGCGCGTCGGTCCGCACCGCACCAGCATGCTCCAGGACATCGAGTCGGGCCGCCCGATGGAGATCGACGCGCTGGTCGGTGTCGTCGCCGAGCTGGGCCGGGTCACGGGCGTCCCCACCCCCACCATCGACCACGTCCGCGCCCTCGTCGTCGCGCGGGCGCGCGCCGCCGGCTGCTACCCGGCCGCCGCGGCGCTTGAGTACCCGCCGGCCTGAGCGCCGCGCTTCGGCGCGTAGATTCGGAGGCCCCCCATGTGCCGCAGCATCAAGACCCTGCGCGACGCCGATCGCCCCATCGCCGACGCCGAGATCGAGGCCGCCGCCCTGCAGTTCGTGCGCAAGGTCAGCGGCTACCGGGCGCCCTCGCGGCGCAACGCCCCCGCCTTCGACGCCGCCGTCACCGAGGTCGCCGGCGCCACCCGTCGGATGCTCGATCAACTCCGAGACAACGCGGTCGCTGCTGGCCGCGGTTGAGCGCAGTCCGCGTCCGGCATCGCTATCGACCTCCGCTGCGACGCGTTCTGACCGTCGTCGGCCGTGACGGCCGCGGCGGCCGTCTGCTAAAGTGCTGGTGGAGCCGGGGACGTTACCCCCGACGATCCGGCAGGCCGCCTCCGATTAGCCTTGGCGGCCCGCAGGCGCCGCCCGAGGACGGGCGGCCCCGCCAGCGCCTCCGACGATGCCGCCGGGGGCGTTTTGGCGTCTGCCCCCCGGCGGCGCTCGCCTGCGCGCGCTCCGTGCAAGAGCCGCCGCGCTGCCGCCGCTCCGGGAACCCCCCGCGCCGCTGCCGCGTTGATCGTTAAGGCTGTGATCGATCGGGCCGCCGAGGGCCGTCGCAGACGGGGCTGCCGCATGGCCCCTGCCGATCCGGCGACGTACCGTTGACGTAAGGCAGCCGGAGGGAGGATCGGGCTTGGCGGAGGAAGATTCCAGGCCGGAATCCAGCGGCGTGGGGCGCACCCTGGCCTTGGGCGTCGCTGTCATCCTTGCGGCGAGCGTCTGCTTCTTGGCGGCCTTCTTCATCACGGCCGACCGGCTCGACGACGGCGCGACCGCCGGCGCGCCGTCGCAGGTCGCCCCGCGATCGGGTGTCGCGCCCGCCGACGACGAGGCCGGGAACGACGCCAGCGATCGCGCCGTGCCGATCAGCCCCGGCGCTCTCGCCGGCGCCCCCGAGCCGTCCCCCGGCGCCCCCGCCGCCGCGACCGCCGCCGGCGAGCTGTTCACCACCAGGGTGATGCCCGACTTCGACCCCGACACGCTGATCCACGGCGGCCCCGGCGAGCAGGGCGCCATCCTGGCCGGTCCCGGCATCGTCCGCAGCAGCGGCGCCGACCGCCGCACCGACTGGGAGCTGATCGTGCCCAGCGCCCAGATCCGCGCGTCCATCGCCAAAGTGGGCGTCACCCCGCGGAACCTGCTCGGCGCGCCCGACAACCCCGAGATCATCGGCTGGTGGGAGGATGGGCCCGCCCCCGGCGAGGACGGCAACGTGCTCATGGACGGCCACCGCGACTACCGCGACATCTTCGAGAACGTCGGCTTCGGCGTCTGCTGGCTGCTCACCGAGACCCGCCCCGGCGACCTCATCATCGTGCGCGACATCAGCGACGGCCGGGCCTACGTCTACACCGTGAGCGAGATCCACAGCGTCGATTGGGACGACCCCAGCGGCGATCGCTTCCTGCGCAGCAGCGACGACCCCATGCTCACGCTCGTCACCTGCGAGGGCGCCTTCGACGAAGAGAACCACAACTACTCGCAGCGGCGCGTCGTCGTCGCGGAGCTCAGCGACCGCGTCGCCCCGTCCGTCGGTGGTGGGTAGCCGCGCCGCCTTCGATTGCCGGCGGTGTCACATGGCGTAGGCTGTTGACGTCCGGCAGAGGGTGAGACCGAGATGACAACCGCCGATCTCGTCGAAGTCGCCGACTACCTGGCCCAGTCCCGGGCGTTCTTGACCCAGGCCCGTGAGCACCTCGCCGCCGGACGTCTGCATAAGGCCTCGGCGAAGGGCTGGGGCGCTGCCGCGCATATGGCGAAGGCGGTCGCCGCTGCCCAAGGCTGGGAGTACGACGCGCACGACGGCTTCAGCGTCGTGATTGACCAAGCCCGTCGTCTGACAGGCGACGACCGCCTGGGGGGCATGCGGGGCATCGCCAACGAGTTGCACGGCAACTACTACCGGCGCAAACGGCACCTCAACGCCGAGCTAATCGGTCAGGACATCGAGAGCGTGGCGGAGCTGCTGGGAATCCTCGCCCCGCTGACGTCGCCGTCCCGGTAGCGCCGATCGCTAGGGGCGCATCGCCGTCCACGTCGAGGGGCCCGTCTCGCGCAGCGGCGCGGCCAGGTTGGCGAACTCGCAGAGCAGCGGCCGCGTGTCGCGCGGGTCGATGATCTCCTCGATCCAGAACGTCTCCGCCGATCGGAACGGCGACTGCAGGCGCGTCAGCCGCTGCTCGATCTCGGCCAGCTTCGCCGAGCGGTCCTCCGCTGCGTCGAGGTCGGCCCGGTAGGCCGCCTCGATCCCGCCCTCCAGCGGCAGCGACCCCCAGTGCCCCGACGGCCAGGCGTAGCGGTAGCTGAGCCGCCCGCCCGGCTGGTGCGCGGCCCCGGCCACGCCGAAGGCGTTGCGCACGATCACCGCGCACCAGGGAGTCGTGGCCTGCCAGATCGCCGCGATGGCCCGTGCCCCGTGGCGGATCGTCGCCTGCTCCTCGGCCTGCCGGCCGATGAGGAAGCCGGGGCAGTCGGCCAGATGCACGACGGGCAGATGGAAGGTCTGCGCCAGGTCGACGAAGCGGGTGATCTTGTCGCACGTGTCGGCCGTCCAGGCGCCGCCGTAGTGGTAGGGGTCGCCGGCCATCAGCGCGACCGGCCAGCCGTCGAGCCGCGCCAGCCCGGTCAGGATGGCCCGCCCGAAGTCGTGCCCCATCTCGAAGAACGAGCCCCGGTCGACGACCGCCTCGACGATGGCGCGCATCTTGTACGGCTTGCGCAGCTCGCGCGGAACGGCCCCCAGCAGGAACGCCTCGCGGCGCTCCGGGTCGTCCCCGGTCGTCCCCCGGGGCGGCGCCTCGTAGACCGACGACGGCAGGTACGACAGGAAGCGCCGCGCATTGTCGAACGCCTCCTCCTCCGAGGCCGCGGCCTGATCGACCGCCCCGTTGCGCGTGTGGATGCGCGTCCCGCCCAGATCCTGCTTGTCGACGTCCTGGCCGATGCGCTGCACGACCGGCGGCCCCGCCACGAACAGCGCCCCCGTCCCCTCGACCAGTACCGAGTAGTGCGTGGTCGCCAAGTCGGCCGCGCCCAGCCCCGCCACCGACCCCAGCCCCAGCCCGACCCGCGGCACGACGCCCATGTTGCGCACGGCCAGCTCCCAGCCGGCCAGGCCGGGCACGTTGGCCCGCCCCGTCGTCTCGATCGTCTTCACCGAGCCGCCGCCGCCCGACCCCTCGACCAGCCGCACCAGCGGCATGCGCAGGTCGTGCGCCATGCGCTCCGCGAGGTCGTGCTTCTCCTTGATGTTCGCGTCGGCCGAGCCGCCCCGCACCGTGAAGTCGTCGCCCGCCACGATCACCGGCCGCCCGTCGATCCGCCCCCGCCCGAAGACAAAGTTGGCCGGCGTCAGGTCGGTCAGCTCCCCGTCGGCGCCGTACTCGGCGACGCCCGCGATCGCGCCGATCTCGTGGAAGCTGCCCGCGTCGAGCAGCCGGTCGATCCGCTCCCGCACCGTCAGGCGGCCGCCCGCGTGCTGCCGCGCGACCTTCTCCTCGCCGCCCATCCGCCGTGCCAGCGCCTCGCGGCGCCGCAGCTCGTCGAGTTCCGGCTGCCAGTCCATCCCGCGCCTCCCGCCCGACCTCGCCGCGCCGCCGGCGTGCCGCCCGCAATCATACCGCCCGCCGGGGGCGGCGCGGCCTAAGCTGGCCCCGTGACCACCCCCGCGACCGCTCCGTCCGACTCCTGGCGCGACCCCGTCCTGCGGCGCGTCGCCATCATCGGCGCGGGCGCGATGGGCTGCTCCCTGGCGGCCATCACCGCGCCACACATCGACACGGTGATCGTCGTGCGCGACCCCGCCCGCGCGGCCCGCATCCGCGACGCCGGCATCGAACTGCACGGCGCGATCGAGGCCGCGGGTCATCCCACGGTCGTGCCCTCGATCCGGGACCTGTCCGACATCCACCCCATCGACCTCGTGTTCATCGCCACGAAGACGACGGCCATCCCCGCCGTCTGCGAGCAGATGGCCCCCGACCTGCTGTCGCTGCCCTACATCGTCTCGTACCAGAACGGCATCGAGCCGGGCCGCGAGATCATCCGTCGGCTCGGCACGCCGCGCGTGATCCGCATGGTGCTGCACTACGGCGCGACGCTGGAGCCGCCGTCGCGCGACGCCCCCGCCACGGGCCCCGTCCGCGTGCGGGCCGGCTTCCAGGCGGCGCCGCATTTCATCGGCGGCGAGGGCGAGCGGGCGCAGGCGTTCGCGCGGGCGCTCGCCCGCCGCCTCAGCGGCATGGGCCTGACGACCGCCTTCGCGCCCGATATCGACGTCGAGGTCTGGCGCAAGGGCGTGCTCAACGCCGCCGCCAACCCCGTCGCCGCGCTCACGCGCATCCCCCTCGACGGCCTGATGAGCGGTCCCGCCCGCCCGCTCGTGCTGCGGCTCGTCGATGAGGCGCTGGCGGTCGCGGCGGCGGCGACGATCGACCTCGGGCCGGACGCCCGCGCCGACGCCGTGTGCATGCTCGAGTCGGCCGGCGACCACCTGCCCAGCATGGCCGAAGATGTGATCGCCGGTCGCTCGACGGAGATCACCCAGCTCAACCTGCAGATCGCGCAGCGCGCCGCCGAGCTCGGCCTGCCGGCCCCGACGCACCACACCATCGTCGAGCTGATCCGCGCCATCGACGATCGCCTGGCGGAGGGGGAGTAGGCGCGTCGCTATCCTGCCCGCCTGCCTCGTGGGGTAAGCTAGTGTGGTTCGGCAGGAGGTGAGACCGAGATGACAACCGCCGATCTCGTCGAAGTGGCCGACCACGCAGCCCAGGCACGGGAGTTCCTCACCCAGGCGCGGGAGCACGTCGCCGCGGACCACCTGCACCAGGCGTCCGAGAAGGGCTGGGGGGCAGCCGCGCACATGGCCAAGGCCGTCGCGGCAGCCCACGGTTGGGAGTATGAGAAGCACGCCCACTTCAGTGTCGTGCTCAACAATGCCTACGGTCTGACCGGAGATGACCGTTTGCGCGCATTGCGCAGCATCGCCAACGAGTTGCACGGCAACTACTACCAGCGCAAGCGGCACCTCAACGCCAAGGTCATCGGCGAGGACATCGAGAGCGTGGCGGAGCTGCTGGAAATCCTCGCCCCGCTCACGGCGCCGTCCCGCTGACCAGCCCAGCGCAAGCGCCAGAGTCGCGACCAAGCGCTACTCCGGCTGCTGCGACATCCGCTCGAACACCTCCGCGAGCAACCGTTCCGGCACGAGAGCGATCCCAAGCGATCGCGAAATCAGCAACCCGAGTCCGAACGTCTCCAAGAACTTCATGCCCGCCAATATCGACGTCTCCCTCGGCGGCATCAACACAAGGCCCGCCTGTGTGACGTCCATGAAGGTGACGTACGCAATACCGCCGGGCAGTACCACGTTCGATCCATCGGCGAGCGTTACAGGCACCCCGGTCAACGGCACGATGCGCAGGTATGATGCCAGTTCTTGGGGAACCTGCAGGAATTCCGTGAAGCCGGTATCAATGATCGCATCGATGGTGCCGCCTTGAGCGACTCCATCCGCGCTCAGATGGAGCGTCAGGCACGCGTTCCCCTGTTCGTCGTAGAATCCCCGTCCGATCGTCTCACTCAACGTAGCTCATCCGGCAGACGCTGGAGAAGCCGATCCGGATCAAGTAGAACACACCCTCGGGCGCGCGATCCTTCGCCAGTTGCAACGCATCCGCGGGCGACACCCCGACCCAGGCCGATCCATCCCGGATGTCAATGACCACGAACTGCTTGGGATAGGATCGCTCGTAGTCCTCCCGATACCGTTCGTTGTAGATCGCCTCTGCGGTATCGGAAATGGAACGCAGATCCGCCTCTGCGTGCGCTGATGGGGAATGTGCCTGCGTCATGATCGCCCCTCTGCTGCGGTCTCCGTGCCCAGTATACGCCTTCACTTGCCGTCCAGCCGACGACCGACCCCCTACGCCTCCGACGGCAGCACGCGAATCGACGCCGGATCGAGGCGGACGCGCACGACGTCGCCGACCCGCCAGCCGCCGCCCCCCGACGGCGGATCGACGCCAAACGCTAGCTCCGACCCCCCGCTGCGGACGTGCAGCCGGACCCGGCGGCCCTGGAAGCTCCGCCCCACGATCTCCCCCGTGAGCGCCGCGCCCTCGCCCGGCTCCGCCACCGCATCCGCCCGTGCGACGCGGGCGCGCTCGTCGCCGAGGAGCAGCGTGACCGGCCCCGGCGTCGCGGCCGCCTGCGGGACGACGAACTCCCCCAGCGACGTGCGCACGCGCGCCCGGCCCTCGCCCGCCGCCGTCAGTTCCCCCGCCACCAGGTTCGTGCGGCCCAGGAAGCGGGCCACCCAGGCGTCGGCGGGGGCGCCGTAGATCTCCTCCGGCCGGCCCGACTGCCGCGCCAGGCCGCACTGCATGACGAGCACCCGGTCGGCCAGCGCGAAGGCCTCCTCCTGGTCGTGCGTCACGTAGATCGCCGTCAGCCCCTGCGAGCGCAGGATAACGGCCAGCTCGGCCAGCAGCTCCTCGCGCAGCGCCCGGTCGAGCGCGCCGACCGGCTCGTCGAGCATCAGCAGCCGCGGCCGCGGCGCCAGCGACCGCGCCAGCGCGACCCGCTGCCGCTCCCCGCCCGACAGTTCGTGCACCTTGCGACCGCCGTAGTCCGACAGCCCCACCAGCGCCAGCATCCCGGCCACCCGCGCCGACCGCTCCGCCCCGCCCAGTCCCTGCATGCGCAGCCCGAAGGCCACGTTCGACTCGACGTCGAGGTGCGGGAACAGGGCCAACTCCTGGAACATCAGCCCGATCCCGCGGCGGTGCGCCGGCACCTCGTCGATGCGCGCGCCGTCCAGCCACACCTCGCCCGACTGCGCCCGCTCCAGCCCCCCGATCACGCGCAGCAACGACGTCTTGCCGCAGCCGCTGGGCCCGATCACCGCGGAGATCTCGCCCTCCGCGACCTCCAGCGACACGCCGGCCAGGGCGAGCGTCGGCCCGTAGTGCAGGTGCACGTCGCGCACCGAGAGCAGCGGCGGAGTGTCGGTCGCGCTCATCAGAACTCCCCCACGTCGCGATAGCGCAGCCGCTCGATCAGCAGGAAGCCCACGCCGCTGACCAGCATCAGCACCACGCTCATCGCCAGCGCCGCCCCCAGCCGCTCCGCCCCGGGCAGCCCCAGGTAGCGGAAGATCGCGACGTTCATCGTGGCGTACTCCGGCCGCGAGAGCAGCAGCGCCGCCCCGAAGTCGCCGATCGAGATCGCGAAGGCGAACGTCGCGCCGACCAGCGTCGCCCGCGAGACGATGGGCAGGTCGATGCGGCGGAACGTCTGACGCGGCGACGCCCCCAGCATCGCCGACGCCTCGCGCAGCCGTTCGTCGATGCCGCGCACGACCGCCAGCACACTGCGCATCACGAACGGATACGCGATCAGCGTGTGTGCTACGACGATGATCAGCCACGACGCGCGCAGGTCCAGCACGCCGGTGTCGAACGCGATCAGGATGCCGAAGGCCAGCGTGATCACCGACACGCCCAGCGGCAGCATCGCCAGGGCGTCGGCGAGCGACCGCCAGCGCCCCCGCGCCCGCGCGACCGCGAACGCCAGCGCCGTGCCCAGCGGCACCGCGATCGCCACCGTCGTCACCGCGAACCACAGCGAGTTCGTCAGCGCCTCCGACAGCGATACGAAGAAGAACTCCCCGCGCGTGTTCGTTTCCAGCGCCCGGTAGAAGCCGAAGCCGTAGCCCTCGGCCCCGCGCAGCGACCGCTCGACCAGCGCCAGCAGCGGCGTCCCCAGCCAGAGGAACACGACCGCGAAGTTCGCCCCGATCAGCAGCCGCTCGCGCCCGCCGCGGACGCGCCGCGCCGCCGACGACTGCGGCTGCAGGTTGAGCGGGACCGCGCTGCGGGCCTGCAGGCGCGCGTAGGTCCACATCACCGCCAGCGTGAACACGATCTGCACGACCGCCAGCGCCGCCGCCAGCGGCAGCCGGAACAGCCGCGCCGTGAGGTTGTAGATCGTCGCGTCCAGGGTCGCGAATTGGGGCCCGCCCAGGATCAGCACGACCCCGAAGCTGGTGAACGAGAACATGAACACCAGCAGCGCCGAGGACAGGATGGCCGGCGCGATCTGCGGCAGCGTCACCCGGCGGAAGACCGCCAGGGGCCCCGCCCCCAGCATCCGCGCCGCCTCCTCGCTGCGCGGGTCGACGTTCGCCCACAGCGCCGACACCGTCCGCACGACGATCGTGTAGTTGTAGAAGGCGTGCGCCAGCAGGATCACGGTGATCGTGTTGAGCACCCGGATCGGCGGCTCGTCGAGCCCGAAGATCGCCTGCAACGCCTCGTTCAGCGCGCCCGACGGCCCCAGCAGCGCCGTGAACGCGATCGCCACGACGACCACCGGCAGCACGAAGGGGATCGTCGTCAGCGCCCGGATCGTCGACTTGCCGCGGAACTCGTAGCGCGCGAAGACGTAGGCGCCGGGCAGCCCGAGGGCCAGCGTCAGCGCCGTCGAGGCGAACGCCTGCCAGGTCGTGAACCACAGCCGGCCCAGGAAGAAGTCGTCTGTCAGCACCGTCTTGAACGGCGACAGACTGAACGCGCCCTCGGGCGCCAGGCTCACGCGCAGGATCTCGACCAGCGGATAGACGAAGAACAGCGCCAGGAAGCCCAGCGCCGGGATCAGGACCAGCCGGCTCGCCCGCACCGGGAAGCCGCCGATGCCCCGGCCCGCGCGGCCGCGCCCCTACCGCACCACCGTGTCCGTCCACTCGTCCAGCCAGCGCTCGAAGCCGGCCGCGACGGCGTCGGGGTCGATGCGGGCCGGCTCGTCCGGGATCTCCGAGTAGCGCTCGAACTCCTCCGGGAGGGTGACGCCGGACCGGGCGGGGTAGACGAACATGTTGAGCGGGATGTCGGCCTGGAACTGCTCGCCCAGCATGAAGTCGATGAAGGCCTCGGCCAGCGGCTGCTTGTCGGTGCCGCGCAGGATGCCCACGCCCTCGATCTGGAAGTAGCTCGATCGGGGAGCGAGCACCGATCCCGTCGGCGCGTCGTCGAGCGGCTCCTCCGCGAACATCACCTCGGCCGGCGGCGAGGTCGTGTAGCTGGTTACCAGCAGGGCGTTGCCGCCGTAGCGCGAGAACTGCGTGTAGTACGCGTCCGACCAGCCGGCGCTGACGATGACGTCGTTGGCCCGCATGTCGCGCCAGAAGTCGAGCCAGGTGTAGGCGCCGTCCTCGCCGAAGTGGGCGACCGTCACCAGCATGAACTGCAACCCCGGCGACGACGTGTTGGGATCCTGCACCGCGACCCGGCCGCGCCACTGCGGCTCGGTCAGCTCGCGCAGCGACCGCGGCGGCTCCAGCCCCGCCTCCGCCAGCGACGCCTTGTCGTAGTTCAGCAGCACGTACCCGAAGTCGATCGGCGTCAGGTGACCGCTGTCGTCGAAGATCAACCCCTCATCGACGCGGGCAAGCTCCGGCGATCGGTACTCGACGAAGATCTCCTCCTCGAGCGCACGCGCGTAGAAGACGTTGTCGACGCCGAACAGCAGGTCGCCCTCGGGGTTGCCCTTGTTCAGGATCGCCCGGTTCAGCGCCTCGACCGCGTCGCCGATCGGCACGACCTTGACGGTCACCCCGTACTGCGCCTCGAAGGCCGCGATCGTCTCTTCCGAGATCGCGAAGCTGTCGTGCGTCAGCAGCACCAGCTCCTCGCCCGCGAAGTCGGCCGCCGTGCGGTCGTCCTCGGGCTCGTCGGCGCAGGCCGCCCCCGCGATCAGCATCGCCAGCAGCGCGACCAGCGCGACGGCCCAACGCAACGTCCAAGTGCGGGGCATGGCCCCCTCCTTCGGCTTCCGGCGCGTCGCCGCGACCGGAGCTATGGGGTGCGCGATCGGGCGAACCCGATCAGCGCTCCCCGCCGGCCTGAGCGGGACGACGGCCGCCGCATCGCATGCGGGCAGGCCCGTGTCGCCACGCGTGCCGAGAAACGTGCCGAGAAGCAAGGAGGGCAGCGAGAAGTGCCATGACTCCCTACGCCGGTACGAACCGGTTCAGGTACAGCGGGTATGCTCTCAGGTCCGCCGCGCGTCCTCGGCGCGACGTCCCACCCCGGCGTGTCACTGCCGCGCAGTATACCGCACCCGCCCGGCCGATGGCGGCAACCGGCCTGCTCGCCTACCATCGGCGGCGCAACCCATCCCGATATTCCATCCCAAGGAGGCCGCCATGGTCGTCGCAGATTTCTCGTTGCAGGGCAAAGTCGCCATCGTCACCGGCGGCAGTCGCGGCATCGGCCGCTCGATCGCGCTCGGGCTGGCCGAGGCCGGCGCCGACGTCGCCATCGCCGCCCGCAAGCCCGGCCCGCTGCAGGAGGCCGTCGAGGCCGTGCAGGCGCTCGGCGTCCGCGCCATCGGCGTCGAGACCAACGTGCGCCGCATGGAGCAACTGGAGAACCTCGTCGCGCGCACCAAGGCCGAGTTGGGCCGCATCGACGTGCTCGTCAACAACGCCGGGACCAACCCCCACTTCGGCCCCGTCCACACCATTGAGGAGGGGCAGTGGGACGTGGTCATGAACACCAACCTCAAGGCCCCCTTCTTCCTCAGCGTGATGTGCCGCGAGGCCATGCTGGAGCACGGCGACGGCGGCACGATCGTCAACGTCAGCTCCGTCGGCGGCATGCGCGGCTCCGACGTGATCGCCTCCTACTCGATCTCCAAGGCCGCGATGAACATGATGACCCAGACCTGCGCCAAGATTTGGGGCCAGGACGGCATCCGCGTCAACGGCATCGCCCCCGGCCTGATCAAGACCGAGTTCTCCCGCGCCCTCTGGGAGAACGAGGAGATCCTCGCCGCCTCCACGCAGGGCGCCGCCCTGCACCGCATCGCCGACCCCGACGAGATGGCCGGCGCCGCCGTCTATCTCGCCTCGCCCGCCTCGTCCTTCACCACCGGGCAGACCATCATCCTCGACGGCGGCGTCGTCCTCTGACGCCCGCAGGG
The DNA here is from genome assembly GCA_965217625.1 of Dehalococcoidia bacterium. Classification (GTDB taxonomy): domain Bacteria; phylum Chloroflexota; class Dehalococcoidia; order Bin125; family Bin125; genus TK10-74A. The sequence goes on from OZ244557.1 coordinate 16,656, forward strand.
CGCGGGCGGACCCCCGACGCTACGTCGCCTTGGGTGCGACCGCCAGTTGGACCCCCAGCGCGCCGAGGACCTGCATCACCGTGCCGAGTCGCGGGTTGCGCTCGCCGGACAGCGCTTTGTACAAACTCGCACGTCCCAGCTGTGTTTCCTGGGCGATGGCGGTCATGCCCTTGGCCCGCGCCACGTGCCCGACGGCCTTCACAAAGAATGCCGGATCGTCTTCCGCGAGCGCGGCCTGCAGGTACGCGATGATCGCGTCGTCATCGGTGAGAAACTCCGCGGTGTCCCACGGGGCGTAGGTTTCGCTGCTCATGCCAGTTCCCCTTCGAGTTCACGCGCCATCCGTTGGGCGCGCTGGATGTCGCGCCGCTGCCGGGCCTTGTCGCCCCCGCAGAGCAGGACCACCACCGTCTGTCGCCGGATCGCGGTGTACTCCACACCCCGATCGTATCCAATGGGAGACAATCTGCCGAGTGCATGCACGGGTCGCGTTTCCACCGCGAGAGGGGGTCGCATGGATACCACTACTCACCAGCCCCCGCAGCGCAGTAGAATCGAGACCGAAGAAGGAGGAACGCGATGCACCGTCGCCTGGAAGCGCCGACGAGGTACTCACACTTTGTGGTGAAGCCACTCAGGGCCGAGGATGATTCATGCAAGTCCAGTTCGCCTTCATCTGCCGAGAATTCATCGAAGAAGGCGACGGACTCCTCACCCTCCAAGGCTTCGCCCTCGCGACCGTAGCCAGGAGCGCGCTGCCGTCCGTTCTCCCTCCATCGGTCCTGCTGATTGGACTGCGGTATGGCAGTGAAGAAGCTGGCCTCAGAGACATCACGCTGAGCGCAGTCGATCCGGACGGGCAGCCGATCTTCGAACCGCTGTCCGACAAGGAGCAGTTCGTGCGGCCGGACCCCGGGGAAACCGAACTACAGGGCCTATCTTTCCGGCTCCCAGCGATGCAGTTGCATGTCTTCGGCGTTCACGAGGTGCGCCTGAGCATCGACGGCGAGGCGTTGGTCACAGTCCCGTTCCGCGTCAAGCGCGCGTGACCGGCGCCGCGGGCCGCCAACTCGCGCGCGCCGGGTCCGCGACCACACCCCCTACACGACGCCCGACTCCCGCAGCGCCGCGATGCCCGCCGCCGTGTAGCCCAGCTCCTCGAGGATCGCGGCGCTGTCCGAGCCCGGGTCGGGGGCGGCGCTGCGCACCGACCCCGGCGTCCGTGACAGCTGCACCGGCAGCCCCAGCACCTCCAGCGCCCCCAGCGCCGGATGCTCCACCGGCGCCGTGATCGGCAGCGACCGCACCTGCGGGTCCGCGAACACGCCCGGCACGTCCAGGATCGGCCCCGACGGCACGCCGGCCGCGTTGAGCGCCGCGATCAGCGCCTCGCACTCGAACGCCGCCGTGCGCCGATCGATCTCCGCGTGCAGCGCCACGCGCCCCGCCGAGCGCCGCGCCGGCTCCGCGAAGCGCGGGTCCGACAGCAGCTCCTCGGCCCCGATCGTGGTGCACAGGCCGCGCCACTGCGGCCCCGTCGCCGCCGCGATGTTGATCTGCCCGTCGGCGCACTGGAACACCCCGGTCGGCATCGTCGTGGGGTGATCGTTGCCGGCCTGCGGCGGCACCTCGCCGCCGATCAGCCAGCGCGTCGCCTGGAAGTCGAGCATGTTGACCATCGCCTGCAGCAGCGACGTCGTCACCCACTGCCCCTCGCCCGACCGCTCCCGCTCGATCAGCGCCACCAGGATGCCCTGCGCCAGGAATAGCCCCGCCGTCAGGTCGGCCACCGGGATGCCCACCCGCATCGGCCCGCCGCCCGGCGCGCCCGTGATCGACATCAGGCCGCCCATGCCCTGCGCCACCTGGTCGTAGCCGGGCCGGTCCCGATACGGCCCCTCCTGCCCGAAGCCCGAGATGCTCCCGTAGATCAGGCGCGGGTTCTCGGCCCGCAGCGTCTCGTAGTCGATGCCCAGCCGCGCCGTCACGCCCGGCCGGAAGTTCTCGACCAGCACGTCGGCGCGGCGCGCCAGCCGCAGCAGCACCTCGCGGCCCCGCGCGTCGCGCAGGTTCAGCCGCAGCGAGCGCTTGTTGCGCTGCACGTTCTGATAGTCGAAGCCGTGCACCCCGAACGCCGACGCCCCGCCGCGGCCCTCGCCCGGCGCGACCACCTGGATCACCTGCGCGCCCATGTCGGCCAACTGGCGCACGGCCGTCGGGCCCGAGCGGAAGCGGGTCAGGTCGACGACGCGGATCGATGCCAGCGGCAGTCCCATCCGATGCTCCCGCGGGCAGCGTAGACGGCGCCCCCGCCCGCCGACCAACGCGAGCCCCGCAGGCGGTACGCTGAGGCCGTGAACTTCAGCTCGCTCAAGGGCCGCCTGCTCGTCGCCACCAGCGACATGGTCGACCCCAACTTCTTTCGCACCGTCGTGCTGCTGCTCGAGCACGGATCGCAGGGCAGCCTGGGCCTCGTGCTCAACCGGCCCACGGCGATGCCCCTGCGCGCGCCGCTGCCGCGCTGGAGCGCGCTCGCCTCGACGCCGGCCGAGTTCTTCCGCGGCGGCCCCGTCGACCCCTCAGCCGTGATCGGCCTGGTCCGCGCCCAGGGCCTGCCCGACGAGCGCTGGTCACCCCTGCTCGACGATGTCGGCGTGGTCGACCTGCGCAGCGACCCGGCGGAGCCGGCCGGCGCGATCCTGGATCTGCGCATCTTCCGCGGCTACGCCGGCTGGGCCGCCACCCAGCTCGAGGGCGAACTCAGCGCCGGCGGCTGGTTCGTCACCGAGCCCGGCCTCACCGATCCCTTCACGCGCGCGCCCGATGCGCTCTGGCATCGCGCCATCCGCCGCCGGCCGCACGGCCCCAATTGGATCGCCATGCACCGCAGGCCGCGGCCGCCGAACTGACTCCGCCCAACCGACCCTGCCCCGCCGCTCCTCACGCCCCGCGCTCTGTTGCCGAGGTGATGTCTTCTCGATTGGCCAGTTGACATCCGCGCCGCGATCCGTGATCCTGCCGGTTGGCCGCCATGAGGCCTCCGGAGGGGGCAGTCGGCGGAGCAACGAAAGGCATTGCCATGAGCGATCGCAACTATTGGACCAGCCTGCGACACCGCAAGATCAGCCGCCGCACCATGTTGGGAGCCAGCGCCAAGGCCGGCGTCGGCGCCGCCGGGCTGGCCCTGGTCGGCTGCGGCGACGACGACGATGACGCCGCCCCGGCCGTCGTCGACACGTCGGCCGCGGAAGCGGCCGGGGGTGAGGCCGCCGCCGCCGCCCAGGAGGCGTCGGCCGCCGCTACCGCCGCGGACGCCGCCGCGGACGCCGCCGCCGCCGCGGCCGCCGCGGCCGCCGCCGCGGAATCCGACGATGTCGCCCAGGCCGTCGCCGCCGCCGAGGCCGCCGCCGCCGCGGCCGCCGCGGCCGCCGCCGCGGCCGCCGCCGCCGGGGTGGAGGGCGCCGCCGCGGTGGCGCAGATCGCGGCTGAAGCCGCGGAGGCCGCCGCCGCCGCCGCGCGGGCGGCGGGATCGGGGGACACCGCGGCCACCCAGGCCGCCGTCGCCGCCGCCGCCGAGGCGGCCGCCGCCGCGCAGGCCGCCGCCGAGGCCGCGGCCGCCACCGTCGAGGAGGTCAGCAACATCGCCGCCGCCTTGACCGCGGAGGCCGAGTTCGTGGACTGGAGCGTGCCCTGGCCGATCGACGAGATCGACCTGGACGCCACGATCACCCTCGCCGTCCCCGTCGACTCGGGGGGCCTGGATCAGCACAAGGTCGGCAGTGATGCGAACTACATGTCGCACGGCGCCGTTCTCGACGGCCTCGTGGAGATCTCGCCCCTGACCAAGGATCTGATCCCGCATCTCGCCACGCTGGAGTGGGCCGACGAGGGCGCCACGTGCATCGGCACCGTCAACGGGGCGATGTTCCACGACGGCTCCCCGGTCACCGCCCACGACTTCGCCTTCACCTACGACCGCATGGGCGGCGTCGCGGCGTACCACGACGGCGGCGAGACGAGCGACCACCCGGCCGGCTGGCAACCCGCCCGGGCGAGTTGGGGGGCCTCCTACTGGCTCCGCAACGAGGCGGTCGACGACAGCACCTGGGTGGTCGAGCTGCCGCAATTCGACGCGGGCCTCTGGGGCACCGTCGGCATCTCCGGCAATGTGATGATCATGTCCAAGGCGGACATCGAGCGGCGCGGCGATCAGGCGGTGGATAACCACCCGATCGGCACGGGGCCCTTCCGCTTCGTCAGCCACACCGACGAAGAGGACTTCGTCTTCGAGCGCTTCGAGGACCACTTCAATCCGGTCGACCACCCCATCCGCGTGCCGCACTACGCCCACCACAAGCGCCTGATCGGCCTGGTGCGCCCCGAGTTGCAGTCGCGCATCGCCGGCATCGAGGCGGGCGAGATCGACGGGGCCGCGGAGTTGGGCGTCAACGCGGTCGCGCAGTTCATCGACGACCCCGACTTCACGGTCCAGTTCGTCCCCGGGCCGGGGTGGACGATTCACAACATCTTCCCCAACCTCTGGAAGGAGACGCGGGAAGACGGCACGCCCAACCCGTGGATGGACGAGCGCGTCCGCATCGCCGCGAACCTTTCCATTAACCGCGCGGCCATCGCCGAAGGCCTGCTGCTCGGCACGCCGCCCATCGAGCCCATGTGGGGGTACCGCGGCGTCGTTGGGTACCCCAGCGAGGAGGACGCGCGGGCGGCGGACTGGGGCTTCGACGCCGATCGGGCGCGGGCGCTGCTGGCGGAGGCCGGCTATCCGGACGGCTTCGACGAGAACCTGTACTACACGCCCGACTGGGGCGGCGACCTCCAGGAAGACTTGGTGCTGACCACGGCGCAGATGCTGACCGAGGTCGGCATCCGGATCACCCTCGTCTCGCTCCCCGCAACCGAGTACTTCACCGATGCATACTCCCGCGGCGGTCCGACGGGCACCGCTCCCGTGGCGCTCTATTGGTTCTGGGCGAACTACATGGCGGACCCCAGCGTGATGTGGACCTGCTGCACCAACTTCGAGGGCTTCTTCACCATGGCGATCCATGGCGACCCGGTCCTCGACGAGATCTACGCGCAGGTCAAGGTTGAGCGCGATCCCGAGCATCGCAACGAGCTCACCTCGGAGTTGTTCCTCCGGCACAAGCGGGGCGCCTGGTTCATCAACGTCATCGAGCCGCCGGACGGGGTGCTCACCCGCAGCGACATCAACTGGCCGGTGGGTGGGCCCTTCGGCTCGCTCGGCTTCCTCAACACGTACTCCATGCAGAAGCGCCGGGCCTAGGGCCCGGCCTCGAGGGTGGAGCGACCGGTCCCGGTGGCCGCCATGCCCATGGCGGCCACCGGGGGCGCTGCGAGCCCACGTAGCGGAGAGAGGATCGGATCATGGACATCACCGCCCTGCAGGCATCGCCGAACGCCGACGCCGCCGTCGGCGAGATCGCCCGCTACGGCCTGGAGCGCAACGTCGTCGAACTGGCCGCCTACGGGTTCACCGTCATCCCGCCCGAGAAGACCGTCGCCGCGCCGGACTTCGTGGAGCGCCTGCGCGAGGCCATCCTGCGCACGCACGGCGCCCGCAACGACGACCCGATCGACGACTACCTCACCTCCGACCTCAAGGCGGGCCACCAGAACACCTGGTGGCTGCTGGAGGAGGATGACGTCTTCGTCGAAGCCGCCCTCAACCCCGTCGCCCTGGCGATGGCCCGCTGGATGTGCGGCCAGAGTGCGCTCCTGTCCGGCGCCTCCTGGCTCCTCAAGGGGGCCAACAAGGCCGTCTCGCTCGGCGGGTACGACCAGACCGACCCCCTTCCGCTGCACAACGACACCCACGCCGCGCCGCCGCCCCTGTCCCAGTACGCCCACTTCTGCAACACCTCCTGGGTGCTGAGCGACTACACCAAGGAAGAGCACGGTCCCACGGTCTACGTGCCGGGCAGCCACCTCTTCGGCCGCTCCCCCTTCGCCCACGAGCAGCAGTTCACGCGCGAGGACAATCCCTACCGCATCGTGCCGCTGAGCGCGCGCGAGGGCTCCCTGGCCGTCTGGCACGGCGCGACCTGGCACGGCGCGCTGCCCCGCAGCACGCCCGGCCTGCGCGTCACGCTGGTGCTCGCCTGGATGCGCGCCTACATGCAGCCGATCCAGGATTGGCGCGAGATCGACCCCGAACTCATCGACCGCCACCCCGAACTCACCCGCCTCCTGGGCATTGAGCACCTCTACCCGTTCAAGTACGGCGACGAGGCGGGGCGCCTCGAGCCCCTGCTGGAAGCCGGCCGCGACCAGTTCGCCTAGACTCTCTGGAGGACGCCACGCGCGTGGCGACCGCCAGCCTCGAAAGGAAGACCCGACCATGGATATCACCGCCCTGCAAAGCTCCCCCGCCGCCGACCTCGCCGTCGGCGCCATCCGCGAGTACGGCCTCGAACGCAACATCGTCGAGCTCGCCGCCTACGGCTTCACCGTCATCCCGCCCGAGAAGACCGCCGCCGCGCCGGACTTCGTGCCGCGCCTGCGCGACGCCATCCTGCGCACGCACGGCGCGCGCAACGACGACCCGATCGACGACTACCGCACCGCCGAACTCACAGCCGGGTTCAAGAACAACTGGTGGCTGCTGGAGGAGGACGAGGTGTTCGTCGAGGCCGCGCTCAACCCGGTGGCCCTGGCGATGGCCCGCTGGATGTGCGGCCAGAGCGCGATCCTGGCCGGCGCCGCCTGGATCCTCAAGGGGGCCGACAGGGGAGCCGGGCGCCCGGGCTTCGACTCGGGCTTCCTCCGCCTCCACAACGACAACCACGGCGTGCCGCCGCCCATGTCGCAGTACGCGCACTGGTGCAACACGTCCTGGGTGCTGAGCGACTACAGCAACGTGGAGGACGGCCCCACGGTGTACGTGCCGGGCAGCCACCTCTTCGGCCGCTCCCCCTTCGCCCACGAGCAGGACTTCACGCAGGAGAGCGCGCCCTACCGCGCCGTGCCGCTGAGCGCCACCGAGGGCTCCCTGGCCGTCTGGCACGGCGCGACCTGGCACGGCGCGCACCCCCGCAGCACGCCCGGCCTGCGCGTCACCCTGGTGATGACCTGGATGCGCTCCTACATCAAGGGCATCCAAGAGTGGCGGGAACTCGACCCCGAGATCATCCACCGCCACCCCGAACTCACCCGCATCTTGGGCCTCGAGCACCTCTACCCGTTCAAGTACGGCGACGAGGCGGGGCGCGTCGAACCGCTCATGGAAGCCGGCCGCGACCAGTTCGCTTAGGCGGCGCCCGCCGGCCGAGCGCGCCTGTAGTATGCGCGCGCGCGGATCGGCGCCGGCGAGACGCCGCGCGCGTCGGAGCCGGGGGAGCGCGCCCGTCGTCGCATCGGAGCGCGAGCCGCAAGGGACCTGATGCAGTTCTGGCACTACCTCGCGATCCGGCTGGTGCAGGCCTTCATCGTCGTCATGTTCGTCGTGACGATCGTGTTCTTCGTCTCGCGCACCATCGGCAACCCGGAAGTGTTCCTCGTGCCGACGATGAGCGCGAGCCAGGAAGACATCGACCGCATCCGTGAGCACCTGGGCCTGGACAAGCCGCTGATCGTCCAGTACGGCGCCTTCCTGCTCGACATGGCGCAGGGGGACCTGGGGATCTCGTTCCGGGGCGGCGGCGGCAAACAGGCGCTCACGCTGATCGGAGAGCGGGCGATCAACACGGTCAAGCTGGGCGTGGCCGGCCTGGTGTTCGCGATCGTGCTGGCCGTGCCCATGGGGATCCTCGCGGCGCTGCGACGCGGCACGGCCATCGACTGGGTCACGCGCTTCCTCGCGGTGATCGGCCAGGCCACGCCGGGCTTCTGGCTGGGTCTGATGATGATCTTCTTCTTCGCGGTGGAGCTGGGCTGGCTGCCCACCGGCGGCTCGAAGGAGGGCTTCAAATCGTTGATCATGCCGGCGATCGCGCTGGGGCTGTTCGAGTTGGTCGCCATCATGCGGCTGACCCGGTCGGGGATGATCGATGTGATGGACACCGACTTCATTCGTACGGCGCGGGCCAAGGGGCTGGACGAACGGGTGGTGGTCTTCCGGCATGCGATCCGCCACGCGCTGCTGCCGGTCATCACGATGCTGGGTCTCTCGCTGGGCCGCCTGATCGGCGGGTCGGTGATCATCGAGATGGTGTTCGCCTGGCCGGGGGTCGGCCGGCTGCTCGTCACCGCGATCCTGGAGGATGACTTCCCGGTCGTGCAGGCGGGGATCATCGTCTTCGCGATCTCGATCGCGGTGGCGAACCTGTTCGTGGACGTGACCTACCGGATGATCGATCCGCGCATCCGAGCGGGGGCCGCCTGATGGCCCGGGACACGGCCGCTCCGGCCCCCGTTCTCCAGGTCGAGCGCCGGCGCGGGGGCATCCGCTGGCGACGCTGGCTGGGGCTCTCGCTGCCCATCCTGATCGTGGTCGGGCTGCTCGTGTTCGGCGCCGGGGCGGACGTGCTGGCGAAGTACGACCCGGAGCACATCGACGTCCTGAACCGCTTGCGGCCGCCCGTCTTCGACGGGGGCACCTGGGACTACCCGCTGGGCACCGACGACCTGGGCCGGGACATGTACAGCCGGCTGGTGCACGGGGCGCGCATCTCCGTGATCGTCGTGGGCATCGTGGTGCCGGGCGCGGCGCTGATCGGGACGCTGCTGGGGCTGGTCGCGGGTTGGGTGGGTGGCCTCCTCGGCCAGCTGCTGATGCGGCTGGTCGACGTGCAGCTGGCGCTGCCGGCGATTCTCTTCGCGGTGCTGCTGGCGGCCCTGGTGGGAGCCAGCCTGCGCAACGTGATCATCATCCTGCTGATCTGGACCTGGCCCTCGTATGCGCGGCTGGTGCGGGCCGACGTGCTCTCGCTGAAGGAGCGCGACTTCGTCACGGCGTCGCTGGCGACGGGTGGGACGGGCTGGTGGATCATGCGCAAGCACCTGTTCCCGAACGTGGTGAATACCGTCGTGATCATCATGACGCTGGAGGTCGCGCTGGTGATCCTGGCCGAGGCCGCGCTGAGCTTCCTGTCCGTCGGCGTGCCGCCAGGCACGGCGTCGTGGGGGCGCATGATCACGGAGGGCCTCGACACGATGGGCATCGCCTGGTGGACGATCTGGCTGCCGGGGCTGGCGCTGCTGACGGTCTCCCTGACCGGCAACCTGATGGGCGACTGGCTGCGCGACACGCTCGATCCGCGCCTGCGGCACCTGCGCTAGTCGGAGGCCCCCGCGACCGCGGTGGCGTGAGGACGCGTCCAGCCCCGCGTGCGACCGCCCAGCAGCGCCGCCGCTCCCACCAGCAGCAGGATCGCCGACACCCAGAACACCGTCTCCACGTCGAGTGCCGACGCCACGAAGCCCAGTCCCACCCCCGCGATCAACTGCCCCAGGTCCCACGCCACCTGGAAGATCGCCGTCGCGCCGCCGCGCTGTCCGGCCCCCACCCGGTCGATCGAGAGCGCCAGCATCGTCGTGTGGACCGCCGCGAAGCCCAGCCCCGCGACCGCCCCGGACAGCAGCATCTCGGTGCTGTTCTGCGCCTGCGTCAGGATCAGCATCCCGGCGGCCGCCACGATCAGTCCCAGCAGTGCGATGCGCACCCGCCCCACGCGGTCCGAGATGCGCCCCGCCGTGGGCCGCACCAGCACCGTCGTCACGCCCATCACCAGAAAGAACAGCCCCACGTTGCCCAGGTCGCGCTCCTTGCCCAGCAGCGGCAGGAACGTCGCCGCCGCCGACCACGCGAAGGTGAACGTCAGGAAGATGCTCATCGGAAACAGCGCCCCGCGCGGGAACAGCGTCGGCCGCGGGCCCGTGCCGGCCGGCGCCCCGCGCGGCTCCTGCACCCCCACCGTGAAGACCAGCGTCGCCAGCGACGTCGCCGCCGACACGATGAACACCGCATCGAAGCCCCACGTGTCGGCGATCACCACGCCCAGCGCCGGCATCGTGATCTGCGCCCCCGACGCCGCCATCCCGAAGAAGCCCAGCCCCTCGCCGCGGCGCGAGGGCGGGATCAACTCCGCCGCCAGCGACGTCGCCGACGTCGGCCACAGCGCCATGCCAATCCCCTGCACCAGGCGCAGCGCCAGCAGCGACCACACGTCCTGCGAGAACACCATCAGGAACAGCGCCAGCGCGAAGACCACCGTGCCCAGCCGCATCAAGCGCAGGCGGTTGCCCTCGTCGCACCAGCGCCCCACGTGCGGCCGGATCAGCAGCGGCAGCAGCCCGAAGCCCCCCACCACCAGCCCCACCTGCCACTCCGCGCCGCCGATCTCGTCGACGTAGTCGGGCAGCACCGACAGCAGGTACATGAAGCTCGCGAAGAAGCTGAACGTCCCCACCGTCGTGAGGATGTAGTCGCGGGTGAAGAGCGGCGGACGGCCGGGCGTCGGTGGGGTCACCGGGGCAGTATCGCCGATCGCGGTCGTAGCGGGGCGCCGCCCCTTTCTCCGGGCTGGACCCGAACCCGACTCGACCGGTAGCCTGCGCGCTCCTCAGATGGCGGAAGGCGGCAGTTCCGATGGCGGCTACGGACGACCCCAAGGCTCAGTTCCTCACGCACGCCGCGTACGTCGCGTGCGAGCGGGCCGATTTCCTGCAGCACGACCTCAGTGAAGCCGACACGCGCTCCTACCTCATCGAGCCCGTGCTGGCATCGCTGGGCTACGACAACTACACCAAACTGAAGCGCGAAGCGCACATCTCTGCCACGGGTGAGTCGATCGATTTCGAGCTCCGTGTCGGTGGCGAACCAAAAGCCGTGGTCGAGGCCAAGCGCATACGGACCACGATCACCGCGAAGCACGCAGCCCAGTGCGTGCAATACGCCGCCGTACACGGCGTGCGATGGTGCCTGGTCACCAACGGCCTCGTATGGGCTCTCTACGACGCGCACTTGACCGACTGCTCGCTGGAGGACAAGCGCGTCGCGGAGGTCCGCATCGACGCCGACGCCGGCAGCACGGAGGAGGCGTGGCAGGCGCTTCTGGTGCTGGCGTACGACGAGGCGGTGGCCACAAGGGCTCGCCAGGCTCTGCTCATCGAGCGCGTGGTCTCGGACCAGCTGTCGTCCCCCGATTCCTCAGCGATCACCGAGTTGCGGCGGGACATCCACAGGCGCTTCAAAGAACGCGTTAGCGGCGACGCGATTGTCGAATTCATCGACTCCTATCGTTCCGGGACCGGCGCGACCGTGCCGGAGAGCCGACCGGAACCTGCCTCCCCCCAAGTTGCCGAGACCGACGCGACGCCGCCCGCCGGGGAGCACGCTTCCGTTGAGCCGGATCGCCCTCGGCCGTCGGGCAGGGGTAGGGGAGTTGGTGGCGTCGCGATCCGTGATCTGGTCGACGCTGGTCTACTGCCACCCGATGCTGTGATCGAGACACGGGTGCATGGGGAGCCCCACTTCGCGCGACTGCGAGATGGGATGGTCGAATGGCAGGGGAGACGGTTCCCCAAGCTCTCGGCCGCGTCCAGCGCGATCCGTCAAGGGCAGCGGCGCAACGGGTGGGTGGACTGGCGCTACAAGGGCGAGCGTCTCGCGGATACCCGCGACCGGTTCCTCCAACAAGCGCCCCCGCGCGTGGACCCTCCTCCCGCCTAGCTGAACGTCCCCAGCGTCGTCAGGACGTAGTCGCGGGTGAACAGCCGGGGCCGGTCGGGGTCCGCTTCCGTCGCCACCGCAGCATCGCCATCGCCACCCCTGCAGGGCATTGCCCGCCGAGTGGTTGCTGCACTTGCGGCGATCAGGGAAGTCTCGGATCCACCCCACCACGGAGACACTGTCAAGAGACTCACTTATCCGACGCTTGACACCCCATCGAATGCCGCTTAGCATGCGGGCAAACGAATGGAGGTTGTCGTGTCTCTTCCCATCCGTGCGACAGTCGAGGACATCGGTGCTGTGTGCACCTACCTGGCGACCAAGCCGACTGGGGCCACGCTTGCCGAGGCCAAGGCTGTCCTGGACAGCAAGGAACTCGACGGGCGGAAGCTCACCGCGTTGAAGTTCTGGGGGCTCATCGAAGACGACCCCGACGGAAAGATGAAAATCACCACTCAGGGACGCCGCTGCGTGGTGGATTCCGGTGCCCATCAGAGCGGTGTGCTGCGTGACGTGGTCCGCAGAGTGGCGCCATATAAGGCGATTGTGGAGCGGGTTGCTCACCGCAGCGAAGGCAGGATCACCGCAACCGATCTAGCGGCTCACTGGCATGAGCACTTCAGGGACGACGTCGCAGATTCAGATAGGACCCTTAAATACCAAGCGATTTGCTTCTTCCACATCGCGCAAGCTGCTGATCTTGGAGTGCTCACCTTTGGTCGCAGAGGAATGCAGACCCGCTTCGACTTCGATGTGGCAGGCGCGCGTGCGTTCATTGAGGGGTCGGAGCTTCCGGCCGAACTCGAGCCTCCGACCGCTCACTCGACCGAACTCGGTGATCCTGAACCGCCGATGGATGCCGACGCCGGTGACGAGGGCGTGGACGCCACGGACAGAGACGGGAACCGCGTCTTCATCACACACGGCAACAACGAGAAGATTCTGAGCCAAGTCAAAGAACTCGTCGCGTATGGGAAGTATGAGCCTGTAGTGGCCATTGAGCAGGAGACGGCTGCCAAGCCTGTCCCTCAGAAGGTCATGGATGGCATGAGGGCGTGTAAGGCCGCCGTCATCCACGTGAGCGCAGAACGCGTGCTTCTCGACGCGGAAGGGAACGAAGTTCCGCAGATCAACGAGAACGTCCTGATCGAGATCGGCGCGGCCATGGCCCTGTATGGGGACAAGTTCGTCCTGCTGGTCGAGGAGGGAGTGCAACTCCCGTCCAACCTGCAGGGCCTCTATGAGTGTCGCTATGCAGGAGAAGAACTGAACATGGCGGCCATCATGAAATTGCTAAAGGCGTTCAACGAGTTCCAAGCGAAGTAGTCTCAGAGCCACTCCGACGCCCTCCCGGTGAGGCGAGATCTCGCCCAGCAACGACGCACGCACAAGAGAACACCCGCCCGGGGATCCGGCCGAAGCCAGGATCCAGCGGACGGGGAGGAATTGGCCCTCATTCTAGCGTCCTCGGCCGTCCGCCGTCGAACCTGCCCCTCCGGTCCCCCTCTCCATCGGTTCAGATGGAGAGGGGGTTAGGGGGTGAGGTCGCCCCCGCCCCGAAGGCCCGCCGCCGTCCCCGCTAGGGGCGGTACGTGGGCCCGACGCCGGGGCCGAGCTGCGTCTTGATCACGCCCTGCGCCATGTCCACGAAGTCGCAGAGGATGGACCGCGTGTCGCGCGGGTCGATCAGGTCCAGGCCGCTGGCCTCGGCGGTGCGGAAGGGCGAGGTCAGCTGCCGCAGCCCGTCCTCGATCTCCGCGCGCTTCGCGTCGGGGTCGGGCGCTTCGGCGATGACGCGCCGGAAGGCGGCGTCGGTACCGCCCTCGATGTGCATCGACCCCCAGCGTCCCGAGACCCAGGCGTAGCGGCGATAGAGGTGCGGCCCCGCGCGGTACTGGATGCCGCCGGCCAAGCCGAACGTCCGCCGCAGGATGATCGACACCCAGGGTATGCGGCTCTGCAGCATGGCGTGCATCAGCCGCGCGCCGGCCCGCTCGACGCCCTGCTTCTCCGACTCCACGCCCACCTGGAAGCCCGGCTCGTCGAGCAGGATCACCACGGGGATGTGGAACGTGTCGCAGAGTTGCACCAGGCGGGTCGACTTCTCGGCCGCCGCCGTGTCCATCGAGCCGCCCTTGTAGCGCGGGTTGCTCGTGATCACGCCGATCGGGTAGCCGTGCGTGCGCGCGAGTCCGATCACGCGGGAGCGGCCGTAGGCGGGGGCGATCTCGAAGAACGACCCCGCGTCGAACACGCCTGCGATCATCACGTAGGGGTCGTAGACCTTGCGGATGTCGCGCGGCACGAGCGACAGCAGGCGCTCGTCGCGGCGGTTCGGGTCGTCCGAGGTGTCGCCGCGCGGGGGCATCTGCCAGACGTTGTCGGGCAGGTAGCTGAGGAAGCGCTTGGCCTGCTCGATCGCGTCGGCCTCGCTCTCCGCCGCGTTATCGACGACGCCGCTCACCCGCGTGTGGATGCGCCAGCCGCCCAGGTCCTCCTTGTCGATCTCGATGCCCAGCGCCGCCTTGACGACCGGCGGCCCGCCGGGGAAGACCTGCCCCGTGCCCTTGGACATGACGCTGAAGTGGGCCAGGGGCGGCAGGGGCGCCGCGCCGCCCGCCGCCGGCCCCAGCACGACCGACACGACCGGCGCCAGGCTGAGCTGGTTCGAGACGCTTTCGGAGTACTCGGGGCCGTCGGGGATGTAGGTGCGGCCCAGCTCGTTGTACTCGTTCACGCTGCCCCCGGCGGTGTCGATCAGGAAGACCGCCGGCAGCCGCAGCTCCAACGCGTCGGGGTGGCCGTGTCCGATGTCCACGCCGCCGTCGTCGTCGTGGCCGCTGGCGCCGCGGACCGAGAAGTCCGTCGCCTGCAGCCAGACGCGGCGCCCGTTGACCTTCGCGACGCCCCGCAGCCGGCTGCCGGGCGTGAACGCGGTCAGGGCGCCGTCGGCGTCGTACTCGGCGTGTCCGGCCAGCTTGCCCATCTGCCGGAAGGATCCGGGGTCGACCAGCATGTCCAGCCGCTCGCGCACCATCAGCTTGCCCCGCGTGCGCTGCCGCGCGACCCCCTCGGGGCCGCCCATCGCGTCGGCCATCGCGTGACGGCGCTGGAGTTCATCGACCTCGGGTTGCCAGACCATGGTGTTGCCTTTCGGGCGGTGCGGAGCAGATCGGCTCCACGGTACCGGCCACCATTGTGTGTCGCCAGCGATCCCCCCCGCCCCACCCCCTCCGACCACCCCCGCTACACTTGCCCCGATCGCCGGGAGGAGGCCCCCATGGATGTCACGACCCCGCGCCGCGTCGGCGAGAGCGACCTCAGCGTCACGCCGCTCGGCTTCGGCGGCGGCACGATCGGCGGCGCCGCCGTGCCCGACGACGTCGCCCTCGCCACGGTGCGCGAGGCCTGGGATCAGGGCGTGCGCTTCTTCGACACCGCGCCCTGGTACGGCATCGGCCGCTCCGAGCGCCGCCTCGGCCTGGCCCTGGGGGCGCTCGACGCCCGCGATCAATTCGTCCTCAACACCAAGGTCGGCAAGTGGCTCGTGCCCGAGCCCGTCCGCGACGAGAGCCGCAAGACGCTCGGCCCCGACGGCTCCCCCCGCACCCCCCGCGACCGGCGCAGCGGCTTCCGCATCGCCTTCGAATACACCTACGACGCCATCCACGCCCAGCACTACGACTCGCGCCAGCGGCTCGGCCTGGCCGCCGTCGACAGCCTCACGATCCACGACATGGACTGGGGCTACCACGACGCCGGGCAGATGGACGCCCACCTGCGCGAGCTCTCGCGCGACGGCGGCGGCGGCGCCCGCGCCCTGGAGGAGCTACGCGAGGCCGGCGCCATCCGCGCCATCGGCATCGGCTGCAACCTGCAGCCGCAGAACGCCCCCAGCTGGCTCGACGGCAGCCACGAGGACCTCTACGAGCGCCTCGTGGAGATGGTCGACCTCGACTTCTTCATCGTCGCCGGCGGCTACACGCTGCTCGAGCAGCGCGCCCTGCGACGCCTGATGCCCCTCTGCGAGCGGCGCGGCATCGGCGTCGTCATCGCCTCGCCCTACGCCGGCGGCTGGCTCGCCGCGCCCGGCGAAGCCGCGTACATGTACGCGCCCGCTTCGCCCGACGTCGTCGAGCGCTCCCGCGTCATGCAAGCGACCTGCGAGGCCCACGGCGTGCCGCTGGCCACGGCGGCGTTGCAGTTCCCCCTCGCCCATCCGGCCGTCGTGGCGGTCATCCCCGGCGCGAAGTCCCCCGCCGAGACGGCCCAGAGCGCCGAGCGCCTGTCCGTCCCCATCCCCCCCGCCCTCTGGCGCGACCTCAAAGCCCAATCCCTGATCGACCCCGCCGCCCCGACCCCCGGCGAGGCGGTCGGCTGAGGCGGCGTCCCGCGATCGCCACCGATGCGGTGTGCCTGGTCGGGGCGGTCGGATTCGAACCGACGGCCTCTTGACCCCCAGTCAAGTGCGCTACCGGACTGCGCCACGCCCCGAGGACACCGCCGCCGGAGTCACGGCCCGAACGGCCCGACGCCGGCGCCCCGTCATCCTAGCAACCGGCTCGCGTAGCGGCGTCCGCGGCCTGCGCATCCGGCAGGGCGTCGCCCAGCGCGACCAGCGCCTGCTCGACGGTGTCCAGCCAGTCGGCCCGCGCGGCCGTTCCGTCGCCGCGCGTCTCGACGCGCAACTGCGTGCGTCCCAGCCGCGCCCCCGGCGGCAGCGACGCCCGCCGCGCCGCGCCGTCGAACGTCAGCCCCTCGGCCAGCTGCAGCACGACGCGCTGGCCGTCGTACTGCAACGACGCCGCCCCCACCCGCGCCGCCAGACAGCGCAGGCGCACGGTGCGCAGCAGCGCCTCGACCGGCGCCGGCGGCTCCCCGTAGCGATCGCGCAGCCCTGCCCGCACGCGCGCCACGCCGTCGGTCGTCTCGACCGCCGCGATCTCCTGGTAGGCGGCCAGCCGGCTGTTGAGGTCGCCCACGTACGACGCCGGGAGGTGCGCCACCAGAGGCAGGTCGATCGACACCGTGGGCCCCCGCCGCGCCGGCTTAGGCGGCCGCCCCTCCCGCGTCGCTCGCAGCCCCTCGACGCTCTCGGCCAGCAGCTGCGTGTACAGCTCGAAGCCCACCGCGCCGATCTGACCGCTCTGCTCGGCCCCCAGCAGGTTGCCGGTGCCGCGGATCTCCAGGTCCCGCAGCGCGATCTGGAAGCCCGCCCCCAGCTCCGTCGCGTCGAAGATGGTCTGCAGGCGCTTCTGCGCCGCCTCGCCCAGCGGGCGCGCGCGGTCGTAGAGCAGGTAGGCGTAGGCCTGCGCCGCGCTGCGGCCGACCCGCCCCCGCAGCTGGTACAACTGCGCCAGCCCCAGCCGCTGCGCCTGATGGATGATGATCGTGTTGACGTTGGGGATGTCGAGCCCCGACTCGATGATCGTCGTGCAGACCAGCGCGTCGGCGTCGCCCGCCACGAACGACGTCATCACCTCCTCCAGCTGCCCCTCCGGCATCTGCCCGTGCCCGACCACGAAGCGCCCCTCCGGCACGAGTTCCCGCAGCCATCTCGCCACCGCCTCGATCGTGCGCACCCGGTTGTGCAGGAAGTACACCTGCCCGCCGCGCTCGATCTCGCGCAGGATCGCCTCCCGCACGACCTGGTCGTCGGTCTCCATTACGTAGGTCGTGATCGGCAGCCGCTCCTCGGGCGGCGTCTCGATGGTCGACATGTCGCGGATCGCGCTCAGCGCCATGTGCAGCGTGCGCGGGATCGGCGTGGCCGACAGCGTCAGCACGTCGACCTCGCGGCGCATCCGCTTGAGCCGCTCCTTGTGCGCGACCCCGAAGCGCTGCTCCTCGTCGATCACGACCAGCCCCAGCGACCTGAACGCCACGTCGGCCTGCAGCAGCCGGTGCGTCCCGATCACCATGTCCACCGACCCGTCGGCGAGCCCGGCCAGCACCTCGCGCTGCTCGGCGGGCGAGCGGAAGCGCGACAGCATCTCGACCCGGATCGGGAAGGCCGCCGTGCGCTCGTGCACCGTGTTGATGTGCTGCTGCGCGAGCACCGTCGTCGGCACGAGCATCGCCACCTGCCGGCCCGAGTCGATCGCCTTGAAGGCCGCCCGCACCGCGACCTCGGTCTTGCCGTAGCCCACGTCTCCGACGACGATGCGGTCCATCGGCCGGTCGCGCTCCATGTCGAGCTTGACCTCGCGCAGCGCGTCGAGCTGATCGGGCGTCTCGACGTACGGGAACGACGCCTCCAGCTCCATCTGCCAGGGCGTGTCGGGCCCCGCCGCCAGCCCCGGCAGCACCTGGCGCGCCGCGTAGAGCTGCAGCAGATCCTCGGCCAGCGCCCGCACCGACGCCTGCACCCGCTGCTTCGCCCGGGACCACTGCTGCGTGCCCAGCCGGGTCAGCGCCGGCGCGTGGTCGCTGGGGCCGACGTAGCGCTGCAGGCGGTGCAGCTGGTCCGTCGGCACGAGCAGGCGGTCCTCGTCGGCGTAGCGCAGCTCCAGGTACTCGCGCTCCCGCTCGCCGACCGTCTGCCGCGCGATGCCCGTGAACCGCCCGATGCCGTGCTCGATGTGCACCACGTAGTCGCCGGGCTGCAGGTCCTCGAGGAACGACTCGTGCTGGCGGCGCGGGCGGCCCCGGCGCCGCCGCTGCTTGGCGAAGCCGAACACCTCCGTGTCCGATAGCAGCACGACGTCGCCGCCCCCGGCCGGCAGCGCCCAGCCGTGCGGGATCGAGCCGCGGATCAGCCGCACCGCCCCGGCTCCCGGCAGCGACGACAGCGCCGCCTCCTGGGCGGCCGGGATGCCCTCGCCCTCGAACAACTCCGCCAGCCGCGGCGACTGCAACGACACGATGACCGTGCGCCGCCCCTCCCCGCGCCAGTCCTGCACGCGATCCATCAGCTGCCGCAGCCGCGCCCCGAACGCCTCCACTGGCCCGAAACGCAGCCGTTGCGCCTCGCCCTCGCCGGGCGCGCCTCCGGTCGCGAAGCGCCGCAGGTCGACCCGCGGCCGGCGACCCGCCACCGCTGCGAACAGCGCCTCCGCCGTCCGATGCGGGAGCGGCATCCCCGGCGGCACGCTGCCGCGCGCCTCCAGCGACGCCCGCGTGCGCTGCGCCAGGTCGTCGAGTTCCTCCGCGTGGCGGCGGCACTCGTCGGCCTCCTCCCAGACCCAGCGCGTGTCGTCGGGCAGGTGCTCCCACAGCGCGCCGCCGGCCAGGAACGCCGTCCAGAAGGCCGCGTTGACCGGCGCCTCCCCCTGCGACAGCCGCTCCAGGTCCGGCGCCAGGCCGGGCACGTCCGCCTCCGACGGCAGCCGCGCG
Organism: Dehalococcoidia bacterium; assembly: GCA_965217625.1. Lineage (GTDB taxonomy): Bacteria > Chloroflexota > Dehalococcoidia > Bin125 > Bin125 > TK10-74A. Next base: position 35,641 of record OZ244557.1, read on the forward strand.
CTGGTCCCGTCCTCCCGCGACAGCGCTGCCAGCAGGTCGCCCGCCAGCGCCCGCATCTCCGGCTCGACGCGCGCCTCGCTCGCCGGCCCGACCGACGCCGTCTCCACCCGCCCCACCGAGCGCTGCGTCGCCGGGTCGAAGCGGCGCAGGCTCTCGACCTCCGACCCGAACAGCTCGATGCGCAGCGGCAGCTCGTCGGTGGGCGGGAAGACGTCGATGATGCCGCCGCGCCGCGTCAGCGTGCCCGGCCCATCGACCACCGCCTCGCGCCGGTAGCCCACCGCGTCGAGCGCCCGCAGCAGCGCTTCGGCGTCGAGCGACGCCCCCCGCCGCAGCGGCGCGACCGCCGCGCGCGGCCGCAGCGTGCCCTGGGCCAGCGCCTGCACGTCGGTCACGATCAGCGGGCGCGACCCCGCGGCCAGCGCCGACAGCACCCGCAGCCGCTCCGCCCCCGCCTCGCCCGTCGCGCGACGACGCTCGTAGGGCAGGCTCTCCCGCGCCGGGAACGACAGCACCGCGTCCGACGCCCCGGCCGGCAGCCACTCGCGGATCTCCTCCAGCAGGGCGCGCGCCCGCGCCGGCCTCGGCGTCACGACGATCATCGGCGCGTCGGCCGCCCCGTCGTCATCCCCGATCCCGTACAGCGCCGCGACGACGGCCGGCTTCGCGCCGTCGGGCACGCCCAGCGTGCGGGCAGCGGCCTCCCCGGCCGTCGGCCCGGCGCGACGCAACTCGTCGGCGACGGCGGGCAGCAGGCCCGACAGCAGGCCCGGCGTCGTTTCGTCGATCAGCGGCATCCCCATGTCGCGCCTTTGCCGAACGCCCTAAAGGGGCCGGCCCGAAGGCCCGCCCCTGCGATGTCGTATCGAACGGCCGCCCGCGCGACCGCGATCGCCAGTCTACGCCGTTGGCCCGTTAGCGGGCCCCGGGCCGCCGTTCCTCCGGCGGCGGCGCGACGCCGTTGAAGGCGTTCATCGCCGCCTCGACGCCGTCGCGCAGGATCGCGATGACGGCCTCCGCCGCCTGCGCTTCGGCGGCGCGCAGCGCCGCGCGCTCCTCCGGGATCGGGCTCGACAGCAGGTGGTCGGCCACGACGTCGGGGTGGTGCGACGGCTCGTCGTTGACGTACGGCCGCCCGACGCCGATCCGCACCCGCGGGAAGTCCAGCGCCCCGATCGTCTCCCGGATCGAGCGCATCCCCTTCTGGCCGCCGTCGCCACCCTCGCCACGCACGCGGATGCGCCCCACCTCGATGTCCAACTCATCGACGATCAGGATCAGCTGCCGCGGATGCGCCCGATGCTGCGTCAGCAGCGACTGCACGGCGCGCCCGCTCTCGTTCATGAAGACGCGCGGCTGCGCCAGCACGACCGGCCCGTACGGCGTCGCGCCCTGCCCGCCGACGAAGAGCTTGGCCTCCTGCGTCAGCGGCAGCGTCAGCCGCTCGCTCAGCAGCCCGACGACGCGCGCGCCCGCGTTGTGCCGGTGCGTCGCGTAGCGCCCGCCCGGGTTGCCCAGCCCCACGACGATGTGCGCGTTGTACAGCGGCCGTCCGCCACTCGAGCGTCCGCCGCCGGAGCGTCCGCGGCCGGGGAGTCGTAAGCGTGGCATCGATCCCTCCCCTCGGCCCGGCCCGGCCTACGTTACGACGGTCTCCGCCGCCCGCAGCGCCGGCACGATCTCGCGCAGCAACTCGACGATCGCGTCCACGTCGGCGCGGCTGTTCTCCAGCCCGAAGCTGAGGCGCAGGCTGCCCGCCGCCGCGTCCTGATCGACGCCCATCGCCAGCAGCACGTGGCTCGGCTCCCACGACTGCGCCGTGCAGGCGCTGCCGCTCGAGGCCGCCACGCCCGCGGCGTCGAGCGCCTCCAGCAGCGACTGCCCGTCCACGCCGTCGAAGCGCACGTTGGCGTTGTTCGCCAGCCGGTCGTGCGTCGGGCCGTTGCGCATGGCCCCGGGGATCTCGCGCAGCGCCCGCTCGAAGAAGCGGTCGCGCAGGCCGCGCGTGTGCCGCACGTGCAGCTCGCGCTGCTGCTCGGCCAGCTCCAGCGCGACGCCCATCCCCACGATGCCGCCCGGATTCTCGGTGCCCGCGCGGCGCGCCCGCTCCTGCCCGCCGCCGGTCTGCTGCGCGAGGAACGGCGTCCCGCGTCGCAGGAAGAGCGCGCCGACGCCCTTCGGCCCGCGGAACTTGTGCGCCGAGATCGACAGCAGGTCGACGCCCAGCTCCCCGACGTCGAGCGGCAGTTGGCCTGGCGCCTGCACGGCGTCCGTGTGCAGCGGCACCATGCGCCCCAGCGCCGCCGCCCGATCGCGCAGCGCCGCCGCGACCGCGGCCACCGGCTGCACCGTGCCGACCTCGTTGTTGGCCAGCATCACGTTGACCAGCACAGTGCGCTCATCGACCGCCGCCGCGACCGCCGCCGGGTCGATGCGCCCCTCCCCGTCCACCTCCACCCGCTCGATCCCGAAGCCGAAGCGCTCCAGGAACTCGAGCGTGTGCAGCACAGCGTGATGCTCGACCGTCGTCGAGACGATGCGATCGCCCACGCCCGCCAGCTGCTGCGCGAAGGCCACCCCCTTCAGCGCCAGGTTGATCGACTCCGTGCCGCCGCTGGTGAAGACGACCTCGCCCGGGCGACAGCCCAGCACCGACGCCACGCGGTCGCGGGCGTCATCGATGGCGGCCTGCGCCTCGCGGCCCAGCCGGTAGAGGCTGCTGGGGTTGCCGAAGCGGGCCGACAGGTAGGGCGCCATCGCCCGCGCCACCACCGGGTGGACCGGCGTCGTCGCCGCGTGGTCCACGTAGACGCAGGGATCCGCCACGACCGCCCCAATCGCTCGTCGCCGCTCTGGGCCCGATCTTGGCACATCACGCGCGGATCGCGCGCACAGCGCGTTACGCCGGCCGTCAGCGCGGGCCGCTAGGCCGCGCCGCCCGGGTGCAGCGACGGCTTCAGCGAGACGCTCTTGGCCAGCGCGTTCGCCGCCCGCTCGAAGCTGGGAAACACGGGCAGCCCCGCCTCCTGCAGCGCGTCCCGCGCCTTCAGCGCCGCCGCCTCGACGTACGACGGGTGCAGCGCCGTCACGAACGGCTTGTCCGACCGCTCCTGGAAGCGCCGCAGCGATCGGATCAGCGACGCCAGCTCCTCCGGCTCGCGCTCCCAGCGCTGCGCCGCGAACGTCGCCGAGACCTCCATCGCCACCGCGTCGACGTTCGGGTCGTCGGCCATCAGGTCGAGCAGGCGGTCGAGCGCCGCGCGGTCGGTCATGATCGTGCCCGCCATGTCGAGCGGGTTCTGGTACGACCCCCCGATCACGTTGAAGAACTCCCCCAGCTGCGCGTAGGTCGACTCCGCGAAGCGCGGCACCTCCCAGCCCTCCCGCGCGAAGGCGTCGGCCAGCGCCACCGACTGGCCGCCCGTCATCGCCATCAGCGCCACCCGACGGCCGCGTCCCGGCTTCGTGCGCTGCAGCGCGTGCACGACGTCGACCATCTCGTCCAGGCTGCCGACGCTGAGCGCGCCTGCCTGCCGCACGATCGCCTCCCACACCGCCTGGTCCGTCGCCAGGGCCGCCGTGTGCGACCGCGCCGCCGTCGAGCCGGCCCGCGTCTGGCCGCCCTTCCAGACGACCACCGGCTTGCGCGACGCCGCCGCCCGCAGCGAGCGCACGAAGCGCCGCCCGTCGCGCGCCCCCTCGATGTACATGCCGATCACGCGCGTGCGCGCGTCGGCCGCCAGGTAGTCGAGGTAGTCGGCCGCCTCCAGCACGATGCCGTTGCCGAACGAGATCAGCGTGCTGCATACGACGCCGCGCGTCGCGCCCACCAGGCTGAAGTGCATCCCGTGCGTCCCGCTCTGCGAGATGAAGCCCACCTCGCCCGCCTGCCCGTGTGGCTGGTCGCGGTGAAAGCGCACGCCCAGCCGCGGGTTGTGCAGCCCCATGCAGTTCGGCCCGATCAGCAGCAGATCGCCCTCCCGCGCCAGCGCGCCGATCTGCTCCTGCAGCGCGACCCCCTCGGCCTCCCCCGTCTCCGCGAAGCCCGACGTGAACAGCGTCACGCCGCCCACCGCGGCCGCGATGCAGTCGCGCACGATGATCGGCGCGATCTTGCGCGGCACCGCGCAGACCACGTAGTCGACCGGCTCCGGGATCTCCGTCAGGCTGGCGAAGTTGGGCACGCCCAGCGCCGCGATGCCCTCGACCTCGCGCGGGTCGACCTGCACCGAGTAGAGGTTGCCCTCGAACGTCTTGAGCGCGTTGAGCCACATGTAGCCCGACGCCCGCTTGTCGCCCACCACGGCGACGGCCGACGGATTGAGCACGCGCTCCAGGCGATCAAGGGAGATCGGCATCTCGGGTCAGGCCGGCGTCAGCACGATGCGCGCGTCCACCGCGGTCGCCCCGTCGTGGCGGGCCAGGATCGGGTTCAGGTCGAGCTCTTGCACCTCGGGGTGCGCCTCCGCGAACTCCGACAGCGATAGCAGGATCGACTCCAGCGCCGAGAGGTCGGCCGGCGGCGTCCCGCGGTAGCCCTCGAGCACCGGGAAGCCCTGGATCTCGCGGATCATCTCGGCGGCGTCGTGCGGCTCCAGCGGCACGACGCGGAAGGCCACGTCCTTCAGCACCTCGACCAGCACGCCGCCCAGGCCGAACATCAGCACCGGCCCGAACTGCGGGTCCTGCGTCATGCCCATGATGACCTCCGTGCCCGGCGCCGCCATCGGCTGCACCGACACGCCGTCGAACGCCCCGGCCCCCGCCGCCGCGGCCACCGCCGTCTCGATGCGCGCGTACGCCGCCGACACGGCGCCGGCGTCGGCCAGGTTCAGCTCGACGCCGCCGATGTCGCTCTTGTGCGTGATCGTGTCCGACACGACCTTCAGCACGACCGGGTAGCCCAGATCCCCCGCGATCGCCGCGGCCTCGGCCGCGCTCGACGCGGCCCGGGTCGGCGTGACGGGCACGCCCGCCGCGCCCAGCGCCGCCTTCGCCTCGACCTCCGAGAGCAGGTGGCGGCCGGCGCCCCGCGCCGCCGCGAAGATCGTCTGCACGCTGTCGGTCGGGGCGTCGCACACGCGCTCAGTCACGATGGGTCCTCGCTGCTACTCCGGGCCCCGGGCGCAGGCCCGCGAAATCCGCCCGAGCCTACGGCCGCGCCGATCGGGTGTCAAAGCGCGGAGGATGATGGTCGATCGTGCCCACGTTGGCAGACGGCACGGCCCGTGGGCATCGCCGACCAGATGCGGGCCATCTGCCGGGGGATAGTCGGGCAGCGGCTCCGGTTCCGGGAGCCGACGGCGCAGCTCGATCGAGCCCGGGGTGTGTATGCTGGAGGACGAAAGTGCTGATCACGCGCTGCGAGAATTGTCGCCCGGCGCTGATGATCAGTCCGATGGGAGGAGGTTCCGAGGATGGCGCATGTCTCACGCGTAGAGATCAAAGGGGACTTCACATGGGACTTCGCGCGCAACCCAGCCTCCGGTCTCTGGATTGGTTTCTGCGAGCAGTTGGGCCTGAACGCGGATGGAACCACGTTCGAGGAACTGCAGGAATGCATGAATGAGGCAATCTCGTTGCTGTTTCGTGATCTCTATGAGGAGGGTGACCTGACACTCTTCCTGGACGAACACGGCTGGACGATGAGCGCCGAGGAGAGTTCTCCGGCACCCACGGATCAGCCCCGCTTCGACGTGCCGTATGAGCAGCGCCACCGGTCGCTCGGAGAACTGGCGGCGGCGGCTGCCGGATGATCCCGAAGCGTCAGCTCATCCCCGTACTGCGCGCAGCGAACTACACATACAAGAACCGCACGAAGCGGCGTGAACTCTGGAAGCAGAAGGGCAGCACACAGCGCCTTCTGGTGCCACGCGCCAAGCAGGTTGATCCGCTGATCGCCCTCGACATCCTGGTCAAGACCGGGATGTCACGCAAAGAAGCGGAACAATGGATCGCGGATCACGGGAGCTGAGCATCGACGGATGCGGACCATCGGCCGGGGCCCGACGGGCCGCAGACTCCCGCTCCACCGCCCGGCGTAGTGCGGCGTTGACCGCCCGTCCCGGACGATCTTATATTTGCATAGGCGCTTGAACCGTAGCGATCCCGGCGACGCCCCCGCCCGAGCGTCGCCATGGAGAGGCCGGCCGCCGACGATGAGCGAGTCCCCGTTCGATGACTACTTCGACCTCGTCGAGGCCGCGCGCGATCTGCAGATCCACCCGCAGAGCCTGCGCCGCCTGATCAAGCAGAAGAAGATCCCCGCCACGCTGTTCGCCGGCAAGTACCTCATCGAGCGCGACAAGCTCGAGATGTTCAAGGCCAACTACGACCCGCGGCCCGGCCGCAAGCCCGTCAGCCGCCTCCTCTAGCGACGCCCTCTGGCCCGCCCCTGCTCTGACCCTAGACGCCGCCGCCCGTCGCGCGCGAGATGTAGGTCAGCGCCCGCGCGTACTGCGCCTGCGTGATCAGATCCCGCGCGACCAGGTAGTTGAGCAGGCTCTCGATGGTCAGCAGCGGGTGCAGCGTGACGCCCGCCTCGGCCAGCCGCGCGTGGCCCCCGGCCTGCCGGTCGATCAGCACGATCGCGTCGTGCACCATCAGCCCCGCCGAGCGCAGCGTCTCGGCCGTCTCGACCACGCTGCTGCCGCCCGTGATCAGGTCGTCGACCAGCAGCACCGTCTGACCCGGGAAGTACGCCCCCTCGATCTCCTCGTAGCGATCGTCGGCCCGCGCCCGCGGGTGCACGTAGATCAGCGGCACGTCCGAGGTCAGCGAGAACGCGGTCGCCAGGTGCAGCCCGCCCAGCGGCACCCCCGCCACCAGCTCGAACGGCGACAGGTGCGGGTGCAGCATGCCGGTCAGGGTGCGCGTCTCGTCGGCCAGCAGCTCGCCGATGCGCCGCAGCGTGCGCGGGTTGCCGATCAGCCGGCGCGGGTTGACGTAGATCGGCGAGTCGAGCGTCGCGCCCAGGTTGAAGCTGCCGAACTGCACCGCGCCCGAGTCCCACAGGGCCCGCGCCAGCCAGAGATTGCCGGGGTCGGGGTCGTGCGCGCGCAACGACATTCGCGGGTTTCCGCGTCTCTTCCGTTGGACCCCGGTGGACTGCGCGAAATGCGCGGGGCTGTGTCGGCCGGGGCGTCGAATCGCTCTGCGGTTCCCCACCATCGTACGAAGCGACGATCCGGGCGGTCAACGCGCCGTGACGCAGAGTGCTAGCCTGGGTTGGCTGCGGTGGCAGTTTGTGTCGGGATTTGGTCTGCCACGGCGAGGAGATAGTCATGACGACAGAACAAGACCGCGTTACGAGAACCCTACAGGTGAGCCCCGCGGGGGCCGGGGATCCCGCGCTCGCGGAGCGGCTGCGGAACGCTCCCGACTTGGCCGCTGCCCTGGAGGCCGGGCTCGAGGAGCAGCGGCGGGGCATCACGGGCGCCACGCTGGAGGAGTTGAAGGCGATCCACGCGCTGTAGCCGTCCCGTCCGATCAGCCCGCGGCGGCGGTCTCTGCCGCCAGCCCGCTCGCCGCGACCCGCTCCTGGACGCGCGCCGCGAGGTCGCAGACGGCCTGCGCCTCGACGCCGCCCGGCGGCTCGCTGTCGCCCGAGACGACGCAGCTCAGCCGGCCGCTGGACCAGCGCACCTCAGTCTTGCGCTGCACCTCAGTCGCGCCCGCCATCCGCGACCACTGCCGCACCGACCCGGCGAAGCCCAGCCCGTGGCCGTCGACGTCACTGACCCGGATCGACGCGCCGTCGTCCGATGGCGCCGCCGCGCCCGCGGAATCGGCCGCCCCCTCCGCGTCCTCGAACAGGCTTAGGTCGACCGCCAGCAGGCGCTGCTGCGTACGCGCGCGCAGGCTGAAGTTGAGCGCGACGTCGATCACCTCGCCGTACGACCGCGGGTCGCGGAACACCTGCCGATAGCCGATCACCCGGCCCAGCTCGTCGAGCTCGTCCAGCGTGGCGCGCTCGTCGGGGCTCTGATAGGCCAGCCGCTCGTTCGTCAGCGGACCGCGGTAGTCCACGTGGTACCCGCCGGGGAACTCCGCCGGGGCCAGCGCCAGCGCCGCCAGCTCGGCGACGTGCGGCAGCCCCCGCTCGTGGGCGGCCTGCCGGCGTCGCAGCGCCCATTGCAGCAGGCTGATGCCCACCAGCAGGACGATGAGGATGATTCCAACGACCAGATAGGTCATCTCGGCACTCTCCCGGTGATTCTCGAACTCCGGTCCGCGCGCCCGCGGCGACGGCCCCGTCGCGCATCGTACGCGACGCGGCGCTTTGCGCGGGTGGCGGCGGTCAGAAAGCCTCGGCCGCCCCCGCGATGATGTCCTCGACCACGGTGGGGTCGGCCAGCGTCGTCACGTCGCCGACGTTCTCCGGCTCGCCCTCTGCCACCTTGCGCAGGATGCGCCGCATGATCTTGCCCGACCGCGTCTTGGGCAGCCCCAGCCGCACGAACTGCAGCTTGTCCGGCGTCGCGATGGGCCCGATCACCGTCCGCACCGACTGCCGCATGGCCCGCGCCAACTCCGCCGACGGCACGGCCCCCTCGGTCAGGTGCACGTAGGCGTAGATGCCCACGCCCTTGACGTCGTGCGCGTAGCCCACGACCGCCGCCTCGGCGCAGGCCGGGTGCTGTACCAGCGCCCCCTCGACCTCGGCCGTGCCGATGCGATGGCCGGAGACGTTGAGCACGTCGTCGACGCGGCCGGTCAGCCAGTAGTAGCCCTCGTGGTCGCGATAGGCGCCGTCGCCGGTGAAGTACTTGCCCGGGTACTGGCTGAGGTAGGTCTGGATGAAGCGTTCGTGGTCGCCGTAGATCGTGCGCATCATGCCCGGCCACGAGGCCGCCATGCACAGCAGCCCGCTGACGTTGTTGCCCTCGATCTCGCGCCCCTCCGGGTCGACCAGCACCGGCTGCACGCCGAAGAACGGGAACGACGCCGAGCCCGGCTTCATCGTGATCGCGCCCGGCAGGCCGGTGATCATGTGCCCGCCCGTCTCCGTCTGCCAGTACGTATCGACGATCGCCGCCCGCCCCTCGCCGACGACGTTGAAGTACCAGCGCCAGGCCTCCGGGTTGATCGGCTCGCCCACCGAGCCCAGCACGCGCAGGCTGGTGCGCTTGTAGCGCGTGACGTGCTGGTCGCCCTCGCGCGCGATCGCGCGGATCGCCGTCGGCGCGGTGTAGAAGGTGGTGATGCCCAGCCGGTCGACCATGTCCCAGTAGCGGCCGGCGTCGGGGTAGGTGGGGATCGACTCGAACATCACGCTGGTCGCGCCGTTTGCCAGCGGCCCGTAGACGATGTAGCTGTGCCCCGTCACCCAGCCGATGTCGGCCGCGCAGCAGTAGATGTCGTCCTCGCGCAGGTCGAAGACGTACTTGTGCGTCATCGTCGCGAAGAGCAGGTAGCCCGCCTGCGTGTGCAGCACGCCCTTCGGCTTCCCGGTCGAGCCCGACGTGTAGAGGATGAACAGCGGGTCCTCGGCGTCCATCGAGACCGGCTCGCAGGCCGAGCTCTCCGCCGCCAGCGCGTCGTGCCACCAGACGTCGCGGCCGGCCTGCATCGGCGCGCCGCCGTCGGCCCGCTGATACACGATCACGAAGCGCACCGAGTCGGTCTGCTCGAGCGCGGCGTCGACGTTCGCCTTCAGCGGCACGACGCGGCCGCCGCGCCGTCCCTCGTCCTGCGTGATCACCGCCGCGCAGGCCGAGTCGGCGATGCGGTCGGCGATCGACTGCGCGCTGAAGCCGCCGAAGATCACCGAGTGCACCGCGCCGATGCGCGCGCAGGCCAGCATCGCGACGGCCAGCTCGGGCACCATGCCCATGTAGATCGCGACCCGGTCGCCCTTGCCGATGCCGCGCCCGCGCAGCGCGTTCGCCATCCGGCAGACCTGCTCGTGCAGCTCGGCGTAGGTCACGCGGCGGTTGTCGCCCGGCTCGTCGCCCTCCCAGAGCAGCGCCGTCTTGTCGCCGCGCTGCGCCAGGTGCCGGTCGAGGCAGTTGGCGCTCACGTTCAGCCGCCCGCCCAGGAACCAGCCGATGCGGCCGCCGGCCAGGTCCTCGTCGGCCACCGTCTCGAACGGCGCCATCCAGTCCAGCAGCGACTCCGCCTGCTCGCGCCAGAAGCCGTCGCGGTCCTCCAGGCTGCGGGCGTACATCGCGGCGTAGGCCTCGGGGCTCGTCAGCAGCGCGCCGTCGCGGGCGGCGGGCGGCGGGGCGTAGCGTTCCTCGGTCGGCAGCGCGGACTCGGCGGTGGTCATGGCAGCGTTCCTCCCTGGCTCCGCGAACGGACATATGCTAGCTACTGTGCCGCCCAATGGGCACGTGTCCGCGGGTGCGACCGGCGGCGGCAAGTCGGCTGGGACTGGAGGGCGAGATAATGCGGTATCCCATCGTGATCCATCAGGACCCAGAGAGCAGCTACGGGGTCACCGTGCCCGACCTGCCCGGCTGTTTCTCGGGCGGCGAGACCCTGGACGCAGCCCTCGCCATGGCGCAGGAGGCGATCGTGGGCCACGTCGAGGCCCTGCTGATGGACGGCCAGCCCGTCCCGGAGCAGCGCTCGCTGCAGGCGCATCAGGCCGATCCCGGCTTCGCAGACGGCATCTGGGCGCTCGTCGATGTGGACATGACCAAGCTCTCGGGCAAGGCCATGCGCATCAACGTCACGATGCCCGCGCGGATCCTCGCCATCGCCGACGAAGCCGCCGCCCGCGAGGGTGAGTCGCGCTCTGGACTGCTCGCCAACGCCGTCCTCCACTACGCTAGCCACCAGACGGCCAGCCACTAGAGGCGGAGTAGCGCCAGCGGCCGACCAGCGGCCAGACGCGCCGGGAATGGAGCAAACCGTGACGACCCAGGAGCCCTTCAAGCGCATCGACGTGCAGGAGGCCAGCCGCATGCAGTCCGAGGGCGCGGCCCTGATCGACTGCCGCGAGGCCGACGAGTACGCCGACGGCCACGCCGCCGGCGCGCCCCTGATCCCGCATATGAGCGTCTTCCAACGCGCCGCCGAGGTCGAGCAGATCGCCGGCGGCAAGGACCAGCCGCTGATGTTCATCTGCAAGAGCGGCGGGCGCAGCGCCGTTGCATCCGAGTTCGCCGCCGCCGCCGGCTTCAGCGACCTCTACAACGTCGAGGGCGGCACCGACGCCTGGATCGAGGCCGGCCTGCCCATCGAGCGGTAGGCCCGACGCCCCCACACCCCCGCCGGAGGACCGCGTGGCAAAGTTCAGCGCGACGCAGAAGTACGCCCTCGTTGTGGGAGTGGTGGTGATCGTCGCCATCGTCTTCCTGATCATCAGCGGCACCTTCCAGCTCGGCTCCGGCGACGACGCCCCCGACGACCCCCTCGCCGTCAGCGCCGAGCCGGCCGAGCCCGACGAGGACGAGGCGGATGACCGCCCGCCCCCGGCCGCCGGCCGCCAGGCCATGGACCGCGCCTTCCAGTTCGGCGACCTGCGCGTCATCGTCACCGACTTGGAGATCAGCGACAGCGTTGGCCATGAGGGCGATGAGACCCTCGCGACGGAGCGCTTCGCGCGCGTCCAGTTCTCGGCCCGCAACAGCGGCTCGGCGCCCCTGCTGCTCGACGGCGCCCTCGCCCTGATCGACGCGAACGGGCGCAGCTTCAGCCCGAACGTCGCCGCGACCGAGAACGCCGCCCGCGTCGACGCCGAGTACGGCGACGCCCTCATGCTGCACCTCCAGCCCGGCATCCTCACCGACCTCGTCGTCGTCTTCGACGTCCCGCACGACGGCTTCGGCTTCCGGCTGCGCATCAAGGGCGGCTACGTCGACGTCGAGCTGCACCTCGATCAGTGAGTCCCGAACCGCCGCTCCCGCGCCGCATCCTGCTCTTCGACATTGATGGCACGCTGCTCAGCAGTACCGGCGCGACCAGCAGCGCCATGAACCACGCCTTCCGGCAGTGCTTCGGCCTGCCCGCCGACGCCCGCCCCACGGCCGGCATCGACTTCGCCGGCGCGAGCGACCTGCGGGTCGTGCGCGAGGTCTACCGCGAGCACGGCCGCGCCTGCGGCCGGGCCGAGCAGGAGCGCTTCGTGGCGCTGTTCGCCGCGGCGCTGCAGACCACGCTGGCGTCGCGCGAGGGGCGCCCGCTGCCCGGCGTCGTGCCGCTCCTCGACCGGCTGCGCGCGGAGCCCGTGCTGCTGGCGCTGGGCACCGGCAACTTCCGGCGCACGGCGTTCGTGAAGCTGGCCCACTTCGGCCTCGACGGCTACTTCGACCCCAGCCCCCGCGGCGGCGCCTTCGGCGACGACGGCGCCACCCGCCCCGAGTTCCTCGCCGCCGGCCTCGAGCGCCTGCGCCCGCGGGCCGCCCCGGACGCGGAGGTCGTCGTCATCGGCGACACCCCGCTCGACGTCCAGGGCGGGCGATCGATCGGTGCGCGCGTGGTCGCCGTCGCGACCGGGTTCTCCCCCCGCGACGCGCTCGCCGCCGCCGCCCCCGACGTCCTGCTCGACGACCTGGGCGACCTCGACGCCGCCGTCAAGGCGATCCTCGGCTGAGCGGCGTCCGGCCGCGCCCGGTTTCGTGGACCCGGGCTAATGGAAGAAGTCGCAGGCCCGCATCTCGGCCGGCGGATAGCTGATCCCGCTGCCGGGGTGCAGGCACGTCCCGCCCGACGGCCCGTCGAGCAGCCCGGCCCGCGGAGTCCACTCGGCGCAGCGGCCACAGGTCGGCGTCGGCGCCTCGCTCACGCGGGCCACGGCCGGCTCCGGCCGCGCCGCGATCGCGTCCTCCCCCGCCGCCGCCCCGCGACGGCTCCCCGGGTGCTCACCCTTCGGCCGGTAGAAGCGGCGCGGATGCTGGCCGCCTCTGCGTCCCTTGCGATTCTTTCGCCCCATCGCGCCCCCTTTGCCCGTCAGCCCCGGCGCAGCGCGTAGCGGTCGGCCGAGATCAGCCGCTCCAGCGCCGACGCCCAGCGGTCCCGCACCAGCGACTTCGCCCGCGCGCTGCGCTGCCCCCGGTTGTTGCGCGACCCCCGGCCTCCCCACAACCAGGTGCGCATCCGCGACGAATGATCGGGCAGCGGCGTCCGGTCCGTGATCCGCGCCCAGCGCACCCGCAGGCGGACCCGGCGCTCCTGCCCGTCGGCGTCGTAGTGCACGTCGAGGTCGGCGTTGCCGTACGGCTCGAGCTTGCGGATCGCCGTCGGCGGCACGTGCAGCAACTCCGTCCCGTCCCCGTCGATGAACCGGATGCCCGACAGCGACAACCGCAGCGCTCCGTGCCGCGAGCGCAACGGCCCCCGCGCGACCAGCGTCGCCACGTCCTCCGTCGGGAGTTCCATCGGGATCAACTGGGAGACGTCGGCGCCGCAGCGATGGCACGTGCGCCGCCCGTCGAACGTCTCCTGGTGGCAGGCCGGGCAGATCTTCACGCCGCCAGTGTAGGTCGGCGGCGGGATGGCCGGCTCGGCGCGGCTCTCACATTGTTCGCTCGATAGGAGTATGCTGAGCCCACGGAAGCGCGCCAGCGCGGGGGAGGACGGCCGCCGATGCTCAGCACCGAGATCGCCGCCTATGAGCGGATGCAGGCAAGGCTCGAACTCGACCACTTCGGCAAGTGGGCTGTGGTGCGCGACGAGCAGTTGTTCGGCGCCTACGACACCTTCGAGGATGCGGCCGACGCAGCGATCCAGAACTTCGGCCGCGGCCCGTACTTGATTCGCGAGGTGGGGGCCGGCCCGATCACGCTCCCGCCCTCATTGCTCTGCATGCCCATCTATGCAGAGTAGCTGCGGGTTCCCCGGCCGCCCGGACGACTTGGTCGCGTACGGTCCAACGCTCCCCGTTCGGATCGGGTTCGATCCAGCGTTCGTGCAGGGTCGCGAGACGATAAGCCTCCCCACGCAGTTGCACAACGCTCTTGTCGATACCGGCGCGTTCGCGAGTTGCATCGATTCCGACCTCGCCGCGGTTCTCAACTTGCCGATCGTCAACCAGCAGCCGGTGGCCGGCGTGCACGGTGCGGCGACCGTCAACGTGCACCTCGCGCAGATCGAGGTGCCAAGCCTGGGCTTGGCGATTCACGGGCGCTTCGCCGGAGTCCATCTGACGGCTGGCGGGCAACCGCACCGCGCCCTTATCGGGCGGACGTTCTTGCGGGACATGCGCCTCTCCTATGACGGATCGACTGGGGAGGTCACCCTGGAGCGGTTGAGCTGATCGGCCGGCTCGGCGCGGGCCGTCGGGGTCCGCGACGCCTAGTTGCGCGCCCCCAGCCCGTCGAGCTTGAGCCGACGCCGGACCCAAGCCGTCGCGCTGTATACTGCTGGCCTACGGCTCCGGCCGAGGCTCCCAGGCACACGGGCGAGATGTCAGGCACGGGAGCGCCGCTGTAGACCGGACGCTCGCGAGTGGCGGATGGTCCAGTTCGGACAGCAAATGCCGATGCCTTTCGAGTTCGTCATCGCTGGCCCTCCGGTCTCGCAACAAGCTCGCCGACGCGACCTGCGAGACAGGTGGATGCGGGAAGTGCGGACCGCCGCCCGGGACCGCTGGGATGCGGATCCACCCGCTGAAGGGTCGGTCGCAGTGACCATCACCTACTTCTTCGACGACGTGGAGCTTGATGTCGACAACATTCCGAAGCCAATCTTGGACGCCCTGGAGGGGCTCGTGTACTACGACGACTCCCAGGTATCCGACCTTCTCTGTCGCAAGAGGGATCTGAATGATGCCCCCGTGTTCGGGAGCCCCTCCCGAGACTTGCTGGAGTACCTCGCTGATTCCAAACAGGTGCTCCACATCTCCGTCGCCGAAGCATTGATCCAGGAGGTGACGTTCTGATGGAAGAGGCAGCCGGCACCGAGTACTTCCTCGCTCGCAAGACGGCGGAGGACTATCGGAAGCAGGGGTACGACGTATCCTGGGACGTTCCGCTCGACTTCCTGCCGGGCTGCCGGGCGGACTTGGTCGCCCGGCGAGACGACCAGGTCAAAGTGATCGCGATCAAGACACGCGCCGCGCTTGCAGCGAACCCCAAGATCATCGAGTTGGCGCGAACCATCGATTCGAAGCCCGGTTGGAGCTTTGAACTGGTTCTGGTGGCGGAGCCGGAGAGACTGGAATCGCCCGAGGGCGCGGAGTCACTTGAGCGTGAGAACATCCTTCAGCGGATCGAGGAAGCGGAAGCGATCCTTGCATCGGGGCATATCGAGTCGGCGTTCCTGCTTGCCTGGTCGGCCGGCGAGGCGGCGATCCGGCTGTTGCTGGCGGATGAGGGTGTTCCTGGCGCAGGCATCACGACCGCGGGCCATGTTCTCGGCCAAGCGGTTTCTCTCGGTGTGATCTCCCGGGATGAGTACCGCAGCTTGACCCGCTTGCAGGCCTACAGGAACGTCATTGTGCATGGCTACAGTCACGATGATCTTGGCGAGAAGGCGGCACGGGAACTGATCGAGATCGTACGTGGTCTGACCGCGGCCACAGTCTGAAGCGGCGACGATCCCGGTCTGCTTGTCGAATCACCAGGCGCTGCCCGCGACGCCTAGTTGCGCGCCCCCAGACCGTCGAGCTTGAACCGACGCCGGACCGCCAGCTGCTCCCGCAGCGACTGATTCGCCACTTCCAGCAGCCGCTGCCCGATCTCCAACCGGGTGGACACCCGCAGCGCTTCCAGGACGGCCTGCTTCTGCTCGGCCGGCGCCGGGATGCCGGCCGCCACGGCGTCGGCCAGGCGCACCGGGTCGGCCGGGGTGCGCAGCCGCCGCTGCCAGCCGCCTTCCATCGCCAGGGCCAGCCCCAGGTGGTCCTGGAACAGCGCCCCCACGTCCGACGCCAACTCGGCCGCCTCCTCGTCGCCGGCGTCGGTGGGCGGCGGCAGGAACTCCACCTCCGCCCGCAGGTACGGCGCCTCCTCGAGCGCTTGCACGATCCGATAGCGCCGCGTCCCCGAGCAGATCACGTTGTAGCGACCGCCCGGCGCCTCCTGCAGCTCGGTGATGCGCACCGCGCAGCCGACCTCGCGCGGGACCGCGCCGCCCCCGACCTCGCGCCCGCTCTCGATCAGCGCGATGCCGAACTCGCCCTCGTCGCGCACCACATCGGCGACCAGCCGCAGGTAGCGCGGCTCGAAGATGTGCAGCGGCAACTGCTGGCCCGGGAAGACCACCGTGTTCAGCGGGAAGATCGGCATCACCGTCGGCATCGGCGTCCTCCTGCGACCGCTGGCGCGGGCATGGTAGGGCGGGCCCCGTCGCGATGCGAGGGCTCGCCGCGAGCGCCGGCGGCCTGCGCCCTACGAGATCACCTTGTTGAGCGGATACGAGACGAAGCCGCTGGCCCCCGCCTTCTGCAGCGCCGGGATGATCTCCCGCTCGATGCGCTCGTCGAGGATCAGCTCCAGCGCGACCCACAACTCGTCGCTGAGCGGGCTGACCGTGGGCGAGTGCTCGCCGTACTGGCCGATCAAGGCCAGCACCGCCTCCAACTCGCTGCGCGGCACGTTCAGCTTCAGACCGACCTTGCTGCGCGCCGCGATCGCGCCCTGCAGCAGCATTTCGAGCGCCTCGATCTTGTGGCGCCGCGCCGGGTCGGCCCAGGCCTCGTGGCTGGCGATCAAGCGCGTCGTGCTGACCAGGACCTCGTCGATCACGCGCAGGTTGTTCGCCCGCAGGCTCGATCCCGTCTCCGTGATATCCACGATGCCGTCCAGCAGCCGCGCCTTGATCTCCGTCGCGCCCCAGCTGAACTCGACCCGCACGTCGAGCCCGCGCTGCTCGAAGTAGCGCCGTGTCACGCCGACCAGCTCCGTCGCGACGATGCCGCCCTGCAGGTCTTCCGGGCGCTGCACGGGGCTCTCGTTCGGCACCGCCAGCACCCAGCGGGCCGGACGGCTCGTCGAGCGGCTGTAGCGCAGCTCGCTCACCTCGTGCACGTCGACGCCGTTCTCGCGTACCCAGTCGTGTCCCGTGATGCCGCAGTCGATCACGCCGTCGGCCGTGTAGCGCGCCATCTCCTGGGCGCGGAACATCAGGCACGCGATCTCCGGGTCGTCGATCGTCGGCACGTACGACCGCGAGGGCAGGTCGATCTCGAATCCGGCGTGGCGGAACAGATCGATCGTCGCGTCCTGCAGCGACCCCTTGGGCAATCCCAGCTTGAGAATCGGATCCGCCATCGTCGTATCCTCCGTCGTTCGCGGGCGCTCGTCACCGGGCCACTCCTGGCCGGGCCACTGGCGGCCGGACCCCTGGCGCCGGATCACAGTCGCCACAGGGCAGAGTGCCATACACCCCGTGCGCGAGCGAGACGCCGCTTGACGCCCCGCCGCCTGATGCCCCGCCGACTGAGGATGGCCCCGGCCCCGTCGCCGCGCGTCCGGTAGGATCACGCCATGACCGCGACGAGCACGGACCAGGATCGCGAGGCGCGGTTGCGCGAGATGCTCGCCGACGAGCTCGACACCGCCTGGCTCTACGACACCCTCGCCGATCACGCCCGCAACCCCAACGAGGCCGACACCCTGCGCGAACTCGCCGAGGCCGAGCGCCGCCACGCCCAGCATTGGGCCGAGCGCCTCGACGATCCCTCCCTGATCGGCGACCCCGTGCGGCCCGCTTGGCGCACCCGCGGCCTCGTGCTCATGGCCCGCGTCGCCGGCGTGGGCGCCGTGCTCCCGCGTCTGCGCGCCGCCGAGCTCGACGACATCCGCCGCTACCAGGCCGAGCCCGAGGCCGGCGGTCTCGCCGCCGAGGAGATCGAGCACCGCGAGACCCTGACCGCCCTGGCCGCCGGCGACCGCCTCGGCGAGGGCGACCACGGCTTCGCCTCGGCCGACACCGCCACCACCTTCCGCGCCGCCCTGTTTGGCCTCAACGACGGCATCGTCTCAAACCTCAGCCTGATCGCCGGCGTCGCCGGCGCCGCCATCCAGAGCGACGCCGTACTCATCGCCGGCATCGCCGGCTGGCTCGCGGGCGCGTTCTCGATGGGCGCCGGCGAGTACATCTCCGTGCGCAGCCAGCGCGAGCTCTTCGAGCACCAGATCGCCCGCGAGCGGCTGGAACTCGAACTCGCCCCCGAGGAGGAGCGCGGCGAGTTGCTCGCCATCTACCGTCGCAAGGGCGTCTCTGCCGACGTCGCCGGGCGCCTCGTCGATGAGATGATGGCCGACCCCGAGGTCGCACTCGATACCCTGGCGCGTGAGGAGCTCGGCCTCGACCCGGCCGCCCTGGGATCGCCCTGGCGGGCCGCCGCCGGCTCCTTCGTGGCCTTCTCCCTGGGCGCGATCGTGCCGGTGATCCCGTTCCTGGCCGGCTCCGGCTACTGGGCGCTGGCCGCCGCCATCATCGCCGGCGTCGCCACCCTGGGCGTCACCGGGATGCTCACGTCGCTGCTTACCGGGCGGCACCCGCTCTACGCGGCCGGACGCATGATCCTCATCGGCCTGGCCGCCACCGCCGTCACCTTCGCCATCGGCTCCGTCATCCCGATCGATCTCTGACGCCCGCGTCGTCGCGCCGGCGCGTGAGCGCCCCCTGTGGCCGAAACAAGCCGTGTGGTCGAATGAAGCCGTGTGCTGGAAAGACGAAGCCCCGCCAGGGAGGGCGGGGCTTCAGTCCGGGAATAGGTCGCAACGCGGATTGCGGTCCATCCCCAATTGCTCAGGCATGATGATCATATAGGATTCGACCCCCTGTCGTCATCCCCGCCGGGCCGTCGTGATCGTATGGCAGATGACAGAAGCCCCGCCGGTCGGGGCGGGGCTTGCGTCGTCGGAGCGGCTCACCGGACGAACGGCATCCTCGGGCGTGGCTAGTTAACCTGCATCATGCCGATGATGAGCCCCGTGGCCGCGGCGAGCGCCACGTACATCCGGCGCTCCATCTGATGCATCGCCTGCTGGAATTCCGTGACGGTGCGGTGCATCGATCGCTCGAAGTGGAGCGTCGTCTCACTGATCGCCCGCTCGAAGCGCGTCTCCTGCTTCGCCTGGTCGACGTCGAGGTCCGCGCGGGTGACTGCTTCCTGCGTCATGTGCTGCTCCCAGGGCCATCGTACCAGCGACCCCACCGCCCCGCCCCACCGCGGGCGTCTCAGCGGGTCCGGTAGGATCAAAAAAGGGAAGCCCCGCCGGCGCCGACGGGGCTTCCAAGTTTGGGGACGGCCCGATGGCGGGCTGCGATCCAGCGAACCGTCGCAGGCCATGGATCGTACGGAGCTAGCAACTCCGCGTTCCCACCACCATCTTAGACGAGCCAGGATCGGAACTCAATCCGACGACCCCCGCTCGACCTCCACGCGCCCGATCGACCCGTCGGCCGGCAGCAGTGACTGCACCGCGCCGCCGTCCCACAGCAGCGACGCGAAGACCGACCCCTGCGCCACGTCCTGCGACACGCGCGCCGTGATCGGCAGCGCCGCGCCGTTGCCCCGCACGACCACCGCCGCCCCGTCCTCAATGCCGCGCGCCGCCGCGTCGGCCGGGTGCAGGTCGACGAACGCGCTGCGGCCCAGCCGGTCGGCGTCGTCCATGCGCAGGGCCGCCGACGTGCGGTCGGTGTACAGGTCGCGGCCCGTCAGCAGGAGCAGCCCGCCGTCGCCGCTGCTCTCCAGCCTCGCGACCGCGCCGAACGCTTGGCTCATCGCCCCGTTCGACGGCTGTCGGGCCGCGCTCAGCAGCCGCGACATGGTCGCGTCCGCGTAGCGGGGATCGTTCGCGGCCAAGGCCTCCATCGCCGCGGCCGGACCCTCCGGCAGCGCCGGGTCGTCCCGGTCCATCGCCGTCGCGAGCGACGCCCCCAGCGCGCGCAGGTGCGCCAGCGCCGGTTGCGCGCCCCGTTGCGGCCGGTAGGCCGCCCGCAGCCGCAGCATCTGGCGGTCGGCGTTGGTGACCGTGCCGTCCTTCGCGAAGACCGACACGTCGGCCAGCACGTGCGTCGCCAGCGACACCGTGTCCGTCGCCGCCTCGTCGATGACGAGCAGCAGGTCCAGCGCCTCCAGCGCCGCCCGCACGGACATCCGATCCGGCAGCGTCAGTAGCGGGTTGTCCTTCAGCACGATCAACGCCTTCAGCGACCCCACCCGCGCCGCCGCCAGCATCCCATCGACGTCCAGCCCGTCCTCGCCGGGACGCACGCCCGCGTCGCGCAGGCCGATGGTGTTGTTCTCGGGCGGCAGCACGTGCAGCGACGCCGGGGCCGCCTCCGGGCCCGCGAGCGCGATCGCCAGGTTCGCCGCCGCCCGCACCTGCGCCCCCGCCGCGACCGCGTTGTGCCGCGACGGCGCGACCACGATCGCCACCGTCCCACCACTGCCTGTTGAGAGGGTCGCGGCCAAGGCCTCGGCCGCCTGGTCCGTCTCCGCCGACTGCGTCGCCGCTACCGCGTCCGCGCCGGGGAAGCCGGCCGTCCCGCCGTCGCGCGACAGCAGCGCCGCCGCGATGGCCTGCGCCGTCGCGCCGATGTCGCCCTCGCGCGGCCGCAACTCGACCGTCGCGTAGTCGTCGATGGGGTTGCGCCGCGCGCTCAGGCTGACCAGCGTCGCCCCCCGGTTGACCACCGCATCCTTGATCCGCACGCCCAGCACGTTGTTGCTGGCGCTGAGGTCGTCGCCGATCGCGACGATCGTCCCCGCTTCCTCGACCGATGTCAGCCGTCCGGGCAGGTGTACGCCGCCGAAGCTCTCGCGCAGCGCCGCCTCGACCGCCCCCCAGACCGACCCCACGCTCGCGTCGAGGTGCGGCGTGCCCAGCCAAGACGCCAGCCGGGCCAGCGCGTAGTTCTCCTCGGTCGTCGCCTGGCCCGACCCCAGCAGCCCCACCGACCCCGCCCCGTGCTCCGCGACGATCGCCGCCAGCTTGGCGCTCGCGTCCCGCAGCACGACCGGCGTCTCGGCGTCGAAGGCGTCCTGGCCGCGGCCCAGCCGTCCCGCGAGCAGCCGCTGGCGGTCGCGCACCTGGTCGTAGCCGAAGCGGCCGCGCACGCAGATCTGGTTGCGCGACACGTCGTTGCCCGCCGCCGGTCGCACGATCACGCCGCGGCCGTCGCGCACGCCGATCTGGATCGTGCAGCCCATGCTGCACTCGGTGCAGGTCGTGCCAACCCAGCGCTCGGGCCGCGCCAGCCACTTGTTGGGCGCCTCCATCAGCGTCGCCGTGGGGCAGACGTCGACGCAGGCGCCGCAGAAGTCGCAGTTCGACTCATCGATCGCGCCGCCCGCCCCGAACGCCATCCGCGTCGAGAAGCCGCGCCCCGCCAGCGTGATCGCCGTCGTGTGGCGCAGGTCGTCGCAGGCCCGCTCGCAGCGCGTGCAAAGGATGCACATCTGCGGGTCGAACTCGAAGTAGGGGTTGCCGCGGTCGGGCGGCGGCTGCTCGTACTGGTAGTACGTGCGCGCCTCGTCGAGGTACGGCTCGACGTTCGAGCGTCCCATGTCGGCCACGTCCGACGCCGTCTGCAGCTCGCAGCGGTAGTTTTTCGAGCAGGTCACGCAGCGATGCGTGACGACGTTGTCGCGCAGGCAGATGTCGCCGGTGCGGCAGTGCTCCACGCGGTGACAGGTCAGGCAGCGGTCGCTGTGGTTGGCCAGGATGAAGGCCATCACCTCCTGGCGCATCTCCATCGAGGCCGGGCTGTCGGTCCGCACGACCATGCCCTCGCGCACGGCCGTGCTGCAGGCCAGCACCTGCCCGCGCATCCCCTCGACCTCGACGACGCACGTGCGGCAGCCCGCGTAGGCCGGCAGCCCGTCGATGTAGCAGAGGTTCGAGATGTAGATCCCGGCCTCCTTGATGATCTCCACCAAGGGCCGGCCGGCCTCGACCGCGTGGGTCGCGCCGTTAATCGTGATGTCGACCGTCGTGCTGGCGACCATGCGTCGTCCGCGCTCCTCGTGCTGCTATTCCCGGCGCCGTCAGTGGTGCTGTCGCTCGCCGCTGGGGTGGATCTCCTGACGCACGGCCGGCTGCCCGTTGGGGTACACCCAGTCGTGTGAGTCCAGGTACTCGTTCGCCAGCGACGTCAGCGTCGGCTTGTCGTGGTACAGCTCGTTGGGGTCCCGCACGACGTTGGTGTACGAGCCCCCGACCTGGATCGCCTCGTAGGGGCAGGCCTCCGCGCAGAGCCCGCAGTACATGCACAGGCGGAAGTCGATCTCGTAGCGCTCCACCAGATAGGAGCCATCCTCGCGGGGCTGCGTCTGCACCAGGATGCAGCCGTCGGGGCAGGCCTGCGCGCAGGTGCTGCAACCCGTGCAGCGCTCGACGAACCAGACCAGGTTCGTGCGGGCGCGCGGCGGGATCGGCCGCTCCGTCTCTGGGAACTCGAAGGTCGTGGGCTCCCGCACGAGGTGCTTGATCGTCGTCAGCAAGCCCTTGGCGATGCCGATCCCGTACGTCATGAGCCCGGCTCCCCGTGCTTCGGCAGGCCGTGCATCGACTGATAGTTGGTGTCGTGCGGCAGCGCGCCGGTCGTGGCGTCGCGCTCCAGCCCGCTCACGCTCAGGTAAGGCGGGAAGAGCGATTCCAGCTCGCGACGGATCGGGTCGCCCTCGGGCAGCATCGTCGAGAAGTCGCCGTCGGGCTCCGGCCGCCGGCGCTCGCCCAGCAGCCCCTCCTCCTTCATGACGTCCTGCAGCAGCATCAGCCCCGACAGCAGCGACTCCGGCCGCGGCGGGCAGCCCGGCACGTAGACGTCGACCGGCACCACGTTGTTGACCCCCGGCAGCGTGCTGTAGCCGTGCGCGAACGGCCCCCCGATGTTGCTGCACGAGCCCATCGAGATGACCCACTTGGGCTCGGCCATCTGCAGGTAGATGCGGCGCACGGCCGGCGCCATCTTCCAGGTCACCGTGCCCGCCACGATCATGAGGTCGGCCTGGCGCGGCGAGGCCCGGAAGACCTCGGCCCCGAAGCGCGCGATGTCGTAGCGGGCGTTCGCGGTCGCGATCATCTCGATCGCGCAGCAGGCCAGCCCGAACATCGCCGGCCACAGCGACGAGCGCCGCGCCCACGTCAGCACGCTGTCCACCTTCGTGATCAGCAGCTGCTGGCGCAGGTCCGACTCGATGTCCGTCACGCCGCCGGCCGCGCCGGGAGGCGGCTCGACGTTCAGCACCGGGATCGTCTCGCGATCGGCCACGCGTCCTCCCCTTGTGAAGTCGGGCACGATGATACCAGCGCCCCCCGATGGGCGATACCGCCCGGCCGCTCACCGCCGCTTCGGACGGTAGTCCGTCGGATCGAGGCACGCGTCGTAGGTCGCCTTGTCGATCCGGACCCACGTCGTGCCCGGGATCCCTCTCCGTGAGATCCCGCGACCGGCCGGGAAGCAGGATTCGAAGACGAGGCGCCGGCCCTGCGCCGCGGCGATCTCCTTCGCGAAGCGTACCGCGGGGCCGAAGTCCCAGTCCTGGCTCACGATGATCGCGGCCTCGTACTGTCGGTTGTACGTCGCGCGCACCAAGTCCACGGCCAGGCTGACATCGACGCCCTTCTCCTGCCCGCCGGCGCTCACGCGGCCCCGATAGACGTAGATCCCCTGGCTCTTCAAGTATCGGATCTTGTTCGACCAGAAGTCGTGCCAGCGCGCCTCCCAGGCGCCGACGGCCGGATCCGGCACACCGGTGTAGAAGCGAATTGCCGCGAGGCTGCGCCCAGGCGCCCTGGAGACCAAGGCGCGCGCCAGCTTCTCCACGTCGTAGCTCGGCCGGTCATAGACGGACGGCAAGCTGGAGCCCCACGCTCGCCGCGCCAGGTGGTAGAGATTCTGCCCGTCGATGAGGACAATTGTGCGCATAAAGAAACACCCGCCCAGGGATATGGCCAAGGCCACTATCCAGCGGGCGGGGAGGAAATGGAGTTCACCCTAGCATCCCCGGCGACGCGTCGTCAAGAATCCTCCCCGCCCCCGCCCCCTCGCGATCCCCCTATCCGATCGGCGACAGCGCCCGCAGCCGCTCGATCGCCTCCGGCAGCAAGCGCCCCACGCGGTCGACCTGCGCCTGCGTGGTGCCCTGCCCCAGCGTCAGCCGCAGCGCCGAGTGCGCCAGGTCGGAATCGACGCCCATCGCCGTCAGCACGTGGCTGGGCTCGCTCGACCCCGTCGTGCAGGCCGAGCCGGAGCTCGCCGCGACGCCCTCCATGTCGAGGTGCAGCAGGATGCTTTCGCCCTCGACCCCGGCGAAGCAGACGCTGAGGTTGTTGGGCAGCCGGCGCGCCATGTCGCCCGGGCCGTTGAGCGAGACGTGCTCGACCCCCTCGCGTAGATGCCGCCAGAGGCGGTCGCGCAGCCCGCCCACGTGCGCGTTGCGCGACGCCATCTCCGTGTGTGCCAAGTCGAGCGCCGTCGCCAGCGCGACCGCCCCGGCCACGTTCTCGGTGCCCGCCCGGCGCTCGCCCTCCTGCCCGCCGCCGATGATCAGCGGCGCGAACGGCGTCCGGTGCCGCACGTACAGCGCGCCCGTGCCCTTCGGCCCGTAGATCTTGTGCGCCGTCAGCGACAGCAGGTCGACGCCCAGCGCGTCGGGCCGGATGTCGATCGCGCCCGCCGCCTGGACGGCGTCGGTGTGCACCAGCGTGCGCGGGTTGCGCGCCTTCACCGCCGCCGCGATCGCCGCGATCGGCTGCACCGTGCCCACCTCATTATTGGCCGCCATGATCGTGACCAGCGCCGTGTCGTCGCGGACGGCGTCGGCCGCCGTCGCCGGGTCGACGAAGCCCTCCCCATCGACGGGCAGGATGGTGACCTCCCAGCCCTCCCGCTCGAGCGCCTCCAGCGGCTCCAGCACCGCGTGGTGCTCGATCGCCGAAGTGATCATGTGCCGCCCCGCCGCCGCCGCCGCCACCCCCCGGATGGCCGCGTTGTCGGCCTCGGTCCCGCCCGACGTGAAGACGACCTCCCCGGGCGCGCAGCCCAGCCGTCCCGCCACGACGTCGCGCGCCTCGTCGAGCGCCTGCCGGGCGCGCTGCGCCTCGCGGTAGATGCCCGACGGGTTGCCCCAGCCCTCGCGCAGGATCGGCAGCATCGCCGCGATCACGCGCGGGTCCACGGGCGTCGTCGCCGCATGATCGAGGTACACCCGCTCGGACATTGGCGCCTCATCTCCCCCGACGGCCGGGGCCGTCCCATGCAGGATATCCGCTTCGCCGTCGGTGGGTCGCCCCGCGCCCCGCGTCGCTCCATATCCTCGCCGATAGACCCCTCGCGCCCCCGCTCGATATACTGCCCGCAACCGCCACATTCGAGAAGGATCCGCCATGACGACGATGAACATCCCCGCCCTGCTGAACGTCACCGACCTCGCCGCCGAGAAGGCCGCCGGCCTGCTCCAGGACAAGGGCTTCGCCGACGGCGCGCTGCGCGTCTTCGTGGTCGGCGGCGGCTGCAGCGGCTACCAGTACGGCATGGCCCTCGCCACCGAGGCTGAGCCCGGCGACCAGGTGATCGAGACCGGCGGCGTCCGCTTCCTCGTCGACCCCGACAGCGCGCCGCTGCTGATCGGCGCCCACGTCGACTACGTGGACGACATCATGAAGCAGGGCTTCAGCATCACCAACCCCAACGCCGCCAAGAGTTGCGCCTGCGGCACCTCGTTCGACACCGCCGACAGCGCCGGCGCGTCGCAGGCCCGCTCCTGCGTCTGAGGCGCGCTGCCGCCCTTGGTCAGTCCTTCGCCACGACCCTGAATGGGACGGTGGCGACGAGTTCGTAGCCCACGTGCAGACCGAACTCGTAGTCACCGAAGTCGTCAATCGCGAGGTCCGGGATCCGGCAGATGAAGCCTGCGATATCGCGGTCGCCCGGGGACGGTCGCGTGAACTGAGCCGTCGTGCGCGTTATGGCGAATGTGCCATCGGGGCCGAGGAGCCGGAACTCGACATCCTTCCGCCCCGCCTCGTCGACCGAGTACGTGACCCCGATCACGAGGGTCATTTTTGGGATCACCGGGTTCAGCCGGGTGACCGGAATGGTCCTGATCGGGAAGCCCTCGATCGTCAGTCGGTCGCTGGCGGCTGCGTCCTCCGGCGTGACGGCCCCGCAGAGGAAGGCGAATTGCGATTCCATTCCTCACGCTCCTCGGGGCTCAGAATCCGGAGAGTGACGGTCTTGAACTCCATCCCGCCATATGTCGCGGTCGATTCGGCCGGCTCGGACGGCTGAGAGTCGGTGGTCATGGCTGCCGGGCTCCTATTCGTGGTCCCATCCTACACGGAAGCAGCAGGCCAAATGCGGCACGCGTCAGTCGGTCGCCGACGGCGGCTCCTCCCGATCTGACTCGTCCCCAGAGGAAGGCGAGTTGCGATCCCATTCCTCTTGCTCCTCGGGCGTGAATAGCCGGACCGGGCCGATCCTCACGAACTGGCCGTAGCCGAACTCCGCGGTCGATTTGGTGTGCTCGGATGGCGGAGAGTCGGTGGGCGGCGGCAAGGAATGCGGATTGCGATCCCATTCCTCTTGCTCCTCGGGCGTGAATAGCCGGACCGGGCCGATCCTCACGAACTGGCCGTAGCCGAACTTCGCGGTCGATTCGGGCTGCTCGGACGGCTGAGAGTCGGTGGTCACGACAGCCGGACTCCTGTTCCTGGCGCCAGCCTATACCGAAGAAGCAGCGTTCGGCGCGCCGACGCGTTGCAGCGCCAGCATCGTCTCGATGTCGCGCTCGTGGAGCGAGACGAGCACGTCCTCGACGCTGATCGTGCCCCGGAACGGATGCCGAGCCCGCCGCGCCAGCGACCGGTCCGACAGCCCCCACAGCAGCCCGCACGTCTCGTCGCGCGACTGCCCGTAGATGCGCGCCAGCTGCCGGACCTCGACCGCCTCCGCGCCCGTCGCCAGCCACTCCGCCGGGTGCAGCGTCAGCTCCTCGCGACCGCGCAGCAGCTGCTCGAGATGCCAGCCGCCGGCCCGCTCCTGCAGCGCCAACTCCCACGCGATCTCGAGCACCTCCGCCGCCGCCGCCGGCCGATCGCCGCGCGCCGCGGCGAACAGCGCCTCTTGCACCTCGCCGCCGCCCTCGCGCAGCGCCTTCAGCAGCCAGCTCGCCCGATCCACCGTCCCATCCCCCTCTGTCCCGACGGCCCCCGACCGGCGGGGCCGTATTGCGGCACAGCCCCATTCTGACACAGCCGACCCTCGCCCGTTGCAGCCGCCCGCTACGATGCCGCTCGCAGGCAGACGACAGGAGGCCGCGCGTGCGCACCGAACTCTGGGAGTCCGACCCCTTCACCGAGAAGCGCCAGTCCCGCATCGACACGCTGGACAGCGACTACCGCTGGCAGAAGGGCGACGTCATCGTCGACAACCGCGGCGGGGCGCACGACCGCTTCCGCGTGATCCACGTGCAGGTGCAGCTGCACGACGACGGCCTGCGGCGCACCATCCTCGCGCTGCGGCTCGACTAGTGCCCGGCCCGGCCGCCCGGTTGGCCGCCCTCGAGCGCCGCGCCAAGGCCTGCCGCCGCTGCCCCGCCGTCGCCGCAGGCAGCGCCGTGATCGGGCCGCGCAACGGCCCCGTCCCGGCCGATCTGCTGTTCGTCGCCGAGGCGCCCGGCTACCTGGGGGCGCTGCGCACCGGCGTCCCGCTGACCAGCGACCGCTCGGGGAAGAACTTCCGCGCCTACTGCGCCGCCGCCGGCATCGACGCCGAGGCCGCCTTCATCTGCAACGCCGTGCTCTGCCACCCGCGCGCCCCCGACGGCCGCAACCGCACGCCGCGCGCCTCCGAGGTCGCCGCCTGCAACGACTTCCTGGCCGGGATCATCGGCCTGGCCGACCCGCTGGTCGTCGTGGCGCTGGGCCGCGTTGCGCTCGACGCGCTGGCCCGCATCGCCCCGCACGGCCTGCGCCTCGGCCCCGGCGATGCCGGCCGGCCGGTCGCCTGGCGGGGTCGACGGCTGGTCGCGCTGTATCACCCCTCGGGCCAGACGCTGGGACGCCGCTCCCGCGCGCAGCAGATCGACGACTACCGCGCCGTCGGCCGCGCCCTCGCCGAGGCCCGCGCCGCCCGCGACTGACCCGCACGTTGCGCCGCCGCGGGATATGCTGCGCCCGCGAAACGAACCCCCCTGCGACGAGCCCCCATGAAAGCAACCGAGGCGGGCGCATCGAGACCGACACCCTCCCCTACACGCTCTACCTGATCCTCGCCGAGCTCTCCCTCGGCGGCCTGCTCGCCATGCAGTTCGTCGACCTGCGCGGCGCCGCCACGCGCGGCTTCATCAAGGCCACGATGATCATGCTGCCCCTGCTGCTGGGCCTCACCTTCTGGGTCGCCTTCACGCTGCACGGCGACGTCGCCGAGGGCTACCGCATCGACGCCGCTCCCCGCGACGCCATCGTCGTGCTGCTCGGCCTGATGACCGCCGGCAGCGTCGTGCACAACCTCCTGCTCTACCGCGACCACGACCGCGCCGGCCGGGTCCTGGGCGGCGCGCTGTGCGTGCTCGCCGTCGCGGTGCTGCTGCTCACCGCGATCATGCTGCGCGCTCCTATCTTGGGCATGGGCGTCTGGGGCATGGGCCTCGTCTTCCTCAGCCTGCTGACCGGCAGCCTCGTGGTGGGCTTCGCCGCCGTCGGGCTGACGCTGGGGCACTGGTACCTCGTCACGCCGCGACTGCCCCCGCAGCCGCTCAACGAGGTCACCGGGCTGCTGCTGGGCCTGCTGCTCGTGCAAGCGCTGCTGTTCGGCCTCGCCGTCGTCCTCCCGGTCGACGAGCAGCCGCTGGGCGGCCGCGACATCCCCCTGCGAGACGACGTCACCTTCTGGCTGCGCATCCTCGTCGGCCTCGTCATGCCGCTGGTCTTCGGCTGGATGGCCTGGTCGTCGTCGCGCATCCGCTCGATGATGGCCGCGACCGGCCTGCTCTACCTCGTCACCGCCCTCGTCCTCGCCGGCGAGATCGCCGCCCGCGCCCTGCTCTTCGACTCGGGCCGCCCGATCTAGGGCCGGCGCCCCGCCCGCTCACATCTCGCGAGCTCCCTCGTGGGGCGTGGCCTGATTGTGGCGGCTGGGGCCGCCGGTCGCAGCGAAGTGGGGCGCCGGGGGCTCATGGCGCGTTGGGGGGCTCAAAGAGGCTGCGGGCGAGATCGATCAGGGCATCAAGATTCTCGCCCCGGAAGTCGATGTGGCTCGTTCCGATCTGGTACCCCGCCTCCGTCGCCGGGTCATAGATCGTGAGATAGACGACATCAAAATCCCGATCGATGGGCAGGGCATAGCTAATCGCCGCCGGTCTCCCGGCGATCACGCGGGTTTCATAAACGCTCGGAATCACACTCGGGTCAGTAACGTGCGCCTCACGGCTACCTCTTCGCCCCCACATGAAGCCGGCGAGGATTTCCACCATGCCGAACCCATCCCAGGGGTTCGGCGCCCAAACGGCGCGGTAGCCATAGGGAAGAGCATCCGAATCGGTCGCCGCGGACAAGAAAACCCAATGATCGGGCAGGGCGGGCTCGCGCCAGTAGGGGTAGGTACGCGCCTCGGCAGGATCCGTTGTGTAGCGTTCATTGTCACGGTTATGGGCGGGCGGATCGTGCCGAGTCCACGGCACCCGCTCCCCGGTCCAGGCCTCAGGCACGATCTGGAAAGGGCCGTGAAGGATGGGCGCGGCCAGGCTGGTCCCCCCCAGGTCGGGCAGCGGGCCCCACTGCAGGCTGGCCGTGGCGGTCGAGGAGATGGCCCCGCTGCAGCCCGTGAACGCGTAGGTCATCCAGGCCACGGCCAGCAGCTTGCGCGGCGGATCGCCGGCCGGGTCGTCCTTGACGTCGGTCACCGTGTAGCGCACGAAGCAGTCGCTGGCCTCCCGCCACTCGAAGAGGTCGCCCGGCTCCACCAGGTCGTAGAAGGCCGCCTGCGACGTGCCGCCGCTGTCGTTCTGGTGGATCACGAGGCCGGTCGTGCTGCCGTCGCGCAGCCCCTCGTAGGTCGTGACCATCGTGGTGAGGTCGTCGGAGTCGGTGAGGAAGGCGTAGTCGCCGTCGTCCGTCACGCTGCCCGTCGTCGTGGGGGCGCCGTAGGTCAGGGTGGTCGAGGGCAGGCCGCAGTCCGGCAGGCCCAGATCCGCGGTGTCGTTGGAGCCCCCGCCCGTCGGCGCGCGCGGCTGGCAGGAATTGTGATGCGCGTCCGGCAGGAACTGGAGCGCGATCTCGATCAGGACCGCGGGATCGTTGGCCGGAGGCTGATACCCGCTCCAGAACGTGTAAAAGACGCCGGTGGCCGCGTCGTAGAAGGAGACGCGCGCGTCGTCTCTTGGCTCCCCATCGAGCTCGTAGGTGACCTCCGCCGGCCGGCCGTCGATGAGGATCCACTCGCGGTATTCGTCTGGAAAGGGGATATCCGCATGGGAATAGATGCCGCGCGGCCAGACGGGCAGCCGGTAGATGGTCCCTTCCAACCGCCCCCCAGACTCGTGGCGATACGACACGAAGAGGGCGTCACCAGCGCGCCAAGAATAGTGCGCATTTCCCGCAGTGACGCCGCCCGTCCAGCCGGTGCCCAGATCGGGGGAAGGTAGCGGGTCCGGCGGCCAGGGGATGTCGGGAGGGGTGACGGAGACTTGATCCGGCAGGGTGCCAGTCCAGCCCTCCGGCACAACCAGGAAGGGGCCGTGATAGAAGGGGCGGGAGAGGGGGCCCGTTCGGATCACCCACGGCGACCAGTCGAAAAGCTGGCGTGGGCGATCGTCCGTCACGATGATCGTCCCGCTGCACCTGTCGGTGCCCAGGAAGGCGTAGGAGTAGACCTGGATCGTCAGCAACTTGCGCGGTGGCGCGCCGGGCGGATCGGGGTGGACTTCAGTGACCTGGTAGCGCACCCAGCAGCGGCTGGCCGGCCACCACTGGACCAGATCGCCCACCCGCACCAGGTCGTAGAAAGCCGCTTGTGAGACGCCACCGCTCTCGGTTTGGTGCAGCACCAAGCCGATGGGGTTGCCCTCGCGCAGCCCGTCGCGCAGCCCCTCGTATGTGGTGATGGCGCTGGTGAGGTCGTTGGGATCGGCCAGGAAGGCGTAGTCACCGGCATCCGTGACGCTGCCCGTCCTGCTGGGGGGGCCGTTGTAGGCCAGGGTGAGCTCGGGCAGGCCGCAGTCCTCCAGGGCCGGATCCGCGTCGTCGTTGGTGCGCCCGTCCGCCGGCGCGCGCGGCCGGCAGGCACTGGGGTGCGCGTCCGGCATGAACTGGCGGGCGAGTTCGATCAGCACCTCTGGGTCGTTGGCCGGAGGTTGATGGCCGCCGCTGAACCCATAGAGGACGCCGGTGGCCGCGTCGTAGAAGCTGACGCGTACGCGTTCTATTGGCGCCCCCTCAGTATCGTGGTGCCAACGGGTGACCTCCGCTGGCCGTCCGTCGATGAGGATCCACTCGTGGGTGCGTTGTTGGTCAGCGGGGGTGTTCGTGTGGAAAGAGACGTCGCTGGGCCAGACGGGCAGCCGACGGATCATCCCGCCCAGCCCGCCCCCGGACTCGTGGCGATACTCCACGAAGAGCGGGTAAGCATAGTCCGGCCCTGACGCATTGACGCTTCCGCTCCAGCCGGGGCCCAGATCAGGAGCAGGCAACGGGTCCGGCGGCCAGGGGGTAACGATCTCCGCGACGCGGGTCTCCTCCGGCAGCGTACCGCTCCAGCCCTCCGGCGCGACCAGGAAGGGGCCATGATAGAAGGGGACAGTGATGTTTCCCGTCCGGATCGTCTCCGGCGTCCATGTGAAGGTGCGAGTCCCCGTCGTGGTGATCGGCCCGCTGGTGCAGCCGGTGAAGGCGTACGAGTAGACCTGGATCGTCAGCAGCCTGCGCGGCGGATCGCCCGCTGGGTCGGCGTGGACTTGATCGACGTGGTAGCGCACCCAGCAGTCGGCGGCCTCGCGCCACTCGACCAGGTCGCCCTCCTCCACCAGGTCGTAGAAGGCCTCGTGCGAAGTGCCGGCGCTGTCGCTCTGGTTGATCACAAGGCCGATGGGGCTGCCCTTGCGCAGCCCGTCGCGCAGCCCCTCGTAGGTGGTGATCGCGCTGGTGAGGTCGGCGTGGTCGGTGAGGAAGGCGTAGTCGCCGTCGTCCGTGACGCTGCCAGTCGTGCTGGGGGCGCCGTAGGACAGGGTGGTGGACGGCAGCGATGAGGCCGCCGCGATTGGCTCCGGTGAGGGCGCCACGCAGATCCGCCAGCCCACGCTGATCTCGAAGCAGGTGACCGCCGGCTCCGTGCTCTGCGCCGCCGCCGGGGCGGCGCCGGACGGCAGCAGGATCGCCGCGGCCACGCCGAGCAGCAGCGCGAGGAGCGGCGGCACAACGACGGCGAAGCGCCTGCGGTCGGGCATCTCATCTCCGGGAACGACCGCCGCGGCGCGAAGGTTCCCGCGCGCGGCCAACCTCACGCGACCACCCCCGACGCAACCGCCAGCGCCTGCTATCGCGCACTACTCGCCGCCTCCCGCCTGCGAGAGCGCGTGGCCTGACCCCCACGCTACTCCTCGACGACCTCCTGCTGCTCGACGCGCAGCCGCAGCTCCGGCGGCTTGCTCGCCGCCTCCGACCCCCGCCTGCGCGGCAGCGGCTACGCTGCCCCCGAAATGAAAGGAGACTCGCAATTGTGACCCACCCGACGCAGCAGCTCTCCGGCACCGAAGTCCACACGTTGCACTCGGACGCCGTCGGAGACGCGTTCGAAATCACCGTCGCCGCGCCGCCGCCCGGGACGGAGGGCCCGGTCGGGGTGGTGTACTTCACGGACGCGACCACACGGATCGGGACCGCCGTCGAGACGGTCCGCTCGCTATCCACGATCGGGGAGATTCCGCCGCTGCTCCTGGTCGGCGTGGGCTACGCGATCAGCGGCGATTATGCCCGCTGGGTGCGCTTCCGCGCGCGGGACTTCACGCCCGGTCCCTCGTCCAACCCGGCGGAGCATGCGGCGATCGCACCGATCGTCGGCCCCGAGCCGGTGGAGACGGGCGGGGCGCCGCGGTTTCTCGACTTCCTCGCGGACGAACTCCAACCCTGGGTGCGCGACCGCTATGCCGTGAGCGACGACGCGGCCTATATCGGCAACTCGCTGGGCGGCCTCTTCGGCGTCTACACCCTCTTGCACCGCCCCGCCGCGTTCCGCCGCTACATCATCGGCAGTCCCTGGCTGTGCTGGGACGCCGAGACGACCACGGCGTACGAGCCCGCCTACGCCGCCGATCACAGCGACCTCGACGCCACCGTGTTCCTCGCCGCGGGCGCGCACGAGGACGTGCTGCCCCCCGGGCTGTCCGCGCCGATGCAGGCCAACTTCGGGGCCGCCGACACCGCCGCCCATACGCGGCGCTTGGCGGAGGCGCTCGAGCAACGCCAATACCCCAGCCTCGACCTGACCTGGCGCATCTTCCCCGAGGTCACGCACTTCACCATGTTGCCGGTCCTGACCGCGCTCGGCTTGCGCGCGGTCTACGCGGACTGGCGCCGGCGCTAGGCGCGTCCCCGCCCGATCCCGCTACTCCTCCTCGACGACCTCTTGCTGCTGCACGGTGATTCGCAGCCCCGGCGGCATCGCGACGTCGGTCTTGGGGCTGCGCTCCGGCGGCTTGCTCGCCGCCTTGCGGGCCTTGCCCGACCGCGTCGCCGCCTTCTTCTTGGCCGCCGCCCGCTGCGCGTCGGTCAACCGCGGCCTGGCGCCCGCCGCCGCCTTTTTCCCGGCGCCCGTGCGCCCCGTGGCCGTGCCCGCCTTCTTCGACGCCGCCTTGCCGGCCGCTGCCGTCTTCGACGCCTTCACCGGTCGCGCCGGCGCCTTCCAGCCGGGCCGCGCCCGGTCGAACAGCTCCTCCAACTTCGCCAGGCCCTCCTCGGCGCGGGCGCCGTACCAGGTCAGCAGGCGCCCATCGAGCAGGAAGACATGCTGCTTGCGGGCGGCCGTGATCGATTGCAGCGCCTGTAGCTCGCGCCGATGCCGCCGCCCGAAGCGGTACGGCTCCGACGGCAGCAGGATCACCTCCGGATCCGCCCGCGCGATCTCCGACAGCTCGACCTGCGGATAGCGGTTGCCGCGCACGTGCGACTCGAAGACGTTCTCGCCGCCCGCCAGCCGGATCAGGTCGCCCGCGTAGGTGTCGCCCGCCGCCGCCATGAACGGGCGGTACCAGATCGGGCAGAACACGCGCACGCGCGGGCGGTCCGCGTTCAGCGTCTCCTGCCGCTCGATCTCCTCGCTGACCAGGGCGACGATGGGACGCACCATCGCGAAATGGAGCAGCTGCGCGATGGTCTTCAGGTCCTCCAAGGCGTCGCCGGCGGTGCGCGGGTAGCCCACGTACACCTGTAGTCCGGCCGCCTCCAGCGCCGCGATGTCCTCCTCCCGGTTCTCCTCGCGATTCGCCAGCACCAGGTCGGGCGCGAGCGCCACGATCGCCGCGATGTCGGGATCCTTCGTCCCGCCGATCTTGCGGATCGCGGCCGCCTCGGCCTCGGGCTCGGTGCAGAACTTGGTGATCCCCACCAGGCGCTTCACGCCCGCCAGCTGCGCCACGCTCTCCGTCACGCTCGGCACGAGCGAGACAATGCGGTCCGGCCGCAGCGCGGTCGTGATGGTCTGGCCGCGGGAGTCCTCGGCGCTGGCCATTGGGGTCCTCTCGGGTGGCGCCGTGGGGGCGCGTGGGCCCCGGCGCATCCCGCCGTCCGGCCCGGCCAAGTATACCGGCCCCCATGCGACTGGGCCCTGGTCGCCGGCCCCGCGCGCGGGCCCGGGCCCCCGATGCAACCGAGACGCGACCCCGCGCGTATCGATACACAGGACCGGCGCGTTCGCGGCGACCGCGCGGTCGGGTATCCTCCGGCGGTGAAGTGGCAAGACTGCTCCGACGCGGAGCTCATGCAAGCCGTTGGCCGCCGCGAGGTGAAGGCCGTCGAGGCCCTCTACGACCGCTACGCGCGCCTCGTCTTCTCCACGGCGTATCGCGTCCTGGGGGACGCGCACGCCGCCGAGGACGTCGTCCAGGATGTCTTCGTGCGGCTCTGGCGCACCCCCGAGCGCTACGTCGAGGAGCGGGGCCGGTTCCTGGGCTGGATGCTCAGCGTCACGCGCAATCGCGCCATCGATGAAGTGCGATCACGGCGCCGGCGTCCGCTCACCGAGAGCCAGGTGTGGGATCCGGACGAAGCCGGCTCCCTCGCCGAGGGCACGGCCAGCACGGCCGCCAGCCGTGAGATGGCCAGCGCCGAGCTGGTCGACCAGCGCGAGATGGTCCGCGCCGCGCTCGCGGACCTGCCGGAGGAGCAACGCGTGGCGATCGAACTCGCCTACTACAGCGGACTCACCCAGGCCCAGATCGCCGAGCGGCTCGCGACGCCGCTGGGCACTGTGAAGACGCGCATGCGATTGGGCATGCGCAAGATGCGCGTGGCCCTGGAGGGGCGCGTCGGCGTGCTGGACCCGCCGGACCCTCCTCAAGCCCCCGGAGCGGACGCATGACCGCCCCCGTCCCCCCCGGCGACCTGCACGACCTCGCCGCCGAGCTGCTCGAGGCCCACGCCCTCGACGCCCTCGACCCCGACGAGGCCGCGCTCGTCGCCGCCCACCTCGACGCGGGCTGCGACGACTGCGAGCCGGAGATCGCGGCGCTGCGCGCGGTCGCCGAGCGCA
The DNA here is from genome assembly GCA_965217625.1 of Dehalococcoidia bacterium. Lineage (GTDB taxonomy): Bacteria > Chloroflexota > Dehalococcoidia > Bin125 > Bin125 > TK10-74A. The sequence continues at coordinate 71,233 of OZ244557.1, forward strand.
TCGGCCTCGGCGCGGCCCCGCGCGAGCCCGGCGACGTGCTCAAGCGCCGCGTCCTGCGCGAGGTCGAAGCCAGCCTGGCCGCGCCCGGGTCGCCGCTGCCGCTGCCCCGCGCCGCCAGCGTCGCCCCGCGCACACCCCCGATGGGCCGTCTGGCCGCGCTGGCCGCGCCCTGGCGGCCGGCCCGCTTCGCGTCGATGGCGGCCTCACTGGCGGTCGTCGCCGTCGTGCTGCTGATGGGCTGGAACGTCGTCCTGCAGGGCGACGTCTCCGGCCTCGACGACGAGAACGAAGCCCTGCTCGCCACGGTCAAGACCGTCGAGGAGCAGCAGGCCCTCGCGCAGCAGGCGCTGGCCGACGCCAGTGAAGCCGCCGCGGCGGCGGAGGCCCGCTCGGCCGACCTCGACTCCCGCACGATGGCCATCGTCAGCGTGATGGGCAGCGACGATCACGAGCGGCGCCCCCTCACCGGCACCGAGTACGCCCCCAGCGGCGCCTGGGGCAGCATGCACATCAACCCCAAGAACGGCCACTTCGTCGTGCTCGCCAGCGGGCTGCGCGCCGGCATCGAGGGCGGCTACGTGCTCTGGCTGCACGCCGGCGACCACCACGTCCCGCTCTGCTTCTTCTACGTCGATGGCTTCGGCAACGGCGTCGGGCACGGCTACCTCAACGCCGGCATCAGCGACGCCCTCGTCTGGATCAGCCACGAATACGACGGCGACGTCCGCGAGCCCTCGGGCCCCAGCCATCTGGAGAGCGGCGCTCCCTAGCCCGCCTCCGCGCCGTCGCCGCCGTGTGTTAGGATCGTTGCATGGCACTCTTCGACACCCTCCACGCGTCCCAGCGCCTGCGCGACGAAGCGGGCCAGTCACAGGAAGCGGCCGAGACGATCGCGGATGTGATCGGGGAGGCCGTCCAACCCATGGTGCGGCTGGACGACTTGATGGCGCGGCTGGACCACTTCGTGACGCGGGCCGAGTTCCACCAGGCGCTGCACGCGATGGAGATTCGGCTTGGCGGCCTCGCGGTCGCACTGACCGGCATCGCCCTAGCGATCGCGAAGCTGACCTAGCGCGCCTCCGCGACGACCACCCTCCTCTCGATCGAGAAGCCGAAGGCGCCCCGCGCGGCCCGATCCGCCAGTTCGTCGCGCCACTCGTCGAAGCGGCGCGCCCGCACCCCCGCCCCCTGCACGACCAGGAACTCGCGCAGCAGGCGCAGCAACTCCGTCGCGTAGGCGCCGGGCGCGAGCCGCTCGCCGCGGATCGTGTCCACGCCGTCCTCCAGCACGCGCAGGCCCGCGCCGCCCAGCAGCGCCGCCGGCGCGTCGAGGCGCGGATCGACCGGCCCCGCGAACAGCCGGGTGAACTCCTGCGCCGTCTCCGGGTCGCCGCTGTCGATCCACAGCGTGCGCCAGTCGCTCTGCACGATGACGATCCGCCCCCGCGACACCCGTGCCAGCTCCGCGACGGCCGCCTCGGGCTGCGACAGCCACTCCCACGTCTCCTGCATCAGCGTCGCCGCGAAGGCCCCCGCCGCGAACGGCAGCCACGACGCCTCGCCCGCCACGCGGGCGAACCCCGCCGGCCCCCGCCAGTCCCAGACGAGGGACCGATCGAGCGCCACGCCGCGGATGCCCGTGCCCTCGACCGTCGCCGCCAGCGCCGAGCCGTCGCCGCTGCCGACGTCGAGCAGCGGCCCGGCCGCGCGGGCCGGCCGCCCCGCCGTGATGCGGTCGTAGACGGCGTCGTGGTGCGCCTGCAACTCCGGGTAGCGCGCCGGCCCCGCCCCGCCCGGCGCCCCCGTGGGCGGCGTGGGCGCCACCTAGTCCCACTCCTCCTCGATGATGGCCTGCCGCCCCGCGAAGCCCGATCGCAGGTCGTGCCACCACGCGATCTCCGGCTCGCCGCGCAGCCAGCAGATCAGCACCGTCGCCCCGTCGCGCTCGGCGGGCCAGTCGACGAGGCCGCGCTCGAGGTCCTTCAGCTGCACCCCCATCGACTGCAGCTCCGCGCCCAGCTCCTGCAGCCGCGCCGCCTGGCGCTGGAAGCGCGATTGCAGTTCGCCCGTATCGACGTGCGTGGTGGAGCCGTTGCCCCGCGCCGAGCGTCGCACCGAATCGATCAGCGCCCGCGCCTCCGCGGCCCGCGCGCGCGCCGCCAGGATCTCGCCCAGCAGCCGGTCGACCGCGGGCAGCATGGCGCGCGCCTCGCTGAGGCGGAAACGGCGTTCCTCGGGTGCGTCATCAGCCATCGGGTTCCTCCCCCCCGCGTGGGTTCGGCGCGCCCGCCTGCGACCGCGCCAGCGGGTCGGGCTCGAGCATCGGCTCGTGCACGACCTCGGCCAGCAGGCGCTGCACGGCCCCCTCGAAGCCCGCCTCGACGAGGATCGTCAGTTCGTCGCCCGGCTCCAGTCGCACGCTGCCGCGCGGGATCACGACCACGCCCTCCCGCCGGATCGTCGAGACCACGGCCTGCTGCGGCAAGGGCACCTCCTGCAGCGACACCCCCGCCAGCACCGACCCGGCCTCGATCCGCGTGTCGACCTGCACCGCGCCCACCAGCCGGCGGATGGGGGCGCGGTCGCGCCGCGGCTCGGACGGCCGCGTGCTGCGCGCGAACGCCGTCAGCACGTCGCGCTGCGTGACCATGCCCAGCAGCCGCGTCTCGTCGAAGCGCGCCACGACCGGCACCTGCCGCACGTCGGCGTCGGCCAGCATCGCCACGACGTCGCGCAGCGAGTCGTCTGGATACACGTGCAGCGCGTAGCGTCGCACGATGTCGGCCGCGCGGATCTCCTCGTCGGCGCGCTCCAGCGCCGCCGTCACGTCGGTCTCCGAGATCAGGCCCTGGAAGTGGTTGTCCTCGTCGGTCACGGCCACCGCGTTGCCCCCCGCCCGGCTCAGCACCATCGCCAGTTCGTCCAGTGTCGCGTCCGACGACACCAGGGGCACGTTCGTGCGCATCGCTTCGACCACGGTGATCTGGTCCATCGCCGCGCGGGCCGGCTCCTCGCGGATGCGCACCCCGATCCGCGCCAGCTTGATCGAGTACAGCGTGTCGCGCGTGACGATCTGCGCGACCCCCGTCGCGATCGCCACCGCCGTCATCAGCGGCAGGATCAGGTCGTAGTCGCGGGTCAGCTCGAAGACGATGAACAGCGACGTGATCGGCGCGCGCGCCGCCGCCGCGAACACCGCCGCCGTCCCCACCACCGCGTAGGCGCCCGACGGCGCCGTGCTCTCGGGCGCGATCGCCTCGAAGCCGGCGCCCATCAGCCCGCCCAGCATCGCGCCCACGAACAGCGCCGGCGCGAACAGCCCGCCCGACGACCCGCCGCCGATCGTCAGCGAGGTCGCCACCACCTTCAGGACCAGCAGCAGCGCCAGCGTCCCGACGGTGATGTTGCCCTCCGCCGCCTCCTCGATGACGCCGAAGCCGATGCCGAAGATCTCGTCGTGCCAGAAGCCGATCGCGCCCACGGCCAGCATCGCCAGCGCCGGCCGTCCCAGCGCCGGCATGCGGATCAGGGCGATCAGATCCTCGGCCAGGTAGACCAGCCGGAAGAAGAAGATACCGACCAGCGCCGCCGCCAAGCCGAGCAGCGCGTAGAAGCCGATCTCGATGCTGGAAACCAGCTCGTAGCGGGGGATCGCGATGCCCGGCTCATCCCCCTGGATCGCGATCGCCACCATCGTGGCAATCACGGAACTGACCACCACCAGCGTGAAGTTGCGCACGTTGAAGCGCCGCAGGATCACTTCCAGCGCGAAGAACACCCCCGCGATCGGCGCGTTGAACGACGCCGACACGCCGCCCGCCGCGCCGCCCGCGACCAGCAGCGTCATCATCTCCGGCGGCTGCCGCATCAGCCGGCCCAGGCCCGACGCCAGCGCCGCCGAGACCTGCGCCACCGGCCCAATCTGCCCCACCGAGCCGCCCGACCCCACCGTCACGGCCGACGCCAGCGCCTTGGCCGGCGCCACCCGCGGGCGGATGCGCCCGCCCTGCGTCTCGACGGCGCTCATCACCTCGGGCACCCCGTTGCCGCGCGACTCCGGCGAGAAGCGGATCACGATCCAGGCCACCGGGATCGCGGCCAGGACCGGCACCCAGATGATCATCCAGTCGCCGCCGAAGTCGGTCAGCAGGCTGCCCAGGTCGCCCAGCAGGATCTGGTCGAATAGCTCCACCATCTCGCGCAGCGCGACCGCGCCCAGGCCCGCGATCAGGCCCACCAGCAGCGCCAGCAGGAACGGCACGAGGCTGTCCGGCACCGGCAGGCGGGAGAGTGGCGCCGGCAGCGCCGGCAGGGAGCCCCGGGGTTGGAAGAGATGACTCATGGGTCGTCGCGCGAAGCCGCGATCCGACGCTACTTCCGGCGGCGGCCCCATTCAAGCCGTGTGGTCATCGGTGCAGTCTGGCGGCGCCGTCAGGCGGTGTAGTCAGGCCGTGCCGTCAGGCCGTGCGACGGCGCTTCGTCGCCCGGCCCCGCCGGCCGCTTAGAACGGACATAGCTGCTGCGATGTGAAGGGCGGCAGCCCGAAGCCGAACTGCTCCCAGAACGCGTCCCACTCCGCGACGCGCGGCGTCAGCGCGTCGTTCAGCGCGGCGCAGCCGATGGCCGGGTCGGGCTGCGCGATGATCGCGCTCAGGTAGGCCGTCCCCAGCGCCCCGATCAGCCCGCCCCCCGCCGACGCCAGCTGCGCCAGCGACGTGGCGGCCGTCGCGTCGCCCAATCGGAGTTGCGTGATCGACGCGCGCAGTTGCGCCAGCGCCATCAACTCGGGACCGGCCCCTGGCGCCCATTCCTCCAGGCTGCCGTCGCTGGCGGCCTGCCCGTACAGCGCCAGCGCGCCCACGTAGTCTCCCGCGTCGAAGGCGGTGTTGCCGTCGGCGATGATCCACACCAGGTACGGCGTTGGCAGGCCCACCCGCGCGATCTCCGCGAAGTTGCCCCCCACCGCGCTGTAGACGAACTGGAACGCCCGCACCGGCCCCGCCCGCACGCTGCCGAACGTGCCCCCCTCGATCGTCAGGTCGGCCACGCCGTCGCCGGTCACGTCGTCGAAGCCGAACGAGGTCGCCGTCGGCACCGCGATGTCCACCGCCGCGTTGCGGTAGCCGTCGCCGTCGCGCACCAGCACCCGCACGATCGTCGTGCAGGTGTCGGCCCCGCACGCCGTCTCGCCGTACATGATGTCCCGCCGCCCATCGCCCGTGACGTCGACGACGGTCATCACGAAGAAGTCCTGCCCGCCGCCGTAGGCCAGGGTGTGGTCGAAGGCCTGCCGCCAGCGCGTCGGCTGGTCCGGCGCCGGGTCGTAGATCACGAGGTTGGCGTCGGTCAGCGAGCCGTGCTGCGCCGGGCCGGGGTCGGTGAAGATCGTGACCAGGCTGAACAGCCCGTCGGCGTCCGTGTCGACGAGGTGGAAGCGGTCGCCGCGCGGCACCGGCGGCATGCTCCAGGCGAGGAACAGGTCCAGAACCTCGTCCACCTGCGTGCGGTCCTGGAACCAGGGCAGCGCCGTCGTCGCGAACTCCGCCAGCGCGACCGGCCGGACCGGAACATCCTCCAGCGTGACGTCGCTGTCGGGCTGCGGGATGCCGCCCGGCGACAGGCCCGTGGGCGTGACCGGGGCCGGGGTGGGCGGGGTCTCATCCTCGGCCGGCTCGTCCTCCGCCGCATCGTCCTCGGCCGGGTCGTCGCCCTCGTCCCCGGTCTCGTCCGTGCCGGCCTCGTCGTCGGCGGCGCCGTCGTCGCCGTCGCCCTCCTCGCCGTCGGCGGCCTCGTCGGTCTCGTCGGTCTCGTCCGTGGCGGCCTCGTCGCCGTCACCCTCCTCCGCGACCGTGTCCTCTTCCTCCTCCTCCTCTTCCTCCGGCTCCCCGCCCGGCAGGATCAGCACGTCGCCGACCTGCAGCAGGTCCGGGTTATCGAGCTGGTTGATGTCCTGGAGCACGGCCGCCGTCGTGCCGAAGCGGAACGCGATATCGCCCAGCGTGTCGCCGGCCTGCACCGTGTAGGTGCCGTCGCTCGTCGTCGCGGCGGCGGCCGAGGGGCGCTGGACCTGCACGGTCGCGCCGCCGCCCGCCGATGGGCGCTCCTCCTCGGTCGATTGGTCCGCGGCGGCCGCGGCCGCGGCGGCTGCGGCGGTGGCTGCGGCTGTTGGGGCGGCGCGGACGGGGGCCGCGGTCGTGGGCGCGGCGGTGTCAGCGGCGGCGGCTGGCGTCTGCGTGTCGGTCGCCGCGGCGGCGCCGGTGACCACCGGTTCCTCGTCGCCGCCACAGGCAGCGATTACCAGCGCCACCCCCGGCAGGACCAGTGCCAAGAGCACGAATAGTCGGATCGATCGTCTGGGCATGCGGGCTCCGGCGCCAACCCCATCCACCAGGGTCACTGTAGCGGTCACAGGGCCCAAGCGGGTACCCGTCCGCCGCCGTCTTGCCAGACGACCCGCCCCGCCCCCCAGTTCCCGGTCCCGGCGCTGGCTGGCGGCTGATGCGCCCCTGCATCTGAGTGCGCGGATGTCACGGGTGGTCGGGCGATCTGGCGCAGCGCCCGGAACCACTCGCCTTGTCGAATGCTGCGTCCAGCGCGAAACCGGCTCAGCCCTTCGCACCTTCCTCAAGCAGGACATCCACCTCACGGCCGAGAGTCGGAAGATCGGTCTCGATCACGTCCCAGACGAGACGGTCGTCCACATCCGCGTATCCGTGAATCAGGATGTTGCGGAAGGCGATGACCCGCGCGTAGTGGCTGATCCGGCCGACCGCCGCTTCATCAACCTTGGCGAGATTCGTCATCGCCTCCCCGATGATCTCAAACTGGCGCTCCACGGCCGACCGCAGCATGGCGTCGCCCTCATAGTCCGCAAGCGTCTTGCCGCCCGTGAACTCTCGCAGCAGGCCGGCGGCGCGCTGCATGTCGTACAGGTACTTGCGAGCCTCAAGCCTCATAGACGGCAGTCCTCGTTCGCTCCACCGACTCGCGGAAGTAGGGATTCCGGATGGCGGAATCCACCACCAAGTCCACGGACCGCCCAAAGAGCCCCTGGAGCGCGTCGAGCAGCCCGAAGTAGGCGTCCGCGTAGCCGACGAGCGCCGCCGGCTGGAACTCGACCAGGAAGTCCAGGTCGCTCGCGTCCGGATCGTCCCTACCGGTTGCGACCGACCCGAACAGATCGAGCCTCTGGACGCCGTACCGGAGACAGAGGCGTCGCAGTTCGTCGGTCCGCTCGTCAAGCGCGGGGATCATCGCAGTTTCGCCCATTCGCTTCGTACCCTAGCAGGGCGGCGATGGACCCCTGAACCGGAGTGCAAGCGTGTCACGGGCCATCCTGCGATCTTGCGCGGAGCCTGGCGATACTGGCGCGTGCGAATGCTTCGTGCGCGGCCTGCTAGCGCCCCGTCGAGCCGAAGCCGCCCCCACCGCGCTCCGTCTCCCCCAACTCCTCCACCTCCTCCACCGCCGACAGCGCCACCGGCGCGACCACCAGCTGCGCGATCCGATCCCCCTGCCGCACGCGGAAGCGCCCCTCGCCGGACCAGCGCATGTTCACCAGCACCTCGCCGCGGTAGTCCGCGTCCACCGTCCCGAAGGCCACCACGACGCCCCGCCGCGACAGCCCCGAGCGCGGCCGGACCTGCACCTCGTAGCCGGGCGGCGTCTCGATCGCCAAGCCCGTCGGGATCAACTGGGGCGTGTCGTCGAGCAGCGCCTGGCCGTCGGCCGCGCCGAAGTCGGCGAACACGTCCAGCCCCGAGCTGTGCGGCGTCGCCCGGCGGGGCAGCCGGGCAGTCTCGCGCAGTCGGCGGACGCGCAGCGGCGGCGGCGTCAGCACGACGGCTCTCCCGGCAGCCAGCGGAATCGCGGCAGCGCGTCGCGCGGGTAGGCGTCGAGCCAGGCGATGTCGCGGCCCGCCGCCAGCGCCCGCCGCCGCGACGCCTCATCGATCGTCGCGGCCACGTCGACCCCCAGGTAGTGCGGCGCGTACCACTCGAGCTTCTCCACCCCCGCGCCCAGCAGGATCTGCACGCCGCGCGGCCGCCGCGTCACCGTCCAGTGGTGGAACCCCGCCGCGATCTGAATCAGGCCCTGGTAGAACGAGCGGATCGACCGCGGCTCCTCCTGCCAAACCTCCTCCCAGGCCTCGTGGGCGTCCCAGAAGCGCCGCGCGTCGAACAGGGCCGCGCCCTCGCGCAGGCCCGCCCGCGCCGCCTCGCCGACGCCCGGCTCCAGCGCGAGCTGCTCCGCCCGCGTCGGGAACGACACCACGACCGCCATCCGGCTCTCCTCGCTCGCGCTCGCCCTTTGACGACGACCCCAGGCTAGCGCAGACTCCGGGTATGCCCGGCTCCCCCTCCGCCAACGACCCCGACGCCCTGCGCGCCGTCCTCGCCGAGAACCTGGCCGAACTCAGCGCCCTGCTCGACGGCGTCTCCACCGCCGACCTGGACGTCCGCCTGGGCGACGCGGAGTGGTCGGTGCGCGAGATCGTGCTGCATCTGCTGCATGCCGAGCGCTGGCTGCTGCCCCAGCTCACCGAGCTGCGACGCGCCGTCGCGCCGGGGCTGCCGCTCCCCCCCGCCGACGTCGTCGCGCTGCCCACGCCCGAGCAGCGCCCTGAGGAGAACGAGTTGCGCTGGGCCGTCGGCGCCGTCCGCGCCGAGACCGTGGCCCTGCTCGACGGCATGACCGCCGCCCAACTGCGTGAGCCCGCCAACCTCGACCTCGACGGCGAGACGGTCGATATGTCCTTCCGCACCATGCTGCTCACCGCCGCCGACCACCAGTTGTTCCACGTGCGCCAGATCGAGCGCACGCTCGGTCGCGCCGCGCGCCGCTGATCGTCGGCGGGGTCGCCTGCGGACGTTCGGCGTGATCCGGGCGCGTTCCGACGCTAAGTGAGCCGGAGAATGGCGGCCAGGATGGCGGCGATGGCGACACCCAAGCTGAGTATCCGCCAAGTCTGCTGGTGGATCGCGCGCTCAATGTCGCCGCGCAACTCCAAGCGCAGGCGGTCGATGTCGCCGCGCAAGTCTGCGCCGAGGCGGTCGATGTCTCCGCGCAACGCCACGCCGAGGCGGTCGATGTCGCCGCGCAACGCCACGCGCAGGCGGTCGATGTCGCCATGCGTCGCTGGGTCGGAGTCGGAGGCCGAGTGGGCTGCCATGCCGCAATCCTACCCGAAACGCGTCCCCCGGCGCCCCCGCGGCCCCGGACAGTCTGCGCCCATGCTCCCCAGCGCGCCGCCCGCCGCTGATCGTCGGCCGGCGCCGGGCTAGGCTGCCCCCATGCCGACCACCGCCCTCTCCGGCCGCGACGCGCTGGCCGCCGCCTTCCGCCCCCGCTCGGTGGCCGTCGCCGGCGTCTCCACCCGCGCCAAGGCCAACTTCAATGGCATGCGCTGGTTCAAGCTCGTGCGCCGCTACGGTGTCGTCGAGCGCTGGTACGGGCTCAACCCGCGCGGCGGCGCCACGCGCTCGGGCGTCCCCCTCTACCCCAGCCTGCGCGACGTCCCCGACGACCAGATCGACCTCGTCATCTCCGTCATCCCCGCCCACGCCGTCCTCGACCTGCTCGACCAGGCCGCCGAGAAAGGCGTCAAGGTCCTCCACCTCGTGACCGCCGGCTTCGGCGAGACCGGCCTGACCGAGCGCGCCGCCCTCGAAGCGGAGCTGCTGCGACGCGCCCGCGCCTATGGCATCCGGCTGCTGGGGCCCAACTGCATGGGCATCCACACGCCCATCGGCGGCGTCAGCTGGCTGGAGGACGCCGACCCCACGCCCGGCCGCATCGCCATGCTCTCGCAGAGCGGCGCCAACGCCAGCGAGACCGTCATGCGCGCCGAGTCCCGCGCCCTGCACTTCAGCGACGTCGCCTCCTACGGCAACGCCATCGATCTCAACGAGTCCGACCTGCTCGAATACCTCGCCGACGACCCCGGCACCGACATCGTGCTCGCCTACCTGGAGGGCATCAAGGACGGGCGCCGCTTCCTGCCCCTGGCCCGCCGCCTCGCCGCCCGCAAGCCCTTCGCCGTGCTCAAGGGCGGCGCGACCGAGGCCGGCACGCGCGCCGTCGCCAGCCACACCGGCAGCCTGGCCGGCTCGGCCGCCGTCTGGGGCGGCGTCGTCCGCCAGGCCCGGCTGATCGACGCCGCCAGCCCCGACGAACTCCTCGACCTCGCCGTCACCGTGCAGCGGCTGCCCGGACTGCGCGGGCCGCGCGTCGCCCTCGTCGGGCGCGGCGGCGGCTACTCGGTGCTCGCCGCCGACGCCGTCGCCCGCGCCGGTCTCGAACTCCCGCCCCTGCGCGAGGCCACCAGCGAGCGCCTCGCCGCCCACCTGCCCCCGGCCGGCAACAGCATCCGCAACCCCGTCGACTCCGACATCGCCTGGGACGCCGACGGCTTCCTCCCCGCCCTCGGCGTCGTCGGCGCCGACCCCGGCATCGACGTCGTGCTGCTGCAGGCCAACGTCGACAACCTCCCCACCGGCGGCGTCGCCGCCGACGCCGGCTTCGCCGAGGGCCTGCGCGACCGCCTCCTCGAGGCCCGCGACGCCAGCCCGGTCCCGCTGGCCGTCGTGCTGCGCGCCCCCCGCACCGCCGCCGGCGTCGATCTGGCTCGGCGCATCCACGGCGAGCTGGGCCGCGCCGGCGTCGCCACCTACGACTCCGTCCCGGCCGCCGCCCTCGCCCTGCGCCGCTACCTCGACTGGCGCGCCGCCACCGGCAACTAGCCCGCCCGCCCGGCCGCTAGGCTGTCGTCATGCCCTCCAGTAGCCCCGCCGCCCGCCCCATCCTCGGCGCGCACGTGTCGAGCGCCGGCCACATCGACCTCGCCGCCGACCACGCCAAGAGCCTGCGCGCCGAGGCCGTGCAGGTCTTCGGCGCGGCCCCCCAGCAGTGGCGACGCAAGCAGCACCCCGAGCCGGACGTCGAGGCGTTCCGCAGCCGCATGCGCGACGCCGGCGTGGGCCCCAACTTCATCCACGGCATCTACCTGGTGAACCTGGCCACCGCCGACCCCGAGCACCTGCGCAAGGGCGTCGAGTCGCTCACGGCCGACATGCGGCTGGCCGGCGGGCTGGGCGTGGCCGGCGTCATCTTCCACGTCGGCAGCCACAAGGGCCTCGGCTTCGGCGCCGTGCTGCCGCGGGTCGCCGGGGCCATCCGCGAGGTGCTGGCCGAGTCGCCGCCCGACGTCTGGCTCTGCCTTGAGAACAACGCCGGCGCGGGCGACAGCATCGGCTCGCGCTTCGCTGAGCTGGGCGCGATCCGCGACGCCGCCGGCGACGCCCGCGTCCGCGTCTGCTTCGACACCTGCCACGCCTTCGCCGCCGGCTACGACCTGACCGACGCCGCCGCCCTCGACGCCGCCCTGGCCGAGTTCGACCGCGAGGTCGGCGCCGACGCGCTCGTCGCCGTGCACGCCAACGACTCGAAGACGCCGCTCGGCTCGGGTCGCGACCGGCACGAGAACCTGGGCTGGGGGAGCATCGGCCTCGACGGCTTCCGCAACCTGCTCGCCCGCGACGCCTTCCGCGCCGCCACCTGGCTGCTGGAGGTGCCCGGCTACAAGGGCGGCGGCCCCGACCGGCTCAGCCTGCGGGTCCTCAAGGCCCTGCGCGACGGCGGCCCGCTGCCCCGCATCCCCCGCAAGCCCAAGGTCGTCAAGAAGGTCGCGGCCAAGAAGCGGTCTAGGTGAACTTCACGACGGCGACGGCGACCGCCACGAGGGCGATGGTGAACCCGGCGGCCCGCAACTGGATCGCGTACATCTCGGCCCGCATGGCCTGCATTTCCGTCCGCATCGACTGCAGGCCCTCCCGGAGTTCGCCCCGCAGCGCTGCCATTTCCTCGCGCAGCGCCCCCACCTCGTCGTGGAGTTCGCCCCGCAGCCCCGCCAGCCCGTCGTGGAGTTCGGTCCGCAGCGACGCCACTTCGTGATGAAGTTCGCCCCGCAGCGCCCCGACGTCCTCGCGCAGCCCCATGACGTCGTCGCGCCCCGGCGTGACCGCCTCCCCGATCACGGCCGCGATCGTCTCGGCCGCGGCCGACGGCTGGTCCGCCTCGTCGCGGAGACGCTGGGCCGCCCGCAGGGTGTCGAATATCGCCATGCGCATAGCCTACACGACCGCGCCGCCCCCGCCCGCCTAGACGCGCTGCGCCCCGTCCGGCCCCGGTACCGAGACCGCAAGAGACGTTCTAGGTGAGCTTCGCGACGGCGACGGCGACCGCCACGAGGGCGATGGCGATGCCGAAGAGCCGGAGCAGGAGCCCGCGCATCTCGGACTGAAAGTCGGCCCGCATGGCCTGCATGCTTTCCCGGAACTCGGCCTGCCGGGCCAGCATGTCCTCGCGCAGGGCCGCTGCCTCGTCGTGCACTTTCGCCCCTGCCCGCCTAGACGCGCCGCGCCCCGTACGGCCCCGGCGCCGCGACCGGCGCCTCAGGGTTCGCATACTCGAAGCCGTAGATCTCGTCGAGCAGCGCCAGCAGCGCCATCATCGCGCGGCTCTGCAGCCGCCGCTTGCGATAGATCAGCGCGATCCGCCGCCGCAGCGGCTCCGTGCCCGCGATCTCGATCGCGACCAGCGTCCGCGCCTCCAGCTCGTGCGCCACGGCGACGCGCGGCAGGAAGGCCAGCCCCAGCCCCCGCATCACCAGGTGCTTCGCCATCTCCAGGCTGTCGACGTCGAGGCTCTGCCGCGGCGCGATCCCGCGCTCGCGGAAGATCGCCTGACTGATCGCGTGGTACGACGAGTCGACGTCGAAGAAGATGACCGGCTCCAGCGCCAGATCGGCGACGGTCGTGGGGCCGCGCTGGGCCAGCGGGTGCCGCGACCCCGCCATCAGCGCGATGTCGTCCTCGTACAGCGGCACCGTCTCGATGTCGGGGTGCGTCAGGTAGCGCTCGAAGCCCACCTGCACCTCGTCGGCCAGCACCATCGCCTGCACTTCCTCCGAGCGCCCCGTGCGGATCGACACCTCCACGGCCGGATAGCGCTCGCTGAACTGCTGCAGGATGCTCGGCAGCACGTACGTGCCCACGGTCGGGGCCGTGCCGATGGTCAGGTGGCCGCTGTTCACGTCGCGCAGGCCGGCCAGGGCGTCGCGCCCCTCCTCGACCGCCCGCAGCGCGCGCTGCGCGTAGGGCAGGAACGCCTCGCCCGCGTCGGTCATGCGGATGGTGCGGCCCAGCCGCTCGAACAGCGGCTCACCGAGTTCCCGCTCCAGCGCCTGGATGCGCGCCGTGACCGTGGGCTGCGTCAGGTACAGCGACTCCGCCGCCCGCGAAAACGAGAGCTTCGTCGCCACCCGCACGAAGGCTTCGAGCCGCGCGATCTCCACTGCGCGCTCCCGTCCCGCATCCGCGCCCGCGCGTCCCCGCGTCGAGGGATGCAAGTATAGGCCGACGGGTGCGCCGTATCGACAGGCCCGATGGGAGCTGCCGGGATCGCACGCAGAGCTGCCGCCGCGCCGCACCGGCGCGACCAGGCCCTGCCCACATCGGGCGCGACCTCACCCCCGAACCCCCTCTCCAACTGAACCGCTGGAGAGGGGGAACCGGAAGGGGCCAGGGATGAGGTTCCCACGCCCTAAACGGACGAAAACCCCGTCAACGGGCGAAAATTTTACACGCAGGTTACCTTAATTAACATGTTGGACATAACGGGGGGGGGGGGGGGTCCTATCAGAACGTCTTAGACTACACGCGTGCTCGTGCACCGAGCGGTCCCACAACGGGACAGCCGGGAATCCAGAAAGGGGATTGTCATGAGCCGCCGTAACTATTGGACCACCCTGCGACAGCGGAAGATCTCACGCCGCACCATGTTGGGAGCCAGCGCCAAAGCCGGCGTTGGAGTTGCCGGGCTCGCGCTCGTCGGCTGCGGCGACGACGACGATGACGCCGCGCCGGCCGCCGTCGATACGTCGGCGATCGACGCGGCGGCGGGTGACGCCGCGGCCGCGGCGGAGGCCGCGAGCGCCGCCGCCGACGCCGCGGGCCGCGCCGCCGAAGCCGCCGAGGCGGCCTCGGCCCTGGCGGCCGAAGCGGCCGAATCCGACGACGCCGAGCAGGCGGCCGCTGCCGCCCAGGCGGCTGCCGATGCCGCCGCCGATGCGGCCGACGCGGCCCGAGCCGCGGGCGACGCGGGCGCCGCGGCCGTCGCGCAGGCGGCCGCCGATGCCGCCGAGGCCGCCGCCGCCGCCGCGCGGGAGGCGGGCGCCGCGGACACCGCCGCTGCCGCCGCCGCCGCCCAGGCCGCGGCCGATGCCGCGGCTGCCGCTGCGGCGGCCGCCGGAGAGGCGTCCGCGGCGGCCGCCGAGACCGCCGCCGCCGCCGTCGCCGCCGCCGAAGAGGCCGCCGATGCCGCCCGCGAAGCCGCCGAAAGCGCGGCCATGGCGGCGGAGGACGAGCCGGCCGCGGCGGGCGGGCCGGTGTACGGCGGCAAGATCGTTCGCAGCGCCAATGCCGACATCGACCAGGGCTGGAACCCTTCCCGCTCCACCTCGGGCGCGGATGGCCTGAATTACTTCCAGTACATCTACGACAATGTGTTGGGGTACACCGACGATGGCTCGGGGAAAGCGGAGCTGGCCGAGAGTTGGGAGACCCCGGACGACGTCACCTACCTCTTCAACTTCGCGCCCGGCCGCGCCGTGTTCCAGGACGGCGCGCCGGTGGACGCCAACGCGATGCAGGCGAACATGGAGTTTCTGCAGACCGACGAGGAAGCCTCCGTCAACGCCCGCACCAATTCGGGTCTCGCCAACGCGGCGTCCTTCGGCGCGGTGGACGATGTCACCTGGCGGATGGTCAACAGCGAGCCGGTCGGGCCCACCCTCGCGGCCTTCTGGACCCCGGGACTCTCGGGCGCGTTGATCTCACCGAATGCCTTCGAAACCGCCCATACCGATCCCGTCGGCGCCGGGCCGGCGCGCCCCGTGGAGTATCGCGTTGGGGAGCACTGGCTCGGGGAGAAATGGGACGGCTACTGGGATAACGAGCACGTCTACGCCGACCAGCTGGAGACCCGGGTCGTTCCCGACCCGAACAACGGCTGGGCCCAATTCCTTGACGGGGAGATCTCCTATGCACGTCCCCCCGGGGTAATGACCAGGGATCTGGCGGCGGAGTTGGAGGCCGACGGGTTCCAGGTGGCCACGGGGGTCGGCCAGGGTTGGAACGCACAGTGGTTCAATCTCAATCCGGCGGCCGAGGGCTTCAACATGTTCCGCGACCCCCGCCTGCGGTGGGCGTTCGGCCTCAGCGTGGACCGGGACGTCGTCAACGATCTGTCCATGGACGGCCTGGGCAGGGTCCCCGTGTGCAACACCAGTACGGAGAGTTGGGCCATCCGGGAGGGCGCGAATTACTACGACCCGCCCGACCTGGCGAAAGCCGCCCAGCTGCGGGACGCCGCGGGCTTCGGGGACGACAACCCCGTCACCGGCGACATCCTGTCCTACAGCTGGGATCTGGCGCTGCTCACGGCGCAGGCGGTCTTCGCCCAGCTGCAGCAAGCCGGCTGGTCGGGGTTGAACTTCTTTACAGGCTCAGAGTCGGCGGTCCTAGACCGCTTTTTCCCGGCAAACGACCACGTCGCCGCCACCCTCACCTGGAATTCGCCGTTCGACCCGGACGCAACGACGACCCCGACTGTTGATCTGGTCCTCAAGAACTGGATGTACGGCAGTCCCGCCGACGGCCCGGGGACCGGGCGGGCCAGCCTCGCGGACTACCCGAACGACCAGGTGCTGCAGGACATCGCGGAGACCGAAGAGCTCAACCATGCGGCCACGAAATTCGCCAGCCAGGAGGACCGCATCGAGCCCTACGACAAGGCGTTCGCCAGCTTCGGCAACGGCCACTCCTGGTCCGACCCCGACATCCAAGGACACCACTGGACGTACAACTGGATCCAGTTTGCGGCGGGCTTTGGCGCCCAGGAGAACCTCGAGGGAGGGTTCAAGGCGAGACCCGTCGATGGCTGGTCGAGCTCGAGCAGCGGCGGGCACGGCTACAAGGGGTTGTGGCACAACGTCTAGCTCCGGTCCCCTCTCCCTCCTGGGAGAGGGCTAGGGTGAGGGTCCGGCGCAGGCTGAGACCCCCTCACCCTAACCCTCTCCCCAGGGGAGAGGGGATCAGAACCTCACCCCCTGTCCCCCTCTCCATTGCTCTGCAATGGAGAGGGGGAACCCGAAGGAGAGTCCCCAGCGGTCGCCTCCACGTTCCCCCTCTCCATCCTTCTGGATGGAGAGGGGGACAGGGGGTGAGGTTCCGCCGGAGCGGGCTTCGGGGGTGCGACCCCCGCGGCCGTGAGGATGTTCGATGGCGCGCTACATCACCACGCGGATCGTCTCCTCGCTGATCATCCTGTGGATCATCAGCGTGCTCGTCTTCCTGCTCATGACCCTGCTGCCCGGCGATCCCACGTTGACGGGCGCCGGGCTGGAGGCGACCCCCGAGCACCGTGAGCTGCTCCGCGATCGCCTGGGCCTGAACGATCCGCTGCCGCAGCGCTACTTCGACTGGTTGTTCCACGCGTTGCAGGGTGATCTCGGGGTGAGCCTGGCCAGCGTCAACGAGAGCGTCTCGATCAGCGCCCTGTTCGAGCGGCGCATCCCCGCCACGGTGGAGTTGGGCATCTTGAGCCTCCTCGTGGTCGTGACCGTGGCGGTGCCGATCGGCGTCCTCGCGGCGCTGAAGCCCGGGTCCAAGCGCGAAGTGGCGGCGAGCACAGCCATGATCGTGGGCAACTCGATCCCGGAGTTCGTCACCGGCATCGCGCTGATCCTCGTGATCGCGCTGCGCTTCGACCTCCTGCCGGTCGGGGGCTATGTCGCCTTCACGGACGATCCGATCGAGAACCTGAAGCGCATGGCGATGCCGGTGCTGGCCATCTCGCTGACCGCGACGACGCTGCTGATGCGCCAGACGCGTTCGGCCATGATCAACGTGCTCAGCGATGACTACATCCGCACCGCCCGCGCCAAGGGGCTGCGCGAGCGCGTCGTCGTCGTCCGCCACGGCCTGCGCAACGGCCTGATCCCGGTGATCACGATCTTCGGCTTCCAGGCCGGGCTGATCTTCAGCGGCGCGGTGATCACCGAGAGCGTCTTCAACATCCCGGGCATGGGCCGCCTGTTCGTCGAGAGCGTCGTCGAGGAGCAGGACTACAACGTGATCCAGAACATCGTCATGTTCTTCGCGATCGCCACCCTGCTCGTGAATCTCCTGGTCGACCTCTCCTACACGCTGATCGATCCGCGCATCCGGACGGGCGGGAGGGCGCCATGAGCGGCGACCGGCCGCCCGCCGGATCGGCCGTCCTGGCGCGGGTGGGACTGCGCGAGCGCCCCTGGTACCGCGAAGCGCGCGCGATCGGGCGCGTCTACGGGCGCAACCGCCCGGCCGTCGTCGGCGCCGTGCTGCTGCTCGGCTTCGGGCTGGTCGCCGCCTTGGCCCCGCTGATCGCGCCCGCCGACCCGTACCTGCCCGCGACCACGCGCGAGGGCGTCTTCAACCCGCCCAGTTGGGATCACCTCGCCGGCACCGACCACCTGGGCCGCGACGTGCTCAGCCGCGTGTTCTTCGGCGCCCGGATCGCCTGGCAGATCGTGCTGGTGGCGACCGGCGTCGCGGTGGGCCTCGGCGTGCCGCTGGGGCTGGTGGCGGGCTACGTGGGCGGCAAGCTCGACGAACTGGTGATCATGCGCTTCATCGACGCCGTCATGGCGCTGCCGGGCCTCGTCCTCATTCTCGCCCTCACGGGCGCCGTCGGGCCCAGCATCACGAACACGATGATCATCATCGGGATCGTCTGGTCGCCCGGCTACGCGCGCCTCACGCGGGGCGTGGTGCTGCAGATCCGCCAGGAGGTCTACGTCGACGCCGCCCGCGCGATCGGGGCGACCCCGGCCCGGATCATGCGGCGGCATCTGCTGCCCAACGTGATCGCGCCGATCATGGTGCTGGCCTCGCTCTCGGCGGCCGGCATCATCCTGGTCGAGGCGGGCCTCAGCTTCATCGGCGCGGGCGTGCAAGAGCCCACGCCCGCCTGGGGGCGGATGGCCGCCGAGGCGAACAAGACCATCCTCACGCGCAGTGCCTGGCCGCTCGCCGGGCCGGCGATCGCGATCATCCTGCTCGTGATGGCCTTCAACTTCGTCGGCGACGGCATGCGCGACGCCTTCGACCCGCGCCTGCGGAATATTCGGTAGCGGCGGCCTAGGCAAACGGATCGACGTACACGCCGATCTTGTGGATCACCACGTCGCCCGTGACCGACGTCTGGCAGCCCAGTCGCACCGGCTGCTCGAGCGCCCGGCGGCCGCGCTGCTCCCGCAGCGTGAACTTCTCCGCCTCACCCATCGGCGACAGCGCCGCCGCGCCCTCCACCACGCGGAAGAAGCAGTTCGAGCAGCGGCACTGCATGTCGCACTGGTTGGGCCAGTAGTAGCCGGCGTCGCGCGCGGCCTGCATGATCGTCACCCCGGCGGGCACGTCCAGATCGATCCCCAGGGGCTCCACCCGCACGCACGCCATGCGCAATCCCCCCGCCCGTGGCTCACTCGTAGTTCGCCTGGTCGCCCACGATCTGCGGCCGGTGCAGATCCGTGTAGGTCTCCTCGCTGTCGACGCCCAGGGAGCTGTTGATTAGGATCAGGAACAGCAGCCCCAGCAGCAGCGCCCCGATCCACAGGCCGAGCTTGCGTCGCATTCCCACACTCGCCCCCTCTGGGCACAGCCTAGCAATCGCGCCGCCGCGCCCTCGGCCCCGTGCTAGCCGAACAGTTGCCGCTCGAGGAACGGCCAGACGGGCGACAGGCCTGCCGGCATGAAGTCCCAGTGCCCGTACGGCCCCCAGTGGATCTCGCGCGGCTCCGGCATCGCCGCGAAGAAGCGCTCCGCCGACGCCGGCGGCACGATGTCGTCCCGTCGCCCGGCCACGACCAGCGTCGGCCGGTCCATCAGCGGCGCGAAGGTCGCCGGGTCGGTGATCTGCTGGGCGATCCGCTCCGCCTCCCCCGCCGAGGCCGGCAGCGGCTGCGCCGCTCCGCTGATGCAGAAGACCGCCGCCCCGACCCGCCCGTCGAGGCCCACGAACGGCGCGCCCCGCATCCCGCCCATGCTGAAGCCCACGAAGCCGACCCGCTCCCCGTCGACCTGCGGCCGCGTCAGGGCGTAGTCGAGCGCGCGCATCCAATCGACGGCCGTCTGCTGCGTCATCGCCGCCCGCCGCTGGGGGTAGCGCATGAAGTCCTCCATCGTGATCGGGCGGGTGGCGCGCTCGCCGTGCCCGGCCTGATCGATCAGCACGCAGACCGCGCCTCGCTCGGCCCACTCCGACGCGGGCCAGAGCACGTAGTCGTCCGACTTGCCCAGCGTCGCCGGATGCGCGACGAGGACAGCCGGCCGCGGCCCCTCGCGTGCCGGATCCCACAGCACCAGCCCGGGCACGCGCGCGTCGTGCGTCGAGGTGATTTCGAAGCGTTCGGCCCGCAGCCCCGGCCCGAAGTCGAGCCCGGGCGCCTCCGCCGTCACGGCCTCCAGCGGGAGGTCGCGGTCGTAGGCGTAGAACTGTCGCAGCAGCGCGACGGGGATCGCCGGGTCGGACTGCTCGTCCATGCCGCCGCTCCCTCCCGTCCGGCGACGCAGTGCGGGCCTACTCGTAGCGCAGCGACTCGGCCACCGTCTTGGTCGATGCCTGGTGCGCGGGCAGGTAGGTCAGCACGATCGTCGCCACGATGGCGATCCCGAAGAACAGCAGCAGCCGCGCGACGGGCACGTAGAAGCTGGCCCCGGCGGTGCTGCCGAAGACCCCCTCGTCGAACAGCCGCCAGGAGAGCACCAGGGCCATGCTGCCGCCCAGCAGCAGGCCGATCAGCGAGATGAAGCCCATCTCCAGCATCAGCCCCAGCCGCACGTAGCTCGCGCGGAAGCCGATCGCGCGCAGCACGCCGATCTGCTGCCGCCGCTCGACGACCGCCCGCACCGCCAGCACGCCCAGCGCCGCCAGCCCGGCCACCAGCCCCATCGCCGTGAAGCCCTGGAAGAGCCCCAGGATGGCGTTGAACGTGTCCTGCTGTTGCTCCAGCTCGTTCTTGATCGACAGCGTCTCCAGTTGCAGCGCCGCCTCGATCGCCTGCGCCGTCTCGAGCGCGTCGAAGCCGGGCGCCGAGCGCGCGAAGTGGCGCACCTCGTCGGCCGATTCGTAGAGCGCGAAGACGACGTCCTCGTGCGTGATCAGCGTCGGTCGCAGGTCGCCCTGCTCCACGGTCGCGATCCCGACGATCTGGTCGATGATGCCGATGATCGTCACGTCCTCCGCCGCCCCCCGCGCCGAGTTGCTCAGCCGCACCGTCACCTGCGGGATCTGCGCCGTGCTGACAGTGATCGACTCCGGCAGCCGGAAGTCCGTATCCGCGGTCGGTGAGAACGCCCCGTCCGACCCCGCCACCGCCGTCGCGGTGACCACCGCGTAGTGGCGGCCGTCGGGCCCCGGCGCGCGCAGCGCCTGCCAGACCGCCCGGTCCGACCCGAAGCCGAAGGCCCGCGCCTGCAGGATGACGCCGTTCTCGGTCAGGAAGCCGTCGTCGGCGCCGGCCACGAACAGCTGCCGGAACTCGGTGTCCTCGGCCGCCTCGACGAACGGCTGCCCGTCCGCCCCCAGCACGAGTGCCTCGGTGAAGCGGTCGAAGGCCTGCGACTCGACGGTCTGGATGTCGGTGCCGTTGCCGCTGCCCACGGACAGCCGGCTCACGCCCTCCAGTTGCGCCGTGAGGTCGCCGGCCCCGGCGTCGCGCAGCGCGGCCGGCAGGTCGTCGATGCCCGAATCGCGGTCGGCGTCGGCCTGCAGGTGGTAGCCGCCGGCCGCGGTGTCGCTCGTGAACAGCCGTGCGAAGTTGTCGTTGATCGTGGTGAACATCACCAGCGCGAACATGATGATCGCGATCATCGCCATCGTCATGCCCGTGCGGAAGGGCGCCGTGGCCGGATACGCGACCGCCGTCTGCACGACCGGCCGCAGCCGCCCGAACAGCACCCCGACGCCGCGCAGCAGCAGCACGAACACGTCGAGGTTGACGATCACCATGATCACGCCCACCGTGACCATCGCCGCGCCCGAGAGGAAGAACAGCTCGGGCCCGCCCTCGACGTCGAAGCCCAGCACGCCCTCGTGGAACCACCTGCCCGCCAGCCAGAAGAACAGCACCACGCCGCTCGTGATGGTGTGCGCGAATCGCCCCGGCGTGGGGTAGCGACGTCCCAGCCGTCGCAGCAGCCAGGCCCCGCCCGTCAGCCCCGCCCAGAGCGGGAGGGCCGGCGTCAGGAGCGCCCGCTTGACGCGCGAACCCGGCAGCCCCGGCCCGCCGATCTGCGCCCCGCCGAAGCGGCGCATCGTCAGCAGCAGGCCCAGCGGCGCCAGCGTCAGCCCGCCCAGGTAGACGAAGGCCGATCCGCCGTCGCCGGTGCTGAGCACCAGGTACAGGCCCAGCAGCGTGCAGAACGTCCACCACTCCTGCCGCCGCCGCATCAGCTGCCAGGCCGGCGTGAAGGGCCAGCCACCCAGCCGCTCCCGCGTCCGCGACGGCAGCGCGCCGGCCAGCAGCCCCCCGGCGACCAGCGTCAGCGGCGTCGTCCAGAGCAGCGCCAGGCCCAGCGGCGTCGTGATGATGCCCGAGAACGATACCCGCCGCCGCTCGCGGATCGAGGCCTCCGGGATGTCGCGGATCGCCGCCACGATGTTGAGCACGCTGACCCGGAACGACGAGATCGCCACCGTGATGAAGGTCAGCACGATGCCCAGCCCCGCCGCCACGATCACGCTGCGCGGCTCGACGTGCCGGCTGAAGGTGAAGCCCAGGGCGGCGTCGAAGGCGCTATTCAGCACCCCCACCATCAGGAACGCGACGCCGATCCCCAGCACCGTCCCCACCAGCGCCGAGCCCACGTTGTAGGCCATGCCCTCGGCCAGGTAGGTCTCGACCAGGTGGCCGCGCCGCATTCCCACCGCCCGCGCGATGCCCATCTCCGACTTCCGCTCCTCGGCCAGCAGCACGAAGATCAGGAAGATCAGCAGCACCCCCGCCGCGATCGAGAACAGCCCCATCAGCAGGAACAACGACGTGAACAGCGACCCGAACAGCTCGGCGTTGTCGACGTTCTCCTGCTTGAACGGCGTCGATTCGAAGATGTGGCGGTCGAGGGCGTCGGCGTAGACGCGCTGATCGACCGGGACGCCGCCGTCGCGCTCCGCGATCGCCTGGTCGCGCAGGAAGACGTTGAGCAGCGCGTCGACCTCCATCGACAGATCGAGCGCCCCCGTCGTGCCGCCCGCCACGGTGACGCCCACCCCATCCACCACCCCCGCCCGGTCAAAGATCGCCTGCGCCGCCTCCAGCCGGACCACGCCGCCCTGCGGATTCAGCAGATCCACCTGCCCGCTGACCAGCGTGTCCTCGGCCAGCCCCACCACCGTGAACGGGTGCTCCACCCCCTGCGCGCGGATCAAGATCTGGTGCCCCGGCTGCGCGGCCAGCTCCCGTGCCGCCGAGGCGTTGAGGATGATCGAGGTCGCCCCCAGGTCGCTCAGGTTCAGCGGCGCGCCGTCGACGCCCGGGATGCCGCCGATGGCGTCGACCTCCGCCGGGTCGAGCCCCAGCAGGAACGACAGCGCCAGCTGCTGCCCGCTGTCGAGGTTGCGAATCGAGACCGTGTCGAACAGCGCTCGCAGGAACCCGACGATCCGCTCGTCCTCCCCGAACGCCGCTTCCAAGTCGTCCGCGACGCGCTGCGGCACCACGGCCTCCGCCTGGGAGACGTTGCGGCCCGGCGTCGTCTCGTACTGCACCAGGTGGTCGACGCGCCCCGAGATCTCGATCGCCTGGGTGCGCAGGCTGTTGCTCAGCGTGTCGCCGGTCGTGAACGCCGACGAGATGATCAGCGTGCTCAGCATCAGCCCGAAGACGATCAGCAGCGTCTGCGCCCGCCGGCGCGGGATGTTGCGCAGCCCCAGCCGGAAGAACAGCGGATGCCGCAGCGCCAGATAGCCCACGATCAGCGCGATGATGCCCAGCAGGACGATGATGATCACCATCAGCGTGTCCATGCTGAGGCCGAAGATCTCGTTCACCGCTGATCCTCCCGCTCGCGCCGCCGCGGCCCGAGGCTACGTCCGCGCGAGCGCCTCGGGCTGGAAGGCGCGGTTCTGGTCCTCGCCCACGATCTGCCCGTCCACCATGCGAATCACGCGATGGCAGCGCCCCCCCACGCCGGCATCGTGCGTGACGATCACGAACGTCTGCGCCTTGGTCTCGTTCAACTCCTGGATCAGGTCCATGACCTCGCCCGCGTTGACGCTGTCCAGGTCGCCGGTCGGTTCGTCGCCCCAGACGATCGCCGGCTCGTTGACCAGCGCCCGCGCGATCGTCACCCGCTGCCGCTGCCCGCCCGACAGCTGCGCCGGCCGGTGCCTCGCCCAGTCCGCCAGCCCCACGCGCGCCAGCGCCGCCTCGCCGCGCTCGCGCGCTGCGCTGGCCCCCACGCCGCTGACCAGCAGCGGCAGCTCGACGTTCTCGATCGACGAGAGCACCGGCAGCAGGTTGTAGAACTGGAACACGAAGCCCATCCGCCGCGCCCGGTAGTCGGTCTTGGCGTTGTCCGGCATCTTCGCGATCTCTTGCCCCTCGATGCGGATCAGCCCCTGATCGATCGAGTCGAGCCCCGACAGCGTGTTGAGCAGCGTCGTCTTGCCGCAGCCCGAGGGGCCCATCACGGCCACCATCTCGCCCTTGCGGACGCTCAGGCTCACGCCGCGCAGCGCCTGCACCTCGTTGCCGTCGCTGCTGTAGGTCTTGTGGACGCCGGTCGCTTCGATGATCGGCGCGCCGGCCTCGATCGTGGGGGCTGCCATGCCCTGCTCCCCTCCGCCCGCCGCGGGACGCGCGGGCCGTGCCAGTTTCGCGGCCCGGCTCGCCTGGCGCTATCGCGGCCGTGGCAGCCGCGACGACGAATCGCGGTCAGCAGCCCAGCTCCTCCGGCGCGTCCCCCTCGAACGCCTCGATGAAGCCGCGCAGGGTGTCCTCCTCGAACTCGTCCATCAGCAGCAGCCGGCCCCACGAGGCGATCGCCACCGGCGTCCCGATCCGGGTCGACGGCGTCAGGATCAGCCGCGCCCCCTCGCGCAGCAGTTGCGACGCCGCCAGCCGCATCGCGCCCACCGTCTCCGCGTCCACGACCAGCGGCTGGTAGTACAGCACGACCGCGCCGTGCTCCATCGTGTGCACCATCGGCTCGAAGCGCTGCTCCTCCTCGTAGATGCCGCAGCGCAGCGGCACGGACCAGTGGGGCCCGCCATAGGGCGGCGTCGTGGCGTATGTGACCTCCGGGCCCGCTGGGACGTGCGCCTGGTCCGCGGTCGTGAACTCGTCGTCGAACTGCTGCAGCCGCGGGTCGTCGCCGATCGATGCCCCGCCGCAGGCCGCCAGGACCAGCGCCCCCACGAGCAGCCCCGCGGCCATGGCCGACAGCCCCCGCACCCCTGATCGCGTCATCCCCGCTCCTCCCGCCGCCCCCTACGACTCGTCGACCGACGGCGGCGCCGGCTCCAGCACGAAGCGCTGGTAGAGCCCCCCCGGATCCGGGTCGACGAACACGGTCAGGAGCTCCAGCGCGTCCTCGTCCAGCGTCTCGATCGACAGCGCGTGCCGCCAGGCCGTCGCCACGATCGGGCTCGGCAGCGAGGCGTCGAGCGCGACCAGCGTCAGCAGGTCCCAGCCGCTGTTGCTGCGCACCTGCACGAAGCCCCGCAGCGTCTCGGCGTCCGCCTGCGGCAGCCGCGCCGGGTCGTAGTACACCACGACCCCGCCCTGCTCGAGGATCGGCAGCAGTTGCGCGAACGATGGGGCGGCCCCCGGCCCGTAGACGCCCGGCGCGACCCCCGCCTCGGCCTGCGGCCCCGACGTGGGCGGGAAGCTGTTGTAGGCCGCGAACGATTCCCCCTCGGCCAGATGCCGGCGCCCCTGGTCGGCGTACTCCACCACCCCCGCGATCTGGTCGGACGGCTCCACCAGCTGCCCCGCGATCGTCGTCCCGCCGACCGCCACCAGCAGCGCCGCCATCATGAAGAACATGAAGCGCGGCATGCCCAGGATCGTGTTGGGCCGCGCCCCGTCCTTCTGCACCCGCGCCCCCCGGCGGCGATCGGTGCGCCCCCCGCCCCCGCCCGCAGACGCCGCCGGGGCGGCGTCCTCCGCGGCGGCGTCGCCCTCGCCGGGATCGACAGTCGTCGGCCCGTCCGGCCCGCCCTCTTCGATCACCACCGGCCGGTTGCGCCGTCGTCGCCGCCGCCGCGAGGTGGGTCGTCGTTCACTCATGCGCCGATCCTACGGACTCCGCCGCTTGCGCACGACCGCTGGGGCGCCACGCCCTCCGCCGCCGCCCGGCGCGGGCCGCGCGCGGCGCTATGACCAAACTCAATTATCCGTTTGCCATGATTGATTTACTCCATTGACATACCGACCCCCTGCCGTGCCAGTATTGACGTTCGGAGGAGCCATGATGACCCGCACGCATAGCCGACGACTCCCGATCCTGCTCGCCGCCATCGCGGCGCTGGCGCTGCTCTTCTCGACGGTCGAGGCGCAGCAGGGCGCCGCCCCCGGCGCGCCCACGGGGCTGACCACCGCGCCGTCGCCCCACCAGGTGGCCCTGACCTGGGACGACCCCAACGACGCCAGCATCACCGGCTACGTGATCCTGCGGCGCGACAAGGCCGTCCACGCGCAGGGTGTCTTCGAGACCGTCGCGCCCGACACCGGCACGGCCCAGACCACCTACACCGACGCCGCGGTCGAGCCGGCGAAGCGCTACGTGTACCGCATCAAGGCGATCAACGCGCACGGCGTCAGCGAGATCTCCCGCTGGGCGCGGGGCTACACGCCCGCCGCGCCCGCCAAGGCGCCGGGGCAGGCGCCGCCCGCCCAGCCCACGGGCCTGACCACCGCGCCGTCGCACGACCAGGTCGTGCTGACCTGGGACGACCCCGGCGACGCCGCCATCACCGGCTACGTGATCCTGCGCCGCGACAAGGCCCTGCAGGCCCAGGGCGTGTTCCAGACCCTCTCGGCCGGCGCCGGCTCGGCCGCGGCGACCTACACCGACGACACGGCCGCGCCCGAGAAGCAGTACGTCTACCGCATCAAGGCGATCAGCGCCAACGGCGTGAGCGCCATCTCCAACTGGGCGCGGGGCTACACCCCGGCCGCCCCGCAGGCGGCCCTCGTCGCCGGCGACGACCCCGACGGGCAGGACGACCCCGGCGGCGCGCCCGGCCAGGGCACGCCGCCCGGTCCCGGCGGGCGGGCGAACGTCTCGGAGGGCGGCACCGACCTGCCCACCGACATCTCCACCAGCGGTGAGGTGGACGTCGGCGGCTCGGTCACGGGCACCATCGGGACCGGCGGCGATGGGGACTGGTTCAAGGTCGAGCTGGAGGCGGGCAAGCGATACCAGATCGACCTGGAGGGCAAGGACACCGGGCGCGGCGACTTAGGGAGCCCGTTGATACAGTTGCTTTATGACGCGGACGGCGACTCGATCCCTGGCACGAGGGACCCTAACAGTGGCGTAGGCTTCAATTCCCGGCTGATCTACACGCCGGACGCGACCGCCGCCTACTTCGTGTGGGTGGCGGCTGATGGCGGCCAGGAGCCGGGTACCGGCACCTACACGCTGTCGGTGATCCTGCTGGGCGCGAACGGCGCCTCGGAGGCCGACACGGACTTTTCCGGCACCAACATTAGCACTGTCGACGTCGGGGCCTCGGTCACGGGGACGATCAGCACCCCAAACGATACGGACTGGTTCGATGTCGCTCTGGAGGTGGGCAAGATATACCAGTTCGACCTGGAAGGATCGCATAACGGCCGCGGCACCCTGGAGGATCCGTACCTCAAACTCTACCGATTCGCAACGCTCCTGGAGTTCAACGGCGACATCAACTCCACGAACAAAAACAGTCAGATAGTCTACACGCCGACCACGACCGGCACCCACTCCTTGGAAGCGACTACGATAGGTACCGCTACAGGCACCTACACGCTGTCGGTGCGTGACATCTCGCCGTGCACGCTGAACACCGGCGACATCTGGTGCGGCGTGGTGACGGTGGCAGAGATCAAGACCAGCCCCGGCGACGCGCTTGTCGGACACGGTTTTGCTGATGGAGCCGGCCTCAGCGCGGGCAGCCTTGCCGGCAACCCGGACGACACGATGTTCTTGGTCGGGGACAACGACTACACGATCCGTGCCGCTTATATCCAAGTCCCAACTGGGTCCACCGAGACGGGCACCCTGTACGTCTTGCTCAGCGCCGATCTCACCGACGATGACAAGGCGGGCCTGGTGCTCACGGACGACGACACCACCCTCACGTTCGCGTTCAGCGGCGCCACGAAAGGCACCACCGGCCTCTACTCTTGGGGTCTGTCGGGCCTGACCTGGTCTGCGGGGGACACGGTTACGGTTCGTCTGGCGGGGCCGCCGACGTCCGACGACTTTCCCGCCGACACCACCACCACCGGCCAGGTCGACGTCGGCGGCTCGGCCACGGGCAACATCGAGTCCGTCGGCGACGCGGACTGGTTCCTCGTCGAGCTGGAGGCGGGCACGCGATACCAGATCGACCTGGAGGGTGCGCCTACCGTCCGCGGCACAGGGTCGGACCCGACTATCGACGCAGTGCGTGATGCGGGGGGCAATACGATCACGGGCACGCAGAACGATGACAGCGGCGTGGGGAACAACGCCCGGACGATCTTCACGGCGACCGCGAGCGGCGCTCACTACGTAGTCGCCGCCGCGTACCAATCGACGGGCACCTACACGCTGTCGGTGATCGTGCTGGGCGCGAACGGCGTCTCGGAGGCCCACGCGGACTTTCCCAACAACAACACGACCTCCGGCCGGGTCGACGTCGGGGCCTCGGTTACGGGCAACACCGCCACTGTTTCCGGGGACGACTGGTTCCGGGTCGATCTGGAAGCCGGCAAGACATACCAATTCGACCTGGAGGGGGCGCCCACTAACCGCGGCACCTTGCCAGACCCCTTGCTGAAGTTTTACGACGGGTCTGAAAACCAGATTAGTCGCAACGACGACATCGACCCCGACAACAACCTCAACAGCCAGATAGTCCACCCGGCGACCGCGACCGGCACGTACTACCTGTCAGCAAACAGCACGAACCTCGAGACGGGCACCTACACGCTGTCGGTGCGTGACATCACGCCGCCGTCCGACGATTCCGCCGACCCGCCAGCCGATTCCACCAACGTCTCGGAGCCCGACGGCGAAGACCTGCCCGAAGGCATCACCACCACCGGTAGAGTTGAGGTCGGCGGTTCGGTCACGGGCGAAATCGCCCCAACTCTCGACGTCGACTGGTTCGCGGTCGAGCTGAAGAAGGGCAAGCGATACCAGTTCGACGTGGAGGGGGCGGATACCGGCCGAGGCAACTTGGCGGATCCGCATCTTTGGGGGTTGCAGGATGCGGGAGGACAGGCGGTCTCCGGTGCGAGGAGTAACGACGGCGGTGTGGGGAAGAACGGCCGGGTCATCAACACGCCCGACGCGGAAGGCACCTACTACATAGCTGTGGCCGGCGCAGACAGCACGACGGGCACCTACACGCTGTCGGTGATCGTGCTGGGCGCGAACGGCGCCTCGGAGGCGGACACGGACTTTCCCAGAGACACCACCACCACCGGCCGGGTTGAGGTCGGGGCCTCGGCCACGGGCAACATCGACCCTGGCGAGGATTTGGACGGGTTCCGTGTCGATCTGGAGGCGGGCAAGCGATACCGGTTCGACCTGGAGGGCGCGGACACCGGCCGCGGCTCCCAGGCGGACCCGATCCTGGCGCTCTACGGCGACTCCTTCAACGTCTCCCACTACATTGATGAGGACGACGACGGCGGCGAGGGACTTAACAGCCGACTGACCTACACGGCGACCACGACCGGCATCTACCACCTGGAAGTAGCGGGCTTGGACCCAGGCGCCTACACGCTGTCGGTGCGTGAAATTTTGCTGGCAGTTGCCGTTCCGCCCGGTGGTCTGGGTCCCTCGGAGATCCCGGGCGCGGTCCGCAATGTGTCGGTGTCCTACTCGCCCGTCAGCGGCATTGGTGGGCAAATCGTGTGGTGGGACGCGCCGGACGAGACCGGAACCGGCGCGCAATGGATCACGGAGTTCCGCATCTACGGCTCAGCCAGCGAGGGCTGCGGCGGCTACCTGCTGGACGAATACGAGGTGGCGCACCCTGGATCCACCACGCCACCAGAGATCAACGGCGCCCCGACGGGTTTCAAATACTTCAAGATCGTCTATGTGGGACCCGTCAAATTCGGTGTGGCGGCGGTCAACGAACTCGGTGAGGGGCCATGCGTGGAAGGGCCCGAGCCGCCGGACTCTCCCTGATGGCATGTGGCGCCGATACCGGCCGCGCATCGCCTATTCGGCTCGCCGCGCGGCTCCGCTTGCGCACGACTGCTACAGGACGACGATGTCCTCGCCGCCGTCGACGTTGATCGTGTTGCCCGTCAGCCAGTGCGACTCGTCGATGCTCAGCCGCACCAGCGCGGCGGCGACATCCTCGGGACTCGTCACGCGGCCGCTGGGATTGTGCTCCTGGGCGAAGTGCAACAGCGCCCCCGCCGACGGGATCTTGTCGAGCGCCGGCGTCGGCGTCACGCCCGCCTTGATCGCGTTCACCGCGACGCCGTGCGGCGCGAGTTCCGCCGCCAGCTGCCGGATGTGCGACCCCAGCACGGCCTTCGCGCCGCTCACCGCCCCGTAGTAGGGGATCACCCGCGCGTCCCCGGCCGACGTCATGCCGTAGATCTTCGCGCCCCGCGGCAGCATCCCGCGCACGGCCAGGTCCTGCGTCCAATACACCAGCGAGTTCGCCATGACGTCCAGCGTCATCTCCATCTGCCGCTGGCTGATCGCCTTCTTCGGCGCCTCCAGATCGATGAAGTGCCCCAGCGTGCCGAAGGCCAGCGAGTGCATCAGCACGCGCACGCCGCCCGCCCCGGCGAGGGCCTGCAGGTCGTCCAGCGTCTCGCGGCGGCGGCCGGCGTCGGCGGCGTTGACGTTGTAGAACGCCGCCTGTCGGCCGCGGCCCTCGATCTCCGCCACAATCGCGTCGATCGACGCCTGCGCCGAGCGGCGGTCGAGGTGTACGCCGGCGATGTTCATGCCCGCCGCCGCCAGCCCGCGCGCCGACGCCGCCCCGAATCCGCTCGACGCCCCCAGGATCAGCGCCCAGCGCCCCTCCAGTGCGGGCTCCACGATCGCCATGCTCTTCCCTCCTCGTGCCTGCCTCCGGGGCGCCCGCCTCAGGCGGTGAAGCGCCGCACGACCTCGAACAGGATCTGCACGCCCGTGCGCAGGCCGTCCAGCGGGACGCGCTCGTTGTGACCGTGAATCCCCGCCGCCAGCGAGGCGTCCATCAGCGTCGGCACGAAGCCGTAGGCCTTCACGCCGTGCCGCCGCAGGACGCGCGAATCGGTGAAGCCCAGCGTGGGCAGCGGCGCGACGATCGCGCCCTCCACCTGCTCGCCGACGACCTCGCGGATCACGTCCACCAGCGCGGTGTCGAAGTCGCTCGCGCCCGACTCCGATCGCAGTTCGGTGCTGATCTCGATGCCGTCGTCGTCGATCCGCTCGCGCATCGCCGCCAGGAAGGCATCGTGCGACTGCCCCGGCATCAGCCGGCAGTCCAGCGTCGCCCGCGCGTCGGCCGGGATCACGTTGTGCTTGAAGCCGCCGCCCAGCCCCGTCGACGAGATCGTGTCGTGCAGCAGCGCGTCGAACGAGGTGTAGCGCGTGCGCAGCTCGTCGAGGCCCGGCGGTTGCTCGCCCCAGGCGTGCGCGCCGCGCAGGTCGTCCATCGCCCGCCGCACCATCGGGTCGATCACCGTCGCGCGGTCCCACTGCTGGATCGCCGCCAGCGCGCGCACCAGCCGGTCGACCGCGTTGTCGGCGTGCGGCACCGAGCCGTGCCCCGGCCGCCCGCGCGCGTGCAGCGTGACCCACAGCGGCCCCTTCTCCGACGCCGCGCAGGCGAACACCGGCCGCTGCGCCCCCAGCATGTTGAGGCCCGCCATGCCGCCCTCGTTGAGCGCGTACTCGGGCTCGCGCAGCCACTCCGGCCGGTGCCGGTTGAGCCACTCCATGCCCTGCGAGCTGCCCGTCTCCTCGTCCGCCACGCAGAGGAAGACCAGGTCACGTTGCGGCACGATGCCCAGCCGCTTGAAGAGCAGCATGACGGCCAGCTCCAGGACGCCCATGCCCTTCATGTCCAGCGCCCCGCGACCCCAGATGCAGCCGTCCTGCTCGACCCCGGCGAACGGGTCGACATCCCAGAACTCGCGCTGCGCGGGCACGACGTCGCTGTGGCTGAGCAGCATCAGGGGCGCGGCGTCGCCGCTGCCGCGCAGCACCGTCCGCAGCGATACCCGCCCCGGCGCCGCCTCGATGTACTCGACGGCGAAGCCCTCGCGCTCGAGGATCGCGCCCAGGAAGCGCGCCGCCGCCTCCTCGCCGCCGGGCGGGTTGCTCGTGTCGATGCGCAAGTATTCGCGCAGCGTCGCGACGACCTCCGCCTGCACGTCTTCCCAGTCCGGCATGGGCCAGTCGGGCGTGCCGACCATCGAACGGTCAGGCATCGCGCGCCGCCTCGACCGCGGCGGCCGTGGCTGCATCCTCGGCCTGCTTGCGATCGCGCGTCGCCCGCATCTCCTCCTTCGTGATCTGCCCCGTCGCGACGGCGAAATACGGCGACTGCCGATCCAGCCCCCGGTCGATGCCCGCCGCCGCCAGCCGCCGCACATAGGCGCGCGCCTGCGCCCGGCGCAGATCGGCCAGCCGTTCGGCGCCCGTTGCCATCGCCTCCACGTCCCCGCCCAGCACGATCGCCAGCGCCTCGTTGTTCACGCGGTCCTTCAGATCGTGCGTCAGCGCGACCTCCGCCGCCAGCAGGTAGGCGTGCATCTCGTCGATCCGCGATGGGTCCGCCGTCAGGGCGTCGCGCACCCGCGCCTGCCCGAAGGCCAGCGCCCGCGCCCGGTCCTGCCGCGCCAGCGTGTAGAGCCGCGCCTCGGCGGGGCTCGGCGCGTCGGCCGCCAGCCGCCCCAGCAGCACCTCCGTGAAGCTGTCCGCCACCAGCTGATTGATCAGGATCATCTCCGTGAAGTTGCGCGCCTCGATGATCTCCCGGTTCAGCCCGGCCGTGCCCTGCATCCCCACGCCGCCGCCGTGCAGCATCGCCCGCTTGCGGAACGCCTCCGTCTGCCGTCCCAGCGCGAACACGACCGTCGCCAGGAACAACTTCACCTCGTAGTACCCGTACGACAGCCGCTTCAGCCACGCGCCGTAGGTCACCGACTGCACCCACGACTGCTCCGCCATGATCGTCAGCACTTGCGCCCGCGCGCGGTCGAGCTCCGCCGGCCCCGCCGGGATCGACGCCCAGTCGATGTCCGTCGCCGCCTTCCAGCGCCGCTGGATCGCCTCCTCGTAGAGGGCGGCCGCGTTGTCCGTCCACATCTCGCTCTTCTGCGACACCTGGTAGCCCATGCGCGGCGCGTCCGGCCGCGACGCCGCTCCCCGCGGGCGCATCGTGTCGTCGGGCCAGACCGCCGGCAACTCCCCGTACGACCCCAGCAGCAGGTCGCCCACCCGGTAGCCGGCCGGGCCGGGCTGCGCCCGCATCCCCCACTCGGTGTCGACGCCCATCCAGTCCAGCGTCATCGGGGGGCGCGGCTTCTCGTCCGGCGTCTGCTTCGCCGGCGCTGCCGGCGCTCCTGGCGGCTCCTCAGTCCGATCGGCCATTGCGCTCTCCCTCGAATCCCATCGCCGCGCCGTGTCCGCGCAGCCTAGCAAGCCCGGCCCGCGTCAGGCGCCGCCGGCCCGTTCGTCCTCCGCGCGCAGCCGCTCGACCTGATCCCGCAGGCGCGACATCACCTCGCCGGCCGGCGCGTGGATCGCCACCGCGCAGTGCGCCGAGATCACCGTCGGGTCCAGATTCACCTCGATCAGCGGGAACCCGCGCGAGCGAATCTGCCAGGCGAAGTCCGCCGCCGGCGACACCACCGCCGTCGTCCCGACCAGCAGCATGCAGTCCGCCCGCTGCGACTGCTCCCGGCAGGAGCGCAGCGCGTCGAGCGGGATCGCCTCGCCGAACATCACCGTGTCGGTCTTGACCAACCCGCCGCAGACGTCGCAGCGCGGCGGCAGCGTCTCCGGCAGCTCGTCGAAGGGATGCCGGCGGTTGCAGTCGAGGCAGCGCAGGAAGCCGCGGTTGCCGTGGATCTCCGTGATCGCCTGCGTGCCCGCCGCGCGATGCAGCCCATCGACGTTCTGCGTGATCACGTGCCGCAGCAGCCCCATCCGCTCCAACTCCGCGACGGCGAAGTGGGCGTCGTTGGGCGCCGCCCCCGCGATCGCGCGGCTGAGTTCGTCGGGGTTTTCGCGCCGCCGACCCAGCGCCCGCCACCAGCCCGCCGGGTCCGACGCGAACTGGTCGAACTGGTTCATCGGCGGCTCGCCGTGCTTCGTCCACAGCCCGTCCTTGCCGCGGAACGTGGGGATGCCGCTCTCGGCGCTGATCCCGGCCCCCGTCAGCGCGATCGCGTAGCGCGCCTCGACCAGGATCGCGGCCGCCTCGCGGATCAGCACCGCGGCGGTGGGCGGAAGATCGGGGGTGGCGGTGTCGCGCATCGTCACGCCCCCGACGGTACGCCGTCCGCCCGTCGCTCGCCAGATCGCCGGCTGCGTCAGGGCGCGGTGGAGGCGGGCGTCGGGTCGGGGCACTCGGCGAGCAGTGCCCGCACGGCGGGGACCAGGTCGTTGGGGATCACCATCACCGTGTTCGACGGGTCATCGAAGGCCGTCTCGATCTCCGCGGCCAGCTCGTCCTCCGTCTGCGACTCGTAGTGCGCAATCACGTCGCGGACACGCGCGTCATCCCAGCCGGGCGGGAATCGGTGCGTCGTGTCGCTCATCGGTTACCCTTCCGTGGCGCGGC
The DNA here is from genome assembly GCA_965217625.1 of Dehalococcoidia bacterium. Taxonomy (GTDB): domain Bacteria; phylum Chloroflexota; class Dehalococcoidia; order Bin125; family Bin125; genus TK10-74A. The sequence goes on from OZ244557.1 coordinate 105,340, forward strand.
GCGTGCTATAGTGCGAGTCAGGAGCCGGGGAAGCTACTCCCCGCGGTCTGAGGCCTTAGCATTTCGCAGACCGCAACCCCCGTGAGGGTCGGCCCCAAACTCGCACCCCCGACGCTAGCATGCGGCCGGGGGTGCTTCACGTCCGGCGCCCTCTGGGCCTCCGGCTCCGCTGCGTGGAAGACTCAGCGGTTCCATGCCGCGCGTTCGTCCTTCAGGTAGGACTCCACGTCGGATGGGGTCTTGAACAGGCGGTGTCCCGGCGCCTCGCTCAGGATGTCAACCGCGGACCTCCGTGATGACGCCGGGGACCGAGTCACGAGCACGTCCACGGGCTCTCCCACCGGAAGGGTTCGATCCGCGACTTCGATCCGGCCGCCGGGCAGCACGGTCGTCTTCAGGCGCAACGTTCCCTGCATGGCCGTCGTCTCCTTCGTGGCGCGGCGCGTGGTATAGTGCGAGCAGGAGCCGGGGACGTGACTCCCCGCGGTCTCTAGAGGCCATTGGCTAGGCGACCGCAACCCCCGTAAGGGTCGGCCCCAAACTCGCACCCCCGACGCTAGCAGGCGGCCGGGGGTGCTTTGTGTCACGGCGCCTACCCGCCCGACCGATCCCAGCGGAACGTGCGCGCCGCGAACAGCAGCCCCGCCACGATCCAGAGGCCCAGCACGATCGCGACCCACTCGAACTCCCACGACTGATTGACCTCCTGGTAGCGGAACTCGTCCGGCAGGAAGACCGACCGCAGCCCCTGCGCCATCCAGCGGATGGGGAACGGGGTGGCGATCCACTGCATCCAGCCGGGCAGCGTGTGGAACGGGAAGAACACGCCCGAGATGAACTGCAGGAAGATGTAGGGCGCATTCGTGATCGCGGGGGCGGCGCGGGCCGACGGGATGATCGCCGTGATCGCGATCCCCATCGTGCAGCCCGCCGCGACCCCCAGCGGCACGATCCAGGCCAGCGTCAGCCAGCCCCCCGCGTCGGGGAACGCCACGCCGAAGCCCAGGATGCCGACGATCAGCATCACGGTGATCTGCGCGACCGTGATGATCGTCGACGCGCCGATCTGGCCGATGAAGAAGGCCGGCTTGGGCAGCGGCCCCGCCGCCAGCTGGCGCAGCGATCCGTCGTGCTGCTGCGCCGCGATGCCGATCGAGAGGTTCAGGAACGCCGTCCCGAAGATCGACGCGGCGATGATCCCCGCCACGAAGTACTGGCGCATCTCGACGTCCGTGCCCCCGATTGGAGAGTCGACGACCGCGCCGAATATCGAGCCGAAGACGACCAGCAGCAGCAGCGGGAACAGGATCAGGAAGACCAGCGCCTCGGGCTCGCGCACGGTCGACTTGAGCGACAGCACGGTCATCAGGCCGCCGATGCGCAGCGTGTGGCGCGGCCCGCCGAACCCGGCCGTCACGACGGCGCCTCGCCGGCCGGTGCGGCCTCGCCCACCAGATCGAGGTACATCTCCTCCAGCGTGGGCCGCGTGACGGTCAGCTCGGGCAGGTCGTCGAGCCCGGCCGCCGCCGCCCAGTCGAGCAGCGCCCGCAGGTCGCGGGTGGGCGACGGCGTCGCCAGCGTCACGCGGCCCGAGTCCCCCTCCCGCGCCGCCGCCGCCCACGCGCCCGGCAACGCCGCGATCGGCGGCTGCCGCGTCGGGTCGTGCCGCCACCGAATCCGCGTGCGCCCGCCGAACCGCCGGCGCAGATCCGCCATCGTCCCCTCGGCGATGATCTTGCCCCGCGCGATGATCCCGATGCGGTCGGCCAGCGCCTCCGCCTCGTCGAGGTAGTGCGTCGTGAGCAGCACCGTCCGCCCCTGCGACGCCAGCCCCCGCACCACGTCCCACGCCTGCCGCCGCGCCGCCGGGTCGAAGCCCGTCGTCGGCTCGTCGAGGAAGATCAGGTCCGGCTGGCCGATCACCGCCACCGCCAGATCGAGCCGTCGCCGCTCGCCGCCGCTCAGCTTCCCGGCCCGCCGATCGGCCGCCTCCGACAGCCCCACCAACTCCAGCGCCTCCTCGGGCGACATCGGCCGCGGGTACAGCGCCGCGCTGAACGCCAGCACCTCCCGCGCCGACAGCAGCTCCTGCGTCGCCGAGTTCTGGAACGCGATGCCGATCCGCGTGCGGTACGCGAGGCTGCCGCTCCCCGGGTCCATGCCCAGGACCCGCACATCGCCCTCGTCGCGATGGCGGAAGCCCTCCAGGATCTCGACGGTCGTCGTCTTGCCCGCGCCGTTGGGGCCCAGCAGCGCGTAGATCTGCCCCGCCTCGATCGTCAGATCGACGCCGTCGGCCGCGCGGATCGCGCCGTAGCGCTTGACCAGGCCGCGCACCGCGATCGCCGGGGCCGTCGTCGTCATGGGCCCGACCATACGCGGGCTCCCGGACAAAGAGAACGCCCCCGCGGGGATCGCGGGGGCGTCGGTTCACATTGCATTGCCCCGGGTGGGGCTCATCAGTCCGTCTGCCAAACTCCGTAGAGAGCGTGAATCGCCGTGCGAATCATCGAAACCCCCTTTCGCCAACGCCGCGATCATACCAGATGGCGGCGCTTGGCGGAAACCCGGCCGGGAGCGGCCGGCGGCTCAGTCCGAATCCGCGTCCAGCCAGGACTGCACGATCTTCTCCGCGGCCTCCCGAGACATGCCCATGCCGTGCAGCACCGACTCTGCGAGGCGTGGAGGAAGATCCTTCGGCTTCCTCGGCACGAGTACGCGCTCCGAGCCCCCGCGTCGCCTCCACACCTCGTACCGGCGCCCCGATGTCTTGAACGAGTACCCCGCCTCGCGGAGGTACTTGAGGAGCGCCGGCCGCAGAACGGTCATGCGCTGGCGCTCACGACCTTCTGGGCGTAGGGGATGTCGAAGCGCAGCGGCACATCCGCCGGCACACTTGCGATTGTTGCGGGTGTTCGCCAGCCGCGATCTTCGAGGAACTTCGCGAGGTCGCCTTCCTCGCGCAGATCCTGAAACAGGAGGTCCATCACTTCGAGGACGCACTCCTGGAACTCTGCGAAGGTGTCACCGTGGGCGCTGAGGTGCAGATCCTCACAGACCCCGATCCACAGGCCCGAATCCCTGTCCTCCGTCACCTCCCACGACACGTCCGCCTCAATGCGCACAACCTCTGCCTGCGTCACGATGCACCTGTCCCTGCTCCGGAAGTCGCGTTCGGGCGGGCAGACTAGTCATCGGCGCCCGCCCGATCAAGGATATCATCCGGATCGCGCGCGGGGAGTGGCCCCGCCGGACGGCCCCCGCGTCGCCTACACTGACACTTGGGCATTGGGGACGGACGACCGGAGGATCGCCGGTGAGCTACCCCTCCACGCCAGTCGATTGGATCCCGCCCGCGCCGCCGGCTCGGGGCGACGGCCGGCCGGGCCGCCGGCCCGCCATCATCGACGCCGGGCGTCACGCCGGCCGCATCCAGGTGCTGTCGTTCCTGGCGGTCGTGCTGGCCGCGCTCGTCGCGGGCTTGGCCGTCTTCATCGAGCGCGGCGATCCGCCCGTCGAGCAACCCGAGCGCCTGACCATCATCACCCTGGCCGAGGGCCCGGCGGCCGAGCCGGGACTGCGCGTGCAGCTGGCCCTGCCCGGCGTCGGTGTGGGCGCGCCCGCCTCGGTCGCATCGCTGGCCGCGACGGGACAGGCAAGCCCCGAGACCCCCGGCGACTCCGGGGTCGCGCTCACGGCGGCCCGCTACGCCCGCCACCTCGCCGCCGGCCTGCGCAGCGCCGCCGCCGCCGCCGTCGTCGCGCCGCAGACCGCCGACGCCGTCCAGGTCGCGCTCGCCATCGCCACCGCCCCGCAGGTCATCTACCGCATCCCGGGCGACGCCGAGGACGAGGTGCTCTCCGAGACCGCGCTCGCGGTGCGCCTGGGCCTGGGCAGCCAGGAAGCGCTGCCGCCCTTCTTCAGCTACGAGATCGAGCGCGGCGACACGCTGGAGAAGATCGCCCGCCGCTTCGGCATCGCGCCCGAGTCGATCATCTTCAACAACTTCGCCATCGGCGACGGATCGCTCCTCGCCCCGGGCGGCTCGCTGACCATCCCCACCCGCGACGGCCTCGTCTACAACGTCCGCCTCGGCGACACCCTCTACGCCCTGATCGAGAACTTCGCCGCCGACCTCGACGCCACGCTCGCCTTCCCCGGCAACGACCTGTCCAGCCCCAGCCAGATCGTCGAGGGCTCCACCATCCTGCTGGTCGGCGGCTCCGCCTCCGTGGCGGCCGGCGTGGCCGGCGGCTTCAGCGCCGAGCCCGTCTACGCTATCCCCAGCTTCCGCTGGCCCCTCGGCGGCGTGCTCACCGACTTCTTCGGCTCCCCGCGCGGCAATCAGCTGGGCTTCCATACCGGCGTCGACTTCTCCGCGCCCACCGGCACCTTCGTCGGAGCCGCCGCCCACGGCGTCGTCATCCAGGCCGGCTGGGAGGGCTCCTTCGGCTACCTCGTCACCGTCGACCACGGCGGCGGCGTGCTGACGCGCTACGCGCACCTCGACCACATCGATGTCTTCCTCGGCGAAACCGTCGCCCCCGGCGACCTGATCGGCTTCGTCGGCAACACCGGCCTCTCCTCGGGTCCCCACCTGCACTTCGAGATCATCATGGGCGGCACCTTCGTCGACCCGCTGATCTGGCTCAACTCCTGAGCCCGGCCCCGCTCAGGTCAGTGGATCGTCCGGATCGACGTCCGTCGTTTCGGCGATCCAGTAGCGACGCCGGATGCCCATCGACATCTCCTCCAGTTGCTCCGCCATCAGGCCAGCCTGCGCCGCCGTCAGGCCGGCCCCGCCGCACACGCCGCTGAGGAACGAGCGCTTGAAGATCGTCCCCATGCTCGAATCGACGAAGGCGATCTCGCGCGCCGCCCGCGCCAGGTAGTACTGCATCGCCTTGGCGTCGAACGGCCGCGACGGGGCGTCGGTCGGCCACAGCCCCCAGCCCAGGTAGCCGCCCCGCGCGACGTGCTCGCGCAGCGCGCTGCGATGCTCCAGCAGGTCGTCCAGCCGCCCCTCGCGCCCGTCGAAGTGGATCAGATTCGGCCGCGCCGCCAGCGCCCGCGTCCAGTTGGGCGGCGCGCAGGCGTGCAGCCCCGCGATCGCCCCCAGCGCCTGCACCGGCGCCAGCGCCTCGCGCAGCACCGCGACCGCCGACCGCCAGGTGATCGGCAGCCGCGGCTCCTCGACCGACGCCAGCGCCGGCTCGTCGAACACCAGCACGACCCGCGGCACGACCGCTTGCAGCGCCCGCGCCTGCGCCGCCGCCGCCCGGCCCAGGAAGCGCGCCAGCCAGATCAGCGTCTCCGGGTCGTCGTGCGGCGCGGCCCCGGCGTCGTCGCGCGTCAGCATCGACAGCGTCAGCGGCCCCACGATCTGGCCCTTGATGATCGGTGGCCGCTCGTCGGCCGGCAGCGCCTCCAGCGCCGCGGTGAACGCGTGCAGCCCCGCCGCCCGCTCGGCCGGCGGCAGCCCCGCCGCCTGCAGGGCCGCCTCGAGCGCGCCCGCGTTGGTCGTTCCCGGCCAGTGCAGCCGGGCGCCGTCCCAGCGCGCCCCCGGCAGGCCCAGCCCGGCCTGCGGGACCATCGCCTCCTGCGCCGCCCGATTGGGCAGCTGCGGCCAGAACGGCATCCGCCCGTACGTCCGCAGGACGTCGGCGACCGCCTCGCCGGGATCGGTGTGGTGCGTCGACCCCACGCCGCTGGGGAAGAGGGGGATGTGCATCGACGGGCGCGGGCTGCTCATGGGCGGGATGGGCTCGCTTTCCGCGAGAGTGACCGCCGGGCGACCGGCGGCCGGTCGAAATCGGCGCTCCGGCTTGTCAGAACTCGCGATCGGAGTGTATTCGCCTGCCAAATCCGGCGTGACGCCATAAGGAACGGCCGCCTTGGCCCGATTGCCCGCTACGCTCCGCCTTGTGATGCCGGGAGCAGCCCGCAGCCGGATCGACGCTGGGCGGGCATGCGGCGGCTGGGAGTCGGGGAGAACGTGCCGTCCGGTGGGAAAAAGCCCGCACAATATGTAGTGCGGCGTGGCCTTGACGAACCCCAAATATGCCCCTATGTTCCTGGGACAGCGATCAATCGCTCATTCGCTTGCGTTGTTACTCCGTTAGAACATAACATCTAACTACGCGAGCGTCGCCGGTGCGGAGCGGGCCGCGCCGGACGCGCAGTCGGACTGCACACTTGGGCCCGCGCAGTAGGACTGCACAGTTGGGCCCGCGCAGTAGGACTGCACACTTGGGGAAGTTGCGATGGCTCCCATGGACGCCCCACACGATGACAGCGCCCTGATCGACGCGCCGGCCGAGGCCGCGTACGTGGAGGCCGCCGCCCCCGCCGATCCCGGCCTGGGCGCCGCCGCTCCCCTGATCCGGCGGCGCTTCACCGTCGCCGGGGAGAGCCCCTACGACGCCATCGCCTGGGAGCGCCGCACGGCCTCGATCATCTCCGACGGCGGCGAGGTCATCTTCGAACAGGCCGACGTCGAGGTGCCCGCCTCCTGGTCGATGAACGCCACCAACATCGTCGCCTCCAAGTACTTCTACGGCGGTGTCAACACCCCCGCCCGCGAAAACTCCGTGCGCCAGCTCATCGACCGCGTGGTCGACACGATCGGCCGCTGGGGCCGTGAGGGCGGCTACTTCGACGACGGCGAGTCCGGCGTCTTCGAGTCCGAGCTGCGCTACCTGCTGGTCAATCAGTACGCCGCCTTCAACAGCCCCGTCTGGTTCAACGTCGGCGTCGAGCCCGAGCCGCAGTGCTCCGCCTGCTTCATCAACTCCGTGGAGGACTCCATGGAGTCGATCATGGACCTCGCCACCCGCGAGGCACTGCTCTTCAAGTGGGGCAGCGGCACCGGCAGCAACCTCTCCACCATCCGCTCCAGCAAAGAGGCGCTGTCGGGCGGGGGCGTGCCCTCGGGCCCCGTCTCCTTCATGCGCGGCTACGACGCCTTCGCCAACGTCATCAAGTCGGGCGGCAAGACGCGCCGCGCCGCCAAGATGATCATCCTCAACGCCGACCACCCCGACATCATGGAGTTCGTCTGGTGCAAGGCCGCCGAGGAGCGCAAGGCCTGGTCGCTGATCGCCGCCGGCTACGACGGCTCCCTCAACGGCGACGCCTACTCCTCCGTCGCCTTCCAGAACGCCAACCACAGCGTGCGCGTCAGCGACGACTTCATGCGCGCCGTCGAGGACGACAGCAGCTACTGGACCCGCGCCGTCACGACCAACGAGCCCGTCGACGAGGTGCGCGCCCGCGACGTGCTGCGCGGCATCGCCGAAGCGACGCACCAGTGCGGCGACCCCGGCATGCAGTTCGACTCGACCATCAACGACTGGAACCCCTGCTCCAGCACGGACCGCATCTACGCCTCGAACCCCTGCTCCGAGTACATGTTCCTCGACGACACGGCCTGCAACCTGGCCTCGCTCAACCTGCTCAAGTTCTACGACCTCGACGCCCACCGCTTCGACGCCGAGGCCTTCAAGCACGCCGCCCACGTCCTCATCACGGCGCAGGAGATCCTGGTCTCCAACGCCTCCTACCCCTCGCCGCAGATCCGCGAGAACAGCGAGCAGTTCCGCCCCCTGGGGCTGGGCTACACCAACCTCGGCGCGCTGCTCATGGCCCGCGGCCTGGCCTACGACTCGCCCGAGGGGCGCGGCCTGGCTGGGGCGATCACGGCCACCATGACCGGCGAGGCCTACGCCCAATCGGCCCGCGTCGCCCGGCGCGTCGGCCCCTTCGCGGCCTACCACGCCAACCGCGACCCCTTCCTGCGCGTGATCGGCAAGCACCGCGACGCCGTCGCCGGCATCGAGGCGCTCGACAGCGTCCCCGCCGGCCTGCGCGACGCCGCCCAGGGCGCCTGGGACCAGGCCCTGCGCCTGGGCCGCCGCTACGGCTATCGCAACGCCCAGGCCACCGTCCTCGCGCCCACCGGCACGATCGCCTTCATGATGGATTGCGACACCACCGGCGTGGAGCCCGACATCGCGCTCGTCAAGTACAAGAACCTGTCGGGCGGCGGCTACATGAAGATCGTCAACCGCACCGTCCCGGCCGCCCTCGCCCGCCTCGGCTACGACGCCGCCGGCCGCGATCGCATCGTCGCCCACATCGACGCCCAGGGCACGATCGAGGGCGCCCCCGGCCTCGACGAGGCCCACCTGCCGATCTTCGATTGCGCCTTCAAGGCCGCCAACGGCGAGCGCAGCATCGAGCCCATGGGCCACGTCCGCATGATGGGCGCCGCCCAGCCGTTCCTCTCCGGCGCGATCTCGAAGACCGTCAACGTGCCCGAGGCCGCCAGCGCCGACGAGATCATGCAGACCTACATCGACGCCTGGAAGCTGGGCGTCAAGGCCGTCGCCATCTACCGCGACAACTCCAAGCGCATCCAGCCCCTCGAGACCACGCAGCGCGTCGACGGCGCCAAGCTGGTCGCCGCGGAGGCCCCCGCCGACTACGCCGCCGCCGCCCCCGTCCCCTCGTCCCCCGCGGACGCGCCGACGATCGTCGATGAGGCCGTGACCCCGCCCGCCTACCGCCGCCACCGCCTGCCCGATGACCGCCACGCCGTGATCCACAAGTTCAGCGTCGGCGAGCACGAGGGCTACCTCACCGTCGGCGAGTACGCCGGCGGCGAGCCCGGCGAGCTCTTCATCCACATCTCCAAGGAGGGCTCCACGGTCTCCGGCCTGATGGACGCCGTCGGCGCGCTGACCAGCGTCGCGCTGCAGTCCGGCGTGCCGGTGGAGACCCTGGTGCGCAAGTTCAGCCACTCGCGCTTCGAGCCCAGCGGCTGGACCCGCAACCCGCAGATGGGCTACGCCAGCTCGATCCTCGACTACGTCTTCCGCTGGATGGGCATGCGCTACCTCGACACCGAGCGCAGCGACGTCGCCGCCGGGCAGGCTCCCCTGCCGCTGCAGCCCGCCGACCCCGCCGCGCCGGCCGGCGGCGGCGGCGCGCCCTCCGTCGGCGACGCCGTCGTGCCCGGCTTCCTCAGCACCCTGCCCATGGCGTCCGCCACCCGGCAGCGCCCCGTCGGGGAGTTTCAGAACCAGCTCGACGCACCGCTGTGCCCCGAATGTGGGCACGTGATGGTGCGCAACGGCAGTTGCTACCGCTGCTTCAACTGCGGTGCGACGTCGGGATGCAGTTAGGAGTTGGCCAGCAGCAAGCCGTCCGGCCCGCTCACGCGCGCCGGGCAACCTAATCAGCGCATCAGGCGTGGGGTAGAGCCGCCGACCCTCATTCCCACGCTGCGGCGATCGAGGCCCGGGACCGTATCCCGGGCCTCTTCGTGTCTGCATCCAACCGTGTCCGCATACGGTCGTGCCTGCATACACTGGCTCCTGCATACACTGGCTCCTGCTTACACTGGCGGGCGAACATTTAGGAGGTTCGACGACAACATGGCCAAGACGATGATCGACGCGGTCCCCATGCCGCCCCGCTCCCACGAGACGACCGACGCCTGGAAGATCCTCAAGTACGCCCAGCAGAGCGCCCGCAGCTTCCTCGGCCTCTTCGACGACCTAAGCGACCTCAACATCACGCCGTCGGACGAGAAGCAGGACCTGCTGCGCGCGATGGTCGTCGCCGCCGGCATCGGCCTTGAGTCGGCGACGCGGGAGCTGGGCCGCAACGCGCTGCCGGGCATGCTCAACCGCGGCAACGTCGCGGCCAGCGACGCCGCGCACGCCTACATGAAGGGTCGGCTGCGCGAGAAGTCGGCCGAGCTCAAGCAGCTCGCGGCCGTGCTCTCCTCGCCCCCGCCCCGGGCCGGGGTGGCCGACCTCATCGCGGCCGACATGACTTCCCGCGATCTGACCGTCGGCCGCCTGGCGGCGCTGGCGGACTTCTTCGCCGGCGACGAGACGCTGCGGAAGCCCCTGGGCCCGCTGCGGGAGGCGATCGCCTGCCGCAACGAGATCGTCGATGAGATGGACCTCGACCCGGCCGGCCGGCGCGAGCGCTTCGTGCGCGACCGCGACGACATGGTCGAGCACGCGAACACGCTGCTGGCCTGCGGCTTCGACTTCGTGCGCAACGCCGACGAGCGGCTCTAGCGCCGGCGTCCCCTACGACTCGGCGATCAGCCGCCGCCGCTCGTTCTCGAAGTCGACGCGGCTCAGCCCGCCGCCGCGGTACCGCTGCTCCAACTCCGCGATCTTCTCCATCGTCGTCGTGGCGCGTGGCGAGTACTCGATCGGCCCCGACGGCCCGCCCGCCGGGGGCGGCGCATGACGATCGGGCCGTCGCGGCGGCATTCCCGCGCCGGGGCCCGGCCGCGACGCCGGTGGTCGCGGCGGCGCCCCCGATGTCGAGCCCGGCCCTTGCTGTTGCCACGGTGGCGTCCCGCCCGGCCACATCGGCCGGTCGTCGGGCAGCCGATCGTGGGGCCGCTCGGGCCGGCTCGATCGCTCCGGCGCCCGCGACACCGGCCGCGACCCCGTCCCCGTCGGCGCAGCGCCCGTCGATCCCCGCGGCTCGGGCGGCCGAGACCGGGCCGGCCCCGGCGCCCGTCCCGGCCGCGCCACCGGCGCCGGCGGCAGCACGACCGCGGGCCTGCGCGATGTCATCCCGTCCGGCTGCCGCCGCTCGTAGCCCGTCGCCGGTCGCGCCTCGGCGTTGACCACGGCGCTGCCCGCCAGGACGTCGTGCAGCGTTTGCCGCGACGGCGAGCGCAGCGCCCAGAGCGCGCTCAGCGGCAGCAGCGGCGTCAGCAGTAGCGCCAGCACGCCGTCGCGGAACCACACGCCGCCGCCCCCCATCGCCGAGCCGTCGGCCCGCACGACGCGCAGCCCCAGCATCCGCTTCGCCGGCGACTGCCCCCCGCCCGCCGTGACGCCCAGCCAGATCCACCAGCCCACGCCCAGGCAGACCACGAACAGCGCCAGGTCGAGCAGGCGGCCGGCCAGCCGTCGCGACCCCGAGGCCGCGTACAGCCCGGCGCCGGGGTCGGCGTTGAGCACCTTGCAGTTGGCGCAGAACCCGCCCTCCCCGCGGGGGAGCCCGCAGCGCTCACAGGTCGCCGTGCGGTACTGCATCGATCGCGATCTCCCCGCTAGTCCCGGTTCAGGACCTCTCGGCGACGGCGCTCGTACTCCTCGGCGCCGATCTCGCCGCGCTCCCACATCCGACGCAGCGCCCGCAACCGCGCCTGCGTGTCGGCCGACGCGTACGACTCCGGTCCGCCCGGCGCGGGCGCCCCGGGGCCGGGCGGCGAGGGTGCATCCATCGGGCCGCGCCGCGCCGTCCGCTCCCCGAGCCCCAGCGGCGCATACACGATCACCGTGTCGACCACCTTGTCGTGCAGCGTCTGCTTCTGCCGGTCGAACAAGATCCAGAGCATGTCGACCAGCGGCACGATGCCCCCCGACAGCGACGACAGCAGGATCCCGAACAGCAGCCACAGGACCACCACGTCGCGCACCCAGACCCGTTCGTAGCTCGCGAGGTCCGCCTCGCGCTGCACGACGATGTAGGTGTTGAGCAGCCGCTTCGCCGGCGACTGCGACGTCTGCGCGGTGAAGTGCATCCAGATCAGCCAGCCGACGCCGAACGTCACCACGAAGAGCAGCGAATCGAGTAGGTACTCGGCCAGGCGCCGCCAGCGCGAGGCCAGCATCACGCTCTGGCCGCCGGCCAGCGTCAGCACGCCGCAGGCGCGGCAGGCCATCTCCTGGCCCCGGCGCAGGCCGCAGTGCTCGCAGACGGGATCCGGGGCGGTTGTCGACATGCCGTCCCTCGACGGCGGCGGATCGTTGGTGGTCCGCGCGCTCCCAGGAGCATACGATCCCTGCATGCGAATCACGATCCCCCAGTTGCACGGGGCCGCGGTCGAGGACGAGCGCCAGCTCGACGGCTCCCGCCACCTCACCGTCGACCTCGCCGATGCGATGGGCGGCTGGTACTGCTCGCTGCACGCAATCCTCGACCGCGAGGGCGGCCTGCGCGAGGCGGAGCTCGAGTTGGACTCGCCCGACGGCCCCTGGTCGGGCGCGCTGGCCGCCGTCGAGCGCGCGGGCGCCGAGAGCCCGCTGCGCCTCCTCGCCACCTTCGAGGACGCCGGCTTCGAGATCGGCCTCGACCTGCGCGAGTCCGACGACGGCGACGGCTTCCGCGCCACCCTCACGCCGCAAGACGACTGAGCGAACCGGAGTCCGCCAATGCCCCCAGCGCCCGAGCTCGCCAGCGGCCCCATCGTCGTCATCGCCGGGGGCGTCGGCGCGGCCCGATTCCTCGAGGGCGCGCTCGCGGCCTTCCCTCCCGCCGAGGTCGTCGCCATCGTCAACGTGGGCGATGACCTCGAGATCGCCGGCCTGCACATCAGCCCCGACCTCGACACCGTCACCTACACCCTCGCCGGCCTCGTCAACCCCGACACCGGCTGGGGCGTCCGCGGCGACCGCTTCACCGCCCTCGACCGCCTCCGTGCTCTGGGCGGCAGCGGCTGGTTCACCCTGGGCGACACCGACCTGGGCACGCACCTCTATCGCACCGAGCGCCTCCGGGCCGGCGCGCCGCTGAGCGCCGTGACCGCCGAGATCGCCGCCGCCTCGGGCGTCGGCTGCGCCATCCTGCCCGTCAGCGACGGACGCCTGCGCACCATCGTGCAGACCGACGCCGGCGAGCTGCCCTTCCAGGAGTACTTCGTGCGCCGCCGCCAGGCCGACGCCGTCCGCGGCCTGCGCTTCGAGGGCGCGGAATCCGTCGCGCCCGCCCCCGGCGTGCAGGAGGCGCTGACCCGGGCCCGCGCCATCGTCATCGCGCCCAGCAACCCCTTCCTCTCGATCGGGCCCGTGCTGGCCGTCCCCGGCCTGCGCGACTGCCTCCTCACGACCGCCGCCCCCGTGGCCGCGGTGAGCCCCATCGTCGCTGGCGCCGCCATCAAGGGGCCCGCGGCCGCGATCATGCGCAGCCTCGGCCACGACGTCTCCGCCCTCGGCGTCGCCCGCCTCTACGCCGACCTGATCGACGTCTTCGTCATCGACCAGCAGGACGCCGCGCTCGTCCCCGTCATCGAGCGGGAGACCGGCGTACGCTGCCTCGCCACGCAGACGCTGATGCACGGCCCCGACGAGAAGCGCGCCCTGGCGCAGCGCACCGTCGAGGCGGCGCTGGCAGCGGCGCGGCGGCGCGGGAGCGGTGAGTCCGATGCCTAACGCCCTGGTCGAGGCCGTCGTCCCGGTGCGCGGGCTGCCCGCCGGCAAGGCCCGGCTCGCCCGCCTGCTGACGATCGAGCAGCGCAACCGCCTCGTCCGCGCCATGCTCGGCGACGTCGTGCGCGCGCTGCAGGCCGCCCGCCGCGTCGACCGCGTCACGATCGTCAGCCGCGACATCGCCGCCCGCCGCGAGGCCGGACGCCTCGGCGTCGAGTTCCTGCGCCAGGCCCCCGGCCAGGCGGGCCTCAACGCCGCCCTGCGTGACGCGCAGGCCCGCGTCGCCGAGGCCGGCGCGCTGCTCATCGTGCCCGCCGACCTGCCCCTGATCCGCCCGGCCGACATCGACTCCCTGGTGGCGGCCGCCTCGCCCCCCGCCGCTGGTCCCGCCGTCGCCCTCGCCCCCGCCGAGGACGGCGGCACCAACGGCCTTTGCCTGCGCCCCCCGTCCGTCATCGAGCCGGCCTACGGCCCCGGCTCCGCCGCCCGCCACGAGCGCGCCGCCATCGCCGCCGGCGCGGCCTTCACGGCCGTGCGATCGGAGCGCTGGGCGCTCGATGTCGATTGGCCCGAGGATCTCGCCCGGCTGCTCGCCCTGGCCGGCGCGGCGGAACTCGAGACTGTGCGCTGCCTGCACTCGCCCGGCTTCCCCTCGTGGGGCGGCGCGAGCCTGCGCTAGCCGTCCTCGCCGCGCACCCCTTGTGCGACCGTATGCCGCGGCCCCTGGCGCGCCTTGTGGTAGTTCCCGAACACCGCCTCGAACCGCCGTCGGACATAACGACGCAGCCCGTTCACCGTCACCACCACCAGCGACCCCGACGGCCCCAGCCGCTCCCACGCCTCGAGCAGGATCCCGTCGAGCGCCTCGTTGCCGGCCTGCGCCGGCAGGTTCGAGACGATCAGGTCGTGCGGGCCCGGCGGCGCGTCGCGGAAGCCGGGGCTCAGCGACGCGCGCGCGTTCGTCAGCCCGGCCGCCTCGATGTTGGCCGCGCAGGTCTCGACGGCCAGCACGTCCTTATCGATCAGCGCCACCTCCGCGTCCGGCCAGAGCGCCGCGAGCGTCAGCCCCAGCGCGCCGTAGCCGCAGCCGAAGTCGAGCACCCGCGACGCCGGCGGCAGCGCGATCAGCTCGCCCAGCAGCAGCGCCGTCCCCTCGTCGATGCCCTTCGCCGAGAACAGCCCCCAGGCGCTCGTCAGCCGCAGCGTCCGCCCCGGCAGCGCCACCTCGACCACGGGCGGCTGCGCCAGCCGCTCGCGGATCGTCTGTCGGGTAGCGTCGCCGTCGGTCGCATCCTTCGCCATCGGGCGAGCCTAGCGGGTGGAGCCGACGTCGGTTGACCGGCCTCGGCCCCCGCGCCCGTGCGGGCGTGGCATAATGCGTTGCATGGCCGCGCCATTGTGCGCGACACTGCGGAAGAGGGGGAATGATGGTTGGGATCACGTTCGACACGGCCAAGGCGGTCAGGACGCTGCGCGGACGTGAGCACACCGCCGAGCAGGCGGAGGGTGTGGTGGAAGCGATCGTGGACTCTCAGGAGGGGTTGGCGACGAAGGCGGACGTGCGCGATCTGCATGTCGCGATCAACGAGTTGCGGGCAGAGGTGAAGGCGGCCCTCGACGCGATGCGCTCCGAGATGAAGGTCTGGACACTCACGCTGTTGCTCGGCCAGACCATCCTGTTTCTCAGTTGTGTCGCGGCAATCGAGGTGTTGGCCGGGTAAGGTCCGATCGCAGGGCCGGAGAGAGGACTTCTCATGGAGGACGTGCCGGCGGCGGATCGACTGGATGAGGAGATCGCCGCCTATCATCGCATGCGTGACGACCTTGAACGCGATCATTTCGGTCAGTGGGTAATCGTGCGTGATGAGCGGTTGTTCAATGCCTACGACGATTTCCAAGATGCCGCGGATGCGGCGGTGAGGAACTTCGGTCGCGGGCCGTATCTCATTCGTCGTGTTGGCGCGCCCCGCGTCTTTCACTTGCCTGCTGTCCCTGCAGGCCGCGTGCTGTAGAGGTTTCGTTCTACCCGAGCCGTGCCAGGAGCGTCGCGATCGCGGCGATCGCGGCCACCCCCGTCAGCACGATGCCGGCCTGGATGAGCATCGCGCGGTAGAACTCTGCCCGCAGGTCCTTGAGCTCCGCCCGCAGGTCCTTGAGTTCCTCTCGCAGGATGTCCCTCGTCACGAGCGGGCTCGTGGCGTCCCCGACCACCTCGACGATCGCGTCGGCGTGACTGTCATCAAGCCCGACCCCGACCAGCTTCTGCACGGCGGCTCGCGTATCGAAGATCATGGCTACTCCTGTCCGTAATGCTAGCGCCATTGGAGTGTCCCGTGTGGATGGGCAGGCATCAACGACCGACGCCCCCGCGGTTGACCGGCCCCCGCCCCCGCGCGACACTGGTCGCGGATTTCGAGGGGAGTCGCCACGATGGTTCTCGTCCGCGTTCGCCGCCGTTTCGGGCTCCGCACGCTGCTGCTCGCCCTGCTCACGCTCGGCCTCGTGCTGGCCGCCTGGAGCCTGCCCGCGAGCGATGTCGCGGCCGCCGCCGCCGACGGCGCCCTGGCCGAGACGCCCGTCCTCGACGCCGCCGGCGACGAGGCCTCCGACGACCCCTTCCACGTCAGCGGCGCGGGCCTCGCGATCGCCGTCATCATCCCCGGCATCTTCCTCATCGCCACGGGCGCGACCGTCGCCTGGGCCATCTCCAACCGCGCCCGCCCCGAGGACGACGAGGACGACGCCTAGCCGGCGCCGCCCCTTCGCACAGCCCGCTAGAACAGCCTGCTAGAACAGCACCGACCCCAGCCGCCGACGGTAATCCTGCGTCAGCGGGCTCTCGTCGCCCAGCATGACGAACGCGTCGAGCAGCAGCAGGCGCGCCGCGTCGTCGTCCAGCGACCGGTCGAGCCGCACCGATTGCAGCAGCCGGTCCAGCGCCTCCTGCCACTCCGCCCGATCGGCCAGCAGCGCGCCCAGCCGGTACTCCCCCTCCGCGTCTGACATATCCGTGGCGTCGCCCGCGTCCGCCGACAGCCGCGCCCGCAGCGCCGCCTCGTCCTGGCCCCGCGCCGCGCGGCGCACGTGGATCGTCGCCAGCGTGCGCTTCGCCCCCTTGTTCGCGGGCACGCGGCTCGCGAGCTCCTCGGCCCGCTCCTCGTCGCCGCCTTGCAGCAGCAGGTGGGCCAGCATGGCCGTCGAGCCCTCGTGGCTCGGGTCATCGGCGACGATCTGCTCGAAGCGTTCCAGCGCCGCCGCCGGCTGTCCCTGCTCGACCAGCGCCTCCGCCTCCTGCGCCGCCATGTCCGCCGACGACGGCAGCAGCGCCTCTACGAACTCCCGCACCTGCGGCTCGGGCAGCGCCCCCAAGAACTGCGACACCGGCTGCCCGTCCTGGTACGCGAACACCGCCGGGATGCTCTCGATCCCGTGCTGCTGCGACACGAACGGGTTCTCGTCGGTGTTCAGCCTGGCCAGCTGCACCTGCCCGGCGAACTCCTCGGCCAGCGATTCCAGCACCGGGCCCAGGACGCGGCAGGGGCCGCACCACGGCGCCCAGAACTCCATGATCACGGGCGTCTCGTGCGACCGCGCCACCACCTCCCGGTCGAAGCTGGCGTCGGTGACTTCCACCACGGCGACGGGGCTCACGGCGGCTACCAGTTCGTGAAGCGCGTGCGCCGCAGCGACCGCGGCTCGTCCTTCTTGCGCTCCTTGCTGGAGTTCTTGTCCAGGAAGTCCTGCACCAGCTTGCGCTTGCCGGCCAGATTGCACTCCGGGCAGTGGACGCGCTTGTCGATCTCGGAGAACTTGAGCATGCGCTCGAACTCATGATCGTTCTTGCAGACGTATTCGTAGATCGGCATCGGACCCCCCTTCTCCGCGAGCCGCTCGGCTGTCGGGATTGGCAGACGTTTCCCCAGAGTGTACCGAACCGGGCGACTGGGGGCCTAGCGCCCGTCGCCCTACTCCTCGATCACCCGCACGGCATCGACGACGCGCAGGGCGCGCGGCCCCAGCCACGCCGTCGGCGTCGAGTCGGGCCTACCGACTCTCCTCGGTTGGCCCGCCCAGCACCCGACCAGCGTAGGCGACGAACCAGATGATGCTGCACGGAACCAGCGTGTGAATCACGGCCCCCGCCCAGCCGGAGTCGTAGGTCAGGGCGTCATAACTCTCCCAAGGCGTGAGCGGCCAGAGCAGTCTCGCCGCTGCGTAACTGACGACCGGCGCCACGCTCGCCATCCTCAGAGGAGTCGTCAGCCCCACGACGAAGGTGACCGTCAGGTACACGGCAGTGATCGCCGCGACCACGGCGCCGGGCATGACCCGGTCGTAGACGACGCTCTCCAGCGCGTGCGCCCCGAGCGCGCAGCCGGTGAACAGGATCGTCAGGGCCGCGGCGACCGCGATCGGGTGGCGCCGCGCGAGGCCCCGCCAGCGACCCACGATCCTCCCGATCGCTCCCACGCAAGGCGACACGGCGATCACTCTCCCCCGGGACCATAGACTTGGCGCACCGCATCGACGACGCGCCGGGCGTGCGCCCTCGCCGCTCCCTCCCTCGCCGCTGTCACCTGTCACCTCCGCCGCATCGCCGCTACTTTCCAGGTCGGCGGCCTGGGCGCTCCCACGTCGAAGCGACGATGAATGCGCTAGACGGACGCGCGGGCAGGGAAGAGGAGCACACTACTCCTCGAATGGACGCAGCTGCAGAAACACGGAAGTCCCGATGCAGACGAGACCCTCCTTGTAGCAGACCGTCTGCACGCCGGTGTCGGCCGAAACAACCGTCACGGCATGGCCATCGCGCGATATCTTGAGGGCCGTAGCGACTACGGCTGGATCCGCAGCGCCGGGTTTGGTCGTGAAGTCGTTGGAGTACGCTCGCACAAGACGTGCGATCTCATTCACGATCTCGCCGGTTTCCGGCACTGTGCATCTGTGGCCTGCCTCGCTGTTCGCCCACGCCTTCACGGGATCGTCGTGGGAACCCCGGGATAGTTCCCTCGCGACGGCTGCGGGCATCCGGAGCCTCGCTGTCTTCGCAAGCTTGCGCAGATCGGAAGTCTTTGCCGGCGGATGCTGTCCACCGAGCAAGTCGATTAGCGAACTCGCATCGAAGAGGAAGTAGCTGTCCCTGTCTTCCGTCATCGCGACTCGAAGAGCCGCTCGACCTCCGAGAGTTTCAAGTCGAGCATCCGCGCGAGTTCCGCAGGTTGAATCCGCTCCTCCGCCAGCGCGCGCCGTGCCAGAGTCTTGGTCCGGGTGCCTACATGCCTCTCGGCACGCTGCCAGCGCTTCAGAGGTTTCCCCCGTCCGAACCCCGACGTTGCCCGCCAGAACGGGCGGTACCCGCTGTCCTGGACGAGCCTGAGTTGCTTGAGCCTGATCCCAATCACGGCGTGGCTGACGCCAGACGCGTCACGAAGCCTCTCCCGATCCCGCCAGGGCCAGTCTCGGTAGCTCGGTTGAGTTGGGATCTGTGCGAGAGCCCCCCGGATCAGAGATTCGGGAAGCAATGCCGATCCTGCGACCTTGTTCGCGAAGGTCTCTTCGTTTCCCCAGGGGTCGCTGATGTCACAGATGTTCGTTGCATCGTGCGCGCGTGCCACGAGGTGCGCGAGTTCGTGCAGCGCCGTGAACGTCTGGGCGACGACCGTGTCCGAAGTGTTGATCAGGATGCCGGGTGGACCGCCGGTATCCCAGCGCGATGCCCCGCGAAGGTCGGTGATATCCATTCCCTGGCGGAAGACGAAGACGCCGGCCCTCTCGATCCCTGCGACCCAGACAGCGTGAGCCTCCTCGTCTGACTCCCAGCCCCTCTGCAATTGGTCAGTGACGCCCAGGTGCTCCCGGATTTGCTCTCCCACCCGCTCACCGCTCCGAGGGTCGTGCGGATTGAAGTCCGGCGGCGTGGGGATCCCCAAGTCTTCCGCCGAGGACGTTGCGATCGCCAAGCGGCGCGCCACTTCGTAGAACTGGTCGAAGCGATGGAGGCGGCCGAGCGTCTCGTAGGACAGCGAAGCGGTGCCGAACTCCGCGGCGCGCCGAAAGTCGCGTTTCGGACTCCGGTTCGGTGATCCGGTCACGATCGAAGAGAACGGCACTAAGTAGACGGTTGCGAGCGCTTCGATCTCCGCGACAGTGGGATCCGCCCTTCCCGCTTCGATGTCGCTGATACGCAGCTGCGTGCTCTCACAATCGTCGCCAGATCCGTAGACCTTGGCGACTCGCCGCGCAGCTTCGTCCGGCGAGAGACGTACGCCCTCCCTAGCAGTGCGCAGCGCGCTCCCGCTCACTCGGATCGTTGGCGTCGATTCTGCAGGCACTGCGCCCCCCGTACACAGACTCTACCCCAGTCGCACCCCCTCCGACTCCCCCCGCCCTCGCCCATCCCGATCCCCGCACCCAACTCAGCGACCGTTGGCGAAGGGGTTGACGACCCGCAGGCCGCCGTACAGCAGGACGTTGGTGTCAACGAAGCGCATCGCGGCCGTAGAGCGACTCCCGGGGCAGGTTGTCGGCCATGCGCAGCCCGCCGCTGCCGGTCGTGATCTCCCCGACCGCCTCGTCGAGCAGCCGGCTGCGGCGGTCCCGCGCCGACTCCGGCACCGGGGATTGCGGCCCTGGCCTGTTCGCGCCGTCGTTCATCGGCGGAGTCTAGTGTCGGACGGGGGAAAGGTCACGCGCCCGACGCCCCCTACTCCCCGACCGCACCGCCGCGACGACGCGCCGGGCGTGCGCCGTCGCCGCCGGCACGACCGCTCGATCCCACCCCGCGCCGGGCGCGCGATAGACTTGACGGGCGGAGGACGGAATGGCCGAGCAAGCACTGAGCAGCAGCGAGACGCTGGCCCTCCTGCGGGCGCACAAACCGGTGCTGGCCGAGCGCTTCGGCGTGGTCGACCTGGCGCTGTTCGGCTCCACCGTGCGCGACGAGGCGGGGCCGGACAGCGACATCGACATCCTCGTCAGCTTCGACCACGTCGTCGGCTGGAAGGATCTCTTCGGTACCGAGCAATACATCGAGAATCTGCTTGGCCGGCGGATCGATCTCGTGATGGAGGGGGCCGTGCGGGCCGAACTGCGCCCCTACATCAAGGCCGAGGCCGTGTATGCCTGAGCGCCGCTGGGATCTGTACGTGCGCGACATGCTTGATGCCTGCGGGAAGGTCACGGACCGCGCGGCGGGACTGGACCGCGCCACGTTCTTCGCCACGCATGTCCTGTACGATGCGGTGCTGTGGAATCTGACAATTCTTGGCGAAGCGTCGACGCGCGTGCCGGAATCCGTCAAGGCGGCGCATCAGGAAATCCCCTGGCACGCCATCGCCAACACTCGAAACCGGGTCGTCCACGGGTATCCCTCCATCCGCGAAGAGAGCGTCTGGAAGATCATCCACGATGACATCCCCGAGTTGATGCCCCAGTTGCGCGCGCTGTTGGCGGAGGCGGAAGCACAAGGCGGAGCCGATCCCACGTAGACCCCGCGGCCGGAAACCGGCACTTCGCCCACCCGCTCCGGTCCCGCTTCTCCATCGCTTCAGATGGAGGGGGGGTTAGGGGGTGAGGTCGGCGCCCTCGCCCATGCCGCTGCCCGCAGCCGCTTCAGCGACCGTCCGCGAAGGGGTTGACGACCCGCAGGCCGGCGTAGTCCTGGCCCGCGTTCATGTCCTCCGAGTAGACCGCGTCGCAGCCCAGGGCGTGTGCCGCGGCGAGGATCGCGGCGTCCCAATAGGACAGCCCGAAGCGCCGGCTGATCGACACACCGGCGCGAAAGATCTCGTGGGTCACGGCCTGCACCGGGAAGTCGTCGAGCGACGCCAGGAATCGCAACGCCTGCTCGGGCGTGAGGGCCGCCGGACGGCTCGGACGCGTGGCCTGGTAGTAGAACTCCTGCAGCACCTGCACCGAGAGCGCCAAGTCGCCCTCCGTCAGCAAGGCTAGGGCGCGACCGCGTTTCGCGTCGTCCTCTGACGCGGTGCTGACGGCGTAGAGCAGGACGTTGGTGTCAACGAAGCGCATCGCGGTCGTAGATCGCGTCCCGTGGCAGGTTGTCGGCCATGCGCAGCCCGCCGCCGTCGGCCGTGATCCCGCCGATCACCTCGTCCAGCAACCGGCTGCGGCGTTCCCGCGCCGACTCCGGCGCCGGGAGGTCCGGCCCGGTCCCGTCCGGTTGCCCGCGGCCGAGACGCCGCAGGTAGTCGCGCACAAGGGCCGAGACCGACGTGTCGAGTTCCGCCGCCCGGATGCGGGCGAGCCGATGCGTGTCGTCATCGACCGACACCGTGATGTTCCTCATGCACATCCTCACCGATTCTGTGTTGCACAGCCTATCAGGCGCCGCGACCGCCCTGCAATTCCGCACCCGCCGGAAGGCCCGCGCCGTCGCTCCGGATGGTACCTGAGACGCCCCCTACGCCTCGACCGCCCGCACGGCCTCGACGACGCGCAGGGCGTGCGCCGTCGCCGCGACGTCGTGGACGCGCACGATGTGCACCCCCAGCCAGGCCGCCAGCGTGTTGAACGCCAGCGTCGCCTCGCCCAGCCCCGAGACCGACTGCACCGCCGACGACGGCAGCTTCGGCGACCCCAGCAGCTCGGCCAGGAAGCCCTTGCGCGAGGCCGACACCAGCACCGGCCGCCCCAACTCCAGCAGCGCCGGCGTGTCGAGCAGCATGCGCACGTTGTCGGCGGCCGGCTTGGCGAACTCGTAGCCGGGGTCGAGCCAGACCTGCGACACCCCCTGCGACGTCAGCGCCGCCACCCGGTCGGCCAGGAACGACCGCACCTCCTGCCCGACGTCGGCGTAGCGCTGGTCGGCGCGGCGGTGCTGCTTGGGACGCCCCCGCATGTGCATCACGACCAGCGGCACGCCCGTGTCCGCCGCGACCCGCACCGTCTCGGCGTCGCTGCCGGCCGACACGTCGTTGACGACGTGCGCCCCCGCCGCGACCGCCGCCCGCGCGACCGACCCCCGCCACGTATCGACCGACACCAGGATGCCCTCGCCGGCCAGGCCCGCCACCACCGGGCAGAGCCGGTCGATCTCCTCCTGCGCGCTGGGCGACTCGCCGCCGCTGCGCGTCGAATGCGCCCCCACGTCGACCAGCGCCGCGCCGTCGGCGACGAGCCCGCGCGCCCGTTCGACCGCCGCCGCCGCCGTCACCACGCTCTCCGAGACCGGCGAGTCGGTCGCCACGTTGAGGATGCCCATGATCGCCGTGCGGCGCGTGCAATCGAGCACCCGGTCGCCGATGGGGATGCGCATCGGCGCTACCCTCCCCCCTCGCCGGGCTCGGGCGGTGCCAGCGCCAGCGGCTGCTGCGTCTGCGCCAGGCTGGCCAGCGCGATGCGGCCCAGCGGTCCGCGCCGGTCGTAGAGCGCCCCGTCGCAGACGACGAATCCCCCACCCCCCTGGCGGCTCGTCGCTACGACGCAGAGCCACTCGTCCGACGGGTCGCGATGCAGGTACAGCGTGATGTCGGCGTTGATGAAGCCGACCGCCCCCTCGCGCCGGCGCGACGGCTCGGCGTTGGCCAGCGGGCTGAGCGAGTCGGCCGTCGCCGCCGCCCGCGACAGCGGGCTCAGCGGCTCGCCGGGCACGATGTCGGCCGGGTTGCGAATCCACAGCATCGGCCGCTGCGACGCCCCCCACTGCCCGACCGGCCGCCACTCGACCGTCGAGTGGTAGGCCTCGGCGCCCCCGGCCATGTTCGCCGGCCTCCGCGGCAGCGACTCCGGGTCGGGCGGCCGCGCCGCGTCGACGTCCAGCGCCTCGCCGGTCGGCAGGTCCGACGGCCGCAGCGCCAGCGCCGTCGCCCGCGCCACCTCGACCGTCTCGTCCCCCCGCGACGTGAACAGCCCCGACTGCACCACCTGGATGCGCCGCCCCTCCCGCACAACCGCCGTGCGCGCCTCGAGCGGCTGCATCGGCGCCGGCCGCATCAGGTCGATGGTCAGCCGCGCGACCCGCAGCTCGGGCCGCAGCGCCCCCTCGACGCCGCGCGCCAGCAGCGCCGCCGTCGCCGCGCCGTGCACCAGGTCGAGGCTCCACACGCTGCGCGCGCAGCGATTGGGCAGCAGCAGCGTGCGACCGCCCTCGTCGGGCTGCGGCTGGAACAGCGCGGGCGCGCTCATCCGATCGACCCTCCCCTCCGGCGTCGCCCCACTCGCCACGACGCGACGCCGCGAAGCCTATCGGCCGCCGCCCTCGTCCAGAACCCCTCAGTCGGGCGTGATCGTCTCGACGGCCCGCCACATGTACCACGACCCCACGCTGCGATAGGGCGCCCAGGGCGCGCCGATGGCCGTCGCGCGCTCCGCGCCGGGCGTCTCCGGCAGCCCGTAGACCGCCTGCATCCCCTTGCGCACCCCCAGGTCGCCGACCGGCAGCACGTCGGGCCGGCCCAGGTGGAACATCAGGAACATGTGCGCCGTCCACACGCCGATGCCCCGCACCGACGTCAGCTGCGCCGTGACCGCCGCGTCGTCGAGCGCCGCCAGCCCGTCCAGCGGCAGTCGCCCATCGACGACGTGCTGGGCCAGGTCGCGCAGGTACGACGTCTTCTGCCGCGAGAGCCCCGCCCCGCGCAACTCCGCGTCGCCGGCCTGCAGGAAGTCGGCCGGCGCCGGCGCCGCCTCGGCGTCGCCGAACAGTGCGAACGTCCGCCGCATGATCGCGTTGGCCGCCGCCCCGCCCAGCTGCTGGTGGAAGACGTTGCGCACCAGCGCCCCGTACGGGTCGGCGCTGGGCCGCGGCGTATAGGGCCCGTGCGCGTCGATCAGCGCCCCCAGCCGGGGGTCGGCCGCGCGCAGGTGTCGGTAGGCCGTCGTCAGGGGGAAGCGCGGTCGTGGGGTGGTGCGGTTGGTCATCGGCCTCCTCGGGGGTCGGTAGTGTAGGGGTGGGCTTTGGCCGGGATCAGAGTGTGCAGCAGCGCACTGGGGGTCTACTCGCCGAGCGCGCCCCGATGCACGTCCTCCAACCCTTCCGGCAGCGGACCCGTGAAGCGGTCCCAGTCGAGCCACACTTGGAATAAGTTGCGCGGTTCGCCCAACTCCACCGGAATCGGGCCACTCAACTGGTTGTCGTGCAGATCCAGGATCACTAGGTTCGTCAGACTTCCGATCTCCGCCGGGATCGCGCCGCTCAACTGGTTGCCGTCCAGCCGGAGACTCACCAAATTGCGCAGCGACCCCAACTCCGCTGGGATCGGACCGCTCAACTGATTGTTGCTTAGGTGGAGGTCTTCCAGGCTCTCCAGTGACCCCAACTCCGCCGGGATCGCGCCGCTCAACTGGTTGCTTCTGAGGTAGAGCTGTTCCAGCCCGCGCAGTGACCCCAACTCCGCCGGAATCGCGCCGCTCAAGTAGTTCACTGACAGACTAAGTTCTCGCAGATCCGCGAGGTGGCCCAACTCCACCGGGATCGGGCCGCTGAGGCGATTCTCTCCCAAGGCAAGGGTGCGCAGTCCTGATAGACGACCCAACTCTGATGGGATGTGGCCCGTGAGATCGCGGGTCCACAGCCCGAGACCTAGTACCCGCTCCGGTACCCCGCCGACCGTGATGCCCTCCCACTCCGTGATCGGTATGTGGGCGTCCCAGTTTAGAGCAACGTCGCCGACAAGCGCGGGCTCCGCGGTGAGCAGAACCACGCAATCGCCCACGAGACCGGGGTTGTCGACAGGGTTCGGCACCGCCGTTCCGTTCGCGCACAACTCCGCTGGCCGGACCGGCGGCGGGCAATCCGGCAGGCCAACGTCGTCGAGGTCGTGATTCGTCGTGTTCTGGAGCACTACGGGGGCGCAGCCCGCGAGACCCGCGTTGCCGCGCAGTGACACGCTCTGCAGGCCTTCCAGGTAGCCCAGCGCGGCGGGGACCGGGCCGCTTAGTTGGTTGTCGTGCAGGTGCAGCGACTCGAGGAAGCGCAGGCCGCCAAGGGTCGGGGGGATGGGGCCGAAGAGGCGGTTACCGTGCAGCCCCAAATGTCCTAGTGAGCCGAGGGCGCCGAGTTCGAGGGGGACCGGGCCGGTCAGCTGGTTGTCGGACAAGTCCAGTTCCCGGAGTCCCGCGAGGCGACCCAACCGGGGCGGGAGGTGACCCGTGAGTCCGCGCGCCGGGAGCTCAAGTGCCACGACGCGCGGTGGATCTCCCCCGATCGTGATGCCTTCCCAGGTGGTCATCGGCCGGTCCGCGTCCCAATCGAGCACGGCCTCGCCGGCGAGCGGATCCCGTGCCTTGAGCAAGACCGTGCAGTCGCGAACGAGTTCCGGATTGTCCTCTGGCCTCGCGACCACCGTGCCGTTCTCACACAGGTCCCATGAATGAGGCGGCGGTGGACAGGCAGGCAGACCGTCCACGCCGTACTCCAGATCCCACCCCAAGGGGAGGCAGCCCGTCAGGCCCGGGTTGCCACCGAGTTCGAGCCACTGCTTCCGGGGTCCGTCCGCGAAAACGACTGCCAGGGCCGCTGGAATCGAGCCGCTCAGTTGGTTGTTGTTGAGGTGCAAAATCGACACGCGCAAAGACCCAAGCGCCGGCGGGATCGAGCCCGTGAGTTGGTTGTGGGCCAAGTACAAATCCTGCAGCATGCTCAGCGACCCCAGTGCCGCCGGGATTTCACCCGTCAACTGGTTGGCACTCAGCACGAGGTGGACTAGGTTCCGCAACAGGCCCAACTCCGCAGGGATCCGTCCGCTGAGTTGGTTCTGTTGCAGGTCTAGCACTGCCAGGTTGCGCAGCGTCCCCAACTCCGACGGGATCGGGCCGGTCAAGCGGTTGCTGCCCAGATCTAGGTTCCACAGATTGTGCAGCGCCCCCAGTTCCGGCGGGATCGGCCCCGTCAGCCAGTTGTGGCTGAGATCCAGGCGCCCCAGATTGTGCAGCGCTCCCAGTTCCGGTGGGATGGGCCCCGACAACCGGCCCCGATCAAAACCGGCGGTGGCTAGCGATAGTTCCCCCAGCTCCGACAGTCCGCCCAGTTCCGGCGGTACGCGACCGCTGAGATCGTGGGACGGAAGGATCAGTCTGCGCACGCGCGGTGGCGTCCCCTCGATCGCGACACCCGCCCACTGCGTGATGCGTGTACCTGCCCTCCAGTTCAGCGTTCCCTCTCCGGCCAGCACATCCCTGGACGCCAACAGCGCCTCGCAATCCGCCACCAGCCCCGGGTTTCCCTCCGGGTCCTCTACCGCGATGCCGTTCTCACACGGCGATTGCTCCTCCTCCACCGGCTCCGGCGCGATGTCCGTCTCCGCTTCCTCCGCCGGCGCGGGCGCGGCCTCGGTCGTCTCTACCTCCGCCTCTGCTGCAGGCGGCTCGGGCGCGGCCTCGGTTGCCGCGATCTGCGCCTCTGCCGCAGGCGGCTCGGGCGCGGCCTCGGCCGGCTCGACCGTCTCCTCAACTGGCTCCGCCTCGACCTCTGCCTCCGCTTCCTCCGCCGGCTCCGCCTCGACCTCCTCCTCGACCTCGACCTCCGCCGCCGCCTCCTCCTCCCCTCCCCCACCCCCCGACGACAGCGCGACCACGACCGCCACGACGACGGCCACGACCACTACCGGAACCACGAACCAGAGGAGACGCAAGCGCACGGATCACATCCATCCGAACCGCACCCCTGCGTACCTCCACGCTACACCCTCCGCGGCACGACTGCGCCCGCGTACCATGGACCGACGGAGGAGCCATGCTCGACCCCCGGCGCGTCCGCAGCTTTGCCATTCTGGCCGGGATCGTGATCCTGGTGGTGACGCTGGTCGCGCTGCTGACGCCCGGCATCCGGCCCGGCGGCGTCAGCAACGAGACGGGGCACTTCCTGCTCTTCGCCGGGCTGGGCTTCGTGGTCGGGCTCTATCGCGGCGCGGGGCCACAGCGGGGCGTCCTGCGCGACCTGCTGGGGCTGCTCGTCGGGCTGCTGGCCTTCGCCGCCCTCACCGAGCTCGGCCAGTTCCTCGTCGAGGACCGCTCGCCCGAGCGCGCCGACATCATCGCCGACGCGGCCGGCTCGGCCGCCGGGCTGTTCACCGGCGCGCTCGCCGGCCTGATCCTCGCCGACCGACCCAGCCGGCGCCGCCCCTGACCCGCCGCCGCCCGCGGCCTACTCGGATCGGCCTGGGCGCAGCACGGTGTAGCCGAAGTTCTCGGCCGTGCGCTCGGCCGGCGGCAGCACCTCGACGACGGACCGCGAGAGCCCCACGACCTCCCCGTCGGCGTCGAAGCGGTAGTTGTCGCCGATGGCGCCGCTCCAGGTGATGTCGTACAGGCAGTCGCGGAAGCCGTCGGCGTCCTGGTCGTCGCCGATCCGTTCGAGGCAGGCGGCCGCGATGTAGACGGTGTCGTAGGCCGACCCAAGGTGCCAGGGCAGCGTGATGTAGTCGTAGCGCTCGCGGAAGTTGGCGAGCACCTCCTGCGCCTTCGCGTTCTCGGGGTCGGCGGCGGCGGTGATGGCCTTCAGCCCCGTGGCCGCGTCGCCGGCGATGTCGAGCGCGGTGGCGCCGACGGTGATCGTTTCGCCGTAGATGGGGCCGTCGTAGCCGAGCTCCCGCGCCTGCTTGACGATCGTGCCCGCCGCGAACTCCGACTGCGGCGCGATGTGCAGCGCGTCGGGCTCGGCCGCGAACAGCTTGGTCAGCGGGGTGCGGAAGTCGGTCGTGTCGGAGGCGAAGCGCTCCGCCGCGACCACCCGCCCGCCGTTCTCCTCGAACCGCGCGACGGTGGTGCGGCGCACGCCCTCGGCGTAGTCGGTCTCCTCGGTGATGGTGGCCAGCGCGCGGACGCCGTCGGCCCAGAGCGTGTCGCCGGTGGTGAGGCCCACCTCGATGTCGCTGATCTGGGTGCGGAAGATGTAGTCGCCGGCGTTGGCGATGTCGGGGTTGCTGGCCAGCCCGGAGAACAGCACGACGCCGTCGGCCTCGGCCAGCGGCGCCACGCCGAGCATCGCGCCGCTGCACGACGTCCCCAGGATGATCTTGACGCCCTCGACGTCGGTCAGCTTGCGGTAGGCGCTGATCGCGTCCTGGGCGCCGCACTTCGAGTCCTCGACGACCAGCTCCAGCGGTCGCCCGTCGATGCCGCCGGCGGCGTTGATCTCGTCCATGGCCATGGTCTTGGACTGGACCGCCACCGTGCCGTAGGTCTCGCCGGGCCCCGTCAGCGACTCCATCACGCCGATGCGGTACGGCTCGGGCTCGGCCGGATCGCCGCCGCAGGCCGCGGCGACGGCCGCCAGCGCCGCCAGCAGTCCGGCCGCGACGATGCCCCGCCGGCCGATGGGTCGCATGCGCCACCCCCTGACCGCGGCCGGGGCGCATCCGCCCCTGACTAGCCGCTCGCGACGGCGGCCTCCCGCACGCCCGCCTCCGGCGACCCCGCCGTCATGGGGTTGCCCGCCTCGCCCGCCACGACGGTGAAGCCCATGTCGGCGATCATCGCGTGCGCGTCGGCCGTCTTCTGCCCCGGCTCCGTCAGGTAGCCGTCGACGAAGATCGAGTTGGCCGCGTACAGGCCCATCGCCTGCATCGAGCGCAGGTGCACCTCACGACCGCCGGCGATGCGGATCTCCGCCGCCGGGTTGAGGAAGCGCGCCAGCGACAGCTGCCGCAGGCACTGGTTCGGCGTCAGTGTGTGGACGTCCGCCAGCGGCGTTCCCTCGATGGGGATGAGGAAGTTGATCGGGATCGAGTCGGGCCCCAGCGAGCGCAGGTCCATGAGCACGTCGATGACGTCCTCGTCGGTCTCGCCCATGCCGAAGATGGCGCCCGTGCACAGCTCGAGCCCGGCCGCCCGCGCCGCCCGCAGCGTGCCCAGCCGGTCCTGGTAGGTGTGCGTCGTGACGATCTCCGGCGAGAAGCGCTCGCTGGTGTTGAGGTTGTGGTTGAGCCGATCGACCCCCGCCGCCGCCAGCTGCCCCGCCTTGTCGCCGTCGAGGATGCCGACGCAGGCGCAGAGTTCGATCTCCATCTCGTCCTTGATCGTGCGCACCACGTCGGTGACGAAGTCGACCTCCCGCTGCGTCGGACCGCGGCCGCTCGCCACGATGCAGTAGCGCATCGCGCCGGCCGTCTTGGCGCGCCGCGCCGCCTCGACGATCTGCTCCTTCTCGAGGTAGGGGTACTTCTCGATCTCCGCCTCCGACACGGCCGACTGCGAGCAGTAGTTGCAGTCCTCCGGGCAGAGCCCGCTCTTGGCGTTTTGCAGCACGTGCAGCTGCACCGTCGTGCCCCAGTGCTGGTGGCGCACGCGGTAGGCCGCCGCCAGCAGGTCGAGCACCTCGGCGTCGGGCGACTCCAGCACGGCGCGCGATTCCTCACGGCTCAGGCAGTCGCCGGCCAGCGCGGTGTCGGCCAGTCGGGCATAGTCCACGGGATCCTCCTTCTCCGTACGAGGGCGCCGCGCTCCGGCGTCGCGTACGGCCTGCGGCTGATTCTCGCCGACCGGCGGCGCTGCGGCAATGCGCCGCCCGCCCGCCGGTCGCTCCGGGTGCTGTTACGGGCGTCGCTACGGGCGCATCCCGTGCAGCGTGCGGATGCCCACCTGCGACGGCAACTGCTGCGCGTAGGCGATGGCCAGCCACTCGGCCAGCATGGGCCGCGTGTCCCGCGGGTCGACGATGTCCTCGACCGCGAACGCCTCGGCGGCGCTGAACGGACTGCGCAGCGCGATCAGCCGCTGCTCGATCTCCTTGCGACGCGCGGCCGGGTCGGGCGCGGCGTCGATCTCGCGCCGGTAGGCCGCGTCGACGCCGCCCTCGATCGGCAGCGAGCCCCACTCGGCCGACGGCCAGGCGATGCGGAAGCAGAAGCGGCTGAAGTCCTGGTGCGCACCGCCCGCGACGCCGTACAGCCGCCGCACGACCACCGTCGCCCAGGGCACGCGGCTGTCGTCGATCGCGCACGACGCCCGCACCCCCGCCCGTAGCGTGCCCTCGGATTCGCCCGCCCGCCCGATCACGAAGCCCGGCTGGTCGGCGAAGTTGATGATCGGCAGGTGGAAGACGTCGCACAGGTCGACGAAGCGCTCGAACTTGCGCGCCTCCTTGGCCCCCATCGCGCCGCCGTAGTGCATCGGGTCGTTGGCCAGCACGCCCACCGGCATGCCCGCGATGCGCGCGAAGGCCGTCACCTGCGCCCGCCCGAAGTAGCGCGCCATCTCGAAGAACGAGCCCTCGTCCACCACCATCCGCACCAGCTCGCGCGTGTCGTAGCCGCGGTTGCGGTGGCGCGGCACGATCGAGGCCAGCGCCTCCTCGCGCCGATCGGCGGGGTCGTCGCAGGGCCGCACCGGCGGCAGCTCGTGCACGCTCGACGGCAGGTACGAGAGGAAGGCCCGGATCTGCGCCAGCGCCTCCGCCTCGTCGGCGGCGTCGTTGTCGACCACGCCGCTGTGTCGCGCGTGCACCTTGTAGCCGCCCAGCTCCTCCTTCGTGATCGGGTCGCCCAGCGACCGCTTGACCAGCGGCGGGCCGCCGGCGAAGACCTGCGTCGTGCCGCGCACCATGACCGAGAAGTGGCTGGCCGGCACCTCGGCCGCGGGCAGCCCCGCCACCGACCCCATCGCCGCCGAGACGACCGGCACTTCGGCCAGCAGCCGCGTCCAGCGCTCGGGCCAGTACAGCTCGGGCAGGTAGGTGCGGCCCATCTCGGCCGTCGCGCGGATGTCGGCGCCGAAGCCGTCGATCAGCCGGATCAGCGGGATCTTCAGCTCCTGCGCGATGCTCTCGATGTGCGCCGACTTGTTGCCGCCGCTGTGGATCTGCGACGCGCCCCCCTCGGCCCGCGAGCCGCTCTTCGGTCGCGCCGTGAAGTCCGACCCCACGAGCGCCGCCGGCCGCCCGTCGATCCGCGCCGTCCCCATCACCGTCGCCGACGGGTGGAAGCCCGTCAGCTCGCCGTCGCGGTAGTAGCCCATCCCGGCCAGCTTGCCGCGCTCCCGGAACGACCCCTCATCGGTCAGCTGGTCGATGCGCTCGCGCACCGTCAGGCGGCCGCGCGCGTGCTGATCCGCGACCCGCTCGGGGCCGCCCATCTCGGCCGCCAGGGCGCGCCGCTTCGCGATCTCGTCGATTTCGGGCTGCCAGACCATGTTGTGCCTTTCGCCGTCGGACTCGTCGCGGGGCAGGATAGCCGACGGCGTCGGTCCGGGGCCTGCGGCCGCGACGCGCAGAGCCCGCTCGACCGAGCGGGCTCTGCTGCCAAGTCACTGGCGCCTCCCTGTCGGCGGGTAGTGTCGCCGCACGTCGGGCCGACCGCCGTGTCGCTGCGAACTGCCCCACCCCGCCACTGCCCTGGCTATTCGCCGCGCGGGCCCAGTTGCACGTCCTCCAATTCAGCGGGCAGCGAGCCGGTCAACTCCGACCAGTCCAGCGAGAGCCACCATAGGTTTCGCAGGGCTCCCAGTTCCGGTGGGATCGGGCCGCTCAGTTCGTTGCCGTCCAAGTTCAACTGGCTCAGAGAGCTCAGCAACCCGAGCGCGGCCGGGATCGGGCCGCTCAGGCGGTTCCAGATAAGGAACAGAACCTCCAGGTCGCGCAGGGCCGCCAATTCCGGCGGGATCGCGCCCTTGAGTTGATTCCCGCTCAGATACAACTCGCGGAGTGCCGACAGGTCGCCCAACAGTGGCGGAATCCGGCCCGAGAGACCGCGTTCGGCGAGGTTCACGCCTCGCACGCGCCCAGGTTCCCCCTCGACTATGACGCCCTCCCATGTCGTGATCGGCACGCCGGGGTCCCAACCCAGCGTGCCACCGCCGGTGAGAGCGGACTCAGAGGCGAGCAGCACCGCGCAGTCAGTCACCAACCCGGGGTTGTCGCCTGGGTTCGGCACGACCACGCCGTTCTCGCAGAGGTGTGTCGGCAGAGGCGGCGGCGGTGGGCAGTCAGGCAGCCCGAGACGATCCAGGTCGTTCTCTCGCGCATCCCGAAGCCGCGGTGGGACACAGCCCGTCAGGCCCGGGTTGCCGCCCACCGACAACACGTCGAGGGCGCGCAAGTATTCCAGGTCTCCTGGGATCGCCCCCACCAGTTGGTTGTCGGCCAACCGCAGGGATCGCAGGGCACCGAGGGAACC
Source organism: Dehalococcoidia bacterium (assembly GCA_965217625.1). Taxonomy (GTDB): domain Bacteria; phylum Chloroflexota; class Dehalococcoidia; order Bin125; family Bin125; genus TK10-74A. Next base: position 137,597 of record OZ244557.1, read on the forward strand.
GAACCTGTCGGGGATTGCGCCCGTCAGTTGGTTTCCGTGCAACCACAGGAACCGAAGGTTGCTCAGGAGCGCCAGCGATGCCGGGATTGCGCCCTGCAACTGGTTGTCATGCAGCCGCAAGACCTCCAGGTTGAGCAATGCGCCCAGTTCCAGCGGAACCGCGCCGACAAAACGGTTGCGGTCAAGCCGCAGAGACTGCAGTGCGGACAGACCGCCCAACTCCGGCGGGATGCGGCCCGTGAGACCGCGTCTCGGCAACTCCAGCGCTCGCACGCGGTCGGGCTGATTCAGTGTCATCGTGCGCTCCGGCGGCCCACTGACGGTGACGCCCTCCCACTCGGTGATCGGGGTGGCGGCGTCCCAGTTGAGGGTCGCAGTGCCCGCGAGTATGTCCCGCGCCGCGAGCAGGATGGAGCAGTCGGCGACGAGGCCGCGGTTGGCCCGACCGCCGACCACCACGACACCGTTCTCGCAAGGCGGCGGCGCGCATTCGGGCAGCGAGTGATTGTCGTCCCCTCGGTCCCGCCACGCCGACAAGAGCGCCTGAGGCACACAGCCGGTCAGACCGGGGTTGCCGCCCAGGGAGACGGAGCGGACGGGCAGGGCTGCGAGGGTCGGAGGGAGTTCCCCCGTGAGTTGGTTTGCGTGCAGGCGCAGGGTTCTGAGAAGGGGGAGGAATCCCAGGCCCGCCGGGATCGTCCCCGTCAAACGGTTCTCGCTCAAATCCAGGTCTGTCAGATGGTCCGAGAACCCCAGTTCGGCCGGGATTGTGCCGCTCAACTGGTTGCGGCTCAGATCTAGGGACCTGAGACGCTGCCGGGTCCACAACCCGGCAGGGATGTCACCTGTCAGCCGGTTGTCGGATAGATCCAATTCCTCCAGGCTGCTCAATCGCACTAACGCTGCCGGGATGCTGCTGGTGAGTTGGTTGTGGCTCAACCGCAAGCTCTCCAGCTTGCCGAGGCGCCCGAGCGGCTCGGGGATCGCACCGCTCACTTGGTTGTGGCTCAGCCAGAGGTATCGCAGGTCTCCGAGCGCCCCCAGTTCCACCGGGATCGGGCCGCTGAGGCGGTTGAAGCCGAGATCCAACCACTGCAGGTTCTCCAGGGCCCCAAGTTCCGCTGGGATCGTGCCGTTGAGCCGGTTCAACGACAGGTGCAGGCCTGCGAGGTTCCGCAGCGTCCCTAGTGCTGCCGGGATCGCACCGGTCAGTTGGTTGTTACTCAGCCGCAACTCGCGCAGTTCGGACAGATCGCCTAGTTGCGCTGGGATGTGCCCCGTGAGCCCGCGCCCGTCAAGGTCCAGCCACGTGACGCGCTTCGGCACCCCGATTCCGAGGACCCCGACCCCGTCCCAGACCACCACTGATCTGCTCGGGTTCCAGTCGAGCTTGGCGTCCCCGGCGAGCACCTCCTTGATCGCGAGGAGGGCAACACAGTCAGCGACCATCCCCGGGTTGTTGCCGGGATCGGGGACGGCCCATCCGTTCTCACACGGCGACGGCTCCTCCTCTGCGGGTTGCTCGGCGCCGGCCTCTGGCGTCTCGACTTCGGTCTCCTCGGCCGCCTCTACGACCTCGCGCGCCTCGGTCTCAGACTGCTCCTCAACCTCTGCCGCGACTTCCGCCCCCGCTTCCTCCGCTGGCTCCGCCTCGACCTCTGGCTCAGCCTCCTCCTCCACTGCGACCGCCTCCGGTGCCTCGGCCCCTGGCTCCGCCTCCGCCGCCGCCTCTACCGCCGCCGCCGGCTCAACCGACGCGACGCGCTCCTCCTCCTCTCCCCCACCCCCCGACGTCAGCACCACGGCCGCCACGACGACGGCCACGACCACTACGGGGATCACGAACCAGAGGACACGCAAGCGCACGGATCACGTCCACACCAACCGCACCCCTGCGTACCCGCACTCTACACCCCGGCAACGCGAAGGGCCCGCTCGACCGAGCGGGCCCTCATGTGGGTTCGATGGCGACCCCGAGCGGATTCGAACCGCCGGTCTCCACCTTGACAGGGTGGCGTGTTAGGCCGCTACACCACGGGGCCGTCCTGTGAGTGTAGGAACGCGTCGCGACCGGGGCAATGCGCGGCCCATCGGACTCAGGCCCCGTTGGCCCGTATACTGAACCCGTACGGTCGAGGTGGAGGCATCGCGATGGCCAAAGGCAAGCGCGGCGGACGGGGCGGCGGTCGCAAGGCGGCCGCGCCGCCCCAGCAGTTGGGCGGGCGACCACGGCGCAACCGCGGTCGCGGAGGGGCGCCGGCGGAGCAGGAGCTGCCCACGGCGGCGCCCGGCGCGCACGGCCTGCCGTCGTCGATCATGGGCGGCCACGCCAGCGTCGACCTCTCCCGCGCCGCCGCAGGCGCGATCCGCCGGCCCGGCCTGCGCCGGCGCAACCGCGGCGGGCCCCGCACCGAGTCCGAGCGCATCGCCCGCGGCCCCCGGGTGATCTACGACTTCCGCTACGTCCGCGCCGATCTGCGCTGGATCGCGCTGACCAGCGCCGCCAGCGTCGGCGCGGTGCTGCTCGCCTGGCTCGCGCTGCGCGTCTGAGGCCGGCGCGGCCCTGCGTCGCTGCTATGGGCCGCCGGCCGCCGGATTCGCCACGATCGCGAACGTCAGCGTCCCGGCCGCGGCCAGCTCCCCATCGACCGTCGCCCGCGCCGACGCCTTGCCGACGCCGCGCCGCAGCCGGTCCAGCGACACCTCGAGCCGCAGTTGGTCGCCGGGTTTGACCTGTCGGCGGAAGCGCAGCCCGTCGATGCCGGCGAACAGCCCCAGCTTGCCGCGATGTTCCGGCGCGCTCAGCGCCGCCACCGCCCCCACCTGCGCCAGCGCCTCGACGATCAGCACGCCCGGCATGATCGGGTTGCCCGGGAAGTGCCCCTGGAAGAAGGCTTCGTTGGCGCTGACGTTCTTGATCCCCACCGCCGACGTCCCCCGGTGCAGATCGACGATCCGGTCCACCAGCAGGAACGGGTAGCGATGCGGGATCGTCGCCAGGATCTCGTCGATCTCCATCGTCTCCGGCGCGTCCGTCTGACCGCCCTCGTGCGATGTCGTCACGCTTGCGCCTCCCGCTGCGCCGCGCCGTCGCGCGTCTCTCTGTCAGGCGCGCCGCCGCGCGACGCCCATGCGTCCTCAAGCACGCCCAGGAACCGCTCCACGTCGGCCTCCGCGAAGGGGATATCGCCCGGCTCGCGCTCGTCGTCGTGGATGCCGTGGTAGTCGGAGCCGCCGGCCGGAACGAGCCCGTGCGCGTCGGCCAGCGCCCGGTACCGCTCGACCTCCGCCGGCGCGTAGTTCTTGTAGTAGACCTCGAGCCCCTCCAGCCCGACGGCCGCCAGCTGCGCCACGGCCGACTCGGCGTCGGGCAGGAAGCTGGGGTGGGCCAGCGCCGCGACGCCGCCGCAGTCCCGGATCAGCGCGATCGCCTGCGACGGCGGCAGCTTCTCGCGGGCCGCGTCGGCCGGGCCGCCCGTGTGCAGGTAGTGGTCGAAGGCCTCGCGCACGCTGGCGACGTGGCCGTTCTCGACCAGCGCCTGCGCCACGTGCGGCCGTCCCACCGCCGCCTCGCCCGCGATCTCCAGCACGCGCTCCCAGCGCAGCGGCATCCCCAGCGCCGACAGCTTGGCCAGCATCGTCCGGCCCCGCGCCGTGCGGCCCTCCCGGTACGACGCGAGCTGCGTCTGCAAGCGCGGCTGCTCGATCGACGTGAAGTAGCCCAGGATGTGCGCGTCGCCGCCGTCGGGCAGGTCGGCGCTCAGCTCGACGCCCGGGATCAGCCGCACGCCGATCGCGGCCGCCGCCCGCGCCGCCTCCGCGACCCCCGCCGTCGTGTCGTGGTCGGTCAGCGCGATGTGGCGCACGCCGTTCGCGCCCGCGCGACGGATCAGCGCCGCCGGCGTCAGCACGCCGTCCGACTGATTGCTGTGCGTGTGGAAGTCGCCGATCGCCATCAGACGCCCCTCGCCGCGTCCGGCTCGAGCAGGCGGTCCACCCGCTCGATGCTCGTCGCCCGGCCCGTCGCGTCGTTGATCTCCACGACCACGGCGCAGAAGATCGCCGCCCCGTGCGTCTCCGGCGGCATGCGCGCCGGCCGCCCGGTGCGGAAGCGGTGCAGCACCGGCTGCGTCTCGCTGCCGATGATCGAGTCGCGCGCCCCGCACATGCCCAGGTCGGTCACGAAAGCCGTGCCCCTCGGCAGCAGCCGCGGGTCCGCCGTCGGCACGTGCGTGTGCGTGCCGACGACCGCTGCCGCCCGGCCGTCGAGGTGCCAGCCCAGGGCCTGCTTCTCCGACGTCGCCTCGGCGTGGAAGTCGACCAGGACCGGGATCCCGGCCGGGATCGACGGCAGCAGCCGGTCGGCGCAGGCGAACGGATCGTCGACCGGCTCCATGAAGGTGCGGCCGATCAGGTTGATGACCGCCAGCCGGCCGTCGTGCCAGACGCCGCGGCCGGGCGCGCCCGGCGGGTAGTTGGCCGGGCGCAGCACGGGCAGCTCACCCCGCAGCGTCTCGGCGTAGTCGGGGATGGCCCAGGTGTGGTTGCCGCCCGTAATGACGTCGGCGCCGTGATCCAGCAGTTCCTGCGCGATCGCCCCCGTCGTGCCGCGCCCCGCCGCCGCGTTCTCGCCGTTCACGACCACGTAGTCGAGATCGAGCTCCCGGCGCAGCGCGGGCAGCAGCGTGCAGGCCGTGCGACGCCCCAGCCGCCCCATCACGTCGCCGACCGCGAGCACTCGCATCGCCGTGGCTAGCGCGCGACCTCGGTGGCGCGCGTCTCGCGCAGCACCGTCACCCGGATTTGCCCCGGGTAGGTCAGGCCCTCCTCAATGCGGCGGCTGATGTCGCGCGCCAGCCGCATCGATTCCAGGTCGTCGATGCGCTCCGGGTCGACCAGCACGCGGACCTCGCGCCCGGCCTGAATCGCGAACGACTGTCGCACGCCGTCGAACGACGTGGCGATGTCCTCCAGCGCCCGCAGCCGCTCGATGTAGCGGTCGGCCGACTCGCGCCGCGCGCCCGGACGCCCGCCCGAGATCGAGTCGCAGACCTGCACGATGACCGCCTCGACGCTGGTCATCTCGACCTCGTCGTGGTGCGCCTCGATGCAGTTCGCGATCGTGTCGTTGAGCTTGAAGCGGCGCGCCATGTCGCCGCCGATCACCGCGTGCGTGCCCTCGACCTCGTGGTCGACTGCCTTGCCGATGTCGTGCAGCAGCGCCCCCCGCCGCGCGATGTCCGGGTTGGCGTCCATCTCCTCGGCCAGCATCCCGGCCAAGTGCGCCGTCTCGACCGCGTGCCGCAGCTGGTTCTGCCCGTACGACGTGCGGTACAGCAGCCGGCCGAACACGTTCAGCAGGTCGCGCGGCAGGCCCGGGCAGCGCGCGTCCAGCGACGCCTGCTCGCCCGCCTCGCGGATGTTCTGCTCGATCTCCCGCGTCGCCTTCTCGACCTGCTCCTCGATGCGCGTCGGGTGGATGCGGCCGTCCGACACCAGGCGGGTCAGCGCCACCTTGCCGATCTGCCGCCGCACTGGGTCGAAGGCCGACAGCGTCACGGCATCGGGCGTGTCGTCGATGATCACGTCGCAGCCCGTGGCCAGTTCCAGCGCGCGGATGTTGCGCCCCTCCCGCCCGATGATGCGGCCCTTCATCTCGTCGCTCGGGATCGCCACCACCGACACGGTCGATTCCGTCGTCACCTCCGACGCCACCCGCTGCACGGCCGTCGCGACGAACTTCCGCGCCCGGTCCGACGCCTCGTCCTTGATCGTCGCTTCCGCTTCCCGCACGCGGCGGTTCACGTCGTCGCGGATCTCGCCTTCGATCAGCCCCATCAGCTTGTCGCGCGCGTCTTCCGACGTCAGCTGCGCGACGGCCTCCAGCCGCTCCCGCTCCTGCGATACCAGGTGCTCGATCTCTTCCTGGCGGGTGTCCAGCTCCTGGTGCCGCGACCGGAGCCGCTGCTCCTGCCGGTCGATGTCGCCGCTCTTGCGGTCCAGCGACTCCTCGCGCGCGCCCAAGCGGTCCTCGTGCCGCTGCTGGTCCTGCCGCGCCCGGCGCAGGTCGGCCTCCGCCTCGCGCAGGTCGGCCTCCGCCGCGCGACGGGCGGCCAGCGCCTCCTCCTGCGCAGCGATCAGTCGGGACTTGGCCTCTTGCTCCGCACGTTCGGTGATCCGCAGCGCCTCGAGACGCGCCTCTTCACGCGGATCCGGACCACCGCCGCGCAGGAGCCGCATGATGGCTCCCAGCATGGTGTTTCCTCAGTTCGACGGGCGCCGCCGCGTTCCGTGGTGCGCCCGGTGTGTCATAACCGTCGAGTAGCTCAGACGGTCGAGTGTGCTTCGTGCCCCCATCGTACGGCCGCCCGCCCCCGCGCGCCACAAGCCACGCGACGCCGCGGCGTCGCGGGTCGAATCGGTCGGCCCGGCGAAGGGCGGGAGGGGGACTAGGTCAGCCGGAGAATGGCGATCGCGGTACCGGCGATGGCGAGGCCCAGGCCGAACATCCGCCACGTCAGCGTATGGATCGCGTGCTCAAGGTCGCCGCGCACCTCCAGGCGCAGACGATCGTGGTCGCCGCGCAACTCTAAGCGCAGGCGATCGTGGTCGCCGCGCAACTCTGTGCGCAGGCGATCATGGTCGCCTCGCAACTCGTCCCTCGTGCGGTCGAGCGCTGTTTCCCAGGCGTCCCTGGTCGCCGGCGGGCTCGTCATCGTCGGCGCCTAGAGCTTCGTCAGGGCCGCCACGATGCCGGTCACGATGCCGGTGAAGACGATCGTTTGGAAGGCGATCGCGCGCCAGAGTTCCATCCGTAGCTCGTGCATCGCCCGGAGCAGATCGTCCTTTGTCACGAGGACGGTCGTCGCGTCGCTTACCACATCCACGACCGCGTCCGCCTGCGTCTCGGACAGGCCGTTCTTGATCAGCCGCTGCACGGCGTTCCGCGTGTCGAACACGATGGCCATCACTTAATCTCCTTCGATCACCGATGCAAGTATACGGCCGCGAGCACCAGCATATCCACGTCCGACGCCCCTCACCCCCGACCGACCGGCGCCGGCGGCGCCCAGGCCGCCCGCAGCGCCCGCTCCGACAGCCCGCCGGCGAAGCCCCGGCGCAGCAGCAGACCGCCCGCGCGCTGCCGGAACGCCTCCCACTCGTCCCGGTCGAAGCGGGCGCACTGCCCGACGGCGATGGCCAGCGCCGTCGCCTCATCGTCGATGTCCGACGTGACCGCCTCGGCCAGGTCCGCCTCCACGCCTTGCTGGCGCAGCTCCGACCGCAGCATCCGCCGCGACCGCGGCCGCGACCGCTGCCGCCGATCGACCCACGCCTCCGCGAACGCCTGGTCGTCGAGGTAGCCCTGCTCCGCCAGCCGCCCCAGCGTCTCCTCGACCACGTCCCCGCCGACGCCGGTGGCGCGCAGCCGCCCCCGCAACTCCGTCCGGCTGCGCGGCCGCACGGCCAGCCAGCGCAGCGCCATGCGCTCGGCGTCGTGGCGCGCAGCTTCCCGCGCCACCCGCGCCAGGATCGCCGCCTCGATCTCCTGCCCGACGGCCAAGCGCCGCCCCGGCAGGAAGTCGCGGTCGCAGCGCAGCGCCGACCCGTCGTCGAAGTCCACCAGCAGCGACCGCCCCCGGCGGCGCACCGCGTCGACCCGGGGCATGCCGCGGCGTCCCCTCGGCCCGCCGGCGCGGCGCGCTAGACCGCGCCCGCCTGCGGCAGCGCGGCCGGGGCGTCCTCGCTGGCGCTGTCCGCGTCGGCATCCGTGGCGGCAGCCGGGCCGGCGGTCAGCGGCAGGCCGGCGGCCTCGCGGATCGTTCGATCCAACTCCGCCGCGATGTCGGTGTGCTCGAGGAGGAACAGCTTCGCGTTCTCCCGGCCCTGCCCCAGCCGGGTTTCGCCGTAGCTGTAGAACGCGCCCGCCTTCTTGATCACGCCCTGGTCGACGCCCAGGTCGATGATGTCGCCCTCGCGTGAGATTCCCCGCGTCGCACCCGTAAACATGATGTCGAACTCCGCCACGCGGAACGGCGGCGCGACCTTGTTCTTGACCACCTTGGCCCGCACCCGCCCGCCGATCACGATCTGGTCGCGCTTCAACTGCTCGACCCGGCGCAGCTCGATCCGCACCGACGAGTAGAACTTCAGCGCCCGGCCGCCCGGCGTGACCTCGGGGTTGCCGAACACGACGCCGACCTTCTCCCGCAGCTGGTTGATGAAAATCAGCGACGTCCGCGAGCGCGCCGTCACGGCTGTCAGCTTGCGCAGCGCCTGCGACATCAGCCGCGCCTGCAGGCCCACGTGCGCGTCGCCCATCTCCCCCTCGATCTCCTGGCGCGGCACCAGCGCCGCCACGCTGTCGACCACGATCACGTCGAGCGCGTTGCTGCGGAGCAGCGCCTCCGTGATCTCCAGCGCCTGCTCGCCCGTGTCCGGCTGGGAGACCAGCAGTTCGTCGATGTTGATGCCGATGCCCGCCGCGAAGCCCGGATCCAGCGCGTGCTCGACATCGATGTACGCGGCCTGGCCGCCGTCCCGCTGCGCCGATGCGATCACGTGCTGCGCCAGGGTCGATTTGCCCGTGCTCTCGGGGCCGTAGATCTCGATGATCCGCCCCCGCGGCACGCCGCCGATGCCCAGCGCGATGTCGAGGCTCAGCGCGCCGCTGGAGATCGCCTCGACCTGCAAGTTCTGCGGCGCGTCGCCCATCCGCATCACCGCCCCCACCCCGAACTGCCGCTCGATGTCGTCCAGCGCGTTGCTCAGCGCCTCCGCATCGCTGGTCCCGGCCGCCCTCACTCGCGGCCCGGCTTTCTTGCTCTCGGACGCCTTACTACTGTTCCATTTCGCCATCGGATCCCCCTCTTGACCGACCTTCGTCAGCATACTGGCGCGCCCCCGATATCGATGCCGGGCGCCCGCCCGCTGCTGCTCATGTAGAACACGCGTTCGCGTGAGTCCGCACTGTCGCACATCTGTTCTATGTGTGCAACCCCCCACCGCGACGGCGCCGCCCGCCCGTCCGGCGTGCGCCACGACCCACCCCGTGAACGGGGCCTGTGCGCAGGTCCGACTCGGACCGGCTGTCGCCGCCCCTACTGATTGAAGACGGGCTGCCGCTTCTCCAGGAACGCGGCGATCGCCTCGCTGTGCGACGGCAGGCGGCGGGCCTCCTGGTCGCGGGCGACTTCGCGCTGCATGACCCGGCCGAGGTCGGGCTCGGTGACGTTCTCGCTGAGCAGCGCCTTGATCTTGCGCACGACCGGGGTGGGGTTGTCGGCCAGCTCGCCGGCCTTGGCCAGGGCGGTCTCGAACAGCGCTTCCTGGGGCACGACCGCGGAGACCAGCCCGATCCGGTAGGCCTCGTCGGCGGGCACCATGCGCCCCGACAGGCAGATGTCGGTCGCATGACCGAGCCCCACCAACTGCGCCAGCAGCCGCGTCGAGCCGAGCTCCGGCACCAGGCCCACCTTGACGAAGCGAATCGAGAGGCGCGCTCCCTCGGCCGCGTAGCGCACGTCGCAGGGCAGCGCCAGGGTCAGGCCCACGCCGACGGCGTAGCCGTGCATCGCGGCGATGACCGGCTTGGAATTGCGGAGCAGGTCGGGCCAGCTGACGATGGCTCTGTCACCCGGCCCCTGCGCATCGGGGTCGTTGGCGAGGCGTTGGTTGAAGTCGCCGATGTCGGCGCCGGCGCAGAACGCGCGGCCCTCCCCGGTGATGACGATCGCGCCGATCGCGTCGTCGTCGTTCCAGGCCTCGATCTGCTCCGCCATCTCGTTCGCCATGACGACGGTCCAGGCGTTCAGCTTCTCCGGCCGGTTGAGCCGGATCACCCCCACGCGCCCAATCGTCTCGGTCAGAATCTGCTGGTAGCTCATCGCGGCTCCTCTCGAACTCCGGTGCCACCGCAGAGGATATGCCGCTCGGCCGCCGCGTCGCTAGCGGATGTTGCGCAGCCGCGGGTCCATGGCGTCCCGCACGCCGTCGCCGACGAAGTTGAACGACATCACCATCAGGATGATCGCGACGGCGGGGCCGAGGATCGGCCAGCCGTTGCGTGAGAGGAGTGTGTCATAGGCGCTCGCGACCATCCCGCCCCAGGCCGGCGTGGGCGGCTGGATCCCCGCCCCGATGAAGCTCAGCGCGGCCTCCAGCAGGATGATGCTGGCGGCCGACAACGACGCGAGCACGAAGACCGGCGCCACCACGTTCGGGAGCAGATGCCGCCGCATGATCCGCAGCGGCGGCGCGCCCACGGCGCGGGCCGCTTCGACGTAGACCTCCTGCTTGATCGACAGCACCACCCCACGCGTGAGGCGAGCGTAGGCCGGCGACCAGATCACGCCGACGATCAGCATCGTGTTCGTCAGGCTGGGTCCGACCGCGCCCGTGATCGCCAGCACCAGCACCAGGCCCGGCATCATCATCACGGCGTCGACGATGCGCATGATCACCAACTCGTCGAGCTTGCCGCCGACGTAGCCGGCCAGCAGCCCCAGGGGCACGCCGATCCCCATGGCGAGGCCGATCGCGACGATCACGACCTGCCAGGCGATCCGCGTGCCGAAGATCGTGCGGCTCAGCACGTCCCGTCCCAGATGGTCGGTCCCCGCGAGGTGCGCCCAGCTGGGCGGCTGGAAGGTCCCTTCCAGCGTGAGCTCGGGCTGCAGCGGGTCGGCGGGCGCCACCCACGGCGCCAAGGCCGCCACCACGCCCATGCCGATCAGCACGACCGCGCCCACCAGTGCGGGCCGGTTGCGGACGTAGATGCGCAGGATCGCCCGAAGCTCGCGATGCGCGCCCCATTTCCGCCAGGCGGTGCGGGAGAACGCCGGCCGCGCCGCATCGGTGGGGGAGGCCGGGCCGCTCACGTGTTTGCTCCCCGTCCGGCCCGGATGCGCGGATCAAGCAGCGGATACGAGAGGTCGACCAGCAGGTTCACCCCCACGATGCAGACCGCGAAGAACATCACCAGGTTCTGCACGACCAGATAGTCCTGCGTCACGACCACGGTGCGCACGAACCAGCGCCCCATGCCGGGGATCCCGAAGACGGTTTCCGTGACCACGGAGCCGCTGAACACCAGCCCGGCCTGGAAGCCGAAGACCGTCACGATGGGGATCAGCGCGTTGCGCAGTCCGTGCCGCAGGATGACCGCCCCCGCCGGGAGGCCTTTCGCCCGCGCCGTGCGGATGTAGTCGTCGTTGAGCACGTTGATCATCGCCGAGCGCGTCTGCCGCATCAGCAGCGCCGTCGTGGTCAGCGAGATCGCGATCACCGGCATCGCCATGTGCTTCAGGTTCTCGACCGGGTCCTCCCAGATCGGCACGTAGCCCAGGACCGGAAGCAGATCCAACTCCACGCCGATGATGATGATCAGCGCGATGCCGGTCAGGAACTCCGGGATCGAGTTGCCGCCGATCATGAGAGTGCTCGCCACGACCTCCCGCTTCGAGCCGGGGCGCAGCGCGGAGAGGATGCCCAGCGGCACGGCGACCACCACGACGACGAAGAGGCTCAGCACCCCCAGCTCGACCGTGGGCGGGACGCGCTGGCGGAAGATCTCGTTCTGATCGAGCTGCGCGAGCAGGGTCAGGCCCATGTCGCCCTGCAGCAGCCGCCCGAGCCACCGCGCGTAGCGTTCGGGGAGCGGATCGTTGAGCCCCAGGCGCTCCTTCGTGTGCTCGATCAACTCCGGCGTGGCGTTGAGCCCGCCGATCTGGGTCGACGGGTCGCCCGGCAGCACGTTCATCAGCAGGAACGAGAGGACGCTGACGACCAACAGCCCGAAGATCGAGGAGAGCAGCCGGGTCACGGTGTAGCGCAGCATGCCCGCTCCTCAGGATTGGCTGCGTCGCCCGGGCGCGCCGCTGACGCGACCGCCGGAGGGAGCGCGCGGGGCGGGCGTGCGCCCCGCGCCGGCTCGCTCCGATCAGACGTTGTCGTACCAGATGTTCTTGAAGCCCATCCCCTCCGGGAACGCGAAGAAGGGCACCAGCCGGAAGTCCTGCACGTGGCTTTGGGCGGCCATGGCCTTCGGGCGTTGCAGGATGTGGTGCATCCACCCGTGCTCCTGGTAGACCGTGAAGAGATCGTCGTAGAGCGGGATGCGCGCCTCCTGCGTCGCCACGCCCGCGGCCTTGTCGATCAGTTCCGTGGTCTCTGCCAGCCCCTGCAGCATCGCGTCGTTCGGGTTGTCCTCCAGGGTCGCCCCGCCGAGATGCGCCCCCCCGATCACGCCGCCCGTGAACTGGCGCAGCACGGGGTCGGGGTCGAACGGGGACTCCCACGTCAGCGTGGCGATGCTCCAGTCCGCCACGCCGAGCCAGCGGTCGATGATGCTGGTCTCGGACCCGTGGACGAACTCCATGTCGACCCCGGCCGCCGCCAGCTGCGCGTGCACGACCTCGGTCTGGGCGCGATGGATGTCCAGGCTCCAGGACAGCTGCGTGCCGGTGATCCCGTCGGCGTAGCCGGCGGCGTCCATCAACTGCTTCGCTTCGTCCAGGTTGGGCGAATCCCCGTAGTAGTCCTCGGTCAGCGCCCAGCTCGTGTTCGAGGTGGGACCGCGCGATGGCTCGCCGAGGCCCCGGAAGGCGACGTCGATCACCGCCTGCCGGTCGATGATCAGGTGCACGGCGCGCCGCAGCCGCGGGTCGCGGAATTGGTTGAAGCCCTCGGCGTTCGGGCTGAGGTTGTAGCTGTTCCAGGTCCAGGTCTGATCCGGCCCCTCGGCGACCACGTACCCTCCCGCTTCCAACTCCGCCTTCAGCTCGCCCGTCACCGCGGCGGGCGGCGGCTGGGCCAGGGTGAACTCCCCGTCCAGGAAGGCGGTCCAGGACGTGTTGATGTCCGGGATGATGATCCGCTCCATGCCGTCCAGCCAGACGTTGGCGTTGTCCCAGTAGCCGTCCCAGCGCTCGCCGACGAAGCGATCGCCTTCCGCGTAGGAGACGAACTTCGCGGCGCCGGCGCCCACCGGGTCGGTGAGCGCGATGTCGAACTTGTCCGGCGAGACCAGCATGCCCGTGCCCGGGAAGGCCTGGAAGGCGGCCAGCGTCGGCCCGAACGGCTCCGAGTTCTCCATCCGCCAGGCGGCGTCGTCGACGGGCCCCATCGAGACGGCGCGGGCGATGCCGTCGGCGTTGCGCGTGCCGCCGGCGGCGTCCGACGCGTCGCGGACGCGCTCCATGTTGGCTTGCATCGCGTCGGCGTCGACCGGCGCGCCGTCGTGGAAGATCGCGCCCGGGCGCATGTTGAAGATGTACGTCAGATCGTCCGGGATCTCCACGCTCTCCGCCAACTCCCCCTTCCAGGAGGCGTCGTCGTTGAACCCGAGCACGCGGTCGTAGACGAAGTTGAGGAAGCCCAGGTTGTCGCCGCCGGAGAGGCTCGTGTGCGGGTCCCAGCCGGTGAAGAGGCTGTCCACCCAGGCGGTGAATGAGATGCCGCCCCGGCGGGGGCCGGTCGCGGCGGCCGGCGCGTCTTCCTCGTCGGCCATGGCGGCGGCGTCGGCGGCCTCGCGAGCGGCCTGCGCCGCGTCCTCGGCGGCGGCGGCGGCGGCGGCGGCGGCGTCCGCCGCGGCTTGCGCCTGGTCGGCGCCAGCCTCGCGGGCCGCCTCGGCGGCGGCCTCCGCGGCGGCGGCAGCCGCCTCGGCGACCGCGGCGGCGCCCGCATCCCCGGCGGCGGCGGCAGCAGCCGCGGCCTCCTCGGCGGCCGCAGCCGCGCGTTCGGCCGCCGCGGCAGCGGCGCTGGAGTCGCCAGCGGCGGCAGCGGCCTCGGCCGCCGCGGCGGCGCCCCCAGCATCGTCATCGTCGTCGCCGCCGCAGCCGACCAGGGCGAGCCCGGCGGCCCCGACCCCAGCCTTCGCGCTGGCTCCCAGCATGGTGCGGCGGCTGATCTTGCGGTGTCGCAGTCGGCTCCAGTAGTCGCTCATGGGAAGGTCCTTTCGTGGTCCGTGGGTTTCCCGCCCAGGATGGGAGGGACCGCGCGACGTGCGCGCGGGGAGTATGCCGGATAGGGGAGGGGGGCGCAACGCGCCTCCCCCGTCTGTTACCCTGCCCGCATGGTGGCTGAGCCGATCCGCCGTGACGAATTCGAGGGGTTCCAGGGCGCGATCCTCGTGGCCCTGCAAGCTCAGACGGACCACCTGATCGCGCAGGACGGCAAGCTGGACGCACTGCGCGGCGACGTGGACCGCAGGATCGACACGCTGGAGGGTAGGCTCGACCTGCAGGACGGCAAGATCGACCTGCTGCACGGCAAGATCGACTTCCTACAGGGCGACCTCGACACGCTGGACGGCAAGATCGAGACGCTGCGCGGGGACATGGACCACAAGATCGAGACGCTGCGCGGGGACATGGATCGCCAGTTCGCCGAAGTCACCGATCGGCTGGACGGCCAGGATCGGCGGCTGGCCGCGATGGACGGCAAGCTCGATCGCCAGGACCGGCGGCTGGATGTGATGGACGGCAAGCTCGATCGCCAGGATCGGCGGCTGGACGCGATGGACGGCAAGCTCGACACGATCATTGATCGCCTGCCCTAGCCCACCGGCTACGTGCCCCGCAGCCGCTAGGCCCTGCTCACCAGGATGCTCTGCAGGATGCTGAGCCCGATCAGCAGCACCATCGGCGACAGATCGATCATCCCGATCGTCAGGAAGCGGCGCATCGGCGCGAGCAGCGGCTCCGTCACGTCGACCAGGAACTTCACGATCGGGTTGTTGTAGTCGAGCGGCTTGTTGGTGACCAGCGGGATCCAACTCATGATCACGCGCGCCAGCACGATGAAGAAGAACAGTTGCAGGATGACCGCTGCGATGCCGATGGGGTTCATACTTCGCCCAGCTCCCGTGTGCGCCGGTAGGCGGCGATGATCGCCTCCATCGTGCCGGCGCGCACGCCCTTCTCCTCCATCGCCCGCAGCCCCTCCGCGGTCGTGCCGCCGGGCGACGTCACCATGTCGCGCAGCACGGCCGGATGCAAGCCCGACTCCTGCGCGAAGGCCGCCGACCCCAGCGCCGTCTGATAGACCAGTTCCGTCGCCAGCTCGCGCCGCATGCCGATCTGCACCGCCCCGTCGATCAGCGCCTCCAGGATCAGGAAGAAGAAGCCTGGCCCCGAGCCGCTCACCGCCGTCGCCATGTCGATGTGGCGCTCATCCTGCACGGGGATCG
This sequence comes from Dehalococcoidia bacterium, assembly GCA_965217625.1. Lineage (GTDB taxonomy): Bacteria > Chloroflexota > Dehalococcoidia > Bin125 > Bin125 > TK10-74A. The sequence goes on from OZ244557.1 coordinate 152,787, forward strand.
CCCGGCCCAGCGTCGCCAGCATTTGGCCGACCAGCGCCCGCTGCGACTCCGTCACCTCCGCCGCCGCCGTCCAGGCCGTCAGCCCCTGCCCGATCTGCGCCGGCGTGTTCGGCATCGCCCGCACCACCGCCCGATGCCCCAGCCGATCACGCAGCGTCCGCATCGTCACGCCCGCCATGATCGAGACGACCAGTTGCTCGGGCAGGACCAGCCCCTGCAACGCGCCGCCGACCGCTGGGAAGTCCTGCGGCTTGACCGCCAGCACGACGACCGGCGCGCCGTCCGCCGCCGCTACCGCGTCGCCCGTCGTCGCGACGCCCAGATCCGCCTCCAGCGACTCCCGGCGCGGCGCCGCCACCTCGCAGACCGTGACCGCGTCGGCCGTCGCCAGCCCGCTGCTGATCAGCGATCGGGCGATCGTCTGCCCCATGACGCCGCCGCCGATGATGCAGAACGCCTTGTCGGTCTCCGTCAGCTTGGGCATGTGCTGCTCCGTCCCGCCCTATCCGCGGCGATCGCCGAATATCGCCCGGCCCAGCCGCACGATCGTGGCGCCCTCCGCGACCGCGACCTGGAAGTCATTGCTCATTCCCATACTCAGATGGCCCATGCCCAGCCGTCCCGCCTCGACGTCGCGCAGGCGGCGCAACTCGCGGAACACCGGGCGCGCCGACTCCGCATCCGCGACCAGCGGCGCGACGGTCATCAGCCCCACGACGTCCAGCTTGGCCAGCGGCGCGATCGCCGCCAGCGCCGGCCCGACTTCGTCCGGGGCGAAGCCGTGCTTGCTCGCCTCCCCCGCCACGTTGACTTCCAACAGCACCGGCATGGGGCGGGGAAGGCGTCGCTCCAGCGCGACCGCGAGCCGCAGCGAATCGACGCTCTCGATCATATCAAAGGCGCCCGCCTGCCTCGCCTTGTTCGTCTGCAGGTGGCCCACCAGGTGGAAGCGGGGAGGCGCCCCGTCCGGCCCCGCGATCCCGGCCAGCGCCTCGATCTTGGGCAGCGCCTCCTGCACGCGGTTCTCGCCGAACAGGGTCTGCCCGGCCGCGATGGCCGCCTGCAGCGCCGCGACGGGGAACGTCTTCGACACCGCCACCAGTTCGACCCCGCCCGGGTCGCGCCCGGCCGCCTCGGCCGCCGCGGCGATGCGCGCCCGCACCGTCGCCAGGTTCCCGGCGACGTGCTCCCACTCCTGCGACGACGAATCCTGGGGCATCGCGCCCTGGCAGTCCCGCCTAGCAAACCCCACAGAGCTTGCAGCCGATCTCGGGCGGCGGGCAGGCGATGGTGAACTTCGAGCGCAGGTGCTTGTCCCACTCCCGCTCGAAGAAGCGCGCCGTGATGCCCGTGTCGACGCCGCTCCACGGCATCGGGCCCTCGCCCCAGGGCAGCGGCCCGTCGAGGCCCCACTCCGACGCCGCCCGCATCCACGAGGCGCGCGAGTTGTCCGGCATCGAGAGGATCGCCGGCGTCAGCCGCCGGTCGGCCCGCGAGCAGATGTCGTCGATCCGCGCCCAGGCCGGGCTGTCGCCCCGCAGCACGATGCCCGTGCCCTTGAAGGCGTCGCGCAGCATCCGCAGCCGCCCGGTGACGACCCGCGCGTCGGTTTGGGGCAGGTGCTGATAGGCCGTCGCCGGCTTGGGCACCAGCGGCCCGACGCTCATCACCAGTTCCGTGCCGTGCCCCGCCGCGTCGAGGCGCCCCTTCATGTCACGACCCAGCCGCGCCATCTCCGCGACGTCCTCGTCCTCCTCCTCCGGCAGCCCCACCATGAAGTAGCACTTCATGCGACGCATCCCCGCCGCGCCCACCTTCTCCGCCGCCTCGAGGATCTGGTCGTGCCCCACCGCCTTATTGATCTTCGTGCGCATGCGCTCGCTGCCGGCCTCCGGCGCGACGGTCACCGTGCGCGTCCCGCCCTCGCTGAGCACGCCCAGCAGCGTCGGCGAGAGGTTGTCGACCCGCAGCGAGCTGACCGACACCTGCGCCCCCCGTCGCGCCGATTCGACGGCCAGCTCCGGCAGGTCGGGATGGTCCGCCACGGCGGCCCCCAGCAGCCCCACCCGCGGCGATGTCTCCAGCCCCCGCTCGACCTGATCGAGCAGCCCCTCCAGCGGCCGGTAGCGCGGCGGCCGGAAGACGTAGCCCGCGATGCAGAAGCGGCAGCCGCGGCCGCAGCCCCGCGCCGCCTCGATCAGCGTCATGTTCGACAGCTCCGTGTCGTCCGTCAGCACGGCCGACATCGCCTCGGTCTCGCCGATCTCGCGCACCCACTGCCGCTCGACGCCGCCCGGCGCGCCCAGCGCCGGCACGAACACGCCCGGCACGGTCGCCAGCGCTGCCAGCAGGTCGTCGCGGTTGCCCTCGATGCCGTCGCGGATCGTGTCGACGAGCAGGTCGAGGATCGGCTCCGCCTCGCCGATCACGAAGGCGTCGAAGCAGTCCGACAGCGGCATCGGGTTGGTGATCACGGCCGCGCCGCCGGCGATCACCAGCGGGTGGCGCTCGTCGCGGTGCGCCGCCAGGGCCGGCAGCCCCGACGCCTGCAGCGACCGAACGACGTGGTAGTAGTCGATCTCGTAGGTCAGCGTGTAGGCGACGACCGGGAAGTCCATCAGCGGCCGCTGCGACTCGATCGTCACGAGCGCCCCGGCCCGCTCGCCGGACGGCGGCGGGTCGTAGAAGGCCCGCTCGCAGACGACGTCCGGCTTCGCGTTGAGCAGCCGGTAGATCACCTGGAGGCCCAGGTTCGACATGCCGATGCGGTAGCTGTTGGGATAGACCAGCGCGAAGGGCAGCCGTCCGCCCCAGTCCTTGCGCACGCCCCCGCGCTCGCGCGACAGCCGCCCACGCGCCGTCGCCACGCCGGATTGCTCGGTGCGTCTTGCCATGTCCCCACTATACGCACGAGGTATATAGGTGCGCGTCGGGCCTACGCTTCCCCCTCCACAGCCGACTCCGGCGCCGGATGCGACAACACCTGCTCCGCCCGCGACCCGTCGCGGTAGACCGTGATCCCTTTGCAGCCCTCGCGCCAGGCCAGCGTGAACGCCGCCCCCACGTCCTCGCGGCGGGCGTCGCGCGGGAAGTTGATCGTCTTCGACACCGCGTTGTCGACGTGCCGCTGGAACGCCGCCTGCATCCGCACGTGCCACTCCCAGCCGACCTCGTGCGCCGTGACGAAGGCCCGCGCCGCTCCCGCCGGCACGGCCCCCGGCGCGTCGGCCAGCCCCCCGCCCGACGCCAGATGCGCCGCCAACTCGCCCGACCACCAGCCGTCGCGCTGCGCCAGCCGCCGCAGCGCCGGGTGCACGTCGCGCAGCCGCGTCAGACGGCCGGGGTCGGCCGCGTCCAGATAGTGGCGGCGCTCGTAGGCCAGCGCGAAGGCCGGCTCGATCCCGCCCGAGCAGCCCGCGATGATGCTGATCGTGCCCGTCGGCGCGACGGTGGTGCGGGTCGCGTTGCGGTATTTCGGCCCGCCCGGGTCGAAGATCGACCCCGCCCAGGCCGGGAACGCCCCGCGCTCGGCGCTCAGCGCCTCCGACGCCGCGTTGGCCCGCGCCTGCACGAACGCCGCCAGCTCCTCGGCCCGCCGCAGCCCCGCCTCCGAGTCGTAGGGCGTGCCCAGCGCGAACAGCAGGTCGGCGAAGCCCATCACGCCCAGCCCGATCTTGCGCGTGCTCAGCGTCATCCGTCCGATCTCCGGCGACGGATAGCGGTTCACGTCGATCACGTCGTCCAGGAAGCGCACCGCCACGTCGATCGCCTCCCCCAGCCCCGCCCAATCGACGCCCGCCCCGTCGGCCGTCACGAACTTCGACACGTCGATCGAGCCCAGCGTGCACGACTCGTAGGGCAGCAGCGGCTGCTCGCCGCACGGGTTGGTCGACTCGATCGGCCCCAGCTGCGGCGTCGGGTTGTCGCGGTTGACGCGGTCGAGGAACACCAGCCCGGGGTCGCCGTACTGCCACGCCTGCGACGTGATCAGCCCCAGCAGCACCCGCGCGTCGCGACGCCCCACCTCCTGCCCGGTGCGCGGATTGATCAGCGCGAACTCGCCGTCGTCCTGCGCCGCCTGCATGAACGCGTCATCGACGGCCACCGAGAGGTTGAAGTTGCGCAGCGTGCCGCTGGCGTCTTTCGCCCGCACGAAGCGCTCGATGTCGGGGTGGTGCACGTCGAGGATGGCCATGTTCGCGCCGCGGCGTGTGCCGCCCTGCTTGATCGCGTCCGTGGCCGCGTCGTACACCTCCATGAACGACACCGGCCCGCTGGCCACGCCGTGCGTCGTCTGCACGCGGTCGTTGCGGGGCCGCAGCCGCGAGAAGGCGAAGCCCGTCCCGCCGCCGCTCTGATGGATCAGCGCCGCGTGTTTGAGCGAGTCGAAGATGCCCGGCAGCGAGTCCTCGACCGGCAGCACGAAGCAGGCCGCCAGCTGCTGCAGCGGCAGCCCCGCGTTCATCAGCGTCGGCGAGTTGGGCAGGAAGCGCAGGTCGCGCATCAAGGCGAAGGCCCGATCGGCGAACGCCGCCGCGTCGGCCCCGTACGCCGTCTCGGCCAGCGACACCGCATCGGCCACGCGGCGGAACATCTCCGACGGCGTCTCCATCGTGCCCGCCGCGTCGTCGCGACGCAGGTAGCGCCGTTCCAGCACCAAGCGGGCCGAGTCGGTCAGCGCCGGCTCGTGGCCGGGGTTGGGTGGCGCGGGCTGCGACATGTTCCCACCCTCCCGTCAGTCGGCGGCGGCCGGCGGCGTCGCGTCCGGCGCGACGGCGTCGCCGCCGATCCCGGGCAGCCGCGGCTGCGCCCCGTCGGAGACGACAGCGCGCGCCGGCGGTGGCCGGCCGCTCTCCGCCGCCGCCAGCTGACGGCGCATCGCTTCCAGGTCGTCGGGCCGCCGGAACACCGCGCCGAAGCGGAAGGCCGCCACCCGGTCGACCGCCTGCAGCGCCTCCCAGACCCACTCGCCGAGCGTCGTCGCGGCGATCTCGGCGCGGGCCGTCTGCACCGCCCGCGTCCGCACCGCCTCCGTGATGCGGTCGATCTCCGCCTCCGGCAGCGGGCGCTTCGCCGCGGCCAGGCGGATGCCGTGGCGGATCTTGTCGTGCTGGAACGGCTCTCGCCGCTCGTCGCGCTTGACGACGACGGGCTCCAGCTCCGCGATGCGCTCGTAGGTCGTGAAGCGATGCTCGCAGCGTCCGCAGGCCCGCCGCCGCCGGATGGCGTCCTTCGACGGCCGCGAGTCGATCACGTTCGTGTCGTCACCGCCGCACTGCGGGCACTCCATGCGTCGATCATAACCGTGTCGCCGCGGGTCGCGTCGCGCCGAGCCGCAGGGAGCCGGATGGGCCTATGCGCTGCTCGCTGGGAGCTGAATCTCAAGGCTGATCAGGGATTCCTGCTTCGACACGGTCAGGCGGAAGTTGTCGAGGACGTCGCGCCCCAGCAGCGAGGGCAGCACCCAGCCGTCGGCGGTCGGTTCGATCAAGTCCACGGGCCCGTCCCAGTGGACATCGCCCACCCGGTCATCCTCGAAGCGAATCGCACACATCCGACGGATGATCCGCGATGTCCCCCCGACCCCTCGCACCCCGCCGAGGCGGGGGTCGCGCCTCCAGTCGAGTTTGGCGTAGCCGGGGAATACGCGATTGGCGGCTCGAGGGTTCAGGGTCGTACTGGTCGCCCCCGTGTCGATGAGGAACAGGATCTCCTTGGGCGGCGCACCAGGGAACGATACCCAGCATCGGACTGTGGGAGCGCCCTCGAACTCGGTACGGAACTCTCCCGCGATGCTCACACGATCAGGTTTTCGGGCCACTCCACGAGGTAGGCGTCCGCCGCTACCCCGCTCTCCTCCGCCCAGCTTGCAGCCGCGAACGCCTCCGAGGTGGGGTAGTACCGGACCTTGCGCCCCCAGTCGCTGACGATCACGAACTCTTTGTAGTGCTCCCGGAGGGCGTCCTCCCGGATGGCTTGGAGCTTCCGATCATTCGCGTCGCTCTCGGCGCGCAGCGCCTTGCGTTCCGCGGCCTCCGCCTCCCCGAGCGGCCGGATCTCGATCGTCGCTTCCCCGGCCTTGAACTTCATCGGCCCGACTTCGAACGTCGCCATGCTGTTCCCTCCCGCAACTGCTCCGTACATGATAGCCCGTCCGGGGCAGGCGGGCCCCCCTCGGACACAAAGCGGGGGAGCGGCGCTATCTCCCAATGACGCCGCTCCCCCTGGTCGTGCTGGCTCGTGAGGAGCCAATATGCTGCGAGTCCGGCCCTCCTTTCCTATTCGATGGCGTTCTCCTGCCGGGTGGCTACCGCGCCGCGACGCGTCGCCGGCGCAGGAAGGCAGGCAATTCGACGTCGTCGCCGTCCAGGCCGATCTCGTCCAGCAGATCGGGCGACCAGCGGTCGTTTTCGACGGCGACGGGGATCTCTTCTTCGATCGGGGAGTGGCTCGGGAAGCCGGTCGCGATCACGGTGATCATGATCTCCTCGCCCAGGTTGGGCTTGACCGCGGTCCCGAAAATGATCTCCGCGTCCGGGTCGACCATCTCCTGGATCACCTTGGCCGACATGTTGAGCTCCATGAGCCCCAGGTCGCCCGCCGACGCCACGTTGAACAGCACCTTGTGCGCGCCCGTGATGTCGGTCTCCAGCAGCGGGCTGGCGATCGCCGCCTGCGCCGCGTCGACGGCCCGGTTCGGCCCCGCGCCGCGGCCGATCGCCATCAGCGCCTGGCCGCCCTCGCCCATGACCTTCTTGACGTCGTTGAAGTCGAGGTTGATCTCGCCCGGCGTCGTGATCATGTCGGAGATGCCGCTGATCCCCTGGCGCAGCACGTCGTCCGCCAGCGCGAACGCGCTGGTGGCCGAGATGTTGTCCTCGACGAGGCTCAGCAGCCGGTCGTTGGGGATCGTGATTACCGTGTCGGCGTGCTTCTCGAGCCGATGCACGCCCGCGACGGCCGTCTGCCGGCGCTTGGCGCCCTCGAACGCGAACGGCTTGGTCACCACCGCGATGGTCAGCGCCCCGGCCTGCTTCGCGACCTCGGCCACGACGGGCGCCGCGCCCGTCCCGGTGCCGCCGCCCATGCCGGCCGCGATGAACACCATGTCCATCCCGCGCACCGACTCGAGCAGATCGGCGCGCGATTCGTCGCCGGCTTTCTCGCCCAGCGCCGCGTCGCCGCCGACGCCCAGCCCGCGCGACACGCGGTCGCCGATGCGCATCGTCTCCGGCGCGCGGCTGTGCTCGAGCTGCTGCGCGTCGGTGTTCACCGCCATGAAGCGGACCCCGGTGATCCCCTCCTCGATCATCCGATTGACGGCATTGCAGCCGCCGCCGCCCACCCCGATCACCTTGATCGGCGGCAGGGCACTGCGATCGTCGTATCCAGACATCCGGCTCTCCTGCTACCCCGCCACCATTTGATGGGGTCGTTGGTTGCCGGACGGGTGGCTCCCCCAGTTGAGCCGCCCGCGTGCGTCGAACGTGCTATTGCGGCAAAAAGACCCTCCCCAATCGGCCGACGCCGCGGAACAGGCCAAAGACACTGCCACCCGCCGGCATACGCAGCCGCAAGGGCTGCCCCATCGGTACGGCGAACGCTTCCGTCATCCAGCGCAACAGGCCCAGGCTGGTCGCGTAGGCCGGCCCGGCCACTTGGTCGGCGAGGCCGTAGACCTCCGGCACCTGGCCGAGGCGGGCCGGCAGGCCCGTGCGCTGCTCCGCCAGCGTTGTGATGCCCTCCAACTCCGCGGTCCCACCGCCGATCACCAGCCCCGCCGAAATCGCATCGAGGTGCCCGGCCCGCTTGACCTCGCCCAGCGCCATCGAAAGGATCTCCTCCACCCGCGCCTCGACGATCTCGACAATCAGCCGCCGCGACACCGCCCGGCGCTCGTCCTGCCCGAAGGCCGTCAGCGTCACCGACTCGTCGTTCGGGACCGCCGCCGACAGGGCCGCCCCGTAGCGGGTCTTCGCCTGGTCGGCGACCATGAAGGGGCAGCGCAGCCCGGCGACCAGGTCGCGCGTCACGTGCATCCCCCCGATCGGCAGCGAGGCCGTGTGCACGATCGCCCCGTCGAGGTGCACGGCGATATCCGTCGTGCCGCCGCCGATGTCGATCGCCACCACGCCCTCCTGCTGCTCGTCCGGGTCGAGCACGGCCGCCGACATCGCGACCGGGCCCGCCACCAGCGCCTCGACCTGCACGTTCGCGCCCTCGACGCACTTCATCACGTTCTGCAGCGCGTTCACGCCGCCGGTGACGATGTGCATCTCGACGTCCAGGCGCTGGCCATGCATGGCCACCGGGTCCGACACCCGGTCCTGCCCATCGACGATGAAGTACCGCGGCAGCGCGTGCATCAGCTCGCGATTGCTCTTCAGGCTCACGTTGCGCGCCGCGTCGATCACGCGCTGCGCGTCGTCGACGCTGATCGGGCGGCCGACGTCGGGCACGGCCACGATGCCGCGGTTGTTCATCGACGACAGGTGCGCGCCCGAGACGCTGACGCCGGCCGAGAGGATGCGCGTGCCCGAGGCCCGCTCCGCCTTCTCGATCGAGGCGATGATCGCCTCCGTCGCCTGCCCGATGCTGCTGATCTGGCCCTTCTCGATCCCCGCGGACGGCACGACGCCGGCGCCCAGGATGCGCAGCATCCCTGCCTCCGACGCATCGCCCACGATGGTGGCGATCTTCGTGCTGCCCAGATCGATGGCCGCGATGGCGCTTCCTCTGGCCATGCCCGTCTCCTTATTCCTGCGACCGCGCCCCGCGACACGGCCTCGGCCGGCCACGCGATCCGCGTGGCCGCTTGCGGCGCCCTTACGACGCCCCGTCTTCCGCGGCCACACTCTCCGGCGTGATCCGGGTTGCCCGGCCCAATCCCAAACCAATCTCCACGGCCGGCCGCGTCCCGAAGCGCAGGTCGGCCGTCAGCAGGGGTTCGCCCCGCCGCTGCGCCTCGTGCTCGAGTTGCTCCCAGACCGCGTACTTGAACGCGAATCCCTGGCTGTCGCCGAAGGTCACCCGGCCGTGCCGCGTGACGACCGTCAGGCCCGTGCGCAGCGACCACTCGTAGGCCACGATGCCCGGGCCCTGCCGCGGCGGCCCCGCCTCCTCGATGCGCTGGATCAGCTCCACCGCGTCGAGCCCGACGTGCGCGCCCGCTCGGATCGACGGCAGCGATGACACCTGCCGCACGATGATGCTGTCCGCGGGCGCCTCGACCCCCTCCAGCACCACGCCGTCGCGGTCCACCGCCCAGACCTGGCCCTGCACCTGCCAGCGCACCCAGGGCGTGCGCTCCCAGACCTGCACGTGGATCGTGTTGGGCCACTCGCGGCGCACCGTCGCGTCCAGGATCATCGGCTGCTCGCGGACCCGCGCCCGCGCCGCCCCGACGTCTGCCAGCAGGATGTTCTCGCCCGTCAGCGCGACCAGCTGCGCGATCGCGTCCGGCGACACCCGCTCCGCCCCGCTCACGTTGACCGTGCGAATCTCCATCATCCGCGAGTTCAGCACCCCCACGACCGCCGCCGCCGCCGCCAGCAGCAGCAGCAGCACGATCAGCGTCACCCAGCGCGGACGCCAGCCCGCTCCCTCGACATCCGGCGGCGACAGCGGCGCGTCCGCTGTCGTCGAGATCTGGTCCCGGTACAGCGGGTCGCTGGGCCCGCGGTTCTCGGTGAACGATCCGCGGTTGAACGGGTTGAGCCGCGTGGGGTCAGGCATGGGCCCGCCTCCCCACTCGCCGCCGCCAGGCGATCGCCGCCGCCAGCACGAGCACGCCGAACAGCAGCGTGCCGACCCCGGCGCCGACACTCGCATCGAACTCGTCGATCACCACCGCCAGGAATGTCACGTACAGCCCCAGCACGCCCACCGCCAACGCCAGCCAGCGCCGCAGCATCGCCGACGCCGCGACCATCGCCGCCGCCCACACGCCCCCGACCGCCGGCCAGCCAGCCGATTCGAAGGCGAACCAGGACGCCACCCACAACGCCATCAGCCACACCACCACCTCCCACACCCGCGTCATCCAGTGGCTCGGCAGCCGTCGCGCCAGCGGCGCGAACGTGAAGAAGCTCATCACCAACACGGCTACGCCCAGCGCTCGTCCCTCCGGCTCGCCGAGCCCGCCCAGGGCGAACCCGCAGGCGGCGAAATACAGGCCGGCGGCCGACGGCAGCCAGACCCACTCGCGCCGCCAAACCGCGATCCCCGTGGCCACGGCCGCCCCAACCGCCACCGCGGCGTAGAACCCGCGCTCGTCCTGCCCGATCGCCACGACGACGAGCACAACCGTCAGCACCGCCGACGCAACGAATGCGATCCAGACGGCCGTTTCGCGATCGACGCGGCCGCCGAGCGCGCCGCGCCGCGCCGCGAACTGCGCTCCGACCGCCGCCACCGCCGCGGCGACCACCATCAGCGCCAGCGCTGCCCACGCCAGCCCCGTCGACGCCTCGTAGTCGAACGGACCCTCGAACGGGTCGCTGCCGCTGCCTTCGCTGACCAGCAGCGCCGCCGGAAGCGCGACCCACGCCAGGACCGCCAACACGGCTGCCGACTTCGAACGCGTCCACCACGCGACCGCGCCGCCGAGCAACACGCCCGCAATGCAGGTCAGCGCCCAGCCGATGCCCTCATCGCCGGGGTCGCCGAGCTCTTCGAGACCGGCGACTACACAGACCGTCAGCAGCAGCACGGCGGCGCCCGCGAGCGCGTCCGATGCCGCCACCAGCCGCAGACGCCGCGCCGCGCCGGCCGCCACCAGCACGACCGCACCAGCGGCCGCCAGCACTGTGATGCGGGCCCCGAAGTCCTGCTCGAACTGCCCAAACGCGAGCACCAGCGCCGCCGCCACCACCAACGCCACACCGAGCACGGCGCCGGCGTCCGCGACACGAGAGGCGGCGCCCGCGGCCGGACCCGCGGACTTTCGCGCGCGCTCGAAGAGCCGCACTGCGTCGGCCGTCGGTTCGGAGATCAGGCCCGCTTCACGCCAGCGCTCGATCGCCGTCTCCACCTCGTCACGCTTGAACGGGTTGGGCCGGGCGGGGTCAGGCATGGGCCCGCCTCCCCTCGGCCCGCTCCAGCGCCAGCCGCGCCAGCCGATCGATCAGCGCCGGGAACTCCAGCCTCTCCGCCTCCCAGAGGCGGGGGAACATGCTCACGCTGGTGAAGCCGGGCAGCGTGTTGATCTCGTTGACGAACAGCTCGTCCTCGCCGCGCAGGAAGAAGTCGACCCGTGCGAAGCCGGCGCAGCCGATCGCCTCGAACGCCGCCACCGCGAGCGCCTGCGCCCGCGCCGCGACGCCCGGGGCGAGCCCGGGCCGCAGGATCAACTCCGTCGCCGGATCCTCGTACTTGGCGACGTAGTCGTAGAAGTCGCGCGCCGTGCGGATCTCGCCGGGCGGCGTGGCCTCGGCCCCGCCGCCGTCGGCGCCGCGGCGCTGCAGCACCGCACATTCGAGCTCACGCCCCTCGATGCCCTCCTCCACGACCACCTTCGCGTCGAAGCGCAGCGCCTCATCGACCCCCGGGCCGATCTCCTCGCGGTCGTGGATCTTGACGACGCCCACGCTGCTGCCCCCGTTCGCGGCCTTCGCGAACAGCGGCATCGGCAGCGACGCCAACTCGCGCTCCAGCGACTCCCGGCCCGACGCCCACTGGGCCGCCGTGACGACCTGCGTCCGCGGCAGCGGCAGCCCGGCCCCCGCGAAGAGCGCCTTCATCAGCGCCTTGTCCATGCCAACCGCCGACGCCGCCACGCCCGCCCCCACGTAGGGGACGCCGCACAACTCCAGCAGCCCCTGCAGGCTGCCGTCCTCGCCGGTCTGGCCGTGCACCAGCGGGAAGACGACGTCGGCATCGGCCAGCGCCGACAGTGCCGCGGGCGCGGCCAGCAGGCCGCCGCGGTCGCCGGCCGCCGGCGGCACGCACTCCGGCGCGCCGCGATCCATCGCCGCGATCAGCGATCGCGAGGCCGCGGCGTCGTGCCACGAGCCGTCGCGCCCGATGGCGATCGGGAGCGCGGCGATGCGCGCCGGGTCGGCCGCGGCCAGCACCGCCCGCGCCGATCGCACGGAGATCGTGTGCTCCGTCGAGGCGCCGCCGAACAGCAGTGCCATGCGCAGCGGGTCCATCCGGGCCGGAGAGGCGCGGCGGTCGCTCATGCCGTCGCCTCCTCGTGCTCGCCGACCAGCGTGACCTCGCGCTGCAACTCGACGCCGAACTGCTCCCGCACGCGAGTCCGGGCCAGATCCATCAGCGCCGCGACGTCGGCCGCGCGGGCCTGGTCCAGGTTGAGGAAGTAGTTGGTGTGCTTGTCGCTGATCTGCGCGTCGCCGATGCGATGGCCGCGCAGCCCCACCTGATCGATCAGCCACCAGGCGGGTCGGCCGTCCGCCTCGCCGGCCGGGGGGTTCTTGAACACCGACCCGGCGTTGCGGCCGCGCGGCGCCGAGCGCTTGCGCCGCGCCTCCAGCGCCGCGATGCGGGCCAGCGCCGCGTCGGCGTCGCCCGATTCCAGCGCGAACTCCAGGTCCGTGATCACCCGATCGCCCAGCCGCCCGCGCGTGAACGCGCTGGAGCGATAGGCCAGCCCCAGCTCCGCGGCGTCGAGCCGCGTGGCCTCGCCGCCGGTTTCAAACGTGTCAATCGCGACCAGCACGTCGGCCAGGCAGCCGCCGTAGGCGCCCGCGTTGTAGACCACCGCCCCGCCCAGCGTGCCCGGGATGCCCGCCGCCCACTCGAGGCCGTGCAGCCCTGACCGCGCCGTCGAGCGGGCGAGCCGCGCGAACGACGCCCCCGCCTCGGCCCGCAGCCGCACCTGCCCCGCCGCCTCCTCCGGCGCCGCGACGACGTTGGCCTTGTTCTCGATCACGATGCCGCGGATGCCGCCGTCGCCGACGAGGATGTTGGAGCCGGAGCCCAGGATGAAGCGCCGCAGCCCGGCGTCCGCGGCGACCTGCGTGGCGCGCCGCAGCGCGTCCCGGTCGTGGACGCGCGCGTAGACGTCGGCCGGCCCGCCGACGCCGAAGGTCGTGTGCCGCGACATCGGCTCGCCCTCCCGCACGACGCCCCCGCCGGCCTCGACGATCGATCGCATCTGTGTCACGACGCGCGTCGCGCTCATCGGGCACGCAGCCGTTCCAGGACGTCGGGGCCCGTCCGCTCGACGCTGCCCGCGCCCATCGCGACGAAGACGTCGCCGTCGCGCAGCCGCGCCACGACCGCCGCTGCCGCCGCATCGAGGTCGCCCGCGTACTCCGCCGCCGGCTCCCGAATCTCGGCCGCCAGCGCCGCGCCGTCGATGCCCGCCTCGGGCGCCTCGCGCGCCGCGTACGTCTCCGCGATGAGCAGTTGGTCGATGCCGCGGAACGCCGTCCGGAAGCCGTCGAGCAGGTAGGCCGAGCGGCTGTAGGTGTGCGGCTGGAACAGCACGACCGTGCGCCGCCCCGGGTAGCGATCGCCCAGCGCCGCGATCGTCGCCTCGATCTCGCGCGGGTGGTGCGCGTAGTCGTCGATCACCGTGACGCCGTCCGCCTCGCCCAGCAGCTCGAAGCGCCGCCGCACGCCGCGGAACGCCGACAGCGCTCGCCGCGCGTCCGCCTCCGCCACCCCCTCCTCCGACGCCGCCGCCAGCGCCGCCAGGGCGTTGCGCAGGTTGTGCGCCCCCGGCGTCCGCAGTGTGATCCCCGCCACGGTGTCGTCGCCCAGCGCGAACGTCTCGATGCGGATGTCGGGCCGGCGCGCGCGCACCCGCTCGGCGACGCCCATCGCGCAGGCCGATTCGGCCCCCACGACCAGCCGACCGCCCGCTTGCAGCGTCAGCGCGTACGCCTCGAAGGCCTGCGCCAGCGCCGCCGCGTCGCCGTAGTAGTCGAGGTGGTCGGCGTCGATGTTGGTGATCACCGCCACCGACGGCGCGTAGTGGTGGAAGGCGCGGCCGTACTCGTCGGCCTCCAGCACCATCGGGCCGGCGCCCCAGGCCGCGTGCCACGGCAGGTCGAGCGACTCCCCGCCCAGGATGTAGCCCGGGTCGCGACCGCCCGCCCGCAGGATCAGCGTGAGCATCGTGGAGACGGTCGTCTTGCCGTGGCTGCCGCCCACCGCCAGCACCCGCCGCCCCGCGACCAGCCGCGCGACCATCTGCGCGCGCGTGATCGTCTCGATGCCGGCGCGCGCCGCCGCCACGATCTCGGGGTTGTCGTCCCGAACCGCCACCGTCCGCACGACCAGCGCCGCGCCGCAGACGGCGCCCGCGTCGTGGCCGGCGCGGATCGTCGCGCCGCGCGCCGCCAGCGCGTCGGTCAGCGGGCTGAGCGTCAGGTCGGAGCCGCTCACCGCGCCGCCCGCGTCGAGCACGAGCCCGGCCAGCGCGCTCATGTGAATCCCGCCCACGCCCACGAAGTGGACGCGGCCCGCCGGCGGCGCGGCCCCGGAGCGCGTCGCCGCCGTCATCGCCGCGCCTCCCAGATCACCCGCGCGATGTTGCGCGCCGCGTCGGGCTGCGCCGCCGCCGACGACTGACGCCGCATCTCGTCCAGCCGCTCGCCGTCGGCCAGGATCTCGCGCACCGCCGGCAGCAGCGTCTCCGGCGTCGCCGCGTCCTCGACCACCACCGCCGCCCCCGCCGCCGCCAGCATCCGCGCGTTCGCCAGCTGATGGCCCCCGGCCATCGGCAGCGGCACCAGGATCGCCGCCAGCCCCGTCGCCGGGTACTCGCCCAGCACCGACGCCCCGGCCCGCGAGACGGCCAGATCGGCCGCCGCCAGCGCGACCGGGAAGTCGTCGCCCAGGTACTCGAACGGCCGGTAGCGATGCTGCAGCGTCGGCGGCAGCGCCTCCCGCAACTGCGACATGCGGCGGTAGTCGCCCGGCCCCGTGACGTGGATGACCTGCGCCGTCTCGAGCCAGCCGGCCAGGTCGGTCGCCAGGGTGTCGTTGATCCGGCGCGCGCCCTGCACCGCCCCGGCCACCAGCACCGCGGGCGAGCCGTTGAGGTCGAAGTGCGCCCGCGCCATCGGCCGGTCCACCTCCGCGAACACCGCCCGCAGCGGGTAGCCCGTCACCACCGACTTCCCGCGCGGCGCGCCCGCCAGCGACGACTCATGCGTCAGGCAGACGCGCGTCGCCACGCGGTAGATCTGTCGCACCGCCCAGCCCGGCTCGATGTCGGGCTGGTAGAGGATCACCGGGATGCGCAGCAGCCAGCCGGCGATCGCCACCGGCACGCTGGCGAAGCCGCCGGTCACCAGCACGGCGTCGGCGCGGAAGCCGCGCAGCGCGCGCGCCGCGTCGACCACGCCCAAGGCCACCGCCCCCAGCGACCACAACTTCGCGACGATGTTGCGATCCCGGATCGGCCGCGCCGACACGTCGCGGAAGGGCAGGCCCGCGTCGCGCGCCAGCGTCGCCTCGACGCCGTCGGCGCGGCCCAGGTAGAGCAGCTCCACCTTCTCTTGTGTGCAGGCCGACAGCGATTGCGCGACCGCCAGCGCCGGGAAGACGTGCCCCCCGCTGCCGCCCCCGCCGAGCGCGAGTTTCATGACGCACCCCCGGCATTCCGCCGCGACGGTCGCGGCACGAAGTCCGTCAGGCGCCGTGCGACGACGCCCTCGTCGTCGATGCGGCCCACAGTGAAGCGCGAGACGCTGACCAGCAGGCCCGCGCCCGCCAGCGTCGAGACCAGCGCCGAACTGCCGAAGGAGATGAATGGCAGCGGGATGCCCGTCAGCGGGATCGTGCGCGTGATGCCGCCCATGTTGAAAAACGCCTGCAGCGTGATCCAGGCCACGACCCCCATCGCCAGCAACATGCCGAACTTGTCGGGCGCGCGCTGCGCGATGCGGATGCCGCGGTAGGCCAGGAAGGCGAACAGCAGCAGCACCAGGATCGTGCCGATGAAGCCGATCTCCTCGCCGATGATCGCGAAGACGCCGTCGGTGTGCGCCGACGGCACGTAGAAGAACTTCTGCCGGCTCTCGCCCAGCCCCACGCCCGTGATGCCGCCGCTGCCCAGCGCGATCAGCAGCTGCAGGACCTGGAAGCCGCCCGCCTCGGGGTCCGACTCGGCCGATACGAACTGCGTGAATCGATTGAGGCCGTAGCCCGCGATCGCGACGATGCCGAACAGCACGCCGCCGCCCAGCACGCCCAGCGTCAGGATGTGCCGGATCGCCGCCCCGGCCACGAAGAACATGGTGCCCGCGATCATCGTGATCGCGATGCCGGTGCCCAGGTCGGGCTCGGCCATCAGCAGGAAGCCGAGGAAGCCCACGATCAGCGAGAACGGCACCAGCCCCAGGGTCACGTGCCGGATCGCGTCGCCGCGGCTGGCCAGCCAGGCCGCGACGTAAATCACGACCGCCAGCTTCGCGAACTCCGACGGCTGCACCGCCGGCGTCCCCTCGATCTGGATCCAGCGCCGGGCCCCGTTCTGCTCGACGCCGATGCCCGGCACCAGCACCGCCATCAGCCCCACCACCGCCACGATCATGAACAGCGGACTGAACGCCCGCAGCCGCCGGTAGTCCAGCCGCGCCAGCAGCAGGAACGCGATCGCGCCCAGTCCGGCCCCCTGCAACTGCCGGACCGCAAAGTGGTGCGGGTCGCCGAACAGCTCCTGCCCCACCGCGAACGACGAACTGAAGACGAACACCAGCCCGATCAGCGTCAGCGCCAGCACCGTCGCGATCAGCGGCCAGTCGGGCGAGCCCGCCGCGCGGCGGCCGACGGCCTCCTCGTCGCGCACGACCCGCCCGGCGACCGGCGCCTCGCGTCGCGTCGCCGGGGCGCCGCGCCCCAAGACTTCAGCGCGCGCCATCGGCCCCCTCCTCCCCACGCGCCAGCGACCGCCCATGTACGAGCGACCGGAAGTGGTCGCCGCGGGCCGCGAAGTTGGCGTAGGCGTCGAACGACGTGCCCGCCGGCGACAGCAGCACCGTGTCGCCCGGCCGCGCGATCACGCGCGCCGCGGCCACCGCCGCCGCCAGGTCGTCGTGGACGGCGGTCTCGGGCGCGGCGTCGGCGTCGCGCAGCGCCGCCGTGAATTGCGCGCCCGCCTCGCCGAAGCCGATCGCCGCCCGCAGCCGGCCGCGCGCGGCCTCGGCCAGCGGCGACAGCGGCAGCCGCTTCTCGCGACCGCCCAGCAGCAGCACGATCGGCCCCTCGAGCGCCCGCAGCGCGGCGACGGTGCGCTCCGGCGTCGTCGCGATGGAATCGTCCACGTAGCGCACGCCGCCGATCTCGGCCACGGTCTCCAGCCGGTGCGGCACGCCCGTGAAGTCGCGGATCGCCGCCGCCATCGCCGGCGCCGGCAGCCCCCACGCCCCCCCGATCGCGACCGCCGCCAGGACGTTGTCGCGGTTGTGCGCCCCCGGCAGCCGGATCGACGCGAGCGGGCAGACGTCATGCTCGCCGTCGCCGTCGCGCCAGACGATGTGTTCGCCCGCGATCGTCGCGCCCGGGCCCGCGAACGGCCCCGTTCCGAAGTGGTAGATCGTCGCCGGCGTGTCGGCCGCGAAGCCCGCCGCCACCGGCTCGTCGCTGGGCAGCACCGCGATGTCGCCCGGCCGCTGGTGGCGCACCAGATTGCGCTTCAGGTCGACGTAGGCGTCCCAGCCGAACTGGTCGAGGTGGTTCGGCGTCACGTTCAGCACCGCCGCCAGCCGCGGGCTGCGATCGGTGCGCGCCAGCTGTGTGTGGCTGATCTCGACCACCGCCGTCGTCTCCGGCCCGATGCCGTCCAGCGCGCTCAGCAGCCCCCGCCCGATGTTGCCCCCCACGAAGGCCGGCCGCCCGCTGGCCTCGAACATCGCGCCCACCAGCGACGTCACCGTCGTCTTGCCGGCGCTGCCGGTGATCCCGATCACGGGCGCGGGGCAGCGCCGCAGGAAGAGCCGCATCATCGCCGTGATCGGCACGCCGGCGGCGCGCGCGGCGGCCAGCAGCGGCAGGTCGTCGGGCACGCCCTGGCTCGCGAACAGCACATCGACCCGCGACGCCAGGCCCGGGTGATTGCCCCCCGCCTCGATCGCGCAGGGGATGCCGTCGAGCGCGCGGATTTGCGAGCGCAGCGCGTCGATCGGCTTGCGCTCCGAGACGACGATCTCCGCCGCCCCCTCGGCGTGCAGGAAGCGCACGATGTCGAGGCCCTCGACGCCCAGCCCGACCACGCCCACGCGCAGCCCGGCGAAGCGCAGCGGCTCGCCCGGCGCCCCGGTCGAGGGGCGCGGCGCGCGGCGGTCGGGGGCCGGGGCGGTCATGGTCGTCATCGCCTGCGCTTTCGCTGGTGGTCCATGTGGTGTGGCATCGCTCAGACCTGCAGCGCCAGCGCGACGCCGAGGATCGCGCCCGCGATCCCCACCAGCCACGCCCGCGTCACGACTTGGGGCTCGGACCAGCCCAGCAGCTCGAAGTGGTTGTGCAGCGGCGCCATGCGCAGCACGCGCCGGCCGCCCGTCAGCTTGAAGTACCCGATCTGGACGATGTCCGAGCCGGCCTCCAGCACGAAGACGATCCCGATGATCGGCAGCAGCAGCCAATGGCCAGTCATCAGCGCCACGATGGCCAGCGTGCCGCCCAGCGCCAGCGCCCCCGTGTCGCCCATGAAGATCTGCGCCGGGTGCGCGTTGAACCAGAGGAAGCCCAGCGTCGCCCCCACCGTCGTGAAGGCGAAGCGCACCAGGAAGTCCTGCTCCTGCCCCACCGCGATCACGCCGTAGGCGGCGAAGGCGATGGCCAGGGTGCCGCCGGCCAGCGCGTCCATCCCGTCCGTGATCGCCACCGACGTCGTGGTCGCCAGGATCACCAGCACGGCGATGGGGATGTAGAACTCGCCCAGCGAGTACTGCCCCGCCCAGGGGATGTTGATGCTCTTCGTGTCGAGCCCGTAGAACAGCGTCAGCGCCGCGCCCAGCGCGAACAGCAGCAGCAGCACGACCTTCAGCCGCCAGCTGAGGCCCCACTGCACGCGCCCTTGCAGCGTGCCCAGGTCGTCGATCAGGCCGATGCCGCCCAGCACGACGATCGCCACCAGCGGCAGCAGGATCGACTCACGGTCGATGATGTTGGTCGCCAGCGTCAGCACGGCCACCGTGGCGAAGATGATCAGCCCGCCCATGGTCGGCGTGCCGGCCTTGACGTGATGCGAGTCGGGGCCCTCGTCGCTGATCGCCTTGCCGATCGCGCGGCGCCGCAGCATGGCCAGCAGCGGCCGCCCGATCGCCAGCGCGATCACGAACGCGATCCCGGCCGTCGCCAGCGAGAACGCCGTCATGACGGGCGCTCCTCGCCGTTCGCAGTGCCGTTCGACGCGCCGTTTGCCGCGCCGGGCCGCTGCGCCGGTCCGGGGGGCGTGATCAGCCCCTTGACCACCGTCTCCAGCGCCAGCCCGTGCGATGCCTTGACCAGCACGACGTCGTCGGCGCCGACTTCGTTGCGCAGCAGCTCGCCGGCCTCGTCCTTGTCGGCGAACCACTGGATGTGGCGATGCCCCGCGTCCCAGGCGCCGTCGGTGATGCCGCGCGCCCGCCGTCCGATCGCGATCAGGCGGTCGCAGCGGCCGACCGCGTACTCGCCCACCGCCCGGTGCGATGCGGCCTCCTCCTGCCCCAGCTCCAGCATGTCGCCCAGCACCGCGATGCGATGCCCCGCCATCCCGGCCAGCAGATCGAGCGCCGCCCGCATCGAGAGCGGGGCGGCGTTGTAGGTGTCGTCGAGGATCGTGGCGCCGGAGTAGCCGCGGCGCGGCTTCAGCCGGCTGCCCGCGTGCAGCCGCGACAGCGCCTCGGCCGTGTCCGACGGCGACAGCCCGGCCACGTGCGCGACGGCCGCCGCCGCCAGCGCCGTCATCGCGTGGTGCGCCCCGGCCAGCGGCGTGCGCACCGCGATCGGCGGCGCCGCGTCCGGCAGGTGCAGCGTGAACGCGATCCCGTCCAGCCCGTGCGAGACGACGTCCGTCGCCCGCACATCCACGTCATCGCCCAGGCCGAACAGCAGCGTCCGCGCCGCGGTCCGGGCGCGCATGCGCCGCACGCGGGCGTCGTCGCCGTTCAGGATCGCCACGCCGTCGGGCGGCAGCGAGGCCGGCAGCAGCCCCTTGATCTGCTCCGTCGCCTCGATCGAGCCGAAGCGCTCCAGGTGCGTCGGCCCCACGTTCGTGACGATGCCGATGTCCGGCACGCCCACGTCGACGAGCAGCTCCATCTCGCAGCGGTC
Source organism: Dehalococcoidia bacterium (assembly GCA_965217625.1). Lineage (GTDB taxonomy): Bacteria > Chloroflexota > Dehalococcoidia > Bin125 > Bin125 > TK10-74A. The sequence goes on from OZ244557.1 coordinate 173,019, forward strand.
GTAGGGCCCCATCTCGACGACCGCCCACTCGTGCGACGGCGCCAGCCCCAGCAGCGCCAGCGGCAGGCCGATGTCGCTGTTGAAGTTGCGCGGGCTCTCCAGCGTCTCGTAGCGCGAGCGCAGCACGTCGGCCACGGCCTCGCGCGTCGTCGTCTTGCCCACGCTGCCGGTGATCCCGATCACGCGCGCCGCCCGCGACGCGCGCCAGCGCTTCGCCGCCTGCTGCAACGCCAGCCGCGTGTCCTCGACCAGGAAGACGCTGGCCCGCGCCGGCAGGTCGGGCGGCGTCATGCGCGTCAGCAGGCCCGTCGCGCCGCGCTCCACGGCGTCCGCCAGGAAGCGATGCCCGTCCGTCTGCTCGCCGCGCAGCGCCACGAATAGCGCCCCCGGCGTCACCTTGCGTGAGTCGATCACGATGTCGTTGAACGGCGCCGCCTCGCGCGGCGCGTCTGGATTGAGCAGCAGCGGCCCCAGGACCTCGGCGAGTCGGCGTGGATCGATCATCCCGCCCCCGCTCCCGCCGGCTCCGCGGCCTCCGCCTGCGCGTCGCGATCGGCCTCCGTCAGCGGCTCCGCGACCTCCACGCCGGCCGGCGTCGCGTCCGCGCCGGCCGCGGTCGCATCCGTCTCGCCGGTGCGCTCCGCCGCCGGCGATGTCTCGCCCGGCGCGGTGTCGAAGAGGTCGGGCTGCGCCACGTACGAGGACGGATGCACGCCCAGCAGCGGCAGCACGTCGGCCAGCAGCGCCGAGAACACCGGCGCCGCGACGACGCCCCCGAAGATCTCCCCCTGCGGCCGGTCCAGCTTGACCAGGATCACGACCCGCGGGTCGTCGACCGGCGCGAAGCCCGCGAACGACGCGATCGACTCGTCCTCCAGGTAGATGCCGTTCTCGACGATGTCCGACGTGCCGGACTTGCCGGCCACCGGCCAGCCCGGCGTCTGCGCCGGGTGGGCGCTGACGCCGTCGACGACGGCCTGCATCATGCGGCGCACGCTCGCCGCGGTCTCTTCGCTGATCACCCGGCCGTCGCTGACGACCGGGAAGTCCTGCACCCCGTCCTTCGTGATCACCGAGCGCAGGATGCGCGGCCGCAGCAGCTCGCCCCCGTTCGCGATCGCCGCGTAGGCCCGCACGATCTGCAGCGGCGTCACCGAGATGCCCTGCCCGAACGAGTTGGTCGCCAGGTCGACTTCCGACCAGAAGAGGTTGCCGGGCCGCTTGAGGATGCCCGGCGATTCCCCGGCCAGCCCCGAGCCCGTCACGTCGCCGAAGCCGAACCCGGTCACGTAGTCGTAGAAGCGATACGGCCCCATCTGCGTCGCCACCCAGGCCGTGCCCGTGTTCAGCGAGCGCTGCAAGACCTGCGTCATCGTCTGCTGGCCGTGGAACGAGAGGTCGAAGTTGCGGATCGTCCGCGCCCCCACGACGATCGCGCCCGTATCGACGAACGTCGTATACGGCGACACCACGCCCGAGTCGATCGCCCCGGCCATCGTGAAGACCTTGAACACCGACCCCGGCTCGTACATGTCGGTGACCACGCGGTTGCGGATCAGCGCGAAGTCGGTGTTCGGGTCGGCCAGGTTCAACTCCTTGACGTTGAACGTCGGCGACGCCGCCAGCGCCAGGATGTCGCCCGTGTTGGGGTCCATCATCAGGATCGAGCCGCCGCGCGCCCCGGTGTCGGCCAGCGCCTGCGCCAGGTGCTGCTCGGCGATGCGCTGCAGGCCCTTGTCGATCGTCAGCACCAGGTCGGCCCCGGACTCCGTCGCCGTGCGCGCCTGCGCCCCGAACGGGATCGGGTTGCCGATGCTGTCGCGCTCGAAGACCAGCAGCCCCGGGCTGCCGGCCAGAATCGCGTCGAAGTCGAACTCCACGCCCGACAGTCCCTGGTTGTCGCGGCCCACGAAGCCCAGCAGCTGGCTCGCCAGCCCGCCCTCCGTGTACCGCCGCAGGCTGGCCGGCGTCACCTTTACTCCCGGCAGCCCCGCCGCCGTGATCGTCTCGCCCAGCGCGAACGGCACGTTCAGCGCCAGCAGGATGTCGCGGCCCCCACCCGTCCCCACCACCGCGCGGATCGTCCCCTGCTCCACGCCCAGCAGCCGCGACAGCTCCTCCACCGCCTGACGCTCGTTTCGCGCGTCCAGTTCCCAGGCCTCGCGGTCGACGTGGATCTCGAACGTGTCGACCCCCGTCACCAGCGGCAGCCCGTTGCGATCGAGGATCGCGCCGCGCGGCCCCGCCACCTCCTGCGCCCAGAAGTGCGCGTCGTGCGCCTCGGCTTCGAACTGCGGGTGGTCGAGAATCTGGACGTGCACCAGCCGCAGGCAGAGCAGCACCCCGAACACGACGAAGACCGTCGCCACGAGACGTAGTCGCCAGGGACTGAGCCCCGCCCGCTCCATGGCTCCTCATTCCCGGCTGCCGGCGGCGGCGCGCGCCCCCGGCAGCACAAACTCCCGGCGCGGCGGCCGCACGACCAGACCCGCCGCACCGCTCCCTCTCGCGCGGCCTAGCGCACGATCAACACGTCGAGCAGGCGCTGCCACCAGGCAGCGCCGTCCGGGACGGCCGCCTCCCGCCGCGGGAGAAATCGGGCGGGCAGCAGGCGCTCCGGCGGCGCCGTATCGACCGTGAGCAGAACCGTCGGGCGGGCCGGGGTGAGCCCCAGCCGCGTCTTGGCGACCGCGGCGACGCGGTCCAGCGAGGTCAGCTCGCCGACCTGCGAGGCCAGCTCGCGGACCTCCGCTTGCGCCGCCGCGCGCTGGCGTTCCAGATCGCGCAGCGCGGCGCCGGTCGCGGTGGCGTCGCTCGATTGCAGTACGGGGAGGGCGGCGGCGATCGCCAGCCCCACGACCCCCACCCAAACCCAGAGCGGCAGTCGGGCACGGCGAATCGGCGGGGGGACCCGCATCGCGGCCCGCCGCGCCACAGGCAACGGCATGGCCTGCGCGCGCGCCACGGCTAACGCGCCTCGGCCGCTCGCAGCCGCGCGCTGCGGCTGCGAGGGTTGCGCTCCACCTCGGCGGCGCTCGGGCGCACCACCTTGCGGGTTAGCACCCGGAACGCGGGCGCGTCGCCCTGCGACGCGTCGCGAAGAAATTGCTTGACCAACCGGTCTTCCAGCGAGTGGAAGCTGATGATGACGAGGCGGGATCCAAAGCCGAGCAGGCTGCGGGCCAGGGCAAGGAAGTCTCCCAGGCGCCGAAGCTCCTGGTTGACCGCCATGCGAAGGGCCAAAAAGGTTTTGGTGGCGGGGTGAACTCTACTAGAAGTACTGGCTTTGCGGCCTTTCCCCGCAGCCTGCTCGACGGCTTTGGCAAGATCAGTTGTGGTCGCCAACGGCCGGCGAGCCACGATCTGGCGTGCGATGCGGCGCGATCGCCACTCATCGCCAAGGCGGTAGAGGAGGTCGGCCAGATCGCCCTCCTCGTATTCATTCACAATCGCCGCGGCGGTCAGGTCCGTCGCCGGCGACATGCGCATGTCCAAGGGGCCGCTCTCCCGGAAGGAGAAGCCCCGCTCGGGCGTGTCGAGCTGCATGCTCGAGACGCCCAGGTCCAGCAGCACGCCGTCGGCCGGGACGATCCCCGCCGCCGCGGCGCTGCTCGTGATGTCGTCGAAGTAGCCCTCCGCGAAGCGCACCCGGTCGCCGTAGCCGGCCAGCCGCGCCCGCGCGACCGCCAGGGCGGCCGGGTCGGCGTCGTTGGCGAGCAGCAGCCCGTCCGGCGCCGACGCCTCGAGGATGGCGGCGCTGTGGCCGCCGGCCCCGGTCGTGCAATCGATGTAGCGCCCGCCGGGCCGCACGTTGAGGTACTCCAGCGCTTCGTCGCGCATCACCGGCTGGTGCGGGGTGGGGCTCATGACGGCGTCCCCCCGCCGCTGGCCTCGAGGTCGGCCGGGAACTCGCTCTCGACGAGCGCCAACTCGCGCTCCCAGACCTCGGGGTTCCAGATCTCCAAACATTCCCGACGGCCCAGCAGGACGGCCTGCCCCGTGAGCTGCGCCCGCTCGCGAAAGCGCGCCGGCAGCAAGATCCGCCCCTGCCCGTCCAGCTCGACCTCCGTCGAACTGCCGTATAGGGCGCGGCGGAGGCGGCGGCCACGCGGTTGGCTCGCCGACTCCCGAGTCAGATCCTCCGCCGTGCGGTCGAACTCCGCGGCGGTATAGAGTTCCAGACAGCCGTCGGCGCTCTGCGTGACGACGCCACCCTCCGCGAACGCGGCGCGATAGCGCGCCGGCACGGCCATGCGGCCGCGATTGTCCAGGGAGTGAGCGAAGGTGCCTCGGAAGGCCAACGCGCGACATCCGTTTCCGGTCACTTTCCGGGGGGCTGAGGATTCCGTTTCCCCTGTGTGGACCTCCGACCAAGGTCCCCACTTCTCCCCACAACAGGACACATCGTGCCACTATTCCCCACTGTTGTCAACACCTGCGTCAAGCGTTCGCAGGAAAAATCTTTTTCGCCCCCATTTCCAGCCCGATCGCGCCCCCGCGGTGCGCCAGCCGAAGGGCCCTGCCAGATGGCGATAAGCCTCCGCGTCGCCATTCTCACCGTCAGCGACCGCGGCGCCCGCGGCCAGCGCGAGGACACGTCGGGCCCCGCGATCGCCGAGCTGCTCGCGCCCCTGGGGGCGAAGATCGTCGAAAAAGCGATCGTGCCCGATCAGGCCGATCGCATCAGCGCGCAACTGCGCGCATGGGTCGCCGAGCCGGGCATCAACTGCATCGTCACGACGGGCGGCACCGGCCTCGGTCCGCGCGATGTCACGCCCGAGGCGACGCGCCCCGTCATCGAGCGCGAGATCCCCGGCCTGGCCGAGGTCATGCGCGCCGAGGGCCTGCGTCACACGCCTAAGGCCGCCCTCAGCCGCGGCCTCGCCGGGGCCAGCGGTACGACCCTGATCCTCAACCTGCCCGGCTCCGAGCGCGGCGTGCGCGAGAACCTGGGCGCCGTCCTGCCCGTCCTGGCGCACGCCGTCGAACTGCTCGCCGGCGTCACCGAGCACCCCCCAGCCGCGCCCCCGTCATGACCGGTCCCCCGTCATGACCGCCCCCGCGCTGCGCATCGACATCCTCTCCATCTTCCCGGAGGTCTTCGCCGCGCCGCTCGACACCGGCATCCTGCGCCGCGCGCGCGAGGCCGGCCTCGTCGGCATCCACAGCCACGACCTGCGCGACTGGACGACCGACAAGCACCGCAGCGTCGACGACGCCCCCTACGGCGGCGGCGCCGGCATGGTCATGCGCCCCGAGCCCTGGTTCGCCGCCGTCGAGTCGCTGCGCGCCGATGCCGCGCCGCCCGGCCGCGCCGTGCTGCTCACCCCCCAGGGCCGTCCCTTCACCCAGGCCCTCGCGCGCGAGCTCGCCGCCGAGCCCCGCCTCATCCTCATGGCCGCCCGCTACGAGGGCATCGACGAGCGCGTCCGCGCCCACCTCGCCGACGACGAGATCTCGATCGGCGACTACGTGCTCAGCGGCGGCGAGATTCCGGCCATGGTCCTCGTCGAGGCCGTCGTCCGGCTGCTGCCCGGCGCGCTGGGCTCCCCCGCGTCGCTGGCCGAGGAGTCGCACCAGGACGGCCTGCTCGAGTACCCGCACTACACCCGGCCGGCCGACTTCCGCGGCTGGCGCGTCCCCGACATCCTGCTCAGCGGCGACCACGCCCGCATCGACGCCTGGCGCCGGCAGCAGCGCCTCGATCGGACGGCCGTGCGTCGTCCGGACCTGCTCGGCGGTCGGGGGATGTGAACGGACGTCCGCCGCAGGGCGGACGGCGCGTGGCGCAGCAGCGCCCCCGCCGTTACGGTCGGGGGCGCTGGTGGGGCCGCCCGTTATCGGGTGGCGACGGCAGGCCGGGGCCTCTAGGCGGGAAACCCGCGAACCGGCCCGCTGGCGTCGGGGGGTCACGCCCCCGGCTCCACCAGTATTCTACCATACGCCCGGCCGGCGGCCCAGGGCGACCGCGCGGGGCCCCGCCGCCTAGGGCCTGTTTACATAGGGCGGGGTTTCCGGCAGAGTGGTGCTGGTTGTGGTGGCGGGCGAGGATCAGCGATGGAACTGACGGACGCCCAATACGAACGGATTGCGCCCTACCTGCCGCAGCCGAGCGGCCACACCAAGCTGCCGCACCGCCAGGTGCTCAACGCGCTGCTCTACGTGGCCGAGCAGGGGTGTAAATGGCGGGCCTTGCCCGAATCCTTCGGGCCGTGGCACACCGTCTACCAGCGGCTCAATCGGTGGGCCAAGCGGGGCGTGCTGGAGCGGGTCTTCGGAGAGTTGCAGCGCGACCAGATGGCGGGACGCCATCTGGAAGTGCTGTCGCTGGACAGCACGATCATCAAGCTCCACCCGGACGCCAGTGGGGCGCGGAAAAAAGGGGGCGCCAAGCGATCGGGCGCTCGCGCGGGGGCTTGACCACCAAGCTCCACGCGCTGGTCCTCAACGATCGCACCCCGCTGGGGCTGGCGCTCTCGCCCGGGCAGGCCGGGGACGCGCCCTGGGGGCGGGCGTTGCTGCGGGACCTGGGCGCGCCGCCCGGCCGGCCCGCCCTCCTGATGGATCGCGCCTACGAAGGCGACGAGACGCGCGCCCTGGCGCAAGACCTCGGCTACCGGCCGGTCGTGCCGCCCCACCCCGCGCGCGCCCACCCGTGGGACTACGACCGGACCCTCTACCGCCAGCGCAACGAGGTGGAGCGCTTCTTCCGCCGCCTCAAACGCTTCCGGCGCATCGCCACCCGCTACGACAAACTGGACGTCGTCTTCCTCGCCTTCATCCACCTCGCCGTCATCTACGATGCCCTGCAACCTATGTAAACAGGCCCTAGCCGAGACCCTTCCCGGACGACCCGACCTCCGCCCGGTACTCCGCGATCAGGCGCTCCACGTCGTTGGGGCGGATGCCAAGCTCCCGCGCCCGCCGCTCTCCGTAGCGGAGCAACTCTCGCCACTCGCGGTCGTCATCCTGTGGCATGGGCGCCTCAATTCTCATCGAGTCTTCCCGAGGTATACGCTTCTCGGCGCGCGCCCCCGACGCCAAACGACGCCCCCGACACCGACGCCCGACCCCCACATCTCGCCCAGCGACCGGGCCCGTGCCTACAATGCCCCCATGGACCGATCCGACCTGCTCGAACTCGAGCGCAACCCCGGCATCGAGGACTTCCAGCCCGGCGACACGGTGCGCGTCCATGTGCGCATCGTCGAGGGCGACCGCGAGCGCACGCAGGTCTTCGAGGGCGTCGTCATCGCGCTCAGCCGCAAGGGCTCGTCGAGCAACTTCACCGTCCGCCGCGTGACCGCCGGCATCGGCGTCGAGCGCAAGTTCCTCGTCCACTCGCCGCGCGTCGAGAAGGTCGAAGTGACCCGCCGCGGCCGCGTGCGGCGCGCCAAGCTCTACTACCTGCGCGGTCGCACCGGCAAGGCGGCCCGCATCCCGGCCCGGCCCCGCCACGCCAAGCGCGCCATCCACGGCTTCTGATCGCGGCCCGCGCTCGGTTCTCCTCCCCGCCCCCGGCTAGACTCGACTCCTCCGACCTCCCCTGTTGAGAGGCGCACGCCGCGTGCCGCCAGCCGCCCACTCGCCCGACCCCGGCCGCCCCGCCCTCGCCGTGTCCGTGTACGCGGAGGTCGCGGTCAACGCCGGACGACCCCTGCGGCAGCCCTTCACCTACGCCGTCCCGCCCGATTTCCTCGCCCGCAGCGGCCCCCTGCGCGTCGGCCACGGCGTCTTCGTGCCCTTCGGGCGCAAGGTCGTGCAGGGCGTCGTGCTGGCCCTGCGCAACGACACCGACATCGCCTCGCCGCGCCCCATCCAGGCACGCATCGACCCCGACGACCCGACGCCGCTGCTGACGCCGGCCCAGGCCGCCCTGGCCCGCTGGATCGGCGAGACCTGGCTCGCCTCGCTGTGGAGCTGCGTGTCGCTGTTCCTGCCCCGTCGCATGACGGCCGCCCCGCTGCGCATCCTGTCTGCCGGCGACCCCGCGCCCCCGTCCGACGACGATCCGCTTAGCGACCTCCAGGCCGCCCTCCTCGCCGACGTGCGCGCCCGCGGCCCCATCGACGCCGAGCGGCTCGCCGCCCTGCGCGACGACGGCCCCATCGACGCCGCGCTGGAGGGGCTCGTGCGTCGCGCCCTCGTTGATGAGCGCTTCGAGTTGGCCCGCGTTCCCGCCCCGCCGGCGCCCGAGGTCGAGCTGGCGCTGGCCGTTCCCCTCAATGCCGCCGCCGCCGCCCTGCGCGACTGGCCCGCGTCGCGGCGCTCGCGCAAGGCCGGCCTGCTGGAGCGGCTGCAGGCCGGCCCCGCCCCCTTCGACGAGGCGCGCCGTCTGGCCGGCAGCCGCGACGCCATCGCGCGCTGGCTGGCCGACGGGGCGCTCGTCGTCCGCGACCCGGCCGGCGACGACGTCCGCCTCGCCCCGCGCTTCCGCGACGACCCCGCCGCCGCCGACGCGGCCATCCTCGCCCTGCGCCGCAGCGCCGCCGAGCGCCGCGGCGCGGCCCTGATCGGTGCACTGCTGGCCGGCCCCCGGCCCGATCGCGAGGCCCGCGCCGAAGCCGGCGCCACCGCCGCCGACGTCGACGCCCTCGTCGAGCGCGGGCTGCTGCGCCGTCGCGCCGCCGGAGGGCCGCCCCCGGCCGGGTCGCCGCCCGCCGCCCCCGTGCTGACGGCCGATCAGGCCCGCGCCTACGCCGCCGTCGCCGCCGCCCTCGACGACGCCCGACGCTCCCCCGGCCCCACGCCCGACCCCCGCCTGTTGCTGCTGTGCGGCGTCACCGGCAGCGGCAAGACCGAGGTCTACCTGGCCGCCGCCGAGCGCGTCCGCGACGCGGGCGGCGTGACGCTCGTGCTCGTGCCCGAGATCGCCCTCGCGCCGCAGACCGTCGACCGCTTCCGGGCCCGCATGCCCGGGCGCGTCGCCGTGCTGCACTCCGGCCTCCGCCCCGGCGAACTCGAGGAGTACCGCCGGCGCATCCGCGACCGCGAGGTCGACGTCGTCGTCGGCTCGCGCTCCGCCCTGTTCGCGCCCACCGCCGACCCCGCCCTGATCATCGTCGACGAGGAGCACGAGTGGACCTACAAGCAGATCGAGCCGGCGCCCCGCTACCACGTCCGCGAGGTCGTCGAGCGCTACTGCGAGCTGACCGGCGCCGTCGCCCTGTTCGGCTCGGCGACGCCCGACCTCGTCACCTACGCGCGCGCCCGCGTCGGCCGCTACTCCCTGCTCGACCTGCCGCAGCGCGTGCGCAGCCCCGCGCGCGGCGAGTCGATCCCGCCCGCCATCCCGCTGCCCACCGTCGAGGTCGTCGACCTGCGCGAGGAGTTAGTGGCCGGCAACCGCTCGATCTTCTCCCGCGCCCTGCGGACGGCGCTCGACGCCGCGCTCGCCGGCGGGCAACAGGCGATGCTCTTCCTCAACCGGCGCGGCGCCGGCATCGTCGTCTGTCGTACCTGCGGCGAGGCCGTCGGCTGCGACCGCTGCGACATCCCCCTCACGCTGCACCAATACCCCGCCCCGCCCGACGGCTCGCGTCCGCCCGGCTCGGCACTGCACTGCCACGAGTGCGGCTTCCGCGCCGCGCCGCCGCGCCGCTGCCCGAACTGCGGCAGCGATCGCGTCCGTCCGATGGGCATGGGCACCGAGCGCCTTGAGGCCGAGGTCGAGCGCGCCTTCCCGCCGCCCGCACGCTGCGCTGGGACCGCGACACCGTGCGCGGCCGCGACGGTCACCGCCGCCTGCTCGAACGCTTCCGCGACGGCGAGGCCAACGTGCTCGTCGGCACGCAGATGATCGCCAAGGGGCTCGACCTGCCGCAGGTCACGCTCGTCGGCGTGATCAACGCCGACCTCTCGCTGCGCCTGCCCGACTACACCGGCCCCGAGCGCACCTTCCAGCTGATCAGCCAGGTCGCCGGCCGGGCCGGACGCGGCGCCGACCCCGGCCACGTCGTCGTGCAGAGCTACGCGCCCGATCACCCCGCCATCATCGCCGCCGCCGCGCACGACTACGACGCCTTCGCCGCCGCCGAACTCGACGCCCGCGCCGCCCACGACTACCCCCCCACCGGCCGCCTCGCCCGCCTCGTCTACGCCGATAAGGACCGCGCCCGCGCCCGCGACGTCGCCGCCACGATGGCCGCCAGCCTGATCGAGGACCGCGACCGGCGCGGTCTGCCGGGCCCGGAGATCCTGGGGCCGACGCCGGCCTTCATCGGCCGTCGCCGCGGCCTCTACCGCCAGCAGATCACGCTGCGCGGCGCCGACCCCCTGCCCCTGCTGCAGCGCATCGACTTCCCCCGCGGCTGGACCGTCGATATCGACCCGGCGGGGCTGCTCTCCTAATGCGGCTTACCTGTGATCGCGGCCGGGCTCCCTACTCCCTCGCTGCGTCCTCCTCGGAGGCGCCGAGCACCCGAGCAACCTCGTCCTTCGGGATGCCTGCCAATCCGAGGATGTAGGCCGCCTCTTGGTCGTCGATCAGTTTCGTCAGGGGAACCGGGATTCGTCGGGTCGAGCCTGGGCGCTTGTAATACTCCCGACGATAGCTCCGATCCTTGTACTTGTACCCGTGTTTGCGTAACGTTCCGACGATCAGTTTCTTCGAAGGCATCAGGAGATAAGCATCCCCAGTTTCGCCTCCTTGATCTTCGGATTCGAGATGATGGTCTCCGCTTTCGATGCGGCTTGCGCATCATCCGGACTCCACCCATGTTCTTCGAGAAACGGGATCAAGTCCCCATCCTTGCGCAGATCCTCGAAGAGGAAAGCAACGACCTCCTCGATACAGGATTGCAACTCTTCGAACGTTTCGCCTCCCGCGCACAGCCCCAACTCGTTACAGGTTGCAGCCCAATAGCCAGACTCGGGATGCTGTTTCGCTTGCCACTCCACCATCCCGTCGATCTCGTAGCCTGCCATGCCGGGATCCTCCCCTGTGTCTCTGTCCGTCCCTCCTATCAGGCACCCCCAGACCTGTCAAGCGCGAATTGGCGTTCTCATCTTCCTCTTTGAGGCGCCACGAGCGGCGCTCCGCCTTCGAAGGCGGGGCGGGATCGTATGCAGGCCCGTTCTCGATCATCGCTCGCCCGTGCGACTGTCGCTCCCGTGGTCGCCGCGCTGGCGGGGCTGCGCCAGAATGGACGCGAAGCCGGAGAGATGCCGTGGCCGTCCGACCGATCACCGTGATCCCGCGCGACGCGGGCGTGCTGCGCGCCAAGGCCAAGCGCGTGCGCGACGTCGACCGATCCATCCACCGCCTCGTGGAGGACATGATCGACTCCATGCACGCCGCCGGCGGCGTCGGCCTGGCCGCCCCGCAGATCGGCGTCTCGCTGCGGGTCATCGTCATCGGCCTGCCCGACCAGGAGCCCTTCGCGCTGCTCAACCCGGAGGTCGTCAAGCGCTCCGGCGAGCGGCAGCGGCTCGAAGGCTGCCTCAGCGTCCCGGGCTACCGCGGCGCGGTGACCCGCGCCACGCGCGTCGTCGTCAAGGCCACCGACCTCCAGGGCCGCGAGATCCGCATCCGCGCCGAGGGCGACCTCCTGGCCCAGGCGCTGGAGCACGAGATCAACCACATCAACGGCATCCTCTATATCGACCAAGTCCACGACCCCGACGACCTGCGCCGCCTCACCCTCGCCGAGCCCGAGGACGCGTCGTCCGACGGCTGAGCCGCCTGCGGGCCCGCCGAATGTCATGCAGCCCGATCTCGGACAGGGTCTCGGCGCGCAGGGCGGCAAGCCGCTCGGGCGCGCCGGGACGAGCGACGACCTGGTCGTGCAGCGTGCGGTAGCTCTTCGCCATGATGTCTCTCCCTCTCCGAACCGACCGCTCACGGACCGCGCGGCTACCGAGTGACGGCGAGCCGAAGGTCCAGCGTATCCAGGACGCGGAACAGCGTATCGAGGCGTGGGTTACCTTCGCCGGAGAGCGCGCGATACAGGGACTGCCTGCCCAACCCGCTGGCCTCGGCGACGGCGGTCATCCCCTTGGCGCGGGCGACGTCGCCCACCGCCTTGGCGAAGAACGCCGGGTCACGCTCCTCCAGAGCGGCGTTGAGGTACGCGACCAGCGCCTCGTCGGTGTCGAGGAAGTCAACCGCATCGAACTTCTTGAGCTTCATCCTCGTCTTGTCTCATATAGACGACACGAGGTCAAGAGGCATGGTGCACAGCAACCCGCTCCGGGCTGGGAGCTACCAGGCTCCCGACTACACTGAGCCACGCCCCGAGCCCCGACCAGCGCGCAGAGGGAACCCATGGCCGAAGTCCTGCTCATCACCGCGCTCGTCCTGGCGCTGTTCTTCATCTTCTTCATCCGCCCGGCGCGCGCCGTGCAGGGCCGACGCCGCCGCGACCTCAACGAGCTGCGCATCGGCGACGAGGTGCTCACCAGCGGCGGCATCATCGCCATCGTCGACGCCGTCGAGACGCCGCCCCACGGCCCCATGATCCTGCACCTCGAGCTCGACGACGGCGTCGTCGTGCGGGCTCGCACCAGCGCCATCGACCTGCGCCTGCGCACCGCCGCCCAGGTCGCCGAGCAACTGGCCACCGGCGATCCTCCCGCCGCCGACCCCCCCGCCGGCCCCGCCTCTGGCGACCCCTCTGATGGCGAGGCACGGTGACCCCAAGCAGAGGCCCCCGTATGATCACCGCGTCGCGAGAGTCGGCTCGTGTCCGGGAGGCCTGTGCGTAGGCGTCAGAACCAAATCGCGCTGTTCGTGATCCTGGCCGTGGCGACGTTCTGCATCGTCGTGACCTGGCCCGGCAACCCCGGCAAGTACCTGCCCGGCTTCATCCCCTGGCCCAGCGGCGCCGGGCTCAGCGTGGGCGGCTTCGAGCGCAACGAGTTCCGCCTCGGCCTGGACCTCGCCGGCGGCGTCTCCGTCACCCTCGAGGCCGCCGGGTCGGCCGCCCCCGTCCGCGAGGGCGAATCGCTCAACGACTTCGCCGCCCGCCAGGACGTCCCCCTCGCCACCCTGCTCGACCTCAACCCCGACCTCGACCGCCTCGACGCCGCCGAGCACGACCGCCCCCTCGCCGACACGGTCAGCACGGTCATCCTGCCGCTCGACCCGGACCTCGACCTGACCGAGGAGATCGAGCAGGCCCGGCTCATCATCGAGGAGCGCGTCAACGGCTTCGGCGTCTCCGAGGCCGAGGTCACGATCGTCGGCGGCGACCGCATCAACGCCCAGATCCCCGGCGTCAGCGCCGCCCAGGCCGCCGGGCTCGTCGGCTCGACGGCCCTGCTCGAGTTCCGCGAGATCGACCCCGTCTTCCCGCTCGCCCCGCTCCCCGTCGACCCCCTCGCCGTGCGCACCACCCTGGTCGACGCCTTCGACCCCGCCGCCCGGCAGGGCGGCCCCGAGGCCCGCCCCCGCCTCAGCGAGACCCGCGTCGCCGACCCCACCGAGGACGTCATCCTGGCCCCGCGGCGGTCCGGCGAGCCGCCCGTGCGCTGGATCCCGGCGCGCGGCCTGCTCGACGGCGAGGAGGTCTCGCTGACCGGCACCTTCCTGATCGCCGACTCCATCACGCGCACGCTCGACGGCGTCGGCCAGCCCGCCCTGACCTTCGAGTTCGACGACGACGGCGCGGAGCTGTTCGAGCAGATCACCGGCCGCCTCGTCACGGCCCAGGCCCCGCTCGGCATCTTCGTCGACGGCAGGCTGATCAGCGCCCCCAACGTGAACGCGGTCATCAGCCGCTCGGGCATCATCACCGGCCTCAGCGACGACGACGCCCGCACGCTGCGCCTGCAGCTGCGCGCCGGCGCCCTGCCGATCAACTTCCAGACGATCCAGCAGACCGAGGTCGCCGCCACCCTCGGCGAGGACTCCGTCGTCGATACCGTGCAGGCCGGGCTCATCGCCTTCCTCGCGATCGTGGTCTTCATGGTCGTCTACTACCGGCTGCCCGGCCTGCTGGCCGCGCTGGCGCTGTTCGTCTACGCCGCCATGGTCATGGCGACGTTCAAGCTCGTGCCCGTCACGCTGACCCTGGCCGGCATCGCCGGCTTCGTCCTCTCCGTGGGGCTGGCCGTCGACGGCAACATCCTCATCTTCGAGCGCATGAAGGAGGAGCTGCGCCTGGGCCGCAGCCTGCAGGGCGCGATCGAGGCCGGCTGGAACCGCGCCTGGCCCGCCATCCGCGACGGCAACGTCTCGACGCTGATCACCGTCGCCATCCTTTGGTTCTTCGCCGACGCCCTCAACGCCAACCTGATCAAGTCGTTCGCCATCGCCCTGCTCGTCGGCACCATCTTCAGCATGGTCACCGCCATCTTCGTCACCCGCACGTTCCTCAACGCGCTGGTCGGCTTCCGCCTCACCCGACGGCCCTGGCTGTTCGGCATCCGCGAGATGCCTCCGCTCCGCGACGCCACGCCCGCGCGCCGGCGCGCCGAATCGGGCGGCGACTCATGATCGACTTCGTCGGCCTGCGCCGCTACTTCGGCCTGCTCTCGTCCGCCCTGATCGTGCCCTGCCTGCTCGCCCTGGCGTTCTGGCAGCTCAACCCCGGCATCGACTTCAATGGCGGCCTGGAACTCGAGGTCCGCTTCCTGCGCGAGGTCGAGGAGCGCGACATCGCCATCGTCGCCAACGACCTCGCCCTGCCCGACGCCAGCGCCGCCGCCAGCGACGAGGGCACCTTCCTGGTCAGCTTCGGCCTGGAGGCCGCCGGCGACGTCGCCGGGCAGGATCAGGCGCTGATCGACGCCCTGGCCGAGCAAATCGGCCCCGTCGAGGTCATCGACGCCCGCCTTGGCGACGGCGACCTCTCGGTCGAGGCCGAGGTCTGGTTCCCGGCCGACGTCAGCCAGAACGACGTGCGCGACGTCGCCCGTAGCATCGGCGCCGCCGACGCCCGCATCCAGCAGACCGGCGACTCCGCCTTCAAGATCCGCGCCGAGGAGCCCGACAACGGCAACATCGACGACCTGCGCCGCGACCTCGAAGCCGCCATGCGCGACCAGCTGGGCGGGTTCTTCGTGCTCTCCTCGGCCGGCGTCTCGGGCATCCTCAGCGCCGAGATCGCCGCCGACGCCGGCATCGCCCTGATCGTCGCGGCCATCGCCATCCTGATCTACATCAGCCTCGCCTTCCGCCGCCTCGCCAGCCCCGGCCTCTACGGCGCCGCTGCCATCGTCGCCCTGCTGCACGACATCACCATCGTCGTCGGCGCCTTCGCCATCCTCGGCCGCCTCGCCGACACCGAGGTCAACGCGATGTTCGTCACCGCCCTGCTGGCCATCATCGGCTACTCCGTCAACGACACCATCGTCGTCTTCGATCGCATCCGCGAGAACCGCCTCGCCCACCCCACCGAGCTGTTCCGCACCAGCGTCAACGCCGCCATCACGCAGTCGCTGGGGCGCTCGCTCAACACCTCGCTGACGCTGATCTTCGCCCTCGTCGCCCTCTTCCTGATCGGCGGCGTCACCGTCCGGCCCTTCGTGCTCGTCCTGCTCGTCGGCGCCATCGCCGGCACCTACTCCTCGATCGGCGTCGCCGCGCAGGTCGTCGTCCTGTGGAACGAGGGCGGCCTCTACCGTCTGCTGCGCGTCGGGCCCCGTCCCGCCCCGGCCGATCCCCTACCCTGACATCGGGCAGGGGCGGGACCCCGGCGGCACCCTTGGAGCGAACGGCATGAGCGACTCCCCCGAGACGTCGAGCGTCACCGGCGCCACCATCCTTGAGGCCCGGTTCGATCCCCAAGTCGCGGGGCACGGACGCTTGGTGATCTGCCTCGT
Source organism: Dehalococcoidia bacterium (assembly GCA_965217625.1). Lineage (GTDB taxonomy): Bacteria > Chloroflexota > Dehalococcoidia > Bin125 > Bin125 > TK10-74A. The sequence goes on from OZ244557.1 coordinate 188,784, forward strand.
CCTGCTGATCACCCTGGCGGGCGTTCCGCTGATCCCGTTCGCGCTGCTCTTCTCCCGCTGGTACTACCCCCAGTATCTGGACCGCCTCTCCGCGCGCCTGACGACGCAGGCGGTGGAGATCCGCAAGGGCGTCTTCTTCCGCAAGGAGTCGACGATTCCCCTCAATCGCATCACCGACGTCCGCCTGCACGACGGCCCCATCATGCGCCGCTACGGGCTGCGGGGACTGAAGGTCGAGACGGCCGGCCAGGCGGGGCAGAACGCCGGCAGCGAGGGCGACCTCATCGGCATCATCGACGCCCCCGCGATGCGCGACGCCATCCTGCGCCAGCGCCAAGTCGTGCTGGGCGGCGAGGAGGCCCCCGCTTCCGCCGCCTCCGCTCCCGCCGGCGATGCGCCACTGCTGGCCGAGATTCGCGACATCCTCGCCCGCATCGAAGAGAAGCTGCCGTCCGGCGATCGCTGAGGGGTCCCTCCGGCGCGTGGAGCAGAGGCGGCCCGGGCGTGTAGGCTGAACCCGGGCAGGGGCGACGGATCGGAACGGGAGCCACCCGTGCGCATGCGCGGCGTCTCGTTGATCCTGTCCGTCCTGCTCTCCGTCGGCCTTGCGGTCGTGCCGGCTCAGACCGCCTCCGCGGCGACCTCCCTCTCGTGCGTCGAGTACCTCGTCGGGGCGCTGATCTGCTCGACGCCCGATGCCGCCCCCGCCGGCCTCCCCTACTCGACCTACGACACCACGGGCCAGGCGACCACCCCCGGCAGCTACGCCTTCCTCGACACCGCGGGCGACGCCGTCACGACGTACGAGGGTCTGCGCGACGGCACGACGATCGGCCTGCGCATCCACACATCGGACGCGGACGGAGCGTCGCGGGCGGCCACCTACAGCGGCGTGGCGGTGGGGGACGTGGTCGAGTGGCGGGAGGCGGACGACTGCTGGGTGCGCTACGCGGTGACGGAGGTGAAGGCGGACCCGGAGGGGACGTCGCCGCGAAAGGAGTTCGGGATCGAGTGGAAGGCCTACGCGTTCACGGGCTGCACGGGCACTATCACGACCGGTACCGCGGTCCGGGTCACCGTGGATCCGCCGAGCTTCTTCGCTCCCCGCATCACCAGCCCGGTGCGCTACGGGCCCTTCGAACTAGTCCCTCTCGGTTGGAAGGGGGTGTTGGAAGAGGTTACCAAGGTGCCACGGGCGTCCAGTGGCGGCTCTGGAGCGGCGGGGATCTCGGAGGGCACGGAGGACCCCGAGTGGCCGTCAGGCGACCCTGCCGTCGTCCGCCAGCACCCGCTGTGGAACGAACCAACCCTGCCAGCGGGCTGGACAATCAGTTCCATGTCGGCGGAGGAGTGGTACGTTGGCGTGCGCTACCTCGGGGCTAACCGCCACTGGGCGGCGATCACTTGGATCGCACGACGGGACTACCGCCCCCGCATGCTGCGGGTCGGGGATCCCGGTGGACCGGATTACGCCGAAGAGGTCCGTACGATCGACGGCCATCCGGCGTACCTGCACCACTACCGGGTTGCCGCGGCCGTGTACATCATCGATGACACTGCCGGCGTCGAGTACTTCGCGGTCGTGTTTGCGAGCGCCAGTGACCCCGACGGACGCGGCATTGACGACGCCATCGCGCTGGCGCGGAGCTTGTACCAGTGAGAGCCCCTAGCCCCGACGCAGGACGCGCGCATCCCCCACCCGACGCGTGATCTGACGACGGTCCAGGTCCTCCAGGAAGGCCTGCGCGATCTTGCGGCTGCTGCCGAACAGGTCGCGCGCCTCGGCCAGCGTGATGCGGCCCCGCTCGCCGATCGCCGCCCGCACCGACGCCAGCATCGCCGCGTGCGTCTCGCCCTCCAGGTAGAGGCCCTCGGCCAGCCGCACGATGCGCCCCCGCGACGCCAGGTACTGCGCCAACTCGGCCTCGACCGGCGCGCTCTCGGGCCGCGACCCCGCCGCCCGCAGCCGCGCCACCAGCGCCTCGGCCTCCCGCTCCTGCTCGGCCGCCAGCGTGACCTCGCGGCCCGCCAGGTCGAGCGACCCCTCGCGCGCCGCCAGCGACCCCCCGTCGCCCGTCAGCCGCGCCTCCAGCCCGGCGAAGGCCCGCGCCGGCAGCCCCAGCCGGCTGCGCAGCTCCTCGCGCGGGATGCCCGGCCGCAGCGGGTGCGCCTCGACGAACTCCCGCGCCGCCGCCAGCGCCCGCCCCGACAGCGCCTCGAAGCCCGCCGCCGTGCAGAGCGTCGTCGCCTCGCCCGCCGGCCCCGGCCCCGCCTCCAGCGCCACGATCGCCCCCGCCTCGATCTGCCGCCCCACCGCCGCCGACGTCGCCGCGTCGTCGAGCTCCGCCCGCGCCCGCAGCTGCGACAGCGGGGCCGGCTCGATGCGCTGCAGCACCGTCAGCAGCGTGTCGTCGGGCGACCCCTCCAGCAGCCGCGACAGCGCCGCCAGCGTGGCCGGCTCGTCGCGCCGATGCCGCCGCGGCCGCGTATCGACGATGCGCCCGCCGCCCACCGTCGTCGCCGAGTTGCGCAGCACGAAGTAGTCGCCGCGCGCCGCCCCCACCGGATCCTCGAGCCGCAGCTGCGCCCAGCGCTCGGCCCCGGGCGGGATCTCGTCGGCCGGCGCTCCCGCCGCGTCCGCCTCGCTCTCGAGCAGCCGCAGCCGCGCCGCGACCTCGGCCGCCCCGGTGTGCAGCGTCAGCGTCGTGTTATGGCGCAGCCGCCCGCTCGCCGGCGCCACCGTGCGCAGCCGCACGTCCATCGCCGTCGAGCCCGCCAGCCAGTCGCCCGTCGTCAGCACCATCCCGCGCGACAGCGCGTCGGGCGCGATGCCGCTCAGGTTGACCGCCGTGCGCGTGCCCGGCTCGGCCCGCTCGACCCGCTGCTTGTGGCTCTGCAGCCCGCGGATGCGCGCCTGCATCCCGCCCGGCGCGACCGACACCCGCTCGCCCACGCGCAGCGGCCCGTCGATCAGCGTGCCGGTGACCACCGTGCCGAAGCCGCTGATCGTGAAGGCGCGGTCGATGGGCAGCCGCGGCCGGCCGATGTCGCGCACCGGCGGCAGCGCCGACAGCGCCCCGTCGAGCGCCGCCCGCAGCGCGTCCAGCCCCGCGCCCGTCGCCGCCGAGCAGCGCACGATCGCCGCCCCCGCCAGCGACGTCGGCGCCAGCAGCTCCTCCACGTCGGCCTCCACCAGGTCCAGCCACTCGCCCTCGGCCAAGTCGCACTTCGTCAGCGCCACCACCCCGTGCGTCGTCTGCAGCAGGTCGAGGATGGCCAAGTGCTCGCGCGTCTGCGGCATCACCCCCTCGTCGGCCGCCACCACGAACAGCGCCAGGTCGATGCCGCCCACGCCGGCCAGCATGTTCTTGATGAAGCGCTCGTGGCCCGGCACGTCCACCAGGCTCACCTCGCGCCCGCTGGGCAGCGTGCACCACGCGAAGCCGAGGTCGATGGTCAGGCCGCGCGCCTTCTCCTCGGCCCAGCGGTCGGGGTCGATGCCGCTCAGCGCCTCGACGAGCGTGCTCTTGCCGTGGTCGACGTGCCCGGCCGTCCCGATGACGTACATGGCGTCAGGGTAGCGAGTGGGGGTGGTCGGCTGCGCGATTGCCCCCGCGTGTGGTCGGACGGGCGTTGACGATCCGCCTGCCGTGTAGCTACAACTCGTAGTGTCATGACTGAGCTGCCGCCGGACGTTCAGAAGCAGATCCAGGCGTTGGAGGCCCTGCCCGACGACCAGATCGACACGACCGACGCCCCGGAGATTCTCGACTGGTCCGACGCCCGGCGCGGCGTCTTCTACCGGCCCGTGAAGCAGCAGATCACGCTGCGCCTCGACGCCGACACCATCGCTTGGTTCAAGGCCCGCGCTCCCGGCGGTCGCGGATACCAAACGGACATCAACGGAGCGCTCCGCGAGCACGTCGAGAGGTCGGCCCGTTCGTAGGTCGGCGTTGGTGGTCGGCGCGCGCCTGCTCCCCGGTCGATGTGCTCCGCCGCGCGATGACGTGCACAGCGTCGGCTCCGAGACCGGGTGGTGTCCTACGCTGCTCGTGAGAGCGGGCGGCGCGTCGGGTCGGAGGTGATCAGTGCGCTGGTTGCAGTGGTTCGGGGATCACGTTGGACTCGCGTTGGTGCTCGCGACGCTCTGGTTCCTGCTGGTCACCGCTGGCTACGCCGCATGGGTCGTCTGGGGTGGATGGGATCGCGAGAGTGACCTCGCGCTGGCCGAGGCGCTGCTGCCCGTCGCGGGGGTTGGTTTCGCTTTCGTGGTGGTCGGTGCCGCCGTGCTCGCCTTTCGGCCACCGCGGCCCGAACTCTCATGCCTCGTGCGCGACATCGCGTCGAGGCGCGGTGCTCTCACCGACGGTCCGAGGCTCACAATCGTGAATTCCGGGAGTCTGCCTGCTTCCGATGTCACCATCGAACTTGAGGGCGCTGCCTTCGGTGACAGCCTGCGGATTGTCTCGCCGTTTTGGGAGGTGACTACCAAAGACGCTCGTATGGAGCACCTCGACGACCGTGCGGACAGCCTCGTCGCCCTCGACCCTGACTCCACGCCGTACCGCACGGTCCTTGAACGGTCGCGTCCCCTTCCGAACAGTTCTAGTGAGATTGTCTTCTTTGGATGCCCGAGTCTCCCTCCTCCACCTGACCTCACAGGAGGGGTGAGTATCCGTGTCACAGCGAGTAACGCTGCTGCAGTGAGTTACGAGCCTAGCCGCCACGACTGGGACGAATGGTACGTGGCGGACATGATCACGTCGCACACTCCTCACTGGCGGCTTGAATTCGACATCCAAGTTGAACTCAACGACGGACACGAGCGCTTGTGGGGCGTCCGTTATCGGCTCGTCCGCTATCTCTACGTACGCTCGCAGCTTGTGCGCTGGCGGATATTCGGCGGGTGCCCTTACATCACTAGGCCCGTGTCGAAGCCCGTGTCCGAACTGGGTGACGAGGACAGGCGGCCGTAGCTGACCCCTGGGAGACGCGAATCCGTTCCGAGTGTGCCGCTCCCTAGGCTCGCCGATTGCTCACCTGCTCATCCCCGCCCCCGCACCTGGCGCGCATGCCAGGCCCCGGCTGACAGCATCGCGCCGAGCGGCGCATCCTCCTGCGCTCGATGCTGTTGGCGACGGTGATCATAAGATCTGGCCCGCCGGCCTAGTGCTGGGCAATCATTTCCCGTAGCTCGATCCCTCGCAGGAGAATCACCGTCCCGCTCGGAGACTTCCCGGTCTTGAATACCGAGTCCCAATAGTCCAGGTTCTGCTTAGGACCGAAAACTGACGAGCTAAGCTCCGTGTCCGTCCAACATGTGAGTTCAGAGAGCCCCCGCAGGAATCGTTCGATGTTCCCCCAGAGCGCATCCGGGAAGTCCTCCAGAAACAGGCGCTCACGATCGACAAGTTTTCCAGTGTACGCATTGTAGTGTTCGATCACCAATCGCACCAAGCGCATCACATTTACTGCCACTTCTTCACGAGAAATCCTCCAGGCTCGGAGATGCTCAGGAGGGAACTTGTCTCCTTGTTGGATTCGGTTCTCGAGTCGTCGGCCACCGATGTCGACATCCCACCGACCAATGAGAAGCGTCTCAGCGAATATGTTCATCAGGTGCGTCATTTGCCGACGTTCAAGCTCCCGCTCAACACCCTGATCTATCGGCGTACTGAGGGGCTTCTGGTATAGCAACTGGAAGAATGCACTATCAACGGTCGAATACGCCAGTGGTCGGTCAGCTCCCTTGCCGGACCACTCTACGAACTCGAACAGACGGTTGTTCGGATCCCGTGCAATAGCGTCCCGCTGAGCATCGATGATGAATCGTTGCATCTGACGGCGTTCACCGCGAAAGTGATGAACGAGATTCTGCTCGCTGAACGAGAAGTCATCTTCCAGAAGGCCCTGCATTTTCTGGAATTGCTGGAGCCGATCATCATAGAGCGTACTACCGAGGTGGCGCATGGTCGCTTTATCGAACGCCACCTGGCGCAGACGACTGCCTGCATTGGTGTTGGTCTCGATGAGTACATCCACAGATGGGTTCACAAAGACGCGCACGGGTAACTCCGTTGCCCCCAAGAAGATCTGTGCCGCAGCCTTATGCTGTCCGTCGAACAATTTCAGTGTTCCACGGTCGCTGCTATCCGGGGTCCACCAAGCAAGACCAACATGCAACTGAGGTCGCTCCTTGAGGAACTCCTCAATGAGGCCTCGGATATTCGATCCGATCGATCGCGGGTTGATCATGTCATCGTGGTGAATGTACTGTAAAGGAACAAGTGCGAAGAAGTACCGGCATTTGCTCAGCTTGTCGTTGTAGAGGGGCGCGTGGTGGATGCGGTTATCGTCGGCATGCGGGAAGGAGAACTCCACGGTAGACTCAGCTTGCTTGAGAGCCAGTTGGCTGTCGGCTCCACCATGACTCCGAAGCACATCGTCAAGGTTCGCGCCTCTGTCGCCACGGTCCTTTGCCGCCTGCTGGAGCGACATGAGTTCGACGAGGCACCGTGCCACTCGCAGGTCAGACGCACCCTTATTCCTGTTGCAATCGGAGTGCGTCAAGGCTAGATTATGGTCCGTGTCTTTTCCACCCGTCGCTAGAGGCTCAATGTGGTCGAATTCCAAAGAGCCGTCGTGCAACTGCAGGTCGATTGCCTCTCGGCATATGTAGCATGTGCCAGCCTGGATTGCATGAAGTGTCTCACGGAGGGTCTGCCGTGTTTCCGGTGTGAGACTAGTCACATAACGCGAGTTCGCCATGTCCAGTTTCCTCTCGGCGCATTGCTAGGCCATGATAGCAGTGCTGTGAGTCGGTCCCCAGCAGCCTGCGTTCGACCCGTACTCTCGGTTCTGCAAGGCGAGCCGACTCCTCGCGCTCAACGTCCGGACCAAGGCGGCCGAGGAGATCCGAAGACTCAGTCGTGATCTGGGGAGAAGTCATGCCCGGACCATATCACCGGCGCGCGGCTACCTCTGCTGCTCGCGGTACCGCCCCCCATAGACCCCTCCCACCCCCGCCCCTACCCTCCGACCACCCAGGAAGGCCGACCATGAAAGCCATCATCGTCCGAGCGCCCGGCGGGGCCGAGCAACTGGCCCTGGCCGACGTGCCCGACCCCACCCCCGGCCCCGCCGACCTCCTCGTGCGCGTGCACGCCAGCGCCCTCAACCGCGCCGACACCATGCAGCGCCGGGGCCACTACCCGCCCCAGCACGGCGCCTCGGCCATTCTCGGCCTCGAACTGGCCGGCGAGGTGGTCGGCATGGGCGCCGAGGCCCAGGGCTTCGCCGTCGGCGACCGCGTCTACGGCCTCAGCGGGGGCGGCGGCTACGGCCAGCTGGCCACCATCGACCACCAACTCGCCATGCCCATCCCCGGCGGCTGGGATTACCCGTTCGCCGCCGCCATCCCCGAGGTCTTCTTCACCGCCAACACGGCCATCAACGACCTCGGCGCGCTGCAAGCCGGCGAGCGCGCGCTCATCCACGGCGGCGGCAGCGGCGTCGGCATCGCCGCCATCCAGATCGCCCGGCTGCTCGGCGGCGAGGCCTGGATCACGGCCGGCACCGACGAGAAGTGCGCCAAGGCCCGCGACCTCGGCGCGACCCTGGCCGTCAACTACAAGCGCAACGACTTCGTGGCCGCCGTCGACGAGGCCTCGGGCGGCACGGGCGTCGACGTCATCCTCGACGTCGTCGGCGGCCCCTACCTCGAACGCAACCTGCGGTCGCTGGCGCACGCCGGCCGGCTGGTCGAGGTCGGCCTGATGGGCGGCGCCAAGACCGAGATCAACCTGAGCCACCTGATGGGCAAGCGGCTGCGCATCTACGGCACCGTCATGCGCTCGCGCCCCCTGGCCGACCGCGTCGCCATCACCCGCGCCTACCGCGCGCAGCTCGAGCCCGCCCTCATCGACGGCCGCATGCGCCCCGTCATCGACCGCGTCTTCCCCCTCCGCGCCGCCGCCGCCGCGCATCGCTACATGGAGGCCGACCGCAACTTCGGCAAGATCATCCTCGACGTCGCCGGCGGCGTCTGACCGCACCGGCGGCCCCGATGCCCTACCGTGGCGCTGGGGAGTGACGGCCCCTCCAGACCGAGGTGATCCCTGCGCACGCGTCCCCTCGCCTTCCTCGTCGCGGCACTGCTGCTGCTCGGCCTCGCCGCGACGGGCGGCCCGACCCACGCCGCGCCCGCCACCTGCGAGAACGGCGTCGTCGTCGAGAACCCCGACGCGAACCGCGGCCTCGTCATCGACTGCGCGAACCTGCTCGCGGCGAAGACGCAGTTCACCGCGGCCACCCCGCTCAACTGGGGCGGCGAGACGCCGATCGGCGAGTGGGACGGCGTCATCGTCGGCGGAGCGCCGCCGCGCGTCGAGGGGCTCGAACTGTCGTCGCGTGGCCTCACGGGCCGCATCGCACCGCAGCTCGGCCGTCTGACGGCGCTGCGCACGTTGTCCCTGTCCGGCAACCAGCTGACGGGGCCCATCCCGGCGGAGCTGGGGTCCCTGGCCGCCCTCGATCACCTGTCCCTGGACGGCAACCAGCTCAGCGGCCCGATCCCCGCGGCCCTGGGCTCGTTGGGCAACCTTGAGTTGCTGTGGCTGCAGCGCAACCGTCTCAGCGGCGTCATCGCGCCCGATCTCCGCACGCTGCGGACCCTGCGCCACCTCCGGCTCGACGACAACCAACTGAGCGGCGCGATTCCGGCGACGCTGGGAGCCCTGCACGCGCTGGAAACTCTGTCGCTGCGCGGCAATCAATTCCGCGGCGCGATCCCCGTCCAACTGGCGGCCCTGTCGCAGTTGAAGCACCTGGATCTGGGGGGCAATGCCGCTTTAACGGGCTGTATCCCGCCCGCGCTGCACGATGTGCCCTCCAACGACCTCGCCCAGCTCGGCCTGCCCGACTGCGGATCTTCGACGGCGCCGCCGCCGGCGACCGACCCGCCCTGCCGCAACGGCATCGCCGTCGCCAATCCTGCCGTCAACCCCAGCCTCGTCGCCGACTGCGTCGCCCTCCTCACCGTCAAAGCGACCCTCGCCGGGGATGCCCCGCTCAACTGGGACCCGGCGATCCCCATCACCCACTGGGATGGTGTCACCGTCGACGGCGCCCCGTCGCGCGTCCGCCAGCTGTCGTTGCCGGAGCGCGGTCTCACCGGCCACATCCCGCCGAAACTGGCGGACCTGTCCAACCTGGAAGTCCTGCGGCTGGACGGCAACCAACTGACCGGCGCCATCCCGCCGGCGCTGGGCGCGATGCACAGTCTGGAGGCGTTGGCGCTCGGGAATAACCAACTGACGGGCCCCATCCCCGAGGCGCTGGCGGCGTTGCCCCACCTGCGCTCCCTGGCGCTGAACGGCAACCAGCTCAGCGGCCCCATCCCGCTGGCGCTGGGTGCGATGCGCAGTCTGGAAGAGCTGGCGCTCGGGAACAACCAACTGACGGGCTCGATCCCTGCGGTGCTCGCGTCCCTGACTGCGTTGCGGCACTTGTCGCTATACGGCAACCAGTTGACCGGCCCGATCCCTCCGGAGTTGGGCGCCCTGCCCAATCTGGAAACACTGTCGCTCGGTGGCAACCAGCTGACCGGCGGGATCCCGCCGGCGGTCGGAGCGCTGAGCACGTTGCAGAGACTGGATCTGTCCGACAGCCGGCTGACGGGTGCGATCCCGGCGGCGCTGGGGAACCTGCGCAGCCTGGAGTTCCTCAGTCTGGGCGGCAACCAGCTGACGGGGCCCATCCCGCCGGAGCTGGCGCGCCTGCCGGTCTTGCGAGTCCTCTGGCTGAGCAGAAACCAACTCACGGGCGCCATCCCGCTGGCGCTCGGGGCCCTTCGCAGTCTGGAGCAGCTGTCGCTGCACACCAACCAATTGAGCGGCGCCATCCCACCGGAGTTGGGAGCGCTGGAGCACCTGTCCTATCTGTCGCTCGAGGTCAACCAGCTCACGGGCCCCATTCCGTCCGCACTCGGCGCACTGGGCAAGCTGGAAAAGCTGTTGCTGAGCAAGAACCAGCTGGCCGGGCCCATCCCGCTGGCACTGGGGGGTCTTTCGGAACTGCAGGTGCTCTGGCTGAACGAAAACCAGCTCACGGGCCCGATTCCCACCGAGTTGGGGGCGCTGCGCAGCCTGGAGTACTTGCTGCTGCACCAGAATCGATTGAGCGGCCCGATCCCGCCGGCCCTGGCGGAACTGGAGCACCTGCTGCGCCTGACCGTCAGCGGCAACCCTGGCCTCACCGGCTGCATCCCGCTGGTGCTGCGCGACGTACCCTCCCACGACTTCGCCCCCCTCCCGCTCCCCGACTGCCCCGCGCCCCCGCCCCCCTGCGAGAACGGTGTTGCCATTGCCGACCCCGCCGCCAACCCCGGCCTCGTCGCCGACTGCGTCGCCCTGCTCGCCGCCAAATCCAGCCTCGCCGGGGACGCCCCGCTCAACTGGCACGCCCGCACGCCGATCGCCGACTGGGACGGCATCACCCTCTCGGAAGAGCCGCCGCTCCGGGTCTGGCGCCTCAAACTGCCCGCACGGGGCCTCAGCGGGACCATCCCGCGCCAACTCGGCGACCTGTCGGCGCTGCGCTACCTGCGCCTGGAGGATAACCAACTGGTGGGCACGATCCCCGCGGCCCTGGGCCGCCTCGGCAATCTCCGGAACCTTACGCTGGACAGCAACCAACTCACGGGGATGATCCCCAGCGAGTTGGGATCCCTCCGCAGCCTCGGCCTCCTGCAGCTGGGCAACAACCAGTTGACCGGCCGTATCCCCGCGTCGCTGGGTTCGCTGGTCAACCTGACGGCCCTGGGTCTCAACGACAACGCACTGACGGGAGCGATCCCGCCGGAGCTCGGGTCGCTGCTAAACGTGGGGACCTTCCGGCTGGAGCGCAACCAACTCAGCGGCCCCATCCCGGCCACGCTGGGCTCCTTGCCCGCAGTGTGGGAGCTATGGCTGCACGATAACCAGCTCACCGGCCCCATCCCCGCCGAGTTCGGCTCCCTTACCGCCATCGAGTGGCTCTGGCTGCATGACAATCAGTTGACCGGCCCCATCCCGGCGTCCCTGGGCGGCCTGCGCGGCGTGGTGTCCCTGCGGCTGCACGACAACCAACTCAGCGGTCCCATCCCCGCCGAACTCGCGTCCCTGCGCGGTCTCACCAACCTCTGGCTGTCCAATAACCAACTCACCGGCCCCATCCCGCCCGAGATTGGGTCCATGCGCGGCCTGCGAGCCCTGCTGCTCCACCACAACCGGTTGAGCGGCTCGATCCCCGCGGAACTCGCGTCGCTCCCCAGCCTGATCTTCCTGCGGCTGCACCACAACCAGCTCAGCGGCGCCATCCCGGCGGAACTCGCGCTCCTTCCCCGCCTGTCCTCGCTGTCGCTGCACGACAACGAGCTCACCGGCGCCATCCCCGCGTCGCTCACGTCGCTCGACACCCTGACGTCCCTACAGCTGAGTGGCAACCCAATCACCGGCTGCATCCCGCCGGGCCTGCGCACCCTGCCCTACCACGACCTCGTCGAGCTCCGGCTCCCCAGTTGCACCACGCCGCCGCTCATCTGCGAGGCCGTGCCCGTGGCCGCGATCCCCACCCGCGCCTCCAACCTGCTCACCGACTGCAACATCCTGCTCGCGGCCAGGGACGCCCTCGCGGGCGACGCCACCCTCAACTGGGACCCCGCCACGCCCATCACCGCCTGGGATGGCATCACCCTCGGCGACACGTCCACGCGCGTCGAAGGGATCGATCTGGAGGAGCGCGGTCTCACGGGCCACATCCCACCCGAGCTCGCCGGGCTCACGGCACTGAACGCCCTGCATCTCAGCGGCAACGAGCTGACCGGCCCCATCCCGGCGGCGCTGGCGGCCCTGCGCGACCTGCGGTTCCTGTGGCTGCGCGACAACCAGTTGACCGGCTCCCTCCCCGCCGAACTCGGGGCCCTGCGCGATCTGCGCTTCCTGGCATTGGACGACAACCAGCTCAGCGGCCCGATCCCTGTAGAGATCGCCGCCCTGCACGACTTGCGACTCCTCTGGCTGAGCGGCAACCCCGGCTTGACCGGCTGTATCCCCCCTTCGCTCCGCGAGGTGATCTCAAACGACCTCGACCAACTCCCCCTCCCCGACTGCCCGCCCTGACGACCCCCCCGACCGCCGATCCCCTATCCTCCCCGCCCGGGCCGACCCCGCCGACGGAGGTGATCCCTGCGCACGCGCCCCCTCGCCCTCCTCCTCGCGACGCTGCTGCTCGGCCTCGCCGCGACGGGCGGCCCGGCCCGCGCCGCGCCCCCCACCTGCGAGAACGGCGTCGTCGTCGCCGACCCCGCCGCCAACCGCGGCCTCGTCATCGACTGCGCCAACCTGCTCGCCGCGAAGACCCTGCTCACGGACCCCGTCGGGCTCAACTGGGGCGGCGAGACGCCCATCGCCGAGTGGGACGGCATCACCCTCGGCGGCGAGCCGCCGCGCGTCGAGGGGCTGGAGCTGTCGTCGCGCGGCCTCACGGGCCGCATCGCGCCGCAGTTGGGCCGTCTGACGGCGCTGCGCACCCTGTCCCTGCACGGCAACCGCCTGACGGGGCCGATCCCGGCCGCGCTGGGCGAGTTGCGCAGCCTCGAGGCTCTGTCGCTACACGGCAACGAACTCAGCGGCCCGATCCCGCCCGAGCTGGGGTCGCTGGGCGCTCTGCGGTCCTTGGAACTGCACGACAACCGGCTGGCCGGTCCCATCCCGGAGCAACTCGGGGACCTGCACGACCTCCGCGTCCTGTCCCTGTCCGACAACCAACTGACCGGGTTGATCCCGCCACGGCTGGGATCGCTGTCGAACCTGGAGTCGCTGCGGCTCGACCGCAACGGGCTGACCTGGACGATCCCCGAGACGCTGGGCGCCCTGCGTGGCCTCCGGCACCTGGGCCTGAGCGACAACGATCTGCGCGGCCCCATCCCGTCCGCGCTCGGGTTCCTGCGGGACCTGGAGACCTTGGCGCTTGGCGGCAACCAGTTGACTGGCCCGATCCCGGTGGCGCTGGCGGGCCTGCCCGCCCTGCGGACGCTCGACCTGGCCGGCAACCAACTCCACGGGCCGATCCCGGCGGCGCTCGCGGCCCTGGCCGGCCTCGAATCCCTGTCGCTGGGCGACAACCAGCTGACCGGGCCGATCCCGGCGGCGCTGGCCGGCCTGCCCGACCTGGCGCGGCTGTCGCTGGGCGGCAACCCCGGCCTCAGCGGCTGCATCCCCCTGCCCCTGCACGACCTCCCCGACCACGACCTCGCCGACGTGGCCCTGCCCGACTGCCCGCCGCCCCCGCCCCCGCCGCCCTGCGAGACCGACGGCGCCGTCCCCGACCCTGCCGGCAACGCTGGCCTCGTCCGCGACTGCACCATCCTGCTCGGCCTCAGGGACATGCTCGCCGGCGAGGGGACGCTCAACTGGGACCCCGCCACCCACATGCTGCTGTGGGACGGCGTCGTGATCGATGGGACGCCGCGGCGCGTGTGGGCGCTCGATCTGTCGTGGCGCGGTCTCTCGGGCCGCATCCCGCCCGACCTCGCCGGGCTGACCGAACTGCGCGTCCTGTGGCTGGGGGGCAACCGGCTGACGGGCGGCATCCCACCCGCGCTCAAGTGGTTGCCCCACCTGGCGGCCCTGCGACTGCAGAGCAACCAGCTGACCGGTCCCATCCCCGGCGCACTCGGCGCTCTGCCCGACCTGTGGCTGCTCACCCTGTCCGACAACCGGCTGAGCGGCCACATCCCGCCGGAGCTGGGCGCGCTGCCCGACCTGATCTACCTCTCCCTCAACGACAACCAACTCAGCGGCGAGATCCCGCCGGAGCTGGCGTCGCTGCCCAGCATCGAGTTCCTCTGGCTGCACGGGAACCGGCTCAGCGGGCCGATCCCGGCGGCGCTTGGGTCGTTGGCGAACCTCTTGCACCTCAGCCTGCACCACAACCAGTTGAGCGGCGCCATCCCCGCGCAACTCGGCGACCTGGCCGCCCTCGGCTCGCTGCGGCTGGACGGCAATCAGCTGAGCGGGGCCATCCCGCCGGAACTCGGCTCCCTGCCCGGCCTCTGGGAGCTATGGCTCGACGACAACCAGATCAGCGGGCCGATTCCGGCGGAGTTGGGCGACCTGGGGCGCCTCTGGTTCCTGCGCCTGCAGGACAACCAACTCAGCGGCCCCATCCCGCCGGAACTCGGAGCCCTGCCCGTCCTGCGACTGCTGCACCTGGGCGGCAACGACCTGAGCGGCCCCATCCCGCCGGCGCTCGCATCGCTGTCCGGCCTGACGAACCTCCGGCTCAACGACAACAACCTCAGCGGCCCGATCCCGGTCGAGCTGGCGTCGCTGCCCAGCCTGGGCGCCCTGCAGCTGTCCGGCAACCAGCTCAGCGGCCCCATCCCGGCCGAGTTGGCGTCGCTGACGGGGCTGTGGGAGTTGCGGCTCAGCGACAACGATCTGAGCGGCCCCATCCCGGCGGCGCTCGCCGCCGTGGGTGGTCTGCAGTACCTCTTCCTCGACGGCAACCAGTTGAGCGGTCCGATCCCGCCGGCGCTCGGCTTGCTGCGCCGCATGCAGGCGCTCGCCCTGCACGGCAACCAGTTGAGCGGGACCATCCCGCCCGAGTTGGGCGCGATGCGCCTCGTCTGGTTCGTCTCCCTCAGCGACAACCAACTCAGCGGCCCCATCCCGGCCGAACTGGCGGCCCTCCCCCGCCTGGCGGCCCTCTACCTGGGCGGCAATCCCGGCCTCACCGGCTGCATCCCCGCGTCGCTCCGCGAAGTCGAGACGAACGACCTCGACGACCTCCCCCTGCCCGACTGCCCGCCCTGACCTTTGCCCGATCCCCTACCTTGTTCCCGGGCAGGGCGACGGAGCAGGGCGGAGGTGATCCGTGCGCAAGTGCGCCCTCTCCTTCTTGTTCGCCGTACTGCTGCTCGCCAGCCTGACGTCCGGCCCGACCCAGGCCGCGACGCCCACCTGCGAGAACGGCGTCGTCGTCGCCGATCCCGACGCCAACCGCGGCCTCGTCATCGACTGCGCCAACCTGCTCGCCGCGAAGACCCAGTTCAGCGCCGCCACGCCGCTCAACTGGGGCGGCGACACGCCGATCAGCGAGTGGGACGGCGTCACCGTCTCCGGCGACCCCGCGCGTGTCATCGAGGTCGACCTGCGCTCGCGCGGCCTCACCGGCCGCATCCTCCCGCAACTGGGACGTCTCTCGGCGTTGCGCGCGCTGTCGCTGCACGACAACCAACTCGCGGGGCCGATCCCGGCCGCGCTCGGCGCGCTGCGCAGCATCGAGGCGCTGTCGCTGTACGACAACCGTCTGACGGGCCCGATCCCGCCGGAGCTCGCATCCCTGCGCCACCTGCGGAGATTGTCACTGGGCGGCAACCAGTTGACCGGCCCGATCCCCGCGCAACTCGGGAACCTGCGCAACCTGCGCGTCCTGTCCCTGAACGGCAACCAACTGACGGGGCTCATCCCGCCGGCGCTGGGCGCCCTGAGCAACCTGGAATCCCTCTGGCTCGGCGGCAACCAGCTGACTTGGACGATTCCCGAGGCGCTCGGTTTGCTCCACAATCTGGAGTCCCTGTGGCTGGGCCGCAACCAGTTGACGGGCGTGATCCCCGCGCGACTCGGGAACCTGCGCAACCTGCGCGACCTAGCCCTGCACAACAACCAACTGCGGGGCCCGATCCCGGCGGCGCTGGGGTCGCTGGGCAACCTGGAATCCCTGTGGCTGACCGACAACCAGTTGACCGGGGCGATCCCGCCGGCGCTGGGGGATCTGGCCGGCGTGCGGATTCTGGATCTGCGCGACAACCAACTCACCGGCCCGATCCCGGCGGCGCTGGGGGCGCTGGGCAACCTGGAGCATCTGTATCTGAGCCAGAACCCCGGTCTGACGGGCTGCATCCCGCTGGCACTGCTGGACGCGCGCTACCACGACCTCCGCCGGCTCCGCCTGCCCGACTGCGGGCTGGACCCGGCGGCCCCGCCAACATGCGAGAGCGGCACGGCGGTCGCCGACCCCCGCGACCACCCCGCCCTCGTCGCCGACTGCATCGTTCTGCTCGCTGTCGAGGCCACGCTCGCTGGCCAAGCCAGCCTGAACTGGGATCCCTCAATCCCCATGGCCGACTGGCGCGGCGTCGATGTCTACGGGGCGCCACGGCGCGTGCGAAGAATCGATCTGTCTCGGCGCGGCCTCACGGGCCGCATCCCGCCGGAACTGGCGGCCCTGGCGGCGCTCTGGCGTCTCGATCTGTCCGGGAACGGGCTGACGGGTCTGATCCCGGCGGCACTGGGGTCCCTGCGCAGCTTGGACACCCTGTGGCTGGGCGACAACCGGCTGGCGGGCGGGATCCCGGCCGAGTTGGGGGCCCTGTCGGAACTGCGGCGACTGACACTACGCGCCAACCAACTCAGCGGCCCCATCCCGGCGGCGCTCGGCGATCTGCACCAACTGGAGGAGCTGTGGCTCGACCGCAACCAGTTGGCCGGTCCGATCCCAGAGGAGTTGGGGGCTCTGCGCCACCTACGGGTTCTGTTTCTGGGCGAAAACCAACTCACCGGCCCCATCCCGGCCGCACTGGGGGCCCTCCCGCAACTCCGGAGCCTGGATCTGCGCAACAACCAGTTCACCGGCTCCATCCCGCCGGAGCTGGGGGCCCTGTCTGATCTCCGGCAACTGCGACTGCGCGATAACCCCGGCCTGACCGGATGCATCCCGACCGGCCTCCTCGACATCCGCTCCAACGACCTCGACGACCTGGCCCTCCCCGACTGCCCGCCCTGACCTTTGCCCGATCCCCTACCTTGTTCCCGGGCAGAGGTGATGCGTCGGGGCGGAGGTGATCCGTGCGCAAGTGCGCCCTCTCCTTCTTGGTCGCCGCGTTGCTGGTCGCCGGCCTGACGTCCGGCCCGACCCACGCCGCGCCCGCCACCTGCGAGAACGGCGTCGTCGTCGCCGACCCCGAGGCCAACCACGGCCTCGTCATCGACTGCGCCAACCTGCTCGCCGCCAAGACGCTGCTCACCCGCCTCCGCGGGATCAACTGGGACGGCGAGACGCCGATCGGCGAGTGGGACGGCGTCAGCCTCGGCGGCGAGCCCCCGCGCGTCATCGAGGTCGACCTGCGGTCGACCGGTCTCCGGGGCGGCATCGCGCCGCAGTTCGGGCGTCTCACGGCGCTGCGGGGTCTCTACCTGCAGAACAACAAGCTGACGGGGCCGATCCCGCCGGAGTTGGGGTCGCTGCGCGACCTCGAAGTCCTGTGGCTGTTCCGCAACGACCTCGACGGCCCCATCCCACCGGAGCTGGGGTCGCTGGTCAGCCTGCGGGAGATGTGGCTGGCCGACAACGCATTGACCGGCTCCATCCCCGAGCAACTCGGACACCTGCACGATCTACGCCTCCTGCGCCTGGAGGACAACCAGCTGACCGGGTTGATCCCGCCGGCGCTGGGATCGCTGTCCAATTTGGAGACCCTGCGGCTCGACAAGAACCAACTGACCTGGATGATTCCCGCCGAGCTGGGCGCCCTGGGCAACCTGCGCAACCTGCGGCTGACCGACAACGAATTGGAGGGCCGCATCCCGTCGGCGCTCGGCGCGCTGGGCAACCTGGAGTCGCTGTCGCTGGGGCACAACCGGCTGACGGGGCCCATCCCGGCGGCGCTCGGCGACCTCTCGGCCCTGCGCAGCCTGTACCTGCGCCTGAACCAGTTGAGCGGCCCGATCCCCGCCGCGCTGGGGGCCCTGCGCAACCTGGAAACCGTGTGGCTGCCGGAGAACCAGTTGACGGGGCCGATCCCGCCGGAATTCGGGGATCTGCCGGCCCTGCGGATTCTCGAGCTGCACCGGAACCAACTGAGCGGCCCGATCCCGGCGACGCTGGGGGCGCTGCGCAACCTGAATCAGCTATCGCTGAGCGATAACCAACTGACCGGGCCGATCCCGCCGGCGCTGGCCGACCTGCCCTCGCTGGTGCAGTTGTACCTCAGCGGCAACCCCGGCATGACCGGCTGCGTCCCGCGGCGGCTGCTGTACCCGCGCGCCAACGACCTGTACGCGACCGGCCTGCCCGTCTGCACGCCCACGCCGCCGCCCTGCGAGAACGGCGCCGCCGTGCCCGACCCCACGGCGACGCCCACGCTCTTCCGCGACTGCAACCTCCTGCTCGAGATCAGGGACGCCCTCGCCGGCCGCGCCACGCTCGACTGGGACGCCGGCGCCCCCATCGCCGACTGGGAGGGCGTCACCGTCGAGGGAGCGCGGCCGCATGTGAGCGGGCTCGATCTGGCGTCGCGCGGTCTGACGGGGCACATCCCGGCGCGACTACGCGTGCTGACGCAGTTGCGGGAATTGCGCCTCGACGGCAACTGGCTCAGCGGCCCCATCCCGCTCGAGCTGAAGTTCCTGACGCACCTGCGGACCCTGTCGCTGCACGGCAACCAACTGACGGGCGAGATCCCGGTCGGGCTCGGGTCGCTGTGGCGCCTGCAGACCCTGTCGCTCGACGGCAATTCGCTGATGGGCCCGATCCCGGCGACGCTGGGATCGCTGGGCGAGTTGCGGGAGCTGCGGCTGCGCGGCAATCAGTTGACCGGCCCGATCCCGGCGACGCTGGGGGCCTTGCCCGACCTGCAGCGCCTCGACCTGCGCGACAACCAACTGGCGGGCCCCATCCCCGAGGCGCTGCGGCTGCTCGACGGCGCCGCGGCGCTGTACCTGGGCGGCAACCCCGGCCTGACCGGCTGCCTCCCGCCCGTGCTGCGGGACGTGCCCGACAACGACCTCGACACGCTGTCGCTGCCCGACTGCCCCGCGCCGCCCCCGCCCGACCAACCCTGCATGAACGGCGTCGCGGTCGCCGCGCCCGCCGACCACCCCGGCCTCGTCGGCGACTGCGCCATCCTGCTCGCGGCGCTGGGCGCGCTGCGCGGCGACGCCAGCCTCAACTGGGCCCCCGCAACGCCGATCACGGAGTGGGACGGCGTCAGCGTCGCGGGGGAGCCGCCGCGCGTCACGACGCTGGACGTCGCGGCGCGCCCGCTCACGGGCTACATCCCGCCGCAACTGGGCGGGCTGACGGCGCTCCGCGAGTTGCACCTCGGGCACACCCGTCTCAGCGGCGCCATCCCGGCCGAGCTGGGCGCTCTGTCAAACCTGGAACTCCTGCGCCTGCACGACAACCGCCTGACCGGCCCGATCCCGCCCGCGCTGGGGTCGCTGGCGCAACTGCGCATCCTGTCGCTAAGCGGCAACCAGCTCGACGGCGCGATCCCGGCCGAGTTGGGCGCGCTGGGCGCCCTGGAGTCGCTGTCGCTGAGCGACAACCAACTCACGGGCCCGATCCCGGCGTCGCTGGGCGAGTTGCGCGCGCTGACGCTCCTGGCGTTGAGCGACAACCAACTGAGCGGCGCGATCCCGGCGTCGCTGGGCGGGCTGGTCGAGCTGACGCTGCTGTCGCTGCGGGACAACCAGCTGACCGGCGCCATCCCGGCGGCCTTGGGCGGGCTGCCCAACGTGATCGGCCTCTACCTGAACGGCAACGAGTTGACCGGCCCCATCCCGCCGGCGCTCGGCGACATGGGCGGCCTGCAGTACCTCTCCCTCAACGACAACCAACTCAGCGGCCCCATCCCCGCCGAACTGGCGATGCTGGCCGGGCTGCAGTCCCTGCGACTGAGCGGCAACCCCGGCCTCAGCGGCTGCGTCCCCGCGTCGCTCCGGGCCGTCGCGACGAACGACCTCGCCGAGATCCCCCTACCCGACTGTTCGCCGTAGCCCGGGCAGCGGGACGTCCGGGATCGCCCGCGTGTAGGATGACCGCGACGGTGTGTGCTATTTTCGCACACACGGACTTGAGGGGCTGGAACCCAAGGACACTGCCATGACTCCCGGAACCCTTTCGGACTGGCCCGCCGTCGGCGCTCGTGTGACGCAAGCACGCCGCGCGCTGAGTCTGACGCAGGAGCAGCTGGGGGCCACGGTCGGGCTGGGCCGCACCGTGATCGCCAAGATCGAAGGCGGGAATCGGACGTTGAGCGCGCTGGAACTCGCGCAGTTGGCGCAGGCGACCGACCTCCCGATCGATTGGTTCGTGACCGAGTCCCCACCCGTCGTCGCCAGTCATCGCTCCGCCGACCCGTCGATGACGCACCTGGTCGATCTGCGAGTCGAAGCGCTCACTCGCGAAGTCATGCAACTGCTTGAAGCGGACCTGTTGAAGCCGGCGGAGGGCGGGATCCGCCTCGCGCTGCCCCGGGACGTCGCGGAGGCGGAACGGGCGGCGATGGCGGTGCGGGAACATCTCGGCCTCGACGAGGAGGCCGTCATCGATCTCGGCGCCGCGGCCGAGAAGCTGAGTCTCTTCGCCTACTCGCTCGCGCTGCCCGGAAGTCAGGCCGACGGGGCCTACGTCGCCGCCGGCGAACGGGCCGGCGTGGCCCTGATCAACGGTGTGCATCCATCGGGACGGCGTCGCTTCACGCTGGCGCACGAGATCGGGCATCACGTCTTCCAGGACGAATACGCGATCGACCAGGACTTGGACACCGACACCGAGCGCCTGATCAACGCCTTCGCGATCCACCTGCTGCTGCCTCGGGCCGGGCTGCTGCGGCGGTGGGACGCGCTCAGCGGGCCGGACGACCACCGGCACGCGGCCATCGTCATCGCGGCGGAGAGTCGCGTGAGTTGGACCGCCCTGTGCGGGCACCTGGTCAATTTCGGCCTGCTGGGCCAACACGCGGGTGAGGTTCTGGGGGAGGCGCCGCCGAGCGCGCGGGAATACGCCGCGCTCGGCATCTCCATCGCCGAGGAGTTGGTCGCCCCCGCGATCCCTCAATCGATCCGGCGAGCCGTGTTTCGCGGCTACCGGCGGCATCGGCTCGGAACGGGCAGGGCACTGGAGCTTCTGCACGGCGCCGTGACGGAAGACGATCTGCCCGAACAAGACCAGATCCCGCTTGAAGCCTTGGCGGGTGAGTTGCGGAGCCGGTCGCCAGCGTGACGCCGGCCGCCGTCTTTGTCTTCGATGCGGGACCGCTGAGCTACTTCGCTCGCGCCGGCCGGATGGATGTGCTCCACGACGTCTGCGGCGATGCCCGCTGCGTCGTCACCGATGAGGTGGCCCGGGAGCTGGAACAGGGCGCCTCTGCCTATCCGGCATTGCGCGCCGCTCTCGATGCAGAGTGGCTCAAGCGCGTCCGCCTCGCGAGCCTCGACGAACTCGGAGTCTTCGCGGAGTACGCCCGGGTTCTCGGTTCATCCAGGGAACGGGATCGCGGCGAAGCGGCGACGCTGGCGTGGGCCGAACTCCACGCAGCAACGGCCATCGTGGACGATCGGGCCGGCGTGAACACCGGGCGGGCCAGGGGAGTTCCGGTCCATGGGACGCTGTGGCTCGTGATCCAGGGGTTGCGGCGTGGACGGCTGACGGAGCCGGATGCAACGGCCCTCGTTGCAGCGTTCCTGGAAGCAGGCCAATGGCTCCCGTTCGAGGGTGCTGAGGAGTTCATACCCTGGGCACGCCGAGAGTTCCTGCTCGACTAGCGGAGGAGCCCAGTCGCGCCGCAAATCTCGCAGTCTTACGTGTGCGGCGCGGGGGAGAGGCGGATCACCGCGGGGCGAGGCATACCCTCGTCGAAGTAGCAATCGACGGCCTCGCGGACGTTGGCGCGCACCTCGTCGATGGTCTCGCCCTGGGTGTGGATGCCGTAGCCCAAGGCGCTGGCGGAGTAGCCGCCATCGACCTCGTCCTCGCTGACCTCGAAGATGATCTCGGTGATGGGGGATGTCACGGCGTCTCCTCTCGCAGGGGGGCGCGCGGCGCGTGCTCGCCGTTCGCCGCGCCCAGGGTATCGCCCCGGGAGGGAGTGCGTCCGCGACGCCACCCATCACGACGGCGGGGCCGCCAGGCGGATGCCCAGCTCCTTGAGCTGGGCCGCGGTCACCGACGACGGGGCGCCGGTGAGGGGGTCGGTGGCCGACTGGGTCTTCGGGAAGGCGATGACCTCGCGGATGTTCTCGACGCCCATCAGCAGCATCACGACGCGGTCCAGCCCGACGGCGAAGCCGCCGTGCGGCGGCGCGCCGTACTCGAAGGCGCGCAGCAGGTGGCCGAAGCGCGCCTCCTGCTCCTCCGGCCCGATACCGAGCAGGTCGAAGATGCGCGACTGCATCGCGCGCCGGTGGATGCGGATGGAGCCCGATCCCAGCTCGTAGCCGTTGGCGATGGCGTCGTAGGCGCGGGCGCGGGCCCGCCCCGGGTCGCTGTCGAGCAGTGCGAGGTCGTCGAGGTGGGGAGCGGTGAAGGGGTGGTGGAGGGCGTCCCAGCGGCGGCCGTCGGCGTCCCACTCGAACATGGGGAAGTCGGTGATGAAGGCGAACTGCAGGATCTGCGGGTCGGCCAGGTCGAGGCGGCGGGCGATGTCGCGGCGCAGGCCGTCGAGCACGGTGTTGACGAGGCCGTCGGGGCCGGCGGCGAGCAGCACGAGGTCGCCCGGCTTGGCGTCGCAGCGGACGCCGATGGCGCGCACGGTCTCGATGCCCAGATGCCGCAGCACCGGCGAGCGCACGTCGTCCTCGGTCGCGTCCGGCGGCGGGGCCGTGAACTGGATCGAGACCAGGCCCTTGGCGCCCATCGTCTTGGCGAGGTCGGTGAACTCGTCGACCTGCTTGCGCGACAGCGACGCGCCGCCCGGCATGACGACGGCCCGCACGCGCCCCCCCGCCTCGACGGCGCCGCGGAAAACGCCGAAGGCGCTGTGCCGGACGAGGTCGGAGCAGTCGGCCAGTTCGAGGCCGTAGCGCAGGTCGGGCTTGTCGCTGCCGAAGCGCTCGACCACGTCGGCGTAGGTCAGGCGGGGGAACGGAGTGGGGAGGCGCAGGTCGGTGCGCAGCGTGCGGCTGAGGCCGTGGAACAGCTCCTCCATCATCGTCAGGATGTCATCCTCCTCGACGAACGAGACCTCAATGTCGAGCTGGGTGAACTCGGGCTGACGGTCGGCGCGCAGATCCTCGTCGCGGAAGCAGCGCGCGATCTGGAAGTAGCGCTCCAGCCCGCCGACCATCAGGAGCTGCTTGAGTTGCTGCGGCGACTGGGGCAGCGCGTAGAAGGCGCCCGGGTGCAGGCGGCTGGGGACCAGGTAGTCGCGCGCGCCCTCGGGCGTGGCCGCCACCATGATCGGCGTCTCGACCTCGCTGAAGGCGCGGCTGGTCATGAAGTTGCGGATGTACTGGTTCATGCCGTGGCGCATCTCGATGGCGCGCACCATCGCCGGACGCCGCAGGTCGACGTAGCGGTATTGCAGCCGCACGATCTCATCGACCTCGACATCGTCCGCGATCGCAAAAGGCGGCGTCTTGGCCTCGTTGAGGATCTCAAGCGTGGCGGCCTGGACCTCGACGTCGCCGCTGCCGAGGTTGGCGTTCCTGGTCTCCTCGGAGCGCTCGACGACGTCGCCGGTGACGCGCAGGACGTACTCGCCGCGCACGCCGGGCAGCGCCACGAGCGAGGGGTCGGCGCCGTCGGCGTCGGGGTGGAAGACGATCTGCACCACGCCGGCGCGGTCGCGCAGGTCGATGAAGGTGACGCCGCCGTGGTCGCGGCGGCGGTGTACCCAGCCGGCCAGCGTGACCGGCTCGCCGACGTCCCGCACGCGCAGGTCCCCGCAGTTGTGCGTCTTGAGCACGCCCTCACCTCATCTATTGCTCGGCCGTGTGGCCGGCCGATTGGGCGTCGCGACTGACCCGCGACGCCGGCTCACTGTGCCACGGCGCCCGATCGCGATCAACGCGCGGCGCGGCGGACGCGAGCGCGGGCGGCGTCGCGGATACACTGGCGACCTACACTGGGCGTGTGAGCACCCGCATCGATCCGACGACCGCGTCCGCTGCGACCGCCCCGCCCGCGCCGGTCAGCGTGTACGTGCACGTGCCGTTCTGCACGGTCAAGTGCGCCTACTGCGACTTTAACTCGTACGCCGGCATGGAGGACGCGATCCCGGCCTGGGAGTCGGCGCTGCTGACGGAGCTGCGCGCCTGGGCGCCGGTCGTGGCGGGCCGGCCCGTGCCGACGGTGTTCATCGGCGGGGGCACGCCCAGTCTGCTGGAGGGCGCGTCGATCGCGCGCATCCTCGACGCCATCCGCGCGGGCTGCGCGCTCGACGACGGCGCCGAGATCACGCTGGAGGCGAACCCGGAGTCGGTGCAGCCGGAGCGGCTGGCGGCGTACCGGGCGGCGGGCGTGAACCGCCTGTCGATGGGGGTGCAATCGCTCGACCCGGGCGAACTGGCGTTCCTCGACCGCCTGCACGACGCCGAGCGCGCGCGCTGGGCCTTCGACACGGCGCGCGCGGCGGGCTTCGACAACATCAACTGCGACCTCATCTTCGGGCTGCCGGGGCAGTCGCCCGCGGCGTGGCGGCGCAGCCTCGACGGGGTCGTGTCGTGGGGCCCCGACCACCTGTCGTGCTACGGGCTGACGGTCGAGGACGGGACGCCGCTGGCGCAGCGCGTCGCGGAGGGGCGGGTGACCGAGGCGGACCCCGACGTGGTGGCGGAGATGTCGGAGTGGACCGAGGCGCGGCTGGCGACGCTGGGCTATCGCCAGTACGAGATCAGCAACTGGGCGCGGCCGGCGGCCGGCGGGGCGAGCCGGGCCTGCCGGCACAATCTCGTCTACTGGCGGCAGGGCGAGTACGTGGGTGTGGGGCCGGGCGCGCACGGCTTCGTCGACGGCGTGCGCTACGCCGTCGAGCGCAGCCCGGCGCGCTACGTCGCGGCGCTCACCGGGCCAGGCGGCGAGGACGCCCGCTGGGCGGCGGTCGTCTCGCAGGAGGCGGTCGACCCGGCCACGGCGGCCGTCGATGCGGCCGTGCTGGGCCTGCGCCTCAACGCCGGCATCGACGAGCCAGCCCTGCGCTCCCGTTACGGCGACGCCTGGACCGTCGTCGAGCCGGGCCTCCGCTGGGGCCTGGAGTCGGGCCTGCTGGAGCGGTCGGAGGGCTCGCTGCGTCTGACGCACCGCGGCCGTCGCCTGGCCAACGAGGTCTTCGTGCGCGTCGTCGCGCCGGAGGTCGTGTGAGGGGGGTTAGGGGTCGCAGTCGGGGAGGGGGAGTTGGTCGAGGTCGTGGCTGTGGAGGTCGCGGAGGGCGGGGGGGATGCAGCCGGTCAGACCAGGGTTGCCGCTCAGATGGAGATGCAATAGGTCGTCCAACTCCGCGAACGCCAGGGGGATTGGTCCACTCAGTTGGTTGTTGTGGAGCAAGAGGGATTCCAGGTGGCGCAGCGACCCCAGTTCCGCCGGAATCGGGCCCGTCAGTTGATTGTCGTTCATAATCAGAATTCCCAACTCCGGCATTGAGCCCAGCGTCGCCGGGATCGGACCGCTGAGTTGGTTATCGGGCAGATCCAGCCGGTATAGACGCGGCAGGGATCCAAGCTGTGCGGGGATTGGTCCCGTGAGTTGGTTGCCGCCCAAGTTCAAGTACTCGAGATGCCGCAGCGCCGCTAGTTCGACGGGAATCGGCCCACTCAGTTGGTTGTGAGCAAGATCCAACTGCCGCAAGTTGGGCAAGGATCCCAACTCCGAGGGGATCCCGCCCGTCAACTGGTTGCCGGCCAAACGCAGGGTCTTCAGGGTACCCAGGGAGCCGAGCGCCGCCGGGATCGCACCGCTGAGCAGGTTGTTCTGCAGACGCAGGAACTCCAGGGTGCCCAGGGATCCGAGCGCCGCCGGGATCGCGCCGCTGAGCAGGTTATCGTTGAGCGACAAGATCTGCAGCCTGGGTAGGGACGCGAGTTCGGCGGGGATCGCTCCGCTCAACTGGTTGTCGCTTAGGTCCAGAACCGAGAGTTTGGGCAGCGATCCGAGTTGGGCGGGAATCACCCCGGTCAGTCGATTGCGGCCTAGGTACAAGATTTCCAGTGAGTCAAGCGAACTCAACTCTGCCGGGATCCCGCCCGTTAACTGGTTGCCGCTCAGGCTGAGGTGCGAAAGTTGGCTAAGGGATCCGAGCCATGCTGGGATCGCGCCGCTCAGCTGATTGCCGTTGAGCCCCAGGAGTCGCAGATCGCGCAGTGAGCGCAGCGCTGCCGGAATCGGGCCGCGCAGTTGGTTGTGGCTCAGACGCAGGTACTCCAACTCGTGCAGGGATCCCAGCGCTGCGGGGATCGGGCCAGTCAGCCGGTTGATCCCAAGCGACAGTGTCGTGAGATTGTGCAGGGTGCCCAGCGCCGCCGGGATGGGGCCGCCCAGTTGGTTGTCACTAAGGCCTAGGGAGGTGAGGTTGCGCAGAAATCCCAACTCCGCCGGGATTCCGCCTGTCAACCGGTTGTGCCCTAGGTACAGGGTCTCCAGGTCGCGCAGCGATGCCAGTTGCACGGGGATCGGCCCGGTCAGTTCGTTCGCGTCTAACTTCAGTGACCGCAGGGTTCTCATGGACCCCAGCCAGTCCGGGATCGGGCCCCTGAGATGGTTCCTGCGTAGGCTCAGATTCTCTAGCTTGCGCAGAGAGGCGAGTTCCGCCGGGATGGCGCCACTCAACTGGTTGAAGCCCAGCGACAGCTGGGTCAGATTGCGCAGAGCCCCCAGCGCCGCCGGGATCGGGCCGCTGAGGTCGTTGCTGTCCAGATCCAGATACCGCAGCTTGCGCAGAGAGGCGAGCTCCGCCGGAATGGTCCCACTCAACTGGTTGTAGTCCAGCGACAGTTCGGTCAGGTTGCGCAGCGCGCCAAGTGCTACGGGGATCGTCCCCGTCAGCTGGTTGCCGCGGAGCGACAGGGATTCGAGGTCGTGCAGCGCTCCGAGGTCCGGCGGGAGCAATCCCGTCAGTTCGTTGCGGCTGAGCCGCAAGACCCTCAGGCCCGTCAGGCCAGCCAGTTGCGGTGGAATTCGGCCCGTGAGACCACGCAAGTGCAAGTCCAGTCCGGAGACGCGTAGCGGCGTGCCCCCGACGATGAGCCCACCCCACTCCGCGATGGGAATGGCGGGATCCCAATTGAGGGGGGCGTCCCCTCGGAGCGTGTCCCGCGCGGCGAGCAGGGCGGCGCAATCCGAGACGAGGCCGGGGTTGTCGGCGGGGCTGGGCACGGCGACGCCGTTCTCGCAGGGCGGCGGGGGCGGCGGCGGCGGGCAGTCGGGCAGGGGCAGGTCGTCGAGGTCGTTGGAGGGGACGTCACGTAGCGCAAGCGGGACGCAGCCGCTAAGGCCGGGGTTGCGACTCAACTCCAGGTAGACCAAGTCTCCCAACTCCGCCAGCGCGGGCGGGATCGGACCGCTGAGGTCGTTGCTGCGCAGATAGAGCGTGGTCAGGAAGCGCAGGGATGCGAGTTCGGCCGGAATCGGGCCGCTGAGTTGGTTGTGGGACAGGGCCAGATTCCGGAGCGCGGACAGCGCCCCCAGTTCGGACGGGATCGAGCCGCTCAACTCGTTGCTCTGCAGCCACAGCGATTGCAGTTCCGGCAGGGAGCCCAGGGACGCGGGGATCGCGCCGCTGAGGCCGTTGTTGCTCAGCGCCAGGGACCGCAGCTTGCCCAGCGATCCCAGCGTCGCGGGGATCGGACCGCCCAGTTGGTTGTGGTGCAGCCAGAGGTACCACAGGCCGCGCATGTCCCCCAGCGCCGCGGGGATCGGGCCCGACAGTTGGTTGAAGGACAGATCGAGGCGCCAGAGCGCGTCCAGGCCCGCCAGTCGGGCTGGGATCTGACCCGTGAGACCGTGGCGTGCCAGATCGAGCGTTCGCACGCGCGGCGGCTCGCCGGAGACGCCGACGCCGTCCCATTCGCGAATCGGCACGGACGCGTCCCAGTTGAGAACAGCGTCGCCGGCGAGGGCGTCCTTCGCGGCCAGCAGGATGTTGCAGTCGGCTACGAGAGCGGGGTTGAGGACGGCCGTACCGTCCTCGCAGGTGGGGGGCGCGGCCTGGGCCGGGCCGGACGCGAGGCCGGCCAGCAGCAGCGCGGCGAACAAGAAGAAGGAGAGGGCGCACTTCCGCACGGATCACCTCGGTCCGTACACGTCGCCCCTGCCCAGGGACACCGTACCGCATCGGGGGCAGGATGGCACGCTAGGGCGGACAGTCCGGCAGACCGACCTCCCCCAGGTCATGGCGACGGACGTCGCGGAGCGACGGGGGGATGCAGCCGGTCAGGCCGGCGTTGCCGCTCAGCCGCAGCGACGTCAGGTCGGCGAGGGAGGCCAGCCCCGCGGGGATCGGGCCCGTGAGTTGGTTGCCGTCGAGGTGCAGGCGCTTGAGGCTGTGCAGGCCCGCGAACGAGGCGGGGATCGCGCCGCGCAGCTGGTTCCGCTCGAGCAACAGGTCGAGCACCTCGCTCAGCGACCCGAGCGCTGCCGGGATGAGCCCGCTCAGCTGGTTGTCGTGCAGCGAGAGGAGTCGCAGGACGTCCAGCGACCCCAACTCGGCCGGGATGCGGCCCGTCAGCTGGTTCTCGTGCAGCAGCAGGGAAACCAAGCCGGAGAGCGATCCCAGCGCCGGCGGGATCGCGCCCGTCAGTTGGTTGTCGAAGAGCCACAGGCGCTTGAGGGCGGGCAACGCCCCCAGTTCCGCCGGGATGCGGCCCGTGAGTTGGTTGTCGTGCAGCCAGATCTCGCGCAGGCTGCGCAGCGACCCCAGCGCGGGCGGGATCGACCCGCTGAGCTGGTTGGCGTCGAGCCACAGCCGCTCCAGATGGCGCAGCGAGCCCAGCTCGGGCGGGATCGGCCCGGTGAGCCGGTTGTGGTGGAGGCCCAGCTCGCGAAACTCCCGGACGTTGCGAAGTGCGGCGCGATGCGGCCCGTGAGGCCGCGCGACCGCAGGTGCAGCTTCCACACGCGGGGCGGGTCGCCGCCCAGGCTGACGCCGTCCCACTCGGCGATGGGCGTGTCGCCGCCCCAGTTGAGCGGCGTGCGGGCGCTGAACTGCGTCTTGGCGGCGAGCAGGTTGGCGCAGTCGATGACGAGGCCGCGGTTGGCATCGGGGTCGGCGACGACGATGCCGTTCTCGCAGGTGGGGGGTGCGGCGTGGGTCGGGCCGGCCGCCAGGCCGGCGAACAGCAGCGTGGCGAACAAGAAGGAGAAGGCGCACTTGCGCATGGATCACCTCGGTCCCGACGCCTCGCCCCTGCCCCGACAGCCTACCCCCAATCCGACGCCGCGCCGGGCGCGTACTCTCCTCATGAGTGCCCGCCCCCACGGCGACCACTTCCCCCACCGGCACGAGATGCGGTGATAACCTGCCCCCGACGACGGCGGACGGGGCCTACGAACGAGTGAGGATCGATGCGCGCCTTGTTGACCCACCCGACCACCCGAACTACCCGGACCACCGTGGCCGTCGCCCGCTGGGGCGCCGTCCCGCTGCTGATCCTGCTGCTGACCCTCACCGCGGCGCTTGCGGCGGCGGCCTGCGGCGGCGGCGATGACGACGCCGACAGCACCGCCCGCGCGACCTCGGCCACGCGCGAAGATCGCGACGCCGACGCCGCGGCGGGCGCCCAGGCGGACGACGGCGATGCCGACGCCCAGAGTCAGAGCGAGGACCAGGACCAGAGCCAGCCCCAGGCCCAGGCCGAGCCGCAGGAGCGCGCGACTCCGGCCAGCGCCGGCCCCGCCGGCAACGACCTGCGCCTCGCCTTCTCCTCGCCGCTCACCCTCGACCCGGCGCTCACCACCAGCGTCTCCTCGGCCCGCTTCGTGGTCGAGATCTTCGGCGGCCTGCTCAGCCTCAGCCCGGACTTGCAGCTGATCCCCGACCTCGCCGAGGCGCTGCCCGAGTTCACGCAGAACGACGACGGCACCGTCACCTACACCTTCAACCTGCGCCGCGACGCCCTCTTCCACAACGGCCGCCGCGTCCAGGCCGACGACGTCAAGTGGAGCATCGAGCGCCACGCCGCGCCCGAGACCTTCTCCCCCGTCGCGCCCGACTTCCTCAACGACATCATCGGCGCCGTCGACTACATGCGCGGCCGCGCCGACGAGATCAGCGGCATCGAGGTGATCGACGACACCACCATCCAGATCACGATCGACTCGCCCAAGCCGTACTTCCTCTTCAAGCTCACCTACCCCACCGCCTTCGTCGTCGACCGCCAGCAGGTCGAGAACGACCCCCGCAACTGGGCCTCCAGCCCCAACGGCACCGGCCCCTTCGAGCTGGCCGAGTGGAACCTGGGCGAGGGGCTGATCCTCGAGCGCTGGGACCGCTACCACCTCGAGCCCGCGCTGGTCGACCGCGTGATCGTGCGCTTCGCCGGCGGCGGCCTCACCCAGTACGAGAACAACGAGGTCGATATCGCCGACATCGGCACCAACGACATCGAGCGCGCCCGCGACCCCAGCTCGGACCTCAACGCCGAGTTCGTCAGCCGCAACGAGCTGTCCGTCTTCTACATCGGCTTCAACACCCAGCAGCCGCCGTTCGACGACCGCGACGTGCGCCGCGCCCTGGCCATGGCGATCGACAAGCAGACCATCGCCGAGGTCGTGCTGCAGTCCATCGCGCCCGTCGCGCACGGCATCATCCCGCCCGGGCTGGCCGCCTTCGACGAGAACTTCGGCGGCCTGCCCTTCGACCCCGAACGCGCCAAGGAGCTGCTCGACGCCTCCTCGTACGCCGGCACGCCCTTCCTCGACAACATCCGCATCACCGTCCCCGGCGCCGGCGCGACGCCCGGCAACGTCATCGTCGCCATCCAGGACATGTGGAGCACGAACCTGGGCCTGCAGGTCGAGATCCAGCAGGTCGAGGCGGCCAACTTCTTCTCCGAACTCGACCAGGGGCTCTACCAGGCCTTCAGCCTGGGCTGGATCCTCGACTACCCGGACCCGGAGAACATCGTCGACCTGCTCTTCCACTCCGCCTCGCTGCAGAACAACCCCGCCTACCAGAGCGATGAACTGGACGCCCTCGTCGAGGAGGCGCGCGGCGAACTCGACGCCGACCGCCGCATCGAGCTCTACCGCGAGGCCGAGCGCGTGATCATCGAGGACGCGCCCTGGGCGCCGCTGTTCTTCGGCACCGCCAACCAGGTCATCAAGCCCTATGTGACCGGCTACGTGCCGCCGCGCTCGATCATTCCGCACCTGCGCTACATCGGTCTCGAGCAGTAGCGCCGCCGTCCGGCGGGCGCCCCGCGCGCCCGCCGGGCCCACCACGCGGCCGGGGGAGGGGACGGCGCATGAGTTCCAGCCTCTGGGTCTTCATCGCCCGCCGCATCGCCATCGCCCCCATCACGCTCTTCGCAGTGCTGCTCGTCACCTTCGCGCTGACGCAGGTCGCCCCCGGCGACCCCGTCCGCATCATCACCGGCCAGCGCACCCCCGACCCCGAGCGCGCCGAGCTGATCCGCGAGGAGTTCGGGCTCAACGGCTCCTTCGCGGAGCGCTTCGGCAACTACGTGGTGGGCTTCGTGCAGGGCGACCTGGGCCTCTCGTACTTCAACCGCAGCCCCCAGCGCACCGTCCAGGAGCTGCTGGGTGAGCGCATCTGGGTCTCCGCCCAGCTCGGCCTGATCTCCCTGGCGCTCACCTATCTCTTGGGCATCCCCATGGGCGTCTTCGCCGCCCTGCACCGCGGCGACTGGAAGGACCCCGGCCTGATCGGCGGGCTGATGGTGTTCAGCGCCATCCCCTCGCTCGTCTTCCTGCCGCTCTTCGCCTGGCTGCTGGTCTTCCAGCTCGACGCCGTCTTCCTCCTATTCGGCTTCGACATCCCCGCCGTCTGGGTGCCCGGCGACCCCGCCTCCTACCTGATCCCGGTGGTCGTGCTCACCCTGCCCGGCCTGGCGGGCATGGCCCGCTTCGTGCGCGTCAGCGTGCTCACCGTGATCGATGAGGACTACGTGCGCACCGCCCGCGCCAAGGGGCTGGGCCAGCGCGCCGTCGTCTACGGGCACGTGCTGCGCAACGCCCTGCTGCCGCTCTCGACCGTGATGGGGCTCAGCATCGTCGGCGTCGTCGGCGGCGCGATCATCGTCGAGACGCTCTACGGCGTGCCCGGCATCGGCGCCTTCATCTTCCAGTCGGTGCTGCAGCGCGATTTCAACGTCCTGCTCGGCTTCACGATGCTCGTCGCCACGCTGCTGATCGCCTCCAACCTCATCGTCGACATCTGCTACGTCTTCATCGACCCCCGCATCCGCTACACCCGGCGATCCGCATGAGCGCCCGCGAGACGACCTCCCGCTCGCGCCGCAGCGGCGCCCAGGCCGGCCTCGACCGCGTCCGCTCCGAGTCGCCCTGGCGTCGCGCCCTGCGCTCGCTGTTCAAGAAGCGCGTCGCCGTCGTCGCGCTGCTGGCCATCGTCGTCATCTATGGCGCCGGCACCTACACCTTCCTCGACGCCTTCGGCGCCCCCACCGGGCTCCAGGATCCCACCAAGACCAACCTCACCCTGCGACGCCCCATCCGCGAGGGCGAACTGCTGGGCGACTTCGTCGCCCGCTACGGCGTCTCCGTCGAGACCGCCGCCCGGCTCAACCCCGAGCTCGCCGACGAGGCCGGCCCCTTCACCGAGGCCACGCTCCTGCCCGACGGCACCCAGATCGTCCTCCAGCTCGACGCCGCCCTCCAGCCCCCCTCCGCCGAGCATTGGTTCGGCACCGATCGCACCGGCCGCGACCTGTTCAGTCAGGCCCTCTTCTCGGCCCGCACCACGATCGTCATGACGATCATCGTCTTCCTGCTCGGCAGCCTCTTCATGGGCCTCGGCCTGGGCCTGCTGGCCGGCTACGCCGGCGGCTGGATCGACCAGCTGATCATGCGCATCGGCGACGTCATCCTGGGCATCCCCGGCCTGCTCGTGCTGATCGTCGTCAGCTCCGCCTTCCGCGAGCGCTGGACGGAGGCCTTCACCGACATCGACACCTTCTTCGGCGGCAGCTTCTTCATCGAGCAGGGCGTCGACCACATCACCTTGCTCGTCGTCGCGCTTACCTTCTTCGGCTGGGTCGACACCGCCCGCTTCGTCCGCGCCCAGACGCTCTCCCTGCGTGAGGCCGACTTCATCCTCGCCGCCGAGTCCATCGGCGCGCGCACGCCGCGCATCCTCGTGCGTCACCTCTTCCCGGGCATCCTGCCCTGGATCATCGTGGGGCTCTCCGCGACCTTCGCCGGCGTGGCCGGCGCCGAGGTCGTGCTGACCTTCCTCGGCATCGGCATCCAGCCGCCGACGGCCTCCTTCGGTGCGATGATCGCCGACGCCGGCGGCATCCGCACCTTCAGCCTGCACCCCCACCTCTTGCTCGTGCCCGGCGTCACCGTCGCCGTGATCATCTTCTCCTTCAACCTGCTCGGCGACGCCGTCAACGACGTCGTCAACCCCCGCGGCCGCTGAGGCACCCGTGGTCTCTGACGTTCGGCCTACGCACGCCGCCCTGGGCCGGGCCCGAGCCCTTGATATACTGACCCGCACTGCTCGCCACTGAAGCTCGAACAACGCCAGCCGAACAACGCCCGCCGAACGAAGCAAGCCAACAACACATGTCTCACGCCGCATGAAAGTCACCAGCGAACGCATCCCCGAGTCCCAGATCGTCCTCGAGATCGAGCTCGACGATGAGCGCGTGACCAAGTCGCTCAATCAGGCCGCGCGGCGGCTGGCGCAGCGCTACCGCATCCCCGGCTTCCGCAAGGGCAAGGCCCCCCGCGTCGTCATCGAGCAGACGCTCGGCGCCGACGCCGTCTTCGAAGAGGCCATCGACCGCATGATCCCCGAGGCCTACGAGTGGGCCGTCAAGGACCAGGGCATCGCGCCCATCGGCCCGCCCGAGGTCGAATCCATCGACCGCGACCCCGTCCGCATCCGCGCGCGGGTGCCCATGCCCCCCGAGATCGACCTCGGCCCCTACCGGGAGATCGCGCTGGTCGAGGAGCCCGTCAGCGTCACCGAGGAGGACGTCGAGAACGCCATCCTCGAAGTGCGCCGCCAGCACGCCATCATCGAGCCCGTCGACCGCCCCGCCGAACTCAACGACCGCATCAAGGCCGACATTCACGCCACGATCGACGGGCAGCAGGTCCTCGACCAGAGCGACGCCGAGTTCCACCTGCGCGAGGGCATGGTGATCGGCATCCCCGGCGTCGTCGATGAGATGGTCGGCCTGCCCGTCGGCGAGCACCGCTTTAGCGTGGACGCCGCCGACGACTGGGACGACGAGGACGTCGCCGGCCGCACCACCGTCTTCACCGTCAATATCAAGGAGATCAAGCAGGAGATCCTGCCCGACGCCGACGACGCCCTCGCCAGCGAGGCGGGCGACTTCGAGACCTTCGCCGGCCTGCGCTACCGCCTGGAGGAAGATCTGCGCAACGGCGCGGAAAAGCGCACGCGCGCGGCGCACCACGCCGCGCTGATGGAGGCCGTCATCGGCGGCGCCTCCATCGAGTTCCCACCCCTGCTCGTCCAGCACCAGATGAATCTCATGCTGCAGGAGATCGCCCAGAGCACCGGCCAGGATCCGCAGGAGTTTCTGCGCGCCCAGGACGAGCGCGCCCAGCAGATGCGCGAGCACCTGCGCGACGAGGCCGGCGATCGCGTGCGCAGCAGCCTCGTCCTGGAGCACCTTGCCGAGGCCGAGTCGATCGAGGTCACCGACGCCGACGTCGACGCCGAGATCGCCCGCGTCGCCGGCGACGGCCCCCAGGCCGAGCAGGTCCGCGAGATGCTCGACACCCCCGACGGCCGCGCCGTGATGCGCCGCAATCTGACCAACACCCGCCTCATGGACCGCCTCAGCGAGATCGCGCGCGACAACGTCGTCGCCCCGGAGGCGGACGCCGAAGACGCCGAAGCCACCGAGGACGTTGCAGCCGCCGACGAGGTTGAAGCCGCGGAATCGGCCGAAGCCACCGAAGAGGCCGACGCCGCCGAATCCACCGAAGACCCCGCCTCTGCGACGCAGGCCGCAGAAGCGCCCACTAGCGCCAGCGCCGAGTAAGCTGACCGGTGCGCGTTGCCCGGGCGTTTCCGCCCGGCTGGCGCCGCCCGGTAGGCTCTGTCCGATAAGCTGAAGACACCCCGCCGCCCCGCAGCGTGGCCGGCGGCAAGGAGGCCCGATGTCCCTGGTTAACCCCGCCGCGATCGTCCCCATGGTCGTCGAGACCACCAACCGCGGCGAACGCGCCTACGACATCTACTCGCTGCTGCTGCGCGAGCGGATCATCTTCCTCGGCACCCCCATCGACGACCAGGTCGCCAACGTCATCGTCGCGCAACTGCTCTACCTCGACCGCGAGGACGCCGATCGCGACATCCAGCTGTACATCCACTCCCCCGGCGGCTCGATCACCGCCGGCCTCGCCATTTACGACACCATTCAGATCATCTCCGCCAACGTGTCCACCATCTGCGTGGGCATGGCGGCCTCGTTCGGCACGGTCGTGCTGTCGTCCGGGGCGCCCGGCAAGCGCTACGCCCTGCCCAACGCCACGGTGCACATGCACCAGGCCCTGGGCGGCGCCCGCGGGCAGGCCTCCGACATCGAGATCGCGGCCCGCGAGATCCTGCGCGAGAACGAGATCATCCGCAACATCCTGGCCAAGCACACCGGCCAGCCGCTCGACATCATCAAGCGGGACACCGACCGCGACTTCTATCTGGATGCCGAGCAGGCCAAGGAGTACGGCCTGATCGACGAGATCCTCGGCGGGCCCGCGGCCGAAGCGGCCGCCGCCGCCGCCGCCGCCTCCTGAGCGGCCGCAATCCACGCGGCGGGCCCCCGCCCCCGCCGCCCCCGCCGGCCGAGACAGGCCGGCGGCGACACGGGAGGAGCGCGCAGTGCCGAACAACCGAGGCAGCAACCGGGCGCAGTACCACTGCTCGTTCTGCGGCAAGAACCAGGACCAGGTCAAGCGCCTCATCGCCGGCCCCGGCGCCGTCTACATCTGTGACGAGTGCGTCGACCTCTGCCGCGAGATCATCGCCGAGGAGGCCGGCTCCTCCACCGCCGCCGCCCGCGCCGCCGCCGCCCGCCCCGGCGGCGACAGCGCCCCGCCGCCGCAGGAGATCTTCCGCCGCCTCGACGAGTACGTCATCGGCCAGGAGGACGCCAAGAAGGTCCTCTCGGTCGCCGTCTACAACCACTACAAGCGCATCAACGCCGACCCCGCCGCCCTCGACGATGTCGAGCTCGAGAAGAGCAACATCCTGCTCGTCGGCCCCACCGGCTCCGGCAAGACCCTGCTCGCCCGCACCCTCGCCAAGGTGCTCGACGTGCCCTTCTCCATCGCCGACGCCACCGCCCTCACCGAGGCCGGCTACGTCGGCGAGGATGTCGAGAACATCCTGCTCCACCTGATCCAGTCGGCCGACTTCGACGTCCCCCGGGCCGAGCGCGGCATCATCTACATCGACGAGATCGACAAGGTCGCCCGCAAGTCCGACAACCCCTCCATCACCCGCGACGTCTCCGGCGAGGGCGTCCAGCAGGCGCTGCTCAAGATCGTCGAGGGCACCATCGCCTCCGTGCCGCCGCAGGGCGGCCGCAAGCATCCGCACCAGGACTTCATCCAGATCAACACCGCGAAGGTGCTGTTCATCTGCGGCGGCGCCTTCGAGGGGCTCGAAGACATGATCGAGCGCCGCGTCAGCCACGGCCGCCGCAACCTCGGCTTCGGCGCGACCCCGCGCACGATCGACGACGCCAACTCGCTGCTGCACGACCTCAGCCACGACGACCTGCTCAAGTTCGGCCTGATCCCCGAGTTCGTCGGCCGGCTGCCGCTCGTCGTCGGCCTCGACGCCCTCGACGCCGACTCCATGGTCCGCATCCTCACCGAGCCCAAGAACGCCCTCGTGCGCCAGTTCGAGCAGTTCTTCGCCATGGACGACGTGCGCCTCGAGTTCACGCCCGAGGCGCTGCAGGCGGTCGCCGAAACGGCCCTGGCCGAGAAGACCGGCGCGCGCGGGCTGCGCACCGTGATCGAAGACCTCCTGCTCGACGTCATGTTCCACATCCCCAGCCAGCCGGGGGTCAGCAAGTGCGTCGTGACGGAGGAGACCGTGCGCGAGCGCCGCCGCCCCGCCCTCCTGGCCGAGTCGGGCGCGGGCATCGAGTACGGCGACTTCCCCACCCCCGTGCGCGCCGTCACGCCGGACCTCGGCGTGCAGCCGGAACTCGAGCAGGAGAGCGCATGACCCCCCGCCGCTCGCGCACCCGCTAGCCTGTTCCCGTGCCGCCCGGGCAACAACCGCTCGACCAACTGCTCGTCGCGCGCGGCCTCGCCGCCGACCGCGTGCAGGCCCGCGCCCTGATCATGGCCGGCCGCGTCAGCGGTCGCGACCGCCGCTACACCAAGCCCGGCCTGCGCCTCCCGCCCGCCACCGACCTGCGCGTGCGCGCCGCCGCCCCCTACGTCTCGCGCGGCGGGGAGAAGCTCGCCGCCGCCCTCGACGCTTGGCCGATCGATGTCGCCGGCCGCGTCTGCCTCGACGTCGGGGCGAGCGCCGGCGGCTTCAGCGACTGCCTGCGCCGGCGCGGCGCGGCCCGCGTCTACGCCGTCGACGTCGGATACGGCCAACTCGCCGCCCCTCTCCGCGGCGACCCCGGCATCGTCGTCATGGAGCGCACCCACGTCCGCGACCTCCCGCCCCTCGACCCGGCCCCCAGCCTGATCGCCGTCGACGTCTCCTTTATCTCCGCCCGCGCCGCGCTGGCAGCCGCCGCCGATCGCGCCGCGCCCGGCGCCCACGCCGTCGTGCTCGTCAAGCCGCAGTTCGAGCTGCCCCGCGACGACGTCGACGAGCGCGGCGTCGTCGGCGACCCCGCCCGGCACGCCGCCGCCGTCGGCCTGCTGCTGGCCTGGGCCCGCGAGCGCGGCTGGCGTCGCGGCGGCGTCGTCGCATCGCCGCTGCGCGGCCCGGCCGGCAATCGCGAGTTTCTCTGCTGGCTGCGCGCGCCCCGTCGGGAGGGCGCGCCATGACCGACGCCAAACCCCCGGCCGGGTCGGGCCCCGAACTGCGCAAGGTGGGCATCTACCACCACCCCCAGCTCGACGCCGCGCGCGACTTCGCCGTCGAGTTGCGCGACCGCTTCCGCCCCCACGTCGCCGACGTCTGGCTCTCCTCCGCCTGGGACCCCGAGGGCTCCACCCGCGACCTGCCCGGCACCGACCTGCTGATCAGCGTCGGCGGCGACGGCACGGTGCTGCGCGCCGCCCGCGCCGTCGTGCCCAACCCCACGCGCATCCTCGGCGTCGATATGGGCCGCCTCGCCTTCCTCACCGAGGTCACGCCCCAGGGCCTGCGCGACCGCTTCGACGCCCTGCTCGCCGGCGCCTACCGCGTCGAGGAGCGCACCATGCTCGACGTCACGTTCCACAACGCCCCCGAGGCCGAGGCCAACGCCCCGCGCCACGCCCTCAACGACGTCATCCTGGGGCGCACCGGGCTGGGCCGGCCCGTCTACCTCAACGTCGAGGTGAACGGCGCGCTGATCGGCGTCATCCGCGCCGACGCCGTCGTCGTCGCCACCGCCACGGGCAGCACCGGCTACTCGCTCTCCGCCGGCGGCCCCATCCTCGACCCTGCGGCCACCAGCATCGTCGTCACGCCCGTCGCGCCCCACCTCGCCGCCGCCGCGCCGCTCGTCGTGCCGCACGACTCCGTCGTCGTGCTCAGCCCCGGCGCGGGCGGGGGCGTCGCGTTCAGCGTCGATGGCCAGGGCCAGTTCGACGCCCAGCCCGGCAGCCGCGTGGAGGTCCGCCGCAGCCGCCACGTCGCCCGCCTCATCCGCTTCGACGAGCAGCCCTTCTTCGCCCAGCTGGGCCGTCGCCTGACCTGGCTCGACGAGCGGCGGCTCGCCGGCGTCGCCGACCCGGGGTCCGGCGGCGGCGCCCCGTCGCAGCGATAACCCAGTCATCATCGCGATTTCACGGTCGACCGCTACGACTGAGCCCCCCGCTGCGGTACGATAGAGGTTCCCTCCCGCCCGGCGTCCCGGAGCCAAGTTGGCGCCGGCGTCGTATTCTGATCGAGGGAGCATGACGACGACGCAGCCGCCACCCCTGCCCCGCGGCCCCGACGCCCCGCCCCCGCCCGCCCTCCGGGTCGAGCCCGCGCGCCTCGCAGACGCCCCCGCCATCCAGCGCCTCATCCAGTACTGGGCCGACGAGACCGGCGACGTGCTGCCCCGCAGCGAGGGCGAGATCTACGGCACCCTGCGCGACTTCGTCGTCGTCCGCGACGGCGACCGCGTCGTGGCGGCCGGCGCGCTGCACATCGAGTGGAAGGACCTGGCCGAGGTCAAGTCGCTCGTCGTCGGCCCGGGGCAGCAGGGCCGCGGCCTCGGCCGCATCGTCGTCGAGGCGCTGCTGCAGGAGGCGCGCGGCCTGGGCCTGCGCACGGTCTTCGCCCTCACCACCACGCCCGCCTTCTTCGAGCGCGTCGGCTTCCGGCAGGCCGCCGTCACGTCGTTCCCGCGCAAGGTCTGGAACGAGTGCTTCCGCTGCCCCAAGTACGCCAACTGCGACGAGGTCGCGCTCTCCATCGACCTGGGCCCGCTGGCCACCGCGCCGGTCACCGCGCCGGCCACCACGACGGAGCGGGCCCCCGCGTGAGCGACCCGCTCCCGTCCGGCTTCGCCCCTCTCCACGAGGAGACCATCGCCAGCGAGCGCCTCTACGAGGGCCGCATCCTCAGCGTGCGCCGCGACACCCAGCGCCTCGCCGACGGCCGCCACGCCACCCGCGAGGTCGTCGAGCACGCCGCGGCCGTGGTCATCCTGGCCTTCGACGACGAGGGCCGCATCGCCTTCGTGCGGCAGTGGCGCTCCCCCGCCGGGGGGCCGCTGCTGGAGTTGCCCGCCGGCGGCGTCGAGCCGGGCGAGGCCCCCGAGGTCTGCGCCGCCCGCGAACTCCAGGAGGAGGCCGGGCTCAAGCCGGGCTCGCTCGAGCCGCTGCCGCGCTTCTACGTCGCGCCCGGCTGGGCCACCGAGTACCTGCACGGCTTCCTCGCCCGCGACTGCACGCCGTCGCGCCTGCCCGCCGACGCCGACGAACGCCTGCTCGTCGAGTACTACACCCTGGGCGAGGCCATGGACCTCGTCGCCGCCGGCGAGATCGAGGACGCCAAGAGCATCGTCTGCCTGCAGGCCGTCGCGCTGCGGGCCGTCGGCGCCCTGGGCGTGAAGGTCATCCGCTTCTACGCGGGGGAGTAGCGGTCGGCGGTCGCCGACCGCAAGGTATGATCGACGCATGACCACACGCGCGAACTCCCACACGGATACTGCGAGCGAGTTCCTAACCAAGGCCCGCGCCCACCTCGCCGAGGGAGATCTGCTGCAGGCCTCGGAGAAGGGATGGGGCGCAGCCTCGCAACTGGTCAAGGCCGTTGCTGAAACGCGCGGCTGGCGGCACTCCACCCACGGCGACCTGTACCGCACGGTCGACCGCTTGGCGGACGAATTGCCCGGCCAGCGGCTGCGGCTTCTCTTCCGCTCGGCCAGCGCGTTGCACCAGAACTTCTACGAGGGCGACATGCCCGAGAAGACCGTCGCCGACGGACTCGACGATATGGACGAGATCGTCGGCCGGCTGCAGGCGGTCATCGACTGAGCCGTCTTCGGGGCTCCGGTCCGCGTTCGGCCGTCGCGCTGCGGGCCGTCGGCGCCCCGCGCCACCACACCGTCTTGCTTGGCGCGGCTCGGCAGATCGTGAGTATCGCCGGGTGGCGATAGGCGAGAGTGAGTGTCGGCTGATGAAGTATCCGGCAATCATCGATGGTGAGAGGGGCGCCTACGGCGTCGTCATCCCCGACATGCCCGGAGCTTGCTGCGCGATGGGCAGCACAGTGGATGAGGCCCTGGCCGACGCAGAAGCGATGTTCCCCGAGTATGTCGCGGTGCTGGAGGAGAAGGGAGTGGCGATCCCTCCGCCCAGCGCCATGGCGGACATCGAGCTGGCAGCCGGCGAAATGCTGGCCTACGTGACACTGAAGATCCCCGCCCCCACGGCAGCTCCCTTCCGGTCCCCCCTCTCCATCGCTTCAGATGGAGAGGGGGTTAGGGGGTGAGGTTCCCCCCACGATCGCCCCCAGATAGCCAGCAAATTGAACGCCCCAGAGCCCCGGTGTACGATCGCCCCTGCCCACGCCCGGCCCGCCGCGGTCGGGCCCTTGCGACGGGAGAGGTCTGAGTGCTCCAACACGACGTCTTGATCGTCGGCTCCGGCCTCGCCGGCATGCGCGCCGCGCTCGCAGTCTCCGAGGACCCCGGCATCGACGTCGCCATCCTCACCAAGGTGCACCCGCTGCGATCCCACTCCGGCGCGGCCCAGGGCGGCATCGCCGCCTCGCTCGGCAACTCCTCCGACGACGACTCGTGGGAGCTGCATATGTACGACACCGTCAAGGGCGGTGACTTCCTCGTCGACCAGAACGCCGCCGAGATCCTCGGCCGCGAGGCGCCCGAGAACATCTTCGAACTCGAGCACATGGGCTGCGCCTTCTCCCGCATGGACGATGGCCGCATCGCGCAGCGCCGCTTCGGCGGCCACACCGCCCCGCGCGCCGTCTACGCCGCCGACCGCACCGGCCACGCCCTGCTCACCGTCCTCTTCGAGCAGCTGCTCAAGCGCGGCGTCAAGGTCTACAGCGAGTGGTACGTCCTCGACCTCGTCATCCGCGACAACACCTGCCAGGGCCTCGTCGCCTACGACATCCTCAGCGGGCAGATCGAGGCCATCCAGGCCAAGGCCGTCATGTTCGCCACCGGCGGCTACGGCCGCACCTTCCGCATCACGACCAACGCCTTCGCGTCCACCGGCGACGGCGTCGTCATGGCCTACCGCGCCGGCATCCCCTTGCAGGACATGGAGTTCGTCCAGTTCCACCCCACCGGCCTGCAGGGTTCCGGCATCCTGCTCAGCGAGGCCGCCCGCGGCGAGGGCGCGCACCTCGTCAACGCCGAGGGCAAGCGCTTCATGGAGGACTACGCCCCCGGCCGCATGGAGCTCGCCCC
The DNA here is from genome assembly GCA_965217625.1 of Dehalococcoidia bacterium. Classification (GTDB taxonomy): domain Bacteria; phylum Chloroflexota; class Dehalococcoidia; order Bin125; family Bin125; genus TK10-74A. Next base: position 230,780 of record OZ244557.1, read on the forward strand.
GCGCGACATCGTCGCCCGCGCCGAGCAGTCCGAGATCGACGCCGGCCGCGGCGTCACCGACAAGGGCGACTCCGTCTTCATGGACCTGCGCCCCATCGGCGAGGAGCGCATCCGCTACGCCCTGCCCTCGGTGATGCACCTGGCCCGCGACTTCGTCGGCCTCGACCCCATCCAGGCCCCCATCCCCATCCAGCCCACCGCCCACTACTCGATGGGCGGCATCCCCTGCGACATCGGCGGCCAAGTGCGCCTCAAGGACCAGGACGACACGCCCATCACCGGCTTCTACGCCGCCGGCGAGTGCTCCTGCGTCTCCGTCCACGGGGCGAACCGGCTGGGCACCAACTCGCTGCTCGAGGCCGTCGTCTTCGGCCGCCGCACGGGCCGCGCCATCCGCGACCAGGTCCGCGACATCGCCCCCACGCGCATCACGGAGGGCGAGATGCAGCCCGCCATCGCCGAGGTCGCCCGCTTCATCCAGGGCGACGGCACCGAGAACGTCGGCGCCATCCGCGCCGAGCTGCGCGACGTGATGATGGACAAGTGCGGCGTCTTCCGCGAGGCCGGCCAGCTCGGGGAGTGCCTCAGCGACGTCAAGGATCTCCAGGCCCGCTTCGCCGCCGCCCGCATCGACGACCGCAACAGCACGTTCAACACCGACCTGCTCGACGCCATCGAGGTCGGCCACATGCTCGAATACTCCGAAGTGATCATCAGCGGCGCGATCAACCGCACCGAGAGCCGCGGCGGCCACGCCCGTCGCGACTTCCCCGCCCGCGACGACGAGCACTGGTTCAAGCACACGCTCGCCTATCGCACCGGCGACGGCCCCCGGCTCACCTACAGCGACGTCAACATGGCCCCGCGTCATCGCGAGGCCTACCCACCCGAGGAGCGCAAGTACTGACCGCCGCGGCCGCGCCGGCGCACAGGAGGACGACGATGCCCACTCAGCGCTTCCTCATCGACCGCTACGACCCGGTCGAGGATCGCGCCTACCAGCAGGAATTCAGCGTCGACTACGAGCCCGGCCAGACCGTGCTCGACTGCCTCAACATCATCCGCTGGGACCAGGACGGCACGCTCTCCCTGCGCATGTCCTGCCGCCACGCCATCTGCGGCTCCTGCGCCGTCAAGATCAACGGCCGCTCCGGCCTCGCCTGCCAGACGCAGGTGCCCGCCGCCGTCACCCGCGGCGACCCCATCCGCATCGGCCCGCAGGGCAACCAGACCGTCATCAAGGACCTGGTCGTCGACGGCGACAAGTTCATGCAGCAGTTCCAGCGCGCCGAGACCTGGCTCCAGCCCCACGAGGATCAGGAGCCGCCCGACCGCGAGTACCGCCAGGAGAAGGACGAGTTCGACCACTGGCAGCACGCCTCGACCTGCATCCACTGCGGCGCCTGCTACTCCGACTGCACCGTCGCCGCCGTCGACCCGAAGTTCCTCGGCCCCGCCGCGCTCGCCAAGGCCTACCGCTTCGTCATGGACAGCCGCGACTCGCAGAAGCAGGAGCGGCTCGAGAAGCTCTCGCGCATGCACGGCGGCATCTGGGACTGCACCCGCTGCTTCATGTGCGTCGAGGCCTGCCCGAAGGACGTGCTGCCCATGGACGCGATCATGGAGCTGCGCACCGAGGCGATTAAGGCCGGCGTGACCAACAACCACGGCAGCCGCCACTCCAAGGCCTTCGCCGGCGGCGTCGCCAAGCGCGGCCGCCTCGACGAGGCCACGCTGCCCATCCTCTCGGCGGGCTTCGGCCCCAGCGCCATCCCCGAGATGCTCGGCTACACCCCCGGCGCGATCCGGCTGCTCAAGTCGCGCAAGCTCATCGCCGCCGCCCGCCGCCACGGCGCCAGCAAGGACGGCCGCCGTGAGATCAAGCGCCTCTTCGACGAGGTCGCCGACGAGAAGCACCACCACGACGTCAACCGCGAGGCGTTCAGCACCCAGTACGCCGAAGCGCTGCGCACCTAGCCCACGACCACAAACGACGAGGAACACACCCCGTGAAGTACGCCTTCTGGCCCGGCTGCGTCTCCCGCGGCGCCGCCCCCGAGCTCTACAAGTCCACCCTCGCCGTCGCCGAGCACATCGGCATCGAGCTGGTCGAGCTGGAAGCCGCCGCCTGCACCGGCGCCGGCATCATCTCCGACGGCGACCCCTACCTGCAGGACACGCTCAACGCCCGCACCCTCGCCATGGCCGAGCAGCTCGACCTCCCCCTGATGGACATCTGCTCGACCTGCATCGGCGTCCACAGCCTGGCCCGCGAGAAGCTCGGCAACGACGACTACCGCGCCCGCATCAACGAGCGCCTCGCCCCCGAGGGCCTCTCCTACAGCGGCGCCGTCGAGCCCCGCCACCTGCTCTGGATCCTGCTCGAGGACCTGGAGCGCGGCGCGCTCAACCACCTCATCACCACCCCGCTCACCGAGCTCAACCTCGGCCCCTTCTACGGCTGCTACATCCTGCGCCCCGAGCGCGTCCTCGGCTTCGACGAGAACCCCCACCGCCGCAACAGCCTCGAAGCCGCCATCGAACTCGTCGGCGCGACCAGCGTCACCTACGACGGCATGACCAAGTGCTGCGGCTTCCCCATCCTCACCACCAACAAGACCAACTCCCTCACGATGGCCGGCACGCACCTCGGCGAGGCGCAGGACAAGGGCGCCGACGCCCTCGTCACGCCGTGTCCCCTCTGCCACCTCAACCTCGACGCCCAGCAGGCCGACGCCGCCCGCGTCATCCGCCGCAAGCTCGACCTGCCCATCCTGCACATCCCCCAGCTTATCGGCCTCGCCATGGGCCTCGCGCCCGAGAAGCTCGGCCTCAACCGCCACGTCGTCGATACGAAGCCGTTGCTCGCCAAGGCGGGGCTCTGATCGCTCTCCCTATTATCGGTTCAGGCATGAATCGATAATAAGGGTCTCTCTTATTTTCGCTTCGGAGAAGAAGAGCCGCGCCCGCGACGGATCTATCACGTCATCCCCGGTGGTCTGTGACCGATTGACGCCCCCACTAGTTTTCGATAGACTGACTTATCGCTAATAGCGACCGCGCTAGTTTTCGTTTGCGCGAATGGGGAAGTCCCGTGATCGCCACGACCGCCCTGGAGCGACGCCCCCATGGCCGCCGGGTCGCGTGCCCGGAGGGGTACCGCGCCTACGTCCCCGCCCCGCTCCCCCCGCCCCTCGCCTGGGACGGGGGGCTCATCGCCGCGCTGTCCGACGCCGACCGCACGGTCGGCGCCCTCGCCGGCGAGGGCCGCCGCCTGCCCAACCCCCACCTCCTGATCCGTCCCTTCGTGCGCCAGGAGGCGGTCCTGTCGAGTCGGATCGAGGGGACGCAGGCGACGCTCGGGGAGTTGCTGATCGCCGAGGCGGCCGCGCCGTATCACGCCGGGCCCGACGACGTCCATGAAGTCGCCAACTACGTGACCGCCCTGGAGTACGGCCTCCACCGCCTCGAGGCGCTGCCCCTGTCGCTGCGCCTCGTGCGCGAGCTGCACGACCGCCTCATGCGCGGCGTCCGTGGCGATGTCGCCGCGCCCGGGGAGTTCCGTCGCAGCCAGAACTGGATCGGGCGTCCCGGCTGCACGCTGAACGATGCGTCCTTCGTCCCGCCGCCGCCGGTGGAGCTGATGCCCTGCCTCGGCGCCTGGGAGCGCTACCTGCACGACGACGCGCTGCCGCCGCTGGTGCACGCGGGGCTGACCCACGCCCAGTTCGAGGCCATCCACCCTTTCCTCGACGGCAACGGCCGCGTGGGGCGTCTGCTGATCACGCTGCTGCTCGTCGAGCGGGACGTTCTCCCGTCGCCGCTGCTCTACCTCAGCGCCTACTTCGAGGCCACGCGCGACGAGTACTACGCGCGCCTCCTTGGCGTCACCGAGCGCGGCGAGTGGGAGGAGTGGCTGACCTACTTCCTGCGCGGCGTCGCGCTGCAGGCGCAGGACGCGCTGGACCGCATCCGCCGCATCGACGACCTGCTCGCCGGATGGAAGCAAGAGCTGCCCCCCGGCCGCTCCCGCGTCCCCCACCGCGCCCTCGACCTCTTCGCCGAGAACCCCTTCTGGACCGTGGCCGGCCTGGCCGGGCGTCTCGGCGTCGCTTTCACCACCGCCCAGCGCGCCATCGACCGCCTGGAGGCGGCGGGCGTCGTCGCCCGCGTCGGCGAGGCGCGTCGCAACCGTCTCTACTGCGCCGGCACCCTCCTCCGCGCGCTGGAGGAGCCGGTCGCCGGGTGAGCGCCCCCCTCAAACCAAAACGAGCCGCTCTCGACGGGAGAGCGGCTCGTAATGGTCAGGAGGGCGGCGGGACCGGTCGGCGTTCCCGCGGCGCGGGGCCGCGGGGTGGCGGGCGGGGTGACGGTACTGCCCGGTCCCGTCTGCGATGGCCCTCCTGCGAGGCGAAACGCCATCCCCCGGCGCGCGGTTCCCCTCGCCCCGACGCCCCAGGTACAAAGCGACATAACATGTCACACAGGCGTGGCCGGCGGCGTGATCACCTCGCAGGCCGGGCCGTTGGAGCGGCTGAGCCGTCGGTCCAGCGTCAGCAGCGGGCAATCGAGCGCCTCGGCCAGCGCCACGTACCAGGCGTCGTAGATCGTCAGGGCGCCACGCAGGGCCCATACCCGCTCGGCGTAGGGGGTGAACGGAAACAGCGTCAGCGGCAGTTGCATCAGCTCGCGCTGCGCGCGCGTGGCCTCGCTGGGCGTGATCTGCCGGGCCAACTCCATGCGGCGCAGGGTGTTGCTCGCCTCGGCCAGCGCCAACTCCGGGCCCGCGATCCTGTCCATGGCGATCCGTGATCGCGCCCACCGGCCATCGCGCCCGGAATCGACCAGGGTGGCGATCAGCAGCGACGCGTCGGCCACCACTCTCACATGCGGTCCGCCTCAATCGCGCGCAGGATCACCGACGCTGGCACCTCCCGCGGCGCCTCCGCCAAGCGCGCCCGGACTGTCTCAATCCACTCCTCGATGGAGGGCTGGTTGGCGGTCCGCTCCAATTCAGCGCGCAGGTACGCCTGCCTCGACAGACGCTGCAGCTCGGCGCGCTCGGCCTCCCGTTCGCTCACCTCTTCGGGCACGCCCCGGGTCGTGATCTGCTCTGCCATGCATGCAGAATCGCAGCAATGACATCGATCCGCAAGCGCGACCCCCCTCGCCGGCCGAGGCGGTCGGGACGGCGGCCGCCCGAACGTGCCATAATCACCGCACGCGTCGGCGGCGTACGACTCCCCGGCATCCGCGACCGACTGGCCGCGGGCCCCCACCCGGGGGCGCAGCGACCGCCGCCCGGAGAGGTGGGCGACAGATGTCCTCCGTACTGCGTGGCCTGACTGGATCGACACTCCTGCTGCTCCTCATCGCCGGCGCGATGCTCCTGACCACCGCCCAGGGCGCCGCGCAGGACCTCGACGAAGACGACGAGCCCGCCCCGCCGCCGATCCCCATCACCGGCGACGAACTCCGCAACCTCAGCTACCCCAACGAGTGGCCGGCCGACGGCGTCGCCCCCCTGACCGATGGCGTCTACACCGAGCCCATCCCCGATTCCGTCGCCCAGGTGCGCGTCGAGTTCCGGCGCGCCGCCTTCGGCGAGATCGACGGGCGGGCCGCGGCCGCCGTCGTCCTCGCGAGCAGCGGCGGCGGCACCGGGACCTTCTACGAGCTGCACGCCGTCACCCGCGATGAGGACGGCGACCCCCGGTCCGTCGCGCGCCACCTCCTCGGCGACCGCATCGGCCTGCAGGGCCTCACCTTCGACGGCGATGTGGTCCGTGTCGACTTCATCGGCTTCGCCCCCGGCGACGGGGCCTGCTGCCCCACCCTCGCCGTGACCCAAGACTTCGGCCTCCGCGACGGCGAGTTGGTGTTCCTGCACGGGGCCGAATCGCCGGTCTGGCTGCCCCTCGCCCAGGGCTCCAGCTTCGTCTCCTGGTTCCGCGGGCCCACGACCTCGCGCGCCATCCTGGCCTCGGCCGGGTTGCTCGACCGCGTCTGGGTGCTCGACTCCAGCGACGGCAGATGGGTCCTCGACGCCCGCCATCCCGCCCCTGGCGCGGGCGCCCCGATCCTGGTCGAGCAGGGCAGCCACCTCGTCCTCGTGGCCCGCGCCGCGACGAACGTGCCCGTGCTGCTGCTCCGCGCGCCCGACGCCTGCCCGCTCAACCCCGGGCCCCCCAACCCCGTCGACCCCTCGATGATCGTCTACGGCCCGGGCAACGGTGAGACCTTCGCCGGCTCGGTGGCCGTCTCGGGCCTGGCCCGCGCCTTCGAGGCCAACGTCCGCCTGCGCGTCCTCGACGCCGGCGGCGCCGTCCTCGCCGACACCCACACCACCGCCGAGGTCGGCGGGCCCTACTTCGGCGCGTTCTCCGCCGACATCCCCGTCGACGTCGCCGAGGAGACCGAGGCCTGCGTCCAGATCTTCGAGCAGTCCGCCCGCGACGGCCTCGACGTCAACGTCGTCCAGATCGGCGTCACCCTGCTGCCCGCCCTGCCCGCCGACTTCCCCGCCGCGCTGCTCTACCCCGGCGCCACGGTCGTCTCCGACAGCCGCTCCAGCAACGACGAGGGCGAGACCTTCGTCACCGCCCACCTGGCCGTCGACGCCGGCGCCGCCGACATCCTCGCGTTCTACGAGAGCGCCTTCGCCGCCCTCGACGCCCCCGGCCAGGTTTTCGATGGCTATACGGGGCCCAACGACACCCCCGTCGTCTACCTCGCCCTGCAGGATGTCTCCTACGCCGCCCAAGCCATCATCCGCGAAGGCGCCGCCCCCGGCGGCGCCACCCTCGTCGAGGTGACGATCAACCTGGATCCGCCGGGCTAGCCCCGGCGTCGGTGTGGCGGAGGGGGAGGGATTCGAACCCCCGAGACGCTTGCGCGCCTAGCGGTTTTCAAGACCGCCGCCTTCAACCACTCGGCCACCCCTCCGCGACCGTCGTTGCCGGCCCCCTCAGCCTACCCCGGCCGCGCCAAGATTCCCTGCCAATCGGCGCTCTTATGAACGACCTCCTGTCTACGGAGGTCGATATGCTGGTCTTCGTGGGCGACCAAATCGAATGACGCCCGTTCCCACCGAATCACTGCGGGGGATGTGGGCAGGACACGGCGCTGCGACGGAGGCAAGCCATCTTCGACCGGCTTCATGGGGCCATCGAGCGAGCCATTCAAGAACCGCTGAACGGGCGGCTGTTCGAGCGGTGCGCGGTGGATCTCTTGCGCCAGAACTACTACCCGAAGCTGCGTCCCACCCCGGACGGATACGACACCGGCATAGATGGGATCGCTGGCCCGGATGCGGATCCGGAGTTCGTCCTGGTGGCCACGGTCGCGCAGGATCCCGCGCGCAATCTGAGGGGGAGCGTCAAGCGCCACGTAGATGCCGGTGGCCCGGGCCGGACCGTCGTATTCGCCACGTCGCAAGCGATCACCGTCGCGCGGCGGCGGCGGCTGGAAGAGGAGTTGAAGGACAAATTCGGGGCTCGGCTCCTCGCAGTGCATGACTGCGGTGACTTCGTCTGGATGCTCTACGACCACCCCCAGTGGCGGAAGGATCTGCTCGGTGTCGCGGGCGCAGCAAAGGCGCTTAGTCGATTCCCCGCCAACTCGCGGCCGACGCCTGCGGTCCCCTTGATCGGGCGCGATGCAGATCTCGAGCGACTGCAAGCCGTGACCGGCGATCTCCTAGTGGTGGGTAAGCCCGGCGTCGGCAAGACGTTCCTGCTGGAACAACTGGCGTCCGAGGGCTGGGGTCTCTTCGATGCGGGATGGGCCATCGACAAGCTTGAGGACGCCGTCCGGGAGATGAAGCCGCGGCGGGTCGTGGTCGACGACGCACATTTGAAGGGGGAGGACCGCATCCCCCAAGTCGTGAGGCTGCGTCGGGAGATGAACGTCGACTTCGACATCGTGGGCGTCTCGTGGCCGGGCCAAGCTGACACCGTGTCGGGGCAGTTGCCCGAGGCGACGCGCTTCGACGTTGAAGAGCTGGAGCGTGACCAGATCGTCGAAGTGATTGAGCAAGCGGGCATTGGGGGCCCGCCGGAATTGCAGCGCACCATCGTCGATCAGGCCCGCGGCTGCGTGGGGCTGGCGGTCACACTCGCCCGCGCCTGCGTCGCGGGCAGGGTCCATGAAGTTGCGACGGGCGAAGCGCTCGTCGACGATCTCGTCCGATGGTATGAGCGAAGGCTGGGTTCAGAGAGTCGTCACATGCTCGGAGTGCTGGCGCTCGCGGGTGACGGCGGCGTGACCCTTGGGCAGGCTCGCGAGATCCTGGGCCTCACCGTACCTCAGAGCAGCAGCCTCATCCGCGGTCTGGCTTCGGGCGGCACCATTGATGAGGTTCCGTACCGCGCGCCGCGGATGCGGGTGCAGCCCGAAGCACTGCGCTATGCGCTGGTGCGAGACGTGTTCTTCGGCGGGCTCGGATCGCTGGATGCTGCCAGTGCCATCGATGGCCTCGACCCTCCTTCGGTTGCTGCGATCCCGCTCATCGGGGCGTCGCATCGTGGCGCGGATGTTGACCGCGGGCTGTTGCAGTCGATTGTTGATTGGAGCGATAAGAGAACTGCCGTGGAATACGCATGTCTCGGCCCGGGTGAGTTCCAGACGGCGCTTGAGCAAGCGCCGACGCACCGCACGCCAGTCGCCGAGGCCGCGCTCAAGTTTGGAATCGATACCCGACGCGCGCTCCAGGTTCTCATGGGACAGGCTGTGGGTGATGATCGCTCCGAGCACAACACGCCCGAACACCCTCTCCGCATCGTCGGTGACCACCTCGCACGGAGAGAGACGCCATTCGAGGCGAGAAGGCTCGCCGTGGAGGTTGCGGACTCGTGGTTCAAGGAGGGAGGCGACGGCGAGGTCGGGGTCCGCGTGCTGATGCACGCCGTGCGGTTGGAGCTGCACGGTGCGGTGCAGGATCCGGGGGTCGGGGACACACTCCGGATATACCGGGGGATGGTGCCCAAGCCGTGGATCGACGAGCTCTCGCGCCTCTGGGATTCGATCCTCGACATCTTCGATCGCGAGCCCAACCTGCTTCCCGCCCCTCTCCTGGACGCATTGCATCCTTGGGTTCAACCAAACACGGTTGTCCTCGGACGGGGGCTGGACGACGAGGCTTTCGTTGAGATCCGAAGAATCGCCGCCCGCGTAGTAGCGCGGCTGGCGGAGATATTCGGAGATCGCCCAGGTGTGCTGCGCTCCCTGAATGAGCATGTGGAGCGTGGGAATATCCCGGTCCCGATCGAGTTGCCGGACTACTTCACAGTGCTTTTCCCGAAACGCTGGGACGGTTCTGACGACGACGACGGGCTAGACGGGTGGCAGCGTCGGGCCGACGCGGGGGTGCGGCGCTTAGCGGAACAACTGCGCAAAGAGTCTACCGACGACATCGCGGCGTTCATCGTAGGCGCAGACTCTCAGGCCGCCACGGCCGGAATCACGTACCCGCGTCACACGCCTCATCTCGCCAGAAGGCTCGCCGCAGACTCGGACTCGCCCGAAGCGTTGCTCGCCGCCCTGGAAGCGAGCACGGCGGCCCCTGACATCCTCCTGCCGCTCCTCGACCGCGTTGCTGAACTCCAGCGTCCGGGTTGGGAAGCAACCCTCGAACGTCTGCTCGCTGAGGATCGGGCGGCTTGGGTGCCTATCCAGGTCGCACTGACCCGCCCCTGCGACAACCGGCTCAAACAGCTGGCGATCAAGCAGACTGGACCCTGGCTCAGTCTCATTGACAACCTCGTGATCATGGACCAGATCGAGCACGCGACGCTCGCGCTCCTCTTCGACGCGCCTGACGCCAGCGTTCGGAAACAAGCAGCGACGACGATAGGAAGCGTGGATTCTGGGTGCCGGCTCGAGAGCCTGTCTCCCTCCATGCTCTCGCGCTGGCGACAGATCATCGTGGACAGTCCCGCAGGCGACTACTGGTTCTCCGAAATCCTCAAGCACGACGATGAACTCTGCGCCGACTGGCTCCGGGCCTGGTTCAAGCGGTACGCCCAGGGCGAGTACGCATTCCTCCCGCGAGAAGTCAGCGCGGTGATCGCCAGCTTGCCCGCGGACGTCCGGGTCACGCTCATCGGAGACGTGCCCGCCGACGCGCCACTGTCGCTGCTGCAGGACGCAGTCCGGAGTCTCGTGTCCCATGACCTTGACGTGATGATGGCTCTCTTTGACCGACCCGAACTTGAGTGGCTGCATAGCGTCGCATTGCGGGGTGGGCCCAGCGAGGTCTGGATGGACCGCGCGCTAGCAGCTCTGGATCGCGGGTGGGAACCAGAGCGGATCGTCTCGGCAACGGAGTTCTCCGAAGCAGCATGGTTCGGTGAGGAGAGCCAGCATTGGCAGGGAAAGATTGACTCCTTCGCAGGTTTTCGTCAGAAGATGGGGGAGCCCCTCGATGCGCGGCAGGAGCGGATCATCGCGGCGGGAGTCGCCTACTTCGAGCGACACCGCGACGAAGCCGCTAAGCGTGAACACCGCGAGCGTGTGTTCGGTCGGGGATCGTAGCAAGCAACGATGTCGAGGCCGGACTACTACCTAGCGTCCCCAACCACTCGGCCACCCCTCCGCGACCGTCGCTGTTGGCCCCACCAGCCTACCCCGGCCGACGCAGATCCGGCGGCAGCGACGCCACGCCCGACGCTCGCAGGGCCTCCGAGACCCGTTCGGCGATGACCTTGTACGCCTCGCGGCTCTCGGCCTCCAGGCGGAGGCTGAGCACGGGCTCGGTGTTCGATGCGCGCACCAGCGCCCAGCCGCCGTCGAACTCGATGCGCGCCCCGTCGATCTCCAGCACCGGCTGCGACGCCCGGAAGCGCGCCGCGCACTCCTCGGCGATGCGGAACTTCGCGGCGTCGTCGCAGGGGATGCGCAGCTCCGGCGACGTCACGAGCGCCGGCCCCGGCCCCCCCGCCCCGGCCATCAGCGCCGACAGCGGTCGCCCCCGCGCCGACACCAGCTGCGCGATGAGGCAGGCCCCGAAGATCGCATCGTCGAAGCCGAAGTAGTCCTCGCGGAAGTAGAAGTGCGACGAGGCCTCGCCGCCCAGCAGGATGCCGGCCTCGCGCATCAGCCGCTTCGCCGGCGAGTGCCCCGTGGGGCCGAACACCGGCCGCCCGCCGTGCGCCTCAATGGCCCGGATGGTCGCCAGCGACACCTTCACGTCGACCAGCACGCGCGCCCCCGGATGGCGCGACAGCAGGTCCCAGGCCAGCAGCGACAGGATGGCGTCGGGGTCGTGGCGGCGGCCCGTTTCATCGACGACCCCCAGGCGGTCGCCGTCGCCGTCCCACGCGACGCCCATGTCGGCCCTCTGCGCGACCACCGCCGCGCGCATCCCCTCCATCGACGCCGGCAGTTGCGGGTCGGCGGGCGCGTCCGACCCCCCGGCGTCCGGCTCCAGGCGGAGCCCCACGACGTCGCAGCCCGCCCGCTCGAGCGCGGCCGGGCCGGCGATCGCCGTCACGCCGTGGCCCGCGTCGGCCACGACCCGCAGCGGCCGTCGCAGCGCGAAGCGCTCGCCCAGATAAGCGACGTACTCGGGCAGCGCGTCCCGCTCCTCGAACGCCCCCGCCCCCTGCTCGAAGTCGTCCGCCTCGATCAGTGCCCGCAGCCCCTGGATCGCCGACGCCGACAGCGGGATGCCCTCCGACTCGAGCAGCTTCAGCCCGTTGACCTCGGGCCCGCCGTGGCTGCCGGTCACGTTGCAGCCCCCGGCCATCCCCCAGCGCGCCGCCGCGAAGTACAGCAGCGGCGACGGCGACAGCCCGATCCCCACCACGTCCACGCCCGACGCGCGCGCCCCCTCGACGAACCCCCGCAGCAGCTCCTCCGACGACGGCCGGTTGTCGCGCCCCACGACGATCGTCGCCGCCCCGCCGGCGCGCCGCAGGTGCGTCGCGTACGCCCGGCCGATCAGCCGCGCCGCGTCGGGCGTCAGCTCCGTGTCCGCGCGGCCGCGGATGTCGTAGGCGCGGAAGATGCGGGGCTCCACGGTCGTGCCGCTCATCTCGCCGGGCCCTCTCTAGTACACTGGGGCGGGCCAACCGATACGAAGGAGGCGTCGCCATGGTGCAAGACCCGAGCGCTGCGCAGACCGAGCACGACGCCACTCCCGATCCGGTCACCCGCCGCCTCATGGCTGACGATAGCGTCCGGCGCGCTCTGGAGACCGCCACCGCCGATGTGCTTGCGGGAGTCCGCGGCATCTCGTGGGAGGAGTTCCGGCGGCAGCACCCGGAGATGCCCGACCCGTATGCGGGCTAGTGTCACCCTGCTCCCGACTGTCCCTCCCACGCCCATCACCTTCTACCGTAAGTACGCGCAGGGCATGCACATCCTCTATCGCATTCCGGACATGAACAGCGTCCCGGTCGAGGTCCAGATTGCCTGGTTCGTCGACGCCTAGCCGGAGAGAACTCCCTCCCGGGCGAGGCGATTCTGCGTATTGGGCTACTCGACGACGGCGAGACTGTGGTAGTCGTGGGCCTAGGTGAGCTTCGCGACTGCGACGGCGACGGCGGCGACGGCGACGGCGAAGCCGGCGAGCCGGAACAGGGCCGCGTAGATGTCGGCTCGCAGCGCCGCGATGTCCTCCCGCAGCGCTGCGACGTCGTCGCGCCCGGGCGCGACCGCTTCCCCGATCACTGCCGCGATCGTCTCGGCCGCGGCCGGCGGCTGATCCGCCTCGTCGCGGAGACGTTGGGCCGCCCTGAGGGTGTCGAACGCCATCGTACGCACAGCCTACGCCACGCGCCTGACGCCCGCCTCCGCGACTACGCGCCGGCGCGGAACAGCGCGTTGGCCGACTCGGCCAGGGCCATGCGGTCGGTGACGGGCGGGCCCGCGACGGGCGGGTCCGCGTCGGGCCAGTAGCCCTCGGGCACGGTCCAGAAGCGCAGGACGCGCAGCCGTGGGTCGCCGGTCTCCGTGAGCCGCCGCCCGGCCTCGATGATCGCCTCGCCGAGCACCGTCTGCTTGAAGATCCAGTCGTTCAGCGCCCGGTGCGACGGCGCCTGCCCCGTCGCCAGCGCGCCCGGCTGCGCGACCACCGCCTCCTGGTAGTACGAGCGCAGGTCCTGCGCGACGTGGCGCAGCAGGTACGGCATCGGGTGGCCCCAGGCGACGCCGGCGCCCGCGTCGGGCACGCGGTCCAGCGCCGCGCCCTCGGCGACGGCGGCCAGCACCGCGGCCAGGGTCTCGGCGTGCGCCGGCACGTCGTCGCCGGCGACCGGGCCGCTGCCGCCCACGACGCTGCGGCCGCGGGCGCGGTGCGTCTCGCGCCACCAGGGCGCCAGGCCCTGGACCTCGGCCCGCAGCCGGCCGGCCAGCGTGTCGCTCTCGGGCGGCGCGAACGCGACGGGGCAGGCCCACGTATCGGAGAACGACGCCGCCGGCGCGTCGATGGGGTAGTCGACGATGCCGTGCTCGCTCAGCGTCGGCAGCAGGTCGAGCGCCGCCCGCAGCACGTCGCGCTGGAAGCCGGGGTCGTCCGGCACGCCGAACGGGCGGCCCAGGTAGAACGACACCCACAGCGCCCGCGGCGGGTTCATCACCTCGCTGTGCTCGCGGATAAGCGAGATGCTGGTCGTCGCGACGCCCTCCCGCTCGATGAAGTGCGCCAGCGCACCCACGGTGCGCGTGCAGGCCGGTCAAACGGGCGCCAGCACCACGGCGTCGACGCCGTCCCGCTTGAGCAGCCGGCCCACCTCGCGCGCCGCCGGCTCGAGCCGCTCGGGCCGTGGCACGCCGCCCATGAACGAGTAGTGCCAGCGCGCCACCGCGCCGATCTCGCCCGCCGCGGCCAGCTCGCGCAGCCGCTCCAGCGGCAGCACGACGTTGGCGTCCTGCTCGAGCGCCGAGCGGTCCCAGTTCACGCTCACGTGCGAGCTGACCAGGTCGGCGAGGTCGACATCGCCGGGGATCAGGCGGTAGTCGATCGCGCCGGCGGCGAAGCGCGCGTCGTCGCGGCGGTGCAGCCCCGCCGTCGTGATCAGCGCGATGGTCGACTCGGCCAGCGGCTTGGGCGTGATCCAGTCGCCGGGCGCAATGCGGGTGGGCGGCATATCGCGCATGTGCTCGGCCTCTTCGGGGTGCAGATCGGACAGGCGGACCATGTGTGCTCCTCGCTGCCGCGGGCGCTCGGCCCGCGGCCGGTCCAGCATCGCACGCCCGGGCGGCCGGTTGTCAACCCGACCGCGTACCATGCGTCCTCATGGGGATGAACGCCAGGCTCACTTCCGCCGCCGAGGCCTACTTCGAGGAACTTCGCCGCGTGCGCGCGTCGGGCGGCGCGACGGCGGAACGCTCCCGCTACCACAGTCGTGGAGTTCCTCACAGCCACAGTTCCGGCGGGCGAGAGAGCGCTAGTCCTCCTCGATCTCCCATGCGCCGAATGCAGCCACCTCGACCGAGCCCGTAGCGTCGAGACGGAAGACGTCGTCTTCGTCGGAGGAGAGGGCCCGGGCAGCCTCAATGCGCTCCTCGTCTGTGGCGTAGGGGCCGTGCAGTTCGGGCTCGACGCTTCCCCAGACATACAGTAGGTAGCGTTGCGTAACCTCGCCGTTCGCCTCTGTGGCCATCCTGCTCTCCTTCCTCTTTACGCCGGAATCCGCTGATGCCAGCGGAACACGTCTGCGTTGGTCATGAAGCCGCACAGCTTGTCGAGGCCGCTCGCCTGGAACGTCGGACGACGGAGATTCCTCGCGAACACGCTGCGCCTCATCTCGTCGGCCACGATGGTGAACCTTGGCGGCTCTGTGAGGGACAGATGGACGTCGTTCATCCGCAACAGCCCAGAGTAGATTGGCGTCGAGTGTTCGACCTCGTACAGGCTGACTGGAGTGTTGGCGCCCCGCGCCATCCACACTACGTCGATCTCACGCACCACGGAGTCGAGGCCCGGCGGCATCGTTGTCCGGAACGGAAACCGTGGCACAAGACTCCAGTCCATCTTCTGGCGATCGTTCGGTGGAACCCACACGTCGAGGCCCCGGGCATCGCCGATCGCACCCAGTAGCGTCTGCACTTGTGAGTGATCGAGAGCCGGCGCCTCGTCTCGGGCGTCTGCCAGTGCGCCGAGCAGCGCCTCCCAGCCGAAGTACGCCTCGACATTGTGACGTCCGGCTCGCGCGATGTAGAACTCGGTGGGTTGGCTGTCGTGGATGTAGACCTGCGCCTTGACTTGGCCGTCGGCAGCCGGTCCAGCTTCGTCGAAGAGCTCGCCGAAGTGAGCCAGCGGGAGCAGCAACGGCTCAACCTGTCCGTCCCACAGCAGCGCGATAAACGCCGTCCGCCCATCGAGTTCTCGCAAGTCCTGCTCGCGGAGACCATAGAAGGTGTTGCCCTTTTCGTAGACGCGTGAGTAGCGCACGTACACGAGCGTCTGCCCGTCGCCGAGTTCGAACAGCGATCGACTGTTACCCAGTCGCTTCAGCTGCCCCGCTCGTTCGGAGAGCTCCCGCAGAAACGCTTCGCGTGGCTTCATGCTCCTGACGATACCGCGAACCTGCTGCCCAGCGCACGGTCGGCAGCGCGCCGAGATTCTTGTCGACGCGGGTATCGTCAAGATTGCTGATCAGTGCAGGCCATGCTCGAAGTGCGAGACGATTCGGTTGCGCATCTTCGGCCCCCGCTCACGGAACACCGGAAAGAGGCTCGACCGCCCCCGACCCCGCCCCGCTCCCGCGCCACCGCCCGACGCCCGTCGCATCGCGGCGATCGTCGGGCTGGTGGCGTCGGGCTGACCCCCGCCCCGGCTCCGTCGTCGCTCCCACCCCCGGGCGCGCGATAGACTTGACGAGCGGAGGACGGAATGGCCGAGCAGGCTCTCAGCAGCAGCGACACGCTGGCCCTCCTACGGGCGCACAAGCCGGTGCTGGCCGAGCGTTTCGGCGTGTCCGGCCTCGCGCTGTTCGGCTCCACCGTCCGCGACGAGGCGGGGCCGGACAGCGACATCGACATCCTCGTGAGCTTCACGCGGCCTCTCGGGTCGAAGCGGTACTTCGGCGCCTGGCACTACATCGAGGACCTGCTCGGCCGCCCGATCGACTTCGTCACGGACAGGGAATTGCGCCCGGAGCTACGGCCCTACGTTGAAGCTGAGGCGGTGCATGTCTGAGCCGCGCTGGGATCTGTACGTGCGCGACGCCACCCTGAGCTCCGAAGGAGTGATAGACTTAGCAACCAGCGAACGGGAAGGGTGCGATGGTAGCCATGACGACGACTGACCTCAGCGCTCGCGTGACAGTCCTCAGCGATCACGTGACAGTCCTCAGCGATCACCTGACAGTCCTCAGTGATCGCGTGACAGGCCTCAGCGATCGCGTAACGCACGTTGAAGCATCGATCAGGCATCTCGCGACCAAGACCGACCTCGCCCAGGCGGAAACGCGGCTCACCCGCTGGACGGTCGCGACCATGCTTGCCGGCATGGCCGCCGCCGCGGCGATCGCCGCGGCCGTCGCCGCCCTCGCCGGCTAGGACGCCGACACGCCCCAGCGCGCCCGGCCCCGCCCCTACGAATCCGCGGCGACCCCCGGCACGACCTCCACTTCGATGTCGTCCAGGAACGCCTCCGCCGGGTCGTCGCCGCCGTCCGACTCCGCCTCCGTCGGCACCCCGAACGCCTCCCCGAACTGCCGAAGCAACACGAACTGGTCGCCGTACTTGATGGCCCCCGCCGTGTTCTGCGCCGAGGCCAGCAGCAGCGTGTCCCGCATCGGCGAACTCGTGCGCCGGTAGTCCTGCAGGATGCACAGCCCGATCTCCTGGTTGTGCGGGTCGTTGCCGTGCTTCGCCGCCGCCACGGCCAGCGTCTGCACGAGCCGGTCGCGGTCGTGGTCCCCGTCCAGGTAGGCCTGCGTCCAGTCGATGCTCTCGTCGAGCTCCGTGGCCAGCAGCGCCGCCTCGAGCCGGCGCAGGATCTGCGGCCCCGAGAGCCGGTCCGACCCCTTCGGCGGCATCGCCTGCCGCGGGCCGTTCGGCACCCCGTCCATGACGACCATGGCGTCCGTCGAGCGGATGTGCCGCGCCGCCTGATTGATGAAGTTGGCCGCCACGAAGAGCAGCTTCGTGCGGTGCGGATGGTCGAAGCGGTCGTAGAACCAGTTGACCATGTTGCAGTATTCCATCGTGTGATGCGGCATCGAGAAGGCGTGCGGCGCCCGGGTCTCCAGCAGCACCCGCGCCGACGCGATCTGGATCGCGTCCATGATCGTGCGCGGCGACCGCCCGGCTCGCAGCAGCCCCACCAGCGGCTCGATGAAGTGCGCCTCGTCGCCGCGCAGGATCGCGTGGATCAGCGCCTCCGCCTCCGGCTGCGAGACCGGCGTCGTGTTGGCGAACAGGCGGCGGTCGGTGCCGGTCGCCACCGTGGCGGCCAGCGTCGACTCCGGCGCCTCCTCCTCCAGCTCGTTCAGCATGATCTGGCAGGCCGCCTCGAAGCTCGAATACCAGCGCGGGCCCACCGCCAGGTCGGGCACCGCCGCGTAGATCACGTGGTGCGCGTGCTCCCAGCCGATCGCCCGCCCCAGCTCGATCAACGACCGCTGGCGGTACGCCTTGTGCCCCGTCGTGTACGACCGGTTCCAGATCATCCGGTCCTGCACGTCCATCAGCCCGGTGAACATCGTGTGCGCCAGCAACTCCTCGCGCCGGCCCCACAACTCCCACAGCCCCAGCCACAGCCGGTACGCCTCGTCCACCCGGCCCCACTCGACCAGCCGCTGCCAGCGCTCCACTTCCTCCTCGAAGCTGCCCTCCAGCGCCGCCGGCTCCTGGTCCTCCCAATGCACGACCGGCATCGCCGGGCCGTCGGGGTGCGCCGATGGGTCGTACGTGCGGCGCGCGTAGTGCCCCGGCATCTTGCCCAGCAGCTGGTTCCAGATGTCGAGCGAGCTGGGCACGTACCACGCGGTCTGCGCCAGCGGCAGGTGCCGCAGCGACTCCGGCATGAAGTCCTGCAACGACAGCGTCGCCCGCGCACTCAGCAGCGCGTGGTCGTTGTTGACGAAGCGCACGAAGCCGCCATCCATGCGCTGGTGGTAGGGCACATGCGTGTAGGGCGCGTGGATGCGCACTGTCTCGCTGAGGATCTCCGTCGTCGGCCGGCCGTCCTGGATGAGGTCGAACGTGACCGCGCTCGCCCCCGCCGAGTCGCGCTCCAGCACGTGCTCCCGCAACTGCTCGTACTTGCCCGCGGTCTCACGGTCGGTGATCGATGGGGAGAGCGCCATGGTCGATGTCCTTCCCGCCCGCCTGGGGCGCCGGGGCGGCGCCGGGCTCAGAACTCCAGGATCGCGCGCCCGCTGATCCGGCCCGCCGCGAGCGCCTGCGTCGCCTCGCTGATCTCGTCGATACCGTAGCGAGCGGTCACCAGGGTATCAAGGTCCAGCTTGCCCTCCCGGTGCCAGGCCAGGAAGCGGGGGAAGTCCCGCTCCGGCACGCCCGACCCGCCCAGGCTGCCGATGAACCGCTTCTCGCCCCCCAGCAGCGGGAGCGGGCTGAGCGTCATGTCCGTCATCGGCACGCCCACCAGCACCGCCGTGCCGCCCCGCGTCACCCCGAAGTGCCCGCCCCGCACGGCCGGCACGATCTGCTCCATCGTCTGCCGCACGCCGATGCAGTCGAAGGCGAAGTCCGCCCCGCTCACCGGCTGCCCGGACACCCCGAACTCGCCCGGGCGCGGCGTCAGCGCGTGGACGGCCGCCACCGCGTCCTCCCGCGAGGCGTTGATGGTGTGTGTGGCCCCGAAGCGCCGCGCGAAGTCCAGCTTCGCGTCGTCGAGATCGACCGCGATGATCGGATCCGCGCCCACCACCGCCGCCCCAGCCACGGCCGACAGCCCCACGCCCCCCACGCCGAAGATCGCCACGCTCTGGCCCGCCTGCACGTCCGCAGAGGTCACGACCGCGCCCGCGCCCGTGATCACCGCGCAACCGATGATCGCCGTCACGTCGCGCGGCGTGTCCGGATCCACCTTCACGACGTAACGGCCGTCGCAGATCGTGTGGTCGCCCCACGTGCTGGGCTGCATCAACCTCGCCGCGCCTTCGCCGACCGGGACGCGCGGCCGGGAGGGGGGCTCGGCCGCCGCCGCGGTGGTGCGCGGGACCCACGTCAGCAGCACCATGTCCCCCTCCGCCACGTGGCTCACCTCCGCGCCCGCCTGGAGCACCACCCCCGTGCCCTCGTGCCCCAGCACCCGCGGTACCGGCTCCGGCATGTGCAGCTCGTGCAACTGCGAATGGCAGATGCCCGAGGCGAACTGCTTCACCACCACCTGCGTGGGACCGGGGTCCGGCAGCGTGACGTCCTCCACCTGCAGTGTGTTCGTCCCGCCCGGCACCACCACTACTCGTGCGCGCGTTCCCATGTCGGCTCCTTCCGTCGCGTGCGTCCGTGTTTCGCGGATGTTAGCGCCCCGTCCCCCCGTCGCGCGATACTGGGGTCGGGGCTTCCACCGGTCCCGGGTCGAGGCGGAGCGCGAATCTCCCGGAAGGGTGCGATGAGATGGTGGTCCCGGTTTACGAACTTCTGCAGGGCGGAGCGCTCGTGACCCGCGAGGGCGCGACAAGGCTCGCGCCCCATCTGGCGGACGCCGTCGAGTCCTGCGACGGGACGCCCTGCTTGACCCTCGATCTTGCCGGCACCGTCGCGCTCGCCCCCGGCTTCTTCGACGAACTCCTCGGCATCCTCACCGAACTCTCGGAGGGCCGCGTCCGCATCATCACGATCACCAACCCGCCCCGGCCTCTCGCCAAGAAGGACAGGACTGTCGCCCGACGTCGCGGCGCCGAGATCACGGAGGTCGGCGAGGCCGAGTGGGAGATCCGTCTCCCCGCCCCCGCGCCCGCCTAACTCCCTCGCCCTACGGGCCCGGCCCCTTCGGGCTCAAGCGTCCCCCGTGCGACCGTAGTGCTCGCGGTCCGTGTCGGTCACTCCGTATCCGACACCCAACTCGATCCTCGATGCCACCGACAACTGCCGAACAGCATCGAGATCCTCGGTGGGAGTGTCACGTGTTTCCCCATACCAGCCCTCGTATAAGTCGCCGATCTCTGCGTTGAGCACCCGACTAAGCGCCAGAAAGACCGTAGGGGCGTCATTCGCTATTTCCCGCACCCGGGTGCCCACGGCGCTCGACAGTTCGCCCAACTCGGGCTCCTGGTCAACACGACTGACGAACGAATCGAACGTGCGCCAGCCCTCGTTCTGATCCGTTACGGCATGGCGCGCGAGTGCGCCCTGCAAGGAGCCGGTGACTCCGAGACCCCAGGGCTGCGGCAACAGCTTCCACACTTGGTCTTCGCGTTCGTGCGAGGAGAGCACGATGCCCGGTACGAGTTCGCTTGATCGGAGCGGGTTAGAGCGGCTCCGCACGGAGTCGAACAACACAGTGTAGCGACAGATATCGTAGAACGCCTCGACTTCACGTTCGGCGAGGAATGAGATCAACTCCTGGGTCGGTTCCACTTGCGCAATGACGTCGCCGATCGTGCGCAACGTCGCTCCGAGGTCTCCGCAGACGGCGGCCAGTGGAGCGAGGTATGCCGGCACGTATCGGTCAAGGCGGTCTCTGAACGCCATTGTGATCTTGAACGCTTGCTCTCTTCTCAGCCGCTCAGCCTTGTATGCGTGGTGGAGGCTCGTTCCGACGATCGAGAGCAGCGGCGTGAGCACACCCGTGACGACCACTGCCTTTGCCGTTTCATGACCCTGGTCTGGGAACAAGAGATCCCATGTGGCGAGGAAGAGAATCGCTACCACGAGCGATGCCAGCACCGAAAGCGTGATCGGTGCTGCATACGCACTCAGAGTGGAGCGGATTCTCCTCACCGTGTCTCCGGAAGTCCTGCCACTGTTGGGTTGGTGGCCCCCGACCAAGTTCTGGCGCGAGAAGCGCTCGCCAGCTCTGAAGTGTCGGGCCTTACTGACGTGGTTGCCGGAGCGATGGTTGGGGAGGCGGCGTTCGGCGCGGTGGCGGAGCGGCTGGCGTCCGGGGTACAGGCCGCGGGGCCGGTGGCGGTACCCCTCGTGTGTAGGGGATGGGCCTCGGGGCCGGCGGAGGCGGCGGATTCTCGGCCGATGGTGCTTGCACTGTCACTCCGACCCCCTTCTCTTTCCAGCGTCCTTGCCACTCGGACTGCCCGATTTCGGGACCGGGCGGGGCGGCGGCGGTGGCGCGCTGTCCCCGAGCCGTGTGGGCTTGGCGTCCCCGCCTTTGTTCGCCATCATCCCACTTTACTTCTTCGGAGGAGGCGGAGGAGGTTCTTGCGGTTTCGGGATCGGTCGCGGACTAGAGGGGTGAAGGGACCTCTCTTCGATCTCCAGCTCGGGTCTTGGATTCGGCATGATCGCAGGGTAGACCAGAGCGACGCGACGGCGGCCTCGTTCTGTCACGACCCCCTACGGGCCCGTCATCTGCTCCGGCTGCACCCAGGCGTCGAACTGCTCTGGGGTGAGCAGGCCCAACTCGACGCCCGTCTCCTTGAGCGTGGCGCCCCGCTCGTGCGCGGTCTTCGCGATCTTCGCGGCGTTGTCGTAGCCGATGTGCGGGTTGAGCGCCGTGACCAGCATCAGCGACCGGCGCATCAGCTCGTCGATCCGCTCCCGGTTCGGCTCGATGCCGCGCACGCAGTTCTCCGTGAACGACGTCGCCGCGTCGCCCAGCAGGCGGATGCTCTGCAGGTTGTTGTAGGCCATCACCGGCTTGAACACGTTCAACTCGAAGTGGCCCGTCGCGCCGC
This sequence comes from Dehalococcoidia bacterium, assembly GCA_965217625.1. Taxonomy (GTDB): domain Bacteria; phylum Chloroflexota; class Dehalococcoidia; order Bin125; family Bin125; genus TK10-74A. The sequence continues at coordinate 252,553 of OZ244557.1, forward strand.
CCACCGCGACCGTCTGGCCGTTGCCGATGACCTGCGCGCAGACCATCGTCAGCGCCTCCGACTGCGTGGGGTTGACCTTGCCCGGCATGATGCTCGACCCCGGCTCGTTGGCCGGCAGCATCAGCTCCCCGATGCCCGCCCGCGGCCCCGAGCCCAGCAGCCGCACGTCGTTGGCGATCTTCATCAGCGACGCCGCCACCGTCGTCAGCTGGCCGGCCAGCTCGACCTGCGCGTCGTGCGCCGCCAGCGCCTCGAACTTGTTCGGCGCGGTCACGAACGGCAGCCCCGTCAGCGCCGCGATCTCCGCCGCCACCCGCTGGCCGTACTCGGGGTGCGAGTTGAGGCCCGTGCCCACCGCCGTGCCGCCCAGCGCCAGCTCGTAGAGCCGCGGCAGCGTGCCCTCGACCCGCGCGATGCCGTACGTCACCTGCTGCACGTAGCCCGAGAACTCCTGTCCCAGCGTCAGCGGCACGGCGTCCATCAGGTGCGTCCGCCCGATCTTCACGATCTCATCGAACGCCGACGCCTTCTCCTGCAGCGCGTCGCGCAGCGTGGTCAGCGACGGCGCCAGGTGGTTCACGACCTGCTCCGCCGTCGCCACAGACATCGCCCCGGGGAAGACGTCGTTCGACGACTGCGACATGTTGACGTGGTCGTTGGGGTGCACCGGCGTCTTCGAGCCGCGCTCGCCGCCCAGCAGCTCGATCGCCCGGTTCGAGATCGCCTCGTTGCCGTTCATGTTGCTCTGCGTGCCCGAGCCGGTCTGCCAGACGACCAGCGGGAAGTGGTCGTCGAGCGTGCCCGCGATCACCTCCTCGGCCGCCTGCCGGATGGCCGCCGCGCGCTCGGCGTCGAGCTTGCCCAGCGACTCGTTGGCGCTGGCCGAGGCGTGCTTGACGATGCCCAGCCCGCGGATGATCGGCCGCGGCATGCGCTCGCCGCCGATCTTGAAGTTCTCCAGCGAGCGCTGCGTCTGCGCCCCCCAGTAGCGGTCGGCCGGCACCGCGATCTCGCCCATCGTGTCCGATTCGATTCGCACGTCGCTCATCTCGGCTCCTGACTGCGACGCCCCGGGGAGACCGGGGCGCCGTGCTCGTTCCTGCTTCGGGGCCCGGCGCCCGGCCGCCCTACGACGTCTCCGCCGCCTTGGCGCTCGTGATCCGCGCCATGTCGTCGACCAGGCCCTGCACCGCCCCCGCCGACGCCCGCAGCGCGTCCTGCTCGGCCGGCGTGAGCTTGATCTCCATCACCTGCTCGGCGCCGTCCGCGCCCAGCTTGACCGGCACGCCCACGTACAGCCCCTCGATCCCGAACTGCCCCGTCAGCAGCGCCGCGCAGGGCAGGATGCGCTTCTGGTCGAGCACGATGGCGTCGACCATCTCCACGATCGCCGCCGACGGCGCGTAGAAGGCGCTGCCCGTCTTCAGCAGCCCCACGATCTCGGCCCCGCCCTTGCGCGTGCGGTCGATGATCTCCTCCAGCCGCGACGCCGGCAGCAGCTCCCCGATGGGGATGCCGGCCACCGTCGTGTACGACGCCAGCGGCACCATCGTGTCGCCGTGGCCGCCCAGCACGTAGGCGTTGACGTCGCGCACGCTGACGTTCAGCTCCTCGGCGATGAACGAGCGGTAGCGCGCCGTGTCGAGGATGCCCGCCATGCCGATCACCCGGCTCGACGGCAGCCGCGCCGCCTCGTAGGCGACGTGGCACATCGCGTCGAGCGGGTTGCTGACGACGATGAACGTCGCCCCGGGCGACGCCGCCACCGCCTTCTCCGTCACGTCCTTCACGATCGACATGTTGGTCGACAGCAGGTCGTCGCGGCTCATGCCCGGCCGCCGCGCGATGCCCGACGTGATCACGACCACGTCCGAGCCGCCCGTCGGGCCGTAGCTGTTGGTGCCGGTGATCTTCGCGTCGACGCCGACCACGGGGCTGGCCTCGTAGAGGTCCAGCGCCTTGCCCTGCGGCATCCCCTCGATGATGTCCAGCAGCACGATGTCGGCGTAGCCGCGCTCCGCCAGCCGATGGGCCGTCGTCGCCCCGACGTTGCCCGCGCCGATCACGGTCACCTTCTTGCGCATCGTCTCGTGTCCTCCCCGGCGCCGCTGCTCGGGCGGCGCGCTATGCCTCGGTCCCTGCGGCCGACTGCGCCGCCGCGATCTGGTTGAGCGCGCCGCCGGCCCGGAACCAGCCGATCTGCTCCTCCGTGAACGTGTGCCGCACCTCGACGCGCTCCGACGTCCCGTCCGGGTGCCGGACCTCCAGCGACAGCGGCTCGCCCGGCGCCAGCGACGCCAGCCCGCGGATGCTCACCCGGTCGTCCTGGCCGAACTTGTCGTAGTCGGCGGCGTCCGACAGCCGCAGCGGCAGCAGGCCCTGCTTCTTGAGGTTCGTCTCGTGGATGCGCGCGAAGCTCCGCACGATGATCGCCACCGCGCCCAGGTGGCGCGGCTGCATCGCCGCGTGCTCCCGGCTCGACCCCTCGCCGAAGTTCTCGTCGCCGACGACGACCCACGGCTGGCCCGCCGCCCGGTAGGCCCGCGCGATCTCGGGCAGCGGCTGCTCGCGCTCGCCGGTCAGCACGTTGTTGCCCGTCCCCGCCCGCGACGCGAAGGCGTTGTTGACGCCCGTGAAGGTGTTGTCGGAGATGTTGTCGAGGTGCCCCCGATAGCGCAGCCAGGGCCCGGCCGGCGAGATGTGGTCGGTCGTCGTCTTGCCCGACGACTTGAGCAGGATCGCGCAGTCCTCGATGTCCGACCCGTCCCAGGCCGCCCACGGCGTCAATCGCTGTAGCCGCTTGCTGTCCGCCCCGACCGCGACCTCGACGCCGCTGCCGTCGGCCGGGGGCGGCACGAAGCCCTCGTCGCCCAGCGCGAAGCCATCGGCCGGCAGCTCGTCGCCCACCGGCGCGTCGAAGCGGAAGGCGCCGCCGTTGTTGGGGATCGCGTCGCGCCGCGGGTCGAAGTCGAGCCGCCCCGCGAAGGCCGCCGCGACGACCATCTCCGGGCTGCCGATGAAGGCCAGCGTCTGCGGGTTGGCGTCGTTGCGGGCCGGGAAGTTGCGGTTGAACGACGTCACGATCGTGTTCGTCTCGCCCGCCTCGATGTTCGACCGCTTCCACTGGCCGATGCACGGCCCGCAGGCGTTGGCGAGCACCGTCGCGCCCACGCGCTCGAAGGCCGCGATCTGGCCGTCGCGCTCGACCGTCGCCCGCACCTGCTCCGACCCCGGCGTCACCAGCAGCGGTGTCTTCACCCGCAGCCCCGCCGCCGCCGCCTGCCGCGCCAGGCTCGCCGCCCGGCTCATGTCCTCGTAGGAGCTGTTGGTGCACGAGCCGATCAGCGCGTCCTTGATTTCCAGCGGGTAGTCCTGCGACGCCGCCCACGGCCCCACCTCCGACGCCGTGTGCCGCAGGTCGGGCGTGTGCGGCCCGACCCAGGCCGGCTCCAGCGTGCTCAGGTCGATCTCGATCACCTGGTCGAAGATCTCCGCGCGCCGCTCCTCGACGCGCGGATCCCCGGTCAGGTCGGCCGCGTGCGCCTCGGCCAGTTCGGCGATGGCCGCCCGATCCGTCGCGCGCAGGTAGCGCGCCGTCGCGGCGTCGAACGGGAAGACCGACGTCGTCGCGCCGATCTCCGCGCCCATGTTGGTGACCGTGCCGCGCCCCGTCGCGCTCAGCGATGCCACCCCCTCGCCGAAGTACTCCACGATCGCCCCCGTGCCGCCCTTCACGGTCAGCGCGTCGGCCACCCGCAGGATGACGTCCTTGGGCGATGTCCAGCCCGACAGCGCGCCCGTCAGCCGCACGCCGATCAGCTTGGGCAGCATCACGCCCCAGTCCAGCCCCGCCATCACGTCGACGGCGTCGGCGCCGCCCACGCCGATCGCCAGCATGCCCAGCCCGCCGGCGTTCGGCGTGTGGCTGTCGGTGCCGATCATCAGCCCGCCCGGGAAGGCGTAGTTCTCGAGGATCACCTGATGGATGATGCCCGACCCCGGCTTCCAGAAGCCCGCCCCGTAGCGCGCCGACGCGCTCTCCAGGAAGTCGTACACCTCTTCGTTCTCATCGACCGCGGCCAGCAGGTCGGGGCCCGACCCCACGCGGGCCTGGATCAGGTGGTCGCAGTGCACCGTCGTCGGCGCCTGCACGCGGCGCAGGCCGGCCAGCTCGAACTGCAGCAGCGCCATCTGCCCCGTCGCGTCCTGTAGCGCCACCCGGTCGGCTTGCAGCGCCGCGTAGTCGGCCCCCCGCGACAGCCCCTGCGTCGCCGGGTCGGGCATGTGGCCGAAGAGGATCTTCTCGGCCAGCGACAGCGGACGCCCCAGCCGCCCCCGCCCGACCGCGATCGCCGCCGCCGAGCGCGCGTACGCCCGCCCGATGCGCTCTACCGTGTCCTGCTCGTAGATGGGCATCGCTGCTCCTCGCCGCACGCCGCCGCGCCTGCGACCCGGCGGGACGCCCTCCGGCGGGGCCCTTCAGCTACGAAGGCAGCGACCGGGCGTCATTCTATCAACCGTGCGCCTGCGCGATGCATCGCGGCACACAGCGGTCGCGTCGCCCCGTCGATGGGAGGCCGGCCGATCAGAGCGCTGGCCTATCAGAGCGGGATGTTGCCGTGCTTCTTCGGCGGGGTCTGGTCGGACTTGTTCTTCAGCATCTCCAGCGCCCGGATGATCAGCGGGCGCGTGTCCTGCGGGTCGATCACGTCGTCGATGTAGCCCAGTTCCGCCGCCTGGTAGGGGTTGTTGAACTCGGCCTCATAGGCCGCGATCAGCCGCCGGCGCTCGGCCTCGGGGTCGTCGGCCGCCGCGATCTCCCGGCGCTGGGTGATGTTCACCGCGCCCTCGGCGCCCATCACCGCGATCTCGGCGTTCGGCCAGGCCAGGTTGATGTCGGAGCGCAGGTGCTTGCTGCTCATCACGACGTAGGCCCCGCCGTAGGCCTTGCGCAGCGTGACCGCGATCTTCGGCACGGTCGCCTCGGCGTAGGCGTAGATCAGCTTCGCCCCGTGCGCGATGATGCCGCCGTGCTCCTGCACCGTGCCCGGCAGGTAGCCCGGCACGTCGATCAGCGTCACCAGCGGGATGTTGAAGCAGTCGCAGAAGCGCACGAAGCGCGCCGCCTTGCGCGACGCGTCGATGTCGAGCACGCCGGCCAGCGTGTCGGGCGAGTTGCCCACCAGCCCGACGGTGAAGCCGCCCATCCGCGCGAAGCCCACCACGATGTTGCGCGCCCAGTGCTCGTGCACCTCCAGCAGGTCGCCGTCGTCCACGATGCCGCGCATCACGTCGCGGATGTCGTACGGCGCGTCCGGCGCAGTCGGCACCAACTCCGCGAACTCCGGGTTGCGGCGCTCGGGGTCGTCGCGCGGCAGCAGCCAGGGCGGCGCCTCCATGTTGTTCGCCGGCAGGTAGGCCAGCAGGTCGCGCACCGTGAACAGCGTCGATTCCTCCCCCTCGATCGCGAAGTGCGCCACGCCGCTCTTGGTCGCGTGCGCCTGCGCGCCGCCCAGCTCCTCGTGTGTCACCTCTTCGTGCGTCACGGCCCGCACGACGTCGGGGCCCGTGATGTACATCTGCCCGCTGTTCGACTCCATGAACACGAAGTCCATGATCGCCGGCGAGTAGACGCCGCCGCCCGCCGTCGGGCCGCAGCTGACCGAGATCTGCGGCACGACCCCCGAGGCCAGGGTGTTGCGCAGGAAGATGTCGCCGTAGCCCCGCAGCGACGAGACGCCCTCTTGGATGCGCGCCCCGCCGCCGTCCTGCAGCGCCACGATCGGCGCCCCCATCTTCAGCGACATCTCCTGCACCTTGACGATCTTCTCCGCCACCGCCTCCGACAGCGATCCCCCGAAGACCGTGAAGTCCTGCGCGTAGGCGAACACCGTGCGCCCGTTGATGAGCCCGTAGCCCGTCACGCCGGCGTCGCCGGGGGGCCGCCGGTCGGCCAACCCGAAGCGCGTCGCCCGGTGCGTCACGAAGGGGTCCAGCTCCTGGAAGGTGCCCTCGTCGAACAGGACGGCCATGCGCTCGTGCGCGGTCAGCTTGCCGCGCTCGTGCTGCCGCGCGATCGCCTTGGCGCCGCCGCCCAGCATGCGCGCCTCGCGACGCCGGGCCAGCTCGCGCAGGCCCGCGTCCCGTTCCACGCCGTACTCTTCGACCGTCATGCTGCTCCACATCCCGGCCGCCGGCCCTCGCCGGGTGGCGTGCCGGACCGTCGGGCATCCCCGCCCTCGGGGAAACCGGGCGGACCTTACTATAGCCGCTGCGCGCTGGTGCGCCGTCGCGGCGGCGTGGGCGCACTACACGGGTGCGGGCCTAGGTGAGCTTCACGATGGCGACGGCGACGGTGGCGACCGCGACGGCGACGGCGACGACGAAGCCGGCGAACCGCAACTGGAGCGCGTACATCTCCGCGCGCAGGGCCTGCAGGCCCTCCCGCAGTTCGCCGCGCAGCGCCGCCGCGTCTTCGCGCAGTTCCCCCCGCAGCGCCGCCGACTCTGCGCGCAGTTCCCCCCGCAGCGCGGACATGTCCTCGCGCAGCGCTGCCGTCTCTGCGCGCAACTCCCCCCGCAGCGCGGACATGTCCTCGCGCAGGCCCGCGATGTCTGCGCGGAGCGCCCCCGTCTCTTCGCGCAGTTCGCCGCGCAACTCTCCCACGTCGTTGCGCAGCGCGTCCACGTCGTCACGGCCCGGCGCGAACGCGTCCCCGATCACGGCCGCGATCGTCTCGGCCGCGGCCGGCGGCTGGTCCGCCTCGTCGCGGAGCCGTTGGGCTGCCCGGAGGGTGTCGAACGTCACGATGTGCACAGCCTACACGACCCCGTCCGCCGCGGTCGCCGCCGAGGAGGCCGGGGGCGTCTAGCCGGGCGGCTCCGTGCGCCCCTCCTCCTCCTCCTCCTCCTCCTCCTCCGGCGGCGGCGGGATGATGATGATCTGCCCCACCTGCAGGTGGCCGGCCTCGAACTCGGTCAGGCCGTTGTACGACTGTAGGTCGAGGTAGTTGAGCCCCCGCGCCGCCGCGATGTCGCTCAGCGTGTCGCCCGACTGCACGATGTACTCCTCGCCCGGCGGCCGGCGGGGCCCCGCCGGCTCGGCGTCGCCGCCGTTCGTGGTCACCTGGATGCGCTCGCCCCGCACGGGGATGCGCAGTTCGTCCCCCACCGACAGCACGCTGGGATCCGCGATCCCGTTCAGCCGTTGCAACTCCTCCGTCGTCACCCCCGCCGACTCCGCGATCAGCGCCAGCGTGTCGCCGGGCTGCACGATGTAGATCTCCTCCTGCAGCTCCTCCTGCTGCTCCTCGCCGAACAGTTCGTCGCCGCGGAAGATGTACGGCTCCGGCAGGACATCGGGGACCGCCTCGATCGGGATCGTCTCCGGGTCGGGGTTGGCCGTCACCGCCTCGGGCGGCGTCGTCGGCTCCTCGTCGCCCGAGCAGGCGACGCCCAGCAGCGCGACGATCGCCAGCGACCAGATCAGCGCAACCCGCACAGCCCCGGCTCCCGTCTTCTGCTGCCGCCTGCCCGGCGCGATCACCCCACCCCGCCCGGCCCCCGGCCCGGGATCCAGTCTACTCCCGATGGCCCCGGCCCTCACTCCGTCCCCACGACACAGGCCTCGGCGAGGGCCGGCTCGAGCGACGCGATCAGGCAGCCCAGCAGCCCGTGCGCCAGCCGCCCCACCGACGCCAGCCGCTCGGGCTCCACCGCCTCGAAGCGATCCGCCGGCACGTGAATGGGGCCGCCCAGCACCGTGGGGAAGATGACCGGCACGCCGGCCTGCGCGAAGTTGAGGTGGTCCGATCCGATGCCCGGCGGCAGCGCCCCGGCGGCCAAGTCGATCTCCAGCGCCGCGCCCACCTCCTCCGCCAGCCCCACCAGCGGCTCGACGCCCACCAGCAGCAGCGCCGACCCCACGCCGGCCACGTCGAGGTTCAGCATCGCCGTCACGTCCTCGATCGCGCCCGAGTCGACCAGGCGCTGCACGAAGACCTTGGAGCCCAGGATGCCCGGGCTGCCGCCCACCGACTCCTCGGCCCCGAACGCCACGAAGCAGATCAGCCGGCCGCCGGCACTGTCCGCGTAGGCCCGCGCCATCTCCACGACCAGCGCCGTGCCGCTGGCGTTGTCGTTCGCCCCCATCACGCCGGGCACGGAGTCGTAGTGGCCGCCCACCCAGATCCGGCAGGCCCCGTCGGTGCGCCGGGCCACCACGTTCTGCGACTCCCCCGACAGCGGGTCGTAGCGGATCAGGACCTCCACCGTCACCTCCGTATCGGTCGCATCCGTCGTCTCCCCCGCCTGCGCGGCCTGCGCCGCCCGCTCCGCCCGGGTCACCAGCGTCTTCAGCGCCCCTGCCTGCGCCTGGCTGATCGACACCGCCGGAATCGCCGACGTCTCCCCCAGCGTGCCCGAGAACGGCCCCGGCTCGTTGTTGTAGATCATCACGCCGATCGCCCCCGCCGCGGCGGCGTTCGCGACCTTTTGCCGGAAGAACACCTGCCCCCGCTCGACCAGCGCGACCGCCCCCTCGACGTCGACCGCGGCGAAGTCCTCGGCCGCGCCCATGCCCGGCACGACGACCAGCGGCGCGCTGAGGTCGCCCCCCGCCGAGCCGTGCAGCACCTCCGCGACGACCGGCCGCCCGTTCACCAGCACGCGGAACTCGTCGACGCGCAGGCTCTCGAGCGGCACCGACTGCAGCTCGACCGCGTACCCGAGCGACTCGAACTCCGCCGCCAGGAACGCCGCCGCAGCGCGCTCGCCGTCGGTCGCCTGCACCCGCCCGCCGATCGTCACTGACAGCATTTCCAGCACCCGCAGCGCGTTGTCGTTGTCGTAGGGCAGCGGCGCGACCGACAGTGCGACGGCCGCCGGTTCCTCCTCCGTGGGCGTGTCCTCTGGGTCGCCCGCGCCGGCCTCGTCGGTCTCCGCCTCGGCTGGCTCGGCGCGGGCCGGTTCCTCGTCCGCGGCGTCCTCGTCGCGCGCCTGCGCGGCGTCGTCGGCGTCGTCATCGGCATCGGCGTCGTCGGCCGCCTCCGCGTCGTCGCCCGCCTCGACCTCCGACGCGGCCCCGCCGGTCGCGTCCGCGTCGGGCCCTGCCCCGTCAGATGATGTGCCGGCGTCGCCCGGCGCGTCCGACCCCGAGCAGGCCGCGACCAGCCCGGCCGCCACGATGAGCGCCATCGCGGCCAGCAGCAGCCGCATCCGCGCCGTGCGCGACGCGCGACGGCCAGCGCCAAGAACGCGATAGCGGTGGGGGATTAGTGTCGCCAACGCCGGAACCAGCCGCGCACCCCGCCCGGCCGTGGTTCGTCGTACTCGATATAGCGGTCGCGCCAGAAGCCGCCGCGACCTTCGTGCGGCGCGCGCGACCTCGGCCCGCGCATGCTCCAGCCCAGCCCCAGCAGGAACAGGACGAGGCCCGCCAGCACCAGCCAGGCACCCGGGCCGCGCGCGCGCAAGACCAGTCCGGCGGCCAGCAGCAGGAAGCCCACCAGCATCAGATGCCCCGACGTGAATCGCACGAACATGGATCCCAGCCCGTCGCTCACTTGGCGCATCAGCGCGTCCCAGCCGCGCCGCGCCCGGCTCGGCCCCCGCCGCTGACGGCGGTGCCACTCGAAGTCCTCGATGTTTTCGAGGACGTCCTCGATGTCGCGTTCCAGTCGGTCTGCCATGGCAGCGCTCCTGCTCCCAGTCTAACCCCAGCCGCCGCCTCCTGGCGTCTCCATGCAGATGATATCCCCCGCTTCGACGGTGAACGTCGTTTTGCCCGGCAGCGCCCGATCGGGCCGGCCCGCCCGCTCGAGCCGATTCCGGCCCGGCGTCCCGTCGGCCCCGCCCGCCGCGCCCCACGGTCCCCGCCGCCGCCGCTCGCCGATCAGCGTCACAGTTGCCGGCCCGAGGAACTGCGTCCGTCGCACCAGCCCGTCGCCGCCGCGATGCCGGCCCGCGCCGCCGCTGCCCCGTCGCACGCTGTTCTCCAGCACCCGCAGCGGGTAGGCGATCTCCAGCGCCTCCGCCGGCGTGTTGAGCGTGTTCGTCATGTGGCTCTGCACGGCCTCGATCCCCGGCCCGAGCGGACCCCCGCCCAGCCCGCCGCCGCTCGTCTCGTAGTACGCCCAGGACTCGCCCGAGCGCGGGTCGATGCCGCCCGCCGCGACGTTGTTCATCGTCCCCGCCGACGCGGCCGGCATCCGATCGGGCAGCGCCTGCGCGATCGCCCCCCAGACCACGTCGACGATGCGCTGGCTCGTCTCGACGTTGCCCGCCGCGACCGCCGCCGGCGGCGCCGCGTTGACCACCGAGCGCGCCGGCAGCGTGAAGCGCAGCGGCCGGAACAGCCCCGCGTTGGTCGGCGCCTGCGGCGGCAGCAGGCAGCGCAGCACGTAGTAGCTCGCCGACCGCGTGACCGCCGCCACCGCGTTGATCGACCCCGGCCGCTGCCCCGCCGAGCCCGTGAAGTCGAGATCCCAGCCCGCCGCCGAGGTCGTCAGGCGCAGCCGGATGGGCACCGGCTCGTCGCTGGCGCCGTCGTCGTCCAGCGCGTCCTCGAAGGCGTACGTGCCGGGCGGGATCGCGGCCATCCCGGCCAGCGCCGCCCGCTCGCCCGCGTCGAGCAGCGCCGCCGACGCCCGCCGGAACCCCGCCGCGCCGAAGCGCTCCGCCAGCGCCGCCAGCCGTCGCTCGCCCACTCGCTGCGCCGCCACCTGCGCGTCGACGTCGCCCTGCCGCTCGACGGGCGTGCGCACGTTGCGCAGGAACAGCGCCAGCGTCTCGGGGACGAGCGCCCCCGCCCGGTAGAGCCGCACCGGCGGGATGATGAAGCCCTCCTGCACCAGCTCCTGCGCGACCGGCATCGACCCCGGCGCCATGCCGCCGATGTCGGCCTGGTGTGCCCGGCTCGCGACGTACCCCACCAGCGACCCCCGCCCCTCGCGCCCCGGCCGGAAGACCGGCGAGACCATCGTCACGTCGGGCAGGTGCGTGCCGCCGCGGAACGGGTCGTTGAGGATCGCGATGTCGCCCGGCGACCACGGCGCGAGCTCGCGCACCGCCCCCACCGACTCCGGCATCGCGCCCAGGTGCACCGGGATGTGCGCCGCCTGCGCCAGCAGCCGCCCCCCGGCGTCGAACACGGCGCAGCTGTAGTCGGCGCGCTCCTTGATATTGGGCGACAGCGCGGTGTGCCGCAGCGTCGCCCCCATCTCCTCCGCGATCGACGTCGCCAGCGACTCGAACACCGCCAGCCGCGCCGGGTCGATCGCGCCACTCGTGTTCGAGCGCTTAGCCATCGGACGGCCGCCCTTCCGGCAGCGCCGCCCAGACCGCCGCCGCGACCGACTCCGGCGTCGCGCCCGCCGGCAGCGCAACGTCGACGTCGCCTCCCGCATCGACCCCCACCCCCACCGACAGCGCGCTGACGCCCGGGATCATGCGCACCAGCCGCAGCAGGTCGTCGCCGGCGCCGCCGTCGCGCAGCGCCTCCCCGTACACGACGACGTGGTAGCCCGCCTTGACGTAGCCCGACGTCAGCAGCTTCAGCTGTCGCGACGCCACGACGGCGTCCTCCTCGCCGCCCCGCGGCGTCGCGATCCACTCCCCCGACAGCGCCCCGAAGGGCACGACGACGCTGGGCCCCGGCAGCCGCGCCGCGATCGCCCTGCCGATCGTTCCGGCGCCGGCCGCTCCCCCGTCCGCTGCGTGCAGCGTGATCACCGCGCTCATCGCCGGCCCTCCCGTCGCCGGCCCTCGCGCGCGATGCGCAGGCTGCCCGAGGCGAGCGGATGCGCCCGCCAGCCCGGCGGCACGAGGATCGTCGTGTCGGGCTGTGTGAGGATGGCGGGCCCCGATATCGGCCGTCGCAGCGCGGCCCGCTCGATGATGCGCGTGCGTCGCGGGCGCTCCCAGACAACCGTCGCAGTCTCTGGCGGCCGATGCACCGCGTCCGCCCCGGACGGCGCGGGCGGTCCCGCGTCGGGCGGCGCGGCGCTGCGGGCGATCGCCTTGACGCGCGCCACGACCACCTCCAGCGGCCGCCGCCGGTCGGCGTGGCCGAAGCGCGACATGTGGGCCTCCGCCAGCGCCGAGCGGATCGCCGCCCGTGTCGTCGAGCGCAGCGGCACGGCGATCTCGTGCGACTGCCCGGCGTAGCGCAGGTCGGCCGACCGCTCGACCCGGCAGCGCCCGTAGCCGTCCGCTCGCAGCGCCGCCCGCGACTGCGCCTCCAGGCGCTCGAAGGTCGCCTCCAGCGTGGCCTCGCGCCCCGTCGCGCCGGGCTCGATGCGCAGCACCAGCCCCTGCTCGGCGTCCTTCACGACCGGCGCCTGCAGCATCCCCGCCGCCGACAGCACGCCCGGCGCCAGCGGGATCAGCACCTGCGGGATGCCCAGCTCCGCCGCCAGGTCGCAGGCGTGCAGCGGCCCCGCCCCGCCGAACGCGACCAGCGCGAAGTCCGCCGGGTCAAAGCCGCGCTCCACCGAGATCACGCGCAGGGCCCGCGCCATGTTCGCGTTCGCCACCTCGACGATCGCCTGTGCCGTGCGCCGCGCCGATCCCCCGAAGCCCGCCGACAGTGTCGCCACGGCCCGCTCGGCCGCCGCCGCGTCGAGCGTCATCGCGCCGCCCAGGAAGCGATCCGGCCGCAGCCGCCCCAGCACGACGTGGGCGTCGGTCAGCGTCGGCGCGTCGCCGCGCCCGTAGGCGGCCGGCCCCGGCTCCGCGCCGGCGCTCTGCGGCCCCACCCGCAGCGCGCCGCCCGCGTCCAGCGACGCGATCGAGCCGCCGCCCGCGCCCACCGTGTGCACGTCGACCGCCGGCGTCCGGATCGGCAGCCCGCCCACGGCGAAGTCGGTGCGCTCCAGCACCCGCCCCGGCAGCAGGCTGACGTCGGTCGACGTGCCCCCCATGTCGAAGCTGATCAGCCGCTCGACGTCGGCTGCCGCCGCCGCCGCCCGCGCCCCCACCACCCCGCCCGCCGGCCCCGAGAGCACCGTGCGCACGGCGTCCCGCGACGCCTCCGCGACGCTCATGCTGCCGCCGTTTGAGCGCATCACCCGCAGCCGCGCCGCGCCCCCGCCCGTCCGCAGCCCCGCCTCCAGCCGCGACAGATAGCGCTCCATCGCCGGCGCGACGTAGGCGTTCGCCACGGTCGTGCTCATGCGCTCGAACTCCCGGTGCTCGGGCAGCACCTCGCACGACGCCGACACCGCCATGCCCCGCGCCCGCGCCATCGCCGCGATGCGCCCCTCGTGCGCCGGGTTCACGAACGAGAACAGCAGGCAGACCGCCAGCGCCTCCGCGCCGCTCTCCTCGACCCGGTCCAGCACGGCCGAGACCTCGTCGTCGTCCAGCGCCCGCAGCACGCCGCCGTCGGCCGCGACCCGCTCGTCGACCTCGAAGCGGCGCTCGTCGGGGATCGGCGGCGCCGGTCGCGTGGGGTGCAGCGCGTACAACTCCGGCCGCGCCTGCCGCCCGATGACCAGCGTGTCGCGAAAGCCCCGCGTCGTGATCAGCGCGCAGCGGGCCCCGCTCCGCGTCAGCAGCGTGTTCGTCGACACCGTCGATCCGTGCACCACCTCATCAGGCCGCCAGCCCAGCGCCGACAGCCCCTCCAGGACCGCCCGGCCCGGGTCGTCCGGCGTCGAGGGGCGCTTGTGCAGCCGCAGCGCCGCCCCGTCCCAGTAGAGGAAGTCGGTGAACGTGCCGCCCACGTCGACGCCCAGCAGTCGCCGGCTGCCGCGCTGTCCGGCCACGGCTTACGGCGCGGCTTCCCGCGGTCGCGGCAGGTAGCCGCCGCCGTCGAGTGTGAAGCTGGCCCCCGTCACGTAGTCCGACGCCTCGCTCGCCAGGAACACGGCCAGCGGCGCGACGTCCTCCTCCTCGCCCACCCGCCCGATCGCGATCGAATCTCCCACCGACGCCCGCCGCGCCGCCGTCCAGTACGACCCGTGCGCCTGCTCGCGCGTCACGATCCGCCCCGGCGCGATGCAGTTCACGCAGATCCCGTGGTGCCCCAGTTCGTGCGCCAGCGTCCGCGTCAACTGCTCCAGCGCCGAGTTGCTGGCGCCGTAGGCCGAGAAGCCGTCCGTCGCGTGGCGCCCCGCCGCTCCCGTCACGTTGATGATCTTGCCGCCGCTCAGCGCGATCATCTGGTGCGCCACCAGCCCGATCATCGCCGCCGCCGCGTCGAGATTCACCGCCGTCACCTGCGACCACTCGTCCGGCGACAGGCTCAGGAAGTCGCGGCCCGACGGCGCCGCGGCGGGATCCTCGCCGGGCCAGCCCACCCCGGCCGCGTTGACCAGGATGTCGACCTGATTGCAGCGGTCGAGCGCCGTGCGCAGCACCTCCTCACGGTCGGCGGCGCGCGTGATGTCGGCCGGCACCGGAATGCAGCGATGGCCGTGCCGCTCGACGTGCCGCGCCGTCGCCCGCAGTTGCGACTCCGTCCGCCCCACGATCACCGTCTCCGCCCCCACCTCGGCCAGCGCGTCGGTGATCGCCCGCCCCAGCCCGCGACCGCCGCCCGTGATCAGCGCCACCTTGCCCGACAGCCGGAAGCGGTCGAGCAGCGTCACGACGCCGCCCCGCCGCGCCCCAGCGGGTTCAGCGACCCCGTGCGGTACCCGCCCAGGTCCAGCGTCACGAAGCGGAAGCCCAGCCCGCGCAGCCGCCGCTCGATCGTTTCCCGCTCGCGCGCCACGATGTCCATCCCGGCCGCGTCCGTCTCGATCCGCGCGATCTCTCCGTGGTGCCGCACGCGCACCTGTCGCAGGCCCAGCCCGCGCAGCACCGCCTCCGCTGCCTCGATCTCGCCCAGCACCGGCGCCGACACCGGCGTCCCCACGGGTACCCGGCTGGCCAGGCAGGCCGCCGCCGGCTTGTCCCACGCCGCCAGCCCCAGGCAGCGCGCCAGCGCCCGCACGTCGGCCTTGCCGCAACCCGCCTCGACCAGCGGGCTGCGCACGCCGCCCTCCGACGCCGCCCGCAGCCCCGGCCGGTAGTCGCCCAGGTCGTCGCGGTTTGTCCCGTTGCAGACCACCGCGCCGGTCTCCGCCGCGATCGGCGTCAGGTGGCTGTAGAGCTCGCTCTTGCAGTGGAAGCAGCGGTCGCCCGCGTTCGCGACGTACGCCGGCCGCGCCAGCTCGTCGGTCCGCACCACCCGATGCCGGATGCCGATCGCCGCCGCCATCTCGACGGCCGCCGCCAGCTCCGTCCCCGGCAGCGACGGCGACTGCGCCGTCACCGCCAGCGCGTCGTCGCCCAACTGCTCCGCCGCGATCGCCGCCACCAGCGCGCTATCGACCCCGCCGCTGAACGCCACCACGGCTCGCTCGTACCCCCGCACGATCGCGCGCAGGGCCGTCAGTCGCTGCGCCTGCGCGCGCGGCAGATCGGTGCCGGAAGCACCGTCGGAGGTCCACTCATCATTCATTGCGTCGATGATACGACAGGGCGCCGGTCGGGCGACGGTCTCGTCTGCGATCGTGAGCGTTCAGCGCCCCGCGCCGCCGGGCCGAGGGGACGCCTCAGACGGAGCCTTCGTCGTCGGGGAGATACTCCAGATACACGGCCGGGGCAGACCTGGGCTCCAGGACCAGGCGGAACAGTTGCAGCAGATCGCGCCCGAGCAGGGACGGCATGTCCCAGTTCTCCTCGCTGGGTTCGGCGAGGTAGACCGCGCCGTCCACCCAGACGTGTCGGGGATACTGATCGGTTTCCGTACGAAAGATGGCCCGCGCCGTGAGAGGTGTGATGCGCATGCTGCCGCCGACGCCACTGATCGGCGCACCGCCGCTGAAGTCGATCTCTCGCACGGCGATCCCAAGTCGCGACGCATCGAATGGGTGCAGGATCGATCGATCCGCGCCCGTGTCGACCAAGAACGGGATGGTGTCCGGCTTCAAGCCTTGCCCAGCCAGCGTGACCTCGATAAAGGGGAGTGGTGGTACCCCAGCCAGCGCCGCGGGCACCATGTGGCCCGGGATACGGATCATAGGATCAGTGCGCGATCACGCCTGCTCACGCGCGCAAGAGCCGCCGTCGGAACCTCCTCTTGGGGGATCCGATCCAGCAAGTCCTGGGGGTCCGCACCAAACTCCAACCGTCGGCCATGGTCATAGCAGACGACGAACTTCCCGAGATGCGTCCCCACGAAGTCCGGCCAGCGTTCGTAAAGGACTACGTGGTTCCGCTCGGCCTTCTCGAAGTCGGGGACTTCAACCCCGTCGGGGAGTCCATAATGCAGCTTCGGTTCCATTGCGCCCTCCCTGCCCCGAAGTCTAGCAGTCGCGACAGGCTCCTTGCCCCCGCTCCCGGCCGCCGCCGCTGCGATCGTCTTATCGCGCTAGCACGAGCGGAGGGGGTACCGACGCCACGTCTCCGCGGGATGCCTCCCGTGGTCGCCAGCCTGGCCGTCGTCGCTCGATGGTCAGACAGGGCATCGGTCGCCCCCGCCGCGCTACACTGAGGCGCAAGGAGCGCGCGATGGAGTTGTACTACGGTCTCCCCGAGGGCATCGAGTTCCCGGATCCGGACAAGTTCCACAGGAACCACATGGCCGTCAGTGCCCGCATGGCGGAGCTCATCGACACGCATGTAGGTCAGTTCGTCGCCTGCTTCGGCGACGACCAGCAGTTCGTGTTCGGCGATGATCCCTGGGAGCTGATCGCACGGATCCCCGAGGAAGAAGTCTCCACGGCGCATGTCCAGCGCGTGCCCCCGCGAGATCAGATATTGATTCTGTGACCCGCATCCCCGGCTATCTGGCGCCGGTCCCCATCCCCGTCGCCCCGCCCGGCCCGATGGCCGCCGCGCCCCCCGGCCCCTTGCTCCGACCCCAGACCCCCGATACCGTCGCCACCGGAGATCTCCATGCCCGACGACATCACCCTGCAGCTCGACCAACGCAGCGTCACCGGCAAGCAGGTGCGCTACCTGCGACGCGACGGCATCATCCCCGGCAACGTCTACGGACGCGGCCTCGCCTCCGTCGCCGTCCAGGCCCCGCTGCGGGAGCTGCGGCGCGTCTTCCGCGGCCACGACCGCAACCAGGTCGTGAACGCGCAGATCGCCGGCGAGCCCGGCATCCGCCCCGTCGTTCTGCGCGACGTGCAGCGCCACCCGGTCACGCAGGACGTCGAGCACGTGGATCTCTACCACATCGACATCACGCGGCCCATCCACTCCAGCGCGACAGTGCACATCGTCGGCGAGGAGATCTGCCCGGCGATCATCCTCGGCGGCGTGCTCGTGCTCGGCCTCGGCTCGGTGATGCTCGAGGCCCTGCCCATGGACATGCCCTCCGACTTCACCATCGACATCTCCCACCTCGAACACTTCGGCCAGAGCGTGCACGTCTCCGACCTCGACCTGCCCGCCGGAGTCCGCGCCCTTGCCGAGCCCACCGCGCAGCTCGCGACGATCATCGCGCCGCGCGTCGCGGAGGAGGACGAAGTCGAAGAGGAAGGCCTCGAGGAGGGCGTCGAGGGCGAGGAGGCCCCCGCCGATGCAGACGCCGCCGAGTCCGAAGCGAGCGCCTAAGGCACGGCCACGGGGCGCTCACCCGGCGCGAGCGCGCTCGGCACGGGGATCGGCTCGCCGTCGTCGATGCGCCCGGCGATCGCTTCCTCGAGGGCGTCGCGCGCTTCCGTGAGCGCCTCCGTTTCGTCGGCGCCGGACGTCAGGCACTCCGGCAGGTCGCGGAACGACACGACGACCTCGGTGGGTCCCGTCTGATCCAGCCTGGCGGGGTAGACAAATCGCATTTGGCGGTCCCCTTGGTTCGGCGCATGGGCTACCGGGTCACAGCGAGCCGAATGTCTCGTTGCCGGCTCGACTTGTCGCAGCCAGCGGCTGCCGCGCGCCGTTCAGGGACGACTCGTCGCGACGTCGTCTACCGCCACATCGAGCAGCCTGGCAAGCGTGCTGAGCGTGTTCATCGATCCTGTCCGCTGGCCCCGCTCGATCTGGGAGAGGTAGACCGGGTTGATTCCGGCCGCGGCCGCCAGCTCCCGCTGCGTCATCCCGCGATACCTGCGATACACCCGGATGGGGGATTCCCCGGCCAGGATCCGGTCGGCCACGTCGATGGGGAAGGATTCGCCTCCCTCGCGGGCGGCGCGATCGTAGAGCTCCTCGTCGCTCAGCGCTGCGTCCCCGACCAAGTGCTCGTAGTCCCGCCAGGGGAGCACGGCGTACGCCGGGTTGCCGGCAGCGTCGACGATCACCTGCGGTCCGTTCACGGCGCCCTCCCGTACGCTTGCCCGCGTGGGGCGATACGCATGATGTCGATGGTACGAGCGTCGTCGTCGCGCTCGTAGATGATCCGCATCGCGCCAACGCGAAGGCGATAGCCGGACCGCCCCTGCAGGGCGGTGATATCGACATCGCGCCGGTCAGGATTCTCCACCAGCTTGTCCAACTCGTGGCGGATGCGGGTCGCTTGGTTGCGGGGCATCCGCTGCAAGGCCCTGACGGCTTGCCGCTTGATCGTCAGTCGGTAGCGAGCATCCGTCACGGGCGCACTATAGCGTTGTGCTTCAATCGAGGTCAATCTCTTGGCTGTAGTGCGCGCGGATCCCGCCGCCGCCGCACCGACCGCCTAGCCCGCCCGGTCGCCGCGCAGCTGACCGCAGGCGGCGGCGATGTCGCGGCCCTTCTCGGCGCGCACGGTCGCCGCGACGCCCGCCGACGTGAGCCGCGCCTCGAAGCGCAGCACCGCCGATTGGCTGGGCCGCTCCCCGATCACGCCCGGCGACGGGTTGATCGGGATCAGGTTGACGTGACAGTTGAGCCCCCGCAGCAGCCGCGCCAGCTGCGCCGCCTGCGCCGCCGAGTCGTTGACCCCCGCCAGCAGCACGTACTCGACCGACACGCGGCGCCCTGTCGTAGCGACGTGCGCCCGCGCCGCCTCGACGATCGCCCCCAGCGACGCCGACGGCACCGGCACGAGCTCCCGCCGCAGCGCCTCGTCGGGCGCGTGCAGGCTGACGGCCAGGTTGACGCGCGGATGGTCGGCCGCGAGCCGCCGGATGCCCGGCGTCAGCCCCACCGTCGAGACGGTGATCCGGCGCGGACTCATGCCAAAGCCGTCGGCGTCCGTCAGCCGCGACAGCGCCGCGTGCGTCGCGGCGTAGTTCGCCAGCGGCTCGCCCATGCCCATGAAGACGACGTTGGTCAGGCCCGCACCCGCCTCGCCCCCGGCGTCCGCCGCCGCGATGCGCCCGATGGTCAGCACCTGCGCCAGGATCTCCCCCGCCGACAGCTGACGCCGGAAGCCCTGCGCGCCCGTCGCGCAGAAGGTGCAGCCCATCGCGCAGCCGGCCTGCGTCGAGACGCAGACCGTCCGTCGCGCCCGCCGCTTCCCGAACGGGTCGTAGCGCATCAGCACGGTCTCGATCAGCTCGCCGTCGTCCATGCGCAGCAGCAGCTTCGTCGTGCTGCCGTCGGCGCTCGTCTGCTCCCCCACCGACGTCGCCGCGCCCACCCGCAGCTGCTGCGACAGCCGCGACCGCAGGTCCAGCGGCAGGTCGGTCATCTCGTCGAAGTCGAGCGCGAAGCGCTTGTAGACCGCCTGCGCGACCTGCCGTGCCCGATACGCCGGCGCGCCCAACTCCCCGACGACCGCAGCCAGCCCCTCGGCCGGCAGGTCCAGCAGCGACGCCCTGGCGTCCGCGGTCTGCGCGCTCATGCGGGACCGCCCAGCCGCTGTCCGAGTAGGTCCGGCTCGCCGTTGGCGAAGGCGCGGGCGTCGAGCGCCTGCTTGCCCGCCCGCTGCAGCCGCTCGACGCGCAGCAGCCCCGCGCCCGTCGCGATGTCGATCGTCTCCCCCACCGCGACCACCGTCCCCGGCGCGGCGCCCGCCGCCCCTGCGCTGGCCCGCGCGCGCCAGACGCGGACATCGCGGGTGCGCAGCCGCGTCGTCGCGCCCGGCCAGGGCGAGAACGCCCGTACCTGCCGCTCGATCTCGACTGCCGGCCGCTTCCAGTCGATCCACCCCTGCGACTTGCGCAGCCGCGGCGCCCGCGTCGCCAGCGACGCATCCTGCGGCCGCGGCGCGATGTCGCCCGACAGCCAGGCCGGGATCGTCTCCAGCAGCAGCGACGCCCCCAGCGCCGCCAGCCGATCGCTCAGGCTGCCGGCGTCGTCGTCAGGCCCGATCGCCTGCGCCCGCGACGCCAGGATGTCGCCCGTGTCCTCGCCCGCGTCCACCCGCATGATCGTCGCGCCGGTCTCGGCGTCGCCGGCCAGGATCGCCGCCGCCACCGGCGACGCCCCCCGCCAGCGCGGCAGCAGCGAGGCGTGCACGTTGAGCGTCCCGAAGCGCGGCAGGGCCAGCACGTCGGGACGCAGGATCTGCCCGTAGGCCGCGATGACCTGCAACTCCGGCGCGTACGCCGCCAGCGCCGACGTCGCCGCGGGGTCGCGCAGCCGCGCCGGCTGCAGCACGTCGATCCCGGCCGCCTGCGCCGCGATCTTCACCGGCGGCGGGCGGGTCGATCGGCCGCGGCCGCCGGGACGGTCGGGCTGCGTCACCACGACGCACGGCCGGTACGGGCCCTCGATCAGCGCCGCCAGCGACGGCAGGGCGAAGTCGGGCGAGCCAAAGAACGCGACGCGTGGGATCGTCATGCGGCGAGCATACGGGGCGATCAGACGCCGCTGTGCAGCCGCCGCAGCCGCACCGGTGCCCCGCGCCCGATGCCCAGCGCCGCCGCGGCGCTCCCGTTGGGCAGCGCGATCTCGACGTACCCGCTCGACGACGGCAGCGCCACGACCCCCGTGCCGCCGGCCGCGTAGCTCGGCGCCGGCCCCGCGATGGTCCGCCCGCCGGCCTCGACCGTGAACGCCGCTCCCGCCTGCGACGCGCGGAAGCTGGTGATCGCGTTGCCGAAGCGGTCGACGTGCAGGATGCGCCCCTCGCCCGCGCCGTCGATCAGGGGGCTGGCCAGCGACGCCGCCACCGTCACCTCCGACACCGGCGTCCCCACCGCCGCCAGCCCCCGCCCCGACGCCAGCGCCGCCGCGACCGGCGCCATCAGGTCGCGGCCGTGGAACGTCCGCGACACCTCGGCCGCCGCGAACGGCGTCGCGCCGATGTCGGCCGCGGACAGCCCAGCCGGCAGCGGCGCCCGCGCCGTGCCCGCGTCGGGCCGCATCGACGCCGGCAGGCCGCTGCTCAGCACCCCCGTGTCGGGGCCCACCAGCCAGGCCTCCGCCGTCTCGATCGCCACCAGCCGCCGCGCGCTCCCCACCCCCGGGTCGACGACCATCACGTGCACGCTGCCCGGCGGGAAGCCCGGCCAGGTGGTCTCGCTCAGGAACAGGCTGGCGGTCAGGTCGCCGGGCGGGATGGCGTGGCTCACATCGACGATGCGCAGGTTCGGCTGCGACATCAGCAGCGCCGCGTGCAGCTGCGCGACGTAGCCGTCGGCCAGCCCGAAGTCGGTGCTCAGTGTGACGATCCCGCAGGCCTGCATGGCGTCAGTATGCGCCCGGCACGGCCGACGCGCCGCGCCCGCACCGCGCCCGCTCAGACGCGGATCGCCGCGATCGACAGCGCTACGAAGATCACGATCAGCGCGATGGTGCCCCGGAACAACACCCGCTCGACGCCGCGCCGCGTGCGGAACGAATCCCCGCCGCCGCTGCTCCCGCCGAAGATGTTGCCCAGGCCCGCCCCCTTGGCCTGCATCAGCACGGCCGCGATCAGCGCCAGCGCCACCAGGATCTGGAACACGTTGATGATGTGGCTGAGTTCCATTGCGATCCTTGCGCCAGCCGGATGCGCGGCGGCCTGGCTGGCGGGTGCGGGGCGAAGCCGGTCGCTCGGCGTCGCCGCGCTAGCGCGCCGCCGCCGGGACCATCGGGGGACGAGGCGCCGCCTCGCCGCGCTCATGGTAAATCGTCAGGATCGCATCGGCTAGCTTCGCCGAGTCGTGCCGGTAGCGGTTGCGCTCATCGACCACGTCGGCCGTGATCACCACGCCGCCCACGCGCGCTTCCCCGCCGCGCACCGGCTCCGACTTCCAGCGCTCCGGCAGCCGCTCCGTCAGGTTGCTGTTCGCCACGATGAAGTCGAACGGCGACCCGCCCATGTGCGCCTCGATGCTCGCCACGTGGTCCTGCACCGAGTACTGATCGGTCTCGCCGGACTGCGTCGCCACGTTGCTGACGAAGATACGCATCGCGTCGGACTCCTGGAAGGCGATGCCCAGGCCGGGCACCAGCAGGTTGGGCAGCACGCTCGTGTAGAGGCTGCCCGGCCCGACCACGATCAGGTCGGCGTTGCGGACCGCGTTGAGCGCGTCCGGGTGCGCCGACGGCCGCGCCGGTTCCAGGCTGACCGTCGCGATCTCCGCCTGCGCCGCCGTGATCGCCGATTCGCCCCGAATCGTGCGCCCGTCCCGCGTCCGTGCCGCCAGCCGCACGTCCTCCAGCGTCGACGGCAGGATCTGGCCCCGCACCGCCAGCACGCGCCCCGTCTCGTGGATCGCCTGCTCCATCGATCCGGTGACCTCGGACATCGCGACGATGAACAGGTTGCCGAACGAGTGCCCCGACAGCCCCTCGCCCGATTCCGCCGGGAAGCGGTACTGGAACAGCCGCGTCATCAGCGGCTCCGCGTCGGCCACGGCCGCGATGCAGTTGCGCACGTCGCCGGGCGGGATCACGCCCATGTCCTGCCGGAGCCGCCCCGACGAGCCGCCGTCGTCGGCGACGGTCACGACCGCCGTCAGGTTGTCGGTGTACTCCTTGAGGCCGCGCAGCAGGATCGACAGCCCCGTGCCGCCGCCGATCGCCACGATCCGCGGCCCGCGGCCCGAGAAGCGGTGCCGGTAGACCATGTTGACGAGGCTCTCGCGCTGACCGTTGCCGTTGCCGCGCGCCAGCGGGCGCATCGCGGCCAGCAGGCCGGCGCTGAACTTCCACACCCCCACGACCACGAACAGCACCGCCACGCCGATGAACAGCACGCCGCGCAGCACCTGCGGGATGAACTGCAAGGTGATGTAGTAGAACGCGTCGGGCAGGGTCAGGGTGAGGTAGGCCTCACGCGCCAGGAACGACACCCCCAGCCCCAGAAACGCCATGCCCAGGAAGAGGAGAAGGAACCAGCGCTTCACGCCCATACCGGGCAGAAGCCACTTCCGCGTATCCGGGTCGCGGAGCCATATCATTGTTGTGCACTATACGACCGGTCGGCGGATACGACCACAGGACCGCCCTCCCGGCACGGGCGCCATCGAGCCGACGACGGCCGCCCACCGACCATGACGCCGCGCCCGTCGATCGGGTTCCCCGCCGGCCGTCGCCGATCGATCAGCCCGCCAGCAGCTCCCGCAAGATGCCCGTCACCAGCTTGGGGTTCGCGCGGCCACGCGTCGCGCGCATCACCTGGCCCATCAGGAACTTGAGCGCCTCCTGCTTGCCCGCCCGATAGTCGGCCACGGCCTGCGGCTGCGCCCCGATCACCTCCCCCACGACCTCCCGCAGCGCCGCGTCGTCGCTGATCTGCGTCTGCCCCGACGCCTCGACGATCGCGCGCGCATCGCGGCCGCTGGTGAACATCGCCTCGAACACGTCCTTGGCCTGCGTGTTGCTGATCGTGCCCGCCTCGATCAGCAACACCAGTTGCGCCAACTGCCCTGGCCGGATGCGCGCCGTCTCGATCTCCTGGCCCGCCTCGTGCATCAGCCGCGCCATCTCCCCCACCATCCAGTGCGCGACGCCCTGCCGCGCCCGCTCCGGCGCGTCGCCGCCCAGCGCCGCGACCGCGGCTTCGTAGTAGTCCGCCGTCGCGCGGTCCTCCGTCAGCAGCCCCGCCTCGAACGCGGCCAGGCCGTACTGCGCCTGGAAGCGCGCCAGCCGCGCCGCCGGCAGCTCCGGCAGCGCCGCCCGGATCGCCTCGACCCGATCGCGCCCCGTGCGCAGCGGCGGCAGGTCGGGGTCGGGGAAGTAGCGGTAGTCGTCCGACTCCTCCTTCGAGCGCTGCGACACCGTCACCTCGCGGTCCTCCACCCAGCCGCGCGTCTCCTGGTGGATGCGCTCCCCGTTGCGCAGCGCCGCCGCCTGCCGCCGCTGCTCGAATTGCAGCGCCTTGTAGACGGCCCGGAACGAGTTCATGTTCTTGACCTCCACCTTGGTCCCGAGCGCCTCCTGCCCCCACGGCCGCAGCGAGATGTTCGCGTCGCAGCGGAACGACCCCTTCTCCATGTCCGCCGTCGAGACGTCGAGGTAGCGGTAGATCTGCCGCAGGGCCACCAGGTAGGCCCGCGCCTCCTCGGGGTTGCGCATGTCCGGCTCCGACACGCACTCCATCAGCGGCACGCCGCTGCGGTTCAGGTCCAGCAGCGAGTACGTCTCCCCCGTCGCGTCCTCGCGGTGCAGCAGCCGCGCCGTGTCCTCCTCCAGGTGGATGCGCGTCACGCCGATGCGCCGCGTCTGCCCGTCGACCTCCACGTCCAGGTAGCCGTTAAGGCTCAGCGGCTCGTCGAACTGGCTGATCTGGTAGCCCTTCATCAGGTCCGGGTAGTGGTAGTTCTTGCGGTCGAACTTCGAGAGTTCGGGGATCTCCATGTGCAGCGCCAGCGCCGCGCGGATCGTCCACTCGACGGCCGTCTCGTTGATCACCGGCAGCATCCCCGGCATGCCCTGGCAGATCGGGCAGACGTGCGTGTTGGGCGCCGCGTCGGCGTACTGCGCCGGGCAGCGGCAGAACATCTTGCTCGCCGTCTTGAGTTGCGAGTGCACCTCCAGCCCGATCACCGTCTCGAACTCGCCAGCCCCGTCGGGGGCGGCCTCGGTCGCGATGGTCTGGGGCGTCGGAGGAGAGGTCATCGTCTGTGCATCGTATAGGGCGTGCCGCGAGCGGGAATGCCCCGACACTGCGCCAGACGACCGCGTCCGCTACGCTGAGCCCCGTTGTCCCGGCGAACCCGCGTCCAGTGAAGTTGGCTGCAATGGCAGATTCCGTCCCCGCCGATGCCGGCGCGCAGGTGCTCGACGCCGGCGCGCTCCTCCCCGCCGCCGCCCACCCGCACAGCGTCCGCATCATCCACACCTCCGACGTCCACGTCGGCACGGGCCACACGCGCGACGAGTCGGGCCGCGAGGAGGCCCTGCACTTCCTCGAAACGATCATGGGCGCCGCCGTCGACCTCAAGGCCGACCTCGTCCTCATCGCCGGCGACTTCTTCGACCACAACCGCGTCAAGGAGCCGCTCTTCGCCGAGACGGCCGCCATCATCAGCGCGACGCACGTCCCCGTCGTCATCCTGCCCGGCAACCACGACCCCTTCATCCCCGGCTCGATGTACGAGCGCTTCCGCCACCACTTCGCCGACCACGTGCACATCTTCGACGACGCCGACGGCACGCTGCTCAGCCTCGACGACGTGGGCGTGCAGATCTGGGGTCAGGCCCACACCAGCTACGACGACTTCTCGCCCGCCGGCAGCAGCCCCGGCTGGCGCAGCGACAGCGAGCAACCGCTGTGGCGCATCGCCATGGCGCACGGCTCCGCCGTCGGCTTCGACGGCCGCCTCTCCTTCGGCTACCGCATCGAGGAGGAGCACCTCTCCGACCTCGAGGCGCACTACGTCGCCCTCGGCCACCTCGACCGCCACGGCCAGACCGGCCCGCCCGGCACGACCGCCTTCTACTCGGGCGCGCCCAGCCTGCTCAAGGGCTTCACCCTCGTCGACCTGCGGCCGCACGGCGTCCACGTCCAGCCCATCCTCTTCGACGCCCTCGAGCGCGGTCACGTCCCGGCCCGCTGACCGCCCTCAGGCCGCCAAGCGCGACATAAGACACACCACACAGGACTACACCGCCCCGGACTACAGCGAAGGAGACCGCCATGAGCTTCCGCGCGTTCGTCGTTGACATGCAGGACGAGGACTTCAGCGCCGGCGTGCAGTCGCTCGACGAGGCCCAGCTGCCCGACGGCGACGTCACCATCGACGTGCAGTGGTCGAGCGTGAACTACAAGGACGGCCTCGCCACGCTGCCCAAGGGCCGCGTCGTCACCAGCTACCCGATGGTGCCCGGCATCGACCTGGCCGGCCGCGTGCGCGAATCGGCCGACGATCGCTTCCGTCCCGGCCAGGGCGTGCTCATCACCGGCTACGACCTGGGCGTCGCGCACTTCGGCGGCTTCGCCGAGGTGGCCCGCGTCCCGGCCGACTGGATCGTGCCCCTGCCCGACGGCCTCAGCGCCGAGGAGGCGATGGCCCTCGGCACCGCCGGCTTCACCGCCGGCCTCTCCGTCGAGGCGCTGCAGGCGCACGGCGTCACGCCCGACTCCGGCCCCGTCCTCGTGACCGGCGCGACCGGCGGCGTCGGCAGCACCGCCGTCGCCATCCTCGCGCGGCTCGGCTACAGCGTCGCCGCCAGCACCGGCAAGGCCGATGAGCACGACTACCTGCGCGCCCTCGGCGCCTCCGAGATCCTCAGCCGCGAGGAGGTCAGCGAGGAGAGCCGCCGCCCGATCGAGCGCGAGCGCTGGGCCGGCGCGGTCGACCCCGTCGGCGGCGCGACGACCGCCTACATCCTGCGCACGCTCAAGCGCGACGGTGTCAACGCCGTCTCCGGCCTCACCGGCGGCGCCGGCGTCAGCACCACCGTCATACCGTTCATCCTGCGCGGCGCCTCGCTCGTCGGCGTCGAATCCGTCTACTGCCCCATGTCGCGCCGCAGCGAGATCTGGCGCCGCCTCGCCGGCGACTGGAAGCCCGACGCCTTGCTCGACGCCATCGCCGTTCGCACCGACCTCGACGGCGTCGCCGCCGCCACCGCCGCCATCCTCCAAGGCGCCGTGCGAGGGCGTACGCTGGTCGCGCTCGGCTGATCGGGCGCGAGCGCGCCCCGGAGGTTGTCACCATGCCCACTTGGCAGGACCGACTCAAGCAAGCCCAGCACGCCGCCCGCCAGGGCGCGCGTCAGGCCGCCGTCGTGGCCGGCGAGGTCCGTGAAAAGGCCGAGCCCGCGCTGCGCGAGGCCGTCGAGAAGGCCAAGCCCGCCGTCGAGCGCGGCGCCCGCCGCAGCCGCGCCGCCGTCGACGCCACGCTCGAAGAGCGCCGCGCCCAGAACGAGGCGCGCGTCAACTGGTACCTCACCGAGGACGGCCCCATCCACACCGCCGGCTACTCCGACCAGGAGAAGATGCGCGCCGGCATTCAGGTCGCCGCCGAGCACGGCTGGCGCGTCGAGTCGACCGCCACCGTGCCCGGTCCGCCCCGCATCCCCGGCGGCATCGCCACCATGGTCGCCAAGCAGGCCGCCGAGCGCGTCCTCAAGCCCGACAAGTTCATGGTCACCTTCCGCAAGGGCCCCCGCGCCGCCCCGCCGACGCCCGCCCCCGCCGCCGCCACGACAACCGAGGACGAATCGTCCTGACGCGGCGGATGGAATTGAGATCGCTCTTCCTCTTACTCGTGCTCGGCGTCGTGGGCGTCATCCCGGTCGCGTGTGAGGGGTCGAGCCGAGAACAGGCCGCCGCGGAGCCCGCCGCCCAGGCGGACGCGACCGAGACCCGGGCGGTCGATCCACCATCGCAAGCCTCCAAGCCCGAGCCACGGGCGGAGTCCGGCAATGAAGGCGATGAAGGGGGACACACGCCGGAACCGGACGCGGTTGCACATGACCGCCCTCCGTCGAGCGACTTGCCCGCAGCGGTCGTCGGCACGATTGACGCGGTCCAGCGAGGCGATGCGCAGTACCTGCGCGATTTGGCGGAGGTCGTGGCGGTGGGATGCACGTATGCCGACGGATTGGGGGGACCACCGAAGTGTGCGGAGGGTGATGCACAGGGGACTGTTTACGAGGTGTTCCCCTTCCTCGGATGCCATGGCGGCTGGGTACCGTTGTCGGAGTTGACTGCCCTGTTCGAGGGCCTGCTCCCCCTCACGGGAGAGCTCCACGCCGTGGTCCGGCTTGAACGCGGTGCCGGGGGCGACCCATTCGCGCGCGGCGATACGCTGATCGTGTTCGAGCCCGCAGGCTCCCCAACGGCCCCTGAGGCCGTTGGGTTGACTCTCGCTGGCGGCCGACTCGTGCGGGCTGACTATGGCTGCCGGACGGCGGATCAGATGCGGATCCAGGCGGAAGGTCCGGTGGCCCGCACGCTTGATGCCGTCCAGCGTGGCGATGCGCAGCTCCTGCGTACAATGGCGAAGGTGATGGCGGTGGCATGCACGCATGCTGACGGCGCGGGGGGACGACCGAAGTGTGCGGAGGGTGATGCAGAGGGGACTGGCTACGAGGTGTTCCCCTTCCTCGGATGCCAGGGCGGCTGGGTATTGGCGTCGGAGTTGACCGACCTGTTCGAGCATCTGCTCCTCGAAGCGGGGGAGCTTTACGCGGTGGTCCGGCTCGAAGAATACCCCGGGAACGACTCATTCTGGGGCGCCGATACAGTAATCGTGTTCGAGCCCGCAGGCTCCCCAACGGCCCCTGAGGCCGTTGGGTTGACTCTCGCTGGCGGCCGACTCGTGCGGGCTGACTATGGCTGCCGGACGGCGGATCAGATGCGGATCGAGGCGGAAGGTCCGGTGGCCCGCACGCTTGATGCCGTCCAGCGAGGCGATGCGCAGTACCTGCGCGATCTGGCGAAGGTGATGGCGGTGGCATGCACGCATGCCGACGGCGCGGGCGGACCACCGCAGTGTGCGGAGGGTGATGCAGAGGGGACTGGCTACGAGGTGTTCCCCTTCCTCGGATGCCAGGGCGGCTGGGTATTGGCGTCGGAGTTGAAAGACTTCTTCGACGAACTGCTCCCCCTGACGGGCGAGTTGCGCGCCGTGGCCCGGCTTGAACGCGGCGCCGGGGGCGACCCCCACACCCGTGGCGATACGCTGATCGTGTTCGACCCCGCGGACTCCCAAAGGGTCACGCAGGCCGTCGGGCTGGCGCTCGCTGGCGGGCGTATCGTGCGGGTTGAGCGCGGCTGCCGGACGGCCGATCAGATGCTGCGGAACCCGGACGGCACATCGAGAGAGCGGCTGCACTCGCCGAGCCGGGAGTAGTCCTCTGAGAGTCCCCCCACCGCCGTCGCGCCGCTTGCTACGCTGTTCCCCCCGGCGGGGGTAGCTCAGCGGTAGAGCTCCTGCCTTCCAAGCAGGCGGCCGCGGGTTCGAATCCCGTCCCCCGCTCCACCGGTCCCTCACTCGCGACGCTCAGGCTCGTGTTTGAAGGCATGCACGCGCCTCGTCGACGAACCGGCGAAGTGACGCGACATTGCGGCCTGCGTTGTACAGGTCCATGCCCGCCGCGATCTCGGGCCCATACTCCACGCCCCCCAAGGGTGTCGGTGCGCCGCTTGACCTGACGATTGAGCGGAGTCGATCTTTGTATTCCTGCTTTCTGCAGCGGATGTCAGGGATGGGCGGGCGATCTGGAGTCCGCAGCAACTGCTGGACGTACTCGGGGTCCGCGACGTACCAGATCTCGATGTGCGGGTCCGGCTCAGCGGTGATCACGAGGCCCGCATAGCCTTCGAGTGCGCAAGCACGGCTCACCTGCCGGGTGCGTTCCCCTTGCTGGCCACAGTCTGCGTCGATGCCGACGACGATCGTATCCGGTTCCTCAATGCTGCCACCTCGGACGTCGGCAAGCAGTTGTCGGAGACCGCGGATCGTGTGGCCGGCGCCGCCCATCGGAGTCAGTTCTCGAGAATCGAGATCAACACCTTCTTCCTCCGCGATCCTCCGAAAGAGTGGTGGGACGAACTGCGCATGCGCGTTGTCTTCCAGAACGTAGAGCACTCGCATCTAGACGAAGTCGCCTCGCTGGATCCGAGTCGCGAGCGGCGATGCTGGAGTCTGCTGGCCTTCATCCAGAGCGGCCTCGATGTCGAGTTCCTCCAGCATGGGCAGTCTGCGGTCAATCTCGTCGAACCCCGTGACGCCAGCGGTGCTCTTGTAGCAACGAAGAGTGAGCGACTCGTCGCGCGAGAACAGGGCGGGGAACTGCGCTGAATGGGTGTTGATGATGAATTGCGTGACGCCGTCACGAGATGCTTCCTCGAACAAAGCTGCGATCCACGGGAGGCGGGCCGCATGGACGCCATTCTCCGGCTCCTCGTAGCCGACGACGGATGCGGGTGTCGGAGAGTTCGTGATGCCAATCAGCGCCAGAATCCGGAGCGTCCCTTCTGACAGTGCGCTCGCCTCAAAGCGCACACCCCGCTCGATGATGTACAGGCGAAGACGCCCCAAGTCCGTCGTTGAGACTCCGACGCGCTCGATCCCTGGCAGCACCCCACGTAGCGCGCGGTTCATGGCGCCGAACACGCGCGGGTAGTCCTTCTCCATCGTGTTGTAGAACGCCGCGAGGTCGGATCCGTCGTGGGGCAGGCGCTTCACTTCGCGCAACGCGGAGTCCCGGCGCATCGCCTCGGGTTCCAGATAGTAGGTCCGCCATGAGGCGAGTTCATGCCGGAGCGCAACCACGTGCGGGTGGTGCGGCGCATAGAGCGGCAGCGACACCACAGTGCGGTCCATGCCGAGGTCGTGGTCGAAGGGATGGCTCTGACGTTCAAGCCGCAGCGAGAGCCTCTTCTGCCCGCCCCGTGATTCGGCCGACAAGAACGGGCTGCGCGACTGCTTGCTCTTCAGATCCCTGTTAAGCGCCAATATCGACTCGTCAATGACCTGCAGCACTCCCGAATCGGTCCGGATCTGCACGTCCAGGGAGTAGCGCAGCAGTCGCTCGCGGACGAGAGCCCGCGCCGGCTCGTGGCCCTCTCGCGCCTCGGTGATCGTGCGATTCACCTGATCGACGGTGGACTGCGAGAGTTCGATGTCTACGTCGATCCGGAACGACGCCTTGTCGCGCTCCATGAGGCCCTCAATGCCGCGTTCATCGAACGTGAACGAGCGCAGGGGGTCCCCGCGATGTTCCGTGAATGCGGATTGCAGGTCGCCCGCGACTGTGCGGCTGAGCAGTCCGATGGCGTCGAGGAGGTTGCTCTTTCCGGCGGCATTCGGCCCGAGGACGATCGTCAGCGGATCCAGCCGCAGATCGACGTCCTGCAGCGACTTGTAGCCCCGGATGGCGATGCGCCGAATCATGGGGATAGTCTACGCGCTCGCGCGGACCGGAGCGCCCCGCACCGTCCCCAGCCGCCGCTCGCACCCACGGTCCCGCCCCAACAGACCCTCGACGCAGCGAGCGACGGCCGCCCGGCTAGAATGGCCGTGGGCTCGCGATCGCGGATGGAGGCTTGACCCGTGGGAACGTTCCAGTGGCCGCTGCGGATCTCCGGCATGGACGAGCGGGAGACGAGGGAGATCAAGGCGACCGTCGACACCGGCGCCGCCTACACGACGCTGCCCGCTCGCCTGCTGCGCGATCTGGGCGTTGCACCCATGGGCAAGCGCAGGCTCCTGCTGGCCGATGGACGCCGCGTCGACATGGAGTACGGAGAGGCCAAGGCGAGCATCAACGGTGAACAGGTGACGACCGTGGTGGTGTTCGGTGAAGACGATGGCCCCGCCCTGCTGGGGGCCTACACGCTGGAAGGTTTGGCCTTGGCGGTGGATCCGGTCGAGCAGAAGCTCGTCCCGAAGAACCCCATCCTGTACGCCGCCGCCGCCGGTTGCTAGGCGACGCTGCCGCCCCCTGCCCCCCCTACCCCGACCACCGCCGCGCCCGACGACCCAGCCCCACCAGCCTCCGCCCCCACTTCGACGCCAGCACCTCCTCGACGGCCGATAGCGCCGCCCAGCGCGAGACCTCGTTGAGCGTCGGATAGGCGTGGTGCGTCATCGCGAGGTCGAGCGCCGTCATCCGGCGCGCGATCGCCAGCACGTGCTCTTGGATCAGCTCGCCCGCCGACGGCCCCACGATCTGCGCCCCCACGACCCGCCGCCGCCGCCCCACTGTCACCATGCGCAGGAAGCCCGCCGTCCGTCCGTCGATCAGCGCCCGGTCGACCTCCGCGAACGACCGCTCGTAGACGTGTACTGCGTCGCCGTGCCGCGCGCGCGCCTCCGCCTCGCTCAGCCCCACGCCCGCGACCTCCGGGTCGGTGAACACGACCCAGGGCATGCCGCGGTACCCGACCCGCTGCCGCCCGATCGGGAACAGGGCGTTACGCAGCACGACCCCCGCCTCGTACGACGCCGCGTGCGTGAACTGATGGCCGCCCGTCACGTCGCCGCAGGCGTACACCCGCCGGTTCGACGTCCGCAGCCGCGCATCGACCCGCACCGCGCCGTCATCCGTCAGCGCCACGCCCGCCGCCTCCAGCCCCAGGCCGTCGACGTTCGGGCGCTGCCCCGCCGCGACCAGGATCGCATCGGCCCGCACCTCCCGCTCCCCCTCCGGCCCACGCATGCGCACGACCCGCTCCTCCCCATCGCCCCGGCCCTCGACCCGCACCTCCACCACCGACGTGTCCGTCTGGATCGACATCCCCTCCCCCGCCAGCGCCTCGCGCAGCGCCGCCGACACCGGCGCCTCCGCCCGAGGCAGGATGCGCGGCTCCGCCTCGACCACCGTCACCGCCGACCCCAGCCGCTGGAACGCCTGCCCCAGCTCGAGCCCCGTCGGCCCCCCGCCGATCACCGTCAGCCGCGCCGGCAGCCGCTCGATGTCGAAGACCGTGCGGTTGGTGAGGTAGCCCGACGTCGCCAGCCCCGGAATCGGCGGCGCCACCGGCGACGACCCCGTCGCGATGACGAACGTGCGCGCCCGCAGCCGTCGCCCGGCCACCTCCACCTCCGACGGCGACACGAAGCGCCCGCGGCCGGGGATGACGTCGACCCCCGGCAGCGTCTCGGGCCGGTCCGACTCCGCATATATCTGCTCCTGCAACGCGCGGATGCGCGCCAGCACCGGGCCGATCTCCACCGCCTCAGCCGCCGCCCCTGTCGGCAGCCCCAGCGCCGCCCGATCCCGCCCCGCGACCGCCGCCCGCCCCGCCGCCAGCAGCGCCTTGCTCGGCACGCAGCCGTGCCACGTGCAGTCGCCGCCCAGCCGCTCCGCCTCCACGATCGCCACCCGCGCGCCCAACTGCGGCCCCAGCCGGCCGATCGTCAGCCCCGCCGACCCGCCGCCGATCACCACGATGTCGTAGTCGTCCCGCCGCCGCCGCAGCCCCACGCGTCGCCCCTTCCCGCGCACCGCCGTGCATCTGGCAGCGCAGCATACCCGCGCCCTATCGATATCACGCCCGTCCTGCGCTACCATGCAGCCAGCGTCCAAGCAGAGGAGGCTCCCGCATGCCCGGCTCCCCCAACGACATCAGACTCGCCTTTTCCGAAGCGGCGATCTCCGCCCTCAGCGCCGCCCTCGACGGCTACCCCGAGCCCGTCTCCGGCATCCGCATCAAGATCGCCGGGCGCAGCGGGAGCGGCTTCGACCACGTCATCACCATCGTCGAGAAGGGCCACGAGCCCGACGACCCCGCCCTCGACATCGACGGCCTGCGCGTCTACGTCGAGCGCGAGCACGCCGACAAGCTCAACGGCGTCGCCGTCCACTACGAGCACAAGGGCCCCAACATCAGCGGGCTCGAGTTCGACAACCCCAACCCCGTCTGGGACAACCCCCTCGAGCAGCGCGTCCAGATCCTCTTCGAGGAGTACGTCAACCCCGGCATCGCCGCCCACGGCGGCTTCGTCACCCTGCTCGGCGTCGAGGACGACCGCGCCTACATCGAAATGGGCGGCGGCTGCGCCGGCTGCGGCATGGCCAGCGTCACCCTCAAGCAGGGCATCGAGGTCGCCGTCAAGGAGCACGTCCCCGAGATCACCGAGGTCGTCGATACGACCGATCACGCCGCCGGCACGAACCCCTACTACGAGCCCCAGAAGGCGGGCGCCGCCAGCAAGTAGCCCGTCGGCCCCGTGCACTAGAACATCTATTCTGCTACGATTCCCGCCGGGAAGGGCAGGGGCGGATGCCGATGGATCGCCTGGTCCAACTCGTGGAGCGCGGCTCCGATCAACTGCGCCGGGGCGCGAGCGACTCGGGCCGCGCCGCCGTTCCGATGCTCTGGCTGCAACACGTCAAGCCCGGCGCCATCGACTGGCCGTTGGATGGCGGCTTCCGCAAGCCGCAGTGGCTATCCGGCGAGGCCCCGCCGAAGCTGCGGGTGCCGAACACGAACTGTGTGCTGCTCCGTCGCTTCTCCGCCAAGGGCGACCCGCGCCGCCTGATCGCCGCGCCGCTTCTGGCCGGTCAACTGCCCGGCGACTTCGTGGGCGTCGAGAACCACGTCAACGTCATCTACGGCGCCGAACGCGACATGACCCCGGAGGATGCGATCGGCTTGGCGACCCTGCTCAACTCGCATCTCTACGAGCGGTTCTTCCGCACGATCAGCGGCAACACGCAGGTCAGCGCGTCCGAGATCCGGGGAACCAGATTCCCGTCGCGTGATCGCATTCGTGCGGCCGCGCACAGACATCGAGCCCCTGTGGCGAGTGTGCTGCACGATGTATCGTTCCGTTGCCAGGACCGAATCGTGGCGTAAGAGGTCGAACGTGGCTGATCCGAACTTCGCCAACCGCACGCTCTGGACGCGCGACAACCTCGACATCCTCCGCGGGATGAACAGCGCGTCGGTCGACCTCATCTACCTGGACCCGCCGTTCAACTCGAACAAGGACTACGCCGCCCCGGTGGGCAGCAAGGCGGCCGGCGCCGCCTTCAAGGACACTTGGACGCTCTCCGACCTCGACGTGGCCTGGATGGGCTTGATCGCCGACGAGCAGCCCGCGATCGCCCACCTGCTGGAGACGGCGGGCCGGACGCACTCCAAGGGGATGCAGTCCTATCTGTGCATGATGGCGGTGCGGCTGCTGGAGTTGCGCCGAGTCATGAAGGACACGGGCAGCATCTACCTCCATTGCGACCCGACCGCGGATTCGTACCTGCGAGTGCTGATGGACGCGGTGTTCGGTCAGGGGAACTTCCGCAACGAGATCATCTGGTCGTATCGCCGCTGGCCGTCGAAGCAGGACAACTTCCAACGCATGCACGACGTAATTCTGCGCTACTCGCGCGGCGGCGCGGTTGTGTGGAATCAGCTCTATGAGCCCGTCTCGGATTCGTTTCAACGCCGCTTCAAGGGCAAGGCCAACGTGCTTGACCCCGGCGCGACGCGGAAACGCGCCGCTACGCACGAGACGCCCGGTCTGCCGATGCGCGACGTGTGGGAGATATCGATCATTGCCGGGGCGTCGAAGGAACGGGTGGGGTATCCCACGCAGAAGCCCCTCGCCCTGCTGGAGCGGATTATCGAGACTTCGACCAACGAGGGAGACTTGGTGCTGGACCCCTTCTGCGGCTGTGCGACCGCGTGCGTCGCCGCTGAGCGGCTCGGCCGCCAGTGGGTCGGCATCGACATCTCGCCGAAGGCCGTCGAACTGGTGCAGTACCGCCTGAGTCGGCAGGAGTCGCGCGGTAACAATCAGCCGTCAGAACCAGGGGAGCGGATCGCGCTCTGGGCGTCGCGCGTCATCGCTCGCACCGACATCCTCCGCCGCACGGATGTCGACGCCCCGAAGAACTACCGCCAGAACAAGCACGTGCTCTACGGCCAGCAAGAAGGGCGCTGTGGCGGCTGCGGGACGCACTTCGAGTTCCGCCATCTGGAGGTGGACCACAGAGTCCCGCGCTCGAAGGCCGGGGGGGACCACATCGAGAACCTTCAGCTCCTGTGTGGGAGCTGCAACCGCATCAAGGGCGATCGGCCGCAGGAGTACCTGCTGGCGCGGCTCGCCGAGATGGCCGTCGGGTGATGGCGGGACGCGACGCCATGACCCGCATCCTCCTCGTCTCGACGTATGAGCAGGGGCACCAGCCCCTCGGACTGGCCTCGCCGGCCGCCGCCCTGCGCGACGCCGGCCACGACGTCCGCACGCTCGACATCGCCGTCCAGCCGGCCGCCGCCGCCGCCTTCGACGACGCCGACCTCGTCGCCATCTCGGCTCCCATGCACACCGCCGCCCGCCTCGCACTGCGCCTCGCCGAGCGCCTGCGGGCGCGTCGCCCCGAACTCCCCCTCGTCCTCTACGGCCTCTACGCCTCCGAACTCGACCTCCACCTGCGCGACGGCGGCCCCTTCTCGGCCACCATCGGCGGCGAGTACGAGGGCCCCCTCGTCGCCCTGGCTGATGCCCTGGCTGATGCCCTGGCCGACGGCCGGGCCATGCCCGAGCCCGGCGGCGCGACGCAGTTCGCGGACATCGTCGGCCTCGGCCGCGCCCCCCTCTTCCCCCGCGACGCCATGCCCCTGCCCGATCGCACCGGCCTGCCCCCCCTCAGCGAGTACGCCCGCGCCACCGTCGTGCCCGCCAACGGCCACGGGCCCGCGGCGACCGGCGAGGAGCGGCTCGCCGGCTACGTCGAGGCCAGCCGCGGCTGCGCCCATCGCTGCACGCACTGCCCCCTGACCCCCACCTACGGCGGCCGGCTGCGCCTCGTCCCGCCCGAGGTCGTCTTGGCCGACATCGACGCCCAGGTCGAGCTCGGCGCCCGCCACATCACCTTCGGCGACCCCGACTTCTTCAACGCCGTCCCCCACTCGCTCTCCCTGCTGCGCATCCTCGCCCGCCGCCACCCCGGCCTCAGCCTCGACGTCACCATCAAGGTCGAGCACCTGCTGGAGCACCCCGACGCCGCGCGCGCCCTGCCCGGCCTCGGCGTGGCCTGGGCGACGAGCGCCTTCGAGTCGGTCGACGACGCCCTGCTCGCCCGCCTCGACAAGGGCCACAGCGTCGCCGATATGGAGCGCGCCCTCGCCCTCGCCCGCGACGCCGGCCTGCACCTGCGCCCCACCTGGCTGCCCTTCACCCCCTGGACCGCCCTCGACGACTTCGCCGCCATCCTCGACTTCATCGAGCGCCACGACCTCGTCCAAAACGTGCCCCCCGTGCAGTATGCGCTGCGCCTGCTGCTGCCGCCCGGCTCCCCCCTCATCGCCCGGGCCGAGGCCGACGGCCACCTCACCGGCTTCGACCCCGACGGCCTCACCTACACCTGGCGCAACCCCGACCCCGCCGCCGATGCGCTGCAGGGGGAGATCGCGGGCTTCGTCGGCCGCCTCGCCTGTAGCCACCACGGCCCCACCGATAACGCCGCCGCCTTCGCTCGCATCCGCGCCCAGACGGCCCGCGCCGCCGGGCTGCCGCCGCCCCGTCGATCGGCCCCGTCGGCCCGCTGGGTCCCCGGCCTCAGCGAGGCCTGGTTCTGTTGAGCGGAGCCCACGGAGGAGCAGTTGGCTCCCCTCGACCTCGCGCTCTCGGTCTGACACGGCAGCGAATCGAAGCTATGCTAGTAGAACACATGTACGTGCGTGCGGTACCATCTGCATGTCGAAGGAGATCGACTTGGTGAGCCTTGCGCA
This sequence comes from Dehalococcoidia bacterium, assembly GCA_965217625.1. Lineage (GTDB taxonomy): Bacteria > Chloroflexota > Dehalococcoidia > Bin125 > Bin125 > TK10-74A. Next base: position 289,927 of record OZ244557.1, read on the forward strand.
AGGGCCGCGAAACGACATCTTGAGCCGGCTGCGATCGGCGGCTGAAACAGGCGACCCCGCCGTCCTCGACGACCTGCCGCTCGATCAGTCCCTCATCCCGCAGATGGCCCGCGACCCCGAGGCCTGCGCCCTCGTCGAGCAGGCCGCTCGCCGATCCGCCACCGATCACCGATTGGTCTGCGCCGATGCCCGCATGCTTTCCGGCCTCCCCGACGGATCGGCGCATCTCGTCCTGACTTCCCCGCCCTATTGGACGCTCAAGCAGTACAACCGCGTCGAGGGGCAGCTGGGCGAAATCGACGAGTTCGAGTCCTTCGTCTCCGCCTTGGACGATGTCTGGCGGGAGTGCTTCCGGGTGCTCGTCCCCGGCGGCCGCGTCGTCTGCGTGGTGGGCGACGTCCTGCTGTCGCGGCGCCAGAACGGCGGACGTCACACGGTCGTGCCGCTGCACGCCAGCATCCAGGAGCACTGCCGGGCGCTCGGCTTCGACAACCTCGCGCCGATCATCTGGAACAAGATCGGCAACGCGCAGTACGAGGTCGGACGCGGCGGCTTCCTCGGCAAGCCCTACGAGCCCAACGCCGTGGTCAAGAACGACATCGAATACATCCTCTTCCAGCGCAAGCCGGGCGGCTATCGCAGCCCCAGTCCGGGCACGAGGCTGCTGAGCCTGATCCCCGCCGAGCGCCACCAGGAGTGGTTCCAGCAGGTCTGGACGGGACTCGGCGGCGCATCGACACGCGACCACCCTGCCCCCTTCCCGCTCGCCCTCGCCGAGCGCCTCGTCCGCATGTTCTCCTTTGTCGGAGACGTGGTGCTCGATCCGTTCATGGGCACCGGCACGACCGCCGTCGCGGCCCTGCGATGGGGACGCAGCAGCGTCGGCGTCGAAGTGGACCCCCAGTACGCCGCGATGGCCCACGCCCGCCTCGACCACGAAGCCCGCGACCTCTTCGCCAACGCACGCGTCGAGCCCGTCACCATCGGCTTCCAGTGAGCTACGAGACCGACATCGCGGACGCGGTCAAGCAGTTCTGGGCCGTCCAGCGTGCCCAGGGCCGCCGCCGATCCAGAAGTCGCAGCGGCGATCCCGGACGCCAGCGGGTGGTCGGCGGCAAGCACATGGCCGGCTTCGAGGCAGTCCTCGCGGACTCCCTGGTAGAGGTGGGCCTTCCCCGCGACTCCGTGATCACCGCCGGCAGCGCGGACAGGACTCTCCCGGGCTACTTCCGAGCGACCAAGCGCTGGGATCTGCTGGTCGTGTCGGGTTCCCGCGTCCTCGCCGCCATCGAGCTCAAATCCATCAGTAGCTCGTTCGCGAACAACCTCAACAACCGAGCCGAGGAAGCCATCGGCAGCGCAACGGACTTCGCGACGGCGTTCCGCGAGGGCACCTTCGGGAAGGTGCACCGGCCTTGGATCGGCTACGTGCTTGTGATGGTCGCGAAGCCCGGAACGGGCGGATCGCTTCATCCCGTCCGAGTGGACTCGCCGCGCATCGAACCGCGAGCAGAGTTCGTGGATGCGTCGTACGTCGATCGCGGCGAGCAGTTGTGCCGGGCGCTCGTCCAGGAGAGGCTCTGCGACGCTGCCTGGCTTCTCGTCACGTCTGCCGAGGGTGGCCCGGACGGCGACTTCAGCGAGCCGGCCCCCGATCTTGCCGGCGAGCCGTTCATCGCCCTCTTGTCCGGCCACGTTCGCGCCCTCCTCGGGTAGCCCCCCTACCCGACCTCCAACTCGAAGCGCAGACGCCGCCACGACCGCCGCAGCGCCTCCACGACCTCCCCCGGGGCCTCGCCCCGCGCGAAGATGAAGCCGGGGTAGGCGCCCCCCTCCGGCAGCGGCACGAAGCGGTACCCCGGCCGCGTCACGATCGTCACCTCCGACACCAGGGGCGTCGCGCGCGCCGCGTCGAGGCCGTGCACGGCGTGCAGCCGGCCCGGCCCCGGCGTGGGGATCATCATCACGCCGCTCGCCGCCGACTCCCGCTCCAACCGATCGAGCGGCAGCCCCGTCGCCTGACGCAGCACGACCTCCTCCAGCGACGCCCCCGCCTTCCCCTCGCCCACGTCGAAGCGCAGCGACCGCGCGCAGTGGCCGCCGATCGTCCGCGCCGCGATGTCGATAGGGAACGCCCCCTGCGCGTTGACCCGCAGCTCGACGTGCACCGGTCCCCGCGACAGCCCGATCGCCCGCGCCGCGCGCTCCGCCGTCCGCCGGATCTCCTCCTGCCGCGCGGCCGGCAGCGCCGACGGCGTCACGTAGATCGTTTCCTCGAAGAACGGCCCCTCCAGCGGGTCCGGCTTGTCGAACAGCGCCAGCACCTGCAGGGTCCCGCCGTCGCCGCCCGGCTGCGGGACGAGCAGCCCCTCCAGCGCGACCTCCTCGCCCGGGAGGTAGCCCTCGACCAGATAGCGATCCGCCGTGCCGCCGCAGTCGGCCGCGACCGCCGGGTCCGCCAGCAGCCGCCCCAGCCGCTCGACCGCCGCGACGAACGACGCCGCGTCGTCGGCGCGCATCACGCCGCGGCTCCCCGCCAGCGCCAGCGGCTTCACGACCACCGGGAAGTCGAGCTCCCGCGCGACGGCCGCCGCCTCCTCGGCGAAGCGGCAGACCCGGAACGGCGGCGACGGCAGCCCCGCCGCCGACAGCAGGCGCCGCAACTCCGCCTTGTTGCGCGTCGCGCCGACGGCCGCCGCCGGGTTCGACGGCAGCTGCAACAGCGATGCGGCCTCCGCCGCCAGCAGCGTCCCGCCGTCGTCGACCGGCACGATGGCGTCCACCGGGTGCCCGTCGGCGTAGCGGGCGATCGCCGCCGCGCCGGCCGCCGTGTCGCGGAAGTCGGCGCTCAGCGACCGCTCCGCGAACGCGTCGAGCGGCTGTCCCACGTCCGACGCCACCGCCACGTCGAGCCCCAGCCGTCCGGCCGCCGCCAGGAAGTCGTGGCTGCGATAGCTGGCGCTGGGGATCAGGAGCAGTACGCGTGGCATGGGGCGGCCATGGTATCGCGGGCGCTTGCCGGGCGCGCCGCCCGGCGTCCGCCGCCGCCCGTCGCGACTGGGTACGCTGGCATCGGAGGGTCCCCATGCCCGACACGACGCTCTTCCCCATGGCCGCCGCCCCGCTCGCGCTGCCCGCGCCGCCAGCGCCCCGGAGCGACGACGGCCCCAGCCTCGATCTGGACATCGAGGGGATGCACTGCGCCGCCTGCGTCGGCCGCGTCGAGCGGGCGCTGATCGCCGTCGACGGCGTCGAGGCCGCGGCCGTCAACCTCGCCACCGAGCGCGCCCGCGTCTACCTGGCCGCCCCCGATGTCGAGACGCAGATCCTCTCCGACGCAGTCGCCGCCGCCGGCTACCGCGTCGTCTCGACGAGTGCCGAAGCGCAGTCGCCGGCTGCCGCGGTCGCCGTGGAGGAGCGCCGCGACCACGAACGCCGCCGCCTCCTGACCGACGCCCTGCTCGCGCTCGCGCTCGGCTGGGCCGTCTTCTTCGCCATGCAGGTGAACCGCGCCGCCGGGCTCGACTGGGACCCCGACGTCCTCTTCCTGGTGCTCTTCTGCGTCGCGACGCCGGTCTACTGCTGGAGCGGGCGTCGCATCCTCCGCGCCGCGGCCAACGTCGTGCGGCACGGCGCCGCCGACATGGACGTGCTGATCGCCGTCGGCACGACGGCCGCCATGGCCTACAGCGTCGCGGCGACGTTCGCGCCGGGCCCCTTCGACCGCGCCGGCCTCGACCGCGCCGTCTTCTACGAGACCGCGCTCGTCATCGTCGGTTTCGTCTCGCTCGGCCGCTACCTCGAGTCGCGCGCCAAGGGGCGCACCTCGGCCGCCATCCGCCGCCTGCTCGACCTCCGGCCCCAGACCGCCCATCTGCTGCGCGACGGCGCGGACGCCGATCCGGTCGAGATCCCCGTCGATCAGGTTCGCCCCGGCGACGTCATGCTGGTCCGCCCCGGCGACCAGATCCCGGTCGATGGCGTCGTCCTGGCCGGCGCCGGCGCGGTCGATGAATCGATGCTCACCGGCGAGAGCATGCCCGTCGACAAGGCCCCCGGCGCGCGGGTCTTCGGCGCGACGATCAACGGCGCCCGCGTGCTGCGCGTGCGCGCCACCCAGGTCGGCGCCGACACCGTGCTCGCCCGCATCATCGCCCTCGTCGAGTCGGCGCAGGCCTCGAAGGCTCCCGTGCAGGCACTCGCCGACCGCGTCGCCGGCGTCTTCGTGCCCGTCGTGCTCGGCATCGCCGCCGCCGCCTTCCTGCTCTGGCTCGCCGTGGGGCCGCCGCCCGCCCTCACCTTCGCGACGCTCAACGCCGTCGCGGTGCTCGTCGTCGCCTGCCCCTGCGCGCTCGGCCTCGCCACCCCCACCGCCGTCATGGCCGGCAGCGGTCGCGCCGCCGAGCTGGGCGTGCTCTTCCGCTCCGCCGAGGCGATCGAGCGCCTCGCCGCCGTCGATACCGTCGTCTTCGACAAGACCGGCACGCTCACCCGCGGCGAGCCCGCCCTGCGCGACGCCGCGCTCTTGCCCGGCCACGGCCGCGACGGCGTCCTCGCCGCCGCTGCGGCGGTCGAACGCGACTCCGAGCACCCCATCGCCCGCGCGATCGTCGATGCGGCCCGCGATGCCGGCCTGCGCCTCGCTCCCGCGCGCGACTTCCAGGCGATCCCCGGCGGCGGCGCGCGCGCCGTGGTGGACGGCGCGACCGTCACCGTCGGCGCGGCGCGCCTCCTCCGCGACCACGGCGTCCGCATCGACGACGACGCCCTGGGCCACGCCGGGCGCTTCGCCGACGGCGGCGCGACGCCCGTCTACGTCGCGATGGGGCCCCGGGTCGCCGCCGTCCTCTCCGTCGCCGACACGATCAAGCCCAGCGCCCCCGCGGCCCTCCGCGACCTCCACAACGCCGGCCGCCGCACCATCCTGCTCAGCGGCGACGACCGCCGCGCCGCCGCCGCCGTCGGCACCGCCCTCGGCATCGACGAGGTGATCGCCGAGGTCCTGCCCGACGAGAAGGCGGACGTCGTGCGGCGCCTGCAGGCCGCGGGCCGCGTCGTCGCCATGGTCGGCGACGGCGTCAACGACGCCCCCGCGCTCGCCCAGGCCGACGTCGGCCTCGCCATGGGCGGCGGCGCCGGCGTCGCCATCGAGGCCGCCGCCGTCACCCTCATGCGCGACGACCCGCGCGGCGTCGCCCAGGCCTTCGCCGTCGGCCGCGCCACGCTGCGCACCGTCCGCCAGAACCTGGTCTGGGCCTTCGCCTACAACCTGCTGCTCATCCCCGTCGCGGCGGGCCTCTTCTACCCCGTCTTCGACGCGCTGGGCCCGGTGCCCGGCGGCCTGCGCTGGCTGTTCGGCGAGCAGGGCTTCTTCGAGCCCATCGTCGCCGGCTTCGCGATGATGCTCTCCAGCCTCAGCGTCATGGCAAACTCGCTGCGCCTGCAGCGCCTCCGCATCGACGTCGGCTGAGGGGGTCGCGGGCGCGCCTCAGAGACATCGTGCCCGTTCGTGCGAAGCGACCTCCGCCAGACGGCGCCCGGCGCATCGATCGACGAGGAACCTCACGACTCGCCGACGGAGATCGTGGCCAAGGTGTCGCGCGCGATGACGTCATGGGTGTAGGCAGTGCAGGCGAGAATGTCATCGGGTTCGAGGTCGGGGTAGTCGTCCAGGATCGCGTCGGGCGCGACGCCCTGGGCCAGCAGGCTCAGCACCAGCTCCACGGACACCCGCAGGTCGCGAATGATGGGCTTGCGGCCGAATACGTCGGGGCGAGCAGTGATGCGCTGCAGGAGTTCCTCATTGGCCGGCACGATCCACCTCCCGGCTCCATCGCCGTCGGTTTCTCAGGGTGGACACCACTACACGAACCTGAACCAGGGCACTCTCTCGACCCGCGGCTCAGGGTCGGATGACACTCGCTGCAGGGCGAACGTCCCCGGTTCGTGCGTCTTCTCCGTCTCGATCAACGCGGTGAGGTCGTCGGGATAGGCACCGAGGACTTTGTCGTCCTTGATGGCGACGACCTGGCCGTCGTACTTCTCGACGAACTCCGCGTGGTGAGCCCGGTAGTGCTCCAGTGCGTCCGCAAACACTGTCGACGTCATGATTGCGCGCCCTCCGTGTGGTCGACCATTCGCTGCGATTCTAGCGCATCGGTCGCGCCCCGCTCAGCCTCCGCCAGACGGGACGCGACCCTCGATCAGCCGCGCGGGCAGCAGGCGCGGCAGCCCCCCGACCGCCGCCACCTCATCGACGACCACCCCCGCCTGCCGCCGCGCCGCGACCCCCACCCGCGCCGGGTGGCAAGTTGCGCGTATCATTCCCCGTGCTTGCCGCCCGAAGAGCCCCACGAGACGACGAGTGCGGGCGACTTCTGACATTCGAAGCGAGAGTGGTCCGAATCGATAGGGAGCGCAGCCAACATGTCCATCGACGGCAGGAGCGAGACGACAGGCCGATGTGTTGCGTTGCTGCGCGGGATCAACGTCGGCGGCAAGAACAGGCTGCCGATGAAGGACCTCGCAGCGATGTTCGTTGACGTGGGCTGTGACGACGTTCGGGCCTACATCCAGAGTGGGAACGTCCTATTCCGGACGCAGTCGACAGCAGCGGAAGACATGCCAGCCCTCATCAGCGCGTCGATCTTGAACCGCTTCGGCTATCGGGTGCCCGTGGTAACCCGCACCGCCCAGGAACTCCAGGAGATTGCGCATGGCAACCCCTTCCTGGACGCCGGCGCGGAAGCGGACAAGTTGCACGTCGCGTTCCTGGCGGAGCAGCCCGATGACGCAGGGGTGCAGGCGCTCGACCCGAATCGATCGCCCGGCGACGAATTCGCGGTGCTTGGTCGCGAGGTCTACCTGCACTGCCCCAACGGGCTCGCGCGCACCAAGCTCACCAACAGCTACTTCGACTCCACGCTCTCAACTACCAGCACGATGCGAAACTGGCGAACTGTGCTGAGACTTCTCGAACTGACCACAGCCGTTGGCTGAGGGCGTCGGCCGGCCAGCGCTACGGCGTCGGTGGATCCGAGGGCCGGCCACCCTGGTCGATCTCGGCGACGAAGTCGATGTGCTCCTGCGACGGGGTGCGGAACGAGAACTGCGTGAAGCCGCCGGCGTTCGTCACCGCGAAGTCGCCCCGGGTGATCACAGCCATGCCGACATTGACTTCAACAGGAGAGTTCAACCGCCTTGCGCGCCGCTATGCGCCGAACTCTCAATTCGCCAGAATTTCTCCGACAAGCCAGTACGGGCCATGACAATCATCCGGGAGTGGCTGCTCTACCCAGGCTTGAAGGCGGACCGGTGACGCTTCACCACCACCAATTGGAATCTCTTCTCCGATAGACAATGACACTCCCGAACCGTTGCTGATCCGAATATCCTGATCGTCGACGGTCAGCTCGAATCCGTGAGGCCAGATGAGGAGGTAGTCACGGCCATCCGTCGTCTTCGCACGAAGACAGCCATTCTCTAGCACGAGTTCGCCCACGAACAAAGCCTCCATGATATCTACGCCCTCACGCTGCTGAGGGAAGTAAGGCTTCGTCAACAACTCCGGGCCATCGACTTCATTGCATGCCAGCATCGACGAGAGAACAATCCCTAAAATCAATAGGCGCATGGTCGTTTTGTGAAATCTCATGCCAGTTCTCCAGTCCTCCTTCGGCGGTGATTCAACGATATCTTGGCGTACGAGAATCCCCCATCCTTCCTCGCAGACGGTAGCCGGCCACGCTGCCACGTCCGGGCCGTCCGTACGCTCAGGCCGCGACGCTCCGCGGACGCGGCGCATGAACCGAGGAGTACGTCGGCGCAGTGACCGTGAGCGCCTGCGTCACGAGGAAACCAGCCTGGGGGAATAGATTCTCACCGTGTATGCCTCAGGGCCGGGGGAAACACGCTGTAGGAGGAACGTCTCCGGTTCGTGCGTCTTCCCCGTCTCGAAGAACGCGGTGCCGTAGTCGGCGTACGCGCCGATGACCTTGTTGTCCTTGATGGCCACGACCTGACCGTTGTACCTCTCGACGAAGTCATCCTGGTGCGCAAGGTAGTAGTCGAATAGGTCGCTCAGCACCTGATTGGTCATGATCGCTTGTCCTTCCCGCACCGCGCCGTGCTGATCGATTCTAGCGGATCCCGCGCCCCGCCGACGCTCAGCCCGCGCCCCCCGGGACGCGCCCCGCGATCAGCCGCGCCGGCAACAGACGCGGCAGCCCCCCGACCGACGCCACCTCATCGACGACCACCCCCGCGCGCCGCGCCGTCGCGACCGTGTCGCGGTCGAGACGGCAGCCGTCGCCCAGCCGGCTCCAGAGCGGGCTCAGCGCCGACTGCGCCCGCCGAGTGCGGCCGGGCGCTGCGCGCACGTGCTCGAGCAGCCGCACCGACCCGCCCGGCTTCGTGACGCGCAGCAGCTCCCGCAGGCCCCGCTCCGGGTCGCCGACGCTGCAGAAGACCAGCCCCGCCACGGCGTGATCGAAACGGTCGTCGGGGAAGGGCAGCGCCTGCACGTCGGCCACCTCCAGCGCGACCTCCGCCCGCGACGCCTGCGCCCGCGCCGCCGCCTTCGACAGCATGTGGCGGTTGTAGTCGATGGCCGTCACCCGCGCGCGCTCGTCGTAGTGCGCCAGGTTGAGCCCGTTGCCGACGCCCGCCTCCAGGATGTCGCCCGTCAGGTCCGACACCAGCCGCGACCGCGTCTTCCGCATCGCCGCCGATTCGCCGCGGCTGATCAGCCCGTACCACTGCGCGAAGAGCCAGGACATGCGGCGGCGCTCCTTGCCGGCGTCTCCGCCCCTACGCGGGGCGGTCCTGCGCGGTGTCCGCCGGGCCGGCCGCATCGGCCGCATCGGGCGCCGGCGGCTGGTTCGCCGCGCCGCCGCCGCCGGGCGCCCCGCGAGCCTGGAGCACCGTCAGCGTGCGGTGCAACTCCAGCTCGTAGTCGCGCACGGCCTGCGCCCGCTCGGCGTCCGACCACCCCATCCGCGATTGCAGGATCGCCGCCACCCGCGGCGCCGCCGCCCGGCCCAGCCCCCGCGTGCGACCGACCGGCGTCCGGCGCAGCAGCACGTCGCCCACGGTGCGCGCCTGCTCGTGCTCGACGGCGTACACGACCTGCGCGCCGATGTCGGGGTGCAGCGGGCTGATCGGCTCCGCCAGCGACGCATCCTGCCCGGCGTACGCCGCGACGTCGGCCGACCGCTGCCCGTAGCGGCCGCGCAGGTGCGCCAGCGTCTCGGGCGGGAGGAACGAGACGTGGCCCGGCGCCCGCATCGGCAGCGCCCGCGGCCCGCCGCGACGGGGCGCGCCGCCGATCACGCCGCGCACCAGCTTTACCGTCCGGTCGGCCATCGCCTCCGCCGTGCTCAGCGTCCCCCCCACGATCGAGAGCAGCCCCGGCACCCCGTCCTCGGCGTGGTCGATGACCCGCCGCGCCGCGCCCCCGCGCGTGCCCGGCTCGCCCCACGGCTGCAACCCCGTGTAGGCGTACAGCGCCCGCGACCGATCGATCCCCACGCCCGGCAGCAGCCGCGCGGCCGCGTCGAGCAGCCCGTCGATCTCGTGCGGCTGTGGCCGCGCCGGCCCCGGCTCCGCGTCGCCCGGCTCCAGCTCCGACTCCGCCACGCCCACGATGTGCAGCCCCAGCCACGGCACGACCACCGTCGGCGGCCGGCCCCGCCGCCCCCGCGCCAGCAGCGCGTGCGCCGGTCCCCGGCCCTCCAGGTCCAGCACGACCTGCGTCCCCCGCACCGGCCGCAGTCGCGGCCGCATCGCGCGGCCCGTCGTCTGCAGCACGTCGTCGACCCACGGGCCCGACGCGTTGAGCACCAGCCGCGCCGTCGCCGAGCGGCGCCGACCCGTCAGCACGTCGTGATAGTCGACCCCGCTCGCGCGGCTGCCGCCCTCGCTGCCCAGGATGAAGTCGACTGCCGCGTAGTTGCGCAGGTCGGCGCCGCCCTCGCGCGCCTCCGACAGGTACTCGAGGCACAGCCGCTCGGGCAGCTCGACCAGCCCGTCGTAGAAGCGGAAGGCGGCGCGCAGCCCGTCGGTCGCCAGCGCCGGCTCCATCCGCTGCACCGCCCGCAGCGAGAACTCCCGGCTCCAGGGCGCGACCTTGCGCGGCGTCAGCACGTCGTAGACCGCCAGACTCGCCCGCACCAGCGCCGGCGATCGGCGCTCGGCGTGGTACACGGGCAGCAGGAAGGGATGCGGGCGCGCCAAGTGCGGCCGGCTGCGCAGCAGGCGCTCGCGCGCGTGCAGCGACTCATGCAGTTGCCGCGCCCGGCCCGACTCCAGGTATTGCAGCCCGCCCTGCACCAGCCGCGTCGACGCCGCCGTCGCGCCCGCCGCGAAATCGCCCCGCTCGAGCAGCAGGATGCGATAGCCGTGCTGCGTCAGCGCCCGCGCCGCCGCGGCGCCGCAAATGCCGCCGCCGATGATGATGACGTCGTAGGGCGCGCCGTCCGGCTGGGTGGCGTCCATGGCCCTCCCACCGCTCACGTCCGCGAGCGTGCGCGCCGATCAGCAACCCCGTCCGCGGCCTCCCGGGAGGCGCGCCGCGCGAACTAGGCCTCTTCTTCGTCCTTGTGGCGCCGGCCCATGAGCATCTTCCCGATTCCCGCCAGCAGCGCGAACAGCGCACCGAGTCGCAGAGCCTTCTTCATGGTATCCCCTCCCGCATCCGGCCCCCGGGCCGGGATTCCGGCGTCCGACGCCACCGATTGCGGTGGCTGCGACACCCTCCGGGCGCGGCCCATCGCGACCGCGCCCGTCGCTCCGACGAGCCCGATCAGGATAGCATCGCGCCGCCCGGTGCTGCCTCCCATCGAGGATCGCCGGACTAGCGAGCCGCCTTCACCTCCAGCCGCACCCCTTCGTGCTGCTGAATGCAGCGGATGACCTCGAAGAGATTGCGGGCCTGCGGATTGCCCGCAGGTCCGAACATGCGCATCAGGCTCTTAGGCGACTTGTCCGTGCGCAGGCCGAGCTCCTCGAAGCCGATCGTGGCGTTGATGTAGTCGCGCAGCACGATCTTGCCCGTTTCGACATCCCCGGCGAGCAGGCAGTCGACGCCGTCCTGCAGCAACGCGTGACGAAACACGGGGTCGCGTTGAGCGCGGGCCTGCACCGTTTCCTTGAAGTCACGGGTGAGCGCCATGGGTCATTCCTCCTGCCGCTTGCGGCGCTTGTAGTCCTGCCACAGCGCTCGGGCATCGTCGAGGTACTCCCGGACCTCGATCATACCCATCCGGTACCTCTCCCGTTACCATCGACAGCCTCGTGATCGGCGAGCAGCGGGAGTAGGCGCTCATCGCCGGCGCCGACCGACCCCTACTCGGCCAACCCCAGCACCCCCGCCGGGATCGCGAAGCGCGTCCCCACGCCGGCCCCGTTCGCCGACCACCAGCCCGCCGGCATCTCCACCGCGTACAGATACGGCGCCTCCGGCATGCGCAGCGTGGGGTCGTTCGCCGTCAGCGACAGCAGCGCCACCACGACGCCGGCCGCGTCGAGGAACGCGATCTCGATGTCCATCGGCGTGTCCTGGTTCCAGAACGGCGCCCGCGTCTCGACCGGGAACGCGAACAGCATCCCCGTCGACGGCGGCAGCCCCGTGCGATGCATCAGCCCCCGCGTCCGCCGCTCGATCGTGTCCGCCACCAGCATCCCCAGCTCGCCCTCCTCCCCCGACGGCGTCTCGTACGACACCAGCGTGTAGTCGAAGACGACCGCCACCACCTCCGTCGGCAGCGTCAGCGCCGCGTCAAGGCCGGGCGGCACCGCCCGCGCCGGCGGGATCGCGACCGGCGCCGTCGGCGGCCCCTCCTCGGCCGGGCTCGGCGACGGCTCATTGGCGCACGCGCTCAGCAGCACCCCCATCAGGGTCAGCGCCCCCAGCACGCCCCCCAGGGCGTCTCCTCGCGCGCGCGCCATCGCGTTACCGGCCATCATCCCAGCCTAGCCGCACCGCCTCCGCCCCGCCTTCCGCGACGGACCGAGGACGCGGGCACGGTCCCCCGGGATGGTCATGCGAGAGTGAGGATGCTGGCCGGGTTATCCACCGTCAGCGCGCGAATTTCAGATTCCGTAAACCCCTTACGCGACATTCTGGGCACGAGGTTCCTGAGAATGTGGCCATAGCCGTGCCCGCCATAGGTGACCAGCCGGTGTTTTGTGAAGATGTCCTGCGCGAGCACAACCCGGTCGCCATAGCCCGCGTCGGTGATGCGCCGCACGAAGTCCAGCCGCTGCGCATCGCTGGGCATGTCGGTCTCGGCGGCCGGATAGTGGGATCCCTCATTGCCGAACAAATCCCATTCGAGGTAACAGCCGGACTCGGCGATACGCCGCACGGCGTCGAACTCGAACACGGTGCGGTCCAGATGCCCCATGATCACGCGGGAGATGTCCGCGCCGGCGTTCGCCAGGACTGCCAGGATTTCGGCGGGCGCATCGGGATGGCGTCCCGGATGAATCAGTATCGCCGCGCCGGTGTCCCGCTGCGCGATGGCCGCCGCGGACAGACACTTGCGCTCGTTCGCCGTGAGCGGCCAGGTGCAGCCCATCTCCCCGATGATCCCCGCTTTGATGCCGCTGCCGGCGACGCCCTCCGTAATGTCGGCGCTGATCTCCCGCGCCACATCCTCCACACTCCGCCGCGCCATATCCGCGGGGTGCACCGCGTCCACATAGAAGCCCGCGCCCATGATGACGTGTACGCCCGCTTCGCGGGATATGCGAACCAAAGCCTCGGGGTTGCGCCCGATGCCGATCGTCGTCGCATCCACGATCGCGCCGCCACCGGCGTCTCGGTACATCGTGACTTCGTTGATCGCGGTGTTCACGTCCGTCAACTGCATATTCGGGCGGTTGCTGTAATAGTTGTACCGTACCCACCCCAGATTCTCCAGTGTCATGGGAGCGTCGGCCAGTTCTGGACGCGGGAAGTCCCGGGCGGGGCGAAACATGAAGGTAAAGTCGATGTAGAGGTGCTCGTGCGTCGTGGTGGGACCAAGCTCCGACGGCGGCACGGGCCCCAGCACGGTCTGGACGAGCCCCCGGTTCTGTGTGGCTGGCATGGTGGTCAGTCCTTAATGGTAGGGTGCGAGAGAAGCAGAGTATCACGCGTCGGGCGGCGCGGCGCCGCGCGTACCGGCGCCCGAAGACGGATTCGCACGCTCGGGAACGCGTATCGGAGTCGCGGCCGGTCGGCGACATGCGCAGTCACGGCGATCCGGCCGGGGCCGAAGGCCAGAAGAATGAAATTCGCTGCCTTTACGACGGTCGCGGCCTCCGCGGGAGAAGCCACCGATGCCGTTGGCTTGCTGGATAATCTCCGGCAGCAGACCATTCTGGCCGAGGAACTCGGCTTCGAGGCCATCTGGCTCGGAGAACACCACTTTGGACCCTATGCCGTCGGCGATATACCGAATCCGATCCTGCTCGGCGCCGACCTCGCGGCCCGGACGTCGAGGATCCGGATCGGCCAGATGGCGAACATCGCGCCGTGGTGGCACCCGATCCGGCTTGCCGAGGACCTCGCGATCCTGGACAACATGACCGGGGGACGCGTCGAAGTGGGCTTCGGCCGGGGCATCTGGCCGTACGAAGGTCCGCAGTTCCATCCCAACGCGGACCCACGCAAGGATCGGGAGAATCGGGAACTGTTCCGGGAGACCGTCGAGCTCGTGCGGGAGATATGGACCAACGAGTATTTCTCCCACCAGGGCGCCAACTACCGCTTCCCCGCCGCCGATACCATCTTCTCCCACCCCATGTATCCGTCGAATCCCGCATGGCAAGACGGGGACCGGGTCACGAAGCTGCGCGTGACACCGAGGCCCTACCAACAACCCCACCCGCCGATGTGGATGACCGTTTCCAGCGACAATTCCGTCACGACGGCGGCCGAACTGGGACTGAAGGCATGCTACTGGCAGCCGCCCGCTCGCAGAATCCGGCGGCGTATGGAGCTCTACGCCAAGGTCCGGGCCGAACGCGAAGGCAGGCCGTTCGCGCTGGGAGAAGATCAGGCGGTCATGCGCTCCACGTATGTCGCTTCTTCCATGGAGCAGGCCCGGCGCGAGGCGGAAGAAGCCATCATGTCGGCCTTCATCTTCAACGACCCATTCCGGGGCAGGCAGGTCTTCACCAATCCGGACGAGGTCCTGGACCCGGACGTGAAGCTGGACTGGGATTTCCTCGAGCCCCGCACGCTGCTGGTGGGCTCCCCGGAGAATGTGGTGGAGAAGATCCAGGAGTTGCGGGAGGTCTGCAATCTTGAGTATCTGCTTGTCGAGTTCTCCCACATGGGACTGCCGTTGAGCAAGTCGCTGCGGAACCTGGAGACCTTTGCCAGCAAGGTGATGCCGCGATTCACCGGGGATGGCGAGAGCCGGGACGGAGGCGGCCGAAGCGCCTGACAGCGCCGCGCCCGCCCGGCCCCTGCCGTACACTCCTCCCGTCGGGCCCGTAGCTCAGAGGTCAGAGCAGGCGGCTCATAACCGCTCGGTCCCAGGTTCGAATCCTGGCGGGCCCACCAAATTGGACATGACGTACGGCGCTGCGGCCTGCGACGCCCGCTATCCTTCTCCCTGAGGAACCGGGATCAGGAGAACGTCGCGATGCCTGCTGCGCCAACCCGCCGACCCCGCGAAGAGACGGCCCGCCTGGGCAAGGAGATCTACGAGCGGGACATCCTGCCACAGGTCGAGGACGACCACTTCGGGGAGTACGTCGCCATCGACGTGGAGACGGGGGACTGGGTCGTTGCCGACGGCGAGATTGCCGCGGTGGAGCGTCTTCGGGCGTTGCGCCCGGAGGCCATCGACGTCCTGATGGAGCGCGTCGGGTATCGGGCGCTGCGGAGCTTCGGGGGCGGGTCCCTGCGGAGGACCGGGTGATCGAGGGCGCGGTGAACGCTGCCTACGAACCCGTCGTGATCGAGGCCGGCAGGTAGGGGCGCGACCGCCTGACCCGCCCCGGCCATCACCCCGCCTCGACCGGCCTGTCGGCACGGCCCCGGGCCTGCGATGTCCGCTATCCTTCTCGCTGAGGAACCGGGACTAGGAGGACGACATGATCCGCACTGGGCCAACCCGCCCCAAAGACGAGATCGCCCGCCTGGGCGACGAGATCTACGAGCGCGATGTCCGCGAGCAGGTCGTGGCGGACCACGACGGGGACTTCGTCGCCATCGACGTGGAGAGCGGCAAGTGGGCCGTCGCCGCCGAAGAGCGCCCCGCTGCGGAGCGGCTGCGGGCGCAGCAGCCGGATGCGATCAACGTCTGGCTGCTGCGCGTCGGCTACCGGGCGGTCGGCAGTCTCGGGGGTGGCGCCCCGCGGAGGACCGGGTGATCGAGGGCGCCGTCAACGCGGCCCAGGAGGCCGTCGTCGGCCTGCGTGTCCGGGGACCGTCGGGGCGGACCCGGGACGTGCGCGCGGTGGTGGACACCGGCTTTAGCCGCTTCCTCACGCTACCGCCGTCGATGGTGACGGAGTTGGGGCTGACCTTCACCGGCGTCGATCGGTTCTTCCTGGCCGACGGCAGCGAAGTGACTCTTCATGTCTACGACGTGACGGTGCTGTGGGACGGCCGGCCGAGAGACGTCCTCGCCTGTGTCGCGGACACCCAGCCGCTCCTAGGCATGTCACTGCTCGACGGCCACCGCCTGTGCGTGGACGTCGAGGACGGCGGCCGCGTCGTCATCGAGCCGCGGCCCGCGGCGCGAAGCACACCGCAGACGTAGTACGCCGGCCGTCAACTCGGCCCACGACTCCTTCGGCCTGCCGACGCCCCCACCTCGCCGGAGTTCCCGGGCGACTGTGCGTAGGCGGCCGGTTGGCGAGAATGCCCGCGGCGCCCGTCCGCCCGATGGGCCTCCGCGCGTGGAGGCTCCGAGCCCGACCGACAGCAAGAGACGAGCGAGATGAACGCAAGGCTGAAGTCGGTCGTCGCCGCTGGCTGCGTCACGCTGGCGGTGGTCGCGCTGCTGGGCTGCTCCTCCGAGCCCGCGCCGCCTACGGATCCTGAGCCCGAGCCCGCGGCGGAGGAGTCGGCCGCGGCGCCGGAGCCGCGGACCATCCCGGCGGCTGCCGAGGAGGAGGAGGCCGCGGAGGAGCCGGAGCCCGACGCCGAGGCCCCGCCCGAGGAGGAGTCCGCTCCGGACGCGGAGCCCGAGGCCGCACCCGATGAGGAGGACCCGCCAGCGGATGCCGAGCCCGAGGCCGCGCCCGAGGAGGAAACCGCCGCGGACGCGGAGCCCGCGACCACGCCCGACGCCCCCTTGCCCTTCGATCCCGCGGTGGTCCGCGGCGCCCTCAGCAACGGCCTCGTCTACTACATTCGGCAGAACGAGGAACCGCGCGGCCGGGGGCAGTTGTCGTTGGTCGTGAAGGCGGGCTCCGTCCTGGAGGAGGACGAGCAGCGCGGGCTGGCCCACTTCGTCGAGCACATGGCTTTCAACGGGACGGCGCGCTTCGCCAAGCAGCAGATCGTCGACTACCTCGAGTCGATCGGCAGCAGCTTTGGCGCCGATCTCAACGCCCAAACCGGGTACGACCACACGCTGTACTTCCTGGAGATCCCGACCGACGACCCCGAGATCCTCGAGACGGCCTTCCAGATCCTCAGCGACTGGGCGTACGCGATCAGCTTCGACCCCGACGAGGTGGAGTTGGAGCGCGGCGTCGTGCTCGAGGAGTGGCGCCTGTATCAGGGGTTCTCGTCGCGCTTCCAGACCAACCTGCTCCCGCTGCTCTTCGGCGCCTCCCGCTACACCGACCGCAGCCCGATCGGCCTGCCCGAGATCCTCGAGACCGCGCCCGTGGAGCAACTGCGGGCCTACTACGAGCGCTGGTACCGGCCCGACCTGATGGCCGTGGTCGCCGTGGGCGACTTCGATCCGGCGCTGATCGAGGCCAAGATCAGCCAGCACTTCGCGCCGCCGCCCGAGGGCGAGGCCACCGCCGAGCGCGCCGCCGTCGCGGACCCCACCGACCGGCCGAGCTTCGCGATCCCCGACAACGAGGCGCCGCGCATCGACGTCTTCACCGACCCCGAGGCGCCCGGCGCCCAGCTCATCCTGGTTCGCAAGGTCGCCCCCGAGGCCGGCCGGGACGTGGCGGCCTTCCGCCGCGCGGCGGTCGAGCAGCTGGCCTTCATGATGCTGAACGCGCGGCTGTTCGAGCGCGGTCAGGACGCCGACCCGCCCTGGCTGTGGTCCGGCGCCGGACGCTCGGGGATGGTCGAGCCGCTGGACATCCAGACCTTCACGATCGTGGTCGAGCAGGCCGGCGTCGAGCGCGGCTTCACCGCCTTGCTGGAGGAGCTGCAGCGCGTCCGCCAGCACGGCTTCACCGGCAGCGAGCTGGCGCGGGAGAAGGTCAACCTGCTGAGCTCGGTGGAACGCGAATACACGCAGCGGGATCAGCGGCGGTCGGGCGAGTTGGCGAATCGCTACGCCGACCACTTCCTCATCGGGACCCCGGTCCCCGGCATCGAAGCGGAGTGGGAGCTGTACCAGGCGCTGCTGCCCCAGGTCTCGCTGGCCGAGATCGATGACCTGGCGGACTCGTGGTCGCAGCCGGGGAACACGGTGCTGCTCGTGCTGGGGCCCGAGGGGATCGACCCCGACGGCGACGGCGCGCTGGCCGCGGCCCTGGAGACGCGACTCGACGAGGCGGACACGCTCGTGGTGACGGCCTACGAGGACACCTTCGACGACGTGCCGCTGCTGGCGACGCTGCCGACGCCGGGCAGCATCGTCGAGGAGGAGTCGATCGAGTCGATCGACGCGGTGCGCTGGACCCTCTCGAACGGCATCACGGTCATCGCCAAGCAGACCGACTTCCGCGACGACGAGGTGCGCTTCAGCGGCTACAGCCCGGGCGGCCACTCGCTGGTCTCCGACGCCGATTACGTGTCGGCGCAGTACGCCGCCGAACTGGTCGCCGGCAGCGGCGTCGGCTTGCACGACAGCGTCACCCTCGAGAAGTTGCTGGCCGGCAAGCGGGTTTCGGTCGGCCCCTACATCGGCGAGCTGTTCGAGGGCCTCGACGGCAGCGCCTCGCCGCAAGACCTCGAGAGCCTCTTCCAGCTGATCACGCTGTACGCCACCGCGCCCCGGCTCGACCCGGACTACTTCTCGACCTACGAGGCGCGGCTGCGCAGCGCCGCCGAGGTGCGGCCCACCCAGCCCGACGCCGTGCTCTTCGACACGGCGAACACGCTGCTCAGCCAGGCGCACCACCGCCGCCGGCCGCTGAGCCTCGCGCTGATCGAGGAGCTCAGCCTGGAGCGCGCGGAGGCTGTCTACGCCGACCGGTTCGCCGACCTCGGGGACGCCACCTTCGTGTTCGTGGGCGCCTTCGACTGGGATGAGCTGCGCTCGTTGACCGAGACCTACCTCGCCAGCTTGCCCAGCGCCGGCCGCGCCGAGCAGTGGCGGGATGTCGGCGTCGACCCGCCGGACGGGGTCGTGGAGCAGGTCGTTCGCAGCGGCATCGAACCCCGCAGCGCGACGGTGTGGGTGTTCGCCGGCGAGGCGGAGTGGACTCGCGAGGAGGCGCTCGCGCTCGAGGTCGCGGGCGAGATGCTCGGCATCCGGCTGCGCGAGCGGGTGCGGGAAGAGTTGGGCGGCACCTACAGCATCCAGGTCAGCGCCAGCGCCCGCCTGCTGCCCGACCACGAGTACCAGGTCGCCATCATCTTCGGCAGCGACCCGTCCCGCGCCGAAGAGCTCGCCGGCGAGGTGGCGGTCGAACTGGACTGGCTGCGCGCAGGCGGCGACCAGGGGGACCTCGACACGGTCAAGGAGCTGCTGCGCACCACCCGCGAGGAGCAGGTGCGGGACAACGGCTTCTGGCTCGGTCAGATCCGGGCCGCGACGCAGCGCGGGGAGTCGCTCACCGAGATCGGCCGCTTCGACGACCGGCTCGAGGCGCTGACCCTGGAGCAGGTCGTCGCCGCGGCGCAGCGCTACCTGCCGCCCGACCGCTACGTCCGCGTCGTGCTGCTGCCCGAGGCGGAGTAGCCCGTCGCCACGGCGGCCCCGGCGTCGGCCCGTGGGCGCGGGCCGCGGCCGGATGGGCTTGCGATAGTCGCTATCCTTTGCTTGAGGATCCATGGTCAGGAGAAGATCGCGATGCGCACTGCGCCAACCCGCCCATCCGAGGAGACGGCCCGCCTGGGCGACGAGATCTACGATCGCGACATCCGGCAGCAGGTCGAGGCCGACCACCACGGGGAGGTCGTCGCGATCGATGTGGAGACCGGCAAGTGGGCCATCGGCGATGACGTGATCGCTGCGACGGACCGGCTCTGGGCCCAACACCCGGCCGCCCATGACATCTGGTCCCTGCGGGTCGGGTACCGGGCGCTGGTCAGCTTCGGGGGCCACTCCCTGCGGCGGGCCGAGTGATCGAGGGGGCGGTGAACGCGGACCGTGAGGCCGTGGTCACCCTCGCCGTCCATGCCCCATCGGGGCGGACACGGGAAATCGAGGCCGTGGTCGACACCGGCTACAGCGGATTCCTCACCGTGACACCGGCGCTGGTGATGGAGTTGGGACTGGACTACCGAAGCAGAGGCCGGGCGATCCTCGCCGATGGCAGTGACGTGAGCTTCGATGTCCACGATGTCACCGTGCTCTGGGATGGCCAATCGAGACATATCAGAGGCGATATGGCCGACACTGCGCCGCTCGTGGGCATGTCACTCCTGGACGGCCACCGCCTGTGCGTGGACGTCGAGGACGGCGGCCGCGTCGTCATCGAGGCCCGCACGTAGGCTCGGCCGACTCCCCCGTGTAGAACGCCGTCGTCCGCGCCGCCGCCGCCCGCGCGACGCCGGGGTCCGTCCCCGCCGCGACCGCCGCCCGGCCCCACGCCTCGCTCGCGCCCACGATGAACGCCCTGCCCTCCGGCGACGTCGCGAACGCGGCCTCGTCGGGCTGCGGCGCCGTCGGCTGCGCCAGATGCATCGCGAGTCCCATCAGCCCCATCTCCCAGCCGACGCCGACCGCCCCCGGCCCGTACGTGTCCCAATGCTCCGAGAGCCGCGCCGTGTGCGTCAGCGTCAGCTGCGCCCGGCCGGCGCCGTCGTCGCGGAGGCGCACCTCGACCCAGCTCACGTCGCCGCCGAAATCCCACGTCAGCGCGACGTGGGAGCGTGGCTCGCAGGCCGTGATCACGCCGCCCGCGTTGCCTTCCAACTGGTAGCGGCCGCCCAGCACGAGATCGCCGCTGATCGGCAGGAACCAGCGCGGGATGCGCGCGCCGTTCGTCACGGCGTCCCACAGGTCCGCGCGCGTCGTCGCGTAGCTGCGCGACAGCGTGACTGCGCGCGCCGGTTGTCCATCGCGCTCCAGCGACGATACCGACCGCTCCACCGCGCCCAGGTGCCCCTCGACATCGAAGTCCATGGCTGCTCCCTACCGCTCGCGCTGGCCCGTCGCGCGTGCGGGCCGGTCGGTCGCGTCGCCCGGCGACTCCGTCGGCACGCTGCGGCGACGGATCGCCGTCGCACGGCATCATAGAGGGACGCATGGGCTGCGGGCAGGCGGCGCAGCGGCGCTCCGGGGGTCGAATCCCGGCGGGCCGTCCGGCTGGCCGGGCCGCGGACTCCGGGCCAGGCTGGTAGGATACGGAGCCGCATCGACCGACGCTGACGCGGATGCCGGGCGACGACTGTGAACTACGATTTCACCGAGTCACTCGCCCGTGCGGAGGCGTTATCATGAGGGCAACCAGCGCGATTCGGTACAAGCGCTACAGGGAGGAGTGGGAAGTGGGAGCGACACACGTCACCGTCACCATCCGCAACCCGGCGGAGCCCGAGCGCACATGGGAGGGGCTGTTCCTCGTCGACACCGGGGCGACCGACTGCCTCGTGCCGCGCCGGCATCTGGAGGCGATCGGCCTCAAGCCCCGTAGCGCCAGGACCTACGAACTCGCTGACGGCAGCGAGTTGCGGCTCGACGTCACGGTCGCGGAGGTCGAGTTCATGGGTGAGATCGTCGGCGCGACGGTCATCTTCGGCGAGGACCGCGCCGAGCCGTTGCTCGGCGTCACGGCGCTGGAGTCGGTCGGCATCGAGGTGGACCCCGTGAACCAGCAGTTGAAGCGCCTGCCCGCGGTCCGGCTCAAGCGCCTCACCGCCGACGGCTGACCCCGCCGCGCGCCAGACCCCTCGTCCGGCGCAGCTACCCGCCTTTGCGCCCCGCCCGCCGCCACCCCTGACCCTGCGCACATCTTGCACGCAACACAAGTGTTGTCTATGATGTGAGACGATGAACGCGGGAGAACTGCGGCGCTGGCTGAAGAAGCGGGGCTGCACCTTTCAGACGCATCAGGGCGGCAGCGGGCATCTCACCGTCCGGCGCGGGGACCGCACGAGCCAGCTGCCCATGCACGGCGGTCGCAAGGAGTTGGGGCGCGGACTCGTCGCGAAGATCAAGAAGGACTTGGGGGTGGACTGATGCTCGCATACCCGATCGTGCTCGCAGAGGATGACGGCGCCGTGCTCGCGACGTCGCCCGACTTCCCCGAGCTAACCAGCTTCGGCGACGATCGGGAGGAGGCGCTCGCCCGCGCCGGCGACGCGCTGCAAGAGGCGATCGCGGCGCGCATCCACGACCGCAAGGACATCCCTCCGCCCTCGCGGGGCCCGACCTGCGCCGTCCTGCCCACGCTCACCGTCATGAAGGTCATGCTGTACCAGTGCATGCGCGAGCAGGGCATCGGCAAGGCGGAACTCGCGCGCCGGCTGGGCTGGCACATGCCGCAGGTCGATCGCGTCCTCGACGTCCAGCATCGCTCGCGGCTCGACCAGATGGACGCCGCCCTGGCGGCCATGGGCCAGCAGCTGCACGTCAGCGCCGCGCCCGCATCGGATCCGGTGCTCCCGGCGGCCCGGCGCCGCTAGCCGCCCCTGCGGCCCGACCGCGACGGCCGGTACATCTCGACGAACTCCGCCACCGGCGTCCGGCCGACGACCTCCCCCACCAGGTCCAGCGGGAGGTCGTCGAGCCTACGGAAGCGCACGCACGACTTACCCATGTCGAGCCGCTTCCCGGTCGCGCGGTAGCGCTCCGTGAACCACGCCTCGACCGACACATCGCTGTACACGTTGGTCAGGTAGAGCGACATGTAGCGCTTTTGCGACGCCAGCGCGACGTACATCAACGGCTCGCCGTTATACGTGTCCGCCAGCACGCTCGCCGGCACGATGTACGAGATCATCCCGTATTGCATCGTCTCGACGTAGCCGTCGGGCAGGTGGTCCAGGATCACGTCGCGCACGGCGGCGATCGCCTGCCGCCGCTCGTCGCCGAGGCCGGCCAGGTAGTCGGAGACGGTCGTGGCGTCGCTGTGCATCGTCGGCTCCCTCGGGGCGGGCGTGTCGGTCGGGATTCTTCCAGGCGGTCGGTCGGGGGTCAATGGTGGGGGTGGCGGCAGGGGCTCCGTCCGTGACTGCGGCCCCCTGATGACGACATCCATCGCCGCTCAGCGCTTGGGCGCACGGTAGAGTGACCCCGTGACGTCGCTCCGACGCGGCGAGCGTGCCACTCCGAGGATCGAACCCCGGCGCGCGGAGCCCGACCACCACAGGGAGAGCGGGAACCCGGCAATCGGCGGCAGCGTCTTTAACGGCACGGACTGCCGCTGGACCGAACACCCAGCGGCCCATGACATCCGGCGCCCGCGGGTCGAGGACCGGGCGCTGCAACAGTTTGGGGGGGCGTCCTCCCCGCTCCATCCCGGAGATCGTGCCGCCGGTCATCAGGATCGGCCCGCGTAGCGGCAAGCAGAAGGGCAAAGGATAATGTGGCCGATGACTGCTAACCGTCCAGCAATGGGACTCACGGCCGTATCCGTACGCGTCGTGGGCCTCGCGCTCATGGTGGGTGTCCTCTGGCTCCTGGGGAACACGGGGCAGGCATACGCGTGTAGTTGTGCGGGACCTGGCTCTCCTTCCGAAGAGTTGGAGCAGTTCGATGCAGTCTTCACGGGCCGAGTCGTCTCGATCCAACACTCCTTTGACCCCGATGCAGCCCCTTACTCCCCTCGGGACCGCACCACGGTGGGCTTCGAGGTCAGCGCCGTGTGGAAGGGTGATGTCCAGGAGACCATGTACGTCACCACGGCGCCGAGCGACGCGAGTTGTGGGTTTTCCTTCGTCGAGGGAGAGGAGTATATCGTCTACGGCTACGACAGCAGTCGTGCCGACGACGGCTATTCCGTTGGTCTATGCAGCCGGACGGCCCTCCTCGGGCAAGCGCAAGCGGACCTCGACGAACTGGGGCAGGGGCATGCGCCTGAGGCCGGAACGGGTGGGCCAGTCCCCGAGCAGCCACAGGTCGCGACAGTGCGTGGCATATGGGCGATCATGCTGGCGGTTGCCGAGTGGCTGGGCTGGTCGTGTCCGTACGTGTGAGGAGTCGGTAGGCCAAGCGTCGTCGCGGCCGCGCTGTCCCTCACGGCCCCCGAGCGGGACTCCGCCGCCGCCGAGCGCTTGGGGCGCGCTACAATGACCCCATGACCGCCCCCGAGCCGATCCACCCCGGCGAACACCTGGCCGAGATACTGCAGGAGCTGGGCATCACCCAGTACCGCCTCGCCAAGACCATGGGCGTGCCCCAGATCCGCGTCCACCAGATCGTCCACGGCCGCCGCGCCGTCACGGCCGACTCCGCGCTGCGCCTCGGCCTCGCACTGGGCATGACCCCCGACTTCTGGCTCAACCTCCAGCGCATGTACGACCTCGATGTCGCGCGCGCCACGACCGACGTCAGCGCCATCCGGCCGCTCGTCGAGACCACCCGCTGAGGCCACACCGCCGACCCCTGGTAGCCTGCGCGAGGGAGGATCGCATGCCGCCCAACTGGGTCAACCGCACGCTCTGGACGGGCGACAACCTCGACATCCTGCGGGGGATGAACAGCGAGTCCGTCGACCTCATCTACCTCGACCCGCCGTTCAACTCGAACCAGGACTACGCCGCCCCTGTGGGCAGCGAAGCGGCTGGGGCGGCCTTTAAGGACACCTGGACGCTCTCCGACCTGGACATGGCCTGGATGGGGTTGATCGCGGACGAACAGCCCGCGATCGCACAACTGCTGGAGACGGCGGGACGGACGCACTCGAAGGGGATGCAGTCCTACCTCACAATGATGGCCGTGCGGCTATTGGAGATGTGGCGGCTCCTCCGCCCCACGGGGAGCATCTACCTCCACTGCGATCCCACGGCTGGCCACTACCTCAAGGCCCTGCTGGATGGGGTGTTCGGGCGTCAGCACTTCCGCAACGAGATAGTCTGGAAGCGGACGTTCTCGCACGGCGGCGCGGATGGATGGGGCAGTGTCCACGATACGCTGCTGTTCTACTCGCGCTCCGAGCGCTGCCGGTGGACCGGGCTGACTCAGGAGTATGACCCGGCCTATCTGGCCGCGAAGTACGGCAAGGAGGACGACCGCGGCCGGTATCAGGCGATCGTCATGACCGGGCCGGGAACGTCCCAGGGGCCTTCTGGGCAGCCGTGGCAGGGGTATGATCCCACCGCCGCCGGCCGGCACTGGGCTGTGCCACGCGCAGCGCTCGCAACGCTCCGGCGTG
Organism: Dehalococcoidia bacterium; assembly: GCA_965217625.1. Taxonomy (GTDB): domain Bacteria; phylum Chloroflexota; class Dehalococcoidia; order Bin125; family Bin125; genus TK10-74A. The sequence goes on from OZ244557.1 coordinate 314,554, forward strand.
AAGGTATTTCGATTCCTACCGATCTGCACGCCCGACTTGATCTTCTGTTGAAGCACGGGTTCATATACATCCCGCAGAAGGTCGGTGGTGTACCCCGGTTCAAACGCTATCTCGACGATGAACACGTGCTGCCGGTTCAGGACGTGATTACTGATATTCCGCCAATCAACTCGCAAGCGAAGGAACGCGTCGGCTACCCGACGCAGAAGCCCCTGGCGCTCCTGGACCGCATTATCCGGGCGAGCAGCGATCCCGGTGACATGGTCCTCGACCCGTTCGCGGGCTGCGCGACGGCGTGCGTGGCGGCGGAGGCGCTCGATCGACAGTGGGTCGGCATCGACCTGTCGGCGAAGGCGGTCGAGCTCGTCAACCGGCGGTTACAGGATGCCATGGGCAGTCTGTTCCACCACCGCTTCGTCACCGCCCGCACCGACATCCCCCGCCGCACGGATGTCGACGCGCCCAAGAATTACCGTCAGAACAAGCACATCCTCTACGGCCAGCAAGAGGGACGCTGCGGCGGTTGCCGGACGCATTTCGAGTTCCGGCACTTGGAGGTAGACCACCTCATCCCGCAGCGCAAGGGCGGCGGGGACCACATCGAGAACCTGCAACTCCTCTGCGCCAGCTGCAACCGCATCAAGGGCGACCGGCCCCAGGAGTACCTCGTCGCGCGGCTGGCGGAGTTGGCGAGATAGGGCTGTGGAGGCCGCCTCAGTCTGCGCTCAGTACGTTAAGAATCGTCTCCCGCAGTTGCTCTTCAAGGCGCTGTGTCCCTCTTGGCGTGAAATCATAAGTGATACAGCGAATGTGCCTGAGGTCGAACGGCACATCATCTAGTGATTGTGTGATGAGGATCACATCCTTGCCGACAGTGTGGGCTATTCCGGTCTCGTACAGAACATTCGGGTTCCTGCCGGTTAGTTCTGCGACAACGAGACGTGCCTCGTTAGTGTATCGCCAAATGTCTTCAATGATAGGCCGGTTGCCGTAGATATCGTCTGCTCGGGAACAAATGAGTCCGCATCCTTGCACAACCGGCTTAATGTGGTCCGAGTACACCGCATCGAAATGCTCAGCAAACGGCGATAGAACGAACGCCATTGTGTCGTCCAATGTGAACTCTCGGCCTTGGAAGATAGGGTTCAGTCTGACAAGTCGTTTGGCCTCCTCCAAGGCTATCGTCTCCTCGCGCACGTGCTCCCGGGCGATCCGATCCGCCGCAGACTGCTGCTCTTCATCGGTCCCCTCCAGCACAGATCTCTTGAATTGGAATCCAAATGCGTCCTCGAATTCCAATTCCTGCTCGATATGGGGGACCGTGGTCTCTAACCTAGCACGAGAGATGTTGGACCAATCGAGAAAGAGCTTTCTGAAGGTTCCGGCAGTCTGCTGTATGGAGAGAATAACAAAGACATCCGCCATGCACACGACGACACAAGAGTGCAGAGGCTGGCGAAGTCGCACTTGGGATGGTGACAGGCCCTCGGCTCGGGAGATGTCAGTGACCGCTTGATCGACAAGACGGAATAGGCTCTCGATGCTGTTCTCTAGATCCTCATCGATGGCGGTCCCGTGATCGACGAACCCAAGCTGGTGTAGCGGCATCCTGAGCTTGGTCCTCTTCTCCCGCAGGCGTGGGTCGCTGCGCTTCGGGTGCACGCACCTAGCACTTCGACAAGGTACCACGGCGACCCGCGAAGGTGCCTAAGGCTCCTCCAGTGTGCGCTGCGAGATGTCACAGGCCACGGCAGGCATCGCTTCACGACCGAACGGTGATGGCTCGTAGTCAGTGTTGTTCGCCCGCCCCGTGTTCCGGGTGCGAGTCCCGGCGGGCAGGTCCACTTCAGAGCCCCCCCCCCCCGACGACCCCCCGACCCCCCTACCCCGACCACCGCAGCACGGGACGACGCGCGGCCTTCGTCTCATCGAGGCGGCCGATGGGGGCCGTCCAGGGGGCGCCGTGGAGCGTGCCGGGGTCGCGGGCGGCCTCGTCGGCGATGGCGATGAGGGCCGCCGCCAGCGCCTCGATCGCCTCGGGCGGCTCCGTCTCCGTCGGCTCGATCATTAGCGCCTCCTCGACGATCAGCGGGAAGTAGACCGTGGGCGGGTGGAAGCCGTGGTCGATCAGCCGCTTAGCGATGTCGTAGGTGCGCACGCCGTGCTCGCGCCGCTGCCGCGACCCCGAGAAGACGACCTCGTGCAGCACCGGCCGGTCGTACGGCAACTCGTATGCCCCCTCCAGCAGGACGCGCAGGTAATTGGCGTTGAGCACGGCCTGACCCGATACGGCGCGCAGGCCGTCGAGCCCCAGCGCCCGTATGTACGCGTAGGCGCGGATCAGCACGCCGGCGTTGCCGTGGAATTGCTGCAGCCGGCCGATGCTGCGCTCGGGCGCGGCCAGCCGCACCAGGCCGTCGTCGCCCTGCTCGACCACCGGCGTGGGCAGGTAGGGCGCCAGCGCGGGGGTGCAGCAGACCGGCCCCGCGCCGGGGCCGCCGCCGCCGTGCGGCGTGCTGAAGCTCTTGTGGAGGTTGAGATGCACGACGTCGAAGCCGAGGTCGCCGTGCCGCACGCGCCCCATGATCGCGTTGAGGTTGGCGCCGTCGCCGTACAGGTAGGCCCCGGCGTCGTGCACCAGCGCCGCGACCTGCTCGATGCCGCGCTCCCACAGCCCCAGCGTGTTCGGCGCCGTCACCATGACCGCCGCGACCGTCTCGTCCAGCTCCTGCTCGATGCCCGCCCGGTCGAGCGAGCCGTCGGCGGCGGTCAGGATGGGCGTGACCGTGAAGCCGGCCATCGCCGCCGTCGCCGGGTTGGTGCCGTGCGCCGAGTCGGGCACGAGGATGCGGCGCCGCGTCGCCAGCTCCCCCCGGTCCTCCAGCGCGCGCGTGATCATCAGCACGCCGGCCAGCTCGCCCTGCGCGCCCGCCGCCGGGGCCAGGCTGACCGCCGGCAGCCCGGTGATCGCGGCCAGCCCGCGGCGCAGCTCGAGCAGCGTGCGCAGCGTCCCCTGCGCCTCCTCGGGCGGGGCCTGCGGATGCGCGCCGGCGAAGCCCGGCAGCGACGCCACCAGGTCGTCGACCTTGGGGTTGTACTTCATCGTGCAGGAGCCCAGCGGGTAGGTGCCCGAGTCGATGCCGTAGTTCCGCGCCGACAGCGCCGTGTAGTAGCGCACCAGCTCGCCCTGGCTCAGCTCGGGCAGTCGCAGCGAGTCGCGCAGCAGGCGGGCGTCGGGCAGCGGCGTCTCGGGACCGCGCCAGGGCGGCACGTCGACCGCCCGGCGGCCGGGCGCCCCGCGGTCGAAGCTGAGGCGCGCGCCGAAGTCCTCCGCCGGGGGTCGCGGCCCGCTCACGCGTCGCCCCCGATCTCGGCCAGTGCCGCGACCAGCGCGTCGACGTGCGCGTCGGGCGTCGCCTCGGTGACGGCGAAGAGCAGCGCCTCGCGGGCCTCCGGCTCGGGCCGCGCCGAGACATCGACACCGGCGCCGATGCCCCGCGCCGCCAGCGCCGCCGCGAGGTCCGCCGCCGGCATCGGCCCGCGCACGAGGAACTCCTGGAACCACGGCCCCCGCTCGGGCGTCGCGTAGCCGGGCAGCGCCGCGATGCGGGCCGCGGCGTCGTGGGCGCGCTGGTAGCAGAGCGTGGCGGCCTCGCGCAGCCCGCGCGGGCCCAGCGCCTGCACCGCGACGGTGAACGCCAGCGCGATCAGCGACTGCGCCGTCGAGACGTTCGACGTCGCCCGCTCGCGGCGGATGAACTGCTCGCGCGCCTGCAGCGTCAGCACGTAGCCGGTGCGCGGTTCGACGCCGTCGTCCGGCGCGTGCAGCTCCTTGGTGCGACCGACGATGCGCCCCGGCATCTGCCGCATGTGCGCTCGGCGCGCCGCGAACAGCCCCAGCGACGGCCCCCCGAACGCCGGCGCGCCGGCCAGGTCGCGCCCCTCCCCGGTGACGATGTCGGCCCCGGCGTCGCCGGGCGCGCGCAGCAGCCCCAGCGCGAACGGATCGGCGACCGTCACGAACAGCGCCCCGGCATCGTGCGCCGATGCCGCCAGCGGCTCCAGGTCGGCGATCGCGCCCAGGTAGTCGGGCTGCTGCGCGACGAGGCAGGCGTGCTCGTCGGTCGTCGCATCGCCCGACGCCACGATGTCGACCCGCAGCCCGGCGCCGCGCGCGTACGTCCGCACGACCTCCGCCGTGCCGGAGTGGATCGGCTCGAGCAGCGCGACGGCCCGCCGACCCGTGACGCGCGCCGCCAGCAGGCAGGCCTCGGCGGTCGCGCTGGCGACGTCGTAGAGGCCCGTGTTCGACACGTCCATGCCGGTCAGCTCGCACACGACCGACTGGTACTCGAAGCCGGATTGCAGCGTGCCCTGGCTGATCTCGGGCTGGTACGGCGTGTACGCGGTCGCGAACTCCGACCGCCCGCTGAGGTACGCGGCGATGGCCGGGATCGAGCGCCGGTACGCGCCCGCGCCGCGGAAGTCGGGCCGCGACGGTGCGACGTTGGCGGCCGCCCGCTGCTCGAGCAGCGCGATCAACTCCGGCTCGGTGAGCGCCGGCGGCAACTCGATCGCGGGGTCGCGCAGCGCCGCCGGCAGGTCGTCGAACAGCGCCTCGACATCGGCGACGCCGACCCGCGCCAGCATCCGCGCCCGGTCGGCCGCGGTGGCCGGGATGTAGGGGTGCGGCGATCCCCCGGCGGGCGTCGTCGCCAACGTCAGCTCTCCGGCAACTGCGCGCGGTACGCGGCGGCGTCGAGCAGGTCGACACCGGCCTCGTCGGCGATGCGCACGCGGATCAGCCAGCCCTCCTCGTAGGGCGACTCGTTGACCAACTCCGGGTGCTCCTCCAACTCCCCGTTGGCGGCGATCACCGTCCCGGCGACCGGCGCGTAGAACTCGGCCACGGTCTTCGCCGACTCGATCTCGCCGCAGGCCGCGCCGGGGCCAACCTCCTCCCCCTCGGCCGGCAGATCGACGTAGACCACGTCGCCGAGCTGGTCCTGCGCGTAGTCGGTGATCCCGATCGTGGCCTCATCGGGGCGGTCCGGGTCGCGGCGCAGCCATTCGTGGCTCGCGGCGTAGCGCAGGTCGTCGGGGGTTGCGTGGTCCGTCGTCATGATTGCCTCCCCCGCCGGTAGAACGGCCGGCGCACCACCTCGACCGGGAGCGCGCGGCCGCGCACATCCACCGTGAGCATGACACCGGGCCTGGCAAGCCGCACGGGAAGGTACGCCATGCCGATGCCGCGGCGCAATCGCGGGCTGAAGGCGCCGCTGGTCAGCCGCGCGACGGCGTCGCCGCCGGGCTCGTGCACCGCGTGGCCCGCCCGCAGCACGCCGCGCTCGCGCGCCAGCAGATGGGCCAGCCGCCGCGTGCGGGGTCGCGCCTTCGCCGCCGCGAGCGCCGCCCGCCCCGTGAACGGCGCCCCGTCGTCGAGGCTGACCGCGAAGCCCAGCCCGGCCTCGTAGGGGTGCGTCGTCGCGTCGATGTCGTTGCCGTGCAGCGGCAGCGCCGCCTCCAGCCGCAGCGTGTCGCGCGCGCCCAGCCCGGCCGGCGTCGCGCCGCCCGCGACCAGCGCGTCCCACAGCATCTCCGCCCGGTCGGCCGCGACGATGCACTCGCCGCCGTCCTCGCCGGTGTAGCCCGTCCGCGCGACGAGCACCGGCGAGCCCTCCCAATCCAGCTCCGCGCAGTCGCGTGGCGCGAGCGCCGCGAAGCCCTCGCCCAGCACGCGGCCCAGCAGCGCGATCGCGTCGGGCCCCTGCACCGCGAGCATCACCGTCCCCGCCGTCTCCTCGGAGGCGTCGTCGCCGGCGACGGCCCGCAGCCGCTCGAAGTCGGCGGCCGCGTTGGCGGCGTTGTGGATCACCAGCCAGCGCTCGCCGGGCAGGTGGTAGATGAACACGTCGTCGGCGATGCCGCCGTCCTCGTTGCAGTACAGCGAGTAGTGGGCCTGGCCCTCGGGCAGCCGGGTCACGTCGCAGGTCGTCACCGACCGCAGCCGCGCCGCCGCATCGGGCCCCCGCACCCAGGCCCGCGCCAGGTGCGAGACGTCGAACACGCCGACGCCGTCGCGCACGGCCTCGTGCTCGCCGACGATGCCCTGGTACTGGAGCGGCATCTCCCAGCCGGCGAACGGCGCGAAGCGCGCGCCCAGCGCCGCGTGGCGCTCACGCAGCGCCAGCTGTCGCAGCCCCCCGCCGGACCCGGTGGATCCCATCATGCAGCGACCGTATCCCACCGCTCGTCGCGGCGAATATCACCCACGCCGCCCGCCCGCGCGCCGGGTGCGCGCCTACCCCCCGAAGACGGCCTTGACCGCGCAGGAGAACCCCGGCAGCACGTCCATGCCGTCGAGGGCGTCCTCCTCGCCGAGCGTCGCGGCGTCGTGATCGGCCCGGTGGACGTCGACTGTGCGCGTCTCCGGGTGCACCACCCAGACGAGGCGCACCCCGTAGCTCAGCCACATCCGCGCCTTGTCGTAGACCCAGTGGCGGCTGTCACTGGGGGAGGCGACCTCCACCACCAGGTCGGGCACAACCTCGGCATAGCCCGGCACGTCCGCGTCCAGCGGCAGCCGCTCCACCGACGTGAAGGCGATGTCCGGCTCGCGCACCGTGTCGGGGTCGCCCTCCAGCAAGACGCCCGAGTCGGAGCCGACCAGCGTTCCCAGCCCCCGCGGGTCGATGAAGCTGGTCAGTGCGCCGCCCAGCTTCATCACAATCTTGCCGTGTCGTTGTCCTACAGGCATGGTTTCGCAGAGTACCCCCCGGATCAGCTCGCCGCGCACGCCGCGGCTGTAGAGGCGCAGCAGTTCGTCGGCGGTCAGCAGCTTCGTGTGTGTCGTCGTCTGTGTGGTCATGCCTCATCGCTCCCGCGCCTGCAGTCTACAGCGTCCCGCGCCGCGCCGCCCCGACGGTCGAGCCCTACGGCTCCAGCCGGAAGGGCGGGTAGCGGTCGGTGGTGAGCAGCCACATGTAGGCCTCGACCCGCAGCGACCAGCGGCTCACCCCCAGCACGAAGTCGAACAGCGGGCGCGGGTAGCGGCCCGTGATCAGGATCGCGAACCAAGCCAGCACCGTCACGACGATCGCGACGACCCACAGCACGATCAGCACGATGTAGTGCGGGATCGCCAACAGCCACTTCACGATCGGCAGGAAGCGGTTGAGGTCCGCCGCCGCGTCGGGGTAGTCGAGGTCCAGGCGCACGGCCTGCGCCTCGTCGGTCGAGGGGTACTCGTCGCGCAGGAGCAGGACGTAGGCCCCCACGCGGGTCGTGAAGCGCGTCAACTCCAGATGCCAGTCGAACCACCAGCGCGGGTACTTGCGGCGGCAGAGCAGCATCAGCAGCGTAGGCAGGAAGAGCGCGCCGCCGCCCGCGAGCCACGCCCAGTCGCCGGTGTCCGCGTTCACGAAGCCGCCGGCCACCAGCCCCGCCAGGATCACGATCGGGATCAGCAGGATGATGCGGAACGCTGTGCGGACGCGGTCCAGCCCCTCCTCCGGGTAGTCGATGTCGAGTCGCGCGGGGTAGGCGTCGTCGGGTTGCTGCATGTCGATCTCCTCTCGGCGGGCAGCCTAGCGCATGGGCGGGCGGTTGTGGGGGCGCCACCGCGATCAACGCCGCCCTGGAGTTCCGCCGCCTTCGTCGGGGCCTACCGCCCGAGCGGAGTCGGGCGTTGCAGGAGCTGGTGGGGGAGTAGGGGTCGGTGGTGGGCGCCGCCCTCCCCACCCCGACGCTGCCTCTACGCAGTCCCTGGGGCCTTGACGCCCTGGGCCTCACCGCCATCTTCGACTGCAGCCCCTCACGGATGTCGGTAGAATCATAACGGATGGGCGCCCCCGCAGCAGCATGCTACGCTTTGTCCTCACGGGAAGCCTAGTTACTGCTCCGGTGGGTTGTGTCACCGCGGCGGATGACAAACAAGTCCCAGCATATCGAACGGGTCTAAGGAGACCAGCACCCAAATCGAAAGGCAGTAAGCCATGACGAGTGAAGATAGGTCGACCTTCCTTACCGACCACCTGAGCCAGATTCTGGAAACGATTGCACGCATCGCCGAGAAGTCTGCGGGAGGCAGTTACATCTATCGAGGTGAAGCCAAGCACTTCAGCAAGGTGACATCAACCCTCTATCGACAATATCGTCGGGCCGATGGCGAGGAACCCTCCATCACTGCCATTGAGCAAGAGATCCTGGAAGCAGCTCGCAAGTACACTACGGAGACTGAAGCAGTCGAAATCCTCAGCGAACTACAGCATTACGGAGGAACGACTAACTTGATCGACTTCACCACCGACTACCTCACCGCCCTGTTCTTCGCTTGTGATGGCTTGCCCCTAGAGGACGGCCGAGTAATTCTACTGGAGAAAACAGGGCCAATGGCCGCCCACATTACAGAGCCCCGTAAGCTCACGAAGCGAACCATCGTTCAAAAGAGCATCTATGTGAGCCCACCGCAAGGGTTCGTTGAGCCGGACCACGTGATTCGAGTTCCGAAGGATCTGAAAGAGCCCTTGCTGGAGTATCTGCGCCACAGTCACAGCATAAGCGGCGAAACGATCTACAACGATCTTCATGGGTTCATCCGGCAACAGAATCTTCACGCGAACGCCTACCGGGAGCTCCATCTTGCTATCACCTATCATAGGGAAGATGACGGGGACGTCCAGCATGCCATAAACCACTACACGACCGCTGTGGCTCTCAATCCGCGCTTGGCACAGGCCTACTGTGGTCGTGGGGGTGCGCATATCAGCAAGGGGGACATGGATAAGGCGATGCGAGATCTGACCCGAGCCATCGGACTTGAGACGGATCATTCCTGTGCGTATGCGCTGCGCGGCCGCGTATACCTTGAGGAAAAGAACTATGAGGCGGCGATAGCAGACCTGAGCAAGGCGATTTCGCTGAATCCGGAATTCGACAACGATACTAGTTCCACATCACATTTCTTCCGCGGCACTGCCTACTTGCAAAGCGGGGACGATGTCGAGCAAGCTATCCGAGACTTCGGAGAGGTGATCGACCGAGAATTGCCTCCCGATATCGCCGAAGCGCATCACCGGAGGGGTAGGGGCTATCTCCAGAAGGGTGACAGGACCAAAGCGGTGAAGGACTTCGACCGAGCGATAAGACTCGAGCCGGATGCTGCCGGTCCCTACTGTGGTCGCGGAACGGCCCGCGCGTATGAAGGCGACTACGAGCGAGCGGTGGAAGACTTCGATCGGGCAATCGAGATAGATGTTCAGGACTCGTGTGCCTATCATAACCGAGGTGTGACTAGGCTGTTCCTGGCTGAGTGGGAGGCTGCGAGAGAGGATTTGAAGATAGGCAGGGATAAGGGGATAGACACCGCGTCGGAGTTCCGCGGCGACTTCGAGAGTGTAGCGAAGTTTGAGAAGACCAACGGCGTTGAGATACCGGAAGACATTGCGGAAATCCTGGGCGGATAAGTTCTGACACCGTGCAACCGATGCTAGCTGTTCCCAGTCCCGCGGGACCGGCGGACGGGGAAGCGGGCGGAATGAGCGGTGCTGCCCGGACGACTGGGCCGGCTCTTTACGTTGCCCCCGCCGACTCCCCTCACCCCTCCCACGGATCGACGACCGCCCCCAGCCCCTCGAAATCCCGGACGTTGCGGGTCACCACCGTCAGCCGGTGGACGACCGCGACCGCCGCGATCATCGCGTCGACGATGAGCGTCTCCGACCGCCCGTGCATCAGACGCGCCCACTCGCGGAACGCGGCGGCGTCGACCGGCAGCACGTCGAAGCCGCCCAGCAGCCGCGCATCGAGCCACGCCTCCAACTCCGCCGCCTTCGCCGGGTCCTGCGTCCGCGTGACCTCGATGCCCGCCTGGATCTCCCCGATCGTCACCGCCGACAGATGCAGCGATTCGGCCGGCACATCCCGGATCCACGCCAGCACCGACGGGTGCGGCCGCGGTCGCCGCAACTCCGAGACCACGTTGGTGTCCAGCAGGTACACGGGCCCGGCCGCCTAATCGAGGACCGGCGGCGGGCGCCGCCGGAACGACCGTCGCGGCGGCGTCAGCGTCTCCGTGCGCGCCCCGGGCGCCAGCAGCCAGTCCTTGATGGTCGGCCGCGTCAGGCGCTCCATGCGGCGCCACTGCTCGATCGGCACCAGCACCGCCGTCTCCACGCCCCGCCGCGTCACCACCTGCGGCCCTTCCGCCAAACTCGTCTCCAGCAACTCGCTGAACCGCGCCTTCGCGTCCTGCACCTGCCACGGCCCGCCCATGCGATCCCTCCCCGCCATGCCCATCCGGCCCGTGCCCGGCCGATCGATACTGACTAGGTATCAGACTAGTCAGTGTTGATGGCGGCGTCCAGCGACCTCCCCCCACCCGACCTCACCCCTCCCACGGATCGACGACCGCCACCAGCCCCTCGAAGTCCCGCACGTTCCGCGTCGCGACGGCCAAGTCGTGCGCCCGCGCCGTCCCTGCGATCACTCGCGCGTGAGCGGTCGCCAGCCGCTCAGCGATCGCCCCGCTCGTCCTCGTCCCAGTCGACGAAGGGGATCTCTCGATGGGACGGCTCGTGACGGTCCGGCAACTCGAGGTTCGTCCCCCGCGGCATGTTCTCGACCAGCCACCGCCCCAGCGGCATTCGCGACGCCGCGGGCGCCGGCGCCGACCGCTCGCGCCACAGCCGCTCCGGCACGACCACGAACGGCTTGCGCCGGCCGATGCGCTGCGGGCCCTCCTCCTCCGCCAGACGCAGGATCTCCGACAGCCGCGCCTTCGCCTCCGCGACCCGCCACACCCGATCCGGCCCCGACTCCTCAGCGACCATCGCTCCCCCTCTCCCCGATCTGGTCCAGGTTAGACCACTTCATCGACCGCCGGCCCGATCGACCCCTAATCGCACCCCGTCGCGACGGCCAGGGCCCGGCACACCTCGCCCATCTTCTGCTCGCTCAACTGGCCCACGTAGCCCCGCAGCCGGCGCTGGTCGACCGTCTGCACGTTGTCCAGGGTCACCACCGACGGCCGCTTCAGGCCCTCGTCGGGGCCCACCCGCACCTCGCTGGGCGCGCCCCGGATCGTCGAGGTCACCTCGGCGACCGTCGCCGTGCGCAGGAAGCGCAGCGCCACATCGCGCGTCAGCACCACCACCGGGCGCCGCTTGTTCGGCGCATCGAAGTGGCAGCGCCAGATCTCACCTTGGCGCAGGTCCACGCGCTACTCCTCCCCCCAGGCCTGCACGCCCTCCCACTCCGCGACCTCCGCCGCGCGCTGCGGCGCCCGCGTGTACGCCTCCTCGTACTGCTGCGCGATGTCCTCCGTCCGCCGCTTCGCGAGGTACGCCACCGTCGCCTCCCGCAGCACGGCCGACCGCCCGCGCTCACGCACTTCGGGCCGCTCGTCGAGCTCCGCCAGGAGGTACTCGTCGAATGTCACTTGTATAGGTTTCATGGACAGCACCCTACCACATGCCCACTCCACATCGCAATCCGGCGCCCCGGCGCCGGCGCCCTGCGCGTGGCATCGCCCCATGCGGGGCGACAACCCCTGCGACTGTCCCCCCATGCCCGGCCTGTGGTCCGCCCTGCACGCCCACCATTGCGGCCGTCCTCTACGCCCCTCCCACTGAGTTGCCAGCGACCACTGCCGCCTCCTCACCCAACTGCAAGCGTCTCACTCCCAACTCCGTCTTGCGCCTGACCTGAGCTTCGCCCCCGACACCATGCTAAGGTCGCGGCATGGTGAGGTTCCTGCACTCCGCCGACTGGCAACTCGGCATGACTAGGCACTATCTGAGCGCTGAGGCCCAGCCGCGCTTCACCGCAGCACGGCTCGACGTCATCGCGAAGATCGGGGAACTCGCAATTGAAGAAGATTGCGAGTTCATAGTGGTCTGCGGCGATGTGTTCGAGTCCAATCAGGTACAGCGCCAGGTGATTTTGCGAGCTTTCGAGAAGATGGCCGCAACGCCGAGCGTGACGTATTTCCTACTGCCCGGCAACCATGATCCTCTCGACGCGTCGGCGGTCTATCGCTCTCCGACGTTCACCGAGCACAGGCCGGACAACGTCAAGGTGCTCGACGGGACTGAGCCGGTGGAAGCAGCGCCCGGAGTTGAGCTAGTTCCTGCGCCGTGGCCCAACAAGCACCCGACCACTGACTTGGTGGACACGGCTTGCCAGGGACTTGAGCCGTCCGACGCGGTCCGCATCGTCGTGGGTCACGGGGCCGTGGACTCAATGTCACCGGACCCCGACAATCCAGCGAACATTGCGCTAGAGCGCGTCGAGGAGAGAATCCAGTCCGGCCTGATCCACTACGTGGCGCTCGGTGACCGCCACTCCACAACCGGCGTGGGCGTCACGAGCAAGGTCTGGTACGCGGGTGCACCTGAACCAACCGATTACACCGAGATCGACCCCGGGAATGCGCTCGTGGTCGACCTGGATGCCAGCAGCGCCGATGTTGGTGCCCGACGCGTTGGCACCTGGCGGTTCGAGAGACGCGAGTGCGAATTGAGCGGTGATGGGGATATTGATTCGCTTGAGGAGTGGTTGTCGGGACTCGACGAGAAAGATCGGACCATTGTGAAGGTGTCGATGACTGGCCAGGTTTCCGTGACTCAGAAGGCGAGACTCGACATCCTGCTTGAGCACAACGCCGACTTGCTCGCAGCCCTCGAAACCTGGGAGCGACGGAGTGACCTCGTGGTCATCCCAGACGACGCAGACCTCGACCATTTCGGACTCTCAGGCTTCGCACACCAGGCCCTGCTCGACCTGGCTCAGGTGGCCGAGTCCGGAGAGCAAGCGGTCGCTGCGCGCGACGCGCTAGCACTGTTGTATCGGCTCGTGGGAGCACGCGAATGAGACTCCATCGCGTGCGGCTTCGCAACTACCGTGGCGTCATCGAAAGTGACGTGAGCTTCTCTACGAGCGGTGTCACCATCGTTGAAGGCCAGAACGAGGTTGGCAAGACGTCTATTGCCGAAGCGCTCCAGTTAGCCATCGACTTCCCGGATTCTTCTCAACGTGCTCAGGTGAAGTCTGTCAAGCCCGCCGGACGCGATGAGGGTCCCCAGGTCGAGATCGAGCTGTCGTCCGGCCAATACGAAATTGTGTATCGGAAGCAGTGGCTTCGCAATCCAGGCACGACGCTCGAGCTCAGATCCTCGCGCAGCGAGAGCCTGACTGGACGCGAGGCCCACGACCGGCTCAAGGCCATACTCGCGGAAACTCTCGACGAAGACCTTTGGCGAGCGTTGCGAATTGAGCAGGGCACGGAGCTCACCCTGCCCCTCTTCGACTTGCCATCAGTGGGTAGGGCCTTGGATCGTGCCGCAGGCGGCGATCTTGCAACCGACCGTGAAGACAGCCTGTGGAATCGCATCGGCGAGGAGTACGAGAGGTACTGGACGCCTAGCGGTCAGGCCAAGGCGGACCGGAAGGCGTCGGAGCGCGCCATCAAGGACGCTCGCAACGAGGCTAGAGAGTTGGAAGGACGGCTCGACGGAATCGAAAGGGACGCGACGGAACTGACTCGGTTGCTTTCCGAGGAGACACGGCTTGCCACCACGCGAACTGAATATAAACAGCGAGAGTTTGAACTTACCAAGCGCTGGGAGTCGGCGCAGAGACTACGTAACGAAGTCGAGAGCATGACCGCTGCCCATGCTACGGCTGAAGCGGAGTACGCGCGCGCTGCCAGCGAAGAACATCGCCGCCGAGAATTGATTGATGCGCTCTCCAGTCTTCATAAGGCTCTGGCCAACCTCGAAGCGAAGGCCGAGCAAGCAGCACCCGCTCTTGCACTCGCCAATCGCTATAGCGAAAAGGCCCGTGCGGACGTCGAAGACGCTCTCGCGGTGCTTCGATCTGCCGAGCGCAAGCAGAGCTTGGCCAACAGGGACCGCGACTACCGGCGACAGCAGATCGAGCTGGCTCAACTCGAAGAGCGTCATGTGCGATATCTGGCAGCTGCCAAGGCCCTAAGGCGGGCCGAGGATTTTCTCGACTCGGCCAAGGTTGACGACGACCTCGCAGGCCAGATTGAGCGGGCGTACCTTGAAGATGTGGGTGCCAAGGCTGCCGCCGACAGCGCCGCCGCGCTAGTGGAGATGACGGCTCTCCGGGACATCACGGTGCATGTCGAAGGTGAACAAGTGGCGCTAGCTTCCGGTGAGAGCATTCCTACCCGCGTCGACGACGAGGCGGTGTTCGTCATTCCCGGCGTCGCAAGCATGCGCGTGAAAGCGGGTCCTGAGTCGAGAGACCTAGCCGACCGCCGCAGCAAGGCTGAAGAGGTTCTCCGCCGCCTATGTGATCAGGGCGGCGTCGCCGATCTGGCCGAGGCGCGAACGGCAGCCCAACAGCGTCGGGACGAGCAACGCAACCGCGCGGATGCCATTGAGGCTATCAAGCGGGATCTCCGGGATCTCCGCCCCGAAGTCCTGGCCAATAAGATCGATGGGCTATCGAAGCGCGTCGCTTCGTATCCTCAAGAGCGCCCTGAGGATCCACCTCTTCCCTCCGACTTTGAGGACGCCAAGCGGGTTGCCGACGAAATGGATCGTTTGGTCGTTGAAAGGGTGGCTGAGCACCGAACTTGCGAAGACGCAGCAAAAGTGGCCTCAAATGCCCTGCGGGAAGCTCAGAAAAGCGAGGCCGTGCTCGCCGCAAGGATCGACGACGCCCGCACGAGCAGAGGTGATGCTGCAAGCCGCCTGGCGACAGCCAGGCAAGATCGATCGGATGAAGCTCTCACGGGCGCGCTCGTCGTAGCTCAGCAGCATGTCGCTACGAGTCGGCTATCCCTCGAGGAGGCCAAGGCAGAACTGAGTTCTGCGGACCCCGATTCTCTGGAAGCCTTGCTTGAGAACGCTCGAGAAGCCACGGAGCGCGCCACTGAGGCGTTGCAGTCCAATAAGGAGCGTCGAAACAAGCTACGAATCCGGCTGGAATTCGTCGGTGAAGAGGGTCTGCACACCCTCCATGACGAAGCGCGCAACCGGCTTGAACACGTCGAACACGAACACACGCGCAGAGAGGAGCGTGCAGAGGCCGCCCGCTTGCTCAAGGGAACGTTCGAGAAGCGGCGCAAGCAAGCCCGCCAACGATACGTCGAGCCGTTCAAGGCGCGCATCGACCAGCTTGGGCGCATTGTTTTCGGCCCCCGGTTCGCAGTGGAACTCGACGACGAACTCCAGCTTGTGCGCCGCACCCTCAACGGGATCACCCTCGACATCGATCAACTCAGTACCGGCGCTCGGGAGCAGCTCGGCGTGCTCAGCCGTCTAGCGTGCGCCGCGATCGTCAGCCCGGACGACGGAGGGGCTCCCGTCATGATCGACGACGCGCTTGGTTGGAGTGATCCGCAACGTCTTCAGAACATGGGTGCGGCCATCGCCGCTGCGGGGAAGCAATGTCAAGTCGTCGTGCTTACTTGCACACCCGGACGCTATTCCCACGTCGGGAACGCAAAGGTGATCACCCTAGGAACCTAGGCGCCGGAGTTGGCACAACCCGTGGTGCCGAGCATTGCCCACCCCGACCGACCGACCCCTGCTACCGTCCCCCCATGCCCGACCTTTGGACCGCCCTGCACGCCGCCATCGACGCACATCGGCCCGACCGGCTCGACCCCGGCGACAACCCGCCGGCCGCCGTCCTCGTGCCCGTGCTGCCCTACGCCGAGCCGCACATTGTGTTCACCGTGCGCAGCCAGCTCGTCGAGCACCACAAGGGCGAGATCTCGTTCCCCGGCGGCATCTGGGAGCCCGAGGACCCGGACCTGCGCCGCACGGCCCTGCGCGAGGCCTGGGAGGAGACCGGCATCGACCCCGGCCACGTGCGCATCCTGGGCGAGGTCAGCCACTTCGTGACGATCTCCAACTTCCACGTCACCCCCTACGTGGGCCTGCTCGACCGCGCCCCCTATCCCTTCCGCGCCAGCGAGGTCGAGGTCGCCGAGATCCTCGAGGTGCCGCTCGGCCACCTGCTCGACCCCGCCAACCACGGCGTGCGCCGCATCGACCGCGACGGCGAGCGCTACGAGCTGCGCGACTACCTGTGGCGCGAGCACGTGATCTGGGGCGCGACCGGCGCGATCCTGCGCCGCCTGCTCGAGGAGGTCGGCGTGCAGCTCGGCGTCGCGCACTGAGGCGGCCCGGTCAGGCGGGCGCGTCGCCGCCGTCGCCGCCGCCGCCGCTGACCATCATCACGTCGCCCCCCACGCCGACGAACAGCGTCCCCTCGGGCTCCGCCCCCTCCCCCGCTCGACCCTGCCCGAAGCGGAAAATGACCTCCAGCCCGGCGATCACCTCCGTCTCGACGACCCCCTTCGCGACCCAGACGTGCGGCCCGCAGCGCACGTCGACGCGCGCCAGCGACGGCCACAGCACCAGCCGCAGCGTCCCCGTTTCGCTGCGATGCCGGATCGCGTAGACGGCCTCGCCGGCCGCCGGCTCGTAGGGCTCGCGCGTCGCCTCGACGCCGAACAGCGCCGCGATGGCCTGCGCCGCCTCGCGCGACACGCCGGCGAACGTGCGCCGCGGCCGCAGCGGCGGCCCCTCAGCCACGACGCGGCTCCGGCGGTCGCGGCCGGGCCCGGCCCTCGGGTGCGCGCAGCTCGGGCCGCGGCGGCGCGGCCGGGTCCCGCCGTCGCTTGGCCAGCTCCGCCTCGGCCCCCTCGGCGCCCGGCGTGTAGTAGCGGCGCCCGGCCAGCGCGTCGGGCAGGTGCACCTGGTCGGCCGCGACGTGCCCCGGCCGGTCGTGCGCGTACTGGTAGCCGGCCCCGTAGCCCAGCGACTTCATCAGCCCCGTGACGGCGTTGCGCAGGTGCAGCGGCACCGGCAGCTGGCCCCGCGCCTGCACGTCGGCCATCGCCGCCTGGTACGCCGTCAGCGCCGTGTTGCTCTTCGGCGCCAGCGCCAGGTAGAGCGCCGCCTCGGCCAGGATCAGGTAGCCCTCGGGCATGCCCACGAAGTGCACCGCCTGCTGCGCCGACACCGCCACGCCCAGCGCCTGCGGGTCGGCCAGGCCCACGTCCTCGGCCGCCAGGATCACCATCCGCCGCACGAGGAACAGCGGGTCCTCGCCCGCCTCCAGCAGCCGCGCCAGCCAGTACAGCGCCGCGTCGGGGTCCGACCCGCGCAGCGACTTGATGAAGGCCGAGATGGTGTCGTAGTGGGCGTCGCCCGACTTGTCGTGCCGCAGCCGCCGCTCGATGATCGCCTCGATGTCGGCCACCGTCACCATCGGCGACATCGCGCGGTCCCCGCCCGCCCCATCGCCGACGGCGACATCCTTGACCGCCAGCTCCAGGCTGTTCAGCGCGACCCGCGCGTCGCCGCCGCTCAGCTCGACCAGCGCCCGCAGCGCCTCCGCCTCGACGCCGACGCCCCAGCCCGCGAGGCCGCGCTCCCCGTCGGCCAGCGCCCGCTCGAGCAGCGATCGCAGCGCCTCCGGCGCCAGCGGGGCCAGCGTGAACACCCGCGACCGCGACAGCAGCGGCGCGATCACCTCGAACGACGGGTTCTCCGTCGTCGCGCCGATCAGCGTCACCGTGCCGTCCTCGACGTAGGGCAGCACGGCGTCCTGCTGCGCCTTGTTGAAGCGGTGGATCTCGTCGATGAAGAGGATCGTGCGCGGGCCGCCGTCGCGCCCCCGCGCCTGCGCCTCGGTCATCGCCGCGCGCAGGTCGGCGACGCCGCTCGACACCGCCGACAGTTGCACGAAGACCGCCCGCGTCGCCCGCGCCACGATCCGCGCCAGGGTCGTCTTGCCCACCCCCGGCGGCCCCCAGAAGATCGCCGACGGCATGGCGTCGCGCTCGATCGCCCGGCGCAGCGGCCGCCCCTCGCCGATCAACTGCTCCTGCCCGGCGAACTCGTCCAGCGTGCGGGGCCGCATGCGGGCCGCCAGCGGCGCCCGCGGGTCGACGGCGTCCAACTCCTGCGCGTCGAACAGACCCGGCCCGGATGGCGTGCGTCGGCGTGGCATGGCCGCAGCATAGTCGTGTGGGGGGCCGCGGCGCGCCGGCGATTGCGCGCGCCCGTTGCGTTCCGGCTCCCCACCTCTTAGCCTTCCCGCCGTCGTGAGAGACAAGTCTGGACCGCAGTGTGCCTCAATGCCGGAGGTGGGTTTCTCGCCCCCTCGCGGCGCACGTGATTCTTGGCTTGTCTCTCACGCAACCCACTGATCCGGTTGCGAGGGGGCACCTGTGTCTGTCCGTATCACCATCATCGCCGCCGTAGTGCTGGCTGCGGTTTTCATCCTGGACACGATCGCCGCTCAGTCGAGCCAGACGATCTCGACCGACGTGCGGATCACCGCCCGCCTGCTGGAGAACGGCAAGGTCGAGTTCGGTCTGCAGCAGCGCGTCGGCGACGGATGGGGCGAAACCATCCTGCCGCGGGTGAACAAGTTCCCCTACGCCACCGCGACCGTCGATCGCTGGTTGTTCAGTTCCTCGGTCCAGGTCAACGTCGAGGCGCCCATCCCTGAACAGGAACCGTCGGCGACCACCCCCGGCGGCGAACCCGCGTGGTGCGATGACCGCCCGTCCTGGTCTTCGGCGGCGGAGGCGATCCTTCCGCAGGTGGTTGGGAACACGGTCGAGGGGTTCTACAGCGGCTCCCGGATCACTCTGGGGGCGGGCCATCGCGACCATGTGTTGCCCTGGTCCACCCTCTGCTTGCTCGTCGATTCGTCGGCGGCCGCGCGCGCGGCGTACAGCGACACACGCAACGTCGTTCCGACCATCCCGAGCTTCAACCTTGTCAAGAGCGACGACCTCGCCCACGAGTGGCTCCCAGACTGGCGCGAGCGGCGGGCGGCGCAGTACGCGGCGAACGCCTGCGCGTACGCGGGGCGCTACCGCGACACGGCGACCAAATACGGGCATGTCCTGAGCGCTGCAGAGGCCGCCGCGCTCACGACGGCATGTCCGGCGGGGCAGTCGTCGGCGGAGGAGGTGGAGCCGCCGGAGAACCCAACGCCGCCCGCCCGCATCACACACTCCCACTGCCAGCGGTATCGGAACGACGGCGGTTGCGATCGACGGTTTCGCCCCGCCCGGTGCCCCACGCACACCCACGCGACCCTCACTGGTCACCGGAACGACCATTGCTAGAGAGAGACTCCGATGTCCGGCCTCAAACTGTTCCGCATGACCGCATTCGCCGTCATCTCCGGGATGGCGCTGATCATCGGGATCGCCTCGATCGCGTGCGGCGCCACCGACACGTCTCCGACGTCACCCAGTCCGCCCGCGGCCCGCGACACGAGCGCGGAGGACCGACGCAAGGGCTTCCACTGCCTCGACCCCTGGGACGGGAATCACAACGGCCTGGAGGCGCTGATCCGGGATCAACTCAACGACCCGGGCAGCATGGAGACCATTGAGACGGGCATCACGCCGGTCGACGCGGACGGCCAGCACACCGTCCGCTTGGAGTTCACTGCGAAGAACGCCTTTGGTGGTCGGGTTCGGAACACAGCCTACGGCTGGGTGGACCAGGCCACGTGCGAGGCGACGCTGGGCTGGATTGAGTAGGCGTCCAGCGCCGCCGTCGAGTCGAACAGCTCGCCTCTCCGCACGCTATCCGCTATACTACGTTCAGTGACCGCAGATCGCTGGTTATGGAGTCGTTGCAGTGATTCTGGTGACTGGACCCGAAGAATGAGCGGTAGCGAACCCTCGTCGTCTCTTATCGAGGTCGTTGCTGTTTCTTCGCCGCAGGCTTCTTCTTCGCTGGAGCCCGCCTCCCCTTTGTCTCGTCCTGGCCTAGAGCACTCGCAGCAATCCGTTTCATTTGCTCGGGTGTAGGGTCCAGTGTGCCGTTGAGTACTTTCGCTGCGAGCGTTGCAACATCATCGCCGGTTGCCTTGCGGGGAGTCATCGTAGCGGTTCCTCTCAAGAAGTCCTTTATGCATATGTAGGGGGTCGAGACCCTCTACCGGATGATTTGGGGCCGGGGGACGGCCCGCCATCGGACAAGCTGGTTGAAAGTCACGACTTTGGACCGCCCCTTACCTATCCGGGAGACTAGGGGAATCAAACCCCTATGCGGGTACAGCTTCGCCCGCAGGCCGTCAGGACTCTCCCATCAAGGCTCCTTCTTGCCTATCAGCCTGCTAGACTGCTTGTCAAGCGAAAGGGGATGCCGTGTCTGAGAAGCCCAAGCGTGGTCGTCCGCCCCGGCCCATGCCGGAGCCGATTCCGGACACCCCGGAGAACGTGATGCGGTCTATCCTCAACACGCCGCCCAAGAAAAAGGGCGAGTGGAAGTACGAGAAGGAAGGGGAAGACGATGGCTAAGGGAGACGATAAACGTTGGTCGGAAGTGCCTGTTTATCCGGTAGAGCTTCGGGATCAGTGGCTTGGGCAGATTGCCGCGAGTCTGGCTCCGACGATGCCGGATGTGGGTCCAGGCGTGATCGCGGAGCGGGCTGGTGACATCACTTTGGAGCTTCTGAAGGTTTGGTGGAAGATTCCTTCTCCCCCGAAGGGGGTACCTGATCGACCTCTCAGACGGACTCGGTAAGAGGGTTGGTTGGAAAGGAGGGTGTACCATTAACGAACTGCTAGCGCAGATCGATGCCGTTCGCCGCGCACAAATGAGTCTGTCGGCTGATCGCCTTGAATGCCCTCCGGCGTGCGGTCAGCCGCCTCTTTCTTCTACTCTTGACCGTACTGTCGAGGGTTAAGATTGTCGATAAGCCCCGAAAGATCGTGAAAGATCCGGCAAGATCGTGCTGGTTCCTGCCTCCCAATGCACGCCGGTGCACGCCCATGCCCCCCGATGATCCATCGCGACCGAGCAAGATCCCCAGTGAACATGGGAGTTTTCCCCTCGCAGCCTCTCGGCGGTCGCCCGGCAGGCCCGGAAGAACGTTTTCGTCCTGCATTCCGCGGGCCATGACCCCCTCCGCGCGGGCTGCCTCGCTCGACCCGGGAGGCGGGCCGAGCGCCTAGATCAGGCGGCGCGGGGCCGACCCCCGCGTCTCCTGCCAGCGACGCATCAGCGTCTCCGCCCGGCCCTGCGCGACCTTCCAGCGCGACTCGTCGTCCTTCGGGTCCTTGTGGCCCCGCCTATGCCCCGCCAGCCAGGCCTCGCGCACCGTCTCGGGCCGCAGCTCCCCCACCATCGCCCCGCGCAGGCCGGCCGCCTTCAGCAGCTCGACCGCCTCGGCGTGCGGCACCAGCGGCACCCCCGTCGAGGCCGGCGGCCGGAAGTGCATGATCGCGACGTCGACGAAGCCGATCAGCGAGTCCGGGTCGATGCCGGGCACCGCCTCGAGCACCTGCTTCGCCGCCCGCTTCTCCGCGACGTACGGGCGCAGCGCCTTGGTGTCGGCGTGCACCTGCCCGAGCAGCCGGATGGCGAGGCGCTCCCGCCGCTGCGAGAGCAGCAGCATCGCCCAGAAGGCCGCCTCGCACATGTTCGAGAGCTTCCAGCCGTCGTAGCCCGTGCCGCCCTTGCTGCCCGTCTTCACCGGCAGCTGCGAGAGGAAGTCGCGCGCCGCGATCTCCACGATCGCCCGCCGCCGCTTCGGCGCCTTATCCCGCGGGTCGATCGCCTCGGCGATCCGCTTCAGCATCTCCGCTCGCCTCGCTTTCCCGGATCCATTCTAGGTGCGTCGGTGTCAGTCGGCTCCCCTGGTATCGGGTCGACATCCTGTAGCCTGATGGCTACAACCGAGGAGGAGAAACGAGATGCCGGTACGGGAGCATAGGGCGAGCGACTACCTGCGCACGCCGGAAGACATCGCCGCGTACCTGAACGCCGCCGTCGATGAGATGGAGGGCGACCCCCGCCTGCTCATGAAGGCCTTCCGCAACGTGGCCGAGGCGCAGGGCGGCGTCTCCGCGCTCGCGCGAGAGGCGGGGCTGGATCGGGTGGCGCTGTCGCGGTCGCTGTCCGGCCAGAGAACGCCGCGGCTCGACACGCTCGCGAAGGTCGCCGCCGCGTGTGGGGTCAAACTGCAGTTCTCGGCTTAGCGCGGTTACTGCGGCGGCCCGCCTCAGACGGCCATCTGCACGATCGTGACACCCTCGCCGCCTTCGCGCCGCTCGGCGCCCTCGAACGACGTCACCAGCGGATGTTGTCGCAGCAACTCCCGCACCGCCACGCGCAGCCGGCCCGTGCCCTTGCCGTGCACCAGCTCCAGCCGATGCAGCCCCGATCGGTAGGCCGCGTCGAGGAACGACTCGACCGCCGGCAGCGCCTCGTCGAGCGTCTGGCCGCGCATGTCCAGGCGGCTCTCGGCGTCGACTGGCGCGAGGTCGAGGTGCACGCCGCCCGACGACTCCCCACCCGACGGTAGCGCCGACCCGTCGCGCGTGGTGCGCTCGACCTGATCGATCGGCACGCGGCTGCGCAGCGCCCCCAGCTGCACCTCGACGTAGCCCTCGCCATCGACCGGGCCCAGCGCGTCGCCGGCCTGCTCGATGCCCGACAGGTGGAGCTTGTCGCCGGCCCGGATCGCCGACGGGTCGAGCGGCGCCGCCTGCGCCCGCCGCGCCCGCCGCGCATCGAGGCGCTTGTCCCGCACGACCGCCAGGCGCGCCGCCGCCGTCTCGACCTCGCGGCGCGCCGCCTCGACATCGTTCCGGCGGCCCTTGAGCAGCCGCTTCTCGGCCGACCGCAGCGACCGTCGCAGCGCCGCCAACTCCGTCTCCATCGACAGCTCCGTGCGCCCGATGATGCCCTCCCGCTGCGACTCCAGGTCGTCGCGGGTCTGCGCCAGCCCGGCCCGGATTTGCTCCGCCTCCCGCCGCGCGAACTGCTCCGCCGCGCGCGCGTCGCTGGCCGCGGCGTGCTCCTGCTGCAGGTCGGCCAGCAGCGCCTCGACGCTGGCGTCGTCGCGGTCCATGCCCGCCTCGGCCTCGCGCAGCGCCGCCTCGGGCATGCCCAGCCGCCGCGCGATGGCGATCGCGTTGCTGCGACCGGGCAGCCCCAGCCGCAGCTGATAGGTGGGCGCCAGCGTCTCGGGGTCGAAGTCGACCGACGCGTTCTGCACGCCCGGCGCCTGATGCGCGAACAGCTTCAACTCGCCGTGGTGCGTGGTCGCCATGACGCTCACGTCGCGCGCCACCAGCTGCGACAGGATGGCCCGGCCCAGCGCCGCGCCCTCGCTGGGGTCGGTGCCCGCGCCCAGCTCGTCGAGCAGCACCAGGCTGTGCGCGTCGGCCTCGCCCAGGATGCGAATGATGTTGCCCATGTGCGACGAGAACGTCGACAGCGACTGCTCGATGCTCTGCTCGTCGCCGATGTCGGCGAAGACGCCCTCGTAGACCGGGAAGCGCGAGCCCGGCTCGGCCGGCACGGCCATGCCCGCCTGCGCCATCAGCGCCAGCAGCCCCACCGTCTTCAGCGCCACCGTCTTGCCGCCCGTGTTTGGCCCGGTGACCAGCACGCCGGGCTGGTCGCCGCCCAGCATCAGCGAGATCGGCACGACCTCCCCCCGCAGCAGCGGATGCCGCGCCGTCTGCAGCCGCAACTCCGACGGCGCCTCCACCACCCAGCCGATCGCCGTGTCGCCCGCCGCCGGCAGCGAGGCGTCCATCTCCGCCCCCAGCGCGCCGCGCGCCAGCACGACGTCGATCTCGGCGATCGCCGCCAGCGAGGCCGCGATCGCCCCCGCCTCGGCGCCGATCGCCTCGCTCAGCCGTCGCAGGATGCGCTCGATCTCGCGCTCCTCGGCCAGCCGCGCCTCGCGCCAGGCGTTGCCCATCTCCACGACCGCCAGCGGCTCGACGAAGACCGTCGCCCCGCTCGACGAGACATCGTGCACCAGGCCGCGCATGTGGCCCCGCGATTCGGCCTTGATCGGCATCACGTAGCGCCCGGCCCGCTCGGTGATGATCGCCTCCTGCGCGATGCCCTGGTCGATCGCCCGCTGCAGGATGCCCTCCATCCGCGAGACCAGCCGGTCGTGCGCCTCGCGCGTCGCCTGACGCAGCCGCGGCAGCGCCGGGCTGGCGTCGTCGCGCATCTCGCCCGACGGCGCGATCGCCCGGTCGATCGCCTCGATCACCCTCGCGAACTGCCCGATTCGCCCCGCCATGTGCGCCAGCCCCGGCAACTCGCGCGCCATCGGCGCCAGCTGGTTGCGCACCGTCCCGGCCCGGCCCAGGAAGCCCGCCACCGCCCGCACGTCCCCCGCCGGCAGCAGCGCCCCCCGAGACGCCGCCTCGACCATCGGCTCCACGTCGCCGATCGACCCCAGCGAGAAGCGCGGCTTCAGCGATCGCAGGGCCAGCGCCTCCGCCGTCAGCCGCTGGCGGCGTCGCACCTCCTCGACGTCGGCGCTGGGCGTGAGCGCCTCGGCCAGTGCCTGCCCGCCCCGCGACGCGCACAGCCCTCGCAGCCGCGCCACGATCTTCGGATACTCCAGCGACTCGATCGTCTTCGCGTCCAGCGCCGCCGCCCTTCCCGCGCCTCAGCCTGCCCCGACCGACGCCCGCAGCGCCGACACCAGGTCCGCCTCCTCCGACTCCGCCACGGTGCGCGGATCGAGCAGGAGGGCGTCGTGCTCGACGCGGCCGACGATGGGCGGCTGCGACGCCCGCAGCCGCGACGCCAGCCGCCCCGGCTGCGGCGACGCGATCGCCAGCGCCCAGGTCGGCAGGCCCTCGCCCGGCAGCGAGCCGCCCCCCACCATCGACTCCGACTCGACCACGTCGCCCGCGCCCAGCGCCGACCGCCAGGCTTCGGCGCGCTCGCGCATGCGCTCGGCCGGCGCGGCGATCATGCGCCAGACCGGGATCGCCGACTCGGCCTCGCCCAGCGCGTAGTGACGCAGCGTCGCCGCCAGCGCCGCCGTCGTGGCCTTGTCGAGGCGCAGCGCCCGCGCCAGCGGGTGCCGCCGCAGCTGCTCGATCAGCGACGCCCGCCCCACGATGATCCCGGCCTGCGGCCCGCCCAGCAGCTTGTCGCCCGAGAACATCACCAGGTCCGCGCCCGCCGCCAGGCTCTGCTGCGGCGTCGGCTCGGGCGCGAGGCCGTAGCGCGTCGTGTCGAGCAGGCAGCCGCTGCCGATGTCGTCGAGCAGCAGCAGGCCGTGCTCGCCGGCGACGCCGCGCAGCTCGCGCAGGCTGGCCTGCGTCGTGAAGCCCACGATCTTGAAGTTGCTGGCGTGCACGCGCAGCAGCGCCGCCGTCGATTCGCTCACCGCGTTGGCGTAGTCGCTGGCGCGGGTGCGGTTGGTCGTGCCGACCTCGACCAGCCGCGCGCCGCTCTCGCGGCAGACATCGGGGATGCGGAAGCCCCCGCCGATCTCGACCGCCTGCCCCCGGCTGACGATCACCTCCCGCTCCCGCGCGAACGCCGTCAGCACGAACAGCAGCGCCGAGGCGTTGTTGTTGACGGCCAGCCCCGCCTCCGCCCCCGTCGTCGTGCGCAGCAGCGCGTCGAGGTGGCTGAGCCGCGACCCCCGCCCCCCCGCTTCGAGGTCGTACTCCAGGTTCGAGTAGCCCCGCCCGGCCTCGGCCATCGCCGCGATCGCCGACGCCGGCAGCGGCGCCCGGCCCAGGTTGGTGTGCAGGATGACGCCGGTGGCGTTGATCGCCGGCCGCAGCGACGATCGCGCCGCCGCCTCGACCCGTTCCACGACCGCCGCCGCGATCGCCTCCACGGTCGTGGCCTCCGGCCCGTCCTGATGCCTGGCGATCGCGTCCCGCGCCGACTCGATCGCCGCCCGCGCGTGGGCGGTCACGAGGGCGTCGGGGAAGCGCGACCGCAGCCCGCTCACGGCCTCCTGCCGGAGCACGCGATCGACGCTGGGTAAACCACGGTACGGATTCGACATGCGGCGGCGCTCCGGCCGCGATCGTAACATCGCCGCTTGATTGCCCGGCCGCGAACGCCGCTCATATGATCGCCCTGCGTCCCCCGCCCCCCGCGCGGCTGTCATCGACGCGGGCCCGCAGCGAAGGAGACACCGGTGGCGAACCTGCGCATCCCCGGCCCCACCCCCATCCCCGACAACGTCCGCGAGGCGCTGTCGGCCCAGATGATCAACCATCGCGGCCCCGAGTACGCCGCCCTGCTCGGCCGCGTCACCGAGGGGCTGCGCCCCTTCTTCCGCACCGAGCACGACATCCTGATCTACACCTGCAGCGGCACCGGCGTCATGGAAGCCGCCATCGTCAGCACGCTCTCCCCCGGCGACAAGGTGCTCGCCGTTAGCATCGGCTCCTTCGGCGACCGCTTCGGCACGATCGCCGAGGTCTACGGCGCCGACGTCACCCGCCTCAGCGTCGAGTGGGGCATGGCGGCCGAGCCGGACGCCATCGCCGCCGCCCTCCGCGCCGAGCCCGCCTACAAGGCCGTGCTCGTCACGCACAACGAGACCTCCACCGGCGTCGAGAACCCGATCGAGGCGATCGCCCAGGTCGTCCACGCCGAGAGCGACGCCCTGCTGCTCGTCGACGCCGTCTCCAGCATGGGCTGCGTCCCTGTCGAGACCGACGCCTGGGGGATCGACCTCGTCGTCACCGGCTCGCAGAAGGGCTGGGAGGTGCCGCCGGGGCTGGCCATGGCCGCCGTCGGGCCGCGCGCCTGGCGGGCCTTCGAGTCGGCCACGATGCCGCGCTTCTACCTCGACCTCGGCAAGCATCGCGACTACGCGGCCATCGGCCAGCCGCCCTGGACGCCGGCCGTCTCCGTCATGTACGGCCTCGACGTCTCGCTCGCGCGCATGAACGCGGAGGGTGCCGACGCCATCTTCGCGCGGCACGCCGCCGCCGCCGCCCGCGTCCGCGCCCAGGTGCAGGACCTGGGCCTGGAGCTGTTCGCCGACCCGCGCCACGCCTCCAACACCATCACCGCCGTCAAGGTGCCGGATGGCGTCGACGGCAAGGCGCTGACCGCCACCATGCGCGCCGACCACGATGTCGTCATCGCCGGCGGGCAGGGCAAGCTGGCGGGGCGGATCTTCCGCTTCGGGCATCTGGGCTGGTTCCAGCAGCGCGACCTCGACGAGGCCGCCGACGCCCTGCGCGCCAGCCTGATCACACTCGGCTACCAGGTCCCGGCGGCCGCCTCCGTCTGACGCGCGCTGCCCGGGGCCGAGGGGAAGGGGCCGCCATCGTGCCCGACCCACTGCGCATCCTCGTCGCCGACGCCGTCGCCGCGGAGGGCGTCGAGCGACTGCGCCGCGGCTCGGGCCGCCCCGGCGCGCCCGCGCCCAGCGTCGACGTGCGCACCGGCCTCTCCGAGGATGAGCTGGCCGCCGCCATCCCCGACTACGACGCCCTGCTCGTGCGCAGCGCCACGACCGTCACGCGCCGCGTGATCGAGGCTGCCGCGCGGCTGCGCGTCATCGGCCGCGCCGGCGTCGGCGTGGACAACATCGACGTCGCCGCCGCCACCGACCGCGGCATCGTGGTGGTCAACGCGCCGACCGGCAACACCGTCTCCGCCGCCGAGCTGACCATCGCGCACTTCCTCGCCCTCAGCCGCCACATCGCCGCCGCCGACGCCAGCCTGCGCGGCGGCGCCTGGAACCGCTCCGCCTACCTCGGCGTCGAACTGCGCGGCAAGACCGCCGGCGTCGTGGGGCTGGGGCAGGTCGGCGGCGCGGTCGCGCACCGGTTGCTGGGCCTCGAGATGACGGTCCTCGCCTACGACCCCTTCGTCGCCGACGAGCGCGCCCGCCTGCTGGGCGTCGAGCTCGTCTCCCTCGACGAGATCCTCGCCCGCTCCGACTTCATCACCCTGCACACCAGCCTCAGCCCCGGCGCGCCGCCCCTGCTCGGCCGCGACGAGTTCGCCGCCATGCGCCCCGGCGCGCGCCTGATCAACTGCGCCCGCGGGGCCCTGATCGACGAGGCCGCCCTAATCGACGCGCTCGACTCCGGACGTCTCGCGGGCGCCGGCCTCGACGTGTTCAGCGCCGAGCCCGCCACCGGCAACCCCCTCGCCCGGCACCCGCGGGTCGTCGTCACGCCGCACCTCGGCGCCTCGACGCAGGAGGCGCAGGAGCGCGTCGCCATCGACGTCGCCGCGGAGGTCCTGCAGGTCCTCGACGGCCGTCCCGCTTCCACCGCCGTCAACGCCCCCTTCGTCGACCCCGAGACGCTGGAGGTGCTCGGCCCCTACCTCACCGTCGCCGAGGCCGCCGGCCGCCTCGTCACGCAGATCGCCGACGGCCGCTGGCAGGGCCTGCGCATCGAGTACCAGGGCGAGATCGCCGACCACGACGTCAGCGCCCTCAAGGCTGCGGCCGTCGCCGGGCTGCTCGCCCCGATCAGCGAGGAGCACGTTAACCTCGTCTCCGTCAACAAGATCCTCCAGGCGCGCGGCCTGCGCCTCGTCGAGGAGAAGAGCGCCGACGCCGGGCTCTACGCCAACCTCATCACCGTCCGCCTCCAGACCGACGCCGGCACGTCATGCGTCTCCGGCGCGCTCGCCCACGGCGACCCCCACATCGTCGAGATCGACGGCTTCCGCGTCGACGTCGCCGGCGACGCCTACCACGACGGCCACACCCACGTCCTCATCCTGCACAACGAGGACCGCCCCGGCCGCATCGGCGCCGTCGGCACCGCCCTCGGTGAGATCGGCGTCAACATCAGCGCCATGGAGGTCGGCCGTCAGGACACGGCCTCGGACGCCGGCACCGCCATCATGGTCCTGACCGTCGACCGTCAGCTGACGCCCGCCGAGATCGCCGCCATGGCCGCCATCCCCGGCATCGACGACGTCAAGCAGGCCGAGATCTAGCCCGCCCCGCTCCTCGACGGCGGCGTCGGTCCCATCCGCCACTGGTTGTCCGGGAAGTCCCGCACGCCCAGCGTGCCCGGCCACAGCTCGAACAGCCGGTCGATGTCGATCAGGGGCTCCGGGTAGTGCAGGTAGCGCTCGCGCGTGTGCTCGCGGTAGAGGGAGATTCGGTGGCCCGTCGCGCCGAAGACGCGCCCGTTCGCCGGGCCCCCTTCCAGCGAGGCCAGCCAGACGATGATCGGGACGACGTTCTTCGGGTCCATCGCCGTGCCCGCCGCCGTCTCGCTCAGCAGCGATTGGCCCGCCGTCGCCGCCAGGCCCCGGTCGGTCATCCGCGTCGCCGCGCCCGGCGAGATGCAGTTGCAGGTCACGCCGTAGCGCCCCAGCGCCTGCGTGTTGCTGCGCATCAGCCCCAGCTTGCCCGCGTGCGCCGCCGAGTAGTTCGGCTGGCCGGCCGCCCCCCGGATGCCCGCGTCGGAGCTGAAGTAGATGATCCGCCGGTTCCCCTTCTCGCGGTTGGCGCGCCAGTGGATCGAGGCGAACTTGGTCGGCGCGAAGCAGCCCTTCAGGTGCATCCGCACCGACTCGTCCCAGTCCTCCTCGGTCATGTTGAAGATCATCCGCTCGCGCAGGATGCCGTGCGCGCAGACGAGGATGTCGAGGTCGCCGTACGTGTCGAGGGCGGTCTGCACGGCCCGTTCGGCGGTGTCCATGTCGGCGATATCGCCGCTCAGCCCCACCGCCTCGCCGCCGGCCTCGCGGATCGCATCGACCACGCCGTCGATGCGCGAGGGCGGCCCGTCGGTCCGCCCCTCGACGTCGCGCTCGATGTCGCAGACCACGACCTTCGCCCCCTGCTCGCCGAAGACCTTGCAGATCTGCGAGCCGATCCCGCCGGCCCCGCCCGTCACGAGCGCGATGCGTCCGTCGAGATGTCGTGCCATGGAACTCCTCCTCCGCAATCCTTGTGGGCGCGCCGAACGATCCCGGGCGGCCCTACGGCCAGACGACCGGCGGTGGTCCCACGCCCTGCGCGACCAGCGTCTCGGGCATGATCGCGAAGAGTTGATCGAGATCCCAGTACGGCTCCGTCGAGAAGATCGTGCTCTCCCAGTCGGGGTTGTCCCAGATGGTGATCTTGCCCCCCGTCGTCCCCACCACGCGGCCGTTGATCATCTCCCCCTCGTCCGACGCCAGCAGCACGATGATCGGCGTCACGTTGCGCGGGTCCCACGCCGTCCCCTCGGCCGATTCGCTGCGAGCGATGCCGTCGCCCAGCGTCCTGTCCGTCATCCGCGTCGACGCGGCCGGCGAGATGCAGTTGGAGGTCGCCCCGTAGCGCTTGAGCGCCTCGGCGTTCGACAGCATGAGGCCGATCTTGCCCGCGTGCGCGGCCGAGTAGTTCGGCTGCCCCGCGATCCCCGTCACCCCCGCCGACGAGGTGAAGTAGATGATCCGCCGCCCGCCCTTGTCGCGGTTCGCGCGCCAGTGGATCGAAGCGAACTTGGTCGGCGCGAAGCAGCCCTTCAGGTGCATGCGCACCAGGTCGTCCCAGTCCTCCTCGGTCATGTTGAAGATCATCCGCTCGCGCAAGATGCCGTGCGCGCAGACCAGGATGTCGAGGTCGCCGAAGGTGTCGAGCGCCGTCTGCACGGCCCGCTCCGCCGTCGCCATGTCGGCGATGTCGCCGCTCAGCCCCACCGCCTCGCCGCCCGCCTCGCGGATCGACTCGACCACCGCGCCGATGCGCGAGGCCGCGCCGTCGCCCCGTCCCTCGACGTCGAGTTCGATGTCGCAGACCACCACCTTGGCCCCCTGCTCGGCGAAGACCTTGCAGATCTCCGAGCCCATGCCCCCCGCGCCGCCCGTCACCAGGGCGACCTTGCCATCGAGATGCTTCGCCACGCCGACCTCCGTTCCATCCGCGACGGCGAGTCTACCCGAGTCGGAGCCCTGCGGCCCGCCACTCAGAGCGCCGCACGTCAGAACAGTTCATCGTCGCCCGCGTCGAAGGCGTGCAGCACGAGCCCCGTGGGCAGCTTGGGCACGAAGTAGGTGCTCTTCTGCGGCATCCGATCGCCCGCGTCCGCCGACTCGAAGATCTGCCCCAGCGACGGCGCCTGCAGCAGGAAGGCGGCCTGCGCCGCCCCCGCCGCGACGGCCCCACAGGCCACCTGCGCGTCGTGCTCGTACGACACCGCCCGCCCGGCGTGCAGCGCCGCCTCGTCGACGCCGAAGGCCGGCCCCAGCGCGCCGTACTGGAGCACGGCGGGCCCCAGCCCCGCCCACGACGCCGGCAGCTCCGGCGGCAGCGCCGCCCGCGTGCGATCGTCGGACAGCAGCAGCAGGTCGTCGTCCGTCAGGCCGTGCACGCCGATCGGCGCCCGCTGCGCCGGCGCGGCCGCCACCCGCGCCATCAGCGCGCCGGCGTCGCCGCCCGGCCCGACCCGCTCCACCTCGAACGACGCCCGCAGCCGCGCCAGGGCGTCGGCCGGGGGCGGCGCGTGCAGCAGCCGGTGCGTCGCCCCCACGATCAGCCCCGGGTCCTCCGCCCGCACGATCCCCATCAGCACGAAGTTCTCCGGCTCGTCGCCCGTCCAGGTGATGCCCGCCCGCCGCCGTCGCACCTCGCGGTGCCCCAGCGCCGACTCGTAGCGATGGTGGCCGTCGGCCATGTACAGCGTCTCGCGCGCCAGCGCCGCGCGGATCGCGCCCACCTCGCGCTCCCCGTCGACCACGAACAGCGCGTGCTCCTCGCCCGCCGGGTCGATGCCCGAGGCCCTCGGCTGCCCCTGCGCCGCCCCCTCGATCGCCGCCCCCAGCGACCCTTCGGCGTCCGGCGCGACCACCATCAGCGGCGAGACGTCGGCGCGCACGGTGGCGCGCAGCGTCGTGCGCTCCTCGCGGGGCCCGGCCATCGTCCATTCGTGCGGCTTCGTCGAGCCGCCGCCCGCGTGCGCCTCCGACCACGGCGCCAGCCGCACCGCCGCCAGCAGCGATGTCCGCTCGCGCGTCCCGCCCCCCTGGCGGAACCGGTGCCGCGCCACGTAGTACGAAGGTTCGGCGTCGCGTTTCAGCGCCCCGGCCTCGCGCCAGTCGCGCAGCGTCGCCGCCGCCGACTCCGCCCCGTCGGCGCCGGGCGTCTCGACGTGCGTGATCTGGTAGCGGCTCGCCGCGCGCAGCGCCGCCGCCCGCTCGGGCGTGAGCACGTCGTAGGGCGGCCCCAGCAGCCCGCCCCAGGCGCCGCAGACCTCGGCGTCGAAGCGCAGCCCGCGGAAAGGAAGTGCGTCCACCATCGTCCGCAGGCTATCAGCGACCCCCGTACGCGCCCGCTTGACGGAACGAGGTGGTCCGCCCCAGGAATGCTGTGGAAAAGTGCGGGCGTCGCGGTTGGTCGGCCCTATCATCCGTCGCAGGGGAGAGTGTCGATGGCGCGCACGCTGGCCGAGGCCGTAGGCCGTGAAGAACTTGAGGCCGTCGAGGGGCGGCTCACCGGCCTGATCCGTCAGAACACGGACCGACTGGATGACATCGACGTGAAGCTCGGCCGGGTCGACGGTCGGCTCAGAGCGCTTGCGGAGAACGGCATTCGGATGGAGGGGAGGCTTGATCGGATGGAGGCCGACATCACCACGATGAAGCAAGACATCACCGCGATGACGCAAAACGTGGACACGATCAAGACAGCTGTGAACTCCTTGCTTGCCCAGCTCCCCCCTAAAGATGCCTGACGAGGCGCCGCGCCCCCGTTGATCGACGACCGGCCCCGTCCGTACCCTTCCTCCCCGATGACCCAGTACTGCACCTTCTGCGAGATCGTCGCCGGGCGCGAGCCCGCCCGCGTCTTCTATGAGGACGACGACGTCATGGTCTTCGAGAACCTGCTCGGCTGGACGCGCGTGATGATGCTCGCCGTGCCGAAAGAGCACCGCACCCAGTCCGAGCTCTGGGCCAGCCTGGGGCCGGTCGGCCGGGTGGCCGTCCGGCTCGGCCGCGAGCACGCCCCCCAGGGGTTCCGCATCCTCTCCAACTTCGGCTCCTACGGGATGCAGAGCCAGCCCCACGGCCACCTGCACATCCTCGACGGCACCGACCCCGCCTACGAGCGCCCCGCCAAGCCGCGCCGCTCCATCGTCGACGCCGTCCGCGACGGCGCCGAGCCCAGCCTCCGCACCGACCACGCCGTCTTCTTCGACGCCCGCAAGCGCGCCACACACCCCCCGCTCACCGCCCTCGCCCTGCCCGGCGACGACCCCGCCGCCGACCTCCCGGCCGAGCAGCTCTGGCAGGACATGGGCCCCTTCGGCGACGACCTCGTCGAGGTCGGTTGGTCGTCGAGCCAGCACGGCTTCCGCCTGCTCGCCAACTTCCCCGGCGAGGCCCGGCTGCCCGGCGGCGAGAAGGGTCACGTCCACCTGCTGGCCGGCGCCTGGCTCGGCCACTACGCTTGAGTCGGCGCCGACGCGCCTGAAGGAAGCCGCCGATGAAGACGATGAGCGTGGATGACGGCCTCTACGGAGCCCTTGAAGCGGCGGCCGATCACCACGGCCGGCCGGTCCAGGCGTTGGTCGATGAGGCGATTGCCTCGTGGCTGGCGGATGCGGCCTCGGATGACGCCGACCACGCCGCGATCGAGCAGGCCCGCGCCGAAGCCGCCGAACAGGGCGGCGTCGAGTTCGAGGTATTCTTCGACGCGCTTGCCAAGGACCGGGACTGATTGTCGGCGTCGTATCGCCCCGACCCGCTCCTCCGACGCCCCCTCACCGACCGACGTCGTAGCGCAACTGCTCCCCGTCCGACCGCAGGCGCACGCGGCCATCGACGTCCGTGCGCAGCACCACGCCGATGTCCAGCCGCTCCAGAACCCCGGGATGCGGATGCCCGAACGAGTTGTCCGCTCCCAGGCTGATCGCCGACACCTCCGGCGACACCCGCCGCAACAGCAGGTCGCTGGTCGAGGTCTTGCTGCCATGATGCCCCACCTTCAGCCCCTGCGACCGCAGATCCCACGGCCCCCGCGCCAGCCGCAACTCCTCCTCCACGCCGATGTCGGCCGTCAGCAGCAGCGCCACCGACCCGTGCCGCAGCCGCAGCACGACGCCCGCCGCGTTCAGGTCGTCGCCGAAGTCCTCACCCGCCGCCGGGGCCAGCACGTCGGCCTCGACCTCGTCCCCCAGCGACAGCAGCATCCCCGCCGTCGCCGTCCGCACCGGGATGCCCTGCGCCGCCGCCGCCGCTCGCAGCTGCCGGCCCAGCTCCGTCGTGTCGTGCAGCGGCGAGACGAGCAGCGTCCCGACGCGGTAGCGCTCCAGGACCGCGAACAGCCCCGCCACGTGATCGGCCTGCGAATGCGTCGCCACCATGACGTCGATCCGTCGCCGCCCCGCCGGCAGCGCCTCCGCCAGCTCCGCCAGCAGCAACTGCCCGTCGGGGCCGCCATCGACGAGCAGCGTCGCCCCGCCCGGCGCGACGGCCAGGATCGCGTCGCCCTGCCCCACGTCGAGGACGTACGTGTCGAGCGTGTCCCCCTCGTTCCAGGCCAGCGCCCCCCACACCACGACGTTCGCCGCCAGCAGGAGGCCCAGTGCCGCCAGCGCCGTCGGCGACTCCAGCGCCCGCAGCGCGCGGGCCGCCCGCGTCGGGTCGTCCTCCCGATCCCGGTCCCGATCCCGCTCGCGACGCCGCCGCGTCCCGCCCCGGCGCAGCCACACGGCGACGCCGGTGATCGCGGCGTGCAGCACGATCGCGTGCGTCAGCCCGAAGCCGTCGATCTGCGCCGACGCGAACGGCAGCGACGCCAACCCCTCGGCCACCGCCACGAACCAGGACAGCGGCAGCCAGGCCAGCAGCCAGCCCGTCGCCTGCCCGAGCCCGCCGCCGATCGCGCCCGCCAGCGACGTCGCCAGGCTGCCCAGGAAGATGAGCGGGAAGAGCGGCGCGACCAGCAGGTTGGCGGGCAGCGCCACCAGCGAGATGCGCCCGAAGTGCAGCGCGATCAGCGGCAGCGTGGCCGCGACGGCTGCCACCGTCATGATCGCCGTCTCGAGCAGCGCCAGCTGCAGGCGCACGCCGGGCGTCTGCTCGAGCAGGTCCAGCCCCAGCGCCGACATCGTCCGCAGCCGGGCCGGCTCCCCGATCGCCGCCAGCGCCGCCGTCGCCGCGAAGGACAGCTGGAACGACAGGTCGTCGATCGTGCCCGGCTGGATCGCGACCATCAGCGCCGCCGCCAGCGCGATCGCCGGCTCGGCCGCGCCGCGCCGTCCCGACGCCCCCGCCAGCAGCAGCAGCGTGCCCATGATCGCCGCCCGCACGACCGGCGCGTCGGCCCCCACGAACGCCGTGTATAGCCCCACCACGACGATCGCCAGCCAGATCGCGCGGCGGCGCCCGACGGCCCAGGCACTCCCCGCCACGACCAGCACCGCCAGCAGCGTCACGTTGCTGCCCGAGATCACCACCAGGTGCGACAGCCCCGTCGCCTTGAGGTCGTCGCGCAGGCCGGGCTGGAGCGCGCCGCGCCGGCCCGTCACGATGCCCTGCGACAGGCCCGCCAGCGGCTCCTCGAGCGACCGCGCCAGCCCCCCGTCGAGCGTCGCCCGCGCCGACGACAGCCCGGCCCGCAGCGGGTTGCCGGCGCCCTGCTCCAGGATCGACACCTCCCGCGCGAACCCGGTCGCGGCGATGCCCCGCTCCGCCAGGTAGTCCTCGAAGTCGTCGCCTGCCTGCGGGCGCACCGCCTGTAGTCCGGCCAGCGCCTGCACTCGGTCCCCATAGGCCAGCGCGACGCCCGGGCCGGCGCGCAGCAGCACGTCGATGCCGGGCGTCGCGCGCTCCGCCCCCAGCGACACCGACTCGACCGCCAGCCGGACATCCTGGCCCGCGCCTCGCACTACCGGGTCCGACTCCACCACCCCGACCACCATCACCTCGCGCCCGGCGAACGCCGCCACCGACCCCGCCGACGGCGGACCGTCGTCGGCGCGCGCCAGCCCCAGCGCGAACAGCCCCGCCGCCACGACCGCCAGCGCCGCCCCGCCCCGCCCCGATCGCAGCGCCGCGATCGTCGCCACGACGGCCGCGGCCACCACCGCCCCGGCCTCGACCCCCGGCGACGCGAACCCCGTCGCGACGGCCACCCCCGCGAAGAACGACAAGGAGAGGATCAGCAGCGGCGACCTCATCGCGCCGGCTCCTCCGCCCCAACCGCTGCCGGGGCTCGCGCCGTCGCCCAGCCCTCCAGCCCCGCCAGCACGCCCGCCGTCAGCACCCCGCGCTGCCCGACCTCCGCCAGCGACGTGAACGGCGCCTCCCGTCGCGCCGCGATGATCGCCTCGGCCCGCACCTCGCCGATGCCGGGCAGCGCCTCCAACTCCTCGGCCGAGGCCCGGTTCAGATCGACCAGGCGCTCCGCCGCCGGGTCGGCCGGGATCGGCGACGGCCGCTGCGACGCCTCATAAATCTGCACCGCCCCGGGGTCGGGGCCCGGCGTCGCCGCCAGCGCGACCAGCCCCACGACCAGCGTCAGACCCGCCAGCAGCGCCGGCCACCAGACCGGCGGAACCGTGGGACGTCCCGACCGCCTCACGACGCGCCTCCCCTCCCGTCGCTATCCTCCCGGACATGCCGGAGAATGTCATGCGCTCCATGCTCACCACGCCGCCACAGGAGGCGAGAGCGCGCAAGTACGGGCCGGCGGCCGGCGAGTGACGGGAAGCGAAACGAGTTGACGGAAGGCTGGTTATGTGATAACCAGGTAACGCACCTTCCTGGGAGAGGATGACGGATATGGCAGAGGTGACAGCGGACTTTGAGAAGCGGGTGGAAGAGTTGATGAAGACGGCCAAGCCGTCCCTTTCCCGGGAAGAAATTCGAGAACAGCGCATCTCGTTCGCTTACGGACTCATGGGCAAAGAGCGTACAATGACCCGTGAGCAGGTTGAGGAACTGATCGACGAGCAGTACGGCTCCTAGCGTGGATATTTTCACGCTGACGGGTGAGGAGGGGCACCCCTCCTATCAGCGGCTCGAGGCATCGAACAACGCGCGATACTACGATTTCTTGTATTCGCTGATCGACACAAAGCTCTCACTTGGCTCCATCGAATTGACGCATGCGATCATCAGATCCTTCAACGCTCATGCGATCGCGGGCCTTTACGAGGCAGCGGGACAGTATCGCACGGTGCAGGTGTTCGTAGGCGACTACACCCCACCTCCTCCCGAGCAGGTCGAGGAATTGATGGATGGTTGTGTGTCGCGCATTAATGCGTTTCTCGAAGAAAGCAAGGGTTTCACTGCTGCGACCTATGCCTTATGGCGGATCAACCACATCCATCCGTTTGTCAACGGAAACGGCCGCACGGCGCGTGCTGCATGTTACTTCCCGCTCTGCATGCATGCACGGGGCATGTTCCCCGGTCCGGTGACCGTGCCGGAACGGCTGGCAAGGGGCGAGATGAGGGAGCGCTGCGTGGCTGCGCTACAGTATGCGGACCAAGGTCCAAGGCATGACTTGATGCCGCTGGGCGAGTTGTTGGCGGAAGCCCTGGAGCAACAGGTTGGGAGTCGATAGGACCGCATATGCCGGCTTCGAGACCGCTCCGCCGCTCCCTCCTCTCCATCACCGACCTCTCGGCCGCGGAGATCGCGATGGTCCTCGACACGGCTCGCGCGTTCAAGGCGGACCCGGCCGGTCCCCACACGCAGGCGCTGGCCGGCAAGGCCGTCGTGCTGCTCTTCGAGAAGCCGTCGCTGCGCACGCGCGTCTCGTTCGAGCTGGCCGCCCGCCGCCTGGGCGCGACCACGCTCTACCTCTCCCCGGCCGAGGTCGGCCTGGGGACGCGTGAGCCCGTCAAGGACGTCGCCCGCGTGCTGGGCCGCTACGCCGATGCGATCGTCTGCCGCACCTTCGGGCAGGACATCCTCGACGAGTTGGACCGCTACGCCCGCGTGCCGGTCATCAACGCCCTGTCCGACTGGGAGCACCCCTGCCAGACCCTCGCCGACCTGCTCACCATCCGCGAGCACGGCGGCACGGCCGGCCGCACCCTGGCCTACGTCGGCGACGGCAACAACGTCGCCCGCTCGCTCGCCATCGGCGCGGCCTCCGAGGGCATGCACGTGCGGCTGGCGACCCCGGCCGCCTACGCCCTCGACGAGGCCAGCCTGGCCCGCGCGCGCGACCGCGCGGCCGCCAGCGGCGGCAGCGTCCGCACCACGACCGACCCCGTGGCGGCGCTGTCCGGCCACGGCCTTGGCCCGGCCGGCGCCGGCTCCGCCCTCCGCGTGGCCGACATCGTCTACACCGATGTCTGGACCAGCATGGGCCAGGAGGCCGAGGCGCAACGGCGCCGGGAGGCCTTCTTTGGCTTCCAGGTCAACGCCGAGCTGCTGGGCGCGGCGCCGGGCGCGCTGGTGATGCACGACCTCCCCGCCCACCGCGGCGAGGAGATCAGCGACGCCGTCTTCGAGAGCCGCAACTCCATCGTCTTCGACCAGGCCGAGAACCGCCTGCACGCCCAGCAGGCCATGCTCGCGCACCTCGTGCGCTAGGCTGCGCACACGGTCGCTGCGGCCGGGCCCGGCCGTCAGCGTCCGCCGCGACGGCCCCGCGGTCGCGCCCCGCAGCCGGATCAGTGCGAAGCAGGCACGGCATGGACAGCCTCTTCGGCGATATCGGCGACGCCTTCTCGGGCTTCGCCGCGCAGAACCTCCTCGAAGTCGCGATCATCACGGTCGTGCTCTTCTGGGTGCTGCGGCTGCTCGCCGGCACCACCGCCATGACCGTCGTCCGCGGCATCGCCCTGCTCGCCGTGTCGATCGTCGTGCTCAGCCGGGTGCTGGATTCCGTCGTCCTCAGCTGGCTGGTCAGCAACGCGCTCGCCGTCCTCGCGCTGTTCGTGCTGATCGTCTTCCAGCCCGAGTTCCGCCGCGCCCTCGAGCGCCTCGGCCGCGCCGGCGGCCTCGCCTCCTTCCTCTTCGCCCCCGCCACCCCGAGCGGCCGCGACTTCGTCTCCGTCCTCACCGACGCGACCGTCGCCATGGCCGCCCGCAAGGTCGGCGCGATCGTGGTCGTCGAGCGCGAGACCGGCCTGCAGGACGTCGTCGAGACCGGCATCGCCGTCGATGCGGCCCCCACCGCCGAACTGCTCGAGGGCATCTTCCAGCCCGGCGGGCCCCTCCACGACGGCGCCGTCGTGATCTCCCGCGGGCGCGTCGTCGCCGCCTCCTGCATGCTGCCGACCGCCATCAACCAGCAGGCCGTCGACCCGCACCTGGGCACGCGTCACCGCGCCGCGCTCGGCATCAGCGAGCAGACCGACGCCGTCGTCGTCGTCGTCTCCGAGGAGAACGGCCACATCTCCATCGCCGCCGACGGCAAGCTCCTGCGCCCCCTCGACCGGCGCCGGCTCGAAAACAACCTCACCGCCCTGCTCCACGGCGGCAACGGCCGCGTCCGGCGCAACGAGGCCTCCCTCGCGAGGCCGTGACGTGCGGGCCCCACCGTCCCGGCCGCGCCCCCGCCTCGTCCGGCTGCGCCGCGACGCCGGGCTGTTCCTCGCCTCGGCCGCCCTCGCGCTGGTCATCTGGTTCGTCATCACCGACTCCGAGAACGTCACCATCACCGAGCCGCTCGGCTTCGCCCTCACCGTGCAGGCCGTCAACATCCCCAGCGACCTCGCGACCGCCAGCCGGATCCCGCCCGCCCTGATCGAGATCGCCGGCCGCCAGGACGACGTGGCCCGCGCCACCCCCGACGACTTCATCGCCACCGTCGATCTCACGGGGCTGCCGTCGGGCGTCCACGAGATCCCGATCAGCATCCGCTCCCGCGATGACGATGTCACGGTGCGCTCCGTACAGCCCCAGGCCGTCGTCGTCCGGCTCGAGTCCGTCGTCACGCGCCAGGTGCCGGTCAGCGTCGAGGTCGAGAACTCCCCGCCGCTCGGCTTCGACGTCGGCGAGCCCGTCACCGCCGAGGCCGTCGTCACCGTCAGCGGCATCGCGCAACTCGTCCATCTCGTCGACACCGTCGTGGCCCGCGTCGACATCGGCGGCGCCACCGTCCCGGTCACGGCCACGGCCTCCCTGCAAGCCCGCACCAGCACCGGCTCGGTCGTCGGCCAGGTGCAGATCTCGCCCCCCTCGGTCGACGTCCAGATCCCGGTGCAGCAGGAACTCTTCCGGCGCACCGTGGCCGTCACGCCCCGCATCCACGGCGAGCCCGCCCCCGGCTTCCGCGTCCAATCGATCGGCGTCGTGCCGCAGACCGTGGTCGTGGTCGGGACGCTGGAGGCGCTCGAGGGCGCGGGCGCCGCGACGACGGACCCCGTCCTCATCGCCGACCGCCGCACCGACCTCCGCGCCGTGGCGATCGTGACGCCGCCGCAAGGCCTCGCGCTCGAGCAGCCGGGCCTGACCGTCATCGTCAGCGTCGGCCTGGCCCCCTTCATCGAGGAGGCGATCTTCCAGGTGCCCGTCGAGATCACCGGGCTCGGCGGCGGCGTGCAGATCAGCGTGGTCCCGGCGCGCGTCGCGGTGCGCGTGCGCGGTCCCGCCCCGGACATCGCCGAGCTCGACTCCGCCTCCTTCCGGGTCACCGTCAACGCCATCGGACTGTTGCCCGGGATCCGCGCGCAGCCGATCCAGGTCGCCTTCAGCGGCGATCTCGATATTGTTTCCGTAACCCCGCGCGAAGTCACCCTGCTCATCGAACTGCCACCCGACGGCGCGTCGGGTCAGCCCGGCGCCGCCGGGACCGGGAACGGAACCACCGATGCCGGCGCACGCTAGTCCCAGCACCAGTCCCAGCGCGCCGCCCGTCGGCGCCCCGCCCGCCCCCGCCGGCGACGGCCTGGTCGGGCTGCCCCTGCTCGCCTTCGTGGGGCGTCCCAACGTCGGCAAGTCCACGCTCTTCAACCGCGTCCTCGGCCGGCGCAGCGCCATCGTCCAGGATCTGCCCGGCACGACCCGCGACCGGCTCTACGCCGCCACCGAGTGGCGCGGCATCCCCTTCCGCATCGTCGATACGGGCGGCCTGCTCGGCGAGCAATTGGCCGGCCCCTACGCGGGCGAGGTCGCCGCGCAGGTCCACCAGGCCCTCGGCGAGGCCGACGCCATCTGCCTGGTCGTCGATGCCCAGGCCGGCCCCACTCCCGCCGACGCCGACATCGCCCGCCTGCTGCGCGACGCCAGCCAGCCCGTCTACCTCGCCGCCAACAAGGCCGACAACGAGAACCTGGCCGCCGCCGCCGCCGACTTCTACGGCCTCGGCCTCGGCGAGCCCCGGCCGATCAGCGCCCACCACGGCCTCTCCGTCGCCGAGCTGCTCGACGACGTCGTCGACCGGCTGCCCCCCGGCGGCGTCGCCGGCGCCGACCCGGTCTGCCGCCTGGCCATCGTGGGGCGGCCCAACGTCGGCAAGTCCTCCATCGTCAACGCCCTCCTGCACGATGATCGCATGATCGTCAGCCCCGTGCCCGGCACCACCCGCGACGCGGTCGATACCCCGATCGAGTTCGACGGCCAGCGCCTGACGCTGATCGACACCGCCGGCATCCGCCGCCGCGGGCGCATCGAGACCGGCCCCGAGAAGGCCTCCGTGCGCCGCGCCCGCGCCGCCATCTCCCGGGCCGACGTGGTGGCCGTCGTGCTCGACGCCGGCGAGGACATCGGCGCGCAGGACCAGCACATCCTCGGCATGGCCCTCGACGCGCACGCAGGCGTCGTCCTCGTGCTCAACAAGGCCGACCTCATCGCCGACGACGCCGAGCTGCTCGATCGCCGCCAGCGCCAGATGCGCTGGCGCACGCGCTTCGTGCCCTGGGCGCCCGTCATCTGGACCTCCGCCCTGACGGGCGAGCACCTGCCCGAGATCCTGAATTCGGCCCTCAAGGCCCGCGCCGAGCGGGGCCGCCGCGTGCCCACGGGTCCGCTCAACGCGGCCATCAAGCGCGCCCTCATCGCCCACCCGCCGGCCGCGCATCGGGGACACCCGATCAAGCTGTTCTACGCCACCCAGGCCGAGGTCGACCCGCCCACCTTCGTCTTCTTCGTCAACTATCCCGAGTCGCTGCACTTCTCCTACGAGCGCTACCTGGCCCGCCGCATCCGC
This sequence comes from Dehalococcoidia bacterium, assembly GCA_965217625.1. Classification (GTDB taxonomy): domain Bacteria; phylum Chloroflexota; class Dehalococcoidia; order Bin125; family Bin125; genus TK10-74A. The sequence goes on from OZ244557.1 coordinate 356,401, forward strand.
GACGAATTCGGCTTCGGCGGCGCCAGCATCCGGCTGCACTTTCGCAAGCGGGGCCCCGCCGCGGGGGGCCGCGGCGCGGGCCATGGCTGAGGCCTGGGTCGCCGCGCCGATTATCGGCTACCTGATCGGTTCCGTGCCGATCGGGCTCTGGATCGGCCGCTTCGTCGCCAACGCCGACCTGCGCAGCGACGGCAGCGGCAAGATCGGCACGACCAACGCCTACCGCGCGCTCGGCCTGCGCTGGGCCCTGGTCATCTTCGGCCTCGATGTCGGCAAGGGCGTGCTGCCCGTCGCCATCATCATGCTCGCCTTCCACAGCCCCACCGGCGAGGTGCTGGCCGCCCTCGCCACCATGATCGGCCACATCCTGCCGCTCTTCGCCGGCTTCCGCGGCGGACGCGCCGCCGCCACCGGCTGGGGCGCGCTGCTCATCCTCACGCCCATCGCCGCGCTGGCCGGGCTGGCCGCCGGGATCGTCCTGATCGGCGTCACGCGCATCATGTCGCTCTCGGTGCTGCTGGGCGTCGTCGTCTGCCTGACCGCGCAGGGCCTGCTCGTCTCCGTCGGCGCCGAGCCCGAGGCGTACTACGGCTTCGCCGTCGCCGCCTGGATCATCGTGCTGGCCGCCCACCGCGATAACATCGTCCGGCTGGCCGCGGGCGCCGAGCGCATTATCGGCCGGCCGTCGCCCGCGGATCCACCCGCCGACCCCGACGCGGGCGAGCAGCGGGCCGCGAGCAGCGAGTAGAGAGACGGGAGCCCCCATGCGCGCACTCGTCGTCGGCGCGACCTCCTGGGGTTGCACCCTGGCCCTCCAGCTCGACCGGGCGGGCGCGACCGCCGTCGTCCTCTGCCGCGACCGGGCCGAGGCCGCCCGCCTCGACGCCGAGCGCGAGAACTATCGCCTGCTGCCCGGCATCCCCCTGCCCGACTCCCTGCTCTTCACCCACGACGCCGCCGCCGCCGGCCCCGTCGACGCCGCCATCCTGGCCGTCCCCATGCAGCGCCTGAGGGAGAACATGGCCGCCGTCCTGGCGCTGCCGGGCGCCCTGCCGCCGCTCGTCAACGCGGCCAAGGGTCTCGAGCTCGGCAGCCACCTGCGCGGCTCCCAGATCATCGCCCAGGAACTTGCCCGCGACGGCCGCGAGGCTCCCATCTGCGCGCTCTCGGGCCCCAACATCGCGCGCGAGATCGCCCTCGGCCAGGCCTCGACGACGGTCCTCGCCGGTCCCAGCCCCGAGATCGTCGAACCGATCCGCGCCATGCTCATGACGCCCGCCTTCCGCGTCTACACCAACGACGACGTCGTCGGCGTCGAGCTGGGCGGCGCGCTCAAGAACATCGTCGCCATCGGCTCCGGCATCGGCGACGCGCTCAACGTCGGCGCGAACGGGCGCGCCGCCTTCCTCACCCGCGGCCTGGCCGAGATGGCCCGCCTCGGCGTCGCCGAGGGCGCCCAGCCCATGACCTTCGCCGGCCTCGCCGGCCTCGGCGACCTGATCGCCACGGCCATCAGCCCGCGCTCCCGCAACCACTTCGTCGGCGAGCAGCTCGGCCTCGGCAAACCGCTCGCGGAGATCCTCGGCGGCATGGTGCACGTCGCCGAAGGCGTCGAGGCGACCCGCGCCGCCCGGCAGCTCGCCCACCGCGCCGGCGTCGAGATGCCCATCGTCGAGGCCATGTATCGCGTCCTCTTCGAGGGCCAGCGCCCGCCCGACGCCATCCGCGACCTGATGACTCGCAGCGCCCAGGACGAGTCGGCCGCGCAGCCGGGCATGCTCGGCCCCTGATCGGGCGTGGCGCATACCGGAGAAGGGGCTGACGTTCAGGTAGTATTGCGGCGTAGCTGGAGATGCTTACGTGACCCCAACAACGGACCACATCGAGGTAAGCGGCCACTTCATCCTCAAGGCGGACGAGTACCTGGCGCAGGGCGATCTGTTGCAGGCGTCCGAAAAGGCGTGGGGGGCGACTGCCCGCCAGGTCAAGGCCGTCGCCCAGCGTCGCGGATGGGACCATCAGCGGCACGGCCAACTGTTCGCGGTGATCGATGCGATCGCTTCCGAAACAAGCCGGCCCGAGATCAACGACCTGTTCCACGTGGCAAACGGTCTGCACGACAATTTCGATGAAGGGTGGCTGACCACGGCGCAGGTCGCTGATGGCATAGCGGACGTGAAGAGACTGCTTGCGCTGCTGGAGCCTCATACGGCGGGCCAGGAAGTCATTCGATGATTCCGGCCGGCGCCCGCCCGACTCCATCCGCGACACCGCATCCCTGACACCTCCCGCCACCCCGATCGTCAAGCACGCCGCTGAGATCGGCCGCCGCCGGTGCTATCCTGTTGCCCTGAGAGGTGAGGATCGCGACATGACTACCCAGGCCGAACCGAAGAAGCGCCCCGCGAAGGATGTCTCCACGCCCGCCCCCCCGAAGGTGAGCAAGAGGGTGCGGGAGGGTGTCGAATACGTCATCACGCGACATGAGAAGGTTCTTGTCAGACTCGCGAAGCAGTAGCCCTGCCCCGCCTCAAGTACCTCGGCGATGACGACGCAAGATATCTCGTCACTGGGCTGACGCGGCGGCTTTTCCCGGGCACGCCCGCCTTCGCCGTGCGCGGCGCCGCGGGTGAGCAAGCGCTGCTTGGCGCACTCGGTCAGCCCCGCTGGCCCCACCATCGGACGCTCCAGGACAAAGCGGCGGCGCTCCACTACTTCCTCAACCGCAACCATCCCTTCGTCGATGGGAACAAACGCTTCGCCGTCGCTGCTATGGGGCTGTTTCTCTTCTTGAACCAGGCGGAGCTCGTCGCGACTCAGGAGGAAGTGGAGGCATTCGCGCTGGGGGTCGCCAAGGGCGAGATCGACCGCCCGATGAGCGCGGAGTTCCTCCACCGACGGGTGATGCGGCGCTCGTGGGAGAGGGAACAGATCGAGCGCTGGCTGACACGCATGCCGGCCGAGGAGTTCACAGCCGTCTGGGGCATCCTGACGAGTGAGGAATATCCGGCGATAATGAGGCCCGTGCGCATCGCCCGCGCTCTGGCGCAAGAGAGAGCTGCGTCGATGTCCACGGGCGACCCCGCCCAGGTGAACGACACATAGCCCCCTCCCGCCCGCGACGGAAGGGCCTACACTGGACCCAATGACAGGGCCCCAGTGACCTCCTCCTCCGCCGACGCCCCGGCCCACGAGCCCGACCCCCAGCCCGCTCCCACGCTGGACTCCGTCGTCGTCGCGCTCGTGGAGGGTCGGGCCGAACTCTCCGACGAGCAGTTCCGCGTGCTCTCCGATCTCGCCCCGCCCGACGCCGCCCGCTTCCGCGACGCCCTGGCCGGACTCGACGCCCCCGCCCGCTTCGTCCTGCTCAGCCGGCTCGTCGAACGTGAGCGCTCCGGCCGGCTGCTCGACTTCTCCAGCCTCTACCTCGCCACCCTCCACGACGACGACCCCGGCGTCCGCGCCCTCGTCGTCGCCGGGCTCGGCACCTGCGAGCAGCCGGCGATGATCCCGGCCCTGCTCGACGCCGCCCAGGCCGACCCCGACGAGACCGTGCGCGCCGAAGCCTGCATCGCCCTGGGGCCGTTCGCCCTGCGGGCCGAGCTCGGCACGCTCCGCACCCGCGACGCCGACGCCGTCATCGACGGCCTGCGCGGCGTCGCCGCGGACGCGGGCGAGGATCCCGCCGTGCAGGCCGCCGCTATCGCCGGCCTCGGCGTCCTCACGCAGCCCTGGGTGACGGACATGATCTACGACGCCTACGAATCGGCCGAGCCGGCGATTCGCGTCGGGGCGCTGCAGGCCATGGGTCGCACCGCCGACGACTACTGGCTGCCCACCCTGGTCAACGCCATGGAGAGCCCCGACAGCGACGAGCGCTACAGCGCCGCCCGCGCCGCCGGTGAGCTCGCCAGCGAGGACGCCGTGATCCCGCTCGCCGCCCTGCTCGACGACGACGCCCTCGATGTCGTCGAGGCCGCCGCCGCCGCGCTCGGCGAGATCGGCGGCCCCGTCGCGGGCGAACAACTGGAGGGGTACGACAGCCACCCCGACCCGGCCGTGCGCGCCGCCGTCCAGGCCGGCCTGCGCGCCGCCGCCTTCGACGGTGACCCCCTCGGTCTCGGCGCGATGAGCGACCCCTACGCGCCGCCGCTGGTCGGTCCGGAGCGCGGCCCCGCGAGGCCCCCCGATGACTGACAACCGCTTCCGCGTCAAACAGACCGTCTCGGCCGGGGGCGTCGTCTACCGGCAGGGCAAGGAGGGTCTCGAAGTTCTGCTCCTTGAGACGCCCACGGGCGAGTGGGGGCTGCCCAAGGGCACCCCCAACGATGGCGAAACCCTCTCCGAGACCGCCTGCCGCGAGGTCTGCGAGGAGACCGGGCTGCGCATCGAGATTGAAGAGAAGATCGGCGTCGTCAAGTACTGGTTCGTCCGCCACGCCCTGCGACAGCGCCTGCACAAGCGCGTCCACTTCTGGCTCATGCGCCCCGTCGGCGGCTCCGTCCTCGACCACGACTACGAACACGTCAGCGTGCGCTGGTTCCCCGTCGAGGCGGCGCTGCGCCGCGTCACCCACGACACCAGCATCGACATGATCGAACAGGCCGCCGGCCTGCTCGCCGCGCGCGACGCCGCGCCCCCGCCCGCCCCCGGCTCCTGATCGGGCGCGACGATCGGCATTCACGATCGTTCCGCGCCCGTGCCCCGGCGAAGCCGAGACACGCGGCCCGGCCCCGCCTAGACTGACCCGAAGCGACGGGGACCGGGCCCCCGCATCGTGAGTTGCGAGGACGCGCCATGACGACGCTGGACGCCAGCGTGATCGCCACCGGGCGCCGCGTCCAGCTGCGCGCCAAGCGCCTCTCCGACGCCCCCAACGACTACGCCTGGCGCCGCGACCCCGTCCTCGCCCGCTACGACGCCGCCCGCCCCACCAGCCTCACCTACGAGGAGTTCCTCGCCACCTACACCGAGGAGTTGCTGCACCCGCAGCCCTTCCGCCGCACCTTCGCCATCACCGACCACAGCGACGTGCACATCGGCAACGTCATGTACTACAACATTAACCTCGGGCGCCGCGAGGCCGAGCTGGGGATCACCATCGGCAACCCCGCCTACTGGGGGCGCGGCTACGGCAGCGAGGCCGTCAGCCTGCTCGTCGACCACGTCTTCACGCGCTCCAGCCTCACGCGGCTCTACCTTCACACGCTCGACTGGAACGTCCGCGCCCAGCGCGCCTTCGAGAGCGCCGGCTTCCAGGACCAGGGCCGCGCCCGTCGCTCCGAGCACCGCTTCCACGTCATGGAGGTGCGCCGCGAGTGGCTCTGGGACCGCGACTACGCCCGCCGGGCGATCCCCCGCGGCTGAAGTGGCGTTGCGCGGGGGCGAAGTCCTGACCGCTCTGCTAGAATGATGCTGCCGTAGCGGGCAGTGCGCGGACGCGATATTCGGATTCGCGGGCGTTGCCACAGGTGAACGAGGACCGAGGCGGTCATGCGATTCGTCTTCGACGAGGAGAAGACCACGCAGGCGGCGTCCGTGTTGCTTGCTAAGCATGGCGGAACGATGCCGTACATCAAGCTGATAAAGCTGTTGTACCTGGCCGACCGGCAATCCCTGATCGACACCGGCTCTCCAATCACGCGCGACCGCTTCGTCGCGATGCCAAAAGGCCCCGTCCTCAGCCGCGTTCTCGACCTGATCCGCGAGTCTGATCCGGCGGCGGATTCGCTGTGGCATGGCTCCATCAGTCGTAGCGGCCACGATGCGACGCTCATCGGGGCTCCCGGCCGGGATCGGCTGGCGGAGTACGACGAGCAGCTGCTCGATCGCATCTTCGAGACCTATGGCGAAGAGGACGAGTGGGAGTTGGTCGGCCTGACGCACGAGCTGCCCGAGTGGTCCGACCCGGGCGAGAGTTCGTGCCCAATCGCCCCCGAGGACATCCTTCGCAACGCGGGGTTCACTGAGGAGCAAGTGCAACACGTCGTCGAGCAGGCCGACGCGGTGTATTCGTTCCGGCAGCACTTCCCCGTCGCCCGGTGAACGCCGGTCAGACTCTACTCGGGCTTGATCAGGGCAACCACTTGTGGATCGTCTTGACGGATCCGGCCCGAGACGGGACGGTCGCGGTCGCGAATCTGACAACGCATGACCCGGGTCGGCGCAGGTTCTGCGACGCGCAGTGCGCGATCATCCGGCCTGGGGAGCATCCGTATCCACGGCATGATTCGTGCGTGTTCTATCACGATGCCTATCTGACGAGCGATCAGCTTCTCAGTCGTGGAGTCCAGAATCGAACGTATCGGATGCACGCCCCGATCGCGCTTGGCCTGCTGCGACGAGCCCGTGATGGCACACTCGCGTCCCCGTTGACGGATCGGAGAGTGCGGGATGCGATCCGAGCGGATGCGCCGTAGTCGCGGCAGTCGTGATTGCAGGCTGCGGGACGCGGCGCAGGCTACGATGCGAGCGGGCGGGTCGTGGGCCGGTCAGCCGGGGCTCAGATCGGAGGGGCGAGCGTGCGAGAGGTTCCAGGCGCTCCCTATGCGTACTCGGAAACCCTCGACATCGTGCTCGATGACCTCGCCCGCCGCGTCGCTGCGATGCGGGCGGGTGGCACGCTCACGCCCGAAGTCCTGACGAGCATTCGCAAGTACTTCCGCTTCAGGGACATCTACAACTCGAACGCCATCGAGGGCAATCAGCTCTCGCTTGGCGAAACGAGAATGGTCGTCCGCGAGGGACTCACGATCGCGGGCCATTCGCTCAAGGACCACGCCGAAGCGAGGAACCTGTCCGCGGCGCTCGATTTCTTCGACGAGCTGGCGACCGGCGACGGTCCGATCACGGCGGTGGACATTCGGCAACTCCACGCCTTGGTGCTCCGCGACATCAACGACGCCGCCGCGGGCTTCTATCGGACCGTCGACGTGCGGATCACGGGCTCCGACCACTTGCCGCCCGGCCCCGAGACCGTCCCGGCCGAGATGGCGGACCTCACTGGCTGGCTGAGATCGAGGAGTGGCGGCGGGCCGGAATATGCGTCCAAGAACGGGCTCCTGTATGCCGCGGCGGCGCACGCCGCGTTCGTGACCATTCATCCGTTCGTGGACGGCAATGGCCGGGTCGGTCGGCTGCTCATGAACCTGCTCTTGATGCGCCACGGATTCCCGATCGCGATCATCACCATGGAAGATCGGCAGCGCTATTACGACGCCCTTGAGGCGTCGCAGAGCAGCGACTTGTCGGCAGTCCTCGCCTTGGTCGCCGAGTCGGTGGAGGAGAGCCTGGAGCAGTGGGAGTCCGCCGTGGAGAGTCAGCGGGCGACGGAGGAGTGGGCGCTTCCGCCGGCTGAGAGGCTCGCTGCGGGGGAGCGCGACCTCCAGCACGCCGAGTACGAACTGTGGCACAGTGCGATGGACCTGGGGCGGAACTACTTCCGGCAGACGGCGGCCCTCGTGGGCACGAGCCCGCAGGGGCGCATCCGCTGCAAGGACTTCGGGGATCTGGACTTCGACAGGTACGTCCGGCTAGGCGACAGCGAATCCGCTAAACGGACGTGGTTCTTCCGAATCGACGTCACGGCTCAGCAGCGGCGGGCGCGGTACCTTTTCTTCTTCGCCTGGCCCTCAGCGGAACTGCGCAGGCTCGGCGTCACGGTGTCGCTCCTGGTTGCGAAGGAGACGCCACCTGGGTCGTACCACTACGAGCTTCTCGATCATGTTCGCGAGGATGGGGAGCCGGCGCTGCGCGAACTTGGCTTCATCCCGGAGCGGGAGGCTTTCGTTGCGCGCTATGCGTCGGGCCAGACTCGAATAGGCAAGATCGAGCCGATCGGGAGCCAGTTCATTGAGGACGTCATCGGCCAGTTCTGAGGCTGCCCGCGGCCGACCCCGCCCCCTACCGCGACGGCAACTCCACGAACTCCCCGGCGCAGGCGTCGAGCAGAAACCTCACGACCCGCTGATGGGCACGCGCACGTGCACGTCCTCACCGGCGATCGAGCGGTGGGCGTAGAGCAGGCAGGCCTGGATGTCCTCGGGCTCCAGCACCGGGTACTCGCGCAGGATCGTCTCCGCCGAATCACCGGCCGCCAGCATGCCCAGCACGTGCTCCACGGCGATCCGCATGTCGCGGATGATCGGCTTCCCGCCGAGCACGCCCTCGCGCACCGTGATGCGTTCCATCAGGTCAGGATGCGTGGTCATGGGCTCACCTCCGCGGCGTCGCGGGCCCGCACGAGCAGGATACCGCCCCCGTGAGTCGCATCCAGCCTCGGAGGTGGCACCCCGTGGGGCCGCAACCATGCCGGTTGACCCATCACGCGCCCCTGACCCGCTGGCCTGCAGGGCGGCCGACTGAGCCCCCTCCAACCCGGATCGCCGTCGGCGCACGGGCGGTCCGACGAGCAAAGTGTAGGATACGGTGACAAAAGGGACATTGCGATGACGGCCTTCGACAAATGGATGGATGATTGGCAGTCTGCGTGGCGCGCGGCGAATATCGCCTCCCAGGAATGGGGACAGCAGAACGGTGTCCGAAGGCGCTGGATCCTGCCAGCAGACTCATGGGAAGACGGTCTCTGGCCGGGCATACGCAGCGGCTCCGACAACTCCCTACCGGTTTATCTACAGCGGAGCCGCATCGAAAAGCACACCGGCGTTCACAACCTGAAGAGTTCCTGGACGCAGTGCGCCAACCTCTACTTTCCCTTTCGCGCAACCGCCGCCGGTCGAAGCATCTTGGCGTCATTCCTCAAGCACCATGTCGATACCGAGATAGATTCGCTGGAGCAGGTTGAGTTGGAGTACGCCGAGGAAGGTGAACTGCATCCCTCTCGCCTGCTTGGGGAGCGGGACGGAGCCAGGGGCACGAACCAGACGTCGCCGGACTTGGGCCTGCTGGTGAATGGTGGTAGCGGGCTGATCTTGGTGGAGAACAAGCTCACGGAGCACAGCTTCTATGAATGTTCTGCATGGAAGCATCCGGGTAACCGCAGACGTCTCGGCAATCCCGACCCAAGCCGTTGCGATCATCCAGTGGAAGTCGCGCGGAACCCTGCTGGCCAATGCCATCAGGTGGCCTGGGGCCGGAGGTACTGGGAGCATCTAGCCCCTGTGGTGGACTTGGACGCGTTGGCCGCTCTCCCCCATTGCCCGGCAGCCAAGAGCGGTTACCAACTGTTCCGCCAGCAGGCCTTGGCCGAAGGCATCGTCCAATCGGGGAACTACGATCTGGTGGTGTCAGCTGTCGCGGTGGACGAGCGGAATGAGTCTCTGGACCGCGCACTCGGGCGGAGTGGCGTCGGCGGGCTGAGGCAGTGGGGGGCGATGTTCCGGGGCAAGGCGCGATTCGCCGTCTTCACGCATCAGCAGTGGGTTGCCTGGGTGCGAGAGCACGACAGCACAGCTCAATGGGAAGACTGGCTGTGCTACGTGCGGACCAGATACGGCCTGGGAGAGTGAAGGGCCTTAGCAGCGCCCGGTCTCGCGCAGCCGTTCGCAGACGGCGCAGCGTCGTTCCCGCCCACCATCCCCCCGTCGTTTGTTCTCGTCGCGAATGTGCTCCATGCCGAGCTTGCAGTTTGAACAGTCGTGGTAGACGTCCGAGTTGACGGAGTGCCAAGGGCTGAGTCGAGTCAAGGGTCTCTCCTTAGTGAGTTGGTTGTCGCTGCCCTACCGCGACGCCAGGCCTACGAACTCCCCGGCTTCGGCGATGGAGGCCGGGAGTTCATCGCCGTGGCGCTCGCAGGAGGCGATGAAGTCCGCCGCGACGCCCTCGAGGTTGAACAGCGCCTCTTCGGCGGTCGCGCCCCAGGCCCGGCAGCCCGGGAGGACCGGCACCTCTGCCAGGTACATGTCCTCCGTCTCCTCGGACGGCTCCCGCAGGGTGTACGGCAACTTGTACTGCGTGGTCATCATCCCACCTCCGCCGACGTTGCGGGCCCGCGCCAGCAGGATAGCCCCTACCGCGACGGCAACTCCACGACGCCGGTGCCCGGCGTCGTCTTCTGGCCCGACTCGTTCTCGCCCCAGATCGATAGCTCGACCGTGCGGTCGGCGGCCGACTTCTTGGTCACCGTGCCGCGCAGCCGGTAGGTCTGACCGGGCACGTCCATGCCCCGGTACGAGCAGGCCACCCGGCGCACCCGGCCCTCCGGCGACGCGAAGCGGTGCAGCAACTCCCCCAGCCAGGCGTGCTTGAGCGCCCCGTGCACGATGATCCCGTCGAGGCCGGTGTTCTGCGCGAACGCCGTGTCGTAGTGGATCTGGTAGAAGTCGCCCGAGCCCGCCGCCCAGTGCACCAACTGCTGCGTCGTCGGCGACTTCTCCAGCGCCGGGATCTCGTCACCCTCGGCGATGTCATCGAAGTAGATCTGCTCGGCCATGTCCTGCTCCTTTGCCCGCCGCGACCCGCGGCGCCCTATCCGTCGTCTCGGCGCGGGCCGTAGCTCAGCCCCGTGCCGCGCACCGTCGCCACGACCTCGCCGCGCTGGTTCGTGTAGGTCGTCGCCGTCACCTGCACCAGCATCGGGCCGCCCAGCGCCGGACTGTAGCGCTCGGTCAGCGACTGCAGCCGCGCGACCCCGGTCAGCTCGTCGCCGGCGCAGATGTCGACATCGGTGTACTCGACGTCGGTGCCGCCGTTGAGCACCAGCCTGTACGGCGACCGCACGCCCGCCTGCGTGCCCCGCGGCGCGCCGAAGGTCGGATCGGCGGTCGCGGGGTGGAAGATCGGCGTGCCCAGGTAGCCCGGCGGGGCCGGCAGGTCGCGCAGGCCGCGACGCTGCGCCTCGGCGCGGTCGTAGTACACCGCGTCGGTGTAGCCCACCGCCCGCGCGAACATGCGCACGCCCGTCGTCGTGACCTCGCACACGACGGGCTGGCGCGGCACGCCGATCTGCGCCCGCATCTCGTCCGTCACGACCGACTCGAACTCCGGCGTCTCGGCCATTCATCCGCCTCCCGTTCCAATAATACGCGGGCCAGGATACGAAGCGCCCCCGCCGCTGGTCAACGCCGCTGCTGGTCAACGCCGGCGCCGGTCGACCTCGGGGCCTGGGCCTCAGCCCTGACGCACCGGCACCGCGTACTCCTTGCCGGTCTCCATATCGACCGCGTAGAAGCGCCCCGACTCCAGCTCGCGCACCAGATCCTGCCACGTCTCGATGCGGTCCGACTCGAAGTACGTCGCCACCTTGCCGATGTCGTGCGACGAGTGGGAGTCGGTGCCCGCCGTGCCCGGCAGCCCCACCCGCGCGCACATCTCCAGGCTGAAGCGGTTCTCGCGCTCGCTGCCGCGGCCGTTCAGCACCTCGAGCGCCAGGCAGTGCGGGATCGCCGGGTTCGTCACCGACCGCTCCAGCGCCCGCTCCCAGACCTCGGGATCGTCCTTCCAGGGGATCGCGCGCCGGTACGGATGCGCCACGACGAGGCCGCCGCCGCGCTGCTTGACGTGCTCCGCCAGCCGGCCCACACGGTGCATGCCGAAGACGTACTTGTCGACCCCGTAGGCCAGGATGTGGCCGTCGTCGGTGCTCACCTCGACCCCCGGGATGACCAGGAAGTCGTGCTTCTCCGCGATCGCCGCCGCCTCCGCCGGGTTCCACACGTTGTCGTGCTCGGTCAGACAGATGCCGTCGAGCCCCAGCTCTTTGGCCCGCACGACCAGGTCCTCCGGGTCGAGCACCGAGTCGTGCGACCGCGGCCAGGTGTGATTGTGCAGGTCGATCAGCATGCCGCGCTCTTCCCTGGCTGGGCTCCGGCGCCCGCGGACGGCGGCCGCGCGCGAATTGGGGATCGGGAGCGGCGGCGTCCGCCGCTTCCGCCGAAGTCTACGGGCGCGGGCCGCCCCCCTCTACCCCTCTCGATACACGCCTCGCCCCCCGCGACGCGACATCGGCCGCGAGCGCCGCCGGATTCGTTGAGGCTGCCCCATGCCGGTGCTAGACTCCGGGCGCGCGACGGATTTCACAAACTCTCCGCCACGCGCGGCGTGGCCTCGGGAGGCACCGTGCTCGAGCAATACGGCCACCTCGGGATCCTGCTGATCTTCGCGCTGCTGTTCCCTTCGCTGCCCCTGATCGCCTCCTGGGGCATGAGCCAGATCAAGATCCGCCCCAACGTCCCCAACGTCGTCAAGGCCGACACCTACGAGTGCGGCGTCGAGACCGAGGGCCCCACCTGGGTCCAGTTCAACTTCCGCTACTACCTCGTCGCGCTGATCTTCGTCATCTTCGACGTCGAGGTCATCTTCCTCTTCCCGCTCGCGCTCGCGCTCGACTCCGTGGCCGTCTTCGGCCTCGTCGCCGGGCTCATCTTCATCGGCATCCTCGCCCTCGGCCTCGTCTACGAGTGGCGCAAGCAGGCGCTCGAATGGATCTGATCGCCCCGGCGCGAAGGGAACCCGCGTGACCACCAGCCTCGACGCCGCCGCCCTCGCCGACCGCCTCGGCGCCGCCTGCCCCGGCGCGGTCGCCGCCGCCGCCGGCGGCGAACTGCGCCTGCACCGCGACCACCTGATCGACGCCGTCCGCTTCCTGCGCGACGACCCCGACAGCGACCTCGTCTTCCTGGCCGCCCTCACCGCCGTCGACCTCGAAACCCACTTCGACATCGTGCTCCACCTGCAGTCGCTCGACCACAACCACCTGCTGACCGTCAAGGTCGAGGCCGACCACGACGACCCAGTCGTGCCGTCGCTGACGGCGCTGTACCACGGCGCGCACCTGCAGGAGCGCGAGGCCTTCGACCTGATGGGCATCCGCTTCGACGGCCACCCCGACCTGCGCCGCATGTTCCTCTGGGACGGCTTCCCGGGTCACCCGCTGCGCAAGGATTTCCTGGGCATGCCCGGCAAGCTCAAGGCGGGGCTGCCCGGCTTCCCCCACGAGTCGGGCGACAACGCCTGGCCCGTGCCCGGCAGCGGACCGCGTCCAGGGGCCGCGCCCGACATCCCCGTGCCCGGCGGCGCGCCGATCATTCCCGGGGGCTCCGCATGACCTCCGGCAACCCGGCCCCCGCCGCGCACTTCGACCCCAACGAGCCCGTCGTCGTCAACCTGGGGCCGCAGCACCCCTCGACGCACGGCGTCTTCCGCCTCAAGGCCACCCTCGACGGCGAGCGCGTCATCGACGCCGACATGATCATCGGCTACCTGCACCGCTCGATGGAGAAGCTCGCCGAGGAGCGCACCTTCACCCAGAACATCCCCTTCACCGACCGCATCGACTACCTGGCGGCGATGTCGAACAACTTGGCCTACTGCCTGGCCGTCGAGAAGCTGTGCGGCATCGAGGCGCCGCCGCGCGCGCAGGCGATCCGCATCCTCTTCGCCGAGCTGCAGCGGCTGGCCAGCCACGCCATGGCCAACGGCACCTTCGCCAACGACTGCGGCGCCTGGCAGACGCCGCTGTTCCACATGTTCCGCGAGCGCGAGCGCATCCTCGACATGTTCGAGATGACCTGCGGCGCCCGCCTGACGACCAACTACATGCGCATCGGCGGCGTCGCCTTCGACCTGCCCGATGAGTTGCTGCCCGCTCTGCGCTCCTTCCTCGACGACTTCCCCGCCAAGATCGTCGAGTACCGCGACCTGCTGATGGGCAACGAGATCCTCGTCGCCCGCTCCCGCGACGTGGGCGTGATCAGCGCTGAGGACGCGGTCAACGCCTCGCTGGCCGGCCCCGTGCTGCGCGCCACCGGCGTGCCCTGGGACCTGCGCAAGGCCGACCCCTACTGCGGCTACGAGGCGTTCGACTTCGACATCCCCGTGGGCCGCAACGGCGACTGCTACGACCGCTTCCTGGTGCGCATGGAGGAGGTCCGCCAGTCGGTGCACATCCTGGAACAGCTGATCGACAACATCCCCGGCGGCGCCTGGCTGGCCGAGCTGCCGCTGCACCTGCGCCCCCCCGAGGGCGAGGCCTACGCCCGCGTCGAATCGCCGCGCGGCGAGCTGGGCTTCTACGTCGTCAGCGACGGCGGTCCCACGCCGTACCGCTTCCACTGCCGCGCCCCCAGCCTGATCAACCTCACCGCCTTGCGTGAGATGACCATCGGTGGCACGTTGGCCGACGCCATCGTCACGCTCGGCTCCATCGACATCGTCGTGGGGGAGATCGACCGATGACCCTCCCGCCCGCCGCCGCGTGGTACGACCTGCGCGACCTCAACGGCATCAGCCGCCTGATCACCGAGTGGGTCGCCGGTTGGGGCCCCGACTGGCTGGCCTCCCTGCTGACCGGCGTGATCGGCGCGCTGGGCGTGCTGGCGATCATCGGCCCCACGCTGCTCCTGCTGATCTGGCTCGAGCGCAAGGTCATCGCGCGAATGCAGGCCCGCATCGGCCCCAACCGCGTCGGGCCGGTCGGGCTGCTGCAGCCCGTCGCCGACGCCGTCAAACTGATCCTCAAGGAGGAGCTGGCCCCCCGCGCCGCCGACAAGTGGATCTTCTTCCTGCCGCCCGTGCTGATCTTCGTGCCCGCGATCCTGATCTGGGGCGTGCTGCCCTTCGGCCCCAACATGCAAGTCGCCGACCTCGAGGTGGGCGTGCTCTTCCTCATCGCCATCTCCGGCGTCAACGTGCTCGTCATCTTCATGGCCGGCTGGGCGCAGAACAACAAGTACGCCCTGTTCGGCGCGATGCGCGTGATCGCCATGTCGATCAGCTACGAGATCCCCGTCGTGCTCAGCCTGCTGGCGCTCGTCTTCTTCACCGGCACGCTCAGCGTCAACGGCATCGTGCTCTGGCAGCAGGCCAACGACGTCGTGCTCCTCTTCCTCTTCCCCATGTCGGCGCTGATGTTCCTCTTCGGCTCGACGGCCGAACTCAACCGCACCCCGGCCGACATCTCCGAGGCCGAATCCGAGATCGTGGCCGGCTACCACACCGAGTACTCGGGCATGCGCTTCGGCCTGTTCTACGCCGTCGAGCTGGCCAACACGCTCGCCATCTCGGCCTTCTTCGCGACCTTCTTCCTCGGCGGCTGGTGGCTCTGGGGCCTCGATCAGTGGATCCCCAGCTGGCTCATCCTGCTCGCCAAGACCGGCGCCATGTACTTCGTGTTCATCTGGCTGCGCGGCACGCTGCCGCGGCTCCGCCTCGACCAGCTGATGTCGTTCTGCTGGAAGTTCCTCGTGCCCGTGGGGCTCGTCTTCGTCGCCGTTGCCGCGATCGAGCGCACCCTGCTCATCGACACGGGTGGGGAGCCCCCCGCCGCCCTGCTCATCTACGCGATCATCAACTGGCTGATCGCCGGCGCCGCTGTCGTCATCTACGCCCGCAGCGCCGCCTCCCCCGCCCAGCGACTGCCCTCCCGTCCGATCATGGCCCGCGGCCGGCTGGGCGGCCTGCGCGCCGCTCGTGAACTCGCCGACGCCGATAGTGGGGACTAGCGCCACCATGGATGTCGCGAATGGCTGAACGCAATGTCTGAACTCGGCTTCCACCTCGCCTTCTGGTCGCTCAGCGCCATCACCATCGGCGGCGCGCTGATGATCATCGTCAGCCGCAACCTGATCCACGCCGTGGTCTTCCTGATCCTCTCCTTCATCGGCGTGGCCGGCCTGTTCATCACCCTCTCGGCCGACTTCCTCGCGCTCGTCCAGATCCTGGTCTACGTCGGCGCGATCGCCGTGCTGATGCTGTTCGCCATCCTGCTCACCCCCCGCGCCGGCCGCGACAACGAGGAGAACTCGCTGCGCTACCCGGCCATGGTCCTGATGGGCCTGGTCATCGCCGCCGGTACGTTCATCGCGCTGGAGACCGACTGGGGCCCCATGCGCGAGGCCGCCGTCGGCACGCAGGCCAAGATCATCGGCGAGTCGCTGATCAACAGCTACGTGCTGCCCTTCGAGATCGGGGCGGTGATGCTGACCGCCGCCCTCGTCGGCGCGATCGCCCTCGCCCGCGAGGACGACGAGGACCTGCCCATCCACACCGCCAGCCTGATCGAGGAGGGCGTCCTGCCCCCGCCCGACGGCGACCCCGACGGCGACCCCGCCGCGACCGGGGAGGCCGGCTCATGACGATCTCGCTGGAGGAATACCTGATCGTCGGCGCGATCCTGTTCGCCATCGGGCTCTACATCGCGCTCTCGAAGCGCAACGCCGTCGCCGTGCTGATGGGCGTCGAGCTGATGCTCAACGCGGTTAACCTGACGCTCGTCGCCTTCAGCCGCTTCACCGACACCGGCGTCGCGCTCAGCACGCAGGTGTTCGTCGTCTTCATCATCGCCGTCGCCGCCGCCGAGGTGGCCGTCGGCCTGGCGCTGGCGCTGGTCGTCTACCGCAACCGCCAGACCGTCAGCCTCGACCAGATCAACCTGCTCAAATGGTGAACCCCGCGACCGTGCACCAAGAAGTGAGACACGACCATGTGGGCTGAGTTCATGCGACTGCCCAACCGCTACATCGCCGAGACGTGGCGCGAGCTGCTGCACGCCGAGGGCGTCGCCGTGCGCCTCGTCGTGCCCGACGACCGCGCCGCCGAGGGCGACCTCGCCCCGCGCACCCTGTACGTACCCGACTCCAAGACGCACGTCGCCCGCGAGATCCTGCGGAAGATATAGGCAAGCGCAGATGAACCAACCGGTCGCCGAAGGCCTCGTCTGGCTCATCTTCTTCCTGCCGGTGGCGTCGTTCTTCGTGATCGCCGTCGCCCTGCGCGGCCGGCCGATGGCCGCCGCGCTGCTCACCATCGGCGCGATCGGCGCCGGGCTGGTCGTCTCGATCTACGCCCTCATCCGCGTCATCGGCGAGGACGGCCACGCCGTCGGCTTCGCGAGCCACGCGCTGTTCAGCGCCGGCGACCTGATCGTCAACGTCGGCGCCCGCCTCGACGGCCTCTCGGCCGTCATGCTCGTCGTTGTCACCGGCGTCTCGCTGCTCGTCCAGGTCTACTCGCTCGGCTACATGAAGGGCGACGGCGGCGTCGCGCGCTACTACGCCTTCATGTCGTTCTTCACCGCCGCCATGCTGGGCCTGATCCTGGCCGACAACCTGCTCATGCTGTTCGTCTTCTGGGAGCTGGTCGGCGCGGCCTCCTACTTCCTGATCGGCTTCTGGTTCCACCGGCCCGCCGCCGCCGCCGCCGCCAAGAAGGCGTTCATCGTCACCCGCCTCGGCGACCTCGGGCTGCTCGCCGCGCTGATCCTGATCTGGGACCGCGCCGGCACGCTCGAGATCGCCGCCATCAACACCGAGGTAGTCGAACTCGTCGCCCTCGGCGTCCTCGGCCAGACGATGCTCACGCTGTTCGCGCTCGGCCTGGCCGCCGGCGCGATCGGCAAGAGCGCCCAGTTCCCGCTGCACATCTGGCTGCCCGACGCCATGGAGGGCCCGACCCCCGTCTCGGCGCTCGTCCACTCGGCGACCATGGTCGCGGCCGGCGTCTACCTGCTGGCCCGCTTCTTCCCCGTCATCGAGGCCTCGCAGTTCGCCTCCGACTTCATCGCCTGGATCGGCGTCGTCACCGCCGTCGGCGCGGCCCTGCTCGCCGTCACCCAGACCGACATCAAGCGCGTGCTGGCCTACTCCACGATCTCCCAGCTGGCCTACATGATGTTCGCCATCGGCATCGGCGCCTACGCCGCCGCCGTCTTCCACCTCATGACGCACGCCTTCTTCAAGTCGCTGCTCTTCCTCGGCGCGGGCTCCGTCAACCACTCCACCAACACCTTCGACATGACCCGCATGGGCGGCCTGCGCGGCAAGATGCCGATCACCTACGCGACCTTCGTGATCGGGGCGCTGTCGCTGGCCGGCGTCATCCCCCTGGCCGGCTTCTGGTCGAAGGACGAGATCCTGATCGACGCCTGGAAGCACAACCAGGCGGTCTTCGCCTTCGGCCTGCTGGCCGCCGGGCTGACCGCCTTCTACATGGTCCGCGCCATCGCCCTGACCTTCCACGGCGACTACCGCGGCGGCGAGCAGCCCGCCCCCGGCGAGCACGGCGCCGACCCCGCCCACCCCCACGAGTCCTCCCGCACGATGACGATCCCGCTCTGCATCCTCGCGGTGCTGGCCGTCGGGGCCGGCTGGCTGACCTTCGGCGGCGAGTTCCAGTCGTGGGTGCTGGGCGCGCTGCCCGACGCGCACGAGGCCGAGTTCCTCTGGCACACGGGCGTCTTCATCGGCTCGACGCTGCTCGCCGCCGGCGCCGCCGGCGCGGCCATCGCGATCTACGTCCGCGGCGACATCGACCCCGCCCGCCTGCGCGCCCACCCGGCGATCGCCCCGCTGCACCGCCTGCTCGAGCGCAAGTACTACGCCGACGTCCTCGCCGAGGACATCCTCGTGCGCCGCGTCTTCTACAACGGCATCGCCAAGGCCGCCCACGCCTTCGACGTCATCGTCGTCGACGGCGTCGTCAACGGCGTCGCCCGCGGGACGTTCACCGTCGGCTGGTTCGCGAAGTTCGCCCAGAACGGCCAGGCCCAGACCGCCGCCGCCGCGCTGCTCGCCGGGGGCGTGATCATCTTCGGAGCGGTGGTGCTGCTCCAGTGAACGACTTCCCCATCCTCTCGGTGCTCATCTTCCTGCCCATCGCGGGGGCGCTGCTGCTCGCCCTGATCCCCGGCGAGCGCGTCCCCACGCAGCGCCTCTTCGCCCGCGTCCCCGGGGACCAGCAGGACCGCGCCAAGTGGTTCGCGCTCGCCGTCTCCGCCGCGACGCTGGTCATCTCGCTCATCCTCTTCATCGACTTCGACCACGGCCGCCCCGGCTTCCAGTACACCGACACCTTCACCTGGATCGACGCCGACGACGTCGGCTTCACGGTGCGCTACGCCTTCGGCCTCGACGGCCTCTCGGCGCCGCTCGTCCTGCTGACCACCTTCCTGACGACCGTCGCCGTGCTCATCTCCTGGCGCATCGACCTGCGCCCCAAGGAGTACTTCGCCTGGCTGCTGGTGCTCGAGGCCTCCGTGCTGGGCGTCTTCACCGCCCTCGACCTGCTGGTCTTCTTCCTCTTCTGGGAGCTCGAGCTGATCCCGATGTTCCTGCTCATCTCGACCTGGGGGCACGGCGAGCGGCGGCACTACTCGGCGCTCAAGTTCGTGCTCTACACCGTCTTCGGATCGGCCTTCATGCTGGTCGGCTTCCTGATCCTCGGCGCCACGGCCGGCTCCTTCGACATGCGCGACATCCGCGCCGCCGACCTCTCGGCCGCCGTGCTGCCGCTGCAGGCGGTGTTCGCCTTCATCCTCATCGCCTTCGCCGTCAAGCTGCCCGTCGTGCCGCTGCACACCTGGCTGCCCGACGCCCACACCGACGCCCCCACGGCCGTCTCCGTGATCCTCGCCGGCGTGTTGCTGAAGATGGGCGGCTACGGCGTCCTGCGGCTGCTGTTCACGCTCATGCCCGACGTCGCCGCCGACGCCGACCTCGCGCTGGCGATCATCGCTTCCGTCTCGATCGTCTACGGCGCGATCATCACCATCCGCCAGACCGACCTCAAGCGCCTCGTCGCCTACTCCTCAGTCTCGCATATGGGCTTCGTGCTGCTGGGCGTCTCCGCGCTCGGCGTCACCGGGCTCTCCGGCGCCGCGATGCAGCTCGTCACGCACGGCCTGATCACGGGCCTGCTGTTCGTCGTCGTGGGCCTGATCTACGACCGCACCCACACCCGCGAGATCGCCGACATGCGCGGCATGGCCCATCACATGCCGCTGCTCGCCACCGTCACCGTGCTCGCCGGCTTCGCCAGCCTCGGGCTGCCCGCCCTGGCCGGCTTCGTCGCCGAGATCACGATCTTCCTCGGCGCGTTCGCCCAGCACGAGGCCCCGACCGTCGTCGCGCTGCTGGGCGTCCTGCTGGCCGCCGGCTACATGCTGTTCGCCATCCAGCGCACGATGTTCGGCCCCCGCGACGACCGCTGGTCGCACCTGCCCGACATCGGCGCCTGGTGGGAGGTCGCGCCCGTGGCCGCGCTCGTCGCCGTGATCATCCTGCTGGGCGTCTACCCGTCGATCGTCATGGACCTCTTCGAGGCCGCCGTCGCGCCCATCGCCGACGGCCTGGCCTTCGCCCTCGACTCGGGCGCGCCGTCTGAGGCCGCCACCGCGACGGCAGGAGGCGGCTGATGCTCGGCGAGATCAACCTCCTCGGCCCGCAGCTCGTGCTCATGTGCGTCGGCGGCTTCCTGCTCATCGCCGACCTCTTCATCAAGCGCCGCGCCCTGCTGGCGGGCACCGCCGCCGCCGCCGTCCTGGGCAGCGTCGCCTACAGCGCCATCCTGCTCGCCGACGGCAAGGTCGGCCGCGAAGCCTTCGACGGCGTCCTCGTCTTCGACCACTTCGCGCTGTTCTTCCAGTTCCTCATCGCCGGCGCGGCCTTGGCCACCATCGCCGCCTCCTGGGAGACGCTCGAGCGCATCCCCTCGCGCCGCGGGGAGTACCTCGCGCTGATCCTGTTCAGCGTCACCGGCCTGATGCTGCTCGCCGGCACCCGCGACCTGATCGGCATCTTCGTCGCCCTCGAACTGACCAGCCTCTCGCAGTACGTGCTGGTCGGCTTCCACAAGGACCGGCTCGGCTCCGAGGCCGGGCTCAAGTACCTGCTGCTGGGCGCGATCGCCTCCGCCGTGCTGCTCTACGGCATGGCCATGCTGCTCGGCCTGACCGGCAGCACTAACCTGCCCGAGATCGCCGCCGCCATCGCCGGCTCCGGCGAGGGCCAGTTCGAGGCGCTGATCTTCGCCGCCGCCTTCCTGATCGTCGGTTTCGGCTTCAAGGCCGCCATCGCCCCCTTCCAGATGTGGGTGCCCGATGTCTACACCGGCGCGCCCACGCCGATCGCCGCCTTCCTCTCCGTCGCCTCGAAGGCCGCCGCCTTCGCCGTCCTCATCCGCATCTTCTTCGAGGCCCTCGGCGACGACCTCCTCGCCGAGCACTGGTCGACCGTCTTCGCCGTGCTCGCCGCGCTCTCGATGTTCGTCGGCAACGTGCTCGCCATCCAGCAATCCAACATCAAGCGCATGCTGGCCTACTCCTCCGTCGCGCAGGCGGGCACCATCCTCATCGGCCTGGCCGCGATCAGCGCCGACCGCGGCGAACTCCTGGGCGCGAGCGGCATCCTCTTCTACCTGGCCGGCTACACCGTCTCCAACCTGGCCGCCTTCCTCGTCGTCATCGTCGTGTACGAGAAGATCGGCTCCTTCGAGATCGACGACTACCGCGGCCTGGGGCGCCGGGCGCCGTTGCTGGCCGGCGTGCTCGCCCTGGCCCTCGTCTCGCTGACCGGGCTGCCGCCCACGGCGGGCTTCTTCGGCAAGCTCTACCTCTTCGACACCGCCATCCAGTCGGGCCTCGTCTGGCTGGCCGTGATCGGCGTCGTCAACACCGCCATCAGCGCCGCCTACTACATCCGCCCCATCAAGGCCATGTTCATCGACGAGCCCGCCTCCGACCTCGCCCGCCCGGCCCCGTCCTCGTGGCTGCCCAGCCCGCCCCTCGCCGCGACGCTGGCGTTGGCCGCCGCCGGCGTGGTAGTCATCGGTCTCGCCCCCGGCCTCCTGATAGACGTCGCGGAGGAGGCCGTCGGGGTGCTGCTCTGAGGTCGTGTGGGGGGCGTAGCGCCGCCCGCAGGATATGATGGGGACATGGTGGAGGCCGTGTCGTGTCCGCACTCCTGAAGAGCCTCAGGCTCAAGGACTATCGAAGCTACCAATTCTGTCACGTCGACTTCGACAGGGCGACGGTGCTCGTCGGTCCAAACGGCGCCGGCAAGAGCAACCTCATCGACGCGCTTCACTTCCTGTCCGACGCCGTCAACCTCGGCTTGGACGCGGCACTCACCCCACGGGGCGGGATCACGGCGATTCGGCGCCGCATCCCTCGGGGACGCCCGCCTGACGTCGAGATCGAGATCGCCGTTCAACTCTCGAAGCATGAGGCCCGATACTCCCTCACGCTGGGATCCTTGGCGGGTGGTGATTGGGAATTGAAGTCCGAGCAATTCAAGGCGTTTGCCAACGGCCTAGCCGCCCGCCCATCGGTTCGCTACGAACGCGACCCGGGTTCCGTCAACATGAATGGCTTCGCTGACCAGCAACCAGCCGGCCAAGTGCTCTCCATTGCGGACGCGCTGCGTGGCTCCCGCGCTCTCTTGCTGCCGACGTTTAGTGCGCAAGAGCCGATTGGGGAGTTGTACTCGTTTCTCCAGGATATGAGCTTCTACTCGATCTTCCCGGACACCCTCAAGGGGCCACAGAAGCCCCTCTCGAGCTACCCGCTGGACGAGCACGGCGGCAACCTCAACTCGGTCATCCGAACGATGAGGGACCGAAAGCGCCCGGAGATTGACAGAATCCGTTCCGCACTGGCGGATATGGTGCCTGGCGTCAAGGACTTCAAGATCACGCAAGCGGGTGGCTACCTCGCAGCCTCTCTCTGCTCCAAGTTGAACAAGCGGGAGGCATGGTTCGACGCCAGCCAGTGCTCCGATGGGACGCTGCGGATCTTGGGCATCCTTGTCGCCCTGCACCAGCATCCGGCCCGCTCTTTCGTCGCTGTCGAGGAGCCCGAATTGACGGTCCATCCCGGTGTCTTGTCCGCCCTCGCCGAGGAGCTTCTTGAGGCCTCGCAGCGGTCTCAGGTCCTCGTCTCAACCCACTCCCCGGACCTGATCGCGCGCCTGCCGGTTGAGAGCCTCCGGGTGGTCGAGGGATCGGCGAGCGGTAGCAGTGTTGGCCCCGTCTCGGGCGATCAGCTACAGGCCGTGAGCGACCTGCTCTTCTCATCGGGGGACCTGCTACGCCTGGGGATGCGCCAGGAGAGTGCAGCCTCAGCGGGCGCCTGATGAGATTGGGCGTCATCGCGGAGGGCGATGGGGACAAGCCTGCGGTTCGAGTGATACTCGACCGCCTCCGCGGCGTGTACGAGGACTTAGCGCAGGTGCAGGTGGGCGAGGTCAACAACGCGCTCGGACGCGGCAACCTCACAAGGGCCGACGGCATCGAGAGGTTCTTCCGCCTCACTGCTCCGGGGCACGACGCCGTTCTCGTTCTTCTCGACGCGGATCGGGATTGCCCGCTGACATTGGCCGCTGACTTGGCGGTGCGTATGAAGGCGTGCGGTCTCAGCATCCCGGCGGCGGTTGTCT
The DNA here is from genome assembly GCA_965217625.1 of Dehalococcoidia bacterium. Taxonomy (GTDB): domain Bacteria; phylum Chloroflexota; class Dehalococcoidia; order Bin125; family Bin125; genus TK10-74A. Next base: position 379,506 of record OZ244557.1, read on the forward strand.
GCGCGAACCACGCCTTCGAAAGCTGGTTTCTCGCTGACCTGGAGTCCGTTCGCGGCCAGAGTGTGAAGGGCCGTGTACTGCTGCGGCCAGCTGCTGAAATTCAGGAGAGCCCGGAGCTGATCGTGAATCCGAAGGCGCGACTCGGCCACTTCCTAATGCCGCGCGAGTACTACAAGGAGTCGCGCGACCAACCGGCTTTGGCAGGTCTCATTGATCTTGAGCGAGTGGAGTCCCGGTGTCGCTCGTTCCGTCGCTTGGTTTCCGGCCTGCGCGACCTCCAGGCGGCGACCGCCGGCGGAGCCGACACGGTGACGCCCATGATCTCTGCATGATCACCCCATGACCGCCCCCCACCGCATCGACGTCCATATCGACCGCCCATTCCGGCACCGGGCCGACCCCGCCCTCCTCGCCGACGCCATCCGCCACACGCTCGACTCTCGACGCCTCCGCGCCCCGCGCGCCGTCTCCCTGCGCCTGGCCGACACCCGCACGGTGCGACGCCTCAACGCCCGCTACCTCGGCCTCGACGAGCCCACCGACGTGCTGGCCTTCAACACCGACATCCCCGGCCTGCGCGACCCCCACGGCGTCGCCGAGCTTGGGGCGCTGATCATCGCCGTGCCCGTCGCCGCGCGCGGCGCTCGCGCCCGCGCCGTCCCCCTCGCCGACGAGCTCTGCCTGCTCGCCGTCCACGGCGCCCTCCACCTCCTCGGCTTCGACCACGAGACGCCGTCGGAGGACGCCGCCATGCGTCGCATGGAGCATCGGGCGCTCACACGGCTGGGTCGTCCCGGGGCCGCCCGGCCGCCGCTGCCGTAGCGGCCCGCCGCTCCCTACACCGCCACGCGACGCTCCCGGCGCGACATCGCCGCGCTCAAGTCGTACTGCGACTGCTGTCCCATCCACACCATCGCCGAGATGCCGAGCGCGTCCTCCAAGCCCAGCGCCGTCTCCGCCGTGATGCTGCGCCGCCCCCGCACGATCTCGTTGACCAGCCGCGGCGAGCGGCCCATGGCCTTGGCCAGCGCCACCTGCGTCATCTCGCGCGCCTCTAACTCCTCCCGGATCATCTCCCCGGGATGGAGCGTCGGCCCCTCGGCGTATCCGCGATACGGTCCGTAACTCTCGCTAGTCGCCATAATGGTTGTTGACCTCCTCGATCATCACTTCGTTGCCCGGCTGGTTGGGCGTGACTTCCATTCGCCAGCGGCCGGTCAGCACGATCGCATGGCTCCCACGACGCTCACGAATCCGGTGGACACGCCAAGACCGGATCGTGAAAGCGTCCGGCCACCCCGACATGTCCCCCAAGGCCCGCACTCGCTGCACGTAGCGCGGGCCCACCTGAGGGCCCCAGCGACGCGCCGCCTCCGGCGTGTCCTCCGCTGCACGCTGGAGTGATCGTGTCCGAAACCGCACGATCATCCGACGTCTCCTGCCGACTGCGTTACCGTATAGCGTCTATCCGGGTAGTTCAACCCCCACGCCTTCCCGCCTCGACGTCGCCAGCCCCAACTCATACGACGACTGCAAGCTCAGCCAGAAGATCGCCGGCAGGCCCAGCGCGTCCTCGAGCGCCACCGCCGTCTCCGCCGTGATGCTGCGGCGCCCCTGCACGATCTCGTTGACCAGCCGCGGCGAGCGGCCCATCGCCTTGGCCAGCGCCACCTGCGTCATCTCGCGCGTTTCCAGTTCCTCGCGCAGCGTCTCGCCCGGGTGGATCGTCATCCCCACCGTGTAGCCGCGATATGGTCCGTACGTTGTCGTCGTCATGCGACGAGTCTATCGCGTCCTTCCACAGCCGTTCGACCTCACCCCCGCCCACCAGATAGACTCCGCTTCCCGGACGAACACCGACGAGGGATCCCTGACCGTGGCCGCCAAAGCCCTCTACCTCAAGTGGCGCCCCAAGTGCTTCGCCGACGTCGTCGGGCAGGACGTGATCGTCCAGACCCTGCGCAACGCGGTCCGCCAGGACAAGACCGTCCACGCCTACCTGTTCTCCGGCCCCCGCGGCACCGGCAAGACGACCACCGGCCGCATCCTCGCCAAGGCCATCATCCTGGGGCACGACGACGCCGGCGAGCCGTCGGCCGATTCGCCCGACGCGGTCGCCGTTGACGAGGGCCGCCACCTCGACCTGATCGAGATCGACGCGGCCTCCAACCGCAAGATCGACGACATCCGCGAACTGCGCGAACGCGCCAACTACGTCCCGACCTCGGCCGACGCCAAGGTCTACCTGATCGACGAGGCGCACCAACTCACCTCCGACGCCGAGTCGGCCCTCCTCAAGACGCTTGAGGAGCCGCCGCCCCACGTCTACTTCATCCTCGCGACCACCGACCCCGGCGCGCTCAAGGAGACCATCCGCAGCCGCTGCCAGCGCTACGACTTCCGCCGCGTCGAGGTGAAGGTGCTCGCCGCGCAGCTGCGCAAGATTGCCCAGGCCGAGGGCATCAGCATCGACGACGACGCCCTGCGCCTGCTGGCGCGCGAGGCGACCGGCTCGGTGCGCGACGCCGTCGGCCTGCTCGACCAGGTGTGGGCCACGCACGGCGACACGATCTCGCGCGACGCCGTGGTCGACGGCCTGGGCCTGAGCAGCGACGCGCGCGCCCTCGAACTCGCTAAGGCCGCGCTGGCGAAGGACCTCAAGGCCGGCCTCGCCGTGATCGCCGACGCGCAGGACGACGCCGTCGACTTCAGCCGCTTCAACAAGCAGGTCGTCGCTCACCTGCGCCACGCCCTGCTGCGTCAGAGCGGCGCCGACGAGTCGCTCGACCTGAGCGAGCCCGAGGCGGACGGCCTCGCCGGGCTGGCCGCGATCGGCGGCCCGGCCGATACCGCCGCCGCCCTGCGCGCCTTCGGCAGCGCCGACCTCCGCACCGACGCCTTCTCCGCGCTGCCCCTTGAGCTCGCGCTCGCCGGCCTCGTCTACGCGCCCGCGCCCGCCGCCGCGGCGGCGGCGCCGCCAGCCCGCAACGGTCGCCGCGCCGCGCCCGCCCGCGACGGCGGCGGCCAGCGGGCGTCGGGTGGCGGCCGGCCCCGCCCCGACGAGCCCGCGCCCACCTTCCGCACGCCGCCGCCTGCCCGGACCGCGCCGCCGCCGCCCGGCGCCGCGCCCGCGCCCGCGGCGGGCCGTCCCGCCGCCGCTCGCAAGCCGGCCGCCGCGACCCCGGCCCGCGTCCGGACCCCCGAGGAGCAGCTGCTCGCGGCGATCATCGCCAAGCTCGACCAGGACCGCGCGACCAAGAAGCACGCCGCCTACCTGCGCAACTCGTGCGAGCTGCGCCGCGACGGCGACGCCCTCAGCCTCGTCTTCCGCCCCGACTTCCAGAGCATCCACAAGAAGTTCATCGACGACGGCATCGCCGCCGTCAGGGCCGCCGCCGTGGCTGCCGCCGGCGGTGATGTCACGCTCGCGACCACTGCCGCCGGCGCCGACGCCGCGCCGCCCCGCAGCAAGCTGGCCGCCGCCGCCGAAGCCGAGGGCCTCAAGCGGGTCCGCGCCCGCCCGGGCTGATCGGCGCGGTACCCTGTGCGGGAGGTCGCCGGCCGGGCCCGGACGACCCCACCGGCCGACTACAGACGAGAGGAGCGCCGCGCGACCCCCGCCGCCCCGCGGCGTCGCGCGCACCCGGAGAGCCATGGCCAAACGCGGCGGAATGTTCCGGCAGCCCAAGAAGGCCCGCGGCCACGGCGTCGCCGCCGGCGGCGGGGGCGTGAACCCGAACATGCTCAGGCAGGCCCAGGCCCTGCAGGCGCAGTTCCAGGAGGCCCAGGAGGAACTCAAGCAGGCCACCGTCAGCGCCAGCGCCGGCGGCGGCGTGATCAGCGTCGAGATGGGCGGCGACCGCAAGCTGACGAAGGTCTCCATCGACCCGGACGCGCTCGACCCGGAGGACCACGAACTCGTCGAGGACCTCTTCATGGCCGCCGTCAACGAGGCCACCGACAAGCTCGAGGCGCTGCAGCAGGAACGGCTCGGCGGCCTGACCGGCGGCCTCGGCCTGCCCGGGCTCGGCTGATCGGGCTCTGCTGATTCGGCTCGGCGGATTCGGAGGTGCGGCATGGACGAAGGCTCGGCCCGGCCCCGCGGCGGCGTCACCGCCGCCCCGCTGGCGCGGCTGATCGACGCCTTCCACCGCCTGCCCGGCATCGGTCCCAAGTCGGCCCAGCGCCTCGCCTACCACGTCCTGCGCGCCCCCGAGGCTGAGGCCCACGACCTCGCCGAGGCCCTGCTCGACATAAAGCAGCGCATCCACCTCTGCGCCGTCTGCCAGAACCTGACCGAGAGCGACCCCTGCGGCCTCTGCGACGACCCCAGCCGCGACGCCACCCGCGTCTGCGTCGTCGAGGAGCCGCTCGACGTGCTGGCGGTCGAGCGGGCCGGCGCCTTCCGCGGCCGCTACCACGTCTTGCACGGCCACCTCAGCCCGATGGACGGCGTCGGCCCCGAGCAGCTCAAGGTGCAGCAGCTGCTCGCCCGGCTCGGCGCCCCCGGCCCCGGCACTGGCCCCGATACGGGCTCCGGCCAGATCGACGAGGTGATCCTCGCCACCAACTCCAACCTCGAGGGCGAAGCCACTGCTGCCTACCTCGCCCGCCTGATCGGCCCGCTCGGCGTCCGCGTGACGCGCATCGCCCACGGCCTGCCGATGGGCTCCGACGTCGAATACGCCGACGAGCGCACCCTGCATCAGGCCCTCGAGCACCGCGTCTCGATGGCCGATCCCGGCTCTGCGGCTGCGCCCGGCCCCTAGACTCAACCGATGCTCGGCCTGTCCTGGGTGATGGTGGGGAAGCGGCGGCAGTAACGGGAACTGATCAGCTAGACGCCCCCTGCGGACCACGGGGCCATCTGTTCCAGCTCCACGTAGATCAGATCACGCGGGATCCCTGCGTAGTCGACGAGATGTTCCACGATCAGTGGGACCGGGACGCCAACCTCGTCGTTCATGGCCAAGGTGTATAACGCGCGATCTGCGGGGACTCGCTCGTTCTCGAAGATCAGACCACCGGCATCCTGCGAACGGGTGACGTAGCCCAGGCGCGTGAGCAACTCGCTTGCTTCGTCTGGGCTGATCCATTCAGGCATGCGCCGTGACCAAGTGCGTGTCTGCCTACGATCCCTGCATCCCATTGACGGGAGGGATCACACCATGCGCCCTCAGGTATGCGGCGAGATCCCGTTCCGGATCCTGCCGGACGTAGTCCAAGAGCGTGTTGATAGCTGCATGACCCCGCGCCTCGGCGTACTCTTCGTCGCCCTTCCCGGTGACCAGGATTGGGAAGTCGGTGTTCACCGCGAAGAACTCCCCGTTCTGCTCGACGTCATCGTCTGCGCGGTAGGTCTCGAACCTGACCCTGAACTTGACCGGAGTCATGTCATCCTGTGCCTTCTGCATGGCGCGCGATCGTATGCTTTCAGCCTACCGTTGTCCGCCGCCAACGTGGAAGCCGGGCGATCACCCGGCCTCCCGCCCATGCGGTGTCGGCGCGCGCGGCGCGATCGCAGAGGAAGGCGAATCGGCAGTCCACGTCGGCTTCTCCTTCAGCAGTGGCATCGCTATCTCCGCGACCACGACGGTGCGAGATGGCTCGGAGTGAATCTCCAGCACTTTGAACGTTCCGCTAGGCATCGTGGGTCCCCTTCCAGTTGCTTGCTCTGGAGTGAGTCTACTCCTCCGCGCCCGACGGCTACACTCGACGCATGGCCCAGCCCCATGTCTATCGCACCGAGGCCGTCGTCCTGCGCCAGCGCCCCCTCGTCGACGCCGACAAGGTCTGCGTCCTCTTCACGCCCCAGCACGGCCGCATCGAGGCCGTCGCCAAGGGCGTCCGGCGATCGCGCAGCCGCCTCGCCGGACACGTCGAGCCGCTCACGCAGGGCCGCTTCCTGATCGCCAAGACCCGCTCGCTCGACATCATCACGCAGGCCGAGACCAGCGACGCCTTCCCCGCCCTGCACGCCGACCTCGACCGCCTGGGCCTTGCCCTCTGCGCCGCCGAACTCGTCGACCGCTTCACCGACGCCGCGGCCGGCGACGGCGCGCTCTACCGCCTCCTGCTCGACACCCTGGGCCGGATCGAGACCGCCGCCAACCCCGCCATCGCCCTGCGCTGGTTCGAGATGCGCCTGCTCGACGACCAGGGCTACCGGCCCCAGCTGCGGCGCTGCGTCCGCTGCGACGCCGCCCTCCAGCCCGAGGGCAACGCCTTCGCCGCCGCCGCCGGTGGCGTCGTCTGCCCCGCCTGTCGCGCCGGGACGGCCGACCCGCCCATTTCCCGCCGCGCCTTCAAGTTGTTAAGATCGCTCCAGACGGCGCCGTATGAGCAGTCGGCCCAGGTTCGGGTCGACGCGGCGCTGGGTCGCGAGATAGAGTGGCGCATCCGGGCTGCGCTCGAGTTCGCCCTCGATCAGGAGGTGCGGGCCGCGCGGTTCGTGGAGTTGCTGCGATCGACAGCGCCGGGCGGACCGGCGGAACCAGAGCGAGTCAGCGTCGCCCCAGGCGGGCGGACGGCACAGGGAGAAGACTGATATGCCCTTGTATGAATACCTCTGCGAGGAGTGCGACGGGATCTTCGAGGCCGTCCGCCCCATGAAGCAGGCCGACGAGCCCGAGCCCTGCCCCGTCTGCGACACCGAGGGCCAGCGCCTCATGCCCTCGACCTTCCAGGCCTTCATCGTGCGCGGCGGCTACCCGCGCCGCATCCCCGACCGCGGCAACTTCTGGCACCTCGGCAAGGAGGTCAGCTACCTGCCCAAGAAGGCCAGGCCCGGCGAGCACCCCCAGTTGCCCTCCGAACGCCGCAAGGACCCGATGGGCACGCAGGACTTCACCGAACTCGTCGAGAAGAAGGTCGACGAGCGGCGCGTCAAGCGGGAGGAGCGCAAGGCCGCCCACGCCCGCAAGATGGAGGCGCGCAACAAGAAGAAGATCCGCAAGATCCCCAAGGGCCGCTTCGACGGCGCCTGATCGCGCCCGCCCCCGCGCCCCCCGGCCGGTCACGCCCCACGCCGGTCACACGACGAGAGCCCCCATGCCGCCAGCGCACGCCAGCGCGATCCCCCCCGACGCCTACGCCAGCCTCCGCGACCAGCTACAGGCCGTCGGCTGCTTCGACGCCCAGCCCGGCTACTACGTGCGCAAGACCGCCATGACGGCCGCCGGCCTCGCCGGTGTGCTGGCCGTCGCCCTCCTCGCCGACGGCGTCGTCCTCGTCCTCGCCGCCGCCCTCGCGCTCGGCGTGCTCTCCACCCAATTCGGCCTGCTCGCCCACGACGTCGCGCACAAGCAGGTCTTCCGATCGCGCCGCAACATCGCCGCCGCCTCACTGGTTGTCGGCAACGTCCTGATCGGCATGAGCTACACGTGGTGGCGCGAGAAGCACGACCGCCACCACGCCACCCCCAACCACGTCACCCGCGACCCCGACTGCGACATCAGCGTGCTCGTCCTCGCCCCCGGCCAGCGCGGCAGCCGCTCCCGCTTCGTCCGCGCCATCGTCCCCTGGCAGCGCATCTACTTCTGGTTCCTCCTGCCGCTGCAGTCCACCGGCGCCCGCGTCCACAGCGCCCACCGGGTCACCAAGATTCGCGGCCCGCTGGCCTGGTTCGAGGCCGCCGGCCTGCTGGGCCACCTCGTCATCTACGGCTGCCTGATCGCCTTCATCGGCCCCTGGTGGCTCGCCCTCGCCTTCGTCCTCATCCATCAGGGCGCCTTCGGCCTCTACAACTCCCTCGTCTTCGCCCCCAACCACAAGGGCATGGACACCATCACCGACGACACCCGCCGCGGCTTCCTGCTCGAGCAGATCCTCACCGCCCGCAACGTCAAGGGCTCGCCCCTCACCGACTTCGTCTACGGCGGCCTCAACTACCAGATCGAGCACCACCTGTTCACCAACATGCCGCGCAACCGCCTCAGCCGCGCCCAGCCCATCGTCCGCGCCTTCTGCGCCGAGCACCGCATCGCCTACACCGAAGACGGCTTCCTCGGCGCCTCCCGCTCCGTCTTCCGCTTCCTCGCCCGCGTCCCGGCGTCGGAGGGTCCGGCCCCGGCCGTCGTGGCGTAGGGTGGCCATCCCCGGCGGTTCCGCAGCAGGCAGCGAGTGTTGCGCCATCCGAAGCATGGGGGACGACGCGCCGAACCCACTGATTGGTTCACCGAGTCATCCTTGTGACCAGGATCGAGCGACTGGCCTACTCAAGCTCGTTGGTGACACCCAGTCCGGCGAGGAGGGCTCGGACCGCGTCATCACGTTGAGTGGCTGGGTCAGTAAAGCGCGCAAAGCGGGCCAGATCAGCAACGTGATTCTTCGTGTAGTCCGCGACGCGCGCTTTGTGACCTCCGAACTCGAGCGGCGTATCCGTGGCGCCGAGCTCAAGTGCCCGGACAACGAAGAAGCTCAGGACGCAGATCTCAGGGTGTATGGCCCCGCGGCGGCCCCCAGGCGCCCGATCCATCTGCCACGCGTCCCACGAGAAGTCTGATCGAGACGTGAGACTCAGTGCAGTTCCTAGGTCCCTCGCTAGTTGCTGGATGCTAGTGAAACGCGTCCGAAACGAGTCCAGATAGGACTGCTCATCGGCTAGGTCGCCGGTCCGAGCCAGCTCGATCACGCGGCCGCCAATCCCCATCTGGAGGAACCGGGCGTCTCGCTGCAGTTCTTCAACGAGCGCAGCGTTTCGGCCAGCATGTCCCCCAAGCACGAACGTCGCATAATCGAGATGCTTTTTGAGGCCAACGAGGAAGTCATCGATGTGTCCGGACCCTTGCTGGCGTATAAGACTGTCGAAGTAAGCCTCGAATTGCTGGAAGGTCCGAAGCAAGAGCCTCTCACAGTCTTCTGCCTCATCCGCTTCGGTTCCTACACACTGAGCCAAGGTGGTGATTGGTATTCCGAGGTTGATCCAGGCGCGCGGAAGGATCACGTCGTGGTCTTTCGCAGGGGCAACTTCGAGAGCTGCACGCACCGAGTCACGCATCCCATCCAGACCTGCCTCGTAGATATCGCCAGCGCGCCATTCGGCCCCGCGCGCTAGCAGCCAATGGTCGAAGCGGGCGAACTCGTAACTGTAGTCAGTCCAGCCCAGACGGTAGACCTCGCGACGGAGGCCTGGAAGCTGCTTCCGAATCTCCTGTATAGGTGGGAACGCTCCCTCAATTCCGAGACGAGCGTGCTGCATAGGAAGCTCAGCCACCGCCGTCTCGATCAGTTCACGCACTGTGTCGAACGCGTCCTGGTACGCACTGAATCCCCGATTGCGAGCGGCCGCTCCGGCACTCTCGATCGTCTGCCTGATCAACCGATTTGCTTCGTCTTCCTCAGGCGATGACCTCGCGAAGGCGACAAGCTGCTCGATTGGATGGTCACTCATCTGAGCCAGTCTCCGAGCGTGCGCTCTCACCGCCAGTACTATCTGTCTACTGGCGAGTCTTCGCTGGACATCGCGCCATCGGCTGGGACCGAGCAGCCGGACTGCTCGCCAGAAGCTCGCCCCAGCGGTTGCGACGTTCACTGCGAACGCGAATGCAGCTACGAGAAGCAGGTTTCTGGTGCCGCTCATTGCTGGCAGCGGTGATTCAGAAGGTCGTTCCTGAAGGAAAAGCAACGCGCTCGCAGTTAGCAGCAGGGCTCCCAGAGAAACCACGAAGAACTCACTGATCCAGGACTCCTTCAGGACCTCCCGGAATAGTGCTTCGTCCTCGCCGACTCGGTTGTGCATTAGGGCCTGTTTACATAGGGCGGGGTTTCCGGCAGAGTGGTGCTGGTTGTGGTGGCGGGCGAGGATCAGCGATGGAACTGACGGACGCCCAATACGAACGGATTGCGCCCTACCTGCCGCAGCCGAGCGGCCACACCAAGCTGCCGCACCGCCAGGTGCTCAACGCGCTGCTCTACGTGGCCGAGCAGGGGTGTAAATGGCGGGCCTTGCCCGAATCCTTCGGGCCGTGGCACACCGTCTACCAGCGGCTCAATCGGTGGGCCAAGCGGGGCGTGCTGGAGCGGGTCTTCGGAGAGTTGCAGCGCGACCAGATGGCGGGACGCCATCTGGAAGTGCTGTCGCTGGACAGCACGATCATCAAGCTCCACCCGGACGCCAGTGGGGCGCGGAAAAAAGGGGGCGCCAAGCGATCGGGCGCTCGCGCGGGGGCTTGACCACCAAGCTCCACGCGCTGGTCCTCAACGATCGCACCCCGCTGGGGCTGGCGCTCTCGCCCGGGCAGGCCGGGGACGCGCCCTGGGGGCGGGCGTTGCTGCGGGACCTGGGCGCGCCGCCCGGCCGGCCCGCCCTCCTGATGGATCGCGCCTACGAAGGCGACGAGACGCGCGCCCTGGCGCAAGACCTCGGCTACCGGCCGGTCGTGCCGCCCCACCCCGCGCGCGCCCACCCGTGGGACTACGACCGGACCCTCTACCGCCAGCGCAACGAGGTGGAGCGCTTCTTCCGCCGCCTCAAACGCTTCCGGCGCATCGCCACCCGCTACGACAAACTGGACGTCGTCTTCCTCGCCTTCATCCACCTCGCCGTCATCTACGATGCCCTGCAACCTATGTAAACAGGCCCTAGCTGCATGAAGAATGTGGCGACCGCGAGCGCGAGTGCGGCGAGGGCACCCTGGGCAGCTAGGAAGAGGCCCACGGCGAGTCTCGATTCCTCAGCGACAGGTAGAAACGACGCACCGGGCGAGAGGAGCGCGATCGCGATCGCTGCTAGCCCTACAGCTCCGCATCCCAGCGCCACCGCCCGCAAGCGTCCGAAACTGTCCTGTGCGAACCACTTCGGTACCATCTTGGGAGCGTACCTCCCCGTCAGGCCCCCACTCCATCACGAACTCCCCCCACCGTCGCGAACTCCGCCAGTCCCCCGGGCCCGGCCCCAGCCCCGACAGTGCCCCCCGCTCCCGCCACCCCACCGCCTATCCTCGGACCGTTGCCGACGCATCGTCCGCGTGAAAGGACTCCAGGCCGGTGGCCTACGATCGAGACCCGCAGAGCGCCCCGGCGCGTCCGTGGCACGGCAGCGACGTCGAGTTGCAGGCGAGATTCGATGAACTCAAGCGTGAGTGGTCCGACGATGTCGCTGGCTATTCGACGATCCGTCACATGGTCGCGCATCCTGCCTACCTGGCCATCCTCGCGCTGGGCCCGGACGTGCTCCCGTTGGTGCTGCGGGAGTTCGTCGAGAACGGGGGTCATTGGCTCCACGCTCTCAGGGCGCTCACGGGAGAGAGCCCCGTTCCCTACGAGGAGTGGGGCGACATGACCGCCTCCCGCGCGAGGTGGCGCGAGTGGGGCGAGTCGCACGGGCTGGTCTGAGGCGAACCGACCGCCCCCTAAAACCCCCGATCGACGACGAACGCCGCGATCTCCTCCAGCGACGCCCGCTCCCCCCGGGCCCCGGGCCCCAGTTCCGACAGCGACCCCAGCGCCCGCTGCCGCCACTCGACCGCCGTCGCGCGCGACCGCGCCAGGATGTCGCCCGAGCGGATCGCCGACAGCGCCTCGCCCAGCAGCGCCTCCCGCGCCGCCGCCTCCTCCGACGCGAACAGCCGCCGCACGACGGCCTCCCCCGCCGGCGACTCCATCAGCAGGATCGACGGCAGCGTCAGCGTGCCCGCCAGCAGATCGCCGCCCACCGGCTTGCCCAGCGCCGACGCCGTCGCCGTGAAGTCGAGCACGTCGTCGACGATCTGGAAGGCCATGCCCAGGCAGCGCCCGTACTCGCCCAGCGCCGACACCGCCGCCGCGTCGGCGCCCGACATCAGCGCGCCGCCCCGCCCCGCCGTCTCGAACAGCGACGCCGTCTTGCCGTAGATGCGCGCGTAGTAGTCGCGCATGCTGGCCGACTCGGCGTCGTAGGCGCTGATGTCCTGCCGCAGCTCCCCCGTCGCCATCGTCTTGAGCGTCTGCGCGAACAGCCGGATGACCGCCACGTGCCCCGTCCGCGCCACCAGCTCGGCCGCGTGCGCGAACATGTAGTCGCCCAGCATCACCGTCGCCGCGTTGTCGAAGCTGGCGTTGGCCGTCGGCTGGCCGCGCCGCGTCTGGGCCGCGTCGATCACGTCGTCGTGGACCAGCGTGGCCGTGTGCAGCAGCTCGATCGACGTCGCCAGCAGCACCTGATTCTGCGCGTCGTACGACCCGAAGCCCCCCGCCAGCAGCGCGATCGCCGGGCGCAGCCGCTTGCCGCCCCGCGACAGCACCGCCTCGAGCATCTCCTGCAGCGGCGCGAAGTCCGTCCGCGCCGTCAGGTCGAGCGTGTCCTCGACCAACTGCAGATCGTCCGCCACGGGTCCGTAGAGCGATGCGACACTAGTCACGCCCCCGATTCTCGCCCGCCCCGCGGGGCCGGACAAGCGCCGGGGGATGGTGGGGGTAACCGGAACAACCGTCGGCCCCCCTCGCGGGATCCGGTACACTGCAAGCCACGGGAGCGACGAGGCATGACGACAACGACCGAGGCGAAGCTGCTGACCGCCGCCGACCTGCTACGGCTCGACGGCGAGGGTGTGCGCGGCGAACTGATCCGGGGGGTGCTCTGCGAAACCATGCCATCAGGACAAGAGCACGGCGAGATCGTCATGAATCTGGGCATTGCACTGGGAAACTTCATCAAGCCCCGCCGGCTGGGGAGGCTGGTCGGCTCGGACTCGGGCGTCTGGCTGGAACGGGATCCGGACACGGTGCGGGAGCCCGATGTGGCGTACTTCTCCGCCGAGCGGACGCCGCCCGGCGTGCGGGTGACCGGCTACTCCGAGGTCGTGCCCGACCTGGTGGTCGAGGTCGCCTCCCCCAGCGACAGCCGCCGCGCGGTCCACGACAAGGCACGGATGTGGCTGAGCCACGGCGTGCGCCTCGTCTGGGTCGTGCACCCGGACACGCGCACGGTGGCCGTGTACCAGCCGGAACGCGGCGACGCCACGCTCGGCGAGGACGACGCCCTCGACGGCCTGGACGTGCTGCCCGGCTTCTCCTGCCCCGTACAGGCCGTCTTCGGGGGGTAGGCCCGCGGCCCGCCGGCGATCCCGTCCGCAACCCGCTATATTGCCAGTCAGACGAGGAGAGTGCGCGATGGAGTGGCATCACGGCGTCCCCGAGGGCATTGAGTTTCCGGACCGGGACAAATCCCGAAGGAACATGGAGGCCATTGATGCCCGCATGCCCGACCTCCTCGACACGCACGTGGGCCAGTTCGTCGCCTGCTTCGGCGACGACCAGCAGTTCGCGTTCGGTCACGACCTCGAGGACCTGTTCGCGCAGATCCCCGAGGCGGAGCACTCCACGGCGGTGATCGAGCCCGTGCCCGCGCGGGACGAGATCCTGATCCTGTGACCCGCATCCCCGGCTATCTGCGGCCGGTCGCGATCCCGGGCGTGGTCGCGCGCCCCTACGTGGGCGTCGACGTGCTCATCGAGGGGATGTCGAGCGTCTTCGAGGTCCGTTTCTTGATCGATACAGGCGCCGACGACACGATCTTGCGCCCGAGCGATCTGCGGCGGCCCGGCGCGCCGCCGCTCAACCTCCCGTTCGACGATCATCCGGAACGCCGCCGGATCGAGGGCGTCGGCGGCGGCGTGTACATCATCCCGCTCGCAGCGCGGCTGTTCTTCGAGACCGACGCCGGCGCGGACCGTGTCTCGCAGGACGCGCGGGTGTGGGTGACTCAGCCGACCACCACGAACCGGGGGATACCCTCGCTGCTCGGGCGCGATCTGCTCCAGTTCTTCCGCCTGACCGTCGACTACGAAGCCACCCCGCCCGTCCTGCTGGAGCAGTCCTGACTCCCGATTCGATAGCCCTGAAGACGGCGTCGCACCCGCGGCGCTGACTCCGAGCGCACACGATCGAGATCTGCGAGCAGCGCGCAGAGGGCTGGACCGACTGGAGCCCGCCGCGCACGTTCACGACCCGGCTCAACTCACGCCTCGGGGGCAGGACTCACATGAATGGCAAGCTCAAGCAGGGGAAGTGGTACTGGAACACGAGTGAGCGACTGCTCTACAAGGTGGAGGAGGTGGTGGAAGTTGACGGCGACGACTGGTTGGCCGTCCACCTTGAGGACGGTGCGAGGCGCACCTGGAACGCGCGGGCGCTGGCAGCGGTGAGTGCTCCGGCGAGTTCGCCGTGGTGGCTACAGCCCTTCACGCCAGGCATCGCCGAAGAACTCCAGGCTCGCGGTGTCGAGCACTTGTACCACTTCACGGCACTCCCGAACCTTCAAGGGATCGCAGTGGCAGGTGGACTCTTCTCGACGCGGATCCGGCACTTGCTGCGTCTTGAAGTGCCGGTACCCGGGGGCGACCCGGAATCCCGGGATCGTGATTGGGCGCTCGATAACGCCAGTTTCGTCCATCTGTGTCTGTCTCGTTGCACACCGCTGCGGCATGAGTTCAAGAAGCGCAACCCGGACCACCCACTGGTCATGTTCTGCCTTTCACGAAGTCTCGCTGGCGCGGATGGTTCCCGAATCACCCTCACGAACGCGATCTCCAGCCGCGCGCAGCGGTCCTTCGATCCGATCGAGGCACTGCCGCACCTCAATTTCGACAGCTTCCATTGGGAGCCCGATCAGTCGGACGCCCAGCGCAGCCAGTGGAAACACGATGTCCAGGCGGAAGTTCTTATTCCGGATCACATCCCGCTGAGTTTCATCCAAGAGATCGTCGTCGAATCGGAAGCCGACGTATCCCGAGTCGAAGCCGTGTTCGGCAAGCGATTCCCGATCTCCGTCGCGAACTTCAAGCAGTGGAAGCAGTGGTGCCCGCCTCACCCCCCGCACTCTGGCTAGCTACCCCCGTGGTCAGGTCACTGTGATTCCCGCCGTCCGCGTTGTTCGGGACGCACCCGCCGGGCAGGCGGGTTCTCAGTGGCCCGACACACCCACCCCCGCCGACGGCAGCCCAAACACCCGACGAGCCGTCCCCGACGTCTCCGCCGCGAAGGCCGACGGCGACTCGTGGCGCAGACCGGCGATGAACGCCGCCGTCCCGACCACGAGCGCCGGCTCGTTGCGGCGGCCGCGACGCCCCTGCGGCGACAGGTAGGGGCTGTCGGTCTCGACCATGATCCAGCCGCGCGGCGCGGCGACCACCGCCTGCCGCAGAACCGTGCTTTGGGGGTAGGTGACCGGCCCCGCGAAGGAGATCGCGAAGCCTAGATCGACGTACCGCCGCGCCAGCGCCGCGTCGCCCGAGAAGCAGTGGATGACCCCCAGCGGCCGGTCGCCCGGACGCGCCCGGCCCGACGCCCACTCCTCCAGGATCGCGACGGTCTCCGCGTGCGCGTCGCGCGAGTGGATCACCACCGGCAGCGCCAGCTCATCGGCCAGCGACAGCTGATCGCGGAACGCCCGCTCCTGGTCGGCGCGCGGCGACAGGTTGCGATAGAAGTCGAGGCCGATCTCGCCGATGGCGACGACCGCCTCCTCGCCCGCCAGCGCCGCGATGCGCGCCCGCTCGGCCGCGGTCCAGTCCTTCGCGTCGTGCGGGTGGAAGCCGACGGCGGCGAACACGTCGGGCTCGGCGCGCGCCAGCGCGACCGCCGCCTCGCTCTCGGGCCGGTCGGTGCCGACCGTCACGATCGCCGACAGCCCCGCCGCCCGCGCCCGCGCCAGCACCGCCGCCCGGTCGGTGCCGAAGGCGCGGTCGTGCAGGTGCGCGTGGCTGTCGATCAGGCCGGCCGTCTCGCCGGCGGTATCGCCGGCAGTTACGCCGGCTGTGTCGCCGGCGGCCTCCCCCTCCGCGTCGGGTTGCGCGTTCACGACCCCAGCCGCGCCTCTTCCTGCTCGACGATCGAGGGGTCGAGCTTCGTGAACAGCGGCGCCGGCTTCGCCAGCGGCGTCCCCGGCGCCAGCGCCTGCAGCGACCAGCCCTGCTCGGCGACCGGCGTCGTCGCGCCCAGGAAGCCGTTGAGCCGCTCGCAGCTGAACGGCAGGTAGGGCCAGAGCGCCGTGCGCAGCCCCGCGATGACGCTCAGCACCGTGTACAGCGACCGCGCCGCCGCCTGCCGGTCGGTTTTGATCGCCTGCCAGGGCGCCGTCGCGTCGAGGTAGCGGTTGGCCTCCTGCGCCAGCGCGAAGGCCTGCTGCAACCCCTGCCGCAGGTGCACCCCCGCGATCGACTCCCCCACCTGGTCGAGCGTCGAGCGGGTGCGGTCGAGCAGGTGCATCGACGCCTGATCGAGCGGCCCGGGCTCGGGCACCGCGCCGTCGAAGTTGCGCACCGTGAAGGTCAGCGTGCGATGCACCAGGTTGCCCCAGGTCGCGACCAACTCGTCGTTGTTGCGGCGCAGGAACGCCCCCCAGCTGAAGTCGCTGTCGCTCGTCTCGGGCATCTGCGCCGCCAGCGCGTAGCGCAGCGCGTCGGGGTCGTAGCGCGTCAGGTAGTCCTCGACCCACACGGCCCAGTTCTGACTCGTGCTCGCCTTGCTGCCCGACATCGTGATGTACTGGTTGGCCGGCACGTCGTATGGCAGGTTGAGCCCGCCCGCGCCCAGCAGGATCGCCGGCCAAACGATCGTGTGGAAGGGCACGTTGTCCTTGCCGATGAAGTTGTAGATCTTCGCGTCCGGCTGCTCCCAGAACACGCGCCAGGCGTCGGCGTCGCCCGACCGCTGCGCCCACTCGATGGTCGCCGAGAGGTAGCCGATCACGGCCTCGAACCAGACGTAGATGCGCTTGTCCTCGATCCTCGCCACCTGCGCCGGCAGGCCGTCGGGCACCGGGATGCCCCAGAGGATGTCGCGCGTGATGGCGCGGTCTTTCAGCCCCTCGCGCAGCATCCCCTGCGAGAAGTTGAGCACGTGCTTGCGCCAGTGCTCCTTGCCCGACGCGAACCACTCCTCGAGCGGCGGCGCCAGCGCCGACAGCTTGAGGAAGTAGTGCTCGCTCTCGCGCAACTCCGGCGTCGCCCCCGACGTCTTCGAGCGCGGCTCGAGCAGGTCGGTCGCGTCGAGCTGGCGGCCGCAGTCGTCGCACTGGTCGCCGCGCGCCCGCTCGTAGGCGCAGTGCGGGCACGTCCCCTCGACGTAGCGGTCGGGCAGGAAGCGCCGGTCGGCCGGGTCGTAGAGCAGCGTCTGCGAAGCCGTGTAGAGGTAGCCGTTGTCCAGCAGCCGGCGGAACAGATCCTGCGTCACCCGCGCGTGGTTCTCGGTGCCGGTCGAGGTGAACACGTCCCAGGCGATGCCGATGCCCTCCCAGGTGCGCAGGAAGCCGGCGTGGTACTCGGCCACGACCTCCTCCGGCGAGCGCCCCTCGGCCTCGGCGCGCACCGTGATCGGCGTGCCGTGCACGTCCGACCCCGAGACCATCGCGACGTGGTTGCCCTTGGCCCGGTGGTAGCGCGCGAAGATGTCGGCCGGCAGGTAGGCGCCGCCCAGCTGCCCGTGGTGCAGCGGCCCGTTGGCGTACGGCCACGCGACGCAGACGAGGATGTTGTCGGTCATGGGGTGACTCTACCGGGGTCGGGCGGTAGCTGCCCGCTACCTGCTCCTGCGCCGGTCCCCACCGCCTCAGCCTGCCGGTCCCCACCGCTCACTCGCCGGCAGCTCCGGGACGTTAGACTGCGAGGAAACGGGAGGTGAGGACATGACGACGCCAACACGCCGGTCGCGCGAGGAGACGGCCCGCCTTGGGAAAGAGATCTACGAGCGGGACATCCGCCACCTTGTTGAGGCGGACCACCATGGGGAGGTCGTCGCCATCGACGTGGACAGCGGAAGCTACACCCTCGGCAAGAATGCCATTGCTGCATCGGAGGCCCTGCGGGACCGACAACCCGACGCCCAGGTCTGGCTGATGCGGGTCGGACATCGGGCCCTGTACCGGTTCGGGGGCAGCTCCTTGGGGAGGATCAGGTGATCGAGGGGGTGGTGAACGCCAGCTACGAAGCCGTCATCACTCTTCGGCTGCAGGGCCCGGCGGGGCGGACTCGGGAGGTAGAGGCCGTGGTGGACACGGGCTTCAACGGCTACCTGACGCTGCCGCCGACGCTGGTCGCGGACTTGGGGCTGCCCGTCGTGGGCGATGGGGAGGCGGTCCTGGCGGACGGAAGCGAGGCCGTCTTCGATGTGTACGGCGTTACGGCTCTCTGGGACGGTCGGCGGAGGTACGTCGAGACCGGGTCAGTTGGCGTCGACCCTCTTGTGGGCATGGCCTTGCTCGATGGCCACAACTTGTACGTTGAGGTCGCCGACGGCGGGCGTGTGGTCATACAACCTACGGCAAGCCCGTAACGTCACGCTCCGCCCTCTGACTCCCAGCGGCGCGCCTGCGCTGGCCCGCGTCTATCGCCGTGGTGACGGCGCAATCGCCCGCTGATTCCGCCCGCTTGAGTCGCAGATACGCCGTGCCTAGCTGTGCGCGTTCCGCGTGTAGTCGCAAGGCGGGATCGCCCGCCAGCGTGAGCAGCCGAAGAACGGCCCCCGCTGCCCTTCGCGCCGAAGCAGCACGCCGTCGCCGCACTGCGGGCAGGCGTCCCAGGTTGCGGAGCAGCCGTCGTTCGAGCAGTGCCGCGTGGCGTCGATGTAGCCATTCCCACAGCCGTCGCAGACCGGAGATGTCCAGTCGCACTGGGGGTAGTTCGTACAGCCGAAGAACCGCCCTGGGCCGTCGCGGTTGGATCGTTTCTTGACGACGCCGGCGCCACAGCCCGGGCAGTCGGGGACGGGCGGCGGCGTCCCGATCACGGAGACGGCCCCGTCCTCCGTCCCACCCTCTCTCGTCCGCAGCTCCTCGACGAAGACCGACGGTCGCTCGGCATCGGCGACCAAGTGCACATGCTCCTTCGCCCGCGTCAGCGCCACGTAGAACAGCCGGCGCTCCTCGGCGTGCTCGAAGCGCTCGTTGGCGGGCAGGACGAGGTCGAGGATCGGGTCGTCGGCGATCTCGGCCGGGAACCCGTAGGTCCCGCCCGAGAGCCCGAGCACCACGACGTAGTCGGCCTCCAGGCCCTTGGCCCGATGCACGGTCATGAACGACAGCGCGAGGTCCTCGAAATCGGCGCAAAGCCGATCCCAATCTTGCGGGCGAAGATGCCTGTAGCGCCCAAGCACGAGCACGGTCGGTTGCCCGCTGCCTGTCCACTCCTCGCAGATCGCTTCCAGCGGGCCGATCAGCGCCGCATCGTCGTGGGCGTACCAGATGGACACGCGAGGCTCCGGCACGGTCTTCACCGGGCGCATCGACTTCTTCATCTGATCCGGGTTCTGAGTCACGAAGGCCGTGGAGACCGATAGCACGCCGCTGTTGAGGCGGTAGCTCTGATCGAGCGTGGTCGCAGTGGTCGGGCCGAAGTGCGTCTCGCAGTCGATCATGATCTGGGGGTCGCTGCCCGCGAACCGGTAGATCGATTGCCAGTCGTCGCCGACCAAGAACAACTCCGCATCCCGCTGGTCGGCGAGCGCCTTGAGGAACCGCGCGCGCCCCGCCGAGATGTCCTGGAACTCGTCGACCAGGATGAAGCGATACGGGCTGCGGTAGGAACCCTCCTCGACGCGCTCGCGGGCGCCCACGATCATGTCGTCGAAGTCGATCGCCGCCTCGTCATTGAGCGCCTGCTGATACTTCTCGTAGATCACTGTGAAGAGCGCGAGAAACGCGACGCAGCGCTCGGGGTCGGGGTGCTTCGCCGCCGTGACACGCAGGGCCGCGAGATCGAATTCGTTCGACTTGAAGTGCCCGAGGAACGTGCCGAGGAGCGCGGTGAGGCGGGTCGTGTAGCTGAGCGCCTCGAGCTTGGCCCACAGCTTCTCTGGGGGGAGTGGTTGCAGATCCACGCCGTGTGCGCGCAGCGTGTCGTCCAGGCCGCTCAGCAGCGTCCCTTCCTTCTTCTGATAGCTGTACGTCTCCAGCAGCGTGGTCCCGTGTTCCCTGTGCACGACCCGCTTCCACTTTATCCCTTCCCGGTACTTCCGCTCGTCGACGTACGGCGGCGTCGAGCCATCCCGATGCACCCCGAAGTGCTCGAGGTAGATCCCGTAGTCCGGTAGGAAGAAGTCGGGCAAGTATCGCGTGCGCTCCGTGTCTCCAGGCCCGAACGGAAACTGGTCCTCGTACACGAAGTCGACCGAGTTGCAGTAAAGGAAGTTCGCGATTTCGAGCTCCTCAAGGCTCTTAACCACATCCCCCGACAGCGCCCGCAGCTCGACCGAGCGAACGTACTTGTAGTACTCGTCCTTGCTCTTGAACGTGAACGGGCTGCGGTAGGGCAGCAGCCCGCTGTGCAGTGCGGGCTCCACGCGCGCGGCGGTCGTCGGGTCGGCCAGCGCCTCGCGCAGGAATCCCTGGATCGCGGCCTGCAGCTTCGCGTGATCCTCCGCCATCTTCGAGACCGTGAACCGGCCGCCACCCAGGCCGAGCACGCTGCGGCCCAGGGCGTGGAATGTCCGCACGTGTGCACGCAACCCGGCCCGGCTGGCCCTCTCGACAACCTCCGCCGTGGAGTTGCGGTTGTACGAGAGGATCAAGATCTCCGCGGACGGAATCTCCCTTCGCTTGCGCAGGTGGGCCAGCTTCGCCAGCACGGTCGCCGTCTTCCCGGTCCCCGGTCCCGCGAGGACGAGCGTGCAGTCTTCGGCCGTGATCGCCGCCTTGACTTGGCTCGGGTTCAGTTTCATTCCGAGAGTGGCGCTCAGCGCCGGCCCCTCACACGCCAAGACCAGCCGGCCCGCCGTCTCACGCGGGAGACCGCCGATCGAGAAGATCGTCCCGTCCGCTCTGCTGATCGTGAGCCGGCTCCAGAATCGTCCTGCCTCGTGGCGGATCGAGGGGACGTCGGCCAGGGGCGCCACGGCATCGCGCTTGCCTCGGAAGGCGACCGCCTTGGCATCGACGTCAACCGCGGTGAACGGCCCCCCGATCCGCAGCAGCCGCGCGGCCCGCGTGCGCGCTCCATGGAACGCCTCCGGCCGCAGGACCCCCGTTGTTCCGGGTGCTTCCACGTGCTGATCTCCGCCGGGCCGGGCGCCGGTTCCCCCGTGCAACGCCACCGATCGGGCTGGCCTGCGTCAGCCTACGCGGGGCGCCACACCCTCGCCACCATCGCGCCTCCCAGATCCGGCACCCCGCTGGCCGCCGTCACCACCCGGAGAAATCGCGTCCAGCCCCACGGCCCACGCCGACCACGTCGATTGACAAGACAGAACAAATGTTCTATACCTCTCGGGATGATGGGTGGGATGGGAGACGAGGAAGGTCGGCATGTCCGCGCACCGTGGTCTCACCGCGATCGCCGGCGTCGTGCTGGCCTTGGCGATCGCCCTGTTGCCCGGCGTCTCGACGGCCCAGGAAGACGCGCCGATCTCCAAGTGGATCCAGCTACTGTGGGATGCCCCGAGCGTCGACGCCGGCACGCTCGTCGAGCACGCCGCGGAGCACAGCGACCTCCAGATCACCACGATCGCGCGCTGGGAGAACGCGGATCAGCGCTGGCTACTCTGGCGCTCTGGTGCGCCTGCGTTCGTAAACGCTTTCACCGAGCTGCAGCAGGGCTCGATCTACTGGTTCTCCGCGACCTATACCGGCTCCGGGACGCCGGCGTTCGACATCCCGTTGCGCGTCGGACCAGAGCTTGTCATCGAGGAGGAGCACAGCCGGGAGGGCTACGACCGAGGTCTGTTCCGTCATTGGATCGACGCCGACGGCGACGGCTGCGACACGCGCAAGGAAGTGCTGATCCGTGACGCGGTCGAGACTCCGACCGTCGGCGAGCGCTGCAATCTCTCCGATGGGCGATGGGTCAGCCTCTACGACGGACGGGTGGTCACCGGCGACGGCGGCGGCCTCGATGTGGATCACATGGTGCCGCTCGCCGAGGCCTGGGATTCGGGGGCGTGGGCCTGGTCACCCGAGAGGCGGCGGGCGTTCGCCAACGATCTGGAGCACCGCTTCGCCCTGCTCGCCGTCTCCGCATCCTCGAATCGATCCAAGGGCGCCCGTGACCCCGCCGAGTGGATGCCGCCGGATGCGTCGTCGCATTGCCTCTACGCGACCTACTGGCGGGACACCAAGGTCACCTGGGATCTGACGTTCGATCAGGCGGAGGTCGATGTGCTGGAGGTCGCGCTGGCGACGTGCGAAGACTGATCCGGCAGTCAGGGCCCGTCCTGCCTCCCCGCCGCCACCGAGCCTGCTCCCCTGCGGCGCCACGCGGACTTGGTGGGCTTATATCACCTCCTGCGAGGATTCGTGGTTCCGGTCGCGCTCGCCAGGCTATTGTGTACGACTCATAAGCACGTTGAGAATACCCGCGCTATTCGGCTTTAGGGAGCGAATCGCACTCCGGTATCTGATGCGCGCGGACGGCGGCACTTGACACCTTATGGTGCCGGCGGTAGACTCTCGTCAATTGGCGCGCGTCTACCGAGTCCGCCCCCCGAGTCAGATGGGTTGAGGTCATCATGGAGTTTATCTTCGATGAGCACAAGGCCACGCAGGCGGCAGCCTACCTGCTAAAGCGGGATGGCGGGCGTATGAAGTACATGAAGCTGATCAAGCTGCTGTACCTCGCGGATCGCACGGCGTTGATTGAGACTGGCTCACCCATCACTGGCGATCGATTCGTTGCCATGAAACTCGGCCCTGTACTCAGCCGGGTCCTCGACTTGATCAAGGACCCGGCTCCGCAAGCCGAGTCGATCTGGCAGTGCTCCATTGCCTGTGAGGGCTTTGACGTTTTGCTTGTTCAAGACGCTGGTGTCGATCAGTTGTCCGAGTACTCGGAAATGGTTCTCGGTCGGATATTCGACCAGTACGGGCAGGAGTCGGAGTGGAGTTTGTCGGATCTGAGCCACCTCCTGCCGGAGTGGACCAATCCGGGAACGAGCGTACTGCCGATTGACCCGGCCGACATCCTGCGTAATGAGGGTTATGGCGAGGATGAGCTTCGGATGGCGATTGATCAGGCCGATGCCGTCTATCGCCTCCGTACAGCCCTCTCCGAGCTCGCATGAAGGTCGGCGACACATTTTTTGGTTTGGACGAGGCGAACCATCTGTGGATGGTGCTGAGTCTGGCCACGGCGGCAGGCGCTGTCGCCATCGCGAACCTCACGACTCATGATCCGGCGCGGCGGAGGCGCTGTAACGACCGTTGCGTGGTCATTCGTCCAGAGGAGCACGAGTACCCGGACCATGATTCGTGCGTGTACTACCCGCGTGCTTCCTTGACGAGCCTTGCTCTGCTTGAGCGAGGGCTGACTCGTCAACTCTATTGGCTGGGGGCACCGCTCGACCAACACCTGCTTGACCGGATCCAGCGCGGAGCGCTGCGCTCACCGGAGGTGGACAGGCCGGTGAAGGCTGCAATCAAGGTATCGCTCGTGGACTGACGGACTGCACTCCGGCTGCCGCTGCCATCGCTTCAAGCTGAGACGCGACCAGCAGTCCCGGGGTGCGACTGCCGACGGCTCCACCGGTGCCACGGCCTCTTGGTTCTTGGGCCAGGAGGTCCGGTGGCCGTCCCCTGACCACCGATCGTGCGGAACCCTGCGTCGCCGCCCGTCCCCCCGACCCCCTACCCCTCCCACAGCCGATACACCTCCGACCGCCCCCAGCCCGACCGGCCCGCCACGACCACCGACGCCTCCCGGCGGCTCCGGCCCGCCGCCCGCTGCGACCGCAGCGCCGACCGCACGGCCGCTTCGGACCAGCGCGACCCCGCCCCGGCCGCCGGCACGATGAGCAGCGTGAACTCGCCGCGCGGCGCCTCGCCGTCGGGCGACGCGAAGTGCGCGACGGCGTCGGCCGGGCCGCCGCGCCAGATCTCCTCGTGCAGCTTGGTCAGCTCGCGGCCGACGACCAGCGAGGCGTCGGGCAGCACCGCCGCGACGTCGGACAGCGACGCCGCCACCCGCCGCGGCGACTCGAACGCCAGGCCCGGCTCGCCGGCCTCCCCCAGCGACGCCAGCAGCGCCCGTCGCTCGCCCCGCTTGCGCGGCAGGAAGCCCAGCAGCCGCACCGTGCGCGTGCGCACCCCCGCCACCGAGAGCAGCGCCGTCGCCGCCGACGCCCCCGGCACGGGCACGACCCGCGCCCCCGCCGCGACGGCCGCCGCCACCAGGTCCTGCCCCGGGTCCGACACGCCCGGGGTACCCGCGTCGCTGATCAGCGCGACCGACCGGCCGGCCCGCAGCGCCGTCAGCAGCCGGCCCTGGCTGCGCGCCTTGTTGCGGTCGTTGTAGGCCACGGGCCGCGTCGTCACGCCCAGCTGCGACAGCAGGGGCCGCGCGTTGCGTGGGCTCTCGGCCGCGATCACGCCGGCCTCGCGCAGCACCGCCGCCGCCCGCGCGCTGAGGTCGCCCAGGTTGCCGATCGGCGTCGCCACGACATAAAGCGTGCCGGGGCCCGTTCCGTCGCGCGTCGTCACCGCCGTCCCCCTACTTCTCCACGTGCTCGTTCCGCATGGCGCGTTCTGCAAAGTGGCCCGCTTGGCGGCCCGTCGGCCCTGACCATATACTCAGTTGCACGAACGACCCCTCGCGGCCGCGTCTGGGCGTACCCGGCGGCAAGGCGGTCTTCCGGAGGCACAGTGGGGCAGCCACTCGGCCACACCCGGACCCTCTCGCCATACCCTGAGTCAGCGCGGCCTCGTGCCGCGCTGATTGCGTTCCGGGCGCGCGCCGCGTGGCGCACGCCCGCGAGCACGCCCGCCCACCGAGAGACCGGCCGCCCCGCGCGGCCGGTTTGCCCTTAAGCCGGGGCCAGCCGCCGATCCGGGAGGAAGCCGCCATGTCCGACATCCGACGCAAAGAGTTGCGACAGGCCTACGGATTCGACGATGTCGCCATCGTCCCGGGCGAGATCACGGTCAACCCGGAGCTTGTCGATATCTCGGCCAGCATCGCCGGCCTGCACCTCGACGTGCCCATCCTCGCCTCCGCGATGGACGCCGTCGTCGACCCCCACTTCGCGATCGAGCTGGGCCGTCGCGGCGGTCTCGCCGTGCTCAACCTCGAGGGCCTGCAGTGCCGCTTCGAGGACCCCGACGAGATCCTTGCGCGCGTCGCCGCCAGCGACCAGGAGGGCGCGACGGCCATCCTCCAGGAGGCCTACACGAGCCCCATCCGCCACGACCTCGTGGCCGCCCGCATCCAGCAGATCGTCGATGGCGGCGTCGCGGCCGCGGTCTCCGTCACGCCGCCCAACACCAAGAAGCTCGCGCCCACCATCCAGGAGGCCGGCGCCGACATCCTCGTCGTCCAGTCCACCGTCACCACCGCCCGCCACGAGTCCCGGTCGCTCAAGGGCCTCGTCCTGCGCGACCTCGTCGCCGAGGTCGGCATCCCCGTGCTGGTCGGCAACACGGTCGGCTATCGCGCCGCCCTGGAGCTGATGGACGAGGGCATCGCGGGGCTGCTCGTCGGCGTCGGGCCGGGCGCGGCCTGCACCAGCCGCGAGGTGCTCGGCATCGGCGTGCCCCAGGTCACCGCGACGATCGACTGCGCCGCCGCCCGCGACGAGTTCGAGCGTCGCACGGGCTGCCGCGTGCCGATCATCACCGATGGCGGCATCCGCACGGGCGGCGATGTCTGCAAGTCCTTCGCCGCCGGCGCCGACGCCGTCATGATCGGCTCGCCCTTCGCCGGCGCGCTCGAAGCCCCCGGCCGCGGCTACCACTGGGGCATGGCCACCCCCCACGCCGAGCTGCCGCGCGGCGTCCGCGTGCACGTCGGCCGCCACACCAGCCTCGACAAGCTGCTGAGCGGCCCCACCTCGCGCACCGACGGCACCGAGAACCTGGCCGGCGCGCTGCGCACGTCGATGGGCAGCGTCGGCGCGCGCACCCTGATCGAGATGCAGCAGACCGAGATGATCATCGCCCCCGCGATCAAGACCGAGGGCAAGATCTATCAGCACCGGCGCGACTAGCCGTCGGGCCGCTCAGTCGATGACGGCCTGCAGCCGGCCGACGATCTCCTCAGCAGCCCTGAGCCCGACAGCGACGTCTGCCTCGGTCATCCACCCTTCGTAGAAGTTCTGGTGCAAGGCGCTGGTCGAGCGGAAGAGATCCCGCAGCCGTTGGTCGGACAATTCCTCCGCCAGACGGTTGACGGTTCGGTGCAGGTCGCCGTGGGTGCTGTGCCGCCAGCCGCGCGTTTCAGCGACGGCCTTGACCATTCGAGCGGTTGCACCCCATCCCTTCTCCGAGGCCTGCAGCAGATCGCCCGCGGCGAGGTAGGTGTGGGACTTGGCGAGGAACTCGCTCGCGGTGTCGGTGTGATAGTCGGACCGAGTCGTCACGACAGACAGGACTCCAACGCAGCCGCGAACCGCTCCACGTCATCGACCCCGTCGGCGACCATGGCTGTCGGCATGTCATCTCCGTAGGAGTTTTGGTCGATCGCATCGGCCGAGCGGAAGAGATTCTGCAGCCGTTGGCCAGGCAACTCCTCCGCCAGACGGTCGACGGCGCGGTACAGGTCGCCGCGGTCGGCGTGGTCCCAGCCTCGCTTCTCGGCGACGGCCTCGACCATCTGCTCCGCGGCGCGCCACGCCTTCGCCGAGGCCTGCGTCAGGTCACCCTCGGCGAGGCAGGCGCGCGCCTTGATGAGCAACTCGTTGGCGGTGTCGGTGGGATGGTCGGCGTGGGTGGTCACGACAGATAGGACTCCAACGCCGCCGCGAACCGCTCCACGTCATCGATTCCGCCAGCGACCGTTGCTGCCGGCATATCGTCTTCGTAGGCGTTCTGGTCGAGGGCGTTGGCGGAGAGGAAGAGACGCCGTAGCTCTTGCTCGGCCGATTCCTCCGCCACGAGGCCGACGGCGCGGTACAGGTCGCCGCGGTCGGCGTGGTCCCAGCCCCGCTTCTCGGCGACGGCCTCGACCATCTGCTCCGCGGCGCGCCACCCGTTCGCCGAGGCCTGCATCAGGTCGCCCTCGGCGAGGCAGGTGCGTGCCGCGGCGAGCAACTCGTTCGCGGTGGCTGTGGGATGGTCGGCGTGGGTGGTCATGGCAGGTGGGATTCTAACGCAGCCGCGAACTGCTCCACGTCATCGATTCCGTCGGCGACGCCCACCTCGGGCATGTCGCCTTCGTAGAAGTTCTGGTGCAGCGCACTGGCGGAAAGAAAAAGGTGCTGCAGTTCCGCGTCCGCAGACAGGTCTGCCAGGCGGTGGACGGTGCGGTGCAGGTCGCCATGCGTCCGATGCCGCCAGCCGCGTGTTTCAGCGACGGCCTTCACCATGCGCGCAGCGGCGCCCCATCCTTTCTCCGAGGCCTGTAGCAGATCCCCGTCGGCCAGGTAGGCGCGAGCCTTCGTGAGGAACTCGCTCGCGGTGTCGGTGTGATAGTCGGACCGTGCGGTCATGAGAGATGGGATTCCAACGCCGCCGCGAACTCCTCCACGTCATCGATTCCGACGGCGACGGTGGCTGCCGGCATGTCGTCTTCGTAGGAGTTCTGGTCGATGGCATTGGCCGATCGGAAGAGACGCCCGAGCCGTCGGTCGGATAGTTCCTCCGCCACGAGGCTGACGGCGCGGTATAGGTCGCGGCGGGTGCTGTGGTCCCAGCCCCGCTTCTCGGCGACGGCCTTCACCATCTGCTCCGCGGCGTGCCACCCGTTCGCCGAGGCCTGCATCAGGTCGCCCTCGGCGAGGCAGGCGCGGGCCTTGGCGAGCAACTCGTTAGCGGTGTCGGTGGGATGGTCGGCGTGGGTGGTCATGGGTCAATCATAGCCTGCGGCCGACGTCGGCGCGGAGTGACTTGCCCCTACCCCGCGACGATCTTCACGGCCCGCGCTGCGCCCGACAGATCGTTCAGCACCTCCACCTGCGCCAGCCCGACCAGCCGCCGCGCCGCCTCCGACACCTCCCGCGCCAGCGTCGGGTCGATCTCCAGCACCGCGATGCCCCCCGGCGCGAGCCGCGCGCCCAGCTGCGTCACCAGCCGCAGGATCAGTTCCACCCCCGTCGTGCCCGGCGTGACCGCCGCCCGCGGCTCGTAGCGGCGGATCTCCGGCGCCAGCCCCGCGACCGCCGCCTCCGCCACATAGGGCAGATTCGCGACCACGCAGTCCAGCAGCCCCCGCAGCGGCGTCAGCAGGTCGCCCTGCAGCCAGTCGTGCCGCCGCCGCGGCGTCAGCCGTTGCGCGTTCTCCCGCGCGACGCGCAGCGCCGCCGCCGAGACGTCGATGCCCAGCAGCCGCGCGTCGCGACGACCGCGCAGGATCGCCAGCCCAATCGCGCCCGACCCCGTCCCCACGTCGACCACGCGCGCCCGCCGCACCCGCTGCTCGCGCAGGTGCTCCAGCGCCGTCTCGACCAGCAGCTCGCTCTCGGGCCGCGGGATCAGCACATCGGGCGTGACGTGGATGTCGAGCTTGTAGAACTCCCGATGCCCCGTGATGTAGGCCACCGGCTCGCGCTGCAGCCGCCGCGCGATGGCCGCCTCGAACGCCGCCTCCGCCTCCGGCGTCAGCACGTCCTCCAAGTGGGCGTAGAAGCGCGCCCGCGAGCGATCGCTGAAGTGGCGCAGCAGCACCTCCGCCTCGAAGCGCGCATCGTCGATGCCGGCGTCGAGCAGCCGCGCCGTCGCCGCCATCCAGACATCGCGGATCGCCGCCGCGCTCATCGGCCCGACTCCGCCACGGCCGCCTCCCGCGACACCGACTCCAGCGCCTTCGCCTCCTCCGCCGTCGCCACCGCGTCGATCAGCGCGTCGATCTCGCCCTCCATGACCAAGTGCAGGTTGTGCTTCGTCAGCCCGATGCGATGGTCCGTCACCCGGTTCTCGGGGAAGTTGTAGGTGCGGATCTTCTCCGACCGGTCGCCCGTGCCCACCTGCGACCGGCGCCGGTCCGACCGCTCCTGCACCGCCTCCCGCATCTGCATGTCGTACAGCCGCGCCCGCAGCACGCTCATCGCCTTGAGCCGGTTCTTCAACTGCGACCGTTCATCGGTGCAGGTGACGACGATGCCCGTCGGCTCGTGCGTCAGCCGCACCCCCGTCTCGACCTTGTTCACGTTCTGGCCGCCCGCCCCGCCCGAGTGGAAGCGGTCCATGCGCACGTCCGACTCCGCGATCTCCACGTCGACCTCCTCCGCCTCCGGCAGCACCGCCACCGTCGCCGTCGAGGTGTGGATGCGGCCCTGCGCCTCCGTCTCCGGCACCCGCTGCACGCGGTGCACCCCGCTCTCGTACTTGAAGCGCGAGAACGCCCCCTCGCCCGTCACCTGCAGGATGACCTCCTTCACGCCGCCGCCGGGCTTCGCGTTCGCGCTCACGATGTCTGGCGTCCAATGCCGACCCTCCGCGTAGCGCGTGTAGGCCCGCAGCAGGTCGCCGGCCCAGAGCCCCGCCTCGTCGCCGCCCGCTCCGGCCCGGATCTCAATCAGCACGTTGCGGTCATCGTTCGGGTCCTTGGGCAGCAGCGCCCGCTTCGCCTCCTCCTCCAGCGCCGACATCGCCCCGCGCAGCTCCTCGAACTCCGCCCGCGCCATCTCCTCGATCTCCGCCTCGCCGCTCCCCCGCGACACCTCCTCCGCCTGCGCCATGTCGTCCTGCGTCTTGTGGTAGCGCGTCAGCAACTCGATCAGCGGCTCCAGCTGCGACCGCTCGCGTGTCAGCAGCAGCAGCCGCACCCGGTCGGTCGCCACGCCGGGCGACGCCATCTCCTGCTCCACCGCATCGAAGCGGTCGCGCATCAGGGCGATCTGTCGCCACATCGGGGAGAGCGAAGCGTCACTCATGGTCCCCCGAGTATACGGGCCCCCGCGCCGGGCATCCCGCGCGCCGATGCACACCCTGACGCTGTAGAATGCAAAGGAGGGGGAGTGATGCTCCGTCCAGTCGCGGTGGAGGCTCGGGAGGGACGCCGGATCTGGCTCCGGTATTCGGATGGCGCCGCCGGGGAGGTGGACCTGTCCGACATGACCGGCAAAGGGGTGTTCAAGGCCTGGGACGAGCCGGGGTGCTTCGAGCAGGTGCACATCGACGCCTATGGAGCGGTGATCTGGAACGACGAAATCGACTTGTGTCCCTACGCCCTCTATATGGAAATCACCGGCAAGGCGTGGGACGAATTGCCGGATGAAGACCACCTTGAGGGCATCACACGGGATGCCTGAGATCTGTCGCTTCTATGGAATCATTATCCGCATCCACGTCCGAGACCACCCGCCGCCACACTTTCACGCCTTGTACGGCGAGCATCACGCTGTCATAGAACTCGGAAGCCTCTCGACGCTGCAAGGTCGCCTGCCTGCACGCGCCCGCCGTCTCGTGTTGGAGTGGGCAGTCCTGCATCGGGACGAAGTCATGGCGGCATGGAACCGGGCGCACGGAGGCGAGCCTCCGGGCACGATCGCCCCGCTGGACTGATGCCTGCCCGCCGCCGCCGCGCCCACTGGTCTACTCTCATCCGAAGGAGGCGCCCAGGATGGACTCCCAACTCCCCGACATCATGCCCCTGATCGCCGATGCCCCCTGGCGCGAGGCGGTCACCTACCGCGATACCTGGCCGCACGAGTACGTGGTGATCAAGAAGGACGGCCAGCAAGCGCTGCTCGACGCGTTCTGCGCGCGCATCGCCGCGGGAGAGGGCGTCGAGTGCCGCTTCTTCCACCAGACGCGGCCCTACCTCTTCCTGGGCGGCTACAAGTACTGGACGATGACCGACTGCGCCGAGATCGACGTCGATGTGGAGGACGACGTGCTCAACCGGGCGCCGCTCTACCGCGACCGCCGCGACTTCGCCATCCGGCCGGGGGACTCCGGGATGCGAGAGGATGCCCCGTCATGAGCACGCCCGAGGAAACGGTCGAACTGCTGGACGTGCGCACGCGATGGAAGGACGAGGCGCTCGACTTCACGCCCTGGCTGGCGGAGCAGGGGCACCTCGACCTCCTCGGGGCGGAATTGGGCCTGAGGCTGGAGTGCGCCCAAACGGAGGTGCGGGTCGGTTCGATGCGCCTCGATATCCTGGCGAAGGAATGCGATACCGGCGCGCTGGTCGCCATCGAGAACCAGCTCGAAGAGACCGACCTCGGCCATCTCGGCCAGTTGCTCACCTACGCCACCGGCCTGGACGCGCGCGTCGCCATCTGGGTGGCGCCCGCGTTCTACCACGAGTACGCGCAGGCCCTGCACAAGCTCAACCAGTGGACCGGCGACGACGTCCGCTTCTATGGCGTCAAGGTCGAGTTGGTCCGCAAGGACGGCGGCGAGTCCAAGCCACGCTTCCGCACGGTCGTCGCCCCCGGCGAGTGGCGCCTGGACCGCACGCTGCCTCTGGGGGCAAAATCCGCGGCCGCTCAGCAGCACGACGACTTCTTCCGGCCGCTGATCACGGATCTAAGGCGGGCGCGCTTCGCCGACCGTGCAACCCTGTACATCGGCTACGCCGGCCGAATCTTCCCCTCCGGATACGACGGCATCGGCTACGCGGTGTCCTTCTGGAAGGACGATGCCTGGGTGACCCTGAACATCAGTATGGGTGACAACCACGAAACCAAGCGCATCTTCGACGCGTTGCACGCGGACCGGGAGGCCATCGAATCGACCCCCGGGCCCCCACCAGGCATCCAGTGGCAGTGGGACAGATACGAGCGAGCCACCTTCTCTTGCATCAGCGTCTGGCGGAAAGGCACCATCGAGGCTTCGCCCGAGCAGTTGGTGGAG
This sequence comes from Dehalococcoidia bacterium, assembly GCA_965217625.1. GTDB lineage: Bacteria > Chloroflexota > Dehalococcoidia > Bin125 > Bin125 > TK10-74A. The sequence continues at coordinate 411,139 of OZ244557.1, forward strand.
ATCCGGGCCTGGATGCTCGACATCCTCCCCAAGTTCAAGGACGTGTTCGACCCGCGCGTCAAGGAGATCCTCGAAGGGTCGCGGACCACGAACGACGGCTGATCCGGCGCTGGTCCCTCCGGAAGGGGCCGCGCGCGACGACCATGCCGGGGATCTGCTCCGGCAGGACGCCGATCTCACTCAGTCTCAAGGAACTCCAGCGGGCCTTCCAGGTCCCAGAGGACGCCTTCGACCTCGAATATGTGGTACTGCTCCCGGAAGCTCTCCCAGACGCCGGCCTCCCGGAGCGCCCCAACGAGTTCCTTGGGCGACATCGCCGCGATCTTCCCGCGCTCGTAAAACGCGGCTGCTCCCACCACGTTCTGCCGGGCGTTGATCAGCACGGCGCGGGCATGGCTAACGAAAGCGGTTCGAGTGGTCATGTCGCTTCTCCCTGTGGTGGGTGGTCGGTCACGACTCTACTCGCCGCGTCGTGACCGGACTCACGGAACAGGCGTTTGAGATCAATCGGGAGATTCTCGTCGAGCTTGCCTCGTATGGAGCGTGTCTAGGCGCCCAATGGCGCCGTTCGCTCTCTGGCCAACTCCGCCGCGTATTGGAGGGCCGCGCGCACCGCAGCGGCGGAGACGGATGGATAGCTCTCCGCAATCTCCGCACTCGTCGATCCCGCAGCCAGATTGTCGAGGATGAGGGTGACCGGGACACGGGTACCGGCGATACAGGCCTGGCCGTGGCAGACCTGCGGGTCGACGGTGATGTGCTCACGCCAGTCCATGGTGACGCCCGCCTCCAATCGCTCGTTCATCATCCTGTCGCGTCGCTCCGGCTGTCAACAGTCGCTGCGGCGCCGATCGGCGCATGCGCTTCCCCCGTTCGATCCCCCGATGGAGAGGGAACTATGGGGTCAGCTCCGACAGCTCCCCGACGACGTCCGCCAGCGCGACCTCCCGCTGCTCGCTGCCGGCCAGGTCGCGCACCTGCACGACGCCGGCCGCCAGTTCGCGCTCGCCGAGGATCAGCGCGAACCGGGCGCCGGTGCGGTTGGCGTGGCGCAGTTGCGCCTTCAGCGACCGCCCCCCGAACGCCATCGTCGCGCTGACGCCCGACGCCCGCAGCTCCGCCGCCAGCGCGGTCGCGCGCGGGCCCGTGGCCGCCCCCAGCGCCACGACCAGCGCCGCCGGCCCCGCCGCGTCGTCGGGCGCGAGGCCCTGTGACCGCAGGTCGTTGGCCATCCGCTCGATGCCCATGCCGAAGCCGATGCCCGGCGTGGGCTTGCCGCCGATCGCCTCGATCAGCCCGTCGTAGCGGCCGCCCGCCAGCAGCGTCACCTGCGACCCGGCCCGCGCCGGCACGATCTCGAACACCGTGTGCGTGTAGTAGTCGAGGCCCCGCACCAGCCGCGGCTCGCGCCGCACGGGGATGCCCAGCGCCGCGAGATGCGCCAGCACCGCCTCGGCGAAGTCGCGCGACTCCGGCCGCAGGTGCTCGGCGACCGACGGCGCGCCCGCCTGGAACGGGCGGCAGCCCTCCAGCTTGCAGTCGAGCAGGCGCAGCGGCGCGCGCTCGAAGCGGCCGCGGCAGTCGCCGCACATCGCATCCAGGTGCGGCGCGAAGTGCGCCCGCAGCAGCGGCACATACGCGCGCCGGTCCTCGCCGTCGCCGATGCTGTTGAACAGCAGCGTCAGATCGCGCAGCCCCAGCTCCTGCGTGATCCGCCAGCCGACCGCGATCACCTCCGCGTCGAGCGCCGGGTCGCGCACCCCGATCGCCTCCAGCCCGAACTGCGTGTGCTGGCGGTAGCGACCCGCCTGCGGCCGCTCGTAGCGGAAGATCGGCAGCACGTAGAACAGCTTCGCCGGCTGCGGCGCGTTCGCCATGCCATGCTCGACGTAGGCCCGGCAGACCGACGCCGTCCCCTCGGGCCGCAGCGCCAGCCGCTCGCCGCCCCGGTCCTCGAAGATGTACATCTCCTTCTCGACGATGTCGGTGCCGTCGCCCACCCCGCGCACGAACAGATCCGCCTGCTCGAACGTGGGCGGCTCGAAGGCGCGATAGCCCGCGGCGGCCGCCGTCGCCCGCGCCAGCGACACAATCCGGTCCCGCGCCGGCGCATCGGCCGGCAGCACATCGTGCGTCCCACGTGGCGCCCGAAACTGCATCGCGCTCCTCCCGGGCCCGGCGGCCCCGCCCCCATCCTACGAAGGCCCCCCGGCCCGCGAAAGCGCCGGCGCCGCGGACCCCGAATCCGCTGCCCTACCGAGTCACCACCTGGTGACGGGCGCTGCGGCCTGCTAGGGTTGCTCGGCTGTAGCAGGCAATTATCCGCACGGCGCGAAGTCTGAAGTGAGGCGCTCTTGCCCCTCGCTTCGCGTATGTGTTGGATTGCCTGCTACGCAGCCTTCACTTCTAGCTGCGAGGGGCACCATCATGTCTGCACACCGTTCATTCTTCGTCGCCGGAATCGTCCTGCTGGCAGCGCTCGTCGCGTTCCTCCCTGATACCTCGGCTGCACAGGACAGCGACGATGATGCCGCTGAGCCCAAGTGGATTCAACTCTACTGGGATGCGGATAACCGCGATCCTGGCGAGTTCGTCGAATACACCCTGGACGACAGTGACCTACAGATCGACACAATCGCGCAGTGGGACAATGGGGATCAGCGCTGGCTGCTCTGGCGCCCGGGTGTTCCGGCGTTCGTGAACGGGTTCACGGAACTTGAGCGGGGGGCGATCTACTGGTTCCGCGCGACGTACGCCGGTTCGGGACCAGCGGCGTACGATCTCTCACCGGCCGGCGTCCCATCTGGGTCTTCCAGTAGCTCGGCCGCAACGGCATCGTTCGACGATGGGACCCATCAGGTCGGCGTCGACATCGCCGCCGGGACATATCGCGCGCCGGGCGGGAGCTTCTGCTCGTGGCAGCGGCTGAGCGGCTTCAGCGGCGAGTTCGACGAGATCATCGCCATCGAAGTCCTTGAGATACGCCCGATCGTGACGATCCTCTCGTCGGATGCGGGCTTCACGTCGAGCGGGTGCGGACAGTGGATGTCGCTGGAGGGCGTGGGTGGGGACCGCGTAACGTCCTTCGGCGATGGGACCTATCGGGTCGGCGTTGACATCGCCGTCGGCACGTATCGCGCGCCCGGCGGGGACTCGTGCTCCTGGCAGCGGCTCAGCGGGTTCACTGGCGACTTCGAGGAAATCATCGCCATTGAGGTCCTTGAGACACGTCCTATCGTGACCATCGTCTCGTCGGATGTGGGCTTCAAATCGAACAGGTGCGGAGAATGGACGCGGTCCTAGACCCCATCCGGTCCCCCCTCTCCATCGCTTCAGATGGAGAGGGGGTTAGGGGGTGAGGTCGGCCCCGACGCGCAACCCCCGAGCGCTGACGGAGGGCGACTCGGCGTGGTACCATTCCGGTACCACCCCTATCGCTTCGCCGGTAGGGTCGAGACCGCCCTCGTGGCGGTCTCTGTCTTTGTGGCGGGGCCGGCGCAGCGCGCGACGTGGTAGTGACTCAGTTTGAGCGCGCCTGACGGAATCTGCGCGACGAGGCCTTGACGACGCCAGGGGACATCCCTCTCTGCTCAGACGAACCGAACGATCAGCGCCGACACCGCCACTATGATCGTCAGAATCATGGCGATGAGGCCAGCCAGCGCCCAGTTCTTGAGGTTCGCGATATCGAGATGGGTCGCGACGTTCTTGTCGTGATCGGCATCGTGGTGCTTCCGGTACTCCTCAACGCGGGTGAGTCGCGTGTTGAAGTCGAGGCGTGTCTGTACCGCAAACGCCGTCTCGTCGGCTTCGAGTGTCTCCAGCGCTGGGTCGGTCACACGGGGATCTCCGTTGCCCGTGCGAGCCAGTCCCAGTTCCGGCGATAGGTCCTCCCGCTATAGGTTCCGTTGCAGCGGATCACGAGTCCCGCACCATCGCCGTCCGGCGTCATCCCCAGCACTTTCGTGATGTCCTCGATCAGGAGGTCCCCGCTGATCAGGTAGGTATCCGGCTGCACCTCAAGATGATCGGGGTGTGGGTATGCGGCCTTGAGCCGGTCGATCATCTCCGGCGCGGCATCGTGGAAAATCACCGCGAACATCGACATGAGACCACCAGTTCTTTCCCGAGCGCACCCCGCGTGCGCGGTCAGGCTGAGGATACCCCGCCGGGGCCGCAAGGCGGTGGGGATCAGCGCGATCCGCGGGTTGCGTCCCCAGCACCGCTCGCCGAGTCTCCCCGCCCTGTCAGGATGCCATCGCTTCAGATGGAGAGCCCCAGGCGCGCGACCGCACGCCGTCATATTTGAAGTTAGGGGGTGAGGGCGGCGCCCCTGCGCACGACACGCGACCGCTGGCGGAGCCCGGCCGAGCACAGTACCATGCTCGCACCCCCCCTATTCGCTTCGGCGGTAGGGTCGAGACCGCCCTCGTGGCGGTCTCTGTCTTTGTCGCGGGGTGAGGCTGGCTCAGCGACCGACGCCCGATGTTTGACAGCGAGCGACCAGCCGCAGTATCATGCTGACACCACCCCTATCTCTTCGGCGGTAGGGTCGAGACCGCCCTCGTGGCGGTCTCTGTCTGTCTTGGGGGTGAGGACAGCCCGGTGCACGACACCGGGGCGTTGACGGAGTACGGCCGGCCACGCTACTATTGGGACACCCTCCCTATCTCTTCGGCGGTAGGGTCGAGACCGCCCTAGTGGCGGTCTCTGTCTGTCTTGGGGGTGAGGCCTCCGCCCCCTACACTCACCCCATGACCACCGACGTCAGCGACCGCCGCGCCGACCCCGTCCACCCCACCCTCGACGACCTGCGCGACGCCGCCGCCCGCTACCTCGGCTCCGCCGAGATCGCCGACCTCGAACGCGCCTACGACTTCGCCGATCACGCCCACGCGGGCCATCTGCGCGCCTCGGGCGCTCCCTACATCGAGCACCCCCTGGCCGCCGCGATCAGTTGCGCCGACCTCGAACTCGGCCTGCCCGTGCTCCAGGCCGCCCTGCTGCACGACGTCGTCGAGGATTGCGACGTCACCACCGAGCAGCTCGCCCGCGGCTACGGCGACGAGGTCGCCGCCCTCGTCGATGGCGTCACCAAGCTCGGCTCGCTCGCCTTCCCCACGCCCGCCGCCGGCGTCCGCGACGATCAGGTGCAGGCCGAGAACCTGCGCCGCATGTTCATCGCCATGGCCAACGACACCCGCGTCGTGATCGTCAAGCTGGCCGACCGCCTGCACAACATGCGCACCCTCGACGCCCTGCCGCCCGAGAAGCAGCAGCGCATCGCCCGCGAGACGATGGAGATCTACGCGCCCCTGGCCGCCCGGCTCGGCATCTGGCAGTTCAAGTGGCAGCTCGAGGACCTCGCCTTCCGCTATCAGCAGCCCGACGACTACCGCCGCATCGCCGCGCAGGTCGCCGCCCGCCGCGCTACCCGCGAGCGCTACCTCTCGCAGCTCCAGCGCAAGCTCGAAGCCGCCCTGCAGGACAACGGCGTCCACGCCAACGTCGGCGGGCGCGTCAAGCACATCTACTCCATCCACCAGAAGATCCAGAAGTACGCCGCCTTCGGCAAGAGCTTCAGCGAGATCTACGACCTGCTCGCCGTGCGCGTGCTCGTCGACCGGCTCGACGAGTGCTACAAGGTGCTCGGCGTCGTGCACAGCCTCTGGCGGCCCATCCCCGGCGAGTTCGACGACTACATCGGCAACCCCAAGCCCAGCGGCTACCAGTCGCTGCACACCACCGTCTACTGGACCGCCACGCGCCCCCTGGAGATCCAGATCCGCACCCGCGACATGGACGCCGAAGCCGAGTTCGGCGTCGCCGCCCACTGGCGCTATAAGCAGAGCGGCCCCGGCCGCACCGGCACGCCCGGCCGCCTCGACCCCAGCGACCGCCGCGACGCCGAGCGCCTCGCCTGGCTGCGCCAGCTGGTCGACTGGCAGGGCGACCTGCCCGGCGCGCAGGAGTACGTCGACACCATCAAGAGCGACGTCTTCCAGGACCAAGTCTTCGCCTACACGCCCAAGGGCGAGCTGAAGGACATGCCCGCCGGCAGCACGCCGCTCGACCTCGCCTTCCGCATCCACACCGAGCTGGGCTACGCCTGCGTGGGCGCGAAGGTCAACGGCCGCCTCGTCGCCCTCACCACGCCGCTGAGCAACGGGGACGTCGTCGAGATCGTCACCAGCCGCAACTCGCGCGGGCCCAGCCGCGACTGGCTCAACCCCGCCCTCGGCTACCTCAAGACCAACCACGCCCGCACCAAGGTGCGCCAGTGGTTCCGCAAGCGGCAGCGCACCGAGAACCTGGCCCGCGGCCGCGAGGAGCTCGAGAAGGAGCTGCGCCGCCTGCACCTCAAGCTCGCCGAGGTCGAGGGCGCCCTGCTCGAACTGAGCGGCCAGCGCAGCCTCGACGACGTGCTCATCGCCATCGGCGCCGGCGAGATGACCGCCCACGGCCTCGCCCTGCGCCTCGCCGTCCCCACCGGCGCCCGCCCCGCCGTCGAGCCCGTCGCGCTGCAGCGTCCCACCGCCCCCCAGGACGGCGCGACCGGCGTCCACGTCTTCGGCTCGTCGCGCGTCATGACCCGCTTCGCCGCCTGCTGCGGCCCCCTCCCCGGCGACCCCATCACCGGCTACGTCACGCGCAGCCGCGGCGTCACCGTGCACCGCTCCGACTGTCATAACGTCCTGCACACCGACGAGACCGAGCGCCTCGTCGACGTGCAGTGGGGCAGCGTCCCCGGCACGCGCTACTCGGCCCAGGTCCGCATCGAGGGCTGGGACCGCGTCGGCTTCGTGCGCGACGTCTCCAGCGTCATCGCCGACGAGGACATCAATATGGTCGGTCTCAGCACGCAGGAAGACGGCGGCCGCGTCGTCGCCTCCGTCACCGTCGAGACCGACGGCTACGCCCAGCTGCAGCGCGTGATGCACAAGCTCGACGCCATCCGCGGCGTCCTCGGCGTCGAGCGGGAGCGGTAGTCGCGGGGCGGGGCAGCGCCTCCCGACCGCCGCCGCCCCTTCCGCCACCGCCACCCTCCCGGCTCCCCCAGCGCCGCACGGACCCGCTATGCTTCCGGCGTTCCTGCGAAGAACCGTCCGCCCGCGAGAGAGGCGACAGCGATGGGGCTCACCATGCTCCCTTCGTGGCTCTCCCGTGTGCGACTGGTCTTCGCAGGAACGGTCCTATCACTGGACACGAGGGGAGCACCTCGTGCGGTGAAGTCGTTGCCCGCGTCGACGGCGCCGGGGCCCGTCTCCGCGAACGCTCGCGAAGGGAACGAGCCGAATGCAGAACCACCCTCTCTCCCGACTCTGGCGCTGGGCGGCGCTCATGGCCCTGCTGGCCATGGGCGTCCTCTCGATCCAGAGCGCCCCGCTCAACGCGCAGGACCCGCCCGAGAACAACGAGGCAACCGGCACGCCCACCCTCATTGGCCCATTGCAGGTCGGTGGGATTCTGCGCGTGGACACCTCCTCGATCGCGGACGCCGACGGCCTTACAAACCCCGGCTTCAGCTACACCTGGCTCGCTGACGACGATCTAGTGGAACCAGGCGCCTTCCTTCGGGCTCTGTCGATTGTCAACGAATACGAAGTCGCACCGTACGATGTCGAGATGACGATCAAGGTGCAGGTGCACTTCGATGACGACAAGGGCAACCGCGAATCCCTCGATGTACAAGCGACCCGCACCGTCGCCGCTGTGGCGCCCGACGCGCCACCGGACCTCAGCGCCTCGCTGGGTGATCCCGGCGAGCTTGTCCTGAGCTGGTCGACCCCGGCGGTGTGTGACTTCAGCGTGCTCTTCGACTGCTGGCTCGACCTCGACCGCACAATCAGCGTTAACGATGGCGGTTCGGACATCACCGGCTACACGGTCCAGTGGAAGCTAGCGTCGCGCAGTTGGAGCGTCGCATCCGACGTCTCCGAAGCGGACGTGACGACGACGTCCTATACGGTCACCGGGCTGAGCGCGAGCAACGCATACACCGTGCGCGTGCTCGCCCGGAATGCGGTCGGCGCCGGCGCTCCCTCCACGGAGGTGACAGTGAGCGGCACCGACCTCAACGTGGGACCGGTCGTGTCGGGACGGGCGGCGCCATTCTTCTACGAGACCAACCCGAGGACCGTGGGCACGTATACCGCGACCGATCCCGAGAATGACACGATCACTTGGTCGCTCTCGGGTTCCGACGCATCCTTCTTCAGCATCGCCAACGGCGTGCTCAACTTCGATTCCGCCGGGGACTATGAGGATCCGCGGGACGCCGGCCGGAACAATGCCTACAACCTGAACGTGCATGCCTCCGATGGACGCAACACGGTGCGCTTCCCGGTCACCGTAGTCATTAATGACGTGGATGAAGCTCCTGTCGTGACAGGGCCCTCGACCGTGAATGTCAGGAGCGGCAGCACGGCTCACGTGGGTCGCTACCGTTACATGGACCCGGAAGGATTCGTGACGAGTTGGGAACCGCTCTCCGGCACCGACGCGCAACACTTCGAGTTCTCGGATACCGGAGAGTTGCGCTTCGTCGCTACGCCGGATTTCGGCACTCCGGTCGATGCCGATGGCGACAACCGATATGAGGTCACCGTCGGTGCTTCCTCCGACGGCGACGATGGAATCCAGACCGGAACCCTGGACGTGGTGGTCACCGTCACCGCGCCACCGCCACGCCGGACTGGCGGCGGGGGTGGCGGCGGCTTCGGCGGGCCGATCCTGAACGTGACCGCCGTGGTCGCGGGCGAGGAGGCCCCGGCGGGGCTGACCTTCGGGTTCGCCTACACCTGCGCGAACGCCCTGGGCCAGCCGGTCCGCTCCAACACGTTCACGCTCGCGGCCGGACGCACCTACGGGACGATCGTGGCCGCCGGGCTCTCCTGCTCGCTGACGGTCAGCGACGACGCCGGCGCGACCGCAATCGAGGGGCTGTTCACCGACGTCGTGATGCCCCCGGCGGGCTACAAGACCACCGTGACGTTCACCTTCGGGCCCGTCCCGACGACCGTGGACCCGGCAACGGAGACCGTCGTTGAGGATGGGGCCGTGTCGCTCTCCATCCCCGAGGGCTCCCGCGACGCTCCCTACTCGGTGCTGCTGGAGACGGGCGGAGAGCACTGCGAGGGTGGCCTCGAACTCGATGGTGAATCGATCGCCTGCCACACGGTGACCGTCTTCGATTCGGACGGCGAGGAGGCGACCGACGTTTCCCTCCTCATCCCGGCCACCATCACGATCACACTGGACGCGCCGGTCGTGGAGGAATTGGGCGGGATCGAGGGCGTCCGCGCCGCGCGCGAGCGCGGCGAGTTGCGCATGCTCCTCCGCGACGACGCGGACAGTCCGTGGCGCGAGATCCCCTTCACCGTGCAGGCAGCGGATGACGGCCGGGTCGAGATCGTCGTGAGCGTGCAGTCGTTCGGTGACTTCGCCCTCAGCACCACGACGCCCCGCCTACAGACCATCGCCCTGCACGCCGACTGGACCGTCGTTGACTGGGACGGCGCGGATGGGGCGTCCATTCCTGAGGCACTCGGTGACGTCGCGGATCATGTAGACGTGATCTACCAATGGGTCGCCGAGACGCAGACTTGGCGCAGCCACCGCCCCGGCGCGCCGATCCTCAGCGCGTTCAACAGCTTCACCCGCGGCGCGACCTACTGGGTCCGGTCGAGCGAAGCGGTGGAGTGGACGATCGTCGGGGGGCCGCTTGAGTCACCAGCGACGGCGCCGATCCGCCTCCACGACGGCTGGACCGAGGTCGTTTGGGACGGGCCGGACGGCGCGCCGATCGCTGCGGCGCTGGGCGACATCCTCGGCCGGGTCGAGGTCGTCTACCAGTGGCTCGGCGAGACGCAGACCTGGGGCAGCTTCCGCCCCGGCGGCCCGGCGTTCCTGAGCGCATTCGACACGTTCCAGACGGGCGCCAGCTACTGGATCGCCGTGACGGAACCCGTGGAGTGGACGATCGCGGACGGCGGGCCGGCCGCGCCCCCCTGATCGGGCGCCATCCGCGGCGTCCTCGGCGTCGAGCGGGAGCGCTAGTCGCGGGGCGGGGCAGCCTGTGTGCGGGAGCCCGTTTGCGTTACTCAGGCGCCTCTGCGAGGCCGATCTCCGCGCGGACGAGCGAGCGGAACGCGTCCCAGTCTTGCCCCTCGCGTGAGATCACTTGCCGGACGTTGAAGAATCGTGTGGTGGACGGAGACTCTCGCTTGAGCGTGTCCGCCGGGACGCTGCCTGGATGGATCAGGGTCCAGCGCTGCGGGAACTGCATGGCCTTCAGATGCGACTTCTCCGCCTCGCCCAGGCGGTTGTGCAGATTCGCCGTGTCGGCGCCCCCCTTGACCTCCATCGCGATCCTCGGGGACAGGCCCGCGCCAATCTCCAGCGAAACGGCGAGATCGGGATCCGAGCCCATGACAACGCGTGCCTTCCGGCCGTTTGGGGCCAGCACGTCAAGCTGGGCGCGCTTCCGACTTACCACCGCGGTCTGGATCCCGTCCGCGATCGCATCGAAGATGCCCCGAACCGCAAGGGCGCCAATCCGGTTATTGTTTGATCCGTACAGCGCCGCGCCAAGCTGTAAGAGGGTCAAGTCGGCCAAGTCTCTCTGCTCGAATCGATCCAAGGTCAAGGCCAGGGAACTGAGTGGACCAATGAGCGCGAAGCACAGTGCCGCGAGATTTTCCGCCTGGAACTGAGAGAGTGCCCCGTTCTTCTCGGCGCTACTGAACCTCTTGAACCCGTCAAGGCGAGCGAAGGCCTTCTGCGAGAGCCCGAGCAACATGCGGTAGTAGCCGATGAGGCTGGGCTTCTCCCGCAGCAGTGACGGCGTGGGGAACAGCAACTCGCCCCGGAGCCCCAGACTGGCGAGCTTGGTCAAGGCCGCGTCTGGAGCGAGCTCGCCGAGTTCAGCGTCGAGACGTGCGACGCCCACGGCCGCGACCGCTTCCGAGAGAGCCGGCTGGAGCACGCTCGCACGGGCGGCGACCAGCGCATCGAACAGGACGACAGCCCGTTCGGACGACACGCTCTCGAATCTCAGGGCGGGCGCCGGCTTCATGGCGACTTCGGCTTCATCGCAACTCACACCTGAAGTGCCCCCTGCAAGGCCGAGATCCGCGTCTTGCACATCTGGACGTACTCAGGGGACAGATCAATGCCGGCAAAACGCCGGCTGAGTGCCAGCGCCGCCACCCCCACGGTCCCGGACCCAATGAATGGATCGAGCACGAGGTCACCAGTCTGGGTCGTCAGACGCAGACACCGCTCGACCAGTGCGGTTGGGAAGACCGCGAAGTGCGGACCATGGAAGGGTTCGGTGGGGATGTCCCACACGGTTCGGAGGTTGCGCCCGTTCGGACCCCGATCGCCCGCAGCATCGTAGAAGTACTTCTCCGACTTGCTGAACAGGAAGAGGTACTCGTGCGACCGGGTCGGCCTGTCCTTGACGGACTCCGGCATGCAGTTTGGCTTGTTCCAGATGATGTCCGACCGCAGGTACCATCCCGCTCGCTGGGCCGCGAACGCGAGTTGCCACGGAATTCCGACGAGGTCCTTGGGCTTGAGGCCCTCGGGGGTCGGTGCGCGGTAGCTCATCGCGCGGACCGGATTCTTCTTGTCCGGCGCGCGCCACGTCCGGCCTCCGGACGTGTATGAGTCGCCCACGTTCAACCACAGCGTGCCGCTCGGCTTGGTCACGCGCCCGACCGCTTCGAGCACGGTGGTCACGTGTTCCACGTACTCGGCGGGATCCTCCTCGGCGCCGATCTGTCCCGGCAGGGAGTAGTCGCGCAGCCCCCAGTAGGGTGGAGAGGTGATCGTCGTCTGCACACTCTCGCGTGGCAGATGATCGAGAGCGGACGCCGCATCCCCTTCGATGACCACACTGCCGCCGGAGAACAGCAGCCCCCTGGCCTCCGAGGCACGTTGACCGTTGCTTGAGTTCGCCGACAGGAAGTGAACCCGCTGCTCATCTTGCATGTAGACTCCCGCTTCCTATTCCGAACATGTATTCTATCTTAGACTACGTGCTGTAGGGAAGGTCCAGTCCCCACCGTTATGGGAGGGGACGGCCTCCCGTCGGGTCGCGACTGCGCATCCCGACCGACGCCTCTACCATCCCCGCATGCTTGCCAGCGTCAACGGCTGCGCCGTCGTCGGGCTCAGCGGCGAGATCGTCACCGTCGAGGTCGACCTCACCCGCGGGCTGCCCGCCATCCACATCGTCGGCCTGCCCGACGCCGCCGTCTCCGAGGCGCGCGAGCGCGTCCGCGCCGCCCTGCGCAACGCCGGCGCGCGCCTGCCCACCGGCCGCATCATCGTCAACCTCGCCCCCGCCGACCTGCGCAAGGAGGGCACCGGCTACGACCTGCCCATCGCCGTCGGCATCCTCGTCGCCTCGGGCCAGATCCCCGATGAGTTCGCCCGCGGCGCGGTGTTCATCGGCGAGCTCGCGCTCAACGGCGACCTGCGTCACGTGCCCGGCGTGCTGCCCGTCGCGACCTCCCTGCGCGACCGCGACGCCCGCCGCCTCGTCCTGGCCGAGGCCGACGCGCCCGAGGCCGCCCTGATCGACGGCATCGAGGTGCTCGGCTTCCCCACCCTCGCCGCCCTGATGGAGACCGCCAGCGGCGACGCCCCGCTGCCCCCGCCGCCCCCCGCCGACGACCCCGCCCGCGACGCCGGGCGCCACGTCAGCCCGGCCCCCGTCGACTTCAGCGACGTGCGCGGCCAGGAGCACGTCAAGCGCGCCCTCGAGGTCGCCGCCGCGGGCGGGCACAACCTGCTCATGTCGGGGCCGCCGGGCGCCGGCAAGACGCTGCTCGCGCGCGCCGTGCCGGGCGTCCTGCCCGCCCTCACCCGCGACGAAGCCCTCAGCGTCACCGCCGTCTACAGCGTGGGCGGCATGCTGCCCGAGGGCGTCAGCCTCGTCCGCGAGCGCCCCTTCCGCTCGCCGCACCACACCATCTCCAACGCCGGCCTCGTCGGCGGCGGCCGCAAGCCGCGCCCCGGCGAGATCAGCCTCGCGCACCACGGCGTGCTCTTCCTCGACGAGCTGCCCGAGTTCAACGTCGCCGCGCTCGAATCCCTGCGCCAGCCGCTCGAGGACCGCGTCGTCACCATCGCGCGCGTGCACGGCGCCGTCACCTACCCGGCCAACTTCATGCTCGTCGCCGCCATGAACCCCTGCCCCTGCGGCAACTACGGCGACCCCGTCGCCGCCTGCACCTGCCCCGAGGGCGCCGTCCTGCGCTACCAGCGCCGCATCTCCGGCCCGCTGCTCGACCGCATCGACCTGTTCGCCGAAGTGCCCCGCGTCGACTACGACAAGCTCGTCGCGCTCGCCGATCCCGAGCCGTCGAGCGCCGTCCGCGACCGCATCGCGCGCGCCCGCGATCTCCAGATCGCCCGCGACGACGGCCCGGCGCGCCTGCCCCACGCGCCCGCTCCCACCAACGCCGCCCTCAGCCCCCGTCAGGTCCGCGAGCGCTGCCAAGAGCAGCTCAGCGCCGAGGCCGGCGCCCTCATCAAAATGGCGATGGCCCAGCTCCACCTCTCCGCTCGCGCCTTCAACCGCGTCCTCAAGGTCGCCCGCACCGTCGCCGACCTCGCCGCCTCGGACTCCATCGACGCCGCCCACGTCGCGGAGGCGATCCAGTACCGCCGTCGCGGGTCGGGGCGGTGAGGCCGGGTCGGGCCAGATCTGCACAGATTGCAAGTACGACCTTCAATCTGTGCACTCGCTGCGATCGGGACGGCGTCCGCGCCGCCCGCCGACGCCGCTCCCCTGCTACGATCGACCCGGCCCGCCCCCGTAGCTCAGCGGATAGAGCACTGGTCTCCGGAACCAGAGGCGGAGGTTCGACTCCTCTCGGGGGTACCACCGCTTGAAATGCAGATCGATGCGGGAGGCGCGATGGCCCTCACGTTCGACACAGGGAAAGCCGTGCGGCGACTCCGAGGCCCCCTGCGGAGCCAGGAGGCAGCGGAGGCCGTCGTCGACGTGATCGCCGAGGCGCAAGAGGAGTTGGTGACGACGAGTCAGTTGAGGTTGGAACTTGCGCTCCTGGTGAAGCGGCTGGAGAACCGGATGCTGAGGCTGGTGCTCCTCCAGACAGGCCTCTTCATTGGCGCTGTCGCGGCGATTGAGGTGTTCGTCTCGGGATAGCCGATCGGGCGCGCCGGGAGACGTCAGCGCAGGTATTGGCGGGGATGGCGGGAATCGCGCCTCTGCGCGGCCTCGACCACCGGCGCGCGTCGCCCCGCCCCCGCCGCCAGCACGACCGCAATAAGAAGGTGGACGAGCAGCGTGACGCACGGCCGCGCCGTGACCAGCCGGCTCAGCCGGTCGAGTGTCGGGTTCACGGCGGGCATACTCTCTCAGCGCGCCCGCGAATACACTGCCGCCAGAGAGCCGGGATGGATGACCGCGATGACCTCCCAGACGATCATCACGACGATGGTGGACCGCATCGTGAGTCGGTTCGACCCGTCGCGGGTGGTGCTCTTCGGCTCGCACGCCCGCGGCACGGCCCACGAGGACAGCGACGTGGATCTGCTCGTCGTCATGCCGGACGGCACGGACCGGCGGCAGGCCGCGGTGGAGATGTACGTGCTGCTGGGAGACCTGCCGACGGCCAAGGACATCATCGTCACGACGCCCGACCACATCGCGCGGCGGGGCCACGTCATCGGCACGGTGCTGCGGCCGGCGCTGCGCGAGGGAACGGTGCTCTATGAGCGAGTCTGAGGCCGCGGCGGAGGCACGCCGCTACAGCAGCTCTCGCTTGAACACGAGCCGCTCGATGCCGTACTTGCGGCTGCCCAGGATGCCGATGATGCCCGCGATCGCGAAGTACAGGATCGCCACCTCGCGACCGCAGCCCTCCTCCCGGGAGCGTAGAATAGCTGTCAACCGTCGCCGCCCGCCGCCGTCGCCAAGAGCGTCCCCTATCGGGCGCCCGGCGCCTAGCCGGCCGGCACGCGCTGCCAGGCGATCCCATCGACGTGCGCGAAGTGCCTATCGGCGGAGACGAGATCGGCGCCGGTCTCCATCGCGTGCGCCGCGATCCACATGTCGTTCGTCGGGATGGGACGCCCCTTGACCCGCAGCGCCGCCGCGATTCTGCCGTAGCGGTCGGCGGTCACCGGCCCCACATCGACGAACGACACGTTCGGCTGGTCGAGGAACGCGTCCAGACGTGTAGCGTTCCGATCGAAGTGCGATCCCCCGCGGAATCCGAACAGCAACTCCCCAACAACCACCGCCGACAGCAGCACTTCGTCGGCCCGCCTGACTATGTCCTCGATCTGTGCACTCCCGCGCAGCAGATCGGAATAGGCGCTGGAATCCAGCAGGGCCCTCATCGCCACATTTCCTCGTCGACCACCTCGAAGGCCTCCAGCGCCTTGTTGAACTCGTCCGCCTCCTCCGCCGTCCAACTCCCGATGAAGTCGTCCAGCGACGACCCCACCTTGCCCCGGCCGCCGCCGCCGTCGGTCAGGCCGGCGCCCTTGCGCAGCAGCCGCAGCGCCGCCTGATTGAGCGAGATCCCCTCGCGCCGCGCCAACCCGCGCAGGCGGTCGCTCAGCTCGTCGTCGAATCCCCGGACCGTGAGTTGGTTCATCGCGCCACCGCCCTCCGAGTCATCTCGTGAGTCATCCTGACTCATCCTACCACCCAGCGCCGAGCGATCGCCCAGGCGCAGACGTCCTTGCCGGCGATGTCGCCTGGACGGCCCTCGACCTCGGCCCCGGCGTCGAGATCGAGGGCCTCCGGTAGCCGTGGCCGGCGAGGCGCCACGCCCGCCGAGGACGACCCCTGGCGGGGACAGCGGTTGTACCCTATCCTTACTGATGGCAGAGAGTAAGGAACGACCATGGAAGCCTCAGCCCGCGTCAGCTCCAAGGGCCAGATCACGATCCCCCGCGACGTCCGGGAGGTTCTCGGCATCAAGCAGGGAGACACCCTCCTCTTCAGCGTCAATGACGGCCGCGTGACGATCTCCCGCATCCCGGACTTCTTCGAACTCGCCGGCTCCGTACCCGTTCCGGTCGCCAAACGGGGTACCCCCTGGGATGAGGTGCTGCGAGAGACCCGCCGCAAGCGAGCAGCCGCCCGGCGATGACGGCCTTCCTCGATACGAACGTCCTCATCCGCTACCTCACCGGCGATCCCCCCGCGCAGTCCCGTCGGGCCACCCGCTACCTCGAAACGGCCGACGAACTGCTGCTGCCCGACCTCATCCTCGCCGAGGTCGCGTACGTCCTGGAGTCGTACTACGATACCGCCCGCCCTCAGGTCGCCGAGGCGTTGCGGGCAAGCCTTGCCATTCCCGCTATCCGTGTCCACGACCCCGCCGTCCTCCACCGCACCATCCAGTTGTACGAGGTACACCCCCTCGACTTCGCCGACGCCTACCTTGTCGCCAGCGCGGAGCGCAGCGGCATCGGCGTCGTCGCCTCCTTCGACCGCGACATCGATCGCGTCCTGACCGTCCGCCGCGAGGAGCCGGGCTAACTCCGCCCCGCCTCCACCGCAGCGGCGATCCGCGCTATCCTCCCCAGGCCCGCCCGCAAAGCCGCGCCTCGCCGCCCCGCCGTCCTCACGATGGCGCAGACCGCGAGTACCCGCGTGCGCCTCCTCGCCGGACGGAGAAAGCCGCCCGGCGGTCTTCCCGCCCGGTTCATCCGCACAGAGTTCGCGGCAGCCGCGCGGTGAAAGGAAGCCCCATGAACATCTACAAGCTCTCCAGAGGTCTGAAGGCCGCGTACCACGGGTCGGACGTCGCCCGTCGCGTGCAGCACTTCGATCGCCCCGTCGACAGGGCGTCTGCGGAGGATGCCGGCGCGACGGGCGACGACCATGCCGCAACCGTCAAGGAATTCTACGACCTTTGCACTGAGTTCATGGTGTTTGGTTGGAGTGAATCCCTGCACTTCGCGCCGCTATCGCCCCACGAGAGCCTGGAGGATTCCCAGGTCCGGCACCAGAGACTGATGATCGAGAAGCTGGAGTTGCGCGAGGGCATGACGGTGATCGATGTCGGCTGCGGGATCGGCGGTCCGATGCGCCGTGTTGTTCGTGAGACCGGTGTGCGGGTTGTCGGCGTCAACAACAATGACATCCAACTGGAGAAGGCGAAGTCGTTGGCCACAGAGGCCGGGATCGACCACATGGTCGACTACCTCACGTGCAACTTCATGGACATGAGCGCCATCGAGGATGACACGTTCGATCGGGGCTACGCGATCGAATCAACATGCCATGCACCCGACAAAGTACGCGCCTTCGCCGAGATATACCGTGTGCTCAAGCCCGGAGCCCGCTTCTGGGTGCAGGAGATGTGCATGACGGACAAGTTCGATCCCGGCGACGAGGGGCACGTGGCCATCAAGCGGAACCTGATGCACGGGATCGCGCTCAAGGAGATCGCGACGGCGGGCGAGGTGAATCGGGCCCTCGCATCGGTGGGATTCGAGGTGATCGAGGGAATCGACCGGGCGGTCGAGGAGAACGCTCCGACCACGCCCTGGTATCAGCCCATGGCGACCCGCGGTGGAACGCTGGGCAGCGCCCTGCGCAGGACTCCGCTGGGCCGCAAGTCGTTCGCCGGCGCATCCAGGCTGGCGGAGGCGCTGGGCGTCTTCCCGAAGGGCTCCGCGGAGGTCATCGCGCTGATGGACCGGACCGCCAACGCCTGCGTCGCGGGCGGAAGGACCGGGCTCTTCACGCCGCTGTACTGTTTCCTGGCGCGCAAGCCCTGACCGCCTCCTCCGACCGCGGGATCGATCGCGCCGGCGCCGTCCGCCGCGACGAGCCCGCCTGACGCCTGACGCTGGCCGCGCCGTCGCCGCCGCCGCCTGGCCTACCTCGGCGAACCCCCCGGCGTCCCCGACACCCGGGAGATCTCCTTCCGCCTCCTGCGCCACTACGCCTCGTCCGTCCGCCACCAGAAGTACCACGGCGTCGACATCGTGATGGTGCACGTCGATGGGCCGCGGTAGGTCGGCGGGGGCCTACGCGCAGATCACCGCCGGACTTGGCAACGAGCGTTCTGCCTCAGTCGACGCGAGGGCCACTTCGACAGTTGCAACTGCATTGGGAGTGGATTCGTGCTCCCAGACGCGGACCACGGACCACCCCGAGCGCTCGAGTGCCCCGGTATCCGCGAGATCGCGCTCGACGTTCCTGCGGAGTTTTGGTGCCCAGTACGACACGTTGGCGCGCGGTACTTGCCCATGGTCCGGGCAAGCGTGCCAGAAGCAGCCGTCGACAAACACCGCCACTCGGCGGCGCGTGAAGACGATGTCGGGGCGCACACGGCGGCCCCCTGCCTTCACCGGGAGATCGACGCGGAATCGCCAGCCACGGCGATGTAGCCCTGATCGCAAATCACGCTCAGGGCTTGTGTCCCGGCGCCGGTTCGCGCGCATCGTGGCGGACGCTGCCGCACTGGAGGGTTCGGGGTAGGCCCCCTCGACCTGGTTCTCGCTGGGAGCTAAGGCAGCGATGCGTTCGCGCACCGATCGGGCGACGGCGAGCGCGAGCAGTGGCGGCACTGCGTTGCCAATCTGCTCAAGTTGACTGCGTTCGCTCCCCACGAATCGAAACCAGTCCGGAAACGACTGCAAGCGGGCGGCCTCCTGGACGGTCAGCATCCTCCTGCGGCCGTCAGGGAGCAGCAGCCTCATCATGTCGCCGGTCGCCCCGCTCAGATTCCTCACTGTGAGCGTGCGGGACGGCCGATCCGGATGGAGATCGCGTGGCGTGCGACATCCCGAAGCCTTCTCGTAACGCGCGACATATGCGCGCATGCTCTCAGAAAGCAGTCGTGTTCCCGCAACCTCATGCCCGTAGGTGTCTGGAATGGCTTCACGGACACTGACCTTCTTGTCCCACGGCACCGGTCGATCGAGCGGGTGGTCGTCGCGGATTCCGGTGACAAAGATCCGCCGGCGATTCTGCGGCACTCCGTATTCGGCGGAGTTCAACTCGTGCTCCGCCACGGCGTAACCGAGCGCGTCGAGCCGCCGCTTGAATTCATCCAGGTGTGTGCGTCCGGGCGCTCGCGCCAGATCGGGAACATTTTCGATGACCACAGCGACAGGCTGCACTTTCTCAATGGCCCGTAGTGTGGTCATGAGCCCCTCCCGCTCGTCCTGCTCACCTAAGCGCTTGCCAGCACGACTCCACGGCTGACACGGGGGGCCGGCGATGACCACGTCGGCGGCGGGGAATTCTGAGTCACCATTCACATCGGCGCATCTCGCATCGCCGAAGTTGCGAGAGTACGTGCTCACCGCGTCAGAACTCCGGTCGATCCCCTGGACATCGAAGCCGCTCGCCCAGAAGCCAAGGGAGAGCCCACCGGCGCCACAGAACAGATCGAGAGCCTTCAAGCGCACGGAAGTCTCGCGCTGCAGCAAGCAGTGCATGTCCTGTACCCAAGTCCGACGCTTGCTTGGACGTGGCGTCACTGGGGCAGCCTCTCCCGCATTCCCGCTGCCCAGGCATTCATTCGTGCTCTGAGATCGGCTGGCAGATCATCGTCACGGAGGACGCTCAGGAGGCGGAGTCGGTCGAACGGGATGCTTGAGAACGTTGCCGCCAAACCCCGTAGCGTGTCGGGCGGGGTCAGCGACAGCGTCTCAGCGAACGCCACGGCAGTGACTGGCCGGGCGAGGAAGCGGATCAGGCGCTCTTGCGGGGCCTGTCTGTCGGTCCATCTCTTCGGGAGGTCTTCCTTCCTCCAGTCCCCCTCAGAAATCGTGGCTTGGCCGATGATCACGAGCTGACCCGGACGATCGTCCCCGAATGGCTTCCACGCCACGGCGTCCGCTTTGAAGTCTCCCTGTGCAGCATCTGGAACCTCACCTTGCGCTTCGTGCATTAGTCCACGCAGTCTCTCTACAGCCTTGGACAACGGATCCGGCAGGCTATCTCCCCGGTGGCCGCCGGCGAGTCCGAAGCGCACACGATGCTCGCGCGCGGATCCCACGTACGCACCGAGCGCGTGCTTTACGAGATCCTCAAAGAGAAGGCCCGAGACCCCGCCATCATCCTCAAGTGCTCCCGGGTACAGTTGCCGTGCTCGCAGGAGGACCAGGAAGCGGTAGCTTTCTCGCGCCGCCGAGTCTTGGTGCAGCAGCGCAGCATCGCCGTCGATTTCCAGCGGGTAGCGGTCTCCCAACCAGCCCGCCCGGCGAGACAACTCACGGAACGCGGATTCAGCTTGATCCTCCGCAGTCCCCCAGAATCCGGGCCTCGGCTGGTGTAGCGCGGACGCCGAGTCATCGCCCGCGAACCGTCGCTCGCTATCGCGGGCATCGTCCGGTGGGACACCTGCGAGCTCAGCCGTGATATCTGTCGCTGAGACGATCGGCTGTTCTTCCATGAGCAGGTTGATCTCCACCCAGTCGGCCAGCCGGATCGCGTCGTGGGAGGGCTCGCCGCCGAGGGGCGGCGGGGTGAACATCAGGGTCCGCCGACCCGGTAGCGGTCCGCCATTTCCATCACCAAGACATGGATGCGCCGCACGTCGTCCCGCACTTCGTCGTCATCAGAGTATTCCCGTGCCTGCCCGTTGACCTGTGCCAACTGTAGGTGGAGTTCAGAGAGCAGTCCGAGCAAGTCGCTCCGGCCGCCGCCACTGACGCGCCAGGCCCGGTCGAGATCTCTGTCGCGCAGGAGATTCGCACGTGCCCGCTCGTTGGCCAGTACCTCACCAAGTTTTCGGAGATGGCGCGACTCACCGATAACCGGCTCAAGGCCCGCCGAAGCGTCGCCGTAGAGCAGTCCAAGGAGTTCCGCGAGTTGTTCCACAGCCTTCGGTGGAACCGGTGACCGAGGCAGCGTGTTGATCTCCGACTGTCGTCCCAGCTGGAGGAAGTCGCGGATGCCTTCTCGATCAAGTGCGTTGTAGAACACCCCGAACGCCGCTTCGACCTGATCCATCGCGATGTTCGCCTCCACTGCCTGAGTGTAGATGGCGTGCGCCTCGGCATAACGACGGACCGTGCGATGGTTGCTGCCGATCCGCCTTGCGACCTCACCAACCGATTCGCCCTCGCTGAGAAGCTTGGCAATGAACCGGGCTTTCGCTTCAGGACGCCAGGGCGTCGGCCCGGTGATGTGCCGGAAGCCGAGGTAATCGTTCAGAGCGGCCCGGTCGGGGTACACGATCACGGGAATTTGATCGGAGTCCACCAGCCGACGCGCTTTCTCCGCCAGCTCCACCCATTGCGAGCCCGTGATGCCCGCACCCTGGCGGCTGGCAGCGCTCGTCAGCAGCTTGAGAGTCGCGAGTCTCCTGTTCCCCTCGATCACTACGTAGCGACCAGCGTTCGATGCATCCTCAACAGCCAGCAGTGCCTCGGCATGGCGAGGCATGAATCCCTTGTCCGCGATCGACCGTGCGAGTTCAATGAGGTTGTAGCGACGGAAGAACTCCCTGAGAAGCCGATCTTCAGACTTCGAGGCCCAATCCTGGTCTCGCGGCAACCGAGGATTCTCGGGGTCGAGTCGAAGGCTGCTGAGGGGGACTTCCTTGTAGGTTTCCTCAGGCATCATCCACCTCCGTGGTGGGAGTATGTCACGATACGCCGTTGGCTGCAGCTATCCGCGCCGTGCATCGACGCGGTGACAATCGACGCGTCGGCCGGTTCCGGCGCGCTGACCCCCGTCACCACCCGACCGCGGACCCATCGCCCCACAGCCGACCCCCCCCCCCCCCCCCCCCCCCGCGCGCGACCCACCCCCACCGACGCTGTACCGTCTCCCCCAACCCCGCGCGCGACAGGGCCCGCGACATGACCCACCCCCGCCCCAGCATCACGAGGTCGCTCGCCCTCCTCATCGTTGCGCTGCTTCTCTCCGCCTGTGGCGGCCCGGACGACCCCATGCCCGACTCCCTCCAGAGCCCCATCGACATCGCGGCGCCGCTCACCCGCGACGACCTGCCCCCGCTCGACTTCCGCTACCCCGACGCCGTCGCCGCGACGGCCGAGTTCCGCGTCGCCAGCGGCGACCCCCTTGACGGGCGGCCCCGCGCGGTCCCCCAGGTCGTCGTGACGCCGCCGCCGGGCGCGGCCGAGCTGCGCCTCGACGGGCGCGCCTACGAACTGACGTCGCTGCACTGGCACACGCCCGCCGAGCACGCCATCGACGGCCGGCGCCCGCCGATGGAGCTGCACCTCGTCCACGCCGGCCCCGACGGCGGCATCCTCGTCGCCGGCGTGCTCTACGCCGAGGGCCCCGCCAACCCCGCCCTCGCCCCCGTCTTCGACCGCCTCGCCGCCCTCCGCGACGCCCCCGCCGTCGCCGTGCCCGCCCTCGACCTCGCCGGCCTGCTGCCGTCGCCCGGCCGTCGCGCCTCCTACCGCTACCAGGGCTCCCTCACCACCGCCGACGACGACGGCGTCTTCCGAGACGGCGTGCAGTGGGTCGTCCTGCGCGAGCCGGTCGCCGCCGCCCCCGCCCAGCTCGACACCCACCGCGCCCTCGTCGACGCCCCTCTCTCCGGCCTCGACCGCCCCAACCCGCCCGGCAACGCGCGCGACCTCCAGCCCCGCGCCGGGCGTGAGATCCTCAGCGACGGCTGACCTACCTCACCACCCCACGGCGCAGCCGTCCGACCTCGGATCCGACCCGCCCCACAGCACGCCGTCGTCCGCACGCACGATGACCTGGCCGCGGCCCAGCGCCGACAGCCGCCGCGCCGGCGTCAGCCGCTTGATGGGGTGGCCGCGCGCCTCGAGGCCGCGCAGCGCCGCCTCGCCCAGCGACGGCTCGGCCAGCACCGGGCCGTCGGGCGGGTCCTCGTGGATCGAGAAGCGGGGCGCGTCGACCGCCGCCTGCGGGTCGAGGCCGCCGTCGGCCAGCCGCGACAGCACCTGCACCTGCCCCTGCGGCTGGTTCCAGCCCCCCATCACGCCGAAGCAGGCGTGCAGCGACCCGTCGGGCCGCGTGCTCAGCGCCGGGATGATCGTGTGGTACGGCCGCTTGCCCGGCGCCACGACGTTCGGGTGCCCCGCCTCGAGCGTGAAGCCCGCCCCCCGGTTCTGCAGCGCGAAGCCGCAGCCCGCCGGCACGATGCCCGTGCCGAACGCCCCGTAGGTGCTGTTGATGAACGAGCAGGCGTTGCCGTCGCCGTCGACGACCGACAGATACACGGTGTCCGACGCCGCCAGCGGCTCGCCCGGCGTGACCGGCGACCGCCGCGCGGGGTCGATCAGCGCCCGCCGCGACGCCGCGTACTCGGCCGACAGCAGCGCCTCGACGGGCACGCCGCCGGGCGTCGCGGGGTCGGCGATGAAGCGGCGTCCGTCGGCGAAGGCCAGCCGCAGCGCCTCGATCTGCAGGTGCAGCGCCGCCGCCGACCCGCCCGACACCCTGGCTGGGTCGAAGCCGTCGAGGATGTTGAACGCCAGCAGCGCCACGAGGCCCTGCCCGTTGGGGCCGCACTCGTGGATGCGCAGGCCGCGGTAGGTCGTCGAGATGGGCGACTCGAAGGTCGAGCGGTGCGCCGCCAGGTCGTCCATCGAGAGCAAGCCGCCGCGCGCGCCGACCGCCTCCACGATCGCCGACCCGATCCGCCCCTCGTAGAACGCCGCCGGCCCGCCCGCCGCGACCTCTCGCAGCACGCCCGCCATGTCCGGGTTGCGGAAGACCGACCCCGCCCGCGGCGCGACGCCGCCCGGCAGCAGCCCGCCGCCCTCGCCGTCGAGCTGCGCCGCCGCGTCGGCCCACTGCCAGGCGATTACCGGCGTCACCGCGAACCCGTCCTTGGCCAGCGCGATGGCCGGCCCCAGCACCGACGCCAGGTCGCGCCGGCCCCAGCGCGACACCGCGTCGGCCCAGCCCGCCGCCGTTCCCGGCACGGTCACCGCGTGCGGGCTGCCCGGCCCGAGCGCCCGGCCGCTCTCCCCGGCCGCCCGCACGATGTCGAGCGTCAGGCCGGCCGGGGCGCGCCCGCTGCCGTTCAGCGCCTCGACCGTGCCGCGCGCCGCGCCGTAGAACAGCGCGAAGCAGTCGCCCCCGATCCCGGTAGACATCGGCTCGACGACCGCCAGCGCGGCCGCCGTCGCGACCGCGGCGTCGGCCGCGTTGCCCCCGGCCTGTAACACGCCCAGCCCCGCCTGCGCGGCCAGCGGCTGCGTCGCCGCCACCATCCCCCGGCGCGCCAGCACCGGCGATCGCCGCGACCCGAAGTTGAACTCTTGGGCGAACCCCTGCGCGAATGTGTCCATGGCAGCCTGCTCCGCGCTCATCATGCCACGCCGGCGGCCCAGCCCCCAGCCCAACAACATTGTGCCCACTAGCACCGCGCCTGATAACCTGCCCGCATCGACGGCGGCGGCATCGGAGGGTTCACGTGGCGAGGGAGGGTCGGAGCGCGCGCACGCGCCAGCAGCGCCTCGCGCGCCGTCGTCAGGAAACCCGCGGCTACGACGAGGGCGGCGGTCGCAAGCCGTTCTATCGCCAAACCTGGTTCAAGCCGGTCGTGGCCATCGGCGTGATCGGCATCATCGCCGGTCTCGTCGGCGGCAGCCTGCCGCTGATCACGGGCGGCGGCGGGACCGCCCCCGGCGCGGCCGACGCCGTCGACCCCATCGTGCGGCGCGACCCCGCCGACCCCAACGCCGCCATCGACATCGGCGCGGTCGAGAAGCCCCAGTTCGACGCCGCCCCCGCCCTCGCTCTGACCCCCGGCGCCGACTACCGCGCCGTGCTCGAACTCGAGTCGGGCGAAGTCGCGATCGACCTCTTCGAGGACCTCGCCCCCGTCCACGTGAACAACTTCGTCTTCCTCGCCGAGCAGGGCTTCTTCGACGGACTCACCTTCCACCGCGTGATCGAGGGCTTCGTCGTGCAGGGCGGCGACCCCACCGCCACCGGCACCGGCGGCGCGGGCTACGTCCTGCCCGACGAGGGCGCGGGCCCCGGCGGCGCGCTCAGCCTCGGCGGCGATGGCGTCATCGCCATGGCGCGCAGCGCCGCCGGCGCGTCGTCGTCGCAGTTCTTCATCACGCTCGCGCCGCAGGCCCAGCTCGACGCGCTCAACTTCACCGCCTTCGGCGTCGTCACTGCCGGCCTCGACCTCGTCCTGGCCATCCCCCTGCGCGACCCCCAGCAGGTGCCGCCGCCGCCGCCGGGCGCGCGCATCGTCGCGATCCGCATCGAGCAGGGCGCCGAGTAGCCGTCAGCCGCGCGACCGCGGGTCGGGGATCATCCGGTCGACCAGGTACATCATCCCCAGGAACGGCACGAACGCCGCCGCCGACACGCCCGCCCAGAGCCACTCGGCCGCGACCAGCAGCAGCACCAGCGCCGACGACGTCAGCCCCATGCCCAGGATCGACACGACCCGCAGCACGACGGCCATGGCCGGGATGCGGGGTTGTTGCAGCGACATGCCCGCCAGCCTACACGTCCGCCGCGGCGATAGACGCCCCGGCGTCGGGCGGCCTACCGTGGCTGCGACCCGATCGGGGTGTAGCTCAGTCCGGCAGAGCGCGCGGTTTGGGGCCGTGAGGCCGGCGGTTCGAATCCGCCCACCCCGACCATTCTCCTCCGGCTGCGCGTAGTTGCGTAGCCAACATTGAGTTGCTGATCCGACATGGCTCGACAAAGATATGGCCCGTTGACAGAACAAACGTCTGATTTAGCCTCAAAATGAGCGACCATGCCTTCATGCGATCGAGGAATGTGTGTAGACCCTTTCTCAAATGGGCTGGTGGGAAGTCGAAATTGCTCCCACAGTTGCTGGAAGTCGCGCCGCGAGACTTCAGCGCGTACTTCGAGCCGTTCGTAGGCGGTGGCGCGCTGTTCTTCGCCCTGAGTGCTTCGAAGGGCTCGCTGCGCAGCTATCTGAGCGACAGCAACGAAGAACTGGTGAACGCATACACCTGCGTTCGAGACTCGCTCCCCGAGTTGGTTGGCGCCCTCCAAGAGCTGGAGGAACAGTACCTGCAGGCGACCGATCGTGCCGAGGCGTACTACCGCATCCGCTCGGCCCACCGATCGGCTCCAACACATCGCGCGGCACGGCTTCTCTTCTTGAACAAGACTTGCTTCAACGGCCTCTATCGTGTCAACCGATCTGGCCGGTTCAACGTCCCACACGGCCGGTACGCGAACCCGACGATCTGCGACACGGCCAATCTTGAGGCCGCCAGCGCTGCGCTCCAGGGGTCGGCGGTCACAGGAGAAGACTTTTCTGATTCGTGTCAGCGTGCGGGATTCGGGGACTTCGTCTACTTCGACCCGCCCTACCAGCCTGTTTCCCAGACGTCGCGGTTCACTTCCTACACGGCTGCTAACTTCACTTGGGATGACCAAGTGAGGCTTGCAGACGTGGCGATCGAGGCATCATCGCGGGGCGCTTCGGTCTTAATCTCGAATTCAGGGAACGGGGACATCGAAGCGTTGTACCGCGAACGCGGCCTCCACGTCGCCCGGGTCAGCGTAGCGAGGAGCATCAACTCGGACCCGTCCCGTCGTGGCCCGGTGCACGAGATTCTCGCGGCGAACTATGAGTTCCCCGCGTCGATTTCCAGTCCGAAGAAGAACCTTAGCCAGATATCAAGATCCTCAAGTCCGACGACCTTGCCGGTGCTCAGCAAGTAAGCGCGCATATTCGGCGAGAATCCCTTGCCGGCGAGGACTGCGATGCCCCGGATCGGCCATGCGTTGATATCCGCGAGGGTCGCCGAAATCTTCTCTTCGGCGGTGCCCCCTGTGCCCTGGTACTTGCACTCGATCCCCAGGCGGAGTCGACTCTCGGGGTGCGTGAGTACGACGTCGATTGACCTCTTCGCGCCCCAAAGTCGTCTTCCTAACGCGACTTGACGCATGGCGTCAAGCTCAAGCGCGGTTCCGATCTGGGCAACTCGTGCCTCTAGTTCGACTCCACTGGTTGGACTGCTAGACTTGGTCACGACCTTCTCTCCTCGTTCTGGACAGTCTAGTGCCTAGTTGCTTGAAGCCCGACTGGGTGGCCGCGTTCGTTGCGGAGCATCCTGCCCAAGATGGGATCCAATACCTCAGGGAAGCAGTGCATTGAGCCTCTTGAATGCCTGCTCGAAACGGATGAGGGTGGGTTCATCAATGTGCTTCTCAAGTGACCCGACTTGCTCGGTTAGGTACCGGGCCGGCCGGTAGTGGTTGAATTGGGTCCCTCCCGTCATCGGGCGGGACCCAAGCACAGCCTCAATTCGCCGCAAGATCCTCGGTGGACCTTGGTGCACATCGGGCATCCCGATCGGCTCGGCGAGCGACTCCCTGAATTCGTCGTTCACAAGTCGGAGATAGAACTCGGGGGTGAACATGTCCTCGGCATCCGCCTCGGAATTGCCGGTGAACTCCGCGTAGGTCACAACGTGGGACCTATCAAGAAGCTTCTTCTTGTAGAGATTCTCAATCGACTGCTTGTCTTTTGATTGGATATCGACAAGCACTGCGACGTTCATCGCCGTCTGCGCTCCGAGCAGCGCGACGAAAGTCGGAACCTTGTCTGCGCCCCCAACAGGCGTGATGGTCCACCGCTGGTCCAGCCCCGTTCGGTCCTCTCGCTCCAGAACCCCAGACATAGTCTTCAGGTAGAGCAGGTCTGATACGCCTTCGACGACGAGGCTGTTAGGTCCGACGAACAGTGTCTGCGAGATGTCGTATCCGAGCGCGCCCTGGAGAGGGAATAGGCTGTCCGTGGTCGCCTCCAGCACCTCGGTGATCACCCTCGCCCCGTCCTCCTCTTCAGGGACATCAGTTTCGTCGAGACTCCTGTCCTGGACGATTCGAACTCGCTCGAAGCGGTCGGGCGGCACCATGAACGGTGAGTGAGTCGTGTAGACAAGTTGGACTTTGTCAGCCGCGATCTCGGTATCGAAGTACCGAAGCAGGTCCATCTGTGCCTTGGCATGAAGCGTCAGGCCCGGTTCGTCAAGCAGGAGGATAATGTCCCCCTTATGTTGTTGCTTGAGGTCGTGATACCAAGATAGGAACGAGAAGAACCACCTGAAGCCGCGTGACCGCGACCGCATCTCGGTTGTGACCCAATGTCGAGTATCATAGATGCTTGTCCAGAGGTTCATACCGTCGCGCAGATCCTGAGGATCGTTCCGATGTCCGACCCTGACGTCGAAGGCCATCCGCAGGTGTCGGTTTTGCGACCAATATTTCACAACGGTCTTCGTAAGATGGTTACCGGCCCCCTCAAGCTTGTTCTTCAGTTCCTGGGTGCGCGACGGATCTCGCAGTTCCTCCAGTGACAACCGCGCGAGACTCACTAGCCCCAGAAGCGGCGCGTCCGACGGCTCCAAAGTGTTGGCGTTCTTGCGGTGAAGCAGCGCATCGATACTCTCCGCCCCCGTCATGAGGTAGTAGTCGTCAAAGTAAAAGAACTTCGGCACCCGCGGGGATATGAACTCTTCCCAGATGAACTCACTGAGACCACCCCGCGACTCGATGGCCTGCAGAGCGGCGTTCAACGCCTCGACGCCGTCTGTTTGCTCGGCATCCGATACGGCATCCCTAAGGCCAGCCAACGAAGTAGCGGCCTCTGCGGCCGTCTTGGCCGACTCCGGCAGTTCGTGCTTCGAGCGGAGACCCTTGGTTGCTACGTCCTCAGCGACGGGGACCTCCCGGTAGAGGTCGTCCGCGTAGCCTCGTCGGAGGGTCAGCTTCGCATCGCACACTGGTTGGGATCCGAACCACGCTTCGATCTCGGACAGTTCATCTTGCGAGAACTCGAACACCGCCTCGATCACGTCAGCGGCGCCTTGGCAGCCTTCCTGCACCGCAAGCTCGTAGTCGCTCACGTCTCTTCTGGGGTAGTCGTCCGTCGAGTTGAACCCAGCATCCTCTTCCCGGATCGGGTTGAGCTTGTACAACGCCTCGAGAATGGCGGTCTTCCCGGACTCGTTCTTCCCGACGAGGCAGGTCACATCATCGATGCAGAACGTTCCGGAATCCCGCACGCTCCGAAAGTCGCGCACCCTTGCAGTCTTGAGTTTCATGAGTAGCTCCTCCCTTCAGGATACAGGGCTGCTCCCGTCCGGTCCGTCCTCATTCATCGTTGTGAGAGGGCACTGGGCGAGGGGATTAGGGCGGCGGTGCAGCCAGGGCCCCTGTACCCCATCCCCACGCCTTGACCCCCTACCTCCCCCATCCCTACGATCTCCGTGGATGGCTCGTAAGGGCCAGCGTGAAGAGGGCGGGGACACCCGCCCTTCTTCATGCCCCGACCCCACCCCTCCCCCTCCCCCCCTACCGACGCGCGGCCCCGACCAACTCCCACACCGACGCGACGCCCTGCTCGACGCAGTACGACTCCAGCTCCTCCAGCACGCGGATGGGCGCCCGCGGCTCGCGGAACGTGGCCGTGCCGACCTGCACCGCGCAGGCGCCCGCCAGCAGGAACTCGGCCGCGTCGCGGCCCGACGTGATGCCGCCGCAGCCGATCACCGGCAGCGACACCGCGGCCGCCGTCTCCCAGACCAGCCGCAGCACGATGGGGCGGATCGCCGGGCCGGTCAGCCCCGCCGTCGGACGGTGCGTGCGCGGCCGCCGCGTGTGTACGTCGATCGCCATGCCCAGCACCGAGTTCGCCACGCACAGCGCCTGCGCCCCCGCCTCCTCGACCGCCCGCGCCAGCGGCACGATATCCGTCACGTTCGGCGTCAGCTTCACGATCACCGGCAGCGTCGTCGCCTGCGCGACCGCCGCCGTCACCTCGGCCGCCATCGCCGGATCCTGCCCGAACTCGATGCCCCCAACGTCGAGGTTCGGGCACGAGATGTTGATCTCCAGCGCGTCGACGCCCGGCGCGCCGTCGAGCTCGCGCGCCAGCGTGGCGAACTCCTCGACCGTGTCGCCCAGCACGTTGACGATCACCGGCGTGTCCCACGTCGCCCAGACCGGGCAGACGTCGCGCAGCAGCCGGCGCAGGCCCACGTTCTGGAAGCCGATGCTGTTCAGCAGCCCCGACGGCGTCTCGGCGATGCGCGGCATGGGGTTGCCCCGCCGCGGCTTGAGCGTGACGCCCTTCGAGACGATCGCGCCCAGCCGGCTCAGGTCGAAGACGCGCGAGAACTCGATCCCGTTCGAGAACGTGCCCGAGGCCGTCATCACCGGGTTGCGCAGCACGAGGCTGCGCTTCCACCCCGGCGCGAGGTCGACCCGCATGTCCACCGAGTCGGCGCGCCCGTCCCGTGCGTCAGCGGTCATCGTGTGCGCAGCCTATCGCCCCGGCGCGCAGACCGCGGTCCGCAGCCAATCCGACGCACAAAAAAACGCCGCCCCCAGATGGGAGCGGCGCGACTACTCGATCCCGCACCGGCGCTAGACCACCGCGACGCTCTCCTGCGGCCCGGCGCTGCCGCCGGTCCGGCGGCGACGCGAGATGCCCATGTCGTTCCAGCGCGACCGGCCCTCGGCGCCGTCCCAGATGGAATCCTCCGACGAATTCGGGAAGTTGCGCTCGCAGCCGCACAGCTTGCAGTGGCCCACGCTGAACGGCCCATTCGGCGCATCGATCATCCAGTGGTGGTTGCACTCGTCATCGGCGACGACCGGCTCGGCCTGGCCGCGTGGCGTGCTCGCAGTATCCGCTAGCATCGACATTCCCCTCTCGTCGGGCCCCGCTCCGCCACCTTCGCGCTTCGATTATCCAGCTACTCCATGGTCGGAGCGCGCCTGGGTCACGTCAAGGCGACCCCGATCGTTACGTCAGGCAGCATGTAAACCTTGACGCCCTTCCCTATCCACAAATACGCTGGGAGTGGAGCAAGAGTTCCCTATCCCTCGTACCCCACCCCGATCCCGCCGCCCCCGCCCGTCCGCCCGTGACGTCGCCCCGCCGTCGCGTCCGACGCCGTGGCTCGGCGCACTGCTCTATTCCCCCTCTCCATCGCTTCAGATGGAGCGGGGGCTAGGGGGTGAGGTCGTCGCCCCCAACGTTCCCCCGCACTGGCGCGTGACGCCCGGCGCTGGCACGGTGAAGCCATCGCCCGGCGACCGCGCGTGGCCTGAATAGGAGAATCCGTGGCCCCGACCCCCGCACCCGGCCCGCCCCACGCGCACGGCCCCCAGGGCGGCCCGCCCCCGCCCGCCGGTCCCCAGCCCATCGACGGCGTCCGCCACATCATCGCCGTCGCCTCGAACAAGGGCGGCGTCGGCAAGTCCACCGTCGCCACCAACCTGGCCGTCGCCCTCGCCAAGCGCGGCGCCGCCGTCGGCCTGCTCGACGCCGACATCACCGGTCCCAACCTGCCCACCATGTTCGGCCTGCCCGCCGGCTTCCAGGCCAACAGCGAGCAGGGGCTGCACCCCATCGAGCGCTACGGCGTCAAGCTCATCTCCATCGGCTTCCTGCTCCCGGCCGGCTCGCCCGTCGTCTGGCGCGGGCCGATGATCGGCAGCGGCGTCAAGCAGCTCCTGCGCGACGTGCCCTGGGGCGAGCTCGACTACCTCATCGTCGACCTGCCGCCCGGCACCAGCGACGCCGCCATGTCCGCCGCCCAGGACGTGCCCATCGCCGGCGCCGTCATCGTCTCGACGCCCCAGCCCGTCGCGCTCGAAGACGCCGCCAAGGCCATCGCCATGTTCGAGAAGCTCACCGTGCCCGTGCTCGGCATCGTCGAGAACATGTCCTACTTCATCACGCCCGACACCGGCCAGCGGGTCGAGATCTTCGGCCACGGCGGGGCCGAGGCCGCGGCCGAGGACCACGCCATCGACTTCCTCGGCGCGATCCCCCTCGCCACCGAGATCCGCGCCGGCGGCGACGAGGGACGCCCCGTCGTCGAGTTCCTGCCCGACGGCCCCGTCGCCGCCGCCTTCCGCGACATCGCCGGGCGCGTCGCCGCCAAGGCCGCCGTGCTCGACCGCATGGCGCCGCCCGCCGCGCCCGCCCACACGCCGGCCGCCCATATGCCGGTCTCGGGCGGCCCGGGGCCGGCCGCACCCGCACCATCCGAGCGAAGCATCATCTGATGACCGACTTCCGTGCCTCCACGATCGCCCCTCGCGGCCCGGCCCCCATGGCCGGCCCCTGCGACGGCGATCGTCGCGCACACCACACCAAGAAAGACCCAACACCTAATGTCCCCATTCTTCCGTCGCCGCACGAGCGAAACGGACCCCGCTGAAGACGCCTCCCAGAACGGCGCCGCCTCGACCACCGAGCGCACGCCCGACACCGAGACGACCACCCCCGCCCGCAAGACCCCGGCCCGCAAGCGCGCCTCGCGCGCCCGCGCCGCCAAGGCCGCCCCCGCTCCCCCCGACGACGCCGGCGCCGCCGAGCCCGCCGCCCCCAGCCGCCGTCGCGGGACGCGCGGCGGTCGCGGACGCACCCGCGCCTCCACCGCCGACGCCGAGACCACCGAGACCGCCGCGGCCGAGCCCGCGGCCAAGCCCGCTCGCAAGCGCGCCCCGGCCCGCAAGCGCGCCGCCAAGGCCGCCCCCGCGCCCGCCCCTGCCGCCGACCCCGAGCCCGACCTCTCGACCGAGGCCGGCTTCGTCGCCCTCGTCCAGCGCCAGACGGAACTGCTCGAGCAGCAGACCCGGCTGCTGCAGTCGCTCGTCGCGGGCCAGGGCGCCGCGGACGCGCCCGGCGCCGCCGGCGAGATCGGCATCAAGCCGCGCATGGCGCTGTTCGTCGACGTGCCCAACATCCTCTACGCCGCCGAGCGCTCGGGCGTCACCGTCGATTGGGAGAAGATCCAGGCCTTCCTCGGCCGCGGCCGCACGCTCGTGCGCTCCATCGCCTACGCGCCCATCTCCGACGACCCCGACGCGCGCCGCGAGATGGAGCGCTTCGTGCTGCCCTTCCTCGACAAGGACTACCGCATCGTCACCAAACCGCTGAAGCGCTTCTCGGGCGGCAGCGTCAAGGCCAACTTCGACGTCGAGCTGGCGATCGACATCCTCACCATGGCCGACCGGCTCGACGTCATCGGCCTCATCTCCGGCGACGGCGACTTCCGCCGTCTCGTCGAGATCGTCAGCGCCCGCGGCGTCCGCGTCGAGGTGGTGGCGTTCGGCCACAGCACCTCGAAGGACATCCGCGAGGTCGCCGATCGCTACATCGACATCGCGGCGTACGTCCCGGAGTTGTGCGAGTCGAAGTAGGGCGGGGCTCGAACGAAACTGGTGATCCAGCGATGCCCGACAACCCCCCGAACTTCGAGAACCGCACGCTCTTCCACGGCGACAACCTGCCCTTCCTGCGCGCGATGAACACCGGCAGCGTCCACCTGATCGCCACGGACCCGCCGTTCAACAAGGGGCGCGACTTCCACGCCACGCCCGACAGCCTCGCGCGCGGGGCGAAGTTCCAGGACCGCTGGAGTTGGGCTGACGACGTCGAGGGGGAGTGGGTGGACCAGATCACCGACGACTGGCCGCACGTGATGAACGTGATCAACGGATCGAAGGAGTCCTACGGCGAGGACATGGGCGCGTTCCTCTGCTTCATGGGCGTGCGTCTGCTGGAGATGCAGCGTGTGCTGCGCGACGACGGCAGCATCTACCTGCACTGCGACCCCACCGCCAGCCACTACCTCAAAGAGCTGATGGACGCGGTATTCGGACGGCGCAACTTCCGGAACGAAATCGTCTGGTGCTACACGGGGCCGGGCAATACTCCGCGCTGGTTCCCGCGTAAGCACGACGTGATCCTCTTCTACGTGAAGTCTCCGGTGGCGTCGTTCCACCGGGACGCGGTGCGCATCCCGTACAAGCAGTTGAATACACAACACCAGGAAGCTGGTGGTGGCGGTATCGGCGGCAGTCTGACAGCCGATACTGTCGACGAATATCGAGACCGCGGCAAGGTGCCCGAGGATTACTGGCTAGAGGATAGAGACGGGATGACACCGGTCGGGCGCTTGGTGCGGGAGCGCACTGGATACCCGACCCAGAAACCCACTTCGCTCTACGAGCGCATGATCAAGGCGTCCTCGCAGCCGGGGGACATGGTGCTGGATCCGTTCTGCGGATGCGCCACCACGCCCGTGGCTGCCGAGCGGCTGGACCGCCAGTGGGTGGGCATTGACCTCTGGGACGGCGCAGTCAACATCGTGCGGCAGCGGATAGAGGACAGCCGACAACTGCTGACCGACATCCCCACGATCCACTATGAGACGACCCCGCCGGTGCGCACCGACGGCGGGGGCGAAGCCGCGCCGTTCATTCAGGTCACCGAGCGTTACGCGGAGCCGGAAGGCCCGCGCATGAGCCGCGCTCAGATGTATGAGCACCTGCTGGCCCAGTACGGCCAGCGCTGCCAGGGCTGTGATCGCACGTTCGACGACTCCCGCTACCTGGAGCTCGACCACAACACCCCGCGCAGCGATGGCGGCCTGAACCACATCACGAACCGCGTCCTGCTCTGCAGTCCCTGCAACCGGCTCAAGGCCCACCGCTTCACGCTGTCGGGCCTGCGGGAGCAGAATCGGAAGCTGGGATACATGGCGAAGTAGGGGACTGCATGCAATAGCAGACGGGCGGTCTGGACGGGGCCGGTCGGGAACCGCCTGTGCTACGGGGATCTGACGGCTTCGGTCGTTTGAGCACGTCCTGGCCCAGCCGCTCCGGCGTGGTCGGGCTGCGGAGGTCAATCGGATTGGGCATACGGCTTTCTCTTGGGGTTGCGTTGTCTACTGAGATACCCTAGCCTCCTGCGTCAGGAGCACTGGTATGGACGACCCAACACCGTGGGAGTTACTCCGGCCATTTGGGGCTCGGCTTGTTCCGCGTCCTGACTCCGAGGTGCTGGAACTCCATCTTGCCTGCGATCTAATCGAGCACGGATCCAACCCGCAGACTCTTGCAGAGCCACCACAGCCCGTGACGGTCCTGCGGAGCATTGTTCTGCCCCCAGCAGTGGCCAGAATCCTTGCCGATGCCTTGCTGGATGGGAAACACTTCGAGACGTCATCCTTCGATACCTCGTGACAACAAGCCGCAATGATTGTGGCCTGTCTTGTCTGGCGAGTGGGCTGAGCACTGTTCTCTCATTCACTGTCTACTACCCGATGTGATCCCCGCGAAGTAGGCAGTAGTACGAATATCCGGTAACATGGCTACTCGGATGCGCACCAGTTACTTCACGAGCCGAGGGAAGGATAACCACCATGGCTTCACCGCAGAGCGAGCAGAATGCGGATCGCCCACCCGAGCGCCCTGGATTCCAGAAGAGCGTCTTTGTGGCAATCCCAAGTGGAGAGCCGTTCGATTCCGTGTACACGGATTTGATCGAGAAGCCGCTAACGGATGCAGGGTTCCAGGTCGTCCGGGCGCAAGACCTCGTCACAGCACGGGATATCATTGCCGACATCGTTGAAGGGATTCAGCGTGCAGACATCGTAGTCGCTGACCTGACAGACTTGAACCCGAATGTGTTCTACGAGGTCGGGCTTGCGCACGCTCGCACAAAGCCAGTTGTGCTGCTTACACAGGACATAGACGAGGTGCCGTTCGATCTGCGCCAATATCGTGTCATTCAGTACGGGGTTGACTACCGCAAGTTCCAACACGGTGTGGAGCAGCTGAGCGATACTGTCTCCCGCGTAGCCGCAGACCCTCGTCTTGCACGCGGGCCTTTTTCTGACTTCAGTACGCTCCGGAGTGAGCAAGCTCCCCCCGAGGCTGCACCGGAACGAAAAGGCGGAACTGATGACGACGACGATCTAGGACTCGTCGACTATCAAGCACAGGTTCTCGATGCGTTTGAAGGTGCCGTACCAATCATCGAACGGGTAGGCGAGACGATGAAGTCACTGACGGCGAGGACCACTCGGCTGAGCAATGATATGCAGAAGGCGAAAGGCCCGGGTGGCGACACGGATCCTCGCAGACTCAGGACAATCCTACGAGCTGCGGCCCGAGACTTCGAAGCGCACACTTCGGAACTGCGAGACGAGCGAATTCAGTACGAGGCCCGTATCACGCCAGTGGAAGACAACCTTGAGCGGCTGATCGAGAAGATACTCGAACGCGACGTAGATGGCGGCGATGATATCCTCGACAGCTTGGACTCGCTGAGGGAGACCCGGGGGATGGTCGAGAGCGCCCGAGTCAGCTGTGGCACACTAGCTGCCACCATATCGGAACTGCCATCCTTGGAGCGGCGTTTCAACCGAAGCCTTCGCACCCTTAGCGAAGAGGTCATCAAGCTCGGGGACGTCTACGAATCAACTGTACGGTTCTTCGATCGCGGCTTCGCAGTAATGGAGCGTCGATCCCAGGACGCCCCCGCCGATTAGCTGCGTTCGACCGCCATCATCTCCCCCCGCAGGGCTGCGATGCGACGCCCCACATGGGGGGTCACATGAGGGGTGACCACGGACGCCGCGCCGCTACAACTTGTCGCGACGCGAGGCGCTGAACGCTACGGCCACGGCGACCCCCGTTGCGATGGCGGCGACGATCACCACGTGGATGGCGGTGTCGACCCCGATGCCGTCGCCGACGGCGTCGTATATGACCTTGCCGATACTTGCGCCGACGCCACCCGCGATGACCCAGGCGTAGCGCGACCTCACGTTTGCACCCATGACCGACCGCCTCTCGCGCGCAATATGACGCAGTGCCCTGGCGGAATCAACGCCGCCTCTCCCGCCCGACCCCCTACTCCCCGACGCCCGCCCAGCGACGCACGCCGCCCTCCTCGACGACGCGGCCCAGGCCGGGGAACGGGAAGTGGTTCGTCGCCAGCAGCAGGCCCTCGGCCAGCGAGCGGTCCCACAGCGCTCGCCGCGTGCGGCGCGCCAGCGGCATGTCGACGTCGGCGCCGATGCACCAGTCGGGCTGGGCCACCTGGACCGGCGAGTGCGCCGCGTCGCCGATCAGCAGCGCCGACTCCCCGGCGCTCGACACCATCAGCGAGACGTGGCCCGGCGTGTGTCCCGGCGTCGGGACCGTCACGACCTCCGGCGTCAGCGCCTGCTCGCCGTCGGCCAGCTCCCACAGCCCCGCCGCCGTGATCGGGTCGAGGCCGCGCGCGCGGTCGGGCTCGGCCCCCGTCGCGCCGTCCGCCCAGTAGTCCCACTCCGTCTGCTGCGCCACGTGGCGCGCGTTGGGGAAGAGCGGCGTCGGCGCGCCGTCGCGGTCGACCGTGTTCCAGCCGGTGTGGTCGAAGTGGAGGTGGGTGAACGCGACGACGTCGACCTCCTCCGGCGGCACGCCCGCCTCGGCCAGCAGCGACGGCAGCGCCGGCTCGACCCCCAGCGGCGCCTCGACCGGGCGGCCGCCCATGCCCGTGTCGACCAGGATCGTGCGGCCGGCGCTGCGGATCAGCCACGGCGTGATGCTCACCGTCAGTTCGTCGGCGTCGGTCAGCAGGTCGCGGTAGGGCTCCAGCGACGTCCCCGCCGCCTCCGGGAAGAAGTCGGTCAGCTTGGGGCGCAGGTACGTGTCCTGCAGCGCCACCAGCTCCACGTTGCCCACCGACGCTCGATGCACTCTGCTCATCGCGACCCTCCTTCGGCCATCGCTGCGGCCGGCCCCGCGATCCTAACCGATCTCCCGCCTCGCGCCGCTACCTCCCGCGCCTTATCATTACCCCGTCGTCCCCCACGGTTAGCGGCGGAGGTCTGATGCCCCAGCACGCGATCACCCATGCCGGCCTCGATGCCGATCAGCCGCGCCGAGAGACCGCCTTCGCCGCGGCCCTCGTCCAGATCGAGCGCCGCATGTACGCCGCCGTCGCGCTCTCGACCGCGATCACCATCGGCGCGCTCGGGCTCATCATCGCCCTGACCTGAGCTACCCGTCGCCCGCCCGCGCCTCCCAGCGCCGCACGCCGTCCTCCTCGACGACCCGTCCCAGCCCCGGGAACGGGAAGTGGTTCGACGCCACCAGCGCCCCCTCCCGCGCCGACCGATCCCACAGCATGCGCCGCGACGCCCGCGCCCGCTCGGGGTCGAGGTCGGCGCCGGCGCACCAGTGCGCCTCCGTCACCTGCATCGGCGAGTGCGCCGCGTCGCCCAGGAACAACACCGACTGCCCCGGCGCCGTCAGCAGGAACGACACGTGGCCCGGCGTGTGGCCCGGCGTCGGCACCGTCACCACCTCGCGCGTCACCGCGTGCTCCCCCTCCACGAAGTCAACCAGCCCCCGCTCCAGCAGCGGGTCGAGCACCGCCGCCCGGTCGGGCGCGGCCATCGGGTCGGCCTCCGCGCTGGCCCAGTAGTCCCACTCGCGCTGCTGCACGATGTGGCGCGCGTTGGGGAACAGTGGCGCCAGCCCGTCGTCCCGCTCGACCGTGTTCCAGCCCACGTGGTCGTAGTGCAGATGCGTGAACACCACCGTGTCGAGCTCGTCGGCGCGCACCCCTGCCGCGGCCAGCACCGTCGGCAGCGACGCCTCCTCGCGCACCGGCAGCGGCCCCGGCCGGAAGCCGACGCCCGTGTCGACCAGGATCGTCCGGCCCCCGCTCGCGATCAGCCAGGCCGTGTGGCTCAGCGCCATCCGCCCGCCGTCCATCAGGTGCTCCCCGTAGCGCCCGAACGCCGCCGGATCGGCGTCGGGGAAGAAGTAGTCGGGCCGCAGCCGCGACCACGTGTCCTGCAGCGCGATCACCTCCGTGTTGCCGAACGTCCACTTCTGGAACTGGCCCATCGTCGTCCTCCGTCTCTTGGCTGCGCCGGTCGCGAAGCCTAGCACCCGGCGTCGCGGGGGTCGGCCCGCGCACGCGCAGCCGCGCGACAGCCGTCGGTGGGAGGTGGTGGGGGAGGGTCGGTTGGGTTAAAAAAATGGGGCCCCGTGCGTTCCGGGGCCCGAGTGCCAGCGGACCGACCGTATTCGGCCCATGCCTACTGACCGGACCGGCCTGGCTGATCCCATCCTAGCAGCATCGAGTGGGGAGCGGGGCCCGTGAGGGGCGAGGGGCGGTTGGGTTAAAGAAATAGGGCCCCGTGCGTTCCGGGGCCCCGAGTGACCAGCGGATCGGCCGCATTCGGCCCATGCCTACTAGCCGGTCCGGTCTGGCTGATCCGATCCTAGCAGCATCGAGCCCGAGGTCGCAAGCCTCCCGTCAGAACAGGGAGATTCGGTTGGTGTAGGGCCGGCCAGTATGTGTGACGCGCTTCGCGTCGGCGGGAAGCGCGCGAATGGCCCCGAGCTCCGCGTCGAACTGCTGGAGGTTCCTGTCGCCCTCGATCACACGGCGTCTGGCGCCTGCAACCATATCCGCGACTTGGATCGCGTGCGAGCTGAGAGAGTCCGCATAGTAGACACCGGGGTGCAGGGGCAGGCGCTGCGCAGTGACGAAGCTCGCCACGTACTTGCTCGCGTGGGCGTCGAGGTCCTGGCTGGACCAGTCGGAGACGATGAGGCCCGTCTCGTCCCGTGCGGCGCATTCAACCGCGAAGTGCTCCACGAGCGCGCGGAGTTGGAGCGGCATCGTCGTCCTGAGGGTCATGGCGTGGTGCATCCGGCTCTTGTCGATGCTGACCGTGTAGACGGTGCACCCGAGTTCGCTGAGGATGCGCACGACCTCGGCAAGGAACCGGCTGTTCTTTGAACGCCTCCACTTGTTGCGAGTGATTGTCCTCTTGGTCTTGACTTCCCACGTGCCGGGATCGCCGAGGTGCCGGTAGAAGCGAGACTTGGCGCCCCCGATGCGACGGCTGAGCGCCGGCACGCTCGCGGACGGGATGGCGAAGCCTCCTATGACCACGGCCTTGGAAGGGTCTAGGAGCGCGGGCTTGCCCGAGTCGTCGAGGAACAGCACCGTCGTGCCCGATGTTCCAGCCACCAAAGCTCCCTACGACCCGGACGGCGCGACCCGCCACCGCCGAAACTGCCTCCGGGGCGCCGAGGTTACGACGTCGCATCGACCGCCCTACGCCTCCGACCGCCGACCCCGATCCTCCCCCAGCCGAGCCTCCGCCAGCGACGCATACTCCTCCGACAACTCCACCAGCACCCAGTCGCGGCCGTGCCGTTCCGACGCCAGGGCCAGCGTGCCGGCCCCGCCGAACGGGTCGAGGAGCAGGTCCCCCGGCGACGTCCCCACCTGCACCAGCCGCTCGACCAGCGCCAGCGGCTTCTGCGACGGATGCCGCCCCAGCGACCGCTCCGCCTTCGCCGTGACCGGGAACTCCCACAGGTTGCGCATCTGTTTGTCCCCGTTCAGCGCCTTCGCCTCCCAGTAGTTGAACGTCCAGCCCGACGCCTTCCCGGGCCCGTCCGGCGTCCCGTTCACCGCCCAGACCAGCTGCTCCGTGCTCTCGGCCAGCATCCGCGCCGTGATGTTGGGCTGCGCGTTGGGCTTGTACCAGACGATGGAGTTCAGCACGCGCCGGTTCAAGCCCGACTGCAAAATGAAGCCCAGTTGGTAAATGTTGTGGTACGTCCCGAAGACCAGGATGTTGCCGTTCGGCTTCACGACCCGGCAGACCTCGCGCAGCCACTCGACGTTGAACTGGAAGAACTCGTCGTCGCCGAAGCGGTCCCACGACTCCGCCATCGTCACGTGCGACGAGAACGCCCAGCCCAGCCCCCGCCGCTTGCTCATGTTGAACGGCGGGTCGGCGATGCAGTGGTCGATGCACGCGTCGGGCCAGCCGCGCATCGTCGCCAGCGCGTCCCCCTGGATCAGCGAGTTCCGCTTCGGTGCCTGCAATGCGTCGTCCATGCCTCCATTTGATCACACTCGTGATCCTATGGGAAGGGCCCGCCCTCCCCTACCCTGATCCCCGACCGCCGAC
This sequence comes from Dehalococcoidia bacterium, assembly GCA_965217625.1. GTDB lineage: Bacteria > Chloroflexota > Dehalococcoidia > Bin125 > Bin125 > TK10-74A. Next base: position 451,876 of record OZ244557.1, read on the forward strand.
CAGACCCGAAAGGCCCCAGCCATGACCATCCGCGCCATCGTCGAAATCGTCCTCCGCGTCGCCGACATCGACCGCAGCCTCGGCTTCTACCGCGACACCCTGGGGCTGGAGTTGTTCTCGCCGCCCGGGCTGCCCGGCAAGTTCCTGCGCGTCGGCGAGAAGGACGGCCTGCCGATGCAGATCGTCCTCGTGCCCGGCGGGCGGCCCGCCCCGGCCGGCAGCGATGCGCCTACGGGCCTGCACCACATCGGCCTCGAGGTCGACCCGGCCGATTGGCAGCCCCTGCGCGACCGCCTCAAGGCGGCCGGTCACTCGACCCGCGACGGCGCGCACCCCTTCATGTCCGTCGACGCCTTCTACCTCGACGACCCCGACGGCAACGAGGTCGAGATCGCCACCCGCCGCCCCTGATCTCACTCTCCCTTCCCTTCCGGTCCCCCCTCTCCATCGTTTCAGATGGAGAGGGGGTTAGGGGGTGAGGTCGGCGGCATCGCCACCCGCCGGCACTGACCCCCTCCCGCTTGCCCGCCCGGACCGCTACCCTCCCCAACGGAAGCCCCGGTCGCCCCGCGGCCGGGCCACGCAAAGGAGTCCCCATGGCCGACGAAGTCACCTTCCCCGTCGAGGCCGGGCACATCATGCTCTTCGCCCGCGCCGTCGGCGACGAGAACCCGATCTACAAGGATGCCGAGTACGCCAAGGCCTCGGAAGTCGGCGGCATCCCCGCGCCGCCTACGTTCGAGCGCGTCTGGTCGCACTGGGACCCCGACTATTCGCTGCGTCCCAAGCCCGGCGAGCCCTGGTTCGGCTCGGCCGCCGAGCCCACCGGCCGCCCGCAGAGCGACGACGACGACGGTGGCGGCAGCGGTCGCGGCCTCCACGCCGAGCAGCGCTACGTCTATCATCGGCCCGTCCTGGCCGGCGAGACGCTGACGGCCCGCACGCGCCCCGGCAAGACCTGGACGAAGGAGGGCCGCCGGGCCGGCACGATGACCTTCAGCGAGGGGATCATCGAACTCTTCGACGAGGCGGGCGAGATCGTTATCACCGCCACCAGCGTCGCCGTCACCACCTCGCGCGCCGTCGACCAGTAGGGTCGCGCCCTGAAGGAACCGATCAGTAAGCCGCCCACCGGGACACGACCCGCCCGGCCAGCCGAACAGGAGCCCCCGATGTCCCTCAGCGCCAGCAGCCTCGCCGTCGGCGACACGCACAGCGAAGTCGTCGTCGAGAACCTCAGCCGCACCCAGATCGTGCAGTACGCCGGCGCCTCCGGCGACTACAACCCCATCCACACCGACACGCCCTTCACCAAGGAGATCGCCGGCTACCCCAGCGTCTTCGCCCACGGCATGCTGAGCATGGGCATGACCGGCAAGATGCTGACCAACTACGTCGGCGACGGCCGCCTGACCGCCTTCGGCGTGCGCTTCACCCGCCAGGTCTTCCCCGGCGCGACGCTGACCGCCACCGCGACGGTGGAGGCCCTGCGCGAGGAGGACGGGCAGCGCTTCGTCGACCTCGCCGTCTCGACCACCAACCAGGACGGCCAGGAGGTCTGCAAGGGCGACGCCTCGGCCCGCGTCGACCCGTAGCCCCGGGAGCCCGCCGATGCCCGACGACCTCACCTTCCCCGTCGAAGCGGGGCACATCATGCGCTTCGCCGCCGCCATCGGCGACGAGAACCCCATCTACCGCGACGCCGCCCACGCCCGGGCGACCGAGCCCGGCGGCGTCATCGCGCCGCCTACCTACGCGATGGTCTCCACCCACTTCGATCCCGACATCGCGCGCCCCCTCCCCGGCCGCCCTTGGCGCGGATCCGGCGCCGAGCCCACCGGCACTCCCGCCGGCGCCGGGACCGGGGACAGCGCTCGCGGCCTCCACGCCGAGCAGCGCTTCGTCTACCACCGCCCCGTCCGCGCCGGCGAGACGCTCAGCGTCCGTAAGCGCCCCGGCAACACATGGACGAAGGAGGGCCGCCGCGGCGGCGCGCTGAGCTTCGAGGAGACGATCAGCGAGTTCTTCGACGAGGCGGGCAACGTCGTCATCACGGCCACGATGGTGAGCGTCATCACCTCGCGCGTCGTCGATCAGTAGGGGGCGCTCCGATAAACAGCGCCCGTGGGGTCGGTGCCCTAGGCCAGCGCCACCACGATCCCCGCGATGGCCGCCACGACCACGGCCGCGAGGGCGACGCCGAACGTCACTAATCGCCACGTCTGCGCATGGAGGGCTTCGTGGAGTTCGGCGCGGAGCAATTGCACGTCTTCCCGTATCGCGAGCCCACCCACGGCGGCCTCGACTTCGTCCGAAACGGTGAGCGCCAGTTCACGCGGCGCTCCCGCATCCACCATCCGTCTCGTCATGCGCTCCACGTCGAATGTGGTCATGCGGCGATCAGGCCAGCTTCACGATTGCCACGGCGATGCCGGCAACGCCGACCCCGAAGGCCCCGAGTTGGAGCGCGAGGACGCGGAGTTCCTTCTGGAAGTCGGCCCGGAGGGACTGCAAGTCCACGCGGAAAGCTGCCAACTCCGCCCGGATCTCGGCCTGGAAGGTCTGCATGTCGGCCCGCATCTCGGCCTGGAAGGTCTGCATGTCGGCCCGCATCTCGGCCTGGAAGGCCTGCATGTCGGCCCGGAAGGCCTGCATGTCCGCCCGCATCTCGGCTCGGAAGGCCTGCATGTCCGCCCGCATCTCGGCCCGGAAGACCTCCAGGTCCGACCGTGTGGCGAGCCCAGAAACGGCGCCATTGACCTCGTCCGCCGCAGCCTCCGCCAGATCCTCGCTGGCCCCCGCCGCCTGCAGCCGTCTCGCCATGCGTCCCGGATCGAATTCCGCCATGCCGCGATCTTAGCAGAACGCGGAGCCGCCCTCGCGCGGACGGCGCTCCGCGGACGGCGCTCCGCGGCAAGCCCGCTTGCGCGGCCAGCTGAGGCCCGAGAGGAATCGGGCGATGGGCCACGGCGACTCGGAGTCAGGCCAGCTTCACGATGGCCACGGCGATGCCGGCCAGGCCGACCCCGAAGGCTCCGAGTCGGAGCGCGAAGATGCGCAGTTCCTTCCGGAGGTCCACCCGCAGGGCCTGCATGTCCGCACGCATCTCGGCCCCGAAGACCTCCGGGTCCGACCGTGTGGCGACGCCGGAGTCCGCCATGCGCCGATCCTAGCAGAGGGGGGACGCGCCTCCTCGCGGGGTCGCCCCGACAAGCACCGCGCCCGCGGCGTCGAGGCGCGCGTGGCGGAGCTCCACGCCATCGGGCACCGCTTCGCCTACGCCCTCGCCGACGCCGCCGGCGAGCCCCTCCTCTTCAAGGGCGGCGACTTCGCCCGCACGGACATCGAAGCCGCACCCTGACGCCCAAGTGCGCACAACGGCCGGCACGCTAGCCTTGACCACGCGAGGGAAGGTGGCGGGAGCAGTGTTGCGCCGCTTCATACGGAACTTCGAGGGCAAGACGCCCGCGCCCGCACCGACCGACCGGGGCGCGGGCGCTCCGATACCGCGACGCCGGCCCAGTTGCTTGGACGACGGCCATCGGGACGCCTCCGTCTTGGCGCAGGAGGTTCTGGCAACCTCGCCCGTCATCTTCGACACCGAGACCACGGGACTCGGCGGCAACGACCAGATCGTCGAGATCTCCTGCGTCTCCGCCACCGGCGAAGTGCTGCTCGACTCGCTGGTCCGGCCGTCGTGCCCGGTGTCGGCGGGCGCGCGGGGGGTCCACGGCATCAGCGACGCCGACTTGGCGGACGCGCCTTCGATCACGGAGTTGATGCCCCGGCTGCACGAGGTCTTCGACGATCGAAACGCGCTGGCGTACAACTTCGACTTCGACCGCCGCTTCGTGGCGCAGACGCTGGCGGCCGCGGGCATCGAGTGGCCCGCGGCGTGGCAGCATTGGCGGGAGCCGCCGGCCCGCTACTGCATCATGCGGCTCTACGCGCGATTCTTCGGCGCGCAAGACGGGTATCACCGGGACGCCAAGTGGCAGAAGCTGGGCAACGCCCTGTCGCAGTGCGGGCTTGAGACCGACGACTCGCTGCATCACGCGCTGGCCGATGCGCGAGCGGCGCTCATGGTGCTGGAGCACATGGCAAGCCAGCGAAGGTAGGCGAGCAGCGCGCTCGTCCGCCCCCGCAGGCCGTCCCCCTCACCCCTCCCGCGACATCGCGACCGGGCCCTCGGACCCCCGGCCCCGCACCGTCGCCGACGCCTCCTGGTTCCGCACCCAGAACACCAGCCCGTCGTCGCCGAACGTCTGCGCCGTGCCCCGGAAGCTCACCGCCGGCGTCCCCTCCGGCGTCACCGCGCACACCACGATGGGGTGGCCGTCGTCCAGCGCCCCGTTGATATCCGCCCGCATCTGCGCGTCGAACCGGATCATCGCTCCGCCTCCGTGCTGCCCGGGCAGCCTACCCCCTGGCCTTCCGGATCGCCGCCCTCTTCGAGCGCCCCATCGAGCGCATCTTCCACCCCTCCCCCGCCGACGGCTGAGCCGCCCTAGACGACGGTCATCAGCTCCAGCAGGTGCCCGTCGGGGTCGCGGAAGTAGACGCCGCGGCCGCCCTTGCGGCTGTTCGTGCGCATGTCCGTCGCCGACCGCGGCCCGCTGCCGTAGGCGATCGACTCGGCCCGCACGCGCCCGAAGATCTGCTCGAACGTCGCCTCGTCGACGTGGAACGCGTAGTGGTGCGACTCGAAGGACTCCTCGTCCGCGAAGTCCAGCGTCAGCGTCGCGTTCACCTGCACCGGCGCGAAGTGGCCCGACCGCCGCCGGAACGTCAGCCCGAAGATGCGCGCGAAGAACTCCGCCGCCGCGACCTTGTCCCGCGCCGGCACGATCGTGTGGTTCAGTTCGATCGGCATCGCGACCCCCTCCCGTCCGAGCTTACACCGGTCCTAGATCCCCCTCCTCCTGGCGCGAGCATCCTTATTATCGATTAGGCTGCTAACAGATAATAATGGACATCGCTATTTTCGCTTACGCCAACAAGCATCCCCTCCGGTCCCCCCTCTCCATCGTCCAGATGGAGAGGGGGTTAGGGGGTGAGGTTCCTAGAACACGTCCAGGAGCTCGAAGCGGGGGCCCTCCCGACAGCAAAGGCGGACGCCGCGCTTCGTGAAGACGGCGCAGCCGTAGCAAATGCCGGTGCCGCAGGCCATCTCGGTCTCCATCAGCACCTGCACCGACCGACCCATGCCGTCGGCGCGCACGACCGACGCCATGCTGCGGAACATCGGCGTCGGACCGCAGGCCAGCGACTGATCGGCCCAGGGCAGGTACTCGGCGAAGAGGTCCGTCACCAGCCCGCGACGGCCCAGCCCCCCGTCCTCCGTCGCGACGGCGTACTCGACCTCGGGCGGCAGCAGCTCGGCCGGGTAGACGCCCGACGCCGTCCGCGCGCCGACGCACAGCACCAGCGTGCGCTCCCGGCCCAGCTGCTCGTCGGCCAGCGCGACCAGCGGCGCGACCCCCACCCCACCCCCCACCAGCAGCAGGTTGCGGGCACCCCTGCGCACCTCGAAGCCGCGCCCCAGCGGCCCGGTCATGCGCGACACCGCGCCCACCGGCTGCGACGCCATCAGCGCCGTCGCCTCGCCGATGACCGTGTAGAGCAGCGCGAACTGCCGCTCGCCGCCGCGCTCGCGGAAGCGGTAGTAGGAGAACGCGCGCGGGAGGAAGGGGTCCATCCCCTCGGCCGGCTGCACCATCACGAACTGGCCCGGCTGCGCCCCCCGGCAGACGGCCTCGCCCGCGTACCAGGTGACGAACGTGCCGGGGTAGATCTCCCCGGTCTCCAGCACCTCCGCCTCGGCCTGCTGCACCGTCACGCCCCCGTGTACTCAGACAGGGGCGCGACCTCGTACGCCCCGTGCGACAGCATCGCCGAGACCGCGTGCCGCGCCGTGTCGATGCTCGTGAAGCAGGGCAGCCGTTTCTCCGCCGCCGCCCGGCGGATATGGAAGCCGTCGCGCAGCGTCGTTCGGCCCCCCTCCGACGTGTTGAGCACGAAGTCGACCTCCCCCGCCTCGATCACGTCCACGACGTTCGGGTGCGACTCGGCCAGCCGCTTGGGCACGCGCCGCGCGTCGAGCCCCAGCCCGCGGATCATCTCCGCCGTGCCGTCGGTGGCGTACAGCGTGTAGCCCGCCTCGCCCAGCTGACGGATCAGATCGATCGCCTCCGCCTTGTCCTGATCGGCGATACTCAGCAGCGCCGTGCCCCGCGCCGGCAGCGCCAGGTCGCTGGCCAGCAGCGCCTTCGTCAGCGCGCCGTCGAAGTCCCGGTCGACACCCATCACCTCGCCGGTCGACTTCATCTCGGGCCCCAGGTAGGTATCGACCCCGGCCAGCTTCGACATGCTGAACACCGGCGCCTTGATCGCCACCAGGTCCCGCGACGGCCACAGCCCATCGGCGTAGCCCTGCGCCTGCAGGCTGCGGCCCAGCATGACGTTGACCGCCAGCTCGACCATCGGCACCGTCGTGACTTTGCTGAGGAACGGCACCGTGCGACTCGCGCGGGGGTTGACCTCCAGCACGAAGACGCCGCCCGGGTCGTCGCCGCGGCCGCGCATCACGACGTACTGGATGTTCATCAGCCCGCGCACGTCGAGGCCCAGCCCGATCTGCCGCGTGTAGTCGACCAGCAACTCGGTCTCCGCCGCGGTCAGGTTGGGCGCCGGATAGACCGCCATCGAATCGCCCGAGTGCACGCCCGCCCGCTCGATGTGCTCCATGATCCCCGGGATCAGCACCGACTCGCCGTCGCAGATCGCATCGACCTCGACCTCGATGCCGGCGAAGTACTTGTCGATCAGCACCGGCCGGCCCGGCCCCGCCTCCATCGCCTGCCCGACGTAGCGCGCCAGCTCCCCCGCCCCCTGCACGATCTCCATCGCCCGGCCGCCCAGCACATACGACGGCCGCACCAGCACCGGATAGCCGATCGTCGCCGCCGCCTGGATGGCGTCGGCCATGTTCGACACCGTCGTGCCGGGGGGCTGCGGGATACCGAGCCCCGTGAGGAAGCGCTCGAAGCGCTTGCGGTCCTCGGCCAGGTCGATGGCCTCCGCCGACGACCCCAGGATCGGCTGCGCCGACGCCGTCAGCGGTCCCGCCAGGTTGATCGCCGTCTGCCCGCCGAACTGCAGGATCGAGGGCACGGCCTCTCGCTCCCCGTCGGCGCCGCCGCCCGCGCCCGCCTCGTTCTCGAGCATGTCCAGCGCCGACTCCTCGTCGAGCGGCTCGAAGTACAGCCGGTCCGACGTGTCGAAGTCGGTCGAGACGGTCTCCGGGTTGCTGTTCGCCATGATCGCCGCGTAGCCCGCCGCCCGCAGCGCCTGCGCCGCCTTGACCGACGCGTAGTCGAACTCGATGCCCTGCCCGATCCGGATCGGGCCGCTGCCCACCACCAGCGCGCGATCGCCCGGCTGCGGCAGCGCCTCGTTCTCCTCCTCATACGTCGAGTAGAAGTACGGCGTCGCCGCCGCGAACTCGGCCGCGCAGGTATCGACCATCTTGTAGACCGGCCGGATGCCCCACTCGAGCCGCTGCTGCCGCACCTTCTCCGTCACCGAGCCCGCCAGATTCGCGATCTGCTCGTCGCCGAAGCCCAGCCGCTTGGCCGCCCGCAGCAGGTCCGGCGTCAGCGGCTCCGACAGCAGCCGCTCCTCCATCCGCACCAGCCCCAGCAGCTTGTCGAGGAACCACGGATCGACGCCCGTGTCCCGCGCCAGCGACGCCACCTCGCCGCCCCGCCGCAGCGCCGACATCAGGTGCCAGATGCGGTTGTCCGTCGCGACGGTCGCCGCCGCCGCCGGGTCGGCCGCCGACTTGTCCTCCCACAGCAGCGACCGCCCCCCCACCTCCAGCGAGCGCACCGCCTTCTGCAGCGCCGCCTCGAACGAGCGGTCGATCGCCATCACCTCGCCCGTCGCCTTCATCTGCGTCCCCAGCGACCGATCGCCCGCGCCGAACTTGTCGAACGGCCAGCGCGGGATCTTCACGACCGCGTAGTCCAGCGCCGGCTCGAAGGCCGCCGTCGTCTTGCCCGTCACCCGGTTGCGGATCTCCTCGAGCCGCCGCCCGACGGCGATCTTCGCCGCCACCCGCGCGATCGGGTAGCCCGTCGCCTTCGACGCCAGCGCCGACGACCGGCTCACGCGCGGGTTCACCTCGATCACGTAGTAGGGCAGCGCGCCGCTGGCGCCGGGGCCGTCCCAGGCCGTGACGTCGGGGCGCGGCGCCAGCGCCAGCTGCACGTTGCAGCCCCCCTCGATGCCCAGCGCGCGGATGATCTTCAGCGACGCCGAGCGCAGCCGCTGGTAGTCCTTGTCGGACAGCGTCTGGCTGGGCGCGACGACGATCGAGTCGCCGGTGTGCACCCCCATCGGGTCGAGGTTCTCCATGTTGCAGACGGTGATGCAGGTGTCGGCGCCGTCGCGCATGACCTCGTACTCCACCTCCTTCCAACCCAGCAGCGAGCGCTCGACCAGCACCTGCCCCACCGGGCTGGCCGCCAGCCCGCTGTCCAGCGTGCGCCGGTACTCATCCTCCGTCGTGACGAAGCCGCCGCCCGTGCCGCCCAGCGTGTAGGCCGGGCGGATCACCGCCGGCAGCCCGATCTCCGCCAGCGCCGCTGCCCCCGCCGACGCCTGCTCGACGATCACGCTGGGCGGGATCGGCTCCCCGATCGAGCGCATCATCTCGCGGAACAGCTGCCGGTCCTCGGCCTTCTGGATCGCGCTCAGTGGCGTGCCCAGCAGACGCACGCCGTAGCGATCGAGCACCCCCGCCTCGTGCAGCGCGACCGCCAGGTTGAGCCCCACCTGCCCGCCCAGCGTCGGCAGCAGGCCGTCCGGCCGCTCCCGCGCGATCACCCGCTCCAGCACCTCGACGGTCAGCGGCTCGATGTAGGTCACGTCGGCGACGCCCTCGTCGGTCATGATCGTGGCCGGGTTCGAGTTGACCAGCACCGAGCGCACGCCCTCCTCGCGCATCGCCTTGCAGGCCTGCGTGCCGGCGTAGTCGAACTCGGCCGCCTGCCCGATCACGATCGGGCCGCTGCCGATGATCAGCACCGTGCGCGGCTTCTGCGAGGTCCGGTCAGCCATGCGACACCCCGGCCCCCGCCTCCTCCGCCGGCTCCTCAGCCGACCCCTCCGACGACGACGACGACCAGCGACTCAGCCAGCCCTGCGCCGCCGCCCCCCAGATGGCGAGCCCGGCCCCCAGCGGCGCGCCCACGAGCAGTGGCCCCAGCACCAGCAGCGCGGCGCCCGCCCCCGTGTCGCCGGCGACCAGCCGCGCGACGCCCAGGCCCAGCCCCACGCCCGACGCCCCAAGCACGACGGCGGCTGCCAGCACGGTCCACGCGCCCCTCACAGCGGCAACTCGAAGCGCAGCTCGGGCTCGTCCGCGCCCACCGGGCTCATGCTGTTGATGATCGGGACCAGCCCCCCGATCGAGCTCAGGAAGCTCAGCGCCGCCACATTGTCATTAGGCAGTCTCCCGACGACACGGCGGAAGCCCCCCGCCCGCGCGTGCGCCAGCAGCCCCTCGGCCAGCCGCGTGCCGATGCCCCGCCGTCGCGCCTCGCTGAGCAGCCACACCCCCAGCGACGCCGTCTCGGGCTCCTGCGTGTCGAAGTCGAGCGCGCCGAAGCCCACTGCGCGGCCCCCGTCCTCGGCCAGCAGGATCAGCCCCGACTCCCCCAGCCGCCCGATCCACACGCGCACCTCGCCGGCCGAGAACGCCCGATCGAGCCCCACCGGCTGCGGCCCCGACACGACCTCCCCGATCACCGCCGCGATCGCCGCCGCGTCGTCGGCCGACGCCCGCCGGTAGGTCACGTCCCCGCTCACGACATCCCCTCGCGCACCAGGTCCAGGAAGCGGTCGAACAGGTGCGCGTTGTCGAGCGGCCCCGGCGACGCCTCCGAGTGGTACTGGATCGAGACCAGCGGGTACTCCGAGTGCGTCAGCCCCTCGACCGTGTCGTCGTGCAGGTTGACGTGGCTCACGCGCGCGCCGCCGCGCAGCCCGTCGGGGTCGAGCGCGTAGCCGTGGTTCTGCGCCGTGATCGCCACCGACCCCGTGATCAGGTCCTTGACCGGGTGGTTGCCGCCCCGGTGGCCGAACTTCAGCTTGAACGTCTCCGCGCCCAGCGCCCGCCCGATCACCTGATGCCCCAGGCAGATGCCCATCAGCGGCGTCCGGCCCAGCAACCCCGACGCCGTCGCCACCTGGCGATCGCGCAGCTGCGGGTCGCCCGGCCCCGGCGACAGCAGCACGCCATCGGGCCGCATCGCCAGGACGCCGGCCGCGCCGGTCTCGGGAGGCGCCGCCGTCACGCGGCAGCCGCGGGCGCGCAGCATGCGCAGGATGTTGTACTTCAGCCCCTCGTCCAGCACGACGATGTGCGGCCGGTCGCCGTCCGCCGCCTCCAGGCCCGACGGCGCGCCGTCCCAGCCGTACGCCTCGCGCGTGCCCACCTCGATGAAGTCCTGGCTGTCGTACTGCGGCAGGTCCGCCAGCCGCGCCTTCGCCTGGTCCACCTCCCCCGGCTCGACGATCAACCCCTGCATCACGCCCCGCTCGCGGATGCGGCGCGTGATCGCCCGCGTATCGACCCCGGCCAGCCCCGGCACCCCCTGGGAGCGCAGGTAGGCGTCGACCGTGACCCCGCCCAGCGGATGGCTGGGGCGGTCGCAGTCGCTGCGCACGACCAGCCCCCGCACCTGGATGCGCGCGCTCTCGTCGGTCGCCGGGATGACGCCGTAGTTGCCGATCAGCGGGTAGGTGAGCACCAAAATCTGCCCCGCGTACGAGGGGTCGGTCAACATCTCCTGGTAGCCGGTCATCGAGGTATTGAACACGACCTCGCCCCAGCCGGCGCCGAGGTCGCCCATGCGCTGCCCCCGGAAGACGCTCCCGTCCTCAAGCACCAGGCATCCGTCGGGGCGGTCGTCCGTCACGGTCCGCCCTCCCCCCACACGACGCGGCCGCCCGACACCGTCGCGACGACCGACCCCACCAGCTCCATGCCCGACAGCGGCGTGTTCTTGCCCTTCGACGCGAAGCGCTCCGGCGCCACCGTCCAGCGCGACGCCGGGTCCAGCAGCGCGACGTCGCCGGGCGAGCCGACGGCCAGGCGGCCCAGCCCTGGCGTCACCCGATCCAGTTCCCAGGCCCGCACCGGCCCCGAGGTCAGCCGCTCGATGGCCGTGCCGAGCGACAGCTCCCCCCGCGCGACCAGCGTGCCCAGGACCCCCCAGGCCGTCTCGAGCCCGCTGATCCCGAACGCCGCCCGGTCGAACTCGCACTGCTTATCCGTCACGGTGTGCGGCGCGTGGTCGGTCGCCACGGCGTCGATCACGCCCGAGCGCAGCCCCTCGATACAGGCCGCCACGTGCTCCTCCGAGCGCAGCGGCGGGTTGACCTTGGCGTTGGTGTCGTACAGCAGCCCGCCCGGCGGCCCGTCGCCGCCCATCCCGTTGTGCCCCGCGACGCAGGCGTCGGTCAGCAGCAGGTGGTGCGGCGTCACCTCGGCGGTGACGGCCACGCCGCGCGACTTCGCCTCGGCGACCGCCTCGCACGACTCCCGCGTGCTGATGTGGCAGATGTGCAGCCGCGCCCCGGCCGCCGCCGCCAGCCGCAGGTCGCGCTCCACGATCGAGACCTCCGCCAGCGCCGCCTGCCCCCGCAGCCCCAGCCGCGTCGAGACGACGCCCTCGTGCATCACGCCGCCCTCGGCCAGGCCCGGGTCCTCGCAGTGCTCCGCGATCGGCAGGCCCAGGTCCGACGCGTACTCGAACGCCCGCCGGGCCAGCGTCCCCCCCGCGATCGAGTCGCCGTCGTCGCTGAACGCCACGACCCCGGCGTCGCGCAACTCCGCCAACTCGGCCAGCCGCTGCCCCGCGCGGCCGCGCGTCACCGCGCCGACGCACAGCACCCGCGCCGGACCGCCGCGCGCCGCCTCCTGCACCTGCGCGACGACCGCCGGGCCGTCCATCGCGGGCTCCGTGTTGGGCATCGCGCAGATCGTCGTGAAGCCGCCGCGCGCCGCCGCCGCCATCCCCGAGGCGACCGTCTCCTTGTGCTCCTGCCCCGGCTCACGCAGGTGCGTGTGCAGGTCGACGAAGCCCGGCGCGACGATCCGCCCCGCCGCCTCCAGCACCGGCGCGCCCGCCCCCTCGATGTCCGCGCCCAGCGCCACGACCCGGCCCTCCCGGATCAGCACGTCGAGCGCCGCATCGACGCCGCTGCCCGGGTCGACCAGGCGTCCGCCGCGGATCAGCAGGTCGGCGCTCACGTCGCGACCCCGACGCCCTGTGTCAGCAGGTAGAGCACCGCCATCCGCACCGCGACGCCGTGCGACACCTGCCGCTCGACCTCGCTCTGCATCCCGTGCGCGACGTCGGCGGCGATCTCGACGCCCTCGTTCATCGGGCCGGGGTGCAGCACGGCCGCGCCCGGCCGCGCCCGCGACAGCCGCTCGGGCGTGATCTGGTAGCGCCGCGAGAACTCCCGCAACGACGGCAGGAACGCCCCCTGCATGCGCTCCCGCTGCAGGCGCAGCGCCATCACCGCGTCGGCCCCGGCGATCGCCCGGTCCAGGTCCTCCTCGATGGTCAGGTGCGGCAGCGACAGGTCGCGCCCCGACGCCGGCGGCGACGCGTTGAGCCCCGTCGGCAGCAGCGTGCGCGGCCCGACCAGCGTCACGTCCATGCCCAGCGTCGTCAGCGCCCAGACGTTCGACCGCGCCACCCGCGAGTGCTTGATGTCGCCGATCAGCACGATGCGCTTGCCGGCCAGGTCGCCCAGCCGGCGGCGCAGCGTGAAGGCGTCGAGCAGCGCCTGCGTCGGGTGCGCGTGCAGCCCGTCGCCCGCGTTGACGACGTGCGCCTCCGAGTGCTGCGCCGCCAGATAGGGCGCGCCGCCGCTGGGGTGCCGCATCACGATCACATCGGCGCCGATCGCCCGGATCGTCGCCACCGTGTCGATCAGCGACTCCCCCTTCTCCACGCTGGAGCCGGCGCCCGTCATGTTGATCACGTCGGCGCCCAGCACCTTGCCCGCCAGCTCGAACGACGCCCGCGTGCGCGTGCTGGGCTCGTAGAACAGGTTGAAGACCGTCACCCCGCGCAGCGCCGGCGTGCGCGCGACCCGGCGCTGCAGCACCTCCTCCATCGCCTCGGCCGTGTCCAGCACGGCGACGATGTCCTCCCGCGACCACACGTCCACGTCGAGCAGGTCGCGGTGCCGCCACGGCATCGGCGCGCCCTCCGCGTCCGCGGCCTCCGCCGCGCGCTCACCCGGCCGCGCGATCCTCGCCACCATCATCGGCCCCCGTCCCAGGCGCGGCCGGTCGCCAGCACCTCGTCGCGGCCGTCGACCTCCTCCAGCCGCACCTGCACGTCGTCGCCGCGCTGCGTCGGCAGGTTCTTGCCGACATAATCCGGGCGAATCGGCAGCTCCCGGTGCCCCCGATCGACCAGCACCGCCAGCTCGATCGCGGACGGCCGCCCGTAGTCGAGCAGCGCGTCGAGCGCCGCCCGGATCGAGCGCCCGGTGAACAGCACGTCGTCGACCAGCACCACCACCCGGTCGTCGAGCGAGGCCGGCAGCGCGCTGGGCTGCAGCGTCGGCCGCACCCCCCGCAGCGACAGGTCGTCGCGGTGCAGGCCGATGTCGATCGCGCCGCGCTCCACGGCCACGCCCTCGAACTCCCGGATCGCCGCCGCCAGCCGCGCCGCCATCGGCGCGCCCCGCGTGCGGATGCCCACCAGGATCAGCCGTCCCGGGTCGGGGTGTCGCTCCACCACCTCATGCGCGATGCGCGCCAGCGCCCGCCGGATCGCGCCCGCGTTCATCACCACCGCGGCGTCGGGCGGCGCCGTCATCGGGCGCTCCGGGCACGATCGGTCGCGGCCCCGTCGCCGGGACGTGCAAAGAGAGGGGCACGCTGAGAGGGGGTGTGCAGAGGCGCGGACCGGCCCATGCTGTCGTCCTTCCCGGCCTCGCGGGACCGAATTAAAGTCCGTGCAGCGGTTGTCGTCTCGCAGCCTAGCACCGGCGGTCGTCGGGCCGCGCCCCTATTCTGTCGCCGCGTGTTCCCCTCGACACGCGGTACTGTCCGACATCGAAAGGCCCGCCATGCCCAACCCCCAGTTCGGCGCCATCGATCGCAAGCCCCTGCGCGACTTCTGGCCCATAGAGGACACCGACTTCACGCCGTGGGTCGCGGACAACCTCCCGCTCCTCGGCGGCGCCATCGGCCTCGAGCTGGAGTTGGAGTCCTCCGAAGTCCCGATAGGACCCTACTGGGCAGATATCGTCTGTCGCAGCATCCCCGACGGGCACCACGTCGTGATCGAGAACCAGCTCGAACGGACCGATCACGACCACCTGGGCAAACTGCTCACCTACGCCGCCGGGCTCAGCGACGTCTCCACCGTCGTGTGGATCGCTCGCGAGTTCACCGAACAGCACCGCGCCGCGCTCGACTGGCTGAACCGCAGCACTGCCGAAGACATCCGCTTCTTCGGCATCGAGATCGAGGTGTGGCAGATCGGGAATTCGCTTCCCGCGCCCCGGTTCACGCTCGTCTCCGAACCCAACGAATGGTCCAAGCCGAAGCCCCAACCGGGCCTCTCATCTGGGCAGGAAATGCAACTTGCATTCTGGAAAGCGTTCAGCAAGGCCGGTGTGGATGCAACCGGTACCGACCGCTACGACAGGAAGCCGCAACCACAGAATTGGATGACCTTCGGTGTTGGACGGACCGGGATCGATCTATTGGCTGTGGCGGCGCGCGGCGATCCGGCTGGCTTGAAGCCTCATCATCACCTCCGCGTGGAGATCGTTCCCAGCGGAGCGAACCGAGAAGCCAGGTACGAGCAGATCACAATCAAGAAGGACGAAATTGAGTCGAGGCTGGGAAGCAAGCCCACATGGTACGGGCCCGGCAATCCGTATCTGCCGCGCATCTACGTCAGCAAGGACGCCGATGTGACCGACCGCGCCGACTGGCCCGACCAGCACCGCTGGCTCCTCGAGTGGCTCCAGAAGTTCGACGACGTCTTCCGCCCCATCGTCCAGAACCTCGACGCGTAGGGCCGCCGCCGGCCCGCGCCCGGCGCCCCGCTACACTCGCCACAAGCCGACCGCGATCGCCCAGGCGCATCCATGACCCTCCTCCCCGGCTCCCGGCTGCGCCTCGCCGCCGTCCTCCTGCCCCTCGTCCTCGCCGCCGGGTGCTTCGCCGACGACTCCGCCCCCGCGTCCGACGGCGTCGCTCCGCCCCCCGACGCCGCCCCCGCCGTTGACACCACTACCGATGCCACTGCCGATGACGCTGCTGATCCGGATGCCGACTCCGCGGCGGCCCCTCCGGTGCTCCCCGCCACCCCCTTCCAGAACGACCCCACCCTCGAGGCCCGCCTCGACCCCGACGCCCTCGGCATCCCCGGCCGCTTCGTCCGCATGTACCTCGACGACCGCGAACCGATCCTCTCGCTCGGGCTCGTCGGCGCCGCCGCCCGCCTGACCTACGCCGTCAGCGCCAGCTACGAGGTGCTCTCCCTCGACCTCCTCCGCCTTGAGCCCGGCGTCGATCCCGAGGCGTTCTTCCTCGCCTTCGCCGCCACGGTCGCCGACACCCCCGGCTACCGCGGGCTCGACACCGTCGGCGTGCCGCGCAGCGTCGGCGACAGCGCCCGCCACTTCGCCTTCACCATCGACGAGGACGAGGCCGACGCCGTCGTCCTGCTACGCGACGACCTGCTGGCCTTCGTCACCTACCGCCGTCCCCCCAACCTGCGCAGCCCCATCGACATCGCCGCCCTCATGCGCGCCGTCGACGCGGCCCTGCAGGCGCCGCCCAGCGGCTGATCGCGCCTACGCCTCCGAGCCCGCCCCCTGCGGCGCATCGGCCTGCTGCATCTCCGGCGGCAGCAGGTTCGGGATCCCGTCCTCGATGGGGTAGCGGAAGTCGATCGCCTTCGAGTACAGGTGGCCGCGCAGCACCTCGTCGCCCGCCTCCTCCTCCACCACCAGCTCCAGCGGCTGCTTCGTCACCGGGCAGACCAGAATCTCCATCAGATCGCGGTGCATCGAGCGTCTCCCCTCGGTCTTACCCTACCAGCGCTCCCTCGTTGTCGGCCCACCCCGCCGTGGGTCGTGCAGACAACGCCCGCTGGTGTCATAGGATAAGATGGCACTGCAGCTGAAAGGGGAATGTGGATGAGCCGAGGATCGCTGGGACAACGCCGCCCCGCCGATTCAATCGGCTGCGCCGTGACTGTCGCCGAGGCCGCCCGCGTGATGTCGGCGGCACGCTGGCCGAAAACGGCGTAGCATCCTGCCGAGCGTCGCGAGGACCCGCGAGGGCGCGCAGTTCTTCCTGTTCACCCTCCAATTCATTGTCGGTCTTGCGCTGATCGGCTACCAAGAGATCGCGGACGGCGGCATTGAGATCGAGACGCTCATCGCCATCGGGGGCGGCCTTGCCCCCCTCATCCTGGTGATGGCAGCCGTAACGGTTATTCTCGTGGAGGGAGGAGCGATGATCGCAGAGAAGTATCAGAAGATCCGGTTCGAGGCCGGCGTGGCGAAGGAACGCGCACGCTGGACCGAGTGGAACCGGCGCCGCTTGGAGGCGGAACAGCGCGGCGAGGAGTTCACCGAGCCTCCTCCCACCGGCGACGAGACCAATGGTGCGCACGGTGGGTGACAGGTAGGACGTCATGGCCGAGACGACCAGCCCCTCTGCCGCGAACGAGGACCTGCGCGAGCAACGCCTCCTCCGCAAGGAACGCCAGCGCGCGGAACTCTACCGGGCCCTATGGGTCGCCTTGATGATCGGTCTCTGCATGCTGACCGCGATCCTGTGGGCCCTCGTCAAACTCTGACCCGCCCTCGTGGAGGGAGGAGCGATGATCGCAGAGAAGTATCAGAAGATCCGGTTCGAGGCCGGCGTGGCGCAGGGACGGCAGCTAGGACAGCAGCAGGAACGCGCACGCTGGACCGAGTGGAACCGGCGCCGCTTGGACGCGGAACAGCGCGGCGAGGAATTCACCGAGCCCCCGCCCACCGGCGACGAGACCAATGGTGCGCACGGTGGGTGACAGGTAGGACGTCATCACCGAAGTGACCAGCCCCCTCCTCACGAAGGAGTACCTGCGCGAGCAACTTTCCCTCATGGAGGCACGACTGCGCGGGGAAATCTACCGAGCCCTGTTGTTCGTCGCGCTCATCATCATCGGCACGATGACGGCGATCATGGCCGCCCTCACCCGGCTCTGATCCGGCCCCCCGGTTGACACAACCCCCCGGCCCCGCGATCCTCGCCTCCTAGCACGACCCCCAGATGCGGGGCCCCAATCGGCCCCGGCAACCGATGGACGAGGTAGCCCGGATGGCCGATGTACGATCCCCCATGGCTGGAACGATTCTCGAGTTGCTCGTCGCGCCCGGCGACAGCGTCAGCGAGGGCGACGAACTCCTGATCCTTGAGTCGATGAAGATGGAGATCCCCGTCGAGGCGGAGGAGGGCGGCACCGTCGCCTCCATCACCTGCGAGCAGGGCCAGCCCGTCCAGGAGGACGACGTCCTCCTCACCCTCGAATAGCCGTCACAGCCCCGTGACCGCCCCCTTCCACCGGCTGCTCGTCGCCAACCGTGGCGAGATCGCCGTCCGCGTGATGCGCACCTGCCGCCGCCTCGGCGTCGCGACGCACGCCGTCTACTCCGACGCCGACGCCAACGCCCTGCACGTGCGCAGCGCCGACGGCGCCACCCGCCTTGGCCCGGCCCCCGTCGCGCAGTCCTACCTCAACATCGACGCCGTGCTCGACGCCGCCGAGGCTGCCGGCTGCGACGCCGTCCACCCCGGCTACGGCCTGCTCTCCGAGAACCCCGACTTCTCCCGCGCCTGCGCCGCGCGCGGCATCACCTTCGTCGGGCCCAGCGGCGACCACATCGACCTCATGGGCCACAAGAACCAGGCCCGCGCCGCGATGGGCGAGCGGGGCTTCCCGCTCATCCCCGGCACCAAGGGCAACCTCTCCGACGACGACCTCGAAGGCACGGCCGCCCAGGTCGGCTACCCGCTGATCGTCAAGGCCAGCCGCGGCGGCGGCGGCATCGGCATGGCCATCGTCTCGGGCCCCGGCGAGCTCGCCCGCGCCGTCAAGCGCGCCCGCTCCCTCGCCGGCCGCGCCTTCGGCAGCGACGACCTCTACTTCGAGCGCCAGGTGCTCGGCGCCCGCCACATCGAGATCCAGATCCTCGCCGACCACCACGGCGCCGTCCGCCACCTCGGCGAGCGCGACTGCTCGGTCCAGCGCCGCCACCAGAAGGTGATCGAGGAATCGCCCGGCCCCGCCGTCACGCCCGACCTCCGCGCCCGCCTCACCGGCCGCGCCGTCGAGGCGATCCAGGCGCTCGGCTACCGCAACGCCGGCACCGTCGAATGTCTCGCCGAGCCGCACGGCGACTTCTACTTCCTCGAGATGAATACCCGCCTGCAGGTCGAGCACCCCGTCACCGAGATGGTCACCGGCCTCGACCTCGTCGAGTGGCAGCTGCGCATCGCCGCCGGCGAACCGCTCGACCTCCCCGCCGACGCCGCCGACCCCAGCGGTCACGCCATTGAGGTGCGCATCTACGCCGAGAACCCCGAGACGCTGCTCCCGTCCCCCGGCACGATCACCCATCTTCGCTTCCCCGACGGCGACGGCGTCCGCGTCGACACGGGCATCGAGTCGGGCGACGAGGTCACCCCCTACTACGACCCGATGATCGCCAAGCTCATCGTCCACGCCGCCGACCGCCCGGCCGCCCTCGCCCGCCTCGACGACGCCCTCGCCGGTGTCGAGATCGAGGGCATCAAGCACAACACGCCCTACCTGCAGCGCCTCGTCGCCGACCCCGACTTCCGCGCCGGCAACTACGACGTCCGCTTCACGGAAGAGCTGCGCAAGTAGCGCTGGCGGCCCTCCGGTCCCCCCCTCTCCATCGCTTCAGATGGAGAGGGGGTTAGGGGATGAGGTTCCCCTACCCCACCTGCGCGATCGCGTACGTGCCCCGGCCCTTCGCGACCAGGACATCGTGGTTGTTGCGCACCTCGACATCGCCCACTGCCAGCGCGCGGCCCTTCTTCAGCACCTCGCAGGTGGCGACCAACTCCTCCCCGACGGCCGGGCGCAGGAACGACACGTTCAGTTCCGCCGTGCCGCGCGGCTGCTCGCCGCGCCGCATCATCGTCATCGTCGCCGTCACCATCGCCATGTCGACCAGCGTCGCGATCACGCCGCCGTGCACGCCGCCCTGCGCGCCCCCCGCCGTCGCCGGCGTCACCCGCAGCCGCAGGACCGCCCGCCCCCGCTCGACCTCCGCCACCCGCGCGCCGAACATCAGCAGGTCGGTGCCGTCGCCCGCGCCCGATCCCAGCAGCGCCCGCAGCGGCAGCAGCCAATCCGGTTCCCGCGTCTCCGCCATCGCACCCTCCGTGCGGCGCCGTGCCCCGCCGCGCTGCGCGAAGGATACCCGACCTCACGCCCGACGCCTTCTATCCGTGGCGGCGACGCCTCCGCTAATCTGACGCACTATGACGATTGACCGCGCGATCGACCCGCTCCCGCCCGACGACGAGCCCATCCGCCAGGCGCTGGAGGGCGCGCATCTGCGCTCGCTGCTGCCGGCGCTGGCGCAGATCACGGGCGACCTGTCGCTGCTGCGCGACGACCTGAGGCCCGCGCCGTCCTCCACCTTGGACCTGCAAGGCGAGCTGCCGGAGGCGGCGCGGGCGGCGGCGCGCGATATGGCGCTGCGCGCGCTGGCCACGTGGCGCGACGCGGGGTCGGTGGTGGCGCCGCCGCCGTCGCCGGCCGGCCTGCGCCGCATGATCGACTTCCTCATCGGCGAGCGCGTGAGCGACGACTACCTGCCGCTGCTGATCGAGGAGCTGGCCTTCGCGGACGGGGACGCGCGGGCGCCGCGCTGGCGCATGGAGGAGATCGGCGCCCGGCGGTCGCTGCGCGTGGTCATCATCGGCGCGGGGATGTCGGGCATCATGGCGGCGCGACGGCTGAAGCAGGCGGGCATCCCCTGCACGGTCGTCGAGAAGAACGCCGACGTCGGCGGCACCTGGTTCGAGAACACCTACCCCGGGGCGCGGGTCGACACGCCGAACCACCTCTACAGCTACGCGTGCGCCCAGAAGTCCGACTGGCCCTACCACTTCTCGACGCAGGACGTGCTGCTGAAGTACTTCCGCGACTGCGCCACCGAGTTCGGCGTCCGCGACGACATCCGCTTCCGCACCGAGGTGCTCAGCGCCGCCTACGACGACGCGCAGGGACTGTGGCGGGTGCACGTCCGGGGCCCGGACGGAGTCGAGGAGACGATCGAGGCGGAGGCCGTGATCAGCGCGGTGGGGCAGCTCAACCGCCCGAAGCTGCCGGACATCGCGGGGCTGGGGACATTCGAGGGGCCGACGTTCCATTCGGCCCAGTGGGACCACGCGATCGACTTCAGCGGCAAGACGGTGGGCGTCATCGGCACGGGGGCGAGCGCATCGCAGTTCATCCCGCACCTGGCGGACGAGGCCGGCGCGGTCCGCATCTTCCAGCGCACGCCCAACTGGTACGTGCCCGTGCCGCACTACCACGATCGCCTGCCCGACGGCCTGCGGTGGCTCCTGCGGTGCGTGCCGGCCTACGCGCAGTGGCACCGCTTCTGGCTGTTCTGGGCGACCTCCGACGGCTTCCTGCCGCTGACCGAGGTCGACGACGGCTGGCGCCCGGGAGACGTCGTGACGGGCGAGGGGAACCGGCGGCTGCGCGCCATGCTGGCGGGGTCGATGCGGGAGCATCTCGCCGGCCGGCCCGACCTCATCGACAAGACGCTGCCGAACTTCCCTCCGGCGTCGAAGCGGATCGTGCTCGACAACGGCGCCTGGCCGGGCACGCTGCGGCGGGAGCACGTGCACCTGATCACGGAGCCCATCGAGCGGATCACGCCGCGGGGCGTCCGCACGGAGTCGGGCGAGGAGCACGCGCTCGACGTGCTGATCTACGGCACGGGCTTCCAGGCCTCGCACTTCCTGACGCCGATGCAGGTCGCCGGGCGCGACGGGGCCGACATGCACGCGCAGTGGGGCGGCGACGCGCGCGCGTACCTGGGCGTCACGATGCCGAACTTCCCCAACTTCTTCTTCCTCTACGGGCCGAACACGAACCTCGTGGTGAACGGCAGCACCATCTACTACGCGGAGTGCGAGGTGCAGTACGTCCTGGAGTGCCTGCGATTCCTGCTCGAGAGCGGCCGGCAGGCGATCGACTGCCGCCGCGACGTGCACGACGCCTACAACGCGCGCATCGACGCCGGCAACCTGAAGCGGGCCTGGGGCGTCTCGAACGTGCCCAGCTGGTACAAGAGCGCGTCGGGGCGCGTCGCGCAGAACTGGCCCTTCTCGCTGCTCGAGTTCTGGCAGCAGACGCAGCGCATGGACCCCGCCGACTACGTCGTGACGTAGGGCGGCGCCTGTGCCAGCGCGGGGCCGCCCCCGGTCAGTCGAGGACGGCAGCCAGCAGGTCGGTGATCTCCTCCGCGTCGTCGAGGCCGGTGGCGACGCCCGTTTCGGGCATGTCACCCTCGTAGAAGTTCTGGTGCAGGGCGCTGGCCGAGCGGAAGAGGTTCTGCACGCGTGGGTTCGACAGTTCCTCCGCCACGAGCGCGACGGCGCGGTATAGGTCGGCGTGGGTCTTGTGCTGCCAGCCGCGCGTCTCGGCGACGGCCTTCACCATCTGCGCCGCGGCGCCCCATCCCTTCTCCGAGGCCTGCAGCAGGTCCCCCTCGGCAAGGTGGGCACGGCCCTTGATCAGGAACTCGGCCGCAGTGTCGGTGTGGTAGTTCGTGCGGGTGGTCATGGGCCGATCATATCGTGTCGCCGACGGGCGCGCTGCCGCCCCACCCGCTACCCTCCCACCCCATGCCCCGACGCCGCCGCACCGACCCCGACCGCCCCCCACCCCCCGACCCAACCCCCGACCCCCGCCTCATCACCGACCCGGCCAAGGCCCGCGCCCTCTACGACGAGATCCGCGAGGCGCGCATCTTCGCCCTCGACACCGAGTTCATCAGCGAGCACACCTACCGCCCCGAACTCGCCCTCGCCCAGGTCGCCACGCCCGGCCGCGTCGCCATCCTCGACCCCCTCGCCCTGCCCAGCCTCGACCCCCTCTGGGAGCTCGTCGCCGACCCCGATGTCGAGGTCGTCATGCACGCTGGCGACCAGGAGTCGCGCTTCTGCTGGCTCGAGACCGGCGCGCTGCCCGACCGCGTCTTCGACGTGCAGATCGCCGCCGGCCTGCTCGGCCATCGCTACCCCCTCGCCTACCACAGCCTCGTCGGCACCGTCCTGCGCCGCCGCGCCGAGCAGGGGCAGACCCGCAGCGACTGGATCCGCCGCCCCCTCAGCGACCGCCAGGTGGCCTACGCCGCCGCCGATGTCGACCACCTGCTGCCCCTGCGCGATGTCCTGCACCCGCAGCTCGACGCCCGCGAGCGCCTCCCCTGGCTCGACGACGAGCTCGCCTACCGCGACGACCAACTCATCGACGAGCTGACCCAGGACCGCTGGTGGCGCGTCGGCGGGGCGCAGAAGCTGGGCCCGCGCGACCTCGCCGCCGTCCGCGAGCTCTTCCACTGGCGCGAGGGCCTAGCCCAGAACCGCGACCTGCCCCGTCGCCGCATCCTGCGCGACGACCTCCTCATCGCCGCCGCCCAGGCCTCCCCCACCGACCTCGACGACCTGCGCCGCGTGCGCGGCATGGAGCGCCTGCCCCACCGCGACCGCCCCGGCCTGCTCGACGCCCTGCACGTCGCCCGCAACCTGCCGCCCGAGGAACTGCCGCGCCGGCGCCGCAACGCCGCGAACGGCCCCACCCAGGCCCGCATGCTGGCCCTCACCCTGGAGGCGCTGCTGGAATCGATCTGCATCGAGCGCGAGGTCTCCCCCACCCTCGTCGGCGGCGCCGCCGACCTGCGCCGTCTGATCCACTGGCATCTCGCCGGGCGCAACGCCAAGCGGCCGC
This sequence comes from Dehalococcoidia bacterium, assembly GCA_965217625.1. Lineage (GTDB taxonomy): Bacteria > Chloroflexota > Dehalococcoidia > Bin125 > Bin125 > TK10-74A. The sequence goes on from OZ244557.1 coordinate 474,987, forward strand.
CCCGCCTGCTCACCGGCTGGCGCGCCGAGGTCTGCGGCGACCTCCTCGAGGACGCCCTGGCCGGCCGCGTCCGCATCCGCGTCGGCGACCCCGCCTCCGCCCACCCCCTCGTCGTCGAGCCGGCGTGAGCGACGTCGCTACTCGAACGTCGACGCGCCGTCGCCCACCCACTTCAGGATGATCGCGTTGAGACTGCCGTCGGCCTTCATCGACGCCAGGGCCGCGTCGAGCTTGCCCTTCAGATCGCTGTCCTTGCGGATGCCCATGCCGAGGCCCCGGTCGAGCAGTACCGATGGGCCCACGATCACCAGCTGGCCCTCGTGCTCCGCGAGTTTCTCCACGCCGTAGCCGTGGTCCACGAGGACGGCGTCCACCTCGCCGCTGAGCACGGCATCGACCGCGTCCACCGCGCCGTCAAGCGGCACAAACGGCCTGCCCAGCGCCGTGAAGTAGTCCGAGTAGATCGTGTTCTCCGTCGCGCCGATCGTGCCCTCGGCGGCCTCGTCCCCCGCGCCCGCCTTCGCGATGTACACGGAGGGCGTCGGCGGATAGTACGCCGCCGTGAAATCGATCAGCTCCTCCCGTTTGGCGGTGATGCTCATCCCGGCGAGTATGACGTCGAACTCCTCCGCCACCAGGTCGGGGATCATCGGCTCCCACTCATTCAGGACCCACTCGCACTCCAGAGCGGCGCGCCGGCACAACTCATCGCCCAGTTCCCGCTCCAGGCCGTCGATCTCCCCCGCCTCGTTGATGAAGTCAAAGGGGTGGTAGTCGCCGACCGTGGCGATCACCACGGTGTCCGCTTCCCGGCACGCGGCCAGCAGCAACATGAGCGCCGCCGCCAGGACAAGCGCGCGAAGCACGTGTTTGAGGCGGAACTTCATCGCCGATCTTTCTCTCGCTCGCTCTACTCCGCCGGGTGGCCGACGGCCCCCGACTCGAACATCGCGCCGATCTCCTCGCCCGCGTAGCCCAGCTCCGACAGCACCTCCGCCGTGTGCTCGTCCAAGTGCGGCGGACGGCTGCGCACCGACGCCGGCGTCTCGCTGAGCCCAATCGGGAAGCCCACCATGGGCAGCGTGCCGTACTCCGCGCTCTCGAACGACGTCACGTAGTCGTTCGCCAAGGCCTGCGGGTGCGACGCCAAATCCGAGTACGCGTTCACCTTCGAGAACACCTGGTCCGTCGCCTCGAAGTGCACCCGCAAGTCCGCCCACGACCACTCGCGGAAGCCATCGCGCATCGCCGCGTACAACTCGTCGTGATGCTCGACCCGTCCCGGCGCCGACGCGAAGCGCTCGTCCTTCCCCAGGTCGTCCCAGCCCATCACCTCGCACAGCGCCGCGAAGCGCGCATCCGTCACCCAGGCCAGCACGAACGACTCATCCGCCGCATCGAACACGTGCCAGACGGAGCGCGCCAGCGCGTGCCCCTTGCCGCCCATCGACAGCTCCCCCCGGTCGAGCAGGTAGTGGCTGAACTCCCAGGCCTGCATCCCCAGCTGGCTGCCGAACAGCGACGTATCGACCCGCTGCCCGCGCCCCGTCCGCTCGCGTCCGTAGAGCGCGAACATGATGCCCAGCGCCAGGAACACCGCCCCCGCGTGGTCGGCCAGCGCGACCCCCGCCGGCAGCGGGCCCGTCTCGGGCGTGCCCGTGTGCGCCACCGACCCGCCCGCCCCCTGCGCGATGATGTCGACCGACGCCATCGTCGCGTGCGGCCCCTTCGGCCCCCAGCCGCTGGCCGAGGCGTAGACCAGCCGCGGATGCGCGGCCGCCAGCGCGTCGTAGCCCAGCCCCAGCCGCTCCAGCGCGCCGCCGCGCAGGTTCTCGACCACGACGTCGGCCGTCGCGACGAGCCGCTTGGCCGCCGCCAGCCCCTCCGGCGTGCGCAGGTTGAAGCAGGCCACGCGCTTGTTGCGGTTGCAGGCGTAGAACTGCGACCCCACCTCGTACGGCCCGCCCACCACCACCGCCGCCCGCCGGTTGATATCCCCCTCCGGCGGCTCGACCTTGATCACCTCGGCCCCCATATCGGCCAGCAGCATCGCCGCGTACGGCCCATGGATGCCCACGGTGAACTCCACCACGCGGATGCCGTCGAGCGGTCCCATCGTCGCCTCCTTCGCGCGCGTCGTCGCGCCGCGCCGAGCATAGGGGACGGGTCGTCGGGGGGAAGCGCTGGCCGGCGAGCAATCTGTGCTTCGATTGCGCGATCTACCCAGGCTGGCCGACCGCAGTGTCCGGAGTTCGCGACATGTGCTCGATGATGCTCTGAGCCAAGGCCTGGAAGTCGGAGTACGCACCGCTCGCGGCCGCGGCGTGACTGCCGATCGCTCCGTCCGCCGAGGTCAGCTTGAACACAGGCTTGCGCGCTTCTTGGGCCATCGGGACCAAGCTCCGGTAGTGCTTGATCGTCGCGAGGGCGTGCCGGTCATCTTGCGGCCGGCGAGAGTACGGACCCTCATGGTCGCTGAGCAGGCTCCGGGCGTATTCCTCGGGGATTCGGTTGACCCACTTGTCGTGCGCCCGCACCGGCCGGTTGAGCCGGACACCGTGCTGCTGCACGACATAGCCGATAGGTTCCATTCGGCCTCGCGGAAGGTCGAAGTCGGGCTCGCTCCAGTTCTCAAGCCGCCTCTGCCACTCGCGACGCCAGTTCTGCAGCGTGGGGCCGAGGTTACGGAGCCCCCGAAGCGAGAAGAGGTCCGCCCCCACGGGAACCACGACGTACTCGGTGGAAATCAGCGCGGAGCGATTGATCGCACCGAGGTTCGGTCCCACGTCGGCGAGGATGATCGTGGCATCCATCTGACGGGCGCCGGCCTGCATGATGGTGGAGAACGCAGTCAGTATCCTGAACGGCCGGTAGAGCTCGGTCGATCGGAGGGCATTCGGCCACTCGGCCGAGAGCGTGTCCTCGAACCCGGCCAGCGCCAAGTCGCCGGGGATCAACCGCAACTCGGTGCTGATCTCCTGAAGGGTCGGGTGGCGCAGGTCTCCGACCTCCATCAGCGGCCTCACACATTCGAAGATCGTGCCAGACGGTGAAGCAGCGCCGTCGCTGCCCTCGTAGACGGACTCCAGACGATCCTCCTCCAGGAACATGCTGGTCAGGTTGGCCTGCGGGTCGAGATCGCAGGCGAGTACCCGATAGCCCCTTTCCGAGAGCATCCACGCCAAGTGGTACACGAGGGAGGTCTTGCCGACGCCGCCCTTGTTGTTGAAGAAGGTGAGGACTGGAACGGTCATGGCGGCGCCTCCGCCCGGTTGGCCATCGCCGGTATGGTCGCAAGCACACTGCTCGGATCGACGCGGAAGCGCGCTTCGGCGTGACCGGCCTGCCGTAGCAAGCGCTGGGCGGTTGGTATGCCGACGCCGAAGCGCTGAACGAATCCTAGCGTGCGCAGCGCCTCTGCCAGATTCGGGTTGCGGTAATCGACCGCACCAACGCTGCCAAAGTTCGCGACAGTCACCCGGCCGAACGGCCCGCCGGGGCTGATGACCTCGATCCGGTCTTCAAACCAGCGCACGTGCACCGGGGCGTTCGTCGCCTCGTAGGTGCGGTGCATGACCGCATTTCGCGTGATCTGCTGGATGGCCGGGAGCGGATAGTGAGCAGTTTGCCGTTCGGTTGAACCGGAGACGAAATCAACGGACGTCCGGTTGTGGGCCTTCAGTTTTTCATCCAGTCGGCGCAGCACGTCGGCGACCGATCCACGGATGTCCTCACTGTCGATGATGTCGTCATACGGTTCGGTCCCACCCAGTCTGAGAAACTGCACGTAGGCGCCGGGCAGGAAGTCCTGTGGATTCTTGCCAAGGACGAGCAGCCCCAGGACCGTGGCCGCCGGATCATCCGCCGCCGCGATCATTTTCGTCGCGGCAAGCTGTTCCTCGCGGCTGCGATCATTGGCCTCGAGTACCTCTCGCGCGAAGGCCTGCGGCAAGTACTCAGTCTCGAAATGCGCCAGGTTGAGGTCATCGAGGGTGGTCCCGGGGACCCGCTGGACATCGAACGGTGCATTCCCAGAGCGCCGTCTCTCATTGAGGATCCGCTCGTCTTGCGCGGTTGCGAGGCCTCTCCTCGGTCCGATCCGGACATGCACCCTGCCTCGATAGCGGACCGGCGGTGAGTCAGACGTCGCGACTGTGACCACCGCGGCGTCTGTCCCCCGCAGCGTCGCCTTCTGCACGGTCATCGATGGCGGGGGAACGATGTTGCCATCGGTCTTCATGTCGGCAAGTTGCCGGAGCAGCTCGTCGGTGACCGGCGCACCCAGCAGCGAGCCGTTGTCGCGCACGCCCACGAAGACAGTGCCGGACACCCCGTGGCCGGGGAGATCGTTCGCGAACGCGCAGATCGCCTCCCGGATCGTCGTCGGAGCGTCTCCGGCCAGCGACTCCTTGAACTCGACCCGATCCGACTCGCCTTCGTCCAGCAACCTGCTCAGCTCGATGTCGCGGAGCGCTGTCACGATCACCCCCAGCACGCTGCCAGCATACGCTCCGCGCCAGTCCGGGATTAGAGGTAGCGGAATGCTCCAGGTTGCCACCCGGCACGCCAACTGCCTGACGTGAGTCCAGACTTGCCGAACGCCTGGTAGATCGAAGGGCCCTCGGTCATCCCGCCCGACTCCGTCGCGCCGATCTCGCTGGGCGGCGTCGGCTTCAGAGCGAAAGCTGCCCCACACCCCCACCACCGACGACGAAAGCTGGCTCCCCGGGCAGGACTCGAACCTGCGACCTAGCGGTTAACAGCCGCTCGCTCTACCAATTGAGCTACCGGGGAATGTGCCTGCTGGCTGCCGAGCCAGGGTTCGAACCTGAACTGAGGGATTCAAAGTCCCTAGTGCTACCATTACACCACTCGGCAGCGACTCCCTCAACGCCCCCGCTGACACTCGACGCACGGGCCGCGCGCGGCGCGCGCGCCCGGTCGTGGTGCCGAAGGCCGGATTCGAACCGGCACGAGGGTTACCCCTCAACGGTTTTTGAGACCGTCGCGTCTACCAATTCCGCCACTCCGGCCCGCTCCGGCGGCCGGCCCCGGCGCGGGGCCCGGCCCCAGCGCGACGGGGCGCCGAGTGCCGCAAGTATCGCAGCGCCCCCCACCCCCGGGCAATGATACCCACGATCCATTCGGCCGGAGGGACGGCGGCGGCCGGGCTTGGCCCTTCGGGGGGGGATGCGCTATTCTGCGCGCAAGGACCGTACGAGCGAGTGGCAAGGGATTGTTGCACGTGCCGCTCACTGAGCGCGATTTCACCATTCTCGAAAAGGCGGGAAGCACGCCCAGCGCGGCGGCGCGGCAAGAGGCGGCCGCGCTCGTGCTGGCGCAACCCGGGTACGATCGCCAGAAGGCCGGCGCGCTGCTGGCGCGCGGCTTCCGGCACCAGCTACAACCGGCGTTCCACCTCATCCCGCGCGGGGAAGCGCGCGACAGCGAAGCCGAGTTCGTGCTGCTGTACGAGCGACTCGTCGTCGCCACCGAGGGCTTCACCCGCACCGATCCCGAGGCGTTTATCGGGCTGCTGCGGGAGGAACCGGCGGCGCTCGTGCCGTTGCGCATGATCCTCGGCTTGACCCGGCAGGAGTTGGCGGCGGTCCTCCGGATGGTCAGCCGGGACGGGCGCGCGAGCGGGCAGACCCTGCGGAACTTCGAGCGGGAAGTGCACCCGCTCCGCCTCACGGGCGCCCGCGAGCGACTGATCGCGGACATCGCCGCGGCCGTGATCGCGATCATGGACCGGAGCGTCCTGGGTGTCCCCGACGCCCTCGCCGACCACTTCCATTCCAACCTCGACAAGCGCGACACGATCAACGGCTGGCGCAGCGTCGCCGCGAGCGCGGGCGGGGTTCCCTACTCCGCCTTGCTCTACCAGCGCTACGTCGGCGGCGTGTGGCGGCAGGTGCAGGACGCGCACTCGGAGACCAAGGGCGACGCCCTGCTCGAGCGGCCGTTCACCAAACTGCTGCAGGCGCACGGCATCCCCCATCACCACACGGGTCCGGGGGCGGGCGGCGCGCAGGAGACGAAGGCGCGCTATGGCCTTGCCCCGGTGCCGGATTTCCTGATCCCGGATTCGAAGCCCACCCTCGCGGTCGAGGCCAAGGTGGCCGATGACCCCGAGACCGTCGTGGACAAGGCGGAGCACGTCGAGGCGATCGCGGGCGCGGCGGTCGCCGCCGGCCTGCGCCCGTGCGCGCTGATCGACGGCAAGGGCTGGGCCGGGCGCACGACCGCACTCGCCAGGATCATCGTGGCGACCGAGGGGCGCACCTACACGCTCGATACGATGGAAGAGCTGCTGGACCTGCCGGAAATCGCGCCACTGCGCCGCAGCTAGCGGACGCCCCGTCCCCTGGTCCCCCGTCGCGGCCGTCGCGACCGCGGCTATCCGGTCTCGATCCCCAGCCCGACCGTCACGACGACGCCCACCAGATACCCCAGCAGGATCGCGACGCCCGCCGCCCGCAACGCCCAGCCCCGGCGCAGCAGCCCCGCGCCGCCCGCCACCGACCACGGCATCCGATCGACCAGCGCCAGCAGCGCCAGCAGCATCAGCCCCAGCCCGAACGCCGCCGTCACCGCCTGCTCGTTCATCGCCGCCGCCAGCAGCGGCCCCTCGTCGAGCGCGAGGTCGCCGGGGAACAGCACCGCGACGTTGAACACGTTGCTGCCGAAGACGTTGCCCACGACCAGCCCCGGCGACCCCCGCCACAGCGCCACGCTCGATGTCACGACCTCGGGCAACGACGTCGCCAGGGCCACGCCGACGACGCCGACGACGCCCCCGCTGACCCCCAGCGTGTCCGCGATGCCCTCGGCCGCGCTGGGCAGGAACAGCGAGGCCACGAACACCACCGCCGTCGCCACGGCCAGCCGCGCCAGGTCCGCGCGACGCGGCCTGCGCCGCGCCGCCGTCGTCTCCGGCGCCGGGGCCGCGGCCGGGTCCGTCGATGCCGCGGGCGCGGGCGCGGTGGAGCCCCGTCGCTCCTCCCGGAACAGCAGCAGCGACCCCGCGACGTACAGCCCCAGCAGCACGATCGCGCCGAGGCCCACGTGCCCCAGCGCGACCTCGCCCGTGGCGATGAAGACCAGCGTCACCGCGCCCAGGACGATCGCGAGGCCGCCCGTCAGCGCGCTCGCCCGGTCCGTCCGCACGGCCAGCGGGAAGAGCACCAGCACGACCCCGAAGATCGTCATGTTGAACATGTTCGAGCCCAGCACCGTGCCCACCGCGATGTCGGGCTGATCGATCCCCGCCGCCGAGACCACGCTCACCAGCTCCGGCAGGGATGTCGCGCCCGCCAGCAGCACGGTCCCCAGCCAGACATGGCCCAGCCCCGTCGCGTCGCCGACGCCCTCGACCGCGCGCACCAGCGTCGGGCCCGCCAGCGCGATGGCCAGCGCGCAGACCGCGAAGATCAGGAAGTCCATCAGCCGTCCCGCCCGGCGCCCGCGCCGCTGTCCGACTCGGCCGTGGCCTCGGCGTCCGCCGGGTCGTCCTCCACCTCCGATTCCGGTTCGACCGCCACCAGTCGCACGCGGCGCGCGTCGGCCGCCATCACCGTGAAGCGATAGCCCGCGTGCGACACCCACTCGCCGCGCGCCGGCATGTGCCGCAGGTGCGCCAGCACCAGCCCGCCCACGCTCTCGGCCTCGGCGTGCGAGAGGTCGGCGTCGAGTTTCTGGCCCAGGGCGCCCAGCGCCCGCTGACCCTCGACGTACAGTCGGCCGCCCACCCGCACCGCCACGTCGCCCTGCTGCGGCCCGCTCTCGCTGCGGATCTCGCCCACGACCTCCTCCAGGATGTCCTCCAGCGTCACGATCCCCGACGTCACCCCGAACTCGTCCACCAGCACCGACAGGTGCGACCCGCTGTGCTGCATCGTCTCGAGCACGCGCGCCACCGGCGCCCGCTCCGACTCGAACGACACCTCGCGCATCAGGTCGCGCGCCCGCTGCGGCTCGCCGCGGCCGCTGGCCTGCGCCGCGCTGACGTCGCTGACGTGCACGAAGCCCACGATCTCATCCAGCGACCCCTCCTGCACCAGCAGACGCAGGAAGCCCGACTCGGCCAGCGCCGTCGCGACGTCGGCCAGCAGCGCATCCTCCTCCACGGCCACGACGCTGACGCGCGGCGTCATCACCCGGCGCACCTGCTGCGTCGGCAGCGCCAGCGCCCCCAGCAGCCGCGCCGACTCGTCGCGCTCGAGGGTCCCCGTCTCTTCGCCCAGCCGGATCGCCGACCGCAGCTCGCCCAGGCTCAGCGCCGGCCGCGACTCACCGCGCTCCCCGATCGCCGCCAGCAGCGCCCGGCTCAGCCCGTCGAGCAGCGACACCACCGGCGTCGTGACGCGCGTCCAGCCGCGCAGCGGCCAAGCGTACACCCGCGCGACCGCGAAGTTGTGATGCAGCGCCACCGTCTTCGGCGCGACCTCGCCGAAGATGACCAACAGCACCGTCACCACCAGCGTCGCCGCGAGGACGCCCGCGCCCCCGTCGACGATCTGCGTGGCGATCGCCGTGCCGACCGCCGCCGCCCCCGTGTTGGTCAGGTTGTTGCCCAGCAGGATCGACGACAGCAGCCGTCGCGGCGATTCCAGCAGCCGCTCGACGCGGCGCGCGCCCGGCACGCCCGCGCTCAGACGCTCCGCCACCTGCACCCGCTCCAACGACAGAAACGCCGTCTCGGCGCTCGAAAAGAACGCCGATAGGAACAGCAGCGCCACCAAGATCAGGAAATAGACTTCCACCGCAGTTCTCCCTGCCCGGCCCGCGCTCCGCGACCAGGGGCCGTCGCGATCACCGTACCCAGCCCGCCCCCCGCAGACCAATCGGCCCGAGCCGTGCGCGCCCGTCGCATCTCTGGACATCCTCGTTCCAGGGCAATAGCGTGACTTACACTGCAACGCCGCCGCTTGCTCGGCGCATGGCGTAGCCACAGACGCGCAGGCGGAATCATTCTTCTTGGCGTTGCGCAGCGAGAGAGGAGCATCTCATGCGTGTGTTGACGAGTAAGTGGGCCCTCGTGCTCGCCCTGCTGGCGGCGTTCGCGCTGCTGGCCGTGGCCTGCGGCGGCGACGACGACGATGACGCCCCATTCCGCATCGGCGTGATGGAGTCGGTCACCGGCCCCGGCGAGACCTACGGCACGGTGGCCGTGCGGGCCAAGGAGCTGGCCGTGGCCGAGATCAACGCCGCCGGCGGCATCAACGGGCGCATGCTGGAGCTCGTCGTCGAGGACTCCAAGTGCAACGCCCAGGACGCCATCACCGCCTATAACAAGCTGACCGACGTCGACGGCGTCAAGATCATCCTCGGCACCTCCTGCAGCGGCGCGATGCTGGGCGCCGCGCCCCTCGCCGAGGACGACGGCGTCATCATGTTCTCCGGGCTGGCGACCAACCCCGACATCGCCGACGCGGGCGACTACATCTTCCGCACCGCCATGAGCGACGCCCAACTGGGCATCGACACCGGCAACGTCCTGTGGGCCGACGGCGTCCGCACGCTCGCGACGATGACCGAGGCCACCGACTACGCCGAGGGCGTGCGCCGAACCAGCGTCGCGCAGTTCGAGAGCCTGGGCGGCGAGGTCGTGGCCGAGGAGCGCTATGCCTCCGACGTCACCGACTTCCGCACCCAGCTCACCAAGCTGATCGGCGAGAACCCCGACGCCATCCATCTCGCCTCACAGGGCGAGTTCGCCGGCGGCACGATCGTCAAGCAGCTGCGCGAACTCGGCTACGACGGCCCCATCTACTCCGAGGTCGTCCCCATCGGCGCGACCGCGCTGGAGATCGCGGGCGACGCCGCGACCGGCCTCAAGGCCGTCACCGCCGACCTCGACCCGGCCAACGACAAGGCCCAGGAGGTGCTCGCCAACTTCCGCGCGGAGTACGACTACGTCACGCTGCCCTGGTACATCGGCTCCGCCTACGACGACATCTACATCACGGCCGAGTGCCTGGGGCGCACCGGCGACGATCAGGACGCGGACGGCTTCCGCGACTGCCTGTACGACATCACCTGGAGCGGCGCGATCGGCGTCGACTACACCTTCGACGACGACGGCGAGGTCGTCGGCCTGGCCAACGTCGTCGTCGAGGTCCTCCCGCTCGCCGAGCGGACGGCGGACAATCAGGGCTACCGGGTCTTGGGCCCGGCGCCCGTCCAGTAGGCGCGGTCACACTCGCCGGCGGGCGGCGCGCGGGAAGCAGGCCGCCCGCCATGCGGGTGGCCGGCCGTTGAGCCCCGCGCGTCGCGGCTGACTTCGGGGGACACGTGGCGACGTTGACGGCCCACCAGGGCAGGCTGCTGGCGACGCTGTTGGCCACGGCCGCCGCGGCGTACCTCGTCTGGAAGATCACCCAGTCGCCCGAGCTGGCGTTGCAATTCACGTTCAACGGCCTCTCCGTCGGCGCCGTCTACGCCCTGCTCGCCATCGGCTTCACGCTCGTCTACAGCACCGTCTGGTTCTTCGACCTGTACTACGGCGCGGCCGCCGCCCTGGGCGCGTACGGGGTCTTCTACCTGCGCTCGCAGCAGGCCGTCGGCGGGCAGTACGCGGTCAACAGCCTGGCGGTGAACGTCGTCTTCGGCGCGCTCGTCGCCGGCGTCGTCGCCTGGGTCTTCGCCGAGGCGCTCTACCCGCGACTGCGCGACCGCTACCCGCCACGCGTCCTGCGCGCCCTGGGCGGACTGCTGGCCGCGGCGGCCGGCGTCTACACGGGCGTCATCCTCGCCTACCCCAACGAACTCCACCTGATGCTGGCGCCCGCCGCCGGGATCGGCGTCGCCGCTCTCGCGACCTGGATCGGCTATCGCGGCTACCGCCGCATCGGCCGGCGCATCCACCGCGGCGCGACCCTCTCCTCGATCCTCGCCGTCGTCGCACCCCCCGCCGCGATCCTGGGCGCGCTCTGCGGCCTGCTGCTGGCGGGCGCCCCCGGCGCCAATCTCTATCTCAGCTGGGCTGTCTCCTGCCTGCTCGCCGCGACGCTCGGCCTCGCCCTCTACCGCGGCCTCTACGTCTACATGCGCGAGCGCGCCCGCACCCCGCTCGTCATGCTCGTCGCGACCCTGGGCGTCCTGCTGGCGCTGACCGCCTTCACGACGATCGTCTTCCACAGCGCCCCGCGCCCCCTGCCCGACGTCTTCGGCAGCGACCCCTGGACGATCGCCGGCGCGAACATCAAGGGCTTCAACGTCTTCACGATCGGCATCGCGATCGCCGGCTTCGTGGGCCTGCTGCTGGTGCTCAAGCACACCGCCTTCGGCAAGGCCGTGCGCGCCATCGGCGACGACGAGGAGGTCGCCAAGGTCGTCGGCATCAACACGACCGCCGTCATCGCCGTGGTGTTCTTCATCGCCGCGCTCTACGCCGCTTTCGCCGGCGTGCTCAGCGGCCACGACACCGCCATCCAGCCGCGGATGGGCCTGCTGCTGCTGCTCAAGGGCTGGATCGCCTCCGTCGTGGGCGGCATCGGCAACCTCTACGGCGCGATCGTCGGGGGGTTCGTCCTGGGGCTGATCGAGCAGTTCGGCATCTGGGATCTGGCCGGCGAGTGGCGCGACGCCATCTCCTTCATCCTGCTCGTCCTCTTCCTGTCGTTCTGGCCCCGCGGCCTGTTGCCCAGGAAATAAGCGGTGGAGAGGCGCGCATGATGCCTGCCCAGGCCCGGCTGCGACTGACGCGACTGGCGCGCCGCGCCCGCGAGCGGCCGCGCACCGTCCCGGGCAACATGCAGCTCTGGGCCAACCTGCTCATCCTCTCCTGGGCCGCCGCGTTCATGCTCTGGCAGGGCGTCGGCTTCGCCATCACCCTGGGCACGATCTTCGGCATCTGGGCGATCCTGGCGATCAGCCTCAACCTGGTCGTGGGATTCACCGGGCTGCTCTCGGTGGGGCACATCGCCTTCTTCGGCATCGGCGCCTACACGACGGCCATCCTCACCTCCGACGCCGCCTACGAGCAGCTCCGCACCGAGGCCATCCCCACCTTCGCCTGGCCCTTCTTCGCCGCCCTGCCCGTCAGCGTCGCCGTCGCCGCCGTCGTCGCGCTGCTCGTGGGCGTCGCCTTCAACCGCTTCCGCGACGACATCTACGTCCTCGTCTCCTTCGGCTTCGCGATCATCGCCTACAGCGTCTTCCTCAACTCGCGCGGCCTCACCCGGGGCGCGTTCGGCATCCACGAGATCCCCCGCCCCGCCATCGGCGGCTGGGTCTTCGACGGCGACGTCGAGTTCCTGCTGCTGGTCCTCGTCTGCCTCGCCATCGTGGTGCTGCTCGGCTGGCTGCTCGTCACCTCGTCTTTCGGCCGCGTGCTCACCGCGATCCGCGAGGACGAGGCCGCGATCGAAGTCTTCGGCTATCAGAGCACCCACTACAAGCTCGCCGTGTGGGTGATCTCGGCGATGCTGGCGGGCCTCGCCGGCGGCCTCTTCGCCACCTGGGCCAGCTTCATCGACCCCAACTCCTTCATCCTGCTCGAGTCGATCCTGCTCGTCTCGATCGTCATCCTGGGCGGGCTGGCCACCATCTGGGGCTCCCTCCTCGGCGCGATGGCCTTCGTGCTCCTGGAGGAGGGGATGCGCTTCCTGCCATTCCTGCCCAACCAGTTCGTCGGCCAGGCCCAGCAGGCCGTGCTCGGTATCATGCTCGTGCTGCTGATGCTGTTCCGGCCGCAGGGCCTGGTGGGGAAGTTCAAGCTATGACCGCGCCGCCCGACCGCGACCCCGTGCCCTTCGTCCTCGAGACGCGCGGCCTGTTGAAGAGCTTCGGCGTCGTCCGCGCCGTCGACGACCTCTCCATCTCGATCCCCCGCAGCGGCATGACCAGCATCGTCGGGCCCAACGGCTCCGGGAAATCGACGCTCGTCAACCTGCTCAGCGGCACCCTCCCCCTCGACGGCGGCCTCGTCATCGTCGACGGCGCCGGCCTGCGCGTCGTCCGCGCCCACGAGAGCCCCGGCCACGGCATCACCCGCAGCTTCCAGGAGGTGCGCCTGTTCGACCAGATCAGCGTCTGGGACAACATCATGGTCGTGCTCACCGAGCGCCGCGTCTTCCCCGCGCTGCTCGAGCGCAGCCGCCCCGGCCACCGCGCCAAGGCCCGCGACATCCTGGAGCAGGTCGGCATGTGGGACAAGCGCGACGCCCTGGCCATGAACCTCTCCTACGGCCAGCGCAAGCTGCTGGAGATCGGCCGCGCCCTGGCCATGGACGTGCACATCTACCTCTTCGACGAGCCCTTCGCCGGCCTCTTCCCCCAGATGATCGAGCGCGTCAAGGGCATCATGCGCAGCATCCGCGAGCGCGAGCACACCATCATCCTCATCTCCCACAACATGGACATCGTCCGCGAACTGCCCGACCACCTCATCGTCCTCGACAGCGGCAAGCTGCTCGCCGAGGGCGACGTGGACGAAGTCCTGGGCCGGCCCGAAGTGATCGAGGCCTACCTGGGCTTCTAGCCGGCCGCCCCGCGCGCGACCGCAGCACGGTGATACCGATGACCACTCCCACCCCCGCCACTCCGGCCACTGCCGCTACAAACGGCGACCCGCCCGCCGCGCGCGTCCTGCCGCTGCTCCAGCTCGACCGCATCTCCGTGCACTACGGCCAGGTCATCGCCCTCGACGGCGTCTCCCTCAACGTCCGCAAGGGCGAGGTCGTCGGCGTGATGGGCCCCAACGGGGCGGGCAAGTCCACCGTCCTCAAGGCCATCATGGGCCTCGCCCCCGTCGTCCGCGGCGACGTCTACTGGCGCCGCGAGCGCCTGTCCGCCGCCACCCACGAGATCGTCAAGCAGGGCATCGCCTTCGTCCCGCAGGGCCGGCGCGTCTTCACCCACCTCAGCGTCACCGAGAACCTCGAGATCGGCTGCCTCTACCTGAAGGATCCCGCCGAGAAGGCCCGCCGCCTCGACGCCGTGCTCGACCTCTTCCCCATCCTCGGCGACAAGCGCGGCGACCTCGCCAGCCAGATGTCGGGCGGCCAGCAGCAGATGCTGGCCCTGGGCCGCGGCCTCATGGCCGGCCCCGAGGTGCTCCTGCTCGACGAGCCCACGCTCGGCCTCGCCCCCATCGTCGTCAAGGAGGTCTTCGCCAAAGTCGCCCAGATCAGCGCCGGCCTGGGCACGACGATCCTCATCGTCGAGCACAACATCAAGGGCGTGCTCGACATCGTCGACCGCGCCTACGTCCTCGACAAGGGCCGCGTCGTCCACGGCGGCCCCCCCGCCTCGATCCGCGACACCGACATCCTGACGCGCGTCTTCCTCGGCGAAGTCGCCCCGGCGGACGTCGAGGAGTGAGGCGTCCTACAGCCCCGCCCGGTACTCCGCGAACGCCGCGTAGAAGTCGTCGATCGCCATCCCGAAGGCCCCCTCGAAGGCCTCCTGCCAGCTGTCGGATGTCGGGAGCAGTCGGTAGTACTCGAGGATCGCCAGCTCCCCCGCCCGGGCCACCAGCCAGTCACCGGCGACGAAGGTCAGTCCTCTGTCCCATATGTCCGGATACACCCTCCCGGGCGGATAGAGTTCAAGGTCGCGGAGCGTCTGATCTGCCCGAGCCGCGATGTCGGCGCGCCGGATCCGAATCACGTCGAGGTCTTCGTGCCCCGCCGCTGCGAGGTAGGCATGCTCCGCATAGCTGCGCAGAGCGATCTGGAGCCAGTAGGGCCCGCGTGACTCATCTCCCCAGGGTGGTCCGCCGATGGCCGGGTGAGGAGCCAGTTGCGCCATGACGCTGTCGAAGTGGAGCTCGCCGAGGCTGTGTGCGAGCGGGCCACAGTCCGCAAGGTACATCCACAAGCCGACCCCAACGCGCGAGAACGCGCATGATCCCGGTGAGATCCGCCGGGAAATACGCTGGTCACCCTGCGCCGTGCTGCGCGAGGTTGCGAGGACGACCGTGTAGTCCACCGGCTCGGCGCCAAGACGGTCGCCGAAGAATGCTTGCGCGGCGGCGAAGTCCGCGCGGGCCCGGTCCTCCCTCCGAGGGCTGATCTCACCAACGAACACGAGTTCCGGCCCACCGGGCTCCTCTGGTGAAGGCGGCTGCGACGGGGCCGCCGTGGCCCGGTATGCCGCGAACTCCTGATAGAAGTCATCGATCGTGATGCCGAACGCGGATTCGAAGGACTGTTGCCAACTGCCGGTGGACTCAAGCAACCGGTAGTACTCGAAGATCGACGGCTCCCCGGCCCGCGCCACCAGCCAGTCGCCGGCGAGGAAGCTCAGAGCCTCAGCGGCCTCGTCCGGAAACGCCCCAGGCCCTGGCGGTGCCGCGAGGCTGCTCAGCGGCTCTGCCACCCTGCGCGCGAGCTGGGATCGCACGCGGCGAGCCTCATCGAGCGTTTCGATGCCTACCGCGTCCCGGTACGCGGATACGGCGTAGCCGCGCGTCGCCATCTGTAGCCAGTAGGGTCCCCAAGGCGTGGATCCGGGCAGCCCTTCCGTCAGCCAAACGGTCCGCGCGACCTGATCCAGAACCGCGTCGAAGTGATGTTCGCCGAGTGAGTCCGCGAGCGATTCCCCCTCGCAGTTCGCAAGGATGATGAGCAAGGCCATACCCGCCCAGGCCGTCGCGCATTGATCGCGGGCAAACGAGATGCCGAACGCCCCGACGCTGAAGACGGCCTCGTATGTAGCCTCGGCCGACCGGTGGTTGGCCGCGACGAAGACGGTGTAGCCCGCCGGCCCGCTCCCGAGCCGATCCCGGAAGAACTCCTGCGCCTGCTTGAACTGGTCGCGGGCGAGTGCCTTGGCGCCGGATGGAATCTCGCCCAGGAACAGGAGCAGCGGCTCGTCGCGGTCGTCGGCGAGGTGCGGCAGGTACAGCGCGCCCAGCGCGATCCGGTACTCCTCGAACGCCTCGTAGAAGTCGTCCACGGCGATGCCAAAGGCCGCCTCGAACGCCTCTTCCCAGCTCGCCGACGCCGGCAGCAGGCGGAAGAACTCGAAGTGGGCGTCGTAGTCCGGCCGGGCAACCATCTCCGGCGGCTCCAAGTGCGCGAAGGCCACCCCCGTGGACAACGCCGCCGCCCGCCGGACCAGCCAGTCCGTCGCGAGCGCGCCCACGTCGTACCCCGCAATGGCGCGATAATCTCCTTGTGTTCCGTGGTCGAAGAGCCAGTGGTCCAGCGGCAAGGAGTCTGCGCCGCGCCCCCTCGCGAGTCGCCACCATAGCGCGCGAAACTCATCGCCCGTAATCTCCAGCCGTTCCCGCTCGTACACGCCTGCGGCGTACACGGCCGTCCCCTCGATCAGCCAGTTCGGCGTCTCGAATAGGTTCGCCTGCAGCTGCCCCCAGTGAAACTGCAGAACATGGAAATACTCGTGCGGGATTGGGAAGTCGCGTTCGGCGGTGTTGTAGAGTTGTTGGCTGATATTGATCTCTCCCGCCCATGCGTTGGCGCCCGTCGAAAGCTCCCGAACAATAGTCACCGCGAGTTCGACGGGTTCCATCCCATAGTTCTCGTAGAAGAACGCCAGCACGCTCGCGACTTCATCGCGAAGCGCCGACTCCGTCACCGGATGCACCGACTCCTCGAAGACGAACTCCGTTCCCGCCGTTCCCGACTGCCACCAACTCGCATCCTCCGACAGCTGCACCCACAGCGCGTCGCCGTGATCCAGCGTGCGCAGCGTGTTGGCGGCGGATGCCGAGCCGGGACGGTAACGCTCGCTCTCGCGGGTGGCCGCGTGCCAGCGCGACGCCCCCACGACCGCGTCGCCCAGCCAGTCGAGCGCCTCCTCGATCGGCGTCCCGTCGAGTCCGCCCCAGGTGACCAGGTTGTTGCCCGCCCGCAGCGGGAGCAGCACGACGCCGTCGGCCGCCGGACGCGTCCACTCGACGGCGGCCTCGGCCCGGATGTAGAGGGCCAAACCCCGGCCCTGTTGGATCCAGGACAGCGCCTGCAGCCCCAGACTCGCCCGCCAGACCCACCGGTAGCGCTGCGCGCCGCCGTCCCACGCGACGATGAAGTTCAGCGCCGGGATGGCGTCGAAGAGTTCGCCGGCGCTCGTGTCGGGCCCCATCCACCCGATCATGTTCCAGCCGGGCTGCAACCGAGTCGTGATCGTGTCCGACGCCGGCGCCTGCGCCGACGCGCTGCCGTGCGTCGAGGCCACGCCCAACCCCAGCGCTGCCAGCAGCAGCGCCACGACCACCACGCCCCGGACCCCCGACAGCCGCATCGCACCTCTCCCCCGATGCTTAACGAACATCCCCGACCACAAGTTGCGCCGCGACGCGAGTCTAACCATCCGGCTGCGGGGCACTGTAGAATCGAGCGGACGACCGGGAGAGCGCCGCCGAGCGTCGATCACCTCCCACGGATCGATCGCCGGGTGTGCGCGGCGAGCAGCGGCGACGCGCGGCAGCGGCCACGGCGAGAGCGGGGAAGAGGCGATGGTGAGCATCACGGAAATCCAGGAGGCGATTCGCGTCCTGCCCGAGACCGAGTACGTCCGGCTGCGGCAGTGGATCAGCGACTTGGACTGGGAACGCTGGGACCGTCAGATCGAAGCCGACGCGGAGGCGGGCCGGCTGGACTTCCTGATCGCGGAGGCGCGTGACGCCGGGGCCACCACTACCATCGTCGACCGCTGAGCCCCTACCCCCAGCGCGGCGACGACCCCCACGCGATCCCCAGCCGGCTCTTCGCGATCTCCTCCAGTGCCACCATGTCCGACGGCGGATGCGCCTTCGCGCCCCGCACGTCCCGGTAGCGCCGCTCGAGGCCCGCCGCGCGGAACAGCCCCGGCCCGCCCGCCACGTCCATCGCCAGCTCCAGCACCCGCGTGTGGTTGCGCGACGTCACGTACGTGCAGATGCTGCCGTGCCGCCGCGACTCCTCGGCCGTCCAGGGCGACGCCATCCACGACTCCGCCGACGTGCGGATCAGCGACCGCGACGCCGCCTGCAGCGCCAGCATCTCGCCCAGCTGATACTGCAACCCCGGCATGCGGCTCAGCGGCCGCCCGTCCACCGCCGCCCGGCGCTCGCGCAGGAACGCCACCGTCCAGTCGATCGCCGCCTGCGCCACGCCCAGGTACACCGACGCCACCGTCAGGTTCAGCCAGGCCCCGAAGGCGCTCATCGACGTGAAGTACTCGGGCCCCGCCTTCGTCTCGGGCATCAGCATGTCGGCCACGAAGACGCCGTCCCAGACCACGTCGTAGCTGCCCGACGCCCGCAGCCCCATCACATCCCAGCTCGACGCCCCCGGGCTCGACAGCCCCGGCGTGCCCTTCGGCAGCGTGACCATCGCCACCCGGTCGTCGCCCGCCGGGTGCCCCTCGAGGTGCACCAGCCCGCCCACCAGGTCGGCCGACGGCCAGTTCGACGTGTACGCCTTGCGGCCGTGGATCTCCCAGCCGCCCGGGACCGCCCGCCCCCGCGTCGCCGGCATCATGTAGGCGCCTGCCTGCCCGTGCTCGCTGAACGACCCCGCCACGATCTGCTTGCGCCGGCCGATGAGCCGCAGCCCGGCCTCCATCTGCGCCCGCCCCCGGCCCGACTCCGCCCGCGCGTCGAGCAGCAGCGCCCCCAGCGTGAACAGGTGCATGTTGACCGCGATGGCCGTGCCCGCGCAGCCCTGCCCCAGCTGCTCCTGGCAGGCGCACAGCTCCAGCAGCGACACGTCCTCGCCGCCCCAGGCCTCGGGCAGGATCATGTGCGCGTAGCCCGACGCCTTCATCGCCTCCATGTTCTCCAGCGGATAGCTGCCCGCCCGGTCGTGCGCATCGGCGCGCGTCTCGAAGTCGGCCGCGTGCGCCCGCGCCCGCTCCAGCAGTCGCGCCTGGCGCGGCGACAGCGGTCGCGGCAGCAGCGTCTCGAAGTCGGGCGGGTCCGTCGCGGCCATCGGCGTCTCCCTCGTGGGGATGTTAGAGGGCGGCGCGGTAGGCCTCGAACGTCCGGCCGCGCATATGTTCTAAACCTGTGCTATACAAGTCAACAGGGTAGGCCGGAGCAAGGACGACGAGTGCCGAAGCAGACTACCGGGTGGACCAGCACGGAGTTCTCCCTGGCGGCGCTGGCCGTCGCGCTTGGCGCGACCGAGCACGGCGGCCCGCTGTCGCCCGGCGAAGAGCGCCTCGTCGGCGAGGCCGCCGCATGGCCCGCGCCGCTGGAACCCGACGTGCAGGACACCGCCGACGCGATCCGCGCGGGCGGGGATCCGCTCGGCGATCGGCTGATCGCCACGCGCCCGCAGGCCGAGCGGCGACAACTCGGCCAGGTGTTCACGCCCACCGCGATCACGGGGCCAATGGTGGGCTGGACGCTTGAGCAGGCGCCGACGCGGGTCATCGACCCGGGCTGCGGCAGCGGCCGCTTCGCGCTGGAGATCGCGCGGCGCAGCGATGCGCAGGTCGTCGCCGTAGACGCCGACCCCCTCGCGACGCTGCTCACGCGCGCGGGCTTCGCGGCGCTGGGCCGCGTGGCGGGCGTGCGCGTGGTCAACGCCGACTACACGCAGACGCAGATTCCCCGGCACGACGGGCGCACCGCCTTCATCGGCAATCCGCCCTACGTGCGGCACCACGACCTGACCCCCGATGCGAAGGCCTGGGCGCGCCTCGCGGCCGGGCGCTTCGGGGCGCGCCTCTCGGGCCTGGCGGGGCTGCACACCTACTTCTTCCTCGCGACTGCCCTGCACGGGCGGCCGGGCGACATCGGCTGCTTCGTCACCAGCTCCGAGTGGCTCGACGTGAACTACGGCCAGGCGGTCCGGCATCTGCTGCTCGACGGTCTGGGCGGGCGCTCGATCGACATCATCGATCCCGCCGCGCTGCCGTTCGGCGACACGGCGACGACGGCGGCCGTGACCTGCTTCGAGATCGGCGCGCGGCCGGACGCCCTGCGGATGCGCATGGTCGAGGACGCAGCCGACCTGCAGCCGCTCAACGGCGGGCGCCCGGTGCCCCGTGCGCGACTCGAAGGGGCCGCGCGCTGGACGCCGCTGGTCCGCTCGACGCCCGCCATGCCCGAGGGCTACGTCGAGCTGGGCGAGATCTGCCGCGTCCATCGCGGTCAGGTGACCGGCGCCAACGCGACCTGGCTGGTCCCGGCGGGGAGCCGCATCCCCATACCGGACCGCTACCTGTTCCCGTCCGTCACGCGGGCGCGCGAGTTGATCGACGCCGGCGAGCGGCTCGAATCGACCGATGCGCTGCGCCGGGTGATCGACCTCCCCGCGGACCTCGACGAGCTGGACGCGGGCGAGCGAGCCGAGGTCGAGGGCTTCCTCATGTCGGCGCGGGCCGCCGGGGTCGCCGACGGGTACGTCGCGCGGAACCGGCGGGCGTGGTGGTCGGTCGGGCTGCGCGAGCCGGCGCCGATCCTCGCCACCTACATGGCACGGCGCCCACCCGCGTTCGTCCGCAACATCGCGGGCGCGTGCCACATCAACATCGCGCACGGCATCTACCCGCGCGAACCGCTGCCCGACCGCGCGCTGGACCGGCTCGCGGAGGCGCTGCGCACAACCGTCAACCTGGGCATGGGCCGGACGTACGCTGGCGGCCTCGTGAAATTCGAGCCGCGGGAGATGGAGCGCATCCCCGTCCCGTCGCGGGAACTGTTGCTGGAGGACTGAGTGCCGGCGCAACCACCCCGCTGGGATGAGCACCGGCTCGAGGCCGATCGGCAGATCGCGATCGGGCAGTTCCGTGACGAGCGCATGGGCGAGTCGCTCGGCGCGTACCTGGAGAACTTCGCGCACTACCGGGCCGCCATCGAACGCCTGCTCGACGCGACCGACGATCTGGCCGCGCTCGCCGCGCAGGCGTCCACCATCCTGGCTGACGAGGATCTGCTCTACGCCTCGCGCTATCTGACGGGCCCGCCGGCGTCCGCCGATGATCTGAAGGTTCTGGCGGACGTCCGGCTCACACCGTCGAGCATCAGGTCGGACCCGGAAGGCGCTCGCCGGGTCGTGGAGACGATCCTGCGCGGGCTCGACCCCGAGCGCTTCGCGTGGGTCCGGGAGAAGCGCGACCCGAGCGCGGAGGAGCGGCGCATCGCCATCGTTGCGACGGCGGCGCTCATCGCCTCGCAGCGCGTGCGTACCGGCCGGGCGACCGATGCGCCGCGCCGGCAGGAAGACCTCGTGAAGGCCCACCTGGCCGGCGCGGGATTCGTCGAGGAGGATCCGCGGCCGATACCAAACGTGTTCGCAGCGCCGGATCTGGGACGGTTCACCGGTGAGTGCGTTGTCGGTGCGTCACGCAAGGCCGACATCGTCGTGCGCCTCTGGGATGGCCGCGTCATGCCGATCGAGTGCAAGGTCAGCAACTCCGAACTCAACTCGATCAAGCGCCTCACGAACGACGCCTTGGTCAAGGCGCAGGTATGGATCCAGGACCTCGGACGCAACAACGTCGTCCCGGCCGCCGTCCTGAGCGGTGTCTTCGGCCTGCGGCACCTCAGCGAGGCGCAGGAGCGTGGCCTCACCCTGTTCTGGGCGCACTCACTCGACGAGTTGCTGTCGTTCGTCGCTGAGACGCGGGAGTAATGGCGTGATGCCACCGTGACCACTTCGTGCGCGTTCAGCGCCTGAGAATTGGAAAAGGACACCATTTTGGACATAACGCTCGTTCTGCGCATGAAGCCAGGCGCCAAGGTCGTTGACGAAAGCGGCGCCGAGATACCTGTGACTCCCGAATTCGTGGAGGACATTGTCCGTCGCGCCGCGGATCAAGGGAAAATCGACGCGCCGATTGACAGCGTACGGGCACTCGTTGTCCGTGAGGGACCAGAAACGAACATGTCTGACGACACTCCTTCTGATCGCATCTCCGAGTACATCCAGGCCGCCAGCGAAACCACAGTCAAGGCTATGGATGCCCATACCCAGCGGCTCATCAAGCAAATTGCCCGGCAACGTATCGCGGAAACCGTTGCCGAGATGTACTCAAAAAAGTTCCGCGAGGAGCTTGAAGCCCTCCTGAACCGGGAAGACTGGCCGGCCGAACCGGTCCCATGACATCCGTCGTCGATCTGTGACCCCCCGTGCGTTGTAGAATCGGACGGACGACCGGGAGGGAGTCGAGGCGATGGTGAGCATCACGGAAATCCAGGAGGCGATTCGCGTCCTTCCCCAGACCGAGTACGTCCGGCTGCGGCAGTGGATCAGCGAGTTGGACTGGGAACGCTGGGACCGTCAGATCGAAGCCGACGCGGAGGCGGGCCGGTTGGACTTCCTGATCGCAGAGGCGCGTGAGGCCGGGGCGCGCGGCGCGCTGGAAGATCTGTAGGTGCACCGGACGACGCCGCGCTTCCGCAGGGCGTTTGAGGCCGGGGATAACGAGACCGTCGTCGAGCTCTGACTCCCTCCGCTTCCCCCTCTCCATCCCCCGATGGAGAGGGGGTTAGGGGGTGAGGTCGCCTCCTCCCCTACACTCCCGACGGAGGACACCATGACCTACACCACCGACCAATACGAGGGCCTGCTCGCCGAGACGATCACCGTCACGGGCGCCGACGGCGACGCCATCCACGCCTACTTCGCCCGGCCGCTGGGGGCCGGCCCGTTCCCGGCCGTGCTGCTCATCCACCACCTGCCCGGCTGGGACGAGTTCTACCGCGAGACGGCCCGCCGCTACGCCCACCACGGCTACCTCTGCCTCTCGCCCGATCTCTACTGCCGCGCCGGCCACGGCGCCCCCGACGACGTCACGGCCAAGGTCCGCGCCGAGGGCGGCGTCGCCGACGACCAGGTGGTGGCCGACGCCCAGGGCTGCATCGACCTGCTGCGCGCGCACCCGGCCCACAACGGCAAGGTCGGCGTCACCGGCACCTGCTCGGGCGGGCGCCACACCGTGCTCATCGCCTCGCGCGCGACCGGCGTCGATGCTGCCGTCGATTGCTGGGGAGGTCGCGTCGTGCAGGCCCCCGGCGACCGCCCGCCGGCCCAGCCCGTCGCCCCCATCGACTACACGGCCGACCTGCAGTGCCCCTTGCTCGGCCTCTTCGGCGAGGACGACTCGGCCCCCAGCCCGGCCCAGGTCGCCGAGCACGAGGCCGCCCTCCAGGCGCACGGCAAGGCCTACGAGTTCCACATGTACCCCGGCGCCGGGCACGGCTTCTTCTACTACGACCGGCCGGCCGCCTATCGCGCCGCGGCCGCCGTCGACGCCTGGGCCAAGATCTGGGACTTCTTCGGCCGCCACCTGCGCGGCTGAACCGCGGCGCATCGGGGCGTTCCCCCGTCGGGGCGTCCCTCGTGGGCGCCCACAAGGGACGCCCCGACGCGACCCGACTGGAGACGACGCCATGTGCACGATGATCGCCGCCAAGCTGCCCCTCAGCGCCGCCGCCAAGGGCCCGCGCGGCTGGTTCCCCGCCGACCACGCCTACGTCGCCTACGACCACCCCTTCACGCTCGCCGCCGAGCACGCGCTGCTGCTCGACTTCGTGCGCGAGGCCGACGGCCCCGGCCAGCGCCTCGCCGTCGAGCTGCCCCTGCCCGACGCCGTCGCCCTGCGCGACGCCCTCACTCGCGCCATCGATCAAGCCGCCGCCCATGACGGCGGCGCGGCCCGGCCGTCGGTGGTAGATTCGGCGAGAGACCGCAACAGATCACAATAGATAAGGAGCAGCCATGACGACCCCCATCCGCGTGCACGTCATCGTCGGCGGCTTCCCGCCCGGCTCGCACGCCGGCCACGACATGGACTACGCCCGCGTGCGCATCCTGCAGGCGCTGCAGGCCGACGAGCGTGTCCACGCCACCGTCGGCAGCGACTTTACCGACTGCCCGAAGTGGATCCGCGACTGCCAGCTGCTCGTGACCTACGTCGCCGGCCCCTTCGCCGACGAGCCCACCACCGGCGTCATCCGCGACTGGCTGGCCGACGGCGGGCGCTGGCTGGGGCTGCACGGCAGCGCCGGCGGCAAGGCCGTCCGCGTCGAGGGGCGCGGCGCCCGCCGCATGGTCAAGGCGCCCTACCACGAGGCGCTCGGCGCCTTCTTCCTCACCCACCCGCCGGTGCGCGACTTCGAGGTGACCGTCGCCGACCGGGGCCACGTGCTGACCGACAAGCTGCCGCCCAGCTTCGCCATCCGCGACGAGCCCTACTGGATCGAGGTGCAGCATCCGGAGACGCGCGTGCTGCTCACGATGGACATGCAGGAGGCGCCCGCCGGGCACTATGCCATGGTCTACGACGAGGACACCACGCTCCTGCCCGACGGCCGGTCGCGGGCGCTGGGCATCGTGCGGGACGTCGGCGAGGGCGGCGTGGCCTACTTCGCGCCCGGGCACTGTCAGACGCCGGTCACCGGGGCCGCCGCCGGCGTCGGCGACGACCAGCCGGCCTTCCGCGGCCCCTGGGAGACCGCCGCCTACCGGCAACTGCTCTCCAACGCGCTGGCCTGGGGCGCCGGCATTGAGGGCTGAGCGGGGCGCTCGGGTCGCGGGCTGCCTAGGCCCAGGCGGTCGTGGCCGGGATCAGCGTGCGATTGGCGGGATCGACCTTCAGGCGCAGGCCTTCCAGCGTGTAGGCGCCCAGCAGCGCGCGGGCGTGGTCCTCGCCGAAGACCACCAGGGTCGGAATGCTTCGCCCGTTGATGGTGGCCTCAGCTCGTCCCAGGTCGTATTGCACGGGCCGTCCGTCGGCTAGCACGAGGCTGATCTTGTCGATCGGCTCCACCCCCAGGTCCTTCAGAAGCCCGGCGGGCACGATCGTGTAGTTGGCGCGGGTGTCCACCATCGCCTCGATCTCCAGCGAGCGCTCGCCGTCCATGCTCTCCAGCCGGACCGGACAGTTGAACACACCCACGTCGCGGCCCTCCTCTGCGTGGCGTCTCGAAGGCACGCCTGTCCGCGGTCATTCTACAACCCAGCGACGATCTTCGGCGGAGAGCGCCTGCCGCCCCCGAACCGCCCCCACCCCCTATCCTGCCCCCGACGACCGACCACCCAGCGCAAGGATCCCCCATGACCGACCCCACCCCCATCGACACCGGCACCGACCACCTGCTCGCCCACCGCGACGGCCGCGTCGCCGTGCTCACGCTCAACCGGCCCGAGTCCCGCAACGCCCAGTCGGGCGCCATGATGGCCGCCTTCGCCGCCCTGCTCCCGCAGCTCGCCGACGATGACGACGTCGGCTGCGTCGTCATCACGGGCGCCGGGCGCGCCTTCTGCGCCGGCGGCGACGTCAAGGGCTTCGCCGAGGGCGCCAAGTCGGCCGGCGCCCCCCTCGAGGAGCGCGTGCGCGGCCTGCGGCGCGGCCAGCGCGCCACCACCGGCGCCCTCTACGAACTCCCCAAGCCCACCATCGCCGCCATCCCCGGTCCCGCCGCCGGCGCCGGCCTCTCCCTCGCCCTCGCCTGCGACCTCCGCACCATGGCCGACGACGCCTTCCTCACCACCGCCTTCCGCAACATCGGCTTCTCCGGCGACCACGCCGGCTCCTGGTTGCTGACCAACATCGTCGGCACCGCCCGCGCCCGCGAGCTCTACTACACCGCCGACCGCGTCCGCGCCGAGCGCGCCCTCGAACTGGGCCTCGTCAACCACGTCTTCCCCGCCGACGCCCTGCAGGCCGAGACCCTGCGCCTGGCCCAGCACATCGCCGCCGGGCCGCCCATCGCCCTGGGCTACATGAAGGAGAACCTCAACCGCGCCCTCCACACCGACGTCTGGACCGCCTTCGACATGGAGGCCGACCGCATGTGGCGCACCGGCATGACCGCCGACCACAAGGAGGCCGTCCAGGCCTTCGTCGAGAAGCGCCCGCCGGAGTTCCGCGGTCGGTAGCCGTCGGGCCGGGCGTCGGACGCTACGACGTGAAGCCGTCGGCGCGGTACGCCTCGAACTCCGCGTAGAAGTCGTCGATGGCGATCCCAAAGGCCCCCTCGAACGCCTCCTGCCAGTTACGCGAAGATGGCAGTAGCCGGTAGTACTCGAACAGGGCGGGCTCCCCGGCCCGTTCTGCCAGCCATTCGCCAGCGAGGAAGCTCAGCGCATTCGCCGCCTGGCTCCCCGCCGCGTCGACGCCAGCGGAGGCCTCCATCTCGCGCAGTGGCTGCCCCGTCCGCCGAGCCCACACGATGTTCCTGTTCCGAGTCTCGACGAGCGTCTCGATGCCCGCCGTCTCACGGGACACGGCCTCCACGTATCTGGCGAGGCCGTTGATCAACCAGCCCGCGCCGTGTTCGCGATATCCCTCGACCGCCGGCGGCAGCGAATCCCGCGGGGCCAGCCGCTCCACGACGCGAGTGAAGTGATTCCAAGTGAGATACGATACGGCGCGTGGCTGGCAAGCCAAGTCCATCACATAGTAGTGGGACTGCCACGAACCGCAGCGGCCCTCTTCCAGTTCCTCGCCGGACACGCGGAAGTGCGCGGCCGCGGCCGCGGCCGCATCGGCTGCCACGAACACCGTGTAGTCCACTGGCCCGCTGCCAAAGCGTTCGCGGAGGACCGCCTGCACCGCCTCGAACTGCGCCCGGATCCGGGCCGTCGTCTCCTCCGGAATCTCCGCCACGAACACGAGGATCGGTGCATCGACGTCATCGGTTAGGTGCGGTAGTGGTGGCGCGACCTCGCCGCGGTACGCCTCGAACGCCGCGTAGAACTCCTCCACCGTGATCCCGAACGCCCCCTCGAACGCCTCCTGCCAACTGTCCGATATCGGGAGCAGTCGGTAGTACTCGAACAACGCCGGCTCGCCCGCCTGTTCCGCGAGCCACTCAACCGCCAAGAAACTCACTGAGAAGCCGGCCAAACGGCCCGCTACATTCATGTCAGCGTACGTCGTCATGCTGCGCAGCGGCTGCCCGGTGTGCGACGCGGACGCGATGTTCCTGTTCCAAGTCTCGACGAGCGTCTCAATGCCCGCCGTCTCACGGGACACGGCCTCCACGTATCTGGCTAGGCCGTTGGTCAGCCAGGCCGCGCCGCGCGGGCGATATCCCTCGGCCACGGGCGGAAGCGATTCCAGGGGGGCCAGCCGGTCGGAGACACGGGTGACTGCGTTCCAGGCAAGATGCGTCACGATGCGGGTTTGGCACGCTAGATCAACAACTGAGTGCTGGGGCCTCCAGACACCGCAGCGGCCCTGTTCCAGTTCCTCGCCGGAGACACGGAGGTGCGCAGCCGCCGCCGACGCGGCGTCGGCGGCGACGAAGACTGTGTAGTCCGTTGGCCCGCCGCGAAAGCGCTCGCGAATGAGCGCCTGCACGCTATCGAACTGCGCCCGGATGCGCGCCGCTGTGTCGGCAGGAATCCCCCCTTCAAAGACGAGGATCGGCATGTCCTCGTCATCGGCGAAATGCGGAAGCCGCGAGGCCGTGAGCGCGGTGCGGTACTCCTCGAATGCCGCGTAGAAGTCGTTGACGTCGATGCCGAACGCCGCCTCGAACGCCTGCTGCCAACTCCCCGACGGCGGTAGCAACCGGTAGTACTGAAGATGTGCGTCGTATTCCTCCCGCAGCTCCAGGCCTCCGGGCTCCAGGGGCGTGAAGGGGGCATTGTCCGATAGCGCCGCCGCCCGCCGGACCAGCCAGTCCGTCGCGAGCGTCCCGAGGTCGTATCCTGCCCGGTCGAGAGCGTAGAACGGCTGCGAATCTTCGAGATCGCTGAGCGGCGCGGAGACACCAAGCGACCGGCGCCACCAAGCCGTTCGGACTCGGTCGTCCGTCCACCCCTCTCGCTCCCGGCGGTACACATCCGCCGCGTACTCCGCAGTCCCTTCGGTCAGCCAAACGGGGGAGCCGTCAGCGCTTGGTCGTTGCTGGCCCAAGTGGTGTTGCAGGATGTGGAAGTACTCGTGCGCGTAGAAGGATTCCCGCAGTGGGTGGTCCACGCCGCCGCCGCCAACCCGGATCTTGCCTGCGGCCGCGTCAGCGTGGATATCGAGGCCCGGATCGACCAGCACGAAGAAGTTCGGCGGCTCGATCCCGTAGCGCTCCGCGAAAAACGCCACTGCGTGTTCCATCTCCTCGCGAAGCTCGGACTCATGCGATGGAGTGACGGCGCCTTCAAACACAAACCTCGTCCGCTCCGTCCCCGACTGCCACCAGCGCCGCTCCGCCGACAGCTCCACCCACAGCGCGTCTCCGTGCTGGAGCACCGGCATCCCCTCCGCCGGCTCTTCCACCCCGGGCTCGTAGCGCTCGTACGACTGCGTCTCCGCGTTCCACCGTGACGCCCCCACCAGCGCGTCGCCGAAGCGCCCGACGGCCTCCTCGATCGGCGTCCCGTCGAGCCCCGCCCAGCCGACGAGGCTGTAGCCCGACGGCAGGCTGAGCAGGATCCCCGCAGCCGATGCCGGGCGGCTCCACTCAACCACCTCCGTCCCGCTCACCCACAGGAACAGCGCCTGCCCCCGCGTCAACTGCGCCAGCTCCGGTGGGACGGAACCGCCGCGCCGCGCCCACGCGTACCGGCCCGCGTCCTCGTCCCACGCCGCCACCACCTGTAGACCCGGGATCTTGTCGAACAGATCTGCCGCCGGCGTGGTGTCGGGCCCCATCCAGCCGATCAGGTTCCAGCCCGGCCGCAGTTCCGTCGTGACCGTGTCCGTCGCGGGCGCCTGCGCCGACGCGCCGCCGTGCGCCGACGCCAGACCCGCCGCCAGCGCGACGACCACCACCGCCACGAGGAACGCTCGATGGAAGCGCATGAATCGCACGGGCGCCCTCCGCCCAACCAGCCCAACGCCGCCCACCCGCCCGCGGGAGTCTGGTGCCGAGGGGCAGAATCGAACTGCCGACACCACGATTTTCAGTCGTGTGCTCTACCGACTGAGCTACCTCGGCCCATTCCGACCGCGATCATACCCCCATCCCCGCCCGGCGGCATCGTCGCGCCGACGCGTCTCTAGCGCGGGCCGTTGCTATCATGCCGCCATGGCGCGCATCCTCGTCACGTCCGCCCTGCCCCGCGACGGCAAGACCGTCGTCGCGACCGGCCTCGCGCACGCGCTGCGCCACGGCGGCGACCCCGCCGCGCGCCCGACCGTGCGCCTCGTGCGGCTCGCCGTCCCGCCCGGCGATGCCTCCGCCGACGCCGACGCCGCCACCTTCGCCCGCCTGCAGGGCGTCCGCGCCGCCGGCGCGCCCGAGACCGACCCCCCCGCCGACACCGACCACACGGTCGTCGAGGTCCCCGACCCCGCCGCCTGCCCCGGCCTCCGCCGGTCGGACCCAGACAGCGATACGACCGTGCTCCTCGTGACCCGCTACCGCGAGGCCGACGACGACACCCTGCACCGCGCCGCGACCGCCGCCGCCGCCGACGGCCTGCTCGTCAACGCGCTGCCCACGGGCCCCGCCCACGGCGCCGGCCGCGCCGAGGCCCAGCGCCTCGCCGCCGTCGCCGGACTGCCGCTGCTCGCGACCATCGACCAGGACCGCCTGCTTAGCGCCCCCCTCGTCGACGCGATGGCGCGGGCCATCGACGGCGAACTCGGCGGCGACGCCAGCCTCTGGGGCGAGGCCGCCGAGTGGCTGCAGGTCGGCCCGATCAGCGCCCACGGCGGCATCGACCACTTCAGCCGCTACCCCGACAAGTCGGTCATCACGCGCAACGACAAGCTCGACGTCGCCCTCGCCGCCCTCGACGCCGAGCCGCTCTGCCTCATCCTCAGCGGCGGCGCGCCCAACCTGCCCTACATCGCCCAGCGCGCCGAGCAGGAGCAGTTCGCCCTCATCGTGACGCCGCTCGACACGCCGCAGGCCGTCAACCGCATCGGCGACCTCTACGGCCGCACGCCCTTCGCCGGCGCGCGCAAGCGGCGCCGCGCCGTCGAGCTCATCGCCGGCTGCCCGGGCCTGCTCGCCGCCCTCACCGCCGCCCCCGCGCCGTCCCGCTAGGCGCGACCCCCACCCCATGCCCAAACTCCCCTACGACCCCTTCGCCGCGGGCCTCCTTGGGATGGTGGAGGGCCCCAGCGCCGACGGCGTCAATCGCAGCCACCTCGACGTCCGCCCCGAGCTGCTCAACGCCAACGGCGCCGTCCACGGCGGCGTCACCTTCACGCTCATCGACCAGAGCCTCGGCGACGCCGTCGACTCCGTCCTCGCGCCCGGCGAGACCAACGTCACCGTCGAGTTGAAGGTCAACTACCTCGAGCCGGTCCTCGAAGGCCGCATCGACTGCGAGTCCCGCGTCCTGCGACGGGGCCGCCGCCTCGTCATCGCCGAGGCCGATGTGCACAACGCGGGCCGACTCGTCGCCAAGGGCCTCGGCACCTTCGCCGTCGTCCCGCGCCCCTGACCCCTGGCGACTGCCCTCGCCAACGCAAACCACGCCACGAAACGGCCACCAGAATCGGCTGCGATCGCTACGCTCGAAGGTACGGAATTGAGACTGTTGAGCAGGGGACGCATCGGCCAGACGACGCCTCGAACCGTCGGAGGCTCGGCCACACCGCAGGGGTCGGGACATGCGCTACCTCATCCTCGCGGCTCTGACCTGCCTGTTGATCGCCTGCGACGCGGCGGAGCATGATCCCGGCGCCGGCGCGCCCCCGGTCCTGCGCGCGGCCGTCGCCGACGAGACCCGCCTGCTCGCCCTCGCCCTCTCCGACACCAGCGGCCAGTACGCCGGCGCGCTGGCCGAATGGACCCGCGGCATGGTCGAGCCCGGCTGCTCGGCCGAGGAGGTCCACACCGACCTCTTCTTCTTCCAGATCGGCTACCTCGCCGGCCGCATCGGCGACGCCGAGGCCGAGGTCGACGCCGCCATCGACATGCGGGGGCCGGGCGCCGCTCTCGTCACCCTGACCGTCCGCGCCGAGGGCGAAGTGGTCGAGTCCGCCGCCGACAACGCCCGCGACCCCCGCGAACGCTGGGAGCGCATCGACGGGAGCTGGCGCAAGGTCTGCCCCGGCGAGTAGGCCGCGGCTACCCTCTCTCCATGCCCGCTTCCAAGATCGGCGTCTTCGACGACCTCCTCCACGCCACCGGCGAGCCCCTACGGCCCATACTCCACGCCCTGCGCCGGACCATCCGCGACGTGCACGCCGGGACCTGCGAGGTCGTCCGCCTGGGCGACGGCGCGGTGACGTACGGCGTCGGCCCGCGCAAGATGCTCGACGGCTACGCCTACCTCATGCCCCAGCGGGCCTGGGTCAACCTGGGCTTCTACCAGGGCGTCGCCCTGCCCGACCCCGAGCGCCTGCTCGACGGCACGGGCGCGAAGATGCGCCACGTCAAGGTCCGCAGCCTCGACGACGCGCGCCGCCCGGCGCTGCGCGCCCTCGTCGCCGCCGCCCTCGCCGAGCGCCGGGCCGCCGTCGGTCGGTGAGTTGCCGCGGGCGCCGCGTCGGCGCGGCGCGGGCCTCGTCAGGGGCCTCCTACTTCCTCGGGCGATAGTCCCTGGGATCACGACAGGCGTCGTAGGTCGCCTTGTCGATCGGAACCCAAGTCGTTCCCGGAACGCCTCTCCGTGAGACCCCACGACCAAACGGGAAGCAGGACTCGAAGATGAGTTTCCGATCCTGCGCCTGAGCGATCTCCTTTGCCAAGCGCACGGCGGGTCCGAAGTCCGAGTCCTGACTGACGATCATCGCGGCTTCGTACTGCCGTTCGTAGGTAGCATGCACCAAGTCCACGGCCAGGCTGACATCGACGCCCTTCTCCTGCCGTGCAGCGCTCACTCTGCCCCGGTAGACGTGAATCCCCCGGCTCTTCAAGTACCCCATCTTGTTCGACCAGAAGTCGTGCCAGAACAGCTGCCGCGGCCCACCGCTCGGATCGGGGACGCCGGAGTACAACCGCACCTCTGCGAGGGTGCGCCCGGACGCATTGGAGACGAGGGCGTGCGCGAGCTTCTCAACGTCGTAGCTCGGCCAGTCATACGCTGACGACGGGCCGGACGACCAAGCTGTCCGCGCCAAGTGGAAGAGGTTCTGTCCGTCGATGAGGACAATAGTGCGCATAAAAGAAAACACCCGCCCAGGAACATGGCCGAAGCCAGAGTCCGGCGGGCGGGGAGCAGATCGAGGCCAGCTTATCGTTCCCGGCGACGCCGCGTCACCCTGCTTGACTCCCGGAACTCTCACCCCGGCGCCGTCAGGGAGCGGGGAACACTAGCAGCAGCACGGCCATGATCGCGGTCAGAGCGACGATGATGACCGCCGTCTGGATGGCGAGCGCCCGGTGGAGCGTCGCTTCGAACTGTTCTGTGGTCACAGGACGGCGCCTCGCGTCTTCGGCAACTTCGCCCGTCGCCCCGGCCTGCGATTCCGGCATGCCGCCTCTGCGCAGCTTCCGCATCGCGACGCCCCCTACTCCGCTGCCGTCAGGGCTATCTGAACGCTGCGAGGAGCGCGGTCATGATCGCAGTCGTGATCGCGGCATTTACGGTGACGACTATGGTGATGATGACCACTGCCTGTCTGAGCAGGGCCCGGTTGAGTGTCGCTTCCAACTGGTCTTGGGTGAGGGGGCCGTGGGTCACGTCCGCAGCGATCTCGACCGTCGCATCGGCCTGTGATTCCGGCATCCTGGTCCTGCGCAGCTTCCGCATCGCGACGCCCCCCTACTCCGGTCCCGCATCGACGCGGCGCGGGCCTCGCACCGGACCCGGCGGCCGCCACGTCGCCGACCCGCCGCCCGACGGCCGCCGCTCCTCGGCCGGCCCCGGACGCTCCGCCTTCGAGAACGGGTTCCCGCTCTCCGACCCCGGCGCTGACCCCGGCGCCGACCCCAGCGGCCGTCGCGGCAGGTCGCCCCGCCCCACCTCCAGCCCCGCCAGCGGCGCGACCGGCTCGTCGAGCCCGCCCAGCTCCAGCAACTCCTCCCCCTCCTCGTCCTCAACCGCCGGTTGCCGCTCCCGCGTCTCGCCGCACCACGGGCACGACCGCCACACGAACGACATCGCCTTGCCGCACTCGCCGCAGGCGTCCTTGAGCCCCGTCGTGCAGTGCGGACACACGACATAATCTTCCTCGACCGGCTGGCTGCAGGTCGGGCAGGCCAGCGCCTCGCCCAGGTCGCGCAGCAGCGTCTCCTCCTCCAACTGGCGGTCGTACAGCTCGGCCAGCGTCAGCGGCGGACGCAGCACGCGGTACAGCACCCAGCCGGGCAGGTTGAGCGCCATCACCATCAGCACGGCCACCAGCTGCGACACCGGGTCGTGCGACCGCGACCGCATGTCGCGCGCCGTCCAGATGACCGCCGTCAGCCACAGCGCGATCACGTACGCCGCCAGCACCACGCCGATGATGATCCCCGTGTTCTCGGGGCTGCCCCCCGGCCACGTGATCAGCGGCACGGCGGCCGCCGGCGCGGAGCAGCGGCGCGCGCCCATCCCCGCGACAGTCATGCATACCCCCGCACTGCGCCCACCCTCATCGGAACCGCCACGATCATCGTACCGCCCCACGGCGGCTCAATCACCGTGCCCGCCCAAGAAACGCGCGGGAGCGTCGGGGGGTTCCCGTCGGGGCGCCCTGATATCCTGCCCGGCGAACCGTGGCGCGCCGAGCCGCGACACGACGAACTCGGCTCCGCGCGGATCACGGGCCTGAACATGGCAGGAGATGGAGCATGAAGTCTCTCGACAGGATCACTGTCGACCCCGCCGTCATGGGCGGCAAGGCGTGCATTCGGGGGATGCGGGTCACCGTGGGAACGGTCGTGGGTCTGCTGGCGGCCGGGCGCTCGCCTGCCGAGATCCTCGAGGCCTATCCGCATCTTGAGCAGGAGGACATCGACCAGTCCCTGGCCTACGCCGCCTGGCGGTTGCAGGAGCGCGAAGTCCCCCTCACCACGTCATGAGGCCGGCGCTCCTCCTTGCTGTCGCGACCATCGCGCTCGTTACGACCACGGGCTGCTGGCTCGAAGCGGACGATGCGGCCGGCTCCGACGAAGATCGGTCCGAGCTTCGTGACTACGCCGCCGCAATGCGGGTCTGGTGGCTGGAAGTCAGTGGCGGTGAATCGCCATCCCTGGTCCGTTCGTACAGCCTCGACTTCTCGCGAATCCGCGAGGATCCCGCCCTGGGACACTTCGGCAGTAACCCTCTCCCCTCTGTAGAGCCCCCGCTCTCGATCGAGGCGCTTCACTATCTCCTCGTCACCACCGTCTATTCATCCGTGCGCGCCGAAGGAGAGGCTGACCTGCGAGGCTACTTTGCGGGGGTGGCGGCTGCGTTCTGCGATCCACGAGATGCTGAGGAGGGAGGGGGAGACTACCTTTGGCGGCACGCTGCACCGCTGCAGATCTGGCGGTGGTCTGGTGCGCCTTGCCATGAAGGCGAAAGGTGGGCAAGCAGCCACGCGCGCGAGCGAGACTTCAAACGGGGATGCGGCAACTATGACCAGCTTGAAGAGATAGGAGTCTCGTCAACTGAACTGGAGGATGCATGCCGGAACGCTGCCGGTTGGACGCACGCGTTCGATCTAGCGACGCGCGCCTGGTCCGCCGAACTTGTCCGCCTATGCGGTGGACAGTTGGAGGTCTGGCGCATCCCAGATCCCGCCGACGCCCTCGCCGCCTGCGAGTGACGCCACGATGCACGGCTCCTCCCTTTGCGGCAGAAGACGTTGCGCGGCCCGTGCTCACCCCCAAGTCGGAGTCGTCAGTACCGCAGTAGGTTGTGGAACAAAGGTTGCGTCCACCGCAGCGAGTATCGGCGGTATCTGCCCGAACCCACTCTGTTGCAAGAGGTCTTTAAACGACATCGGCCTGAGGGTCGCCCATTCATTGGTGATCGTCTGGGATAGTCGCTTCCACGGATAGCGCGTTGGGCGACCGTCTCCGCCGTGCTTGCGTACCCACTGCTTCCATCCCTCATAGGCGAGGATGTCGGCGGCCTGCAAAGGAGGAGAATTCTTGTCCTCCACTTTCAACCTGCCACTGAGCCGATTGAACGCGCGCCGCCATGGTTCTTCATAGATCAGGTCGTAGCCGTCGCGGAGCTTGCCGTAGCCGCGATCCCCCGCCTCGAAAGTGTAGGTGACTTGCTCGCCAGGGTGCTCGCGCAGGTGCCGGTACTGCGGGATCATGTTGGAGCAATGCAACGCAGTCAGGCCGTAGGCCGTCGCCACCGGCGGATCACCGAACGAGTCTGCGCAGTCTGCCAGTGACACCGACGCGCCAACAGTTGCCATCACGTGCTCCTCGATGATGTCCAACAGTCGACTGAAGCGCTCTTTCTTGACGCCTCGCTCATTCCAGTCTTTGTACCGCCCGATGCCACTCTCGTACTCTGACATGTGAAAGAATGGCAACTCATCGAATTCGTGAAGCGCTTCCTCCCACTTCTTACCGAACTCGACCCACTTCTCAGGCGTCGAGATCACACCCGCAACCGTCACCGCCGGGATGTCGTCGTTCGGGCCAGCCTTGTCGAAGTAGAGGTGGAGCATCATCGTCACTCCGTGATTACCGCGATCCACTAGAGGCCAGTGCAGGACCGCTGCGAGCGCATCTTCCCTGGTTCAGGACACTATCAGGTCAAGAACTCTTGTGCTACTCCTGCGTGCTGCTGAAGTTTGGTACCCCCTCCGCACCGGGAGTGGAGGGGGCCAGGAGATAGATTCCCCTACGAGAACATCCGCGGCGACGTGTGAATCTCCCCACCCGTCCACGGGTCCGCCCGCGCCCGCGACGGCCTCCCCCCGCAATTGACCCCACCGCGCCTATACTGCCCCGGCGACGGCAAGGAGTGACCGATGCGCTGGTGGAAGTGGGCCGCTGGGGCCATCGGCATCGCTGCGCTGGGCGCGTTCGCGGCGCTGTGGGTGCTCACCGAGGCGGACGTGCTGCGCTGGGGCGCCGCCAGCGCGATGCATGATCGCATTGAGGCCTTGGAGAACCAAGCGCCGCCGGCAGCGCCATCCCTGGTCGCGATCCTCGATCGCCTCGCCGCCCTAGAAGAGCAAACCGCGCAGCTTGACCTAGAGCGCGGCGCGGCCCTGGGCTCTGCCCTGGACCGCATCGCTGCCCTGGAGGATCGCATCGCCAGCGTGGAACGCCAAGCCGCTCAGACCGGGCAAAGCGAGGCTCAGTTCATCGTCGCGAACACTGTTCAAAGGGGACCTGGCCCCCCAATCGAAATGTCGGTGGAATACTGCATCATCTACGCCGTATCGGGCAGCGTCCAGGAGCGCTGCTACTGGGGCCAATACGAGCAGACCGGTCCGAACACTTGGTCGCTCACGCCCCGCGATCAATGGGTGGCCGACTGCTTCTACGCGGTCCGCATCGGCGACGCCCTGCCCGACTGCTGGCGGTAGGACTACCCTGGGAGCATGATGCAGTCGCGCAACACCCTCGCCGACGTGGTGCGCCCCCTGGCGACCCGGGATGACCTGCACGCTGCCGAGATTCGCATCATCGGGGCCGTCGCGGCCATGCTCACCGTCGCAGTCCTGATTCTCAGCTTCACCTAGCCCGCGGCGCGTCGCGAGGCCGACCCGTGCCATAAGTGCCCCACCCCCGCTGCTACCCTCCCTCCATGCCCCCGCCGACGCCCCCGAGCCCCTCCCTCGACCTCGCGACGCTCAACCCCGCCCAGCGACAGGCCGTGACGGGGCCCGCCGGACCGCTGCTCATCCTGGCCGGGCCGGGGTCGGGCAAGACGCGCGTCATCGCCCACCGCATCGCCTACCTCGTCCGCGAGACCGGCGTGCCGCCCTGGCGCATCCTCGCCGTCACCTTCACCAACAAGGCCGCCCGCGAGATGCGCGCCCGCGTCGAGTCGCTGCTGCCCGGCGGCCCCGACGACCTCGGCACGCGCGGCATGGCGCTCGGCACCTTCCACGCCGTCTGCGCCCAGATCCTGCGCCGCGACGGCGAGGCCGTCGGCGTGCCCCGCGGCTTCGTCATCTACGACGACGCCGACCAGCTGGCCATCGTCAAGCGCACGCTCGTCGAGCTCGGCGTCGACACCCGCACCCACCCCGCCCGCCGCGTCCTGGGCGCCATCTCGCGCGCCAAGAACGAGGGCCTGGGCGCCGCGACCGTCCGCAGCCACGCCGGCGACTACTTCCAGGAGATCGTCGCGCGCAGCTTCGAGCACTACCAGGCGGCCCTGCACGACAACGCCGCCGTCGACTTCGACGACCTGCTCGGCCGCACGCTCGAACTGTTCACGACGCAGCCGGCCATCGCCGCGCGCTACCAGGAGCGCTTCGAGCACGTCCTGGTCGACGAGTTCCAGGACACCAACATCGTGCAGTACCGCCTGGCCCGCGCCTGGGCCGCCGGCTACGGCAGCCTGACAGTCGTCGGCGACCCCGACCAGTCGATCTACTCCTGGCGCGCCGCCGACATCCGCAACATCCTGCACTTCGCCCGCGACTTCCCCGACGCCACGACCGTCCGCCTCGAGCAAAATTACCGCTCGACCAAGGCCATCTGCCGCGCCGCCGACGCCGTTATCGACAAGGCCGCCGAGCGCATCCATAAGCAACTCTGGACCGACAACGCCGAAGGCGACCGCCCCGTCGTCTTTGAGGCCTATACCGAGGTCGAGGAGGCCGACGAAGTCGGCCGCGAGATCGAGGCCCGCGTCGCCGCCGGCGACTGGCGCCCCGGCGACGTCGCCGTTTGCTATCGCACCAACGCCCAGTCGCGCGCCGTCGAGGAGGCGTTCCTGCGCCGCGGCATCCCCTACCGCCTGATCGGCGGCACTCGCTTCTACGCCCGCCGCGAGATCAAGGACCTGCTCGCCCTCTGCCGCCTCGTGCTCAACCCGCACGAGGATGTCGCCTTCGAGCGCATGGTCAACGTGCCCGGCCGCGGCATCGGCCAGCGCACCCGCGCCCTGCTGCTCGACTGGGCCGACCGCCACGACGCGTCGCTGGCGCAGGCGGCGCTGGCCGCCGTCCGCGTCGCCACTGGGCCATCCGACGGGCCATCCGACGGGCCCGCCGACGACGCCGAGGCCGCCCCGGCCGTCACCGCCCGTGCCCGCGCCGCGCTGCAGTCGTTTCTGGCCATCATCGGGGGCGGCCGCGAGCGCGCCGCCGACGGCACCGTCGGCCAGATCATCGACCAACTGCTGCGCGACACCGGCTACCAGGACTACCTCTATCGCACCTACGACGACGGCGAGGACCGCTGGAACAACGTCCAGGAGTTGCGCACCGTCGCCGCCAACTACGACGCCCTGGCCCCGCCCCCGCGCGACGCCCTGCCCGCCGCGCCCAGCGACGACGCCGCCGTGCCCGCCGCCGCCCTCGCCACCTTCCTCGCCGACGTCGCCCTCGTCGCCGACGTCGACAACCTGGAGGAGGGCCCGAACGCCGTCACGCTGATCACGCTGCACGCCGCCAAGGGCCTCGAGTTCCCCGCCGTCTTCCTGATCGGCATGGAGGAGCACATCCTGCCCCACTTCCGCTCGCTCGACGACCCGGCCGCGCTCGAGGAGGAGCGGCGCCTGTGCTACGTGGGCATGACCCGCGCCCAGCGCTGGCTGTACTGCGGCTACGCCTTCCGCCGCGCGCTGGCCGGCCGCGCCGGCCACAACCCACCCTCGCGCTACCTGGCCGACCTGCCGCCCGACGCCATCGACCGCCGCGGCCGCGCCGGCTCGTCGGCGCCCGGCCCAATCAGCCCCGACGTGCGCCCGGCCCGCAACCGCTGGCTCACCTGGGACGAGGCCGACTCGGCGCCGCCCAGCCCGAGCGGGCGCGCCCGGCCGCCCGCCCCGCGCGCCCTCCCCGACGCCGACCGCTGGGACGGGCCCGCTGCCGGAGGCAGCAAACAAACTCACGACCCCGACCGCTGGGACGGGGTCGACCCCGACCCCGACGCCCCGCCCGGCCCCCGCCGCCTCCTGCGCGAGGCCCCCGCCCCCTACGCCGCCGCGCCGCCGCCCTCCCCCGCCGACGCCCCCCTCCGCCCCGGCGACCGCGTCACGCATCGGGCCTTCGGTCCCGGCACCGTCGCCGCCGTCGCCCCGTCGGGCCGCGGCGACAGCGAGATCACGGTCGCGTTTGACACGTCGGGGATCAAGAAGCTCCTGGCGTCGCTGGCGCCCCTGGAGCGGTCGTAGGGGGGCGGAGCTCGTCAGCCCGCGTTGCGCTCACTGCTCCGCGCCTGCGCGCTGTTGTCGTCTGCTACAGGTATTGCCGGAAGTGCAGCATGCTATCGATCGTGAAGATGAACGGCCGAGGCGTCTCGGCAAATCGCTGCACCATCTCGTCGAGCGTCGGGACCACGATCTTGAGTGCGACCCAAGGGGTCGGAACCTGCTTTTGGGCGAGGATGAAGCAGCCTGTGCTGTTGTCATTGATCGCCTGACGTTCGCGCGGGCGAGTCCTGATCCGCTTGTCGCGCGTGACGACCACCCAGTCTTGCCGGCCCGCCTCCGCCAGCCACTCCTCGTCTGGCGTGTCGTGAGCGAACCGTGGCTCCAACCATTCCACGTCGTCGCGGACGAGAGCGAGCGCGTCCGCCACGCTGCGTGGGATCGAGCGATCGATGAGGATCATGACGGGGTGCGCGAGGCCTCGAACTGGATTGCGTGCTCAACGTCCTCAAGCGTGATGTTGAAGTCGTCGGCGATGCGGTGCTGCGACACGAAGCCCTGCACCTGTTCGTAGATGATCTCGGTGCGTACCCCGCTCCCAGCGACGACCGGCAGCCCGAACCCGTACTCGGGGTCGACAATAACGCGACGATCCTCCCCAATCGGCCACCACCTGCGTACAAATCCGCCCTCGTACGCGACCGTCTTGAGGAAGGGATCGAGAACCTCGGTCCAGGCCCGTTCGCCCCTCCGCCTCCCGATCCCGAGTTCGATGAGTTCGCCCTCGCACTGCACGAAGAAGTCGCGGCCATCGCTCTTGAACCGCTCGGTCACTAACGGCCGCTTCAGGCTGAACATCGCCTGACAGGACTCGACGGCGGCACGAATCGCGGGGAGCGACCAGCCAATCTCCTTCAGGCGGCCGATCGCGGCGACCTCGATGAGATCGAAGAAGGAGACGCCCGGCTCCTCCGGCTGCGCGACACCCCTCGTGACAGGCGCGGCGCTGACACGTTCGCCGTTCGACCGGTACGCGTAGCCGCGGACCCACCGCCTTGCGGTGCCACGAGTGACGCCGGCGATCCGGTCCGCCTCGGCGTAGCCATACATCGGGCGGGCGAAACGCTCAGCCGCATCCATTGGGTCACCCTCACGTGTCGGAAAGGGTACCACTCCGTCCCCTACTGTCTGCGCGCCGAGCACCCGCGGTCGCTCGGGTGCTCGGCGCCCGGCCCGACGGGCCGGACGGCCGGGGCCGACACGGCCGACGGGGCACTGATGTCCTTCGAGGAGCGTCTGCTCCGCCTCTTCACCGATCTCGAGGGGAAGCCAGAGAGTGCGTTAGGCCCGCTGCCGTCTCGCTGGAAGCGGGCCCTCGCGGCCGCGATCCGTCCCGTATGAAGCTCCGCGGCGCCGTCGTCGCTGCCGCCGTTGGAACGGGCCTGAGCGTCACCGCATCCCGCCGGGCGCTCCCGTGGAACCGCAGAGGTGTCCGCTACTACCGCGCGATGCCCCGTGCAAGGCGCCTCAAGAGGAAGTCGACGTAGAAGACCACCGCCACCGCGTCGTCACGGTCGTACGTCTCGACGATGCCATGGCTGGTCGGGTTGCGCAGCATGGCATACATCCCGACGAACTGAGACCGCCAGCCCTCCTGCTCAGAGCGGATGTCGGACAAGATGATCGGGCCGTCGTTCCCGAATGCCCCGCGCATCAGCGACTTGCCGACCGCTGTCGCCGGAAGCCTAGCCATCGTCCGCACCCGATCTTCGAGCACGATCAGAGCCTGGTTCACTGGCCGGTCGAAGTCTCCCTGCGCATTGAGAAGATCGAGGCACCTCTGTCGGAGCACATCGTCAGATATCTTGATCCGCTCCGCCCTCTCGGAGGGTTCAGCGAAGGGCGGCACCGACGGTTCCGCCATCGGGTCAATACTCGCCCATGGCGAATCGGGGACCAGCGAGGGCAGCGGTAGCACCGGCGGCTGTGCCGGTAGGTTGAGAATCCTCTCCGGCAGGTCGGCCAGGGCTGACGTCCCCAGTCGCACAGCCGAATCCGTGGCCCGCAACGCAACCGCCGACATCGGCGACCCTGGTCCCACAAACTCAGACATCGCCCGCAACGCAACCGCCGACATCGGCGACCCTGGTCCCACAAACTCAGACATCGCCCGCGACGCAGCCTCCGACATCGACGCCGCCGCCCGCACCGTCTCCACCGGTGGCAGCGCCTCCGCGGCCTCCGCCAACCTCTGCACCGTCTCCATCGGTGGCAGCGCCTCCGCGGCCTCCGCCGCCCTCTGCATGGTCTCCATCGGTGGCAGCGCCTCCGTGGCCTCCACCAATCTCTGCACCGTCTCCGGCGGTGGCAGCGCCTCCGCAGCCTCCACCAACCTCTGCACCGTCTCCATCGGTGGCAACGCCTCCGCGACCGACGCCGCCGCTCGCATCGCCTGATCTATGTGCCGGGAATGATCAGCAAGAACCGGTCTAGTCGCCTTCACGACGCGTAAGGCCGCCGCAACATCACGCTCATCCATTGGAACCACCTCAATCCACGAAACAGCTTACAGGCGTACGCTCCTGCTCAAGCCTAACAGTAGCAGAACGGATCTACGACAAGGCGCGCCTGCCCCCTCTCCATCGGGGATGGAGAGGGGGCCAGGGGGTGAGGTAGGCCGGGCGCGCCGCTAGCAGCGCCGGTAGAGCGTGTGCTGGCCCTTCCCGCAATTGCCGCAGGGGGGAAGCGGCTTCCAGGCCGCGTCTAGATGCACACTCCAAGAGCACGCCGTGCAGCAATACGTGCCGATCCCGGGTTTCTGGCCGACTCTATACATGCTGGTTCCTCGCTCGTCGATTCGGCCCAAGAGTTTGGGCACCTACTTGGAACCTACGCGCTCAGAACATGCGTGTCAAACATGTGTGCCCCGGCGACTATCCCCCTCCGACCTCCCCCTCCCCACCCCCGACGACTGACATCCCCCACCCCGACCGCCCGCCGGTGCGCTACAATCCGGGAGGCGTGACCCCCCGCAGTCTGAGGCCTATCGACAAGCGTCGCACAGACCGCAACCCGTCGCCGGGTCGGCTCCGACTGCGCCCCCGAGCCTAACAGGTGGTCGGGGGCGCTTCGCGTCCGACCGCCTACCCGCCCCGACCGACGTTCAGCGCCAGCAGACGCTCCAACACGTCCTCCTCCGAGCCCCCATCCCAGCCGTACGACGCCCAGACGGCCGCATCGAGCGACGCGTGACGCTGCGCCAGCCACGACGGCCGCCGGTTGTAGAGGTTGGTCAGCGTGCGCTGCGACAGCTCGCGCGCGGCGGCGGCGTCGACGGGGAGGAGGCGGGGCGGCAGCGACGCCACGACGTCGGACTCCTCGCGCACGAGCTCGGGCGGGTTGAGCCAGCGCCGCCGCGCCGCGTCGAGCTCCCGCGCCGCCGCGGCGATGGCGTCGCGATGCGACCGCTGCTCCGACGTCAGCGCCGACGCCGGGGTGTCCAGCGGCCAGGGGAAGGGGAACGTGTCGAATGTCCTCGACGACGCGTAGCGTGGGTCATTGCCTACGCCCATCCTTGAGCTCATGCGCAACGCCCACCACTCGTGCGCCTGCGAGTGCAGCACGCCGAACATGTAGTCGTCCTCCCGCGCGATGACTACCAACTGAATGTCCGGCAGCACTGGCGCCCGCAGCCAGGAAAACACCCGATGCTTCGCTGTTCGCGATGTGACAATGAATCGGGACAGTGGCTGGATCGCCGCGCGCATCGACGACTGGCGTGACGTGTGTTGCCACCAGTATTCCTTGTGGCGCGCGATGCGGTTGCCCATTCGCCATGGTTGGACATGCTCCTGCACATAGGCGAACGGCATCTCATACTGTGCCGCGTCCCACTCGTTCATGTCGCCAAAATCAATGATGAACATGTCGCGCGGGCGATGATTAATATCCATCCCGATCATCCACGGCACGATCACATCAGAGTTATGACGGAGATTGATATTCGTGGG
This sequence comes from Dehalococcoidia bacterium, assembly GCA_965217625.1. Lineage (GTDB taxonomy): Bacteria > Chloroflexota > Dehalococcoidia > Bin125 > Bin125 > TK10-74A. Next base: position 517,960 of record OZ244557.1, read on the forward strand.
TTCGGCCAGCATTTGACGGGCGATGTCTCCGGTGATCTCGAACCTCCCCGTTCGCTGTATCCCTGAGAAGGCCGTGCCTTGGTTCTCACGGAGGGCCACCGCCCGCGTCAGATCCACGCCCGAGGTCAGGTCGCTGTTGATCCGGCTCACGGGCTCCCCATCCAGCCGCCGCTCCGTCTCCGACCCGTCGTCCTGCCCCACGATCGAGACGCGCACCGCAGCCCCTTCGACCACCCACGGCTCGTCCGACCACGCCATGAAGATGTCGCCCGACTCCGTCACCCGGTCGAGGACACGGCGGTTCGCGCCGCTGCGGATGCTGTTTGTCGCCAGCAGGCCCGCCCGCTTCGCCGCGCCCGCCGCGATCCCCCGCCGCGCCTGCTCGTGCCAGTAACACGCCAGGTCGACTCCCTTATCGACCGCTCCAGCCCACGCCTCCCGTAGCGGATCCACGTACTCGTCGCCCAGCGACTCCCTCATGTTGCGCAGCCCCAGGAACGGCGGATTCCCAACGATGAACTCGGCCTCGGGCCACTCGGCCGGGACGGGCGCGCCCGACGCGTCGCGCGCCAGGATGGCGTCGCGCAGGGCGATGCTGTCGAGCGGCTCGAGCACCGGCTCGCTGGGGAAGCCATAGCCGTGCTCGATCATCCACTGGAAGACGCCCACCCAGATCGACACGCCCGCCAGCTCCTTGGCGTAGGGGTTGATCTCGATGCCCATGACGTTGGCCGGCCCCACGCGCGGGAACTCGCCCGTGACGCCCAGCCGCTCGCCGCCCCAGCGGATCGCCTCGAACTCCAGGTCCTTGAGCAGCCGCAGCGTGACGTAGAGGAAGTTGCCCGAGCCGCAGGCCGGGTCGAGCACGCGCACGGCCCGCAGCCGGTCGAGGAACGCCTGCCAGGCCGCCTCGGCCTCGCGCTCCCAGGCCGGCAGCCGCTCGCGGCGCCGCCCGTCGCGCGTCACCGGCGACGGCGCGCGCCCCGCCATCAGCGCCTCGACCCGCGCCTGCATGGCCGCGAACTCGCGCCGCAGCGGCGTCAGCACCACCGGCTCGACCACCTGCAGGATCTTCGCCCGGTCGGTGTAGTGCGCCCCCAGCTGCCCCCGCTTGGCCGGGTCGAGCCCGCGCTCGAACAGCGTGCCCAGGATCGACGGCTCGACCTGCGACCAGTCGAGCAGCGCCACGGCGTGCAGCGCCGCCAGCTCGTCGCGCGTCACGGCCAGCGTCTCGGGGCCGTCGAACAGGCCGCCGTTGAACCACGACACGCGCTCGTTGCCGAAGTAGCGCCCCGCCTCGCGCGCCGACATGCGCCAGAACAGCTCGGTCAGCCCGCGCCCGAACTCCTCCGGGTCGGCGCGCCGCGACTCGATGAGCCCCGTCACGAGCCGCCGCGGCAGCAGCCCCACGTCCTCGGCGAAGAGGCAGAACAGCACGCGGTTGAGGAAGTGCGCGACCTGCCCCGGCGCCTCGCCCCGCTCGCCCATCGAGCGCGCGATCCCGGCGAAGCGCCGGGCCGCCTCGCGCGTCACCTCCTCGGGCGACTGCGCCGGCCGCAGCGCCTCGGGCTCGAGCAGCACGGCGCGCAGGATGCGCAGCGCCTCGGCCGGGGCCGTCGCCAGGTCGTCGAGCGTCAGCGTGCGCACGCTGGGCCGGGTGTTGGTGAAGTTGGTATGGACCTCGATGCGGTCCATGTCGCTGACCACCAGCAGCGGCGGGTTTTCGAGCGCCTCGCGGTAGTCGAGCAACTGCCGGTAGGCCGCCGCCAGGTCGCGCCCGGCGCCCTTGTACTCCCAGCCGAAGTGCCCGCGCCGCCAGACATCGGCGCGACCGCCGCCGCCGCTCGTGCGCGGCGCGTTCTTCTCGAACTCGTACTCCCCGGCCGGCAGCCCCGGGTCGTTGGGCGTCGGCGCGCCCACCAGCCGGCAGAGGTCGATGAAGTGCTCGCGGGCGTCGCTCTCGCGTCGGGCGTTGTCGCGCCACTTATCGACGAAGGCGGGGACGTCGGTGGTGTTAGTCATCGGGGATCGTCCCGCAGTGACAGGTGTGGCTCTTGCGGCGGCTTCAGTGGTTCGTCGGTCCTTGGGTCTCGCAAGCCGTCCAGCATTGGTGGTCGATTGGGATCGGCGCGCGCGGAGTCGAGCTGGTCCTGGGTCAGTCCGGTCGTCGCACCGCACTCTCCACCGGAGTCGACCCACTCTCGGTCGAAGCCCGTATTCGTCAGGATCGCACGGGTGAGGGTCGCACCGGCCAAGTTCGCACTGCCCAACATCGCACCGGTCAGGTTCGCCCCGGTGAGGTCGGTACCGGTGAGAGACGCGCAGTACAGAACTGCATTGCTCAGATCCGCAGCCGGTAGCATCGCGCCGGCCAGATCCACACGGACTAACCGCGCATTAGACAAATCGATCCACGGCAGGATTGCTCCTCCGAGATCAGCGCCATGCAAGTCCGGCCGAAACTCGGCTTCTCTCTCAAGACGCAGTTCGCGCTTGTGGGACGTGCAGACGGCAATGAGGGCGGCCTGAACGTCCTCAGGCGTCTTGTCGACCGGGACATCTCCCTCCTTCACCGGGTGCCGCACGAACGCGCAGAGCGACTTCATGATCTCGATGTGGTACTGCTCCGAATGGTCCTTTGCCAGGCGCTCCAGCGCATAGATCCCCGCCAGCCGGACTGCCAGAACCGTGCTGCTAAGCATCTCCGCGCCATCCTGATAGCGCTTGTTCCGCAGATCCTCCTGCGCCGTTTCGGCTTGCCGTAGGGCCGTTTCGGCCTGCTGCTCGGTCGCCCTCGCCTGCTGATCCGCTGCCTTCGCGCGCCAAACCGCCAGCGGCAACGCGATCAGACCGGCCATAACAATGCCCAGATTGCGGACCGTCGTGCTGCCCGATTCGCTGGCGCGATCGATACCGGGTTCCGTGATGGTCAACCAATCCCAGAACACACCGGTGAGCACAAGCCCAAGGATCAGGGGCACGACGCTGAGCGCGACCCCATGCGCCGCAACGAATCGACGCGCCCACTCCCAGGCGCGCCCCCCAACGCCCCAGAGCTTCGCAAGCCGCTCGAGTACCCGCTTCTTCACCCCCCGACCGTACCCCCGACCGTCGCGCCGGGGAACGCCCAGCCGAGGTTCCAACGGCGGCAGACGCCGATCGGGGGTTAGGTGAGGCGCAAGATGGCGACGGTGATCGCGGCGATCGCCGTGGCGGCCCCGATGATCCATCGGGTCTGCGCGTGCATCGCGCGCTCGACGTCGCCGCGCAGCGTCGCGAGTTCGCCGAGCAGTTCCAGCCACAGGCGATCGAGGTCGCCGCGCGTCGGCGCGATGTCGCCGCGCAGTCCCAGCCGCAGGCGCTCGACATCGCCGCGCAGTTCCAGCCGCAGGCGATCGAAGTCGCCGCGCGTCGCCGGCGCCGCGTCTGGGGAGATCGCTGTCATGGGGGCGACGGTATCACGACCCCGCCGGCGGTCACTGCGTGCATAACGTCACTGCGCCACTTCCCCGCGCCGCGGTTCCGGGGCTAAGGTGGAGTTGGCGTCGGCGAACGGGTCTGACCCTGGCGCCGGAACCTGGCTGCGTTGTCGCTCATGGCGCAGCTTGATTCCGCCCCGCCGACCCAAGACGGTGTGGGGCAGGCAGCATCCTGAGCAGCTGCCTGCCCCACCTCCGTCCATCCGTCCGCTCGCGGTCCCGTTCGCGGCCCCGCCGAGCCGACTGCCCGCCGCCCTCGCCGGTCCTGTAAGCTGTCCCCAGGCAGACCGCCTGCCGTGCGTCCGTGGAAAGGGCTCCGACGTGCCCAATGAACCGCAGTCCGCTCCGCCTCCGCCGCCTCCTCCACCTCCTCCCACCACATCGGACCCTGGTGAGTTGGTTAAGGAAGGTGGGTTCCGGGGCCCCTGGCCCAAGCTCCTCCGCTGGCCGCGCCGCAACGGCGGCTGAAGAGGCGGACGCCCCAGCGTCCGGCGGCGCGCCGTCCCCGCCCGATCGGGACTACCCGAGTCTGGATCTCGCGTTCGACCAGGTCGGGCGATCGTACGCCGAAATGTCTGCACGCCTGGACTCCGCGCACAGCTGGCTCAATTCGATTCAGTCGCTCGTCGTGACGGTGACGATCGCCGTCCCTACCGTGTCGGTCGCGGCTGGGGAGAACCCCGACTTCGGCTCGGGCTGGCTGGTGGCCGCGCTCGCCATTGCCGTGCTGAACGTCGTGCTGGGGTTATCGGCCCGCGCATGGTCCGGGATCAAGCTCGTCGGCCCTGCGCATCTCTATCAAGACTGGCTGCATCGTCCCCCCGCCGAATTCAAGTGGAACAGCCTGTATTGGGCTGGCCGCCACTTCAGCGCGAACTCGCGAACGGTGCACCGCAAGTCTTGGGTTGCGACGTTCATGGTGGTGCTCCTGCTCGTCGAAGTGGGGCTCTTCGTCGCCTGGTTCGGCAGCACGTAGGCCCTCTGACGCGGAAGGGGATCGCCAGGGGGTGAGGTCGGCGGCGCGGCGCGCGGAGTGCTATGCTGTGCGAGCCGGAGCCGGGGGCGTGACCCCCCGCGGTCTGAGGCCTATCGACAAGCGTCGCACAGACCGCAACCCCCGCAAGGGTCGGCTCCGACTGCGCCCCCGACGTTACTACACGAGCACGTCGGGGGTGCTTCGCGTCCGGCGGCGTGGTACACTGTGCTGGCGGAGCCGGGGGCGCTAATCCCCGGTGGCCATCGCGGGAGGGGGAAACCCGAGACGCTCCCGCTCAGGCTGTTTCCGCCAGCGCCCCCGACGTTGCAGCGTGAGCACGTCGGGGGCGCTTCGCGTCCGGCCCCCGCCCGGCCCCTGCTACCCTCCGACGCAAGGAGCCGCCATGCCCACCTTCACCGTCAACGACGACGCCCCCGACTGGCAACGCGATCACACCCGCCGCTACCTCGACTCGAACGGCGCCGACGGCCACGAGTGGACCCCGCCCGGCGGCGGGGCGTCGTACCCCACGCTGCTGCTGCTCACGGTCGGGCGTCGCAGCGGCGCGGAGCGCACCCTGCCGCTGATCTACGGCGACCACGACGGCGCCTACGTCGTCATCGGCTCGAAGGGCGGCGCGCCCGCCCACCCTATGTGGTACCGCAACCTGGCCGCCAACCCCGAGGTCTGGGTGCAGGTCGGCGCCCGTCGCACCGCCGCCACGGCCCGCACCGCCGGCGGCGACGAGCGCGCCGCGCTCTGGAAGCAGCTCGCCGCCATCTACCCGCCCTATGACGAGTACCAGGAGCGCGCCGGCCCCCGCGAGATCCCGGTCGTCGTGCTCGACCCCCACGAGTAGCCCCGTTCCGAGGAACACCCACATCTCCTCCTCCGTCATCCCCTCGTTCCGCTACGACGACGCCCCCGGCATGATCGACTTCCTCTGCGAGGCCTTCGGCTTCGAGCGCAGCCTCGTCGTGCCCGACGGCGAGGGCGGCGTCGCCCACGCGCAGCTCACGCTCGGCGGCGGCATGATCATGCTCGGCTCGGCCCGCGAGGACGACTTCGGCGCCCTGGTCGTGACGGCCAAGGCGGCCGGCGCGATCACCGGCTCGGCCTACGTCGTCGTGGCCGACGTCGATGCGCACTGCGCCCGCGCCCGCGCCGCCGGGGCGGAGATCGTCATGGCGCCCGCCGACCAGGACTATGGCGGCCGCCTCTACGCCGCCCGCGACCCCGAGGGCCAGCTGTGGAGCTTCGGCTCCTACGATCCCTGGGCCGGCGACCACTAAGCACGCCCGTCGCTAGCCGATGCGCACGCCCTCCGACGGGTAGCGGTAGCGCGCCTGTCCGCGGTCGGGCACCGTCAGCGCGACCATCAGCGGGGCCAGCCGCCCCACGAACATGAGCACGATCAGGATCGACGTGCCGGCCCCCGACAGCACCGGCGTCACCCCCTGCGACCAGCCCACGTTGGCCAGCCCCGACATCACCTCGAAGACCAGCGGCAGCGGCGGGCCGTCCTCGGCCAGCAGCATCGCCACGACGCCCACCGTCAGCGCCACGACGCCCAGCAGCACCACCGCGATCGCCCGCAGCACGACGGCGTGCGGGATCTCGCGCCCGAACAGCTCCGCCTGGTGCCGCCCCCGCAGCGACGACACGACCACGGCCAGCCCCACGACGAACGTCCCCACCTTGATGCCGCTCGCCGTCGACGTCGAGGCGCCGCCGATGAACATCAGCGGCAGCAGCACGACCGTCGTCACGTCCTGCAGCGCGCCCATGTCGACCGCCGACATCCCCGTCGTGCGGTTGACCGAGAGGAAGAAGGAGTTGACCACCGCCTCCAGCGGGCTGCGGCCGTCGAGCACGCGGCCCGACTGCACCTCGGCGGCCAGGAAGACCGCCATCCCCGCGACCAGCAGCCCGGCCATCATCAGCACGACCATGCGCGTGTCCAGCGACCAGCGTCGCCAGCCGCGTCGCAGGTCGAACACCGTCACGAACGACAGGCTGCCCAGGAACGCCGCCACCCCCATCACGACCAGCGGATACGGCGCGCCGATCTGCGCCTGGAAGCTCTGCCGCCCGCCCATCAGGTCGAAGCCGGCGCTGTTGAAGGCCGAGACGGCGTGGAACAGCGCCCGCCAGACGCCCCCCATCCCGCCCGACTCGCCCAGGAACCAGGGCAGCAGCAGCAGGAACGTCACGACCTCGGCCAGCACCACGTAGACCAGCACGCGCCGCAGCAGCCGCCCGATGTCCCACTCCCCCGACCCCACCAACTCCATCCCGAACAGGCTGCTGCCCCGCAGCCCGAAGCGGCGTCCCAGCAGCACCAGCAGCGAGCCCGCGTAGATCGTGACGCCCAGGCCCCCCACCTGGATCAGCGCGATGATCACCGCCTCGCCGAAGCCGCTCCAGTGCTCGGCCGTGTCGACCCGCACCAGCCCCGTCACGCAGACCGCCGAAGTCGCCGTGAACAGCGCGTCGAGCCCGTTCGTCCACGCCCGCGCCTCCGACGCCCACGGCAGCGACAGCAGCCCCGTCCCGACCAGGATCGCCGCCCCGAACGCCCCCACCAGATACCACGGCGTCGGTCGCAGCCGGATCATGCGGCGCGGGCGCTGCAGCGCGAAGACCTCCGTCTTCACCCGGCGACGCCGCAGCACCACGTCGCCCGGCCGTCGCGCTGGCCGCTCCCGCGGCGTCCGCGCCGCCCCGCCTCCGCGTCCCCCACCCCGGCCCAGCCGCGCCGCCGCCCGCTGCCACGCCGCCCGAAGCCACGCCCGCGGTCGCACAGCCATCGCCTCCACCTCCCCGCCACGATACGTCGTCCGTCGCTACGCGCAGTCGTCGGGGGGCCAGGTGTACGATGGCCCCAGGTCGCAGACCGACATCCCGAAGGGATCCGACGTGCCCGATGAACCTCAGTCCGCTGCACCGCCTCCACCTCCGCCGCCTCCAACCACTTCGGACCCTGGCAGGGTGGTCAAGGAAGGCGGGTTTACAGGCTCCTGGCCCCGGCTCCTCCCCTGGCCCCGCCGCAAGTCCGACTGACGGCGGCGCCCACGCCGCCTCCGCCGCCTCGTGGGCCGAACCCGGGCAAGGTAGTCAAATGAGGTGGGCTTCGAGTCCCCCGGGGGGACCGGGTGTACGATGACCGCAGGTCGCAGACCGACGTCCCCGAAAGGATCCGACGTGCCCGATGAACCTCAGTCCGCTGCACCGCCTCCGCCTCCACCACCTCGTATGCCGAACCCTGGCACGGTGGTCAAGGAAGGCGGGTTTGCAGGCTCCTGGCCCCGGCTCCTCCCCTGGCCCCGCCGCAAGTCCGACTGACGGCGGCGCCCACACGCCGACCGCAGGCCCGTCGCCCGCAATCGAGCAGGACTACCCGAGTCTCGACCTCGCCTACGAGCAGGGCGTGCGGTCGTACGGCGAAGTCGCGGAACGACTGAGTGTCGTCCACAGCCGGCTCGATTCGATTCAGTCGGTCGTCGTCACGCTGACGCTCGCCGTGCCCACCGTCGCGCTGGCGGCGGAGAAGGATCCTGACTTCGGATCAGGTTGGCTGATCGGAGCGATCGCCCTGGCCCTCGCGACAGTCGTCCTCGGGCTGTGGGCGCGCGCCTGGTCAGGCCTGACCCTGGTCAACCCCGCGCATCTCTACGAGGACTCGCTGCACCTCCCCTCGGCCGAATTCAAGAGGGACAGCCTGTATTGGGCAGGTCAGAACTTCAACGCGAATCTGCGGACCGTCAACCGCAAGTCGTTGGCCGCTACGTTCATGGTCCTGCTCTTGCTCGTTGAAGTGGCGCTCTTCATCGCCTGGTTCGCCAGCACGTAGCGCCCGACGACCTGCACCCGCCTCACCCCGCCGACGCCCCCAGCCGGCGGTTCAGCGCCCGCTCCAGATTCCCCACGTACTCGGCGAACGCGCGACGCCCCGCCGGCGTCGCCTCGACCCACGTGCGCGGCTTCGCCCCCTCGAACTCCTTCGCGATCGCGATGTAGCCGGCCCCCGCGAGCTTCCGCAGATGGATCGTCAGATTCCCGCCCGTCAGGTCAAGCGTCCGCTGAATGAAGCCGTACGCCACCCGATCCGTCTCCGCCTGCGACACCAGCAGCGTCATGATGCGCAGCCGCGTCGACTGATGGATCGTCTCGTTGAGCACAATGGCCCCGTCGCTCATGCGACGCCGCTCCGACGGATCCACACCGCGCCCGCCGCCACGACGAGCAGCGTCGCCCCCGCCGACATCGCCGGCGCCGCGTCCCCCGCCAGGTAGCTCGGCAGGTAGAACGCCGCCGCGATGCCCGCCCCCACCACCGCGATGGCCGGCCGATGCATGATCCCGAACAGCACGTACCCCAGCGCGATGACCCCGATCGCCACCCGCGGGATCTGGTCCCCCGCCTCGTCCGCCGTCCACAGCCCGCCCGCCGCCGGGATCAGGAACGCCGCCGCCAGGACCGCGAGCCAGAACAGGAACACCCGGATGCCGGCGCTGCGAATGGCGCCGCCGGCCACGCTCGCCCTCCCCGCGCGATGCCCGATGATCGAGCTGCCCGTCATTCCTACCGTCGCCAGCACCCCCCACAGGGGCCCGCTGATCCAGGGGTTGCTCGCCGCGAACCCGCTCGCCAGCGTGTCGATCGCGTACTCCGACAGGTAGCCCAGCGACGCGATCGCCCCCCACAGCAGCAAGATCGCCGATGTCCCCGCCACATACATCGAACTCCGCGCCTGGTCCACCGTCGCCTGGATCGTGCGCCAGCCCTCCTCCGCCGTCAGCGCCCCCGCCTCGACCTCGGATTCCCGCATCGCGCACCTCACCTCTCGTGATCGAGACCGTGGACCGGCCTACTACTTTGCTTCACAAACTACTTTATCACGCTTCAGAATCCGCCGCAACCCCCTCGATCCGACCCCCTTGACGAACATCCTCGCAATCCGCTAACCTGTCTCTACTACCCGCACATCGCGGGCTCTATCAGACCACCGCACGCCCGTGCACACTCGTACACACTCGTGCACACTCCTGCACACTGGTGACCCGCTATGCACGCCCGTGACCCCACATGACCACCCCTGAACGACGAAAACCCCAATAAACACGGGCTTTTCCCATACCCAGCACGTCCCGACGCACGGGAAACACCGCCAGGCGTGCACATGCCCACTTCCAGCCACGACCAGACCCCTGATCCCGAGCCCAAACCCAATCCCGTCGCCGCCCGCATCGCCGCCAACAACTGGCGCCGCTCCACCAAGGTCCGGGAGCGCCTGCTCCGCGTCGCCGGCCTCCACGAACGCGGCCTCGACCAAGACACCATCGGCCGTCGCCTCGGCGTCTCCCGATCGACCATCTCCCGCGACCTCCGCCGCCTCGAAGTCCTCTGGCGGCAGGAGTACGCCAAAATCGCCAGCGCCGAACGGCTCCGGTCCCTCGCCGTGCATCGCGCGTCCGACGAGATCTGCTTGAGCTTCATCGAGCGCCACCACAAGGACGACGACCGCATCGCCGATGTCAACGCCACCATGCGCACCCTCACCGCCAGCATGCGTGAGAAGCGCTACCTCCTCAAGGACGCACCACGCCCGCACCCCCACGACTACTGGGGCTACGCGGACTCCGACACCCCCCTCCGCACGCGCGTCGCCCTGGAAGAACAGTACGAGCCCCCAGCCAACCGCATCCTCGGCCTGATCTCCTACGAAGACGACCCACCCGACGACGACCCGAAGCTGGCCGCGCGCCACGAACTGGACAGTGATGTCGAGGATCTCCTCCTCGCGATCGACGATGACCCCGGCTCCGCCGCCGTGGGGCCCATCTTCGACCGCGTGCGCCGCCGCCTCAAGAGCATCCGCAGCGACCGTGATCTCAACGGTTCCAGCGGCGGCACGAGCGATCCGCCCGACCCCTCCATCGCCGCTGGGCCCCACTACAAACTCCCCGAGGACAGCGACGTGGGCGGCGGCTGGCCCGCCGAGGGCCCGCCCCTCCCCGATCCCACCGGGCCTTGGGATCACGCTGCTGAGCCCGGCGCACCCCCGCCGGGAGCAGACTGGTGAGGGCCAGCGCACCCCCGACTTATCCCCCCTCGCCCGCCTTGACCGCCTCCCAGCGACGCAGCAGCGCCGCCTGCCCCGCCGACTCCATCGCCAGCCCCTCGGCGCGGAGCGCCGCCTCGAGCGCCCGGAAGCGGCGCTCGAACTTGCCGCACGCCTCCCGCAGCGCGTCCTCGGCCTCCACCCCCTGCCGGCGCAGGAAGTCGCAGACCACGAACAGCACGTCCCCGACCTCCCCCGCCCGCTCCGGCGGCGGCGCCGCCGCGACCTCCGCCAGCTCCTCGGCGAGCTTGGCCAGCACGTCGCCGTCGGACTCCCAGGCGAAGCCGCGTCGCCCGGCCCGCCCGGCCAGCTTCTGCGCGCGCGCCAGCGCCGGCATCGCCGGCGGCACCCCGTCGAGCGCCGACTCCCGGCGCGCGCCCCCGGGCTTCGTCTCCGCCGCCTTCAGTTGGTCCCAGTTCCGTTCGACCTCGGCCGGCGTCGACGCCGCGTCCTCGCCGAAGACGTGCGGGTGCCGCCGCACCAGCTTCGCCCGGATCCCCTCCGCCACCTCGCCCAGCGTGAAGCGGCCCCCCTGCTCGGCCAGCCGGGCGTGCAGCACGATCTGCATCAGCAGGTCGCCGAGCTCCTCGCGCAGCGCCGCCCACGCCTCCGCCCCCCCGCCGCCCTGTGGCAGCCCGTCGCCCTGTGGCAGCCCATCGATGGCCTCCAGCACCTCGTACGTCTCCTCAAGCAGATGCGGCCGCAACGACTGATGGTCCTGCGCCAGGTCCCACGGGCAGCCCCCCTCGGGGTCGCGCACGCGATGGATCACCCCCACCAGCCCCCGCAGGTCGCCGCGCACCTCCTCGGCCGCCAGCGCCGGCAGCGCCAGCGCCACGACCTCGGGGCGCTCCCAGGACCGCCCCCCCTCGACGGCCCCCACCGTCGCGACCGGCCCCGCGGCGACGCCCCCCGCGCCATCGCCGAGCAGCGGCGTCAGTGGCGTCTCGGGTGGGTACTTCGCCAGCAGCGCCGCCGGGTCGCCCGGCCCCGTCGTCAGCACGATCGTCGCCAGCGACGCGTCGGCCCGCGACGCCCGCGCCGCCGGCACGACCTGCACCCCCTGCCCCGGGTCGAGCCCCGCCGCCGCGATCAACGCATCGATCGAAGCGGGTCCATCGGACGAAGCGGACACGGCGGGCTCGATCGGCATGTGAGACCTCCGGGGCGGCTAAACTGCCGCCGGCGGGTCCCGGCCGGGACGCGCGCCGGCGATGAGCAGAGAGGCGTGTGGCATGGATCGTATCGCAGCCGCCGCGACGCTCGGCGATCCCCTGCGGCGGCGCCTCGCCGACCCGCCACGGCTGCCGCCGCACCTCGGGCCCTGGGCCTGGCGTCTGGCGGTCCTGCTGTTCGCGGTCGCGCTGCTCACCCTGCCGATCGCCTGGAGCGTCCGCTTCACCGCGCAGTCCGCCTGGTGGTGGGAGCGCGGCTTCGACAGCTACGACGCCGAACGCCGCACCGGCCTCGACCGGGCCGAGGTCGACCGCGCCGCGGCCGCCCTGCGCGCCTACTTCCTCTCGCCCGCGGAGCGCGCCGAGATCAGCGTCACGACGCCCGGCGGCACGACGGAGCCGCTGTTCAGCGAACGCGAGATCCTGCACATGATCGACGTCAAGCGCCTGATCGTCCGCACCTACGACGCCGGCTGGGCCGCGATCGGCGTCATCATCGCCTTCGTGCTGGGCGCCTGGTACTGGCGCCGGCCGCGCGTCAGCGACGCCCTCGCCGGGGCGGCGCTCTATGCCGGCGGTGGCATCGTGGTGGGCATCGGGCTGCTGGGCGTCGTCGCCGTGACGGGCTTCGATGGCGCCTTCCGGCAGTTCCACCTGCTGTTCTTCACGAACGACCTCTGGCAGCTCTCGAGCCGCGACCGCCTGATTCAGCTGTTCCCGCAGAGCTTCTTCTTCGAGACCACGATGCTGATCGGTGCGACCACGATCGCCGTCGCGGCGGCCGTCACGCTGGCCGGTTGGTGGTGGCGACGCCGCGGCCCCGCGGCGACCTGACGGCGGCGCTAGTTCAGCGACCCGCAGCCGCACGACCCCCGACCGCAGGCGCAGCCGCCCCCGGCCGGAGCCGGCATCTCCATCTCCCCGGGGCCGGGCGCCGCGCCGCTCAGCACCGCCGCCGTCGTGATCACCTTCATCGCGCGATGCCCGTCCCGGCACTCGGCCGACGGCTCCGCCGCCGCCGCGATGGGGCGCAACTGCGTGAACTTCTCGTTGCAGCGGCGGCAGTAGTACTCGTACATCGGCATCGCGAAACTCCCTGCGCCCATCGGGCGGGCCCATCAGACATGCTCATCAGACCCGGGCCCATCAGACCAGGGGGCGAGCATATGAACGCCCGCCCCGGGCGGTCAACGCGCCCGCTAGTCGAGGTAGTCGCGCAACCGCTTCGAGCGCGACGGGTGCCGCAGCTTGCGCAGCGCCTTGGCCTCGATCTGGCGGATGCGCTCGCGCGTCACCCCGAACTCGCGCCCCACCTCTTCCAGCGTGCGGCTGCGGCCGTCGTCGAGCCCGAAGCGCAGTTGCAGCACCCGGCGCTCCCGCAGCGTCAGCGACGACAGCACGTCCTCGACGGTCTCCTTGAGCAGTTGCTGGCTGGCGGCCTCGGCCGGGGTCATCATCGTGAGGTCGGGCACGAAGTCCCCCAGGTTCGAATCCTCTTCCTCACCGATCGGCGTCTCCAGCGAGACCGGCTCCTGCGCCACCTTGAGGATCTCCCGGACCCGCTCCGCCGGCAGGTCCATGCCCCGGCCGATCTCCTCCGACGTCGGCTCGCGCCCGTACTCCTGGACCAGCCGCCGCGAGACGCGCACCAGCTTGTTGATCGTCTCCACCATGTGCACGGGGATGCGGATCGTGCGCGCCTGGTCGGCGATGGCGCGCGTGATCGCCTGCCGGATCCACCAGGTGGCATAGGTCGAGAACTTGTAGCCCTTGCGATAGTCGAACTTCTCGACCGCCCGGATCAGGCCGATGTTGCCCTCCTGGATCAGGTCCAGCATCGACATGCCCCGCCCGATGTACTTCTTCGCCACCGAGACCACGAGCCGCAGGTTGGCCTCCGTCAGCTGCTTCTCCGCCCGGTACGACTCCTCCTTGAGGTAGTCGAAGCGCCGCTCGTAGCGCCCCTCGAGCGGCTTCAGCTTCTGCATCGCGTCGGCGGCGTCGGGGTCCAGCTGGTCCAAGCCGCCCATCGCCTTGGCCGACCGATTCAGCAGGTCGGGCGTGAAGATGTGCGTCACGACCGAGAGCCGCACCAGGAACTCCTCCGCGTCCGCCTCGCTGACGCGCAGCCGCTTGTGCAGCAGGACGCGCAACTCCTCGTCCATCTCCCGATCCAACCGCTGGCGGAACGTCTCGTCCTCGATCAGCTCGACGATCGAGAGCCGCTGCATCTTCAAGGCCCGCTGGATCACGGTCCTCGTGCGCCGGAGATCCTTGAGTTGGTCCAGCAGCAGGAGGAAGATTTCCAGCGCCGTCGGCACCCGATGGTGGAGCTCCGCGAACTCCTCCTCGATATCGTGGATCCAGTTGCCTTCCTCCATCTGCCGCGAGAGATGCTTCTCGTCCGCGGCCGAGAGCAGGAACACCCGCCCGATCTCGCGCAGGTACATGCGCACCGGGTCGTCGACGCCTTCGCCCTCTTCGGCCAGCTTGGCCAGCGCCATGCGCGCCCGCGACGGCGTCGCGCGCTCTTCGCGCGCCCGGCGCAGCTTGACGCGCTCCGGGTCCAGCAGGTCCAGGATCGAGAGGCCCTCCGGGATCTGGGCCTCGTCGATGCGCTTCGCGACGGTGCGCCGGGCGGCCGCCTTCTGCGGCGTCGGCGCCGCCTTGGTCGATTTCTTGGTCGTCGTCTTGGGCCGCTGCGCGAGGTTGATCGTGCGCTTCCCGGCCGGCATCGAGAACTCATCGACGGGGGCCGTCAGGGCGCGCACCTTGCGTTCCGCGTCCGTCTTCGCGGCGGGCTTGGGCTTGCGCTGCATCGGCGCTTCGGCCGTCATGCGGCGCGTCACGGGCGCGCGCTTGCGCGTGCTCCCCGACCCCTTCGCGCCGCCGTTGCGGCGGCGGCGCCCGCCGGAGCCGTCGCCGCCGGCGCCGATCTTCGCGCGCGGCGCCGGGCTGGCCGCCGCGGGGGTCGGCTTCTTGTGATGGCTGCGCTTCGGCTTCTTGGCCGCTGCCGGATCGTCCGGCCCCGTCTTGGTAGTCGCTGTCTTGGTAGTCGCTGTCTTGGCGCGCGACCGCTTGGCCGGCGCTGTCTTGGCGGCCGGCGTCTTGGCGACCGCTGTCTTCGCAGCCGCTGTCTTGGCGGCCGGCGTCTTGGCCGCCGCGGGTGTCGGCTTCTTGTGGTGGCTGCGCTTCGGCTTCTCCGCCGCTGCCGGCTCGCCCGGCCCTGCCTTGGTAGTCGCTGTCTTGGCGCGCGACCGCTTGGCCGGCGCTGTCTTAGCAACCGGCGTCTTGGCGACCGATGTCTTGGCGGCCGACGGCTTGGCGGGCGCCGGCTTCGTCTCCGGGAGCGCTGCCGTCGGCGCGGCGGTCGCGACGCTGTTCTCGGCGGCCGATGTCTTGGCGGCCGGCGTCTTGGCCGCCGCGGGTGTCGGCTTCTTGTGGTGGCTGCGCTTCGGCTTCTCGGCCGCTGCCGGCTCGCCCGGCCCTGCCTTGGTAGTCGCTGTCTTGGCGCGCGACCGCTTGGCGGGCGCCGCCTTGGCGGGCGCCGGCTTCGTCTCCGGGAGCGCTGCCGTCGGCGCGGCGGTCGCGACGCTGTTCTCGGCGGCCGACGTCTTGGCAGCCGGCGTCTTGGCCGCCGCGGGTGTCGGCTTCTTGTGGTGGCTGCGCTTCGGCTTCTCGGCCGCTGCCGGCTCGCCCGGCCCTGCCTTGGTAGTCGCTGTCTTGGCGCGCGACCGCTTGGCCGGCGCTGTCTTGGCGTCCGACGTCTTGGCGACCGACGGCTCAGCAACCGGCATCTTGGCGACCGATGTCTTGGCGCGAGACCGCTTGGCGGGCACCGGCTTCGTCTCCGGGAGCGCTGACGTCGGCGCGGCGGTCGCGACGCTGTTCTCGGCGGCCTCGCCCTTGCCCGGCTTCTTCGCCTTCGCCGTGCGGGGCCGCTTCATCACCGGCGTCGTGGTAGTCATGGCTGGGCCTCTCCATTCGAACCGCTCGACGGCTGCCCGGTCGGATCGGGCGGCCCGGTTTCCCTCGGCAGATGCAGGGCGCGTCCGCGCGCGTGGCTCTCCAGAACCTGCGCCGCCGGCGACGACTCCGCGTCCGGCGTCCCATTCGATCGCTCGCCGGCCAGGGCGTGAACCGCATCGTGCAGCGGCATCGCCCCGACCTCGCGCTGCTGTTCGGCCACCATCCGCGCCTGCGCCTGCGCGTCCTCCTGCAGGTGCAGGTGGCGAATGTTGTCGCTGATCTGGCGCGCCACGACGCGCGGCTGCGCCAGCAGCGGCGGCGCGACGGGCCGCGCCCGCAACTCCGCCGCCAGCGCTTCCACCTCCGCGTCCCGCGACGCCGCATCCTCCCCCGCCAGCAGCGATCGCAGCAGCTCCCGCCGCAGCGCGTCGGGCACGAAGCCGGCCACCGCGGCCTCGACCTCCGCGGCGGCGGCCGGGCTGCGCGACAGCACGCCGATCAGCGTCTCCGCGTGCCGGTCGATGCGCGTCAGCTGCGGGCGGGGCGGCGGCGCGCTCGTCCCCTCCGGGCTGGCCGACGGGGCCACGCGCAGATGCGGCGGCACCTCCGCGATGCTCGCCCGTCGCCGCAGCGACTCCACGTCCACCCGGCAGAGCTGCGCAAGCCGTTGCTCGTACTCCCCCCGCACGACCGGGTCGCTCGTCGCGCTGACCAGCGGCAGCAGTTCGTCCAGCAGTTGGCTGCGCTCGCGGGCGTCCTCCAGGTCGTGGGCGTCGCGCCCCTGCCGGAAGCGATAGTCGAGATAGCCGGGCGCTTCCCGCACCAGCGCCGACCAGCGCTCCGGGTCCAGCCGGATCAGGTCGTCGGGGTCGCGGCCCTCCGGCAGCTCGATGATGCGGATGTCGGCCGCCAGCGTGTTCTGCATCCGCACCAGGCCCCGCGCCGTAACGACCGGCCGCCGCTCCGTCCCCACCGCCTCTCGCGTCGTGTCGATGCCCCGCACCGTCGCCGCCGCGCCCGCGGCGTCGGCGTCAAGCGCGAGCAGGATCTTGCGCGTCAGGGGCTTGATCAGCCCGACCTGCTTCTCCGTCAGCGCCGTCCCCATCGACGCGACGACGTGCGTCTGCTCGTGCTGGTGGGCGGCGATCACGTCCATGTAACCCTCGACCACGATCACGTGGTCGGCGCGGCGGATGGCGTCGCGGGAGCGGTCCAGGCCGTAGAGCAGCGAACTCTTGTCGAACAGCGGCGTCTGCGGTGTGTTGAGGTACTTGACATCGCCGTCGTCGAGCGCCCGCGCGCCGAAGCCCACGCAGCGGCCCTGCGGGTCGCGGATGGGGAAGATCAGGCGACCGCGGAAGCGGTCGCGCGGGTTGCCCTCCCCCTCGACGCTGAGCCCGGCGGTGGCGATCTCGTCGGCGCTGAACCCCCGCGCCGACAGGTAGCCGCGCAGCGCGTCCGAGGCCCGCGGCGCGTAGCCCAGCCCAAATTGATCCGCCGCCTCGTCCGAGACCCCGCGCCGGCCCAGGTAGGCGCGCGCCTCGTCCGCCTCCGAGTCCTCCTGCAAGCTGCGACGGTAGAAGCGCGTGGCGGCCTCGTTGGCGCTGCGCAGCCGCTGCGAGCGCTTCTCGCGCTCCTCGGCCTGCGCATCCCTCGGCGCCAGCCTCACGCCCGTGCGGTCGGCGAGGATGCGCAGCGCCTCGCGGAACTCCACGCCCTGGTGGCGCATGACCCAGGAGATGACGTCGCCGCCCTCGCTGCAGGCGCCGAAACAGCGCCACGTCTGGCGGCTGGGATCGACCGTGAACGAGGGCGTCTTCTCGGTGTGGAACGGGCACAGCGCCTTGAACGTGCGGCCCGTCTTGCGCAGTGGAACCGACTCGCCCACCAGATCGGCGATGTCCACCCGCGCCTTGACCTCGTCGACGATGGTCAAGCGGCACTCCCCTCGCCGTGCCCCCGGCCGCTGCCATGTCTCCATCACACGGGGGCGGCACGACTTCTGGGGCCCAAGTGTAGCTGTCAAATCGACGATTTGACAGGAATGCCGCCCCGGCCCGCCGCCTCAGGGCGCGATGCTGACCGTAATCGCGTTATTGCCGTCGTTGCTCTCGGCGATGCCATTCCCCGGATCCACGATCGCCGACAGCGACTGCCCCTCGCCGATGAGCACGCTGCCGGGCATGTCGAGCGTCCCCTGCGGCGTCAGCGGGCCCGGCCCGCCGTACGACAGCTCCTCCACGATCAGGCCGTCCAGCACGATCAGCACCACGATCGGCGGCTCGGCCGGGCTCCCGCCGATGTTCGTGACGCGCACGAAGACCGTCCGGTCGGGCTGCAACTGCAGGGCCTGCAACACCAGGTCGGGACGCAACGGCGGATCGAACGTCGCACTGATCGTGTTGTTCGACTCGTCGCTCTCCGGGATCGTGTTGTCGCGGTCCACGACGACCGTGATCTCCAGGGAGTCGGTCAGCGAGATCGGCAACTCGACGACTTGGCTGCGGTCGGCCGGCAACGTCAGCACGACGGTCGCCTCGTCCAGCACCAGCCCGTCCGACGAGCGCGTCAGGCTGACCAGGATCGGCGCGTTGGCCAGGTTGCCCTGGCCCGCGTTGGTGATCGTCACCACGACCGACTGCCCCGTCCCCACGTCGATCGCCGTGGGCGTCAGGTCCGCCAGCGGCTCCTCGTCCACCGCCTCCGGGTCCTCCCCCTCCTCGGCGCCGGCGTCGTCCTCCTCCGGGTCGTCCTCGACGTCCTCCTCCGGGTCGTCCTCCTCGTCCTCCTCGTCCTCCTCGGCGGGGTCGACCGTCACGGTCACGCGATCGTCGTAGCGGCGGTTGGTGTTGGAGATCGCGACGACTTCGAGGATGAACGTCCCCTCCCCGCTGGGCTCCCAGGGGATGGCCAGGCTGTAGGCGCCGTCGCCGAGCGCCTGCAAGCCATCGACGTTGGAGACCGGCACGGTATCGACGAACAGCGTCATCCCCACCAGCGTGCCCACGCCGTCGGCGAACACCACGATCTCGACTTCCAGATCGTCGCTCCAGCCGAAGCCGGCCCCGTCGGCCGGCGTCTGGATGCTCAGGAAGCCCTCGTCGGCGGGCGCGGCCTGCGCCGTCTCCGTCTGCGCGGGCGCCGCGGCCTGCGCCTGCGACGTGGCCGCCGCCGCGACGGCGACATCGGCGCCCAGCACGTCGAGCAGGAGCTCGGTGCGGACCTGGGCGCCGTCGGTCGTCTCCGCGAAGACCTCCGCCGCCACGGTGCCGGCCTGCGTGGGCGTCCACTCCAGGATGCCGTCGTAGACGCCGGGCTCCGACTCGACCGCGCCCGACTCCGCGACGGGCTCCCCCTCGACCTCCAGCCGGAAGCGCACCACGATCGCCTCCTGCGAGCGGGCGCGCGCCTGCAGGCGCAGCGGCTCACCCACGATCGGCGCGCCGGCGCTCGTCCGGGTGGCGCTGACCGTCAGGGCGCCGCCCATGCGGCTGGCGTCGTCGGTCACCTCCACGCGCAGTTCGATCAGGCTCTCGTCGCCGCTCAGGCCCTGCGCGGTCACGCTGATCGTGACGAAGCCCAGGCGCGCAGGCAGCCAGGGGATCGACGCGCTGTAGGTGCCCTGGGCGGGGTCGTGCACGGGCTGCGCGTCGGCGGAGATCGGCTCGCCGTCGACGAACAGGGCGATGCGGGTGATCGGCTCGTCGTCGGTCACCGTGACGCGGATCTCGGTCGGATCGCCGAGCAGCACCACCTGGTCGTTGCGCAGCGAGGCGACGATGACGGCGGAGTCCGACGTCTCGCCGGGGTCGGTGAGGATGATGATCACCACGACGGCGACCAGGGCGATCGCGCCCAGGAAGCCGGCGACGAGCAGCGAACCGACGCGACTGGTCATGCTTGCCCGGGCGCTCCCTCTACCCGGCCCAGGGCGGCCGGGGAATCCAACGACGTGCAACGGCAGCACCCGGCCACGGCGCAGCGCCGGCCCCGGACGCACTGTCCGGCCTGCGCTGCCACCTGCGACCCAGCATATCGCCCCGGCGCACACGGGCGCGCGCCCTCGCCGCGCAAGACGACCCCCCTGCCGGCACGGTTCCGCTCGACGGCGCGGGCGTCATTCGGCGAGCGCCGCCTGCGCGGCCGCCAGACGCGCGATCAAGACCCGATACGGCGAGCAGGAGACGTAGTCGAAGCCCGCCGCATGGCAGAACGCCACCGACGCCGGATTGCCGCCGTGCTCGCCGCAGATGCCGATCTTCAGGTCGGGCCGCGTCGCACGCCCGCGCGTGACGCCGATCTCGACCAGGGCCCCCACGCCCCCGCGGTCCAGCTCGACGAAGGGGTCACGCTCCAGCACGCGCCCCTCCAGGTAGGCCGGCAGGAAGTGGCCCGCGTCGTCGCGCGAGAGGCCGAACGTCGTCTGCGTCAGGTCGTTGGTGCCGAACGAGAAGAAGTCGGCGTGCTCGGCGATCTCGTCCGCCGTGACGCAGGCGCGCGGCAGCTCGATCATCGTGCCGATCGTGTAGGCCAGCCGCATGCCCTGCTCGTCGAAGACCTGCTCCGCCACCCGAACCAGCCGCTCGCGCGTCGTCGCCAGTTCGGAGGCCATCGCCACCAGCGGCGCCATGATCTCCGGGATCACCACGACCCCGTCGCGCGCGACCGCGCAGGCCGCTTCGAGGATCGCGCGCGTCTGCACTTCGTAGATCTCGGGGTAGGTGATCGCCAGCCGCACGCCGCGATGGCCGAGCATGGGGTTGAACTCGGCCATCGCCTCCACCCGGCGCTGCACCGCCTCCCGCGAGATGCCCAGGTCGGCCGCGACCGCCGCCTGCTCCGCCGTCGTCTGGGGCAGGAACTCGTGCAGCGGCGGGTCCAGCAGCCGGACGGTGACCGGGTAGCCGTCCATCGCGCGGAAGATGCCCACGAAGTCCTCCCGCTGGATGGGCAGGATCTTGGCGAGCGCCGCGCGCCGCGCCTCGGCGCCGTCGGCCAAGATCATCTCGCGCACGGCCAGCAGCCGATCGGGGCCGAAGAACATGTGCTCCGTGCGGCAGAGGCCGATGCCCTCCGCGCCGAAGGCGCGCGCCTTGGCGGCGTCCGCGGGGGTGTCGGCGTTCGTGCGCACGCGCAAGCGGCGCACGTCGTCGGCCCAGTCCAGCAGCGATTGCAACGACGCCGGCAGCTGCGCCTCCTCGAGCGGCACGGCGCCCAGCATCACCTGCCCCGTGCTCCCGTCGATGGAGATCGTGTCCCCGCGCGACACCGTCACGACGCCCTGCCCGGGGACGTCCATCTGGAACTGCCCGGCCCCGTAGTCGAGCCGCAGCGACCCGCAGCCGCTGACGCAGGGCGTGCCCCAGCCCCGCGCGACCACGGCCGCGTGCGACGTCATGCCGCCGCGCGCCGTCAGGATGCCCTGCGCGGCGAGCATGCCCTGGATGTCCTCGGGGCTGGTCTCGAGCCGCACGAGGATCACCTGCGCGCCCTGCTCCGCCCGCTCGGTCGCCTCTTGGGCCGAGAACACGACCTCGCCCACGGCGGCCCCCGGCGACGCCGCCAGCCCCGTCGCGATGACCGTGCGCGGCGCCCCCTCGGCGAAGACCGGATGCAGCAGCTCCGCCACCTGCTCCGGGTCCATGCGGCGCAGCGCTTCCGCGCGATCGATCAGCCCCTCCGACACCAGGTCCGTCGCGACGCGCACCATCGCCGGGCCGGTGCGCTTGCCCGACCGCGTCTGCAGGATCCACAGCCGCCCCTGCTGCACCGTGAACTCGATGTCCTGCATGTCGCGGAAGTGCTGCTCGAGCCGGTCGCAGGCCGCCGCCAGCGCGGCGTAGGTCTGGGGCTGCGTCGCCTCCATTGAGGCCGGGGCGCCGGCCGTGCGGCCGGCCTCGACGATCGGCAGCGGCGTGCGCACGCCCGCGACGACATCCTCGCCCTGCGCGTTGACCAGGTACTCGCCGAAGATGCCCGGCTCGCCGCTCTTCGGGTCGCGCGTGAAGCAGACGCCGGTCGCGCAGTCGTCGCCCAGATTGCCGAAGACCATCGACTGCACGGTGCAGGCGGTCCCCCAATCGTGCGGGTAGCCGTAGAGGTCGCGATAGACGATCGCGCGCTCCGTGTTCCAGGAATCGAAGACCGCGCCGATCGCGTTCCAGAGCTGCTCCCAGGGGTCGTCGGGGAACTCCCGCCCCAGCTTCGCCCGCACGACGCCCTTGTACGCCCCCACCAACTCCCGCAGCGACGCGGCGCTCAGCTCCGTCTCGCTGCGCACCCCCTCGCGGGCCATGGCCGCGTCGAGCAGCGCCTCAAAGGGGTCCGCGGCCAGGTCCCCCGCGCGCTTCACCCCCAGCACGACGTCGCTGTACATCGCGACGAAGCGCCGGTAGGAGTCGTAGGCGAAGCGGGGCTCGCCCGACTTGCGGGCCAGCCCCTCGGCAGTGCGATCGTTGAGGCCCAGGTTGAGCACCGTGTCCATCATCCCCGGCATCGACGCCCGCGCGCCGGAGCGCACCGAGAGCAGCAGCGGATTCTCGGCGTCGCCGAAGCGCGTCCCGACCCGCTCCTCGACCCAGGCCAGCCCGTCGCGCACCTGATCGCGCAGGCCGTCGGGGTAGCCCCCGCCCTCGCGATGGAAGTCATTGCAGACCGAGGTTGGGATCGTGAAACCCGGCGGGACGGGCACGCCCAGGCGGCTCATCTCGTGCAGGCCGGCGCCCTTGCCGCCCAGCAGCTCCCGCATCGAGGCGTCCCCGTCGGCGACGCCGTCCCCGAAGCGGTACGCGAGCCGGGACTCCGGGCTCGCGCCGAGGGCGGACTGCGAAGCGCTGCTGGTCATGTGTCGAGTCTTTCGGCTGCGGGGAGCGTGCGGAGTATATCGGCGGCCGGCCGCGCAGCCACACCTCGCTATGACGTGTGCTGCACGGGACGGCCCGTCGCCCTCCGTAACGACCCCGCGCCGCTACTCGACGGTGACGGTCTTGGCCAAGTGGCGCGGCTGATCGACGTCGGCTCCCCGAGCGGTCGCCAGGTAGTAGGCGATCAGCTGCGCCGGGATCGCCGTCGCGAAGGGGGCGATCAGCGGGTCGCAGGCGGGGATGGGGATGAATACGTCGGCCGCCGCCTCCAACTCGGCGTCGCCCTCGGTCCCCACCGCGATCACGGTGGCGTCACGCGCCTGCACCTGCTGGATGTTGCTCCACATCTTGTCGTACAGCGGGTCGCGCGGCGCCAGCGCCACCACCGGCATGCGGCGATCGATCAGCGCGATCGGGCCGTGCTTCATCTCACCGGCCGGGTAGCCCTCGGCGTGGATGTAGGAGATCTCCTTGCACTTCAGCGCCCCCTCCATCGCGAGCGGGTATTGCAGGCCCCGGCCCAGGTAGAGCATGTGCTCGACATCGCGGCAGACGCGCCCCACGGCCTCGCAGCGCTCGGCCTGGGCCAGCGTCCGATCGACCACCCCCGGTGCCGTCAGCAGCGCGTCGATGGCGCGCTCCAGCTTGGCGCCGCCCAGATGCCCCCGCGCCACGCCGATACGGCAGGCCAGCAGGTACAGCGCCGCCATCGACGCCATGAACGTCTTGGTCGATGCGACGCCGATCTCCGGGCCGCAGCGCAGGTAGATCGACGAGCCGTCGGCCAGCCGCGCCGCCTCCGACTCCTCGACGTTCGTGATCGCGACGCGCGGCGCACCCCAGTGGTCGCGCACCTGCGCCATCGCGCCCAGCGTGTCCACCGTCTCGCCCGACTGCGTCACCGCCACGACCAGCGTCTCCGGCCCCAGCAGCGGCTCGCGGTAGCGGAACTCGGAGGCGTTGTCGCAGTCGGTCGGCAGCCCGGCCAGCGACTCCATGTAGTAGCGACCCACCATGCCCGCGTGCATCGACGTGCCCATGCCGATGATCAGCACGCGGCGCAGCGAGCGGATCTGCTGATCGGTCAGCCGCACGTCCTCCAGCGCGACGCCGGCCGGGTTGACCCGCGCCCGCCCACGGATGCAGTCGGACAGCGCCCGCGGCTGCTCCATGATCTCCTTCTGCATGAAGTGCGTGTACGGCCCCTTGGCGACGGCCACTGGGTCCATCGCGACGTGCTGCGGCGCCAGCGCGATGGGGTTGCCGTCGAGGTCTTGGATGGTGGTCGCACCGGCGCTGATCTGCGCCCAGTGACCGTTGGCCAGCGGCTGCATCAGGGCGGTGTGCGGCAGCAGCGCCGGGACGTCGCTGGCCAGGAACATCTCGTCCTCGCCCACGCCCAGCACGATGCCGCCCGCGTTCCCCAGCCGCGCCGCGTAGAGGCGATCGGGCCGGCGGCGCTCCATCGCGACGACGGCGTTGCCCCCCTCGACCTCGCCCAGCACCCGGCGGAACGCTTCGGCGAAGCCCGCCCCCTCGCGCACGTACAGCGCGACCAGTTGCGGGATCACCTCGCTGTCGGTCTCCGAGCGGCACTCGATCCCCGCCGCCGCCAGCCGGTCGCGCAGCGCGCGGTAGTTCTCCACGATGCCGTTGTGCACGACGATGGCCGCGCCGTCGCTGGAGACGTGCGGGTGCGCGTTGCCGTCGGAGACGGCCCCGTGCGTCGCCCAGCGGGTGTGACCGATGCCGGTGTGGCCGGCGGGCGGCGTGCCGAGGATCGCTTCCAGTTCGGACAGCTTGCCGGCGCGCTTGAGGACCGCCAGCGCCCCGTCGTGGTCGAGGACGGCCAGGCCGCTGCTGTCGTAGCCGCGATAGTTCAGGCGTTGCAGGCCCTCCAGCAGGATCGGCCCGGCCGCTTGCTTGCCCACGTAGGCGATGATTCCGCACATGGTCGTACGCCCTTCGGTCACCCCGCCGGTCGTGTCACCCGGTCTCTGCCACCGCCCCCGGCGAAGCCGGCTCCGGGGACCAACTGCGCCCGTTGCTGCGGGCGCCGCTGCCCGGCCCGGAGTCGGACCAGTCCGCAGCGGTGAGCCACTCTAGGACCTCCGCGAGCGTATAGACAAAGGCCAGCGGCCTGCCCAGCGCGATTCCCAGATCATCGGCGGTCATATCGTCGAGGAAGTGGCGGCCGTAGTAGTCCAGGCTCGACCGGGGCAGGAAGACGGGCAGGTCGCTGCCCACGTCGCCATCCCTGAGAGCCGCGGCGAAGTCGGCCCCCGGGATCAGCCCGGAGACGTTCACCCGGCCGCCGAACAGCCGGTTCGGCACGGCCACGACCTGCAGGTCGACGCCCAGCAGCGCGCCCGCCTCGCCCGCGAGCCGTCGCAGCGTGGGCGCGATCAGCGTGCCGCAGGCCAGCAGCGCGCGCTCGTGCCGCAGCGGCCCCACCCGGCCCGTCCGGATGCGACGCCGCACGCGCGCCCAGTCGTCGAGCAGCGACCGCGTCATGCCGACGCCGTTCTCCCACTGCGGGAAGCCCTCGTACCGCGCCGCCGACGGGATCCGCGCCCCGGCGCTGAGGTAGAACTCGTCCGATGCGAAGGCCCGCGAGGCCCCGCCCGACGCCCGCGCGCGGCGCTGCCAGCGGCCGATCTGCCGCACCACCCCCCGTGCCTCCGCGGCCGTGTGCCCCCGCATGCCGGGGTGGTCGATGCGCGCCTCGCCGTCGACGCTGTTGCCGACCGGTACCACGCCGATGGTCTGCACGTTGTCGTGGCGCAGCAGCTCCGCGATGGTGTCGTCCAGCACCGCGCCGTCGTTGACACCGGGGCAGACCACGATCTGCGTCTGCACCTCGATCCCGATCGAGGCCAGCCGCCGCAGCTGCGCCCGCACATCGGGCGCCCGCGGGTTGCCCAGCAGTTCGCGCCGCAGCGCGGGGTCGGTCGCGTGCACCGACACGTTGAGCGGGCTCAGCCGCTGCTCCGCCAGCCGCAGCCAGTCGTCCTCGTCGAGGTTCGTCAGCGTCACGAAGTTGCCGTGCAAGAACGACAGCCGGTAGTCGTCGTCCTTCACGTAGAGCGGCTTGCGCAATCCCTTCGGCAGCCCCTTGAGGAAGCAGAAGAAGCACTTGTTGTTGCACAGCGACGTCCCGCCGAAGGCCTCGCCCGAGAACTCGATCCCCAGCGTCTCGTCGGGCGGCTTCTCGAACTCCACGATGCCGGGCGCGCCGTCGTGGATCACGTCCAGCGCGACGAAGTCCTCCGTCGTGCGAAAGCGGAAGTCGATCGGGTCGCGTGGGGCGACCCCGTTCACCGCGACCACGCGGTCGCCGGGGCGCAGTCCGGCCTCGGCGGCAAGGCTGCCCGCATCGACGGACGCGATCGGCTCGCCGGCGACCTGCGTCCGCCGGCCGGCCGAAGCCCGTGTCGCGGCGTCGTCGTGGGTGGTCATTGCGAGGGTCCAACGCGGCCCGCCGCCGGGACGTCGAGCAAGGCCTCCTCGGGCAGATCGGGGAACCGCTCCCGGTACACGCCACGATACGCGGCCGGCAGTCGGCCCGCGACTTCGCGCATGATCCGCAGGTGAGCCGCTTCCACCGCCTCCCGCCTGGCCGCGCCGTCGTGTTCGATCACGAACGGCTCGCCGATCACCACCCGCACCCGCGGGCGCTGGAAGAAGACGCGCCAGCCGCGGCGCAGTTCCTGGCTGCCCGTGATCGCGGCCGGCGCCACCGGCGCGCCGCTGCGCAGCGCGATCAGCGCCGCGCCCGGGTAGGCCTCGTTCATCTCGGCCGTCTCGGAGCGGTGCCCTTCGGGCAGGATCGCCACGATCTCGCCCTGCGCCAGCAGCCGCTCCGCCTCCCGCAGCGCGCCCAGGTCGGCCTCGAAGCGGCGCACCGGGAAGGTGCCGCACATCGCGAACAGGTAGCCGATGAAGCCCTTCTGGAAGAGCTCGAGCTTGCCCATGAACTTGGGCCAGCGCGGGTACATCGCCGCGGCCAGCATCGGCGGGTCGGCCGACGCCAGATGGTTCGAGACCAGGATCACACCGCCCGACTTGGGCAGGTGCTCCATCCCCACGCGCTCCCACTTCGTCCAGGTGCGGAAGAACAGGTGCGCGATGCCGCACGAAAACAGGTACCAGACGCGGGAGCCGGTGGGCATCCCGGGGAGCCCGACGCGGCGCAGCGCCACCGACTCGTCGAAGAACAGCCGCGTGGTCGCACGCCGCACCCGCAGCGACAGCGCCGCCCGCGCGCGAGTGAGGGGCCCCCGGCTCATGCGGGACGCCCCGCCGCAGCGGCGGACTCGCCCAGCCTGCCCCGCACGATCGCCAGCACCCGCTCGATCGCGGTCTCCAGATCGTCGCCGCTGGTGTCCACGTCCTCCGCGCCCGACGCGCGGCGCAACGGCGCCGTCGCCCGGCTCTGGTCGATGGCGTCGCGGCGTTGCAGGTCGGCCAGCACCTCGGCGTCCGTGACGGACCGCCCCGACGCCCGCATCTGCTCGGCCCGGCGCGCCGCGCGCACCTCGTCCGAGGCGTGCAGGTAGATCTTCACCAGCGCCTCCTGCGCGACGACGGTGCCGATGTCGCGCCCGACCATGACCACCTTGCCGTGGCGCGCCATCGCGCGCTGCTGCTCCACCATCCGCTCGCGGACGCCGGGCACGCTCGCGACGACCGAGACGGCGTCCTCCACGGGCTTGCTGCGCAGATGCGGCGTCGCGTCGATGCCGTCCACCGTGATCGAGGCCGTCTCCAGGCTGCCCGCGGCCGGCGGCCCCACGCGCAACACCACCTCGTCCGCGAGCCGCACGAGCGCCGTGGGGTCGGCCGCGGCGGGATTCCGCAGCAGGCCGCGCTCGATCGCCGCCCAGGTCAGCGCGCGGTACATGATGCCGGTGTCCAGCATGGGCCAGTCCAGGCGCTCGGCGACGGCCTTGCCGATCACGGTCTTGCCGGACGCCACCGGCCCGTCGATCGCGACTACGCGCATCCGGGGGCCGGGGCCGGTGTCGTGCGCCATCGCTCTCAGTATGCCATCGGGCTCGCCATCGGGCTCGCCAGTGGCCCACTCCGGACTGGCCCACGCGCGGCGCGTCACTCGTCGTCGTCCGACAGGTGCGCGTCCCGGCGCAGCCGCCGGACCTCGTGCGCGGTGAGCGGGCGGATCACCCCCGGCTCCAGCTCCAGCAGCCGGATCGGCCCGAAGCGCACCCGAATCAGCCGCCGCACCCGATGTCCCACCGCCTCACACATCCGCCGGACCTCCCGCTTGCGACCCTCGACCAGGATCAGCACGATCCAACTCGTCGCTGGCTCGCCCGCGGCGGCCGGCCGCCCCGGCCGCTTCGACCGCCGCGGCCGCCCCCGTGCGACGCCGTCCTCCAGCTCGACGCCGTCGTACAGCCGCTGTAGCGCCTCGTCGCTGGCCCGCCCATCGAGTTCCACCAGGTACTCCCGCTGCAGGCCCGCGCGCGGATGGATCAGGCCATCGATCAAGGGTCCGTCGTTGGTCAGCAGCAGCAGGCCTTCGCTGTCCAGGTCCAGCCGGCCCACGGGGACGCAGCGCCCCGCGCCCGACGGCAGGAAGTCGGTCACCGTGCGGCGCCCCCGGTCGTCCGACGCCGCCGACAGCACGCCCGCGGGCTTGTGCAGCGCGAAGTAGCGGGGCCGCTCGGCGGCGGGCAGCGGCGCGCCGTCCACGCTGACCTGGTCCCGGGCGGGGTCCAGCCGCGCCCCGGCATCGGTTACGACGGCCCCGTTCACCGACACCCGCCCGGCCTCGATGATCGCCACCGACCGTCGCCGCGACGCCACCCCCGCCCGGGCGAGCGCCACCTGCAGCCGCAGCCCGTGCGATGCGCCGGCCCCGTCGGGCGCGCCGTCAGCTTCAGGGCTCATCGACCCATCCTCCGTCATCGCCCCGCCCGGCGCGGACGCTCAGTCCGACCAGCGGTCGAAGCGCAGCAC
Organism: Dehalococcoidia bacterium; assembly: GCA_965217625.1. Lineage (GTDB taxonomy): Bacteria > Chloroflexota > Dehalococcoidia > Bin125 > Bin125 > TK10-74A. The sequence goes on from OZ244557.1 coordinate 546,528, forward strand.
CTCGTCGAGCGGCCTGCGCGTGACCGACCCGAAGCGGCCCAGCGGATAGCCGACTGGGATCAGGCAGTACGGGGCCATCGTTCCGGGCAGGCGCAGCGCCGCGGATGCGGCACTGCGGTCGGCCAGCGCCAGCGTGGTCGGGGTCGCCCCCAGCCCCAGCGCACGCGCCGCCAGCAGCAGGTTCTGCACAGCGGGCCAGACCGAGGCGCCGCCGCCCGCCATCCGCTCCGGCGTCGCCGGCTCGCCGAAGTCGAGGCAGGCGACGATCAAGGCCGGCAGCTCGTGCATGTGCTCCATCTGCCACAGCACCGAGTCGAGCATGCGGCGGCGCTTGGCCGGCGACTGGTGCGGCACCTCCTCGAGGTTGTCCAGCCGTGGCCCGATGTACGCCTCGACGGCGCGGCGGTTGAGGTCGGCCAGCTCCCGCTTCACCGCCGCATCCCGTGCGATGATCCAGCGCACGCCCTGCATGTTGGAGCCGGTGGGCGCCTGGTTGCCCGCATCGACCAGCTTGCGCAGCAGCTCCTCCGGCACCTCGCGGGTGTCCAGCCGCCGCATCGCGCGGCAGTGATAGATCACGTCGAAGATGCCCATCTGATCGGTTGGCTCAGTCATCGTTCTCCTCCTGCGCCCCGGGGCGCTCATCGCTTGGTTCCGCCGCCGGCCGCCGGCGTCGCAGTGCTTGCCGTACGGTGATCGCCGCCAGCGGCACACCGATCGCCACCACGACGAGCAGCGTGGCGGGTATGCCACCCCCATCCTCGGCTGCGTCATCGTTGTCCGCCACCCCGTCGGGCGCATCCGCGGACTCCTCCGGCGATGTCGGCGGCGATGCCACCGGCGATCCCAGCAGTGACGCCAGCAGCGGCGTCACCCCGTCGCTGCCCGGCGAGGGCTCCGTGTTCAGCACCCAGCCCGCCTCCGTCAGCGCGATCGATCGGCCCGCCTCGGGGGCCGGGATCGGCGGCACACGGTAGTCGACCTCGTCGACGACCCGCCCCCGCGGATCGCGCAGCACCACGACATCGCCGGTGTTCGCCAGCCCGTTCCCGATCCGCCCGTCCTCGACCACGATGTCGGCGCCGCCATCGGCGGCCTCCCGCGAGCCGCCGATCGTCAGGCGCGCTCCCGGCGCGACGACGACCCCGGGCAGCTCGTCCATCGCGCCGTTGTCGCCGATCGTCCAGCCCGCCAGATCGATCGGCTCCGAGCCCGCGTTGTGTATCTCCACCCACTCGAAGGCGGCGTCCCGCGAGCCCTCGCCGGCGTTCGCGAAGATCTCCGTGATCTCCAGCGGCGGCGGCGGCTCCGCCGGGCTGCGCTCCTCGTCCTGCGCTGCGACCCCGTCGTCCTCGTCCGGGGCGTCATCCTCCAGCGAGGCGTCATCCTCCGCCTCCGACGCCACGTCATCCTCGGCCACGACCTCATCGTCCGCCGGCTCCTCGGGCGGGTCCGGGGGTTCCTCCTCGGGCCGTGGTGGTGGCGGTGGCGGCGGCGGCGTGACCGCGTCGCCCCCCGGCGAGGGAACGGTGTTCAGCACCCAGACGTCGCCGCTCAGCGCGATCGACCGACCCGACTCGGGCAGCGGGATCGGCGGCATGCGGTAGTCGACCTCGTCGGCGACCCGCCCCAGCGGGTCGCGCAGCGTCACGATGTCGCCGCGGTTCGCCAGCCCGTTCCCGATGCGCCCGTCCTCCAGCGCAACATCCACCGTGCCATCGGCCGCCTCCGCGGAGCCGCCGATCGTCAGGTGCGCACCCGGCGCGACGATGCCCCCCGGCAGTACATCCACAGCCGCGTTGTCGGCGATCGTCCAGCCCGCCAGATCGATCGGCTCCGCGCCCGCGTTGAACACCTCGACCCACTCGAAGGCGGCTTCCCGCGATCCCATGCCGGCGCTCGCGAAGATCTCCGTGATCCGCAGCGCCGCCAGCGGGGCCGCCGGCCGGGCCGCCGCGGCAGCGTCCTCTTCGTCCTCCTCCTCCTCCTCCTCCTTCGCGACATCGTCGCCGGGCGGCACCGGGGCCGGTGTCTGGGACGGCGCTGGAGGCTCCGCTTCCGCCGGCGGCGGCGTCACCCCGTCGCTGCCCGGCGACGGCACGGCGTTCAGCACCCAGACATCTCCGCTGAGCGCGATCGATCGGCCCACCTCGGGCAGCGGGATCGGCGGTGCACGGTAGTCGACCTCGTCGACGACCCGCCCCACAGGATCCCGCAGCGTCACGACGTCGCCGCGGTTCGCCAGTCCGTTCCCGATGCGCCCGTCCTCCAGCACCACATCCACCGCGCCGTCGGCCGCCTCCGCGGAGCCGCCGATCGTCACGTACGCCCCCGGCGCGACGATGCCCCCCGGCAGTACATCCACCGCCGCGTTGTCGGCGATCGTCCAGCCCGTCAGATCGACCGGCTCCGTGCCCGCGTTGAACACCTCGACCCACTCGAAGGCGGCTTCCCGCGATCCCATGCCGGCGCTCGCGAAGATCTCCGTGATGCGCAGCAGCGGCAGCGGGAGCGTCGCCTCGGCGGGGGAATCCGTGGACTCCGGCTCGGGCGCCGCCTCTGCGGGGGGATCGACCCGTTCCGCCCGGTGGGCCGCGCCGGGCGACGCCGTCGCCGCCGACCAGTCCGCGCCGCTCCGCGCCAGCGTCTGCCCGCTGGGCGGCGGCGCGAGGACCAGGATCGTCCGGTCGCTACCCCACGACACGCCGTCGACCGCCACCCCGGACGGGTCGATCAGCAGCACACGATCGCCGGAGTTCGCCAGCCCGTTGCCGATCCGCCCATCCGCCATGACGACGAGTTGCACGTCCCCCGGCAACTCATCCGCCAGCGCCTCGCTGCCCCCGACGATCAGGTACGCGCCCGCGGCCAGCGTCGTGGCCGGGATCGGGTCGTCGCCGCGGTTGTCGGCCAGCCTCCAGCCCGCGAGGTCGATCGACGCCGGCCCCGGGTTGTGGATCTCCACCCACTCGTAGGCGGCGTCCTGCGAGCCGCGTCCGGCCGCGGCGCGAACCTCCGTGATCTGGGGACCGGCCGCCGCTTGGGGGAAGACCCCAGCCGCCGCGGCCGGCGTCGCAGCGACCTGCGCCGCCAGGACGCAAGCGACGCCCAGCAGCGCGAGGGCGCACACCACAGGCGACCCACCACGCCAGCCAGCGCACCGACTCCGGCGGGGCCAGACACGCACGGCGACTCCTTCGTCCGGCGGCGGGCCGGGTGGCGGAGTCTAGGGCTTGACGTAAAAACAGGGCACCCGCGGCGGCGGCACGCGCGCTACAGCGTGCGATGCACGATCACCCGCTCGACGACGACGGTCTCGCTGCGCGGCGTCGGCGGCGCGCCCCCGCGCCGGCGACGGGCGCGGCGTCCCTCGCCCAGGATCGCGCGCGCGCCGTGGTCCAGCACCGCGCTCGTCCCGCGACGGACGGCCCAGTCGGCGACGGCCGCGGCGACGATCACCGTCACCGCCCGGCGCATCGCCGGGACCAGCGGGGCGAGGTCGGATCGGAGCGCCGGCAGCACGGCCGGCACGCTGGACGGGTGGCGCCGATCGAGGATGACGTTCTCGATCGGGACGGGCAGCCGCGACTTGCCGGATGTGGTCATGCCCGGAGTATACGAACACCGCGCCCTCCAGCGGGCCCTCGTTCCGTCGACTTCAGGCCCATTGCATCCCGCCGAACTCAGCGAGCCCGCCGGCGTCAGCCCGTCGCGCGCAGCGCGGCCTCGACGGCGTCCGTCACGTCGAGCGCGGGGCCGGCGTCGCCCGCGCCCGGCAAGTCGGCCCCGCTGCGCGCTCGCCAGGCCGCGACGGCCTGCAACGATGCGATGATGAACGTGGCTTCCCGGCGCACCCCCCGCGCCCGGATGTCTCGGAACAGCGCCGACTCGCGGTCGGCCGGATCGGGCGCGCCGGCCCACAGCGCGTCCGACGACCCCGCGCGCAGCGCGTAGCGGCACCACGTCACGATCGGGCCGCGGTCCAACTCCGTCGTGACCCGCTGCAGCATCAGCCCGCTCGCCGGGGCGCGGGCGGCGATCAGCGCCTCGATGACCTCCTGCCAGGTCCCCACGGGACCGCCGGGCTCGGCCGGATGCAGGTTGAGCAGCGGCAGGCGCTCGCAGAGCGCGGCCGTCGTGATCAGCATGTAGCCGGCCAGCATGCCGACCTCGGGCCGGTAGGGCGTGATCGCCTCGACGACCGCCCGGTCGTAGTCCTCCCGCCACGGCGCGAGCGCGCGGCCCGGCCGCGACGTGGCGCCGTCCACACGGCGGCGCCAAGCCCCGGAGGGGATCGTCACGAGCGGCGTGCCGGCGGCGGTCACGCTGTCGAGGAACGCGTCCGTGTTCGGCGACTGCCCACGCTCGCGGTTGCAGAACACGACCACGATCTCGGCGTCCAGGCGTCCCGCCCGGATCGCCGCCTGCGTCGACTCGAACAGCAGTTGGGAGCTCGTGCCCTTGGCGGTCGCGAACCAGGCGATGCGCAGCGTCACCGCGATGCCCCCTCCGCCTCGCCCGTCGGCCGGTCGACCCGCGCCATCACTCCGCGTCGAGTTCCCGCAACTCCTGGATGCGCTGCTCCGCCCGATCGAGCAGCGCCTGCGCCCGGGTCGCCAGGGCCGCCCCCTGTTCGTACGCCGCCAGCGCCTCCTCGAGCGGCAGATCCCCGCTCTCCAGGCGCTCCAGCGTCTCCTCCAGGCGCGCCACCAGCTCCTCGTAGGGAGCCTCGCCGGGCTCGCGGTTGCTGGGACTCTTGCCTGTGCTCACGGCGCCCGCCCATCTCCCACCGCGACGTCCCCCGCGGCGATATCGAGGATGCGTGCGCCGGCCGACCCGTCGTGCAGGCGCAGGCGCACCCGATCGTCGGGCGCCAACTGCCGCACGCCGCTGCGCACGCGGCCCTGCACATCCTCGACGATCGCGTAGCCGCGCGCCAACGTCGCCCGCGGGTCGAGCGTGGACAGCCGCGCCTGCTGGCCGGTCAGCCCCAGCCGCGCCATCGCCACCCGCGCCCCCACGATCTCCCAGCCGCGGCCGATCGCCGCGTCGAGCCGCAGGCGCTCGGAATCGCAGTCCGGCAGCGCCGCCTCCAGCCGATCCCGCCGCGCATCCAACTCGATCAGCGCCGTCTCCGTCACCCGATCGATCGCGCGGCCGAGCGCCGCCCGGCGCTCGCGCAGTCGCGCCGCCTCCTCGGCGCGGTCCGGCGCGACGAGCTCCGCCGCCGCCGACGGCGTCGGCGCGCGCACGTCGGCCACGAAGTCGATCAGGGTCACGTCGGTCTCATGCCCCACCGCGCTCACGACCGGCAGGGCGCTGGCGTACGTCGCCCGTGCGACGATCTCGCTGCTGAACGCGGCCAGGTCTTCCACCGAGCCACCGCCCCGCGCCACGATCAGCACGTCGATCGGCGCCCGACCGGACCGCGCCGCCACGTTCAGCGCCTCGATGCCCCGCACGATCGACTCCGCCGCGCCGTCGCCCTGCACCTGGCAGGGGGCGAGCACGAGCCCCGCCAGCGGCCAGCGCCGCGCGAGCACCGTCTGGATGTCGTGCCAGACGGCGCCGGCCGGCGAGGTCACGACGCCGACGCTGCGCGGGTAGGCCGGCAGCGGACGCTTGCGGCCGGCGTCGAACAGGCCCTCCGACGCGAGCAGGGCGCGCAGCCGCTCGAACTCGGCCTGCTGTGCGCCCATGCCCTCCGGCTGCAGCGCGTCGACGTAGAGCTGCAGCTCGCCCCGCTCGGCCCACAGCGACACGCGGCCGTGCACCAGCACGTCCTCGCCGTCCTGCACTTGCACGCCGCGGTTCTCGCGCCGGAAGAACACGCAGGGCAGCGCGCCGTCGGCGTCGCTGAGGGTGAAGTACATGTGCCCCGCCTGGGAGCGGGAGAGACTGCGCACCTCGCCCGAGACCCAGACATCGCTGACGACCGGGTCGGTATCGAGCAGCGCGCGCAGGTACGACGCGACCTGGCCGACCGCGTAGGCGGTGACGCGCGGCGGCTTCGGCGGCGCCGGCGCGTAGCTCGCGGCGAACTCCGCGATCGCGGAGGAATCGGGGCGCTGGGAGGACCCGGGGTCGTCGGTCGGCGGCCGGTCGAGCGTCATGGCTGGCAGCGTACCGCCTCGGCTGCCGTCCGCGACGCCCCGCCCGTGAGTTGCCGGCGCGATCTAGGGAGCGGCCTCCAGCCGCTCCAAGTATTGGCCGCTGCGGGTATCGACCTTGAGCACGTCGCCGGGCCCCACGAACAGCGGCACCTGCACCGTCAGGCCGGTCTCCAGGGTGGCGAGCTTCGTCGCGCCCGAGGCCGTGTCGCCCTTCAGGCCCGGGTCGCTCTGCGCCACGCGCAGCGGCACCGAGGCCGGCAACTCGATGCCGATCACCTCATCCCCGGCGAACAGCACCTCGGCGTTGCCGTTCTCGGGCAGGTAGTTCAGCGCCTCGCCCACCTTGGCGCGCTCCAGCGGCTGCTGCTCGTAGGTCTCCGTGTTCATGAAGTAGTGCAGGTCGCCGTCGGCGTAGAGGTACTGCATGACCTGTCGCTCGACGCGCACATCATCAAACTTGCTGCCCGCCTGGAAGGTCTTCTCGACGCTGTGCCCGGCGCGCAGGTCGCGCAGCTTGAGCCGCACCTGGGCCGATCCCCGGCCCACCTTGATGTGCTCCCAGTCCGTCACCTGGTAGAGCGTGGAGTCCATCTCCACGACGACCCCCTTGCGCAGATCGCCCGTCGTGATCACCATCCTGCGATCCCTCCCATCGCGCCTCCGTGGCCGGAGGCCGGCCCAGCCCGATCGTCTACGCGCCGACCATGCGCAGCTTGGGCGCGGTCGTGAAATTGCGAAAGCGGCCGTTCTCCAGCACGCCCATGTCCTCGATGCGGATGCCGCCCCAGCCGGGCAGGTAGATGCCCGGCTCGACGGTGATCACCATCCCGTCCGACAGCACATCCTCCGACGTCCGGCCCAGCCGCGGGTGCTCGTGGATCTCCAGGCCCACGCCGTGCCCGAGCCCGTGCCCGAAGCGATCCCCGTAGCCCGCCTCGGCGATGATGTCCTGCGCGATCATGTGCGCCTGCCCCCCGGTCATGCCGCTCTCGACGGTGGCCTCGGCGGTCTCCTGCGCCGTCAGCACGATGTCGTAGACCTCCTGGAACGTCGCGTCGGGCTCGCCCAGCACGATCGTGCGGGTCATGTCCGAGCAGTAGCCGTCCACGATCACGCCCATATCGATCACGATCGGCTTGCCCGCCTCCAGCGGCGTCTCGCGCGGGTAGGCGTGGGGCATCGCGCCCCAGGGCCCGCCGCCGACGATCGTCGCGAACGACATCGCCTCGGCGCCGTGCTCGCGCGCGTACTTCTCGATCTCCCAAGCCACTCGCAACTCGCTCCAGCCCGGCTGCACCCGGTCCGCGACGTCGTTGAAGGCCGCGTCGCCCAGCAGCACCGCCCGTTCCAGCGCCGCCAACTCCTCCGCGTCCTTCACGGCCCGGACGCCCTCCACCAAGCCCTCGGTCTGCACCAGCGACGGGCGCTTCGGCGCGGGCATGCCGGCCAGGGTGTCGCGCAGCAGCTTGTGCGCCGCGACGCTCACGTCGGCCGCCTCGAAGCCCAGCTTGCGCCCCCCCAGCGCCTCGACGAAGCCCGGCAGCCAGTCGGCCTGCGCGCCCTCCTGCTTGTGCAGCGCGAAGTCGGGCGCTTGGGCGCCCACCTGCTCCCAGTAGCGGAAGTCGGTCGCCAGCGACGCCGCCTCGGCGCTCACCAGCACCCAGCCGGCGGTGCCGGTGAAGCCTGACAGGTAGCGGCGGTTGTACGGATTCGTGACCAGCAGCGCGTCCAGCCCCGCGTCGGCGATGGCGGCGCGCGCGCGGTGCAGGCGATCGGACATGGCGGCCCCCTTCGACCAGTGAACGACTCGCAACGGATCGCAGTCTAGGGAGCCGAGGGCGCTCTGCCCACGCCGGCTGTGTCAGGAGGCGGCGCGCGTCTCGTGCAGCAGGCCGACGAGGGCGTCCAGCGCCGCCAGATAGCCGCGCCAGCCCAGCCCGCTCACCACCCCCGCCACGATCGGCGCCGTCACCGACTCGTGCCGGAAGCTGTCCCGCGCGTAGATGTTCGTCAGGTGGACCTCCACCACGAGCCCGGGGAAGTGCTCCAGCGCGTCGCGCAGCGAGAGGCCGTAGTGGGCCAGCGCGCCGGGGTTGATGATCGCGCCCTCGGCGTTCTTCTCCTGCTGCAGGAAGTCGATGATCGCGCCCTCGTGGTTCGACTGGTAGGGGCGCACCTCGACGGCCCACTCCTCCGCCCGCTTCTGCACCAGGCCCTCGATCTCGCTCAGCGTCTGCGACCCGTACATCGCCGGGTTGCGCTCGCCGAGGACGTTGAGATTCGGGCCCGCGATCAAGAGCACTTTCATGGCGCGACCTCCGCGATTCGGTCGGTAAAGAACGGGACATCCACATCGGGTTCGAGGGCCACCGGGTCGAGCGCCTCCGCGTCGAGCGCGTCCGCCTCGAGCGCCGCTGCCCCACGGCGCCGGCGCTCCTGTCGCGTGAACATCTGCTCGCTGATGCCGTCCAGGGAGTGATCGATCGCGGCCCGCTTCGCGGACTCCGTGACGTGCGTGTAGATCTGCGTCGTCGCGACGTTGGAGTGCCCCAGGAGCTCCTGCACCACCCGGATGTCGGCGCCGCGCTCGAGCATGTGCGTCGCGAACGAGTGCCGCAGCAGGTGCGGATGCACCAGCTTCGGCAGCCCCGCGGCGATGGCGTAGCGCTGCACGGCGAGCTGCACGGCCCGGGCCGACAGCGCCCCGCCGAAGCGATTCAGCCACAGCGCGTCCGGAGAGCCGTCGCTGACCAACTGCGGACGGCCCGATCGCACGTAGTCCTCGATCGCCAGGTAGGCGTGATCGCCCACCAGCGCCACCCGCTCCCGATCGCCCTTGCCGCGCACGCGCAGGATCGCGTTCTCCCAATCGACGGAGCGCAGCGTCAGGCCGACCAGCTCACTGATCCGCAGGCCGGAGCCGTACAGCACTTCCAGGATCGCGCGGTCGCGCAGCCCGCCGGGCGTGTGCAGGTCGGGCGCCTCGAGCAGCCGCTCCACCTCGCGCACGCTCAGGAAGCGCGGCAGCGTGCGGGGCGTCTTGGGCGTGCTGGCCAGCCGCAGCGGGTCGGTCGGCAGGATGTGCTGCTGGAAGAGATGCCGGAAGAACGACTTGATGGTGCTGGCGCGGCGGCGCAGGCTGCCCTGCGCGACGCCGTCCTGCTTCAGCCCCGCCAGGTACGAGCGATAGGTGAGCCGGCTGACCTCGGCCAGCGATAGTTCGCGCTCATCCAGGTAGCGGATGAAGTGCGACAGATCCGTGCGGTAGTTCCGCAGGGTGTGGGTCGACAGGTTGCGTAGCAGGCGGAGTTCGTCGAGGTAGGCGTCCAGCAGGGCGGCGCCGTCCTCCGCTGCGCGCGGGAGGGGTTCTGCGGTCAAGTTAGACCTCGTCCAAACCTCGCCACCACGCGAGCGGGCTCACTGTAGGGGTGGCGGGCCCGCCCGCAATCAACGCTGTGTAACGCGGCGTAAAGCGCGCGTTAAGCCACGGCACGGCCTATCTGGAGGCGGAGCGAGAACATTTTTGGTCGCCCGGCCCCGGCGCCCGCGTCGTGCGTCGCGAGGCGGTCGCAGGGCCCTACTTCGACTTGCGCGCCCGCGACTTGGTGGCCCGCTTCTTGCCGCGTGCTTGCGTGGTGCGCGGCGCCGTCCGGCGGCTGGCGGCGCGCTTGCCGGCGACCTTGCGCCCGCCCTGGGGTGCGAGCGCCCGCTCCGCGATCAGCGTCAGCGCCTGCTCCAGGGTCACGCGGGAGTGGTCCAACTCGCGGGGGATGCTGGCGTTCGTCGCCCCATCCGTCACGTAGGGCCCGAAACGCCCGTCGAGCAGTCGCACCGGACGCCCGGAGTCGGGGTGCGCGCCCAGCTCCCGCAGCGCACGGCTGGTCGAGCTGCGCTGGAAGCCGGCGCTCTTGGGTTGCGCGAACAACTCCAGCGCCCGCTCGAGCGTGATCGTGTAGATGTCGTCCGTTTCCTCCAGGGAACGCGTGTCCTTGGAGTCGCCGCCGCGTTGCAGGTACGGCCCGAAGCGGCCGTTGGCCGCGACGATCGACCCCGCCCCGGCCGGGTCCGCCCCCAGGTCGCGCGGCAGCGACAGCCACAGCAGCGCGTCCTCCAGGGTGACGTCGTCCATCGCCATCCCGGACGGCACCGACGCCCGCCGCGGCATATCCGCCCGCTTCGTCTTGGGCGGCGGGTTGGGCCCGCGCTGCACGTACGGGCCGTAGCGCCCCGACTGCAGCAGGATCTCGACCCCGGAGTCCGGGTCGCGGCCCAGGTTGCGCGGGCCATCGACTTGCTGCGTGAGCAGTTCCATCGCGCGGTCCGCCGTCAGGTCGGCCGGCGCCTCGTCGGGCGGCAGCGAGGCCGTGTTGCCGACGCCCCCCTCGCCGCGTTGCAGGTACGGCCCGAAGCGGCCGATGCGCACCACGATCGGCTGGCCGCTGCCGGGCTCCTCTCCGACCGGGATCAGCGGGAACGCGATCTCCGGCAGCGCCGCCTCGATCCGCCGCGACAGCCCCAACTGCTCGCCCGTCTCGCCGTTCGCATCGCCCACTTGCTCGCCGCTCGGCTCTGCGCCCGGCTCGCCGAAGTAGAACGCGCGCAGGTGCGACACCGAGTCCGCCTCGCCGCGCGCGATCGCGTCCAAGGCCTCTTCCATCCCGGCGCTGAATTCGGGCTCGACGAGGTCGCCGAAATGACGCTCCAGCAGGTCGGTGACGGCGTAGGCCAGGAAGGTGGGGACCAACGCGGCGCCCTGCGAGAAGACGTAGCCGCGGTCCTGAATCGTGCTCAAGATCGAGGCGTACGTGGAGGGCCGCCCCAGCCCGTCCTCCTCCAGCTTGCGCACCAGCGACGCCTCGGTGTAGCGCGGCGGGGGCTGGGTCTCGTGCCGCTTCGCCTCCAGCGTGACGGGGCGCAGCGTCTCCCCCACCTCGACCGTGGGCAGCAGCCGCTCGTCGTCCGAGCCGCCCTCCCGGCCGTCGGCGCCAGGCGCGCGGCCGGCGTAGACCCGCAGGAAGCCGGGGAAGAGCACCCGCTGGCCGCGCGACTCGAAGCCGGCCTGGTCGTCGGGCTCCCAGGCCGGGCCCAGCGGCACGGTGATCTCGACGACGGTGCGCTCGAGCCGGGCGTCGGGCATCTGGCTGGCCACGGTGCGCTGCCAGATCAGCTCGTACAAGCGCAGTTGGTCGCGGTTGAGCACGGAGCGCAACGAGCCCGGCGTGCGACGGATATGCGTCGGCCGGATCGCCTCGTGGGCCTCCTGCGCGTTGCGCGAGCGCGTCTTGTAGGCGCGCGGGCCCTTCGCGAAGTCGGACCCGTACTCGCGCTTGATCACCTCCTGCGCCTCGGCCAGCGCCTGCTTCGCCAGCGTCACCGAGTCGGTGCGCATGTAGGTAATCAGGCCTTCGCGCTCGGCGCCCAGGTCGACGCCCTCGTACAGGCTCTGCGCGATCTGCATCGTGCGGCGCGCGCTGTAGCCCAGGCGCCGGTTCGCCTCCTGCTGCAGCGTCGAGGTCGTGAACGGCGGCGGCGGACGACGCGTGGCCGGGGTCGCGGTCACCTTTGTGACGGTCCACGGCGTCGCCGGCTTCAGCGCCGCCACCAGCGCCCGGATGTCCGCCTCGTCCAGCAGCCGCACCCCGTCGCTGGTCTGCTTGCCGGTCGTGGGGTCGAAGTCGCGGCTGGCCGGCAGGCGATCCGCGCCCAGGCGCTTCAGCGTGGCGGGCAGTGTCCCCCGCGCGGCGGCCAGCGTCGCCTCCGCGTCCCAGTAGACGGCGCGCTGGAAGGCGGCCCGCTCGCGCTCGCGTTGGACCGTGATCCGCACCGCGACGCTCTGCACGCGCCCCGCCGACGTCCCCGCCCGAATCCGGCGCCACAGCACCGGCGACAGGCTGTAGCCGAACAGCCGGTCGAGGATGCGCCGCGCCTCCTGCGCTTGCACCAAGTCCTGATCCACCTGCCGCGGGGCGCGCAGCGCGTCCTGGATCGCCTCCTGTGTGACCTCGTGGAAGACGATCCGCTCCACCGGCACCGTCGGCTCCAGCAGCTCGCACAGATGCCAGCCGATGCTCTCGCCCTCCCGGTCCTCATCCGTCGCCAGCAGCAGCTTGTCGGCCCGCTTCAGCTCCCGCTTCAGCCGCCGCACGTGCGCCGCCTTGTCCTTCGGAACGATGTAGACCGGCTCGAAGTCCCGCTCGACGTTGACGCCCAACTCGGCCCAGGCCTCGCCGCGGATCTCCGCCGGCCGCTCCTCGGCCCGGCTCGGCAGGTCACGCACGTGGCCGTAGGACGCATCGACGACGTAGCCGGGCCCCAGGAAGCGCCCGATCGTCTCCGCCTTGGCCGGCGACTCCACGATCACGAGTTGCGTGCCAGCGCCCGGTGCGGCCTGGGCGCGCGTGCGGGCTGGCGCCTTCACCCGGCGCGCGGTCTTGCGCGGCGCACGCTTCGCGCCCGCGGCCTTAGTACCCGGGGCCTTCGCGCCCGAGGCCTTAGCGCCGGACATAGGTCATTGGTCCCACCTGGCGCACGACGCCCTTCATCTCGAGCATGGCGAGGGTGCTGCTGACCGTCGCGACCGGCAGCCCCGCCAGGCGCACGCAGTCATCCACGTGCACCGGGTCGCTCCCGACCCGCTGCAGCACGGCCGACTCCGTGGGATCGGCCGGCAGCAACGCCGACATCTCCAACTGCTGCTCCACCATTTGCAAGTTCAACTCCTCCAGGATGTCGGACACATCGGTGACCAGCTTGGCCATGCCCTGCTGGATCAGGGCGTTGCTGGCCTGGCTCGTCGGCGAGGTGATTCGCCCCGGCACCGCGAACACCTCGCGGTTCTGCTCGTTCGCCCAGTTCGCCGTGTGCAGGGCCCCGCTGCCCTCCCCCGCCTCCACGACCAGCGTGCCCAGGGTCAGCCCGGAGATGATCCGGTTCCGCCGCGGGAAGTAGTCGGCGCGGGGCTGCGTGCCCAGCGGCTGCTCCGACACCACCGCCCCGTCGTCGGCGATGCGCTGGGCCAGCCCAGCGTGCTCCCGCGGATAGATCATGTCCAGCCCGCAGGCCTGCACCGCGATCGTGCGACCGCCCGCTTCCAGCGCCGACTCATGCGCGATCGCGTCCACGCCGCGCGCCAGCCCGCTGACCACCGTCACGCGATTGCCGGCCAGGCCCCGGCTCAGGTCGGCCGTCACCTGCCGTCCGTAGGGCGACACCCGGCGCGTCCCCACCACCGCCACCGACCACTCGTCGGCGGGCAGAATCTCCCCGCGCACGAAGAGCAGGGACGGCGCGCCGTAGATTTCGCGCAGCCGCGCCGGGTAGGCGTCGTCGGCGGGCGCGTAGGCCTGCGCGCCGGAGGCCACGAGCGCCGCCATCTCGGTGTCCGGATCGGTGCGCCCCCGCGTCTGGTGCAGCGAGCGCAGCGTCGCGCCGTCGATCCCCGCCTGACGCAGTTCGCCGTCGGGCGCCGTCCAGGCGTCCGCCAGCGAGCCGAAGTGCGACTCCAGCAGCGCCATGCGCTGCGCGCCGATGCGGGACACCCGCGCCAGCGCGAGCCGGTAGGGCAGGTCGGACTGCGGCATCGTGCCTCCGTATGACTCCAGGATGCCGATTCCTGGATGCTGATTCCGACAGTGACGGTAGCAAGCCCACCGCGCGCTCTGTCCAGTCGCCCCGACCCACCCGGCCGCCGGACCGGCTAGCCGGCCGGCGATCCGTCCGCCGGCGGCGCCCCGTTCCCGGCCGGCTCGCTCATCGCGCGGGCGCGGATGCGCGCGATCCGGCGACCGTCCATGCGCTCGACCGTGAGCACCAGCCCCGGCACCTGCACCTCGTCGCCGGGCGCGGGAATCTTGCCCAGCCGGTCGAAGACGAACCCGCCCACGGTATCCGGGTCATCGTCTTGGAAGCGATAGCCGAACTGTTCCGTCAGCGCATCCCGGTCGGCGCGCCCGTCCAGGATGGCCTCCGTGTCCGACACGCGATACACCGGCGCCGCCGTGTAGCGGTCGTACTCGTCCTCGATCTCCCCCACGATCTCCTCCAGCAGATCCTCGATCGTGACGATGCCCGCCGTCCCGCCGTACTCGTCGAGCACGATGGCCATGTGCACGCGCAGCGCCTTGAACTCGGCCAGCAGTTCGTCCAGCAGCTTGCTCTCGGGCACCAGCAGCGGCGGTCGCATCAGCTCGCGCACGGGCGTCTCGCGGCCCGCCAGCAGCGTGGCCAGCGCGTCCTTGGCGTAGAGCACGCCCACGATGTTGTCGATCCCGCCCTCCCAGACGGGCACCCGCGAGTAGCCGCGGTCGACCGCGACCTGCACGGCGTCCCGCGCCGTCAGCTCGACGTCCACCGCCACGATGTCCGGACGCGGCACCATCACTTCGCGCGCCGGCGTGTCCCGGATCTCCACCACCCGGCGGATCATCTCGCGCTCGTCCTCCTCGATCTCCTCCTCGCCCTGCTCCAGGAGCACCTCCAGCTCGGTGGGCTCCGGGGCATGCTCGTCGCGGCCCTGGCGGAAGCGGCTGAACAGCATCGCCGGCGCCTCCAGCACGAAGGCCGGCCCCAGGAAGAGCGTGTCGAGTGCGTCCATCGTGCGCGCGAACGCCAAGCCGTAGCCCTCGGGGCTCGACTGCGCCAGCCGGCGCGGCACGGCCTGCGTCAGCCCCGCGACGACCACGCCCACCACGGCCGTCGCCACGACTACCTCCCAACTGAAGCCGCGCTCGCGGATGAACAGGTACTCCGCCGCCGCGAGCCCCGTCACGACCGCCAGGGTCCGGCCCACCGCGTACGAGCCCAGCGCGCGCTCGCGGTTCTGCGTGATGCGCTGCAAGCGCTGGCGCCGGGGGTCGTCGGGGTCGCGGCTGTGCAGCAGCCGCGCCCGCGACCGGCTCAGGCTGACGACCCCCGCCTCGGCGATCGCCTCCAGCGCCAGCAGCAGGTACGCCGCCAGCAGGATCACGAGCGCGGCGACGGATTCGCCGCTCATGTCTCGTCCCGCTTCCGCGGGCGCGTCCGCCCCGCGCTGCCGGCCGCCAGGCGCCCCGCGGGCACGTCCTTGCGCACCACCGCCCCGGCCGCCGTGGCGGCGCCGTCGCCCATCGCCACGGGAGCGACCAGCAGCGTGTCGCTGCCCACGAAGCAGTCCGCCCCGATCGTCGTGCGATGCTTCCGCGTCCCGTCGAAGTTGCAGGTGATCGCGCCGGCGCCGATGTTGCTTCCCGCCCCCACCTCGGCGTCGCCCAGGTACGAGAAGTGCCCCATCTGCACGCCGCGATGCAGGTGCGCGTTCTTCGTCTCGGCGTGGGTGCCGATGTGCACCTGCGCGTCGAGCACCGTCCCCTCGCGCAACGTGCTGAACGCCCCCACATCGACATCGTCGCCCAGCACGGCGCCCTCGCTGCGGCACTGCACCAGCGCGCAGCCGTCGCCGGTGCGCGTGTCGATCAGCACGCTGTTAGGCCCCACCACATTGCGACGCCCCAGCACGGTCGCGCCCCGCAGGTGCGTGCCGGGCTCCAGCCGGCTGCCCTCGCCGACGAGCACGCCCGCGTCGATGTAGGTCGTCGCCGGGTCGATGATCGCCACGCCGGCATCCATCCAGCCGTCGTTGATCCGCGCGCGCAGCGCGCGCGCCGCGCGCGCCAGATCGCGCTGCGACTCGACGTTGAGCGGCCCATCCGGCGCGTCGATCAGGACCGCCCCGGCGTCTCCCGACGCCGCGGCGCGGGCGACGGCGCCGGTCAGGTAGATCTCGCCGCTCGCGCTGGCCGGCAGCGACGCCAGCGTGCGCCACAGCCAGGCCGCGTCGGCCCGGTAGATGCCCACGTTGACCTCGTCGATGGAGCGGGTCGTGGCGTCGGCATCCGCCTCCTCGACGACAGCTTGCAGCCGCCCGCCGTCGCGACACACGCGGCCCAGGCCGCTCGGGTCGGGCACGCGGGCCGCCGCCAGCGTCAGGCACGAGGGCGGCGCCGAGAGCACGGCGCGCACGTCCTGGGGGCGCAGCAGCGGCAGATCGCCGTTGACGACGAGCACCTCGCCGCTCGGGGCAAGCGCCTGGGCCTGCAGGGCCGCGTGCCCCGTGCCCAGTGGCGCCGGCTGCCGCACGAAGCGCACATCGAGACCCGCGGGCGCCGCGGCCGTGATCGCCGCCTCCACCTGCTCGGCGCCGTGCCCCGTCACGACGATGGCGCGCCAGAGGCCGCCATCGCGCAGAGCGTGCAGCACGTGCAGCAGCACCGGCCGTCCCGCGACCTCGTGCAGTCCCTTGGGGATGTCGGAGCGCATGCGCGTGCCGCGCCCGGCCGCCAGCACCACGGCGGTCACGCGCCGCCGATGGTCGCCCGGATCGATGCCGGGGCCCTCGGGGCCCGGACTCGGAGGTTTGTCGGATTCCGCGGGGTCGGTCGTGCCCACGTGCTTCCCTCGGCGGCGGGGCGATCGATGCCCCCCGCCCGCGGTCTGCCTCGGACCGCCCCGTTCGCCCCCGGAACGTACGAAGCCCGCCGCCGCGCTGTCAACCGCCGCCCGTTCCACGATCATCCCGCGCGGGTCTGGATGGGCATGCCGCGCGGGCGCGAATGGGCATGCCGCGCGCGCCTGCCAGACGCGCCTGCCACACGCGCCAGTGCGGGGCGACAGAGCCGGCGCGCCGTCGTTCGTATACTTTTTTCGGAGCGCCAGTCCGCTGTGCCGGCCCGCAGCCCCAGCCCGCAGCCCCGCCGACCGGAGAACCCCCGCATGGAAGCCGACCGCATCCGACGCACCTTCAGCGACTTCTTCCAGGAGCGCGGCCATCAACCCGTCGCCAGCGCCCCGCTCGTCGCGCCGGGCGATCCCACTCTGCTCTTCACCAGCGCCGGCATGGTCCCCTTCAAGCCGTACTTCCTGGGTCAGGCGGCGCCGCCGCGCGCCCGGCTGACGTCCACCCAGAAGTGCTTCCGCACCACCGACATCGACGAGGTCGGCGACGAGTCGCATCTCACCTTCTTCGAGATGATGGGCAACTTCTCCCTGGGCGACTACTTCAAGGCCGAGGCCCAGGCCTGGGCCTGGGAGCTCGTCACCAAGGTCATGGGCGTGCCCGAGGACCGGCTCGTCACGACGGTCTTCCTCGACGACGACGATGCGCACGCGAACTGGCGCAAGATCGGCGTGCCCCAGGAGCGCATCTACCGCTACGGCGAGGATCAGGGCAACTACTGGTTCTCCGGGCTCAACGGGCCCTGCGGTCCCTGCTCCGAGATCCACTACGACCTGCGCCCCGACGGATCCCACCCCGGCCCCGCCGCCGACGAGGACCGCTACCTGGAGATCTGGAACCTCGTCTTCATGCAGTTCCTGCAGGGCGCCGACGGCTCGCGCACCCCCCTGCCTCGCCAGAACATCGACACCGGCGCCGGCCTGGAACGCTGGGCGATGATGCTGCAGGACACGCCCACGCTCTACGAGACCGACGTCTTCGCCCCCCTCCTGGCCTACGTCGCGGAGCGCTGCGCGCGCGACTACGCGACCGCCGCCGCCGCGGAGCAGTCGGCGCTGCGCGTCGTCGTGGAGCACGGCCGCTCGATGACCTTCCTCGTCTCCGACGGCGTCCTGCCCAGCAACGAGGGGCGCGGGTACGTCCTGCGCCGCCTGATCCGGCGCGCCCTCTACATGGCCCACACGCTGGGCATCCAGGAGCCGCTGCTCGTCGACGTCGCCGCGCAGGTGCGCGGCCACATGGGCGACGCCTACCCCGAGGTCCGCGATCAGGCCGCGCTCGTCGACAACGTGCTCTCGCAGGAGGAGCAGCGCTTCCGCCGCACCCTGGAGACGGGCCACACCCTGCTGGAGGAGCAGACGATCCCGCTCAAGCGCATCTTCGCGGCGGCTTCGGCGCCGTTCCGGGAGCGCGCGCTGGCCGCCGGCCAACGCCCCGGCGCGCTCTCCGGCGTCGCGACGGAGTGGCGCGACGCCCTGGCCGGCGAACTGCGCCGCTTCCCCGACCTGCGCAACCGTCCCCTGGCCGAGGTCTCGGGGCAGGTCGTCATTGAGCCCGTCGAGCAACTCGGGAGCCGGGCCGCGGCCCTCACCGGCGACGGGGTCGCGGCGCTGCTCGACCGGCAGCAGTCGGCCACCAGCGCCGTCGCCGGGGCCGAGGCCTTCGTCCTCTACGACACCTACGGCTTCCCGATGGAGCTCACCCGCGAGGTCGCGAAGGCGGCCGGGCTGGGGCTCGACGAAGCCGGCTTCGAGAGCGCCATGGCAGAGCAGCGGTCGCGCGGCCAGGCGGCCTCCGACTTCCAGAGCGACGCCGCCGAGCACCTCTTCGCCGGCATCGACGGCCGCACCGACTTCCTCGGCTACGACTCCGTCGTGGCCGAGGGGCGCGTCATCGCGCTGATCGTGGACGGCGAGCGGCGGCAGCGCGTCGACGCCGGCCAGACATCGGCGCCGGCCGATGTCGAAGTCGTGCTGGACCGCACGCCGTTCTACGCCGAGGGCGGCGGCCAGCAGGGCGACGCCGGCCGCCTCGTGGGGCCCGACGGCGAGATCGTCGTGCGGGACACCCAGGCCCGCGGCGACCTGCAAACCCACATCGGCGTCGTCGCCGCCGGATCGATCGCCGTCGGCGACCCCATCCAGGCCAGCGTCGACCTGGATCGCCGCCACGGCCTGATGCGCAACCACACGGCCACCCACCTGCTCCACGCCGCCCTGCGCGGTGTCCTGGGCGACCACGTGCGCCAGGCGGGGTCGCTCGTCGCGGCGGAGCGGCTGCGCTTCGACTACACCCAGCCGGGCCCGCCCGCCCCCGGCGACCTCGCCGCCGTGCAGGAGCTCGTCAACGCCCGCATCCGCGACGACATCGCCGTCGGCACGAACGAGATGCCCTACGCGCAGGCCCTGGAGTCGGGCGCGACGGCCATCTTCGGCGAGAAGTACGCCAGCGATGTCCGCGTCGTCGAGATCTGCGACCCCGCCCCACACGTCCATGACTGCTTCAGCAAGGAACTCTGCGGCGGCGTGCACGTGCCCGCCACCGGCTTCATCGGCGGATTCCAGATCGTCAGCGACGCCAGCATCGGCGCCGGCCTGCGCCGCATCGAGGCGCTCACCGGCGCGGCCGCCGGCGCCTGGCAGCGCGAGCGGCTGGAGGCGCTGCAGTGCGCCGCCCGGTTGCTCAAGACGCCGCCGGAAGAGGTGCCGGCGCGCGTCGAGGCGCTGCAGGATGAACTCGCCGACGCCCGCCGCCGTCTGGCCGAGGTCGAGCGCCGGGCCGGCGCCGCCTCGGCCGGCGACCTCGCCGCCGGCACGATCGACGTCGCGGGCGTCCCGCTGGCCACGGGCCACATCGCCGTCGAGTCGGCCGACGCGCTGCGCCGCGCCGGCGACGCGCTGCGCACGCGCATGGGCAGTGGCGTCATCGTGCTCGCCACCGTGGCCGGCGGCCGGCCCCAGTTCCTCGCCATGGTCACCCCGGACCTCGTCGAGCGGGGGCTGCACGCGGGCGCGTTGATCAAGCAGGTCGCCCGCGTCGCCGGCGGCGGCGGCGGCGGCCGGCCCGAGATGGCGCAGGCGGGCGGCAAGGACGCGGGCAAGGTCGATGCTGCGCTGGCGGCCGTGCCGGGCATCCTGGAGGGGCTCGTCGGGCAGGCGTCGTCCTAGACGGGCTCTGCGAGCGCCGCCCCGCACACGGCCCGCTTCGATATGCTGAGCGCAGGCGTGGCGGCGCCCGCGATCGGGGAACCCGAAGGGCATGAGCGCCGTCCAAATGGAGATGCACCACCGCCGCCCAGTCCGCCCCCGCCACGCGACGGACCGCCCGTCGCATGTCTGAGCCCACGACGCCGCCCGGCCGCGTGCTCGCGCTCGACCCCGGCGCGCGCTGGATCGGCGTCGCCCTGTCCGACGACGCCCGCCGCCTGGCGCTGCCCAGCACCACCATCGACCGCCGCGCGCTGCCCAGCGACACGCCCTCCGGGATCGCCGCGCACATCCGCGACGTGATCGCGCCCGACGCGCCGGTGTTGCTCGTCGTCGGCGTTCCCTACAACCGCGCCGGCGCGGAGGACGCCCAGGCGTCCGCCTTCCGGGAGTTGGGCGCGGGCGTCGCGGGCGCGCTCGGCCTGCCCCTGGCCGTGCAGGGAGAGCGCTACTCGAACGACTCCGGCGCGCCGCTTCCCGTGGCCCCGGCGGACCGGCGCCGCGGCGGGCGCAAGCCGGGCGCGGTCAGCCCCGAGCGCCGCACGCGCCAGCGCCGGACGCGTCACGCCGCCGCCGCCGCGACGATCCTGCAGCGCTGGCTCGACGCGCAACACGCGCCCAGCTCCCAACAGATACGGGGCGACGATGCCTGAGCCCCGCCCGCACCCGCACGCCCGCCGGGGCCCCGACCCGCGCACGCCCGCCGGAGACGCAGCATGAAGTCGAGCGTTGCCTGGCTGATCAGCGGAGCCCTCGTGGTGGGCCTGGGCGCGGTCGCGGTGCTGGTCTCGCTCGGCAGCCCCGGCGCCGTCCTCGACGACCTGTCCGCCCCGCCCAGCGCGCCCCCCGCGCGCACCGGCGAGACCATCGTCGTCGAGATCCCGGGCGGCGTCACGGCCGAACAGATCGCCGATGAACTCTTGCGTCGCGGCGTGATCGCGTCCTCGCGCCAGTTCCAAACCCTGGTCGGCCTGCTCGGCTACGAGGACCGCCTGGTCGTCGGCACGTACGACTTCGAGCCCGGCATGCTGACGATCGACGTCATCGAGCGCATCCGCCACGGCATCACCTCGGAGATCGTCGTGACGATCCCGGAGGGCTGGCAGGCGGCGGAGATCTTCACCCGCATCGCCGAGCAGAGCCCGCTCAGCGCCGCCGACCTCGCCGCCGCCGCCGCCGAACCCGGCGTCGCCGTGGGGACGCTCGCCGCCGCGCGCCCCGCCTCGACCTCCCTGGAGGGCTACCTCTTCCCCAGCACCTACGTCATCTCCCGCGTCGCGACCAGCGCCGACGTCGTGCGGCAGATGCTGCATCGCTTCGACGAGCAACTCAGCACCGAACTGCGCGCTGAGATCGCCGCCAGCGGGCGCTCCCTGCATCTGCTGCTGACCATCGCCTCCATCGTCGAGCGGGAGGCCGTGCTGCCCGACGAGCGGCCGGTGATCGCCTCGGTCTTCTGGAACCGCATCGACACCGGGCTGCCGCTGCAGGCTGACCCCACCGTCCAGTACGCGCTGGCCCAGGACCCGGACAGCGTCGCGGTGTACGGGCACTGGAAATCCCCCCTGACGGTGGACGATCTGGCCGTATCCTCCGCGTGGAACACGTATGATTCGGATCGTGTGCCGCCAACGCCGATCGCCTCGCCCGGCCTCGATTCGATCCTCGCCGCCCTGCGCCCGGCGGAGACCGCGTTCTTCTACTTCGTCGCCAGCGGGGACGGCGGCCATCTGTTCGCCGAGACTTTTGAGGAGCACAGCGATAACGTGGACCGGGTACGGAGCCAGTAGTGCGATCACCACGATCCTCGACGCCGGGCCGGGACCGAACCAGCCCGCGACGACCGAAGCGAAAGACGTATGAACCCGGGGAACAGCCGGCGATGAGCACACGCGTGGGCCTGATTGGACACCCGCTGGGGCATAGCATCTCGCCCCGCTTTCAGCAGGCGGCGTTCGATGCCATTGGCCTCGACGCCCAGTACGAAGCCTGGGACCTGCCGCCCGAGGAGCTCGAGACGTTCATCGCCGGCTTGAAGGCTCCCAACACCCTCGGCGCGAACATCACGATCCCCTACAAGGAAGCCGCCTTGCGCTACGTGGAGCGCCTGCACGAGACCGCCCGCTTCGTCGGCGCGATCAACACCATCGTCAACGAGGGCGGCCACCTCGCGGGCTTCAACACCGACGTCGCCGGCTTTCAGGCCGCCCTCAAGGACGCCGGCTTCGACGCCAAGGGCGCGAACGTGGTCGTCTGGGGCGCCGGGGGCGCCGCCCGCGCCGTGGCCTGGGCGCTGGTCTGGCGCAAGGCCACCTCGATCACGATCGCCAATCGCACCGCGGTGCGCGCCGCCCGCCTGCGCCACGACATCGCCTCGGCGCTCACCGGCGCGCACGCGGACGGCGTGCGCCTGCGCGCCGCCGGCAGCGACGGTCCCGCGGCCACGGCCGCGCTCCGCGTCTGCGACCTCGTCGTGCAGTGCACCCCCGTGGGCATGCAGGGCGCGGCGCACGCCGGCGAGACCCCCTTCCCCGTCGACGCGCTCAACCCCAGCGCGATGGTCGTCGACCTGGTCGCCAACCCGATCGAGACCCCGCTCATGCGCGAGGCCGCCGCCGCCGGGCACCGCGTCCTGGGCGGGCTGCCCATGCTCGTGCACCAGGGCGCCGCCTCGTTCGAACTCTGGACCCGCCGCGCCCCGCCCATGGCGGCGATGTTCGCCGCCGCCCGCCGCGCCATGGCGGAGGTCTCGTGAGCCTCACGCCCGGAGGCCGCGGCAATGCATGCCCGGGCCGGAGGCCGATCTGATGAACGAAGGCGTCGCGATCACGTTCGCGGTGATCTTCGTGATCGTCGGCCTGATCGGCCTCATCCTCTTCAAGGAGATCCGCACGCACAGCTACTGGCGGGATCTGGTCGCGGCCAACGACATCCACGCGATCCGCGGCCTGCTCGAGGCCGAGATCGAGCACTGGCGTCAGATGCGCCCGCCCAAGGGCATCAGCGCGGCCGTCTGGGCGGGCGTGCAGGGCATGGAACTGCTCGCCGCCGACGCGATGCACGTCCAGATCACCACCAGCGCGGAGCCGGAGATGCGCGTCATCGGCGGTCGC
Organism: Dehalococcoidia bacterium; assembly: GCA_965217625.1. Taxonomy (GTDB): domain Bacteria; phylum Chloroflexota; class Dehalococcoidia; order Bin125; family Bin125; genus TK10-74A. The sequence continues at coordinate 569,449 of OZ244557.1, forward strand.
AGCCAGCAGGTCGCCACAGCCCTCGACATCGCCCTGGCGACCGCCGTCCGCATCACCGAGATGGTCTTCTACGACGTCGCCGACTACCTGCCCCAGGTCGTCCGCGTGGACGTATACACGACCTTCCGCGACGCCGACAGCGCGACCCCCCAGGCCATCCTCAGCATGAGCGCCGACCGCGCCAACGCCATCGGCCTCGACTGGGACGCCGAGACGCGCGAGATCGCGCTGGCCTTCAACGCCCACTACGAGCTCGGTCCCAGCGGCGAACCGCGCCCCGTGGAACTGCCCCCCATGGCCCCCGCCCTGGCCGACTCGCTGGCCGCCGCGCCGTCCCAAGAGGACGCGGTCGGCGCGGCGCCCGGCCCCGATCCATAACGCGCTTGGCGCTGCTCGGCGGATCGCAGATTCCGGCTGCGCTACCGTCATTCCATGGGATCGCTGCGCTGGTTCACCGCCGGAGAGTCGCACGGGCCGGGCCTCACGGTCATCGTCGAGGGCCTGCCCGCCGGCGTGCCCTTGACCGAGGCCTACATCCGCACGCAACTCGCGCGGCGACAGCTGGGCTACGGCCGTGGCGGGCGCATGAAGATCGAGACCGACTACGCCCACATCCGCGGCGGCGTGCGCCGCGGCCGCACGCTGGGCAGCCCCGTCGCGCTGTGGATCGAAAACCGCGACCACAGCACCGGCAGCGGCCCCGACAAGCGCCCCTGGACCGAGACGATGGCCGTCGATGCGCCGCCCGCGGGCAGCGCCGAGCCCACCCCCGTCACCCGCGTCCGCCCCGGCCACGCCGACCTCGCGGCCGCGCTCAAGTACGGCTACGACGACGTGCGTAATTCGCTGGAGCGCGCCAGCGCCCGTGAGAGCGCCGCCCGCGTCGCGGCCGGCGCCGTCGCGCGCAGCCTCGCGGAGCAGGTGGGCGCGCGCTTCTACAGCCACGTCGTCCGCATCGGCGACGTCGCCGCCGACGACACTGCTGACAGCACCGACTTCGCCGACATCGACTGGGGGGCGCTGGAGGCGTCGCCGGTGCGCTGCGCCGACCCCGGCGCGGCCGCGCGCATGGTCGCCGCTATCGACGCCGCCAAGCGCGACGGCGACAGCGTCGGCGGCGTCGTGGAGGCGCGCGTCACGGGCGTGCCCTTCGGCCTGGGCTCGCACGTGCACTGGGAGCGCAAACTCAGCAGCCGCATCGCCCAGGCGCTGCTGAGCATGAACGCCTTCAAGGGCGTCGAGATCGGCGACGGCTTCCGTGGCGCCGCGCGGCGCGGCTCGCAGATGCACGACGTCGTCCTGCCGCAGGACGCCTGGCCGAGCGGTGAGAGCGGCACGCGCCCCTGGCGGCGCGCCAGCAACCACGCCGGCGGCATCGAGGGCGGCACCAGCAACGGCGAGGACATCGTCGTGCGCGTCGCCGTGAAACCGATCGCGACGCTCGCCCACCCGCTGCCCTCCGCCGACCTCGCCAGCGGCGAGCGCGTGCAGGCCCACTACGAGCGCTCCGACGTCTGCGTCGTGCCGGCCGCCGGCGTCATCGCCGAGGCGTTGCTGGCGCTCGTCCTGGCCGACGCCCTGCTGGAGAAGCACGGCGGCGACAGCCTGCCCGAACTGCGGCGCAACCTGGCGGCCTTCGAGGCGCGCATCGGCCCCATCGACCAGCGTCCGGCGGACGGATAGCGGTCATGGCCCCCGCCCGCCCCTCGCGGATCGTCCTGATCGGCTTCAGCGCCACCGGCAAGTCGGCCATCGCGCGCGCGCTCGCCGCGCGGCTGGGCTGGACGGCGCTCGACACCGACGACCTCATCGAGCAGCGCGCCGGCCGCAGCGTGCCCGACATCTTCGCCCAGGACGGCGAGCCGGCCTTCCGCGCCCTCGAGCGCGACGCCGCCCGCCAGGCCGCGGCGCAGCCCGACGCGGTCATCGCGACCGGGGGCGGGCTCTGGCTCGACGCCGCCAACCGCGACGTGCTCTGCGACGGCGGCTTCGTCGTCGCGCTGGAGGCTCGCTGGGACACGATCCTGGCCCGCCACGCCGCCGCCGAGTCGGCCAGCCCCGGCGGGCGGCCGTTGCTCGCCGGCGGCGACCGCGCAGGGACCGTGCGCCAACTCAAGGCCGCCCGCCAGTCCCACTACGCCCTCGCCGACGCCACCGCGCACACCGACACGGCGTCCATTGAGGCGGTGGTGGAGCAGATCGCGGCCGCCTTCGATCGGGAGGGGCCGGCCGCCGTCGGATCGCGGGCCCGCCATCGCGACTTCGTGCAAGGGCCGCCCGGGCCGGAACCGGCCCCCGGCCCCGCCGCGGCCTGGGAGGGCGCCGACGCGCCGGCCGCCGTCGTGCGCACACGTCCCGGCGCCGCGGACTATCCGATCTTCTGCGACTGGGGTCTGCTGGCGCGGCTGCCGCAGATCCTCGATGGGGTCGCCCCCGCGGCCGGCCGCGTCTTCCTCGTGAGCGACGCCACCGTGCAGCCGCTCTACGGCGCGGCCCTCGCGTCGGCGCTGACGGCGTCCGGCCGCCGCTGTGAATCCACGACCGTCCCCGGCGGGGAGACGAGCAAGAACCTGCGGCAGTTGGAGGTCCTCTTCGACTGGCTGGCGGGCGCCCGCGCCGAACGCGGCGACGTCGTGCTGGCGCTGGGTGGCGGCGTGGTCACCGACCTGGCCGGCGCGGCCGCCGCGACCTACCTGCGCGGCATGCCGCTCGTCCACGCGCCCACCACCCTGCTCGGCATGGTCGACGCCGCGATCGGCGGCAAGGTCGCCGTCGACCTGCCGGCCGGCAAGAACCTCGTGGGCGCGTTCTACCAGCCGCGCGCCGTCGTGGCCGACATCGCCACGCTCGCCAGCCTGCCCCCGCGCGAGCTGCGGGCCGGCTTCGCGGAGGTGATCAAGCACGCCTTCATCCGCGACCCCGCCATGCTCGACGAGTTGGAGCGCGACGCCGGCGCCCTGCTCTCGCTGAGCGACCCGACGCCGGACGCCCGCGACCGCGCCGTCTCACTGATCGCCCGCAACATGGCGATCAAGGCCGCCGTCGTCTCCGCCGACGAGCGCGAGTCGGACCTGCGCATGACGCTCAACTACGGCCACACCATCGGCCACGCGATCGAGGCGGTCACGTCGTACGGGGCGTACCTGCACGGCGAGGCGGTCGCCATCGGGCTGGTGGGGGCGGCGCGCATCGGCCACGGCATCGGCCTGATCGACACCGCCACGGTCGAGCGGCACGAGCGCGTCCTTCGCCGCTTCGGATTGCCCACCCAGGCCGCGCCCAGCCCCGGTCTGACGACGGACGCGGTGCTGGAGGCCATGCGAAGCGACAAAAAGGTCACCGGCGGGCGGCAACGCTGGGTGCTGCTGGAGGCGATCGGCGCGCCCGTCGTCCGCGACGACGTGCCGCCGGACCTCGCCGAGGACGTGGTGCATGGCCTGGTTGCAGCGGCTGCGACGTAAGCGGGGCCACGCGCCCGGCGCCGGCGACCCTGGCCCGGCCGCCGATCAGCGGCTGACCGCGCTCGTGCACGGCTTCGTGCAGGGCGTCGGCTATCGCGACTTCTGCAGCCGCACGGCCTACCGCCTGGACCCGCTCCGGCTGAGCGGCATCGCGCGCAACCTGCCCGGCGGCACGACCGTCGAGGTCGTCGCGGAGGGGCCGCGCCCACTGCTTGAGGCCCTGCTCGACAAGCTCTACGAGGGGCCGGGCATGGCCCGCGTGTTCGACATCGAGGTCTCGTGGGGCGCCGCCACGCACGAATTCGACCGCTTTACGACCCGGTACTAGCGCTTCCCCCGCGACATAGCGATCGCTCCCGCCGCGCCGCGCCTGGGTAGCATGGAGGTACGTCCCACCACCCCCACCGGCCGTCGCGACCCCCGCGGCGGCCCCCACGAACGAAGTGAGCCCCATGGAATACTCGATTGAGCACGGTCCCTCCTACGCCCTCGGCGTCATCCAACTCGCCCCCGGCGAGCGCATCCAGGCCGAGGCCGGCGCGATGGTCAGCATGTCCGACACCATCGAGATGAAGTCCGAGGTCCGAGGCGGCCTGATGAAGGGCCTCAAGCGCTCCGTGCTGGGCGGCGAGAGCTTCTTCATCAACAACTTCCAGGCCTCCGGCGACGGCGGCGAGGTCACCGTCGCGCCGGCCCTGCCGGGCGACATCGTGGCGCTGGAGGTCGGCGGGCCGTCGCTGTTGATCCAGTCCGGCTCGTTCCTGGCCGCCACCGACGGCGTCGAGGTCGACACCAAGTGGGGCGGCGGCAAGACCTTCTTCTCCCGCGAAGGGCTGTTCATGCTCAAGGCCACCGGCGCCGGCACGATCTTCCTCTCCAGCTACGGTGCGATCCGCCTGATCGAACTCGGCGCGGGACAGCGCTACACCGTCGACACCGGGCACATGGTCGCCTTCGATGAGAGCGTCAGCTACAACGTCGGCAAGTCCGGCAGCTGGCGCACGACGCTGACGAGCGGCGAGGGCCTGGTCGCCAAGCTCGAGGGCCCGGGGCGCTTCTACATGCAGACCCGCGCCCCCGACGCCTTCATCGACTGGCTGGCCCCCAAGCTGCCCGGCAAGCGCGAGTAGCCGGCCGGCCCGGCCGAGCCTCGATCCCCGTCTCGCCCGTCGCGATACGCTGACCGCCATGGCCATCCCCCGCGACCGGGCCGAAGCCGCCGCCCTGCTGGGCGTCCCCGCCGACGCCGAGGCCGACCTCATCGCCGACCGCTACCGCAGCTTGGCCCGCATCTTCCACCCCGACCGCAACCCGGACGCGCCCGACGCCGACGCCCGCATGCAGGAGCTCAACATCGCCCGCGACCTGCTCCTGCAGCTGCGCGCGGAATCCGCCGTCGTGACGCTGCCGCCAGAGCCCGAGCCCGCCCACTCCCGCCGCCGGCACGCGCGGCTGGCCGCCGTCATGCACGAGATGCCCTACGGCGTCTACTTCATCGGCACCCAGCGCGACGGCGACCCCTCGGGCATGATCGCCGACTGGGTGCTGCAGATCTCCTTCCAGCCGCGCCTGATCCTGATCGCCTTCGAGCGCGACTCCTACAGCCTCGCCAGCATCCAGGCGAACCGGGCGCTCAGCGTGGCCCTGCTGGCCGAGGACTGCTTCGACGTCGCCGGGCGCTTCCTGCAGCCCCGCGACCCCGCCAAGATCCGCGGGCGCTCGCGCGGCCAGCAGCTGCGCGACAAGCTGGCCGGCGTCGAGTACTGGAGCACGGAGCGCGGCTGCCCCGTCCTCAGCGACGCCCTGACCTGGCTGGACTGCGAGGCGCAGCAGTTCATCCCGGCCGGCGACCACATCCTCGTCGTCGCCGCGGTCCTCGACGGCGACCGTCAGCGCGAGGGCGAGCCCCTGACGTCGCTCAACACCGGCTGGAACTACAGCGGCTGATCGCGCGCCGCGCCCGGCATCTAGGGATCGAGGCCGGCGGCGTCGCTGAACCAGACAGAACGTCCCTCGTCGGGGCCAAAATGGCCACGTAACACCACGACCTGGAACTCATGCAGTCCCGCGAGGTCTTCCCCAGAAACGCGCACCAACAGGGTCGAGCCCACCATCTGGATCGGCCCGTCCCAGACCGCGCCCCCCAACTGGATGACCCGCGATGCGTCCGCGATCGGTATCAGCGTGAACGTTTCCGGGGGACCCGGACAGCGTTCGATAAGCAGGAAGACGTCGGCCCCTCGATCAACTTTGCGGGGCAACCGAACGCTCTCACGCCAAGGCGGAGGATCTCTGAGCAGCCGGGCGAATCCGCATCCGTCCCAGGGCCAGGCGCGCTCCGTCTCCGCTTCCGGCACGAGCCGGCCGGGCGCCGGGGACGACCGCTCACCCGCGAATAGCGTTTTGCCGTGGCCTGTGCCCCCAAGCCCACTGCCGACTTGATTATCCGGGACGATCAGCACATCGAGCCGGTTCCCGGTCTCCGCGGCGATCTCGAGATCGACGAAATCGAAGGCGAGCGGGGGGATGAGGCTATCGGCGCGAGCGCTCCCGCAGGAAGCCGGTTGCCCGTTCCTCAAACAGAGCAACGCTTGCCCGATCGGCCGGGGTCCGTAGTTCCCGAGAACCAGAGTCTCCCGAACGGAACCGCCGACGATCGGATAGACCCGATCCCGCTGGGCGTCGATGATGAAATGAGCCCATGCGCGCGCATGCTCAGGCATCTCGGCGGGCACGGAGGCGGCGAACCCCGTGACCCATTCGCGTGTTTCCTCGTCCAGCCGACCGAGGCCCTCCTCAAAGCTGAACGTCCGGACTTCCACCTCAGTGGGCGCCGCTTCCAGAGTGTCGTCTGGCTCTCCCGTCGGGCCGTCACGGGATGCGCACGAGAGGGCGAGCAGTGCGAGCACGACCAGCACGGGAATCCCGAGCATCCGCCCAGGGTTCCCGCGGGCCGAAGTGGCCATCACGACCCCTCATCCCCCCGGCCCGTCAGTCGGGCGAGTGCTCCCAGTCCACCATCAGCACCTCGACCTCCTCCCCCACCGAGACGCGATCGCGCTCCGCCGGACAGACCGCGTAGCCGTTCGCGTAGGCCATCGACGTCAGCACGCCCGACCCCTGCGGGCCCGTCAGGCGGGCGTGCCAGCGCCCGTCGGCGGCCCGCTCCACGATCGCCCGCGCGTAGACCCGGCGCGCGTCCGTGTTCACGATCTCCTCGTCGGCCACTGCCGTCACCACGGGCCGCGACTGCACCTGCCGCCCCTGCATCTTGAGCAGCGCCGGCCGCCCGAACAGCTCGAACGCCAGCAGCGACGAGACCGGGTTGCCCGGCAGGCCGATGTGCGGCACGAGCCGCCCGTCGGGGGCCGTGAAGCGGCCGAAGGCCAGGGGCTTGCCGGGCTTCATCCGCACCGTCCAGAAGCGCACCTCGCCCTCCCGCGCCAGCACCTCCTTGACGACGTCGAAGTCCCCGCGCGACACCCCCGCCGAGGTCACCACCATGTCGGCCGCCGCCACCGCCTCGGCGATCTTCGCGGTCAGCGCCGGCACGGTGTCCTCCGCGATGCCCGACAGCACCGGCACGCCCCCGTACTCCTCGACCAGCGCCGCCAGGCCGTAGGCGTTGCTGTCGTAGATCTTGCCCGGCGCCGGCGGCGCCCCCTCCCTCGACGCGCCCGGCGTCAGCAGCTCGTCCCCGGTGGAGAGGATCGCGACGCGCGGCCGCCGCACGACCGACACCGCCCCGATCCCCATCGAGGCCAGCACCGCGATCCCGGCGCCCCGCAGCACCAGCCCCCGCGTCAGGATCAGCGCCCCCCGGCGCACATCCTCCCCGCGGCGGCGGATGTTCGCGCCGGGACGGGCCGCCTTCAGCACGCGCACGCTGCGCCGCGCGGCGCCGTCGGACTGGCCCGCTTGGCCCGGCGCGCGCAGCCCCGTCTCGTCGGTCTCCTCGAATGGGACGATCGAGTCCGCGCCGTCGGGCATGGGAGCGCCCGTCATGATGCGCACGGCCTCGCCCGGCCCGACGACGCCCTCGTACAGGTAGCCCGCCGCCAGCTCGCCGATCACGCGCAGCTCGGCCGCACCGTCGCCATCGAGGTCCGCGCCGGCCGGCGCCGTGTCCGCCGCTTGCACCGCGTAGCCGTCCATGGCCGTGTTGTCGCGCGGCGGGATGTCGAACGGCGCGACGACGTCCTCCGCCAGCACCTGGCCGGTGGCCTCGCGGATCGGACGCAGTTCCGCCGGCATCTCCTCGACGAGGTCCAGGATGCGCGCCAGCGCCTCCTCGACGGGCAGCATGTCCGCGGGCGGCTCGGTCTGCCGGGGCATCGGCCCGCCTTTCTCCGCGTGCGCGGGGCGCGTGCGGGCGGAGTGTCTAGTCGAGCATCAGCGTCAGGCAGGTCGTGGTGCGCTTCACGCCCGTGATCGTCTGGATCGCTTCGGTGATGCAGTTGCCGAGCTTGTTCAGGTCCTCGGCCTCGATCTGCGCGACGACGTCGAACGGGCCGGTCACGGTGTCCACCTGCGTCACCTTCGCGGCCCGGTGGTGGATCACCTTGAGGCGGTCCGCGACAGCTTTCGCGGTTCCCACTTCGGTCTCGATCAGGACATAGCTCTTGACGGCCATGGCAGCGCCCGCTCCTTCCGTTCTCCGGTTGATCGGCGCGAGTGTAGCAGCGTCGCCGCCCCGCCTCCGCTGATCGCGATTGCCCTCCGCTGGGGCCGTGAGTACGGTGACCGCGATGCCGCCTCCCGACCTCGCCGCCCTGGAAGCCGACGCCCGCCGCGACCTTACCGCCGCGACCGACGCGGCCGCGCTGGACGACTGGCGCACGCGCTACCTGGGCCGCAAGGGGCTGCTGACGGGCGTCCTGCGCGGCGTCCGCGATCTGCCCGCGGCGGACCGGCCCGCGATCGGCCAGGGCGCGAACCGGCTCAAGAACGCGCTCGAAGCTGCCCTCGACGAGCACCGCCAGGCGCTGCGGCGCAGCGCCGCCGCCACGCAGGCCGCCGCCTCGATCGACGTGACGCTGCCCGCGCGCTCCTTGCCCCAGGGCCAGCTGCACCCCGTCACACTCACCCGTCGCGCCATGGAGCGCGTCTTCCGCGAGATGGGCTTCGACGTCGTCGAGGGCCCCGAGGTCGAATGGGACACGTACAACTTCGACCGCCTGCGCATCCCGCGCGACCACCCCGCGCGCGACATGTGGGACACGATCTGGATCGACCCGGAGCGGGCCGATCCGGCAGGGCCCGCCGGCGACCCGGCGGACGCGCAGCAGCCGCCCCCCCGGCGGCTGCTGCGCACGCACACCTCGCCGATGCAGATCCGCTATCTGGAGACGCACGCGCCGCCGATCCGCGTGATCGTGCCCGGGGCCTGCTACCGCTACGAGGCGACCGACGCCACGCACGAATGGATGCTGACCCAGATCGAGGGGCTCGTCATCGACGAGGGCGTCTCGTTCCCCCACCTCAAGGGCACGTTGGAGTCGTTCGTGCACCGCTTCCTCGGCCCCGATCTGGAGACCCGCTTCCGCTGCGACTACTTCCCCTTCGTCGAGCCCGGCGCGGAACTCGGCATCCGCTGGGCGGATCGCTGGCTGGAGGTGCTGGGGGCGGGCATGGTGCACCCGGAGATCATCGAGGCGGCCGGGCTCGACCCGGAGCGCTACACCGGCTTCGCCTTCGGCATGGGCATCGAGCGCTTCGCGATGCTGCGCTACGGCATCGACGACATCCGCTACTTCTACGCCAACGACCTGCGCTTCCTCGAACAGTTCCGCGGAGAGGCCGGCCGCGGCGCCGCCGCCGGGAGCGCGACGTGAAGGTCCCGCTGCGCTGGCTGGCCGATTACGTCCCCATCACGCTGCCCGTCGAGGAACTCGCGCACCGCCTCTCGATGGCCGGCGCCGAGGTGGAGTCGATCGAGCGCAGCGGCGGCGACTGGGGCGACCTGGTCCGCGTCGGCCTGGTCACCGACGTGCAGGCGCACCCCGCCGCCGACCGCCTCCTCCTCGCCAGCGTCGACTACGGCGGCGACGCCCCCCAGACGGTCGTCTGCGGCGCGCCCAACGTCGCACAGGGGCAGAAGATCGCCTTCGCGCTGGAGGGCGCGTCGCTGCTCGACGCGCACTCCGGCAAGCCGCGCAAACTCAAGAAGTCGACGATTCGCGGCGTCGCCTCCGCCGGCATGGTCTGCTCCGAGCGGGAACTCGGCCTCTCCGATGAGCACGAGGGCATCCTCGTCCTCGACGACGCGGCCGCCGTCGGCACGCCCCTGGCCGAGGTGCTCGGCGAGACCGTGCTCGACATCGCGCCCACGCCGAACCGCCCCGACCACTTCTCGGTGCTCGGCATTGCCCGCGAGGTGGCCGCGCTGACCGGTCAGGCCGTGCGGGAGCCCGCCATCGAGTACACCCAGGACGGCCCGCCGATCGCGCGGGCGACATCGGTCGAGATCGCCGACCCTGACCTCTGCGGCCGCTACGTCGCGACGATCATCCGCGGCATCGAGGTCCGCCCCTCGCCGGACTGGTTGCAGCAACGCCTCATCGCGGCCGGACAGCGGCCGATCAACAACGTCGTCGACGTGACCAACTTCGTCATGCTGGAGATGGGCCAGCCGCTGCACGCGTTCGACTACGACCGCCTCCGCGGGGGCCGCATCGTGGTGCGCCGGCCCCGGACGGGCGAGCGCATCACGCTGCTCGACGGCAGCGATCAGCAGTTGGGCCCCGATCATCTGCTGATCGCCGACGCCGAGGTGGGGCTGGCCCTGGCCGGTGTGATGGGCGGCGCCGACTCCGAAGTCGCGCCGCAGACGACGAACATCCTGCTGGAGGCGGCCAACTTCTCGGGCGCGAACACGCGCCGCACGGCGTCGGCGCTGAAGCAGCGCACGGAGGCGTCGCTGCGCTTCGAGAAGGGGCTCAACCCGGAACTGGCGGCGCAGGCCTCGGCGCGGGCGATGTGCCTGCTGCTGGAGACGGCCGGCGGCGTCGCCGACGCCGGCATCGTCGATGCCTACCCCGGCGAGCGGCCGCCGGTCCGAGTACACCTGACGTCGCAGCGGCTGGAACGGATCGCCGGCACGGCGCTGCCGACCGAGACCGTGCGCTCGATCCTGAGCGGGCTCGGCTTCCCCACCCGCTGGAAGCCGCCCGGCACGTACGTCGTGGAGACGCCGCCGTGGCGCACCGACATCGCCCTGCCCGACGACGTCGTGGAGGAGGTCTGCCGCATCCACGGCTACGACAACCTGCCCAGCCTGGGACTGTCGGGGCCGCTGCCGGAGCCCAGCGTCGACCGCCGCCTGCTGGTGCGGGAGTCAATCCGCGACGCCCTGGCGGCGAGCGGCTGCAGCGAGGTCATCACCTACGCCGCGACCAGCGTCGCGGCGCTCGACGGCGTCCCGGCCGGGCCCGCGGGCGCCCCCACGGGAGACGACGCCCTGGCCCTGCTCAACCCCATGAGTTCGCAGTACGCACGCATGCGCACGTCGCTGCGGCCGGGCGTGCTGGCCTGCTACGCGGCCAACGCCCGCGGACGGGCGCGGGCCGCCGGACCGCTGCGGCTCTTCGAAGCGGGCAAGGTCTTCCTGCCCCGGCCCGGCGACCTGCCCCGCGAGCGCACCGACGTCGTGCTGGCGATCGGCGGCGCGCACGCCGCCTCCGCCCACGACGCCGAGCCCCGCCCCGCGGACCTCTACGACGCCAAGGCCGTCCTCGACGCGGTCGCGAGCGCGCTGCGCCTGCCCTTCGACTACGCGCCCGCCGACCCGCCCGACGGCGCGCTGCTGCCCGGCGTCAGCGCCCGGGTCGGCGTCGCGCAGGGGGCCGGCAAGCGGCGTCGCGTGACGCCGGTGGGAGTCGTCGGTCAACTCGACCCCGCCGTCGCGGAGCGGATGGGGATCGCGGGCGCCGTGTTCCTGGCGGAGCTCGACCTCGACGCCCTGGCCGCCATCGACCCCGCGCCGCTGCGCATCGGCACGCTGGGCCGCTACCCCGCGGTCGTCGAGGACCTGGCCATCGTCGTCGAGGCCGATCTGCCGGCGGCCCGCGTCGCCGCCATCCTGACGCGGAACGCTCTCGTCGAGCGCGCCGACCTGTTCGACGTCTACCGCGGCCCGCAGGTGCCGGAGGGCAAGAAGTCGCTCGCCTACGCGGTCACCTATCGCTCGGCCGAGCGCACGCTGACCGACGCCGAGATCGCCCGCGTCCGGCGGGGCATCGTCGGACAGCTGCAGCGCGAGTTGTCGGCCAGCATCCGCGAAGGCTGATAGCCTGCGCGGCAGCCCATCGATCCCCGGCCGCGCAGATCCCGCAACGACCAGGCAAGGAGCCCCGAGATGAAGGTTGGCGTTCACCTCAACTTCCAGAACTACCACGACTGGGACCGCTTCGAGCGCAAGGCCGACGAGCCCCAGGAGATCACGGACGCGCAGATCTACGAGGAGGATCTGCACCTGGGCAGCCTCGTCGAGCCGATGGGCTACGACTCCCTCTGGGCGATCGACCACCACTTCTCGCCCTACATCATGACCGGCGGCGCCGTGCAGAACCTGACCTACTTCGCCGGCATGACCAAGCGCATCGACTTCGGCACGATGGTCGTCGTGCTGCCCTGGTACGACCCGATCGCGATCTGCGAGCAGATCTCGGTGCTCGACAACATGCTGCAGGGGCGCAAGCTGACGATCGGCCTCGGCCGCGGCGCCGGCCAGCGCGAGTTCGACGGCTTCCGCATCCCCATGGGCGAGTCGCGGGGACGCTTCCTGGAATCGTTGGAGATCCTGCGCAAGGCCTGGACGAGCGAGTTCTTCGCCCACGAGGGCGAGTTCTTCACCATCCCCGAGACGACGATCCGGCCGCGGCCGCGCACGCCCGACCTGCTCGACCACATGCGGGTCGCCTGGATCAGCCCCGGCACCCTGCGCATCGCCGCCGACGCCGGCCTCGGCATGCTGTTCACCAACCAGAAGAAGTGGGAGGAGTACCGGGCCGATATGCGCGAGTTCAACGCCGTCCGCGCCGAGCACGGCTGGGGGCCCAAGCAGCCCACCGTGGTCGTCAACGTGGTCTGCACAAAGGACCGCGACGAGGGCTGGGAGCGCATGGTGCGCCACGTGACCGAGGCCCAGGAGAGCGTCGAGCGGCACTACCACTTCTCCGACAGCGCCCACTTCAAGCAGGCCGGGGGCTACGAGTTCTACGAATCGTTCGAGAAGACGCTGAAGAAGAAAAGCCTTGAGGAGATCGGCGAGTTCAACGCCCGCCCCCAGATCTTCGGCAGCCCCGAGGAGTGCCTCGATAAGGTGCGCTACATCCAACGCATGACCAGCGCCGAGGAGCTGGTGCTTAACTTCCGCTTCGGCGGCATGCCCATCGGCCAGGCCGAGGAGAGCCTGCGTCGCTTCGCCGAAACGGTGCTCGGCGACGTCCAGGCGATCGAGCCGCGGCTCCACGAGTACAGCGAGGACGACGAGGAAGCGGTCGAGGCGGGCGTTTCAGAGCCATACCGGCTGCCCGGCGCGTAGCCGTTGTCGGTCGGCGGTTCAGGGGCGGCGGCTGCCGATCGGCTGCAGCATGCGGAGGTCCGTGTCGATCGTGAGGCGGGCGCGCTCGGCGATGGCGGGGCCCGCGGCCTCCCAGAGCGGCACGAGCTCCGCTGCGCCGGGCCTCGGCCCCACGCTCCGGGTCGCCTCCCAATGCGCGAGATCGTCGTAGCGCGTGATCATGTAGACGCGCGTGTGCGGCGCAACGATCGAGGTCCACTGTCCCAGCGGACGATGGCCCTGGCCGGCTTCCACCCAGGGCCAAAAGACATCCTCCGAGAGCTCCACGAAGCGGGCCAAGTCCTCCGGCGCGACGTTGAAGGTGCGCATCGTGTAGATGCCGGGATCGGCCTCCGGGGCCGGCCCGGCCGGGCTGCGCCGCGTGATCGGCCGTAGTGCGATCACTTCACCCGGCTGCGGAGCCGGGGGCTGCGCGCGGACGCGCTCCGTCGCCGCCTGCCAGTGCGCCAGGCTGTCGTATCGGGTCAGCGCCAGCACGCAGGCCGGCCGTCCCATGATCACCGCCCAGACACCGATCGGTGGGACGTCGCCCTGACTCGCCCACCCCTCCCCCTCCCGCGCCCGCACGAACGCCTCGGCCTCCCCCAGACCAACGTCGAAGCGGCTGAGCGTGTGGATCGGCATGTCGTTCCCGCCCCCCTGCCTCAGAACTCGGGCGCCAGCGACTTTGCCCACTCGTAGGTGCGATCGCGGGTCTCCCGGTCGTGCCCCTCGCAGGTGACGATCAACTCCGTGACCCCGATCTGCTTCAGCCGCCGCAACTCCCGCTCCAGCATCGGCTGATCGCCGATCAGCGAGACGCCGGCCGGGCCCTCGGCGCCGGAGCCGCGGATCACCCGCTGGTACGACGGCAGGTCGCCGTAGAACCGGTACGCGCGGGCGATCCGCTCCGTCGTCGCATCCACGTCGTCCGTCAGCGCGATCGGCAGCCCCACCACCACCTGGGGGTCGGGCCGCCCCGCCTCTGACGCCGCCTGCCCGATGGTGGGTACGACGACCTCTTCCAAGTAGCGGGCCCCGGCCAGCCAAGTCACGGTGCCGTCGGCCAGACGGCCTGTCAGGCGCAGCATCTGCGGCCCCAGCGCCGCGACCAGGACCGGCGGCGGCGGCGCATCGCCCACCCGCAGCTGGGCCCCGCGGACCCGGAAGACCTCCCCCTCGAAGTCGACGCGCTCCCCGTTCAGGAGGCGGCCCAGCAGCGTCAGGTACTCGCGCATGTGCCGCACCGGCTTCGAGAAGTCCGCGCCGAATTGGTTCTCGATCACCACCTGATGGCTCAGGCCCACGCCCAGCACGAAGCGCCCGCCCGTGGCGGCCTGCGCGCTGAGCGCCTGCTGCGCCATCGTGATCGGGTGGCGGGAGTACGTCGGCACGACGTCGACGCCCAGCGTCACCCGCTGCGTGACCGCGCCCGCGGCGACGATCACCGACATCGTGTCGTGCTCGAAGATGTTGGGCAGCCAGGCCGAGGCGAAGCCGTCGGCGTCGAGCCGGCGGAAGCCCTCGACCTTGTCGGCGAACGTCCGGCCCAGCCGCGAACTACCGATCCGCATGCGGCCCCCGTCCCGATGCGCGGCGCGGCGCGCGGGCGCTTAGGCCGGCAGGGCCGCCTTGGCCCGATCGACGACCGCCTCGAAGCCCGGCGGGTCCTGCACCGCGAGGTCGGCCATGACCTTGCGGTCGATCTGCACCCCGGCCAGGCGCAGGCCGTAGACGAGCTGGCTGTAGCTCAGCCCGTGCAGCCGCGCGCCGGCGTTGATGCGCTGAATCCACAGGCGGCGGAAGTCGGCCTTGCGGTCGCGACGGTCGCGGTAGCTGTACGACAGCGCATGCAACCGCGACTCCGACGCCCGCCGGAAGATGCGGTTGCGTGTTCCGTGATGCCCCTTGGTCTGGGCGAGCACATTCTTGTGCCGCCGCCGCGCGGCGGGGCGATTCCTGGCACGGGGCATGGGGGACCTGCCTTCTTGGACGGGGCCGGGCCGGCCCGCGCCTCGCGATCAGGCTCCGTAGGGGAGGAGCCGGTTGATCTGCTTCCGCATGCCCCGCGTCTGCACGGGGTGCATCTCCGCCATCGCGTAGAGCTGCCTGCGGTTCTTCTTGGTCTTGTTGTGGCCGCGGCTGCCCTTCATGCGCATCAGCCGGCCGCTGCCGGTGACCTTGAAGCGCTTCTTGGCCCCGCTGTGGGACTTCATCTTCGGCATCAGCCGGCTGCCTCCTCGGGCGGCGCCTCGGGATCGGGATCCGATGTCCCGCCTTCGGCTTCGGCCGCCGCTTGCTCCGCCTGCTCGCGCAGGAGCGCCGCGGCGCGCACTTTGTCCTCGGCCACGATCACGCTCATGAAGCGCCCTTCCATGCCGAGGTTCTTTTCGACCGTGAGCGGCAGGCTCTCTTCCGCCTCCAGCCGCTCCATCATCGTGCGAATCCGCCCCCGGCCGATCTCCGGGTGCGTGATCTCGCGACCGCGGAACATCACCGTGAGCTTCACCTTGTCGCCCGCGCGCAACAGCTTCGCGGCCGTGCGCAGCTTGAAGTCCATGTCGTGCTGCCCGATGTTGGGCTTCATCTTGACTTCGCGCAGGACCACCCGGCTCTGCTTCTTGCGGCCTTCGCTCTCTCTCTTGGACTGCTCGTATTTGAACTTGCCGTAGTCCAGGATGCGGGTCACCGGCGGGCGGGCCGTGGGCGCCACCTCGACCAGGTCGAGCCCGCGATCCCGCGCGATCTGCAACGCCTGCTCCGTGGGCAGGACGCCCAACTGCTCGCCCACGTCGTCGATGACGCGCACTTCCGGAACCCGGATTCGTCCGTTCAGTCGATGTTCGGCCTTGGCCAGAAACCGCCTCTACTTCCTGACTGTACGACCTGACGGTACAGGCCCGCTATCGGACCGGCTGCCGGACCGGCGCGCTGCGCACGGGCCCGGACGACGGTCACGGGGGATCGATCCCGATCGGCGAAACCCCGATGGGACAGACCCCCATGCTAGCAACCCGAAAAAATCGGGGTCAACGACGCGGCGGACACTCGGCCCCGGCGTGACCCCGTGCAGGCGTCCGGGCATGTCACGGGCCCGGCCCTCACGACTCCTCGGCCGCCTCCAGCACGACCAACAGCGCCCCGTACTCGGCCAGCTCCCCGACCTGCACGTGCACCGTCCGCACGACGCCGCCCATCGGTGAGCGAATCTCGTTGTTCATCTTCATCGCCACGATCACCAGCAGAGGGTCGCCCTGCCGGACGACGGCGCCCTCGGTGACCAGCACCTCCGTGACGACGCCGCTCATCGGGGCCGGCACGGCCAGCTCGCCCTCCGCGAAGGCGGAGCCGTTCAACGCCGCCCCGCGATGCACGACGACCTCGTGCGAGTGCGCCCCGACCGTGACGCGCAATCCGCGGCCCGCCCGCATGATGTGCACGTCCGTCAGCCGTCCGTCGACGCGCAGCCGGTGCATCCCGCCCGTGCCGTCGGCGGCGAGCTCGACGCGGCGCGTCTGCCCGTCGATCTCGACCTGGAACGCGCCGTCGGGGCCGCGCGTCAGATCGAGATCCTGGACCGTGCCGTCGACCTGCAGGGCGAGCCGTCGCGCCATCAGCGCCTCCAGCCCGTGTCGGTGGGGCTGCGCAGGGTGCGGGCCTGCCCGGCCCAGCCGCCCAGCGCGCCGTTCTCGTGCTGCGGGGCGCGCTCGCCGGCGGTCTGGAAGTAGGCCGCCGCCGCCAGCGCCGCCAGGCGCTCGCTGGGCTCGGGGTCCAGCGGGGGCATGCGGAACGATTCCTCGACGTAGTCCGTGTTGATCGCCCCGCGCAGGAAGTTGGCGTCCTCCAGCATCGCCTGATGGAAGGGGATCGTCGTGTGCACGCCCGCGATCGTGAACTCGCCCAGCGCCCGCCTCATGCGGCGGATGCACTGACCGCGGTCCTCGCCCCAGGTGATCAACTTCGCCAGCAGCGAGTCGTAGTGCATGCTGACCTCCAGGCCCGGATGCAGCATCCCGTCGACCCGGACGCCGGGGCCCGACGGCTCGCGATAGGCGTGGATGGGGCCGATGTCCGGCAGGAAGCCGCCGTGCGGATCCTCGGCCGTGATGCGGCACTCCATCGCCCAGCCGTTGATCGGCCGATCGGCGCTGGTGTAGTCCAGCGGCAGCCCCGCCGCGACGCGCAACTGATCGCGCACCAGATCGACCCCGCGCACGAGCTCCGTCACCGGGTGTTCCACCTGCAGGCGGGCGTTGACCTCGAGGAACGCGACTTCGTCCTCGTTCTCGCCGTAGACGAGGAACTCCACCGTGCCGGCGTTGCGGTAGCCGCAGGCCCGCACGGCGGTGACCGCCGCCGCTTCCAGGCGGGCGCGCAGGGCGGGGCTCACGGCCACCGACGGCGATTCCTCGATCAGCTTCTGGCGCCGCCGCTGCAGCGAGCACTCGCGCTCGCCCAGCGTGACGACGTTGCCCTCGGCGTCGGCGATCACCTGCACCTCGATGTGCCGGGCCGGCCGCAGCAGCTTCTCGACGAACACCGCGCCGTCGCCGAAGGCGGCCATGGCCTCCTCCTGGGCGCCCCGCATCGCGCGCGCCAGTTCGGCGGGGCCATCGATCACGCGGATGCCCTTGCCGCCGCCGCCCGCCGCGGCCTTGATGACCACGGGATAGCCCGCGGCTTCGGCGGCGGCCTCGGCCTGCGCCAGGCTGGTCACGGGATCGATCGTGCCGGGCACGATCGGCACGCCGGCGGCCTGCATGCTGCGCCGCGAGGCGATCTTGTCGCCCATCTGGTCCATCGCCTCGGCCGGCGGCCCCACGAAGGTCAGCCCGGCCGCCGTGCAGGCGCGCACGAAGCCGGCGTTCTCGGAGAGGAAGCCGTAGCCGGGGTGCACGGCGTCGGCGCCCGCGCGCTCGGCCACAGCCAGCAGCCGCTCGATGTTGAGATAGCTCTCGGCCGCGGGGGCCGGCCCCAGGCAGTAGGCCTCATCGGCGAGGCGGACGTGCGGCAGGTCGGCATCGACGTCGGAGTGCACCGCGACGGTGGGGATGCCCAGGTCGCGCGCGCCGCGCACGATGCGCAGCGCGATCTCGCCGCGGTTCGCGACGAGCAGCTTGCGGAACAGGGGGCGTGGCTCGGTCATCGGTGTGCGTCCCCCCGGCGCGCGGCGTCCCGCGCCGCTCCCCTGATGAGCGCACATCATAACGGGCGCCGCCGCCGCGAGGAATGCGCCCCACCTCGCCGCCCGGCGGAAGTCCGATCAGGCCGGCCCGATCGGGCCCGCCCTAGAGACGCCGCGCGCGGACCTCGTCGAGCAGCGCGGCCGTGAACGCGTCGACGGTCATCAGCCCGCGGTCGCCGCCGCCGCGGGCCCGCACCGCGACCGAGTCCGCCTCGACCTCGGCGTCGCCCACGACGAGCAGGTAGGGCAGCTTCTCGATCTGGCCGCGGCGGATCTTGGCGTTCATCCGCTCGCCGCCCGTATCGACCTCCACGCGCAGCGGGTCGTGGGGCGGTCCCGCCGCCCGCATGCGCGCGGCCACCGCCTGGGCGAAGGGCGCGTGCCGGTCCGCGATCGGGATCAGCCGCGCCTGCACCGGGGCCAGCCAGGCCGGGAAGTTGCCCGCGTACTGCTCGATGAGGATGCCCAGGAAGCGCTCCGTGGCGCCGGTCACGGCCCGGTGCAGGACGACCGGCGTGTGCCGCTCACCGTCCTCGCCCACGTACTCGCAGCCCATCCGCGCGGCCTGGGTGAAATCGACCTGGATGGTGGAGAGCTGCCACTCGCGGTCCAGCACGTCGCGGGCGAAGAAGTCGGCCTTGGGGCCGTAGAACGCCGCCTCGCCCTCCTCCTCGGTGTAGTCCAGCCCCGACGCGGCCAGCGCCTCCCGCAGCGCCGCGATCGCCGACCGCCACTGCTCGGGCTCCCCGATCATCTCGTCGTCGGCGCCGGGCAGCGACAGCGCCACGCGGTAGTTCGTCAGCCCGTAGGTCTCGAGCGCCTCCCGCACCAGCGCCAGGCAGAGCGCGAACTCGGCCTGCACCTGCGCCGGCGTGCAGAAGATGTGACAGTCGTCCTGGGTGACGGCGCGCACCCGCGTCAGCCCCGACAACTCGCCCGACTTCTCGTCGCGGTACAGCGTCGCGAACTCGGCGTAGCGCTGCGGCAGATCGCGGTAGCTGTGCAACTGGCTGTTGTAGAGCGTCATGTGCGAGGGGCAGTTCATCGGCTTGAGGAACACCTCCACGTCGCTGCCGGGGTGCGTCATGGCGGGGAACATGCTCTCGCGGTAGTGCGCCAGATGGCCCGAGCGTTCGAACAGCTGCCCCTTGGCGAGATTCGCGGTCCAGACGTGCTGGAACCCGCGCCGGGTCTGAATCTCGCGGATGTACGACTCCATCTGGTGCCGCACGGTCTCGCCGTAGGGCAGGAAGAGGGGGATGCCGGGGCCCACGTCGTCCGAGAAGGTGAACAGGCGCAACTCCCGCCCCAGCCGCCGATGGTCGCGCGCCCGCGCCTCCTCAAGACGCTGGAAGTGCGCGTCGAGCTCCGCCTGCGTCGCGAACAGCGCCCCGTAGACGCGCTGCAGCTGCGGCTGCGTCTCGTCGCCGCGCCAGTACGCCCCCGCCACCGACGTCAGCCGGAAGGGCCCGATCTGCCGCGTGGCCGTCACGTGCCCGCCGCGGCAGAGGTCGGTGAACTCGGCGTGCGTGCACAGCCCCAGTGAGTCGCCGCCCGCCCCGAACTCGTCGATCAATTCCAGCTTGAAGGGCTGCGCCGCGAAGCGCGCCCGCGCCTCGGCGACCGGGACCTCCTGCCAGACGAAGCGGTGATTGCGCTTGATCTGCTTGCGCATCTGCCGCTCGATCTCGGTCAGGTCGTCGGGGGTGAGCGCCCGCGGCAGCAGGAAGTCGTAGTAGAAGCCCGTGTCGATCGGCGGGCCGATCGCGATCTGCCCGTCGGGGAAGCGCTGCAGCACGACCTGCGCCAGCACGTGCGCCGCCGAATGGCGCATGCGGCGCAGCCACTCCGCCGCGTCCACGTCGCCCTTGCCGGCCACCGCGGCCGGCGTCTCGGGCAGCGCTGCGGGCGACGGGGCGCCGTCCGCGATCGGGACGGGCGGGTCGGCCTGGTCGGACATCCTGCCGCCTCTCGGCCGGTGGCGTCGCGCGCGCCCGCCGTCCGGCCGCGGCAGCGACCAGTCGACGCGGAAGCACGGGCGCCGGGGAGGGCTGTCTGGTGGGCGATACTGGACTTGAACCAGTGACCTCTGCGATGTCAACGCAGCGCTCTAGCCAACTGAGCTAACCGCCCGGGGTCGCGGCCAATGTAGACGGCGCCGCCAGGGCGGGCAATTTCCCCCGCCCGGCGCCGCGGCGCCCCCGCGGCGCCCCCCACAATCTCCGCGCCGACCGTTGACGAGCCCCCGGCGGATCGCTAGGGTTCCGGCACGGCGTCACAGCCTGTATGTTTGTGGCGTCGGGTTGAGAGAGATCGGCCGTAGGCCGATCATTCGGGATCGAGGCGTTGACGGCCGGGATGCCGGTAGGGGCCGCTAGCTCAATTGGCAGAGCAGCTGACTCTTAATCAGCAGGTTCGGGGTTCGAGTCCCTGGCGGCTCACCACTCCGGCCCTGATGGGGCGCATCCGATCGTCAGCCCGCAGCAACACGCGCACGTGCCAGGGGACCCGCTGGGGGCACACGCGCGGGGAAGTGTCGGAATTGGTAGACGAGCATGATTTAGGATCATGTGCCGCAAGGCGTAGGAGTTCGAGTCTCCTCTTCCCCACCACGCGCCCGCGGTAGCCTGATTCCTGAGCCACGATTCGCGAGGACGAAGCCATGGCCGAGCCCCTTCTCCAGATCAAGGAACTTGAGACGCACTTCTTCACGTCGGAAGGGGTGGTGCGCGCCGTCAACGGCGTCAGCTACGACGTGCAGCCCGGCGAGACGCTGGGGCTGGTGGGCGAGAGCGGCAGCGGCAAGTCCGTCAGCGCGCTCTCGCTGATGCGGCTCATCCCCAACCCGCCCGGCAAGATCGTCGGCGGCGAGGTCATCTTCGACGGCGAGTCCTTGCTCGACGTGGACGACGCGCGCATGCGCGAGATCCGCGGCAACGACATCGCCATGGTCTTCCAGGAGCCCATGACCTCGCTCAACCCGGTGCTCACCATCGGCCGCCAGCTGACCGAGGCGCTGGAGTTGCACCTGTCGCTCAAGCGGCGCGACGCCGAGACCCGCGCCATCGAGCTGCTGCACCTGGTCGGCATCCCCGCCGCCGAGGAGCGCCTGCACGACTACCCGCACCAGTTCTCGGGCGGCATGCGCCAGCGCGTCATGATCGCCATGGCGCTGTCCTGCGACCCCAAGCTGCTGCTCGCCGACGAGCCCACCACGGCGCTCGACGTGACCATCCAGGCGCAGGTCCTGGAGGTCATGGCGCGCCTCAGCCGCGAGCTGGGCACGGCGGTCATCGTCATCACGCACAACCTGGGCGTGGTCGCCCGCTACGCCGACCGCGTCAACGTGATGTACGCCGGGCGCATCGTGGAGTCGGGCTCGGCGAACGAGATTTACCACAACCCGCGGCACGCCTACACGCTGGGCCTGCTCGAGTCGGTGCCCCGGCTGGACGCCCGCACCGGCCGCCTGATCCCCATCGAGGGGGTGCCGCCCGACCTGACCAATCTCCCGGCGGGGTGCGCCTTCGAGCCACGCTGCCGCTTTGCAACGGACATCTGCCGCGAGGAGCGGCCGGAGCTGACCGAGGTGTTTGAAGGCCACAAGATGGCCTGCTGGCACCCGGACGAAGTCGGCGAGGAAGCCCGCAGGCAGGTGCTTGCCGCGGCGGAGGGCTAAGCCATGACCAACGACAACGACCAGTCCCAGGACGACGGCGGCCAGACGATGGCCCCGGAGCATTCCGCCACGGAAGGGATCGAGGCCGCCGTTGGCTCGATGACCCCCGAGCAGATGCGCGCGGCGACCCGGGCCGCCTCGGCCACGGCGCGCTCGTCGCTGGCCATGACGGAGGGCGACGCGGAGCGCAACAAGCCCCGCGATAACACGCTGCTGCAGGTCAACGACCTCAAGATGTATTTCCCCGTCACCTCGGGGATCATCTTCCAGCGCAAGGTCGCGGACATCAAAGCCGTCGACGGCATCTCCTTCGAGGTCCGCGAGGGCGAGACCCTGGGCCTCGTGGGGGAGTCGGGCTGCGGCAAGTCCACCACCGGACGCGCCATCCTGCAACTCTACCGCCCCACTGCGGGCGAAGTGGTCATGTTCGACCCCAAGTACGCGAGCGCCAGCGATACCCCCGAAATCGGCGAGGAGGCGCTGGTCACGGTCGACAGCGCCGCCGGCGCCCTCGGCGTCGACCTCACCAAGCTCAAGGGCGGCAAGCTGCGCGCCTACCGCCGCCGCATGCAGATGATCTTCCAGGATCCCTACGCCTCGCTGAACCCGCGCATGAGCGTGGGCAGCATCGTCGGCGAGCCGATGGCCATCCATCGGCTGCACCAGGGCCGCCGCAAGGAGCGCGTGCGCGAACTGCTGGAGATCGTGGGGCTCAACCCCTACTTCGCCAGCCGCTACCCGCACGAGTTCTCCGGCGGCCAGCGACAACGCATCGGCATCGCCCGCGCGCTGGCCGTGGAACCCGCCTTCATCGTCGCCGACGAGCCCGTCTCGGCCCTTGACGTGTCCATTCAGGCGCAGATCATCAACCTCATGGAGGACCTGCAGCGCGACTTCGGCCTGACCTACCTCTTCATCGCCCACGACCTCTCGGTCGTCCGGCACATCAGCCACCGTGTGGCCGTCATGTACCTGGGCAAAATCGTCGAACTCACCGAGAGCGACCGGCTCTACGAGAACCCGCTGCATCCCTACACCCAGGCGCTGCTCTCGGCCGTCCCCATCCCCGACCCGCAGGTCGAGCTCCAGCGTGAGCGCATCATCCTCACCGGTGACGTGCCCAGCCCGCTCAACCCGCCCTCCGGCTGCAACTTCCACACCCGCTGCCCGATCGCGATCGACGTCTGCCGCGAGGAAGACCCCGAGATGCGCGAGATCGAGCCCGGCCACTTCGCGAAATGCCATCGCGTCTAGCGCCGCGCCGCCGGCCGCCGGGCCGGCGGGGGCGTCAACCACCGCCAGCGCAAATCAGGACGGGGCTCCGGCCCCGTCCTTTGCGTCCGCTGCGCGCGGCCGCCGCCCCGACTCCCGGCCGACGGCCGCGCGCGTGATACGATCGAGCCACATGGAGCCCGTTCCGCCCCATTCCCCGCCCGGCCACGCCGCGATGATCCGCAACTTCTGCATCATCGCCCACATCGACCACGGTAAGTCCACGCTGTCCGACCGCCTGCTCGAGGCGACCGCGACCGTCGACCCGCGCAAGATGTCCGAGCAGCTGCTCGACTCGATGGACCTGGAGCGCGAGAAGGGCATCACCATCAAGGCCCGCGCCGTGCGCATGCGCTACGAGCGCCCCGCCGCCGCAGGCGGCCCCGGCGGCCCCGGCGGGCCCGGCGACTCCGGCGGGCCCGGCCCCTATCAACTGAACCTGATCGACACGCCCGGCCACGTGGACTTCGCCTACGAGGTCTCCCGCAGCCTGGCCGCCTGCGAGGGGGCGCTGCTCGTCGTCGACGCCGGCGCCGGCATCCAGGCGCAGACCCTGGCCAACGTCTACCTCGCCCTGGAGCAGGACCTGACGATCATCCCCGTGATCAACAAGATCGACCTGCCGGCCGCGGTCCCCGACCAGGTGGCGCGCGAACTCGTGGACGTGATCGGCTTCGGCGAGGAGGAGATCCTGCGCGTCTCCGCCAAGACCGGCGAAGGCGTCGAGGAGCTCCTGGAGGCGATCGTCGCCCGCGTGCCGGCCCCGCGCGGCGACCCCGCCGGCCCGGCGCGCGCCCTGATCTTCGACGAGGCGTACGACGCCTACAAGGGCGTCATCGCCTACGTGCGCGTCGTCGACGGCATCCTGCGGGGCGCCGCCCCGCTGCGCCTGATGGCCAGCGGACGCCGCTTCGAGCCGATGGAGTTCGGCATGTTCTCGCCCCAGCTCGCGCCCCTGCCCAGCCTGCACGCGGGCGAGGTGGGCTACGTCGCGACGGGCCTCAAGGACGTCGGCGACGCGCGCGTCGGCGATACGATCAGCGACTGGCGCCAGCCCGCCGGCGCCGCGCTGCCCGGCTACGCCGAGGCCAAACCCATGGTCTTCGCCGGCCTCTACCCGGCCCAGTCGGCCGACTACCCCCTGCTCAGCGACGCGCTCGACAAGCTGCGGCTCAGCGATTCCTCGGTGCAGTACCAGAAGGAGAGCTCGGCCGCGCTCGGCTTCGGCTACCGCATGGGCTTCCTGGGGCTGCTGCACATGGAGATCGTGCAGGAGCGCCTGGAACGCGAGTACGACCTCTCGCTCATCTTCACCGCCCCCTCCGTGGAGTACGAGGTGCAAACGACGGACGGCGCCGTGACGCGGATCGAGAACCCCGCCGATCTGCCCGACCCCACCCGCATCGCCGAGGTGCGCGAGCCCTGGCTGCGCATCGCCGTGATCGCGCCGCACCGCTACGTGGGCGCGATCATGGAGATCGTCAACGCCCGCCGCGGCCGCTTCGAGAAGATGGAGTACCTGGAGCGCGGCGAAGTCGCGGCCGACAGCGACCGCCTGCGCGTGCTGCTGGAGTACGAGATCCCGCTGGCCGAGATCCTCAGCGACTTCTACGACGAACTGAAGTCGCGCACGCAGGGCTACGCCAGCCTCGACTACCACCTCGTGGGCCACCGGGCCGCGAAGCTGGTCAAGCTCGACATCCTGGTCAACGGGGAGCCGATCGACGCGCTCTCGGCGATCGTGCATGCCGAGAACGCCCCGCGCCGGGGCCGCGAGCTCGTGGTCAAGCTGCGCTCCCGCATCCCCCGGCAACTCTTCGACGTCCCCGTCCAGGCCAGCATCGGCGGCAAGATCGTGGCCCGCGAGACCGTCAAGGCGCAGCGCAAGAACGTGCTCGCCAAGTGCTACGGCGGCGACGTCAGCCGCAAGCGCAAGCTGCTCGCGAAGCAGGCCGAGGGCAAGAAGCGCATGAAGCGGGTCGGCAACGTCGATATCCCGCAGGAGGCCTTCATGACCGTCCTGGAGATCGGCGGCAGCCCCCGCGGCTAGCCGCCGCTCTCGCTGTCCGCGGTCACCGCCTGCGGCGACTCCACCGCGGGCGCGTCGGGCGCAGCGGGCGCGTCGGGCGCGTCGGACGCAGCCTCCGGCGCCGCGAGCTCGGCCCCATCCTCGACCTCCGCCTCGTCCAGATCGCCGTCCCCGTCCTCGTCCACGTCGTCCAGATCTTCGTCCGCGTCCTCGTCGGCCTCTTCGACCAGGACGAGTCCGTCGCTGCTGAGGATCGTTTCGCGGATCGCGGCCAGGATGCCGGCGTCGGGGTCGTCGAGCGCGCTCTCCTCCAAGGCGTACGTGACCAGCGTGAACAGCGTCTCGCCGCTGAGCAGGGCGTAGCCGAAGTTGGTGCAGGCGTTGACCAGCAGATCCGAGTACGGCTTTTCGCGGGCCTGCGGAGCGGTGAGCCGCTCGCCGTTGACGACGATCACGCCCTTGCGCCGCTCTCCCACGCGCAGGAACTCCTCTTCGATGCGTCGCTGCAGGCGCAGGTAGCTGCCCTCGTTGACGGTGCCGTCGGCGGCGTCGACCTCGAGCAGGGCCGTCTGCGCGGGGTCGTCGCCCTCCGGCTTGTGCCGCAGCGTCCTCCCGCGGGAGCCTTTGTCGTCGACCTCAAAGCCCAGCGTCCGCATCGCCGCATCGACGAGCGGCGCGAAACCGTATGGACCCGTCTGCCAGAGCAGGCCGCGGAACTTCTCCGCTTCGCCGTGGAAGGCGCGCGCCTCCACCAGCCGGCTCTCCGCCTCGGCGAAGGCCTGCTCGGCCTCCTGCAGCCGGGTGTCGGCCTGGGCCACCCCGGGCAGATCGAAGTTCCGCGTCCAGCGCGGCGCCAGCTCCGTCCGCGGCGTCTCGAAGCAGCGCCCGATCCCGTCGACCAGCAACTCGGTCAGCGGGCGGCGCTGCGGGCCGCGCAGATCCCGCGTCGGCGGCGGCAGAAAGACGATCCGGCCCGGCCCGACCCGGAACTCGACCGCGATATCGGCGCCGCCCTCGCTGCGGGCGAGCACCCGCCCCACGGTCTCGAAGTTCTCGATGCGCACGCTGTCCCAGCGCGCGCGATAGGTGATGCGGGTGCGGAAGTCCTCCAGGTAGCCCGCGAAGGCGTGCTCGCGGTCGAGCAGGGTCAGGCTCGATCCGTCCGCCGGCAGCAGGTGCGGCGGCGTGTACAACACGCCGTCCGGGGCCGGCAGGATCGAGTAGCGGTTCGCGCCCGGCAGCGTGCCGACCACCGGATGCGGCACGTTGGGGTAGCCCATCACGACGACCACGCCGCCCTTCCCCAGCAGGCGCGACATCTCGTCGCGGCGCAGCGTCAGCAACTCGCCCAGCCCGAAGTGGAAGGCGCCCGTCGCGCCGGCCTGCACCGGCGTGCCGTCGGGCTTGCGCAGATCCGTCGATCCCGCCGCGATGCCTTCGATCTGCTGCGAGATGGCCCGCGGATCGAGCAGACAGGCGTCGTACTCGTACAGCGCCGCGGCGTTCGCGATCGAGTGGTTATCGACCTGCCCGCTCGCCATGGGGAACCCCAAGGTGATGATTCGCATGCGCCTCGTCCTCCCTGCCCGCCGCGGGTCTCTCGCGCCGCTGCGCCGTGATCGACCCTCGCTCGACGGCGATGCCGTCCCCCGATGGTACGAGGCTGTCGGAACGGCGGCCAATCGCCAGCCTTCGGGCTACTGCGAACCTGTGCCGCGACCGCGATCGACGCCGCCCCACGGGCCCGGTTTCGGGCTTCGGAGGGCCGGGCGGGCGCGCGCCGGCCAGATTGACCGTCCCCGTCCGGGCTGAGTAGGGTGAGGACGCCGTGCTAAATGGGGAGCTAGCGGTGCCCTGTACCCGCAATCCGCTCTAGCGGGGTTGAATTCCCGTCCGAGGGCGTTCGCCATGCAAACTAGCGGCGCTAAGCGGCGTTGAAGCCTGGGTCCCGTGCGGCGGAGCGCTACCGAACCCCGTCAGGTCCGAGAGGAAGCAGCGGTAGGTAGAGAGCTTCGGGCGCCACGGGGTGGCCTGGGTGGAGCTGGCTGACGACGGCAAGCGCATGGCGGCGTTCGACGACGGGTGCACGGCATCATCCAGCGCCCTGCCGCTTGGGCGCCCCGCCGGGTCCGCCGCCCAAGCAGGGCGGCGGCGCGTGCGGCGCGCGCGACGGTCTCGCAGCGTCCGCCGCCGCCGCCCGCGGCCTGGACCCGACGATCACAGCGAAGGAGTCCCGGTGGCGCGCCGACCCCCCGCCGCGGGCCGCCGGCGCCCGTCCCTGGGCCAGCACTTCCTGCGCGACGCCGCCGTGCGCGACGCCATCCTCGACGCCGTCCCCGACGACGGCCTGCCGATCCTGGAGGTCGGGCCGGGCCGCGGCGTGCTCACTGGCGGGCTCGCCGCGAGCGGCCGTCCCCTGGTCGCAGTCGAGTTTGACGAGGCGCTGGCGGAGTGGCTGCGCCCCCGGCTGCCCGCCCGCGACGACCTGCGCATCCTGCACGGCGACATCCTCGACGTGAGCGTGCGCGAGGCGCTGGCGGCGATCGGGCGCACGCCGCCGGCGGGCCTGGTGGGCAATCTGCCCTACGCGATCACCGCGCCGCTGCTGCGGCGCATGCTCAGCGCCGACCCGGACCCCCCGCCCTGGCTGGTCGTCATGCTCCAGCGCGAGGTCGCGCAGCAGGTCGTCGCGCCGCCGGGCAAGCGCAGCCTGCTCAGCGTCTCGGTGCAGTTCTACGCGCAGCCCGAGTACCTCTTCGACGTCGAGCCGCGGGCCTTCGACCCGCCCCCGGCCGTGCGATCGGCGCTGCTGCGCATGCGGCGCCGGCCGTCGCCGCCGGTGGATGTGCCCAGCGAAGCGCGCTTCTTCGAGGTCGTGCGCGGCGGCTTCGCCTTCCCGCGCAAGCAGCTGCACAACGCGCTCGCGCGCGCGCTCTGGCTCGAGCCCGGCGCCGCGACGCCCTGGCTGCAGGGCTGCGAGATCGACCCCATGCGCCGCGCCGCCACGCTCACGCTGGAGGAGTGGGCCCGGCTGGCCTGGGCGCGAGAGCGATCCGGCGCCCCGCCCCCGGCCGATCCCAAGGCGTCGGTCGCATGACGCCCGCCGCAACCCGCCCGGCGACCGCCGTGCAGACCCGCGCCCCGGCCAAGATCAACCTCACGCTCGAGATCCTGGGCCGCCGCGACGACGGCTTCCACGACCTGATCTCCGTCGCGCAGACGCTCGACCTGTGCGACGACGTGCGCCTCGACCCCGGCGACGATCGGGCGCGGCCAGTGCGCTTCATCGACGAGGCCGGCCGGCCGCTGCCCGCGCCCGGCGACGAGATCGTCGCGCGCACCTGGCGCGCGCTGCGCGAGGCCAGCGGCCGCAACCTGCCCGGCCGCGTCACGATCCGCAAGCGGCTGCCCGTGGCCGGCGGTCTCGGCGGCGGATCGTCGAACGCGGCCGCTTTCCTGCGGCTGGCCGGCGTGTTCTGGGAGCTGGGCCTGCGCCCGGAGGAGCTGGCGGAGATCGGCGGCGCCGCCGGATCCGACGTGCCGCTCTTCCTCGCCGGCGGGACGACGCTCATCGAGGGCCGCGGCGAGCGCGTCACGCCGCTGCCCGACTCCGCCCCCTGGGCCGGCTTGGTGCTCAGCCCCGAACTGCCCCTGCCCGCCGCCAAGACCGCCACGATGTACTCGGCCCTGCGCCCGCGCCACTTCGCCGAGGGCGCGCGCAGCCGCTCGCTCGCCGCGAAGCTCGCGGCGGGCGCGGCGCCCGATCGCGACGACCTCGTCAACACGTTCGACAGCGTCGTGGGGGAGGTGCTGCTTGGCGTCGCCGCCGAGCGGCGGCGCTTCGCGCGGCTGACGCGGGCCGTGCCGCTGCTGGCCGGGGCCGGGCCGTCGCTGTTCCTGCTCGGCGCGATCGGGGACGCGCCCCGCTTCGAGGATCTCGCCGGCCAACTGACGCAGGGCGGCGGCCGGGCCCGCGTCGTGCGACCCCTGGCCCGGGCCGACGCGACGGCGGTCCTGCCCGCCCCGGCGGAACGCTAGGAGCGGCGCCATGGAGTCGCTGCTGGCCGGGCTGATCGCGGGCGCCGCGATGGGGATGGCCTCGACGGCCCTCGTCGCCTCCATCGTGGCCGGGTCGGCGCGCTTCGCACGCAGCCTGCACGATCAGTACTCGGATCAGCCGCTGCCGCTGCTGGCCATCGCCGTGACCCTGGGCACGCAGGCCGCCTGGGGCGCGATCGGTCTGGGCCTGGGCGCGATCTACTGGGCCATCCGGGACGATGCCCAGGCCGGCGCCGGCAGCCCGGCCTGGGGCTTCTCGCTGACCATCGCGCTGCTGGCCGGGCTGGCGCTGCTGTTCGCGCTCGCCGCCCGCCTGCCGGCCGCGCGGCGGCTGGCGCTGCTGGCGATCCTCTTCGCCGGCCTCTTCGGCTGGCTGCTGCCCAACCTCGCCGAGGCCTGATCGCTGGCGGACCGCCGATTGCTCCTGCGCGGCCCATTGTTCCTGTACAGCAGAGCGAGCCGCGAGCCCTTCCTATACTGCGCCGATGCCTCCCCGTCCCCCCGGCACGATCCTGGACGCGCACGTACACACCGTGCGCGGCGCCGCCGACAGCGAACTGCAGCCCGCCGACCTGCTCACGCAGGCCCGCCGGCGCGGTCTCAGCGGCGTCAACGTCAGCGAGCACGACCGCGTCTGGGAGCGCCCGGAATGGGCCGCCTTCGTCGACGGCGCGCCCGACCTCTTCATCTCCCAGGGCATGGAGGTCTCGACCGACCTGGGCCACGTGATCGTCTTCGGCATCGACCGCTACTACCCCGGCATCCGCTCCTGCGAGCGGCTGCGCGCGGTCGCCGACGAGATCGGCGCCTTCATCAGCGTCGCGCACCCCTTCCGCCACTTCTTCGACCCGGTGACTTTCCTGCGCAAGGGCGAACCGCCCTTCTCGATGAGCCCCGCGGAGGCGGCCGAGCGCATGCGCGTCTTCCAGGTCGTGCATGGCATCGAGGTCGGCAACGGCGCCAACACCCTGCGCGAGAACGCCTTCGCCTACCGCGTCGCCGAGATCCTGGGCAAGCCGATGACCGGCGGCTCCGACGCCCACTCGACCAGCGGCATCGGCGCCTACGCCACCGGCTTCCGCGAGCGCCTGCGCTCGCGCGAGCAGATGCTCGCACACCTGCATGCCGGCGCGACCACCCCCTACGTGCACGAGGGGGGCGCGCTCTGCCCATTCCGGCCGCCCCCCCAGCCCCCCGCCTGAGTCGGCCCGGCCGCAAGGCGGCGGAGCGCGTAGGCTGTCCGGAGTCCGTAATCGGCCGCAGTTTCAGTCGCCCCCAGCCGGCGGCTCTGGATTCGACCCACGCATGGCGCTCCGCAGCTTCGTCGCCCTCGACATCGAGACCACCGGCCTCGACACCACCCGCGATCGCATCACCGAGGTCGGCATGGTGCGCTTCAGCCGCGACGGTGTCGAGGCCAGCTACTCGCAGCTCGTCAACCCGGAGCGGGCGATCCCGCTGCGCGTGCAGCAGCTCACGGGCATCGCCCCGGCCGACGTCGCCGGCGCGCCGCACTTCAACAGCCTGCGCCTCGAGATCGAGGAGTTCATCGGCCGGGCGACGGTCGTCGGCCAGAACGTCAGCTTCGACCTCGCCGTGCTGGCGCGCCAGGGCCTGACGCCGCCCGGCGACGTGATCGACACCCTGGAGCTGGCCCGGCTGGTGGACCCCGGCCACCGCGACCACAGCCTGTCGGCGCTGGCCCAGCGCTACGGCGTCGAGGCGCCCAGCGCCCATCGCGCCCTGGCCGACGCCGAGACCACCCGCGCCGTCTTCCTGGCGCTGTACGCCCGCGCGGAGGCGCTGCCCGGCGATCTGATCGCCGAGTTGACCGCGCTCTCCGGCGGCATGGCCTGGTCGCCGGGCAGCCTGCTGCGCGACATCGTCGCGGCCCGCGGCGCGAGCGCCGACCCGCTGCCGTCGCCGGCGGCGCGCGTCCGCCCCCCCGCGCCCGTGACCGCGACGCCTGGCGAGGCCGCGCCCGGCCCCGGCAAGCCGCCCCAACTCGACATCCTGGCCGGGGGCGGCCCGCTCGACGAGCTGGCGCTGTCGGTCCTGGCCGCGGGCGAGCGCAACCCGGAACCCTTCGGGGCCTGGGAGGAGCGGCCCGAGCAGGCCGGGATGACCCGCGCCGTCGCCCGCACGCTCGCCGACGGCGGCCAGCTCGTGGTCGAGGCCGGCACGGGCACCGGCAAGTCGCTGGCCTACCTGATCCCGGCCGCGCTGCACGCCCTGGCCAGCGGCGGCCGCGCGATCGTCAGCACCAACACGATCAACTTGCAGGAGCAGTTGATCGAGCAGGACGTCCCCGCCACCCGGCTGCTGCTGCGCGACGCCCTGGGCGACGAGGCCGCCGCCGCGCTGCGCGTCACGACGCTGAAGGGGCGGCGCAACTACCTCTGCCGGCGCCGGCTCGCGCAGGAGCGCGCCGCCGGCGCCGCCGGATCGGGCAGCGCCGCCGGCGGCGCGATCACGTCCGAGGCGGGCGCCGCCGCCAACCGCCTGCTGGCCCGGCTGCTCGTCTGGCTGCGCACGACGCAGACCGGCGACCGATCGGAGCTGCGTGTCGGCCCGGATGAGGAGTCGGCCTGGTCCTACTTCAGCGCCG
Source organism: Dehalococcoidia bacterium (assembly GCA_965217625.1). Lineage (GTDB taxonomy): Bacteria > Chloroflexota > Dehalococcoidia > Bin125 > Bin125 > TK10-74A. Next base: position 601,304 of record OZ244557.1, read on the forward strand.
AGGGCGAGGACTGCCTCTCGTCGCGCTCCTGCCCCTACGTGCGCGACGGCAGCTGCTTCCTGCTGCGCGCCCGCCGCCGCGCCGAGGCGGCGCACATCGTGATCGCCAACCACGCGCTGCTGCTCAGCGACATGGCCGTCGGCGGGACCGTCCTGCCCGCCGCCGACACGCTGATCGTCGACGAGGGCCACCACCTGGAGGACGCCGCCACGCAGCACCTCGGCGCGTCGATCCGCGTGTCCTCGTTCACGGACCTGCTGGAGCGCGTGCACCGGCTGGGGCCCCGCGGCGCCGACCAGGGCATCGCCGGGGCCACCCGCGCGGCCATGGTCGCCGCGCAGGGCGCGTTCCTGCGCGACGATCCGGCCGGCGCGACGCTGCGCACCGACCTCGCCGGCGAGCTCCGCGACGTCGCCCCGGCGGTCTCGCAGGCGGCCGCCGCGATCGAGCAGTTCTTCGCCGGGCTGGGCGACTTCGCCCACGACCACGCCAGCGCCGCCGGGCGCAGCGACGAACGCCTGCGACTCACCGCCGGCGTCCGCGCCCAGCCCGCCTGGAGCGGCATCGAGGCCCGCTGGGACACGGTCTTCTCCGCCCTGCGCGACGTAGACGCCGTGCTCGCGGCGCTGGAGGAGACGATCGGCGAGGTGGCCGCGCTCGCCGCCATTGCCGGCGCCGCCGATCCCGGCGGCGGCGACGAATGGGCCGCGGACGAATCGCTGCAGGACGCGTGGGACGGTCTCGCGGCCGAGATCGCGACCGTCCGCGCCGCCCTCGGGGCGCACTGCGAGCAGGCCGGCGACCTCCTCACCCGCCACGACGCCGCCACCGTGACCTGGCTCGACTCCGGCCGCCGCTCGGAGTTCGCGGCGCTGCACGCGGCGCCGCTCGCCGTCGGCGCGCTGCTTGAGGACGGCCTCTTCCGCCCGCGCCGGGCCAGCGTCGTCACGGGCGCGACGCTGGCGGTCGACAACACGTTCGACTTCGTGCAGGAGCGGCTGGGCCTGCCCGAGGCGGCCAGCGCGCGCTTCGGCTCCCCCTTCAACTACCGGCGCGCCGTCCGCCTGCTGCTGCCCCACGACATGCCCTCGCCCTCCGATCGCGCCTACCAGAGCGCGGTCGAGGAGTCGCTGATCGACCTGGCGATGGCCGCCCAGGGGCGCACCCTGGCGCTGTTCACCTCGCACGGGGCGCTGCGCACGGCGGCGCGCGGCGTGCGCCCGGCGCTGGAGGAGGCGGGCATCGTGGTCCTCGCGCAGGGCGTCGACGGCTCGCCGGCGCGCGTGCTGCAGGCGCTGCGCGAGAACCCCCGCTCGCTCGTGCTGGGCACGGCGTCGCTCTGGGAGGGCGTCGACATCCCCGGCGACACGGTCTCCGTCGTCGTCATCGCGCGGCTGCCCTTCGCCGTGCCCACCGACCCCGTGCAGGCCGCCCGCTCGGAGCAGTACGAGAACCCCTTCGGGCGCTACGCCGTGCCGCAGGCGATCACGCGCTTCCGCCAGGGCTTCGGACGCCTGATCCGGCGCAAGGACGACCGCGGCGTGGTCGTCGTGCTCGACGGCCGCATCAGCGGCAAGCGCTACGGCGAGTCGTTCCTGCGCTCGCTGCCGCCGCTGACGATCGAGCGGCTGCCCCGTCACGCGCTGGGCGGCAGCGTCGAGGAGTGGCTGTCGCGGTGAGCGCCGCGCCCGACGACTGGCCCGCCCACCTGCGATCGAGCCGGCTGCGCCTGCGGGGCCGCGCGCCCGGCGCGCCCGCGCCCGATTGGCTGCCCGAGGCGGAGGCGGCGTCGGGAGGGGCGGGCGACCCCTGTCCGCTCGGGGAGCGCATCGCGGCCGGCGACGCGGTCTACTGGCTGCGCCCCGCGGGGGCGGCCTCGGCGGGGCCGGATCCGCCCGCGCCGATCGGCGCCTGCGCGGCCCGCATCGAGGACACGACGCTCTTCTGGACCTGGCTGGCGGTCGCGGCGGATTGGCGCGGCTTCGGCTACGGCGGCGCGGCCGTGCCCATCGTCGAGCGGGCCGCGATGCGGCTCGGCGCGGCGTCGGGACGCGTGCTGGTCCCCGCCTCGAACGGCATCGGACTCTACTTCTGGCTGCGGCTGGGCTACCGGCCGCTGTCCGGCCCCGGCCGGCCCAAGCCGCGCGAGGGCACCTGGATGCAGCGCGCGCTCAGCGGTCGCGATCGTCGCGCGCCGACGCGTCGCTGATCTCCCCGGCCCGACGCGACTCGCGGCGGCGCAGGCGCTGCCGGCGCAAGCGGTTCGACAGCAGCCGCGACCCACCCAGGCCCAGGCCCACTGCGCCGACCAGCAGCCCGCGAAAGCCGTGGTCTCGCCGAAGGACAGCGTCACGCCCAGCCACAGCCCGGCCGAGAACGCCACTACGACCGCGACCGTCGGCCGCCACCAGGGCCGCCCCTCGATCTCGCTGCGCGGCGGACCGCCGACCCCCGCACCCGCCGCCGGGCGCGGTGCGTCCGCTGTCGTGCGGCCGCGCCGCCGCCGCCGTCGTCGCTGGCGCGGCATCAGCGCCGCCTGCGGCGCACGATCTCGCGCGCGCTGAGGCCCTGGCGCCGGACCGGGCCGCTGCTGGTGACGCCGCGGGAGGCGCGACGCAAGGAACCGTGCGCGGGCGCCCGCTCTGCGGGCAGAGCGGCGGGCGGCGGCGGCGTTCCCCGCGCGACCGCCAGGCAGCGCGCGCAGCCGAACTCCAGCGCCAGGAACTCCTCGTTCAGCCAGACCTCGCCGCAGTTCTTGCCCGCCGCGTCGTCGGCCGACCCGTCGCCGGTCGCCGCCTCGTTGGTCAGCACCAAATGGAAGGCCTCGGCGCATTCGCTGCAGAACGCCGAGGCGCCGCTCTCGACGGGCGCGGCGCAGACTGTGCAGTCGGGCCGCTCGCCCGGGCCGACGCCGAACAGCGCCCCGCCGCCGGTCGCTGCGGGAGTAGCTTGCGGGTCGCGGGGCTGGTCACCGCCCGGAGTGGTCACGCGCGACGGCGTCCTTCCCGGCCCGCGCTTGGCGGCGACGTCCGTCCGCCGGCGGGCCGTCGCGAGTGTAGCCGCCCCTCCCGCACGAGGCGGCGGGCGGGCGCGACGCCGGCACGCCCCGGCGCCAGCGCCCCATCGATGACGGCGTCGCGCAGGATCGACAGCCAGCGCCCGATCTCGGGCCCGGCCGGCACGCCGAGCCCGGCCAGCGCCTGCGCGTCCAGCGGCGATTCGGCGGCCGCCCACTCCGTCGCCGCGCGCCCGGCCCGCACCCCGGCGCGCCCGCGCCAGAGCGACGCCGCGGCGCGCAGCACGATCGGATCCCGCCCGCGCAGTCGCGACGCGGCCGAGCTGTCGCGCAGGCCGGCCCGGCCCAGCGCGTCGCGCTGCCCGCGCAGCGCCGCCCCGTCCTGCAGCGCGCGGCGCTCTTCGCGGGTCAGCGCGCAGGCGCCGGGCAGCGCCCCCACGACCGCGGGCGGCGCGATCAGCCCCGTCAGCGCCCAGAAGACGACCGCGGCGTCGCCCGGCGGCGTCACGCGCGTGATCTCGCCGAACGCGGCGACCAGCCTCGGCGGCGGCGACCAGCCCGCCACTCTCGCCTGCGGGAGTCTCAGCGCGGCGGCGCGGGCGAGCGCCTGCGGCGCGGCCGCATCCAGCAGCAGCCGCCGCCAGGCCTCGCCGAAGCGGGCGGACCCGATCGTGCGCAGCGACGGCGCCGACGCCCGGGCCTGCGCGCCCGTGCCCGGCGCGAGGCGCGCGTCCAGCCGGGCCGCGTAGCGGCAGGCGCGGATCAGGCGCGTCGGATCGTCGCGGAAGCAGCGCTCGTGCAGCGCCCGGATCAGGCCGCGCTCGAGATCGCGCCGCCCGCCGAACGGATCCAGCAGCGCCGTGCGCCGCGCGCCGCCGATGCCCAGCGCCATCGCGTTGACGCTGAAGTCGCGCCGCGCCAGGTCCTCCGCGATCGTCGCCGGCGCCACGACGGGCAGCGCGCCCGGCCGCGGATAGCGCTCGCGGCGCGTGCGCGCGAGGTCGATGCGCGCCAGCTCGACAGGCGATACGCGGATCCGCAGCGTGGCCGTGCCGAAGCGATCGTGCCGGGTGGGACGCAGCGCCGCGCCGCGCGCCAGATCGTCCAGCAGCGGCGCCGGGTCGCCCTCGACGGCCAGGTCCAGATCGCCGATCGTCGCGCCGCCCTCGGGCGTGCGCAGCAGATCGCGCACCGCCCCGCCGACGGCGAACAGCGCCAGGTCGTGCGACGCCGCCGCCTCGGCGAGCGCCGTCAGCGCGATCCGGGCCGGGCCGTCCAGCCGATCCCAGAGCCGATCCAGCAGCTCCACCTGCGGCCGATCGTGGGGCTCCGGCAGATCACGTGTCGTCATGTGTTGCGCCTCATCGTGCGCCGGACCCCTTCGTCTGTCGCGCGCGTTGCGGCGCGCCCCGTTGCGGGCCCGCGAGGGCGACCGTGCCCGCGCCCCGGGTGTCATAAGCTGTCCCAGCCGGCATCCGCCGGGCAGCGCGAACGCGTGGGAGGCGTAAACTGCGAACGTGCGTCATCCAGTGACTCGATCGATCGTCCACACGCGCCCGGCCGGGGTGGAGCGATGAGCGCCCCCGCCGGCGCGACCGGCCCCGCCCCGGTGCGGAACCGCAGCACCCGCCTCGACGTGCTCCAGCGTCGCCTGGGGCACAAGTTCGCCGACCGCGCGCTGCTGCGCCAAGCCATGGTGCACCGCTCGTACCTGAATGAGAACCCCGGCGAGGCCCTGGAGTCGAATGAGCGGCTGGAGTTCCTGGGCGACGCGATCCTCGACGCCGTCGTCTCGCGCCGCCTGTACGACGATTACCCCTCCGCCTCCGAGGGCTGGCTGACCGAGGTGCGCTCGCTGCTGGTCCGCAACGAGACGCTGGCCGAGCGCGCGCGGGCCTGCGACCTGGGCCGCTACCTGGTCATGGGCCGGGGCGTCGAGAGCCAGGACGGCCGCAACCGCCCGGCCATCCTGGGCCGCACCTTCGAGGCGCTGCTGGGCGCGGTCTACCTCGACGGCGGCTGGGGCGCGGCGCAGCACGTGATCCTGCGCGCGCTGTCGGACCAGCTCGAGGCGATCGCGATCGCGGGCGTCGAGCGCGACGCCAAGAGCCAGCTGCAGCAGGCCTGTCAGGCCGAGTGGCACGAGACGCCGCGCTACCACACGGTCGAGGAGCGCGGGCCGGCCCACGAGCGCGAGTTTCGCGTGGAGGTCCGCGTCAACGGGGAGACGCTGGGCGGCGGCGAGGGACCCAGCAAGCAGGCGGCCGAGAAGGCGGCGGCGGAGATGGCGCTGCGGGCGCTGCCGGCCGAGGCGATCCCCTGACCGGGAGTCGCGCGACGGCGCAGCGCCGCCCCGCCGCCGGCGGCTGAAGGACGAGGCCCCCGCATGCACTTCAAGCGCTTCGAGATCCAGGGCTACAAGTCCTTCGCGACGCGCACCCAATTCCAGATCGACCCCGGCATCACCGCGGTCGTCGGACCCAACGGCTCCGGCAAGTCGAACATCATGGACGCGCTGCGCTGGGTGCTGGGCGGGACGGCGAGCGGCCTGATGCGCGCCCGGCGCCTGGAGGATGTGATCTTCGCGGGCTCCGAGAGCCGCGCCCCCGCCGGCCTGGCCGAGGCGCGCATCGTGCTGGACAACAGCGCCAAGTGGCTGCCGCTGGACGCGCCCGAGGTCGAGGTCGTGCGGCGCGTGCACCGCAGCGGCGAGTCGGAGTACCGCATCAACGACACCAGCGTGCGCCTGCGCGACATCCAGGAGTTGTTCGCGCGCGGCGGGCTCGGGCCCGGCTCGCAGGCGCTGATGGGGCAGGGCCTCGTCGAGGAGGTGCTGCGCCTCCGCCCCGAGGATCGCCGCGGCCTGATCGAGGAGGTGGCCGGCGTCCGCGGTCAGCGCCTGCGCATGATCGAGAGCCGACGCAAGCGCGCCGCGGCGGAGGAGAACCTCGCCCGCGCCCGCCTGCTCGTCGCCGAGATCGCGCCGCGCCTGCGCACCGTCGAGCGCCAGGCCGGGCGCGCCGTCCAGCACGCCGAACTGAGCGCCGAACTGCACGACGCGCTGCGCGACTTCTACGGCCGCGAGTGGCGCCGGCTCGGCGAATCCCGCGCCCGGCGGGGCGCCGATGCGCGGGACCGCGCCGCCGATCGGGAAGCCGCCGAGAGCGCCGCGTCGCAGGCCGAGGCGGCCATGGAAGCCTGCCGCGGCGAGATCGAGGCGGCCCGCGAGCGACTGCAGGCCGCCGCCGCCGAGCGACAGCGCCTGGACGCGGCCGTGCGCGACCTGGAATCGAAGCAGACGATCACGGCTGAACGCCGCGACCTGCTGCAGACCCGCCTGGCAGAACTCGACGGCGACATCGCGTCGCTGCGCGAGCGGTTGGATGAGCCAGGGGCGGAACCGGCCGGGGCGGTGCTAGTCGCGGAGGGGCCCGGCGGAGAGGGGCGCGCGGCGATCGAGGCAGCCGCGGCAGCGGCGACCGCGGCGTCGGGCGAGGCCGAGGAGGCGCAGGACGCGCTCGACGCCGCCGCGGCGCGACTGGCGTCGCTGCGCCGCGCCCACGACGAGGCCGCCGCGGCGCTGGCCGCGATCGACCGCGAAGCGCAGGCCGACGACCGCCGCCTGGCGGAATCGGCGCAGCGGCTGGCGCGCATCCGCGCCCAGCTGCCGGAGCGCGAGCGCGTGCTGCGCACGGCCGGCGCGCGCCTCACGGGCGCCGAGGCGGCGGCCGAAGAGGCCCAGGCGGCGCAGGCCGCGGCGGGCGTCGCCGCGGCGGACGCACACGACCGCCGCGCGGAGCTGGCCCGCGACTACAACCTGGCCGCCGCCCGCCTGCGCGACCTGGAGACCGACCGCAGCCGGCGGGAGCGCGACCTGACCCGCGCCCGCGACCGCCTGCAGATGCTGCGCGAGCTGCAGGGCGAGAGCGAGGGCATGCACCAGGGGTTGCGCGCCCTGTTCGGGACGCACGGCGTCCCGCGCGACGGCGAGCCCACCGGCATCCCCGGCGTCGCCGGCGTGCTGCGGCGCATCGTGCACGCGCCGCGCGGGCTGGAACGGGCCATCGAGGCCGCGCTCGCCGACTACCTCAACGCCGTCATCTTCACCAGCGCCGACGAGGCCCTCTCGACGATGACCCTGCTGGTCCAGGAGCGGGCCGGACGCATCGTCGCCCTGCCGCTCGACGCGACGCGCCCGCGCCCGCCGCTGGCGATGTCGCCCGAGCGCGGCGTGATCGGGGTCGCGTCGCAGATGGTGCGCTGCCGGGCCGAGTACCGCGGCGTGGTCGACACGCTGCTGGGCCGCACGGTGATCGTCGAGGATCTGGCCACGGGCCGCGAGATCGTCAAGCGCGGGCTCGGCGCGGCGGTCACGCGCGACGGCTACCTGCTGCGCCCCAACGGCGCCCTCAGCGGCGGCCGGCTGGCAGAGACCGGCGCCTTCGAGCGCGAGGCCGAGCTGCGAGCACTGCCGGAGCAGATCGAGCATCTGCAGCGCTCGCTGGCCGCGGACGCCGATGTCGACGAGCGCCGCCGCGCCCTGGAATCGCTGGGCGCGGAGCTACAGCATGCCGAGGGGGCCGCGGAGGAGGCCGCCGCGGCGCGCGCCCGCGCCCAGGAGGCCGCCGGCAGTCGCCGCGCCGACGTGAGCGCGCTGCACGGCGAGGCGGGGGCCGCCGAGGCGGCGCTGGCCCGCGCGCGCGAGGATCTGCGCGCCGCCGCCGCCGTCGAGGCGGAGGTCGCCGCGGCCGACGCCCGCCGATCGGCGCAACGCGAGACCGTCTCGGCCGCACGCCCCGGCGACGCCGCCCTGGCGGAGGCGTCGGGGGCGCAGTCGGCCGCCCTGCGGACTCTGGCCGCCGCGCAGGCGCGCGTGGCCGCCGCGCAGGCCGAGCGCCGCCGCCTCGAAGAGGCCGACGCGGCCCAGGCGCTGGCCCTGCGACGGGCGCGGGAGGCGCTGGCCGATCGCGAGGCGCGTCGCGCCGCCGCGGCGACCGAGCTGGCCGCCTGCTCGGCGACGCTGGCGGCGCTGGACACGGAGCTGGCGGCGGCCAGGCGCGAGCGTGACGCCGGCCCCGTGCTCGACGACGACACCTCGCCGCAGGCGCTGGCGCTGGCGCGCGTGCTGGCCGGGGAGCCCGCCCGGCGCGAGGCCGTGGCCCGCTGCCAGTCCGCGCGCATCGAGGCCGAGAAAGCGCTGGTCGAGGCGCAGGCGGCGCTGCGCGAGTCGGAGACTGCGCTACAGCGGCTGCACGAGGCGATGCGGGGGGACGACCTGGCGCTGGACGCCGAGGGCCGCGTGACGCCGCTGGCGGACGCGGGCGCGCCGGATGCGGAAGCGCCCGCCGCACCCCCGGCGCCGCCCGCCGACCCCCCGGCCGACGCCTCCCCCGAAGCGGACGCCGACCTGCGGCTGCGCGTGGAGACGCTGCGCGGGCGCCTGCGCTGGCTGGGCAAGGTCAACCCGGAGGCCGCCGCCGAGTTCGCGCAGATCCGCGCCCGGCACGACGAGTTGACGGTCCAGATCGAGGATTTGGAGGGCGCCGAGCGGCGCATGCTGTCGGCCGAGGCGGAGCTGTCGGCGCTGATCCAGGAGCGCTTCGCGGACGCCTGCCGGCGCGTCGACGCCGAATTCCAGCGCTACTTCCGGCTCATGTTCCGCGGCGGCGCCGCGCGCCTGCTGCTGACCGACGAGGACGACCTGGAGACATCGGGCGTGGAGCTCGTCGCGCAGCCGCCGGGCAAGCGCGTCGAGAACCTCAGCATGCTCTCCGGCGGCGAGCGCTCGCTGACCGCGATCGCGCTGCTGTTCGCGCTGCTGGAGGTGCGCCCGGCCCCCTTCTGCGTGCTGGACGAGGTCGACGCGGCGCTCGACGAGGCCAACGTCGGCCGCTTCGTGGGCGCGCTCAAGGAGCTCGCGCAGCGCACGCAGTTCGTCGTCATCACGCACAACCGGCGCACTATCGAGCAGGCCGACAGCATCTACGGCGTCACCATGGGCGAGGACTCGGTCAGCCGCGTGCTGTCCGTGCGGCTGGTCGATCTGGGCCTCGACGGCTGAGCCGGCCCGCGTCGCCGCGCGCGGCGCTACGATCGCGCCCGCGCCCCGTCGGGCGCAGTGTCCGGCGCAGTGTCCGGCGCCCTGTCAGACGCAGAGGAGCAGCCATGGTCCGCCTCTTCCGCCGTCGCGCGTCGGCCCCGCAGGAGGCCCCCGCCGATCAGGCAGCGGAGGCGGCCGAGCTGGCGGCGCTGATGCAGGCCGGCACGCGCCGCACGCGCGGCGGCGTGCTGGGCCGGCTGGGCGGCGTCCTGCGCCGCGGCGGCGCCGGCGAGGAGTTCTGGGAGGAGCTGGAGGAGATCCTGATCGGCGCCGACGTGGGCGTGCGCACGACCACGGCGTTGATCGAGCGGGTGCGGCGCCGGGCGCGCGACGAGCGGGCGCGCGAGCCCGCCGCGCTGCGGGCGCTGCTGCGCGACGAGATGGTGACGCTGCTGCAGGCGCCCCGCGAGCGCGGCCGGCTGTGGTCGCCGGCCCAGGACGAGGAGCCGCCGGCGCCGCACGTGATCCTCGTGGTGGGCGTCAACGGGGCCGGCAAGACGACCAGCATCGCCAAGCTGGCGCACGCCTACCGGGCCGAGGGGCGATCCGTGATCCTGGGCGCCGGCGACACCTTCCGCGCCGCCGCGATCGAGCAGCTGCAGCGCTGGGGGGAGCGCGTGGGGGCGCCCGTGATCGCGCACCAGCCCGGGGCCGACCCCGGCGCCGTGGCCTACGACACGCTGGGCGCGGCGGAGGCGCGCGGCGCCGACGTGGCGATCATCGACACGGCCGGCCGGCTGCAGACGAAGAAGAACCTGATGGCCGAGCTGGGCAAGCTGCGGCGCGTAATCGGCGGCCGCGTGGCGGAGGCGCCGCACGAGGTGCTGCTGGTGCTGGATGCGACGACGGGCGGCAACGGGCTCAGCCAGGCGCGCGTCTTCGGCGAGGCGACGGACGTGACCGGCATCTGCCTGGCCAAGCTCGACGGCACCAGCAAGGGCGGCGTCGTCTTCGCCGTGGCCGGCGAGCTGGGCCTGCCGGTGCGCTTCGTCGGCACCGGCGAGGGGCTCGGCGACCTCGCCCCCTTCGACGCCCGCGCCTTCGTCGACGCGCTGCTGGCCGAGGAGTGAGCCGCCCCCGCGGGCGGCGTTGTCCGGGCGCGGGCGCGCCGATAGGATGCGCTGCGTGACGAACGGCGCAAACGGCAGCGAGACGACGGCGGCGGCGGGCGCCCTGACGCCCGCGCAGCGCGACCGGCTGAGCGCGGCGCTGGCCGATCTGGCGCCGGGCAAGGGCAGCCTGCTGCCCGCCCTGCACCGCGCCCAGCACGAGCTGGGCTGGGTGCCGCGCGCGGCGATGTCGCTGATCGCGGCGCAGCTGCGCATCAGCGAGGCCCAGGTCTACGGCCCCGCCACGTTCTACTCGGAGTTCCGCCTGACGCCGCCGCCGGCCACGCTGCTGACCTGGTGCAGCGGCCCCACCTGCCGCGTGCTGGGCGGCGAGCGCATCAAGCTGATCCTGGAGAACACGCTGGGCTGCCGGCTGGGCGAGAACGGCCCCGGCGACGCCTACGGCCTCTGGCTGGGGCAGTGCAACGGCACCTGCGAGCAGGCGCCGCAGCTTTGGGTCAACGGCCGCGTGCTGGGCAAGCTCAGCCTGGCCGGCGCGGCGCGGCTGGCGCAGCGCCTGCGCGACGGCGAGACGGCGGCCACGATCGCCCCCGCGCCGAACGCGGCGGTCGAGATCCAGCCGGCCCTGATCCGGCGGCCGGACGCGTCCGGAGAGCCGTCGTGAGCGCCGCCTACGAGGCGCTGCGCGCCGCCGCCGGCGACCCCCGCGAGGCGCGCCAGCGGCCGCTGCTGCGGGTCGACGTCACGACCTCGTCGGTGGCCGCCGGGGCCGACGCCACGCTGGCCCGGCTGCGGGCCTCGATCGCGGCGCGCGGCCTCGACATCGAGATCGTGCGCGTGGGATCGCTGGGGCTCTCCTTCGCCGAGCCGACCGTCGAGCTGCAGCGGCCGGGGCGCGATCCGGTCGTCTACGGGCCGCTGCCGCCGGACGAGGCGGAGGCCTTCCTGGACGCGGTGCTGGGATCGGCGGACGCGGCGCCGGGCGGCGACGACGGCCGCTGGGCGATCGGCGTGCGCGGCCCTGACGGGCAGGACGCCGCCGGGCAGGGCGGCGAGGGGCAGGACGGCGTGCCACCGCTGAGCGCGCACCCCTTCTGGGCGCGGCAGCAGCGGCGCGTGATGGAGCAGATGGGCGTGATCGACCCGGAGTCGCTCGGCGAGGCGTTGGCGGCCGGGCGCTACGCCGGCCTGGACCGGGCCCTGGGCATGGATGCGATGGCGATCTGCGACCTGGTCGAGGCGGCCGGCGTGGGCGGACGCGGCGGCGGCGGCTTCCCGGCCGGGCGCAAGTGGAAGTTCCTGCTGGGCGCGTCGGGGCCCGACAAGTACCTGGTCTGCAACGCCGACGAGGGCGACCCCGGGGCGTTCGTCAACCGCATTTTGATGGAGTCGGACCCGCATCTGGTGATCGAGGGGATGGCGATCGCGGGTCTGGCCACGGGCGCCTCGCACGGCTTCATCTACATCCGCGACGAGTACCCGCTGAGCATCAAGCGCATGCAGCTGGCGCTGGACGCCGCGGCCGCGGCGGGGCTGCTGGGCGGCGACCTGCTGGGATCGGGCAGGGCCTTCACGCTGGACCTCGTGCGCGGCGCCGGCTCCTACGTCTGCGGCGAGGAGACCGGCCTCATCGCCTCGCTCGAGGGGCTGCGCGGGATGCCCAAGATCCGCCCCCCCTTCCCGGCCCAGCGCGGCGTCTTCGGGCTGCCCAGCAACGTCAACAACACCGAGACCTACGCCCACGTGCCGTCGGTCCTGCTGCACGGCGCCGACTGGTACCGCGAGTTCGGCAGCGAGGCCGACGCGGGCACGAAGATGTTCAGCATCGGCGGGGCGCTGCGGCGCACCGGCATCGTCGAGGTGCCGTTCGGCTCCTCGATGCGCGAGCTGCTGGAGGAGATCGGCGGCGGCGTGCCGGACGGCGGCGTGGCCAAGGGCATCCAGCCCGGCGGCCCGCTGGGCGGACTGCTCAACGCCGCCGACCTGGGGCTGGCCCTGGAGCGGCCGCCGTTCACGGAGCGCGGCGTGCTGCTCGGATCGGGCGGCCTGATCCTGTTCGACGAGCGCGCCTGCGCCGTCGACCTGTCGCTCTACTTCAGCGAGTTCTGCGAGGACGAGTCCTGCGGGCGCTGCACGACCTGCCACGGCGGCAGCCAGCGGCTGGTCGAGATGCTGGGGCGGATCACGCGCGGCGGCGGGCGCGAGGCCGACCTGGATCGGCTGGGCGTGATCGACCGCACGCTGCAGAACGCCAACTGCCTGCACGGCCAGTTCACGCCCTACGCGATCCGCGCCGCGCTGCGCCACTTCCGGGCCGAGGTCGAGCAGCATGTGCGCGATCGGCGCTGCGCGGCGCGCGCCTGCCGGGGGCTGATCCGGCACCGCCTGACCGATCCCGCCGACCCCGCCCTGGCCGAGGCGGCGGCGCTCTGCCCCACGCGGGCGATCGCCGGCGACGACGCGTCCGGGCGCACGATCGACGACGCCGCCTGCGTGCAATGCGGCCTCTGCGCCGAGCTGGCGCCCGGCGCGGTCGCCGTCGAGGACCGCTTCCCCACTGCTGACGTCACTGCTGACGTCACTGCTGATGGCGCCGCTGACGTCTCCGCCGACGTCGCCACTGCCGGCGCCGCCGCCGGCGCCGCCGGCGCCTAACGCCGCTCCTCTCCGGCACGGCTTAGGCATAACTGGCTTATGTGTGACGCACGCGCGCCGTGCCCGCGCGCGCTGATAACCTGCCCGCGGGCGGCGCGCCCGCCTGAAAGGGATGCGGGGCGCGGCCCGGTCGGCTATCCTACACGCTACCGTGTCAACGGACGGCGGACGCCGTCCCGCGGCGCGGCCCTGCAAAGGAGCCGGCGACTTGGCCAGCGCGATCCGCCGACAGTACCTCGACCTCAAGTCGCGCCACCCGGACGCGATCCTCTTCTTCCGCCTGGGCGACTTCTACGAGACCTTCGACGCCGACGCGGAGCTGGTCAGCCGGACGCTGGGCGTCACCCTGACCAGCAAGCCGATGGGACAGGGGCTGCGCGTGCCCCTGGCAGGCGTGCCCGTGCAGAGCGTCGAGGGGCACCTGGCGCGGCTGATCGCGGCCGGCCAGCGGGTCGCCATCGCCGAGCAGCTGGAGGAGCCCGGCGCGCGCGGCGGCGCCGGCAAGGGCCTGGTGCGGCGCGGCATCGTGCGCGTCGTCTCGCCGGGCACGGCGCTGGAGCCGTCGCTGCTGGAGGCCGGCCGCAACGCCTACTGCGCGGCGATCTCGATCGTCGGCCCATCGGGAGCTGGCCCATCCAGCACTGGCCCATCCAGCGCTGGCCGCGCGCGGGCCGGCGTGGCCCTGGCCGACCTCAGCACCGGCGAGCTGCGCGGCTGCGAGCTGGAGGCGGACGACGCCGAGGCGGCGCGGGCGGCGGCCCTGGCCGAGCTGGAGCGGCTGGGCGCGCGCGAGCTGCTGCTGCCGCTGGAACCGCAGTCGGGCCCGGCGCCGGGGGCCGGCGACGAGCCGGCGCCGGAGGCCGGGGGCGGCGGCCCGCCATCCGCAGCGGCGGCCGCTGCCGACGAGGCGCCGCCCTGGACGCTGACGCCGCGCCCGCGCGAGCGCTTCGCGGCCGGGCGCGGGGCGGCGCTGCTGCGCGCCCGCTTCGGCGTCGCCGACGTGCAGGGGCTGGGGCTGGCGGGACGGCCGGCGCTGCTCGGAGCGCTGGGCGCGCTGCTCGACTACCTCGGCGAGGGGCAGGGCGATCCGGGTCCGGCCGCGGGCGGCGGCGACCCCGGCGGTGTCCTCGGCGGTGTCCTCGGCGGTGTCCTCGGCGGCGCCGTCGGCAGTGTCCCCAGCGGTGTCTCCAGCAGTGGCGACCGCCTGGCGCACCTGGGCCGGCCGCAGATCTACGACCCCTCGGCCACGATGCGGCTCGACGCCGCCACGCGGCGGGCGCTCGACATCTTCCCCGCGCCCGGCGGCGGATCGGGCTCGCTGCTGGCCCTGCTCGACCGCTGCCGCACGGCCGCCGGGCGGCGCCTGCTGCGGGCCCGGCTGGAGCGGCCGCTGATCGCGCTGGCGCCGATCGAGGCGCGCCAGGCGCGGGTGGCGCTGCTGCACGAGGCGGCGCTGCTGCGGGCGCGGCTGCGCCAGCGTCTGGGCGAGGTGCCGGACCTGGAGCGGCTGCTGGGCCGCGTCGCCACGGGCCTGGCGACGCCTCCCGAGCTGGCCGCGCTGGGACGCGGGCTGGACGCGGCGGCGGCGCTGGCCGAGCCTATCGAGGAAGAGGAGGAGGAGGAGCAGGAGGCGGCGGCGGACGAGGAACCGGGGGACGCCGAGCGCGCGGCGCTGCTGCGCGGCATCCGCGAGTCGCTGCCGGAGGCGGAGGCGGCGGCGGCGGCGATCACGGCGGCGCTGGCGGCCGAGCCGGAGCTCTTCGCCGACGCCCGCGGCGACGGCGCCGCGGAGGTGCTGCGGCCGGGCTACGACGCCGAGGTCGACGCGCTGCGGCTGCGCCGGCGCGAGGGCCGGCGGGCGCTGGCGGCGCTGGAGACCGAGGAGCGCCGGCGCACCGGCGTGGCGGCGCTGAAGGTCGGCTTTCACCGCAGCTTCGGCTACTACATCGAACTGGGCCGCTCGCACGCGGCGGCGGCCCCGCCCGACTGGGAGCGGCGGCAGACGCTGGCCGGCGGCGAGCGCTACGTCTCGCCGCGGCTGCGCGCCCTGGAGCGCGAGCTGCTGCAGGCGCGCGACGCTCTGGCCCTGCGCGAGCGCGAGCTCTACGCGGCGCTCTGCCGGCGCGTGGCCGCCGAGGCGGCGGCCGTGCGGCGCCTGGCCGCCGGCGTGGCGCGGCTGGACGCCGAGGCGGCGCTGGCCGAGGTGGCGGCGGCGAACGGCTGGACGCGCCCGCAGCTGGACCACTCGGCGCTGCTGGAGATCCGCGAGGGGCGGCACCCGCTGGTCGAGGCGGGGCTGGCCGAGGCCGGGCTGGGGGCGGGCCGCTTCGTGCCCAACGACGTGGCCCTGGACGGCGGCGGCACGCAGATGCTGGTCGTGACGGGCCCCAACATGGCCGGCAAGAGCACCTACCTGCGGCAGACGGCGCTGATCGTGCTGCTGGCCCAGATCGGCGGCTTCGTGCCGGCCGCGCGGGCGCGGCTGGGTCTGGTCGACCGCATCTTCGCGCGGGTCGGGGCGCAGGACGAGATCGCGGCCGGGCGCAGCACCTTCATGGTCGAGATGCTGGAGACGGCCGCCATCTGCAGCAGCGCCACGCCGCGATCGCTGCTGGTGCTGGACGAGATCGGGCGCGGCACCAGCACCTACGACGGGCTGGCCATCGCGCGGGCGCTGCTGGAGCACTTGGTATCGGGCCGCGAGGGGCCGCGCACGCTGTTCGCGACCCACTTCCACGAGCTGGCGGCGCTGGCCGGCGAGGTCGAGCGCGTCGCCAACGCCAGCGTGCTGGTCGCCGAGACGCCCGGCGGCGAGGGGCTGCGCTACCTCTATCGCATCGTGCCGGGCGGCGCCGACCGCTCCTACGGCGTGCACGTGGCGGCCATGGCGGGTCTGCCGGCGCCGCTGCTGGCGCGGGCGCGGGAGCTGCTGGCGGCGCTCGAGTCGGGGTCGGACCGCGGCGGCGGTGGCGGCGGCGGCGGCAACGGCAGCGGCGGGGCGGGGCGCAACGGGACGCAGCCGCGCGCCCTGCCGGCGGCGGTCGAGGGCTCGGCGGGGGAGCCGCTGCTGCGCGAACTGGCGGCCCTGGACGTGGACGGGCTGACGCCGCTGGAGGCGATCGGGGCGCTGTACGCGCTGCGCGAGCGCGCCCGCGCGCTGGCGCCCCGCGAAGTGCCGTCCCACGAGCAGGCGTCCCACGAGCAGGCGCCCGGCATGCCGCCTCCGCAGCTGCTGCGCGAGGTGGCGCGATGAGCGCCGCGCCGCGGGCGGCCGCCGCTCCGGCCAGGCCTGCTCCGGCCACGCCTGGTCCGGCCATGGGCGGCGGCCGCATCGCCGAGCTGCCGCCGGCCGTGGCCGACGCGATCGCCGCCGGAGAGGTGATCGAGCGGCCGGCCTCGGCGATCAAGGAGCTGCTGGAGAACGCCTGCGACGCCGGCGCGCGGCGCATCGAGGTCGAGGTCGAGGGGGCCGGTCTGTCGCGCATCCGGGTGCGCGACGACGGACTCGGCATGACGCCGGCCGAGCTGCCGATCGCCTTCCGCCGCCACGCCACCTCGAAGCTGCGCGGGCTGGAGGATCTGTCGGCGCTGCACAGCTACGGCTTCCGCGGCGAGGCGCTGCCCAGCCTGGCCGCGGTGGCGGCGCTCGAATGCACCAGCCGGCCGGCCGCCGAGCGCCTGGGCGCGCGGCTGCGCATCGGCGCCGGGATCGAGCCGGATGCGCGCCCAGGCACTGAGCCGGTTGGCGCGCCGCCGGGCACTGAGCCGGTTGGCGCGCCCCCGGGCACTGAGCCGGTTGGCGCGCCCCCGGGCACGACGATCGAGCTGCGCGACCTCTTCGCGCGGCAGCCGGCGCGGCTGCGCTTCCTGCCCGGGCCGCGCAGCGAGCGCGCCGCGATCGCGCGCGTCTGCGGCGACACGGCGCTGGCCCGGCCCGAGATCGCGCTGCGCCTGCGGCTCGACGGGCGCGAGCTGCTGGCCACGCCGGGGCTGCCGCCGCAGCGCGACGACGAGGCGGCGCGGACGGGCTCGCGGCGCGCCGCCCTGGCGCAGATCTGGGGCCCCGAGACGGCCGCCGCGGCGCTGCCCTTCGCCGCCGAGCGCGAGCTCGAAGCGGGCGGCGTGCTGCGCGTGTCGGGGCTGGCGGCGCCGCCGCCGCACGGCCGCGCGCGGCGCGACGGGCTGCGGCTGTTCGTCAACGGACGCCCGATCACGCCGGGGGCGCTGGCGCACGCCGTCGAGGGGGCCTACGCGGAGCTGCTGCCGCGCGGGCGGCGCCCGCTGGCGGCGGTCTTCGTCGAGGCGCCGCCGTCGCGCGTCGACGCCAACGTGCATCCGGCCAAAGCGACCGTCAAGCTGGCCGATGAACGGGCGCTGTTCTCGCTGCTGCAGCGCGCCCTGCGCGAGACGCTGCTGGGCCGGCCGGCGCTCGGCGGCCGAGCGCCGCAGGGCGCCGAGGAGGCAATGCCGGGGCAGGCCGCGCAGGGACCGGCGCGGGACGACGACGGCGCGATGGCCGCGGGGATGGCGCGTCCGCCCGACTTCCTGCGCCGCGACGGTGACGAGCCGGACGGGCGCTGGCGCCGCCTGCAGCGGCTGCGCGCGCTGGGGGGCGAGACGCCGCAGGGGGAGCCCGGCGCCGCGCCGGATGCGGCCCAGCCGGACTGGCCCAACCCGGACCGGCCCCAACCGGACTGGCCCCCGCTTGACCCGGCCGGGCCCGACCCGACTGGGCCCGGCCCGGCCGCGGGCCGCGAGCGGGGTCTGCCGGGACTGCCGCTGCTGCGCCTGGTGGGGCAGCTGCGCGCGACCTTCCTCGTCGCCGAGGGGCCGGAGGGGATGCTGCTGGTCGACCAGCACGCCGCGCACGAGCGGGTCGTCTACGAGCGGCTGCTGGCGCGGCGCGGCGCGGCGCCGTCCGAGCAGGGGGCGTCCCAGCAACAGGCGCCCCAGCAGGGGGCGCCCGAGCAGCAGGCCTTGCTGGAGCCGGTGCTGGTCGAGCTGGGGGCCGCGCAGGCGGCGGCGCTGGCGGGGCACGACGCGGCGCTGGCGGCGCTGGGCTTCACGCTGGAGCCGTTCGGCGAGCGCGCCCTGCGCGTGCGGGCGCTGCCGCTGGCGCTGCTGGGCGGCGGACCGCTGGCGGGCGCGACGGGGGCGGGGGCGGGCGCACGCGTGCGCGCGGCGCTGGAGTCGATCCTCGACGACCTGGGCGATCCCGACGCCGTCCGCGGCGGGCAACACGACCCCGTCGCGGCCAGCGCCGCCTGCCACGGCTCGGTGCGGGCCGGGATGACGCTGGCGCCCAGCGAGATGGCGGCGCTGCTGCGCGACCTCGAGGCCTGCCACAACCCGCACACCTGCCCGCACGGCCGTCCGACCTTCGTGGGCTTCCCGGCGGCCGACCTGGAACGGCAGTTCGGGCGCCGCTGAGGCGCTCGCGCTCAGCCCGGACCCAGTTGGACGTCGGCGGCGTGGGCGCTGCGCACGATGCTGCGGAGCCTCTCGCCGGGCGCGACCGACGCGCCGTCGGCGATGATGCAGCCGCGCAGACGGGCGCCGGCGCCGACCACGACGTCCTCCCACAACACGCAGTCGCGCAGCGCCGACCCGGCGCCGACGTGGCAGCCGCGGCCCAGCGCCAGCGGCCCCCGCAGGCGCGCGCCGGCCTGCACCACGACCCCCGCCGCGATGCGCACGTCGCCCTCGATCCGGGCCAACGGATCGACCCGCGCCGCGGGATCGATCGACAGGCCGCCGCCGCGCAGCGCCGCGCGGCCGGCGCGCCGGTAGTCGGACGGCGTAGCGACGTCGATCCAGAGGCCGTCGCGCGCGACCTCGCTCAGCGGGAAGCCGTAGATCGCATCCCCCGCCGCCGCCATGTCCGGGAAGAGGCCCCGCTCGAGCCGCGAGAAGCGGCCCGGGTCGATGCCGCGCAGGCAGTCCGCCTGCAGCAGCCAGACGCCGGCGTTGACCCAGCGCGAGGGCGCCGCCCCGGCCGGCGGCTTCTCCACGAAGCGGCCGATGCGGCCGTCCGGCCCGCGCTCTACGACGCCGTAGCGGGAGGGGTCGGCGACCTCGGCCAGGGCGAGGCTGACCCGCGCCCCGGCGGCGCGGTGCCGGCGCAGCAGCGCCAGGGGGTCGATCGTGCTGACGATGTCGGCGTTGCAGACCAGCAGCGGCTCCCCGCCCGCCGGGAGGCCGGCAGGGGGATCGGCGGCCAGCGCCGCGGCCAGGGCCCCCGCCGAGCCCAGCGGGCGGGGCTCGGTATGGTAGTCGAGGCGCAGGCCGGGGATCGCGCCCAGGGCGGCCGGGATCGATTCGCCGCCGGCGCCGATGGCGACCGTGGCCCGCGTGACGCCGCCGGCGGCCAGGCCGCGCAGCGTGCGCCGCAGCAAGGGCTCGTTAGCAATCGGAACGAGCGGCTTGGGCCGCACGTCGCTGAGCGGCCGCAGGCGCTGGCCGCGACCGCCGGCGAGGAGGATGGCGCGCAGGGCTGGGCTCCGATCGTGAGTCGTCCGGCCGGCCCCCAGTATGCCCCGGCGCTGCCCTGCGGGGCCGCCGGCGAACATCACATAACATTCGGCAGGATCTCCCTGCCGGTCACCCCGGCCGGGCATCATGGGGGCGCGACGCTGTTGGCCGCCGATCGGCGCCGTGGGAGGGACGAGGCATGCTGGGAGGTTTCGCGCGCTGGCTGCGCACACCTCCGCGCCCGCGCTGGTCCTGGCGGGGCGGCGCGCCCCGTTCCGCGGGACTCCCCACCGGCCCGGCGCGGGTCGTCGCGCTGCGCTTCATCGACGCCTGGGCGGACGACCTGCAGCTGCACAACGAGGGGCCCGGCGGCGCCGCCGACATCGTCGTCACGGCGCTGCTGCGCGACGAGAGCGGCGCCGAGCGGCGTCTGAGCGCCGCGCTGCCGTCGCTGGGGGCGGGCGTCGGCTACATCGTCACGCTGCGGCCGGGCGGCGACGGTCTGCCGGTGCAGGGGACCGGACGCTGGCTGCGGACGCAGTGGCGCGACCTCGACGGCACGGCGGGCGAGTCGTGGGCCGCGGCCGGCCCCCGCAGCGAGCGGCTGACGACCCTGCCGGGCCCGCCCGGCTGATCGGCGCGGACGGCTGATCGGCGCAACTCAGTGCTTGTAGGTGTCGCTGTCGCGGTAGGGGCCGTCGCGCCAAGCCAGCGCGTCCTTGAGGCCGCCCTCGCGCATGTGGTCCTGGAACTGCATCGAGAACTCGGTGTGCTGGCCCAGGGCGTCCAGGTCGGTGCTGCTGCGCACCGACGAGTAGATGCCCATGTTCTCGTAGAAGCGGTTCATGTTGAGCTTGAGGATGGCCAGCTGGTCGGACGACATCGTGGCGACGCGGTCGGCCAGCGCGATCGTGCGCTCCTCCAGCTCCTCCTGCGGCCAGGCGTAGTTCACCATGCCGCACTCCCGCGCCTCCACGCCGCTGATGTTCTCGCCCGTGTAGTACAGCTCCTTGGCCTTGCGCATGCCGATCACCAGCGGCCAGATCACGCCCGTGCGCGAGGTGCCCAGCCCGCGGCAGCCGGGATGCCCGAACTGCGAGTCCTCGGCCGCCGTCACGAGGTCGGCCATCATCGCGACCTCGCAGCCGCCGGCGATGGCGTAGCCGTGCACCTGCGCGATCGTGATCTTGGCCATGTTCCAGAAGTACATGTGGATGTCCGTGATCTGCTGCATCCCGGTGCGGTTGTTCATCGGCAGCGAGCGGCCGCGGTCGTCGGTGCGCTGGAACTGGCGCACGACGCCGTCGGCGCCGCCCAGCCGCGGCGTGAGGTCGTAGCCGGCGCTGAAGGTGCGGCCCGCGCCCTTGACGATGATCGCCCGGATCGAGTGGTCGGCCTCCATCTCGTGCAGGATGTCGTTGAACTCGAACAGCAGCTCCTGCGAGAGCGCGTTCATCTTCTCGGGCCGGTTGAGCGTGATCCGGGCGACGCGGCCGTCGGTGCCCACCCGGTCGGTGGTCAGGTATTGGAAGTCGGACATTGGCTGGAACTCTCCTGCGTTGCGTGTGCTAGACCCGGCCCCCCGGCGCAGGCCCGTTCACGGTACCGAGGCCCGGCCCTAGGGGCATGCCTCGCCCGGCTCGTGCGCGGCGACGATGGCGCGCGCCTCGCGGGTCAGCCGCGGCGCCGCCGCCGCCACGGCCGCGTCGTCCACGGCCGCCGCCAGCGCCGGGTAGCCGGCGCGCTCGATCATCGGCCGCAGCCGCCCCCGCCGGAAGCGCTCCAGGGTCCAGTCCAGGGGGTCGCCGTCCGCCGTGGCGTCGAACATGATGCGCTCGTCGCGGCCCATCGGCCCGTAGTGGTAGTGCGGCGTCCGCCGGAAGCAGTCGAAGCGCAGCAGCTCGGTCGGCGCGCCCTCGACCTGGCCGTAGACCTCGATGCACAGCCCCGCGTCGCCGCCGACGTCGTCGCGGTAGCGCATCGTGACGCTGACGCCGCCCGCCTCGACCTCCGCCTCGTGCCGGCGCATCGTCTCGCCCCTCTCCCTGCGGCGCGCCGGGCGGCCCGTCCGTCCCGCGCGCGCCGCCAGTCTAGCCGCTCCCGCCCGCCGCCGGGGGCGCGCAGGCCGCGGCCAGGGCGCCAATACGGGCCGTGCGCCGCGCGATCTCCGTGTCGCTCGCGAAACCGTTGGTGACGAACGCCAGCGACAGCCCGCTGGCGGGGTCGCCCCAGGTGACCTGGCCGCCGGCGCCGCCGTGCCCGAAGGCGCGCGCCGAGACGCCGTCGCCGAAGCCGCGCAGCGCCGCGTTGCCGTCGTCGCCCGCCACCACGCCCAGCAGCCCCCGGTTGACGGCGATGCCGCTCAGCGGGTCGCGATGCCGCAGCGGGTCGCTGCGCACCCGCGTGCCGTAGTCGATCGTCTCGGGCCGCAGCGCCCGCCCCCCGCCGCCGGCGCCGCCGTTCACGAGCGCCTGATAGAACAGCGCCATCTCCGCCGCCCCCGCGAAGCCGCCGCCGCCGGGGCAGCCCGAGCGCCGCTGCGAGGCCCGGTTGAAGTGCAGGATGGTCTGCGGGTTGACCTCCCGCCAGCCCCCCTCGGGCGCAGCCGGCTGCTGTAGGTAGACGACGTCGGCCGCGCGAACATGCTGGTCGTCGGGCAGGCCCACCCAGAGATCGGAGAGGCCCAGCGGGTCGAGCAGCCGCTCGCGGATGTAGTCGCGGAAGTCGCGCCCCGTCCTGGCGCCCATCATCTCGACCAGCAGCCAGTGCGCCGACGTGGCGTGGTACTCGAAGCGGCTGCCGGGTTCCCAGTTCAGCCGCCAGCCCGCGATCCGCTCCAGCCGCAGCGAGCGATCCTCCCACAGCCGCGGGTGCATCGGCGCCCCCGCGAAGCCGCCCACGTGCAGCATCACCTGTTCGACCGTGATCGCGTCCTTGCCCTGCCCGGCGAACGCCGGCACGACGTCGGCCGCGCGCTCCTCGATCGACAGCAGGCCGTCCTCGATCAGGCAGAGCACGGCCGCCGCGACCACGGCCTTGGTCGAGGAGTAGATGCAGAACAGCGTCCCGCCGTCCACCGCCCGCTCGGCGCCGCCCTGCACTGCCCGGCCGAAGCTCTCGCAGCCGGCGATCTTGCCCTGCCGCGCGACCGCCACCTGCGCGCCGGGCAGCCCCCCCTCGCCCACCTGCGACGCCACGAAGGCGAACAGCTCCCGCAGGCGATCGGGGTCGACCCCCACCGCGGCGGGGGTGGAGGCGAAGTCGCTGGATTGGGCCATGCCCGTCCCGCCTTCCGTGCTACGACGGCCGCTCCGTCGTGCGCTCTTCGATCGCGTAGAACTCCTCCAGGCCGGCCGCCGCGGGCAGCTCGCGGTAGAGGCGGAACAGGTCCGCTGGGTCGATTCCGGCCGTCCCGGCCGACTGGAAGCGGGCGTAGGCCTCCCGCATCGCGGCGTAGGCCAGCACCTGCCCGCTGAACGGATCGATGACGAGCGGCCAGCCCAGGTCGCGCCACTCGTCCTTGGAGCGGGTCGCGAAGGCGGCCATCGCCGCCAGCGGCGCGCCGATCCGCGACGGCGCCCGCCGCCACTCCTCCTCGCTCGACGGGAACAGCATCACCAGGTCGGCGCCCGCCGCCCGGTAGGCGCGCCCCCGCTCGACCGCCGCCGCGAACGACTCGTTCCGCACCGCGCCCGTGCGGGCGATGATCAGCAGGTCCGGGTCCGACCGCGCCGCCAGCGCCGCCTCGAGCTTGCCCACCATCTCCGCCGCCGGGATCAGATGCTCGACCCCCTTGTGGTGATGCGCCCGCTTGGGCGCGACCTGATCCTCCAGCTCGACCGCCGCCGCGCCCGCCGCCTCGAACTCGCGGATCGCGCGGCTGGCGTGCAGCGCGTCGCCGAAGCCCACGCCGCCGTCGACGATCAGCGGCACGCTGGAGCGCTGCGTGATCTGACGCGCCGCCGTCGCCAGCTCGGTGATCGTCAGCAGCGCCTCCGACACCGCCAGCTGGAAGCCCAGCCCGCCGCCGCTCAGATAGGCCGCCGCGTAGCCCAGCGCCTCGATCGTGCGCGCCGTCAGGGGGTCGAGGCAGACCGGCGCGAAGACCGGCCCGCCGCCCTCGATCGCGGCCCGCAGGTCGCCGCGCGCGCTCATCGCCCGGCCCCGCCCGTCGCCGCGCCTACGGCGAGGCCACCATGCTGAACTGCTTCGACGGCAGGCTGCCCAGCGGCGGCGACCAGCCCGACGCCTCCTGCGGCGGGTGCGCGGCCAGCCAGTCCTCGTCGATCGCGACGCCCAGCCCGGGCGCGGTGGGGACGGGCAGATAGCCATCGACCTGCTGCGGGAACTCGCCGATGCAGGCGTCGGGGAACCAGGACTTGAAGCCGCCCTCGTGGATCATGAAGTTGGGGATCGAGGCGTCCACGTGCAGCGCCGCCAGCACGTCCATCGGGCCGTGGATGGCGTGCGGCTGCACGCCGACGTACTGCGCCTCGGCCAGCGCCGCGATGCGCTTCAACTGGCCGATGCCGCCGCACTGGATCACGTCGGGCTGGATCATGGCCACGATCTGCCGCTGCAGCAGGTCGGCGTAGGTGAATGGGCTGTAGATCCGCTCGCCGGTCGCGATCGGGATGTTGATCGACTCGGCCACCTTCTGCATGGCGTCCAGGTTCTCGAACGGCACCGGCTCCTCGAAGACGAACGGCCGGTACGGCTCCGCCGCGTCGCCGAAGCGGATCGCCTCGGCCGGCGTCAGGCGGCCGTGCACTTCGAGCAGCAGCTCGACCTCGAAGCCGACCGCCTCGCGCACCGCGATGAGCGTGTCCAGCGCCTTCTTCTCGGCCTCGTAGCTGATGTACAGCCCGCGGTGGTCGAAGGGGTCGCCCTTCAGCGCCGTCAGCCCCAGCGCCACCTGACTGAGCGCCCACTCCGCCGCCTTCTCCGGCGTGGGGCCGTCCCAGCGGCCGTAAATCCAGATGCGGTCGCGCATCTTGCCGCCCAGCAGCTCGTAGACGGGCACGCCCAGCGCCTTGCCCTTGATGTCCCACAGCGCGAGCTCGATCCCGGCCGCCGCCGAGTTCTGGATCGGCCCGCCGCGGGTGAAGAAGTGGTGGTGGATCTTCTGCCAGCAGCTCTCGACGGCGAACGGGTCCTCCCCGATCAGCAACTCCCCGTACTCCTCGACCAGCGCCGCCACGGCCATCGGGCCGCAGGTCGCGTCGCCCCAGCCGGTGACGCCCTCATCGGTCTCGACCTTCACGAACATGTAGTTCCAGGGCGGGAAGTTGAACGGATTGGGGATCGGATCGGGCGCCGCCGGGATGGCGCGGATGGATGTGATCTTCATGTCGGACTGGTCCTCTCGCTTGCGCGCACCCGGCCGCCGGGGCGCCCGCCCATTCTAGGCCCCGACGGCGCGCCGGGCGGCGCCGGGCCTGCCCACATACGGTGATTGTGCACGCGGGCACGATGTTGACGACGCCCGGCGTAAGTGTCATCCTGTTTGCAGAGGGGTCGTCATCCCACCGAACGACGGTCGAGGATGCAGCCCGGCGCGGCGAACGGGACGCGGCGCGGCAACCGAGAGGAGGGTGTCATCCGCTTGGACGACAGTCCGCCGCGCGACGGCGGGACGGTCCTCCCACGAGCCGCGGATCGCTAACGAATCGGACGCGCACTCCCATCCACCCGCCACGCTGCGGGGCGCAGCGGAGGCGTCCGGAGCGGACAACCGCTCACCACCGCGAACGTGCCGGGGGACCGTCGCAAACACAGGTCTGAGTAGCGAGGCCCGGGCAGTGCCCGGGCTTCGCCGATCCTGGGCCGGGGGCTGAGCCGGGTGCGGGCGAGCCGCGCCGCTCAGTCGATGCGCACGACGGAGCGGTGGAAGCGCGTCACGACGTCCGGGTCGGGAATCAGGCTGGTCAGCGCCTCGGTCTTGCCGGCGTACTCGAACTGCGACAGCACGTGGCGCATGCTCTCGAGCCGCGCCGCCTCCTTCGCGTTGGCCTGCACGATGATCCAGGGGCTGAAGCTGGAGTGGGTGCGCGCGAACATCATCTCCTTGTAGCGCGTGTACTCGTCCCACAGCTCCTGCGCGCGCGCGTCCAGCGGACTGAGCTTCCACTGCTTGAGCGGGTTCGTGCGCCGCGAACTGAAGCGCGACACCTGCACCTCGCGGGAGATCGAGAACCAGAACTTCACCAGGTCCACGCCGTCCTGGATCAGCATGTCCTCGAACTCCGGCACCTGGCGCATGAAGCGCTCGTACTGCTCCGGCGTGCAGAAGCCGTTGACCGGCTCGACGACGGCGCGGTTGTACCAGGATCGATCGAAGAAGATGATCTCGCCGCGGTTGGGCAGGTGCTGCATGTAGCGCTGGAAGTACCACTGCCCGGTCTCGTCGGCCGTGGGCTTGGGCAGCGCGATGACCCGCATGGCGCGCGGGTTGAGATGCTCGATGAAGCGGCGGATGGTGCCGCCCTTGCCCGCCGCGTCGCGCCCCTCGAAGAGGATCGCCAGCCGCCGGTCCTCCGTCTGCACCCAGCGCTGCAGCTTGACCAGTTCGATCTGCAGATGCTTCAGGTCGCGCGCGTAGTCACGCGCGCGGCGCTTCTTGCGCGCCGCCCGGCGCTTGGCGCGCAACTGCTCGACCACCGCCTCCGAGAGGCGCAGGTCGCGCAGGGCGTCGCGCAGCGCCGCCTGCTCCGGCAGGCCCGCCTCCGCCTCCCCGCTGAGCAACTCGATCATCGCCTCGACGGCGCCGTCGGGGTCGCTGCCGTTCCCCGCCAGCGACCGCCCGATCGCCGCCGCGACCGCCCCGCCGCCGGCCGGCACGTCAACGCCGGTCGCCGGCGAGTCGGGCGACTCTCCGTTCTCTCCGCGCCGGACGGTCTGGGCCATCTCGCTACCTCACGCATCTCTCTCGCGCCGGATGCCCGTGATCATAGCCAAAACGCGTCGCGAGTGCGCGGTCGCGCCGGCCCCACCGCGTGGGCGAAGTGCTAGTGTTGACCGCGAATCGCGGCGCCGCCCGCGATGAGCGCCGCCGGCAGCTGCGGCGCGGAAAGGAACCGCGCATGAACATCCTGAGCCTGGGGACCTCCCCCAACGTCGACCCGCTGGTCCAGACCATCGTTGAGCACGATCTGGAGCGCAACATCGTCGAGCTCGACGCCTACGGCTTCACCGTCATCCCGCCGGAGAAGCTGGGCACGCCGCCCGGCTTCGCCGACCGCCTGCGGGAGGCCATCCTGGGCGTCTACACGCGCCGCCACGACGTGGAGATCGACGACCACCGCACGGCGGACCTGCCCATGCCGAACCGGCGCTACAAGCAACTCATCGACGAGGACGACGCGATCACCGAGGCCGCGCTCCACCCGGTGACGCTGGCCATGGCGCGCTGGCACTGCGGCCAGAGCGCGATCCTGGGCGTGACGTCCTCCATCATCAAACCCCCAGGCGCGGAACACCGCCTGCCCCTGCACAACGACACCCACGGCGTGCCGCCACCGCAGGCCGCCTACCCCCACTTCGTCAACACCAGTTGGGTGCTCACGGACTACGACGGCATCGACGACGGCCCCACGGTGTTCGTGCCGGGCAGCCACCGCTGGGGGCGCGTGCCGACGCCGCAGGAGTCGGAGTTCTGGCGCGAAGGCGCACCCATCGAGCCGGTGCCGCTGCAGGCCAAGGCGGGCTCCCTGGCCGTCTGGGGCGGCAACATGTGGCACGGCGCCGTGCCGCGCACGACGCCCGGCCTGCGCGTCACGCTGGTGCTCGGCTGGGCGCGCCCCTACATGAAGACGGTGCACATGTGGCAGTTCGGCGGCATCTCCCCGGAGCGGGTCGAGCGCTACCCCGAATTGACGGCGATCCTTGGTCTGACCCACCACTACCCCCAGGGCGATGAGCGCCCCGAGGACCGCCCGGTCGAGCCGTTCATCGCGGCCGGCCAGGACCAGTTCGCCTGAGCGCAGCCCGTCGATCGGGCGCGCGGGCGTCGCCGCCCCCGCCCCCGTGCACGAGACCGGCGACCACGCCCGCGGAGGCGAGCCGATGTCCACGGCGCCGACGGCCGAGACGCTGCAGCAGTTGCGGTTCAAGAACAGCGGCCTCGTGCGGCGCGAGATGCGCTTCGAGTACCGCAACCGGACGACCTTCTACATCGAGAGCGTCGACACCTGGCGGACGTTGAACACCACCTTCCCCTACGGCAAGGAACTGTTCTTCGACGGCCAATACAGCTACCTGCACGAGATCCGCGACGGCGAAGCGGTCGCGCCGCCCAGCGGGATGCGCTCGGCCGTGCCGCTGGGCGGACTGGGCGCCGGCACCCTGGAGCTGCGCGCCGACGGCTCGCTGCGCGACTGGAACATCTTCAACAACTCTCCCGCCGGGGGCGGAGAGAAGGTGCAACTCGACGACGCCCTCTTCAGCCTGCGCGTCGCGATCGACGATGGGCCGGCCCGCACCTGGACGCTGCGCACGCACCCGCCCCGCTTCCTGCCCGGCGTCGCGCGGATCGAGTACGCCGGGGCCTACCCGGTCTCGCGGCTCCGATTCAGCGACCCCGACCTGCCGATCGGCGTCACGCTCTACGCCTACAGCGAATTCCGCCTCCGCGACGCCGACCGATCGGCCACCCCCGCCGTCCTCTTCAGCTTCGCCCTTGAGAACCCGACGGACCGGCCCGTCGACATGTCCCTCATGTTCACGCTGCCGAATCACATCGGCGGCGCCTTCTCGGAGGCAGACGGGCTGGCCCTGAAGCGGCCCGGCCGCGAGCCCCTGAGCGGCACGATGGCCGTGCGCGCCGCCGGGGACACGGCCGCGCCGTCCACGCAGATCGGCCACGGCCTCTTCCAGTTGCACGAGGACTTCGCCAAGGCGGGAGAGTTCGCGCCCACCAGACGGGTACCCGAGGACGCGCGCGAGACGGTCAACAACTACGGCCAGCGACCCGTTCCCCCGCCCCGCAGCGCGTACGGCGCCGTCGCCCTGCGCTCGACCCTCGCTCCGGGGGCCACGGCCCTGAACACGTTCGCGCTGGCCTGGCACTTCCCCCACAAACCGTTCGGCGACGAGATCGTCGGCAACCACTACACGACCCTCTACCGCGACGCGACCGATGCCGCCGAGGCCGCGCTCGGCCGCCTGCCGGAGACCTGGCGCGGCCTGCACGAGTGGCAGCGGCTGTGCTTCGACAACACGCTGCCGGAGTGGCTGCAGGACGCGATGGTCAACAGCGTCGGCGCGATCGCGAAGACCGGCATCTGGGCCGGGGACGGCCGCTGGCGGCAGTGGGAGTCCTTCTCCTGCTCCCAGGTGGACCCGATCGACGTCTACTTCTACCGCAGCCTGCCCTACCAGTGGTTCTTCCCCGCGCTCGGCCGCAGCACGGTCGCGGCCTACGCCGCGGACCTGAACGCCGACGGCAGCACCAAGGCCAACCTGGGCCGGCCCGACAGCCGGCTCGATGTCTTCAGCCCGCCCATCGCGGAGCCCAAGGGCGACAGCGCCACGCTGCTCATCCTCAGCCTCTACCGCGACTACCTGTGGACCACGGATCGGACCTTCCTCGACGCGCACTGGCCGGCCACCAAGCGCGCCGCGCAGTGGCAGATCGACCGCTGTGCGCGATACGGCCTGCCCGACCGACTGGTCAACACCTACGACCTCTGGGACCTCGAACTCGGCGTCGAGAGCATCCCCGACCTGATCTCCTACAACGCCTTCCTGCATCTCGCCGCCATGCGCGCCGCCGAGCGGCTGGCGGACATCCAGGGCGACGGCGACTTCGCCGCCCGCTGTCGCGAGAACGCGGCCGGCGCCCGCGCGGCCCTGGAGCGCCGCCTCTGGACCGGCGAGCACTTCCGCCACTTCTGGAGCGCCAACGGCAACACCCGCGACGCCCCCCACAGCGACGCGCTGTACGGGCAGCTGTGGGCCGGCCTCCTCGGTCTGGGCCTCCTCGCCGCTGCGGAGATGATGCGTTCCCACCTGGCCGCGGAACGCCGCATCAACGGCAGTCCGTATGGCATGGTGCTGGTCGACGACCCCGCCCTCGGCCGGATGGCCGACGTCATGTTCGAGGTCGGCTCGCTCGACTGGTGCGCCCTCAATCTCGGCCTCGGCGGCGACCTCGATGCGAGCCTGGCGGAAGGCGAGAAGATCTATCGCAAGTGGCGCGACCAACTCCGCGACCAGTGGGACATCCGCGACGCCACCACCAGCAGCGACGGCGCGCCCTGGTGCAACTCCCACTACTCGCGGCAATTGATCCTCTGGGCGATCCCGCTGGCCCTGTCCGGGCAGCAGTACTCGGCGGCCCAGGGCGCGCTCTCGTTCGACCCGCGCCTGCCCGCACCCGCCGTCCTGCCTTTCATGACCCCGGCCGCGCATGGCACACTGGAGCTGTCCGGCGACGGCCGCTGCACGCTCACGGTGCTCTCGGGTGAGCTTGCGCTGCATGAGCCGGTGCGCATCCGCCCGGACGGCCGCGAGGTGGAGGTCCGGCGCGGACCCGGCGCCGGCCGCACGACGGGCGGAGTTCTGTGAGGTGAGCATGAGCGACGACTCCGATCTGCTCGGCGAGTACCGCAAGCTCACCACGGCCTCGGTCAGCGACGCGATGGGCAACCAGAACGCCACGCTCTCGTATATGCGGCCGCTCATCGACGGCGTCACGATCGCCGGACGCGCCGTCACGGTGCGGACCGGCCCCGGCGATCCCCGCAAGCCCACGGAGGCCATCGAACGGGCGCGGCCCGGTGACGTCATCGTGATCGAGGCGCGCAGCTCCGAGGAGTCGGCCTGCTGGGGCGGCGGCGACTCCACGGGCTCGTTCCACCGAGGCCTGTCCGGCGCCGTCGTGGACGGCGCGATCCGGGACGTGGCCGCGATCCGCGCCCTCGGCTTCCCGGTCTGGGCCCGCTCCATCACCCCAAAGACCGGCGAGCCCACCGGCGTCGGCGAGATCAACGTGCAGGTCCAGTGCGGAGGTGTCATCGTCAACCCCGGCGACATCGTGATCGCGGACGACGACGGCGTCGCCGTCGTCCCCGCGCAGGAGGCCGAGAGCGTGCTGCAACGGTCGATCGAGCGAGAGGCGGCGGAGCAAGCGGTGATGCAGGAGATCCGCAACGGACTCGGCATCCTGGAGGCGCTGGACGTCGTGCGGGCCGGACGGGAGGAACAACACTGAGCGCCAGAAGCGACCTCTTCTACGACGAGAGACTCCCCCTGGGCACGCTCGGCACGAGCGTCCTCAGCGCCTGCGGATCTCTGGGCCGCACCTTCATCCTCCGCCTGGAGCCCGGCACCGACCTCCTCACCGGCATCCGAGCCGTCTGCGAGCAGCACGATGTCCGCGCCGGCGTCATCCTCTGCGCCATCGGCAGCCTGCAGAACTGCGACCTCGGCTACCTCAAGCCGTCCGCGGAATCCACCTTCAAAGGCGTCTACGAGCACGTCCGCTCGCCCGGCCCGCTCGAGTTCTGCGGCGGGCAGGGCACGATCTCCGAGCTGCCAAACGGCGCCATCGAGATCCACATGCACGCCGTGCTGGCCGACCGCAACGGCCGCTGCTTCGCCGGGCACGTCTTCGAGGGAGAGAACATCGTGCTCGCGAACATGGAGATCGTGATCGCGCAGGTGGAGGACGTCGAGATGAAGCGGGTCCTCGACCCGAAGATCGGCGGCGCGCTGATCAACCCTGCGGCGAAGCCGTCCCGGGGGGCGTCCAAGGCGCCGTGATCCGGCGCTCCCGCCTCGGGCGGACGATCGTGAAAGCGGGACGATCATGAAGGCGATGGTCAAGGCCCGAGAGGCGCCCGGCCTGGAACTGCGGACGCTGCCCGACCCGGCCGCGGGCCCGCACGACCTCGTGGTCCGCGTCAAGGCCGTGTCCATCTGCGGCGGCGACAACCACATCTACGACTGGAACGCGGTGGCGCAGGGCCTGGGCCTGCGACTCCCCTTCATCCCCGGCCACGAGGTCGCGGGCGAGATCGTCCAGCTCGGCCGGAACGTGCGCGGCTTCGCGATCGGCGACCGCATCGCCGTCGAAACGCACATCCCCTGCGGCGCCTGCCCCAGCTGCCGGGCCGGACGCATGAACCTCTGCGACAACCTGCGCGTCTTCGGCGTCGGATCGGATGGCGCGTTCGCCGAATACGCCGTCGTGCCGTCCATCGTGGCCTACCGCTTGCCCGACGAGATCCCGGACGACCACGGCGCGGTGCTGGAGCCCTTGGGGGTGGCGGTGCACGCCGTCGAGCGATCCGGGCTGCGGGGCGGCGACACGGTCGCCGTGCTCGGCTGTGGCCCCATCGGCCTCTTCACGATCGCGCTGGCCCGCCTGGAAGGGGCCGCGGAGATCATCGCGACCGACGTGTCGGACTACCGGCTCGACCTGGCCCGGCGCATGGGAGCCACCCACACCCTCAACCCGGGACGAGACGACGTCGTCCGGGCGGCGCAAGAGACCACGCACGGGACCGGCGCGGACGTGGTCGTCGAGACGTCGGCCAGCCCGCGGGCCCTGACGCAGGCCTTCGACCTCCTCGCGAAGCGGGGCACGCTGGCCCTGATCGCGGCCCACCCGCGCACGCCGCCGCTCAACTTCCTGCAGGCCCTGACCCTCAAGGAGGCCTGCGTCGTTGGCGTCTACGGCCGCAGCATCTGGGAATCCTGGCAGCGATCGGTCGAGCTGCTGACCACCGGCGCGATCGATCTCCGGCCGCTGCTGACGCATCGCTTCCCGCTCGGCGAGATCGGCAAGGCGTTCGCCGTCAGCAAGACCGGAGAGGCGGGAAAGGTCATCCTGGTCCCCTGGGAGTGACCCCGGGGGCGATGATCCGTGCGCGGCGAGCCGCCGCGGGCGCCGCCGCGATTCGACCCCAGCGTGTCCTGTTTGACACCGATCCCGCAAGCTGTCACACTTCTGCCCCCCGTTCCACCCCGAAGGGTGGGCTGCACGCGGGGGACACACGGAAGGATGGCGTGCCATGAGCGACCACAACTACTGGAGCAACCTGCGACGACGGCGGATCTCCCGCCGCACCATGCTGGGCGCGAGCGCCAAGGCGGGCGTCGGCGCGGCCGGGCTGGCCCTGGTCGGCTGCGGCGGCGACGACGATGACGACGGCGCGGGCGACGCCGCCGCGGCCGAGGCCGCCGCCGCCGCCGGCGACTCAAGCGCCGCCGCGGCCGCCGCGGAACGGGCCGCCGCCGCCGCCGAGGAGGCCGCCGCGGCTGCCGCCGCCGCCGGGGATGCCGGCGCCGCCGCGGTCGCCGAGGCCGCCGCCGCCGCCGCCGAGGCCGCCGCCGCAGCCGCGCGCGAAGCCGGCGCCGACCAAGCGCAGGCTGCCGCCGAGGCTGCGGCTGCCGCCGCCGCCGCCGCCGAGGACGCCGCCGAGGCGGCCCGCGAGGCCGCCGCGGCCGCCACCATGGCCGACGAAGAGGACATGCCGGCGGAGGCCGCCGGCCCCTTCGCGGGCGTCGATCTGGACGCCTCGATCGTCAGCACGGTGACGCGCGACGGCGGGGGCACCGATCAGGCCCGTTCCGGCAGCCACGCCAACTACATCTCGCACGCCAACGTCTACGACTCCGGCATCGAGCTGGATCCCGCCGACAACTCCGTCGTCGCACACCTGATGGCGCCGGAGCAGGTGGACGCGGTCACGATCAGCAGTCGGATCACCCCGGCGCCATTCCACGACGGCTCGATCTTCAGCGCCCACGACGCCGCCTTCACCTATCGGCGCGCGGGCAACGTGGCCGAATACCACGACGGCGGCCAGACGACCGATCACCCGAGCGGCTGGACCAGCGCACGGGCCAGCTACGGGTCCCAGAACTGGGCCAAGAGCGAGGTTGTGGACGATCGCACTTGGCTGATCGTGCTCAACGAACCCGACGCGGGCTTCCTCACCGTCAACTTCCCCAACGCGGCGACCGTGGCAATGGTTTCCCAGGCCTACACGGAGCGCGTGGGCGACGCGGAGATGGACCAGACGCCCATGGGCACGGGCCCCTACCGCTTCGTCAGCCACACCGACGACACGGACTTCATCTTCGAGCGCTTCGACGACCACTTCAACCCCATCGATCACCCGATCCGCGTGCACCGCGTGCCCCACCACAAACACCTGACGGCCCTGGTGCGGCCCGAGGTGCTGTCGCGCTTGGCCGGCATCGAGGCGGGCGAGATCGACACCGTGCCGGGCCTGGGCATCAACGACGTCAAGCCGTTCTTGGATGACGACGGCTTCAAGGTCGTCTTCCAGGCGGCCGGCGCCGCGTCCGTGCACAACATCTACCCCAACCTGAACAATCCCGTGATGGAGGACGGCTCCCCGAACCCCTTCCTCGACCCACGCGTGCGCCTCGCCGCGAACCTGGCGATCAACCGCCAGGCCGTGATCGACGGCCTCCTGGCCGGCCAGGGCAACCAGCCCCTCTTCACGTTCAGCGGCGCCGTGGGCTACCCCAACGCGGAGCAACTCAAGGAAGTCACCTTCGCCTACGACCCCGAGCGGGCGCGGGAACTGATGGCGGAGGCCGGCTACGCGGACGGCTTCGACACCACCCTGCACCACCCCGAGGGCTTCGGCCAGAACGTGGATGAGTACACGCTGATCGCGCAGCAGGATCTGGCCGCGATCGGCATCCGGCTGACGCTCCGGCCGATCACCTCCGGCGAGTACTTCACCGACGCCGAGGTCCGCGCCCGCCCCGGCAAGCCGGGCCTCTGGTGGTTCTTCGCCAACACCAACCCCGACATCGGATCGATGTCCTCCTGTTGTGTCGATCCCGGCGGCTACTACGCCGTGGCGCCCGGCAGCCCGACGGTCCTGGATCTGTTCGCCCGGCAGAAGGTCGAGCAAGATCCGGAGCGGCGCAAAGAGCTGATCGCGGAGATGTTCCTGGAGCACGCGCGCGACGCGACCTTCATCTTCTTCATCGAGCCCAAGGAGGCCGTGATGACCCGCGCCGACGTCAACTGGCCGAAGGGCGGGGCGAACGGCACGCTGTGGGAGGGCTCCCACTACGCCACGCAGAAGCTCATCTAACCCACTCGACCGGAGACGCGCCGAGCGGCCGCCTTGAGGCGGCCGCTCTCGTTGTGCGCCCCCGCCCGCCCCGCCCGCCCCTCTCGGTCCCCCCAGGGACCACCCCGCCGCATTGCGCTCAGCCGGTCGGTTCGGCGACGGCCGCTTCGAAGGCCCCGAGGAAAAGGAACATGTCATGAGCGCCCGGAACCATTGGACCGCCCTGCGACAGCGAAAGATCTCGCGCCGCACCATGTTGGGAGCCAGCGCCAAAGCCGGCGTTGGGGCGGCCGGCCTCGCGCTCGTCGGCTGCGGTGACGACGACGAGCCTGACGCCGGGACCGCGGCCGCCGAACGGGCCGCGTCGGCCGCGGAAGAGGCCGCCGCAGCGGCCATCGCCGCCGGCGAGGCGCGCGCCGCCGAGACCGAGGCCGCCGCGGACGCCGCCGCTGAGGCGGCCGCCGCCGCGTCCGAAGCCTCCGCCGCCGCTTCACAGGCCGCGGACGCGGCCGATGCGGCTGCGGCCCTAGCCGCCGAGGCGGCCGAGTCGGAGGACGCCGCCAACGCGGCCGCCGCCGCCGAAGCCGCCGCCGCGGCTGCCGCCGACGCGGCCGCTGCCGCATCCGCGGCCGGCGATCAGGCCGCCGCGGCCGTCGCGGCCGCCGCGTCCGAGGCCGCCGAAGCGGCCGCCCAGGCCGCCCGCGACGCTGCCGCCGCGGTCGAGGCCGGCACCGCCACCGCCGAGGCCGCCCAGGCCGCCATCAACGCCGCCGCCGAGGCCGCGGCCGCCGCCGCGGCCGCCGCTGGGGAGGCGTCCGCCGCCGCCGGGGCGGCCGCCGCCACCGCCCAGGAGACCGCCGAAGCCGCGGCCGAGACCGCCGCCGCCGCCGTCGCCGCTGCCCAAGAGGCCGCCGACGCGGCCCAGGAGGCCGCCGAGAGCGCGGCCATGGCGGCGGAAGAGGACGAGGCCCCGGCCACCGGCGGCCCGATGCCGGGCGGCCGGATCATCGGCGCCGACATTAGCCCCCCCGAGGAATACCCCGCGCAGTCCGGGCCGTTCGCTGGCACCGGGTTCCCCATGGCGCAGTGGAACAGCGGTCTCTGGGACCACCTGCTAAGGCGTCGGGACGGTTCGGGCTCCGACATTGAGCCGCGGCTCGCGGAGTCGTGGGAGCAGAATGGCGACGCCACCAGCACGGTGCTCACGCTGCGGCAGGGCATCGAGTTTCACAACGGCAAGCCGATCGACGCCGAGGCCGTCAAGGCCACCTTCGAGGCGATCACCAACGTGGACCTCTCGAACAACAGCCAGGTGCGGGGGTTGGCCAACGTCTACCTCGACTCGATCGAGGTGACGGACAACCGCACGGTGGTGTTCAACCACCCGAACTGGCCGGGCGATGTCATCTTCGACATGTTCCATCACGCAGTGATGCATGACGCGGACGAGGTCGAGTCCTTGGTCAACTTCGAGTCGTACGGGGGGGCGAGCGGCCCGTTCAAGTTCGACTTCGACCAACACAAGACGGGCGAGAGCTACACGGTCGTCCGGAACGAGAATTGGTATGGGGAAGTGCTGCCCGACGCGATCGAGATGCGCACCCTCCCGGACGTGGAAACCAGGGCGCTGGCCCTCGAGGCCGGGGAAATCGACTTCGGGGAGGTGAGCGCCGACCAATACAGCCGCCTGGGAGACATGGACCATCTCTCTCAGATGCTCGGACCGACAATCGGTTACGATGTACTGGGGCCGGTGCAGACGCACCTCGGCGGTGGTCACCCGGCGAACGACGATCCACGCTTCCGGCTCGCGATGCACAAGGCGATCGACCGGGCGCGGCTCCACGTGGACGTCTACCAGGAGATCGGCGCCCCAGCCCAGCAGATGTGGTTGCCGGGCGCGGATTCGTATGACCCGGCGTTCGACACCGACCCCTTTGACCCCGAGGACGCGGCGGCTCTGGTGGAGGCGTCCGGTTGGGCTGGCGTGGAGATGGATATCCACGTCCACCCCTCAGTTCGGACCGCGAACGCCGAGATCATCCAGGCGAACCTGCGGGACGTCGGGATCAACGCGAACCTCCTGAACACCGAAGTCTCGATATGGGTCGAGAACTTCCTGGCCGGCACCACTCCCGGCTGTTACATGGCAAGCACTGGCTTTCCACACCTGGCGCCGGAGACCCTGATGAACATTAACTTCCAGTTCCGGCAGCCAGTGAACGCCGTGGCTGCCGTCGTGGGGGAGTACCCGGACATCGTCGATGGCTTGAGTTCAGGGCCGACGCCCGAGGAGCGTGCCGCGTTGTTCAACGACTGGAACGAGCTCTGGGCAGCAGGCCCGTGGTTGCTCCCGTTCCACACTACCGTCATCTCGTACATCGTTAACAACCGCGTGCAAGGTGCAATTCCGTGGCCCGCCCAGCTCTATGTTTTCACGGAAGAGTGGTCGGTCAACGCGTAGCCGCCTGATCGGGCTCGTCCGGCTCCGCGGAAGCGCCCGGCGGCCGCTCGTCGCGCATCGGCTGAGGTCGGAGCGCGGTCGCCCCGGCGGGCATGCACCTCGCACTTCACGGCGCGCCGTATAGCCAGCTCGCAAAGGAGCGCCGTTCGTGGCCTCGTTCCTGATCGGCCGGTTCGCGCAAGGCGTGGTGGTGGTGCTGCTGGCCAGCGTCCTGGTCTTCCTGGTCATGCGCTTGATTCCGGGCGACCCCGCGGCGCTGCTGGCCGGACAGGACGCCACACCCGCAGACGTCGAGGCGGTGCGCGAACGGCTGGGGCTCAACGACCCGCTGGTGGTGCAGTACGTCGATTGGCTGGGCGGCGTGGTGCAGGGCGATTTCGGACGGTCGTTCAGTCGCGGCATCGGCGTGGGCCGCTTGATGACGGCCGCCGCACTCCCCAGCGCGGAGCTCGCGGTGGCCGGGTACCTGTTTGCGCTGGCCTTTGGCATTCCACTGGGTCTGCTCGCCGGCCTCAAGCCGGGCGGCGTCTGGGACTTCATCGCGACCGGATTCACGATGTCCACGCTCGGCATCCCGAACTTTGTCCTCGGGATCCTCCTCATCTGGGTGCTCGGGGTCGAGCTGGACTGGTTCCCGATCACCGGGCGGGTTGGCATGGACGAGGATCCGGTGCAGGCGATTAAGTTCCTGGTCATGCCGATGATCGCCGTGGGCGCGGGGACGGCGGCCGTGCTCGCCCGATTCGTGCGGGCCTCAATCATGGAGACGTTGAACCAGGACTTCGTGCGCACGGCCCGCGCGCAAGGGTTGCGCGAGCGGACGGTTGTGCTGCGGCATGCGCTGCGCGCCGCCTTGATCCCGGTGATCACCATTGCCGCGCTGCAGATCGGCTTCCTGATCTCCGGCGCGGTGATCGTTGAGGTCGTCTTCGCGCGACCCGGCTTCGGCGCTCTCATCATTGGCGGCGTCCGGAGCCGGGACTAGCAGCTGATCCAGGCCATGCTCGTGGTGCTGGTCTCGGTCTTCGTGGTGGTCAACCTGCTGGCCGACATCGCCTATGGGCTCGCGGATCCGCGGATTCGGCGGCAGTGATGGCGGACGTACCGATCCGGGCGCCCGCCTTCCGCCGTGAGCGCGTGCGGGCGTGGCGGCAGCAGTCCCAGGTGTTCGATATCTGCTACCGCGTGGCTGCCGAGCGGCGCGGCCAGATCGCGCTGCTGATCCCGGGGGTGTTCGGGTTATCCGCCCTGCTGGCCGACCTCATCGCTCCGTGCGGCTTCGCGGAACAAATCCGCGGCGCCCGCATGCAGTCGCCCTCCTGGTCTCACCTCCTCGGCACCGATGAAGTCAGCCGCGACCAGCTCAGCCGCATGATGCACGGCGTCCGCATCTCGCTCCTCGTCAGCGTGGGCACGGTGGCGATCGGGATGCCGATCGGCGTCGCCATTGGCTTCACCGCGGGGTACGGCGGCCACTGGGCCGACAAGATCTTGATGCGGCTGGTCGACACGATGTTGGCGTTTCCGGGGATTCTCACGGCGCTCGTGGTGTTGACCGTTCTGGGGACGGGCACGCGGGAGGTGGCGATCACGCTCGGCATCGCGGCGGTCCCGGTCTTCGCGCGGCTCGCGCGGGGGCAAATGCTGCAGGAGAAAGAGCGCGACTACGTGATGGCGGCGCGCACCGTGGGCGCGAGGCCCCTCCGAATCATTCTGCGCCACATCGGCATCAACACCTTGCCGCCGTTGCTGATCCAGGCGGCGCTCACGATGGCGTTCGCGATCATCGCCGAGGCATCGCTGAGCTACCTCGGCCTGGGCGCGTCGCCGCCGACGCCGACGATCGGGCTGATCCTGCAGTCATCCCGGGAGTTCATGCTCCTCGGCGCCTGGTGGTTCGTGCTGGCGCCCATCGCAGCGCTCGCGCTGCTGCTGGTCGCGCTGAACTTCCTGGCCGACGCGATCCTCGAGGCGACGAGTCCCTATGTGCGGCACAAGTAGCACGCCACCCCTCCGGGGCGGACGCTGGTAACACGATGGAGGCGAACGAAATGGACGCCACAAACGAGAGCGGGCTGCAGTACACACCGCCGGCGGACTGGCGCGGCCGGATCGGCAGAACCCGGGCGGAGTCCGAGCCCCACTGGCCCGAGGTCCCTAGGCCACCGGCCGGCACCCCTGACGTCGTCATCATGCTGCTCGACGACGCGGGATTTTCCCATCTGTCGTGCTACGGCGGCGTCATCCCCACGCCGAACATGGACCGCCTGGCGGCGGGCGGACTGCGATTCAACGCGTTTCACACCACGGCGCTGTGCTCGCCGACGCGGGCCTCGCTGTTGACGGGACGCAACCATCACTCGGTGGGCATGCGCGGGATCGCGCATTGGGACAGCGGCTTTCCCCACATGACCGGCGCGGTGACGCCCGGTGCCGCCACGATCGCAGAAATCCTGCAAGGGGAGGGCTTCGCGACCATTGCGGCGGGGAAGTGGCACCTCGCCCCGGTCCGGGACGCGTCGCCGGCGGGGCCGTTCACCCATTGGCCGCTCGGCCGGGGGTTCGATCGGTACTACGGCTTCCTGCTGGGCGAGACCGATCAGTTCCATCCCGAACTCTGTCGCGACAACCACTTCATCGATCCGCCGGCGACCCCCGAGGAGGGCTACCACCTGTCGGCCGACATCGTCGACCAGGCCATGCAGATGATGCGCAACTCGATCTCGGCCGTGCCGGAACGGCCGATCCTCAGCTACGTCGCGTTCGGAGCGATGCATGCCCCGCATCAGGCGCCCGACGAATATCTCCGGCGCTGGCGCGGCAAATTCGACGAGGGCTGGGACGTCGTTCGCGAACGCGTCTATCAACGCCAGCTCGCCGCCGGGGTGATCCCGCCGGGGACCGAGCTGGCGCCGCGGAATCCGGGGGTGCGGCCGTGGGACGCGTTGTCCGACGACGAGCGCGCCTTCGCGGCCCGGCTGCAAGAAGCCTTCGCGGCGTTCCTCGAATACACCGACGAGCAGATCGGACGGTTCATCGACTTCCTCGAGGAGACCGGCCGGCTCGACAACACCATCTTCGTGTTGCTCAGCGACAACGGCGCGAGCCAGGAGGGCATGGCGACCGGACAGCTCGACAATAACCGTTTCTACAATGGCTTCCCGGAAGACGTGAGCGAGCGGGTCAAGCGGCTCGACGACATCGGCACACCGCGATCGAACTGCAACTATCCGTGGGGCTGGTCGATGGTCGGCAACACGCCGAACAAGTGGTACAAAGGGCACACGCACAGCGGCGGTGTGCGGGACCCACTGATCCTCCACTGGCCGGCCGGCATCCCCGCATCCGAGCGCGGCGGCCTGCGCCCGCAGTTCCATCACGCCGTCGACATCACCCCCACGTTGCTCGACCTGCTCGGCGTGGAGGCGCCTGCGACGCTGAAGGGCGTCGAGCAGATGCCGCTGCACGGCACGAGCATGCGCGCGTCGATCGCGTCCGCCACGGCGGCCTCGAATCACACCACGCAGTACTTCGAGATGTTGGGGCACCGCGGCATCTACCACGACGGATGGAAGGCAGTCACCGAACACTCGCGGCTCAAGGCACAGTGGCGGCCCGGCCGGGAGACCGTCAGGGGTTCGTTCCCGGACTCGGAGTGGGAGCTGTTCCACCTGGACACGGACTTCTCCGAGTGCCACGACCTCGCACAGCAAGAACCGGACAAGCTGCGCGAGATGATCGACCTGTTCGACGCGGAGGCAACGCGCTATGGGGTCTACCCGCTCGACGATAGCGTCGAACTGTTCTTTCCCGCCGACCGGAAGGGCACTCCCGGCGGGTCCCGCACGTCCTACGTCTACCTCCCGCCGATCGATCACCTGGTGACCGATGCCCACCCTCGCCTCGGCGCCCGTTCGTGGGACATGCGCCTCGACACCACGCGCGCGTCGGAATCCGACCAGGGTGCGCTGCTCGCGGTTGGGAACCCGAAGTCCGGCCACGTCGCCTACATCATCGACAACCGTCTCGTCTACGACGTCAACTTCTTCGGCGAGCATCAGATCGTGCGATCCGGCGAGCTCCCGTCGGGGCGCCATGTCTTGGGCGTGCACCTCGAGCGTGTCGGCTCGGGAGCGGGAGAGCTGCGGTTCTCCGTGGACGGCACGGCGTTGGCGGGCGGCGCGACGATCGCCAACTTCGCCGGGTGGATCTCGTCGTACGGCCTCGACCTCGGCCGGGACCCGACGAGCATCTCGCCGGACTACGAGGGGCCGTTCCCATTCAGCGGTACCCTGCATCGGGTCGAGATCGATGTCCGCGAGCCGGCCGACGCCGCGGCGGCCCAGGACGAAGCGCGCGTCGCCGCCCGTGTGGAGGCCGGCACCGACTGAGCGGCCGATCCGGCGAACGGCGTGCGGCGCCTCGAACAGGAGCGGGCATGGAACTCTACGAGCACCGCAGGACCATCCTCGCCACGGGGCGCTTCGCGGAGTACCGCCAGGTGATGATGGAGCAGATCTGGGGCCGCCTCGGCGCCGCGGGCCTGCGCCCGCTGTGCTTCCTCAACGTCCTGATCGGCGGCGTCCCCGAGGAGACGCACACGTTCATCGGCTACCCGAGCTGGGACGACTGGCGCCGCGGTCAGGAGATCGTCACCGGCGTCGGCGCCGGCGACGGCGCCGCGCTGCGCTCGCTGCGGCGCGAGATCGTCGCCGGCGAGGAGGTGCGGCCGATGATCGCCTTCAGCCGCCGCCCGCTGGCGGTGACGCCGCGCGAAGATCGCCGCCCCACGTACGGGCTGCGCCGCTGGATGATCGACCCCGCGCAGTGGGATCACTTCACCGACCTCTCCGAGAACGGCGTCTGGCCGGCGATCGACGCGATGGGCCATCGCGTGCTCGGCCAGTTCCGCACCGCCGCGCTGACCGACCCGCTCGAGGTGCTCAACCTGGCCGGCTACCACAGCGTCGGCCACTGGCACGAGACCCGCGCGGCCGGGGATCCGGCGGCCGGGGCGCCCGAGGACCTGCGCCGGCTGCTGGTCAAGCGGCACGGGGAGCGCGACGGTCTCGTGGGCCGCACCTGGGTGCAACTGACGAACGCGCACTGGCCCGACTGAGCGGCGGTCTCGCGAGCCCGGCGCACCGGCGCCCGGTCAGGGCCGACGCCCTCGATCCGCGCCCTGCCAATATCCGCCAGCGACGGGAATCGCATACGCTGGTAGCGGCGGCCCGGCGGTGACCAGCCACATGATGCAGCCATCGGCATGGGAACCCGCGCGGCGCCAGCGGCGTCAGGGCCGTATGCAGCCCGCCGCACCGACCGCCCGCGCGGCCGCGCAACGCCTTGCGTCACGGTCGCGGCTGCGGCGTCCCCTGGCCGCCGTCGTCTTCACCGCCGCGGTCCTCGCGGCCGGCAGCGCCGCCGACTCGGTACTGCTCGCGCAGGTGGGCGTCTGGCTCGCCGCCGGCCTGATCGTCGCCGCGCTGTGGGCCCGCCTCGGGACCCGCGGCCTCGACCTCGCCATCCGGCCCGCCCGCGATCGCCTCACCGCCGGCGAGACGCTGACGGTCGACATTGAACTGCGCAACCGCCTCCACCTCCCCCGCCCCCGCATCGACCTGCGCGCCCGCAGCGACCTCGGGGCCGCCATCGGCTGGACCACGTCGCTGCGCCCCAACGGCCGGTCGCGCCTGCGCCTGGCGATCCGCTGCCCGCGCCGCGGCGTCTACTCGCTGGGCCCCACCGACATCGGCAGCCCCGACCCGCTGGAACTGTTCGAGGGCCACCGCGTCGTCGGCGAGCGCAGCGCCGTGGTCGTCTATCCGCCCTGCCCGCCCTTGCCGCACTTCGTCCTGCCCGGCGGGCGGCGCGGCGAGAGCGGCGCCCGCGGCCGCCCGGCCCCCGGCCCGATCGTCGGCGGCGTGCGGGAGTACGTGCCCGGCGACCCGCCGCAGCGCATCCACTGGCCGCTGTCGCTGCGGCAGAGCCGGCTGATGGTCAGGCAGCTGGAGGATGACCCCGACGCCGAGGTCTGCTGGATCGCGCTCGATCTCTACACCGACGATCAGCACCCCGACCCGGACGCCCTGGAGGCCGGCGTGGTCGCGGCCGCCGCGCTCGCCCGGCTCGCGCTGGACCGCGGCCGTTCGGTCGGCTTTGTCGCCTCCGGGGAGCGGCTGCACTGGCTGCCGCCCAAGCCGGGCCGGCTGCAACTCCCGCCGATCCTCGAAGAACTCGCCCACGCGCAGCCGCAGGGGACCACGCCGCTGCCCCGGCTGCTCGTCTCGCGCCTCGGGGGCCGGGCCCGCAGCGGCAGCCTGATCGCGATCACCGCGGCGCCGACGGGCGTCGGTCTCGCGGGCCGCATGCTCGGCCTGCACCCCTCGCAGCTGGTGGTGGTGCGCCTCGGCAGCGACGACGGGCCGGGCGCCGCGCCGGCGCCGCGCGCGGCGACCGACGCCCCCGTCAGCCAGGAATACGTCGTCACGCCCACCACCCCCGTCGCCGAGGCGCTCGCGACGGCGAGGCCGGGGCGATGAGGGGCCCCGGGGCCGGGCCGCTCTCGCCGGCCACGCCGCCGCCCGAGTGGTCGCTGCGTTCCGTCGCCTGGACGGCCGGCCTGCTCGCGCTGGTCATCTTCTTCGTCCCGGGCGCCGTCTGGGCGGCGCGCTGGAGCGGCTCCCTGCCCGACCTGCACCTCATCGTCGGGCTGGCCTTCGCGGCGGGGCTGGCGCTCTCGGCGGCGCCGCTGCGGCCGCGCTATTCGGCCCTCTGCGCCGTCGCGATGGGCGTCCCGGTCGTGCTCTGGCAGGTCTGGGCGATCGACCGCTTCCGCGCCCCCGCGGGGTTCTGGCCGCACCTCAACGAACTCGGCCTGCGCCTGGGCGACTGGGGCGAGCGCCTGCTGGGCGGCGGTCGCATCACCGACCCCACGACCTTCGTTCTGCTCGTACTCGCCGGCGCCTGGCTGGCCGTGGCGGGGGGCGTGATGCTGACCGTGCGCGGCCGCCGCCCCTGGCCGCTGGTGCTGGCGCTGGGCACGACGCTCATCCTCGCCCTGCACGACGCGTCCGCCCTCGAGGCGCTGCGCTTCCCCGTCTTCGCCGCCGCGTCGGTCGCGCTGGTCGCGCGCACCCGCCTGCTCGACCGCGCCGACATCTGGCGCTTTGAGGGGGTGCGCTTCTCCTCCAGCGTGGCCCCGGGCAGCGTCCTCCTCGCGGCGCTGGCCGTGCTCGGCCTGTGGATGGGCGTCCGCGCCCTGCCCCACACCTGGCTGCCCTACGAACTGCAGCCCCCCTGGATCGACGAGCCATCGCCGCGGGCGGCGCTCGCCGCGCCCGCCCCGGCGGCGCCCGTGCCGGCGCCCCCGCCACCCCCGCCCGAGCCGGAGCCTCCCCCACCGCCGCCACCGCCACCGCCGCCACCGCCGGAGGTCGAGCCGCCGCCGCCGCCCGAGCCGCCACCGCCGGAGCCAGTCGATCCCCCCAGCGACGCCGAGCCGCCGCCGCCCGAACCCGTCGATCCTCCCTTCGTCTGGCTGGCCGTGCTCTACGCCGGCGGCGGGCTGATCATGCTGGGCGCGATGGCGCGCATCGTCTGGCGCTGGACGCTGCCCGGGATCACCACGCCCGAGCGGACCTGGGGGTCGCTGCTGCGGCTGGCCGGGCCGCTGCGGCTCGTGCCGGCCGGCCCGCACACGCCCGGCGAATTCGCGCTGGTGCTCGCGAGCGCCGCGCCCGCGGCGGCCCCGCACGTCGGCCGGCTCGCCGCCGACTACGCCGGCGCGCGCTACGGAGGCCTCTGGCCCTCGGCCGACGAGAGCGTCGCGAACCTGCGCGCCTGGGAGGCCGCGAAGCGGGCCCTGCTCCGCCACGCCCTGCAGCGTCTGGCCTACGGCCTGCGCCACCCCTTCGCCGTCGCGAGGGCCGTGCGCCCGCGCGGCGGCCCCGCCGTCGGCCGCGCGGCGCGGCGATGGGGCATAACACCGAGCCGGGTGGCCGTCGCCGTAGCGCTCGTGGGCGTGATCGTGGTCGCCGCGCTGGCCTGGGGCTGGGCGGTCGAGGAGTTCCGCGGCGCGGGGTCGGTGCCGGATACGGACGCCGCCGACGCGGTCGCCCCGCCCGCCGCGCCGGACGAGGCCGCCGA
This sequence comes from Dehalococcoidia bacterium, assembly GCA_965217625.1. Lineage (GTDB taxonomy): Bacteria > Chloroflexota > Dehalococcoidia > Bin125 > Bin125 > TK10-74A. The sequence goes on from OZ244557.1 coordinate 646,293, forward strand.
CGCCCCGGCGGCCCTCGGAGACGCGCCCAGCGCGGACCCGCCCCTCATCGACGCCGAGCCGGCGGTCGTCCCGGCCGACGCCGCCCCGGACGACGCCGCGCCGCCGGACGCCGCCCCGCCGGACGCCGCCGCCGACTCGTCCGCTCCGCCGGCGACCTGGGAGGTGCGTCCCGGCGACACGCTGACCGCCATCTCGGCAGAGACCGGGGCGTCGATCGAGGAGATCGTCCGGCTCAACGACCTGCCGGACCCGGACACCATCCACGTCGGCCAGGTCCTGATCCTCCCCACCCCCTGAGAAGTGCGGTCATCGGTCGGGCGTTTCGCGCCGGCCCCGCCCCCCGCAGCCCCCCGAGCCCCTACACGTACGGGTGCATCGCCGCCTGGAGCGACACCTCGATGTCGCGCAGCGCCCCCGACACCGCCTGGCCGATCAGGTCCAGCTGCCGCACCTGCGCGATGCGGGCCGATGCCTGGTCCACTTCCCGCTTCGACAGCAGCTCCCGGAAGATGCCGCAGGTGTCGGCCAGGCAGATGATCACGACGTCGCGCGGGTCCGGGATCTCGTCGCTGAACAGCACTCCCATGATGCGCAGCTTGACCTCGTTCTTGGCCGACCGATCGACGACCGGATAGCGCTGCGTGCGGAACAGCCAGAGGAACCGTGCCTCCCGCGATTCCAGGATGCCGCCGTCGATCAAGCGCGACAGGGCGTGCGCGCGGATCGCGGGGCCCCGACCCACCGTGCGCTCCACCCAGAAGCGGGGGGCGCTCTCCTCCGTCGCCGCGACGTCGGCCAGCGTCTCGTCGAGCACGCTGTCGCCGACGGGCGTCGCGTCGACCAGCACCAGCTTCTCGAGGTCGGTGTCGATGCGGTTCTCCAGCGCCAGGTCCATCAGCACGCCGCCGGCCAGCGCATAGTCCAGCGCGAGGTCGGGCACGGCCGCGAACTTCCCCTCGTCGCTGAGCAGGAGCAGCAGCAGTTCCTCGGCGAATCTCAGCATGGCGTGTGTCCTCCGCTGTCCGTGGGCGCATTCCCCGGCGACCGCGCAGCCGCCGGTCACCGCCGATCATATCGCGAGCGCGGCCGGGTCACTATCCGCGAAGCCGGGCCATCGGCCGGCCCACCCAGCCGCCGCGCACGAAAAAGGGGCCGCGGATCACTCCGCGGCCCCCGGCGTGCCGTCCGGAACGCCGGACGGCGCGGCATGGCCCTTGGTGGAGACGGGGGAGAATTGAACTCCCCGTCCAGTCGGTCCGCGCCCAGCCCCACTACGTGCGTAGTCGTTCGATAAGTCTCGCCCGCGCCCCTGTCGAACGACAGGCCGGAGCGCGCGCCAGCGGGAATTGTCTTAGCGGGCCGGTCCCAGCATCCCGGTCCGAGCGCTCGGACGAGTCGGCGCCGGTCCCCACCCGTCCGAGGGAGGCAGGGGACCGACGTCACCGCTTAAGCGGCGAGGGCGAATTCCTTTTCGCCAGTTGCAAAGGTTGCCGCAGTTTAACGAGGGCACGGCACCTCGGCACGCGTGACCGAACGACGAAAACCGCTGTCGAGCCCTTTCGTCCCCGGGTGCCGTCAGTCTACCGCACCGGCGCGCGCCGTTCCGTCGTCAGCGACGCATGGCGGCCCGCATCTGCCGATCCGCGTCGCGGGTGGCGAGTGCGTCGCGCTTGTCATAGTGCCGCCGCCCCCGCCCCACGCCGATCTCCAGCTTCGCCAGCCCCCGCGCGATGTAGAGGTGGAGCGGCACGATCGTCAGCGACTTCTGGTCGAAGGCCTCCGCCAGCCGCTCGATCTCGCGCCGGTGCAGCAGCAGCTTGCGATCGCGCTTGGGATCGTGGTTGTACTGATTGGCGGCCTCGTAGGGCGCGATGTGCGCCCCCACCAGCCACATCTCGCCGTCGCGCGGGCGCACGTAGGCCTCCTGAATGCTGGCCTTGCCGTCGCGCAGCGACTTGATCTCGCTGCCGCTGAGCACCAGGCCCGCCTCGGCCCGCTCCAGGATCTCGTAGTCGTGGGTGGCGCGGCGGTTGCGCGCCACGCTGCGGCGCGCAGGCGGGGTCGCGGCGCCGTTCGCCGCGCCCGTCTTCGCCTGCTTGCCGCGCTTCCTGGCCATTCCGCCGCTCCTCGATCGCCAGCTTATACCGGCGCCCCCGCCGGACCGCCCGCGCCCGGCGGAGGCGATGGGCCGCCGTCCGTCCCAGCCTGCACGCCCCAATCGACGCTGCCGTCGCCGTAGCGATCCTGCAGCGCCGAGACGGCCTCGCGCAGCGCCGGCGCGCGCGCGGGCGCCGGCAGGGGGTCGAACAGCGAGAGCTGCGCCGCCTCCTCCGACTCCACGAGGTTCGACACCCCCGTGCCGATCAGCCGGAAGCGGCGCCCATCGACCGCCTCGGCGGCGAGGATCTCCAGCGCCGCGCTCTCGATGAGGCCCGCGTCGTCGGTCGCGACGGACAGCGTGCGCCGCCGCGTGAAGGTCGTGAAATCGGCCAGGCGCAGCTTCAGCTGCACCGTGCGCGACCGCAGGCGCGCCTTGCGCAGCCGCCGTGCGACGCGCGCCGCCTGCTCCCGCACGACATCCGCCAGCGCCGCCGGGTCGGCGATGTCCTCCGCGAACGTCTGCTCGGCCGAGATCGACTTCGCCTCGCGGTTGGTGTTGACCGGGCGGTCGTCCTCGCCGCGCGCGAGGCGATAGAACCACTCGCCGCGCACGCCGAAGCGCTCGATCAGCCAGGGAAGGGGCCGCTCCGCGAGCTCCCCGATCGTCTTCACGCCCGCCTTCGAGAGCCGATCGGCGGTCGCGGGGCCCACGCCCCAGAGGTCGCGAATCGGCAGCGGCGCGAGAAAGGCGCGCTCGGCGCCCGGCGCGACCACCGTCAGCCCATCGGGCTTGTCGCGATCCGAGGCTACCTTCGCGACCGACTTCGCCGCCGCGACGCCGCAGGACACGGTCAGGCCCGTCTCGCGGCGGACGGTCTCGCGCAGCCAACGGGCGATCGCGGCCGCATCCGCGCCCGCCTCGACCCGGTGCGTGACATCAAGGAACGCTTCGTCGAGCGAGAGCGGCTCGACCAGCGGCGTGGCCTGGCGGAAGATCGCCATCACCTGCTCGCTAACCTGCCGGTAGCGCGGGAAGCGCGGCGCCACGATGGCCGCCTGTGGGCAGAGTCGCACGGCCGTGCGCATCGGCATCGCCGAGCGGCAGCCGAACGCGCGGGCTTCGTAGGAGGCGGCGGCGACCACGCCGCGCGCCTTCGGCGATCCGCCCACCAGCACCGGCGCGCCGCGCAGGGCCGGGTCGTCATGCTGCTCGACGGAGGCGTAGAACGCATCCATGTCGGCGTGGATGATGTGCCGGACGGACGCCCCGGTCTCGGAGGGGTCACCCAAGTCGGACATGCCCCTACGCTAGCAGAGGCAAGAACATTCGTTCCCTGGCGGAGCGACGGACCCGGGAGGCCACCGATGCCGCGACTGCTCGACCGCTGGCGTCGCGGCCGCGACAGCCGGCGGAGCATCGCGTCGCTTGAGCGGGCGCTGGCGTCTGCCGAGTCCCGCCCGCCGCACGCGCCCCCGGCCGACCCGGCCGATCTCCTGGCTCGCCTAAGCGCCGTCCGCGCCGACGGGCCGTCCCATAACCCCCACCTCGACCTGCTGGAGGCGCGGGCGCTGTTCCTCGCGGGCCGGGCGGCCGAGGCGCGCGCGCCGGCCCGCCGCGCCGCGACCGCCCGTCCCTACGACGTCGACGGCCGCGTCACGCACGGGCTGATCTGCCTGGCGCTCGACCGGCTCGACGAGGCCGCGCACGAGTTCGACAGCGTGCTGGAGGAGTTCGGCGGCGACCCGGACGCCGAGACCGGGCGTCGCGCGGTGGCGCTGGCGCGCGGGCAGGCCCCGCTCGACGAGCACGCCCTGCCCGGCGACCTCGACACCGCGGCCCAGTTGCTGCTGACCTGCTGGAGCCGCGCCGGCGCGACGCAGCGGCGCCTGGTCGCGCTGCGGTCGGGCGGCGCCGACCCGCGCGTCGTCGCGGCGCTGGAAGCGGCGGGGGGCTGAGATGCGCTTCCTGCGCCGACTGCGCGCCGCCCTGCGTCCTTATCCCATCCCGCAGAGCGACCCGCACGCCGATCTGGCCGTCGTGCGGGCCGCCCTTGAGGCCGAAGCGCGCCGTCTGGGCCGACGGTCGCGGCTCTCGCTCTCGCTGCTGATGGAGTTCTCGCAGGCCGACCTGATCGGGATCGACCTGCACGCGGCGCTCGGCCATCTGCAGGCGCAGGGCGAGATCATCGACGTGCAGGAGGACTCGTTCGGAAATCTACGCTTCGGTTTGCCCCCGCCGCCCCTCGATCGCGGATAGTGCGAAGTTGCGACGATCTCAGCGGGCGGCGGCGTCGAAGGCGCGGATCTCGGCCGCGACGACCGCCGGAACCTCCATCGGTGCGAGGTGCCCCGCCCCGGGGATGGTGAGCCGGCCCGCGTCGGCGAGCAGGGCGGCCGCACCCGCGAGCATGGCGTCGAACCAGGGGGCGGTGCGCTCCCCCTGCGCGAGCCGGACCGGGCAGCGGACGTCGCGCAGGTAGGGCGCCGCGTCGAAGTCGGCGGCCGAGTCGAACACCCGCGCCTCGATCGACGGCGGGCAGCGCAGCGCGACGCTGCCGTCGTCCCGCTCCTCGAAGCCGTACTCGACATAATCTGCGAACACCCGGGAATCCCAACTCACGAACGGCGGCCGCGCCCGCCACCGCTCCTCGACGGCCGCGCGGCTCGGAAAGCTGGGGCGGCGCTTGCGGGCGGCGTCGCCCAAGCCGTCGCCCTGCATCCGGGTGGGATCCGACGCCCGCCAGGTCCGCGTGGGCACGATCGGCTCCACGCCGAACACCCGGCGGACCAGCTCCGGCCGTCGCGCCGCGACGATCAGCGCCAGCGCACCGCCCATCGAGTGGCCGGCCGCGTAGACGCCGCGCCAGCCCAGCGCGTCGAGCACGCCGGCGACGTCGCCCGCCATCTCGGGGAATTCGTAGCGGCCGTCGGGCCGATCGGAGCGCCCGTGCCCGCGCACGTCCACCGCCGCGACGTCGTAGTCCGCGCAGAGCCCCGCGGCCACCTGTCGCCAGAGGTCGGCGAGAAAGCCGGTGGCGTGCACCAGCAGCAGCGGCGGCGCAGCGGGCCGGGGCCAGCGCAGCACGTGGATCGAGACGCCGTCGACGTCGACGCGTTGGGAGGTGGGCTCCATCCGCCGACGCTATGCCCCCGCCGGCGCGCGGACAATCGCCCCGCGCCCGGCAGGCGCCGGCGAGGGGGCGGGCCCTCGCTCGTCGCCACCAGCGCGCGTAGCGTGGACCCCTCGCCGAAGCAACACGGAGACGCCCGATGTACCCCAACCCGCTCAAGCAGAAGATCCGCGACGGCAAGCTCGTCCTGGGCACCATGCTTCCCACGCACGACGTCCGCATCGCCGCCGCCCTCGCCTACGGCTGCCACGCCGACTTCATCTGGCTCGATCAGGAACACTCGCCGTTCGGGCCACGCGACATGGAGATGATCCCCATCGTGCTGCGGCAGCAGGGCGTCGCCCCGCTCGTGCGGGTGGCCTGGAACGACCCGGCGCTGATCAAGAAGGCCTACGACGGCGGCGCCGTCTCGGTGATGGTGCCCCAGGTCGCGAGCGTCGCGGAGGCCAAGCAGGCCATCCAGTACGGCAACTATCCGCCGATCGGCAATCGCGGCATCTCACCCAGCTGGCCGGCGCTGGCGGGCGAGGACTTCGTCGAGGTCGTCAAGACCGCCAACGACGAAGCCGTGCTGATCCTGCAGATGGAGTCCGTCGAGGCCTACGAGCAGATCGACGACATCCTGGCGCTCGACGGCTTCGACGTGCTGTTCGTCGGTCCCATGGACCTGTCCGCCTCGCTGGGCGTCACGGCCGAGATGCAGAACCCCCGGCTGCAGGAGATCATGCGCGACCTCCCCAAGCGGGCCGAAGGCTCGGGCAAGATCATCGCGACCACGCTCGGCGACCCCGAGGAGATCCGCCAGAAGATCGACTGGGGCTACAAGATGCTCAACCTGGGCAGCCCGCTCGGCTTCGGCATCCAATACGTCAACGACCGCTTCGCGGAGTACCGGGCGCAAGCCGGGGAGTCGTGATCGTCGGCGCGTGCGGGGGCCGATCGCTGACCCCACCGGCCCCATCGGCAGCGTGTCGCATGATCGCCCTATATCGGTTATGTATACCTGAGCCTGGATCAGCCCCGGACGATGCCCTGTTCCCGCGCCGGCGCGCTTCGACGTCCGCTAGGATGGCGGCATGGCTACCTTCGACGCCGTCCGGGCCACCGATCGTCTGCGCGCCGCTGGAGCGGCAGAGCCCATGGCGCAGGCCATCACCGAGACGATCGGCGAGGCGATCGAGCCCCTGCCGATGCCCGACGAGATCGTGACCCGCAGCGTGCTGGAGGCGGTGCTGGAGGCGCGGTTGCAGGCGGGCCTGCACGCGCAGACGCGCTGGATCGCGATGTTCGGCCTCGCCCTCGCGGCCCTAATCATTGCGGCCGTCGGTGGCCTCGTCGCGGCGCTGGTCTAGCCGAGCCTCTGCTCCTCGGATGCGGCGCATCCTCATCCCCCGATGATCGCACTACGACAGCCCCTCGGTCCCCCTACCCGGGCGCGTTCAGCCGGATCGTGCGCAGCGGCTCCTCGACCTCACGCCCGAAGCGGCGCACCAGCCCCGCCATCGCGTTGCCCGGCCCCGTCACGACGAAGGTCCGCACCCCCTCCCGGTAGGCCGTCGCCAGCGCCGCCGTCCAGACCACGGGGCGCGTGTACTGCATCGACAGCTCCGCCCGCAGGGCGGCCGTGTCGTCGATGCGCTGCCCGGCCCGGTTCCCGATCAGCGGGGTGAACCGATCCGCGAGGGGCAACGCGTCGATCAGCGGCTGGCTGCGCTCGTCGGCCCGCCGGAAGTGGTCGCTGTGGAACGCGCCCGCCAGTCGCAGCCGCACCCCGCGGCCGCCCCCCCGCGCCTCGACGGCTGCCGCCGCCCGCGCCAGCCGGACGTCGCGGCCGGCGAGCACGAACTGGTCCGAGGCGTTGCGATTGGCGACCACCAGACCCGACTCCGCCGCCAGCGCGTCCACCGCCGCCTCGTCCAGCCCGGAGACCGCCAGCAGGCCGTGCGCGTCCGCGTCGCAGGCGGCGTCCTGGAGCAGACCCCGCTCGTGGGCGAAGCGCACCGCCGCCGCGAAGGGCAGCGCGCCGCTGAGCACGAGGGCCGAGTTCTGCCCCGACGAATGTCCCAGCACGAAGTCGGGCGCCGGCACGCGCTCCCCCAGCCCCCCCGCGCGTGCATAGTCCGCGACCGCCCAGGCGACCAGCAGCGGCTGCAGCAGCGACGGGCGGGCGATCGCGTCGGCGCTCGCGGTCAGGCCGGCCTGCCACAGATCGACCCCGATCTCGGCCGACGCGCGATCGAACGTGGCGCGGGCGCTCTCGGGCAGGTCGACGACGCCGCCGGGCCGCTGGGCGCCCTGGCCGGGGCAGACGAGCGCGGTACGCGGTGGGCCGGGGGTGTCGCTGTCGTGGATGTCGCTGGCGTCGATGTCGGGGCTCCACTCGCCGAGCCGGGCGATCGTGCTTGCGATGGTATGCGCCGGGGGACCTGCGCGGAACGGCCGGCGTCATCTACGCACGGCCACCTATGCATGGGCCGGGCTAGGCTCGCAGCACCGTGACCCAGCATGCCCCCCGCCTCCGCGACCGGCTCCGCGCGCGCCTGCGTCGCTGTTGGCGCGCCTACCGGCGCATCCCTTGGCCCCTGCGCTGGCCGCTGACGGGCGTCGCCCTGCTCTTCGCCGCCGTGATCGTCGTGAACCTGCTGACCGGCGACAGGCCGGGCGTCGAGCGGAGCTTCCTGATCCCGCCGGGCGAGTCCCGCAGCGTCGAGCTGCTGGTCGGGGCCGGGCGCAACAGCGACGTGCGCTGGGAGGTCGGCGAGCGGGACGGGGATGCGCGCCAGTTCCCCCTGCGCGTCACGCTGAGCGGTCCCGGCGGGGAGCTGGCCGCGGCCGAGGGATCCGGCGCGTTTCGATTCAAGGGCGGCTTCGCGACGGCGCAGTATTCGCTGGAGTTGCGCAACGACGCGGCGGAGATGCACGCGGCGGTCGTGGTGCGCTGGACGGTGCGTTGAGCAACGCAGTGACCGCAGGTGTATCGGGCCGGGGCCGGCGGCTCCATCCGCCAGCCGTCGTCTGGCGTACCCTTGGGGAAGCCGAGTCCGGCTCGGCCCTGCGACCGCCGCCGATCCAGCGCGGCGGCCAGCAGCGATAGGAGCCAGCAATGTCCCAGCAGCCGCCAGCGTCCGCGGTCTCCCGCCGCCGGCCCCGCGCGCTGATCTTCAGCCTGATCCTGGTCATCGTCGCGGCGTCCTTCGCCGTCGGCGTCGGCGTCACCGGGTTGCTCGCCGAGGACGATCCGGGCACGGTCCGCGCCCTTCGCACCAGCACCAGCACCGACACGGGCGACATCGTCACCGTCGCCCCCGCCCCGGTCGTCAGCGTGGACCGCGACACCCGCTTCGGCCTGCTGGACGAGGTTTACGAGATCCTCAATCGGGAGTTCGTGGAGCCCGACGCGGTCGACCTCGTGCGGCTGCGCGTCGCCGCGATCGACGGCGTTCTCGACGCCCTCAACGATCCGCACTCGGTCTATATCGACGAAGAGACCTTCCGCATGTCCAGCGAGGACATCAGCGGAGCCTTCGAAGGCATCGGCGCCACCGTGCAGTTGGAGGGCGAAGAGATCATTATCACCGGCACCTTCCGCGGCTCCCCCGCGGAGGCGGCCGGCATCCGCGCCGGTGACGCCATCCTGTTCGTCGATGGCGAGTCCACGGCGGGCTGGAGCCTGCAGTTCGCCGTCTCGGTGATCCGCGGCGAACGCGGCACCCCGGTCGAGTTGGTCGTGCGCCACCGCAACGACGAGGAAGAGACGATCACCGTGATCCGCGACCGGATCATCGTGCCCAGCGTGCAGTCCTTCCAGATCGAGGACCGCGCCGGGAACCCGGTCACGGATATCGGCTTCGCGCTCATCTCGCAGTACACCGCCAACACGCGGGCTGAGCTGATCCCCCTGCTGGAGGCGACCCACGCCGCCGGCCTGACCCAGATCATCATCGACCTGCGCGGGAACCCCGGCGGCCTGGTCACGGCCACCGTGGACACCACCGGGGAGTTCATCGACGGCGGCCTGGTCCTGACGGAGGTCGACCGCGACGGGGAGATCCACGAATTCTTCGCCGAGCGCGGCGGCGAGGGGCTCGGCCTGGAGGTCGTGCTGCTGGTCAACGGGTTCTCCGCCTCCGGCTCCGAGGTGATGGCCGCCGCTCTGCGTGACCACGGGCGCGCGGTCGTCATCGGCGAGCAGACGCTGGGCAAGGGCACCGTCAACATCCCGCGCCGGCTCTCCGACGGCAGCGTCCTCTACGTGAGCATCGCGCGCTGGCTGACGCCCGCGGGCGACCTGCTTGAGGGCATCGGCGTCATCCCCGACATCATCGTGGCGCCCACCGACGAGGACTTCGAGCAGCGCCGCGATGTCGCCCTCTACGCCGCCATCGACTACCTGCGCGGCGAGGCCACCCCGGCCTCCGCGGGCGACGACGGCCTCAGCGACGAGGAGCCCGCCGCCGACGAGGACGAAGACGCCGCCGAGGACGAGCAGTCGGCCGACGACGAGGAGCCGGCCGAGGACGACGAGTAGCCCCCGCCCCAGCGCCGCGGAGGAGCCCCCCGCGCAACGACTGCCGGCCGCGATCCCCCGGCCGCGACCGGGAGCCGGTAGGCTTCGGACGACCGCGGAAAGGGGCCGTGCCATGCCGATCGGCCGTCAGGCGAAAGTGGGCCGCAGCATCGCCGATCGGGTGCTGCGGAGGCAGCCCCGCCGCAACGCCATCGCGGAGATTCGTGACCTCCTCATCGATTCCGATCGCGTCCAGGACGTCGAGCCGGACGCGGTCCAGGCGATCGCGGACCGCTACGGCGTCCGGCTCCACAAGGATCTCACGCCGGAACGCGAAGCCATCTACCGGGAGTACCTGAGCGACTGCCTCGCGGACCGGCGGCTCGACGACGGCGAGCTGCAGGCCCTGCGGCACCTCCAGCAGCTCCTCGACATCACCGATCCGGCGTCGGACCGTCTGCGGGCCGAGACCGTCGAGGCGATCTACCACGAGTCCGTCACGGAGGCGGTGGAGGACGGGCGCGTGAGCGAGGAGGAGACCGCCGCCTTGCTGCGCCTGCGCGACGACCTCACGCTCGACACCCCCCGGGCCGAGCAGATCTACGCGGACATCGCGAACAAACGGATGCAACTGGCCTACGACCGGGCCCTCGCCGACGAGCGCCTCAGTCCGCAGGAGGACGCGGAGCTCAAGGAGATCTCACGCTCGCTCAACGTCGACGTGCAGACCGACGCCCGCACCCGGCGCACGCTCGACCGCTACCGGCTGTTCTGGCTGATCGAGAACGGCGACGTGCCCCCCGTCGACCCCGGCATCAAGCTGTACCGCGGCGAGAAGTGCTACGCCACGCGGGAGGTCGAATGGCGCGAACTGCGCCGCGTGACCACCGGCATCTCCTACGCCGGCCCCACGACCCGCATCCGCATGGCCAAGGGCGTCTACTGGCGCATGGGCCACCTGCGGGGCATGCGCCACTCGTCGGAGATGCTGATGCCGGTCGACGCCGGCACGCTCTACGTCACGACCAAGCGCCTGATCTTCATGGGACGGCTGGGCAACAAGACCATCCGCCTCAACCGCATCCTGACGTTCGAGCCCTATAGCGATGGCATCGAGATCCAGAAGGACGCCGGGCGCAGCCCGGTGCTGCTGTTCTCCGATGATGTCGAGATGTTCGCCGCCCTGCTGCAACGCGCCTGGAGCGACGCCGAGTAGCTCACCCACCGGGCGCCCCATCCAGCGACCGCCGCAACTCCACGACCTCGTCACGCAGGGCCCGGACCTCGTCGAGCAGGATGGCCCGGTCCTGGCTGGCCGCCTTCTCGTAGTCGTCCTCGACGAAGAAGGCCGCCACGTTGGCTGTGAAAATACCGAACATGCCGATGCCCACGATCATCAGCAGCACGCCGAAGCCACGCCCGGCCGGAGTGATCGGCACGACTTCGCCGTAGCCCACCGTCGTGACGGTCGCCGCCGCCCACCACAAGGCCGTGGGGAAGCTCGTGATGGCGGCCGACCCGTCCTGCTGCTCGAAGACCAGAACGAGTCCGGCGATGCCGAACATGACGAGCACACCGAGGATGAGCACGTAGCCCAGGCCGCGCTGGCCAAGGATGCTCTTCGACGTGAATCCGAGTCGCGAGAGGAACCCGATCAGGCGCAGGAGGCGCAGCGGGCGCAGGAAGGGCAGGGCGACGATCAGCACGTCGAACCAGTGGCTGATCAGATACTGCCGCCGGCTGGGCGCCAGGTAGGTCTTCACTGCCAGCTCCGCCGCGAAAGCCGCCCAGATCACCCAGTTGCCGACGTAAATGACCCACTCGAGCGTCGCCGACAGATCGAACAGCAGCGGCGCGAGGATGAGCGGCACCATCGCGGCGGATAGGACGAGCATGGGCAGCTCGGTGACGCGCTCGACGCGCGCGTAAAGACGGGTTCGGCGTTCCAGATCCATGCGGCACCTCCGGTCGGCGCAGGATAGGCGCGCGCGCACCCGCGCCGCGTATACTTACCTCCGCCCGCGCGCACCGGCGCAACCGAGGGAGCGATGACTGCGGTCCCACTCGTCACCCACGACGCCCCGGACGACCTGCTGGCCGCGATCGACTACTGCTACGCGCAGGGCTGGACCGACGGGCTGCCGGTCGTGCCGCCCGAGCTGTCGCGCGTGCAGGCGATGCTTGAGTGGGCCACGCAGCCCCCGGAGGCGGTGATCGCGGAGCACCCCGCGACGGGCCTGCAGCTCACCGTGCAGGCCGCGGCCGTGAACGCCGTCATGGCCGGCTGCCTGCCCGAGTACTTCCCGATCCTCGTCGCGGCCTTCGAGGCCATGAACGAGCGCCCGTACAACTTCCACGGCAGCACGGCCAGCACGGGCGGCTCGGCGCCGCTGCTGATCGTCAGCGGCCCGATCGTCGATGAGATCGGCATGAACGCCGGCGTCAACCTCTTCGGCCCCGGCAACCGCGCCAACGCGACCATCGGCCGCGCCGTGCGCCTGATCATCCTCAACGTCTTCCGCATGGCCCCCGGCATCGCCGACAAGTCCACCCAGGGGCATCCGGGCAAGTACTGCTCCTGCATCGCCGAGCGGGCCGACGTCAACCCCTGGCCCAGCCTGCGCGATGAGTTGGGCTACCCCGACGGCGTCAGCTCGGTGACGGTGTACGCGGCGGCCGGGTTCGTCAACGTCGAGAACCACGGCGGCAACCGCCCCGAGCAGATCCTCGATTCCGTCGCCGACGCGATGGCGAACTACGGGTCGATCAGCATCGGCCAGTCGGTCGTCGTGCTGTCGCCCGAGCACGCTCGCATCGTGGCGGGCGCCGGCTGGAGCAAGGCCGAGGTGCAGGACTACCTGTTCGCGCAGGCCGTGCGACCCCTCGCCGGGATGCAGCGCGTCGGCAAGTACGTCGAGCGGGAGCGGGCGCTGCAGGGGCTGGAGGCGATGCACCGCGGCTTGACGCCGCAGGACATCCTGGTCACGGTGGGCGGCGGCGACGCCGGCGGCCATTCCGCGTTTATCCCCTCGTGGAGCCGCTCGCGGGGGTCGATCATGCAGTCGAAGCCGATTGGCGTGTGCCTTGATTGCTAGCGTGCTGCGATGGAGGAGGCGGTCGTGAAACTGGTCGATCCGACGGTGCAGAGCGCCGCCCTGGCGAACGTGCGGGCGCCCAAGCTGGCCCAATTGGACGGCCTCACGATCGGACTACTCTCGAACCGCAAGCTCAACGCCGACCTGATGCTGCGCGAGACGGCGGCGCTGTTCAGCGAGCGGCACGGCTGCCGCGTGGCCGAACTCGTCGCGAAGGGCAACCCCAGCGCGCCGGCCGGGGCGAAGCGGATCGAGGCGCTCGCCGGGCGCTGCGACTTCCTCATCACGGGCCTGGGCGATTGAGGCAGCTGCTCGACGTGCAGTCTGCACGACGGCATCACCTTCGAGCAGTCGGGCAAGCGCGCGGTCGTGCTCTGCACGCGCCCGTTCGAGGTCACCGCCCGCAACATCGCGGGCGTCATGGGCCTGCGCGAGTACCCCTTCGTCATCCTCGATCACCCGCTGGGTAGCCTCACGCCGTCGCAGGTCAAGGGTCGCGCCGCCGACGCCTACGTCCAGGCCCTCTCGGTCCTCCTGGAGGATTGAGGGGCGAAGGAGTGGCGGTGCACATCTCCGCTACGGGCCGATGGGCGACAAGCGAACTACTGTCCACCGAGGATCCTGCGGGAAGCCACGAGAGAGCGTCGCCTGGAGCAACTCGACATCCTCTCGCGACGCGAGAGCTATCGCATCCGCATCGGCCTTGGCCTCGTTAGTGACGACGAGACCGGCGATCGCCTCGCTCGTAGCGCCGCACTCTCGCCGGACCACCGCCCGCTTCGTGACAAGGCTCTGGATCTCAGACTTGGCCAGGGGCTTGCCCGGACCAAGGCGGAGCTTGCAGGAAACGACCGCCGATTTGCCAGCACCTGTGGCCCAGATGTCGATCTCCTTGCCATCAAGAAAGGCGGGCTTCCAACTAACCGCGGTCTCACGGTACCCGTGGTCGGTCTTGAGGCGTTCCGCGACCTGTTCCTCAAATCGGACTGACACGGCATTCGTCAGCATGCCCAGAGGCCAAGAGTCTTGGTCATCGCGGCGAGGATGATGACTGGCGAAGGCCGCCTCGCCGATCGGATTCAGGGCTGCCTTCAGTTCGAGCGCATCTCCGGATGCGAGGGCAGCGCCGATCTCCGGAGCCCATTCAGTAGCGAGCTCAGCATCGGTCGCCTCAAGCCTTGGAAAGTGACTCGTCACTGAGCCCAGGTCTCGTCGCACCGCGGCGATCGTGATCGCGTTCCGCCTTAGCACCGTGTCGTTGGGCCAGAGCGCCGTCGCCTCATCCACCAAGACCTGAGCAGCGTCTGCATCGCCCCGCTGCAATTCGTGGACGGCGCACGCGTTCGCGATCTGCGGCGCATCAGCGACATGATCGCGTAGATCGTTCATAAGGTCTTCGTGGCCGGTGAAACCCGCGCTAGCGATGGCGATGGCGACCGTCGCCAAGTTGGCGATCGGGGAATCCCAGCCGTCGTCGTTGCTCGCGAGAGCAGATTCAATGGCCTCATCCAGGCGGCCGACGTTCACGAGCGACATCGCCCGCCAGTGATCCGAGAATGCCGGACGGCCTCCGAGAGCCTTGCCCCGATCGAGGAAGGCTATGGCCGCATCGTGGTTCCCCAACTCGGCCTCAGCCATGCCAACGCCGTGCCAACACAACGGGTTTGCACCGTCCAACATCGACGCTCGCCAGAAGGCAGCCCGGCACTCATTGGCTGCCGCGCGATCGGATCTATCGGATCGACGCCAGATTTGGTAGTACGCTAAGCCCGACTGAATGCATGCATCAGGAGCACGCTGGTGATCGGACTCCGCTAACGGCTTCAGAATCTCTACAGCCTTGTGGGGCTGCCCAAGCGAAACCAGGGTCATGCCGTAGCCCCCGCGGATCATGCTTCGTTCGCCCTCATCAGACGCCATCTCAAGCGCGCGCTCGAATTCCTCCGCCGCAGCTCCGGCGTCCCCTTGAGCACTCAGGATCTCGGCCAGTCCAGTCCGGGTCAGTACGTTCTCATCAAGGCTCACGGCAGTCCGAGCCGCTTCCAGCGCGACATCCTCATCCGCGAGAGCCTGCCGCACCTGAGCGATGAGGTGCCATGGAATCGCCCATTCGGGTGATTCATCGATCAGCACCTCAAGGATTTCGCGGGCCTCGCGATGTTCCCCACAGTGATACAGCGCGTTCGCAAGATTCACGCGCTCCGTCGGATCGTTCGGGCGTCGTTGAACCACTTTCCGCCAGAGGATCAGCGCGCCCTCGTATTCTCGTCGGCTGAGGAGGAGTATTGCGCGATCTTTGAGTCGCAAGTCGCTGATGTGAGCCTCATCAGAGATTCGCACTGCGGCACTGCTCGCTTCGCTAGGTCTAGAGGCCGAGAGTGGAGAACAACCTCAGATTACGGAGATTCGCGGTCCTGGTGGGATGCAGGTACAGCCAGCCTAGAATCGCCGGGCACGCCCACCCCCTCAGAACACGCGACGGGCGATGTTGCGGCCGATGACCTCCCGCTGGATCTGCGACGTGCCCTCGTAGATCTGGAAGATCTTGGCGTCGCGCATCCACTTCTCCAGCGGCATGTCGCGCATGAAGCCCAGGCCACCGCCGATCTGGACGGCGTCGGTGGTGACCTTCATCGCCGTGTCGGCGGCGAAGCACTTGGCCTTGCTGGCCTCCTCGAGGGTGTTGGGCTGCTGCGTGGCGACCAACTCGCCCGCCCGCCAGCAGAGCAACCGCGACGCGTCGATGGCGATATCCATGTCGGCCAGCATGAACGAGACGCCCTGGTTGGCGATGATCGGCTTGCCGAACGCGCGACGCTCGCGCGCGTAGTCGGCGGCGAACTCGAACGCCGCGCGCGAGAGCCCCACCGCCATCGAGGCGATCCAGGGGCGCGTGGCCATCAGCGTGCCCAGCGTGCCGCGGCCGCCGCTGCGGAACGCCGGGTCGGGGTCGCCCAGGCGATGGTCGGCCGGCACGCGGACGTCGTCCAGGACGATGTCGGCGGTGTGGCTGGCGCGGATGCCCATCTTGCGCCACTTCTGGCCCTGGGAGAGCCCCGCCGTGTCGCCCGGCACGACGAACGCCGAGACGCCCTGGAAGCCGGTGCCCGGGTCTTCGGTCGCGAAGATGACGTTGAGGTCGGCGATGCCGCCGCAGGTGATGAAGCGCTTGCTGCCGTTGAGCACGTAGTCGTCGCCGTCGCGGACGGCGCGGGTCTGCATGGCGCCGGCGTCGGAGCCCGACTCGGGCTCGGTGAGGGCCAGGGCGCCCAGGCGCAGCTGGCCGTCCTGGGGCGTGCACATGGGCAGGAAGCGCTCGCGCTGGGGCGGCGTGCCGATGATGTTGATCGCGGTGGCGGCGAGGCCGTTGGCCAGCATGCCGGTGGCGAAACCGGCGCAGCCCCAGGCCAACTCCTCGGCCACCAGGAGCGGCGAGATGCCGGCGTCCCCGGCGTCGGCGCCATTCAGGCCGGGGCCGCCCCAGGCCGCGCCGCTCAGGCCGATGGCCGCGCCCTTGCGGGCGATCTCCCAGGGGAACTCCTCCCGCTCGTCGAACTCCGGGGCCGCCGGACGGATCTCCTTGGCGGCGAAGTCGTGCGCGACCTGCTGAATCATGCGGCTGGCTTCGGAGAGTTCGAACATGGCGGCTCCTTGCGCGGCGGCCCCGGCGGGCGGTCAGACGAAGCGATCGAGCATGCGGCGGTAGCTGGAGGCGTGCAGGAACTCGTCGATCCCCGCGTCATGGAACTGCGCGTCGAGGTTCTCGATGATGGTGTCCTTGAAGTCCTCGATGTCCAGACCGATGTCCACCGAGTCCTGGCGGATGCGTCGCAGGCCGATGGCGACGGTGCCCACGAGCAGCACCTGGCTCTGCCAGATGTAGCGGCGGCCGATCGGCGACAGATTTCCGATCAACTCCGGCAGGATCGTGTGCAGGAAGTTCACGTGGCGTACCTCGTCGCGCAGAATGTTGCGGAAGATCTGCTTGGCGAGCGGGTCGCAATCGGGCAGCTCGGAGGCGCGCTGCAGGAACAGCGCGGCGAAGTTCTCGCTGAAGAGGGTCGACGTGAGCCAGTTCTCGGCCCGGTACAGGCCGAAGGAGGCCATGGTGCCAAAGCGCTTGATGAGGCCCTGCTCCAGGCGCGAGAGCCGGCCGTGCCCGTCCGCCAGCGTGAGGTACTTGTCGAGCACGTACACGTGGCGGGCCTCATCGTGGCACTGGGCGGCGAGGTAGAGGTTGAGGTTCGGGTCGCGCAGCTTGTGGGTCGCCTTGCTCATCATCACCTGGATCGTGTCCAGGCCCATGAACTCCAGGCCGTAGAAGACGTTGATCATGCGCAGCCACGCCTCCCGCTTGCCGTCGGGGATGCATGGCGGCTGCGACCAGTCGATGTCGTGCTCGGCGCTCCAGACGCGGTCGCCCTGCTGCTCGTAGAGCTCGCGGAAGGCGCTGCGCTGCTCGTCGGACATCTTGCGGGCCAGGGCGGCGGGCGCACGATGCATGGTCCCCTGCTCCCCGCATGACGGGTGGCGAGCCGCCGGCGCACTGGGCGCCACAGGCAGTATATCGACGCGGGCTGCGTGCACGCTGTCGCGCAGGATGTCGCGCAAGATACCGCGCAGGATGTCGCGCAGGATGCCGCGCGGGATCGGCGCGCTGTAGGAGGCGGGGCGCGGCCCCGTATACTGAATCCCATGAGTGACAACCCATCCGACGGCCTCAACATGGACGATCCGCAGCACGTGATCGCGGAGGCGGAAGTGCTGGTCGTGCAGTTCGGCTGGCTGGCGGAGCGGCTGCTCGTCGACCAGCGCCGGGCGCAGGACGTGGGGCCATACATCCGCGTCGTGCAGCCCGTCCGCACGCCGCAGGAGCGCATCCGGCAGTTGCGCGAGTGGCGGCCCGGGTTCAACGACCCCGAGACGTACGTCTTCTTCCCCTGGGCCGGCCGCGTGGAGGCGTTCGTGGAGGCGGGACTGTTCGCGCGGATCGTCGAGCGCTGCGCCGACGACGACCAGGCCCGCGGCGACTGCGAGTCGGCGCTGAAGAAGCTGCTCCAGCTCGACCGCGAGGACCTGCTGCAGGCCATCCGCGGCGGCGAGAAGTACCACACCCTCTACGAGCGTGCTGGGGCCGACAGCTAACTAGAGCGGCTGAACACTCCAGCGGCCGACCGATTGTGGCGCGGCTTGCATGGACAGCGTCCCGTTGACTACACTCAGCGGCGTGTGGCGGTCGCGGGGTGAATGCGATCCCTGATCGGGTTTCCCGGGCTGCCCTCGCTCTGAGTCATCTCGGGAAGGGAGTTTCGTAGCCTTGGCAGCACGGTCGGCAGCGGGAGACACCCGCACCAAGCGAATGGAGTGCACACATCACTGGCAGGTCGAACGCCCCGACGCACAGGCGTCGCAGGGGACCTGCGCGAAGTGTGGCAGCACGCGAACGTTCTTGAACTACGGAGAGGAACTCCGACTACCGTTCGGACGACGCCGCAGCTTCTAGCCCGTCCCACGGGACGGATACAGGAAACGAAATCAGAACGACCGGGCCCGGGCCCGGTCGTTCTGATTGTCTGCGTGGGCTTGTCGCGGGCGTGGCCCGGCCGGTGGGGGCAATCAGTCTGCGCCCTGTGCGCTCGGCGGCGCCAGGCGGTCGATCGTGAACAGGTGCAGATCGTGGCGCGTCCTACCCTCCAACGCGAGGTCGGCGAGCGCCTCCCCGATGGCCGGCGCGAACTTGAAGCCGTGCCCGGAGCAGGGGCTGGCGATCGCGATGTTGGGCCGCTTCGCGTACAGGTCGAGCAGGAAGTGCGCATCGGGCGTCCGGGTGTACAGGCAGGCCTCGGCGCGCAGCAGTTCGCCGTTCGCATCGGGGAACGTGTCGGCGAGCCAAGCGCGGATCTCCGCCTCGTCCTGCGCGGTGATGCCGCGGTCGTAGCCGGTCGGCGCGACTTCGGCCGCGGGATGGTGATTCCCCAGCTTGAACCCGTGCCCCAGGTTGGGGAAGCCGTAGTGGAAGTCCTGCCATGCCCGCTCCCACAGCCAGACCGGCAGCGCGCCCGGCTCGAACGCCGCCGCCCGCGCCCGCGGCCGGAACCACATCATCACCTGCCGCGTCACCCGCAGCGGCAGGTTCAGCCGGCGCACGAGTCCCGCGTTCCAGGCGCCCGCCGTCAGAATCAGCCGGTCTGCGACGACGACGCCTCGGCTGGTGACGATCTCAATGGGCGACTCGGCGTCGTCGAGGTCGAGCGGCCGCCAGCGCTCGATCGGCTCGTTGAAGTGCAACTCGGCCCCGTGGCGCGCGGCCTGGTCGAGCTGAGCCTGCACACACGCCTCGACATTGAGCAGTCCCGCCCGCTCCTCAAGCACGCCGATAGTCGGGTCGCGAACCTCCATCACCGGGAAGCGGCGCCGCATCTCGGCCGCGTCGAGCACCTCGTGGGCGATGCCGTGCTGCTCCGCTGACGCCCGAGCGCCCGGCACCAACACGCCGTCCTCGTTACCGATCATGATCGCGCCCGTCCGGCGCAGCAGCGGCTGCCCGACGGCCGCCGAGAGTTCATCCCAGAGCTCGTACGCGCGGCGCACGAACGGGACGTACGACGGATCCTCGTAGTAGGCCTCGCGGATGGCCCGCGACTCCCCGTGGCTGGAGCCGAGCACGTGCGGCGGGTGGTAGCGGTCGAAGCCGATCACGCGCACGCCGCGCTGCGCCAACTGCCAGGCGGCGGCGCCGCCCATCGCGCCCAGACCGATCACCGCGACGTCGTACGTGCTCACGGGCGGTCCCCCTCGCTGTCCTCTCCCTGCGATCAGCGCCGCCGTCTGCGTGGCGTCGGCCCCGGCAGCGAGCCAGCGCGGGGGCGCCTACTGAGGGGCGCTCGCGACGGTGATCTGGAGAGCGATGATCGGCTCGAAGTCTCGGGCGATGCGCTGATAGGCGGCGGGGCTGAGCTGCAGCTCGGTGGGGAAGTCGCCCGTCCCCACGACGACCACCTGGATCGTCCGGCCGATCAGTTCGGCCGCATCCTCCTCGGTGAGCAGCGGCCCGCCCGGCAGGCGCGTGACGTCGAGGACGGTCCCCGCCGGCCAGACACTCGATAGCGCCGCCGACTCGTCGGCCGGGTCATAGACGCTCCCATCGGGCAGCGTCATGCCGCTGACGCCCGACGGGATCGGGGTCGCACCGGCTCGCTCGATGCTGGCGGGCGCGCCGCCCAACTGCGCCGCGGTGACGACGGTCTCCCCGGTCGCGACGGGGCTGGCGGCCGTTCCGGCCTCTGTGGCGGCTTCGGCGGTGGCGTCGCCGGCCGCTCCCGCCGCGACCTGGGCGGCGTCGATGGGGGCCGCTTCGTCGCCGGTCGTCTCGACGGCTGCTGCGCCGGCGCTGGCCGCCTCCGCGCCGGCCGCGTCCGTGCTCGCGGCATCGCCGCTCGCCGTCTCCGCGCCGTCGGTCTGCGCGGCGGCGGCATCGGCCGCCGGGGCTGCGGGGTCGTCGTTCAGCAGGTAGCTGACGCCAAAGAACACGCCCACGCCCAGCCCGCCGATGAACAGCAGCGGCAACACGATGCGGGCGACCCGGTCGCCGCGGAACTGCGGGCGCTGCCGGGGATTGCGGTCACCGGGCAGGGTCAGCGGTCGCCGCGGGTTGTAGGGCAGTTCGCCCGCGCCGCGCACCCGGGTGCTCGGGCTCGGCAGATCACGCCATCCCCGGTTCGCGAATCGCATGACGGGCCGTTGCGCCATACTGGGAGCCTACGCGCAGCGACCGCGTTGTCAACGCATTTGGGCCCGAATCCACGCCCCGGCGCGGGTCGCAGGGCCCCGAAAGGCCAGGACGAGTGGAGACGCGACCGATTCGCTGCCCCCACTGTTCGGCATCGACCGAGGTGGGCGTGCCGCCGCCCGAGGGGCGACCGCGGCGCGTCGTGACGCTGTGCCCGCACTGCGACTACGACCTGGTCGTCTCGCGCGCCGACAAAGCGGACACGGGATTCCGCATCCGCGCCTGCCTGCGCTGGCACACGACCTGCCCCTACTGCAAGCAACCGACGCTGGCGCGGGTTCCGCCCAAGGGCACGCTGCGCCGCAAAGAGACGACGCCGTGCGAGTCGTGCCGCCGCCCCCTCATCGTCGAGCGGCGCGAAGAGGGCACGCTGGTGCTGCGCGCCCATCGGGGGATGATCGAGGGTATGGGCCTGTAGGGCTCGACCTGCTGGACTGGGCCTGCTGGACTGGGCCCGGCCTCGGCCGAGACACCATCGATCTCGTGCCCGCGGGAGACCGCCGCTTGATTTGCCGCAGCCGAAGACGGTTGTAAAGTTTCACACGCGCCGCGCCTCCCGGCCGCGGACAGCGGGGCCCTGGGCCCCAGCATTCCGAGGGGACGGCCGATGGACTACGACGCGCAGGCGCTGGTCGCGCACCGCGAGTGGCGCGGCAAGATCGATTACGCCTCCAAGGTCTCGGTTAAGGACCATGCAGAGTTGAGCGTGGTCTACACGCCGGGCGTCGCCGCGCCCTGCCTCGCGATCCAGCGGGAGCCCCTGCTGGTGCGCGAGATGACCGGCGTGGGGAACCTCGTGGCGGTCATCACCGACGGCAGCGCGGTGCTGGGGCTCGGCAACATTGGCCCCCAAGCGGCGCTGCCGGTCATGGAGGGCAAGTGCGTGCTCTTCAAGCAGTTCGCGGGCGTGGACGCGATCCCAATCGCGCTGGACGTGCACGACACGGACAGCATCGTCGCCACGGTCAGGGCGATCGCCCCGTCGCTGGGCGGGATCAACCTCGAGGACATCGCCGCGCCCGTCTGCTTCGAAGTCGAGGCGCAGCTCCAGGAGGCGCTCGACATCCCGGTCATGCACGACGACCAGCACGGCACGGCCGTCGTCGCGCTGGCGGGCGTGATCAACAGCCTGAAGCTCACCAACCGCGAGCCGCGCAACACCCGCACGGTGGTGCTGGGCGCGGGCGCGGGCGGCATCGCCTGCGCCAAGATGCTGCGCAAGTACGGCGTGGGAGAGATCGCGCTGCTCGACAGCAAGGGGCTGATCACCGCCGATCGCGAGGACCTCAATCCCTACAAGCGCGAAGTCGCCGCCTGGAACGATTTCCGCCGCAACCCCGACGGCAGCATCCCCCAGCTCGCCGACGTGATTCGCGGGGCCGACCTGTTCCTGGGCCTCTCCGGTCCCAATCTGGTCTCCACCGCCGACGTGGCGTCGATGCACCCGGACGCCATCGTCTTCCCGATGGCGAACCCGGACCCGGAGATCCTGCCGGCGGCGGCGGCCGAAGCCGGTGCGGCCATCATCGCCACGGGCCGCTCCGACTTCGCCAACCAGATCAACAACGCGCTGGGCTTCCCGGGCATCTTCCGGGGGCTGCTCGACGCCCACATCCCGAAGGTGCAGGACGCCCACAAGCTGGCCGCGGCCCAGGCGATCGCCGACTTCGTGTCGGATCCCACGCCGGGTCGCGTCGTGCCCAGCATCTTCGAGGAGGGGCTGGCGCAGTCCGTCGCGCGGGCCGTGATGGACGCCGAGTAGCGTCCGTCGCGGGGCTGCTCCGCTCCTGCGCCCACCTCAGGTGACGCGCCAGGCGCGTTCGAAGTGGTGGCCGTCCCAGCCGAAGCCGAAGCGCGGCAGCCAGACATCGGGCCCGTAGACGCTGCGCTCGATCCCGTGCCCCACGCCGGCCACCCAGGAGGGCGCCTCCAGCAGTCGCGGCTCCAGCGTCTCGCGGTAGAGGCGCTGGCGCTCCGCCCGGTCGACGGTGATCGCCATCTCGTCGAGCGCGGCGTCGACAGCGGCGTCCGAGAAGCCGCCCCAGTTGCCCGGCCCGTCGCTGTGGACGGTGTCCCGCAGGTCGAGCGTGGGGTCAGCGT
Source organism: Dehalococcoidia bacterium (assembly GCA_965217625.1). GTDB lineage: Bacteria > Chloroflexota > Dehalococcoidia > Bin125 > Bin125 > TK10-74A. Next base: position 669,016 of record OZ244557.1, read on the forward strand.
CGCGGGCGGCCGCTCCCCAGCCGAGGAACAGCGGCACGGATCCGTCGCCCAACCCCTCGACGATGCGGCTGTAGCGCTCGACGACGGCCCGGACGTCGATGCCCAAGCGCGCGCTGAGCGTCTGCGCCGCCTGCGCGGCCAGCCCCGGATAGCTGCGCTCGAAGATGTCCGGCACGGTCAGCGGCAAGCCCGCGCGCCCGTCAGATGTTGACGCGGACGCCGTCGCCCAGACCGACGCGGCGAGCGTGTGCAGGTCGGCCGTTTCCGCCGCCGTGAGCGAGGGACGGTAGCCGGGCCGTTCGCGCAGCGTGAACACATCGCTCGACCAGCCCGCCGCGAACCAGGGCACCGGACCGCTGAGCCCGGCGTGCGGCCCGTACGCCCGCTCCAGGATCGCGTCGCGGTCGAGCGCGTGGTGCACGGCCAGCGCCAGCCGCCGGTCGCTGAACGGATTGTCGGCGCCGCCCTGATAGCTGAACGCGAGCTGGATCGGGAAGCCCAGCGGTCGCTCCGCGACCTGATCGCCGGGCTGATCGGCCAGGACGGCGTCGATGGCGGCCGGGTCACCGGGGCTCCAGATGTCGATGTCGCCCTCGCGGTAGGCCGCTTCCTGGCTCGCCGCCGTGGGCAAATGGGCGAACTCGATCGACTCCAGGAGCGGCCGCCCGCCGCGGAAGTAGCCCGCGTTCGCCCCGAACGCGGCGAGGCCCTCCGGAATCAGGCGCTGCATCTGGAAGGGGCCGGTGCCCGTGTAGTAGCCAGGATTGAGGGGATCGTCGCGTGGGCGGTCGCCGAACTGCTCCCACGACTCCGGCGCCTGCAGAAAGCTCCAGGGCCCGGCGATAACCGAGCCCAGATAGCTCCCCACGGGGCCATCGGTGCGCAGCACCACCGTCGCATCGTCGACGACATCGACGGACCGCGTGCGCTCGAATTGGGGCCGCCGCAGGAACAGCGGGTCGGGCTTGCCGTCGGCGTCGAGGCCGGCGATCTGACGATCGATGTTGCGGCGCACGTCCTCCGCGGTGAAGGCGCGCCCGGCGGTGGGATCTCGCAGCCACCAGCGCACGTCGGGGCGCAGCAGCAGGACGTACGACTCCTCGTCGGGCGTCTCCCACACCGCCGCCAAGTCCCCCTCGATGCTGCCCGTGTTGACGTCGGCGTAGCGCAACAGGCGGCTCTGCTGGAGGGCGGAGAAGCGCTGCGTCAGGGGGAAACGGGAGCGATGGATGTCGAACAGATCGATGTCGTTCAGGGAGGCGTGCAGACGCACCATGCCGCCCGCTTGGGGGGCGCCGCTCGCGCGCTCGACGCGGGGCTGCGGGGCGCTGGGGGCCGCGGCCTCGTCCGTCTCCGCCGGGTCGTCGTCGGGCTGGGCCAAGGCTTGCGCGCGCGCTTGTGGCGCAGCCTGCGCCGCCTCCTCCGGCGGGCCAGTCTGCGCGGCGCTGGTCTCGGGCGGACCGGCGTCTGGACTGGCCGTGCCCGGATCATCAACGTCCGCATCGACGCCCTCCGGGACGTCGTCGGCGCTGCAGCCGACGATCGCGAGGCCCACGGCGCCCACCCCGGCCCGCGAGGCGGCGCGCAGAAAGGCGCGGCGACCGAGGCGCCCAGGCATCGTGCGCCGGCGCTCGGACCGGGATCGGGGGGATTCGGATGGCATGGAGTGGGGCAGAACCTCTCGCGTCACCCGATCCAGGGTCGCCGATCGCGGCGGTTCTCGCCAGGGGGTCCGCCCAGCCAACGACTGATCGCGCTCAGGATGACTCGCGCGACTCCAGGGCCATCGTGTGGCGCAGGGCCGCGCGCAGGCCGAACAGGGGCGCGAAGCCGGTGAGCCCGCGCAAGAGCGTGTCATCGATGAGGTGCGGGCGGCCGGTGATGTCGGCGTACTGGGGGACGCCGGGCGGGCTGTCGATCAGGCGGCGGCCGGGTTCGCCGGCCTGCGCCAGGCCGCGGACGAGCCAGACGGGCAGCGGCCAGACGCGGCCCGGGCGATCACGCAGGGCGCGCGACTGCCCCACGAGCGTGCGCCAGTCGGTGTCGATGCTCTTGCAGTGCAGCGTGCGGCCCTGGGTGTCGCTGAAGGCCTCCAGGACGGCCCAGACGGCGCGCGCGAAGTCGGGGCCGTAGGCGAGCGACAGCCCAGCCCGGCCACCCCCCGCCAGCAGCGGACGGCCGGCCGCGCCGAAGTGCTGCAACAGTTGCTGCATCACCCCCTCGTCGCGGGGACCAAAGCTGGGGGCCGCGCGCAGCACGACCAGGCGCAAGCGACGGTAGGTTCGGGCGGCGCGCTCGGCCGCGGCGAGGTTATGCATCTCCAGGCCCTCCGGCCGCGCGACCCAGCTCTCGTCCAGCGGCCAGTTGGGCAAGCGATGGCCGTAGGTCCGCGTCGAGGACAGCTGCACGACCCCCCGCAGCGTCGGCGGCGCGCGCAGGGCGGCGTCGAGCAGGGCAGTGGTCGTCGCGACGTGGTCCTGCCCGGCCAAGGGGGCATTGATCAGGAAGTCGGCCTCGTGCAGCGCCTCGGCCAAACGCTCCGGCGTGGTGGCCGGATCGCTGGGGCTGCACACCTGGGGCGTGGCGCCGAGGCCGGCGACCCAGGCGGCCGCGTCGGCGGTCGGGATCAGCGCGACGACCTTGGTATCGTGGCGGACGGCCTCCTCCACGACGTGGCTGCCGAGGAATCCGGCGGCGCCGGCCACAACGATGCGCATGCCGCGATGGTATCGACGGCGGCCGCGGGCGCGACTCGGCCTGGCGGCCCAGTGGGGTAAGCCGCCAGCGGAGTAGCCCGGTCGAGTCGCCGGTGCAGTAGACTGAGGCCGTGCACGCCCCCACCACCCCCGCCTGGACGCTGCGGCGCACGATTCCGCCCGCGCGCGTCGACACCCCGGTCGGCGCGGTGGACGTGTATGTGCGGGGCGGCATCGTGGCGGGCGGCGGCCCCCCGGGGCCGCGATTCGCGCTCTATCGGATGCGACCGACCGAGGTGGTGGTGCAACGGCCGGACGGGCGGCGCGAGCGGGCGCGGGTGCCGGACGCCGGCAGTCAGGCGCTGCGCCGGATGGCGCTCGCGGCCGCGGTCGTGGCGCTGCTGTCGCTGATCGTAGAGAGGACGCTGCGGCGATGAACACCGATCCGAGTGAGACGGTTCGAGACGCGCTGGCGGACACCGTTGGCCGCATCCCCTCGATCGCGAATGCGGACGCGGTCGTGGGACCGGTGCAGACGGAGAACGGGCGCATCGCGATCCCGCTGGCGTCCATCTCGGCGGGCTTTGGGGTGGGCATGGGGGCCGGCCATGGCGAGGGCGGCGCGGACGACGAGGACGGCGCCCCAGCTCCGCGTGGCGGCAGCGGCGGCGGCGGGGGCGGAGGCGGCGGCGCCACGGCCCGGCCCGTCGCCGTGGTGGAAATGACCGAGGACGAGTTGCACGTGCACCAGGTCGTCGACAGCACACGGATCGCCGTGGCTTCGCTCGCGCTGGCCGGGTGGTGCGTGTTCTGGGTCGCGCGGACGATCCGCGCCTTCCGCCGCCGCTAGCGCGCAGCCGTCCGGGCGCGGGCGCCGGGACGCGGGCGGCTTCCCCCCGGTGATCTAGTCGAGACCGGCGGTCGCGATCTGAGCCAACGCGGGGAGTTGGTAGTTGAGGCTGGGATCCCAGAGCATGAAGCCCGAGCCACCCGCGTGCGCGGTGGCGTCGATCTGCACGGCGACTTCGGCCGCGCCGTAGTACAGCTCGCGAGGCCCGTAGTCGTGGAAGTCCTGCAGCCACGGGCGCACGACGATGTTGTAACCCTCAAGCCGGGAGACCGCGGCGCCGACGCTGCCCAGCACGACGGCGTAGGGATCGGCGGCCGGGTAGACGGCGCCGAACCAACCGGTGGACCAAGTGCTGGGGTAGACCATGGGGGAGTAGTAGTCGAGGTGCGGAGCCAACTCCTCCAGAACCTGCCCAATGCCGTCGTCGTGCGTGAGCACGGTCGTCTGCCCAAAGGTGTCGAACGACACCGCCGCGCCCACGGCGTGCAAGGCCGTGGCGGCCTCGGAGGCGAACTGCGCGATGATCGCGGAGCGCTCGGCGACGGTGACGCGCCCGTACACCGCGTTGCGCTGCGTCGGCAGGCGGACGTAGTCGTACTGGACCTCATCGAAGTACGCGGCGGCGTTCACGCCGATCTCGATGTTGTGACGGCGGGAGAGGTCGTGGAAGGGGTCGATCCAGGCCCAGTTGCTGTCGTCGCGGAAGATGTTGCCGTCGTAGTCAAGGATCGCGGTCTGGCGATGGTTGTTCGCGAGCCAGCTGTCCATGAATGTGACGACCCGGGCGATGCGGTAGACGCCGAGGGCTTCGAGATCCGCGAGGAAGCCTTCGACGTCGGTGCCCGTGCCGCGCACCGCGCCCATGTTGATCGCGATCTGATTGGCGACCAGCGGCAACGGCGACCCGCCTTCGTCTTTGACATCGACGACGAGCGCGTTGATGTAGCCGTTGCGGGCCAAATCCAGGATCCACGCGAGATTGTCGGGCTCTCCGAGCTTGTCGTAGGACAGGTAGATCGCGCGCACTTCGAGCGGCTGCGCGAAGGCAACCACGTAGTCGGAGGTCGTCACCTGGCGGATTACGTGGTAGCCCGGCGCGACGATGTTCACGTGGTTGGTGCGGATCGCGGCGGGGATCGTGAAGCGCCCCTCTGCGTCGGCCTGGAGCGTGTCCTCGCCGGTGCCGACGTGCGCGAAGGGGATGCGCTCCAGGCGCCCATCGCGCCAAGTGACGACGAGCCCGCGCAGCGTGCGCGGGATGCGCTCGAGGGGGACGTCAGCGCGGGGCTCGGCCGACGCGGGCTCCACGAAGGGCTCCGCGGCACTGGACGCGGCAAGAGCGCCGGGCGCACTCGCCGACATCAGCGCCACGGCGACGACGAGCGCTGCCACAAACATCGAGACAATGCGTACCATGCGGCGGTTCCCTGCCGCTCACCCCGGTGCGTTCATTGTTCGCACTGGCGGAGTTGTGGTCAATCTGGATCGCGCTCCCGGGATACGGTTCCTCGCCAGATCGCACCGTTACGTCAAGCGTCGTCCGGTTTCTGGGTGGGTTCGCCTTCGGCCGCCGCCTTCAGGTTCGCGAGCCCCTGCGTCGCGGCGAGCATGTGCGGCGTCATCGCACGACCCAGCATAACGACGTTGGCCAGGGCGTGCCGCACACCGTAGGGCGCAACACGGACGGCGACGGCGGTCTGGGGCCGATCGGTCTCGCCGGCGCGGCGCGGCAAGGGGGTCAGCAGGTAGTCGTAGCGGACGCCGAGGCCGCGCCCCAGGCGAACGTCCAGCACGAGGGCGCGCGACGCTTCCTGCCGCACGATCACGGCGCGGCCGCTCTCGACGCCCTGGCGCGCTTCATCGAGCAGGAGGCGCCAGATGCGGTGCGGCGGGGCGGCGATCGCGAAGACGCGCTCGTGCTTGCGCTGCGGGGGCAGGTCGTCTGCGTACGGGTCGGCGGACTCGTGCATGCATCGAGCCTAGCGGGCGGCGTGGCGGCGGCGTCAGCCGCCGCCGCGCAGGGCGGCCGCGACGTCGGCGAGATCCCAGCGCAGGGTCACGCCGGCCGGCAATACCAGACCGCGGGAGCGCGGCCAGTCGATCAGGTCGACCGTCACCCCGTTGCGGGCGAGCAGGGCCGCGGTGGCGGGATCGTCCTCGATGTGGCGCGCGATTCCGAGCTGCGCGCAGACGGCCTCCTTGAAGCGCGGCGACGAGAGCCGCGCGCCCCAGCGCCCGCTGTCGTTCATGCGGATCTCCTGGAAGCAGGACAGCAGACCGTTGCGCCGCAGCCAGCGCTCGGTGGCGTCGCGCCCGCGCCAGTCGCGGCCGGTCAGCGCGATCAGCGCATAGCCCGACGCCGTGGCCGCTTCCAGCATCTCGCGCGCGCCCGGCAGCGGCGGACGCCCGGCGTAGCGCAGCCGGTAGTAGCCGGCGCGCAGCACGCGGTCGTGCGGGCGAGGCGGCGGTGGCGGGGTCGTCGCGAGCGCCGACGGCCGGGCGGGCAGGGACACGTCGCGATTCATGGCCACGCTCAGCCCGAAGGGTGGCCGGGCGAGTACGCCGTCGATGTCGACGCTGAGCAGGGGCGGGGCGGCCATCAGACCCAGCCGTTGTCGCGGTACCAGCGCAGCGTGGCGGCCAGACCCGCGTCCAGCGACGTCGCGGGGGACCATCCGGTGTGGGCGCTGAGACGCTCGCTGTCGGCCAGCCAGGCGGACTGCCGCATCTCGGCGACGCGCGACTCGTCGACCAGCGGCCGCGCCCCGCGCAGGCGGGCCAGACCGGCGCCGGCGCGCGCCAGCGCGGCGAACCCGGCCCCCGGGACGGGAACCGTCAACAGGCGATGGCCGAACGCCGCGGCCAGGGCATCGATCAGGGCGCGCCAGTCGTACGGGCCGCCCGCATCGCTGATGTGGAAGATCGCCGGGCCGCCCGGCGGCTGCGCCAGCAGCGCGACGATGGCGTCGGCCAAGTCCGGCCCGTAGATCGCCGACACACGATTGCGCCCGTCCCCGACACGCACGATGTAGCGCCAGCGCGCCATCCGGAAGAACGGCAGCAGTCCCAGGTCGCGCGGGCCGTAGACCACCGGCGGCCGGATGATCTGCACGTGCATCGCGCCGGCCAGAGCCAGCGCCGCGACCTCGCCCTCGGCCTTCGAATGGCCGTAGGGGCTGATGGGGTGGCGCGGAGCGTCGGGGTCGGCCGCGAGCCCGTCGTGGCTTGGGCCCTGCGCGGACAGCGATGACACGTAGCAGAAGCGACCCACGCCGGCGGCGACGGCCGCGCGCGCGAGCGCATCCGTCGCCTGCGCGTTGACGCGCCGGAACGCGTCGCGATCGGTGGCGATGGTCAACCCGGCGACGTGCACGACGGCGTCGCACCCGGCCATGGCATCGGCGAATGGAGCGGGGTCGGCGCCGCTCAGCGGCACGTCGACCCGATCGAGGCCCAGATCGTCGAGCGGTGTCAGGTCGCTGCTCGCCCGGGCGAGCAGCCGCAGGTCATGGCCCGCGGCGGCGAGCGCCCGCGCCGTGTGATGCCCGACGAAGCCGCTCGCACCCGTCAGCAGAACCCGCACAGAGGCCTCCCGTGACGCCGCCTTGGGCCGGCGGCCTCAGCTGATGACGCCGTGCTGGCGTCCCAGCTCCCCGAAGAGCTCCAGGGCGTGGTCGATCTGTTCGTCGCTCTGCGTGGCCACGACGGAGGTGCGCAGGCTGGCCTGACCGCGGGGCACGGCCGGGGTGAGCACCGCGTTGGTGTAGACCCCCCGGCCGAGCAGCGCCTTCCAGAACACGGCCGTCTTGATCTCGCTGCCGATCTTGACCGGCACGATCGGCGTCTCGCTCTCTCCGATATCGAAGCCCATCGCGCGGAAGCCCGTCCGCAGGCGCAGGCCCAGCTCCTTGACCCGCTCCACGCGCCAGGGCTCCTCCATCATGCAGCGCAGCGCGGCGAGGGCCGCCGCGGCGGAGGCCGGTGGCAGGGAGGCGGTGAAGATCATGGGCCGCCCGAAGTGCTTGATGTACTCCAGCACGTCGGCCGGACCGGCCACGAAGCCGCCCACCGAGGAGAGCGTCTTGCTGAACGTCCCGATCACCAGGTCGCCCCCGTCCTCCAGGCCGAAGTGGCTGGCGCTGCCGCGCCCCCCGTCGCCGATCGTGCCGATCGCGTGGGCGTCGTCGACGAGCAAGCGGGTGTTGTGGCGGCGGCAGACCGCGACGATCTCCGGCAGCGGCGCGATGTCGCCGCCCATGGAGTAGACGCCGTCGATGATGACGATGCGGCCCGTGTCGCCGGGCAGCCTGCTCAGCACCTCGTCCAGGTGCGCCGGGTCGTTGTGGCGGAAGCGCACGGTCTCGCCGAGCGCCATGGCGGCGCCGTCGTAGATCGAGGCGTGGTCGGACTTGTCGACGACGGCCGTGCAGCCGCGGTCGACCAGCGCCGAGATCGTGCCCAGGTTGGCCAGGTAGCCCGTGGAGAAGACGAGCGCCTTGTCATGCCCCAGGAACGCGGGGATGAGTTCCTCCAGCTCCTCGTGCAGGGGGCTGGTGCCGTTGAGCAACCGCGAACCGGTCATCGACGGCCCGTAATGCTCCAGCGCCTCGCGCGCGGCGGCCATGACCTTCGGGTGCCGGGTGAGCCCCAGGTAGTTGTTCGAGCCCAGCATGAGCACGCGCTGGCCGTTGATCACGGCCTCGTTGCCCTCGTTCACATCGATCGGTTGGAAGAACGGGTAGAGGCCCATCGCCTTGGCCTGCTTGGCCAGGTTGAAGTTCGAGACGCGGTCAAAGATGTCGCTGTTCTTGGCGTCGGCGTGGCGGCCCGCGATCTCGTCGAGGGGGAGATCGCCGGCGTCGAGATCCGAGACCTGAGTCATGCCGATCCCTGCGTCCACACGCGACCGTCCCGGGCAGGCGAATCGCAGGGCATCATGCGGAGCGCGAGCCCGGGCGCGTCTCCGCCAGCCTAGCGGCTCCCCTGGGACGGGGGAACCGACGCGCCCCCGCCTGGGCCCCGGAGATCGGCGGGCCGATCGGCGGACAGCAGGTCCCGCGCGACCCGCGGCAGCGGCAGCCCGCGTTGCTCGACGTGCGACGCGACGCCCATCCCGACCACGGCCACGGCCGCACCGACGACGGCGTCCAGGAACCAATGGTTGCCGGTCGCGACGATGCTGATGAACATCAGCACGGGCAACGCCAGCTTGATCGCCAGCCCGCGCCGCCCTCCGACGAGGCGGCAGAGTCCCACGCCGACGATCAGCGCGAAACCTTGATGCATGCTCGGCACGGCGGCGAACTGATTGACCAGGCTGACGTCCGTGTACTGCAGGGCGAAGACCCCCTGCAGCGTGTCCACGAAGCCGGCGCCGGGGAACAGCCGCGGCGGGGCGACGGGGAACGCGGCGTAGATCGCCAGCGAGATCGCGCCCGCGGCGAAGATCGCGTTGCGCGCCCACAAGTAGTCGGGGCGGTGTCGCGCGAAGGCCCAGAGGGCGAAGCCGATCATCAGGGGAAAGTGGCCCCAGAAGTACCAGAGGCTCAGGAACTCCCCCAGCCCCTGCCAGCTGAGGATGGCGACCTGCACGTTGAGCTCGGCGAAGATCCCCAGCGCCCGCTCCGCCCGGACGAGCACTTCCGCGTTCTCGAACGCATCCAGGGCGCGCGGGGCCGACAGCGATCGGGCCACCAGATACAGCGAATATGCGAGTCCAACGAGCACGAACTCCCGGCCACATCGGAAGTGCCGCGCGCGGTGCAACGCCGCTCGGATCATGAGGATGTCCCCGTGCGCGGAGGGTACCGAACCGCCGGGAGGGTCACAACCGCCGCAGCGGCGGATCGCGCATCGCGGCGGCTTCTCCGCCGCGCGCCCGGGATTCCCCGGCCTACGCCTCCCCGCTGGGCTCCGCATCCGTGTCGGACGGCCGGCGGGCGGGTCGGTCGCGACGGATGACGGTCTCCTCCTCGGCCCGCGCCTCCGCGTCGAGGAACATGCGGGCGAAATCGCGCGTCGGCATGCCGGTCAGGGTTTCGTAGCGGATGTTGCCGCCGGCCGCCTCGCGATTCAGGATCGTCATCGCGATCTCCATGGTGGGGCAGTCCAGCACGACGACGAAGTCGTACGCGCCCATCGTGGCGTACGACGAGATCACGCTGCCGCCGATCCGGTGGGCGCGCTTGACGGCCTCCTCGTGGCGCGCCATGAGGTGGTCGAGATTCTTGAGCCCCGCGTCGGTCACCTTGCCGAGCGCGATGAAGATGGGCATCGGACACTCCTCGCTGGTGCGGGCCCTTCGTCGCGGATGGGGCGCGGGCCGCGCCCCCAGTCTAGGCCGACGCCGCCGATCCGCCGCCCGCCGTCGATCAAGGCTTGCGTTCAGCGCGGGAATCCCTACAGTGCGATCACTGGTGGCGGCCCCTGAACTCGTGGGGGGCCATTGTGCGCATCGAACCGAAGACTGCCGCGGCATACGCCGCAGGCGCATTCCTCTTTCTGCTCATCTTTGGAGTCGGATGGCCGGGACCGGGCACGTGGTTGCTCGTCCTATCGCTGTCCGTGATCGCGGGCGGCGCCGTGGCCTGGTGGCTGGACGGCGCGATCGTCCAGCAGCCGGCCGGGGCGATCGTGGGCGGGGGCGGCGCGACGAGTCCCTTCGCGGCGCGGCATCCCGCGCGCGGGGCGGGCCGGCCCGGCGACTCGCTCCTGCTCTCGCTGGGCTTCCCCGGTCCCGACCGCCAGGGTCGCTGGGTGCTGCCCGACCGCGTCCACGTCACGGCCATCGCCGGCGTGGTGGGGCTGCTGGCGTTGATCATCTTCGTGGCCGGCACGCTGGGCGGCGACAGCGCCGCGCCCGCCACCGTCGCGACCGACGAGGCCACGGCGCCGGCGATCGACTTCGCCGCCACGGCGCAGACGACCGACGGCACCGTCGCCGCCGCCACGCCGAACACGGCCGCGACCACAGCCCCCGCGGCTGCCGCGACGACCGCGACCGCCGCGCAGACCACTGTCGCGGCCGCCCAGCCGCCGGCGGCGGCCCCGGTGCAAGTCGTGCAGCCGGCGCCGCCCGCGCAGACGGCGCCGATCGTGCTGGAGACGCCCAGCGCGCCGCTGCCGGCGCCCGCACGTCCGCTGGAGGCGCCGAGCACGCTGCCGACGGCGGAGAACTCCGTCGTGCACGACGTCGTGGCGGGCGACACGCTCTACGACCTCGCGATCACCTATGGATCGTCGATCGACGCGATCATGACCGCGAACGGGCTGAGTGAGGACGAATTCATCCTCGTGGGGGACCGGCTGATCATCCCGGCCGTGGAGAACAGCGACGCCAGCAACTGACGCCAGCAGCTAGCGTCCGGCGCCGCCCGCGACGGCGGGCACGATGCTCACTTCGTCGCCTGCGCCGAGCGCCGTGCTCAGGCCGTCGAGGAAGCGGACGTCCTCGCCGTTGACGAAGACGTTCACGAAGCGCCGGATCTCGCCCGCCTCGTCGATCAGGCGGTCCTGCAGGCCCGGGTAGCTCACCTCCAGGTCCGTCACGACGGCGCTGAGCGTCTCACCCGTCGCGTCGACGACATCCTGTCCCTGCGTGAGCTTGCGCAGCGGCGTGGGGATTCGAACGGTCACGGGCATCGCGGCGCCTCATCCTTGCTGATCGATCTGGCTTGCTGTTCGATCTGGCGGTCTCTGGTCCCCGCATTATGGCCGTCGCCGGCGTTTGCGCCCACCACGACCGGCGGATTCTGGTGCGGTCCGTGTGAACAGGCCTGCGCGACCCCTCAGCCCGGCGGCGCCAGCCGGCGTCCGACGGCCGGCGCCAGCGCCGCCAGCCGCGCGCTGAGCGCGACGAACGCCTCCGGCGTCAGCGACTGCGGTCCATCCGCGAGCGCGCGGTCGGGGTTCGGATGCACCTCCACGAGCAGGCCGTCGGCGCCGGCCGCGACGGCCGCCACGGCGAGGTCGGGCACGAGGTCGGCCTGGCCGCAGGCGCCGCACGGGTCGGCGATGACGGGCAGGTGCGTGAGGCGCTTGAGCGCGGGGATCGCGCTGATGTCGAGCGTGTGACTGGTGGCGGTCTCGTAGGTGCGGATGCCGCCCTCACACAGCACCACGTTGGGGTTGCCGGCCAGCAGGATGCGCTCCGCGCTCAGCAGCCACTCGTCGAGCGTGGCCGAGAACCCGCGCCGCAGGATGACCGGCTTGCCGGTCGCCGCGACGGCCTCGAGCAGTCCGTAGTTCGTCATGCTGTACGACCCGACCTCCAGCGCGTCGGCGTAGCGGGCCACCATCGCCAGCGAGGCGATGTCGGGCACCTCCTCCACGATCGGCAGCCCCGTCGCGGCGCGGGCGGCGGCCAGGTGCCGCAGGCCCGCCTCGCCCAGGCCGGTGAACGCGTAGGGCGACTGGCCCGGACGCAAGCTGCCGCCCATCAGCGCGGCCGCGCCGCCCCGGCGCAGGGCGGGGCCGAGGTCGGCGAGTTGCTGCGGCGACTCGACGGTGCCGGGGCCCGCGATGATCACGAGTTGCTCGCCGCCGATGTGGGCCGCCTGCGGGCCGGCCCCGACGGCGACGATGGTGCCCGCCGGCTGCGAGTCGCGGCTGGCCAGGTCGTAGGACTTGCCCAGCAGGACGACGTCGACGACGTGCGGCAGCACGCGCACGTCCTCCTGCAGGGCTGGCGTGGCGGGCCCCACGACGGTGATGATCGTGCGCTCGACGCCGACGGTCAGCTCGCCGCGGCAGCCCTGCTCGGCCAGGCGCGCGAGCACGAAGGCGATATCGGCCGGACTCGCGTTCGTGCCCATGACGATGACCACCGGCCACTCCTCTGCGGCGCCGCGAGCGCCGCGGCTTCAGTCGCCCGCCGCGTCGTCGTCATCGGCGGCCAGCTGCCACGTCAGGCGGCAGGCGTCGCAGATCAGGGCCGCCAGCGACGAGCCCTCGCCCTCGGCGTCTTCATACGCGAGTTGCAAGTCGCTCCCACAGTCGGGGCAGACGGGGCGCAGCAGGTAGTCGAAGTCCCCGCTGCTCAGCGCCGCGCGATGGACCAGCGTGTCGATGTCGGCCCACTCGTCGAAGGGGACCTCCCGGACGCCGAAGCCTTGCTCCTGCCAGTCGGAACCCACCATCGGCCGGGCCTCGCTTTCCGCTGCCGATTCGTTCGGCAATCGATCACCGATCGCCGCCGCCGGGGCGGCCCACCGCATCGTAGCCAGCCGTCCCGGCGTGGGGCTACCGGGCCGGCGCGGGGGACCGGCGCTGGGAGGACGGGGGAGGGCCGCCCGCCGGCTGGCGGACGGCCCTCGGGGAGGCCGCGACCCTCACTCGCTGTAGGGCGGGCACTGTCGGACCGGCACTGTCGGACCAGCACTGCCGGCCCGGGGAGATGGCCATGGGCGCGTTGCTGGGACGGACGCGCATCTGCCGGCGCGCGGCCGCGCGCCGGGTCCGCGGCGCCATCCGCAGCGCGCTAGATCGCGTCGCTGGGCACGCGGACGCCGTACGCCGAGCGATGGTCGGGCTTCCAGTGGATGGAGCCGTTCGCGAAGATGTCGGAGTTATTGGCGCGGTCGCGCCCGTCGAAGCGATTGCTGAAGCGCTTGCGCCGGCCGCACTTGCGGCACTCGCCCCAACTGTTCTCGCCATTCGGCGGCCGCACCATCCAGTGGTGGACGCACCGGGCGTCGGTGCTAGACGCGGCCTCCCGCGCCGGGCTCTGCGGAACTGTCTGCGTCACCATGGGTCCATCTCCCATACCCGCCCGCGCATGGCGGGCGCACCCTGCCCGGGGGGCAGGGGACTCAAGCCGGTCGGTTTGGGAGATAACTGGTTGGATAACCAGCACGACCTACAAACACAGCGTGATCTGGAAATGGCCCACCGTCAACGCACTACCGCGGTCTTTTACCGCCGCTTTACGGGGCATCCGCACCCCCGGCGTCGCGCCGTCCGACCTCACCCCCTAACCCCCTCTCCAACTGAAGCGCTGGAGAGGGGGAACCGGAGGGTGAGGTTCCCACCGCCCTAAACGGACGCAAAACCCCCGTCAACGAGCGAAAAGTTTACACGCAGGTTACCTTAATTAACATATTAGACATAACGGTGGGGGGGGGGGGGGGTCGTATCTAAACGTGTCAGACTGCACGCGTGCTCGTGCACCGAGCGGTCCCACAAGGGGACAGCCGGGAACCCGAAAGGAACATGTCATGAGCGACCGGAACCATTGGACCGCCCTGCGACAGCGAAAGATCTCGCGCCGCACCATGTTGGGAGCCAGCGCGAAGGCGGGCGTTGGCGCGGCCGGCCTCGCCTTGGTCGGCTGCGGCGACGACGACGACGACGCCTCGTCCGCGGCCGCCGAACGGGCCGCGTCGGCCGCGGAAGAGGCCGCTGCGGCCGCCATCGCCGCCGGCGAGGCGCGCGCCGCCGAAACCGAGGCTGCCGCGGACGCCGCCGCCGCCGCGGCCGCCGCCGCGGGCGAGGCCTCCGCCGCGGCCTCCCAGGCGGCGGACGCCGCCGATGCCGCGGCCGCTCTGGCCGCCGAAGCGGCCGAGTCGGAGGACGCCGCCAACGCGGCCGCCGCCGCGGAAGCCGCCGCCGCGGCTGCCGCCCAGGCCGCCGACGCCGCATCCGCGGCCGGCGATCAGGCTGCCGCAGCTGTCGCCGCCGCCGCCGCCGAGGCGGCAGAGGCCGCCGCCCAGGCCGCCCGCGACGCCGCCGCCGCGGTCGAGGCCGGCACCGCCACCGCGGCGGCCGCCCAGGCCGCCATCGACGAGGCCGCCGCGGCCGCGGCCGCCGCGGCCGCTGCCGCCGGCGAGGCGTCCGCCGCCGCCGGGGAGGCCGCCGCCACGGCCCAAGAGACCGCCGAAGCCGCGGCCGAGACCGCCGCCGCGGCCGTCGCCGCGGCCCAAGAGGCCGCCGAGGCGGCCGGGGAGGCCGCCAGCGCGGCTGCGGCGGCCGTCACCGGCGTCCTGGGCGACACCGAGGACTTCTCCGTCCCCTGGCCGCTCGACCAGGTCGATCTGGACGCCACGATCATCACGGTGGTCCCCTCCGACCAGGGGGGGCTGGATCAGCATCGGACCGGCAGCAAGCTGAACCACTACTCGAACGGCGCCGTCTTCAGCCCGGCCATGGAATGGGAGCCCGCCGCCGGCGCGGCGATCCCACATCTCGCCGCGCCGGAGTGGGTCGACCCCACGTCGATCGTGGCGTCGGTGGCGCCGGCGCCGTTCCACGACGGCTCGATCCTCACCGCCCACGACGTGGTGTTCAGCTACGACCGCATGGCCGGGAAGGCCGCCTACCACCAGGGCGGCGAGACGACCGATCACCCCGGCAGCTGGACCCCCTCGAACGTCGGCCGGAGCTCCGCGAACTGGGTTCGCAACGAGGCCGTGGACGACCGCACGTGGTCGTTCGAGTTGCCGGGGCCCGATGCGGCCTTCTTCGTCGTCAACCTGGCCGGGACCGGCGAGGTCGTCATCATGTCGCAAGCGGACACGGAGGCGCGCGGCGACGTCGCGATGGACACCTCACCGATGGGCACCGGCCCCTACCGCTTCGTCAGCCACGAAGACGACACGGACTTCGTCTTCGAGCGCTTCGAGGACCACTTCCTCCCGGCCGATTACCCCTTCACGGTGTCGCACTACGCCCACAACAAGCACCTGAAGGTCGTGGTGCGGCCCGAGATTCAGTCGCAGTTGGCCGGCCTCGAGGCGGGCGAGATCGACGCGGTGACGGACCTGGGCCCCAACAACGTGAAGCCCTACCTGGACGACCCCGACTTCACGGCGCAGTTCCAACCCGGCATCAACGCGTCGGCCGTCCAGGTGATCTATCCCAACCTGCACCCCGAGACGATGCCGGACGGCAGCCCGAACCCGTTCCTCGACTTCCGCGTCCGCCGGGCCGCGAACCACGCGATCAACCGCCAAGCCATCATCGACAACCTCGTGCTCGGCCAGGGCCACTATCCCCTGTTCACGTTCAGCGGCGTGTACGGCTACCCGACCCGGGAGCAGCGGGCGGAAGTCGAGTACCACTACGACCCCGAACTGGCGCGGCAGTTGATGGCGGAGGCCGGCTACGCGGACGGCTTCGACGTCCCGCTGTACTACACGACCGACCATGGCGGCGCGGCCATGCCGGACATGGTGCCGGCCGTGGCGCAGGACCTGTCCGCCATCGGCATCCGCGTGCAGTTGGAGGCGGTCCTCATCTCCGACTACTTCTCCGGCGCCTACATCATCGGCGGCCCCACCCGCCCGGTGGGCCTCTATTGGATGTGGTCCAACATCGTGCGCGACGTTGGATCGATGTGGGAGTGCTGCTCCGGGCCCAATGCCTACTTAGCGCAGCTCCAAGGCGACGGGGTCCAGGATCCGGCCCTGCAGGAGATCTTTGCCGCGCAGCAAGCCGAGCTCGATCCCGAACGGCGCAGCGCGATGATCGCGGAGCTGATGCTGGAGCACGCGCGCCAAGCGTGGCTCATCTTCCTCGTCGAGGCGCCGGCCGCGGTGCTGACCCCGGCGGACGTCAACTGGCCCAAGGGCGGGCGCACCGGCTTCGCGTGGGGCGGCACGGGCTACGCCATCCAGCGGCGCAAGGCCACCTAAGGCCCCGCCTCCCGGACCTCACCCCCTGTCCCCCTCTCCATCTGAAGCGATGGAGAGGGGGCTCCGATCCCCTCTCCCTCAGGGTGAGGGGGTGAGGTTCCGGCGGGCCGCCGGTATGCTTGCCTCCGCTACACTGCCGGCGGAGTTCCGGCGCGCGATCCGCAGGGAGCCCGATGCAGTTCTGGAACTACTTCGCGATCCGGCTGATCCAGGCGTTCTTCGTCGTCTTCATCGTCGTGACGACCGTCTTCTTCGTCTCGCGCACCGTGGGCAATCCCGAGGCGACGCTGCTGCCGCTGGAGGCGCGGGACGTCGATATCGAGAACCTGAAGGAGACCCTGGGGCTGAACGACCCGCTGATCGTCCAGTACGGCGTTTTCCTGTGGAACCTGGCGCAAGGCGACTTCGGGACCTCATGGCGGGGCGGGGGCACGCCGGCGCTCGGCGCGATCGGCGACCGGGCCGAGAACACGCTCAAGCTGGGGGTGGCGGGCGTGGTGTTCGCGCTCGCGCTGGCGGTGCCGCTGGGCATCCTCGCGGCACTCAAGCGGGGCACGGTCATCGACTGGCTGGCCCGCTTCGTGGCGGTGATCGGGCAGGCCACCCCGAGCTTCTGGCTGGGCCTGATGATGATCTTCTTCTTCGCCGTGCAACTGGGCTGGTTCCCGACCGGCGGCGCGAAGGAGGGCCTCCGTTCGTTGATCCTGCCGGCGCTGGCGCTGGGGCTGTTCGAGATGGTCGCGATCATGCGGCTCACGCGGTCGGGGATGATCGACGTGCTGGAGACCGACTTCATTCGCACGGCGCGGGCCAAGGGGCTGAGCGAGCGGGTGGTCATCGGGCGCCACGCCGTGCGGCACGCGCTGCTGCCGGTCGTGACGATGCTGGGCCTCTCGCTCGGCCGCCTGATCGGCGGCTCGGTGATCATCGAGATGGTCTTCGCCTGGCCGGGGATCGGCCGGCTGATCATCGACTCGATCCTCAAAAATGACTTCCCGATGGTGCAGGCGTCGATCATCGTGCTGGCGGCGTCGATCGCGGTCGTGAACCTGCTGGTCGACGTGTCGTACCGGCTGATCGACCCGCGCATCCGGGCGGGGGCCGCCTGATGGCGGGCCCAATGGCGGGCCAGACGGCGGCGGCGCCCCTGGCCCAGCGGCGACGCGGCATCCGCTGGCGGCGCTGGCTGGGGCTCTCCCTGCCCGGCGCGATCGCGCTGGCGCTGCTCGTCGCGGGCGTGGGGGCGAACGTGCTCGCGACGCACGACCCGGAGTTCATCAACCTGGGGGTGCGCCTGCAGCCGCCCATCTTCGACGGGGGCAGCTGGGACTATATCCTGGGCACCGACCAAGTGGGGCGGGACATCTTCAGCCGGCTGTTGTACGGCGCGCGCATCTCGCTGATCGTGGTCTTCATCGTGGTGCCGGGCGCGGCGCTGGTCGGGACGGTGCTGGGGCTGGTCTCGGGCTGGGTGGGCGGCCTCACCGGCCAGCTGCTGATGCGCCTGGTCGACGTGCAACTGGCGATGCCGGGGATCCTGTTCGCGGTGCTGCTGGCGGCCCTGGTCGGGCCCAGCCTGCGCAACGTGATCATTATCCTGCTGATCTGGACCTGGCCCTCGTACGCGCGGCTGGTGCGCGCCGACGTGCTCACGCTCAAGGAGCGCGACTTCGTCACGGCGTCGCGGGCGACCGGGGCGGGGCCCGCCTGGATCATGCGCAAACACCTGTTCCCGAACGTGGTCAACACCGTCGTGATCATCATGACGCTGGAGGTCGCGCTGGTGATCCTGGCCGAGGCCGCGCTGAGCTTCCTGACCGTCGGCGCGCCGCCGGGCACGCCGTCGTGGGGGGTGATGATCTCGGAGGGCCGCGACTTCATGAACGTCGCCTGGTGGCCCATCTGGCTGCCGGGGCTGGCGCTGCTGACGATCTCGCTGACCGGCAACCTGATGGGTGACTGGCTGCGCGACGCCCTCGATCCGCGCCTGCGCAACGTGCGCTAGGACTGCGGACCCACCAGCCGGCCGATCATCGGGTAGCGGTAGTCGTCGCCGCGCCGAACCGCGCCGGCCGCGCGCCAGGCGAGGACGGCCTGCACGCCGTAGTACGCCAGGTAGACCGGCAGGGCAGTCAGGGCCACGGCCAGCGCCAGCGCCCCGTCGCGGTACGACGACTCCCACGCGAAGGCGGCCGCGACCGCGACGCAGGTCACCACGATGAGGGCCAGGTTGAAGCTGAGGAACTGGAAGAGGGCGGCCTGCAGCGCCTGCCGGGCGGCCCAATCCGACTGCGACCCATGGCTCCGGAACAGCCCCACCGCGGCGAACACGCCCAGCAGCGGCACGACGTTGAGCAGCGCGGTCTGGTGGGCGCGGGCGGCCACTGTGCGGGCGGCCACTGTGCGGGCGGCCACTGTGCGGGCGGCCGGGTCGGGTGGCGGAGTTGTCACGCGCGGGCCTTCCGGGGCGGGGCGTCGGGTAACCGTCGTGTAAATCCTGGCGGCGAAGCGCTGGAGAGCGATTGCCGCCCGCCGACGCCAGCCCTTAGCTTGCGGCCACGCAGGCTATGCAGCCGAGGCGGGTGGGGCGGCCCAGGAGAAACGGAAAACCTGGGTCGACCCCACCCTGGGTGGCACGCGGACGCGCTTGGGCAAGCGGTCCGCCCCGGATATTCTCGCACATTCGTTCCCGCCCCTCCATCAGCCGGCGATCGTCGTGCCGACGGTCGCGCCCCCACGCCCCGCTGCCCGTACACTTCGGGGAGATCAGCAAGGGACGGGCAGCGATAGGGCGCCGGCGGATGCGTGAGCGACGACATGGCTAGCGGGGCCGAGCACGATCTGGGGCTCGTGGACTCGTTCGAGGCGGAGTCGATCGGGGAGCCCGGCGACCGGCGCTTCCGGCTGCGCCTGATGGCGCAGGGGGAGAGCGCGTCGCTGTGGATCGAGAAGGAGCAGGTGCAGGCGCTCGCCAACGCCATCGAGCAGGTGCTGGTGCTGCATCGCAAGGAGCGCGAAGGCTCGCGACCGTCGGCCGCGGTGCTGAGCGACTTCCCGCGCCACCCCACGCACGACTTCCGCGTCAGCCGCCTCGCGCTCGCCTACGACGACGGCGGCGAGGCGCTCGCGATCTACGCCACCGACGCCGCGGCCGAGGACCAGGAGCGCTCCACGCTGCGGGCGTCGTTCTCGCGCGATCTGGCGCGGCGGTTCTCCCGCCAGGCGCAGGAGACGGTCTCGGCGGGCCGGCCGCTGTGCCCGCTGTGCAAGGAGCCGCTGGAGCCGGGCGAGCATCTCTGCCCGCCGGCCAACGGACACTCGGAGGATGCGATCACGTGGCTGGGGCCGCCGGAGCTCTAGCCGCCCGCGCAATCGTTGTGGGAGGAGACCACGATGTCGACGAATACCGCGCCGGGCTGGGCGCGACCGGAGCTGCTGGCGGAGACCGACTGGCTGGCGGCCCATCTCGACGACCCCGATCTGATCGTCGTCGATTGCGACCTGCTGCCGGCCTACCAGCGCCTGCACATCCCCGGCGCCGTGTGGTCGCGGTCGCGCTACTGGAAGGCGCCCGAGGCGCCCGGCGGCATGGAGGGCGGCGTCCACGCGATCACCGACGCGGACGCCTTCGCGCGGATCATGGGCTCGCTGGGCATCCGCAACGACTCGCGGGTCGTCGCCTAC
This sequence comes from Dehalococcoidia bacterium, assembly GCA_965217625.1. Lineage (GTDB taxonomy): Bacteria > Chloroflexota > Dehalococcoidia > Bin125 > Bin125 > TK10-74A. Next base: position 688,875 of record OZ244557.1, read on the forward strand.
GACGGCTCGGGCGGGCTCTACGCGGCGCGCTTCTGGTGGACCTGCGGCCGCTTCGGCTTCGACGCCGTGCAGGTGCTGCACGGCGGCCTCGACAAGTGGTACGCCGAGGGGCGTCCGCTCTCGAACGTGAACGAGCGGCCCGCGCCGGCCCCATTCGTCGCGACCGGCCCGAACGATGCGTCGGTCTGCCGTCTGGCCGACGTGCAGCGCGACTGCGCGTCGGAGGCGCACGTGTTCTGGGATGTGCGCTCGGACGGGGAGTGGACCGGCGCCAACGCCCGCGGCACGCAGCACGGCGGGCGCGTGCCGAACGCGTCGCACCTGGAGTGGCTGGAGACGCTGGAGCATCCGCTGCGCACGCTGAAATCGCCGGCCGCGCTGCGGGCGCTGCTGTCGGAGCGGGGCATCGCGCCGGAGAAGACCGTCACCACGTATTGACAGGCGGGCATCCGTGCGGCGCACGGATTCTTCCTCCTGGAACTCCTGGGCTACCCGCGCCCGCGGCTGTACGACGCCTCGTGGGCGGAGTACGGCAACGCCGACGGGGTCGTCGTCGAGCGCTGACCCCCCACCCCGCAGGGAACGCTAGTCGAGGCGGAAGCGCGTCGCGGCGGGGGACTTGGGCAGCCCCGGCATCGTCATGATGTCGCCCGCGATGACGACCAGGAACCCCGCGCCCGCCGAGGGGCGCACTTCCCGCACGGGGAACTCGTGGCCCGTCGGACGGCCGCGCAGGGCGGGGTCGGCCGAGAGCGAGTACTGCGTCTTGGCGATGCAGACCGGCAGTTGGTCCATGCCCAGGCGGGTCATACGCCGCAGCGTGAGATGGGCGCGGCGCTCGTAGGCGACGGAGCCGGCCCCGTAGACGTTGTGCGCAATGGCCTCGATCTTCGCCCGCAGCGGCTGGTCGAGGACGTAGAGGTAGCGCAGGTCGCCGCCGACCGTCAGCGCGTCCTCGACGGCCTCCGCCAGCCCCAGGCAGGCCTCGCCGCCGCCGCCGAAGGGGTCGGCCTCGGCAGCGCGCACCTGGCGCGACCGGCAGTGCGCGACGACGGCCGCGATCTCGGCGTCGCTGTCGGCGGGGAAGCGATTCACCGCGACGACCGGCGTGAGGCCATGACGCTGGACGTTGTCGATGTGGGCGTCGAGGTTGACGAGCCCGGCGCGGAGCGCCCCCACGTCCTCCGCCTCGAGCTCCTTGGCCCCGACGCCGCCGTGCTGCTTGAGCGCCCGCGCCGTGGCGACGATCACGGCGACCTCCGGTCGCAGGCCCCCGATGCGCGAGTAGATGTTGAAGAACTTCTCGGCCCCCAGGTCGGAGCCGAAGCCGGCCTCGGTGATGGTGACGTCGGAGGTGGCGAGCGCCGCCCGCGTCGCCATGAGGCTGTTGCAGCCCAGAGCGATGTTGGCGAAGGGCCCCCCGTGCACGAAGGCCGGACCGCCGTCGCTGGTCTGCACGAGGTTGGGCTGCAGGGCCTGTCGCATCAGCGCCGCCATCGCGACGTCGACGCCCAAGTCGCGGCAGCGCACGGGCTCGATCTCGCGCGTGTAGCCCACGATGACCTCGCTCAGGCGCTGCTGCAGGTCGTCCAGGCCCGAGGCCACCGACAGGATCGCCATCACCTCCGACGCGGGCGTGATGTCGAAGCCCTCTTCGCGCGGGACGCCGTCGGTCGTGCCCCCCAACCCCACGACGATGTTGCGCAGCGCGCGGTCGTTCATGTCCAGGCAGCGGCGCCAGGTGATGCGCCGCGGGTCGAGCCCGTGCGGGTTGCCGTGGAACATCGAGTTGTCGATCGCGGCGGCGAGCAGGTTGTTGGCCGTCGTGACGGCGTGCAGGTCGCCGGTGAAGTGCAGGTTGATCTCGTCCGCCGGGTGGATCTGGGAGCCGCCGCCGCCGGTGCCGCCGCCCTTGATGCCCATCACGGGCCCGATCGACGGCTCGCGCAGCGCGGCGGTCGCCTTCACGCCCCGCCGCCGCATCGCCTGCGTCAGGCCGATCGAGGTCGTTGTCTTGCCCTCGCCCCCTGTCGTCGGGTTGATCCCGGTCACGAGCACCAGCCGGCCGGGCGACGCGTCCCGCAACCGCTCGACGGCGGCCGGGGTCAGCTTCGCCTTGTCGGAGCCGTACAGGTCGAGGTCGGCCGGGCTCAGGCCGAGGTCGGCGGCGACGTCGGTGATGGGGCGCATGGCGACTCCTCTCGCCGCGAGGATACCCGCGGACCGGCTATGAGCGTTTGGCGTCGAACCTCACATCGGTGATCTTGCGGGAGTTGGCGATCAGGGCGATGTTCCACTCCCCCGAGTCCGGCACGCTGATCGGGATCACGACGACGGTCCAGGGCGCGGTCACCGGGTGCAGGAACTCCCGGCGCTGGTGGTGCGCCCCGCCGACGCGCTTCTCCAGGCGGACGCGCACGTATTCGGCATCGAGCGGCCGGGGCACCTCCAGCCGGATGAAGTACACCCGGTCCGGCTGCACGACGTCCGGAGCGGGCGTCAGGATCGGCTTGTCGGGGCTGGTCTCATCGATGGCGACGGCGAGCAGCGCCTGCCCACCGTCGCCGCCCAGGCTGCACGCCGTGAGCAGCGCCACGATCGCCGTCAGCAGCCCAACGCACGCCAGGCGGGCCATCGGGCCGTAGGGCGGGCCGCCGCTCAACGGGGCCGCCACCACAGCCACCAGGAGCCCGCCATGGTCGAGAGCAGCCCCAGCCCGGCGAGGGCGGGCCAGTAGGGGTTGAAATCCTGGGCCAGCGAGGGCTGCACCATCACCGCCGAGGCCAGTCCCAGCACGACGACGAGGCCGGAGAAGATGAGCGCGGTCGTGACGACTTCCCAGCGCGCCGTCGACGGCGCGGCCCTGGGCGCGTCGTCGGGGCGTGGCGGCGGGGGTGGCATACGAAGAGCCATCACGCGCAGCATACGCCTGCACGGCACGAAGGCGCTCACTCCGGGTAGCGCCAGGGGACGGGCTGGTCGGCGTCTTCGTCGAGCGCCCACATGGGCAGCGCGATGCCCTCGCCGGCGTCCACGTAGACCATCCGCATGCGGCTGCCGATGCCCACCTGCGCGACGAGCTCCGGCGGCGCCAGCTCGCCATCCGCGGTGACGAGGTTGCCCCCCACGCGGACGCCGTCGTCGGGGCCGGGACGACCGCGCTGGGTGTCGAGTTCGACCATCAGGATGAGGTACGGCGCGACGGCGCGCATGGCCGGCTGGATGGCGTGATGGACCTCGGTGTAGGAGTAGACGGCGCCGCGGCCCTCGACGGCGGTCCACTCCAGGCTCGATCCGCCGCACCACATGCAGGCCGTGCGAGGCGGGTACTCCACCAGGTCGCAGTCGATGCAGCGCTGCAGGTGGAAGTCGTGCCGGGCGCAGTGGCCGAAGTACTCCCGATTGGGCGTGTCGAGTTCGTCGATCGCCAGCGGCATGCCCAGGTGCACGCCCTCGATCAACTGCGGCTTGGCGCCCGGATCGCTCGGCGTGGGATTCGGCATGTCTCAGCCCTTCCGCATGACGAGCGCCGAGCCCGTGGCCGGGGTCGCCCAGCCGAGGTTGGCGGTGATGTTGACGTCGCGGACCTGGCGGCAGGCCCCCGGCGTCTCGTAGTCGTAGCTGTGCCGACGGGCGCCGTCGCTGCGCGATTCGTCGAGCGGGCAGTAGTCGTCGATGCGGCCGCGGAGCTGGCGCACGTTCTCGATGACCATGTTCATGCCGTGCGTGTAGCCCTCGCAGAGGTGGCCGCCGCTGGTGTTGTTGGGCCGCTTGCCGCCCAGTTGGATGTCGCCGCTGCTGACGTAGGCGCCGCCCTCGCCCTTGGCGCAGAAGCCGTAGGCCTCCAGCTGCAGCAGGGCGGTGAAGGTGAAGGCGTCGTACGAGGCGCTGACGTCGACGTCCTCCGGGCCCACCCCCGCGCTCGACCACAGGCGGGGGGCCGCGTAGTCGGCGCCAATCGTCGTGAGCCGCCCGCGCTGGTAGCTCATGTGCCCGTCGTTGCCGGGCTTCGAGCAGCGCCCGACGACGCCCAGGATGCGCGCCGGCGTGTGCCGCATGTCGTAGGCGCGCTCCGCGCTGGTCACGATGATCGCCGTGGCGTTGTCGGTCTCCACGCAGCAGTCCAGCAGGTGCAGCGGCTTGCAAATCCAGCGGCTATCCAGCACATCGTCCACGGACACCCGGTGCTTGTAGTAGGCCTTGGGGTTCTGCGAGGCGTGGCGGCTGTGCGCCATCTTGACGTGCGCGACCTGCCGCGGCGTCGTGCCGTACTCGTACATGTGGCGCATGAAGACGGGCGCGAAGCTCTGGCCGGCGCTGAACCAGCCGTAGGGACCGGCGTGCAGCCGATCACCGCTCAGCGCGCCGCGGGACCGCCGGCCGGTCCCCCCGATCCGCACCTGGGAGAAGCCGTTCATGGAGCGGAAGATCACGACCGTGTGGCACAGCCCCACCTCGATCGCCCCCATCGCCAGACCCACCAGCGCCTCGGTGCTCGATCCGCCGCCCATGCAGTCCATGTAGAAGTTGAGCCGGATGCCCAGGTCGGCGGCCAGCAACGGGCCGGCCGTGGAGTCGGCGCCGGAATACGAGAGCATCCCATCGACGTCGTTCGTGGTCAGGCCGGCGTCCTCGATGGCGTTGCGGACCGCCCAGGTGCCGAGGGCGCGCGTGGTCATGCCCGAGCCGCGCGTGTACGTCGTCTCGCCGACGCCGACGATGGCGTACTTGTCGCGAAGGTTGTGGGTGGTGCTGGCGTCGATGTCCCAGCTCATGCGGCGACCCGTGGCGGATGGACCCGTGGCATGCGCACTCCGTTCCGACTCCGGGGCAGGATAGCGTCGGCCGCCGTCGGGGCAATGCGGACGGGCCGTCGCCGGCGGGCTAGAAGATCTGGCCGATGTCGCGGCCGATGTCGCGCAGCCGCGCCACGCGCTCCTCGACCGGCGGGTGGCTGGCGAACCAGCGTCCGGGGCCGCCGGCCAGCGGATTGACGATGAACAGGTGATTGGCCGACTCGGCCCCCACCATGGCCTTGGCGGCCGCCTGCACCTGGGGATGCTGCGAGCCCAGGGCGAGCTTCTGCAGCGCCGACGCCAGGGCCTCCGGGTCGCGGCAGTTGCGCGCGCCGGTCTCGTCGGCGCTGTACTCGCGGGCGCGGGAGACGGCCATCTGGATCATGGACGCGACGATGGGCGCGACGATCGCCAGCACGAGCGTGCCGGCCACGTTGGCGAGTTGCCCGGAGCCGCCGCCCCCACGCTGGCCGCCCGCGAACATCAGCCCGAAGAACAGGCTCCACTTGGCGAACATGGCGATGATCATCACGGCCGAGGCCAGCATCGCGACGACGGTGTTGATCAGCGTGTCGCGATTCTTGACGTGGCCCAACTCGTGGGCGAAGACGCCGGAGATCTCGCGCTCGGTCAGCAGCCCCATGATCCCGGTGGTCGCGGCGACGGCCGCATTCTGCGGGTTGCGTCCCGTGGCGAAGGCGTTCGGCATCGGCGTGTCGACCACGTAGACCTTCGGCTTGGGCAGTCCCGCCTCCCGCGCGGCGCGCTCCACGATGCGATGCAGCCCCGGCGCCTGCTGGTGCGTGACCTCGTGGGCGTTCATCGTCTTGAGGATGAGCTTGTCGGAGTACCAGTAGGAGCCGATGTTCATCGCGAAGACCAGCACCCCGGCGATGGCCAGCCCCAGCACGCCCCCCAGCATCTGCCCGATGACGAGCAGCAGGCCGGAGAGCAGCACGATCAGGAACAGCGTCTTGAGGCCGTTGAATCCGATCACCGTGATTCCGCTCCCTCCCGCGCCGATGCGCCCCGGCGGCTGCGGTCAGATTATCAGCCACGAGCGACCCTGTAGCCTGCGATCGGAGCCGCCCGATGCCGATCTACACCTACGTCTGCAAGCGCTGCGACGCCCCCTTCGAGGCGCTGCTGCGTCGGATCGACGCGCCCAAGCCGAAATGCCCGCAGTGCGGCCGCAAGGGCGGCGTGCGGCGCTCGCTGAGCGGCTACGCGTTCATCAAGGACGATCAGACCAAGCTCAACGAGTCCGACCCCAAGTACGCCAAGATGGTCGACGCGGCCTGGGAGCAGGCGACGGCGTCGGACCCCATCAGTCGCACGCCGTTCGGGCGGATCGTCGATTCGGGCCGGCGCGTCCAGGATCAGTAGGCGCGTCCGGGCTACCCGAGCTGCGACCCGGCGGCGACGCCGGCGCCCGCCGCCCACTCGCCCACGGGGCCGCGGCGCGCGCCCTCGGCCATGGCGGTGTCGACGCGCACGGCGCCGCCGTCGCCGCAGCGCACGCTGAGCCCGCCGTCGTCGAGCGCGGCGACGCTGCCGGGGACGCCCGGGCTCGCGTCGCTCCGGGTGGATCCGTAGAGGCGCACGGTCGCGCCGTTGACCGTCGTCCATGCGCCCGGCTGCCGATCGCTGCCGCGGATGAAGTTGTGCACCTCCATGGCCGGCAGGCTCCAGTCGATGCGCGCGATGTCGCCCTCCCAGGGCGGCTCGTAGGTCGCGAGCGTCTCGTCCTGCACGATGCGGGGCGGGTCCCCGGCGGCGACGACGGCCACGGCCTCGCTCATCGCCTCGACGCCCAGGGGAAACAGGTGGTCGCGATAGAGGCTGTTCAGCGTGTCGTCCTCGCCGATGGCGAAGCGCTTCCGCAGCAACACGGGGCCCGTGTCGATCCCCTCGTCGACCCAGAAGACGGTCAGGCCGGTCTCGGCGTCACCTTGCAGGATGGCGTGGTTGATGGCGCTGCGGCCGCGGTGCCGGGGAAGCAAGCTGGGGTGGTACTGGATCGTCGCCTGCGGCGGGTGCGTCAGCACGCGGCCCGGGATGATCTGCGTCACGAAGGCCATCACGTTGAGCTCGGGCGCGGTGGCCGCGTACTGCTGGAAGACATCCTCATCGACGACGCCCTTGCGCTGCCAGCGCCTGGCCTGGACCAGCGGCACGCCGTGTCCGCGCGCGGCCTCCGCGAGCGGGTCGGGGCGGCCCGTCTCGGGCGGGGTGAAGACGCCGGCCATCTCGTGCCCGTCTGCCCGCAGGCGTTCGTACACGGCGGCCCCGAAGGCCGCCTGTCCAATGATGGCGATGCGCATGGGAACCCCCTGAGGCGCTCTTGCTGGTCGGGCGGCACGGGTGGGACGGCCGGGCGGAGGCTAGCGCCGGGCGGCGCGGTCGATCAACGCAGGATCGCCCTACGCGCTAGCGGGAGCGCCAGACCTGCGGCGGCTTGCCTGTCGCGAGGCTCTGCAGGCTCCACAGTTCGATGCGGAACGGGTCCAGAGAGATGACGCCGAAGTGGGCCTTGCCGGGCGTGCCCTCGTCGCCGCGGCTGAAGTAGTCGCTGAGATCGTACGGGAAGGCGTGCCAGAGTTCGTCCAGCATCTCCGCGTCGGTCACGAGCGAGGCGCGGGCGCGCAGGCTGACGTGGTGGAAGTCCAGCCCCCAGTGGATCAGGTTGACGCGGGGATTGCGCTGGATCTGCCGCACTTTGGCGGTGTCCGGGTCCGTGGCGATGAAGGCGCGGATGCCCTTCCAGGCGGGCGTGACGGCGCGGACGATCGGCTGATCCCCATCGGCCGTCGCCAGGAAGCCGATCGGGCGGGCCTCGATCAGCGCCCGCGCCTCGTCCCAGAAGTCCGGCACCCGCTCGTCGGTCATGCATCGCCCCCGCGAACCACATAATAACCTGCGGCCCGGCGGTCGCGTGTGACGACTAGGTAGCTTAAGCGTCCTGGGAATCGTCGGGGGGTTCGCTGAGGCGCCCGTCGCGCATGTGCAGCAGCCGGCCCGCGCGCCGGGCGATGTCGAGATTGTGCGTCACCATGACGACCGTCTGGCCCGCGCGATTGAGGTCGGCCAGCAGGTCCACGATGCCGGCGCCCGTCTTCGAGTCGAGGTTGCCGGTGGGTTCGTCGGCCAGCAGCACCGCCGGGTCGTTGGCCAGCGCCCGCGCGATGGCCACCCGCTGGCGCTCGCCGCCCGAGAGCTGCACCGGGCGGTGCGCCATCCGCGCGCCCAGGCCCACGGCGCGGAGCAGATGCTCGGCGCGGCGACGCCGCTCCTTGCGGGGCGCGCCGGCCAGACGCAGCGCGATCTCCACGTTCTGCCGCGCGCTGAGCAGCTGCAGCAGATTGAACGACTGAAACACGAAGCCCAGCCAGCGCAGCCGCAGCCGGGCGCGCTGCTCGCGGCCCAGGTGATGCGACGCGCGGCCGTCGATGGCGACGCTGCCCGCCGTGGGGGAGTCGATCAGGCCGAGCACGTGCAGCAGCGTCGACTTGCCGCTCCCGCTCGGCCCCACGATGGCGACGAAGTCGCCGCGGCGGATGTCCAGCGAGACATCGCGCAGCGCCTCGACGCGGCTGTCGCCCAGACGGAAGACGCGCCGCAGGTTGCGGGCGGACAGGATGACCGGGCGGCCAGTCTTGGGGATGCCAGTCTCGGGCATAGCCGACTACTCGTAGTGCAGCGCGACGATGGGGTCGACACGCACGGCCCGCAGCGCGGGCAGCACGGAGGCGGTGACGCCGAAGCCGGTCAGCAGCGCGATGGCGAACAGTTCGATGCGGCGCGAGCGGATGCTGGTCGCGTCGGGGCCGAGCGCGCGGTGGATGACGACACGCGAGATGGGCACGCCCATCGCCGCGCCCGCGCTCGAGATGACGACCGATTCGCCCAGGACCATCGCGAAGATGGCGCGGGCCGGCGCCCCAATGGCGCGCAACGTCCCCAGCTCGCGTGTGCGCTCCAGGACCGCGACGAACATCACGATCGTGATCAGCAGCGCGGCCACGCTGACCGACGTCCAGCGCACGACGTTGAAGAGCTGCGTGACGCGGTCGAGCAGCTTGCCCGCGTTCTCGGCCAGCTGCTGCTCGGTCACGACCATCAGCTCGGGGTGGGCCTCCTCGACGGCCCGCTTCACGGGGACGATGTCGCGGGTGGACTCGGGCGTGAGCAGCACCGCGCTGACGGTCCCGGATTGACGCATCACACGTTGCGCGGCCGACAGGGGCATGATCACGCACGAGCGCAGGAGTTGATTGGTCTCCGGCTCCAGGACACCCAGCACCTGGAACTCCTCGCCCCGGATGGCGATGCGGCTGCCGACGGCGGCCAGCGCGATCGGCCCCACGGGCGACGGCACCTCCGCCGTCGCGGAGGCGTGCGGGGCGAAGTGCCGCGCGGCGAGCACGCCCAGCACCACCTGATCCTGGCGCTCGCCGGGCAGCAGACGGTTGGCCCCCAGCAGGGCGGCGGCGTCGCCCAGGAAGGCCGACTCGCGGCCGCGATCGAGGCCGACGATCAGCGCCTCCGGCGGGGCCGTGGGGAAGGGCGGCGGGGCCAGCCCCGCGAAGACGACCGGCGTCGATTCGGCCGCGTGGACGCCGGGCGTCGCCAGCAGCCGGCGCGCCTCCTCTTCGACGATGGCGGAGGAGATCGGCGGCCACTCCATGCCGGTCGCGCCCTCGGGCCCGCGCGACTGCACGAGCAGCATGCCGCGGAAGCGCTCGACCTGGAGGTCCAGGTCCTCCGTGATGAAGCGCATCACCGTCGTCACGACGATGTAGAGGTTCACGCAGAAGCCGAAGCCCAGCACCGTCAGCAGGCTGCGGAGCTTCTTGTGCAGCAGTTGCGCCAGGGCGATGTCAAGCATCCACCGAGGCTAGGGAGCCTCCCCGCGCCCGTCGACCGCCCCCGCCGACCACGCCGACGGCGGCCAGCTAGGCGGAATGGCAGTAGAACGCGCGCGCAGGCGGGGGCCCCGTGATGTGGTCGATGCGAACCCGCGCCTCCGCCGCCCCCTCGTATCGGAGCACGATCGTCGGCTGGTCCGAGTAGACCATCGCCTCCAGCACGCCGCGCGGCTCGATGTGCGTGAGCTGGATGGCGTAGGCCTCGGGGAGGTGCTCATCGGCGCGCGGGGCCAAACGCCCCTTCGCGACGACAGTGCCGCTCGGCGTGAGCACGGTGCATTCGACCTCACCGCCGGGCAGCACCTGCGCATCGCCGCCGGAGGCAGCGTCCGAGGATTCGACCGGCCGGAGGCCCGGGGACATTCGCCTGGCTACCGCAACTCCCGAGGAGTTGTCGGCGTCAAGCTGGGCGCTGGACAGGGACATACCATCTCCCGCGCCCGCCACCAACAGTTAACTTGATAACGCGATAGGGCGAAAGTGTCAACTGCCGCCACCGCGCGCTCCGGCTCTCGCGTCGCCGATAACTGTCGTCAAGCGCCCCGCGGCGGGCTAGGCTCCCGTTATGGGCATCGCAGTGACGACACGGGACAGCAGAGCGCGACCATCGTCGTGGACCTACCGCGCCGCCCGGGTGCTGTCGACCGTCGCGCTGCAGCTCTTCTATCGCCGCATCGCGACGCTGCACGGCGAACACCTCCCGGCCACCGGTCCGGTCGTGATCGCGGCCAACCATCCCAACTACATCATCGATGCGCTGGCGCTCGGGACACGCACGCAGCGGCAACTCCACTTCGTCGCCAAGGGGTCGCTGCTCGACCGCTACCCGCTGGTCAGCCGCTTCCTGCGCGGGGCGGGCGTCCTGCCCGTCTTCCGGCACGGCGAGGCCCCGGCGGCGGGCGGCGCGGCGCGGCGCTCGTCGGCGAACCTGGAGTCGTTCGGACGCTGCGCCGATCTGCTCGAGGAGAACGGCGTCATCTGCATGTTCGCCGAGGGACAGAGTCACCCCGAACGGCAGGTGCGGGAGGTGCGCACCGGCACGGCCCGCATCGTGCTTGAGGCCGAGGCCCGCAACGACTACCAACTCGGCGTGCAGGTGATCCCCGCCGGCCTCTACTTCGCCGATGTCGACCGCTTCTTCAGCGATGGCGCGGTCGCGCTGGGCCCGCCGATCGATACCGCGCCCTATTGCGCCCTGCACGCGACGGATCCCCAGGCCGCGGTGCGCGCCTTCACGGCGGAGATCCAGGTGCGGCTGCGCGACCTGGCGCTGCACGTGCCCGACCCGGCCTGGGTCGCCTGCGTCGAGCAGGTGGCCGACTTCGCCGGCGGCTGGCCGGAGTCGACGCCGGACGCCGCCACCCGCCTGCGGCTGACGCGGGAAGTCAGCCAGGCGCTACAGGCCTTCCAGGCCGCCGACCCCGCGGGGGCCCAGCGCTTCCAGCGCTCGACCGACCTGCTCTGGATCGCCGCCGATGCCTGGCAGCGGCACGGCGGCGATCATCGCCAAACGCCCACACGACTGCAGGACGCGGCGACGCTGCCGGTGGCGTCGTTCGGGTTCCTCTTCAACATGCCCCCCTACGTGCTCCTGCGCCTCTGGATCGCGCTCTTCGTGCACAGCCGCGAGAAGCGGGCCTTCCTGAAGTTCGTGCTGGGCGCGCCGCTGTTCATCGGCTGGTATGGCCTGATGGCGCGCTACCTGGCGCGGCAACGCTTGCTGGGCCCCTCGGGCCGGGTCGCGGCGGCGGTGACCGTGACGGGACCGGTCATGGGATTCCTGGCCCTGCGCATGCGCGTGCACCGCCGGCGCTGGCTCGACGCTTGGCGCCCCCGGACGCCGCAGACCGACGCCGACCGCGGAGCCGAGATCCGGCTGGAGCGGACGGCGCTGCTGGCCACGCTCGCGCCCTGGCTGCCGCCCTCGGCGAACGGGCTGGCGCCGGACATGCGGCAGTAGCCGCGGCGCTCGATTCCGCGGGGGACGTACGGCATACTGAGGGCGGCCGCATGCAGGGTGCGCGAACGACCGAGAGAGGACACCGAATGGGCAACCGACTCGAGGGCCGAGTGGCGGTCGTGACGGGCGCGGGGCGCGGGATCGGGCGGGCGCACGCGCTCAGCCTGGCCGCCGAGGGCGCACGGGTGGTCGTCAACGACCTGGGCGGCGGGCCCGGCGGCCAGACCGACGACGCCTCCTCGGAGCCCGCCGACGAAGTCGTCGCGGCCATCCGGGACGCCGGCGGCGAGGCCGTGGCGAACTACAACAACGTCGCCTCCATGGACGGCGGCGAGGCCATCATCCAGGGCGCGCTCGACGCCTTCGGCCGGCTCGACATCCTGGTCAACAACGCGGGCATCCTGCGCGACCGCATGATCTACAACATGACCGAGGCGGAGTGGGACATCGTCGTTGCGGTGCACCTCAAGGGCCACTTCACGACGCTGCGTCCGGCGGCGGCGATCTTCCGCCAGCAGCGCAGCGGCCGCATCGTGAACACGTCGTCGGAGAGTGCGCTGGGCAACATGGGCCAGGGCAACTACGCCGCCGCGAAGGAGGGCATCGTGGGGCTGACGCGGGTGGCCGCGCGCGACCTCGGTCGCTACGGGGTCACCGTCAACGCCATCCGGCCCCGCGCCGGCACGCGGCTCACCCTCAACCCGGAGTTGCTCAAGCAGATCGCCCGCAAGCGCGAGAGCGAGCGGCCCGGCGACGCCCAGGGGGCTGCCCGGGACGCGGGGGACCCCAGCTTCGTGATGCAGGAGGACGCCTACGGCCCGGAGAACGTCGCCCCGTTCGTGACCTGGCTGTGCACCGACGAAGCCGCCAACGTCAACGGGCGCACCTTCCTGGTCGGCGGCGGCGAAATCACGCTGTACACCGAGCCCGTGCCCGAGGGCAGCGTCTTCGCGTCCGGGCTCAATTGGACCGTCGACGAGGTCTCGCGGGCTGCGGCGCGGACCTTCCTGGGCAAGATCAAGAACGTCGCGCCGCCCAGGGGCTAGCATCCGCGGGCGCCGGCATGCGGCGTCGATGGACGGCGCCGGAGAACGAAATCGGACCGCCGTTGTCCCCCGGGGGCCAGCGGCAGCGCAGAGGAGGAACCCATGGTCGCCACGACATCCGAATCGCTCGAGTTCCCCGCCAACGGCGGCGCCACGACGGGCCATCTCGCCCGCCCCGCCGAGCCCGGCGCCTACCCCGCCGTGATCGTGATCCAGGAATGGTGGGGCCTGAACGACAACATCCGCGACATCGCCAACCGCATTGCCGCCGAGGGCTACGTCGCGCTCGCGCCCGACCTCTACCACGGCAACGTGACGGCCGAGCCCGACGAGGCCCAGAAGCTGATGATGGCGCTCCAGCAGGACAAGGCCGTGGTCGACATGAACGGCGCCGTCGCGGCGCTGCAGGCGCGCGACGACGTCGATGGGTCGAAGGTCGGCGTCACGGGCTTCTGCATGGGCGGCGGCCTGGCCCTGCTGCTGGCGATGAAGAACCCCGCCGTGACCGCCGCCGCGCCCTTCTACGGCGTGCCCATGGGCGACCTGGCGGAGGCGTCGAACATCCAGGGCGGCGTGCTGGGGCTCTACGCCGGCCAGGACGGATTCGTCACATCGGATTATGTCGACGAAGTGCACGCCGCGCTGCGCAGCGCCGGCGTGTCGCACGAGATCCACATCTACCCCGACGCCGGCCACGCGTTCTTCAACGACACCTCGGAGGCCTTCAAGGCCGATGACGCCGCCGACGCCTGGGAGCGCCTGAAGGCCTTCTTCGCGGCCCAACTCAAGAGCTGAGCCGGCACTGAGCCCGCGCCAGCCCCGGACGCACGAACGGCCCCGCGCCGCGGGGCCGTTTGCCTGCTGTCGGCGCCGCGCGCGGCGGCTAGACCTCCAACAGACCGCTCTCGCCGTCGTGGTCGTCGTCGTCGAAGTCGTCGGCGCCGATGCCCACGCCGAAGTAGATGAAGCCACCCGCGGCGATGCCCAGGAAGAGCCCCGCCGCCACGATGATCCAGATCAGCCAAGCGTCAAAGCCGCCATCGGCGCTGCTCAGATGCTGATTGCCCGCGCCCAGATTGACCAGGATGGCATGGACCACGATGCCCAGCACGCCCCCCACCAACATCCCCGGGCCCAGCAGCGCCAGCTTGATCGGCAGCGGCGCGTCGCGCAGCCATTGCGGAATCATGAAGGGCGGCACAAGCGGCGGCATGCGGTTCCTCCTGGCGGCACGCGGAAGCGGGGTGGTCGCGCCGCGCACGAGCAGTATCCCGTCCCCGCGCGGAAACGTCTAGAGACCCCGACGCGCTGGCCCCTCCTGGAGCCGCCGATTAGGCTGAGCGCAACGGCGCGACTCCCGAGGCAGCATGCACGCTACGCCAGTGCCTGAACCCCCCATCTGGACCGCATTACGCCGTCGGCGGATGGGGCGTCGCGCGTTGCTGCGCGCGAGCGCGCGCGCGGGCGTGGCCGCCGCCGGACTGGCCCTGGTCGGCTGCGGCGGCGAGGACGACGACGAGCCCCCCGACGACCAGGCCGAGGCCGAAGAGCAGGCCGCCGCGCAGGCCCAGGCCGATGCGCAGGCGAGCGACGAGCAAGCGGCGGCGCAGGCAGGGAGCGCGCCGGACGACGATGTCTCCGCCGAGGGCGGCGAGGGTGTCGCGGCGCCGGCCGGGATGGATCCGAAACCGGGCGGGATCGCCCGCCTCTTCGCGACCACCGACAACTTCGACCGCTTCGACCCGCAGCGCTCCCGGTTCCGGGCCGGCCAGCAGGTCTTCAGCCTGATCTACAGCCGCCTGCTGCGGCCCGACTCCGTCTCGGCCGGGAGCCTGGAGCCGGACCTGGCCGGCCTGCCGGAGCAGCCCGACGAGACGACCTACGTCTTCGCGATCAACCCCGCGGCCGCCTTCTGGGACGTCCCCCGCACCGGCGGACGCGCGGTCACGAGCGAGGACGTGCGCCTCAGCTTCCAGCGCCAGATCGACGGCCTCGACGCCGGCGGCGACCCGGACCTGCGCTTCTACCGGCGCGCCCTCATGGCGCGCGCCTCGGCGATCACCGCCAGCGACCCCGCGACGGTCTCCTTCACGACGGACGCCCCCGACGCCAGCTTCGTCGCCTCGGTGATCGGCGGGCCCTGGAGTTTCGTGATCAGCGCCGAAGCGATCGACGAGCTCGCGCCGCTGTGGGACGAGCCGGCGAACGAGCGCGACATCACGCTCTCCAGCGGCTCGGGACCATACGTCCCCAACCAGCTCGACGGCCTCGAGCTCTCGCTCGTGCGCTCCGGGAACTGGTGGGGCGCGACGCCCGCCTACCTCGACGGCATCGTGCTCACCCGCTCGACCAACGACCGCCTGGGGTCCGACTACGTCACAGCGGCGATCGACGCGCTGGACTTCCCGCTGAACAGCGAGCAGGTGGACATCCTCGAGAATGCCGCCCCCGAGAGCGTGCGCTACGAGTACCCCATCGACACGCCGGTGCAGCTCAGCTTCGGGCGCGGCGACGACCCCGAGAACCCCTTCAGCGATCCCCGCCTGGGGGCCGCGATCGCGCAGTCGATCGACCGCTTCGCGCTGATCGAGCGGCTCTACGCCGGCGACGCCCGGCCCTCCGGCCCGGCGCCCTGGTTCCTGGGCGGCTGGGCCCTGCCCGAGGAGCGGCTGCTGGAGTTCCCCGGCTACCGGCCGAACAAGGACGACGACCTGGCCGAGATCGCCCTGCTCGTCGAGGCCGCCGGCGGCGCCGACGCGATCGGCGAGTTGCGCTTGATCGTGCCCGACCTGTTCGAGGGCTTCTACCCCGGCATCGGCCAGAGCGTGGCCGGCATGGTGGAGCGCAACGCCGGGCTCACGCTGTCGACGGTCTTCCGCTCGTACGCCGAGATCACCGAGCAACTGGAGGCCGGCGTCCTGCCGTCGTTCCTCGGCTGGGGACCGGCCCCGCTGCAGGCCGACCCCACCGACCTGTGGCGCGACGCGGTCGCCAGCGGGGGCGCCGAGAACTACGGCGGCTACGCCAACGCCGAGGTCGATGCGCTGATCGAGCAGATGGGCGCGACGTTCGACACCGGCGCGCGCCAGCGTCTGGCGCACGACGTGCAGGAACTCCTGCTGACCACGGGCTACTGGCGGCAGAACCTGACCAACGGCATCCAGGTGGGATTGCGCCAGCCGCACTTCCAGCCCGACCCGCGCCTGCACGACTTCGCCTGGTCGATGCACCATCTGGCCAGCAGCTGGATCGACGTCGACGCCGACAGCTATCCCGAGCGCGAACTGCCCGCCATCACCCTCGATATTGACCCCGCCGCCGAAGACGCCGGCGGCGAGTCGGAGTAGCCCCGCTCCGCCGGTCGCCGGCGGAGGGAACCGGGGGAACCGCCGGGCGGGGCAGCCGTTAAGCGATCAGGGTGATCGATGCGCGTGCGCTCCGTCTCGTCGCTGTTCGCGTTGCTCCTGATCGCCGGGCTGACTTCGGCGCTGGGGACGCCGCCCAATGACGGTCCGACCGCGGGGTTGCGCGGCGCGTCGTCGACCATCTGCGTCGAGTACCTGACCGGCAGCGTGATCTGCGGGCCGTCGGCCGGCGCGACGGCGCTGACGCCTGAACCGCCGCCCTGCGAGAACGGCACCGCGGTCCGCAACCCCCAGGACAATCCCGACCTCGTCGCCGACTGCGCCATCCTGCTCGACGTCAAGGCCACGCTGGCCGGCGACGCCACGCTCAACTGGGACGCCCGCACACCAATCGCAGACTGGGACGGCATCACCATCCACGAGACGTACGGACGCGTCCGGGAGCTATGGCTGGAGTCACTCGGTCTCACGGGCAGTATCCCGCCGGAAGTAGCCGGTCTGTCGCTCCTCCGCGGGCTGCGGCTCAACGACAATCATCTGACGGGACCGATCCCATGGCAGTTGTGGGCACTGTCTTCGTTGTCCGAACTGCGGCTCGCCGGCAACACCGGGCTGACGGGCTGCATCCCGTCGCTGTTGCAGTGGTTACCCAGCCACGACCTCGACGCACTCGGCCTGCCGGATTGTTCACGCACGCAACTCTGCGAGAACGGTATCGCCGTCGCCAACCCCCAGGACAACCCCGGGCTCGTCGCCGACTGCGTGAGTCTGCTCACGGTCAACGCCAAGGTCTCCGCCAAGTACGCGGTGAGGTGGGATCCCCGCGTCTCGGTTGCGGAGTGGGAGGGCATCACGATCGGCGGGACGCCACCGCGCGTGCGAGGACTGCGACTGTGGGGGCGCGGCCTTGATGGCCGCCTCTCGCCGCAACTCGGCGACCTGTCGGAGTTGCGGATCCTGCGGCTTGGCATAAACCAACTGCGCGGTCCGATCCCCGCGGAACTGGGGAACCTGCGCCACCTGCAGACGCTGCACTTGGACGGGAACGAACTGACGGGCACCATCCCGGTCGAGTTGGGCTCCCTGAGCAACCTGACGTCCCTGCATCTCACCTACAACCAGTTGACGGGTCCGATCCCCGTGGCATTGGGAGCCTTGCCTGCCCTGCAGACCCTCAGGCTAGATGGCAACCAGCTGAGCGGTCCGATCCCCGCCGTGCTGGGAAACCTGAGGAACCTGGAGACTCTGTCCCTCAGCGACAACCAGTTGCGCGGCGCGATCCCCCCGGCGTTGGGGGCCTTGGCCGCGCTGGAATCCCTGTCGCTGGCCGGCAACCACCTCAGCAGCGCGATCCCTGCGACACTGGGGACGCTGCGTGGCCTGCGGGTTCTGCACCTGAATCACAATGATCTGAGCGGCGCGATCCCCGCGGAACTGGGGGATCTGTCGGCCCTGCGGATACTGTTGCTGCACAACAACGGACTCAGCGGCCCGATCCCCACGGCGCTGGGGAACCTGCGCAGCCTCGAGTCGCTCTGGCTGCACACGAACCGACTGAACGGCGCGATCCCGGCGGCGCTGGGCAAGCTCTACAACCTGGAGTCCCTCTGGCTGTACGAGAACCAGTTGGCGGGCGCGATCCCCGCAGAGTTGGGGAGCCTCTCCACCCTGGCATTTCTGTACATGCACGACAACCAACTCAGCGGTGCGATCCCGTCGGAGTTGGGGGGGCTGCGCAACCTGGGCTTCCTGCGGCTGCACGACAACGAGCTCAGCGGCGCGATCCCCACGGCGCTAGGACGCTTGCCCCATCTGCGGCATGTGTATCTGAGCCGCAACGCAGGCCTGACGGGCTGCATACCAGCGGGGTTGCGGGACTTGCCCGACAACGACTTCGCCGTCCTGGGGCTGCCGGACTGCACCCCCGAGATGCTACCCCCGCCGACCAAGCCGCCGCAGCCCGAGCCGATTGTCCTCCCCTACAACCGGCTCGACACAACGGGCTCCACTACGACCCCGGGCAGCTACGCGTTCCTCGACGGCGCGGCGAACATGATCTCTACCTACGAGGGCTTGCGCGAGGACGCGGTCGAACTTCGCATCCACCAGGCCGACGCGGACGGCGCGTCGCGTGCCGACGCTTACGGCACGGTCGCGCCAGGCGACATCGTCGAGTGGCGGCAGGCGTCCGCCTGCTGGGTCCGCTACGAGGTGACGGCAGTTCTGCCGGACCCGCCGGGCACCACGCCCCGCAAGCACTTCGCGATCAAATGGCTGGCTCACGCAGGAACGGGCTGCGTCGGCGCGATCGCCGGAGACTCCGCCGCAAGGGTCACGCTGCATCCAGCGAGCTTCTTCTCCCCCACGCTCTCCACGCCGGTGCGCTTCGGCCCCTATCAGTTCATCCCCTCCGGCTGGATCGGCGCGGTCGAAGAACACACCATGGTCGCGCCGCCTGCCCCCGACTGGCCGGACGGGCCCGCATGGTCGGACGATCCCGCGGTCGTGCGGGAACACCCAGTCTGGAACGAACCACGCTTGCCGGAAGGATGGCAACTCAGCTCGATGTGGACAGACTCGACAGAGGGCTCCGGCGGCGTCGTCGCGGACTACTACGATGGTGAGGGCCGTCGGGCAGCTTCCATCTGGATCGCACGCCTCAACTGGCGCCCGTTCAACATCACGATCTGGACGTCCCGGATGAGCGAGGAGGTGCGCGCGGTCGACGGGCACCCGGCGTTTCTTGAGTACGACACCTACCGTGCCTCGGTCTGGATCTCCAACGAGACTACCGGGATCCACTACCAAGTGTATTATTCCGCCCGCGAAGGTGACCTGACCGGCCGCGATATCGAAGACGCGATCGAAGTCGCCCGCAGCCTCTACGACTGACGCCCGCTACTCCCCGCCCCGACCTTCGACGAACCGGCCCGGCTCGACCTCCGCCAGCGCGGCGCGGAAGGCCGCGACCCGCTCCTCGTACGACGCGCCGACGGCCTCCCGCCAGACCGGCTGACCGATGATCCGGTCGCGCAGCTCCTCGAAGGGCGGTCGCCAGGCCCAGTCCCCGTCGATTGGGCCCGAGAGCCCGAGCGCCGGCGCAGGCCCGGCGTCGTCCGGCCGGGCGGGGGCGAAGCGCGCGAAGAACGCGTGCCGCCGGAAGACGCCGGCCCCCATCAGGAGCACCAGCGGGGCGCCGGGGGCGTCGGAGCCCTCGCTCGCGGCCCGCAGCCGGAAGTTGAAGATCGACAGCTGCCCGGCGCGACGTCCCGTCCGCAGCGCGCCCACCGCGGCCAGCCCATCGGCGAGCGCCAGCAACTCCGCGGCCTGCTCGCGCGTGAGATTCGCCTGCTCCCAGGTGAGACCGGATGGGCTGTCGGACACGGCGTCGATGGTAGGGCGTCGCCCCACGCCTGCGGTCCCCCGCCCCAAGATCGCCCTATCACGATCGCCCTATCTGCGTCGGCGGCGCGACGGCTTGATCCCAGCGAAACACCCGTTCTATCGTGCATCCGTTCGGAACGGGTGTTCCACGCTAGATATGGGGGTTATGATGGAGTTGAGCACACTGCTTGTGGTCTGCAGCGGGACGGTGGTGGTGGGGATCCTGGCGCTGCAGGCTGGATGGGGCACCCTGGCACGACCGTCGTCGATCGGTGACCCGACCTCATCGGTCGCGACGCGCCCGGATCTGCGACCGCTCCCGCGTCCCGTGCTGGCGAGGCGGGGGCGGTCGCGCCGGGCGGCCTGACCGCTGCGCCCCGCGTCCAGCGCCGGGATTTCACCGAATTCGGTGTCCCGGCCCGCGTGCGGCAGTAGCCAGGCGGCAGGTCACTAGCTATTGTGCCGGTGCGCGACCGCCCCTGGCGTGCGCACCGACGTTAGCGGGTTGCCATGACAACGCGAGCACCCAGCCCCGACACGAACCCCTTGCAGCTCGTGCCGCTCTTCAGCGGCATGTCGCCCCCATTGCTGGGCGAGCTGTCGCGCAAGCTGCGGGTCGTGGTGTTCCGGGCCGGCACGGCCGTCTTCCACGCCGACGATGCCGGCTCGATGATGTACATCATCATCAAGGGCGCCGTGAAGATCTTCGTGCCCGCCACCGACGGACGCGAGGTCGTGCTGGCCGTGCATCGCACCGGCGACCTCTTCGGCGAGATGTCGCTGCTGGACGACGAGCGCCGGTCGGCCTCCGCCACCACGCTCGAAGACACGGAGATGGTGAGCCTCAGCCGCCAGGACTTCCAAGACGTGCTGACGCGTCATCCCGACGCCTGCCGCGCGATCCTGGACGTGCTGGTCAAGCGCCTGCGGCAGACCAACCAGTCGATCCAAGACGCCTACCTCCTGGACGTGCCGGGCCGCTTGGCGCGGCGGCTGCTGATCCTGGCCCGCGAGCACGGCATCCCCGCCGAAGAGGGCGTGGAGATCGGCCTGCGCATCAGCCAGCAGGATCTGGCGAGCATGATCGGCGCGAGCCGCGTGGCGGTGAACAAGCAGCTGCAGAACTGGCGGCAGCTGGGCATCGTCGATGTGCGCCGCCAGCGCGTCACGATCCTCAAGCCGGACATGCTCGAGAAGCAGTTCGCGCTCAGCCCGTAGCGCGTCTGGCTCGTCAGTCGGGACCACTCCGCGCGCCGGGCGCGGGGGCCGCCCGTCCGGCGCCGTCCAAGTCGACCAGCGCCCGCTCGTCCATCCGCGTGAGTTCGCGCGCCCGTTCCTCGCTGATCTTGCCCTCGGCCACCAGTTGCGCGGCGCGCGCCGGCGACAGCTGCGCCTTCGCGCCCGTGCCGACGCGCAGATTGCGCAGCGACGGGCTGAGCAGGAACATGCCGGCCAGCAGCACGATCATGATGATCGCGGAGCCGGCCAGGGCCGTCTGCGCGCCGAAGGCGTCGGCCGCGAGCGCGAGCGGGATCACGCCCAGCGGCATCAGTCCGAACGACATCATCACGACGGCCATCACCCGCCCCCGCACCTCCTCCGACACCGTGGCCTGGATGACGGTGTTGTTCGTCGTCTGCATCACGACGCCGCCCACGCTGCCCAGCGCGAGCATCACGACGGCCGGCGCGAGCGCATCGAGCTGGGAGAAGGCGATGTACAGCACGCCCAGCCAGATCCCGCTGAGCAGCATCAGCCGGCCCTTGTGCTCGTAACGGCCCATCGCCGCGACGATGAGCGCCCCGACCAGACCCCCCACCCCCGTGCTGGCGGCCAACAGCCCCAGACCCGCCGCGCCGGCGTCGAAGACCTCCTCGGCGAAGACGGGCAGGAGTTGGTAGACCGGGATCGCGAAGAGCGGGAAGACGAGCCCCAGCACGATCAGCCGGGTGATCAGGCCGTCGTTGCGGATGTAGCGCAGCGCCTCGGCGAAGTCCTCGTGCACGCGGGCCGACTTCTTGCGCACCGTCGTCATGCCGTGGTCGGGGATGCGCCACTCGCTGATCAGCGGCGCGCTGAAGAAGATCGCGACGAGGATGTAGACCCAGCCCACCCCCAGCGGCGCGACCAGCCCGCCCGCCATCGCCGGCGCGACGACGCGGGTCAGGTTCTGACCGCCCATCTGCAGCGAGATCGCGTTCATCATCTTGTGGCGCGGTACGAGCTGCGGCACGATCGCCTGCCGCGCGGGCATGTTGAACGCGAACATCACGCCCGACAGCATCCCGGCGATCAGCAGGTGCCAGTACTGGATCAGGTCCGTCAGCACGAGCACCCCGACCGTGCCCGCGGTGGCCGTCGCGACGGTCTGCGTGATCCGCAGCAGAACCTTCTTGTTCACCCGGTCGGCGACGACGCCCCCGAACGGCGAGCCCAGCAGCATCGGCAGCGCCCCGGCGGCGGTGACGTAGCCGATCGCCGCCGCCGACTCCGTCAGCTCGAACGTCAGATAGCCGCGGATGACGAACTGCATCTGCGTGGCCATGAAGAACGCCAGATTGCCGCAGAAGAACCAGGCGAAGTCGCGCTCCGAGAGGGCGGCGAACGTCGTGCTCAGGCGGTCGCGCCCGCCGCGGTCGCCCGTCCGGCCACCCGGCGGGCCACCCAGTGGGCCAGCCGCCGCCGCCCCGTCTGTCGGCCCCCGCTGCGTCATCCGCGTCCTCTCCGCGACCGCTCCGCCCCGAAGCGCCCCACGCCCATCGTTGCGGGTGGCACGCGATCTGGCTATCGCGTGCGGGGTGGCGCCGCCGTCAGGAGGCCGCCCGCGCGGCCCGATACGCGTACATCGCGACGCTCGCCGCGACGGCCACGTTGAGGCTGTCGATTTGGCCGTACACCGGCAGCGCGACCTGGAGGTCGCAGGCGTCCAGAAACGCGGCCGGCAGGCCGTCGCCCTCGTTGCCCGCGACGATCAGGGGACGCTCGGGCCAGCGCGCCTCGAACAGCGGCTGCGCGTCCGGCCCCTGCTGCAACGCGACGACCTGGAAGCCCTCCGCGCGCGCGCGGTCGAGGCAGGCTTGCGGGGAATCGATCAGCTCGACCGGGAGCCACCAATCGCTGCCTTTGGTCGAGGGCCGGTAGTAGAAGTCCCGCCCGACGATCCAGACGGCCTCGGCGCCGGCGGCCTCGGCGCTGCGGATCAGCACGCCCAGGTTGACGCCATAGGAGAAGTTGAAGGCGGCGACGGCGAAGGATCGGGGCCGGGCCGGCGCCCCATGGGGCGGCGCGCGCAGGCCGAAGGGCCGCAGGTCCGAGCGGCCCTCCGCGTCCCCAACGGACGCCTCAGCGGGCGCCTCGGCGGGCGTGTCGCCGCTGCGTCGCCGCTCCGCGAGCAGCGCCAGCGCCCGCCCCGCGCGACGGGCGACGGCCGGGTCGGCGTCGCGGCTGAGCGTGGCGAGCAGGTCGGCCCCGGGATCACCGAGCGCGGCCAGCACCACGCAGGCCGCCCGCTTCCCCGACCGCGACGCGCCGGGCAGCCAGACGCGCATCTGTCGCACGACCTCCGCCGCGTCGAGCCGTGGCAGCAGCGTCATCGCGCGACGCCGCAGCCGCCGATGCTCCGACGTCAGCGGCCCCAGCAGCGCCGCCACGACGTCCGGCGCGGGCGCGCACTGCAGGGCGATGCGCGCCTCGCCGCGGGGAAACGGATGCTCCGCGTGCAGGGCGGCGACGACGGCCGCCTCGACCCAGCCGTCGTCGCGGACCTCGGCGCGGGCGCGCAGCGCGAGCCCGGCCTCGTGCGCCGCGGCGTCGCCGGGTGCAAGCGGCGGAATACTGCCCAGGCCGTGCGCACCGATGTCCGGCATGGGGGGATCATCGTGCCGGAGGCGCGTCCGGTCGAGCCGGCACATCGTCGCGTTGGGGCAGGGGGATGGGGATGTTCCCGCCCGCTGGCCGAGCGGGGACTCGCTCGCCTACGCTCGCGCAATGCCGTTTCACCGATCGATCATGCTCGACGTCGACGCCCCCAGCCTCTACGACGCGCTGCGCGAAATGCTCGCGCCCAGCCTGCAGGACGGGACCTTCGAGGTCGTCGCCGACCGAGAGGACGAGGAGTTCGAGATCGCCTATCAGAACATCGTGTCGTCGTCGCGCTACCACTTCCGGATTGAGGAGTTGGAGGAGGGGACGCGACTGGAGGCGCAGCTGTGGCTGGGCGGGTTGATCGGGCTGCCGCAGTCGCTGGTGCGCTTCTGGTCGCACAAGCGGCACCTCGACCGGCTGCTGCGCAACGTTGGCGACAGGGCGGCGGAGATCGCCGCGGCCGACCAGGCAGCGGAGTCCGCCGCCGACGCCGAGCCTGAGGCCTCGGATTAGATGACCCGGGCGTTTCGCTTGGGCGGCGGAGAGCGCGCGGTCGGCGAGCGCACCGTCGTCCTGACGCTCTCCGGCACGCACGCGCTGGTCCACTCGACGGAGTTGGCCTACGCCGCGCTGCTGCTGCGGATCGAGGCGGAGTTCGGCACGGACCTGCTGCTCCTGGGCGTGCTGGCCAACGTGAGCGCGTTCGCCTTCGGGCTGGGGGCGCTGCCCGCCGGGATGCTGGCCGACCGGCTGGGCTCGGTGCACGTCCTGCGCATCACGCTCGCGGGCTCGGCGGTCGCGGCGATGCTCGTGGCCCTCTCGCCGTCCGAGCTGGCGCTGGGCGTGACCCTGGCGCTGCTGGGCATCACGACGGGGCTGTACCACCCGGCGGGCTTCGCGCTGCTGGCGCGTACCAGGCGCCGCACGCGCAACGTGGCGCTGCACGGTGTGGTCGGCACCCTGGGCATCGCCGCCGCGCCGGTGCTGTTGTCCGGCATCGCGCTGGCGACCGACTGGCGGCTGGCGTACGTGGCGCTGGGCGGTCTGGCGGCCGTGGGCTTCCTCTACACGCTGCGACTGCCGCGCGGTGGCCGGCTGTCGATGGGGCTGGAACCGTCCGGCGCCGCCTCGCCCGGGGGCCTGGCGCCGGAGGCGGGGCCGGAGACGCCCGCCTCCCCGCTGCCGAGCGCAGACCCCGGGACCGCCCGGCCGCCCGCCACGACGGCGCCATCACTGCGCCGCTTCTGGTGGCTGCCCCTGGCCGTGGTTTACGTGGCGAACGTGATCCAGGGCTTCGTCTACCGCGGCAGCATCACCTTCATCCCGACCCACATCGAGGAACAGATCACCGGCGCCGTCTTCGGCGTCGGCGGCGCGGAGCTTGCCGGCGCCCTGGCCACCGCGGCGCTGCTGGGCGGCGCGGTCGGCTGGTACGTCGGCGGCATCCTGGCGGAGCGCCTGCCGCACTATCCGCTGGTCATCGGCGCCTGGCTCGCGACGATCCCGCTGCTGCTCCTGATCTCCGCCACCGGCGGCGCGGCGCTCATCGTCGTGCTGTTCATCTTCGTGGTCACCAACTTCGCGATGGCGCCCGCGCTGGTATCGCTGATCGCCGACTTCTCCCCGCCGGGCCGAATGGGCGCCTCCTTCGGCATGATGTTCTTCCTCTCCTTCGGCATGGGCTCCTTCGCAGCGACGCTGGCGGGCTTCACGGCCGATCGCTGGGGGGTCGACGCCGTCTTCCTCGTGCTCGCGGTGGTGAGCGGGGGCGGGGCGCTGTTGTCGGTGGGCCTCTTCTACCTCACGCGCGGAGCGCGCCGCCGCCCGGGCGCGGTCTCTTCCTAGCGTGCCCCGGGGCCGTCGCCCCCGTGCAGCGCCGGGCTATACTGTGCCGCGCGCCGTCCGGCGGCGCGCGACGATGACACCCCGAAGGGAGCGCCCCTCGTGGCCGACGACAGGCACGTGCCGCAGAACGCCATGGACGCCGATACCCGCGCGGCGATCGGCGCGAAGCTGCGCGCCGTGGGCGCGGAGGACTGGACGACGCTGCTGGCGCGCGCGCTGACGGTGCGCGAGGAATGGGACCACGCGGCGGCGGAGTTGGACGAGTCCGAGGCGACGCCCGGTCCCAACGAAGGCCCCTGGAACGCGTGGCATCTGCTCAACCATGTCGGCGGCTTCACGACGCGCGCCGCGGAGCACTTGCGCGCGATGGCCGCCGGCGAGGCGCCACAGCTCGATCCGGGGGCGCACTGGCTCGGCGACGGGCAGACCTTCCTCGAACTGCGCTCGGCCGCGATCAGCGGCTGGGACGCCTTCATCGCCGCGGTCACGGAGTCGACGATCGCGCCTCCCCAGGGCGGCCCCGCGACCCACCCGGCCTTCGGCCCGCTGAGCGCGCGGGAGTTCGTCGCCTTCACCGTCTACCACGCCCGCGACCACGCCCGCCAACTGCGCGACGTGCGCGGCCTGGCGCCCGGCCAGAACCCCGGCGACTCCTCGGGGGACTTGGGGCGTCGCCGCCAGACGGCGCATTGAGATGACAGCGAGATGACAGCGCTCACCCGCACGACGCCGACGGAACAGCCCACCTGGGCGGACCTGCACTCGCGCATCGACGCCACGCAGGCGGCCTGGGACGCAGCCAGCGCCGGCCTCGACGGTCGCGAAGCCGTGGGCGGCTGGACTACGCTGCAGCTGCACTCGCACGTCGCGGCGGCGCTGCTGCGCTACGCCGACACCCTGGCCCGCGTCGCGGTGTCGCGCGCGGCGGACGCCGCGCCTGCCTCGGAGTTCTTGCCCGGCCGCCATCCCTACCCCCGCGTCCGTCAGTTGGGCGAGAAGGGCTGGCGCGACTTTCGCGGCTCGGCCCACACCGTCGCGAAGCAGCCCGACCGGGGCGCCGCCATCAGCACGGCGGACGGGCGGGTCGATGCGCGGACATTCGTCACGGATGCGCTCGCGCACCTCAATGAGCACGTGAATCAGATGCGACTCGCGGCGGCCGGCGCGGGCGCACGTGCGGCGCCACCGGCCTAGCTGCGAGAGGGGCCCCACGATGGCGATGGAACTGACCGGGTTGGAAGGGAAGGTCGCCGTCGTGACGGGGGCCGGACGCATGCGCGGCATCGGCCGCGCGATCGCGGTCGCGCTGGCGGGCGCCGGCTGCGACGTCGTGGTCACCGGCACCGGCCGCGACCCGGCCTCGTTCCCGGCGGCGGAACAGGCGGCCGGCTGGCGCGACATCCTCTCGGTGGCGGACGAGATCGAGGCGCTGGGACGCCGGGCGCTGCCGCTGGTCAGCACCGTGACCGACGCGTTCCAGGTCGACCTCGTGGCCTCGAACACGATGAAGGCGATGGGGCGCGTGGACTTCGTCGTCAACAACGCCGGCTCGTCCCGCGGCCTCGACCAGAACCCGGTCGTGGACGTGCCGCCGGACGCCTGGCGGCGCGTCGTCGACGTGAACCTGAACGGCGTCTTCTACGTGTCGCGGGCGTTCGGGCGGCGGCTCGTCGAACAAGGGGAGGGCGGCGCGATCGTCAACATCTCGTCGATCGCGGGCAAGGTGTTCGCCGCCAACGAGGCGGCCTACTCCGCCTCCAAGGCGGGCCAGAACGCCCTCACGGCCTGCATGGCCCGTGAGATGGGCCAGCACCAGATCCGCGTCAACTCGATCTGCCCGGGGCTGATCGATGCCTCTCGCATGGACAACGCCCCGCGCGGCAAGGACACCGCCCGGCAGGAGGGCGTCCGCACGACACCCGGCCCCGCCGCCTTCGATTGGGACGAGCACGTCAGCACCCAGATCCCCATGGGCCGGGCGGGGCAGGGCGCCGACATCGCCAACGCCGTCGTCTATCTGTGCAGCGACCAGGGGGCCTGGATCACCGGCCAGTCGATCAACGTCGACGGCGGCAACTGCGTCTGGCACTAGCGCCCCCCGCGCACGACACTGGCCGCACACACGCAGCACCCACAGGCCCCACCCAGGGGCCAGGAAAGGACCCGGCATGGCCTACGAGTTCATCAAGTACGAGCAGGACGGCCCCATCGTCACGATCACGATCAACCGCCCCGAGCGAATGAACGCGATCCACCACTACGCGTCGGCGGAGCTGTCCGACGCTTGGCATACCTTCCGCGACGACGACTCGGCCTGGATCGGCGTGCTCACCGGCGCCGGCGACCGCGCCTTCTCGGCCGGCAACGACCTCAAGTTCCAGGCCGAGACCGTCGCCAAGGAGGGCGTGATGCGCTTCCCGCCGGTCGCGGGCGGCTTCGGCGGCACGACCGCCGACTTCGAGTGCTGGAAACCGCTGATCGCCGCCGTCAACGGCTTCGCCCTGGGCGGCGGGCTGGAACTGGCCCTGGCCTGCGACATCATCATCGCGAGCGAGAACGCCAAGCTGGGCCTGCCCGAGCCGACGGTGGGCCTCATCGCCGGGGCCGGCGGCGTGCACCGGCTGCCGCGCCGGATCCCCTACCACATCGCGATGGGCTTCATGTTCACCGCCAAGCACGTGGGCGCCGCCGAGGCGCACCGCTGGGGCCTGGTCAACGAGGTCGTCCCGCAGGACGAGCTGATGGACGCCGTCAAGCGCTGGACCGACGCGATCCTGCGGTGCTCGCCGCTGGCCATCCGCGCGACGAAGGAAGCGGTCATCCGCGGCCGCGATATGCGCGAGGAGGTGGCGACCAGCCACACCTTCCCGGCGATGGCGGCGATGTCGTACTCGGAGGACATCATCGAGGGGCCGCTGGCCTTCTCGGAGAAGCGTCCGCCGCAGTGGAAGGGTCACTGAGCCCCGCGCCGCCGAGCGCGGCGTCGCCATCGGAGCCATCGCCGCCGATGCGTCGATTGCGCACCACGACGTACAGCAGCGGCAGGATCAGGAACGCCGCCAGCACCGCGATGCCGATCGCCGCGACGCTCCGGTCCTCGCGCACGTTCTCGCCGATCACGGAGATCAGGATGATCGAGGGCAGGCTGAACACGATCGTGATGCCCAGGTAGAGCCGGTAGCGGATCGCGGTCAGCCCCGCCGCGTAGGAGACGTAGTCGGCCCCTAGCAGGGGGAAGAGCCGCAGCAGGACCAGCGCGCGCACCGCCAGGCGGTCGGCGGTGCGGTCGATCTCGGCCACCATCTTGGCGGGCATGAAGTGCTCGTACACGCGCCGGCCCCAATACCGCGCGATGAGAAAGCAGATCGAGGCCCCGATCGCGCCCGCGATCAGCGTGTAGATCACTCCGAGCACGGCGCCCCAGGCGGCCGCCGCGGCGAGCGGGGCGGGCGTCGTGGGCAGCGGCGCGAAGACCATCGAGAGGGCCAGGAACGCGATGTAGGCGACCGGCCCCCACGCCCCGAGGTCGCGCATCCAGCGCTCGAAGTCGTCGTAGTCCCAGGGCGAGAACCGCTCGATGATCTGGTCGAGGCCCACGAGCGCCCCCAGCGCCAGGATGACGATCACGATCAGCACGATGGCCTGGCGGCGGGTGATGTCCACGCGGCCATCTTAGGGGGACGACGGCGACGCGCAGCCCCGGGCGCCACTCGACGCGGGGCGGTCCAATTCGCTATGCTGTTCACAGTCCCGTGAAGTCCATCACACACACATCCCCCGCCGACGCCTCCCGCCAGCAGATCGCCATTCGGGCGCTCGCCAACGACGCCCGCTACCGCATCGTCGCGCGGCTCGCCGTCGACGGCGCCCCGCACGGCTGCCGGGAGTTGATCCGGCTGCTGGGCGTGACGCCGCCCGCGGTGTCGAACCACCTGCGCGTGCTGGAGCGCGCCGGGCTCGTGCAGACGGAGCGACGTGGCGCGCGCGTGTACGCGTCCCTCGCGCGCACGGATCTGGCCTATCAAATGGCGGCCATCGTGCGCGGCCCCCGCGCCCACCCCTGACCACCCCGCCCTGCGCGCCGGGAACCGCGGCCCGCCCCGCGACGTTCGGTATGGGGCGGGGCGGTTCGCCCCGCCGCCGGAGACGCCCCCTGTTGCGCGACGGACGGTGTGTCTGTGAACAACGCGACGGACGGTGTGTCTGTGAACAAATGGAGTGTCGCCGGGCGCACGGTCGCTGGGCGGACCGGGGAACCGGGGAATCGGCCCCGGCGTATGTTAAGCGATGCATGAACTCCGCCCGACGGCGTCGTACGCGGCGCGGGCGGAAATAGCTACCGATCGGAGGACCCCATGATCCGGCACGTGCGGGAAATCAGCTGCCTGGCCTGTGGCCGGGATCTGGGCCGCATCGAGGCGGCCCGGGGCGAGGTACGTCGCGTCCCGCCCGGGCCATCCCCGAGCACGGCCGACGCCGTGCTCAAGCGCGGGCACGGACTCGTCTGCGGACGCTGCGGCGGCCGGGCGCTGGTCGGTCCGCGGGAGCGCATCTTCAGCTACACGAGCACGGCCGTCGCCGACGGGGCCCCCGACGAGGCGCACACGGAGACGCCCACGCAGACGCCGGAGGCCGCCTGATCCGTGCGCGGCCGGGCATGGGGAAGACGGCGCCGCCGTCAGGCGATACCGTGACGCTGCCGGTCGGCGCCGGGAGCACCCAGCCATGACGACGACGCCCCCCGCCGACGCCCCCGCCTTCGCCCACGGGCCAGCGATGACCATCGACGCGCGATTCCTGGACACCCACCAGCGTTCCGCCGCCCTGCACGCGGGCGCGTCGGCGCTGCTGCCCGGCGGGATCACGCACGACATCCGGCACTTCGAGCCGTTCCCCATCTACGTCGAGCGCGCCGCCGGACCCCGCAAGTGGGACGTCGACGGCAACGAGATCATCGACTTCGTGATGGGGCACGGCGCGCTGCTGTACGGACACGCGCACCCGCTGCTGGTCGACGCCGTATCGCGGCAGATCCGGCGCGGCACCCACTACGGGGCCTCGCACGAGCGCGAGATCGAGTGGGCGTCGCTGATCGTGGAGTTGCTCCCCTCGGCGGAGAAGGTGCGCTTCATGGCCTCGGGCACCGAAGCGACGATGCTGGCGGCCCGGCTGGCGCGCTCGGCCACCGGACGCTCGAAGCTGCTCAAGCTGCGCGATCACTTCCACGGCTGGAACGACAGCTGGGGCATCGAACTCGTGACGCAGCCCGGCGGCGACGTCGTGGGGCTGCCCCCGGCCATGACCGACGCCGCGCTCGTTTTCGATCAGCACGACGCGGCGGGCATCGCGGCGGCGCTGGCGGGCCGGGACGTCGCGGCGGTGATCTGCGAGCCGGGCGGCGCCCACTGGGGCGCGCTGCCGCTGCACCCGGAGATGCTGGCCCAACTCCGCGAGTTGACGTCGGCGACCGGGACGCTGCTCATCTTCGACGAGGTGGTCACCGGCTTCCGCGCGTCGCCGCACGGCTATCAGGGGCTGACCGGCGTCACGCCCGACCTCACGACGCTCGCCAAGATCGTCGCCGGCGGGCTGCCGGGCGGCGCCGTCGCCGGCCGGGCGGACCTGCTGGACCAGATCGTCGCGCCCATGGCGACGCCGCCCGCGGGGGAGCCCGCGACGACGCGCGTGCGGCACCCGGGCACCTTCAACGCCAACCCGCTGACGGCCGCCGCCGGCGTCGCCGCGCTCCGCGGTCTGCGCGACGGCGGCCCGGTGCGCGCGGCCCACGCCGCCGGGGAGCGGCTCTGCCGGGGCTGGAACGCGGCCATCCGCAGCGCCGAGGTCCCCGGCGCCGCCTACTGCCAGGGGTCGATGGTGCACGTCGTCCTGGGCCGCGATCTGCCGCCGCCCGAGGACGGGCTGAGCTGGAACTTCGCCGCGGCGGGGCGTCCGGCGACCACTCCGCGGACGCCGCCGGCGATCGAGTGGCCGTTCCGGCGCAGCCTCCTGCAGCACGGCGTCGATCTGATCGGGATGGGCGCGCTGACGTCGGCCGTCCACAGCGAGGCCGACATCGACACGGCGATCGACGCGTTCGCCACCGCCCTGGCGGACCTGCGCCGGGAGTCGATCCTCTAGCCAGCGCCGTGCCCGCGCACGCCTCGCGCGCCCGGCTGAGGCCCCTGCTCGCCCGCGTCCGGCTCCATCCGGGCGCGCTGCGCTACATGGGCCCGGGGCGGGGGAGACGTGGCTCCTCCTATGGGCCGCTCCCGCGATGCCAGCCTCGGCTACCCTTGCGCCTTGAGCGGAGAGCATGGTGATGGCCAACTTGGGCATGTGGACGATCGACGGCGACGCCCCGCGGCGCGTGGCCCCCTCCGGCGTTGGCCTTGAGCGCCACCTTGAGGACTGGATCGCGAACGACTGCTCCCTGCTCGCCGACGGGCTCACCGTGGTCGGCCGCCAGGTTTGGCTTGAAGGTGGCCCGCTCGATCTCCTCGCCATCGACCGGCAAGAACGATGGGTCGTCATCGAACTCAAGCGCGAGCGGCTGTATCGTGACGCGCTCGCGCAGGCGCTCGACTATACCGCGTCGATCGCGGGCATGGACGGCAATGACCTGGAAGCGCTGCTTCGGCCGGGTCTCGCAAGGCTTGGCGACCCCGATAAACTGGCGCCCTTGGTAAGGAGACAATTGGACGGCGAGGACGAGGGCCGCGATGTGGCCGTCGTCCTCGCCGGCGTCGGCGTGGACGCCGGGCTGGAGCGCATTGTCGCCCACCTCGGCGGATACGGGGTGCCGATCACCATTGTGAGCTTCGACGCGTTCCGGCCGCCGGACGGGCCGCTCCTGCTGATTCGGGCGGTCACCGAGGAGGGGACGCGCCCGCTACGCCGGGCGCCCGGCGCGCACCGCTCGGTTGCCGAGATCCGCGTGCTCGCCGATGAGGCGGGGGTCGCGGAACCCTTCGACCGCTTCCTCGAGATGGCGCGGGACGCGGGCCTCAAGGTGCGGCCATACCGCTGGGCGGTCATGATCGCGCCCCCAGCAAACCGCAACCGCTTCCTGATGTACGCGCGACCCGAGGCGGGGGGCATCGTGCTCAGCGCCGGGCCGGCGGAGTTCGCGGAGTTCTTTCCGCCGCTCACGGAGGACGAGGCGACAGCGGCCATCGGACCCTACAGTGGCGAGTCACTGTTCCTGGCCGGCGCCGAACTCGACGCGCGCCTCGACCAGATCGAGGAGTTCCTCACAGCGCTCCCGCGCCCGGGCGACGACGGCTAGGCCGGCGATCGACGCCTTCGCCGCCGCCCTGGCCGACCTGCGCCGGGAGTCGATCCTCTAGCCAACCCCCCGGCCCGCGGCGCCGCCTGATGCCCGCTCCGGTGGCTCTGCCCCTCGCCGATTGACAACAGGCCCCTCGACAACAGGGGCCAAAGAATGAGAAAATAATCACAGAGTCCGCCGCCGGGGGCCCGACTCGGCGGACGTTACAGAACGTCTGCTAGTCTGGTCGCACTGCCGACCCTGGACCTTCGCTTCGACCGAACGAAGTTCGAGGGCCCGCGCGGCGAGCAGCCCGGCTCCCATCCGGCCAGGGGCGCGACCGCCGCTGGGTGACCTGCTCACCCGGCGAGGCGTTCCCCTTTTCCCCGGATCGCGCCCCCTGGCGCGCGATTCCCGCCCCGGAGACAACGACCCGTGAGCGCCCGCGACCGCCGCCCAGCTCAGGAACCGCACGCGGTCTGGTCGGCGCGCGCCCGGGCCGCCGCGACCACGCATGGCCTCTACGACGCCCGCCTCGAGCACGACGCCTGCGGCGTCGGGCTGGTCGCGAATCTGAACGGCGCCGCCACCCACACGATCATCGACCAGGCGATCGAGGTGCTGGAGAACCTGGAGCACCGCGGCGCGCTGGGCGCCGACCCGCTCACCGGCGACGGCGCCGGCCTGCTCATGGAGATGCCCGACGCCCTGCTCCGCGCCGAGGCGGCGGCCCTGGGCATCGCGCTGCCGCCCCTGGGCGAGTACGGCGTCGGCATGGTCTTCCTGCCCCAGAACGACGACGAACGCGCCTGGTGCGAAGCGCAACTCGCCGAGGCCGCGGCGGCCAAGGGGCTGTCGCTGCTGGGCTGGCGCGACGTCCCCACCGACCCCGGCGCCATCGGCGCGGGCGCACGGCAGGTGCTGCCGGTCATCCGCCAGTGCTTCCTCGTCGGCAGCGATCGCGACGGGTCGGCGCTGGCCGGCGACGCCCTGGAGCGACGGCTCTACGTCGTGCGGCGGGTGCTGGAGAACGCCGTCGTGGCGGCGAATCTGGAGCAGGCCGAGCAGTTCTACGTCTCCACGCTGTCCTGCAACCGCATCGTCTACAAGGGGCTGCTGATCGCCTCGCAGCTCTCCCGCTTCTACGCCGACCTGCTCGACGCGCGCGCGATCAGTCGCTTCGCGCTCGTGCACTCGCGCTTCAGCACGAACACCATGGGGGCCTGGCCGCTGGCGCACCCCTACCGGCACATCTGCCACAACGGCGAGATCAACACCCTGCGCGGCAACATCAACGCCATGACCGCCCGCCAGAGCGTGATGGCGTCGGAGGCGTTCGGCGAGGACCTGGCCGAACTCTTCCCGATCTGCGTGCCCGGCCAGAGCGACACCGCGACCTTCGACAACGCCCTCGAGCTGCTCCTGCACACCGGCCGCTCGCTGGCCCAGTGCCTGATGATGATGATCCCCGAGGCCTTCGAGCGGCACGAGTCGATGTCGCAGGAGCGGCGCGACTTCTACGACTTCCACGCCTCGCTGATGGAGCCCTGGGACGGCCCCGCGATGGTCGCCGCCACCGATGGCAAGCAGCTGGGCGTCGTGCTGGACCGCAACGGCCTGCGGCCGCTGCGCTACAGCGTGACCAAGGACGGCGTCGTCGTGATGGGCTCGGAGACGGGCGTGCTCGACATCCCGCCCGAGCGCATCGCCCAGCGCGGGCGCGTGCAGCCAGGGCGCATCTTCCTGATCGACATGGACGAGGGCCGCATCGTCGCCGACGACGAGGTCAAGCGGGCGCTCGCGGCGGCGCGCCCCTACGGCCACTGGCTGTCCGACCAGCGCCTGGGACTCGACGACCTGCCCGAGCCGGAACTCGTGCCGGGCCCCAACTTCGCCACCCTGCGCGACCGCCAGCAGAGCCACGGCTTCACGACCGAGGAGCTGGTCATGCTGGTCGCGCCCATGGCGGACGCGGCCAAGGAGCCGGTCGGCTCGATGGGCGACGATACGCCGCTGGCCGTGCTGTCGGCCCAGGGGCAGCCGCTCTTCAACTACTTCCGGCAGCTCTTCGCGCAGGTCACCAACCCGCCGCTCGACGCCCAGTGGGAGGCGCTGGTGACGTCGACCGAGACGCTGCTGGGCCCCCGGGGCAACATCTTCGACACCACCCCGGCGCAGGCCCGGCAGCTGAAGCTCTCGCGCCCCGTCATCACGAATCGACAGCTGGCGCAGATCAAGGAGCTGGACGAGGAGCGGCTGCGCGCGCGGACGCTCTCGACGCTGTTCCACCCTGGTGACGGAGAGGGCGACGGCGCGGGCGCGCTGGAGCGCGCGCTCACGGCGCTGCAGCGCGCGGCGGCGGACGCCGTCGATGCCGGGCACAGCATCCTCGTGCTGTCGGACCGCGGCATCGACGCCACGCACGCGCCGATTCCGAGCCTGCTGGCCGTCGCAGCCGTGCACCACCACCTGATCTCGGTCGGGCGCCGCACGCAGTGCGACCTGGTGCTGGAGACCGGGGAGCCGCGCGAGACGCATCACTTCGCGGTGCTGGTCGGCTACGGCGCCGGCGCGATCAACCCCTACCTGGCGCTCGAGTCGCTGCACGAGCTGCGCGAGGAGGGCGTGCTCGACCGCAGCGGCAGCGCCGAGGCGACGGAGGAGCGCTACCTGAAAGCGATCGACAAGGGCATCATCAAGGTGATGTCGAAGATGGGCATCTCCACGGTCTCCGCCTACCGCGGCGCGCAGATCTTCGAGGCCGTGGGTCTCGGCCGGGACCTGATCGACACCTACTTCACCGGCACGGCGTCCCGCATCGGCGGCATCGGGCTGTCCGAGATCGAGGCCGACGTGCGCCGCCGCCACGCCCGCGCCTACCCCGACCGCGAGATCGCCGCGCTGCTCGACCTGCCCGTCGGCGGCGTCTACCACTGGCGCCGCGACGGCGAGCACCACATGTTCAACCCGCAGACGATCGCACTGCTGCAGGAGGCCTCGTCGCGCGGGCGCTACGACATCTACAAGCAGTTCGCCGCGCTGATCGACGGCGAGGCGGCCGAACTCTGCACCATCCGCGGACTGCTCCAGTTCAAGCCCGGCAACCCCGTCCCGCTGGACGAGGTGGAGCCGGCCGACGAGATCGTCAAGCGCTTCGCGACCGGGGCGATCTCCTTCGGGTCGATCTCCACCGAGGCGCACGAGTCGCTGGCCATCGCGATGAACCGCATCGGCGCCAAGAGCAACACCGGCGAGGGCGGCGAGGACCCCGCCCGCTACGTCCCCGACGCCAACGGCGACCGCCGCGCGAGCGCCATCAAGCAGGTCGCGTCGGGCCGCTTCGGCGTGACCAGCAACTACCTCACCAACGCCACCGACATCCAGATCAAGATGGCGCAGGGCGCGAAGCCCGGCGAGGGCGGCCAGCTCCCCGGCCACAAGGTCGACGAAAACATCGCCCGCGTGCGCCACTCGACCCCGGGCGTGGAGCTCATCTCGCCGCCGCCGCACCACGACATCTACTCGATCGAGGACCTGGCCGAGCTGATCCACGACCTCAAGAACGCCAACCCGGAGGCCCGCATCCACGTCAAGCTCGTCTCCGAGGTCGGCGTGGGCACGATCGCGGCGGGCGTCTCCAAGGGCCACGGCGACGTGGTGCTGATCAGCGGCGACAGCGGCGGCACCGGCGCATCGCCGGAGTCCTCGATCAAGCACGCCGGGCTGCCCTGGGAACTGGGCGTCGCCGAGACGCAGCAGGTGCTGGTCTTGAACGACCTGCGCAGCCGCATCGTCGTGCAGACCGACGGCCAACTGAAGACCGGCCGCGACGTCGCGATCGCCTGCCTGCTCGGCGCCGAGGAGTTCGGCTTCGCGACGGGGCCGCTGGTCACGCTGGGCTGCATCATGCTGCGCAAGTGCCACCTCAACGCCTGCTCGGTGGGCATCGCCACCCAGGATCCCGAGTTGCGCGCGCACTTCCGCGGCGACCCGGAACATGTGATCCGCTACTTCCACTTCATCGCCCAGCACCTGCGCGAGATCATGGCCGAGCTCGGCTTCCGCACGATCAACGAGATGGTCGGGCGGGCCGACATGCTGGAGCCGGCGGAGATGCTGGACCACTGGCGCACGTCGGGCCTCGACCTGTCCCCCATCCTCTTCCGCCCCGAGGTCCCGGCCAGCGTCGGCACGTACTGCTCGCAAGCCCAGGACCACGGCCTCGACCGGGCGCTCGACAACGAGCTCGTGCGCCTCGCGGAGCCGGCCCTGGAGTCGGGCACGGCGGTGCACGCGGCGCTGCCGATTCGCAACCGCAACCGCGCCGTCGGCGCGACGCTGAGCTGGGAGATCTCCAAGCGCCACGGTGAGCTGGGGCTCCCCCCCGAGACGCTGCGCTTCGACTTCGCCGGCTCGGCCGGCCAGTCGTTCGGCGCCTTCCTCGCCAAGGGCGTGCAATTCACGCTGGAGGGCGACGCCAACGACTACTTCGGCAAGGGCCTGTCGGGCGGGCGCATCGTAGCGCGGCCGCCGCGCGCGGCGACGTTCGTGCCGGAGGACAACATCATCATCGGCAACGTCGCGCTGTACGGCGGCACGGCGGGCGAGGCCTTCGTGCAGGGCATGGCCGGCGAGCGCTTCTGCGTCCGCAACAGCGGCGTGCGGGCGGTCGTGGAAGGCGTGGGCGACCACGGCTGCGAGTACATGACCGGCGGCCGGGTCGTGGTGCTGGGGCCCACCGGGCGCAACTTCGCGGCCGGCATGAGCGGCGGCCTGGCCTACGTCCTCGACGAGGCCGGCGACTTCGAGTCGCGCTGCAACCCCGACATGGTCGACGTGTTCCCGGTCGAGGATCCGGCCGATGTCGCCGAGCTGCGCGACGCGATCGAAGACCACGTCGAGTTCACCGGCTCCGACCACGGACGGCGCGTGCTGGCCAACTTCGCGGAGTTGGCGCCGCGCTTCGTGAAGGTCTTCCCGCACGCCTTCCAGCGCGTCGTCGCCGAGCAGCGCGAGCAGCGCGCGGCGGCCGGCGCCGTCGCCGGCGGGGGCGCCTGAGCATCATGGGCAAGACGACCGGCTTCAAGGAGTACCCCCGCGCCCTGCCGCCCCGCCGCCCCGCGACGGCCCGCATCGCCGACCACCTGGAGCTGTACGAGGAATGGCCGCGCGAGAACGTCCAGCAGCAGGCCGCGCGCTGCATGGACTGCGGCATCCCCTTCTGCCACACCGGCTGCCCGCTGGGCAATCTCATCCCCGAGTGGAACGACCTGACCTACCACGGCCGCTGGGACGACGCGACGCGCCGCCTGCTGGCGACGAACAACTTCCCCGAGTTCACCGGTCGCATCTGCCCCGCCCCCTGCGAGGTGTCCTGCACGCTGGCGATCAACAAGGACCCGATCACCATCGAGCTGATCGAGAAGTCGATCAGCGACGTGGGCTTCGCGAACGGCTGGATCCGGCCCGAGCCCCCCCAGACCCGGACCGGCAAGTCGGTGGCCGTCGTGGGGTCGGGGCCGGCCGGGCTGGCGGCGGCGCAGCAGCTCAACCGCGCCGGCCATCGCGTGACGGTCTTCGAGCGCGACGAGGCGATCGGCGGGCTGCTGCGCCTGGGCATCCCCGACTTCAAGCTGCCGGCCGAGATCGTGCAGCGCCGCGTCGACCTGATGGCCGAGGAAGGCATCGACTTCCGCACCAACGCCCACGTCGGCGTCAGCGTGCAGACCTCCGAGTTGCGCAACCGCTTCGACGCCATCGTGCTGGCCACCGGCTCCACCGTCCCGCGCGACCTGCCCGTGCCGGGCCGGGAGCTGGACGGCGTGCACTTCGCGATGGAGTACCTGCCGCAGCAGAATCGGGTCAACGCGGGCGACGTGGTGCGCGACCAGATCCTGGCCACGGACAAGCACGTCATCATCCTGGGCGGCGGCGACACCGGCGCCGACTGCCTGGGCACCGCCCATCGCCAGGGCGCAGCCTCGGTGACGCAGTTCGAGTTGCTGCCCGAGCCCCCCGGCGCCCGCGCCGAGGACAACCCCTGGCCGCAGTGGTCGCGGGTGCTGCATCTCTCCGCCGCCCACGAAGAGGGCGGCGCGCGCGACTACAACATCTCCACGACGGCGCTCACGGGCGGCGCGGGCAAGGTCGAGAAGCTGCACGCCGTCCGCGTGGGCTGGAAGCCGCAGGACGGCGGCCGCCCGGCGATGGAGCCCCAGCCCGGCAGCGACTTCGAGGTCGAGGCCGGCCTGGTGCTGCTGGCGATGGGCTTCCTGCACCCGGAGCAGAACACCGTGGTGCAAGACCTGGGCGTCGCCCTGGACGGCCGCGGCAACGTGGCCACCGACGCCAACAAGATGACCAACCAGGACGGCGTCTTCGTCGCCGGCGACGCCCGCCGCGGCCAATCCCTGGTCGTTTGGGCGATCGCGGAGGGGCGCGCCGCCGCGCACGGCGTCGACGCCTACCTCATGGGCGAGACCAGCCTGCCCTGGGTGCAGGTCTAGCGGCCCCTCAGCCTCCGGCGGCCCGCACCGTCTTGAGCCCGCGACGGGCCCCCTGCGCGATGTACTGGCCGTCGGTGCCGATGTTGAGGAACTTCCAGCCCTCGGTCACGCGGCGGGCGGCTTCCTCTTCGCCGGAGCAGTAGATGCCCGGCGCGACGCCGTTGCGCAGCGACCCGGCCAGCACCTCGGCGCACGCGGCCACGTGATCCGGATGCGGGTTGTCGCCGATCACCGGGACGCCCAGCGACATCGCCAGGTCGGCCGGGCCGATCAGGGTGGCATCCACCCCCGGCACCGAGAGGATCTCGTCGATCCGCTCCACGGCGCCGATCGTTTCGATCTGGATGATGCAGGCGATCTCCTCGTCGGCATGGGCGCCGTAGTCGGAGCCGCCGTACATGCCGCCCCGGTAGGGGCCGAACCCCCGGATGCCGCGCGGCGGGTAGCGGCAGGCCGCGACGGCCTGCTCGGCTTCGGCCGCCGTGTTGACCCACGGGATCACGACGCCGTACGCGCCGCCGTCCAGCACGCGCTTGACCTGCACGGGATC
Organism: Dehalococcoidia bacterium; assembly: GCA_965217625.1. Taxonomy (GTDB): domain Bacteria; phylum Chloroflexota; class Dehalococcoidia; order Bin125; family Bin125; genus TK10-74A. The sequence continues at coordinate 728,386 of OZ244557.1, forward strand.
GTTCCACTGCACCCGCGCGATGGGGATCGTGTCCGTCGACGAGATGACCTGCATCATCTGCACCATCGTCAGGATGTCGACGGGGCTGTGCTCGCCGTCGACGCAGAGCCAGTCGAAGCCGGCGTGCGCCATCTGCTCGGCGACGATGGTGCTGGCGCTGCCGAGCCACGCCCCGAGGGCGGGTTGGTCGTCGGCCCAAAGCCGCTTGATCGTGTTCGGTCGCATTAATCTCCTCCAGGGATGTCGGTTCCACTGTGGTGCTTTTCAATGGCGTGCCGCTGCGCTGACGCCCCGCCGAGTCTAGACAGCGATCGGCCTTGCGTCGCCCGCGTCAGGTTGCGGCGGCCCGCACGATCTCAAGCGCGCGGCGCGCGCCCTGCGCGATGTACTGCCCGTCGGCGCCGATGTTGAGGAACTTCCAGCCCTCGGCCACGCGGCGGGCCGCTTCCTGCTCGCCGGAGCAGCCGATGCCCGGCGCGACGCCGTGGCGCAGCGCCCCGGCCAGCACTTCGGCGCACGCCGCGACGTGGTCCGGGTGCGGGTTGTCGCCGATCACCGGGACGCCCATCGACAGCGCCAGATCGGCCGCGCCGATGAATGTGGCATCCACCCCCGGCACGGAGAGGATCTCGTCGATCCGCTCCACGGCGCCGATCGTCTCGATCTGGACGATGCAGGCGATCTCGTCGTCGGCGTGGGCGGCGTAGTCGGAGCCGCCGTACATGGCGCCCCGGTAGGGGCCGTAGCCCCGGATGCCGCGCGGCGGGTAGCGGCAGGCCGCGACGGCCTGCTCGGCCTCGGCCGCCGTGTTGACCCACGGGATGATGACGCCGTAGGCGCCCCCGTCGAGCACGCGCTTGACCTGCACCGGGTCGTTCCACTGCACCCGCACGATGGGAATCGTGTCGGTCGCGGAGATGACCTGCATCATCTGCACGATCGTCAGGAGGTCGGCGGGGCTGTGCTCGCCGTCGATGTAGAGCCAATCGAAGCCGGCGTGCGCCATCTGCTCGGCGACGATGGTGCTGGCGGTCTGCAGCCGGGCCCCCAGGGCGGGCTTGCCCTCGGCCCAGAGCCGCTTGATCGTGTTCGGCCGCATGCTCTCCTCCGGGGATCGCCGATCGGCCCCGTGCCGCTCGGCGCTGCGGCTACACGTGCGTCTGGATGGCCGAGCGGGGGTCCCGGGGAATCACGCGGCGCAGCCGCTTGCCGTCGCGCGTGATCCGGTAGCGACGCCCGCCGCTGCCCCCGCTGTCCGGCCGCTCAGCCTCGCCCTGACCGTCCGGCACGCGCTCGATCAGGCGCAGCGACTCCAGTCGCACCAGGCTCAGGCGGACCTGCATTGGGTTGGCGGTTCTGCGCCCGGCCAGCACCGCGTCGCGCAGATCCTGCATCATGGCGCTATCGACGCGCATCAGGTGGACCAGGATCAGCTGCTCGACGACGTCCAATTCGACCTCGATGCGATCGGGCCGCAGCCGCTTCCACGCGCGTCGCAGCAGCGCCCGCGTCCGCATCAGCTCTCCAGGTAGGCGGCGATGTCGGGGCCGCCCTCCGTCGCGACGACATCCGCCGCGGCGAGGTCGTCGATAGCGCCGTCGTCGAGCCCCAGCCACTCCCCCAGCACCGCCCGCGTGTCCTGCCCGTAGGCCGGACCCGGCCCGCCGGCGCGGCCCGGCGTCCGCGACAGCCGCAGCGGCGACTCCGACAGCCGCAGCCGGCCGGCCACCGGATGATCCACCTCCGCCACCATCTCGCGATGCCGGATCTGCTCCTGCGAGACCGCCTGCGAGATCGTGTTCAGCGGCCCGACCACCATCCCGTAGGGCGAGAGCATCTCGATCCACTCGTCGGTGGTGCGTTGCCGCATCGCCTCGAACAGCAGCGGCTCCAACTCGGCGTGGTTCTGGGTGCGCTTGTAGGACGTGTCGAAGCGCTCGTCGTTGATCAGGTCCACGCGGTCGATCGCGGCGCAGTACAGCTCCCACTGATTGGCGACCCCCCAGGTCAGCGCCAGCACCAGCCAGCCGTCCGCCGTGGGGAAGGCCTGGAACGGCGTCGCCGACGGGTGTCGCGTCCCGATCCGCCCGGGCTCGACTCCCGTCGCGAAGTAGCGCGCCACCGCGTTCTCCAGGATCGCGATCTGGCTGTCCAGCATCGAGAGGTCCAGCATCTGGCCCTCACCGCTGCGCTCGCGCTCCTGCAGGGCCGCGAGCACCCCGATGGCCGCGTAGAGTCCCGCCGCGATGTCCCCGAGCGACAGACCGGGCCGGGCCGGGGGGCCGTCGGGGTGGCCCGTGATGCTCATCACGCCGCCCATGCCCTGGATCACGATGTCGAGCGCGGGCCGATCCTTCAGCGGCCCGGTCTGCCCGAAGCCCGATGTGGCCGAGTAGATGATGCGGGGGTTGCGCGCGCGCAGCACGTCGTAGCCCAGCCCCAGCCGATCCATGGTGCCGGCCGTGAAGTTCTCCATCACGACATCGGCCTGCTCGACGAGTTGCAGGAACAGGTCTTTGCCCGCCGGGCTGCGCAGGTCGAGCGCGATCGAGCGCTTGCCCCGGTTGATGCTCTGGAAGTAGATGCTCTCGTTCGCCACGAAGGGGCCCGTCGTGCGGGCGAGATCCCCGTGCGGCGGCCGCTCCACCTTGACGACGTCGGCGCCCAGGTCGCCCAGGATCATGGAGGCGTAGGGGCCGGCCAGCACCCACGTCAGATCGAGCACGCGCAGCCCGTCGAGAGCCCCGGCCATGCCTGTCCCCGTCCCATCGCGGCGCGCGTCCCGTGCAGGGGCGCGTCTCGCGCATCGCCCCGGCGGTGGGGCGTCATGCTCGCACACTCTACCGACCGCACACGTCAGAGTGAGCCGCTGAGGGGACAGAGCCCGCCCGAGTCGCTAGCGTCCGCAGGTGCACCCTGCTTCGCGCCGTCCCACCGATCCGCTGCCCCGTTTCGCCTCCGCGCGCGGGGCGTACGCGGGCTGGTGGGTCGCGGGAGCGGTCGCGCTGGTGGGCTTCTCCCGGGTGGCGTTCTTCAACCCCGTGCTGGGCGTGTTCATCGATCCGCTGCAGCAGGAGTTCGGCTGGAGCCGGGCCGAGATCGCCGGGGCGCTCAGCCTGGGCACGGTGATCGCCGCGCTGGGCGCCCCGTTCATCGGGCACTGGATCGACCGCTGGGGCGGGCGCTGGTTCATGGTCGGGACGGTCGCCGCCGTCGCGGTCTTGCTCTTGTTGCTGGCCAGCATGCAGACGCTGTGGCAGTTCTATGCGCTGTTCGGGGCGGGCCGCGCACTGGTGACGGCGATCCTCGACATCGCCATCGTCGTCACGATCTCGAATTGGTTCATCCGCCACCGCGGCCGCGCGACGGGCCTGACGATGATCGGCACACGCGGCGGGATGGCGCTGATGCCCCTGGTCGTGCTGCTCTTCCTCTCGGTCGCGGACTGGCGCGCGGCCTTCGCGGCGCTGGGCGTCCTGGTGCTGCTCCTGGCGCTGCTGCCGCCCTACCTGCTCGTCCGCCGCCGGCCCGAAGACCTGGGCCTCACGCCCGACGGTGACCACCGGACGGCGCCCCTCCACGGCGGACACGGCACGGTATCGGACCCTCACTGGACGGTGCGGCAGGTGATCCGCACGCGCGCCTTCTGGTTCCTCCTGGCGGGGATCAGCGCGCTCTACTTCGTGGGTGGCGCGACGAACCTGGCGATGGCGTCGCACATGCAGGACAACGGGCTCTCGCGCGCGACCGCGATCACGGTCGTCACGGTCTGGGCGCTGGTTGGGATCGCGGGCGGGATGGTCGGCGGAGAGCTGCGCGAGCGACTGGGCATCCGCTACGCCTTGCCCCTCGTGATGGTGCTCACGACCGCCAGCCTGACCATCCTGCTGACCGTCGAGAACGTCTGGATGGCCTACCTCTTCGCGCTCACGCACGGCCTGTTCTTCGGAGCCCAGCTGCCGCTCACCCAGATCGTCGTCGCGGACTACTTCGGGCGCTGGTCGATCGGCGCCGTGCGGGGCGTCTCCGCGCCGGTGCAATGGGGGTTCAACGCCGCCGGGCCGGTAACGGCCGGCATCGTCTTCGACGCGCGCGGCTCCTACGACCTGCTGTTCATCGCGTTCATCGGCGTGATGCTGCTCGGCGCGGCGTTGCTGCTGCTGGCCGGCGGGCCGCCCTCCCCACCCCGTCCGCCGCAGGATCCCGCCGCCGAGCCCGCATAGCCCCTACAGCACCGAGACGACCGGTGGGTCGATCGGCGCGTCGGCGATGATTCCGGCTTCCGCGAGGGCCGGCAGCTCCGCCGGGTCGACGCCCAGCAGGCCGGTCAGGATCTCGCGCGTGTGCTGCCCGAAGCTCGGCGCCGGCGCGAGGATGCAGGGCCCAGAATCGCTCCAGCGCCAGACCCAGCCGTGCACCATCCAGCTCGCGTGGTCGGGATCGCTGATCGGCTCGTAGAAGCCGCGCGCGTTGAGTTGCTCGTCGGCCAGCAGTTCCGTCAAGTTCCAGACCGGACCGCAGGGGACGCCCGCCGTCCGGCAGGCCGCGAAGACTTCCTGCTTGCTGCGCTCGCGGGTCCACGCGCCGACGCGCTCGTCCAACGCGTCGCGGTGCTCCCAGCGCGACGCCTGGTCCGCATACGCCTCATCCGACGCCCAGTCCGGGCGCCCCATCGCGGCGATGAGCCCCCGCCACTCGGCGTCGCTCCCGACGGCGATCGCGACCCACTGGTCGTCGCCCAAGCAGGGGTAGGCGTTGTGCGGCGCCATCCACTCGTGGCGGTTGCCGAGATGCGGCTGCGGGCGCTGGTTCATCGACCACAGCGCGAAGAACTCGCCGATCAGCGAGGTGACGACCTCCCGCTGGGCCAAGTCGATGGTCATGCCCTGACCCGTGCGGTGACGGCGGATCAGGCCCGTCACGGCCGCGCTCGCCGCGGCGATCCCGGCGATCGGGTCGCCGTAGGAGATGCCGGTCTTGCGCGGCATCCCATCGCCGTAGCCGCTGAGCGAAACGAGCCCCGACATCTGCTCGATGATCGGGCCGTAGCCCAGCGAGCGCGCTTCGGGGCCGGTCTTGCCGAACCCCGCCATCCCCACGATCACCAGGTCCGGACGCCGTTCACGCAGCCAGGCCTCGCTCAGGCCCAGCTTGTCCATCACGTCGGCGCGGTAGTTCTGGATCACGACGTCGCACTCGGCCACCAGCCGCCCGAACAGCTCCTTGCCCCGCGCCTGACTCAGGTCGAGCGAGAGGCCGCGCTTGTTGCGGCTGTACTCGTGGAAGTACGCCCCGCTGTTGAACCACTGGTCGCTGAGATCCTCCGTCGGGAAGAGCGTGCGGATGTTGTCCCAGGCACGTGGCGCCTCGATCTTGATGACGTCCGCTCCGTAGTCGGCCAGCAGCTTGGCCGCGTAGGGGCCGGCCCACATCATCGTCAGATCGGCGACGCGGATCCCGGCCAGCGGCTTCGTCGTGGGAGCGCTCATCAGATCGCGTCCAGTTCGCGCAGGCGCGCCAGGTCGTCCGGCTCGTAGCCCAGTTCGTCGACCAGGATCTCCCGGTTGTGCTGCCCCAGGGTGGGCGCCCGGCCGCGCTCCCAGCCGTGCTCCGCCGCGACCCACAGGTGGGCCGGGAAGTCGAGCGGCCCGGCGAGCGGGTGGTCGTCGTGCTGGAGGAAGCCGCGGTGGGCAAGTTGCTCCGACTCCACCAGGTCCGGCACCGTCGCGACGTAGCCGCCCGGGAAGCCGAACTCCATCGCGGCGGCGTGGACCTCCCTGCGCGTCTTGCCCGCGAACCAGCCGTAGAGCATCGCCTGCAGGGTGTCGTCGTGCTCGAGGCGCTGGCTGGCGTCGTTGAAGGGCGGTTCCTGCAGCTCGGGGATGCCGGTGGCCGCGGCCATGGGTTCGTAGTTGCGCGGCAGGACGCACATTCCGGCGTAGCCGTCGATGCAGGGGTAGATCCCCCAGATCGCGCTGATCATGTTGCCCAGCCGCCCGCGATAGTCCTCCCCGTTCTGCGCCGAGTAGCTGGCGTAGTACTCCAGCATCGAGGCGAAGGTCTCTTGCGCGGAGATGTCGAGGTGCGTCCCGCGACCGTGTAGCAGCGCCCCCAGGTAGGCGGTTTGCGTCGCCGCGAAGGCGTGCAGCCCCGCCTGGTACGACGGCTGCGAGCCGCCCGTCTTGAGCGGCGGGAGATTCGGCTCGCCGGTCACGCCCATCTGGCCGCTGAGCGCAAAGAGGGTGATCTCGCTGGCGGGCAGGTCGGCGTAGGGGCCGCTCTGCCCGAACGGCGTCACCGACACCATCACGACGGCGGGGTTGTCCTCGCGCAGTCGGTCGTAGCCCAGCCCGCGCTCGTCCAGGTAGCCCCCCGGAGACGACTCCACGACGATATCGGCGCGGGCGCAGAGCGCCGCCGCGATGGCCCGGCCGTCGCTGGTGTCGAGGTTGCAGGTCAGGCCGCGCTTGTTGGTGTTGAGGTACAGGTAGAGCCCGCTGGTCTCCGGGTCCGGCTGATCGTGCGGCCAGGGGCCGGCCGCGCGGGAGACGTCGCCGGCCGGGGGCTCGACCTTGACCACGTCGGCGCCCAGCCCGGCCAGCCACTTCGTGGCGTAGGGCCCAGAGATGCCCTGCGAGAGATCGACGACCCGCACACCGGCCATCGGCCGATCCAGGGCGGGGTCGATCGCGGGGGTGGTCTCAGCGGACACGCATGGAGTCTAGGAATCGGCCCCGCGCCACGTCCAGCGGCGGGGGACCCGCGGCGCCCCGGACGACCGCCTCAGCCGTTCTGCCCCTCCAGCTTCGCGACCAACTCGGCCACATGGTCAAGGCTCGACTCGACCATCTTGGGGGGTATCCAGCCATCGTAGAAGTTGGCGTGGAGGGCGCTGGCGGTGGCGAAAAGATCCCGCAACTGCGGATCGCCGGTCTCGTCGGCCAACCGATCGATCGCGACGTAGAGCTGGCGGTGACCGTTGTGGGGCCAGTCGCGGTCCTCGGCGGCGGACTTGACCAACTGCGCGGCCGCCCCCCAGCCCTTCTCCGAGGCCTGCAGGAGGTCACCCGCCGCGAGGTGCGACCGCGCGCTGGCGAGGAACTCGCGCCCCGTGTCGTTGTGGTACTGCGTGCGCGTGCTCATGCGCCCATCCTATCGCGCCCGGCGCCGCGTCGGCTACGCCGCGGCCAGCCGCCGCGCCTGCTCGATGTAGTCCGCCGTCTGGCGAATCATCAGTTCCGTGTCCTCCAGGGGCTCGCAGTGGCCCGTGTAGAAGCAGTCGCCGTGCAGGGCGACCTGCCGCGCGAGGTAACGATCTCGCAATTCCCGTATCGCCGGCTCGGCTGCAGCCATGCTTCGCAGGGCGCGCGTCGTATCCGGCGACTTTGGCGGCAACTCCCCCGTCCGAGCGAGGATCAGCGCGTCGGTGGCGCGTTTGGCGGCGCACCACGCCTTCTCCGCGGCGTCGCGGATATCGCCCGCCGCAAACCGGCGCAGGGCGGCGTCCTGCATCTGCTGCGCGTCTGCGAAGACGCCGGCCACGCTGACTCCCACGGTCGTCATCATCCAACCTCCGTTCGGTACCGCGTCCGCGCGCTCATGCGCCGATTGTATCGCCTCCGGCGCCGCGTCGGCTACGCCGCGGCCAGCCGCCGCGCCTGCTCGATGTAGTCCGCGGTCTCGCGGATCAGCCGCTCCGTGTCCTCGACGGGCTCGCACAACCCGGTGTAGAAGCAATCGCCATGCAACACCGCCTGCCGCGTGAAGTACTCCACCTGCAAGCGCTGCACCGCAGAGTCCGTCACCGCCATGGTGCGCAGGGCGCGGGACGTATCCGGCGATTTCGGTGGCAGTCTGCCGGTGCGGGCGAGGACGAGGGCGTCGGTGGCGCGTTTCGCCGCGCACCACGCCTTCTCCGCAGCGTCGCGGATGTCGCCCGCCGCCAACCGCTGCAGAGCGGAGTCGTGCATCCGCTCCGCGTCGGCGAAGACGCTGGACACGCTGAGGCCGGTAGTGGTCATCGTCCGACTCCCGTGCGACGCCGTGGCCGCACGAGGGGATCGTAGCACCCGCGACCACGGCGCCGCGTCCGACGACCGCCAGGGCGTCGGACTTGCTCGCCCGCACCTGCCCGCCCTGCTAGAACCGCTGGGTGACGGAATCACGCACGGCGCCCGACGACCCCACGCAGCCCCACCCACCCGCGCTGATCGACGGCGTCCGCGTCGTGGAGCTCTGCGACGCGCGGGCCGGACGCATTGCCGCCGCCTTCACGGGCAAGCTGCTGGCCGGCTTCGGCGCCGACGTCGTCAAGGTCGAGCCGCCGGGCGGCGACGCGACGCGACGCGAGGGGCCGTTCGCGGCCGACGTCCCCTCGGCCGAGACCTCCGCCACCTTCCTGCAATACAACACCGGCAAGCGCGGCGTCACGCTCGACACCACGACCGCGCTGGGCTTCCGCCTGCTCGAGTCGCTGCTCGACTCCGCCGACATCTTTCTCACCGACATGGAGCGCGCCGCGTGGCCGCCCGCGCTGGTCGAGAGCGTGAAGCGCCGCGGCGAGACGCAGGCGCTGCTCGTGGTGGCGGTGACGCCGTTCGGCATCGACGGGCCCGATGCGGATGTCCCGTCGGCGCCGCTGACCGTGGCCCATGCCAGCGCCGGCGCATGGAACCTCGTCAGCGGCTTCGGGGCGCGGGGGAGCGATCCCATGCCGCTGCCCGCGCACACGTTCGAGGCCGACGCGGGCCTCTCCGCGGGGGTCGCCACGCTGGCCGCGCTGCATGAGCGCGCGTCGAGCGGGGTCGGGCAGCTGATCGACGCATCGGAGGTGGAAGCGATCGCGACGCTGGACCGCGTCGACACCTCGATCCACGTCAACGGCCCCGCCATGAATACCGACCGCGACCCGCGCGACGGCATGATGGAGTGTCACGACGGCTTCGCGTTCCTGGTCACGGGCCAGGGGCACCAGTGGCGATCGATGCTCAAGCTCATGGGCGATCCGGGCTGGGCGTTCGGCGACGACGGCGAACTGCGCCCGCGCACGGCGACCGCAGCGGAAGCCCGCGACGCGATGCAGGAATGGGTGGGCGACCACAGCAAGGCCGAGGTCTACCACGCCACGCAGGTGGCGGGCGTCCCCACGGGACCGGTGCTGACCCCCACCGAGGTGCTCGCCTCGGACCAGGAGGCGGCGCGCGGCTTCTTCGAGCCCATCACCCATCCGGCGGCCGGCACGCTGCGCTACCCGGGCTACTCGGCGCGCTTCGGCGATCTCGAGCTGCGCAGTGGCCCCGCCCCCACGATCGGGCAGCACAACGCCGAGATCCTCGCGCCGCTACTGGCGGCCCTGCCGGGCGGCTGGAGTCTGGCCCAGGCGCGACGGGCGGGGGCGCTCTAGTGCCGGGACCGCTGGCCGGGGTCCGCATCGTCGATTTCACCTGGGCCTGGGCCGGGCCCTACGGCGCGATGCTCCTCTCGCTGCTCGGCGCCGACGTCGTCAAGATCGAGAGCCGCACGCGGATGGACCAGGCCCGCATCGGATCCATCGTGCTGGGCCAGGCCAAGGGCAACTACAACCAGCAGCCCATGTTCAACGAGCTCAACCTGGGCAAGCGATCGATCGCGATGAATCTCAAGGCGCCCGGCGCCGCGCAGGTCGTCAAGCAGCTCTACGCGGTCTCCGACGCGGTGATGGACAACTTCCGCCCCGGCACGCTCGACAAGCTGGGCCTCGGCTACGAAGTCATGACCGCCATCCGCCCCGACCACATCCTGCTCTCCGCCAGCGCCTTGGGGGCGACCGGGCCGGAGCGCAGCTACGGCGGCTACGCGCCCACCTTCGCCGCGCTGGCCGGGCTGGTGGCCCTGGCGGGGCAGCCGGGCGCGGAGCCCATGCTGATCGGCGGCACAGTCGACCTGCGCGTGGGGACGGCGGCGGCGCTGGCGCTGCTGGCGGCGCTCCACCACCGCGATCGGACGGGGCAGGGCATGTTCGTCGATCACTCCGCCCGCGAGTCCGTCGCGATGCTAATCGGCGACGCGCTGCTGGCCGCCCAGATGCGTCCGCCCGCCAATCCGACCGACGAGCCCGAGCGGCTCGGCAACGGGCATCGCGCGCTTGCCCCGCACGGCCTCTACCGCTGCGCGGGCGAGAGCGCCGCCGTGGCGATCGTCTGCCGCGACGACGCGCAGTGGGCGGCGCTGCTGGCGCTCTCCGGCCTGCCCCTCGGCGCCGACCCCCGCTTCGCGACCGGGCTGTCGCGCTGGAAGCATCGAACGGGGCTGGACGCCGCGATCGGAGCCTGGACGTCCACGCAGGAGGCGGGGCCGCTCGCGGCCCGGCTGCAGGCGGCGGGCGTCGCGGCGAGCGTGAGCCGCAGCGGACGAGAACTGTACGACTGGCCGCAGTTCCGGGCCCGCGGCGGCCCGGTCGCGGTGGAGCCGGAGGGCTCCGACCGGCGGCTGGTCGTGCCGCCGCCGTGGCGCATGTCGCGCACGCCGGCGTCGATCCCGGGGCCCGCCCCCTCGCTCGGCGCCGACAACCACAGCGCGCTGCAGGATCTGCTGGGCTACGACGCCGCCCGCATCGCCGCGCTGGAGGAGAGCGGCGCCCTGGAGTGACTCTGGGGGCGCACTCTGGGAGAATCTTTGCCAGAATGAGAGCCGACGGCGCCACGCGAACCGCGCCGCGCCATCGCAAGGAGGATCGCATGCGCACCGCCCAAATCCATTCCCCCCGCCGATTCCTGCTGGCGTTGACGGTCACGGCGCTGCTCGTTGGGCTGCTCCTCGTCGCGCTCCCGGCGCCGATCGAGGCCGCCGGCCTGACGGCGCCGCCGGCCCAGGAGATCATCATCCCCATGGCCCCCGCCGACGAGGGCGGCGACGGACTCTCCGGCTCGGGCGCCTCCGAATGGCTGCCCTTCGCGGTGCTGTTGGGGCCGTTCCTGGTCGTCGTCAGCGGCCTGCTCTGGCTCACCTTCCGCATCGACGCGAGCGAGGCGGAAGAGGACTAGGCGGCCCCCTTGGCCGACATGCAGCCGGCCGGCGCGCCCTTGGCCGACCTCGCGGCGCGGGCCGTCGCGTCCCTGGCCGAGGCCGGGCTGACCCTCAGCAGCGCCGAATCCGACACCGGCGGCGGCATCGGCGCGGCGCTGATCGACGTGCCCGGCGTGAGCCGCGTCTTCCAGGGCGGCGTCACCGCCTACGCCAACGCGCCCAAACGGGCCATCCTGGGCGTCCCCGACTCGACCCTGCGAGCCCACGGCTCCGTCAGCGAGGAGACGGCCCTGGCGATGGCCGAGGGCGCGCGGCGCGTCTTCGCCACCGACATCGCGATCGCCGAGTCCGGCGTCACGGGCCCCGGCGGCGGCAGCCCCGAGCGGCCCGTCGGCACGGTCTGGATCGCCTGCGCCGGGCCGGGCGAGCGCCGCGTGCTGGAGCGTCACGTCTGGCCCAGCGACCGCGTGGGCAACAAGCAGGCGACGATCGCGCGGGCGCTGGAGTTGGTCATTGAGGCGGCGCAGACGACGGGAGCCTGATCGCCCGCTCGCTCCTGTAGCGTGAGGCCGCATGCCCTACCTGCGCGTCCACGAGATCGATCTGTACTACGAAGTGCACGGCGAGGGCCCGGCCCTGGTCTTCGCCCACGGCGCCGGCGGCAACCACCTGGTCTGGTGGCAGCAGGCGCCGGAGTTCGCCCGCGACTACCGCGTGATCACCTTCGACCACCGCGCGTTTGGCCTCAGCCGCGACGTGCCGCACGGGCCCGGCCGCCGGGCCTTCCCGCTCGACCTGCACGCCCTGCTCGACCACCTGGGCGTCCGCGAGTTCGCCATCGTCGCGCACTCGATGGGCGGCCGCACGGCGACGCCGTTCCTGTGGCTGTTCCCGGATCGCATGCGCGCCCTGGTGCTCTCGGGCACGATCGGGGGCGCGCTCACCGACGAGGTGCGCGCGATTCAGGCCGCGCACGCGGAGGGCGTCGCCGGGCAGAGCCTGCGCTCGCGCGCGCTGCGGCCCGGCATCGACCGCGAGGATCCACGACGGGCGCACCTGTTCCGCGCGATCAACCGGCTCAACCCGCCGCGCGGGCGCGACTTCCTCGCGCCGTCGCCGGGCCTGGGACGCTGGACCGGCTCCACGACGCCCCTGCTGGCGCGGGCCGGCCTGCCCACGCTCTTCGTGGTGGGGGCGCACGATATGATCGTCCCGGCCGAGGCGATGCGCGCCGCGCATCGGGGGCTGCCGGGCAGCCGCTTCGCGGAGATCGCGAATGCCGGGCACTCGGCCTATTTCGAGCAGCCGGAGGACTACAACCGTGTGCTGCGGGACTTCCTCAACGACGTCTACCCGCCGGCACGGGCCCCGGTCGCAACGGCCGGCGCGCCGGGCCAGTTGGCGCGGGCCGACTAGCAAAGATGAGTAGCGCCCCATGAGCACACCACCGCCCGTCGCACGCGACCTCGAAGCCGTCCTCGGCGAGGACGCCGTGCTGTGGGCGCCCGAGGACCTGCTGGTCTATGAATACGACGCCACCATCGACCGCGGCGCGCCGCAGGCGATCGCCTTCCCCTCCTCAGCCGACGACGTGGTCGCGATCCTGGGCGTGGCGCGCGCGCACGGGCTGCCGGTCACGCCGCGCGGCGCCGGCACGGGTCTCAGCGGCGGCGCGCTGGCCGTGCGGGGCGGCATCATCATCGCGATGAACCGCATGCGCCGCATCCTCTCGCTCGACGCCGAGGCGCGCACGGCGCTCGTCGAGCCGGGCGTCGTGAACCTCGAACTGGGCCAGGAGGCCGCGCGGCACGGGCTGGCCTACGCCCCCGACCCCAGCAGCCAGCGCGCCTGCACCATCGGCGGCAACATCGCCGAGAACGCCGGCGGTCCCCACACGCTCGCCCTCGGCACGACGACCAATCACGTGCTGGGCGTGGAATTCGTCGATCCCACGGGCGCGGTGCACTGGCTGGGCGGCCCCACCCGCGACACCCCCGGCTACGACCTCGTGGGCTGCGTCGTCGGCAGCGAGGGCACGCTGGGCATCGTCACCAAGGCGCTCGTGCGCCTGGTGCCGGCGCCCGAGTCGGTCAAGACCTTCCTCGGCATCTACGACTCCGTGCGCCAGGCCTCCAACGCCGTCAGCGCGATCGTCCAAGCGGGCATCGTGCCGGCGGCGCTCGAGATGATCGATCGCGTCACGATCGCCGCCGTGGAGCCCGTGCTCAAGGCCGGCTTCCCGCTCGACGCCGACGCGATCCTGCTAGTCGAGGTCGACGGGCCGGCCCTGCAGGTCGCCGCGGAGGGGGAGATCGTCGAGGACGTCCTGCGCCAGTACGACCCCCGCGAGATCCGCACCGCCACCGAGCCCAAGGACCGCGAACTGCTCTGGGCCGGTCGCAAGGGCGCGATCAGCGCGCTCGGCCACATCAAGCCCAACTACTACCTGCTGGACGGAGTGGTGCCGCGCACGCAGCTGCCCGACGTGCTGGCCACCGTCTACCGCGTGGCCGCCGCGTACGACTTCCCGGTCGCGAACGTCTTCCACGCCGGCGACGGCAACCTGCACCCCTGCCTGCTCTTCGACGAGCGCGAGCCCGGCATCACCGATCGCGTGCTGGAGGCCGGCGGCGAGATCATGCGAGCCTGCGTGGATGCCGGCGGCGCGATCAGCGGCGAGCACGGCATCGGCCTGGAGAAGCGCTCGTACCTGCCCTGGATCTTCAGCGACGACGACCTGGACGCGATGAAACAACTGCGATCAGCCTTCGGCGCCGACGACGACTTCAACCCCTGCAAGATCTTCCCCGGCGGGCACGGCTGCGGCGAGGGGCACGGCGGCCAGCAGCAGAAGCAGATCGCGAAGTTCGGCGCGGACGCGGCCATCTGATGCCCGAACCGGCGGCCGTCGCGACCCAGTCCTACCGCGTGCGAGGCCGGGAGCCGGGCCGTGTCGTACGACCGCGCAGCGTCGCCGAGGTGCAGGACGCCCTGCGCGCGGCGTCGGCGGCGGGCGAGGCGGTGATCGTCCAGGGAGGGCGCACGGCCGTCGCGACGGGCGGCCCGCCGGAGCGCTACGATGTCGCGCTTGAGACGACCGCCCTCAACGCGATGATCGACCATGAGCCGCAGGACTTCACCGCCACGGTGCAGGCCGGGATGCGCTTCGCCGACCTGCAAGCGCTGCTGGCGCGGCACGGCCAGTCGCTGCCGCTGGACCCGCCCGGCGGCGCCGACACGACGGTCGGCGGCGTGATCGCGCGCGGGCGCGGGGGACTGCGGCGGGGCGCGTTCGGCGAGGTGCGCGACTGGCTGATCGGCTGCACGGTCGTGCTCTCCGACGGCCGCGCCGTGCACGGCGGCGGACGCGTCGTCAAGAACGTCAGCGGCTACGACCTGCCCAAGCTGTTCGCCGGCTCCTGGGGGACGCTGGGCTGCATCGTCGAGGCGTCGTTCAAGCTGCGCCCGCTGCCCGCCCGCGACGCCACGCTGCGCATCGCCGCGGACGACTTCGCCGGCGCGGTGAATGCGGGACGCGCGCTGGCCCAGCGCCTGCACGGCCTGCACGCCGTGGCGGCCGTCGACGCCGCCTCAGCGGCCGCAGCGGGGCTCGATGCGGAAGCCTGCCTGCTGATCCGGGCGGGCGGCATGCCCGCGATGGTCGATGAGTTGCTGGCGCTGACCCGCGCGCTCGCGCCGCACGCGGCGGCGCGCGTGCTGCCGGCCGACGCGGACGTCTGGCAGCGCCTGACCGAGACGACGGCCCCCGCCGACGGCGTGCTGTTGCGCATCGGCTGCCCCCCGCCCGCGCTCGAAGCCGTCGTCACGGCGGCGCACGACCGCCTCCCAGCCGCGACCCGCCTGGCGTCGCTCGACGGCGGGCTGCTGTGGCTGCGCGTGCCGGAGGCGAGCGCCGAGGCCGTGACGACGCTGCGCGCCGCCGTCGAAGCGCGGGGCGGCGCGCTGAGCGTGGAGTCGGGCGAGGTCCCCGGCGTCGACCCCTGGGGCGCGGCCCCGGGCCTGCCGATCATGCGGCGCATCAAGGAGCAGCTCGATCCCACCCGCACGCTCAGCCCGGGCCGCTTCGTGGGGGGGTTGTAGCGATGAGCGCGCAGACGCCTGCCGCCAGCCGGGGCGCGTTCCGCACGGCGGACGGACCGTCCGACGCGGAACTCAGCCTGTGCGTCCACTGCGGCTTCTGCCTGAGCTACTGCCCCACCTATCTGGAGTTGGGCCAAGAGCCCGACTCTCCCCGCGGGCGCTTGCAGCTCATGAAGGCGCTGGCCGAGGAGCGCGTGCAGCCGACGCCCCGCGTCCTGCAGCACTTCGACCGCTGCCTGCAGTGCCGCGCCTGCGAGACAGCCTGCCCGTCGCTGGTGCCCTACGGGCGCTTGATGGAAGCGACCCGCGCCGACCTCTTCCAGCAGGGCAGGCTGCTCACGGGCCGGCGGCGCTGGCTCTGGCGTCTGGTCATGCGCGGCGTCTTCCCCTACCCCCGGCGCCTGCGCGCCCTGGGAACCATGCTGTGGCTCGTGCAGCGAGCGGGCCTGCAGCGACTCGCCCGGCGGACGGGGCTGCTGTCGCGGCTCGCACCGCCGCTGGCGCGCCTGGACGCGCTCTCGCCCGACCTGCGACGCCCGTTCTTCCGCCCCTCCGATGTCGAGCGCTACGCGACGCCCAACGCGCCCCGCGCCGGCGTCGCGATGCTGACCGGCTGCGTAATGCCCATGAGCCACCCCGAGACGCATCACGCCACGGCGCGCACGCTGTCGCGCAACGGCGTGCGGGTCACCGCCCCCGCGGGCCAAGTCTGCTGCGGGGCGCTGCACGCCCACGGCGGCGACGTCGAAGCCGCGCGCGCGCTGGCGCGCCGCAACATCGACGCGTTCTCAGATGGCGACGGCTCGTCCGATGACGCCGCGCCCGGCGCGATCATCGTCAACGCCGCCGGCTGCGGGTCGCACATGAAGGAGTACGGCCACCTCCTGCGCGACGACGCGCGCTACGCCGACCGGGCGCGCGACTTCGCGGCCCGCGTGCGCGACGTGTCGGAGTATCTGCTCGAGGCCGGCTTCGACGCGCCGGGGGGGGCGCTGGAGCGCTCGGTCACCTATCAGGACTCCTGCCATCTGGTGCACGCGCAGCGCGTCAAGGACGCGCCCCGCGCGCTCCTGCGGTCGATTCCGGGGCTCGACCTGCGCGAGATGCGCACGCCCGATCGCTGCTGCGGCAGCGCCGGCCTCTACTCGATCCTGCAAGGCGCGCTCTCGGGCGCGATCCTGCGCGACAAGATGGCCGACGTCGCGCAAACCGACGCCGACCAGGTCTGCTCGGCCAACCCCGGTTGCCTGCTCCAACTTGACGCCGGACTCCGACTTTATGTCGAGTCGGACGGTGCGCCGATGCGCAGCGCCCACGTCATCGACCTGCTCGACGAGAGCTACCGCATCGCCGAGGGCGACGACTACGCGCGGCCGGATCGGTGACCGCCGCGACCAGCGGCTAGACCAGCGGCCGGAACCTCCCCTCCGGTTCCCCCTCTCCATCGCTTCAGATGGAGAGGGGGTTAGGGGGTGAGGTTCCCGCCGCCCGCCCCGCCGCCCTAAGCGCACACAAAACCCCCCGTCAACGGGCGTAAAAATAATGTTACATTGCCGTTACCTTCAATCGGTTGCCCCCACCCCCCCCTCCCCCCACGATCTATACTATGGGCGCTCGTGTACCGAGCGGTCTCACAAAGGGGCAGCCGGGAATCCAGAAAGGGGATTGTCATGAGCAACCGGAACTACTGGACCGCCCTGCGACAGCGAAAGATCTCGCGTCGCACCATGTTGGGAGCCAGCGCCAAAGCCGGCGTTGGAGTTGCCGGGCTCGCGCTCGTCGGCTGCGGCGACGACGACGAGCCCGACGCCGGCGCCGTGGCGGCCGAACGGGCCGCCGCGGCCGCGGAAGAGGCCGCCGCCGCGGCGGTCGCCGCCGGGGAGGCGCGCGCCGCCGACTCCGAGGCCGCGGCCGCCGTCGCGGCCGAGGCGGCCGACGCCGCGGCCGACGCGGCAGACGCCGCGGGCGAGGCCTCCGCCGCGGCTTCGCAGGCGGCCGACGCCGCGGACGCGGCCGCCGCCCTGGCCGCCGAGGCGGCCGAATCGGAGGACGCCGCCAACGCGGCCGCCGCCGCGGAAGCCGCCGCGGCGGCGGCCGCCGCCGCAGCCGCCGCCGCATCCGCGGCCGGTGATCAGGCTGCCGCGGCCGTCGCCGCTGCAGCGTCCGAGGCGGCCGAGGCCGCCGCCCAGGCCGCCCGCGACGCCGCCGCCGCGGTCGAGGCCGGGACGGCCACCGCGGAGGCCGCCCAGGCCGCCATCGACGCCGCCGCCGAGGCGGCGGCCGCTGCGGCGGCTGCCGCCGGGGAGGCGTCCGCCGCCGCCGGGGAGGCCGCCGCCACCGCCGCTGAGACCGCCGCCAGCACCGAGGCCGTCGCCGAAGCCGCGGCCGAAACCGCCGCGGCCGCTGTCATGGCGGCCGAAGAGGCCGCCGACGCGGCCCAGGAGGCCGCCGAGAGCGCGGCCATGGCGGCAGCGGAGCCGGAGGGCCCGGCTGTGGGCTCCACCGACTTCGACGCCACGGTGCGCATCACCATCCCGCAGGCGGCGGGCGGCACCGACCCCATGGGGCCGGGCAGCAATCAGCCCCAGGCGTGGATGCTCCGTGACTCTTTGGGACAGTTCGACCAGTTCTCGAGGGAACTGGTGGCGCGCGCGGGGACCTTCGAGTGGATCGACGACTTCACGGCGGCCCTGGTCCACGTCAAGCCGGGCATGACGTTCCATGACGGCGCGCCCGTGACCGCGGCGGACATCAAGTTCTCGTTCGACCGGCAAGGCGGCATTGGCCTCTACAACCCCGACGGCAAATTCGACTCCCGCGCCACCTACGTCACCGGCGCCATCCGGGATGAGGTCACCGTGGCGGACGAGCTCACCGCGCACGTCCCGCTCAACACGGACGCGTCGGCGTTTGCCTCGCTGGCGATCCTGGGCATTGTGCCAAAGCACCTCATCGAGGAGATCGGCGACCAAGCGTACAACAACTTCGCGGTGGCCGGCGGCCCCTTCAAGCTCGTGTCGTACGAGCCGGACGATCAGGTGACGAGTGTGCGTTTCGAGGACTACCACGTCGAGGCCGGCTCGACGCACCGCGTGCACAAGCCCTACATCAAGAAGCTCCAGCAGATCGTGCGGCCGGAGCCGCTGGCCCACGTGGCCGCGCTGGAGGCCGGCGAGGCCGACATGTCGCTGATCCTGCCGCCGGACCAGGCGGAGACCTTCCTCGACAGCGATGATTTCTATGTCCTCTACTCCAGTGGCGTCGACAACTGGAACATCACCATGAACACGCTGCGGCCGCTGGCCGACGGATCGACGCCGTTCCAGGACATCCGCGTGCGCCGGGCGATGAACCACGCCGTCAACATCGAAGCGATCATCGACTCCCTCACGGGCCGGGAGAAACGGGCGTACGGGATCGCGTCCAGCTCGATCGGCGCCCTGACGGACGAACAGAAGGCGCGGCTGACCTACGAGTACAACCCGGACAAGGCGCGCGCCCTGATGGCCGAGGCCGGCTACGCGGACGGCTTCCACACCCCCTTCTGGGTCCACAAGGGCTACCTCCCCGGCACGGAGGCGGGCGGGCTGGCCATCGCGCAGGACCTGGAGAAGATTGGCATCACGACAGACTTCCAGGCCGATGTGCATGCCGTCTTCCGGCCGCGCCTGGGGCTGATTGGCGAGGACGGCATCCACGAGGCGCCGGGACTGCACTTCTACTTCATCAACCATTTCCCGGATCCGGTCAGCAATATCAACGCGCATTACTCTGAGACCGGCTCGATCGCGCACGGGCAATACCCGGACTCCGGCCTCCAAGAGCTCGTCGAGGCGACGCGCACGGCGTTCGATCACGAGGAGCGCGTGCAGGCCATCAACGACCTTGCGGTCGCCGCCTACGAGAACGCGAGCTTCCTCTTCCTCATCGAGCCGATCGGGACGGGCGTCCTGCGGAATAACCTCGAATGGATCAACCACGGCGGCCGCCAGGATCACTTCAACTACTGGGGGATCCGGCCGATGGTCACGTAGCCGCGCGGCAGGTGCCGGCGCGCGACGCCGGGAACCTCACCCCTCACCCCCTCTCCATCTGAAGCGATGGAGAGGGGGGACCGGTTCCCTCTCCCTCTGGAGACCTGCGCGTAAATCGATGTGGCGCGGTCTGGGTGGGTTGCGGTGTGGTGGGTGGTTTGATGCCGGCGTGAGGCGGGTGTCGGCGTGAGGCGGGGGTCGGGCGGCCGCGGTGCAGCGCGTTGGCGGTGGCGGGCGGCCGGCGGGGCGCCTCAGGCGAGCAGCGCGTCGGCGCGGCGGAGGTTGTAGGCCATGCAGGTGAAGAGCAGTTCGAGCGCGTTGCGTTCGAGCCCGCGGTAGCGCACGCGGCGGTAGCCGTAGTGCTGTTTGAGCGTCGCGAAGACCCGCTCGACGGCCGACCGGCGGCGTTCGATCAGGCGGTTGCGGCGCTGCTGCCAGTGGGGCAGCCGGGCCAGGTGCTTGTGCCGCCGGTGCGCGATCCGGTCCTTGACCCCGGCCGCGCGCAGCCGCCGCCGGCGGTCCTGATGCTCGTAGGCGCGGTCGGCGTAGACGGCCCGCTCGTCGCCCACGATCAAGTGGTCGGCGACCTGCGACTCGTTCACGTGCGCGGGGCGCAGCTCGGCCCGGCGGACCAGGCCCGACCCCTGGTCCACGCCCAGATGGGCTTGGTAGCCGAAGTACGCGCGGCCGCGCTTGCGCGTCCAACTGGCGTCCGGGTCGCGGGGGCTGCGCCCGCCCGGGCCGGCGCCCGGGCCCGGGCGGCGCACCTGCGCCTCGACCACGGTGGCGTCCAACAGCGCGCCCTGCTTGACCACCAGCCCCCGCGCCTCCAACTGCCGGTTCAGTTCGGCGAACAGCCGCGGCGCCAGCCCGCGCCGCGCCAGCTGCCGCCGGAAGCGGCTCACGGTCGCCCGGTCCGGCGCGTCCTCCTGCAGCCCCAGCCCGACGAAGCGGCGGAACGAGAGGCGGTCCCAGAGCGCCGCCTCCAACTCCTCGTCCGAGAGGTCGTACCACTCCCCCAAGAGCAACGCCTTGACCATCAGCAGCGGCGGGTAGGCCGGCCGCCCGCGCGGCGCGGCGTAGACCACCGACACGATCTCCGCCAACGGCGCCCAGTCGACCAACGCCGTGATCCGCTCCAGCCGCGCGTTGCGCCCCAACCGCGCCGGCGCCAAGGCCTCCATGAACGTCTCGCCGCCGGACTCGCGATGCATGGCCGATCCCCTTTGCAAGACCCTCAGCCTCGACCATGATCGCACATCCACCGATTTACGCGCAGGTCTCCTCTGGGAGAGGGCTAGGGTGAGGGCCCGCGCCCGCCGAGGCCCCCTCACCCCCACCCTCTCCCTCAGAGACAGGGGGTTAGGGAAGGGCGGTTCGCGAACCGCCCCTACGGGATCTCGCCTCCCTCTCCATTGCCGAGCAATGGAGAGGGAGGCGAGAGGGTGAGGTTCTGGCGCGCGACCGCACGCCGGCGCATCTGAAGTGAGGGGGTGAGGTCGGTCGTGCCCCAGGCGCCACCGGTTCCCCCCAGGCCGCGCCGCCCCACGTGACCGGCAATCTGGTCTACAATCGGACCATGATCCGGGTCAACATCGCCGACGCCAAAGCACACCTCTCCCGCTACCTCGGCCGCGTCGAGCAGGGCGAGACGATCCTGCTCTGCCGGCGCAACGTGCCCGTCGCCGAGATCCGCCCGCTGCCCAAGCGCCCCGGCGGCCTCCGCCCCGTCGGCATCGACCGCGGCATGGACGTCCCGCCCAGCTTCTTCGAGCCGCTCCCTGACGACATGCTTGCGGCCTCGTCGCCCAGGCGATCCTCCACCACATGACCATCGTCACGCCCGACCAGGCCATCGCCCAGTACCCCGCCCCCGTCCTCTGGTAGCGCCACCCTCGCCGCCTTCCGGGCCGGGTCGCCGGCCGGCTGTATGCTGCGCGCCAGGAGGACCGGCATGAACATCGACAGCCGGGCGCTGCGCAACACGCTGGGGCGGTTCCCCACCGGCGTGACCGTGATGACCTCGGGCGCGCCGGGCATGGAGTACGGCATGACCTGCCAGTCGTTCTCCTCGCTCTCGCTCGACCCCCCGCTGGTCCTGGTCTGCGTCGCCAACGGGGCCGGCATCCTGCCGATGCTCGAGCAGACGGGCGCATTCACGGTCAACGTCCTCAGCGCCGCCCAGGAGTCGCTCTCGGGCTTCTTCGCGAGCAGCAGCCGGCCCCCGCCGCCGCATCAGTTCGACGACGTGGCGCACAGCCCCGGCGCGACCGGCACGGCCCGCATCACGGGCGCAACCACGGTCTTCGACTGCCGCCTGCACGCGCTGCTCGACGGCGGCGACCACCGCATCGTCGTGGGCGCGGTCGCGGCCTTCGAGAACACGGGCGACGACCCGCCGATCCTCTTCTTCCAGGGCGCGTACCGGACCCTCGCGGACGTCCCCCCAGGCGACGCCTAGTGCCCAAGCCGGCGCCGGACTCCGCGCACGGGGGCTCCGTCCACCTGCTCTGGCTCGACCCGCCCATCGCGGCCGGCGACTACGCGCCCGCGATCTGGGTGCCGCTGACCCGGCTGCTGGCCGCGCACCGCCGTCTGCTCACGATGGCGCAGCGGCTGCCCGAGCGGGTCTGGGCCGCGCCGAGCGAGATCGCCGGCTGGCGGCGTCGCGACGTGCTGGCGCATCTGGCGTCGCAGGGGGCGCAGCACCATCGGCCGCTCGTCGCCGTGCTGGCGGGCGCGCCGCTGACCGGCTGGCGGCCGGACCCGTGCGACGCCTCGATCGACACCGACGCCTGGAACCGGCGCGCCGTCGCGGCCCGGCGCGAGTGGCCCATCGCCCGGCTGGCCGGGGAGCTGGAGGCGAACCTGGCCGAGTCGCTGCGCCTCTGGGCCGCGATCGAGGCCGGGCAGCTGCTGCAGCCGTACGGGCTCGCCCCCCACCTGCTGGCGGGCATCGAGACGCACGCGACGCACCTCGACGAGCACGCCGACCAGATCGTCAACGGCCCGCAGATGCTGCGCTGAGCGCGGCTACAGCCGCGGTGCGCCGATGGCGGCGCGGTGCAGCCGCTCGGCCGTCGCGACGGCGATCCGGTCCGCGACGGCCACCGCCGCGCTATCGACCATGGCCGCGGCGGCCCGGTTGAAGATCATCTGGGCCAGGCTGCGCTTGGGTCGCAGGACCACCGGCCGGGGCTCGATCTCGGCGCGCGCCGCGACCCAGTCCACCGCGTCGTCCAGGCTGCCGATCTCGTCGATCAGCCCCACCTCGCGCGCCTTGCCGCCCAGGAAGACCTCGCCGGTGGCGATGGCGCTGATCTGATCGGCGCTCAGCTTCGGGCGGCCCTCCTGCACGATCTCCACGAAGCGCACGTAGATCTCGTTCAGGAACTCCTGCTCGCGGGCCTGCTCCTCCTCGGTCGCGGCGCGGAAGATGGACCCCATGTCCTTGTAGTCGCCCGTCTTCGCGACGCGCATCTCGACCCCCACCTTGGCCAGCAGGTCCTCGACCATCGGCCGCAGCGAGATCACTCCGATCGAGCCGACCACGGAGCTGGGCAGCGCGAAGATCCGCTCCCCCGCGCAGGCGACCATGTAGCTGCCCGACGCGCCCACGCCGCGCACGGCCGCGACCAGAGGCTTGCGCTTGGCCAGCGCCCGCGCCGCCAGGTAGATGTCCTCCGACGCGTAGGGGCTGCCGCCGGGCGAATCGATGTCGAGCACGACGGCCTTGTAGCGCGGGTTCTCGCGCACCTCGCGCAGCAGCTGCGTGAACTCGCGGGCGTGCAGCTTGACGCCGATCACGCCGCTCAGCTCGATCACGGCCACGCGCGGCGGCAAGAATGTGTTCAGGTCCATCACGGCTCTCCTTGGCTTCCCCGGACGCGCGTTCATCTTCGCGGGCGCCTTGAAGGGAGGCAATCAACCACGTCTTCTTGGGCGCCCACAAGGGGCGCCCCGACGGTGTCCTCTGCGGCGGTCGGGGCGACCCTCGTGGTCGCCCTCTCTTGTTGGGCGCCCACAAGGGGCGCCCCGACGGATTGATCCTGATCGCGGCGGGCGGCATCCTGGAGCCGGACGATCGAAGGGGGGCGCTCGTGGCTGAAGTCGATGTCTGTCCGCTGACGGCGCTGCCGCCCGGCTCGGTGACGGCCGCCGACATCGACGGCGCGCGCGTCTGCGTCGCGAACGTGCACGGCGAGGTGTTCGCCGTCCAGGATTCCTGTCCCCACCTGTTCGCGAATCTCTCCGCCGGGGAGCTGAACGGCGCGAACATCGTCTGCCCGTGGCACGGCTCCGAGTTCGACATGCGCACCGGCGCCACGAAGCGATGGCTGCCGACGGGCATCTGGAACATCCTCAACCGCACGACGCCGCCGCTGCCACCGTCCCTGAAAGCGAAGCTGAAGCCGTCCCGAATCCGGAGCTTCCGCGCCCGCGTCGTCGACGGCGTGGTGCGGGTCTCGGACGAGCAGCCGGGCTAGTTGCGCGGCAGCCCCAGGCCCCGCGTCGCGATGATGTTGCGCTGAATCTCCGATGTCCCGGCGGCGACGCTGTACGAGGTGATGCCCATGTAGGCCTCGGGCATCGCGCCCCAGAACGGCGGATCGCCGGCCGAGCCGGGCAGCAACTGCCCCGTGAGGCCGATCATGTTGACGCCCATCCGGGTGATCCCGGCCTGCACTTCGGAGCCGAACACCTTCGACATCGACGCCTCGTAGTTCGGGACCTGGCCCTGCGATTGCAGCCACGCCACCCGATAGGCGAGCAGCCGCGAGGCCTCCGAGGCGATCCACAGGTCGGCCAGCCGGCCGCGGATGCGCGGCGTGCGCAGCGCGTCGTGCGCGCGGATGTAGGCCGCCATCTCCTCCAGCACGCGGCCGCCCCAGGCGATGCGGGAGATGCCGCTGCGCTCGTAGTCCAGCGTCGTCGTCGCGACGTACCAGCCGCGGTTCTCCTCGCCCACCACGTTCGAGCGCGGCACGCGCACGTCCTCCAGGAAGATCTCGTTGAACGCGTGCGAGCCCAGCATGTTGACCAGCGGCCGCACGCTCACGCCGGGGCTCTTCATGTCCATCAGCAGGTAGGTGATGCCGCGGTGCTTGGGGGCGTCCGGGTCGGTGCGCACGAGCAGCATGCACCAGTCGGCGAGGTGGGCGCCGCTGGTCCAGATCTTCTGCCCGTTGACGACGTAGTCGTCGCCGTCGAGCACAGCGCGCGTCTGCAGCGACGCCAGGTCGGAGCCCGAGCCGGGCTCGGAGAAGCCCTGGCACCAGACCTCCTCGCCGTCGGCGATGGCCGAGAGGTGCCGCTCCTTCTGCTCGTCGGTGCCGTGATGCATGATCGAGGGGCCCGCCATCTGCACGCCCATGCCGCCGCCGGGCGCTTTGAAGTAGCCCGACTCCTCGTTGAAGATCAGCTGCTGCATCGGGCTCGCGCCCAGGCCGCCGAACTCGGTCGGCCAGTGCAGCGTCAGCCAGCCGCGCTCGGCCAGCCGCTGCACGAAGCGCCGCCCGAACGCCGCCTCCTCGGCGCTGACCTGATCGCGGTCGTTCTGCATCCGCCAGTGGCCGGGCGGCAGTTCCGCCTGGAAGAAGTCGCGCACCTCCCTGCGGAACGCCTCGTCTTCCTCGCTGAAGCGATACTCGACGGTCATCGGTCACTCCCCTGCCTGGGCCGCGCGGCCCACGGCGCCGCGTCGATGCTACCGCTCGCGCCGGCTAGCGACCCTGGAAGTTGGGCTCGCGCTTCTCCATGAAGGCGCGCGGGCCTTCCTTGGCGTCGTCGGTGCTGCGCGCGATGACCATCGCGTGCTCCGCCATCTCGAGCGCCTCGTGCGGCCCGGTCACCTGCGAGCGATAGGCCAGCCGCTTGATCAGCTGCACCGACACGGCCGGCATCTTCGCGATCTGACCCGCGTACTCCATCGTCTCCGCGATCAGGTCGTCGTGCGGCACGACCTTCGACACGTAGCCCATCGCCAGCGCCTCGTCGGCCAGGAAGATGCGCCCGGTCCACATCAGCTCGAGCGCCTTGGCCATCCCCACGATGCGCGGCAGCCAGTAGGCCCCCCCGTCGCCGGGGACGAGGCCCATGCGCACGTAGGCCATGCCGAACTTCGCCCTATCCGAGGCGATGCGGATGTCGGCCATCGAGGCCATGTCCATGCCCGCGCCCACGGCCGCCCCGTTGACCGCCGCGATGTACGGCTTCTCGATGTTCTGCAGGATGCGCGGCACCGGCTGCACCGAGTTGCGCAGGCTGTTGCGGCCGCTGGCCGGCGCGTTGGGGTCGCCCAGCACGCCCTCGCCGCGCCCCTCCCGGGCGACGTTCGCGCCCGAGCAAAAGCCGCGTCCGTTGCCCGTCACGACGATCACCCGCACGTCGTCGTCGAGGTGCGCCTCCTCCAGCCGCTCGACCCACTGCGCGAGCAGGTCGTCGTCGAAGGCGTTGAGCTTCTCGGGCCGATTGAGCGTCAGCGTGGCGATGTGGTCTTGCACGTCGTAGAGGACGGCCGTGTCGCTCATGTTGTCTCGCCTTTCCGATGGAGCTTGCCGAGGGGCCACGTGGCGGGCCCACCGCGGGGAGAATACCGGCTGCCCCCGGCTGTCGATAGCGCGGCCGGCCCGCCCGCGCCGCTCAGCCGCCCGTGAGGCGGACGTGGTTCCCGACCGCGACGTCGTTCGCCGCGAACCAACCCCGGTTGACCTCCAGCGCCCAGCGGTAGGCGTCGGCCGGCACCACGATCGTCTCGTCGAGCGGCTGCATGTCGCGGATCTCCTGAATGCGGCCGCCCGCCCCGATGAAGGCGATGGAGAGCGGCACCCGCGTGTTGCGCATCCAGAAGCCTTTCGTCTCGTCCGCGGGGAAGAGGAAGAGCATGCCCGCGTCGGCGGGCAGGCCCTCCCGGAACATCAGCCCTCGCGTACGGCGCGCGTGCGTGTCGGCCAGTTCGATGTCGATGACCACGCTGGAGGCGGACCGGTCGATCGCCAGCAGGGCCGTCTCGAACAGCACCTCGCTGCGCCACTCCCAGGCGACGGCCCGGCGGGTCAGAATCCAGTAGGCGGCGCCCGTCTCCAGGCTGCGCAGCGAGGCCCGGGCGTCGCGGCCGATGTGCGCGCCGACCCAGGCCTGCTCGTCGGCGCGCCAGTGCCAGACCGACGCCACGCTGTCGCGCGCGTTGGTGAGGGCGTCGTCCACGGGCAGCGTCTCGCCGCCGTAGGCGACGTTGTTCCAGCCGGCCACCAGCGCCACCGACGTCGCCGACTGCGCGCCCAGGCCGCCGGGCCGCACGGACAGCAGCACGATGCCGATCGCGATCGCCAGCAGG
The DNA here is from genome assembly GCA_965217625.1 of Dehalococcoidia bacterium. Lineage (GTDB taxonomy): Bacteria > Chloroflexota > Dehalococcoidia > Bin125 > Bin125 > TK10-74A. The sequence continues at coordinate 754,861 of OZ244557.1, forward strand.
AGCAGGCGCCGGAGGATGGTGCGCCGTGTCATGGGCGGGGCCGTCGTGCGGATTCGCGGCGTGGTGTCATGCCCGCAGTGTTCATACCGCCAGTGTACGGACGTGATCGCGCATAGGCAGAGCCTGGAGGCGCGGCGTGACGTACGATCGGGGTGCGCCGCGGCGTCGGCGGAGGGGGTGTCCCGTGTCGCACGGCGTCCGAGTCGAACGCAACCGCCTCCGCTTCGCGGCGGGCCATTTCGCCACCTTCGCCGACGAGCTGGAGCCGATCCACGGCCACAACTACGACGTCACGGTGGAGGTCGAGGGCCCGCTCACGGAGGAATCGTGGGTGGTTGACTTCTCGCAGCTCAAGCGGCTCACCCGCGACGTCTCCGCGACCCTGGACCACAAGTTCCTCCTGCAGATGGCGTCACGCGTGCTGACCATCCGCGACGACGACACGCACTACGAAGTGCAGTACAAGGCGCAGCCGCCCTACCGCCTGCCGAAGGGAGACGTGGCCCCCCTCCCGATCGACAACTCCACGGCCGAGCGGCTGGCCGAGTACATCGCGGGGCGGCTGGTGGGGGCGCTGCCGCGTCCGCCGGCGGACGGCGGCGCGCCCGCCGGGATCACGCGGCTGCGCGTGATGGTCGAGGAGATGCCGGGGCAGTCGGCCTGGTTCGAGCAAACGCTGGGCTAGCCCCCATCGATAGGCGACCGATACAGGCGATAGGCAACCCATGCAGGATCACCCCCCCGATCGGCCCGTGCGCGTACTGGTGATCTACGACTCTCGCGGCGCGACGCGGGAGTTAGCGCAGGCCGTGCTGGCGGGCATCGCCGACGTGCCCGGCGCGGAGCCCTGGGAACGCCCCCTCGACGAGGCGCGGCAGGCCGATCTGCTCGCCTGCGACGCCCTGATCCTGGGATCGCCCAACTGGAGCGGCATGACGGGCAAGCTCAAGGACTGGCTCGACTACACCGGCGACCTGTGGGAGACGGGGGAGCTGGCGGGCAAGGTGGGCGGCTGCTTCACCGCCGGCTGGTCGCGCTCGGGCGGCACCGAGGCGACGCTGCTGCAGTTGCTGCACCTGCTGCTCGCGCACGGGATGGTGTTCGTGGGGCTGCCCTGGAGCGACGCGATGCGCGAGTCGGGGTCGTACTACGGCGCGACGGCCCACGGCGAAGTCCGCGACGTGGATCTCGCGCAGGCGCGCGCGCTGGGCCGCCGGGTCGCGGAGGTCGCGCTGCGCCTGCGCGGCGGCCCGCCGGCGGCGGGCTAGCGTGCTCTCCTGGCCGGCCCGGCTGATCGACCAACTCTTGCTCCGGCTCACGGTGCGCCGGGCGGAGCTGCGACGCCGCACGCTCTGGCCCGACGCCGAGGACTTGCGCCGCCTGCGCGCGGGCGAGCCCCCGGACGTATCGCTCGAGGATCCGGGGCCGCCGGCGACGGTCCGCTTCCTCGACGGGGACGGCGGCGACGGCATCCCCCACGGCCGCTTCGAGTTCCCGTCGTCGCCGCCCTACGGGCTGCCGCACGACAGCATGGTGCACGGGGAATTGTTCCCGGCGGCTGAGCCCTCGGGGGCCGCTGTCGTGCTGGTCCCGGGCGCGTTCACCGGCCTCAACCCTGGGCTGGAGGAGCGCTTCTATGCGCGCGTCGCACGCGCCTTCGCCGGGGCGGGCGTCACCGCCGCCTTGCTGACGCCGCCGCTGCACAAGGATCGCGCGGCGCTGCGACCCGGCGGCGAGCGCGAGCTCAGCGGGCACGACCTCCTGCACGGCGACATCTTCACGCACATCCGCGCCGTGGCCCAGGCCGCCCGCGACGTGCGCGCGACGATGAGCTGGCTGGAGGCGGCGCACGGTCGCGTGGGGCTCTGGGGCATCAGTCTGGGCGCGCTGGTGCACAGCCTGGTCCTGCTGCACGACCCCCGGCCGGCCTTCGTCGTGCTCGTGCAGCCCCCCGTGGGGCGCCGGGGAGCGTTGGCGTCGCCGCTGCTGGAAGTCTGGACGCAGCAGCTCCAGGACAGCGGCGTCACACCGCAGGATCTGGAGGCCGCCTTCGCCGTCATGGACCGCGGCCGGCCGCCCCAGGTGCCGGCCGATCGCATCCTGATCCAGGCGGGCCGCCACGACCTCGTCGCCAGCGCGGAGGGCATCGTGGAGATCCGGGAGCGCTGGGGCGACCCGCGCGTGAGCTGGTACGAGCACAGCCACACGTCGATCTTCATGGCGCGCCGGCAGCTCATCGCGGAGGCGCTGCTCTTTGCTGACGAGACACTTGCCGGGGACAGGCTGGCGGACGAGCGGCCGGACGATTGGGCGCAGACGGGGCCGAAGGACGCCGCCGGCTAGCTCACGCGCCGCGCCGGCGCACTGGTTGGGCCGGCGCTGGCTGGGCCGGCGCTGGCCGGCCCGGCCACGGTCGCGGCCGCATCCCCAGCCAGCTCCACACCCGCGCCCAGCCCCTCGCGGACGGCCGCGCGCAGCGCCCCGAACCCCCATCGCTCCGCCGCCGACACCAGCACGACCGCCTCCTCGCGGTCGGCGTCCAGCGCGCGCCGCAGTTCCGGCTCGAGGCTGGCCAGGGCATCGGCCTCGGTGACCGCGGCGGCCGAGCCGTTCGCGGGCAGCAGTCGATCGATCTTGTTGAGCACCGTGATGCGTACGGGGGCGTCGTCGCCGGTCAGCAGCCCGAGCTCGGCCAGGGTCTCCTCGACGGCCTGGGCCTGGTCGGCGGCGTCGGCATGCGTGATGTCGATCACGTGCAGCAGGATGTCCGCCTCCTGCAGCTCCTCCAGCGTCGCCCGGAAGGCGGCGATGAGCTGCGTCGGCAGCTTCTGGATGAAGCCCACCGTGTCGGTCAGCAGGACCGTGTCCGTCCGGCGCCTCGCGCCGTCGGCGCCCCGCGCGCCCGGCCGGCCCGCGGCGCCGCTGTCGAGCACCCAGCGCCGCGTGGTCGGGTCGAGCGTCTCGAAGAGGCGGTCGTGGGCCCGCACCCCCGCGTGGGTGAGCGCGTTCAGGAGCGTGCTCTTGCCCGCGTTGGTGTAGCCCACCAGCGCCACGACGGGCATCCCCGCGCGGCGCCGTCGCTGCTCGCGCCGGTGCCGCCGCACCTGCTCGATGCGCCGCTTCAGCGTCTTGATCTGGGTGCGAACCAGGCGGCGGTCGGTTTCGAGCTGCGTCTCACCGGGGCCGCGGAGGCCGATCGCGCCCTCCATCCGCTCCAGGTGCGACCACTGCCCCGCCAGACGCGGCAGCAGATACTCGTGCTGCGCCAGCGCGACCTGCAAGCCACCCTCGTTGGTGCGGGCGCGCTGCGCGAAGATGTCGAGGATTAGGGCCGTGCGATCGATCACCTTCACGGCCAGCGCCGACTCCAGCGCCCGCTGCTGGGCGGGCGTCAGCTCATCGTCGAAGATGACCACGCTCGCACTCTCCCGGCCGACCAGCTCCACGATCTCGGCGAGCTTGCCCTTGCCGACGTAGCTGTGCGGGTCGGGGCGCCGCAGCCGCTGCACGACGCGCTGCACGGGCATCGCGCCGGCCGTCTCGGCGAGCATGGCGAGTTCGGCGAGCGACGAATCGACGTCCCAATGCTCGGCCTGCGTCCAGTCGACGGCGACCAGGATCGCGCGTTCTTCGCGCGGGACGGTGGGGTTGGCGTGCGTACGGGCGCGGGTACCGGGCTTGTTGCGGGCGGACTTGGGAATCGTGGGCTCCTGGGCCGTCGCGGGCGCGGGCGTCGCTCGACGTGGAGACGAGTGTAGCCGTGCGCCGGGCCGAGCGGATATCCCGGCGCCGCGGCCCGCCTAACCGCCGGTCAGCGCCGCGATCCGGCGCGCGCCCTCGTCGATCTGGTCATCGGGGATGGTCAGCGAGAGCCGCACGTAGCCCTCGCCGCAGGCGCCGTAGCCCCGCCCCGGCGTGACGACCACCGCCTGCTCCTCGAGCAGCCGCGTCGCGAAGTCGGCGCTGGTCATGCCGTCGGGCACGCGCGCCCACACGTAGAGGCTGGCCTTCGGCGCCCGCACCCGCAGCCCGATCCCCCGCAGCGCCGCGACGACGCGGTCGCGGCGACGCTCCAAGGAGGCGTTGTTGCGCCCGATCAGGCCCTGGTCGCCCTCCAGCGCCGCGATCGCCATGCGCTGGATCGCCTGCGGAATGCCGCTGTCGATGTTCGACTTGACCCGCATCAGCGCGTTCACGATCTCTGGATTGCCCGCCACCCAGGCGATCCGCCAGCCGGTCATGTTGAAGGTCTTGCTGAACGAGAAGAACTCCACGCCCACGTCGCGCGCGCCCTCGGCCTGCAGGAAGGCGGGCGGCACGTAGCCGTCGTAGGCGACGTCGCTGTAGGCGTTGTCGTGGCAGACGACGAGGTCGTGCCGCTTAGCGAAGGCCACCGTCTCGGCGAAGAACTCGGGGCTGGCCGTCGCGCCGGTGGGGTTGTTGGGGTAGTTGATCCAGAGCATGCGGGAGCGCTCCAGCACCTCGGCCGGGATCAGGGAGTAGTCGGGCAGCCAGTCGTTCTCCTCGCTGAGCGGCAGGCGGTACGACTCGCCCCCGGCGAACATCGTCCCGATCTCGTACACCGGATAGCCGGGGTCGGGGACCAGCGCCACGCCGCCCGGCTCGATGAAGCACAGCGCGATGTGGGCGATGCCCTCTTTCGCGCCGATCAGCGGCAGGATCTCCGTCTCGGGGTCGAACGTCAGGCCGAAGCGCCCCTGCATCCAGACGCCGATCGCCCGGCGCAGCTCCGGCAGCCCCTCGGACTCGGGGTAGCGGTGGTTGGCCGGATCGTCGGCGGCCGCGTGCAGCGCGGCCAGGATGGGCGCCGGCGTCGGCAGGTCGGGATCGCCGATGCCGAACGTGATGACGTCGATGCCCTGCGCCCGCTTCTCCGCGATCTTGCGGCTGATCTCGACGAAGAGGTAGGCGGGCAGCTCTTCGACGCGTTTGGCGACACGCATGCGCGCCCCTTCCGATCCACTTGCACTCGTCAAACGGGCACTCGGCCCAGGCCGGCCCCCGCGCGACGGCCGCCCGGCCGCATGGCCGGCGGGCCTCGCCCGCGGACGACGCCTAGAAGCGCCCGAAGATCTTCCCCACCCTGACGTAGACCGGGCGCTTCTTCACGGCCGCGTAGGCGGCCTCCGGGTTCGCGACACGGAGGTACTGGAGGCCGTCGCCGCTGTGCTTGAAGCCGAACGTCTTGAAGACCGGATCGCCCACGGCGTCCGCCGCCACCCGGATCGTCAGGCCGCGACGGTCGGCCGCCTTGCCCTCCTCCATGGTGGCCCGCAGCAGCGCGACGGCCGCCGCCTCGCCCCCCTCCTCTTGCACGAGGAACTCCTCCGCCATCAGGCCCCGCCGCTCGGCGTCCACCAGGCGGATGTAGCCGGCGATCACGCCCCCTTGCTCGGCGACGAGCACGGAACGCGCGCCCTCAATGAACCCGTCGGGCAGGGGCGGCGACAGCGAATCGTCGCCCGACGCCTCCGCTTCCAGATCGCTGATCGCGGCGGCGTCGGCGTCGGTGGCGGAGCGGACGCTGACGCCGTCGGGGGCGTCGGGCAACTCCTGCTCGCGCATGTCGCGCACGCGCATCCGCATGAACGGCAGCGGGTCGCGGAAGTACGCGCCGATGAACGTGTGGTCGACGTGGTGCCGGTTGGGGAAGTCGTCGAACTCCAGCGCCAGCAGGCGGCAGTCGGTGTGTTTCTCGGCCAGTTCGGCCATGTCGGTCACCAGGTCGCGCAGGTGGGTCTGCAACGGGCCCAGGCGATCGAACTCATAGAAGAGCTTGAGATGCCGGCCGTACGGGATGCCCAGCAGGTATCCGTCCTGGCACTGCGTGCTGAGGAAGCGCGGCAGCTTCAGCATCGCGGCGTAGTCGGCCGTCGGCTGATTGCGCAGGGCGCGCGGGGTCTCCGCGATCGACCGATGCAGATCGTGGATCAGCCCGCTGGCGCGGTCCTGGTCGTAAGCGGCGTAATCGGGTGTAACCATTTAGCGATCCTGTTCCTTCAACTGCCATCTGCCTGCAAAGACGTACTCGGCCGGTCCTTCGAGGAAGACCGAACCGTGATGCGTATCGTCGCCATCCCACGCGATGCTCAGGTCACCGCCGGGCAGGCTCACCATAGCGGCGGCCTGCGCCAGGCCGTGCAGCCGCGCCGCGACCAGCACCGCGCAGGCGCCGGTCCCGCAGCCCAGCGTCTCCCCCGCCCCCCGCTCCCACACGCGCATGCGCAGATGATCGGGGGCGAGCACGTTGACGATCTCGAAGTTCACGCGCTTGGGGAAGTGCGCGTCGTGCTCGACGAGCGGGCCCACCCGCGCCAGCGGGTACTCATCGACGGGGATGTCGGTGAAGTGCACGGCGTGCGGATTGCCCATCGACACGCAGGTCACCGCGACGTCCTGCCCGCCGGCGCGCAGCGCGAGATCACGGACGGGGCGCAGGATGGGCGCGCCCATGTCGATGCGCACCCGCTCGATGGCGGCGTTGCCGCCGGCGAACGTGGTGCGCAGCACGCCCGCGCCCGTCTCGACGTCGAGGCAGCCGTCGGGGGCGGGCACGCCGCCGCGCTCGACGGCGTACTTCACGAAGGTGCGCAGACCGTTGCCGCACATCTCGGCCTCGGAGCCGTCGGGGTTGTACATCGCCATGCGCACGGGCGCGCGGTCCGATTCCTGCATCACGAGCAGCCCGTCGGAGCCGACGCCGAAGTGCCGGTCGCAGAGGCCGGGGGCGAGCGCGGCCCAGTCGGCCTGCGTTCCCCGTCCGTCGACGAGCACGAAATCGTTCCCGGTGCCCTGCACCTTGAGGAAGTCGATCTGGCCCGGGGGCGTGGATGCCTGCGCGGTCATGTGCCGATTGTAGGCAGCCCGGCCGTATGGGGCCTGCCCGCGTCCGAGGCTGACGCGACACCCGCGACGCCCTCCAGGGCCGCGGCGAGCGTCGGGGCCCAGCGAATGCGATCATCCGTGGCGCGAAACCAGCCCCGCTGACGCCGCGCCAGGCGGCGCGTGGCCTGCCGCGTGGCGGCGAGCGCGGCGGCGCGGTCGCTCTCGCCCGCCAGATGGGCCACAGCCTGCCGGTAGCCGATGCTCTCCAGGGCAGGAGCGTCGGGCGGCAGGCCGTCGCGCAGCAGCGCCGCGGTCTCCTCGACCAGCCCCTCCGCGAACATCGCCTCGACGCGGCGGTCGATGCGCGCGTCCAACTGGCCGGGGCCGACTTGGGGGGCCAGGATCACGGCGGGGATCGGACGGCGCGCCGCCCACCAGTCCGAGATCGGCCGCCCCGTGCTGTGCAAGACCTCGAGCGCGCGGATCGTGCGCCGGGCGTTGCCCGGCAGGATCGCCTCCGCCGCTTTGGCATCGACGCGGCGCAACTCCTCGTGCAGCGCCGCCGCTCCGTCGCGCCGGGCGCGGGCCTCCAACTCCGTGCGGAAGCCCAGGTCGGGCGTGACCTCGGGGACGTCCCAGCCCTCGAGCAAAGCCCAGACGTACTGCCCCGTGCCCCCCGCGAGGATGGGAACGCGGCCGCGGCTCCGCACGTCGTCGAGGGCGGCGCGGGCCTCGCGCAGGTACCGCGCCAGGTGGTAGCGCTCGCGCGGGTCGACGTGGTCGAGGCAGTGGTGCCGGACGGCGGCCCGCTGGGCGAGGCTCGGCTTGGCCGTCCCGATGTCGAGGCCGCGGTAGACCTGCCGGCTGTCCGCCCCGATCACCTCGCCGTCGAGGCGCGCGGCCAGTTCGAGCGCCCACGCCGTCTTTCCGGAGGCGGTCGGCCCCACGACGGCCAGCAGCGGCGGCGGCGCATCCGACGGGGAGTCCACGGGCATCGCGTCGCGCCCCCTCACGCCGCCGCGATGGCCCGCGTGATCGCGAGGAAGGCCGCGGGGTCCAGCGACGCCCCGCCGACCAGCGCCCCGTCGATGTCGGGCTGGGCGGCGAAGTCGCCCGCGTTCCCCGGCTTGACGGAGCCGCCGTACAGGATCCGGCAGCCATCCGCCGCGGCATCGCCGGCCTGCCCGCGCACGAGGTCCCGGATCCGCGCGGCCGCCTCCTGCGCCTGCTCCGTCGTCGCCGCCCGCCCGCTGCCGATCGCCCACACCGGCTCGTAGGCGATGACGAAGTCGTCCGGCAGGTCGATGCCCTCCAGGGCGAGGCCGACCTGCCGCGTGAGCACTGCGGCGGTGCGTCCGGCGTCGCGCTCTTCGACGGTTTCTCCGACGCAGAGGATGGGCCGCAGTCCGTGCGCCAGGGCCGACGCGACCTTGGCCCGCAGCGCGCCGTCGTCCTCGCAGAAGTACTGACGGCGCTCGGAGTGACCCAGGATCACCCAGCCGGCGACTTCGGCCAGCTGCACGGGGCTCACCTCCCCCGTGAACGCGCCCTCGTCGCGGGCGTGCATGGTCTGCCCCGCCACCCCCACGCCGGCGCCCTCGGTACCCGAGAAGTGGCCGCGCACCCGCCCGAGCTGCAGGAACCCCGGCGCCACCACGACCTGCACGCCGGCGATGCGGTCGATCCCGCCCGCCAGGAGGGCCCGGCAAAGATCGTCGGCCGCTTGGTCGCTCAGGTGCATCTTCCAGTTGCCGGCGCTGATCGGTGTGCGCTGCGCCATTGGGCCTCCTGTATATCAGTCTGTCCGTCTGCTTCCGGATGATCGTACGTCGCCGGAGCCCCGCCCAGGGGCGGTCAGGCCCCGTACTTCGCGAGGCGGCCCGCGTGCGCCATCGCCAGGGGCAGCGCCTCCTTGGCCGGGAACGTGCCCAGCATGCCCCGCGCGCAGTCCGCTTCGCTGAACGCCGCCCCGGCGCGACGCCGCGTCGTACGGGAGTGCAGCAGGAACGGCGCCGGGTGCCAGGAATGCGCCGCCATCACGGCCGGCGTGGAGTGGTCGCCGCTGACGACGAGCACGTCCGGGCCCAGGTCGCGGAGGGCCGGCAGCGCGGCGTCGAACTCCTGCAGCCGCTCGACCTTGGCGTCGAAGTCGCCGTCCTCGCCGGCGGAGTCGGTGTACTTGTAGTGGCAGAAAAAGTAGTCGTAGTCCGGCCAGTGCTCGCCCAGCGCGGCGATCTGGTCGCCGATGTCGTTGCCCGCGGGGATCGCCGCCATGCCCGCCAGCCGCGCGAGGCCCCGGTACATCGGGTAGATCGCGCAGCTCGCGGGCGTGAGGCCCCACACCTCGCTCATCTGCGGCAGCGCCGGGATCGTCGCGAAGCCGCGCAGCACCAGCCCGTTGGCCAACGGCTCGTCCGCGATCAGCGGCGCGGCCCGCGCGACGAACTCGTTGACCGCGGCCGCCGTCGCCTGCGCCTCCGGGGACTGCGCCTGCGGGATCAGGGCCCGGCTCGGCAGCGGCGCGACGCCTTCCGCCTGCGGGTCCGTCTCCGAGACCGCGGCGCTCAGCCCCGCCCCCCGCAGCACCAGCACGAAGCGATGCTCCCGCACCGGCTCGACGAACACCTCCAGCCCCGCGATACGGATGCTGCGCAGCCGCTCCACGATCGCGGCGGATTGCTCGCTGGGGAGGCGGCCGGCGCGCCGGTCGCGGATCGTGCCGTCGCCGGCCAGGGTGCAGAAGTTGCCCCGCGCGGCGACATCGCTGGGCTGCAGCGGGAAGCCGATGCCGGTCGCCTCCAGCACGCCGCGGCCGATGTCGAACTGCAAGGGGTCGTAGCCGAAGAGCGCCAGGTGACCGGGCCCGGAGCCCGGCGTGATCCCGTAGCCCACGGGCATCGAGAGCCCCAGCGCGCTCTCGCCGGCCAGGGCGTCGAGGTGCGGCGTGTGGGCGGTCTCCAACTCCGACAGGCCGCTATCGGGGTGCGGCAGGCCGCCGAGGCCGTCCAGCACCAGCCAGAGGATCTTGCTGTCGGCGGGGCGATGCAGGCGCCGGGCGAGGTCGAGGTCCATATCGTGCCACCTCCAGGGGCTGCGCCGCCCCGACGGCCCTAGGCGTCGGGCAGCGCTGCGATGCCGGGCAGCGTCCGCCCCTCGATCAGTGCCAGCGCCGCCGCGCCGCCGGTGCTGCGATGCGTCATCTGGTCGGCGACGCCCGCCTGCGCGGTGGCGGCCAGGGTCTCACCGCCCGCCACGATCACGTCGGCCGGCAGCCCCGCCAGCAAGCGCGCCAGCGCCCGCGTCCCGCCGGCGAAGGCCTCGCGCTCGAAGAGGCCCATGGGGCCGTTCCAGATCACGGTCCCCACGCCGGCCAGCGCCGCGCCGAACTGCTCGATGCTGCGCGGCCCGATGTCGAGGATGCACCAGCCGGGGGGCAGCGTCTCCTCGGCGAGCAGGAGCGGGCGGGCGCGCGGCGGCTGCTCCGGTCCCTGCGCGATGACGGCGTCGACGGGCAGCAGCAGGCGGCAGTCGTGCTGGACGGCGTCGGCCTGGATGGCGCGCGCCTCATCGGCCATCCGCGGCTCCGCCAGCGACGCCCCGATCTCGGCGCCGTTGGCGAGCAGGAACGTGTTGGCCATCGCGCCGCCGATGCAGAGCACGTCGGCGCGCGCGACGACGCTGTGCAGCAGGCCCAGCTTGTCGCTCACCTTCGCGCCGCCGCTCACCACCGCCACCGAGGCGTCGCCGGCGAAGATGTTGGCCAGCCGCGCGATCTCCCGCTCCAGCAGCAGCCCGGCCGCGCTCGGCAGCAACCGCGCGACGGCGTCCACGGAGGCGTGCGCGCGGTGCGCCGCCCCAAACGCGTCGTTGACGTACAGATCGGCCAGACCCGCCAGGCGCGACGCGAATCCGCCATCGTTGGCTTCTTCCTCGGGGTGGAAGCGCAGGTTCTCCAGCAGCAGCACGTCGCCGGGCCCCAGCGCGGCGGCGGCGGCTTCGACATCGGGGCCCACGCAGTCGCGGACGGTGCGCACCGGCGCGCCGATCAGGCCGCCCAGCACGGCCGCCACCGGCGCGAGCCGCAACTCGTCGCGCACGACCCCCCCGGGTCGGCCCAGGTGCGAACAGACGATCACCGCCGCGCCGTGCTCGCGCAGGTAGTCGATGCTGGGCACGGCCGCGCGGATGCGCGCATCGTCCGCCACCCGCCAGCCGTCGTGGGCCGCGGCGAGCGGCACGTTGAAGTCGGCGCGCAGCAGGACGGTCTTGCCCGCGACGTCCAGGTCGCGCAGGGAGCGCTTGCGGATCACGCGCACGGGGCCCGCCGATCGGGGGCCCGTCGATTGGGGGCAATGCGTGGGGGTGGTCTGGGCGTTCGGCACGGGCGTCTCTCGGACTGGTCTGCGGTGCGGCGGCGATCAGTCGCGAGCGTACTCGCTGTCCAGCGCCTCGATCTTGGCGACCCGCCGCGCGTGGCGGCCGCCCTCGAACTCGTGGCTGAGGAAGGCGCGCACGATGTCCAGCGCCACCTGCTCGCCCACCACCAGCCCGCCGAGGGCGAGGATGTTGGCGTTCGTGTGCGCCCGCGCGCGCGACGCCGACCAGGCGTCGTGGCAGAGGGCGGCGCGACCGCCGGGGACCTTGTTCGCCGCGATGCTGACGCCCACGCCGTTGCTGCAGATGACGATGCCGAGGTCGGCCTCGCCGGTCACGACGCTGCGCGCCAGGGGAATGGCGATGTCGGGGTAGTCGACCGACTCCGGGCTGTGCGCGCCGAAGTCGTGCAGGTCATGACGCAGCGCGGCCAGCTCGGCGCGCAGGAACTCCTTCAGGCGATAGCCGGCGTGGTCGCTGCCGATGGCAATGCGCACCGTGTGCTCTCCCTGGGCGGCTCGCCGGCACCGCGACCGGCGGCCCGTCAGCCGCCTGCGGCGCCGTGCCGCCGCAACAGCGCCTGGATGTCCTCGTCGCTGAGGGCGCCGGGTCGCAGGATGCGCGGCTCGTCGTCGCTCCAGGCGAGAATAGTCGAGGCCGTGCCCTGGGGCAGCACCCCGCCCTCCGGCAGCACCGTGACGGCCTCGCCGAGCGACGCCCGCACGTCGTCCGCGCGCAGCGCCGGCGGCTCGCCGTGGCGGTTGGCGCTGCTGCCCGTCAGCGGCGCGTCGACGGCGGCCAGCAGCCCCAACGCCAGCGGATGATCGGGGATGCGCACCGCGACGGTCTTGCCCGGCACGGCCAGCGACCGCCAGTCCGGGTTGCGCGGCAGCACCAGCGTCACCGCGCCCGGCCAGACCTCGGCCGCCAGCGTCCGCGCCCCGGCGGGGATATCGGTCGCGACGCGGTCCAGCCACTCCAGCGACGGCAGGAAGATGGGCATCGCGTCATCGTCGGGGCGCTGCTTGCAGGCGTAGCAGTGCATCACCGCGGCCCCGTCGGAGGCGAGCGCCGAGAGCGCGTATTGGGTGTCGGTCGGCAGCCCCAGCAGGCCGCCGTCGCGCAGCACGCCGGCGCCACGCTCGATCAGGCCCTCCATCGAGCCCTCCACCGCGCCCTCCGATGGCTCCGTCGCGTCCATGCTGCCCACCTTTCCCCGGGCCCGTGCCCGTTCGTTAGGACAACTGTTCTTGACCCGAGTATACACGTGCGATACACCTGCCCTGGGCGTGGCAGCCACGGCCGGAGCCCCCTCTCCCTGAGGGAGAGGGTTGGGGTGAGGGCCCCTCGGCCGGCGCAGACCCTCACCCTAGCCCTCTCCCAGAGGGAGAGGGAACCGGCCCGGGAGGGGAAGGTCTTGATCGACTCCGAACCGACGGCCGTCACCGCGCCCGATCGGGTCGATCCTGCCGGCCTGCCCGCCCCCGCCGACGCCCCCCCGGTCCGCGAACGCATCCGCGGTACCGACGACCTGGAAGTCTCCGCCTATCTGGAGGTGGCGCGCGAGCGTCAGGGCGACCGCCCCGCCCGCGGCGAGGCCACACCCCCGCGTGAGGCGATCGTGATCATGGACTTCGGCTCCCAGACCAGCATGTTGATCGCGCGGCGCGTGCGGGAACTCAACGTCTACTGCGAGCTGCTGCCGCACACGGCGTCGTGGGAGCGGGTGCAGGCGCTCAACCCCAAGGGCTTCATCCTCTCGGGCGGGCCGGCCTCGGTACACGACGACGGCGCGCCGTCGGCGCCGCCCTACGTCTACGAGAGCGGGCTGCCCGTGCTGGGCATCTGCTACGGCATGCAGACGATGACGGCCGCGCTGGGCGGTCGCGTGACCGGCGGGCGCGAGCGGGAGTTCGGCCACGCCGTGATCCACCACGAGCGCGAGCCGGACCTCCTGGCCGAGCTGCCCCCGGCGATGCCCGTCTGGATGAGCCACGGCGACCGCGTCGCCGAGGCGCCGCCCGGCTTCCGCGTGCTCGCGTCGAGCGAGACGATCCCCGTGGCCGTGATGGGCAACGACCAGGGGCTCTACGGCATCCAGTTCCACCCCGAAGTCGTGCACACGCCCGAGGGCGACCGCCTGATCCGCAACTTCGTGCGGGAGATCTGCGGCTGCCGCGGCGACTGGACGCCGGCCAACTTCGTGGAGCAGGCCGTCGCCGATATCCGCGCCCAGGTGGGCGACGGCCGCGTCATCTGCGCCCTCAGCGGCGGCGTCGATTCGGCGGTGGCGGCGGCGCTGGTGCATCGCGCCGTCGGCGACCAGTTGACCTGCATCTTCGTCGACAACGGCCTGCTGCGCCGCGAGGAGCCGGAGCGCGTCGTGCGCACGTTCCGCAAGCATCTGGCCATCGACCTGCGCCACATCGACGCGGTCGACCTGTTTCTGGAGGAGCTGGCCGGCGTCACCGACCCCGAGACGAAGCGCAAGCGCATCGGCGAGACGTTCATCGCGGTCTTCGAGGAGGCTGCCCAGGGGCTGGGCGAGGTCGCCTCGATGGTCCAGGGCACGACCTACCCCGACGTCGTCGAGAGCGCCGGCAGCGGCGTCGGCGGCGTCACCGCGACGATCAAGTCGCACCACAACGTCGGCGGCCTGCCCGAGCGCATGCGGCTCACCCTCGTCGAGCCGCTGCGCTACCTGTTCAAGGACGAGGTGCGCAAGGTCGGCATCGAGTTGGGCCTGCCGGCCGAGATGGTCTACCGCCAGCCGTTCCCGGGCCCCGGGCTGGCGATCCGCATCATCGGCGCGGTCACGCGCGCCAAGCTGGAGACGCTGCGCGCCGCCGACTGGGTCGTGATGGACGAGATCAAGGACGCCGACCTCTACAGGGATCTCTGGCAGTCGTTCGCGATCCTCACCGACACCCGATCCGTCGGCGTGCAGGGCGACGCCCGCACCTACGGCCACGTCGTCGCCATCCGGGCGGTGACCGCCGAGGACGCCATGACCGCCGACTGGGCTCGCCTGCCCTACGACGTCCTGGCCCGCATCGCGAACCGCATCGTCAACGAGGTGCCGGCGGTCAACCGGGTGGTGCTCGACATCACGTCGAAGCCGCCCGGCACGATCGAGTGGGAATAGGGCCGAACGGAAGCGGAGCGGCACGGATGATCATCACGATCTGCTCCAGCATGACCCTCGCCGACCGCATCCGCGAGGTCCAGGCGAAGCTCGAATCGCTCGGGCACACGGTCTACATCCCGGTCGAGAACGAGCAGTTCGACTACCAGGAGGCCAGCGACGTCGAGCGGGCTCAGCTGAAGCGCGACCACGACCTGATCCGCGAGCACTGGCGCAAGATCCAGCGCTCGCAGGCCATCCTCGTCCTCAACGAGGACGTCAAGGGCATCGCCAGCTACGTGGGCGGCAACTCGTTCCTCGAGATGGGCTTCGCCCACATCCTCGACCTGCCGATCTACATGATGCAGCCCGTCCCCGAGATGCCCTACCAGAGTGAGATGGCCGCCATGGACGCCACCATCATCGACGGCGACCTCTCCCGCATCCCGATGCAGCCGCCGGCGCGCGGCGCGGCATGAGAGTCCTGGTCGTCGGCGGCGGCGGTCGCGAGCACGCGCTGGCTTGGGGCATCAGCCGCAGCCCCGGCTGCGACGCCCTGTTCTGCGCACCCGGCAATGCCGGCACCGCCCTCCTCCTGCGCGAGACCGGCCTGGGCGGCAATCTCCCGATCGACGCCGAGGACGTCCCCGGCGTCCTGGCGGCGGCGCGGGAGCGGGCCATCGACTTCGTCGTCGTGGGTCCGGAGGCGCCGCTGGCCGCCGGCATGGTCGATGCGCTGTCGGCGGCGGGCATCCTGGCCTTCGGCCCCACGCAGGCCGCGGCCCGGATCGAGTCGTCCAAGTGGTTCGCCAAGCAGACCATGCGCGACGCCGGCGTGCCCCACGCTGCCGGCGAAGCCTTCGACGACCCCGCCGCCGCCCACGCCTTCATCGACGCGACGTTCCCACGGGAGGGGCCCGCCCCCGTGATCAAGGCCGACGGGCTCGCCGCGGGCAAGGGCGTGATCGTGCCCGCCTCCATGGGGGAGGCCCACGTGGCCGTCGATTCGCTGCTGGGCGGCCGCTTCGGCGCGGCCTCGGCGACCGTCGTGGTCGAGGAGCGCTTGGCCGGGCTGGAGGCGAGCGCCATGGCGCTCGTCGATGGCGACACGGTGCTGCCGCTGCCCCTCTCCTGCGACTACAAGCGCGCCCTCGACGGCGACCGTGGCCCCAACACCGGTGGCATGGGCGTATACAGCCCGCCCGGCTTCCTGGGGCCGGACGCCTGGACCTCGCTGGTGGAGTCCGTCCACCGGCCGGTGGCGCGCGCGCTGCAGGGCGCGGCGTGCCCCTACCGGGGCCTGCTCTACGGCGGCCTGATGGTCGACGAGGCGGGCGCGCCCCGCGTGATCGAGTTCAACTGCCGCTTCGGCGACCCCGAGACGCAGGTGCTGGCGCCGCAGCTGCGCTCCGACCTGCTGGCCCTGCTCGTCGCCTGCGCCGAGGGGCGGCTGGAGACCGCGCACGCCGAGTGGTCGGGCGAGGCGGCGGTGGGGGTCGTGCTGGCCAGCGGCGGCTACCCGGGCGCGTACGAGACCGGGCATCGCATCAGCGGTCTCGACAGCGTCGATCCCGGCGTCCTCGTCTTCCACGCGGGCACGGCCCTGGACGCCGCCGGCGACGTCGTCACCAGCGGCGGGCGCGTGCTGGTCGTCGTGGGGCTCGGGCCCGATCTGGCGACGGCGCGGGCGCGGGCATACGCTAACGCCTCGCGCATCGAGTTCGAGGGGCGGCACTACCGCACCGACATCGCGGCGCGGGAGTTGTGACCCGGTGGCGCCCCGCCGTGGGCCTGCCGGCGGCTGCGGCGGCCGGAGAGGCCCCGGCCGCCGGAAAGCTGAGGAGCCAATGACCGAGCCCAATCTGCAGCGCAACGCCGACACCCGCCCGGTGGAGATGCTGCCCGGCATCACCCGCCGGACGCTGAATCATGGCGACCGCACCTCCATCCATGAGATCCGCATCGCCAAGGACGCGGTCGTCCCCAATCACAGCCACCCGCACGAGCAGACCGGCTACCTCGTCTCCGGGCGAATCCTCTTCGAGATGCCCGGCGCGACCCGGGAGCTCGGCCCCGGCGACTCCTGGCTCGTCCCCGGCGACGTCGACCACAAGGTGACGGCGCTGGAGGATTCGGTCGCGATCGACATCTTCTCCCCCGTGCGCGAGGACTACCTCGACTGACCCGCCCGGCACGACGCCGGCGCAGCGGAAGGCTCTGCGACCCCGATGATCCCGCGCTACTCCCGCCCCGCCATGGCCGCCCTCTGGACCGACCAGGCCAAGTATGAGCGCTGGCTGCAGGTCGAGATCGCCGCCGTGCAAGCCTGGGCCGCCGAGGGCGTCGTGCCGCAGGCCGACGCCGACGCCGTCGCGGCCGGCGCATCATTCGTGCTGGAGGACCTCGACCGCTATCAGGCGGAGACCCACCACGACGTGACCGCCTTCCTGCGCTCCGTCTCGGACTCCCTGGGCGACGCGGGGCGCTGGGTGCACCTCGGCCTGACCTCATCCGACGTCTGGGACACCGCGACCTCGCTGCAACTACGCGATGCGGCGGCGCTGTTGCAGACGGAACTGGCCCGCCTCGAGGCGGTCCTGGTCGCCAAGGCGCGGGAGCACAAGCGCACGCTGATGGTGGGCCGCACGCACGGCATCCACGCCGAGCCGATGACCTTCGGGCTGCAGCTCGCCCTCTGGGTCGACGAGGTGCGGCGCGGCCGGGCCCGCCTGACGGCCGCGACGGCCTCGATCAGCGTGGGCAAGATCAGCGGCGCCGTCGGGACGCACGCCACGGTCCCCCCCTCGGCCGAGGAGCGCATCTGCGCCGAACTCGGCCTGGGCGTCGCGCCGGTGTCGAACCAGATCCTCCAGCGCGACCGGCACGCGGAGTTCGTCTCGACCCTGGCGCTGATCGCGGCCTCGCTGGAGAAGTTCGCGGTGCAGATCCGCCACATGCAGCGCACCGAGCTGCGCGAGGCCGAGGAGCCCTTCCTGCCCGGCCAAACCGGCTCCTCGGCGATGCCGCACAAGCGCAACCCCGAGAAGTGCGAGCGCATCAGCGGCCTGGCCCGCGTGATCCGCGGCTACGCCACGACCGCGCTGGAGAACGTCGCGCTGTGGCACGAACGCGACATCTCGCACTCGTCTACGGAGCGCATCATCTTCCCCGACGCCTGCATCCTGCTCGACTACATGCTCGACATGTTCAGTTGGATCATGGAGAACCTCGTCGTCTATCCGGAGCACATGCGCGAGAACATGGATCGCTCCTACGGGCTCGTCTTCTCGCAGCGCGTGCTGCTGGCGCTCGTCGAGCGCGGCATGCCCCGCGAGGCCGCCTACAAGCTCGTGCAGGCGCACGCGATGACCGCCTGGAACGAGCGCCGCCCCTTCTTCGACCTGCTCGCCGCCGACGCCGCCGTGCTGGCCGCGCTGCGCCCCCCCGACAGCACCGGCGGCGCCGCGGCCGACCCGGTCGCGACGCTGCGCGAGCTGTTCGACCCTGCGTACTACCTGCGCCATCTGGACGCGAGTTTCGAGCGCGTGGGCATCTGAGCGGCCCCGGCGTTGGGGCGAATCGACGGGAGAGCATCATGACCACGGGAACGAGCGACGTGCTGCTGCACACGGACCTGGACCTGCCCAAGTTCCAGGGCAAAGTCCGCGATGTCTACGACCTCGGCGACCGCCTCCTCATCGTCGCGACGGACCGCGTCTCGGCGTTCGACGTCGTGCTGCCCAACGGCATCCCCGACAAGGGGCGCGTGCTCACGCAGATGTCGGCCTACTGGTTCGAGAACACCCGAAGCGTCGTGCCGAACCACATGATCCGCGTCATCGATTCCACCCACAACCCCGACCTGCCCGTCGCGCTCGGCCCGGACTTCATCGGCCGCACGATGCTGGTGCGCAAGACGGTCCCCGTGAAGTTGGAGTCCATCATCCGCGGCTACCTGTCGGGCAGCGGCTGGAAGGACTACCAGGCGAGCGGCAAGGTCTGCGGCATCCGCCTGCCGGACGGCCTGCGCGAGTCCGACGCCCTCCCCGCCGCGATCTTCACGCCCTCCACCAAGGCCGACGAGGGCCACGACGAGAATATCTCCTACGAGCAGGCGGTCGAGATCGTCGGCGAGGAGGTCGCCAACACGGTCAAGGTGCGCTCCATGTCGCTCTACATGTACGGCCTCGAGCGGGCCCGGCAGCAGGGCTTCATCATCGCCGACACCAAGTTCGAGTTCGGCATCGTGCGCAACGACCAGGGCGAGGAGGAAGCCATCCTCATCGACGAAGCGCTGACCCCGGACTCCTCGCGCTTCTGGGATGTGGCGGTCTACCAGCCCGGCCGGCCCCAGCCGTCGTTCGACAAGCAGCCCCTGCGCGACTGGCTGGAGTCGACCGGCTGGGACAAGACGCCGCCCGCCCCCGCCATGCCTCCGGAGGTCGTTGCACTGCTCCAGGAGCGCTATGCACGGGGCTTCGAGCGCCTTACGGGGCTCCAGCTCCTCCGTCCGGGGGCCGGCTGACGTGCCCCGCTACAAGGCCGAGATCCACGTCACGCTCAAGCGCACCGTCAACGATCCTCAGGGCCTGACGATCAAGGGCGGCCTGCACTCGCTGGGCTACGCCGGCGTCGATGCCGTCCGCGCCGGCAAGTACATCGAGGTCTGGCTGGACGCCCCCGACGAGGCGGACGCCGCATCGCAGGTCGACGCGATGTGCGACCAGCTCCTCGCCAACCCGGTCATCGAGGACTACCGCTTCTCCGTGTCGGACGCCGCGATCTAGCCGCCGAGCCCATACTCCGCTATACTGACATCAAGACCCGCGAGTCGCGGTCTACCGGCCTCGACAGCACGTTCCCAACTCGTGCACACACGTGCACACTCGTGCACACTCCTGCACACTCCTGACCCGCTATGCACCCCAATGACCCGCTCTGACCACCCATGAAACACCAGGAACGCCAATGATCACGGGCGATCGCATCCCCCAGACCGTCCCGAAGCGGGCGAAACACGCGCAGCGGTGCACATGCCCCCAGATCGGTCCGATCCCACCCCCGGAACGGGCCGCCTCTAGGCCGACAGCGTCCCCTTCGTGCTCGGCACGACCCCCCCTGCCTCGACCACCACGACCGCGTCGCGCAGCGCCCGCGCCGTCGCCTTGAAGGCCGCCTCCATGATGTGGTGGTCGTTCTCACCCGCCAGCTGGCGCAGGTGCAGCGCGAAGCGCCCCTCCTGCGCGAACGACTCGAAGAAGTGCGGCACCAGGGCCGTCGGCAGCTCGCCCGCCATGCCGGCGCTGAAGCGCAACCCGATGTCGGTGTACGGGCGGCCGCTCAGGTCGAGCGCGGCGTGCACCAACGCCTCGTCGAGCGGCACCGTCCGGTCCGCCATCCGCGCGATGCCCCCCCGGTCGCCCAGCGCCTCGTTGAGCGCCTTGCCGAGCGCCAGCCCGATGTCCTCGACGGTGTGGTGCGCGTCGACGTGCAGGTCGCCGTCGGCGTGCACCTTCAGGTCGAAGCCGCCGTGCCGGGCCAGCTGCTCGATCATGTGGTCGAGCATGCCGATGCCGGTGGCCACGTCCACCCGGCCGCCCCCCTCCAGCCGCAGGACGACCTCGATCTTGGTTTCTTTGGTCTCGCGCCGGACCGAGGCTTCTCGCGTCATGGCTGGCTCCCGTTCCCCGACCAACTCCATCGTGGCAAGCGCGGGCGCGTGGCGCTAGGCGAGGCCCAGATCCGCGCCCGCCGCGCGCAGATGCGTCATCAGGGCGTCGTGCTGGTCGGGCCGCGGACACGAGATGCGAACGCAGTCGCGCAGCCGTGGCGTGCCGAAGTAGCGCACGAAGACCCCCCGCGCCGCCAGCGCCGCCTGCAGGCCGGCCCCCGCATCGGGCGCCCCCCCGCCGACCGCGCAGAGCAGGAAGTTCGCCGACGACGGATACGGCGTCAGCCAGCCCAGGGCGTCGATGTCGCGGGCCAACGCCCCCCGCTCCCCGACGACGAGGGCGGCCTGCGCCAGCAACTCCTCCTGCGCGTCGATGGCCGCGCGCATGGCGACGTCGGCGGCGAGGTTCACGTTGTAGGGCTGCTTGATCCGCAGCAGCGCGGCGGCCAAGTCCGCGTGGAAGACGCCGTAGCCCGCGCGCAGCCCGGCCAGACCCGCCCACTTGCTGAACGTCCGGAAGACGATCAGGCGTGGGTGGTGGCCGAAGCGCTC
Source organism: Dehalococcoidia bacterium (assembly GCA_965217625.1). Classification (GTDB taxonomy): domain Bacteria; phylum Chloroflexota; class Dehalococcoidia; order Bin125; family Bin125; genus TK10-74A. The sequence continues at coordinate 775,428 of OZ244557.1, forward strand.
CAGCGCCGACCCCCCCGCGTACTCGCCGTAGGCCTCGTCGACGGCGATCGTCGCGCCGCTGCCCAGCAGGGCCGCCAAGTCGTCGTCGCCGAGCGGCGTGCCGCTGGGATTGTTGGGCGAGGCCAGGATGACCAGCGCCGTCTCGGGCCTGATCGCGGCCAGCACCGCCTCCAGGTCGATGCGGAAATCGGGCCGCCGCTCGACCTCGTCCAGCGGGACCGCGGCGACGTCGGTCAGGAAGCGATACATGCCGAAGGTCGGCGGGCAGCTCAGGACGCGTTGTCCGGGCCCCACCAGCGCCCGCACCGTGAGCTCGATCAGCTCGTCCGATCCGGCCCCCCCGACCACCCGCTCCGGCGTGACGCCAGCGTAGCCGGCCAGCGCCGCCCGCAGGTCCAATTGCAGCGGGTCGGGGTAGACGGACCAGCCGTCGAAGGCGGCGATGGCGCGCTGCACGGCCGCGCTCGCGCCGAACGGGTTCTCGTTGGCGTCGAGCTTGAGCACGTCGGCCGGGTCGACGCCGGCCCGCGCCGCCAGTTGATCGACGGGCGTGACGGGCTCGTAGCCGGGCAGGGCGGCCAAGTGCGGCTGCACGCGCGGGGGGTCGGTTCGGCCGGACATGGGCTCATGGTGGCACGCGTCCGGGCGGCGTGGAAATTGCCCCGCTGGCGCTCGCGACGGTCCGGCCGCGCCTCAGCGGTCGCTGCGACGCACTTCCAGGGAGCGCGCATGGGCCTGGAGCCCCTCCGCGTGGGCGATCGTGATCGCGTCCTCGGCGACGCGCTGCAGCAGGTCGTCGCTGGCGCGCAGCACGCTCGTGACCTTGCGGAAGGCATCGACGTGCAGCGGCGACGCGTAGCGGGCGCTCCCCCCCGTCGGCATGACGTGGGACGGCCCGGCGATGTAGTCGGCCAGCGCCTCCGGCGAGCCCTCGCCCACGAACAGGCCGCCCGCGTTGCGTACCTGATCCACCGCCGCCTGCTCGTCGGCCACGATGAGCGCCATGTGCTCCGGCGCGTACTCGTTGGCCAGCGCGATCGCGACCGCCAGATCCTCGGCCAGGATGATGCCCCCCCGGTTCTCGAACGCCTGCAGCGCGATCGCGCCGCGGGGCAAGGTGGCGGCCTGCCGCGGCACGATGGCCGCCACCGCGCGGGCGACCCGCTCGCTCGACGTGATCAGCAGGGGCGCGGCGATGGTGTCGTGCTCGGCCTGGGCGAGCAGGTCGGCGGCGCAGAGTTCGGGGTCGGCGGAATCATCCGTCACGACGACGGTCTCCGTCGGGCCGTAGAGCGCGTCGATGCCGACGTCGCCGTAGACCATGCGCTTGGCCAGCGTCACGAAGCGATTGCCGGGCCCGAAGATCTTGTCGACGGCGGGCACCGACTCGGTGCCATAGGCGAGCGCCGCGATCGCCTGCGCCCCCCCGACCTTGTAGACGGTCGTCACGCCCGCGATCTCGGCGGCGACCAGCTTGATCGGGGCGACGGCGCCGCTCGCCTCGGCGTCGCCCGGCGACACCGGGCTGACGATGCACACATCCTCGACGCCGGCCACGACGGCGGGGATCGCCGTGTGCAGCACGGAACTGGGGTAGACGACCGCCGTGCCGGGCACGTACAGCCCTACCCGCGCGATCGGCCGTACGATCTGGCCCAGGCCGTCGTGCTCGAAGGACTGCATCGCGTGTGCGAGCTGGCGCTGGTGGTAGTCGCGCACCCGCTCCGCGGCGGCCTGCAGCGCGCCGATCAGCCCGTCGTCGACCGCGGCGCGGGCGGCGGCGAACTCCGCCTCGCCCACGCGGATCGGGTCCGGCGCGAAACCGTCCAGCGCCGCGGAGATGCGTCGCAGCGCGCGATCACCGTCGCGGCGGACCTCGTCGATGATCCGACGCACGGCGGCGTCGGCGGTCGTCGCATCCTCGCCCGGGTAGAGCGTCGCGATCAGGGCGCGTTCGGCGTCGCTGAGCGCACCCGCGTCGACCACGCGCTTGCGGAAGATCGTGGCCCGCGCCGCAGCCGCACCACGCACGACGGGCAGCGGCGGCGGCGTCCCGGCGTTGGCGGCGCTCGCGGCGCTCACCCGAGGTACTCCCGCAGGGCCGCGACGGTCCGCTGCTGCGACAGCTCGAAGAACGCCTCCACCTTGGCCGCGCCGACGCTGCGCAGCGTCTCTTCCAGCAATTCGGGGATCTGCTCCAGGAACGCGCGGTACTCGGCGCCGGAGCCGACGCCCGCGTCCTCCAAGTGCCGGGACGCGACCACGCTGAAGCGCTCCCAGTCCGGCGCGTACTCCGTGAGACCGGCGGAGACGTCGCGCCACCGCTCCAGCGTCGCGCGGTCAAGGAAGCCGCAGTCGACGTCGAGGGCGCAGCCGTACAGCGCCTGCCGCAGCCCATCCATCGTCTCGGGGCTCTCGCGCTCGCGGCGGTCCATCTCGTACTGCAGGATGCGGTCCAGCAGGTTGGCTCGCCGCCCCCCTCCCAGCGCGGATCGGCGGCCGAAGTGAGGCCGGTAGATCTCCTCGATGTACGTCTCATCCATGACGAGGTGGGCAATGAACCCGCCCGCCCAGGCCCGCGTCTGTGGCGCCAGGGCGGCGGCGTCGCGCAGCCGCGGGTGCGCCGCCAGGAAGCCCCGCACGCTGTCCTGGTGCTGCTCCTCGCGCAGGTCGAAGAAGTGCGTGCGCTCGCGCTCCCAGCGCGTGATCACGCGAATGTCGGGCGTCGTCGCGCCCAGCGTGAACGCGCCGACTTCCTCGGATCTGGCGGACTCCCGCCCGGCCGACCCCGCGGCCTCGCCGGCGGAGCCGAACAGGCCCGCCTCCTGGGCGGCGCGGCGGGCGGCGAGCATATGCGAGACCAGCGGCGGCACAGCGACTCCGATGACCCACCCCCGGGATGCCGGGATGGGTGCAGTCTACGGGCAGGCAGTTTACGCGTTGGGGTCTGCCGGGAGCGGCGCCCGTCTCGGCCGGCCCGGACCGGCGCGCTCGTTCCCATATACTTGATCCATGCGCAGCCACCGCAACCTTCCGCCCCCGGCCAACGCGCGCAGGCGCCTGCGGGCGGCGTTGTGGGGCCTGCTCGCCCTCAGCGGACTGCTGCTGCTGGCCTGCGGCGGCGGCAGCGTCCCACGCGGGGCGGTGCATGTCTCGGCGCTGGACAACGACATCGGCCCGGTGACGGCGGACTTCGTCGACCGCGCGCTGGATCGGGCCGAAGACCACGGCGCGGCCGTCTGGATCCTGGAACTCAGCACCCCCGGCGGCCAGGTCACCGCCACCGACGACATCACGGAGCGCATCATCGCGGCGCGCGTGCCGGTGGTGGTGTACGTCAGCCCGGCCGGGGCGCGCGCCGCGTCGGCGGGGACCTTCATCACGATGTCGGGACACGTGGCCGTGATGGCGCCCAGCACCCAGATCGGCGCGGCGACGCCGATCGACGCGGGCGGCGCGGAGATCGAGGGGCCACTGGGCGAGAAGATCACCAACGACGCCGTGGCCGGCATCCAGGGCATCGCCCGCCTGCGCCAGCGCAACGCGGAGTGGGCCGAGGCCGCCGTGCGCGAGGCCGCCTCGGTGACCGCCGAGGAGGCAGTAGCGCTTGGGGTGGTGGACTTCATCGCCCGCGATCTGAGCGAGCTGATCACGCAGCTCGACGGCCGAGCCGTGGTGCTGGACGGCTACGTCGACGACGCCGCGGCCGGACCGGAAACGACGATTCGCACGGCCGGCGCCGATGTCGTGCGCTCCGATATGAACCTCTTCGAGAACATCCTCGACGTGATCGCGGACCCCAACATCGCCTTCCTGCTGCTGACCCTGGGCGGGCTGGCGCTGCTGATCGAGATCATTTCACCGGGACTGGTGGGGCCGGGCGTGGTCGGCGTGATCATGCTGATCTTCGCCTTCTTCAGCCTCGACGTGCTCGACGCGAACGTGGCCGGGATCGTGCTCGTGCTGCTGGCCTTCGTCCTGATCGCGGTCGAGATCCTGGTGGCGGGATTCGGGATCTTCGGGATCGGGGGGATCGTGTCTCTGTGCCTGGGCGGCCTGCTGCTCGTCAGCGACAGCCCTGGGGGCCCCGGCGACGTGTCGATCTGGCTGCTGGTCGTCGTGGCGGCGGTGGTCGCCGCGGTCGTCGCGGTGCTCTGGCTGGTCATGGTGCGCGACCGGGCCAAGGCGCGGAACCTGCCCACCCGGCTCGAAGGGATGGTCGGACGGACGGCCTTCGTACATCACGCGATCGACCCCGAAGGCACGGTGAAGGTGGCGGCCGAGCTGTGGAGCGCGCGTGCGCCGGGCGGTCCCATCGCCCAGGGCGCGCAGGTCCGCGTGCTGGCGATGGACGGCCTCACCATGATCGTCGAGCCCCTCGGGGAGGACGTTCCGGGCGAGGCGCCCCCCGGCGGCACACCCCCCTCTGGCCCGCCGCCGCCGGGCGATTCCTAGGCGCCCGGTATCGCCCTCTCGGCATCGCTGCCGGGCGCGGCCCTGGCGCCGAGCGGCGGCGCTGGGCTCCCGCGCAGGCTGACCTCGCCCGCGTGGAAGCGACGCAGGTCGCCGCCCGGCAGCCGCACGAGCAGCGCCCCGTCTTCGTCGACATCCTCCGCCGTGCCCTGGATGACGCCGCCGGGCTCTCGAATGGCGGGGCTGCCGCTCACGGTGACCGGGCGCCCGAGGAGCGCCTGCCGGGACCGCCAGCCACGGAAGATGGCCGGGTGCGCCGCGCCGTCAAAGGCCCGCTCGAACGAGGCGAAGATCGCGGCCAGCAGGGGCTCGCGCGGCAGCGGCCGCCCCTTCTCGATCGCCAGGCTCGTGGCCGGCCGGTCGAGCTGCGCGTGCGCCGCCGGGTCGAAGTTCACGTTGACCCCCACGCCCACCAAGGCGAAGGCGGGACGGTCGCCGTTCCACTCGCCCTCAATCAGGATGCCGGCGAACTTCTTGCCCTTGAGCTGCAGGTCGTTGGGCCACTTGATGCGCGGGTACAGCCCAAGCGTCTGCTCGACCGCGTTGGCGATCGCCACCGGCGTGATCAGCGAGAGCCGCTGCAGCTGCGCGGCGCTGGGCCGCAGCACGATCGTGAAGTACAGGTTCTGTCCGGATGGGGAGACCCAGCTGCGGCCCCGGGTGCCGCGCCCGGCGGTCTGCTCTTCAGCGAAGACCACGGCGCCATGCGCGGCGCCCTCGCGCGCCAGGGCGCGAGCATCGTCCATGGTGGAGCCGGTGCGGAGCTTGTAGACGAACTCGCGACCGAGCCAGCGCGCGGTCGAGCGCTGTTCAAGCAACGTGCGTCGCAGTCGGCTGGACATGCAAGGAGGCTAGCGCCGGCAGGCGAGTCGTGGGCGGGGGCCGTTGCGACGCGCAGGCCCCGCCTGCGCGCCTCCTGCGCGTCGCCACGGCCCTGAAGAGAAGAAGGCCCCCGTCACCCGGGGGCCTTCCCATGGTTCTCAGCCCAGAGGCGATACGGCTACGTTTCGCTCACCTCCGAAAAGTGCGAGCGGACCGAATCACTGCTGGGCTTGCTTTTATGTCCCAACGCGCATCACCTCCTTCCTTGCCCGCAGGGTAGCAGGCTCAGCGCCGTCGTTCACGCCGGGCGCCGCTACAGGGCGGCAACGACCGCGCGCACGCTGTCGTCGAGGATCGTGAGGATATCGTCGACCTGCTGCTCTGTCGTGATCAGGGGCGGAGCGAGCAGGTAGCTGTCGAGCCGGATGCGAGAAACCAGCCCACGCCGCGTCGCCTCCTCGAGCAGCTTCATGCCGGCGCCGGACTCCATCGGGAAGGGGGTGTTGGTGTCGGGGTCCTGCAGCAGGTCGAAGCCCTGCATGAAGCCCAGGCCCCGCACATTGCCGACGTTCGAGTGGTTGGCGGCCAGCGTGTCCAGGCCGGCGCGCAGCTGCGCCCCGCGCGCGGCCGCGTTCTCCACCAACTGTTCGTCCTCCATGATCCGCAGGTTGCGCAGCGCGACGGCCGCCGCGGCCGTATGCCCCGAGTTGGTGTAGGCGTGCATGAAGCGCGTGCCGGGGTCGGTGCCGGTGATGGTCTCGTGCACCTCCTTCGACCAGATTGCCGCCGCCATGGGGATGTAGGCGCTCGTGATCGCCTTGGCCGTGGAGACCATGTCGGGTTGGACCCCGTAGTGCTCCAGCGCGAACCAGGCGCCCGTGCGGCCGAAGCCGGTGATGACCTCGTCGTCGATCAGCAGGATGTCGTTCTCGTCGCAGAGTTCGCGCAACCGCGGGAAGTAGCCGTCGGCAGCGACGTGGATGCCGCCAGCGCCCTGCACGGGCTCGGCGATGATCGCGGCGATGGTGTCGGCGCCCTCATCCTCAATCGCCTCGGCGATCCGGTCGATGTCGAGGTTGGCGGGGTCGATCCGCCCCCCGCCTGCGAGCTTGGGCTCGACGCTGGCGGCGGGAATGGCTTCGCCCACGCGTGGGCCGAAGTTGGGGTAGTACACCTTCATCCCGGTCATCGACATCGCGGCCAGGGTGTTGCCGTGGTAGGCCTCGGCCCGGCTGATGATCTTCGTCTTCTCGGGGCGGCCCTTCACCGACCAGTAGTAGCGGGCGGCCTTGAAGTTGGTCTCGTTTGACTCGGAGCCCGAGTTGCCGAAGAAGACGGCCTGCATGTTCGGGTAGCAGAGGTCGACGACCTTGGCGGCCAGCTCGATGGCGGGTGGGTTGCTGAAGCCCACGTAGTTGCTGGTGAACGCGGCCCGCGACATCTGCTCCGCGGCGGCCTGCGCCAGCTCCGTGCGGCCGTGACCCACGGCAACGTTCCAGAGGGCGGAGAGCCCGTCGATGTAGCGCTTGCCGTCGTGCCCGACGAGGTAGATGCCTTCCCCGCGCTCGACCACGATCGGGGCCTGATGGGCCGCGGGGTGGTAGAGCGGGTGCACCCAGTGCGCGAGGTCGATCTCGACCAGTTCCTGGTAGCGGGCGTCGTCCATCGAGCATCTCTTTCTGGCTCAAGTTCCCGAGGGGACATCCTCCTTGGGAGGGGTACGGGAGCAGCACGGAAAGCGTAGCGCCGACCGTCAGGTGTGTCCGGTCGCGAGTATCGGAGGGATGTCGGGCTGCTACCGACCGATCAGCGAGCTAGTCGGCCCCGCGATCCGGCTCGGCTTGGCCGGGCGCAGTCGCGTTGACTCTCGGCGGCTTCCACTCATTGAGCCCCGCGGCGATCGTCGCATGGAACTCTGCGATGAGGGCGGTGAGATCGTTGATGAAGCTGTTCCGTCCAGCGCCCCGGCTGCCGCCCACGGGCCGGGCGAGCGTGAGGACGAAGGCGCGAGGAGGATTCGGGACCGGGTCGACAAGGAGATGGGAATCCCCGCGCAGGGATCCCACAAGCTCCGATGTCGTGAGGCGAGAACGGACGAAGCGCGCGTCGACCCGGCAGTCAGCGGGCGCATCACGCAACTGGCGCAGCAACCAGTTGACGCGGGAGGTCGACCGGGCGAGCTCCGGGGCCCGCACTTCGATCGACACTTCTCCGCGCATCGTGCGCAGATCGGCCTCGATGTGCAGTGGCGCGATGACGGACGGAATCCGCAGGTCGGCGCTGAGACGCCCACTCTTCGACAACTCTTCGACGAGGCTCCGAATACGAAGCTCCGGCTCCTCTCGGTGCGCGCGCGTCACGTGCGGCGTCACATCCTCACCCAACGAAGCGCCCAGAGTGAGCGCGGCGTACTGGATGAGTTGATCCCATCGCTGGCACACCTCAACGGCGCCGGCGTCGCCCGGCCGGAGGGTCCCCGCGCGCGCGGCCTCGCGAATGGTCGTCCACCCCGGTCCCATGTCCGCGAAGGCCGTCGCACCGGAGTTCTCGTGCTGGAGGTAGCGAATCAGCTCTCGCAATATCCATGCCTGGTCGGAATCACGAACCCCGCGGTGCTCCTTCACCCGGATCGCCGTCGACAGAATCCGGAACCATGACATGTGGTGCAGGGGCACGTTCCGGTACTTGCGGCGATCCACCGTGACGGGGTGCTCGCCCAGCGGGGCGATGTCGTTGCTGATGGTGAGCAAACCACCCGCGAAACCCTGTTGCTTGGCAACGTCGAGATACCGCTCGACCTGTTCTCTGTCGTGTTGGGCCGTGCCCGTCTTGACCTCTAGCAACAGGTACCAATCGGCTTTGGCCCGGGTGACGCGCACCAAGCCGTCGACTCGCACGGATTGCTCGCCCAGGCTAAACGGGACCTCCGTGTACGTCGTGACGGTGCCGGCAGGAGCCCCGAGTGGCCGCAGGATCTCACGGCCGAACTCCCTGACCGCGCCCAGCACCGCCAGCAGCGCCGATGTCGCGCGCCCTTCTTTCTCGGCTGCCCTCTTGATCCCGGTCACCGGGATCAGCCGGGCCGCTTCCCATTGCTCCTCGTTCTCTGGCATCGGCCATCCCATCTTCAGCACGCACGACCACCCGTGCGTGCTGAAGATAGCGGCTTCCGGGGCACGTTCACCCGCCGTTCGTCATTTCGCGCGGCTGCCGACGGCGCATCAGCGGCCGGCGAGCAGCTCCCGCGCGACGCGGCGGTCATCCCACGGCTCTTCGCGGTCGGCGAAGATCAACGACTGCTCGGCGCCCTTGCCGGCGATGAGCACGTAGTCTCCCGCCGACGCCAGCGCGAAGCCGCGGGCGATCGCGGCACGACGGTCCGGCTGCTCCTCGAAATCGGCGGGGGCGCTCTTGCCTGCGCGCTCCATGGCGGCGGCGATATCGCGGACGATGGCGGCCGGGTCCTCCGAGCGAGGGTTCTCGCTGGTCAGCACGGCGAAGTCGGCGAACTCGGCGGCGGCGGCGCCCATGCCGTCGCGCCGACGCGGGTCGCGCTCCCCGGCGACTCCGAAGACCACGATCAGCCGGCCGTCCACGAGCGGCCGCACGGCGCCCAGGACACGGCGGAAGGCGTCGGTGGTGGCGGCGGCGTCGACGACCACGCTGAAGGGCTGCCCGGCATCGATCCGCTCCATCCGGCCGGGGATCCCCGGCAGGTCGCGCACGCCCCGCTGCATGGCGACGGGCCCCACTCCGAGCGCGTAGGCGGCGCCCGCGGCGAGCGCCGCGTTGCCCACGTTGAAGCGCGCCGGCAGCGCCAGCTCGACGGCGAGCGCCCCGGCCGGCGTGGCGAGGCGGAAGCGGGATCCGTCGGCGCGGAGGTCGAGGTCCGAGACGGAGATGTCGGCGGGCTGCGCGGCCTGGCCGCTTGGGTCGACGGTCACGAGCTCCGCCCGCGTGGCAGCGGCGACGGCACCGCGATGGGCGTCGTCCACGCGCACGACGGCGCGCTTGACGACGCCCTTGTCGCGCGCCGTGTCCAGAAAACGGAAGAGGTTGAGCTTGGCGTCCAGGTACTCGGCGCGCGTGCCGTGGAAGTCCAGGTGATCATCGCTGAGCCCCGTGAACACGCCGATGTCGAACTCGCAGTGGTCGAGCCGATGCAGGGCGAGGCCATGGGATGTCGCCTCGACCACGGCGTGGGTGCAGCCGGCGGCGACCATCTCCGCGAGCAGGCCCTGGGTGAGGTCGGCCTCCGGGCTGGTCTCGGTGAGAGTGTTCATGCGCCATTCGTCGCCGATCTTGAACTGCACGCCACCGATGAGGCCGGTGCGATGTCGCGCGGCTTCGAGCATGGCGACGGTGAGGTAGCAGGTGGTGCTCTTGCCGTCGGTGCCGGTGATGCCAACGACGGTGAGCTTGCGGGCGGGGAAGTCGTGAAAGGCGGCGGCGAGCGCGGGCAGCGCCGCGCGGGTGTCGCTCAGAGCGACGAGGGTGCGATCGGGCATGCCCAGCAGGGGCGCCCAGCGGGGGCGCCGGTCGGCCTGGACGATGAGCGTGGTCGCGCCGGCGGCGATCGCCTGGGGGAGGAAGTCGTGGCCATCGACGGTGAAACCCGGCACGGCGACGAAGCATGCGCCTGGGGTGACGCGCCGGGAGTCCTGCGTCACCGCGCGCACGGTGCGGTCCAGATCGCCGTGGACCGCGAGGGGGTGCGTGGCCTGGAGGACGTGCGCGAGCGGCTTCATGTGTGGGAAGGGTATCGCGGCCTTCCCGTGCGGCGCGTTGTGACGCGGTGCCGGCCTTGGACCGTGCCTGTTTCGGACACCGCTGCCTCAGGACAGTCGCGCGGCAGGACAGCACAGAGGGGCGACTTGCGTCGCCCCTCTGTGCTGCGGTCAGGCGGCCTGTAAGCCGGGTTCTGTTCCCCGCCTCCCGGTGAGCCGGCGGACGGGGTGGTGGCCATCTGTCTGGGACGACGGTTACCCGCCGCCGCAAGCGACCTACCCGAGGGTGGAGTGCGGCGCTCCTTAGCCCTCCTATTTGGTCTTGCTCCGGGCGGGGCTTGCCCAGCCGGACCAGTCACCTGGTCCGCTGGTGCGCTCTTACCGCACCGTTTCACCCTTACCGCCCGTCCCGCCGGTGAGAGCAGGGGAGCGGCGGTCTGTCTCTGTGGCGCTTTCCGTGGGGTCACCCCCCCTGGATATGGGTCCAGCGCCCTGCCGCAATGGAGCCCGGACTTTCCTCGGCGCGACTGATGGCATCCACCAGCGCGACGCGACCACCCGGCCACCTGACTGCCCGCGGAGTGTACCGGTCGGGCTACTCGACGTCCGAGAGGCGCCCGTCGAGCGCCGCGTTGGCGAGTTCGTCGGCGCGGGAGTTCTGCGCGCGGGGGACATGCCGGATGCGCACGACATCGAGTCGCGACAGGAGCCGCTGCAGGCGCGCGTGCAGGGGCTTGAGAGCGGTGTTCTTGACGCGGTAGCGCCCCTCGAGCTGGCGCACGATGAGTTCGGAATCGAGGCGTAGCTCAAGCTCGGTCGCGCCCAACTCCAGGGCAGCCTCCACCGCGGCGATCGCGCCACGATACTCGGCGACGTTGTTGGTGTGGCGGCCGATCACGCCCCCCAGGGCGCGCAGTTCGGCGTCCGTGGCGTCGTAGACCACGGCGCCGAAGGCGGCGGGGCCGGGGTTGCCGCGGGAGGCGCCGTCGGCGTTGGCGTACATCTTCACGCGGGCGCCGATCGCATCGCTGGCTCAGACGCGGAGGACGGTGCGGACGCCGCCCTCATCCACGATGACGCGTTCGACGACATCCCGCAGAAGCGCCTGGCGGTGCTCGAAGCTCAGTCCGTCCCATTCGTCGCGGATGCGTGCCAACTGGCGTGCGCGGTGGCGGCCGCGTTCGCTCTCGGTGGCCTGCGCCGCAGCCCGACGGTCCAGCGCGGCGAGCTCGCCGGTGGAGTGCTGATAGTCCACCGTGATCTCGGCGGCCACCTCCCGCAGGCGCTCGGGTGTGTCGCGGCCACTGGATGCGGCCGTGATGGCGTCGGAGAGGCGCCGGTCCAGGCTGCGCATGTGGCTGCGCACGCGCGCCTCGGCGACCGCCGTCTCGGCCGCGACGGCGCCGGCGTTGCCTGCCCGCAGCACTGCGGGACGGACCACGCCGGTCTCGACAGCACCCTCAGTCCCGTTCGCGGCGCCCATGAGGTGCGCCAGCACTTCCGCCTCCAAGTCTGCGGCGCGGCGCGTGTGGTACTCGCCCACCGACTGGTTGGTCCGCGCCACGTTCTGGTAGTAGCGGTAGGTGTTGTTGCCCACTGCACCGTCGCGGCGGGTCCATTGCTGCCGGCGAGTGACGCCGATCATGCGCGAGCCGCCGTCGCCGCAGTACACAAGGCCGGAGAGCAGGAAGCGGCCGGGCTGGGCTTTGGCGGCGGGGCGGCGGCGCTGCGCCATGCGCGTCTGCACGGCGCGGAAGTCGGCCTCACTGACGATGGCCGGGTGGTTGCCGGGTACCTTCACGCCGAAGCGCGTGTACGTGCCCACGTAGACACGGTTGCGGAGCAGATCGCGGATCGTGACCATGCTCCAGTTTCCCCCCCGGCGCGTGCGATAGCCCTGCTCGTTCAGATGCTTCGCGATCAGCCGGATACCGCGTCCCTCCGAGACGTAGAGGTCGAAGATCATGCGCACCAACGTCGCCTCCGCCTCGACGATCTGCAAGCGCCGGTCTTCGCCCACCCGGTAGCCGTAGGGCGGCCGGCCGAGCACTTTCCCCTGGATGGCGCGCCGCCGCATGGCGTCGCGCACCCGGCGGCCGCTCGCCCCCGTCCCGTGCTCGTCCCAGATGCGGAGCAGGCGGACATCGTCCAGTGGGCCCTCGGCGATCGAGATGATTTGCGCACCGCTGCCGCTGATCTGGAAGTACGTACGGGCAGCCGCGGCCCGCTCCGGCCCCAGCCGCGCGAAGGCGGTCACGATGACGGCGATGAACCCCTTGTCCGGTGCGTCCAAGTAGTCCAGCAGTTGCCGGAGACCCGGGCGATCCGACGCGCCGGCGCCGGCGCCGGGCACGGGATCGAGGAACGCAGCCGCAGGCTGGTAGCCGTTCGCCTCGCAGTAGCGCAGGAAGGCATCGTTCTGGGCGGCCAGCGTGCCGGCGTCGCCCGCCGGGCCGTACTCCGTCAGATAGCCGATCGCGCGCATGGCCTCTCTCCGGCGGTCACGGGCTCAGCGGATATAGACGATGCAGTGGCAGGCGGGGCACTTGACGGCATCCGCGCCACGCCGGGCCCGGTTGAGGATGGTCGTGGGCAGGCTCAAACGGCAGGAGCCGCAGACCCCGCCGATGGAGGCGGCCACAGCGACGTGCTGGAGCGCGCGCTGCGAGTCGTAGACGGCGAGGTCGGCGGCGCCGAGCCGGGCACGCAGGGCGTCCACGTCGGCGCGCACGCCGACGGCCTCGGCATCGATCTCGTCGTGCTGGGCCTGAAGCCCGGCGCCACGCTCCTCCCAGACCAAGCGGCTCTTCTCGCTCAACGCGACCAGGTGGTCCAGCGCCGCTTGCTCCTGCTCCTCCTCCTCGATGCGGGCGAGCAAGCGTTCCTCGTGGGCCTTGAGGGCGCGCCGCAGCGCGAAGACTTCCTCTTGCAGGTGGCGCAACTCCTTGGCGTCCGTGGTCTCGCCGCTGTAGAGCTTGCCGTCCTCGGTGGCGATCTTGGCACGAAGCGCGTCCGCTTCCGCCTCGACCGCCTTGCGCGCCAGCGTGCCCTCGTCGAGGCGCGCTCGCTGAGCCGCGACCTCGTCACTCAGCATGCCGTGCGAGTCCGGCTCCTGGAGTTGGTCCGCCACCGCGGCCAGTCGCCGCTTGATCGTGTCGAGGCGCAGATCGACCTCTTGCAGCGCGACCATGTCCGCAATATCGACCACGAGGCCTCTCTCCGCTTCGATTAGGTATGGGAAGTATACGAACGAGCCTTCGGCCGCGGCAATAGTCGCGAGGCCCGATAAGGCAGCCCTGCTACGATTATGCGGCGCAGGTCCCGCCCCCACGCCGCAGGCTGCCGGGTAGGAACGGAACGGCCTATCCCCTCCAACGCCGCCCTCGTGATCAACGTGTCGACGCTGCTCAGCGAAGCGCTGGGCAGCACACGATCCTACGTGCTGGAGGGCGCGAAGTTTCGCTTCGACGAGGGTCGCACGCCCGCCGACGGCGAACTGCAGCTGACTCGCACGGATGGGGCGATCCTCGTCGCGGGGCAGATCCGGGTGGCAGTGGAGGAGGTCTGCGGTCGCTGCCTGGAGCCGTTCCAACAGCCGCTGCAGGTGCAGTTTCGGGAAGAGTTCTGGCCCGACTATGACCCGCTGTCGCAGAGGCATGTGGAGATCCCGGAGGGTCGGGAGGGCTTCCCAATTCAGCAGGGATTACTCGACTTGCAGGAGGCGCTGCGGCAATATGTGGAGATGGCGCGGCCCATGCAGCCGATCTGCCGCCCGGATTGCGCGGGCGCCGGGGCCGGGCCAGGCCCGAGCGAGGCGGCCGAATCCCCGGTCGACCATCGCTGGGCGGCGCTCAATGCGTTGCGAGGCGACTCCGACTAAGATCAGCCGGCGCTAGAGTCGGCCCGCGTGGGCGCTGCCCCACGCGACGCTCAGCCCCCCGTGCGGCTTCGCACGGCAGACGGCACGGCGGGAAGGACATGCACGATGGCTCCGTTGCCAAAGCGAAAGTACGCCAAGACCCGCCAGCGACTCCGCCGGCAGCACCTTAAGCAGCGGCGGGCCACGGTGACCACCTGCCCCACCTGCACGTCGCCGGTGGTGGCGCATCAGGTGTGCTACACCTGCGGCCGTTACCGGGGCCGGCAGGTGCTGGAGTTCGAGGACTAGCCGCGTGGCCCCGGCAGCGGCGCCCGCCGGCGCGACGGCCTGGCTGTTCCCAGGACAGGGCGCCCAGCACGTCGGCATGGGCCGAGACCTGTACGACGCGTTCCCCGAGGCGCGCGCAGTCTACGAGCGCGCGGATGCAGCGCTGGATCGGCCGCTCTCCTCGATCATCTTCGACGGACCGGAGGAGGACCTGCTGCAAACCATCAACGCGCAGCCGGCCATCCTGGTCACCAGCTTGGCTTGCTTGGCGGCAGCACAGGCGGCGGGCATCGTCGGAGGTCCGTCAGCGGCCGAGGGCGCGGCGCCGAACCGGGCGCCCGCGTACGTGGCGGGGCACAGCCTGGGGGAGTACACCGCCCTGGTCGCGTCGGGCGCACTCGACGCCGACGCCGGCGTCCGGCTGGTGCAAAAGCGGGGACGCCTGATGCAGCAAGCCGGCGAAGCCAATCCCGGCACGCTCGCGGCGATCTTGGGGCTCCCGGAGCAGGATGTGGCATCGGTCTGCCGCGAGGCCGGCACGGAGATCTGCAACGTCAACGCGGCGACGCAGATCGTGGTGGGCGGGACGCGCGCGGCCGTCGCGCGGGCGATGGACCTCGCCACAGCGCGGGGGGCCCGCAAGGCGATTCCCCTGCGGGTCAGTGGCGCGTTTCATTCGTCACTGATGCTGCCGGCGGCCGAGCGGATGCTGGCGGAGGTCGACCGCGTATCGTTCCGGATGCCGACGACGCCCATCGTGGCGAATGTGACGGGCAAGGTCATTGAGTGCACGCTGCCCGGGGCGGCTGCGGGGGCCGCCGGCGCAATCAACGCCGCGCTGCGGACCGAGCTTGCGCAGCAACTCCGATCAACGGTGCGCTGGGAGCAGTCGGTGCTGTTCATGGTCGAAGCCGGCGTGCGCACCTTCGTGGAGATCGGGCCTGGGCGCGTTCTGACGGGGCTCGTGAAGACGATCGCTCGGCAGCAGCGCCCGACCCTGCTGACGCTCAACGGCGCCGACGCGATCCAGAAGCTGCGCTAGTCGCGGCGCCGGGGCGTCGCCCCGCACACAGCACACAGAAGGACGGTCCGTGGCCAAATTGCACGTGCTGGGACGCCGGCTGGCGTTCCAGGCGCTATTCGAAGCAGAGTTCGGCCGGGCGACCGCCGCGGAGGCCCTCGCCCGCGAATCCGAGTCGCGGCGCATGGCGGCATCGGACCGGCGCTTCGCCGACGCGGTGATCGCGGGCGTGCTGCGGGAGCAGCAGGTCCTGGATGCCACGATCGGGGAGTTCGCCCCCGCGCACCCGGTCTCGGCGCTGGGGATCGTGGACCGCGTGGTGCTGCGGATTGCACTCTATGAACTCCTGTTCAATAATGCCGCAACCCCATCGGGAGGGGTTCCGGTCGGGGCGGTGATCAATGAAGCGGTCGAACTCGCCAAGACCTTTGGCAGCGACGCCAGCCGGAGATTTGTCAACGGCGTGCTGGGCACGGTGAGCCGCGAGCGACTCCCGCAGCCAGCCGCAGAGATGCCGAGCACAGAAATGGGGGCCCCTCATGGCGCTGTTTGAACGCGTGCAGGGAATCATCGAGAACCAATTGGGCGTCGAACTGGATGAGATCACCCCGACGGCCTCGTTCGTCGACGACCTGGGGGCGGACTCCCTGGACCTCGTCGAGCTGATCATGTCCTTCGAAGACGAGTTCAAGGACGAGGTGCCGGACCTGGAGATCTCCGACGAAGAGGCGGAGGGGATCAGCACCGTGCAGAGCGCGGTCGACTTCCTCACGAGCAAAGGCGTCCCTGCGGACTAACGCCTGCGGGCCGGCGTCGCGCGTGCCGGGCCGGCCGTTCCGGCCCTCATCCTCGGGCCGAACCACACGGCCGCCAGCCCCTCCGACCCTGGGCGCGCCGCCAGTCCGCGACATGCGGTAGTCTTAGACCACGTCTGTGCCCCTGCCGACCCGGTCGGCGGGCGTGGCGATCCTCCCGGCGCCTTCCAGCCGGGACGGACGCAGACTGAGGCGACGATGGACTTTTTCGGCATTGGGGTTCTTGAGGTAGTGGCCGTCCTGCTGCTGATCGCGATCGTGTTCGGGCCTCACCGCCTGCCGGAGATCGCCGGACAGTTTGGCCGTGCGATCCGAGATCTTCGCGAATACGCCCGCGACTTCCGCGACGAATACCTGACCGATTTCGAGGAGGTCAAGGAGGAGTACCTGGAGGTCCGGCACGACCTGGAACAGACGGACAAGGAGCTGCGCGAGGAACTGAAGCAGATCGACGCGGATGTGCGCATGGCCGCGGCGGAAGTCAAGGGCGTCGTGGACGAGACCACCGCCGATGTCACCGGAGGATCCTCGGAGGTTGCCGCGAGCCCCGCGGAAGCGGCGGCCAGCGCCGCGGAAGCCGCGGAAGTCGCGGCCAAAGCCGCCGCGAATGCCGCGACCGCGGCTGCTGCGGCCGAGGCCACCCTGCCGGCAGCGCCGATCGCGGAACGCCCACGGGGCGCGCGGCGGCGGCTGGGGCGAACCTCGTCGGGCGCATCCAAGGCCGCCCGCCCCGGCAACGTCATCTCCATCAACCGCCGGCGCCGGCCGGACCGGTAGCCGGCCCCTCGGGCGCGCGCGCCCGGCCGGCGCATATTCGGGCAGAGCAAATCCACGATGGCGAGTCAGCCAGAGCCAGCACCCGAGATCGTTGACGACGAGGCGCAGGACGCCGCGCCGGGGATGCTCACCATTGGTGAGCACTTGGTGGAGGCGCGGCAGCGCCTGACCATCGCCGCGCTGACGATCGTCCTCACGACGGTCGTCTCGCTGATCTTCACGAATCGGATCCTGGACTTCCTGATCGAACCGGGCCGCGTCGCGGATCCGGACTTCCGGCCGATCTTCACCGAGTTGCTGGGCTTCATCTCGGCCTACTTCAAGGTCGGGCTGCTCGTGGGCATCGCCGCGGCGATGCCGATGGTGATCTACCAGGGGTTCATGTTCATCAACCCGGGGCTGGAACCGCGGGAACGGCGCTGGCTGCTGCCGATCGTGTTGCTCGCCTCGCTCTCCTTCGCCGGCGGGGGCGCGTTCGCGTTCTTCGTGGCCTGGCCCCCGGCGCTCGACTTCCTCTTGGACTTCGGCGACAACATCGCCGATCCGCAGATCCGCATCAGCAACTACATCGACATGCTCACCCGCTTCGTGTTCTGGACCGGCATCGTCTTCGAGACGCCGCTGGTACTCATGGGCTTCGGCTGGCTGGGCCTCGTCACGGCGCGCCGCCTCGTTAAGGCATGGCGCTGGGCGATCATTGGCTCATTCGTCATCGCGGCGTTTATCACGCCGTCGATCGACCCCGTCACTCAGGCGGCGGTCGCGATCCCGCTGATCTTCCTCTACGGCCTGGGCATCCTGCTGGTGAAGCTGGTCGAGAAGCGAGGGCTGGGGCGGTATCGCAACGCCGAGATCGAGAACGCCGAGGTCGAGTAGGTCACCTCGTTCGCCGGCCGCCCTGCCATAACCGACGGCGATAACGCCGTATCGAGTGCCGGAGGCTTCCGGCCGAGCGGTGCCCGTTGCTAGCCTCTCGCCAACCGCGGCGGGGTCGTGCCCTTCGACCCGGCGCCGGAAGTGCAGGGGCGTCCCGATGGAGATCACGCAGCTGGAATCGATCAACGCACGCATCGCGGGTTGCCACGCCTGCGCGCTGGCGGCGGGGCGCACGCGCACGGTCCCCGGCGACGGCGATCCGAACGCGGAGCTGCTGTTTATCGGCGAGGGACCGGGGTTCTACGAGGATCAGCAGGGGAGCCCCTTCGTGGGCCGGGCGGGGGCGCTGCTCGACGAACTGCTGGCCCGCATTGGGATGACGCGCGCGGACGTGTTCGTGACGAACGTCGTCAAGTGCCGGCCGCCGAACAACCGCGACCCGGAGCCGAGCGAGATCGCCGCCTGCGAGCCGTACCTGACCGAGCAGATCGGCGGCATCCGGCCCAAGCTGGTCGTGACCCTGGGCCGTTTCGCGATGCAGTACTTCGTGCCGGGTGCGGCCATGGGGCGGTCACACGGGCAGGTGATCCAGCGCGGTGCCCATCGGGTCTATCCCGTCTACCACCCGGCCGCGGCATTGCGACAGGGCTCGCTGGCGCGGGTGCTGCGGGAAGACTTCGATCGCATCCCGGCGCTGCTCGCGGCATCGGAACGGCCGGCCATGCCGGCGACGCCCACCGCCCCGGCCGAGCGCGCGGATGCGGCGACGCAGCTGTCGCTGTTGTAGCGCTAGCTCCGTTCGAGGGCTCCAGGGCGCTAATCGAAGGCGGCGAAGACCTCCGCGTCCAACTCCTCGTGGACCTCCGGCGTCTGTTCGATTGACGACAAGCAGAATTCGTCGACGCCCGCGTCGATGTACGCCCCGCACTTGTCGATCAGCCACTGCGGCGGCCCGATGAGCGTCCAGTCTGGCCCGAGCCTGAGGGTGTAGTCGCGGGCGCGGACCTCCCGCGCCTGCTTCTCGTCGCGGATGATGCGAATCGGCATGTGCACGGTGGTCGTGATCTGCGCCGGATCGCGGCCCACCGCGTCGCAGTGCCGTTCCAGGATGGCGCGCTGCCGCTTGAGATCCTCCGGCGTCGCGCAGACGCTCATGATGTCGCCGTACATCGCGAGCGTCTTCAACGTGCGTTTGGGTCCCTCCCCACCGACCATGATCGGGATCCGCCGTCCGACACCCTTGGGCTCGAAGGGCGCCTGCCTCAGCGTGTAGTAGCGGCCCTGGTAATCCACGAGCCCGGCCGAGTCGAAGAGCAGGCGGATCAGCTCGCACGCCTCCTCGAGGCGATCGGAGCGCTCCTTCATCGACGGGAAGTCCCAGCCGTACGCCCGGTGCTCCCGCAGGTGCCAGCCCGTGCCGATACCCAGGATGACCCGGCCGCCCGACACCTCGTCGATGGTGGCGGCCATCTTGGCGGTCAGCACGGGATGGCGGTAGGTGTTGCCGGCGACGTGGACGCCCAGCTCGAGCCGGCTGGTCACGGCGGCCATGCTCGCCAGCAGCGACCAGCCTTCGAGCGTGGGGATCGAGTCGTACTCGGACACATCGTCGGTTGGGTTGTGATAGTCCCGGGGCGGGATAAAATGGTCGTAGGTGTAGGCGCTCGTCCAGCGGCCCGCCTCCATGACCGCGAGCACCGCTTTGATGTCTTCCCAGGAGGTGTCGTGGTTGCGGAGTGTTGATCCGAACATTGATCTCCCAATTCGGCTGACTGGTCCCGTTCGGGCATGCTGAGAGCGCAGACGCTAGCCCCGCGTTGGCACCCTGTCGAGGGCGCGGCTCGCATGGCCGGGCAGAATGCCCGTCGGCCGGGCCAGCCCCAGCGGGGCGACTGGGGTACGGTGGGGGTGTCGGACGAGGAGCACCTGTGAGTTCCATTCCCGCGGACGGCCTGCGCGTCGTTCCCTTGGGCGGCCTGGGCGAGATCGGCCGCAACATGATGGTCTTCGAGACCCGGGACGACATCGTCGTGGTGGACGCCGGCATCCTCTTCCCGTCGGAAGAGATGCACGGCATCGACTACATCATCCAGGACGTGACCTACCTGCTGGAGCGTCGCGAGAAGCTGCGCGCCTATCTCATCACACACGGCCACGAGGACCACATCGGCGCGCTGCCGCACCTGCTCCACGATCTGCCGGCGCCGATCTACGCGTCGCGGCTGGCGCAGGGGCTGATCGGCGTCAAGCTGCGCAACGCGAAGATCCGCAACATCGAGCAGATCCAGGTGACGGAGGACACCGTCGTGGACTGCGGCTCGATCACGGCGGAGTACTTCCCGGTGGCGCACTCGATCCCGGACGCGATGGGGATTGCGCTGCGCACCCCGGCCGGCATCGTGGTCCACACGGGCGACTTCAAGATCGATCACACGCCGGTGATGAGTGTGCCCACCGACCTGAACCGGCTGGCGCTGTACGGCGAGGAGGGCGTGCAACTGCTGTGCAGCGACTCGACCTACGCCGACACGCCGGGCCACACCGAGTCCGAGCTGTCGGTGGGCGAGGCGCTGGAGCATGTGATGCTGACAGCGCCGGGGCGCGTGATCATCGCGACCTTCGCCTCGCAGATCGCGCGTGTCCAGCAGATCGTGGATGGGGCGGAGAATGCCGGCCGGACCGTCTTCCCGACCGGCCGCTCGATGGTGCAGAACGTGAAGATGGCGCGCGAGCTGAACTACATCCAGGCGCCCGGCGGCGTGATCCGTGACATCAGCCAGCACGAGAACTTCGCCGATGAGGATGTCGTCATCGTCTGCACCGGCGGCCAGGGCGAGCCGATGTCGGCCTTGGCGCGGATGTCGATGGGGGACCACCGCGACGTGCGGATCAAGCCGGGCGACACCGTCGTGATGTCGTCCAACCCCATCCCCGGCAACGAGTCGGCCGTCTTCCGGACGATCGACAACCTGTTCCGCGTGGGAGCCGAAGTGCGCTACGCACAGGGGGGCGCGGCGAACGTGCACGTGCGCGGGCATGCCGCCCAGGAGGAGTTGAAGACGGTTCTGGGACTCGTGAAGCCCAAGCACTTCATCCCCGTCCATGGGGAACATCGGCATCTGGCGGCGCACGTCAAACTGGCGCGGGCGATGGGCGTCGCGCCCGAGAACACGCACCTGCTGCGGGACGGCGCCGTCTTCGAGTTGACGCCTCGAGGCGGGGCGGTGGTGGGTGAGGCCTCGGCGGCGTACGTGTTCGTCGATGGTATGAGCGTCGGCGATGTGGACCACACGGTGCTGCGTGATCGCCAGCATCTGGCGACGGATGGCGTCGTGGTGGTGGTGGTCACGGTGGACCACGAGACGGGCGCGGTGGTGGCGGACCCGGATGTCGTCTCGCGCGGCTTCACGGGGCTGGATGAGTCCCCAGCGCTGCGGGAGCGGACATCGCAGGCGCTGCATGAGATGCTGGCCGGCGATAGCCACCCGGTGGAAGCGTCCGCGCTGCACGAGATCGTGAAGGATGAGATTTCCCGTTTCCTGTACCGCGAAACGCGTCAGCGTCCTATGGTGTTACCGGTGGTTGTGGAGGTGTAGCGGGCGGCCCCGGCCGCGCGTCCTCGCCTGCTTCGGGGTGACCTCGCACGAACGAGGCATCCTGCTATGGCTCGATCCGCGAAGCCGGCGGCCCCAGGGGCGGCCCAACGCTCCGGCGCGCGTCCGCTCGTCCCCCGATTCCTGAGGACCATGCTCGGCCGGGCCGTGCCGCTCTTGGGCCTGGCGCTGATCGTGTTCGCCGGCCTGGCGGCGGCTTGGCTACTACAGGTCGACGTGCTTGGCGACGCGCGCGCGGGCGTCGCGGGGGCACTGGGCGTCGGCGTGTTCCCGCCCTTGGCGCTGTGCAGCCTGGCGGGACTATGGCTGCTCGCCGGGGCGGCGCCCCTGCCAGCGCGGCGAGCCGCGCGCACGATGACGATCGGGACGCTGGTCTATGCGATCGGCCTGGGGATCGCGGGCTTCGTCACGCCCGATTGGACCCTGGGATCCGTCGATCTGGCGGTCGCAACCGCCAGCGGAGACGCCGGTGCATGGCTGGCGTCGGTCCCGGGCGTGGCGATCATGCTGCTGATGGCGCTGACGATCTCCGCGATGATCACGCCGCACCACACGGCACAGGCGTTGCTCCTGAGCGGCGCAGTGACGTGGCTCAGCAGTCGCTGGCTGGGCCGGCAGTTGCGGGCGCTCTGGATCACGCGTCCGCGGCGGCGCCCGACGGACATGTGGGAGGCCGGCGTGGGACCGTCGCAGGCCGCCGACGCCTACGCCTTCGACACGACCCTGCCCGCAGCCGAGCCCCACCTGCCGGCCACACCGATCCATGCACCAGCCGGCGCGGCGGCGGCCGGTGCGGCGGTGGAGATCAAGCCCGCGGCAGCGACCTCCGGGAGGGCCGGGGCGCCGAAGGACGCCGCGCGCCCCCTGCCCCCGGACGACTCCCTGACTCCCGCGCCCTCTGGAGCGAGCACGCGCCGCAGCACGGACGGCTGGATCCTGCCGCCCCTGAGCCTGCTGAAGCCCGATACCAAGCGCACCGGCAGCAGCGACAGCCCGCGCCAGGCGCAGGCGATCATCGACACGCTGGCGTCGTTCGGCGTGGACGCGGAGGTGACGCAGATCAACGAGGGCCCGTCCGTCACGCAGTTCGGCGTGGAACCGGGCTGGGACGTAAAGACCCGGATGGTCCCGGTCAAGGACGCCGACGGTGAGGCACAGCTCGACAAGGACGGCCGGCCCGTGCTGCGCGCGGAGGAGATCGGCCGGACGCGCGTGCGGGTGAACAAGATCACGCGGCTGACCAACGACATCGCGCTGGCGCTGGCGGCGCCGTCGATCCGGATGGAGGCTCCCGTCCCAGGGCAGCCGATCATCGGCATCGAGGTGCCCAACCGAGAGACGCGCATCGTCTCGTTGCGCGGTGTGATCGAGTCGCCGGAGTTCCGGCGGGTCGTCAAGAGCGGGGGGCTGCCCATCGCGCTGGGACGCGGCGTCGCCGGCCAGCCGGTCGCCGTGGACCTGACGGGGATGCCGCACCTGCTCATCGCGGGCGCGACGGGGTCCGGCAAGAGCGTATCGATCAACGGCATCATCACCAGCCTCATCACGCACCACTCGCCGGAGTCGCTGCGCCTGGTGCTCGTCGACCCCAAGCGGGTCGAATTGACGACGTACAAAGACATCCCCCATCTGGCGTTTTCCCGCGTCGTCACGGACGCCGACGAGGTCACCGGCGTGCTGGCGGTCGTGGTCACGGAGATGGAGCGTCGCTACTACCGCTTCCAGCAGGTGGGGGCGCGCAACATCGCGGCCTACAACGCGGTAGAGCGACCGGAGGGACCCCTGCCGTTCTGGGTGGTGATCCTGGACGAACTGGCGGACTTGATGATGGTGGCGCCGGTGGAGGTGGAAGCCCAGCTCGTGCGGTTGGCGCAGCTTGCCCGGGCGACGGGAATCCACTTGGTGATCGCAACGCAGCGTCCGTCGGTCGATGTGGTGACGGGGCTGATCAAGGCCAACTTCCCCACCCGGCTCGCCTTCGCGACGAGCTCGCAGACGGACTCGAGGGTGATCATGGATCGGGCGGGAGCGGAGAAGCTGTTGGGTCGCGGCGACATGCTCTACCAGAGCCAGGATCGGATCACCGCGCAGCGCGTACAGGGCGCATTCGTCTCGGACGAGGAGATCGCAGCCGTGATCGGGTTCTGGTCGCAGGATCGCTTCCGCAACTTGCCGCGGCCGACGCTGGACCAGCAGTTGGAAGAGGCGATTGAACGCAGCGCCTCCCCGCGCGAGGACGGGCCGGTCACTGTGACGCGGCCGGCCGATGCGGACGGCGTGACCGCCGTGCCGCGCGCACCGACCGTTGCTCCGCCACCCCCGACGGAGTCGCGCGATCCCGCGGACACGCTGTACCCCCGCGCCGTGGCGCTGGCGGCGGAGCACACTCGCGTCTCCGCGTCGATGATCCAGCGACGGCTGCGGATCGGGTATCCGCGCGCGGAGCGGCTGCTCGACGAGTTGGCCCGCAACGGCGTCGTGGGGCCCGACGAAGGGGGCCCGTCGCGCGTGGTACTGGTCCAGGAAGCGCCGGTCGGTGTCCCCGGCGGGGGCGGCGCCTGAACCGTCGATCCACCGTCGTCCCGCGGCGTAGTACGGCCACGCTAGGCGACTCCCCCACAGTTGGCGCATACTGAGGGTGGGAGGCGACCAATGCGCGCACTTGCTGATCTCGTGGCCCGCTGGCGAACGCCGGAGCCCCGCATCCCCGTGGAGCGGACGGAGGAGCAGGCCTGCGTGCTGTGCGGCACAGCGACGCGCGACACGCCGGGCTTCGAGTCGCATGGGGTCTGCGGCCAGTGCGGCTACCACCACGCGATCAGCGCCTGGACGCGCATCCGGCTGCTGGCCGATCCCGGCACCTTCCGCGAGTCGCACGCGTCGACGACATCGGTCGATCCGCTCTCCTTCCCGGACGGGGGCATGTACCGGCGGCAGCTGCGGGAGGCGTTCCGTCGCACGGCGCTGCGGGAGGCGGCGATCACGGGAACCTGCGAAGTGCGTGGACGCTCGGTGATGCTGATCGTGCTGGACTTCGGCTTCCTCGGGGGCAGCATGGGCGTGGTGGTCGGGGAGCGCGTGGCGCAGGCATTCGAGGATGCGACGCGGCGCAAGTTTCCGGTTGTGTCGATGATCTCCTCCAGCGGGATGCGGGTGTGGGAAGGTGTGCTGGCGCTGACGCAGATGGCGAAGACGGCCGCGGCGGCCGAGCGACACCAGCTCGCCGGGCTGCCGCACATCGGCGTGCTGTCGAACCCGAGCACGGGGGCGGCGTTCGGCTCCTTCGCGAATCTGGCCGACGTGCTGATCGCCGAGCCGGGCGCGCTGATGGGCTTCACGTCGCTGCGGGACCTGCAGCGCGACGAGGGACAGCCGCTCGACGCGGAGGCCCACTCGGCCGAGTCGCACTTGGCGCACGGGCTCATCGACCAGGTGGTGGAGCGGGGGCGGCAACGTGACCTGCTGACCTCACTCATCGACTTGATGAGCCCGTCGACGCGGCTGGAGATCACGCGGCGCTTGGAGCCCTTCGTGCGGCCGGGCGGCCGCGAGATCAGCCCCTGGCACGCGGTCGAACTCGCCCGGCACAGCGATCGACCCCAGGCAATCGACTACATCGGACGGATGACGACATCGTTCGTGGAGCTGCGCGGCGACCGCAGCGGCGAGGACGACCCCGCGATCGTGGCCGGGCTGGCCGACCTGGGCGGCGAGGCGATCATGCTGATCGCTCAGCAGGGCGGGGCCGACGGCGCCGCCGCCGTCGTGCGGCCGGCCGGTCTGCGCAAGGCGATGCGGGCCATGCGACTGGCCGAGAAGTTCACCTTGCCCATCGTGGCGCTGGTCGACACGCGCGGCGTCGAACAGACACGGACGGCCGAGGAGGGGGGGCTGGGGGCGGCGCTCGCCGCGACGCTGGCGCTGATGTCGCGCGTGAAGACCCCGGTCCTGTCGGTGATCATCGGGGAGGGGGGCAGCAGCGCGGCTCTGGCGCTCAGCGTCGCGGACCGGGTGCTGATTCTGGAGCACGGCATCTTCACGATCGCCTCGCCGGAGGAGGCGGCGCTGGCGTTGCACGGCGACGCGTCGCGGGTGGATGAGGTAGCCGAGGGGCTGCGCCTGACGGCGCGCGACGCCCTCGAGCTGGGCGTCGTGGACCTGATCGTGCGGGAACCGCAAGACGGGGCGCACGCCGACCCGGACGCGGCGGCGAGCCTGCTGCGCACGGCGATCGTGCAGGAGTTGGGGGTGCTGGCGACGCAGCGGCCGGGGAGGCTCGTCAAACGTCGCTACAACCGCTACCGGCACACGGGGGTCTACCAAAACTTCTTCCGCGTCAGCCTTGGGCGCAATCTTGTCGATCTGCGGCGGGGGGCGCTGGCGCGCGCGCGACAACGAATCCCGCAGCGACTGCGCGGCCTCCCGCCGGAACCCGACGAGCCGAGCATCCCGATCGATTAGCCCGGGCGAGATCCACCCGGGCAGCCATCGACGCGCGCGCCGGGGGTCTAGGGCAGCAGGCCCGCCCGCGACGCCATGGGCGGCAGATCCTCCCGCGCCGTCCAGACGAGTTCATACAGTTGCTGGCGCCCTTCCATGCCGCGCAGGCGCCGGGGTCCTCGATCGATAAGGTCTTGCGCGGGGAAGTCGTGACGGATCTCCTCGTAGACGCTGCCCGAGAGCCAGATCTCACCGCCCTCGCTCTTGTCCATGACGCGCTGCGCCATGTTGACGGTGCGGCCCAGAATGTCGCCGCCGGGGCGCAGGAGCACATCGCCGCGGTGGAGGCCAATGCGAACCCGCACCGGCCAATCGGGCCGCATCGCGGCGCGCGCCGCGATGCGCCGCTGGATCTCGATCGCGGCGCGGGCCGCGTTGGCCGCGTCGGCGAAGACGATGAGGAAGCCGTCCCCAGTGCCCTTGACCTCGAAGCCCGCGAAGCGCTCGATGGCATTGCGGACGATGGTGTCGTGATCGTCGGAGACCTCGGCCCAGGCGAGGTCGCCCAGGCGCTCGGTGAGGTGGACCGAGTCCTCGATGTCGGTGAAGAGGACGGTCAGTGTGGTGCCGCTGGTGGGGTGCAGGGACGCGGTGAGCGCGCGCCCGTCGTTGGGGCAGAAGGCGGAGTCGGGGGGAGCCAACTCGCCGCAGAAGGCGCAGACGCGCGCACGTGCGTCGCCCTCCGCCGGGCGGATCCAAGGGGGGACGCTGACACGCAGGTGGCGTGGAGGCGCATCCTCCGGCGTTGTCACGGCAGTCCGTCCCATCCGGCCGGAACCAAGTACAGAGTCGTACCGTCCGGCGCTGGTCCGTGCTGATCATACGTGTCATCGCCCGCATCAACGTAATCGGGGGGTCAAATGGCCGAACGCGGCATCATCCCGAGCCCGGCGCGCTGCTGGGTTCCCGGCGTGTGACCGGCGTGCGACCGCGACGTCCGTAGGAGTGGTCGCTCCACTGCGGCAGGTCCTCCACCTGGTCACCGGCGAGTTCGTGCCGGATCGCGACGATCTCGTCCCGCAGCATGGCCGCGCGCTCGAACTCCAACTCCCGGGCCGCCTGCTTCATCTGCTTCTCCAGATCCTTCACGAGGCGCATCAGTTGCTCGCGTCCGCCGCCCCGGCGCGCGGGCAGGGCGCCGCGACCAGGATCCGCGCCGTAGGTCGCGGGTTCCTCGGCGACCTGGCGGATCTGGTCGGTGAGGTCGCGGATGGCCTTCCGGATCGACGCCGGTTCGATGCCGTGCGCCGCGTTGTACTGCTGCTGGATGTTCCGCCGGCGGGTGGTCTCCTCGATCGCGCGGCGCATGGAGTCGGTGACGACATCGGCGTAGAGGATGGCGCGGCCATCGACGTGCCGGGCGGCGCGGCCCATGGTCTGGATCATGGAACTCTCGCTGCGCAGATAGCCCTCCTTGTCGGCGTCCAGAATGGCCACGAGCGAGACCTCCGGCAGGTCGAGGCCTTCGCGGAGCAGGTTGATGCCCACCACGGCGTCGAAGACCCCGAGCCGCAGGTCGCGCAGCACTTCCACCCGCTCGAAGGTGTCTTGCTCGCTATGCAGGTAGTGGGTCTTGACCCCCACTTCGCGCAGGTAGTCGGCCAAGTCCTCGGCCATCTTCTTGGTCAGCGTGGTGACCAGCGTCCGTTCGCCGCGGGCGGCCCGGGCCTTGACCTCCTCGACGAGGTCATCGATCTGCCCGTCGGTGGGGCGCACTTCTACCGGCGGGTCGAGCAGGCCGGTGGGCCGGATGATCTGCTCCACGATCCCACTCGAGTGCTGCCGCTCGTAGGGACCCGGGGTCGCGGAGACGAAGACCACCTGATTGATGTGCCGCTCGAACTCGTGCAGGTTCAGGGGCCGGTTGTCGAGCGCCGAGGGCAGCCGGAAGCCGTAGTCGACCAGCGTCTGCTTGCGGCTGGTGTCGCCGCCGTACATGCCGCGCACCTGGGGCATCGACATGTGACTCTCATCCACGAAGAGCAGCCAGTCATCGGGGAAGTAGTCGAGCAGCGTCCACGGAGTGGAGCCGGGGGCCCGGCGGGCGAGGTGCCGGGAGTAGTTCTCGATGCCGGGGCAGTAGCCCACCTCCCGCAGCGTCTCCAGGTCGTAGCGGGTGCGCTCTTCGAGCCGGGCGGCCTCGAGGATGCGCCCTTCCGCGCGCAGATCCCGCAGCCGCGCGGTCAGCTCGGTCTCGATGTCACCAACCGCCGCGCCCATGCGCTCCTCCGAGGTCACGAAGTGCTTGGCGGGGTAGATATCGACGCGATCGCGCTCGGCAAGCAGCTCGCCGGTGAGCGGGTCGAGTTCGACGATGCGCTCCACCCGGTCGTCCCAGAACTCGATGCGGACGGCGAATTCGTCGTAGGCGGGCTGGATGGTGAGCGTGTCGCCGCGGATGCGGAAACGGCCGCGGATCAGGTTCATCTCGTCGCGGTCGTACTGCAGGTCCACCAGGCGGCGGAGGATCTGGTTGCGGGGCAGCCGCTGCCCCTTGACCATCGTGAGCACCATCGACTGGTACTCTTCGGGCTCGCCGAGGCCGTAGATGCAGGACACAGACGCGACGATGAGCACATCGCGACGCTCGAACAGGGCGCGGGTGGCCGAGTGGCGCAGCTTGTCGATCTCGTCGTTGATGTCGGACTCCTTGGCGATGTAGGTGTCCGAGCGGGGCACGTACGCCTCGGGTTGGTAGTAGTCGTAGTAGGAGACGAAGAACTCGACGGCGTTGTTGGGAAAGAACTGCTTGAACTCGGTGCAGAGCTGCGCCGCCAGCGTCTTGTTGTGCGCGAGAACCAGGGTGGGGCGGTTCACCTGCGCCACGATGCTGGCCATGGTGAAGGTCTTGCCCGAGCCGGTGACGCCGAGCAGCGTCTGGGCGCGCTGGCCGTCCTGGAGCCCCGCCACGAGTTGCTCGATGGCCTGCGGCTGATCGCCACTGGGGTGGTAATCGGCGACGAGATCGAAGCGGCCGGGCGCGGTCGTCACGAGTCGGCCAGTTTCTGGA
Organism: Dehalococcoidia bacterium; assembly: GCA_965217625.1. GTDB lineage: Bacteria > Chloroflexota > Dehalococcoidia > Bin125 > Bin125 > TK10-74A. The sequence continues at coordinate 804,210 of OZ244557.1, forward strand.
AGACGGCGCGGAGCACCGCTTCGGCGCCGGGTTCGAGTTCCTGACCGGCGACATCGTCGACCCAGGCCTGCGCCTCCCGGCGGGGGTAGCCCAGGTTGACGAGCGCCTCGACGGCGTCGAGCAGGGCGCGGTCCGCGGCGGGTGGGGGGGCGGTCGCGACCTCGCGGTACTGCTCGTCGCGCAGCAGGGCCTCCTCGACGACCTTGCCCTTCAGCTCGGCGACAACGTAGTCGGCCTGCCGGGCGCCGACGCCGGGGAGCTGTCGCAGGGCGGCCTTGTCCTCGGTCTCGATCCAGTGGGCGATCGTGGAGACGGAGCTGGCCAGCGCCTTCTGCGCCTTGGTCGCGCCCATGTTCCGGACGCGCATGAGCTTCTTGAAGAAGTCCCGCTCGACGGGACGCAGGAAGCCGTACAGCACCGGCGTGGGGTTGCGATCCGGCACGTGGTAGTACGTGTAGAAGCTGACCTCCGTCGGCTGCGCCTCCATCGCGCGCCAGCAGTAGGTGGGCAGCAGCACTTCGTACCACAGCCCGCCGACCTCCACCTCCACGCTCTGGGCGTCCGCGTTCCAGCTCTTGGCGACGCCCTCGATGCGCGTGATCACGACGGCGCCATCCGCGTCGCCACGCCCCCACCGCCCGCCAGCAGCCCGACACCCTCCAACAGAATGTGGCAGGCGGCGATGGCGAGTGCGTCCGAGGCGTCGCCGGGGGTCGGCACGGTGTCGAGGTCCAGCTGGACCGCGAGGGCCCGGGCGAGCGCGGCCTTCTCGGCGTTGCCGTCGCCGCTGACGGCCTGCTTGACCTCGCGGGGGGCGTACTCAAAGAGGGGGAGGCCGCTGGCGGCGGCGGCCAGCATGGCGGCCGCCTGCGCCTGGCCCAGCGCCATGGCCGAGCGCACGTTGTCGCGCAGGAAGGGACGCTCCAGCACGACGACGGCGGGACGGTGCTCGTCGATCAGGGCCGCGACTTCGCGCTGGATGACGAGCAGGCGTTGCTCGATTGGCGCCGCCGTGGGGGGGCGGATGACGCCGTAGCGGGCGGCGCTGCCGGGGAGCTGCCCGGTCGTCTCCAGAACGCCCCAGCCGGTCGCGCGCAGCCCCGGGTCGATACCGAGGACCCGGATGGAAGGGGGGGGCACGACGCTCAGGCTTCGACGAAGACGGACTCGGGCAGGTCGGCGTTGGTGGAGACCCGCTGGACATCGTCGAGGTCCTCCAGCGACTCGATCAAACGCACGATCTGCCGGCCCTTCGATTCGTCCACACCGACGGTGTTGGTGGGGCGCATGATGACTTCGGCCGAGGCGATGGTGACGCCGTTGCCCTCCAGCCCGTGGCGCACCGCCTCCACGTCGGCGGGGGCGGTGACGACTTCCAGGATGCCGCTGTCCACTTCGATGTCCTCCGCGCCGGCGTCGATCGCCTGTAGCTCCAGATCCTCCGCATCGGCGCCGGCGCCCAGATCGACCAGGACGACGCCCTTCTGCTCGAACGTCCAGGCGACGCTGCCCGTCTCGCCCAGACTGCCGCCCGCTTTGGTGAGGGTGGAGCGGACGTCGGAGACGGTGCGGTTGCGGTTATCGGTCAGGGTGTCGATGAGGAGGGCGACGCCGCCGGGCCCGTAGGCCTCGTAGCGGATCTCCTCCCAGTGCTCGCCGCCGCCGGTCGCGGTCGCGCGATCGATCGCGCGCTGGACGTTGTCCTTGGGCATGTTGGCCTGACGCGCCTTACCGATAGCGATGCGCAGCGCGGCGTTCTCTTCGGAGCTGGGGCCGCCCGCTTTGGCGGCAACCATGATCTCGCGGGCGATCTTCGTGAAGATCTTGCCGCGCTTGGCGTCGGCGGCGCCCTTCGCGCGCTTGATGGTGGACCACTTCGAATGACCGGACATGTCGCTTCCCTCACGCCGGCAGCGACCGGCAACCCATGGGGATTTTACACGCGATCGGGGCGCAGTGATCGTCCCGAAGGGCGCTTAGTACGGCGATGTGCACGCCCTGGGCGTGTTTCCCGCCCGCTGGACCGGGCGAAAGCCAGAAACGCCTGTGTTCACTGGGGTTTTGGGGAATCATGGTGTGTCACGGGGGAGCACTGGGGTGCATAGCGGGTCAGGAGTGTGCACGAGTGTGCAGCAGTGTGCATGTGTGTGCACGAGTTGTGCACGGGTCCGGAAGCTGTCTGTAGCGACCGCGATCTGCGGACGACCGCTCCGAGTATAGCGGATAATCCACAGGACGGGAAGCCCCGCGCCGTCGCGCCGTCATCCTCCGCGACGGAGCGGCGCGGGGACTAGGGATCGGAGCGGAGGGCCGGGGGGAGGAGGTCGAGGTCGGCGTGCGGGGCGCCGAGGCCGGGGGCCAGGCCCAGCCAGTGGTTGTCGATCAGGTGCGTGCCGCCGACCATCGCGGCGATCGAGACGAGCGCGGTGTCGACGACACGGTCGAGCTCTTGCAGGGTGTGGAGCGAGGCGCACGACACGTACTGGACGTCGACCAGGGGCTGGGCGGCGAGCTCCGTCCGGGCGACCTCGCGGATGACGTCGCCGCGGCGCTCCCCGGCGGCGAAGCGCGTTGCGGCCGCATCCAGGGCGCGGGAGATCGCGGTCGCGGCGCGGCGCTGTTCGACGTCGAGGTGGACGTTGCGGCTGCTCAGGGCGAGTCCGTCGGCGGCGCGGACGGTGGGGACGGGGACGATCGTCGTGGGGATGGCGAGGTCGCGCACGAGCTTGCTGAGCACCAGGATCTGCTGCGCGTCTTTCATGCCGAAGTAGCTGCGATGGGCCTGGGCGACCTGCAGCAGCTTCGTCACGACGGTCGTGACGCCCCGGAAGTGGGTGGGGCGCTGGGCGGCTTCGAGGCGCTGCGTGAGCGGGCCGTCCACCACGACGGCGGTGTCGAAGCCGGGCGGATACATGACGGCCTGCGTCGGCAGGAACACGGCGTCGGCGCCCGCCTCCCGCAGCAGCGCGAGGTCGGCATCGAGGTCGCGGGGGTAGCGCTCCAGATCCTCCCCGGGGCCGAATTGCAACGGATTGAGGAAGATCGAGACCAACGAGCGGTCGGTTTCGGCGCGGGAACGGCGCAGCAACGCCAGGTGGCCGTCGTGCAGCGCGCCCATGGTGGCGACGAATCCCACGCTGCCGGTCTGGGCACGACGCCAGCGGCGCGCCGCCGCGATCGATTCTAGGCGCTCCACGGGGTGGCTTAGCGCTTCGCTGCGCCCAGCTCTTCGCCGAGCTCCTCGAAGAGGGCAGAGAGCACCTTCGCCATGTTGGGCTTGGCGTCGAAGGAGTTGCCGGGGCCGGGGAACTCGCCGCGCTTGACGGCGTGCACGTAGTTCTCCAGGCCGTGGCGGATCTGCGGGGCGAGCTTGGCGAAGTGACTGGCGTGCTTGGGCAGGAAGTCCTCGAACAGGCCCAGCACGTCGTGCCAGACCTGGATCTCGCCGTCGCAGCCGACGCCCGCGCCGATGCCGACGGTGGGAATGCGCAACTCGCGCGAGATCTCGACGCCCAGCGGGGCGGGGATACATTCCAGCACCACCGCGAACGCGCCGGCGCGCTCCAGCGCGCGCGCGTCGTCGAGCATGCGGGCGGCGGCGGAATCGGTCTTGCCCTGGATCTTGTGCCCGCCGAGCTGCCGCACCGACTGGGGCGTGAGACCCAGATGCCCCATGACGGGGATGCCGGACGCGACGAGTCGCTCCACGATCCCGGCCACGCGCACGCCCCCCTCGAGCTTGACGGCGGTCGCGCCGCCTTCCTGCAGGAGGCGGACCGCGTTGCGCATCGCCTCGTCCTCGTTGGCCTGGTAGGAGCCGAAGGGCATGTCGGCGACGACGAAGGCGCGCTCGGTACCGCGCACGACGGGCTTGGTGTGGTGGATGATCTCATCCATGGTCACCGGGACGGTGGAGTCGTAGCCGAGGACGACCGTGCCCAGCGAGTCGCCGACGAGGACGCCGGGGATGCCCACCTGGTCGATGAGGCGGGCGCTGGGGTAGTCGTAGCAGGTGATCATGGCGAAGCGCTCGCCACGATCCTTGAGCGCGCGGAGGCTGTGGACTGAGCGTCGTGCCATGCGGCGGGCCCTCCTGGGCGACGCCCAGCACAGGCGACGCCGATGGTCTCGGGAACGCGCGGCGAATGTATCGACGCGCTTCGCAGCCTGTCAATCGCGCCGGCTGCGCATCAGGCGGAACCTGGCCCGGAGAGCTCGGCGCCAACGGCCGGCAGTCCGGCCAGCGGGGTCGCCCGGCGCACGCCCCGCACGATCGCCCTACCCAGCACGTCGGCGGCCATGCTGCCCAGCATCGTCAGCAGGGCGGGGGCGCGGCACAGGTCGGCATCGTGGCGGCCGGTCGCGAGTACGAACACGGAGTCGCCATCGACGGGGCTATGGGCGGGGCGCACCGCCTGCGCGAGGCCGTCGTCCGCCATGATGGCGAGCCGGGTGGCCTGCGCCTTGTCGAGGCAGGCGTTCGTCGCGACGACGGCGACCGTCGTGTTGAGCAGCCCCTGCGCCCCGTGCAGCGCCTCGACGGCGGCGGCGTGGTCGGCGTAGTAGGCGTCGAGGGACTTGCCGAGCAGGGCGTCGTGGGCGGGACGCATGGCGCCCTCGCTCTCGCGCCGGCGGGGGCCGGCGACGAGCGCGCCCGTCGCCGGGTCGACGATCGCGCCGGCGGCGTTCACGGCCGCGACGGCCGCGACGACGAGCCCGGAGTCGTGACGGACGGAGGCGGTGCCGATGCCGCCCTTCCAGGCGAGGTCGCGGCCGTCGAGCTTGGCGACGCTGCAGCCCGTGCCCGCGCCGACGCAGCCCTCGGCGACGGCTCCGCCGGTGGCGCGGCGGACGGCCATCGCGCCCTGGTCGGGGCCGGGGAACGCCGTGGGCGACCCCAGCGATTGGTCGAAGACGACGGCGCCGGTGACGATCGGCACCGGCGCGGCCTCGGCGGTGACGGGCAGGCCGACGCCGCGATCGACCAGGGCGGCGCGCACGCCGGCGGCGGCGGCGAGGCCGTGGGCGCTGCCGCCGGTGATCAGCACGGCGTGGACGACGCCCACAGTGTTCTCGGGGCGCAGGAGCTGCGTGTCGATGGTGCCGGGCGCGCCGCCGGCGCCGTGGAAGCCGGGCGTCGCGCCCGCTTCGGTCAGGACGACGGTGCAGCCGGTGGCACGGCGGCGGCTGGTCCAGTGACCCAGGCGCACGCCAGCGACATCGGTGATCGCCCCATCCGTGTTCGCTGCCGCGGTGTTGGTTGTCGCCATCGCGCCTCCTGCGCTCAGTCCAGCGCGGACTCGACGTCGCGCATGTGCAGGTACAGCCAGACCATGTCGCGGCCGGCGTCGGTGATGCCGCCGATGGCGTCGATGAAGCGCTCCAACTGCCCCTCGTCGATGGCGAGGGCGTGGCGGGTCATCGTACGACGCCGCTGGTCCAGCACCAGCAGCGCGACCTGGTCGGGGTTCATGCGGCGTTCGGGCAACCAGTCGACGCGCTCGGCGAGGGTCTGCGACTGGCGCAAGCCCTCGGAGAGACGCAGCAGCGCGCCGTGCTCCACCTTGGCCACACGCGTGAGGCCCCCGGCGACGGCGGTCACGGCGGCGCGGAACTGCTTGTACTGGCGCCGGGGGATGTCCCCCCGCGCGCGCTCCACGTCCGCGACGGTGGGGAGGCCCAGGTCGCGCATGATCCAGTCGGCGTCCCGGCCCTGAGTGACGTTGAGAAAGGCTGCCAGCGAGCCGGGGTTGAGGCGGAACTGCATGAAGCTCCGCACGACCGGGCTGGCGTCGCGGCCGCGCAGCGCCAGGTAGAGGCCGATCAACTCCTCGGCCGCGGCCAGGTATTCCTGGACGATGCGCATGCCCATGACTTTGCGGTCGGAGGGGTCGGCGGTGACGAGCCCGCGCAAGAGCGCCTCGGCGATGGTGCGGTGCGCCTTGCCGCCGAAGCCGGCGTAGTTCTCCAGGAACGGCGTCTCGACGGCGTGCACGTATGCGGTGAAGCAGGCGGCGCAGAGCGCGGCGCGGCGATCGAGCCCGGCGAGATCGAAGTCGTCACCGCACTCCTCGCAGGTCGCGATGGAGGCCGGCAGGCGCCCGGCCGACGATTCCAGGCCGGCGGCGGGGCGAGTCGCACGTGGGCGCGTGGTCAGGGGGCGCTCCGATCGGCCGTCTCCACTGTCCTGCCGTCGAGGCTAGCAGCGGCGCCGGACCCGCGTGCGCGGGAGGCGACGCGCGCCGAGCGGGCGGCCGGGGGCCGTCGGGTGGACCTGACGCGCCGGCGCATCTGCGCCGGCGGCTGGCAGCGCGGACACCAGTGCGACGCGCGCCCGCCGACGACGCTGCGGCGGATGGTCGCGCCACAGTCGTCGCAGGGCTCGTCGGTGCGGCGGAAGACGCGGACGAAGTATTGCTGGCTGCCCTCCACGCCGTCGGCGTCGGTGTAGTCGCGGAAGGATGCGCCGCGGTTGGCGATCCCGTCCCGGAGGACACGGCCGATCGCGGCGTGCAGGGCGCGGCGCTCGGCGGGACGCAGCGCGCCGGCGGGCGCCTGCGGGTGCAGACGGGCCAGGAAGAGGGCTTCATCGGCGTAGATGTTGCCGATGCCGGCGACGAAGCGCTGGTCGAGCAGCATGGACTTGACGGGGGCGCGGCGGCCACGCAGCCCGCTCCAGAGCGCGTCGCTGTCGAAGGCCGGATCGATGGCGTCGGGGCCGAGCTTGGCGAGCGCCTCGGCGGGGTCGTCGACCAGGTCGAGCGTGCCGAACTTGCGGACGTCGACGAAGCGCAGCTCGCTGCCGTCGTCGAGGGGCAGGCGGGCGCGGAGGAAGTTGTCGGGGGGCGCGGCCGCGGCGCGGTGGCGCAGGGAGCCGGTCATCCGCAGGTGGACGACGAGCAGCGGGCCGTCGCCGAGGCCGATGAGCAGGTACTTGCCGTGCCGGCCGATATCCGTGATCGGCGCGCCGCACAGGCGGTCGCGCAGGGCGGAGGGCGGGACGCCGCGCAGCAGTCGCTCGGCGCCGGGCAGCAGCTCGAAGTCGGTGATCGTGCGACCGACGATGCGCGCCGCCAAGTCGCGCCGGAGGGTCTCGACCTCTGGGAGTTCAGGCATAATCGCAGGCTAGCAGCGGGGGCTCGCCGGACGCGGCGAGGGCCGACCGGCGGCGGCCCCTGCGATACGTGCCCCTGCGGTGTACGCCCGGGAGGGCTTAGCGGTACGCCCCCACGCCCTTGGCGTGGTAGGCGTTCTGCAGCACCTCGGGCTCGAAGAACTGCGGCTGGACCTTCTCCACGACCTGCTCGTAGAGCGCCATCTTGAAGATGCCCTCGAGCGCGTTGACGACGGCCAGTCCGATCCCGACCAGCGGAATCGCGACGATGATCCCGGCCACGGGGGAGATCGCGCCGACGGCCGCGCCGATGGCGATGCCGGGAATCACGGCGAGGAAGCGGAAGATGCCGAAGCCGAAGCCCGACACCAACTGCTCGCCCCAGGTGCGGCCGAAGTAGTTCTTGGAGCGCTTGATGGCTTCGATGGGGCCGACGTGCTCGACGATCAGGATGGGCACGACGAAGAAGGTCATGTAGGCCCAGATCGCGCCCATGATGTCGATGATGATGCGGGCGAGGAAGTTGTCGTCCGCGACGCTGCGGGCGTACGTCAGCAGAATGAAGATGATCGTGGAGATGAACGACCAGCCGATCACGCCGCTGACGTTCTTGTTGACGGCGGCGAAGCCCGTGAAGACGTTGGGGTCGCCGCCCTTGAGGCGGTGGCGGGCGGCGCCCATCAGGGCCGCGTTGAAGTAGGTGATGACCGTGATGGCGGCGAACAGCGCGATGACGGCGACAATGGCGTCGCCGAGTTGGAGTTCGGCCTCGGCCCCGCCGCCGCTGCTGTTGATGCGGTCGAATGATCCCATGGCGAGGAACGCGATCGCGGCGACGGCCACGACGATGCCCACGCCGACGAACGACATGACCGGGAAGAGCAACAGCTCCTTGTCTTTTCGGAGCACGACCATGGAGGTCTTGATGATGCTCCACGTGTTGGAGAAGGTGCGGAAGATTCCTGCGAACATGCGTCGATCCTAGCAAAGATTCGGCTACGCGGGGGCGGGAGGGGGACGTGGGAGGCTCAGGCCGACGCCAGCGGCGCCATGTCACGCCAGTTGGGGCCGGCCTTGATCTCGATCTTCAGCGGCACGACCATCTCGATCGCCCGCGGCATGTGCGCCTGCAGCAACGCCGCCACCTCACCAACCTCGGCCGGCGGGAGCTCCAGGATCAGTTCGTCGTGGACCTGGAGGATCATGCGGCCCGCGAGTTCCCGCTCCCCGATGGCGCTCGCGACATTGAGCATGGCCCGCTTCATGACGTCGGCGGCGGTGCCCTGCACCGGCATGTTGACGGCGACGCGCTCGGCGGCGGAACGCGCCTGGAAATTATTGGAGCGAATCTCGGGGATGTAGCGGCGGCGGCCCAGCATCGTCTCGGCGTAGCCCCGCTCGCGCGTGGATTGCTTGACCTCCTCGATGTACTCGGCCACGCGGGCGAAGCGCTCGAAGTAGGCGTCGATGAAGGCCTGCGCGTCGCGACGCTCCATGCCCGCGCGCTGGGAGAGCCCGTGGGCGCTGAGGCCGTAGATGACCCCGAAGTTCATCATCTTGGCGATCCGCCGCATCTCCGGCTCGACGTCATCCTGGGCGACCCCGTAGACGCCGGAGGCGGTGGCGGCGTGGATGTCCTCGTCGTTGCGGAAGGCCTCGATCAGGTGGGGATCCTGGGAGAGGTGGGCCAGGACGCGCAGCTCGATCTGCGAGTAGTCGGCGCCGAGGAAGGTGACCGCGGAGGCAGGGTCGCCGGCCGCGGGCCGGGCGACGAAGGCGGCCCGGATGGCCCGCCCCTGCTCGGTGCGCACTGGGATGTTCTGCAGGTTGGGGTTCTCCGAGGAGAGCCGGCCGGTGGCGGCGACGGCCTGGTTGTAGTCGGTGTGGATGCGCCCGCTGGCCGGGTTGATGAGCAGCGGCAGCGTGTCGACGTAGGTGGACTTGAGCTTGCTGAGCTCGCGGTAGTGCAGGACCAGGGGGATGACGGGGTGGGCATCGGTGATGCGCTCCAGCGCTTGGGCGTCGGTGGTGAAGCCCTGGGTGGTCTTGCGGGTCTTGGGCAAGCCCAGCTCCTCGAACAGGATCTCGCTGAGTTGCTTGGGCGAGCCGATGTTGAACTCGTGCCCGACGGCGGCGTAGATCGCCTTCTCCATCGCGACGACCTCCGACTCGAGCTCGCCCGCGAGCTGTGCGAAGATGTCCGGGTCGAGCGTCACGCCGCGCCGCTCCATGTCGGCGAGCACGCCGACCAGGGGCAGTTCCAGATCGCGGTAGAGCTCCGCGATCTGCTCCTCCGCCGCCAAGTCCGATTCGAGGACGTGGGCGAGGCGCAGGGCGGCGTCGGCGCGGGCGGCGCCGTAGGGTGCGGCGGCATCGACGGGCAGGTCGGTGAACCCGATTTGCTTCCTGCCGGTGCCAACGAGCTCGCTGCGCGCGGTGAGCTTCATCCCAAGGCGTTCGAAGGCGAGAGTCTGGAGCGCCGTGGTCGACTCGCCGAGCAGGTAGGCCTCGATCAGCGTGTCGCGGGCGAGGCCGCGCAGCGTCACGGCATCATTGGCGAGCACCTTGATGGCGAACTTCGCGCCGTGCAGCGTCTTGGCGACGGCGGCATCCTGCAGCAGCGGCCGGAGGAGGTCGCGGGCCTCGTCCGGGGTCAGGCTGGGATCGGCGGTCAGCATCGACACCTGACCGTCGGCATCGCGGGGCGGCGCATGGCGCACGGGGATGTAGCAGGCCTCGCCGCTCGCGACGGCCAGCGCGTAGCCGGCGATGTCGCAGGCCATCGCGTCGGGGCCCGATGTCTCCAGGCCCAGCGCGATGAGACCGGCGGCGCGGGCGCGCCCCAGCCAGGGGCCGAGCTGCGCCGCCGTCGTGACGGTCTCGTAGCGGACGGGCGGGGCGTCGTCGGGCGCGGGGGTGCGGTTGCCGGCCGGCCAGTCGCCGAGCCGGCCGATCAGGCTGCGGAACTCCAACTCGGTGAAGAGTGCGACCACCGGGCCCTCGTCGAAGTCGGTGAGCGCGGCCGCATCGACGTCGATCGTGACGGGGGCGTTGTGGCGGATCGTGGCCATCTCCTTGGAGTGGCGGGCCAGATCCTCGTTCGCGCGCAGCGCCTTCTGGGCGCGGGGCGGGGTCACGGCGTCGAGATCGTCGTAGATCTCCTCGATGCTGCGGTACTGGTTGAGCAGCTTGACGGCCGTCTTCTCGCCGATGCCCGGCACGCCGGGGATGTTGTCGGAGGTGTCGCCCTTGAGGCCCTTGTAGTCGATGACCTGAATGGGATCGATGCCGTAGCGGTCGCGCACCTTGGCGGGGCTGTCGTAGATGACGGTGTCGCGCTGATAGGGGCGGTACATGTAGACATGGATGCCGTCGCGGACGAGCTGCAGGAGATCGCTGTCGAGGGTGCCGATCCAGGTCTCCATGCCGTTCTCGGCGGCTTGGTCGGCGATGGTCGCGAGGACATCGTCGGCCTCCCAGCCGTCGGCCTCGTAGAGCGGGATGCCGAAGGCTTCGACGACCTGCCGGCAGCGCTCGATCTGGTGGGGCAACGCTTCCGGGATCGGATCGCGCTGGGCCTTGTACGCGGCGTCGGCGTCGTGACGGAAGGTCGGGGCGTCGGTATCCATCGCGACGGCCAGATGCGTGGGCTTCAACTCGCGGACGATGCGCAGCAGCGTGTTGACGAAGCCGTAGACGGCGGTGGTCTCCTCGCCGGTCTTCTTGACGCTGAAGGGCTGCACGTCCTTGAGCGCGAAGTAGGCGCGGAAGATGATCGCATGCCCGTCGAGGATGACGAAACGCGGGGCGGCCGGTTGCTTGGCTGCGGGAGTCACGGGGCCAGCATATGGGGCCAATCGGTGGGGCGGCCATCCGGGCCGGCTGCCGCCGGTCACGGCGTGGTCGTGCCGGCTACCGAATGGCGACCTCGAGGTCGACGGCGTCGGTCATGCGGATGCGCTGGGAACCGCAGTCGAAGCAGGTCAGGTTGAGGTCAATGACGGCGCCGGCCGTGCGCAAGCCGATGTGGATGCTCTCGCCGGCGCGCAGGTCGAACGGGAGCAGTGTGCGCCCGGCGCCGCGCATGGCGCCGGTGCGCAGGACGCCGCGCCGCCGGCCCTCGCCCTCGTTCACGATGTAGAGGTCGCTGCGGACGATGGCCGGCTCGTCCCGGGGCGCCAGCACGACGATGAGACGCTGCCCGCCGGCGACGGCGAAGTACACGCTATGGCAGCCGCGACAGCTCGCCAGCATGTCGACGGGCTCCGCGCCGGCGTCGACATCGATGGTCAGGGTCTCTTGGCTGGGAACCGTGTGGCGGCTGCTGGCGCCCGTCAGCAGCGACTGCACCTCGACGGTGCGCGAGTCGGGCGTGCGGTTGAGCAGGGTGACGAAGGCGGGCTCGGTAGCGGTCGGCTGGGCCGCGACCGGGCGCGGCACGCCGAGCGCGATCACGACCAGCCCGCCCACGATGATCGCCACGACCCAGACCGCGAGGACGGAACGCTGTCTCGTGCGATCGGCCATACCGGCTTCAACCTCTGCTCCACCCGCCTGTCCCCGATGGCAGCGGGGGGGCCCTGATACGATCAGCACCCTCGCACCTGCGCCTCAGCGCGCGGGGGTTGCAGCGGAGGGAATGCGCGTGCCCCTAGACCGCATCGTCGTGCGCGGCGCCCGCGAGCACAACCTTAAGAATGTCGACGTAACGATCCCGCGCGACAAGCTCGTCGTGATCACGGGCATCTCGGGCTCGGGCAAGTCGTCGCTGGCGTTCGACACGATCTACGCCGAGGGCCAGCGCCGGTACGTGGAATCGTTGTCGGCGTACGCGCGGCAGTTCCTGGGGCAGATGGAGAAGCCGGACGTCGACCACATCGAGGGGCTGTCGCCGGCGATCTCGATCGACCAGAAGACGGGCAGCCGCAACCCACGCTCCACGGTGGGCACGGTGACGGAGATTTATGACTACCTGCGGCTGCTGTTCGCGCGGGTGGGGCGGCCGCACTGCCCCAAGTGCGGCAAGCCGATCTCGCGACAGACGGTGCAGCAGATGGCGGACCGCATCCTGACGCTGCCGGCGGGCAGCCGGGCGATGGTGCTCGCGCCGGTAGTCAAGGACCGCAAGGGGGAGCACGTCCAGGCGCTGGAGGACGCGCGCGGCGCCGGCTTCGTGCGGGCGCGGGTGGACGGCCGGGTGCTCTCCCTGGACGACGAGATCCCGCTGGCGAAAACCAAGCGCCACACGATCGACATCGTGGTCGACCGGGTGATCCTGCCCGCCGCGGACGACGCCGCGGCGCGGCGGTCCCTGGCGGGGCGGCTGGCGGAGTCGGTGGAGCAATCGCTGGCGTTGGGCGGCGGCATGCTGCGGGTCGCGGAGATGCCGACGGACGGGGACGCCGATCCCGACGACGACCTGGTCTTCTCGGAGGCGCTGGCCTGCCCGGACGATATGACCGCCTTCGGGGAGATCGAGCCGCGCAACTTCTCGTTCAACAGCCCGCATGGCGCCTGTCCGGCCTGCACCGGCCTGGGGAGGCGGATGGAGGTCGACCCGGCACTGGTGATCCCGGACCGGTCGAAGTCGATCGCGGAGGGCGCGATCGCGCCCTGGCAGCGGGCGACGACGAACGGCAGTTGGTACTTCAAGATCCTCGGCGGCGTGCTGGAGGCGATGGGCGAGAGCGTGGATACGCCGGTGGCGGAGCTGCCCGACGCGATCATGGACGCCGTGCTCTACGGCACGAGCGAACCGATCGCGATCACCTATCGCAACCACCGCGGCAAGCGTCGCACGTACCAAACCGAGTACGAGGGCGTGATCAACAACCTCGCGCGCCGGCACAAGGAGACCGACTCGGACTGGATGCGCCAAGAGATCGAGCGCTACATGGGGGCCGTGCCCTGCCCGGAGTGCGGGGGGCGGCGGTTGAAGCCGCAGTCGCTGTCGGTGCTGGTCGATGGGTGCAGCATCGTCGAGGTGACGGCGCTGTCGGTGTCGGCGGCGCAGGCCTGGGCCACGCGGCTCGCGAGCGACGACTCGCCGCTGAACGAGCGCGAGCGGATCATCGGGGCGCAGATCGTGAAGGAGATCCGGGACCGGCTGACGTTCCTGGTCGACGTGGGGCTGGACTACCTCACGCTGGACCGGGCGGCGGCGACGCTGGCGGGCGGGGAGGCGCAGCGCATCCGCCTGGCGACGCAGATCGGGTCGTCGCTGATGGGCGTGCTGTACGTCTGCGATGAGCCCTCGATCGGGCTGCACCCGCTCGACGACGCCCGCCTCATCGGCACGCTCCAGCGCCTGCGCGACCTGGGCAACACGGTGCTGATCGTGGAGCACGACGAGGCGACGATGCGCGCCGCCGACCACATCATCGACCTGGGGCCGGGGGCCGGCGAGCGGGGGGGCGAGATCGTGGCGGCGGGGACGCCGAAGCAACTGGAGAAGGTGCGGGCGTCGCTGACGGGGGCGTACCTCTCGGGGCGCAAGCAGATCCCCATGCCGGCGGGCCGCCGGCCGGGCAGCGGCCGGTCGATCTGGGTGCGCGGCGCGGCGGAGCACAACCTGCGCGAGATCGACGTCGAGTTCCCGCTGGGCAAGTTCATCTGCGTCACCGGCGTGAGCGGGTCGGGCAAGAGCACGCTGGTGAACGGCATCCTCTACGCCAAGGTCGCGCAGCAGCTGCACAACGCGCGGCTGCGACCGGGCAAGCTGCGCTCGATCGAGGGGCTGGATGAGATCGACAAGGTGATCAACATCGACCAGTCCCCCATCGGGCGGACGCCGCGGTCGAACCCCGCGACCTACACGGGGACGTTCACGCCGATCCGGGAACTCTTCGCGTCGGTGCCCGAGTCGCGGTCGCGGGGGTACAAGCCGGGGCGCTTCTCGTTCAACGTCAAGGGCGGCCGCTGCGAGGCCTGCAAGGGCGCCGGCTACAACGAGATCGAGATGCAGTTCCTGCCCGATGTGACGGTGCCCTGCGAGCTGTGCCGGGGGGCGCGCTACAACCGCGAGGCGCTGGAGATCCAGTACAAGGGCAAGACCATCGCGGAGGTGCTGGACCTGACCGTCGACGACGCGGCGGAGTTGTTCCGCGCCAACCCGGGGCTGCGCCGCAAGCTGGAGACGATCCAGGCCGTGGGGTTGGGCTACATCAAGCTGGGGCAGCCGGCGACGACGCTCTCGGGCGGCGAGGCGCAGCGCGTGAAGCTGAGCACGGAGCTCTCCAAGCGCAGCACGGGACGGACGCTGTACCTGCTGGACGAACCGACCACGGGGCTGTCCTTCTTCGACGTGGCGGCGCTGCTGCGCGTGCTCCAGCGCCTGGTCGACGGGGGCAACACGGTGCTGGTCATCGAGCACCACCTGGACGTGATCAAGAACGCCGACTACGTCATCGATCTGGGGCCGTTCGGCGGCGACCGGGGGGGCGCGCTCGTCGCGACGGGGACGCCGGAGGAGATCGCGGCGAACCCCGCGAGTCACACGGGCCGCTTCCTGCGCGAGACGCTGCGCCGCCACGGTCGCGTGGTCGCGCCGGCGCCGGACGCGCCGCAGGGGCCGGCGCCCGAGGAGGAAGACGGCGCGGCGCGGAACGGCGACGGCCGGGGGGCCGGCGCGGCGGGGCGGGGGGCCCGGCCAAAAGCGGCTCCGGCGGCCGGCTGACCCGGGTCCGGGGAGCCCGGGCGGCGTGGATTCAGCGTTCCCGTTATGACACGCCGAACGCAGATGTCACATCCTGGCCGTCCGAGGTGTTGCCCGGATCGGGACACAGGGCTATAAGAGAATCAGGCTGGGCGGCGGCAACAGTCGGAGTTGCCGGGCAGCACTGGGGCGGCACCAAGGAGATACACCGATGACGTACACAATCACCGAACCGTGCATCGACGTGAAGGACCAGTCCTGCGTCGAGGTCTGCCCGGTTGACTGCATCCACGCCGACGAGGAGGACCGCATCCTCTTCATCAGCCCGGACGAATGCATCGACTGCGGAGCCTGCGAGCCCGCCTGCCCAGTGACGGCGATCTTCTCCGAGGACGATGTCCCCGAGGAATGGGTGGCCTACACGGAGATCAACGCCCTCTGGTACGAGGACAAGGCCGCCGCGCGGGAGAAGGTCTTGGCCCTGATCCCGTAGCCACGGGCCACCCGGCACGGACGCACGAGCCCGGCGCGTCGCGCCGGGCTCTCTGTGTGTGTGGGCGGATCCGTGCCCGCTCAGAAGCCGAGTTGCCCGCGCACCGACTCGACCAGGCCGGCGATGGGGACGCGCACCTGCTGCTGGGAGTCGCGCTCCCGGATCGTGACGGCCTGGTCGTCGAGGCTGTCGAAGTCCACCGTGACGCAGAGCGGCGTGCCGACTTCGTCCTGGCGGCGGTAGCGGCGCCCGATGCTCTGCGTCTCGTCGTATTGCGTGGTCCAGTGCGGGCGCAGGAGGCCCCAGACCTGCTGGGCGAGCGGGGACAGCTTCGGGTTGCGGCTGAGCGGCAGGACGGCCACCTGGGTGGGGGCGATGCGCGGGTGAAACTTGAGCAACGAGCGGTCGTCGCCCTTCTCGTCGGGCTCGACGGCGTAGGCATCGATGAGGAAGGCGAGCGCCGCGCGGTCGACGCCGGCCGCCGGCTCGATGACGTAGGGCACAATGTGCTCGTTGCGGTCGTGGTCGAAGTAGGTCAGGCGCTTGCCGCTGTGCTGCGCGTGCGTCGTGAGGTCGAAGTCGGTGCGGTTGGCGATGCCCTCGAGTTCGTCCCAGCCCCAAGGGAAGCGGTACTGCAGGTCGGTGGTGCCGGCGGAGTAGTGGGAGAGCTTCTCGGGCGGGTGGACGTCGCGCCGGAGGTTGGCCGGGTCGATGCCCAGGTCCAGGTACCACTGCTCGCGCAGGTCGATCCAGCGCTCGTGCCACTCGGGCGCGTCGCCGGGCTGGACGAAGAACTCCATCTCCATCTGCTCGAACTCGCGGGTGCGAAAGGTGAAGTTGCCCGGCGTGATCTCGTTGCGGAACGACTTGCCGATCTGCGCGATGCCGAAGGGCAAGCGACGGCGCGTGGCGGTGAGCACGTTGTCGAAGTTGACGAAGATGCCCTGCGCCGTCTCGGGCCGCAGGAAGGCGGCTGAGCCGGCGTCCTCCACGGGGCCCACGTGGGTCTGGAACATGAGGTTGAACTGGCGCGCCGCGGTCATCGAGCCGGCAGCGCCACAGTTGGGGCAGCGGCCGTCGCCGGGGAGTTGATCCTCGCGGAAGCGCTGCTTGCACTCCCGGCAATCGACGAGCGGGTCGGTGAAGTTCTCGAGGTGGCCGCTGGCCTCCCACACCTTGGGCGACATCAGGATGGCGGCGTCGAGCCCGACGATGTCGGGGCGCTCGCGCACCATGGCGCGCCACCACTGCTCCTTGACGTTGCGCTTGAGCTCCACGCCCATGGGTCCGTAGTCCCAGGTCGAGGAGAAGCCGCCGTAGATCTCGCTGCTGGGGAACACGAAGCCGCGCCGCTTGGCGAGCGACACGATCACGTCGAGGGAGGGCGGGGCGGGGCCGGACGAAGCGGGGGTGGTCATTGGCTGCTCGCGGGCGCATCGTGGGGCTGGCGGGGATTACGACGAGCCATGCGCGGGGGCTCCCGATCACGGTATCGCCGGCCCGGAGTGGGCTCAACGAACGAGCTAACACGCACGCGCCCCGATCGGCGCTCGTTGACGGCGGTGCGCGACGCTGGATAGGGTGCCGCTGACGCGGCAGCGCCTGCGAAGGAGTAGCTCCGGGATGCGATTTTTGATGGGCTTGGCGGTGGGGGTCGTGGTGGGATTCGCGGTCGTGGCGATCGTCACGGGAGACTCGGGCGGCGCCGCCATCGCGCAGTTGCGGGCGCGACGGCGCAACTAGCGTCGCTCACGCCGCGCCGGCGCCGCCCCGCCGCGTTCGCGGTAGTCGGGGCGACCCTTGTGGTCGCCCTGCCGGGCGGAGTCCGGGCGCCCACGAGGGGCGCCCCGACGACGCCGCGCCCACGTCCCCCCTCTCCAGCGCAGAGCAATGGCGATGGAGCGAGATCCCGTAGGGGCGGTTCGCGAACCGCCCATCCCCCTCCGGTCCCCCCTCTCCATTGCTCCGCAATGGAGAGGGGGTTAGGGGGTGAGGTTCCCACGCAGGGGGTGAGGTTCCCCCCTACACGCCGGGCTTGCCCTCGAACCACGACCGGTACAGCCGCTGGGTGGCGGCGGTGCTGCTGTTGGTCGGGCCGTAGCCCTTGAGCCAGGGACGGTGGCCGACGACCGGCCGGCCCCAACACCAGTAGATCTGGGGATTGTGCTCTTCGAGCAGCTTGGCCTGGATCTCGTCGTAGATCGCCACACGGTTCTCGGTGCCGATGGTCGTGCGTCCCTGCTCCAGCAGCGCGTCGATCTCGGGGTCTGAGAACTCGCCCCAGTTCCGTCCGCCGTCGGTGTGGTGGGTACCGTGGAGGACGTCGGGGTCGAACGCGCCCCCGAGGCCATGGACGTGGATGGAGAAATTCCCCGACGTCCGCCTGGAGTCCTGCTCGTTGTCGGGAAACTCCTCGAGGTCGACTTCAAAGCCGATTTCGGCGAAGTTCTGCTGGATCACCTCTGCGCGGTCGGTATAGAAGGCACCGGTGCTCATCGGCGGCACGCTCTCTGGGTCGTAGCCGCTGGCGTCGAGCAGCCGCCGGCCCTCCGCCAGATCCTCCTCGCGCAGCGCGCCGGAGCGGTAGCCGGGCAACTGGCGCAGCTCGTCGACGCTCCACGCGTATACGCCGGCCGCGTGGCAGATCGGCCCGCCGATCTCCAGGAAGCCTTGGGCCACCGCGAAGAGTTGTTCCCGGTTGGTGGCGAGATGCAGGGCGCGGCGCACGCGCGGGTCGGTGTAGGGCTCGACCTGGGTGTGGAAGTACGTCGCGTTGTTCCAGGTCGCGTTGATGGGCACTTCGACCATGTTCTCCTCGCCGACTTGGGCCCGCACGGCCTCGTTCTCCGCCGGGTAGCCCAGCCACGGAGTAAAGAGAAAGTCGGACGCGCCGGCGACGTACTGCGCGGCCCGATACGCCGGGTCCCACGCATTCCAGTCCGCCCGCAGCCCATCGAAGTAGGGGAGCGGGTCGCGGAAGTAGTTGGGGTTGCGTTCGAGCTCGGTTTGGACATCGGCCTCACGGGAGAGATGCTGCATGCCGCCGGTGCCGATGGCGGCCTCGATGTTGCTGGCGATGCCGTCGTCCCCGAAGGCCTCGACCGCGTCGCGCGAGACCATCAGCGCCTGGATCTCGGCGACTGCGGTAAGCAGCGGCGCGAACGGCTCTTTCGCGGTGATGTGCAGGGTGAGGTCGTTGACCGCCTCGAACTGGTCGACGGTGGTGTAGCGGTCTCTCCAGATGAACTCGGGGTGGTCCTGACCGAAGCGTTCAAGTCCGAAGACGGCATCTTCGGCGACGAACTGGCGGCCGTTCAGCGGCGCCTTGTCCTGCCAGTGCACGTTCGGCTTGATGGCGTAGATGAAGTTGAGGTCATCGACGACCTCGGGCAGCTCCGCCATCGCCGAGGTGAGCACACCGCCGTTATCGAGGTAGTTGATGTGGTCGTAGATCGGCAACACGATGCTATCGGTGCCGCCGTGGTTCGCGATGGCCGGGTCGAGGATGCCTCCATCAGGCGCGAGGAAGGCGATGACGCCTCCATGCTGCGGCCCGGTGGCCGGGGCCTCGTCCTCCGCCGCCGCCATGGCGGCGCTTTCGGCGGCCTCCTGGGCCGCGTCGGCGGCCTCTTGGGCGGCGGCGACGGCCGCGGCGGCCGTCTCGGCGGCGGCCTCGGCGGTCTCCTGGGCGGTGGCGGCGGCCTGCCCGGCGGCGGCGGACGCCTCGCCGGCGGCGGCCGCGGCGGCGGCCGCGGCTTCGGCGGCCTCGTCGATGGCGGCCTGGGCGGCCTCGGCGGTGGCCGTGCCGGCCTCGACCGCGGCGGCTGCGTCACGGGCGGCCTGGGCGGCCGCCTCGGCGGCCTGCGCGGCGGCGTCCGCGACGGCCGCGGCTGCGGCGTCACCGGCCGCGGATGCGGCGTCGGCGGCCTGGGCGGCAGCCGCAGCCGCGGCTTCCGCGGCGGCGGCCGCGTTGGCGGCATCCTCCGACTCGGCCGCCTCGGCGGCCAGGGCGGCGGCCGCATCGGCCGCGTCGGCGGCCTGGGAGGCGGCGGCGGAGGCCTCGGACGCGGCGGCAGCCGCCTCGGCGGCGGCGTCGGCGGCGGCCTCGGTCTCGGCGGCGCGCGCCTCGCCGGCGGCGATGGCCGCGGCGGCGGCCTCTTCCGCAGCCGCGGCGGCCCGTTCGGCCGCCACGGCCCCGGCGTCGGGCTCGTCGTCGTCGCCGCAGCCGACGAGCGCGAGCCCGGCCGCTCCAACCCCAGCCTTCGCGCTGGCTCCCAACATGGTGCGACGCGAGATCTTTCGCTGTCGCAGGGCGGTCCAATGGTTCAGGCGGCTCATCGCAAAGTCCTTTCCGGTACCCGGCTGTCCCTTTGTGGGACCGCTCGGTGCCTGAGCCCACTTAGTCTGACACGTTCCGATATGACCCCCCCCCCCTCCCGTTATGTCCAACGTGTTAATTAAGGTAACCTGCGTGTAAAATTTTCGCTCGTTGACGGGGTTTTCGTCCGTTTAGGGCGGTGGGAACCGCACCCCCGAACCCCCTCTCCATTGCCGAGCAATGGCGCGGGGGGATCGGAGGCGGAGGGCGCGATTGGCTGGGGGGTGGGATGATGGCCGGGCGAAGACCGCGATGGCGAGGTGAAGGATGCCGAAGGTTCGTGAGGCAGGCGGGCCTGAGGAGGGAAGACCGATGAAGCTGACCTACGCCGTCGTCATCGAGCAGACCCCCAACAACTACTGCGCCTACGTGCCGGACGTGCCGGGCTGCGTGGGCGCCGCCGACACGCCGGAAGAGATGCAGGCGATGATCCGGGAGGCGCTCACCTTCCATATCGAGGATCTGCTGGAGCAGGGCGAACCCCTCCCCGAGCCAAAGATGTCCATCGAGGAGGCCATCGCCTGCCACAACGAGCCCATCCCCGCGGATGTCCTCCAGTCATACGCCGAGTACGGCGAGGACACTCCCACGCTGTCGACGCGGTTCGAGTTCGTGGAGGTGGAGGTTCCGGCCCCGCAGGCGGCGCGGGCGAGCTGAAGCCCACGGGTCGATTCGGCCCCGGAGGTCAGGCGCGGCGGGGTCGGGGCGCGGCCCCCAGATCGACGCCTACAGGAAGATCGGCCCGAAGACGACGGCGACGATCGACATCAGCTTGAGCAGGATGTTGAGCGAGGGGCCCGAGGTGTCCTTGAAGGGGTCGCCGACGGTGTCGCCCACGACGGCGGCCTTGTGCGCCTCGGAGCCTTTGCCGCCCGAGTGCCCCTCCTCGATGTACTTCTTGGCGTTGTCCCAGGCGCCGCCGGCGTTGGCCATCATGATCGCCATCATGGAGCCGGCCGCGATCGCGCCGATCAGCAGCCCGCCCAGCGCCTCGGGGCCGATGACGGCGCCGATGAAGATCGGCACGGTGACGGCCAGCAGGCCGGGCACGACCATCTCACGCAGCGCGCCGTCGGTGGAGATGGCGATCGCGCGGGTGTGGTCGGGCTCTTCGCTGCCGTCCATGATGCCGGGGTGCTCGCGGAACTGGCGTCGCACCTCTTCGACCATCGACTGCGCGGCGCGCCCCACGGCGCCCATGCTGAGGGCGCTGAAGACGAACGGCATGAGCCCGCCGATGAGGATGCCGATCATCACCTCCCAGTCGAGCAGGTTGAAGACGGTGACGCCGGTCGTGATGCTGTAGGTCGCGAGCAGGGCCAGGGCGGTCAGGGTGGCGGAGCCGATCGCGAAGCCCTTGCCGGTGGCGGCGGTCGTGTTGCCGAGTTGGTCAAGGGCGTCGGTGCGCGCGCGGACCTCGGGCGGCAGCCCGGCCTGCTCGGCGATGCCGCCGGCGTTGTCGGCGACGGGGCCGTAGGCGTCGGTCGCGAGGGTGACGCCGAGCGGGGCCAGCATGCCGACGGCGGCCAGCGCGATGCCGTAGAAGCCGGCGAACTCCTGCGCCAGGAAGATCGCGATCACGATCGTGATCATGGGCACGGCCGTCGAGAGCATGCCCAGGCTGAGACCACCGATGATCACCGGGCCGGCGCCGGACTCGGCCTGCTCCGCCAGCCGGACCGTGGGGCTGTACTTGATCGGCCCCAGCGCGAAGCCCTCGGAGGAGGTGAAGCCCTCGGTGACGGTGCCGATGATCTGGCCGGCCAGGAGGCCGACGAGGATGGCCCAGAAGAGGTTGTCGTCGAGGCCCATGACGGCGATGGCGATACCCGAGCCCAGCAGCACGAGCCCGCTGGCGCCGAAGACCCCGGCGCGCAGCGCCCAGAGCAGCCGGCCCTGCTCGGCCTGCTCGCCGGTGCGCACCAGGAAGGAGCCCAGCACGGCCGCGATGATGCCGATCGTGGCGACCAGGATCGGCAGCACGAAGGGGTTGGCGTCGAACCCGGTCAGGGCGTTGGCGTCGAAGACGGCGGCGGCGCCGATGGCGGTCCCGCCGACCGCGAGCGCGGCCAGCGCGATGGTCGCCACGATGGAGCCGACGTAGGACTCGAAGAGGTCGGCGCCCATGCCGGCCACGTCGCCCACGTTGTCGCCCACGTTGTCGGCGATGGTGGCCGGGTTGCGGGGGTCGTCCTCGGGGATGCCGGCCTCGACCTTGCCCACGAGGTCGGCGCCGACATCGGCCGCCTTGGTGAAGATACCGCCCCCGACGCGGGCGAAGAGGGCGATGGACGAGGCGCCGAAGGCGAAGCCGGTCAGGGGCCGCACGTCCTGCCAGATGAGGTACATCAGCACGACGCCGAGCAGGCCCAGCCCGACGACGGTCATGCCCATCACGGTGCCGGAGTTGAAGGCGGTGCGCAGGGCGGGGTTGAGCCCGCGCTGGGCGCTGGCGGCGGTGCGCACGTTGGCGCGCACGGCGATGGTCATGCCGGCGTACCCGGCGCCGGCGGAGAGGATCGCGCCGATCAGGTAGCTGATCGCGGTCTCGGGCAGCGTGGGGTCGGACGGGAACTTGCCGAGCACGTCGTAGTCGACGAAGACGACGAGCACGACGAAGACCACGGCCACGAAGGCGGCGATGAACGTGTACTCGCGCTTGAGGAAGGCCGCGGCGCCATCCTGGATCGCGACCGCGATCTTGCGCATCGCGTCGCTGCCGTCGGCCTCCGCCATCACGTCGCGCGCGCGCAGGGCGGCGAATGCGAGTGCGGCCAGAGCGACGAGAATCGCCAAGATCAGGACTACCATGGGGCCTCCATAGGGGCAGGGATGGGGGCCGCGGGGCGCTGCCCGGATTGCGTCGCGCGACGGGCCGCAATGTATCGCGCGGGGATCAGCCGATCAACCGCGCGGCGACAGTGGAGGAGACGGCCCGCCGGGCGGTCCGGCGCCTGCCGAGAGACGGTCCTGCAGCGCCTGGATGCGGATCTCGAGTTCTTGTTGCACGGCGACGAGCGTGAGGTCGCCGCGGGTACGCTCGGTGACGCCGCGGACCATGTCGGTGTTGCGGCGCAGCCCGCGGGTGATGGCGTCCGGGTAGTCGAACGTGACGAGCAGCCCGTAGATCTCGTCCATTGCGCGCAGCAGCGACTCGGCCCGGTCGCGCTCGCCGTGGCGCAGCGAGTCGAGCGCGAAGCGGCGCAACTCGCCCACGGTCTCCGCCAGCCCGTTGAGGTAGGCAGGGTACTCGACGCCGAGATCCTCGGGCGTGGGCAGGGGCCGTCCGGCGATCACGGCCAGGGTCAGCGAGGCCTCGGCCAGCTCCTTGAGGGCGTCGTGAAGGAAGCCGGCGTGGTAGATCTCGCCGTGCTCCGCCAGGGCCGCCTGAGCGCGACGCGCGTCCGCCCGCGCCTGGGCCAGCAGCGCGCCGGCGGCGTCGAACTCGCGCCGATGCACGGCGCGGATGCAGCCGGCGCTGTGCTGGATGATCCGGCGGGTGGCGGCGAGCGCCTCCTCGCGGGCGGCGTGACGGGCGTCGAAGCTGGCCCGAATCCGCGCGAGGATGTCCTCCAGCGGGGGCCCGATGCCCGCCCCATCGCGCTCCGGGGGCGAGGGCACTAAAGGTCCTTGACCGGGTCGGGCAACTCGCCCGCGCGGGCGGCATCGATCATCTGCTTGGCCTCCGCGGGCATCTCGACGCCCAGCTCATCAAAGCGCTTCTCCGCCCAGCGACCGATCTGCCGCGGGTCTTTGTACGCGTCTGGGCCGGCGCCGGGGTCGGGCGCTCCGTATTGCTCCATCACCTGCGCCTCGGTCTTGGGCGTCGCGAAGCGCGAGAGGGCGCGCGCGGTGCGACCGCTGCCGCAGTGCTCGCAGTCGGGCCGCCGGGCGTTCTGCAACGACCGGTGAAAGGCCTCGGTGCGCTTGCCGCAGGCGGCGCAGTGGTACTCGTAGATCGGCACGGCACGCTCCCTGGGGCGGGATCGTAGCACCGTCGCCCTGGGCAGGGGCGTGGGGGTCGCGCTCGCCGCGCCGTCAGCAGTCGCCGTCAGCAGTCGCCCTCAGCAGTCGCCCTCAACAGTCGCCCTCAACAATCAACAGCGTTGCGCACATGCCGCGCGACGCTGAGCCGGCCACCCCGGGCGGGCGCGACGGCGATCACATCGATGCGGGCGTCGGGATCGTCGCCGCCGTCCTCGGCGAGGTCGGCGAGGTACGCCGCCGCGCCCAGACGCAAGCGCTCCTGCTTGGCCGGATCGACCGACTCCAACGCGGCCAGCGCCCCGCCGGGCCCGCGCCGGGTGCGCACCTCGACGAAGACGACCACGCCGCCGGGGTCGCGCGCGACGATGTCGATCTCGCCGCCCTCGCTGCGGCGGTTGCGATCGAGCAGCGTGTAGCCGGCGCGGGTCAAGTACTTCGCCGCAACCTCCTCCCCGGCCTGGCCGAGCTGCCGCCGGTGGTCGGTCATCGCTTGGCCGCTCGGGTGCGGGGCCGGGGCATCATCGGCGGTGTCAACGGCGACCTCAACTGCAACATTGGCGGCGTGCGGATTTCAGAAGCCGAGCGGCCGCGGCGCCGGTCGCAGCACCGCGCGGTCGCTGGCGCGGACCGGCGTAAAGCTGTAGCGATGCTCCGCGCAGGGACCGTGGCGGCGCAGGGCGTCGAGATGCGCGGGCGTCGCGTAGCCCTTGTTGGCGGCGAAGCCGTAGCCCGGATAGGCGGCGGCGCGGGTCTCCATCCACGCATCCCGCGCGACCTTCGCCACCACCGAAGCGGCGGCGATGCTGGTAGAGGACGCATCACCCCCAATGATCGTCTCGAACGCGCAATCGAAGTGGTGCGCGTCGCGGCCGTCGACCAGGACGTAGCTGACGGGCGCGCCGACCCGCTCGGCGAGGTCGCTCAGGGCGCGGCGCATCGCCAGTCGGGTCGCCTGCAGGATGCCCACGCTGTCGATCTCCTGGACGGCGGCCCAACCCACGCCCCAGCCCGGCACGACGTCCTTGATGGCGGCGGCGAGTTCGCGCCGGGCGCGCGCCGAGAGCTGCTTGCTGTCGCGGACCCGGCCCAGCCAGCCCGGCCGCGACCGTGGGTCGAGGCAGACGGCGCCGGCGACGACGGGCCCGGCGAGCGGCCCGCGACCGACCTCGTCCACCCCGGCGACGACTCCGTACCCGGACGCCCAGAGCTGGAGTTCCCGGCGCCGGGTCGGACGCTGGGCGCCGCGTCGCCGGGGGGCGGCACTCACCCGGGGTGGAGTGATCCGCCCGGGAGGCTGCCCGGGAGCAGGGTTGGGCGGCAGCGGTGGTTGGAAGGAGGAGGTCAGCATGGGGTTGCTCGGCAGCCCAGGGGAATTGCGCCCGCAGGTGAGCGGATCGTAGGCGCGGGCGGCGGCGGGGAGAAGGGGCGGGCTGCGTCCACCCATCCGCGACGACGAGGCGGGCGGCCATCGCCCCGCGATGACCGGGAATTGCGAACGTTACCGGCGAAACGTCGCCGGCCGACAGGGGCGGGCTCGGAGGCGTCCCCTGCTATATTGCCCGTGGACCCGGTACCGCTAAGGGGCGGCGCGGGTCTGGCAGGAGGTCGCCGTGGGCGGTTCTCGCTGGGCGCGCAATTCCTTCGTCTACTTGCTGGTCTTGGTGATCCTGGTGATCACCCTGTTCACCGTCATCCCGCGCGGGGGTTCATCCACGGAGGTTCCCATCGTGGGCGGTCCGGAGAGCTTGATCGGCCGCATCCAGGAGAACCAGGGCGACGGGATCGGGCGCATCGAGGTCGACGGCGAAAAGATCACGCTGTGGATGCAGACCGGCGAGAACTTCACCTCGCGCCTGCCCGAGGCCACCGACTTCTTCGAGTTCCTCGACCGCGAGGGCGTCGATGTCAGCGACGCCGGCTTCCCCAACACGAGCGTCAGCGGGGGCGGCGGCTTCAGCGGCGTGCTCAACATCTTCCTGGGGCTGCTGCCGCTGATCATCATCGTCGGCGTCGTGATCTTCATCATGCGCCAGGCCCAGGGGTCGAACAGTCAGGCGATGTCGTTCGGCAAGAGCAAGGCGCGGGTCGTGACGGCGAATCGGCCCAGCGTGACGTTCAACGACGTGGCCGGGGCGGTGGAGGCGAAGCAGGAGCTGCAGGAGGTCGTGGAGTTCCTCAAGTTCCCCGAGCGCTTCGCCGCCCTGGGGGCGCGGATCCCCACCGGCGTGCTGCTGGTGGGCCCACCGGGCACCGGCAAGACCTTGATCTCGCGCGCCGTGGCCGGCGAGGCGGGCGTGCCGTTCTTCAGCATCAGCGGCTCGGAGTTCGTGGAGATGTTCGTGGGGGTGGGCGCGAGCCGGGTGCGCGATCTGTTCGAGCAAGCGAAGAAGAACGCGCCCTGCATCGTGTTCATCGATGAGGTCGACGCGGTCGGCCGCCAGCGCGGGGCCGGTCTGGGCGGCAGTCACGACGAGCGCGAGCAGACGCTGAACCAGATCCTGGTGGAGATGGACGGCTTCGACACGAATACGAACGTCATCGTGATCGCGGCCACCAACCGGCCCGACATTCTCGACCCCGCGCTGCTGCGCCCCGGCCGCTTCGACCGGCAGGTGGTGCTGGATGCGCCGGACGTCAAGGGCCGCGAGGCCATCCTGGCGGTGCACGCGACCGGCAAGCCACTGGCCGCGGGCGTCAAGCTGGACACCGTCGCGAAGGAGACGCCCGGGTTCTCGGGCGCCGACCTCGCCAACCTGCTCAACGAGGCGGCCATCCTGGCGGCGCGCCGGCAGAAGAAGAGCATCAGCACCGCGGAGCTCGAAGAGGCCGTGGATCGGGTGATGGCGGGTCCGGAGCGCCGGAGCCGGCTCCTGACCGGCAAGGAGAAGGAAATCGTCGCCTATCACGAGGGCGGGCACGCCCTGGTCGCGACCCGGATCGTGGGGCACGACCCGGTGCACAAGGTGACGATCGTGCCGCGCGGCATGGCGGGCGGATACACCCGCTACCTCCCGGAGAACGAGCACCGGCTGGCGGGCCGGGCCTACTACGAGGGCTTCCTGGCATCGGCGCTGGGTGGTCACACGGCCGAGACGCTGGTCTTCGGGGAGATGACGACGGGCGCGCACGACGACCTGTCGAAGGCGACATCGATCGCGCGCAACATGGTCACGCAATGGGGGATGAGCGAGAAACTGGGGCCGCGGACCTTCGGCAAGAAGGACTCGCTGGTCTTCCTGGGCCGCGATCTGAGCGAGCAGCGCGACTACTCGGAGCGCATCGCGGAGGAGATCGACGAGGAGGTGCGGGAGTTGATCGATCGGGCGCGGGACCGCGCCCGGGCGATCCTGGCCGAGAACCGCGAGACGCTGGACTTGCTGGCCGCGCGGCTCATGGAGCAGGAGACGCTGGAGGGCGACGAACTCCAGGCCATCTTGGACCACCACCCCGGGCAACCGCTCCCGGCGCCGTCGGTCGCGGCGCCGGCGCCGCAGCCGGCGCCCGCCGGCGCGTCGCCCGGCGGCGACGTGGAAGAACCGCCCGGTCCGGTGATGCCGCCGAAGCCGGGCCTCGTGTGGGGCGGCAACGCGGCCTCGAGCCCGGGCGAGTAACCCCCGCGTCACGGCGCCGGGCGGAGACTTGGGACGATTGGGGGCCCGGCGGCGCGGTCACTTGCCCCCCCATCGGGGGGCTCGTAGGCTGTTCGGGTACCCCTTCAACAGATGAGGTTCATGAAGACGATGTACGCCGTCATCCGCACCGGCGGGAAGCAATATCGCGTGGAGGCGGGCCAGCAGCTCCGGGTGGAGAAGCTGTCCGGCGCCGCCGGCGACCGCGTGGAGTTCCCCGAGGTCCTGATGATCGGCGGCGACGGCGATGTCGCGGTCGGTACGCCGACCGTCGAACACGCGAAGGTCGTTGGCGAGATCGTGGAGCAGGGCCGCGGCCGCAAGATCACGGTCTTCAAGTACAAGAGCAAGACGCGCTATCGCCGGCTGCGCGGGCACCGGCAGCAGCAGACGTTGCTGGCGATCACCGAGATCCAATCTCCCGACGGACGGTCGGCCTCCTACGAGTTGCGCCGGCCGGGGGCGCTGATGGAGGAGTTGGACGACGCGCCGACGGACCTGCGGGAGGACGACCCGGAGGAGAGCGGCGTGGAGGCGACGCCCGTCGCCGAGGAGCCGGCAGCCCCGGACGTCGTCGAGTCGGAGAGCGCCGAGGCTGCGCCGTCGGACGAGGCTGCGCCGTCGGCGGAGGCCGCAGCAGTCGAAGAGGCCGCGGAGGTGGCGCCGGAGCCCGAGCCCACCGACGACGCGCCGGAGGCGGTCGCCAAGCCCGCGACCCGGGCCCGCAAGACCGCCGCCAAGAAGACCGCCGCCAAGAAGACCGCCGCCAAGAAGACCGCCGCCAAGAAGACCACCGCCAAGAAGACCACCGCTAAGAAGACCGCCGCCAAGAAGACCGCCGCCAAGAAGACCGCCGCCAAGAAGACCACCGCTAAGAAGGCCGCCGCCAAGAAGGCTGAGGAAGAGTAATGGCGCACAAGAAGGGGGTCGGGTCGTCCCGCAACGGCCGCGACAGCAATGCCAAGCGCCTGGGCGTCAAACTGTACGACGGCCAACTCGTGCGCACGGGCGGGATCATCGTGCGGCAGCGGGGGACGCGGATTCACGCCGGCAGCAACGTGGGCGTGGGTCGCGACCACACGCTGTTCGCGCTGGCGGATGGCAAGATCAAGTTCGCCCCCTTCGCCAAGGGACGCCGCAAGCAGGTGAGCGTCCAGCCGATGGCGGTGGGGGTGCGAGAACTCTCATGAAGGCCGACATCCACCCGAAGTACGGACCGGCGACGGTGCACTGCGGCTGCGGGAACTCCTGGGAGACCCGCGGGACCAAGGCCGACATGCGGATCGAGGTCTGCAGCCAGTGCCATCCGTTCTTCACGGGCGAGCAACGCATCGTGGACACAGCGGGCCGCGTGGAGCGGTACCGGCGTCGCTTCGGGCTGCCGGGCGACTAGCTGGGGCCGGCCGGCGATGGGGACGAACGACCGGCGCGCGCCGGTCGTTGTCGATCAACGGGGAGCCCGTATCGTGGCGTCATGAGTCTGCGCGAACAACATCGGGCGGTCCGCCAGGGCTACGGCGGCCAGGCCGTGATCGAGGGCGTGATGATCCGCGGCCCCCGGCACGCGACCGTGGTCTGCCGGCGGCCGGACGGGACCGTGGCCAGCCGGGCCCGGGCGCTGCGCTCGTCGTACACCGGCCGGGCGCGCAAGACGCCGCTGCTGCGCGGCGTGATCATCCTCTGGGAGACGCTGCAGCTGGGGATGTGGGCGCTGCTGTTCTCGCAGAACGTGGCGCTGGCCGAGGAGCCCGCCGACGAGGACAAGGGCATGGGCGTGCTGAACGTGATCACGATGCTGATCGCGTTCAGCATCGCGATCGGGATCTTCTTCCTCGCACCCATCGTCGGGACCCGCTGGCTGGTCGACCGCATCGACCCCGACATCATCGCGATCGTGCTGGAGGGGGTGCTGCGGCTGGCCCTGCTGTTGGGCTACCTGGCCTTGATCGGCCGAATGGGCGAGATCAAGCGGGTCTTCGAGTACCACGGGGCCGAACACATGACGATCGCCGCCTGGGAGTCGGAGCAGGCGCTCACGGTCGAGAACGTGCGCCGCTACAGCCGGGCGCACCCGCGCTGCGGGACGTCGTTCCTGCTGGTCGTGGCGGTCGTCGCGATTCTGGTCTTCACGGCGCTGGGCACGCCGCCGCTGTGGTGGCACCTCACCAGCCGCATCGTGTTCATTCCGGTGATCGCGGCGATCGCCTACGAGGCCATCCGCTTCGGCGGCAGCCACCGGCACATCCGGCTGGTGAATTGGCTGTTCGCGCCCAACCTCTGGCTGCAGGCGCTGACGACGCGCGCCCCCCAGGACGACCAGATCGAGGTCGCGATCACGGCGATGGAGACGGCGCTGGCGCAGGAAGCCGCGGACGCAGCGGCCGTCGCGGCGCCCGCGCCGGGCAGCTAGTCGAAGGCCGCGATGACCTCTTCGTCGATCCGCTGGAAGTCGTCCGGGGTGTTGTAGAGCAGTCCGAACATGATCTCCTGGGCGCCCGTATCGATCAGCTCACCGACGCGCTGGACCACGTAGTCGGCCGGGCCGGCGACGGTGTTGGGTCCGATGGCCGCGATGAAGCGCTCGGCGCTCGCCGGATCGTCCGTGAGGCGGACGGGCACGAGCACGGTCGGCGTGATCTCGGCCGGGTCGCGGCCGACGTCGGCGCAGTGCTTTTCCACCACGTGCAGCTTGTGCCTGAGCAGCTCGCCGGAGACGCCCTTGCCGGCCCAGCCGTCGAGGTTGAGGATGTCGCCGTACATGGCGAGCGTGCGCAGGGTGCGCTTCTCGCCGGTGCCGCCGACGAGAAGCGGGATCGGGGCGTCGTAGCTTCCGGGCGAGAGGGGCGCATCGTCCAGTGAGTAGTAGCGGCCCTGGAAGTCGACGGGCTCCTCGGCGTGGATGAGGGCGCGGAGCAGTTGCATCGCCTCCTGGAAGCGGTCCTGGCGCTCCTTCATGGTGGGGAAGTTCCAGCCGTAGGCCTCATGCTCGCGCTGGAACCAGGAGGCGCCGATGCCCAGCACGAAGCGGCCGTGCGAGATGTGGTCGATGCTGCCGGCGATCTTGGCCACGAGCGCGGGGTTGCGGTAGGTGTTCCCGAGCACGAGGTGGCCGATGCGCAGAGTCTCGGTGATCGAGGCCGCGGCGCCGGCGAGCGCCATCGCCTCGTAGGCGGGGAGGGGCTCCTGGTCGCGAGGCCGGTTGGGCGGCACGAAGTGATCGGCGAACCAGACGCTGCTCCAGCGGCCGGCGTCCATCGTCTCGACGACGGAGCGGATGTCGTCCCAGGACGTGCGGTAGGCGCTGACCTGTGCGCCGAATTTCATGGCGGGGCTCCTTGGCGGATGCGGCCGGGCGGGTTGCGACCGGCGCGAGGATAGCGCGCGGGGCGCGTCCGCGCCGCTCAGTCGTCGTGCAGCTCGCGGTAGAAGCAGCTGCGCTCCCCGGTGTGACAGCTGGGCCCGGCCGGTTCGGCCCGGACCAGCAGCGCGTCGACGTCGCAGTCCTTGCGGATCGACTTGAGGCGCAAGACGTTGCCGCTGGTCTCGCCCTTGGTCCAGTACTCCTCGCGGCTGCGGCTCCAGAAGGTGACCAGCCCCTTCTGCAGGGTGCGGCGCACGGCCTCCTCGTTCATGTAGGCGAGCATGAGGACCGCGCCGTCGGCGTCGTCCTGCACGATGGCCGGGATCAGGCCGTGATCGTCGTACTTCAGCGGGGGGATGTCAGGCATCGGGGGTCACCGTTTCCGTCGGGCTGTCGGTCGCTGCGTCGTCGAAGTGGGGATGCTCCAGCCGCATGGGCAAGCCGGCCGCAGCCATCTCGCGCTTGACGTCCATGATGCGGCAGCTGCCGAAGTGGAAGATGCTCGCGGCGAGCACGGCGTCGGCGCCGCCCTCGCGCACGGCATCGATCATATGACCGGCGTGCCCCGCGCCGCCGGAGGCGATCACGGGCACCGGGACGGCGGCGGTGATCGCGCGCAGCATCGGCACGTCGAAGCCGTCCTGGTGGCCGTCGGTGTCCATCGAGGTGAGCAGGATCTCGCCCGCGCCCCGCTCGACGGCCTCGCGCGCCCAGGCGACGGCGTCGCGCCCGGTGGGGCGCCGCCCGCCGTGGCTGTAGACCTCGAAGTCGCCGCAGCGGTCGCCCGAAAGCCCCTTGGCGTCGATCGCGACGACGATGCACTGACTGCCGAAGCGCTGCGCGCCCTCGCTGATCAGCGCCGGGTTGGCGAGGGCCGCGGAGTTGATCGCGACCTTGTCCGCGCCCGACTCGAGCATCAGGCGCATGTCGAGGGTGGTGCGGATGCCGCCGCCGACGGTGAAGGGGATGAAGACCTGGTCGGCGGTGCGGCGCACCATGTCGACCACCGTCTCGCGCCCCTCGTGCGAGGCGGTGATGTCGAGGAAGACAAGCTCGTCGACGCCCTCCTGGTCGTAGGTGGCGGCGAGCTCGACGGGGTCGCCGGCGTCGCGCAACTCGACGAAGGAGATGCCCTTGACCACGCGCCCGCGGTCGACGTCGAAGCAGGCGATCACGCGCTTGGTCAGCGTCATGGGGCACCGGCCTTGCCGGCCCCGGCGGTCGCGGCCGCCGCGGCCGTGGCGGCCGCCATCGCGG
Source organism: Dehalococcoidia bacterium (assembly GCA_965217625.1). Lineage (GTDB taxonomy): Bacteria > Chloroflexota > Dehalococcoidia > Bin125 > Bin125 > TK10-74A. The sequence continues at coordinate 836,083 of OZ244557.1, forward strand.
CGGCGAGCGTAAGTCCGCCGTCGTAGAGGGCGCGACCGATGATCGCCGCCTCCGCCCCGGCGGCGGCGAGGGGGGCGATGTGCTTGGAGTCGGCGACGCCGCCCGACGCGATCACGGGCACGCAGACGGCATCGACGAGGGCGCGCAGGGCGCCGACGTTGGGCTCCGTCATCGCGCCGTCGCGGCTGATGTCGGTGTAGACGAAGCGGGGCACGCCCAGGGCCTCCAGCGTGGCGGCGAGGTCGGCGGCGCGCACGCGGCTGGTCTTGGTCCAGCCGTCGGTGGCGATGAAGCCATCGCGGGCATCGAGCGAGACGACGATCGCGCCGCGGTGGTCGCGGCACAGCGCCTCGACGAGCGCGGTGTCGTGGACGGCGGCGGTGCCCAGGATGACGCGGTCGACTCCGGTGTCGAGGAGGCGGCGAGCCCGGGCGGCGTCGCGGATGCCGCCGCCGCACTGCACGGGCGTCCCGAGGCGAGCGATGCGCGCGACGTGCGGCAGGTTGACCGGGTCGCCGCTGCGGGCGCCGTCCAAGTCGACGACGTGGAGACGGGTCGCGCCAGCGTCGATCCAGCGCTGGGCGGCGTCGACGGGGTCGCGGTCGAAGACGGTCTCGCGGTCGTAGCGCCCCTGGTGCAGCCGCACGCAGCGACCGCCGCGGATGTCGATGGCGGGGATGATCTGCACCGCGTCAGCCCCCGTCGCCGCCGCCGCACAGCGCGCGGCGAAGGAAGTTGCGGTAGAACCGGAGTCCGTTGGCGCCGCTCTTCTCGGGGTGGAACTGCGTCGCGACGACGTTGCCCCGCTCGACGACCGCGACGACCGGCTCCGCGTAGTCGGTCGTCGCGAGGATGGTGGCGGGGTCGTCGGGGACGCAGTGGTAGGAGTGGACGAAGTAGAAGTGGCTGCCCTCGGGGATCTCGTCGAAGAGGGGGCTGGGACGCCGCAGCCGGACCGCGTTCCAGCCCATGTGCGGGATGGTGGGGCCCTCGGTCAGCCGCACGACGCGGCCGGGCACGACGTCGAGGCAGGGGTGCTCGCCACCCTCCTCGGAGACGGTCATGAGGGCCTGCAGGCCCATGCAGACGCCCAGGAAGGGCCGCCCCGCCGCGATGTACTCCTTGACGGGCTCGGTCAGGCCGCGCTGGCGCAGGTTGGCCATCGTGTCGGCGGCGGCGCCGACGCCGGGGAGGATGAGCGCAGCGGCCGAGTCGAGCGCTGCGGGGACGTCGGCGACGCTCGGCGTCCAGCCCACCCGCTCGACGGCGCGCACGACCGAGCGCAGATTTCCCGCCCCATAGTCGAGGATGACGACCGGGCGGGCAGGGGGGGTGGCGGCGTCGGACATCAGGGATTCAGGCTACCAGCGGACCCCGCCGCCGCCTGTCGTGCGGACCGCAAATATGCTGGCAAATATAGTGGGGGGCATGGAGTCGGACACGGCACCCGACGGGACGCAACATTTCGACGCGCGCAACCGCGTCGAAGAGCTGCGCGACCAGATTCGGTACCACAGCTACCGCTACTACGTGCTGGACGATCCCGAGGTCAGCGACGCGGCCTGGGACACCCTGCTGCAGGAGTTGCGGGCGCTGGAGGACGCGCACCCCGAGCTGGTCACGGCCGACTCGCCCACGCAGCAGGTGGGGGCGCGCCCGCTGGCGGCGTTCTCGGTGGTCGAGCACCGGGAGCGGCTGCTGAGCCTGGGCAACGTGTTCGAGGAGGTAGGGCTGCGCGACTGGCACCGTCGGGCGGCGGAGCTGGCCGAGCGTGATGACTTCGCGCTGGTGACGGAACCCAAGATCGACGGCCTGGCGATGGCGCTGGTCTACGAAGACGGGCGGCTGTCGCAAGCGGCGACCCGCGGCGACGGGCGCCGCGGCGAGAACGTGACCGAAAACGTCCGCCAGATCCCGGACATCCCGCAGCGCCTGGTCGTGCCGCCGGGTGGCGGCAGCCTGCCGGCCCGTTTCGAGGTGCGCGGCGAGGTTTACATGCCCAAGGCTGGCTTCGAGGCGATGAACGCCGCGATCGAGGAGGAGAACCTGGCGCTGGTCGCGGCGGAAAAGAGGCCGCTGCGGACCTTCGCCAACCCGCGCAACGCCGCCGCCGGGGCCGTCCGGCAGAAGGATCCGAAGATCACGGCGAGCCGGCCGCTGCGCATCGCGGTCTACCAGCTGGGCTGGGCCGACGGGCCGGCCCCCGAGACGCACTGGGAGACACTGGAGTGGCTGCGCTCGCTGGGCTTCCCCACGACGCCGGAGACGGCGCGACAGCCCGGGCTCGATGCGGCCGTCGCGGCCTGCGCCGCGTGGCTGCCGCGCCGCGACGCGCTGCCGATGGACATGGACGGCGTGGTCGTGAAGATCGACGACTTCGCGATCCAGCGGCAGCTGGGCGTCGTGGGGCGGGAGCCGCGCTGGGCGACGGCGTACAAGTTCCCCGCGGCGGAGGCGACCACGACGCTGCTGCGGATCGAGGTCAACGTGGGCCGCACGGGGAGCCTGAACCCGTTCGCGATCCTGGCGCCGGTGGTGGTGGGGGGCGCGACGGTGCGCATGGCGACGCTGCACAACGAGGACGACATCCACCGCAAGGACGTGCGCGAGGGCGACACGGTCATCGTGCGGCGCGCGGGGGAGGTGATCCCGCAGGTCGTGGGGCCGGTGCTGAGCCGCCGCACGGAGGGAGCGCCCCGATTCGAGATGCCCGATCGCTGCCCCGTCTCCGGCGATGCGGTGCTGCGCCTGGAGAGCGAGGCGAGGTCGTACTGCTCGAACCCGGTCTGCCCGGCCGTCGTGCGGCGCACGGTGGAGCACTTCGTGAGCCGCGGCGCGATGGACATCGACGGGCTGGGCGAACGGCGCGTGAACGAGTTCTTCGATGCGGAGATGATCACGGACGCGGGCGACATCTACGCCCTGGCGGAGCAGCGCGCGGCGCTGCTGGCCCTGCCGAAGATGGCGGAGAAGAGCGTCGACAACCTGCTGGCCGCGATCGAGCGGAGCCGGTCGCGGCCGCTGAGCGCGGTGCTGTTCGGCCTGGGCATCCGTCACGTGGGCGCCGAGGTGGCGGCGCTGCTGGCGCAGCACTTCGGCGGCGTGACGGCGCTGCAAGGGGCTTCGGAGGAGGAGGTCGCCGCGGTCGACGGGGTGGGACCGGTGATCGCGGAAAGTGTCGCGCACTGGATGGCGACGGAGCGCAACCAGGAGGTCATCGCCAAGCTGGCCGCGGCCGGGGTGCGGCTGTCGGAGGAGGGCGGCGGGGCGCGGGAGGGACCGCTGGCGGGGCAGCAGTTCGTGATCACGGGCCGGCTGTCGTCGATGACGCGGGACGAGGCCGGAGCGGCGCTGAAGCGGCTGGGGGCGTCGGTGGGCAGCGGCGTGACGAAGAAGACACAGGCGCTGATCGCGGGGGAGGGGGGCGGCGGCAAGCGGGCCAAGGCGGAGCAACTGGGCACGCCGGTCTGGGACGAGGATCAGTTGCTGGCGCTGCTGCGAGAGCACGAAGCGGAACCGGCCGCCGGTGCGGAGATCGATCCCCATCCGGCCAGCGGTTAGCCTGACCGACGCCGGGCGGCGCGCCGGCGCAACGGAAGGTCGAGACGATGAGCTACGCCGACATCACGTACGAGGTCCAGGACGCCGTGGGGCTGATCACCCTCAACCGGCCCGCGAAGTTGAACGCCATGTCGTGGAGCACCTGGGCGGAGTTGGAAACCGCCTTCGCGGAGGCGGAGCGCGACGACGCCACGCGGGCGCTGGTGATCACCGGGGCCGGGCGCGGGTTCTCGGCGGGGACGGACCTGACGGCGGCGCCGGGCGCCCCCTCGCACCCGCGCCCGCACGGGGGACGCAGCGGAACGCTGCGCAGCCGGCACCTGGGCACGGAGCAGCTGTACAACCTGCAGAAGCCCACGATCGCGGCCGTCAACGGCGTCTGCGTGGGCGCGGGGCTCAGCTTGGCGATGGCCTGCGACATCCGCATCGCGGCCGAAGCGGCCCGCTTCAGCGCGATCTTCGTGAAGCGGGGGCTCAACGCCGACACGGGGTCCTCGTGGTTCTTGCCGCGGCTGGTGGGCCCAGAGCAGGCGCTGCGGATGCTGTTCACCGGGGCGATGGTGCCCGCGCCGGAGGCGCTGGCGATCGGGCTGGTGAGCGAGGTCGTCCCGACGGAGGAGTTGACAGACCGGGCGCTGGCGCTGGCCGCCGAGATCGCGCACGGTCCGTCGGTCGCGGTGGAGATCATGAAGCGCATGGTGCGGGAGAGCGCGACGCTGTCCCTGCGGCAGCACGTGGAGCTGGAAGAGCACCTGCAGCGCATCACGTTCGAGACGGAGGACTTCGCGGAGGGCCGGGACTCGTTCCTCGAGAAGCGCGAGCCGGTGTTCCGGGGTCGCTAGCAGGGGGGGCAGTCCGGCGGCGGAGCGGCGATGGGGGCGCCGCGGGAGGGCGTCGCGAGGGGAACATCCGGGGTTCGGGCGGCGTTAGGCCGATCGTGCACCGCGACCGGGAGGCCGTGCGTGGTTTCCGCCCCGAGCGGACGCCTTATATAGTGGCGCGGACCGCCGCACTGTCGGCTGCTCGGTGCCCACCTGCCCACAGAAGGTTCACATGGTGTTCAATCCGCTCACCTGGATGCTTGGTCGTCTCTCGCAAGACATCGGCATCGACCTGGGTACCGCGAACACGCTGGTCACCGTGCGGGGGCGGGGCATCGTCATCGACGAGCCGTCGGTCGTGGCGATCAACCGCAACACGAAGACCGTGCTCGCCATCGGGGCCGAGGCCAAGCGGATGGTGGGGCGCACGCCGGCCAACATCGTGGCGGTGCGACCGCTCAAGGACGGCGTCATCTCCGACTTCGATGTCACCGAGAAGATGCTCCAGTACTTCATTCGCGCCGTGCACGACCGCTTCGGCTGGGGGCTGCCGCGGCCGCGCGTCGTGGTGGGGATGCCGTCCGGCGCGACTGAGGTCGAGAAGCGCGCGATCTACGACGCCACGATCAGCGCCGGCGCGCGGGAGGCGTTCCTGATCGAGGAGCCGCTGGCGGCGGCGATCGGGGCGGGGCTGCCGATCATGGAAGCGAGCGGCTCGATGGTCGTCGATATCGGCGGCGGCACCACGGAGGTGGCGGTCTGCGCGCTGGGCGGGATCGTGGTCAGCTCGTCGATCCGGGTCGCCGGGGACGAAGTCGATCTGGACATCGTGAACTACGCCCGCCAAGTGCATAACATGTTGATCGGGGAGCGGTCCTCGGAGGAGATCAAGATCGAGGCCGGATCCGCGTTCCCCCTGCAGCGGGAACACCCGGTGGTCCTGCGCGGCCGCGACCTCTCGACGGGGCTGCCGAAGCGGGTGGAGATCAGCAGCGTGGAGTTGCGCGACGCGATCAGCGGCTCCGTCAGCGCGATCTCGGACGCCGTGCGCCAGACGATCGAGATCACACCGCCGGAGTTGGTGGCCGACCTGATGAACCAGGGCATCGCGATCGCGGGCGGGGGGGCGCTGGTGGCGGGGATCGACCGTCGCATCTCGCAGGACACGAAGTTCCCCGTCTACGTGGCGGAGGATCCGCTGACCTGTGTCGTCCGGGGCTGCGCGGAGGTCCTCGAGGAGGCCGAGATACTCGATCGGGTGCATGCCTCCATGGCGACCGTGCGCGGGCGGCGATAGGCGGCGGTCGTGGAGCTGCTCCGCTCCCGGCTGGCCCAATGGCTGCTGGGGATGGTGCTGCTCATCGCCGGTCTGGCGACGCTGGCGGCGGTCGGTGTGGCGCAGCCGATCGAAGAAGCCGCGTCAAACGTGTTCGGACCCATGCAGCGCGGCCTGCGGCAGGCGGCCGAGCCGGTGGCGAACCTGGTCCAGAACGTGGACGACTTCGACCGCGTGGACGACGAGAACCGTTCGCTGCGCAATCGCATCGAGCAGCTCGAGTCGGAGCTCGCGCGCCTGCGCGAAGAGCAGATCCGCTTCCGCGGCCGCGAGGCCCTGCTGGGCGTGCAAGAGGCGCAGGACGAGATCTTCGTGCTATCCGAGGTCGTCACGCGGGATCTGACGGGGCTCCAGGACGTGCTGGGGTTGAACCGCGGCAGCAACGACGGCATCGAAGTGGGGATGCCGGTGCTGGCGGCTGGCGGGAGCCTGGTGGGTGTGATCGCGGAGGTGCGCCCGGGCTCGTCGTTCGTGCGGCTGGTGACGGACCCCGACGCCAGCGTGCGGGCGCTGCACCAATTGACGCGCAGTGAGGGCGTGGTGCGTGGGGACGCGGGCGGCAATCTGCGGGTCGAGTTCGTGCCGCACACGACGGACGTGCAGCCGGGGCACCTGTTCGTGACGTCGGGGCTGGGCGGGCTCATGCCCAAGGGCATCCCGATCGGCCGGGTGGCGTCGGCGGAGGGGTCGGCGCAGGACGTGTTCCGTCGCATTCGGCTGGACCCACTGGCGCCGCTGGACGAAGTCGAACTCGTGCTGATCCAGGTCACGTTCCAGCCGGCGCCGCCGCTGGAGCCCGCCGGCGAAGACGCGGAGGAGACCCCGTCCGAGGGGGAGGAGGCCACGCCGTGAAGTGGCCGCCGCTGATCCTGGGCACGCTGGGGCTGACGCTGCTGCAGACCTCGGCGATCCCGGCCTTCGAGTTGCTGGGGGTCGCGCCGAACCTGCTGCTGGTCACGTTGTGCTGCTGGGCCGTCGTGCGGGATCCGCGGGAAGCGCTGGTGATGGCGCCGCTGGCGGGCATCTGGCTGGGCCTGCTGTCGCACCAGGGGATGGCCGAATCGGTGGCCGCCTACGTGCCGGTAATCGTGGTCGCGGCGCTGCGTGACCAGATACGCCCGCCCAGCGAATACGCGTGGGCGCTGGCGGTCATCATCGTGGCGACGCTGCTGCACTTCTGCGCGGTGGCGGCGGCGCTGCAGGTGGACGGAGCGAGCCTGGACTGGGTGGTCGCGACCACGGACGTCGCCGTGCCCAGCGTGCTCGCGAACCTGTTCGTTGGGGCGATCGTCTACTGGCTGGTGCGGCTGCCCACCGCGCCCGCGGAGACCGCGTGATGGACATATTTCGCCATCTGGGCGTGTTTCGCGACCGGCGTCACCCAGTGCTGATCGCGGCGGGCGCGGACGATGACGAGGGCCTGCGCCTTCGCGTCTGGCTGCTGGGCCTGTTCGCCCTGACGCTGTTCGCCGTGTTGACGGTGCAACTGGTGCGCCTGCAGGTCTTCCGCCACGACGAGTTCGAGGCGCAGGCGACCATCAACCGCATCCGCAACACGACGCTGCCGGCCGAGCGGGGGCTGATCTTCGACCGCAACGGCAAGCCGCTGGTGGAGAACGTGCCGGCCTTCGCGATCTCCGTCGTCCCGGCCGATGTGCCGGACGGCGAGGAGCGGCGGATCGCGTCGATTCTGGCGCAGGCGCTGGGCGTGCAAGCGTTTTCGATCGAGGCCAAGATCCTGGCGGGCAAGCGCAGCATCGACCCCTTCTTCCCCCGGCTGCTGGAGGCCAACGCGGAGCAGGCGCTGGCCTTCGAACTCTCGGCGCGGGGGTCCGAACTTCCCGGTGTGGAGGTTGCGGCGGTCGCGAACCGGAGCTACGCGGAGGGGGCGCTGCTGGGGCACATTCTGGGCTACGTGGGCCCGATCACGCTGGAGGAGTTCGAAATCCTCGAGGCCGACCGCTACCGCATCTCGGACCGCCTGGGGCAGACCGGCGTCGAGGCGTACTACGAGCGGATCCTGCGGGGGGTGCCGGGCCAGCGCCAGTCGGAGGTCAACGCGGCGGGACGTGAACTGCGCACGCTGCGCCTGGAAGACCCGACGCCCGGCAACGGCATCCAACTGACGATCGACCTGGAACTGCAGGCGGCCGTACACGAGATCCTGGTCGAGTCGATGGGGGGGTCGTTGTTCGCATCGGCCGTCGTGGTCGACGTGCACACGGGCGAGATTCTGGCGATGGTGTCCGTGCCGACGTACGACCCCAACATCTTCACGGGCGAGATCGACGAGGAGGCCCTGGCGGCGCTGCTGGAGGACGAGGGGCGACCGCTGGTCAACCACGCGATCGCCGACCAGTTCGCGTCGGGGTCGATCTTCAAGGTGGTGACGGGCACGGCCGCGCTGAGCGAGGGCGTGATCCACCCCGAGGAGGTGATCTTCTCGCCCGGCGTGATCGAGGTGCAGAACGAGGTCGACCCGCGCATCGTCTACACCTTCCGCGACACGACGAGCGGCTACTTCGACTTCGTGCGGGGGATGGCGGAGTCGTCCAACGTGTACTTCTGGTACCTCTCGGGCGGGTCGCCGTTCCAGGTGGCGGTGGCGGAGGAGTTGCTGACACCGGAGGACTTGGCCGAGCAGCGGCGGCTGGAGGCGGCGGGGGTGATCGGCGGAACGCAGGACTTCCGGGGTCTGGGCGCCGAGGCGCTCGCCCGCTGGGCGCGGGCCTTCGGGTTGGACGAGCCGACGGGGATCGATCTGGTGGGCGAGGCGGCGGGCGCGGTTGGTGATCCGGCCTGGAAGCTGCGCACCTTCGGGGAGCCGTGGGGGCAGGGCGACTCGTACAACTTCGGGATTGGGCAGGGGTTCGTGTCGGTGACGCCGCTGCAGATGGCGATGGTGACGGCGGCGATCGCGAACGGCGGCAAGGTCCTGCAGCCCCGCGTGGTCGGCGACATCGTGGATGCGGAGGGCCGCGTCGTGGAGCCGTTTACGCCGCGCATCGTGCGCCAGCTCGACGCGACACCGCAGACACTGGAGGCGGTACGCCGTGGCATGGCGATGGCGGTGCTGGGCGGCACCGCCGGGAATGCCTGGTTCCCGGAGATGCAGGTGGGGGGCAAGACGGGGACGGCGGAGTTCGGCGAAGCCCCCCTGTTCCGCGACCTGTTCCCGACGCACGGCTGGTTCCTTGGCTTTGCCCCGTACGAGGACCCGCGGATCGCGATCGTGGTCTTCCACCAGTTGGGGGCGGGATTCCTGACGGCCGTGGCGGGCGGGGACATCCTGCGGGCCTGGGGCGAGATCAACGGCGTCTTCGGCACGGTGATGCCGGCGCTGGGACAGCTCCCGGTTCGCACCGTGGAGGCGTTCAACGAGATCGCGAGCCGGCTGCCATGAGCCGCACGACGGCGGGGACGTACTGATGGCGGCCCGGGCAGGCGCCGGCGCGTCTCGCCGCGGACGAGCTCGCTCGGGGCCCAGGGCGGCGGGCTCCAGCGTGGGCGCGCCGTCGTGGCGCTACTTCGACCCGATCCTGCTGGTGGCCGCGCTGGCGCTCACGGGCTACGGCGCGCTGATGATCTACAGCGCCGCGCTGCCGCGCGATGCGACGGGCGTGGTGATCAGCGAGCCGGTGGTGCGGCACATCGCATCGGCGGCGGCGGGGGCGGTGGCGATGTTCATCGCGGCGCGGGTCAACTACCGGCTGCTCGATGTGCTGGGCTGGTTCGCGTACGGGTTTGGCATCGTGCTGCTGCTGGCGGTGCTGGTCGTGGGGGTGGAGCAGTTCGGGTCGCGGCGCTGGTTCGACCTGGGATTCACCCTGGTGCAGGCGTCGGAGGTGGCGAAGCTGCTGACCATCATCGGGCTGGCGAAGTTCCTGACCGACTATCGGGACCGCCTGCACGAGCCGCGCATCTTTCTGGTCTCACTGGCGGTGGCCGTGGTTCCGGCCGCGTTGGTATTCGTCGAGCCGGACGCGGGCAGCTCGTCGGTCTTCCTGGTGCTGTGGGCCGTGATGGCCGCCTTCGCGGGGGCCTCCGCCAAGCATTTCCTGGTGCTGGGCGCGGCGCTGCTGGCGCTGGTGCCGGCCGTGCTGGTGGTGGGGGTGCAGGACTACCAACGCGCGCGGATTGCGTCGTTCTTCGACCCGGAGTCGGACGCGCAGGGCGCCGGGTTCAATGTGCTGCAGGCGGAGTTGGCGGTGGGGTCGGGGGGCTTAACCGGCAAGGGATTCACCGAGGGCACGCAAACACAACTCGACTTCCTGCGCACGCAGACGACGGACTTCATCTTCAGCGTGCTGGCCGAGGAGTTGGGCTTGGCGGGCGCAATGGTGCTGTTCGCGCTGTTCCTGATCCTGATCCTCCGCCTGCTGCGGGCGATCACGAAGGCGCCGGACTCGTTTGGGCAGCTCATGATCGCGGGGATCGTGACGCTGATCGCGGTGCAGACGTTCATCGCGGTGGCGGTCAATATCCGGCTGCTGCCGGTGACCGGCATCCCGCTGCCGTTCATCAGCGTGGGCAACGCGTCGATCTTGGTGCTGTTCGCGGCGCTCGGGGTCACGCAGTCGGTGCTGGTGCATCGGGACACGTAGCGCGATGGGCGCACACGCGACGGGGGCGGCCGATGGCCGCCCCCGTATCGATCGGGTCCAGGACGCCGGACGCTAGGGCGCGGCGGTGACGGGCTCTTCTTCTTCGCTGGGGGTGGATCCCTCGGGGTCGTCGGGGGCCTTGTCGAGGCCGCCGCCGTCACCGCCGGGACCGCCGCGATCGCTCGACCCGCCGCCACCGTCCGAGTCGCCGCCCCCGGAGCCGCCCTCGTCCGTCGATCCACCGGATGGGGAATCGCCGGGGGTCGAGTCGTCGGCGGCGTCGGCCGCGACGCTCTCGGCGATTTGGCCGGGGATGCGGATGTAGTCGAGCTTGGTCTCCTCGGCGCCCGCGTCGTTGGTCTCGGTGACGATGTCCACCTTGATGGTGTCGCCGGGCTCGAACTCGCCCCGCAGGAGGGCCTCGGAGAGGGAGTCCTCCATGCGCTCCTGGATGACGCGCCGCAGCGGCCGGGCGCCGAAGACGGGATCGTAGCCCTTCTCGCCCAGCCAGTCGCGGGCGGCGGGGGTGACCTCGAGGTTGATGCCCTTGAGCGCGACCTGCTTGTCGATCTCCTTGAGCATCAAGTCGACGATCTCGCGGATGTGCGCCTTGCCGAGCGTGTGGAAGACGAGCGTGGAGTCGACCCGGTTGAGGAACTCGGGCCGGAAGATGCGCTTCATCTCCGTGAGGACTTTCTCCTTCATGCGCTCGTACTGCTGGGCGTCGGTCTTGGCCGCGTCCGACTTGACGGTGAAGCCGAGCGCGGACTCCTTGCGGATCAGGTCCGACCCGACGTTGGACGTCATGATGATGATGGTGTTGCGGAAGCTGACCTTGCGGCCCTTGGCGTCGGTCAGGTGACCGTCGTCGAAGACCTGGAGGAGCATGTTGAAGACTTCGGTGTGCGCCTTCTCGACCTCGTCCAAGAGGATGAGGCAGTAGTTCTTGCGGCGCACGGTGTCGGTCAGCTGGCCGCCGTCGTCGTAGCCGACGTAGCCGGGAGGGGCGCCGACGAGCCGGGCGACCGTGTGGCGCTCCATGAACTCCGACATGTCGAGGCGCACCATGTTCTCGTCGGAGCCGAACATGAACTCGGACAGGGCGCGGGCGAGTTCGGTCTTGCCGACGCCGGTGGGCCCGAGGAACATGAAGACGCCGATCGGGCGGCGGGGATCCTTGAGGCCGGCCCGGGCGCGACGCACGGCCTTGGCGAGCGCCTTGATCGGCTCGTCCTGGCCGACGACGCGGTCGTGGATGGCCTCTTCCATGTGCAGGAGGCGCTGTGACTCCTCGGTCGCGATCTGGACGAGCGGGATGCCGGTCCACATCGAGACGACTTCGGCGATGTCCTCGCTGCTGACGACGGCCTCGTCGTCGCCGCGCTCCTGATTGAGATCCTTCTCGAGGGTTTCGATGCGCTCCTGGAGCTTCAGTTCGCGGTCGCGCAGTTCGGCGGCGTACTCGTACTGCTGCGAGTTGATCGCCGCTTCCTTCTCCTTGCGGATGCTCTCCAGGCCCACCATGGCCTCCTTGAGGCTCGGGGGGGTGTAGGAGCGGCGGATGCGCACGCGGGAGGCGGACTCATCGATCAGGTCGATGGCCTTGTCGGGCAGCGCACGGTCGGAGATGTAGCGGGCGGACATCTCGGCGGCGGCGGCGACGGCCTCGGCGGAGATGGCGAGCTTGTGGTGCGCCTCGTACTGGCCCTTGATGCCCATGAGGATCTCGACGGTCTCCTCGACGCTGGGCTCCTCGACGACGATGGGCTGGAAGCGCCGCTCCAGGGCGGCGTCGCGCTCGATGTGCTTGCGGTAGTCGTCCAGGGTGGTGGCGCCGATGGTCTGCAGCTCGCCGCGGGCGAGGGAGGGCTTGAGGATGTTGGCCGCGTCGACGGCGCCCTCGGCGGCGCCCGCGCCGACCAGCATGTGCATCTCGTCGATGAAGAGCACGCAGTTGCCGGCGTTCTTGATCTCCTCGATGACCTTCTTGAGGCGCTCCTCGAACTCGCCGCGGTACTTGGTGCCGGCGACGAGCGAGCCGACGTCGAGGGTGAGCAGCCGCCTGCCCTGCAGGGTGTCCGGCACGTCGCCGGCGACGATGCGCTGGGCGAGACCCTCCACGACGGCGGTCTTGCCGACGCCGGGCTCGCCGATGAGCACGGGGTTGTTCTTGGTCCGCCGGGAGAGGATCTGGATGACGCGCTGGATCTCCTGCTCCCGGCCGATGACGGGGTCGAGCTGATCGGCGCGCGCGGCGGCCGTGAGGTCGATGCCGAGCTGGTCGATGGTGGGGGTGCGGGTGGATGTCCGGCCGCCGCTGGGGCTGCCGGCCTTGCCGCCCGTGCCCGCGCCGCTGGTGGCGGGCGAACTCTGCGAGAGGATGCGGGTGGTCTCGGCGCGGACACGCTCGAGGTTGACGCCCAGGCTCTCCAGGACGCCGGCCGCGATGCCCTCGCCCTCGCGCACCAGGCCGAGCAGCAGGTGCTCGGTGCCGATGTAGTGGTGGTTGAGGCGGCGCGCCTCATCGACGGCGAGTTCGATGACCTTCTTGGCGCGCGGCGTGAGGCCGATCTCGCCGAGCACGGCGCGGTCGCCGCGCCCAATGATGAACTCCACGGCGGAGCGCACCTTGCTCAACTCCACGCCGAGATTGGCCAGCACCTTGGCGGCGACGCCGTCGCCCTCGCGCACGAGACCGAGCAGCAGGTGCTCGGTGCCGATGTAATTGTGGTTGAAGCGCTGGGCCTCTTCCTGGGCGAGAGTCAGGACACGCCTGGCTCGCTCGGTGAACTTGTCAAAGCGGTCTGCCATGGCGTCCCTCCCCTGGTTTCGAGCCTATCAACGGCCCCCAGGTGCGTCTACGGAACGATCGGGCCGGCGTGACGGATGGCACAGCCCGTACCCGGCGACCGCCGGCACGGACCCGCGGGCCCGCCGGGCTATGCCTCGGTCGTGCGGCTGCGGAGATCTTCCTCGGAGATGCCGGCCCGCTGCAGCGCCGCTTCCATGGGGCTGACGGGGGCAGGCGGGGGGGCGGCGGGGGCCGCTGCGGGGTCGCCCGCGGGGGCGGCGGGGTCGGCGGCGGGAGGGGGAGGCGGGGCTTCGCCGCGCTCGACGCCGAAGCGATCGGCGACCTCCTCCGGCAGCATCTGGATGCCGCCCTCGCCGTTGAATACCCAGCCCACGCGCTCGGCCTCGGCGCGGGCCTGGCGCAGGCTCAACCCCAGGCGGTGGCGGTCGCGCTCGATGCGGACGATCTTGACCGGCAGGACGTCGCCCTCGGCGAGGACTTCGCGGGGGTGCGAGATGCGCCGATCGACGATTTCGGAGACGTGGATGAGCCCTTCGACGGGGCCCTCGATGCGGGCGAAGGCGCCGAAAGTGACCAGCTTGGTGACCATGCCGGGCACGACCTGGTTGACCTCGTAGTTGCCGACGACGATGTCCCATTCCTCGGGCCGGGCGCGGCGGATGGAAAGGCCGATCTTCTTGGCCTCGTGGTCGACCTTCATCACGTAGACATCGACGCGCTCGCCGATCTTGAAGAGGTTCTCGGGGTTCACCTCGCGGTCCCAGGAGAGCTCGGACAGGTGGACGAGGCCGTCGGCGCCGCCGAGGTCGACGAAGACGCCGAAGCTGCGGATGCTGGTGACCTTGCCCGCGCGGATCTCGCCCTCGCGCAACTCGGCGAGGAGGCGGTCCTTCTGCTCGGCGCGCCATTCCTGCATGGCGGCGCGCTCGGACAGGATGACCCGGTTGCGGCGGCGGTTGATCTCGATGACCTTGAGGCGCAGGTTGCGGCCGACGAAATCGGCGAGGCCGCCGCCGCTCTCGCGGTCGGGGGCGGCGCCCACGACCTGGCTGAGCGGCACGAAGGCGTTGACGCCCTCGACGTTGACCAGCAGCCCGCCCTTGTTGAAGCCGGTGACGCTGCCCTCAAAGATCGTGCCGCTCTCGTGGCGGTTCTGGAGCTCCCGCCAGCCTTGCTCGCCGCGGGCCCGGTCGATGGAGAGCAGCAACTGGTCCTCTTCGACCTCGGGCTGCAGCACATAGACGAGCACGGTGTCGCCGACGGACAGCGCGCCGCGCTGCTCGGGCGTCAGGGAGTGCATCTCGCTGGGAGCGACGATGCCCTCCGCCTTGGCGCGGACGTCGACGATGAAGCTGTCGCCGGCGCGGCCGACGAGCGTGCCTTCGACGACGTCGCCGCGCTGGAGGTGCGCGAAGGCCGGACCGGCCTCATCAAGCAGCTCGGCCATGGTGAGCTTCGCGCCGGGGGCGGCGGGGGGATCGGACAGGGCGGGTGAAGCGGACGGATTCTCTGCCAAGGGCGTTGATTTCGCCGGCGCGCTGGTAGTGCCTGGGGAGACGCGCGCCGACCCTTTCGCGGGGGCCATGGTAGCCAGGGGCTCCGGTCGGGGCAAACGGGGGTCGGGGAGGGGGCGCACCCGCCGGGTCGGGGAGGGGGGCGGCGGGGGCCCAGCGCGGGGAGCGGCGTGCTTCTCCCTGCCGGGAACCGCGAGGGAAGCGAGGCTCAGGCCAAGAGCCACTTGAGTGTTGACTCGTTGAAGCCTTCCAAGCTCAACTCCGTGCGGCTCCAGTCGGCGAAGCGGTAGCGGCTCCGGATGTCCGCCCCTGAGTCGTCCGCGGGAGCGTGGTCGAGGATCCGGATCGGAGTCTTCTTCCGCCCCCCGATCTCCAGGTCCGGCGTCCATCCCGTGTAGTTGGAGAACACGTGATAGAGAACTTGGCGCGCATACTCGTCGTGAGGTGGGAGCGAGTAGCCAACAACTCCGACCGAGAGGTTGGCTCCCCCAAACCCTTGACTGTCCCACCAGAGATTGCGCAAACGCCCCAGGTAGGGGAGCTTAGCCGCCGACGGCGCCGAGATGAGTGGGGACCAACTCCAGTGATCGAGTTGGATGAGCGGTTCGAGGTTGCGGACGCGGTGAATCTTGCGCAGCGGATCAGCGGGACCCCGGGGACCGTCAGTCAAGGGAGTCGACGCCACGAGCCGGCCGGCCCCGAATACAGGGTCTTCAACCTCGTAATCATCACCCCAGATTCCTGTCATGAGCTCAACCCGCTCCTCGTAACCGGAGCGATCACACCAGTCGATTGAGCCGTGGAGCTTCAGAACGATGACTTCCTCATCGGACTCCTTGGAGTGGTCGACCGTGTTCATTGTCGGACCGATCTTCGCATACCGCTGGGGGAAGAGCCGATACGGGACGTTCTCGGCTTTGAGAGCGGACTCAAGCAGTGTGTCGTAGTTGAAGGTGAAGACGACGTCGAACGGGTTGAGTTTTCGAGCGAACGCACGATACAAGGCCGGTGGTTCTTTGGGGGTCAGACGATGAAGGATCTCAGCGATCGCGCACCGCACCATGAGCTGCGAAGCGTTGCCCTCGTCGCTGTGGGTATCGCTACCCTCAAGCCGCAGGAAGTGCTCGACGTCTAGGAAGCCCAAGAACTCCTCGTAGTCGATGTCGTCAAAGTCGACAGACTTGCCTTCGCAGGCCGACACGTACCGGATGTATCGCTTGAGGTCTCTCTCGAAGGCAGTCTCGGCCCCATATTTTGCGCGGATCAGGTCCCGGACCTCGCTGAAGAGTTCCGATCCCAAGGGGAGGCCGGCCGGTCGAGAGAAGCCCGCGCCGAGGAACAAGACTCGGAAGGTTCTGGACATGTCGCAAGTATCGCACGACGACTAGCGAACGGCCTACAGCGGCCGGCCCGAGACGACGGGCTCCGAGGCCAGCAGGTCGCGGAGGGTCGCCAGGTCCGGCAGGCCCAGGATCTCCGACACGCCGTCATCCAGGGCGCGGCGGGCGGGGCAATCCGCCATGGCCGACAAGCGCTCAAACTCGGCTTCCGCCAGCCGATCGAACAGGTCCGACAGGCTCTGGAGTTGCGCTGGCGCGAGGCGACGCGGGTCAAGCACGGGCAACTCCTCCAAGTCGGCCTTCTTCGTGGCGACCCAGCCGGCCCTTGTGCTCGTCCGTTGGGCGAGGATGGTCAAGAGGCCCAGGGTGGAATTGAGCCAGATGGCGAGCGCTTTCTCGACTGCCACGTCTTCAACGCGGACGGGCCACCATACGTTGGATAGGACGCTTGCCTCCGATCGCATGGCAACAACCCTCGTGGTTTCCAGCCAAAGCCGTTCGGCGATAAGGAGGCGACCCGCCTTCGGCCACAGCTGAGCGACCGCCTTGAGATGGCGACCCGGCCTGGGTTTGGCGAGCGGAGCCAAGTACCTGTCCGGCGCGGCGACCAGATGCGTCCTCTGCTCCGTGTCGTGATTCTCCACCATCGGGTAGGCGGTCGGAGCATCCGTGCGCTCGAAGCCATCCCACACGTCACGCCTGTCAGGGCCAACTTGGCCGAGTTCTTGCAGCCTGCAGAGCGGGATGCTGGCAGGCGACTCCCCGCCCGGGATCCATACTTCGCCATCGTTCAGCAACCGCAGCGCGCTGCGAATCAGGTCGGCGCGTGAGAACTGGACTCCGGACCATTGCCCGTGGGCAAGTCGTGATTCTGGGATCGACACGACTTCGCCGACATGGCGACCGTCCACTTCCAGTAACGCCGTGCCCGCCCCCTCGAGTTCCGCCGGCGGCGTCGCGGCGATGGCCTGGGCGACGCGGTGCGCATCCAGTACGCCATCCGGGTTCCGCCAGAGATTGACGAAGGTGGTGCGACGCTCGACGGTGTCGCGTTCCTCGGGACGGCGCGTCGCGATCAGCAACGCCTCCGAGAGGTCCGTGCTGTCGGAGAAGTTCCAACGCTGGGGGTCGTGTGAAGCGACGACCATGTCGAGGGTGAAGTCATGCTCGATCAGGGCGCGAGTCTGTTGCCAGGATGGGCCGGTGCAGAGTGTCACGGGCAGCACCAACGCCAAGCGTCCCTCGCCGGGACGCAGCTTGGGGGAGGCCGCCGCGACAAAGGCCGCGCCGAGTCCGGCGGTGGCGGATGCTTGTCTTGACTTGAGGCGGCGCGACAGCTCGGCCTGGAGCTTGCGCCGCTCCTCCGGGGGCAGGCTGCCAAACAGCAGGTTGCCACCCACGGAACGGGTGAAGGGCGGATTCATGATCGCCAGGTCCAGGTCCGGCAGGGTCGCGGTCTGCCCCGCTTCCACGCCGCGGGAGCCCGTCCCCGATACCCGCTTCGCATCACTGGTCCCGACTCCCATCACCTCCGCCGACAACGCGTGCTGGACCGGTACCTCGTCCTGGCCCAAGTACTCGAGCGAGCCCAGCGACACTTCCTCTCCTTCGGCGCCGAGGGACATGACGTACAGGTTCATGCGGTCGAACTGGATCTCCGGGTTGAGCATCGCGAGGCTGGTCGCGGCGAAGTGGACGGCGGACAGTTGCACGTCGTAGCCGTGGAGTGCCCGTTCCACCATCGCCTTGTGCAGATCGGCCTGGCGCCGGCCACCGGCAGCGGTGTGGAGACGGCCAACCTCGGTGGCCACCGCCATCAGCAGCGTGCCGGTCCCGCAGGCCAGATCGGCCACGTTGAGGGAGGCCGGGAACTCGTGGTCCCTCCAGTCGACGCCCGCGGGCCAGTCGTGGAACACCAGCCGAGAAAGCAGCGTGGCCGCGGGTACCGACGTGTAATACGCGCCGCTGAACTTGGCGTCGGTCAACAGCGTGTGGAAGAGCCGCCCGGACAGGTCGTGGCCTTCCAGGCGGCGGGTGCTCTTCACAGCCCCCACAAGGGGATCGAGGACCGGCATCTGGACATCGTCCGGCCCGTCGTCAAGGACATTGAGGATGCGGGCGGCCAGATCGAAGACCGGGACGTAGTCGATGTTCTCGCAGATGTCGCGCCAGGCATGGCCCAGCCCGGGAATCCCCTGTCCCAACGCTTCGCGGACCGTCAGAACGTCCTCGTTGGCGGCGGCGAGACGGTCCTGGAAGGCGAGCGCGTTGAAGAGCACCAGACAGCCGATGCGGAGGGCAGCGGCACGGTCCTTCTCCTGGTCGGTGCTGGCGATGATGTCGGCGATGCGACGCGACGTGCGGGCGTGCTTGCCGGCTTGCTTCGCCGCCTGTTCCAGCGCGTAGCCGACCGCAGCCGCAGCGGCGGCAACTCGGTCCCCACCTTCGAGTTCCAGCGGAAGAGCATGCAACTGCTGGGCGATGTCCGCGACGGACCCGGTTCTGATCTGCCTCCCCGGCGCGGGAGCCCCGCGACTACCGTGCACCCACCATTGCAGGTCCGTCGCGGCCTCAAGCTCGGCGCCCGTGTTCTCCGCATGGCGAAGCCTGCTGGGGTAGAGAACGCCGATGAGCCCAAGAGCGTCCGGAAATCCCTTGAGGCGGTCGTCGAGTTGGCTTCTGAGATCGCTGTCCGATCCCTCCCACTTGCACTCCAGGATGATGAGGTCTCCGGTTCGCAGTTCGGCGCGGACATCGGGGACGCCCTTGCGGCTGCGGCGCTCGGCCCTGGCCCGGACGCCACGGTCGCGGAGGAACTCGGCAAGAAGAACGTTGACGCCTTCCTCGCGAGTTGTCTCTGGCTCGTTACGTCGAGTTGGCATCTTCGGGGTCCCGGTTCGCCTGGTGGGCAAATGCAAACGCCCGCCGGATGACGGGCGTTGTGCGGAGGTTGGGCTGGCGATGGCCTATTTTCCGCAGGGGGTTGCCCCCCGAGTATCGTCAGCGCTGCGGCGTTTCACTTCCGTGTTCGGGATGGGAACGGGTGGGGCCACCGCGCTCTAATCACCAGCGCCACGAGCATTGTAGGACCACTGCGGCGTTCCGCGCTAGCGGTGGTGGCGGTGGTGGAGCCGAGGGGGATCGAACCCCTGACCTCCGCCTTGCAAAGGCGGCGCTCTCCCGGCTGAGCTACGGCCCCGGGCGGGGAGTCCGGCCGGGGAGGGCCTCGGCGGACTCGATGCCCGACCAGTCTACTCCCCTCGGTCGCCTCGGCGGCGGAGGGCGGGGGCCGCCCCGCCGCTAGACGGCGGGGGCCTCTTCGCGGACGTGCACCAGGGGCAGCCGGACGACCATCTCGGTGAACTCGCCGGGCGCGGACTCGACGCGGATGGAGCCGCCGTGCTTCTGCACGATGTCGCGGGAGATGGCGAGGCCCAGGCCGGTGCCGCGGTCGGTCGGCTTCGTGGTGAAGAAGGGGTTGAAGATCTTCTCGGCGACTTCGGGCGGCATGCCGCTGCCGTTGTCGCGGATGCGCACCTCGACATGGTCCGCGCCCCGCCGGGTGGTGAGGAGCAGCGTGGGCATGTAGTCGGCGGCGGTACCGGCCTCCTGGGCGGCGCGCCGTTTCTCGTCGGTGGCGTCGCAGGCGTTGCCCACCATGTTCAGGAAGACGCGCCCCAGTTCCTGCGGCACCGCCTCGATCTCGCCGGCGTCGGGGTCGAGCTCCTGCTTCAGGTCGAGCTGGAAGTTGGGGTCGGTGGCGCGGGCGCTGTGGTAGGCGAGACGGGCGTGCTCGTCGACGAGCTTGTTGATGTCGGTGGCCTGCACCTCGGTCGACTCCCGCCCCATCTGCAGCATGTCCTGCACGATGCGGTTGGCGCGGTCGCCGTGCGAGAGGATGCGCTGCAGGTTGTCGCCCAGGTCCGTCGTGATCTCGTTGACCAGGTCCCGCTGATCGTCGCTCAGCGTGCCGCCGGCCTCCTTGAGCACCTCCTGCATTTCCTCGATCAACTCTTCCGACGACTCGGAGAAGTTCTTGACGAAGTTGAGGGGGTTGCGGATTTCGTGCGCGACGCCGGCGGTCAACTCCCCGAGCGCCGCCAGCTTCTCGCGCACGACGATCTGGTCCTGGGCCTTCTGCAGGTCGGCCAGCACGACTTCCAACTGATCGTTCTTGCCCTGCAGCTCTTGCGCGAGCTGCTCCACCAGGTTGAGGCGCTGCACCTCGTGGGCGTGGCGACGGAACACCTCGAGGGCCGCGGCCATATCGGCCACCTCGTCCTGGCCGATGATCTCGACCGGGGCCTCGATATCGCCTTCCGCCATGCGCCGCATGCGGTCGGACAGCTGTTCGAGACGGCTCAGCAGCACGCGGCCGACGTAGAGCCAGGCGATGAGCAGCGCGCCGCCGACGCTGACGCCGCTGATGGCGAGCAGCAGCGTGCGCCCCGTCCCGATCGCCTGGCTGGCCGCCTGCGTGGCCTCTTCGGCGCTCGCGTTCGCCGCGCTCACCAGGTCATCGACTTCGTTGACGAGGTCGATGACGATCACCCGGTTGAGCGCCAGCAGCGCTTGCTGGCGCTCCCGCAGCCGCAATTCCTGCTCGAACAGGTCGAAGCCGCGGTCGTCGTCGAGGCCGGCGGCGAACATCTGCGCGAAGATGGGCTCGAGCTCGCCGCGCAGGGGCTCCCCGAGCGAGCGCAGGTTGCGCTGCATGCGTCCGGCCGCCGCCTCGAAGCGCTCCCGCAGCGGCTCGACGGCCGCGGCGATCGAGAGGCTCGATGCGGTCGCCATCAGTTGGGTGGCGATGTTGAGATCGCCCTGCAACTCGGCGAGATGGCGATAGCGGGCGATCTCCTCCTCGGAGAGGTGCTCGGCGCGGGGCGCGGCGGGCGCGCCGAGGGCGCGGTAGCCGGTCAGCGCGAAGAACAACTGGTCGTCGATGGCGGGGATCACCAGGCTGTCGAGCAGGCTGCGCAGTTGCGCGAACTCCTCCAGCCCGGCCTCACTGCGCTCGGTCAGCGTGAAGAGCGCCGATCGGTCGGCCTTGATCGCCTCGATGTTGAAGACCAGCTCGTCGGCCTGGGCGCGGATCGCCGCGAAGCGCTCGTCGCCGGCCTCTCTGCCCTCCAGCACCGCGAGTTGCTCTTCGAAGGCGCGCTGGCCCTCGGCAATCGTCGCGGAGACGGCGGCGAGTTCCTCGGGCGTCGCAGCCGCCGCGAGGTTCGGCGCCGCCGCCACCAGCGTGCTGCTGTACTCCGCGACGCCGAAGGCGAGCTCCAGCTCGGGAATGCTGCCCTCGTTGACGCGGGCCTGCGCGCTGCCGACGCTGTTGAACGAGAACCAGCCCACCAGACTCGCGGCCACGGTCAGGACGACGGCGCCGCCAATCCCCAGGTAGAGCTGCGTCGAGATCCGAAAGCGCAGGGCAAGCAGCCGCTTGAGGTAGTCGCTCACGGCTCGATACTCCCCATGCGGTCCACGGGGTGGTACCGGCCGTCACTGCCGATCACGGTCAGGAAGACCGCGTCCGACCCCTGGTTGTCGCTGGCGTTGTCGCCGTAGCGCAGCGTGAACCCGTCGATGTCGATCGCCTCGCCACGCAGCAGCCCGTCGAGGAAGCAGCCCCGGTCGAGCTCGCGGCCGCAGCGCTCCAGGCCGGCGATGGCGAGGCGCCCGGCGAGGTAGCCCTCGAGGGAGACGAAGCCCGGGACCGCGTCGGGCGCGTAGGCCGACAGCGCGTCGTGATAGGCCGCGACGACCGGCAGCGCGTCGTCGGTCGGGAAGGGCACCACCTGCGTGACGAAGACGCCCTCGCCGGACGGCCCGAGCTCGTCCGCCAGGGCGTTGCTGCCCACGAAGGAGACGGTCATGAAGACCGGGTCGAGTCCCGTGTACCGCGCCCAGGACACCAACGCGGCCACGGGCCGGTAGGCGCCGATGATGATCACCGCCTCGGGGTCTCCCGCGCGCAAGTCGAGCAGGGCCGTCTTCACGGCCGTCGTATTGCGCGTGTAGGCCCCCACGGCGACGGGCTCGGCGCCCCGGCGCTCGAGGGCCAGCTGCACGCCGCGGAGCCCGGCGCGGCCGTACGAGTCGTCCTGGTACATCACGGCGATGCGCTCGATGTCTAGGTCCGCCGTGAGGCGGGCGACCATCTCCTCGGTCTCCTGGTAGTAGGAGGCGCGGAGGTTGAGCACGTTCTCGAGCTGCGCATCCCGCAGCAACTCGGCCCCGGTGAAGGGCGCGATGTAGGGAACGCCGGCGGCCTCGGCCACCGGGACCGCGGACCGCGACGTGGGCGTACCGACCGCGCCGATCAGCGCGAAGACGTCGTCCTCGATCAGTTGCAGCGTGTTGGCGATCGCCGCCTCGGGCTCGTAGGCGTCGTCGAGGGACGAGAGATCCACCTGCCGGCCATGGACGCCGCCGCGCTGGTTGACCTCGTGGAAGGCGGCTTCGATGCCGAGCCGCATGTTGCGGCCGAGCTCCTGCGCGGGCCCGCTGAAGGCGGCGGACTGCCCGAAGATGACGCGCTCGTCGGAGACGCCGGGGACTTGCGAGCCGTCGGCGGTCACCGCGGCCGGGGTCAGTGCGGCGTCGGGGCGTGGGGCAGCCGGGTCGGCGTCGTCCGGACCGCCGGTGCAGGCGAGGCAGGCGACCAGCACCGCGACGACGGAGAGGGTCGCGATTCCTCGGACCCCCAACAGGCGCAGGGCCGTGGGGCGTGGCACGACGCCCACGTCATCCCACCCTCCGGGAGACGAGCGTGATGTGGTTCTTGCCCGAGATGCGCTCGTACTGGACCTGGTCCATCAACGTGCGCACGAGATGCACGCCCTGGCCGCCGATCCGGCGGTCCTCCAGCGGCGCCGACAGGTCGGGCGGTGGCGCGTCGTGGAGCGGATCGAACGGCCGGCCGTCGTCGGTCATCTCGATCGTCACCTGCTCCGCCTGCGAGGTCACCGTGAATTGGATCTCGTGCAGACCTTCGTCGTGGCCGTAGTTGATGACGTTGAGACCCAACTCCTCGAGCGCCAGGTGCACCCGGAAGATCAGCTCGGGGGACCAGTCCTCCTTCTCGCCGATCTCCTCGACCGTCGCGGCGATGCGACCCAGTTCCCCGGGGTCGGTCACGATGGTGAACGTGTAGGGCGGGCTCAACGCTCCGGCTCCCGGCGCCGCAGCGTGACGCAGGTGACGTCGTCGGACTGCGGTGTCTCCCCCGCGAAGGCCGCGACGGCGTCGAAGACGGCATGGTTCGCGCCCTGGGCATCCGCGGGCGGGGCGGCCGCGAAGACCTGCCGCATCCCCTCGACACCGAACTCTTCCCGGTTGCCGTTCATGGCCTCGGTGACGCCGTCGGTATAGAGGATCACGGTGTCCCCCGGCGCGATCGTGACCGTGTGCTGGTCGAACAGGAAGCCGGACATGATCCCGAGTGCGATGCCCCCCGTCAGGGGCAGCAGCACCGAACTCCCATCGGCGTGGACGACGAGCGGCCCGTCGTGTCCGCCGCTCGCGTAGGTGAACTCGCCGCTCGCGGGGTCGTACACGGCGTAGAGCAGCGTGACGAACATCGAGGCCTCGTTGTCATCCGTCAGCAGGTTGTTGACCTCCCGGAGCACTTCCGACGGCTGCTCGGCGCCGATCGCCGCGCCCTTCAGCAGCGTGCGGCTCGACATCATGAAGAGGGCCGCGGGCACCCCCTTGTCGGAGACGTCGGCGATGGCGAGCCCAATGCGACCGTTGTCCAGCCTCATGATGTCGAAGAAATCGCCGCCGACGTTGCGTGCGGCGGCCATGCTCGCGTACGACTGGAAGGACGGGCCCTCGGGGAAACGCGTCGGCAGGATCGACTGCTGCATCGTGCTCGCGACATCCAGCTCGTTCTGGAGCACGACCAGTTGGTCGCGGGAGGAGAGCGCCTCGCGCCACTCCAGGAGGTGCTGCAGCGTGCGCTCGATCGTGACCCGCAGGTCGGCGAAGTCGAGCGGCTTGGTGACGAAGTCGAAGGCGCCGCGGTTCATGGCGGTGCGGATGTTCTTCATGTCGCCGTAGGCGGAGATGATCACGGAGCGGATGTTGGGGTTGACGTCCGGGATCTGCGAGAGCAGCGTGAGGCCGTCCATCTGCGGCATGTTGATGTCGGACAGCACCATGTCGATGCCGTCGTCGGCGTTCAGCAACTCGAGCGCCTCGACGCCGTTGTGCGCGAAGACGAACTCGTAGTGGCGGGCCCGGATCTCCCGGCGCATGCGCTGCAGGATCAACGGCTCCAGGTCGGGCTCGTCGTCGACCACGAGGATCTTGTAGGGCTGTGCCATCAACTCACCAACCACCCCGGCCCGTTCGCCATCGTGCGCGTCACCACCCCGGCCTGCGTCCCGGCGCCCGATCGCCCCGTGGCTCGATCAGCCCCCGACGGCCGCGACGGCTTTCTTCTGGGTGTCATGGGTCTGGATGATCTTGTCGAAGCCGCTGATCTCGAAGACCTCGCGCACCGGACCGACCAGCGAGCAGACGGCGAACTTCCGGTTCTCCCCCTGGAGTGACCGCGCGATAATCAGGATGACCCGCAGACCCGCGCTGCTGATGTAGACGAGTCGCTCCATGTCAAGGACGACCGGGGAGTCTGTCCCGGCGATCGCGGCCTGCACCGCGTCCTGGAACTCCCGGGCGTTGGCCCCGTCGACTCGATCCTCAGTCAGCGCGACCAGCACCTCCCCTTCCTGCTCGGTCCTGATCTCCATGCTGTCCTCTCCGTCCTCGATGGTGCGACGAAGTCGCGGCTCGGCCCGGCGGCCCCAGCCCGTCGTCTCCAGGGCACACAATAGTGGATACTGCCCGTCTACAGTCTACCCCAGCGCCCGCACCACCTCACGGACGAGGGCCGGCGCGCTGTTTCGCCGCGCCAGGCGCCACGTCATGCGCCATCCCCGCGGCGCGCCCAACGCGCGAACGCCTCCTCAGGCCGGCGGTGGCGTCCGGGGGCGCATCCGTGCGGGCGCTCGCTGACATCCGGACGGGCTCTCACCGCGGACAGCCGCTGGGGAGGCGCGGCGCTGGGGAGGCCGCCGGCATCACCAGCTGGTGGACTCTTCCGCGTAGACGTGGTCGGGCAGCGTGTAGCGGACCCCTTCGTCGTCAAACAACGACGTCTCGAGCAGCGTCGTGAAGCGCGCGAAGTTGGTGTTGTCGCGCCGTCGCCGGAGCAGATTGCCCAGCAGGTGGCCGTACCGCTGTTGGAACTTGAACCACGTGACCGCTCCGAACGAGGAGGTCCGCGGGTACATCAGCGCGTCGGCAGTCTCGCTCCCGATCAGCCCGCGTGAGAGCCGGTACACGTACTGCGCGAGATCACGGCGGGCGTCCGGATCAATCATCCCGGCGATCAAGGGGGCCGAGTTGACCAGCGCGTGCGCCATCACGATCGATTCGATTTCGTAAACCGGTTCGCAGATGTCGCCGACGTCGTACAGCTGCAGGGCCTCCTCCGCATCGCGGAACAGGATCGTCTCGGGAATGCCCATCAGATAACCCGTGTAACGCCACACGGCCATGAAGCTGGCGTGCTCTTCGTCGTTGTACTTGGCGCCGAGGGTCTTCATGTGCATCAGCAGGCGCGCGGAGAACGCGGAGGCGGCGTAACCGAGATGCGCCGCGCTGATCGGCTCGCCCCAGGCTTCGGAGTTCCATTCTTCCGAATGGTTCAAGAGGTGTCGGAGCCGTGCGTGAACGATGCGGATGCGCACCGACAGCTTCCAGCCGTCTCCATCCCGGTACAGGCCGCCGGGGAGGAAGATCTCCATCATGTGGCGGTTGTTCTGACCCAGACGCCGGACTCCCTGGTCGCGCACCCGCCCGGTGATGAAGAAGGACTTGGCGATGTTGGTCGTGAAGCCTTCGATCAACACACCCGCGACGAACGCCGCCAGGATCAGTTGCGAGTTCCGATGGAACATGCGGACACCCGGGGCGAACGACGCGTAGTCGAGCCACTCGGGCGGGGTCTCCGCCTCCCGGAAGAACGCCCGCAGCGATTCCGGCGCGCCCCGCAGCGCCTCATCACCCTCTTGGTTCATGGCCGCTTCGATGAGCCGCCGCGACTCTTCCGGGCTGAACTCCGCGAGATCATCCATCATCGCTTCGGCCAGGGGATCGCCGATCAGTGTGTGCGCGAGGTAGTTGTCCGCGATCTCGGGCGCGACCGCGCGGGCCTTCTCGTAGCCGGGCTTGTAGTCGATCGGTATGGTGATCGGCGGCTTCAGGCCAAGTGTCATCGCTGTTCTCCGCAATCCCAACGCAATCGATTGGCTGGGGCGATTCCGGCGAGACTCTCAGAAGGAACAGGTGGGCGTCGAAGCGCCGCTGAACCCACTCCCCAGCGACTGATCGTCGTCATCCCGAGCCAGAGTCATGATAGCACTAGGCGGTCGGAACGCTATCGGAGATGCCCATGCCTCGGCTGAGCGCCGCCGCCGGAACTCCGGAGGGCGCGCGCCGGCCCTGCATCACTCTTCTTCGGCTTCGACGCGCAGATCCGGCAGCCAACTCAGCCACGACGGCAGGTACCAGTTCCCGCGACCCAGCACCTCCATGCTGGCCGGCACCAGCACCGATCGCACCAGCGTCGCATCCAGGAGCACGGCGACGGCCAAGCCGAATCCCACCTGCTGGTTGACGATCGTCTCGCCCGCGGCGAAGCCACCGAAGACGGCGACCATGATCAGCGCGGCGCCGGTGATCATGCCGCCCGTCGAGCGCAGGCCGTAGGCCACGGCGCGGGCGTTGTCGCCGGTCTCGTCGTAGCGCTCGCGGATACGGCTCAGCAGGAATACGTGATAGTCCATGGAGAGCCCGAAGAGGACCGTGAACAGGAACAGCGGGATCCAGGCGTCGATGACGTCCGCGTGCTGGAAGCCCAGCAGGTCCGCGCCCACGCCCTCCTGGAAGACGAGCACCAGCAGCCCATAGGTCGCGCCGACGGAGAGCAGATTCATGATGATCGCCTTGATCGGGATGACGATCGAGCGGAAGACCAGCATCAGGATGATGAAGCTCAGGCCCAGCACGAAGACGAAGACGATGGGGGTAAACACGTCGACGATGCCGTAGAAGTCGGTCGCCGCCGCGGTCACGCCGCCCACGTGGACTTCCGCGGGCACGCCGTCGAAGGCGGCGGGGATCAGCTGCTCGCGGAGCGTGGCCAGATCCTCCGTGGCGGCGCGGCTGTTGGGCTCGCCGGGGAACGGCAGCCTGATCACGGCGATGTCGCCGGCGCTGTTGCGCGCTGCAGGCAGCGGGTCGACCGGGAAGTCGGCGGAGTCGCCGATCGATGCCACGAGCTGGCCGATGGCGCCGGCGACGCGGGGGTCGTCGAGGTCGCCATCCACGACGATCTCGGCGGGGCTGAGGAAGCCGGAGAGGTTGAACTCGCCCTGCGAGAACTCCTCCTTGGCGAGGACGAACGCGTCCTTGGTCTTGGCGCTGTCGGGGAACGTGTTGACGTCGTTGAGCCCAGTCTGGATGCCCGGAATGCCGAGGAAGCCGATGTTGAAGTAGAAGAGCGACAGGACCACCATGGGCACGCCGACCAGCAGGATGCTGACGATGGGGTATCGCGTGACGGCGCTGGTCACGGCTTCCCAGAAGCCGTGCTCTCCCGGCTGCGGCGGCTTCAGGGAGAACCGCGCGAGGAAGGGGACGGTCAGCAGGCCGACCCGGGGACCGAGCAGCGCGAGCACGGCGGGCAGGAGCGTGAGCGTCGCCGCGAGCGCGGCCAGCACGACCAGAATCGCGCCGATGGCGAGCGATTGGTAGAACGACACGGGCACGATGAGCAGGCCGAGCAGCGCGAGCACGACGGTCGTGCCGCTGAACAGGACGGTGCGGCCGGCGGTGTGGCCCGTCCTCGCGGCGGCGTCCTTCGGCGCCAGGCCGCGACTCATCTCCTCGCGGAAGCGGGAGACGATGAGCAGCGAATAGTCGATGCCCACGGCGAGCCCGATCATCGTGATCATCATGGTCACGAAGAAGATCAGTTGGGAGACTTGGCCGACGATCCCGACGGCCGCCAGCGCCAGGGTGATGGCGACGATGGCCAGCCCAATCGGCAGCAGGGCGGCCACCACCGCGCCGAACAGGGCGAGCAGGATGATCAGCGCGACGGGGACGCCGAAGCGCTCCCCCTGCTCCAAGTCTCGCGCGCTCAGCTCGTTGTTCTCGAAGGCGACGCTGGCGTCCCCGCCGATGAGCACGCGGAAGTCGTCCGTGGCGTCCGCTTCCTCGACGACGTGGATGACGTCCTCGACGTTCTCCGTCGCCTCTTCCAGGTCGCCGGTGAGGAAGAACAGCATCGCGGTGGCGCTGCCGTCGGCGGAGACCAGGAAGTCGGGGGGGACCAGAAACGGTCCGTCGGTCGAGTAGTAGTGCTGTCCGAGTTGCACCGTGCCGGGCCCAAGCGCCGCGATCTGGGCGAACACCGACTCGACCTTGGCGCGGAAGGCGGGGGCATCGACGGTCAGAGACGGGGACTGGACGATGACCATCTCGCCGGGCGGGCTGGGACGAGAGGGATCCCCAATCTGGGAGCGCTCCTCCATCAGATTGGCCGCGCGCTGCGATTCGTATCGGCCGGCCAGCCGGAACTCGGTCGTGGTCGCGCTGGGGAGCAGGGCCCGGATCACCGCCAGCGCGACCAGCACCAGCAGAACCCAGGCGGCGATCGTGAGCCACGGCCTGCGCGCGCTGATGCGTGCCAGCGCCTCGGTCACGCCGTCACCCCCGTCATGCCGCGATGCGTGTCCACGTGCCGTCCGTTCACTCGGGGGGCTCCGGCCAGTGGGCGCATCTTAGCCTGCCGCTCAGACAAGCGCTGACCCGCGGCGCGGGCGGCGCACCCGTGCCGTCTCCCGTCCCCGACCAACGTTGTAGTCTTGTCAGCGGACGGAAAGGGGCGATCGTGAAGGTCTATCTTGCCGCGCCGCGTGGCTTCTGCGCCGGGGTCGATCGGGCGATCGACGTGGTCGAGATCGCCCTCGACCGGTTCGGCCCGCCCGTGTACTTGAAACACGAGATCGTGCACAACTCGTTCGTCGTCAAGTCGCTGGAGGCGCGCGGCGCCGTGACCGTCGAGAACGTCCGGGACATCCCCGAGGGCGCGCACGTGGTGTTCTCGGCGCACGGCTCGGGCCCAGAGGACTTCGAGGCGGCGCGGGAGCGGAACCTCAACGTGATCGACGCGACCTGCCCGCTGGTGACCAAGGTGCACAACGAGGCCCTCAAGTACAGCCGGGAGGGGCGCAAGATCATCCTGGTGGGCCACCGTGGCCATCAAGAGGTCAAGGGCACGATGGGACAGGCGCCGATGACCCTCGTGGACGACCGGGAGGAGTTCGACCTGCCGGCCTGGGACGCATCGACCGAGGTCGCCGTGCTCACCCAGACCACGCTGTCGGTGGACGACACGCGCCGCTCGATCGAGTCGATCCAGGAGCGCTTCCCGGGCGTCATCGTCCGCAACGACCTCTGCTACGCGACGACGAACCGCCAGGCCGCCGTGAAGGAGTTGTGCGAGCGGGTCGACGTCGTGCTGGTGATCGGCGCCGCCAACAGCTCGAACTGCAAGCGCCTGCGCGAGGTGGCCGAGGCCCACGGCCGGCCGGCCTACCTCATCGACGGCCCCGAAGAACTGGACGACGACTGGCTGATCGGCGTGGACGCGGTGGGCGTGACGTCGGGCGCGTCAACGCCTGAGTTGCTGGTGCACCAGGTGGTTGAGGCGCTCCGGCCGGATGAGGTGCTGCACATCCAGGCGGTCGAAGAGGACGTGAGCTTCATCCTGCCGCGCGAGTTGCACGAGTCTCGGGACTGATTGTCGCGGTCACGCGATCGCGGACTCCGTCGGGGATGCGAGCGCGGCCGCGCCGGAGTCGCCGCCACCCGGCGCATCCAGGCGGCCCCGCGTCCTGACGGACTTCGCGCGCTGGAGACGGGGCGGCAGTTGGGCATGGCAACGGCGTCGTGAGCAGGCAAACGCAGGCATACATGTACGCGGGGGCCGTCGTCCTCCTGTGGGCGACCGTCGCGTCGGCCTTCAAGCTGTCGCTGCGGTACGTCGAGGCGCCGCACATGCTGCTCTACGCGACGCTCGTGTCGACGGGCGTGCTGCTCGTCGTCGCGGTCTGGCAGGGCAAGCTGGGGCAGGCGCTCGCGTGCTCGCGGAGGCAGTACGCCCGATCGGCGGCGGTAGGGTTCCTGAGCCCCTTCCTGTACTACCTCGTGCTGTTCGAGGCCTACGACCGCCTGCCCGCGCAGGAGGCGCAGCCACTCAACTACACCTGGCCGGTCGTCGTGGTCATCCTCTCGGCGCCGCTGCTCAAGCAGCCGATCGGGCGCGTCTCGCTGGCCGCGATCGGTGTGAGTTTCGTCGGCGTGCTCGTCATCGCCACGCGCGGCGATCTGCTGTCGTTTCGCTTCAGCGACCCGATCGGGACGGCGCTGGCAGTCGGCAGCGCGTTCATCTGGGCGGCGTTCTGGCTGACCAACGTCCGCGACGACCGCGACGCCGTCGTCAAGCTGCTGCTGAACTTCGTCTTCGGGCTGATCTTCGTCAGCATCGCGGTCCTCGCGCTGGCGGGCCCGCCGCCGCTCGACGTGCGCGGCATCGCGGGGTCGGCGTACGCGGGCGTCTTCGAGATGGGGGTCACGTTCGTGCTCTGGATGCGCGCGCTGTCGCTCTCACGCACGACCGCGCAGGTCAGCAACCTCGTCTACCTGTCACCGTTCCTGTCGCTGGTCCTGATCAACGTGTTCGTCGGGGAGACGATCCTGCCGTCGACGGTGATTGGGCTGCTGTTCATCGTGGGGGGCATCGTGATCCGTCGCTTCGATCGGGCCGCGCCCCGTCCGGCCTGAGGGCGCGAGGGACGGATGTCACTCCGTGGCCTCGATAACGACGCGGCCGCCGTCCTCGACGTCCACGCACAGGCGGTGGCCGTCGAGGAGCGACATGCCCATCAGCGGCTGGGTGTCGGCCGCCAGGGCATCGATATCCCTCGGCTGCCCGTCCCACAGCACCGTCACCGAGTAGACTCGAAGAGTCACTTCGCTGCCGTCGGCCAGGAAGAACCGGTCGATACCGCGGAAGTCCAACCCCAGCTCCGTCACCATCGACGGACGCAGGGTGAGGAAGCGGCTGAAACCGGTGTCTACGACGGCGCGCACGTCCCGGGTCCGCCCCGACGGCCCCCGGACACGCAGGCCGACGACGGCCTCCTGGGCCGCGTTGACCGCGCCCTCGATCACCCGGTTCTCCGCGGGGCGCCGCCCCCAAGACTGCCGACCGCCCGGTAGCCGACGCGCAGCAGCCAGACATCGATCGCCTCCGGCTGCTGCTCCCGCAGCCGGTCCGAGGCGGCGAGCAACTCGCCGGCGACGGCCCACTTGCCGCTCTCCACGTCGATGGCGACGTACTCCCCGTCGTGGTCCGCCACGACCTGCTCGCGGACATCGCGCTCGTAGATCTCGTCGCCCAAGCGGGCGATCTCATCGTTGGGGCGGGTGGGCCCAGTAGGTCTCACGTCGTCCTCCTGATCCAGGTTCCTCAGGGAGCAGGATAGCGCACGCCGCAGGTCACAGTGCCGGACGTCATGGCCGGGAGTGGTGGGCCATCCTGGACTCGAACCAGGGACCTCAGTCTTATCAGGACTGCGCTCTAACCAGCTGAGCTAATGGCCCACAGGCGCCGCGCGCCAGTCCACGGGGACGCGAGGATCGGGACGGGCCGCCGGCCGGGGCGCGACGACCGCTTCACCGCTGGAGAGCGAAAGAGAGCATGCTCCGGATGGGGGACGGGCTTGGGCCGACGGCGGTCCGGCCGCCGATGTCGGCTTGCGATCGACCTGCGAGTTGTCCGCCGGCCGCCGTGAGGCGGTGACGGAACGGACTCCCTAGAAAGGAGGTGATCCAGCCGCAGCTTCCGCTACGGCTACCTTGTTACGACTTCATCCCAGTCGCGGGTCCCACCTTCGGCGTCTGCCTCCGAAGTTGGCGCAACGACTTCAGGTGTTACCCACTCCCATGATGTGACGGGCGGTGTGTACAAGGCCCGAGAACGTATTCACCGCAGTAAGGCTGACCTGCGGTTACTAGCAACTCCGACTTCATGCAGGCGGGTTTCAGCCTGCAATCCGAACTGAGACCGGTTTTAAGGGATTAGCGTCTCCTCGCGGCGTTGCGACCCGTTGTACCGGCCATTGTAGCGTGTGTGTAGCCCTGGACGTAAGAGCCACGCTGACTTGACGTCATCCCCGCCTTCCTCTGTGTTGTTCACAGCAGTCTCGCTAGAAAAATACAACTAGCGACAGGGGTTGCGCTCGTTGCGGGACTTAACCCAACACCTCACGGCACGAGCTGACGACAGCCGTGCAGCATCTGTGCAGCGGCCCGAAGGAAGCGACGTTTCCGCCGCGGTCCCCTGCATGTCAAGTCCAGGTAAGGTTCTTCGCGTTGCATCGAATTAAACCACACGCTCCGCTGCTTGTGCGGGCCCCCGTCAATTCCTTTGAGTTTTAGCCTTGCGGCCGTAGTCCCCAGGCGGGATGCTTAATGCGTTAGCTTCGACACAGAGGGGGTCGATACCCCCCACGTCTAGCATCCATCGTTTACGGCGTGGACTACCCGGGTATCTAATCCGGTTCGCTCCCCACGCTTTCGTACCTCAGCGTCAGGTGACGCCTAGTGAGCCGCTTTCGCCACTGGTGTTCCTCCCGATATCTACGCATTTCACCACTACACCGGGAATTCCGCTCACCTCTACGTCCCTCAAGTCCGGCAGTTTCCATCGACCGCTCCCGGTTAAGCCGGGAGATTTCACGACAGACTTGCCGCACCGCCTACGTACGCTTTACGCCCAGTAAATCCGGATAACGCTCGCTACCTACGTATTACCGCGGCTGCTGGCACGTAGTTAGCCGTAGCTTATTCGCCGGGTACCGTCAGGGTTCTTCCCCGGCAAAAGGGCTTTACGACCCGAGGGCCTTCTTCACCCACGCGGCGTTGCTGCGTCAGGCTTTCGCCCATTGCGCAAGATTCCTCGCTGCTGCCTCCCGTAGGAGTCTGGGCCGTTTCTCAGTCCCAGTCTGGCTGATCATCCTCTCAGACCAGCTACCGATGGTCGTCTTGGTAGGCCATTACCCCACCAACAAACTAATCGGACGCAGGCCCCTCCCAAGGCGCCGGAGCTTTCCCCGCAGGTCCGATCCCGCGGGCACATGGGGTATTAGCTCGCCTTTCGACGGGTTGTTCCCCACCTTGGGGCAGGTCACCTACGCGTTACTCAGCCGTTCGCCACTCAGTCATCCGCCCCGAAGGGCGGAGCTTCGTTCGACTTGCATGCGTAAGGCACGCCGCCAGCGTTTATCCTGAGCCAGGATCAAACTCTCCGTTTGGTCCAAGCGTGTCGCCTCAAAGAAGCGACGACGGTTCAAACATGCGTCCGCTGCCACGGCCGAAGCCGCGGCGCCGGACGGGTTCGTCCGCCCAAGCACACTGCTCTTTCGCTCTCCAGTTGTGAAGGTGCCGCCGGTGCCCCGGCCCCCCGCTCCCACGGTCGATGCGGCGATCACGGGAGGAGGCGGACCTCCCCCGCTGCCGAACACGACCTGGGCACCACGGGGGTGCGCCCACGCGCACCGATGAACGTACCGCGCCCGGATGGGGCGTGTCAAACGCTCGGGCCCGCTAATCCCCCATTCCGGGAGACCCGGCGTCGCGCCGGAGGCAGAGCCGGTCCCCGGCCGCCTCCGCCACGACGCCGCCCGCGCACTGCACCTGGTGCCCGCCCTGCGCCGCGAGCCGCAGCAGCGCCCGCGTGCGGTCCCAATCCGGCGCCTCCCCACCGAGGGCGATGACCTGACGCCGCAGCAGGCGCGCGCGGATGGCGCGGGGCTGCCGGGCCAGGGCGCGACGGCTGAACGCGACGCTGTCGGGCGGCGCCGGCGGGGCGTCGGCGGCGGCGCGCAGCGCCTGCAGGGCGTCGCTGGTGAGCGCATCGAGCAGGGCGCGATCGACGGCGACGGCGCCGGCCAGCGCGGCCAGGCGCGGGACGATGGCCGGGTTGATCGACTGTAGCGCGGGCAGGACGTCGCGGCGCAGGCGCACGCGCGTGTAGGCGGGGTCGTCGTTGGCGGCGTCGTGGGCGGGAACGACGCCGGCCGCGTCGCAGAGCGCCAGGGTCTGCGCGCGGCGGATCTCGAGCATGGGCCGCAGCAGGGGCGTCCGAGCGCCCGGCCGCGGCGCCGTGCCGGCGGCGGCCATACCGGCCAGCCCGTCGCTGCCGCTGCCGCGGATCAGATGCAGCAGCACCGACTCGGCCTGGTCGTCCATCGTGTGCCCCACGACGACGGCGTCGGCGGAGCGGCCGTCGAAGGCGTCGGCGGCGAGCCCCAGCAGGGCGTCGTAGCGCAGACGCCGGGCGGCGGCCTCGAGGCCGTCACCGCAGCGCGCGGCCGCGGCGGGCGCGTCGACGTGGCGCGTGCGCAGCGGGACGCCGGCGCGTTCGGCGACGACACGCGCGCTGTCCGCGAACTCCCGGCGCGCGGCCGCCGGCGCGATGCCGTGGTCGATGTGCGCCGCAACGATCGACCAGCCCTCGCGCTCGGCGCCGGCGGCCAGCGCCAGCAGCAGGGCGCTGGAGTCGGGGCCGCCGGAGAGGCCGACGAGCAAGCGGCGGGGGCGGGCGATGGCCAAGCCGTCGAGGGCGGCGCGGCAGGCGCGCTGAATGCGGCCGGCGATGTCCCGGCTGGCCCGGTCGCCAAAGAGGGGGCGGGAGACGCTCATCGGCGCACCGCGGGGGACGGGTCAGGGGATGACCCCGGCGCTGGTCGTCGCGATGGGCGGCGCCGGGGTCCCGTCGCCGGTCTCGAGCTGCGTGGCGGGATGCGGCAGCAGGTTGGCCCACCAGGGCGAGCGGAAGACGTTGATGCCGGGGCGCAGCGGGGCCTGGATGGCAAACGCTTCCTCGCCGACGCGGACGAGGCCGAGCTCCTCCCGCGCGACCCGCTCGATGTACTCGTCGGAGTCGAGGAAGGCGACGAGCGCCTCCAGCTGGTCGGCCTGCCACTCAAGGTCATCGATCTCCTCCCTGAGGACGACGACGCGGGCGTCGAGCGTGTTGGTGTTGAGGACGCCGTCCATCGCCGTGAAGACAAAGTAGCCAACCAGCGCCAGCGCGCCGAAGAAGAGCAGCAGCGGGGTCAGGCGGCGGCGGCGAGGGAAGGCCTCAATGGGGAACGGCCGGGCGTCGGCCGCGCCGGGCGAGGGCGGCTTGGAGAACGCCGTCTCGGCGGCGAAGGGGTCGACGCTCGGAGAGCGAACGCCGAACGAATGCCAGGAGCGCCGGTTGGGCATCGCGTCACCGGCCCACCACCGCGCGCACCGTAACACAGCGGATCCGGCCGGGCGAGACTCAGGCGCGCAGGCCGGGGGGCAGGTGCGACGTGTCGTTGAGCGTGCGCAGCACGACCTGTCCGCGACGGCGCTCCAGGATGGTGCGCCCGGCCAGGTCGGTCTCGAAGCGCCGCCAGCAGCGCAGGTCCAACTCGAGCGCCGCGCAGAGCAGCACCTTGATCACGAAGTTGTGGCAGACGACGACCGTTGTCGCGGGTGCGCCCATGTCTGACGGAGCAGCGCCGGGCGGGACGCCGAGGTGGGGGGCGAGGACCGGCCAGGCGCGCCGCTGCACGTCGGCCAGGGACTCGCCGCCCGGCATGGCCAGGACGCCGCTGTCGTCCTGCATCCAGCGCTCCAGGAAGTCCGCGTAGCGGGCGCGGGCGTCGGCCCAGGCGAGGCCCTCCATGCGGCCGACGTCCAGCTCGATCAGGCCGTCGGGGGTCTCGACCGGGAGGCCGTGGGGGGCCGCCACGGCGTCGGCGGCGTCGGCGGCGCGCCGCAGCGGGCTGCTCAGGACGCGCCCGATCGGTTCGCCCGCCAGCGCCCGACCCAGCGCCGCGGCTTGCCGGCGGCCGCGATCGGTGAGCGGGGAGTCCGCCCGGCCGAGGCTGCGGCCGTCGCGATTGGCCTCCGACTCACCGTGGCGGATCAGGATCACGCGGGCCATGGCGGAGTGCCTGCTCCCATCGATCGCAGCGCGCCGTCGATGCGTGCGAGGCGGACGACGCGTGCCGCCTCGGTGGTCCGAGCGTAGCGCCGGCCGGGGACGGGGGCGGGGGGTCGGCTGGGGAACCTCACCCCCTGGCCCCCTCTCCAGCTGAAGCGCTGGAGAGGGGGGACCGGAAGGGGAATCGGGGCGAGATATCCGCGAACCCATCAAACGATAGGGTCAATAAACTGGTTGACGAGCCCCGGCTCAATCCGGCATACTTCCCCCGCTCTGGAACCGAGCGGCCCCACAAAGGGACAGCCGGGGACCGGAAAGGAACATGTCATGCGCGACCGGAACTATTGGACCACCCTGCGACAGCGGAAGATCTCACGCCGCACCATGTTGGGAGCCAGCGCCAAAGCCGGCGTTGGTGTAGCCGGCCTCGCGCTCGTCGGCTGCGGCGACGACGACGATGACGAGGCCGTCGCGGATGCGCAGGCGGACGAGCAGGCGGACGAGCAGGCCGACGAGCAGGCTGCGCAGGCGGAACCTGAGGAGGAAGAGGAGCAGGCCGCTCCGGCTGGGCTCGCCGCCTACGACCTCGAGGGCAAATTGACGGTGGGTTGGGACGCCGGCCCCGGCAGCCTCGATCCCGGCACGCCGGCGGGTGGCAGCGGGAGCGGCAGCTCCAACAGCCAGACGCACTTCGACGGCATGTTCAAGCTGAACGCCCAGGGGGGCGCCGGCCAGGGCGGCCTGCTGGACTGGGAGTTCGTCGACGAGGGCGTGGGGTTGCTCATGACCATTCCCGCGGAGCCCCGCCTGTTCCACAGTGGCGACGCAATCACCGCGGAGGACGTCCAGTTCAACTGGGACCGGGCCCTGGGCCGCGCCGAGTACAACCCGGACTTCTTGGGCCTCGCCGAGCTGCCCGACATCGGCGACGTGACGATCGTGGACGCCTCTTCCGTCCATCTCGCCACTCCCAGTCCCGAGGTCGGCCTCCCGCCCCAGGCCGGCGGCATGCAGTTTTACAGCAAGGCCTTGATCGAGGAGAACGGCGACCAGTGGGCCGCGCAGAACCCGATCTACGGCACGGGCCCCTTCCGCTTCGACGGCTGGACGCCGGATCAGGAGATCAACAGCGTCCGCAACGACGACTACTGGCAGCCCCGGCTGGAACTGGAGAACCCCAGCGGCGCCACCGGCCTGCCCTACTTCGAGGAACTCACGACGACCTGGATCCCCGAGCCGCAGGCCCGGATCGCCGCCCTCACGGTGGGCGAGATCGACTTCGCCGGCCAGATCCCCTGGGACCTTGCGAAGGAGTTCGAGGGCGACGAGGATTTCGGCATTCACACGCACTCCGCCGCGCGCGGGCTGTACGTGGCGTTCCCCAAGAACAAGGCCAACAACCCCCTGAACCCGGACGAACCGAATCCGTTCGCGGACAAGCGCGTGCGCATCGCACTCAACCTCGCGGTCAACGTGCAGGAGATCATCGACACCATCCAGACCGGCCGGGAGGACTTCACCTACACGCTGGCCGTCGGCCAGTTCGGCCACAACCCGGAGTTCCCCAACGTGCGCTGGGGCTTCGACCCGGAGCGGGCGAAGGCGCTCCTCGCGGAAGCGGGCTACCCCGACGGCTTCGAGATGAACATCCACCACCCCTCCGGCCTTTACACGGGCGTGGCACAGTTCATGCAGGCCGTCGCGAACGACCTTCGCGATATCGGCATGACCGTCAACCTCTTCTCGGAGGAGCTCAACATCTATTTCGAAAGCGTGGAGAACCGGGAGCAGCCGGACCCGTTCCTGTTCATCGAGCCGGCCAACGACCCCCTCTTCTCCATCCGCCTCGTCACCCACTCCACCGGTATCTTCGTGCACACCAACGACGGCCTGCCCGGATCGCCGGGCAGCGACGTGACGATGGAGGTCGACGCGCTCGCGGAGCAGGCGTATGTCGAGTTCGACGACGCCAAGCGTGAGGCGCTCCTGCAGGAACTGGCCCTCAAGCACTACGAGGATGCGTCCTGGCTCTACCTCTTCGAGCTGATCCAGCCACACGTCTCGACGTCCCGCGTCCTCTGGCCGCAGTTCGCCAACAAGCCGGGCGGGATTGAGTACTCGAACTTCCGCCTCTTGAAGGCCTAAGGCAGCGCGGCGGCGGCTCCGCCGCCGGGCTCGCTTAAGCGCCGGGTGGACAAGGGCGGATCGTGGGCGCACAGATCTGGCAACTGCTCGCGGTTCGCCTCGTGCAGGCCTTCCTCGTCGTTCTGGTGGTCACGTCGCTGGTCTTCCTGCTCAGCCGCACCACCGGCGATCCGCTCAGATCCCTGACACGACCGGGCGCCAGAATCGAAGTGATCGAGCGGCAGCGGGAGAGCCTCGGCCTCAACGACCCGTTGATCGTGCAGTACGGCCGCTACCTCGGCGCCGCCGTGCAGGGGGATTTCGGCACCTCCTTCCGCAGCGCTCAGCCGCCCATGGACGACGTGCGGCGCCGCATCTGGCCCACCGCCCAGCTGGGCCTGGCCGCGTTCGGGTTCTCGCTCGCCGTCGGCATCTCCGTCGGCGTGCTCTCCGCCGTCCGGCGGGGCAGCGCGATCGACCTCCTGGCCCGCATCCTCGCCCTCATCGGCCAGGCCACGCCCAGCTTCTGGATGGGGCTGATGCTGATCTTCCTCTTCGCCGTGGAGCTCGGCCTGCTGCCCACCGGCGGCAGGGGAGGCGCCAAGAACCTGATCCTACCCGCCGTCACCCTGGGCTCCTTCGGCGCCGCCGCCACCCTGCGTCTCACGCGTTCCTCCATGCTGGAGGTACTCGATAGCGACTTCATTCGCACCGCCCGCGCGAAGGGCCTGCGCGAATCCGCGGTGATACGCCGGCACGCCCTGCGCAACGCGCTCTTCCCCGTCGTCACCGTCCTCGGCCTGCAGATGGCCAGCCTGCTCTCCGGAACGATCATCATCGAGACCGTCTTCGCCTGGCCCGGCTTGGGACGGCTGATGATCGACTCGATCCGCACCGCCGACTTCCCCGTCGTCTCGGCCGCCGTCGTCGTGACCACCGGTTGGCTGGCCCTGGTCAACGTCGCCGTGGATGTGTCCTACGCCTGCCTGGACCCACGCGTGCGGACTAGCGCGCTGTGAGCCGGCCATGACGAGGGCCGAAGCGACCACCGACGCCGCGCAACCCGTCTTCACAAGGCGCCGCCGGCGGCTCCCGCGGGGCTGGCGCTCCCTCTCCGTCTACGTCCTCATCCTGGGCGTCTTCATCTTCACCGGCATCTTCGCCGACCTCATCGCGCCGCACGACCCCGTCCGCGACGACCTCCAGGGGCGGCTCCAGGGACCGTTCTGGCAGAGCGACGGGAGCTTCGAGCACCCCCTGGGCACCGACGGGCTGGGGCGGGACACCTTAAGCCGGGTGATCCACGGCGCCCGCCTCTCACTGATCGTCGTCGCCACCACCATCCCCACGGCGCTGGTCATCGGCGTGATGCTCGGCCTCTTCTCGGGTTGGCGGCTCGGCTTCGCCGACAGGTTTCTGATGCGCGTCGTCGACATGCAGCTAGCCTTCCCCGGAATCCTCTTCGCCGTCCTGCTCGCCTCCCTCTACGGCCCCAGCCTGCGCAACGTGATCATCGTTCTCACGGTCTTCATGTGGGCGGCCTTCGCCCGCCTCGTCCGGGGGGAGGTGCTGAGCCTGCGGGAGCGGGACTTCGTCCTCGCCGCCCGCACCGTCGGCGCCAGCGACCTGCGGATCATGCTCCGCTACCTCCTGCCCAACCTGCTCAACCCCGTCATCGTCCTCGCTACCCTCCTGGTCGCCGATGCG
This sequence comes from Dehalococcoidia bacterium, assembly GCA_965217625.1. Lineage (GTDB taxonomy): Bacteria > Chloroflexota > Dehalococcoidia > Bin125 > Bin125 > TK10-74A. The sequence goes on from OZ244557.1 coordinate 876,024, forward strand.
ATCATCTCCGAGGCAGGGCTCTCCTTCATCGGCGTCGGTGTCGCCCCGGACTCGGTCTCCTGGGGCATCATGATCTCGGACGGCCGCACGTTCCTGGGCCTCGACTTCTGGCAGGTCGGCATGCCCGGCTTCGCGATCCTCACCGTCTCCCTGGTCGCCAACCTGCTCGGCGACTGGGTGCGGGACTGGCTCGACCCGCGGTTGCGACGCGCCGCCTGACGGCGGAGCGCGGGCGGGCCACGCCGTCATCTGCCTCGCGCGCTTCGTGGCGGTGATCGGGCAGGCCACGCCCAGCTTCTGGCTGGGCCTGATGATGATCTTCTTCTTCGCCGTCCAGTTGGGCTGGTTGCCGACCGGCGGCTCGCAGGGGTCCGCGTCGATCATCATGCCGGCGATCGCGCTGGGCGTCTTCGAGATGGCCGCGATCATGCGGCTGACCCGCTCCGGGATGATCGAGGTCATGGACACGGACTTCATTCGCACGGCCCGCGCCAAGGGCCTGCCGGAGCGCACCGTGATCCTGCGGCACGCGATGCTGCCCGTCGTCACCATCCTGGGGATCGGGATGGGCCGCCTGATCGCCGGCTCGGTCATCATCGAGGTGGTCTTCGCCTGGCCCGGCGTGGGGCGGCTGATCATCGATTCGATCGTGCGCTCCGACTTCCCGATGGTGCAGACGGCGATCATCGTGCTCGCCGCCTCGATCTCCCTGGCCAACGTGCTCGTCGACGTCTCCTACCGGATCATCGATCCGCGCATCCGGGCGGGATCGCTCTGATGGCGCGAGAATCGGCCGCCACCCTGGCACTGCCCGTCCTTGAGCGCCGCCGGCCGCGCAACTGGCGCCGCTACGTGGGCCTCTCGGTTCCCGCCACCATCGCGGTCGTCTTCGTCTTCTGCGGCGCCTTCGCGGGGCTGCTGGCCCCACACGAGCCCAACTTCATCAGTCTCTTCGACCGGCTGCAGCCGCCCGTCTTCGACGGCGGCGCCTGGGACTACCCCCTGGGGACCGACGAGCTGGGCCGCGATATGCTCAGCCGTCTCCTGCACGGCGCCCAGGTGTCGCTCATCGTCGTGGCGATCGTGGTGCCCGGGGCGGCCATCCTGGGCACGCTGATCGGCCTGGTGTCGGGCTGGCGGGGCGGCCTCACCGGGAACCTGCTGATGCGGCTGACGGACATTCAGCTGGCGCTGCCGTCGATCCTCTTCGCCGTCTTCCTGGGCAGCGTTTTGGGCCCCAGTCTGCGCAACGTGGTCATCATCCTGCTGATCTGGACCTGGTCGCCCTACGCCCGCCTGGTGCGGGCGGAGACGATCTCGCTGCGCGAGCGGGACTTCGTGACCGCCTCGCGCGCGGTCGGCGGGGGCGGCGTCTGGATCATGCGCAAGCACCTGTTCCCCAACCTCGTCAACACCGTCGTGGTGATCATGACGCTGGAGGTCGCGATCGTGATCCTGGCCGAGGCGGCGCTGAGCTTCCTCGGCGTCGGCGTGCCGCCCGGCACGCCCTCCTGGGGCGCCATGATCACCGAGGCCCGCAACTACATGGTCCAGGCCTGGTGGGCGATCTGGTTGCCGGGCATCGCGCTGATGGTCGTCTCGTTCACCGGCAACCTGATGGGCGACTGGCTCCGCGACGCCCTCGATCCGCGGCTGCGCCACGTGCGCTAGCGTCGCGGCGGCCGGCCCGGCGCGGCGCGCGCGACCGGCGGCTCCTGCAGTTCGATGCGGGTGCGGTGCACGCGCGTGGGCGGCTGCTCCGCGCCGAGCGCGCGCGTGACCTGCTCGGGCCGGCCCGAGCCGCTGGCGTCGCTGCGCAGGTCAAGCGCGAGGCGCGCGCGGGGGCCGGCGTCCGAGGGGCCGGCCGCGCCGAGCAGCGCCACGTCGCGGACGAGCGGCCGCAGGTCGTACTCGCGGAGTTCGTCGCCGCGCATGTGGCGCCAGGGAATCGAGTCCCGGGCCAGGAATGCCGCGATGGCGGCCGACCAGGCGGCGGCGTCGCGGGCGTCGGGCACGTCGACCTCGTAGCAGGCGGCCCGCACCATCGACTGCAACGAGGGCAGGCCCAGGGGCACCTCCACCGCGTCGAGCAGCCGGAAGCCGTCGGGCATGTGCGGGGGGATGCGCTCCCGGATGCGGGCCGGCGCGACGCGCTCGCTGGTCGTGAGTTCGATGAGTTCGCACTCGGAGGTCATGCCGACGGCGAGCGGGGCGGCCAGCGCGATGCGCGGCCGGGGGGTGAAGCCCTCGGAGTAGGCGAGCGGCAGCGCGGCCCGCTTGAGCAGCCGCTCCCACATGCGCATGCCGTCCAGGTGGGTGATGTAGCGGGCCGCGTGGTCGCGGGCGAAGGTCAGTCGCAGGCGCTGGACGCGGGCGGACATGGCGGTGCCGCCGCTCAGCCGGGCCGCGCCGGCGCGATCCAGGCCGCGGCGGCGCTGTGCGGATCGAGGCGGCGGGCGACGACGTCGTCGAGGATGCCGGGCAGGCGGGAGTCGGCGCCCTCGTCGCGCAGGAGGCCGGCCATGAGTTCGGCCCGGGCGATCGCGATGACCTGCCGGCGCAGGCGGTCGCGCTCCCGGCCGGCGAGGGCGCCGCCGGCGGCGAGGTGGTCGTGATGGGCCGCGATGGCATCGACCAACTCGCCGGCGCCCTCGTGCTGCGTGGCGATGGTGCGCACGATGGGCGGTTGCCAGTCGCGCGCGGCGCCCAGGCCCAGCAGCGCCCGCAGCTGGCCGACCAGGGTGTCGGCGCCGGGGTGGTCGGCCTTGTTGACGCAGAGCACGTCGGCGATCTCCATGATGCCGGCCTTCATGGCCTGGATGTCGTCGCCGGCGCCGGGGGTGTTGATCAGCACCGTGGTGCGCGCGGCGCCGGCGATCTCGACCTCGTCCTGGCCGGCGCCGACGGTTTCGATGAGGATGATGTCGCGGCCGGCCGCGTCGAGCACCGCCACGACGTCGAGCGTGGCGTGCGAGAGCCCGCCCAGCGCCCCGCGCGAGGCCATGCTGCGGATGAAGATGCCGGGGTCGCCGCTGAGGTCCTGCATGCGCACGCGGTCGCCCAGGATCGCGCCCTGGGTGAACGGGCTGGAGGGGTCGACGGCGACGATGGCGACGGTCTTGTCCTGCGCGCGATAGGCCCGGGCGAGCATGTTGGTGACGGTGCTCTTGCCCGAGCCGGGCGCGCCGGTGATGCCGATCGTGTGCGCGCGGCCGGTGTCGGCGAAGAGTTTCCGCAACCCCTCGCGGCCCGCCGGGGTCCCGTTCTCGACCTCGGTGAGGAGTTGGGCCAGCGCCCGGCGGTTGCCCGCCCGCAGGCCGGCCACGAGCGCGGCGGCGTGCTGGGCGGCGGTGTGTGGCATGGGGACCTCGGTGCGGGGCCGCGGGTCAGGCGCCACGGTTCATGCGAGCGTGGTCACGCGCTCTCGCACGAAGTCGATGATGTCGTTGGTGTTCGCGCCCGGACCGAAGACGCCCTGGAAGCCGATCGCCTGCAGCCCGGCGACGTCCTCCTCGGGGATGATACCGCCGCAGAAGAAGAGCGTATTGGCGGGCAGGATGTCGCGCTCGGCGCAGGCGCGGAGGACGTGCGGGAAGAGCTCCAGGTGCGCGCCGGAGAGGATGCTCAGCCCCACGACGTCGGCGTCCTCTTGCAGCGCGGCCTCGGCGATCATCTCCGGCGTCTGGCGGATGCCGGTGTAGATCACCTCCATGCCGGCGTCGCGCAGGGCCCGCGCGACGATCTTCGCGCCGCGGTCGTGCCCGTCCAGCCCGGGCTTGGCGATGATGACGCGGATCTTGCGTTCCGACTCGATCATTGCGCGCATCCCCCGTCCCGGCGCCGGAGCCCCGTGTTCCGAAGCGCCGAATCCATTATGGCCTGTAATCGTCGTTATGGTGCACCACGACCCGGCGAAGCGCAGCGGGGCCGCGTCGATAACACGGCCGGTCCGCAGGAAGCGCGATCGTGTAGTCGCGATCGGGACCTCGTCGAAGCGCTAAACCGCCACCAACTGCAGGCGGACGCCGTGCGCCGGCCGCGGGCTGAGGAAGCTGCGCGCCTGGCCGTCGATGACGGCCGCGTCGGTGCACTTGACGCCCGCCGCGCGCAGGTGCGCGACGGCCGTCGCGACGTCGCGCACGCCGAGCGCGATCATGAACAGGCCCTCGCCCTGGCCGAGGCGGCGCGTCAGCGGGTCGGACGCGGCGGGGTCGATGGGGCGGGCCAGCTCGAGCACCGATCCGCCCAGCGCGACGAGGCGGCTCTCGACGTTGAGGGCGGGCTGTCGCAACGCGCCCGTCTCCTCAAATCCGAAGTGTTGCTGGAAGTCCGCACTGACGGCGGCCGGGTCGTGCACGGCGGCGATCAGGTGGTCGAGGCCGATCGGTGCGACGGGGCCGTCGGCCGGCATGGGCCGATGCGACGCGCCGTCGGGCGGCTGCGCGTACTCCACGAGGATGCCGTGGTTCGACTTGGGATGCAGGAAGCCGATGCGGCCCGCCAGGCCGTCGCGGGGGGTCTCGTCGATCACGCGCTGACCCGCGTCGCGGGCGGCCCGCAGGTCGACCGAGACGTCGCTGGACTGCAAGCAGACGTGATGCAGCCCCTCGCCCTGGGCGGCGAGGTACGCGGCTACGCCCGTGTCGTCACGCACGGGCTGGATGATCTCGATCTCGCAGGGGGCGGCGGCGCCGCCGCCGGGCATCGGCAGCAGGACGCCGCGCACGCCCTGATCCTCGATCACCCGATCGACCGCGACGGGCAGGCCGAGGAGGTCGCGGTAGAAGCGCAGCGCGCGGTCGGCGTCGGCGACGACGAGCGCGACGTGATGGATCCTCGTCAGGGTCATCGTGGTCCAGACGGGGGTGGTCCGGGCGGCGCCGCCCCGGATTCGCGCCAGGCACGGATCTGGGCGGCGTGCTCGCGGTCGTGGCTGAGCGCGACCCCCAGGAGCGTGCGCGCGTCGCCGCCGGGCGGGTTGAGGTCGGCGTCGGGCAGGCGGCGGACGAGGTCGAGCAGGGCGGCGCGGGTGCGCGCGAGGTCGCGCAGGACCTCGGCGGCCGTCATGCCCTGCATGGTGCGGACGGCCGCCGCGTTGGCGGCGTCGAGGCGCTTGCTGGGGAAGTCGAGCAACTCGACGCGCTGCGCGAGCAGATGCTGGCCCAGGCCCTCGACCTCCTGACGCTCCCAGAACAGCCGGTGCGCGAGCACATCGTGCACGCTCCAGCCGCCGGCGTCGATCGGCAGCCGGGCCTCCGCCTCGGAGAGGCCGGCCACGGCGTCGAGGAGGACGCGCCGCTCCTCCTGCAGCCAGTAGCGGATGCGCGCGGCGTCGCTGTGCTGGGGCGCGCCGGCGGCGGGTCCGGGCGGAGGCGCGGCGGTCAGATGATCACCGCCTCCCGATGCTCGCCCCAGACCGCGCGCAGGCCGTCGGAGATCTCGCCGACGGTGGCCTCGGCCTGGACCGCCGCGAGGATGAGCGGCATGAGGTTGTCATCGCCGGCGGCGGCCTGCTGGATCGCATCGACGGCGGCGCGGGCGGCGGGTTCGTCGCGACGAGCGCGGAGTTGCTCCAGCTTGGCGCTCTGCCGCCGTCCGACGGCCGGGTCGACCCGGACGATCTCGGGTTGCGCGGTCTCGTTGGTGACGAACCGGTTGACGCCCACCTTCACCGCTCCGGCGACGCCCGGGGCCGCGCCATCGCTGCGCGCGGCGACGGTCTCGCGCTCCAGGTCGAGCTGGCGGCGATAGGCGGCCTCCATGATCTCCCGCTGCTGGTAGCCCTGCTCGACCCCGGCGACGGCGCCGCCGAGCTGGTCGATGCGCTCGATGTAGCCGGCGGCCTCGGCCTCGATCTCGTCGGTGATCTGCTCCACGTAGTGGGAGCCGCCCAATGGGTCGATGACGTCGGCGACGCCGCTCTCGTGGGCGATGATCTGCTGGGTCCGCAGCGCGACCTCGACGGCGTGCTCGCTGGGCAGGCCGAGCGCTTCGTCGAGCGAGTTGGTGTGCAACGACTGCGTGCCCCCCAGGACGGCGGCGAGCGCCTGCAGGGCGGTGCGCACGACGTTGTTGTCGGGCTGCTGGGCGGTCAGCGTGACGCCCCCGGTCTGCGTGTGGAAGCGCAGCATCATGGCGCGCTCGTTGGTCGCGTGGAAGCGGTCGCGGGCGATGCGGGCCCAGAGACGGCGCGCGGCACGGAACTTGGCGACCTCCTCGAGGAAGTTGGAGTGGCAGGCGAAGAAGAACGAGAGGCGGCCGCCGAAGGCGTCGAAGTCGAGGCCGGCGGCGAGCGCCGCTTCGACGTAGGCGATCGCGTGCGCGAGCGTGAAGCCCACCTCCTGCGCCGCCGTGCAGCCGGCCTCGCGCATGTGGTAGCCGCTGACGCTGATCGTGTTCCAGCGCGGGACCTCGCGGGTGCAGTAGTCGAAGATGTCGGTGATCAGCCGCATCGACGGGCCGGGCGGGTAGATGAACGTGCCGCGGGCGACGTACTCCTTGAGGATGTCGTTCTGGATCGTGCCGCCGATGGCGCGCTTGTCGACGCCCTGCTCGCCGGCGACCGCGGCGTAGAGCGCCAGCAGCGTGGCGGCGGTGGAGTTGATCGTCATGGACGTGGTGACGCGATCCAGGGGGATGCGATCGAACAGGGTGCGCATGTCGGCGATGGAGTCGATGGCGACGCCCACCTTGCCCACCTCGCCCTGCGCCTGGGGGGCGTCGGAGTCGTAGCCGATCTGGGTGGGGAGGTCGAAGGCGACGGAGAGGCCGGTCTGGCCCTGGTCGAGCAGGAAGCGGTAGCGCGCGTTGCTGGCCTCGGCGTCCTCCTGGCCGGCGTACTGGCGCATCGTCCAGAGGCGGCCGCGATACATCGTGGGCTGGATGCCGCGCGTGAACGGGTACTGCCCGGGGAGGCCCGGTGGGTCGGCGTCGGCGCCGTGCGCATAGAGGGGCGGCAGCGGCGCGCCGGACGAGCGCAGGAACTCGGCCCGGCGCTCCGGTCGCTTGGCGACGGCGGGGTCGTAGATCCGCTGCCGCCACTCGTCGAGGGTCTCGCTCATGCTGTGCCGCCTGCCAGTGCCGCCGGGGCCGGTCGAGGCCAGTCTATGGGCGCGCGCATCGAGCGTCACGGAGCGGCGCGCGATCGGTGGCCGGATGGCGGCCGCCCGGGCACCTCCGCGACTCCCTTGGCTGCCGTGCGCGCGTTGATGGCCTACGATCTGGTCACCACGACTGAGTGACCCTGCACGTGGCCGGGGGTGAGGGCATGCACGAAATCGAAGCAACGGAAGCCAAGACGCGCCTCGCGCAGCTGCTGCGCGATGTCGAGCGCGGCGAGACCGTCGCCATCACGCGCCACGGCAAGACTATCGCCCACCTCGTTCCCGCACAGGCCCGGGAGCAGGCCGACCGCGAGGCGGCCGTGGACCGCTTCCTTGAGCGCCGGGCCGGCTGGGCGCCCACTGGGATGTCCCGCGCCGAGATCCTGGCCGCACGCCACGAGGGTCACCGCGTGTGAGCCGTCTCGTTCTGGACGCCTCGATCGCCGCCGATTGGCTCATGGACGACGAGTCCGACCCCCGGGCGACCGCCGCGCTGGGTCGGCTGCGGCGGGATGGGGCGATCGTGCCCCAACTCTGGCACTACGAAGTGCGCAACGCGTTGCTGGTGGCGGAGCGGCGGGGTCGCATGACGGGGACACCCGCCAGCGCACGCATCGAGTCCCTGCGGAACCTGCCCATCATCACCGACCAGAAGGCCGGTCTTCCCGAAGCGTTCGAACTGGCCCGCAGACACCGCCTATCCTTCTACGACGCGCTGTACCTGGAGTTGGCGACGCGGCAGGCGGCGCCGCTGGCCACGCTGGATGCAGCGCTCGCGCGGGCTGCCATCGCGGAGGGTCTGCACGTCCCGACCGTGTAGCCCGAACGGGCGGCGCGTGCGGGGCGGCACGAACGATGTGCGCCCTCCAACACCGGCGTGGCGGGCGGGCGCTGTCCGGCATGACGCGGGCCGGGGCCGCGCCTCACCACAGGCGGCGGACGCCGTACCGGTCGAAGAGGGATTCGTTGGAGATGAGAACGAGGTCGCGTGACAGCGCCTGCGCGATAAGCATCCGGTCGAAGGGGTCGCGGAGCGGACCCGGCAGCGCGCCCGCGCGCGCGGCGTCGTCGACGGTGATGGGCAACTCTTCAAAGCCCTGGCCGGCGATGGCGCCGGGAACGTCCGGGGCGATCGCCGCCGCTTCATCCAGTCTGCCCCGGTGGTATTTCGTGGCGATCTCCCAGGCGACGGCCGCGCTGACGAATCCGACGTTCGCATCGTCGTCGATGGCGCGGCGTCCCCGCCGCGTCAATCGTTCGCTCCCGTTCACCCACCAGATGAAGGCATGGGCGTCAAGCAGCAGCCGCAACTACGGGCCGCCTTCCCATAAGGCCAACTCCTCCGGCGGCAACGGCAGATCGATGAGATCGCTTAACTCCGCCCATCCCGGCTTCCCCTTCATGGCGCCGAACTGCCGCTTGCCCCGGGGCTTGCAGCGCACGAGCCGGGCGACCGGCGTGCCGTTGCGGGCGATGGTCACCTCTTCGCCCGACTCGACCTGCGCCAGCAGGCGCGACAGGTGGGTCTTCGCCTCGTGCACGTTCACCGTTACCATGGCCGGCTCCTCTACCGTCAGATTAGCTAAGCGTATGACTAACACACAGGTTGGTCAAGCGGCGGCCGGGCCGTGACGGAGATCGAGATCAGCGAAGCCGGGAGCGTCCAGTTCCCGGTGGTCCGCCACGCCGCGCGGGGCGCCGCTCGCTACGCTCGACGCGGCGCTCGATCGGGCCGCCGTCGCGGAGGGCGTCGACATCGCGACCGTGTAGCCCGAACGGGAGAACGCGGCGCCTGCGGGCGCGCAGTTCCAGCACGAAATCGAGGAGGGAACACCCAGTGAAGATCACCGACGTCACGGCCACCGAACTGCGAGCGGCGACGACGGCTGCGGGCCAACCCACCGGCGCCGGCCGATTCATCGTCCAGGTCTACAGCGACGAAGGGCTGACCGGCATCGCCGATGGCACAGGCAACGCCGGCGTGTTCCGGGCCTACCTCGACCAGCTGATCAAGCCGTTGATCGTCGGCATGGACCCGCTGCGGCCGCTTCAGATCTGGGAGACGCTTCGCCTGGGCTGCGGAGAGCTGGGGACCCGGTTTCCCTCACGGATCGTCGGCCCCATCGACGTCGCCTGCTGGGACATCCTGGGCAAGGCCGCCGGACTTCCCCTCTACACGCTCCTGGGGGGCGCCCGGCGTACCGAGATCCCCCTCTACTGGAGCCGGGGCAACGGCTGGCGCAAGACCCCCGAGCAGATGCTGGAGGAGGTCCAGGAGGGCTACGAGAAGGGCTTTCGCGCCTTCAAGGTGCGGATGGACTGGCGCGACTACCGGCAGGACAGCGACCCGGCCAAGGATCTCGCCATCTTCCAGCGCTGCCGGGAGTGGCTGCCCGACGATGTGCCGCTGAGCTTCGACGCCAACTGCGGTTACTCGGTCCCGACCGCCATCGAGCAGGGGCGCCGCTTCGAGGAGCTGGGCATCGCCCACTTCGAGGAGCCGCTGCCGCACTACGACCTGCCGGGGCTGCGCCAGGTCGCGGACGCGCTCGACTGCGCCGTCTCCTCGGGGGAGGGCGAGACCTCGTCCTGGCGCTTCCGCGACCTGATCCAGATCGGCAACCCGGACATCCTGCAGCCCGACGTGATCATCGTGGGCGGCCTGACCGAAATGCTGCGGGTCTTCGAGATGGCCGTGTTGCACAACAAGATCATCATGCCGCACAGCCCGAACGTCGGCGCGAACTCGGCGGCAAGCCTGCACGCCTACAGCACGATCAGCAACGCCGTCCGGCCGCACGAGTTCTCGGAGGAGTTCACCGGCCCCGCCGCGTGGGTCGCTGAGATCTACCAGGAGCCCATCATCCCGGAGGGCGGGGTGATCCGGCTTCCCGACCGCCCCGGGCTGGGCCTGGAGCTGGACCAGGCCGCCCTGCGCAAGGCCGCGGTCGAGTAGGACTTGCGCACGTTCTCATCGGCGCGTCCGCGGCCAGGGCGGCGACGAGCGTCACTCGGTGGCTTGGATGACGACGCGGCCGCCGTCTTCGACCTCCATGTACAGGCTGTGGCCATCGAGCAGCCGCATCCCCACGAGCGGCGTGGTGTCGGCGGCGTCTGCGTCGATGGATATCTGCTGGCCGTCCCACAGCACGTCAACGCCGTAGGAAGGGAAATCGACCTCGCTGCCATCGGCCAGGGTCGCCCGGCCGGTGCCCTTGAAGAGCAGACCCAACTCCGCGACGAGCGCTGGCGGCAGTCTGAGCAACCCACCGAAACCGGTGTCGATCACGGCGTCGATGTCCCGCGCCCGACCAGCCGGGCCTTGCACGGCGAGGGTGATGACGGGCTCGTAGGCGGCGTTCACCACCCCCGCGATCACTCGGGGCTCCGCAGGGGACGCCCCCCAAAGTGATACAACGCCCGGTGGCCGACCCGGAGCAGCCGGACGTCAATGGCGTCCGGGCGTTGCTCCTGCAGGCGGTCCGTCGCGGCGATCACGTTCTCTCCGATGGCCCACCTGCCGCTCTCCACGTCGATGGCGACGACCTCCCCGTCGTGGTCCGCCTCGACCTGCTTGCGGACGTCCCGCTCGTAGATCTCGTCTCCCAGACGGGCGATCTCGTCTAGGGGGCGGGTTGGTCCAGTGCGAATCACGTGATCCTCCTGACTCGGGTTCCTCAAGTCGCAGGATAGCGCCCGTCGCCAGTCTATCCGACCTCGGCGCAGCCCCGCGCATCGCCTGCGACCACCGCCTCGTAGGCGGCGTTCACCGCCCCAGCGAGCGCATGGACCACCGCAGGGGACGCCCCCCAAAGTGATACAGCGCCCGGTGGCCGACCCGCTGGCACCAGACATCGATCGCCTCCGGGCGCTGCGCCCGCAGGAGGTCCGTCGCGGCGATCACGGTGTCGCCGATGGTCCAGCTGCCGCTCTCCACGTCGATGGCGACGACCTCCCCGTCGTGATCCGCCTCGACCTGCTTGCGGATGTCGCGATCGTAAATCTCGTCGCCCAGGCGGGTGATCTCGTCTATGGGGCGGGTTGGTCCAGAGCGGATCACGGCATCCTCCTGACTCGGGTACCTCGGTTCGAAGGGTAGCGCAGGTCACACGTCGCGGGTCGCAGCGCCGCACGTCATGGCCGGGCGTGGTGGGCGATGCAGGACTCGAACCTGCGACCTTCCGGGTGTAAACCGGACGCTCTCGCCATCTGAGCTAACCGCCCCTGCCTACCGGAGCGACCGTATGGAGCCGCCGCCGCGCCGGTCAAGCGGCCGGACGCGCATGCGTCGCGGGGCCGCCCTCACCGGCTGACCAAGACCCTCCTCGGCCCGCCCGCAGAGCCGACGGGCATGCAGTGACCAGCGACTGCAAGGTATCGTGGCTGGGGCCGCGCGGGCCGGCGGCGTCAAATGCGACAGCGAGTCTGCATCGAGGACACCGGGATGGGCGTCCGTGAAGCACGCCTCGGCAGCCAAGCCGACGCAGCGCGCAGCAACCCCGCCGCACGGTGCGCTCGCCATCGCGGCAGCGTAGGAGCCGAGTCGTGACCACCATCGACGGCGAGCGAGCAGCCGATATCGACACCATCGTTGCGACGATGGTGGAGCGTATTGCAGGCCGATTCGACCCAGAGCGCATCCTCCTCTTTGGCTCGCGGGCGCGGGGCGACGCAAGGGACTGGAGCGATGTGGACCTGCTCGTCGTGATGCCGGACGGCACGGACCGGCGCGAGGCCGCGGTCGAGATGGGCGTTGCCGTGGGTGATCTGCCGATCGCCAAGGACATCGTTGTCACAACGCCTGCCCACATCGCCCGGCGAGGTCATGTCATCGGCACGGTCCTGCGCCCGGCGTTGCGCGAAGGTCGAGTGCTCTATGAGCGAGCCTGAGGCCGCTGCCGAGGCGCATCGGTGGCTGCGCTCCGCGAGAGAGGATCTGCGGGTGGTCCGCATGGCGCTCAGCGAAGATCCGCCCCGGCCATGCCTCCCGGGTGCTTGAGCGGCCCCGGATCAATCGGCGCCTCACCGCTCCCGCCGTTACCCGCCAGCGAGACGCTCCAGAGCGCCGCGCAGGTTTTCCGCGGCGACCGCGAACTGATCCGCCGCGTCGCGGAAGAGGCCGATGCCGCGTCCGATGCGCTCGACATCCCCCTGCTTCACGCCCGTGACCAGCAGGCCGCCGGCGATCTGCAAGAGGTCGAACGCGTCCCCGACGTCGGCGCTGAGGGCGGCGGCGGCATCGGGCGGGTTCAGCTCGCGCCAGGTCCCGAAGTTGGTGACCCAGATCTGCGCCTGCGCGGTGACGTTGCGCTGCCAGGCGACATCCTCCGCGAGGGACGGATCCGCGGCGAGGCGGTCGAACAACTCCGCGGCGACGGCGTGGTTGGCGCTCTGCGAGTCGAGCAGGTCGCGGGCGCGGACGCCGAACGACTCGTCGATGGGCGCGAGATCGAGCGCGAGTTCCTCGTCGAGCAGGCGATTGGTGAGCGTGGTCATCTCCTCGAACGTGTGGAAGCCGATCTTGACCGTGTCGACGATGCCGTCGGCGCGGACGTAGAGCGTGGTGGGCATGCCGATGATCTGGTAGGGGCGGCCGAGCGTGTCGTCGAGGTCGAGGAGCAGGGTGTAGGTGGCGCCGGTGTGCTTGGCGAACAGCTGCGCCGTGTGCAGCGGCTCCGCGCGATTGACGCCGATCACGGTCACGCGGTCGCCGGCGGCCTGATGGAGGCGCTCGAAGTCGGGCATCTCCTCGATGCAGAAGCCGCACCACGAGGCCCAGAAGTTGACGATCGCGGGCCGGCCCAGGGCGCTGAGCTGGACCGGCTGCCCCTCGAGGTCGAGCAGGCGGAAGTCGGGCACGAGGGCGCCCGCCCGGGGGGCGTCGCCGTCCCGGGCGATGTAGCCCAAGAAGGTGGTGTCCTGGAGTTCATCGACGCGGGTTTCGAGGGCCTCGATCTCGACCGGCGGGACTTCCTCGTCGTCGCGCAGCAGGGCCAGTTCGGTGCGGGCGTCGGCGAGTTCCTGCCGCTGAGCGAGGAAGGACTCGCCGGCGACGTCGGCGACGTCGGCCCGCTCGGCGCCGACGAGGAACGCCCCGACGCCGGCCAGCACCATCAGCCCCACCACGGCGAGGCGCTGCAGCGCCTCGCGGCGAGAGCGGGGCCGCCGCAGCAGGTTGAGCTGCAGCCCACGGAAAACACCGCCGAAAAACCGGACGATCGCCATCAGCATGCGCATGGGAACGCTCCGCCCCACGCCCATCTTACGGGCATCTTCCGGGCCCGCGTGCTGCCCGGACGGGAGCCGCCCTCCCCCGCGATACGCGCCGGGTGGACCGGCGGATCGGTCGTCGCGCCGCGTGCGGGGGGAGATTGCCCGCCGATCGGGGGGTCGGTAGGATGCAGTTCCGGGGTCCGGCGGCCGCCTGGGCCGATTCGGACCCCGCGTGGCTGAATGGCAGCGTAGCTCAGTTGGTAGAGCAGGGGACTCATAAGCCCTTGGTCGCAGGTTCAAGTCCTGCCGCTGCTACCATCAGTCCGGGACCTCTGACCACCGGTCGCTGGGCGATTAGCTCAGCTGGCTAGAGCGTCCGGTTCACATCCGGGAGGTCGCAGGTTCAAGTCCTGCATCGCCCACCAGCGACGGGGTCGGGCCTCCCAGCGGTCTTGGGCCGAAGTGGCGGAATTGGCAGACGCGCTACGTTCAGGGCGTAGTGTCCGCAAGGGCGTGGGAGTTCGAGTCTCCCCTTCGGCACCAGCACGGTAGTCTCAGCACGGGAGTCGCAGTCAGACGGATGGCTTCCGCGCGCTCGTAGCTCAGTTGGATAGAGCGCTGCCCTGCGGAGGCAGAGGTCGTGGGTTCGAGTCCCGCCGAGCGCGCCATTCCCGTCGTCCCCGCCCCGAGTACGCTGACAAGCGTCATGTCCAGCGACCGCACGCCGAGCGATGCCAGCCCCAGTGCTCCCACGCCGGGCGCTGCCGACCGCCGCGATCTCGCGGCCCGGCTGGCGGCGCAAGTCCGGGCGATCCCCGAGCGACCCGGCGTCTATCTGTTCCACAACGCCCGCGGCGACGTGATCTACGTGGGCAAGGCGGCCAGTCTGCGCTCGCGGGTGCGCTCCTACTTCGGCGCGCCGCACTCGCTGCTGGGCAAGACGCGGCGGCTGTCGGCGGCGATCGCCGAGATCGAGTACGTCACGACCAGCACCGCGCAGGAGGCGCTGCACCTTGAGGCGACGCTGTGCAAGCGGCACCAGCCGCTCTACAACGTGCGCCTCAAGGACGACAAGCACTACCCCTACCTGAAGATCGACGTCGATGAGCCCTGGCCGCGCGTCTACATCACGCGCAGCGTGCAGCGCGACGGCGGACGCTACTTCGGCCCCTACGCGAACGCCAAGTCCGTCCGCACGACGCTCGACATCGTCAAGAAGCTGTTCCCCTGGCGGTCGTGCACCAAGACGATCACCGGCACCGACCCGCGCCCCTGCCTCGACTACTACATCCGGCGCTGCATCGCGCCCTGCACGTCGTACTGCACGCCCGCCGAATATCGGGCGGTGATCGACCAGGTGATCCACTTCCTGGAGGGGCGGGCCGACCTGGTCCTGCGCGACCTGCGCGCCCGCATGGCCGCGGCCAGCGAGTCGCTGAACTTTGAGGAGGCGGCGCGCATCCGCGACCAGATCCGCGCCGTGGAGCGGGTGGGCGAGTCGCAGGTGATCGCGTCGACGCGGGAGGCGGAGATCGACGTCTTCGGGCTGGCGCAGGACGGCAACGAGGCCATCGCGCAGGTGCTCTTCGTGCGCGGCACGAAGATGACCGGCGGCGACAGCTTCCCCCTGACCGGGACCAGCGACGAGACGCCGGCCGCGGTGCTGTCGTCGTTCCTGAAGCAGTTCTACAGCGACGCGTCGCTGGCGCCGCGGCTGGTGCTGACGCCGGAGTTGCCCGACGATGCGCCGCTGCTGCAGGACTGGCTGCGGGCCAAGCGGGGGTCGGCGGTGGAGTTGCGGGCGCCGTCGCGCGGGGAGAAGCGCCGCCTGGTCGCCATGGCCGCGGACAACGCCCGCGAGGCGCTGCAGATGCAGCGCATTAAGTGGATGGCGGACCGCGGCAAGACGCGCGTGGCGCTGGCCGAGCTCGAGGAGGCGCTGAGCCTGCCGGGACCGCCGCAGCGCATTGAGTGCTACGACATCTCCAACATCCAGGGGACGAACTCCGTCGCCAGCATGGTGGTCTTCCACGACGGCCAGCCGGCGAGCCGGGAGTACCGCCGCTTCCGCATCAAATCGGTCGCGGGCGCGAACGACTTCGCGTCGATGGCGGAGGTGCTGGAGCGTCGCTTCAAGCGCTTGGCGCGCCGGCGGCGGGAGTTGCGCGAGGCCGCGGATGGCGCGGACGGCGCGGATGGCGAGGCGCCCAGCGCCGATGCGTTGCAGGACGGCGCCGCCGGGGCGGCGCCGCCCCAGGAGGGCTGGGAGGCGATCCCGGACCTGCTGATCGTGGACGGGGGCAAGGGCCAGCTCTCGGCCGCCCACGACGTGATGCGCAATCTGGGCATGGACGACGTGCCGCTGGCCGGGCTGGCCAAGCGCCACGAGGAGTTGTTCGTCGTCGACAGCAAGGAGCCGATCCGGCTCGACCGGCGGTCGCAGGGGTTGTACCTGGTGCAGCGCGTGCGCGACGAGGCGCACCGCTTCGCGATCACGTACCACCGCAACCTGCGCGCGAAACGCGGCATGCAGAGCGCGCTCGACGTCGTGCCGGGCATCGGCCCGAAGCGACGCCAGGAACTGCTGAAGCGGTTCGGCAGCGTGCAGGCGATTCGCGACGCCAGCCTGGAGGATCTCGCGGCCGCGCCGGGGATGACGCAGCGGGTGGCGGCGTCGATCAAGGAGCGGCTCTAAGCAGCCGGCCAGCCCACGCGGGGGCGGCATCGACACGCCCGGTCTCCCGTGCGACAGTGGGGTTATGTCTCGGATATTATGTCGTGGTCAGCGGGCGGGCCGGGGCGTCGGGCGGTCGCTCGCCGGGCCGACACGGGCGCGCCCGCAGCGACGCTGCGGCCGGCGAAGAGCGCGCCGGCGACGGCTACGCAACCATTCGTCCCCCGCCCGAACGAGATTGGCGGGGGAAGCGTGGATACCGGGTGGACGGCCGGCCGGGCGCGCGTGATCCCCGCCTATGCTTCGGACTCAGCCCGACCACCCAACCCCACCTTCCGCCGTCAGGAGCGAGCACATGCAGCAGCAGATCGATAACTTCCTGACGTTCCTCTCGGCCGAGAGGAACGCGGCCGTGAACACCATCTCGGCCTACAAAAACGACCTCGACCAATTCCGCCAGTTCCTGGGATCGCTCAGCGTCAACGGGAGCGGCCCCAGCCTGACCAGCGTCGATCTGCCGCTGCTGCAGAACTACGTCGCGGCGCTCCGCGAGAGGGAGTACGCGGACGCGACGGTCGCGCGCAAAATCGCGGCCGTGAAGAGCTTCTACAGCTATCTGACGGCGGAGGGCGTGGTAGAGAAGGACCCCACCGAGACGCTGTCCTCGCCGCGCGTGGGCAAGACGCTGCCGAAGGCGCTGTCGGTGCGGGAGATCGATGAGCTGCTGGAGCAACCGCGCAAGCGCTCCACGCCGGAGGCCAAGCGCGACCGGGCGATGCTGGAGCTGCTCTACGCGACCGGGATGCGCGTCAGCGAGCTGGTCGCGCTGGACCTGGACTCGATCGAGTTGCACAACAACCTCGCGACGGTGCGCTGCGTCGGCAAGGCCAGCAAGGAGCGGCTGATCCCGATCCACGAGCAGGCTGTGCACGCGCTGCGCATCTACCTGCAGGACGCCCGCCCGGAGATGGCGCGTTCCAAGCGCGAGCGGGGGCTGTTCATCAACCGCCGCGGGGAGCGGCTGACGCGGCAGGGCTTCTGGCTGATCCTGAAGAACTACGCGCGCTTGGCGAACATCCCCAGCGACGTGACGCCGCACACCCTGCGGCACTCCTTCGCGACGCACATGCTGCGCGGCGGCGCGCCGCTGCGCAGCGTCCAGGAGCTCCTGGGCCACGCCAACATCTCGACGACGCAGATCTACACGCAGCTCACCGACGAGCACGTGCGCCGCGTCTACGAGCACGCCCACCCGCGCGCGCAGTAGGGGCGCCGCGGGTCCGTCCCGCCCGCTGGGGGCCGCGATTGTTCCGCCTCAGGGCCGCTCCTACGATGGGGCGGCCTGTTTCGTTGTCCCGGCCGGCGTCACGATGCCGCCGGCGGGGCCCGATGCGGAGGGCCCGATCTGGAGGGCACAATGGAGATCGTCGAGGTCAGCGCGCGGGAGATCTTGGACTCCCGCGGCGCCCCCACGGTGGAGGCGGCGGTCACGCTGTTCGACGGCGTGCAGGGGCGCGCGATGGTGCCCTCGGGCGCGAGCACCGGCACGCACGAAGCGGCCGAACGCCGCGACGGGGACGCGGCGCGCTACGGCGGCCGCGGCGTCCTGGGGGCCGTGGGGGCGGTCAACGGCGAGATTCGTGAGGCGCTGATCGGCTTCGACGCCGGCGCCCAGAGCGACATCGACGAGACCCTGATCGCGCTGGACGGCGACCCGCAGAAGGCGCGCCTGGGCGCGAACGCGCTGCTGGGCGTGTCGCTGGCCTGCGCGCACGCCGCGGCGGCCGAGCGCGACGAGCCGCTCTATCGCTACCTCGGCGGCCCGATGGCGCGCACGCTGCCGGTGCCCATGGCGAACATCCTCAACGGCGGCAAGCACGCCGAAGACAGCACTGACTTTCAGGAGTTCATGGTCATGCCGCTGGGGGCGTCGGGCTTCGCGGCGGGGCTGCGCGTCGTCGCCGAGGTGTACGGCGCGCTGAAGGCCGTGCTGCGCGAGCGCGGGCTGGGCACCACCGTCGGGGACGAGGGCGGCTTCGCGCCGGCGCTGGGCGGCAACGAGCCGGCCCTGGAGGTCATCCTGCGGGCGATCGAGCGGGCGGGCTACGAGCCCGGCGCCGACGTCGCTATCGCGCTCGACCCGGCCGCCAGCGAGCTCTACGCCGACGGCCGCTACCACCTGGCGACGGAGCAGCGGCGGCTCACATCCGGGGAGATGGTGGCGCTGTGGAGCGACTGGGCCGCGCGCTACCCCATCGTCTCGCTGGAGGATGGGATGGCCGAGGACGACTGGAGCGGCTGGGCGGCGCTCACGGCGGCGATCGGCGAGCGGGCGCAGACCGTCGGCGACGACCTGCTGGTGACCAACCCGGCCCGATTGCAGCGCGGCATCGCGGAGCGCTCCGCGAACAGCATCCTGATCAAGCCCAATCAGATCGGCACGCTCACGGAGACGCTGGAGGTCGTGTCGATGGCGCAGCGGGCCGGCTGGACCACGGTGATCAGCCATCGCTCGGGGGAGACGGAAGACACGACGATCGCGGACCTCGCCGTCGCGACCAACTCGGGCCTGATCAAGACCGGCGCGCCGGCGCGGTCGGAGCGGGTGGCGAAGTACAACCGCCTGCTGGAGATCGAGGCGGAGCTGGGCGACGCGGCCATCTACCCCGGACACACGGCGATCCGGCAGTCGCTGCGGCTAGCGCCCGCCTGACGCCGTCCGAAGGGGCCGCGGGCCGAAGGAGTGGGGATGGCGGACACGGGCATCGCGGGATTGCGGGAAGAACTCGAGGCCAACCGCTCGATGTTCACGGCGCTGTGCCTGGCGGTGGAGGGCTGCTTCGGCGCCTGCGCGCCGGGCGAGACCTGGAGCGTCGGCGACCACGTGGCGCACATCGCCAGCTACGACCAACTGGCGCTGCATCAGCTCGCGCCGACCGTCGCACCGGCGCCCGCGGCGCACGACGTCAGCGCCGACGCCTGGAACGCCCAGCAGGTGCGCATGCGCAGCGGGCGCTCGCGGCAGTCGCTGGTGACGGAGATGGCGCAGCGGCGCGGCGACTGCCTGGCCCTGCTGGGGCAGCTGCCCGCCGGGGATCTGCGGCGCACCGTCTGGTTTCCCGGCGAGGCGCGCCGCACGGCGGGACGGGTGCCGCTGCGGCTCTGGCTGGAGCGCTGGAGCAAGCACGACATGGTCCACGCCCACGCGATCCTGCGGGCGGCGCCCGCGCTGGCGGCGCGCGACGACTTCGACAACTGGCTGCGCGACGACCCGGTGCTGGAGGCACTCGACCGCACGGCGCCGGCAGTGCGGCGGGATCGGGAGTCGTGATGCCCGACGACGGGCCCCCGCAGCGCGTCTCGCCGATCACCGTCCCCGACGGGGATCCCACGCTGCCCACGCCCGATGCGTCGCAGCCGGCGCTCGTGCGCGACGCCTTCCGGGAGTTCGGCTTCGCCTGCAGCCTGGAGTCGCGCTGGATCGCGCGCAGCCTGACGCTGCAGCGCCAGATCGTTCGCGACAGCACGCCCAGCCGCTATCGCAACCATCGCTACGCGGCGGCGCTGCTGCTCTGGTCGCGCATCGACGCGGCGGCGCTCGAGGTCTGGCGGCTGATCGCGTGGGCGAACTACGCCGCGGTTCCGCCCCTGATGCGTGCGTCGCTGGAGTGGCTGGGCGCCGAGCAGGCGGTCGTGGGGAGCGAGTTCGTGGAGTTCGAGGACTACCTGCGCGACTTCGCGGCGCACGACGCCGAGCACGCCGCCAGCGAGTGGGGCATGGGCCAGTACATGGCCGGGCAGCAGCTCGCGATGGCGACCGACCTGGGCGCCGTGTACCGGGCGGCGGCCGAGCTGGGGCGGCCGCACTTCGGCGCCTCGGTGCTGGT
Organism: Dehalococcoidia bacterium; assembly: GCA_965217625.1. Taxonomy (GTDB): domain Bacteria; phylum Chloroflexota; class Dehalococcoidia; order Bin125; family Bin125; genus TK10-74A. The sequence continues at coordinate 895,901 of OZ244557.1, forward strand.
CACGGCCTCGGGCTCGAACCAGCAGCGGGTGCTGGTCAACTGGGGCGACCGCAGTTTCCACCTGGGCTGGGCGCAGTTGCTGTCGGGCTGGCTGATGGTGCTGCTGGGGCGGCAGACGCGCTTCGCCATCGGGCGGGGGCTGTTCGCGGTCGATGCGGCGCGGCGGGAGTCGTTCCAGGCGCTCACGCGGGAGGCGGAGACGTTGCTGGCCCGGCCCGACCGCTGCCGGGCCGAGTGGGTGACGCGCGACCGTCGCCAGCGCCTGCTGATCAGCGGTTTCCGGCGGCAGCCCTCGGGCGCGCCGCGCCGAATCCTGCTCTAACGCGGCGCGGGCGGCGCAATCCATCCGTTCTGTCCGCTGCCGGGCTTGCCCGGCGCGGGGCCATGGGCGACGCTCAGCACTGCCCGCGCACGCCGCTCCCAGATGGGGGGCCGGCCGGCCAGCGCGCAGTCGAAGGGACCGGCGTCGTGACTACCAAGATCGGGATCAACGGGTTCGGGCGGATCGGCCGTCAGGTGCTGAAGGGCATCATGGACTACCACCGCGACGACCTGGAAGTCGTAGCCGTGAACGACCTCACGGACACCGCGACGAACGCGCACCTGTTCAAGTACGACAGCAACTACGGCCGCTACCCCGGCGAGGTGGCCGTCGCCGACGGCGCCCTCGTGATCGACGGCCAGCGCATCGCCGTGCTGGCCGAGCGCGACCCCGGCAAGATCCCCTGGGGCGACTACGGCGTGGAGATCGTGATCGAGTCGACGGGCATCTTCACGGATGCGACGAGGGCGGCCGCGCACATGAACAGCGGACCGAAGAAGGTCGTGATCTCGGCGCCGGCGAAGAATGAGGACCTGACCATCGTGCTGGGCGTGAACGACGACCAGTACGACCCTGCCGTGCACCACGTCGTCTCGAACGCCTCCTGCACAACGAACTGCCTGGCGCCGATCGCGAAGGTGCTCGACGACACGGTGGGGATCAAGTCCGGGATTATGTCGACGATCCACGCCTACACCAACGACCAGGCGATCCTCGACACGGTGCACTCGGACCTGCGCCGGGCGCGGGCCGCCGGCCTGAACATCATCCCCACGACTACCGGGGCGGCGAAGGCCGTGGGCCGCGTGATGCCGCACCTCGACGGCAAGCTGAACGGGATGGCCTACCGGGTGCCGACGGGCACGGTCTCGGTGGTCGACCTCACGATCGACGCGGAGCGCGCGACGAGCGCCGAGGAGATCAACGCCGCCTTCACGCGCGTCGCGGAGGACCGCGAGTCGCCGCTGTACGGCATCCTGGCCGTCGAGACCGAGCCGCTGGTCAGCAGCGACTTCCGCGGCCATCCGGCGAGCTCGATCGTGGACGCGCTCAGCACGATGGTGCTCGAGGGGACGCAGGTGAAGGTCGTCTCGTGGTACGACAACGAGTGGGCCTACAGCGTCCGCGTGGGCGACCTGTGCACGCGCATGGCGGCGCGCGGGCTCTGAGCCGGGCGCCGGCGGCGGGACCGCACGACATAGTCGCCCCGCCGCGGCCCGCGTAGACTGCCGCCATGTTCGAGAGTCTGACCGACAAGCTGCAGGGCGCCTTCGGGCGGCTGGGACGCCGCGGCACCCTGACCGAGCAGGACCTCGACGAGGCCCTGCGGGAAATCCGCCTGGCCCTGCTCGAGGCCGACGTCAACTACAAGGTCGCCAAGGACTTCATCAAGGCCGTGCGCGCGCGCGCGCTGACCGATGCCGTCCTGCAGAGCCCGACCCCCACGCAGTTGGTGATCAACATCGTCAACGCGGAACTGACGGCGCTGCTGGGCGGCGAATCGCCCAAGCTGCATCGCTCGTCGCAGCCGCCGACGGTGATCATGCTGGTGGGGCTGCAGGGCGCGGGCAAGACGACGACGGCGGCCAAACTGGCCGTGCAGCTGCGCCGCGGCGGCGACCGGCCGCTGCTGGTCGCCGCCGACATCTACCGCCCGGCGGCGATCGAGCAGCTCAAGCAGCTGGGCAAGCAGTTGGATGTCGCGGTCTACGAGCAGGGCGCGGAGAGCCCGCCGCGGGAGATCGTGGCCAACGGGCTGAAAGAGGCGAAGCGGATCGGCGCCGCGATCGTGATCGTCGACACGGCCGGGCGGCTGCACATCGACGACGCGATGATGGCCGAGATCACGGACCTGCGGCTGCGCTTCTCGCCCAGCGAGGTGCTGCTGGTCGCGGATGCGATGTCGGGGCAGGACGCGGTCAGCGCCGCGCGCGCCTTCCACGAGGCCGTCTCGATCAGCGGCGTCATCCTGACCAAGATGGACGGCGACGCGCGCGGCGGGGCGGCGCTGTCGATCCGGGCGGTGACGGGCGCGCCGATCAAGTTCCTGGGCACGGGCGAACGGGCCGACGCGCTGGAGGCGTTCCACCCCGACCGGCTGGCGTCGCGCATCCTGGGCCGGGGCGACATGGCGTCGCTGGTGGAGAAGGCCAAGGAAGAGTTCGGCGAGCAGGACTCGAAGCAGTTGAAGCGGCGCATGGTCGACGGCAGCTTCGGGCTGGACGACTTCATCGAGCAGTTCCGCAAGGTCCAGAACATGGGCTCGATCAGCCAGCTGCTGGGGATGATCCCCGGCATGGGCAACCTCAAGCAGCAGCTCAACGTGGACGAATTGGACGACGACTTCTTCTCGCGGGTGGAGGCGATCATCTCCTCGATGACCCCCGACGAGCGGCGCAAACCGGATATCCTGAACGCCAGCCGCCGCCGCCGCATCGCCCGGGGCAGCGGCACGACCATCCAAGACGTGAACCAACTGTTGAACCAGTTCAAAGAAGCCCGCAAGATGATGAAGGCCATGGCCAGCGGCCGCATGGATAAGCTGCTGGTCGGGGCGCGCCGCTAGCGCCCGTCCGGCGGAGAGCCGGCGCCGGGCCGCACGCTAAGGAGACCCTGATGCTGAAGATGCGATTCGCCCGCCATGGACGCCGCAAGCGCCCGTTCTACCGCCTCGTCGTGGCGGAGTCGTCGAAGCCCCGCGACGGGCGCTTCCACGAGATCCTGGGCCACTACGACCCGCTGGTCGAGGACGCCACGCTGCAGGTCGAGGAGGAGCGCGTCGCCTACTGGCTCTCGAAGGGGGCGCAGCCATCGGACACCGTGCACCGCTTGCTGGCCAAGCAGGGCCTCATGGCGCCGCTGGTCCCGAAGCCGCGCAGCAAGAAGGCCGACGCCAAGCGCGCCGCGGCCGCCGCCAAGGGGAGCGAGTAGCGCCATGCAAGAGCTGGTCGAGTACATCGCGAAGTGGGTTGCGGATGATCCCGAGGCCGTCTCGGTCACCCAGCGAGGGCAGGCGGGGCGCGTCACGGTGCGGCTGGAGGTCGACCAGGAAGACATGGGCCGCGTGATCGGCAAGGAGGGGCGAATCGCGAACGCGATGCGCACGCTGCTGACGATCAGCGGCGACATGCGCGGCACGGACGTCCAACTCGAGATCCGCTGACGGAAACGCGCTGACGGTGACGGGCTGATGGGGACGCGCTGATGGAGACCGGCTGATGCCGCTGCGCGGCGCGCGGCGCCCGGCCCTGCCGCAGCCGCGCGAGGGCTTCCGTGCGGTCGGGCGCGTCGAGCGGCCCTGGGGTCTGCGCGGCGAGATCAAAGTCCTGCCCCTGACCGACTTCCCGGAGCGCTTCGACGCCGGCGCGCGGGTCTTCGTGCGCGGCGCGGGCCACCACGTGCAACACAGCCGCTGGCAGAAGGGTCGCGTCTTCGTCGCGCTTTCGGGCGTCGAGGGGGTGGCCGCGGCGGAAGCCCTGCGAGGCGCGCTGCTGGAGATCCCCGACGGCGAGACGCCGGAGTTCGCCGAGGGCGAGTACTACATCGATCAGATCGAGGGCTGCGAGGTCGTGTCGGTCGGCGGGGCGCTGCTGGGGCGGGTGCGCGAGGTGCTGCAGCCCGGCGCGAACGATGTCTACGTGGTCCGGCGGTCGTCGCAGCCCGACCTGCTGATTCCGGCGCTGCGGGAGATCGTCGTCGCGGTGGACGTGGAGGCCCGTCGGATCACGGTGGATCTGTCGGCGCTTGATCTGGACGGGGCGGACGAGACGGGCGAGAGCGACGGCCCCGCGACGGCGGGGCCGGCCCCGGTCGATTGACCCATCTGGAGGGGGCTGAGTAGCCTGAAATCCGTGCGGCTGTGCGCGGCCACCGATCGGCGGTGGTCGCAGGGCGATGACCCCGGGGATATAGCTCAGTTGGGAGAGCGCGGCGTTCGCAACGCCGAGGCCGGGGGTTCGAGTCCCCCTATCTCCACCACGACCTCTCTCGGCCCCGCCCGGACTCCGGCGCGGGGCCGTCTCGTCTCCGGCTCGCGGCATCCCGCCCGGTCTCGCTCGCCGGCGCGGGCAGCCGGGACACCCCGGGTGGGGGGATGCCCCGTACACTGCGCCCGTACACTGTGAGCGTCCCCCCGTAGCTCAGGGGATAGAGCAGTGGTTTCCTAAACCATGCGCGCAGGTTCGAGTCCTGCCGGGGGGACCAACGCCGCGCGAGAACGGCCGGGGGGACCGGCCGAAGCGCTGGGACGGACAGGAGGCCTCGTGGCGATCGTTGAGCTGGAGCGCGACGGCGGCGTGATGCTGATTCGCATGAACCGGCCGGAGCGGCTGAACGCGCTGGGGGCCGAGCTGCGGACCGCGCTGGCCGAGGCCTGGCGGGAGTTCCGCGACAGCCCCGCGCTCGAGGTCGCGATCCTCACGGGCACGGGGCGCGCCTTCTGCGCGGGCGAGGACATGAAGGAGTCGCTGGCGCGCGGGGCGCCCGGCGTGCCGCGGGGCATCGACGATCCGTTCACGCGCGGCGAGATCGACAAGCCGATCATCGGGGCGATCAACGGCTACGCCATGGGCGGCGGCTTCCTGCTGGTCGAGCGCACCGACCTGCGGGTGGCGGTGCGCGGGGCGATCTTCGAGATGTCCGAGGCGAAGCGCTGGCTGCTGGGGGGCTATCAGCACGGCTTCCTCGCCAACTTGGCGCACCCCCTCGCGACGGAGATGGCGTTCGCCTTCCGCTTCCCCGCCGAGCGACTGCACGAACTGGGCTTCATCAACCGCCTCGTCGACGAGCCGGAGGCGCTGCTGCCGGAGGCCCGGGCGATGGCGGCGCACCTGCTGTCGCTGCCGCCGGCCTCCCGCGTCAACACGCTGACGATGATGCGCGCGATGCGTCCCGTGCCGACCGCCGAGCGGCGGGCGCTCGCGGCGCGGCTGCGGGACCACGGCGCGAAGTCGGACCTGATGGAGTCCCGCCGGGCGTTCGCGGAGAAGCGGACGCCGCGCTTCCGGGGCTGGGACGACCCGGCCGACCGCGGGCGCACGCCGACGCTGGAGTCGATCCGGGCCGAAGAGTCGCCGGGGGACTCGCTGGCGGGCGGTCAGTCGGCGGGGGGAGCGGCCACGACGGTGTAGGCGTAGGCGCGGCCGGCGGCGGGACCGGCCTCGGTGGCGGCGAGCCAGGCGCCGACCGCGAGCACGCCGTCCTGCACGTCGACGGCCCAGCCGAACTCGGCGCTGGGGCCTGCGGCGACTGCGTCGCCGGCGGTCAGCTCCGCGACCTGCACCCAGCCGTCGCCGGAGCGGCGGAAGACGGCGACGAGGCCGGCGCGGAAGATCTCCGGCTCGGCCAGGTTCACGTGCGGCGCCCCCACGACGACCGTGTTCCCATCGGTGCCGACCTCGTAGCCAAACCAGTCCCTCGTGCCGGTGGACTGGCCGATCAGCTTGGTCGCCTGGCGCCAGCCGCCGGGGGCGGACGGGTCGCGCTCGAAGACGTAGGCCGAACCGCCGTCGGCGCCGGCGCTGTCCTCCTTGTAGGCGCCCACCACGATCGTGTCGCCGGCGATCGCGACGGCGCGGCCGAAGTGATCCTGCACGAACGCGTCGCTCGCCTCCAGGATCGCCGACTCCGCCCAGCCGCTCCCCCTGCGCTGGAAGACGAAGACGACGCCCGCGTTGGTCCCGACGAAGGCGGCGCGCCCCTTGGCGCCGGCGACGATGGTGTCGCCGGAGACGTCGATGTCCTGGCCGAAGAAGTAGTCGTCGCCCTCCTCGCTGGGCGCCAGCTTGGCCTCCAGCGCCCACTCGTCGCCCGCGCGGCGGAACACGTACACCCCCTGACCGCCGCCGTTCGTTTCGTTCGAGGCGGAGACGACGATCACGTCGCCGTCGATGGCCACGTTCCAGCCGAACTGCTCCCCGCCGACGGGGACGTCGGCGACGAGCCGCTGGGTCTGCTCCCAGGCGCCGTCGCGGCGCTGGAAGATGTAGGCGGCGCCGGAGTCATCGTCGCGACCGAAGGCGTCGGCCAGCGGCGCGCCGACCACGGCGACATCGCCATCGATCGCGGCCCAGCGGCCGAACCAGACGCCGCCCTCGCCGTCATCGGCGCGCAGCTCGGCCTCCTGCACCCAGGCGCCGGCGGCGTCGCGCACGAAGATGTAGGCGACGCCCGAGTCCGCGCCCTGGTCGTCGTGCAGCGGGGCGCCGGAGATGATGCGCACGCCGTCGGTATCGGCGGACCAGCCGAACTCGTCCCCGGCGGCCGCGTCGTGGGGGACGAGGATGGCCTCGCTGCCGCCCATGTTGGCGGGGCCCTGCGGGTCCAGCGGCGTGCGGGCCACGGGCGCGTCGTCCGGGTCGATGACGGTCCCCGCGGGCCGGGCGGCCGGGGGCGGGTCCGCGTCGTCCGCGCCGTCACCGTCGTCTGCATCGGCGTCTGCAGCGGCGTCTTCAGCGGTGCCTTCAGCAGCGGGGGGATCGGCGATCGCGTAGCCCGAGTCCGCCTTCGCGGGCTCCTCCTCGGGGTCGTCCGCGGGGGGCGTCTCGGTGGCCGCATCGGCGTCGCCGGCGGGCGCGACGGCCGCCTCCACGTCGGCCGCGTCCACCCTGACGGGCTCCGGCGCCGCGTCGGCTGCATCTTCCTCATCGGGGTCTTCCGCATCCGGGCCGGCCGCATCGGGGTCGGACGAGTCGTCGGCGGCCGCGGCGGCCGGGTCGGCCTCGTCCTGCGCGGGATCGTCGGCGTCGGGATCGTCGGCGTCGGGGTCGTCCCGGCTGGCTCCGCCGGGCAATCCGGGCGTGGCGACGGCCTGCTCCTCCGGGCCGACCTCGGCCTGCTCCGACGGCGCATCTCGCGGCGGGGCGTCGGGGGACGGGGGGGCCTCGCCGCCGCAGGCCGAGGCGGTCAGCAGGGCCAAGGCCATCAGAACCAGCAGCGCAGCGGAACCAGCCGCGCGAATGTCCGACCGGACCATCGGCAGGGGGCGGGCACGGCGCAGGCAGCGGTGGAACAGCATCGTCACCTGATCACCCGCCCAGGCGGGAGCATTCGTTGCGTTAGCCGGGCGTCTCCGCCGGCGAGGCGTTAGACGCGTGGCAGCCCCAGCCCCCGCCCGGCGATGATGCCGCGCTGGATCTCGGACGTGCCGCCGCCGATCGTGGCCGAGACGGAGGCAGTGTACATGCGCGAGATACGGCCCCCCAGGGGGGCGTCGTCGCCCCACAACGTCGCGTAGGGGCCCAGCGCGCGCATGCCGGTCGACGCGATGCGCTGCTCCAGCTCGCCGCTGAACAGCTTCACGATGGAGGCTTCCTTGTTGGGCACCTGTCCGGCGCTCTGCATCCAGGCGACCTGGTACGACATCAGCTTGGTGATGCCCGCCTCCACGGCGCGGTCGGCGACCTCGTAGCGCAGGCCGGGGTCGCGCTGCAGGGGGTCGAATTCGAGGCCGGGATGCTCGCGCAAGGCGGTGATCAGGTCATCGACCATCAGATTGAGGTGCGTGGATCCGGCGATGTTGGAGCGCTCGAAGTCGAGCGTGGTCGCGCCCACGTACCAGCCGCGATTCTCGTCGCCGATGCGGTTGTCGGCGGGCACGCGCACGTCCTCGAAGAAGACCTCGTTGAAGCTGATGTTGTCGACCATGTCGGGGAAGGGCTGGGGGGTGATGCCGGGGGACTTCATATCGACGAGGAAGTAGGAGATGCCCTTGTGCTTGGGCGCGTTGGGATCGGTGCGGGCGAGCAGGATCATCCAGTCGCTCTTGTGGGCGCCGGAGGTCCAGATCTTCGAGCCGTTGACCACGTAGTCGTCGCCGTCGCGGACGGCGCGCGTCTGCAGGCCGGCGAGGTCGGAGCCGGCGCCGGGCTCGCTGAAGCCCTGGCACCAGCGCTCCTTGCCGCCCAGGATGCGGGGCAGGTGGCGCTGCTTCTGCTCGTCGCTGCCGTAGAGCAGGATGGTGGGGCCAGCCCAGCCCAGGCCAATGCCGCCGAAGCGCGGCGCGCGCGCCTGGGCCAGCTCCTCGTTGAGGACGAACTGCTGCATCACCGAGAGGCCGCCGCCGCCGTACTGCGTGGGCCAGTGCGGCGCGATCCAGGAGCGGGCGCTCACGGCGTCGCGCCAGCGCTCCCAGGCGGGGCCCGAGGGAGTGGGCGTGCCCGCATCGAGGGAGGCGCGGAAGGCGGGGCCGCCGCGCAGCGTGTCGGGCAGTTCGCGGTCGATGAAGGCGCAGACATCGTCGCGGAAGGCGGCGTCCTCGGGTGAGTCGTGGAAGTCCATGCGCTGCTCCTTGCCAGCCTTCGGACCGCGGGTCTACGGGCGCTCGAAGAGGGCCGCGATGCCCTGGCCGCCGCCGATGCACATCGTCTCGATGCCGTACTTGGACTGGCGGCGCTGCATCTCGTTGAGCAGGTTGGCGAGGATACGCCCGCCCGTCGCCGCGATGGGGTGGCCCAGGGAGATGCCGGAGCCGTTGACGTTGAGCTTCTCCTCGGCCTCGTCCGGGTCGAGGCCCCACTCGCCGACGACGCCGAGCACCTGGGCCGCGAAGGCCTCGTTGAGCTCGATCAGGTCGGCGTCGTGCAAGCTGATGCCGGTCTTGGCGCTCAGCTTGGCGACGGCCGGGACGGGGCCCATGCCCATGTAGGCGGGGTGCACGCCGGCCGTGGCCCAGCCGCGCAGGTACCCCATGGGCTCCAGGTCCAGCTCGGCGAGCTTCTCGGCGGCGACGACGAGGCAGGCGGCGCCGGCGTCGTTCTGGGCGCTGGCGTTGCCGGCCGTCACGCAGCCCTCGCCCATGATCGGCCTGAGCCGCGCCATCGCCGACAGGGAGGCGTCGGGACGGGGGCCCTCGTCCTGGGCGAAGGTCAGCGGGTCGCCCTTGCGCTGCGGCACCTCGACCGGCACCAGCTCGTTGTCGAACTTGCCGGCCTCCTGCGCCGCGACGGCGCGCCGGTGGCTGCGCAAGGCGTACTCGTCCTGGGCGTCGCGCCCGATGTCGTACTTCGCGGCGACGTTTTCGGCCGTCTCGATCATGCCGCTGATGTGGCCGAAGCGCTCCTCGGGCGCGACGGTCGTGCGGCCGCGGGTGAGGCGGTCGTGCAGCGTGAGCGAGCCCAGGCGGCCGCCCCAGCGGGCGTCGGTGGTGTAGTACTCGACGCCGCTCATCGACTCCGCCCCGCCGGCGATGACGACGTCGGCGTTGTCGGTCTGGACGAGCATGCAGGCGTTGAGGACGGCCTGCAGGCCGGAGCCGCAGCGCCGGTCGACCTGGTAGCCCGGCACCTCGATCGGCAGGCCGGCCTTGAGGCCCACGAGACGGCCCAGCGCGGGCTCCTCGCCGCTGGGGTAGGCGTGGCCGAAGACCACGTCGTCGACGCGCTCCGGGTCCAGCCCGGTGCGGTCGAGCAGGGCCTTGACGACCGTGGTCCCGAGCTCCGCCGCGGGCACGTCGCGCAGGCTTCCGCCGAAACGGCCCACGGCCGTGCGCAGCGGACTGACGATGGCAACTTCTCGCATTCCCGGCTCCCGTCGATCGACGCCGGCGACGCGCCGGACACGGGGCCACGGTACCAGCCGGGGCGGCCTGCGTGGCGCCCGTGCCTCGCGGCGCCCGCGCTCAGCCCGTCCCGCGGAGCAGCAGCAGGCGCATCCGACCCGACACCGCGCCTTCGGCGTCGGCGATGGCGGGGTCGGCGCGCAACTGATCACGGATCGGCAGGGGGGGCTCGGGCTGCGTCTCGACGTGGAGCAGCGGCTCGGGCGGCGGCCGGGCCGCGTCGGCGTCGACGCTGACGAGCAGCGCGAAGGCGCGCAGCATGTCCCACCAGGCGTCGAAGCTGGGGAAGCCGAAGTCGATCTCGTGCTCCTCGATGACGACGCCGCCCAGGCCGGCGCGGAAGGCGAGCCGCGCCAGCGACTCGGGCGTGTGCGTCAACTCGGGCAGCGGTGGGGGGATGTCGTTGCGGGTGAGCGCCCACAGGAGTCGCTCGCCGGGCGGGCCCAGGAACGGCGTGCGCCACGCGCTCCAGACGACGGGCGCGCCGGGCCTGGCGATGCGCACAGCCGCGCGCAGGGCGCGCAGGGGCTCGCGGAAGTAGGGCAGGCCCAGCCCGCAAGCGACGGCGTCGGCCGATCGATCGGCCAGGGCGGGCGCACAGGCGTCGCCGCGCTGGAAGCGCACCGTGGGACCCGGGGGGGCGGCGCGCCGGGCGATCTCGAGCTGGCGCTCGGACAGGTCGATGCCCGTCACCGAGCCGCTCGCGCCCACCTGCCGGGCGGCGGGCAGCGCGATGGCGCCCGTCCCGCAGGCGAGATCGACGACGGCCCGGCCGGGCGCCAGCTGCAACCGCTCCAGGATCAGGTCCGTATGGGGGGTCAGGAGCGGCACGGCCGCCGCGGCGTAGTGGGCGGCGCCGTCGTTGAAGGCGGTGATGATGGGGTCGTCCACGGGCATGGCCTTCGCGGGCAAGATGCGCGGACGCGTGACAACCCGGCAGCGGTCGCTGGGGCGGGGGGATGCGCCGGCGGCTGGCCCGCGTCGGAGCCCTTGGTATACTGTCGCGGCGTGCTGAGGAGTGTAGCTCAGTTGGGAGAGCAGCGGTCTCCAAAACCGCAGGTCGTGGGTTCGAGTCCCTCCACTCCTGCCAGTACACTCGTCTCATGTCGATGCCGAGGTGGTGGAACTGGTAGACACGCAGCGTTGAGGGCGCTGTGCTCGTAATGGGCGTAGGAGTTCGAGTCTCCTCCTCGGCACCAGCGCATCGTTGCACTCGCCTGGTGGGGCCCCCGCCCCAGACGGCGCTCCGGCCCCCGAGCCCACCAGCCCGGCGGCCGGCGGAGAGAGCGGAGTTGCTCAAGCGGAAGTGGCGCAGTGGTAGCGCGTCTCCTTGCCAAGGAGAAGGTCGCGGGTTCAAATCCCGTCTTCCGCTCCAACTCTCCCACCCTCAGCGGCATCCTCAGAGGCCCACCCCCCGAGGTCCCCGGGCGACGTAGCCAAGTGGTAAGGCAAGGGTCTGCAAAACCCCGATCACCGGTTCGAATCCGGTCGTCGCCTCCAGCCTCCTCTCCAGTCCCAACGCGCGCCCGTCCAGCCCGGCCGCGCGCGCCTCGCGCGCCGGGAGCGTGCACGATCTTGCACGCATTTGCACGATTTTACAGGGTTTGGAAAAGATTGAGCGGGGGCGAGACCGGGTTGGGCAAGGATGAGGCACGGGCGCTCGTGCCCGGTGCAACCGCGCTTCGCGGGTCTCCATCGCAGTATAGCGGATGCTTGGCGACGTGGCTAGGCGGTCGCGCGACATCTGGAACCTCACCCCCTAACCCCCTCTCCATCTGAAGCGATGGAGAGGGGGGACCGGAGGGAAGGTTTCGGTGCACGCCCCACGCGGTGTTTCCGTCTCCCGGTGGGGGTCGATCGCGAAACAGCCAATAATCACAGGCGTTTCTATGTGTACGCGGGCGCTCAGGCGGGGTCAGGGGCGGTCACCGGCGGTTATCTGGGCGCACGGGTGTGCACGAGTGTGCACGAGTGTGCACGAGTGTGCACGAGTGTGCACGAGCGTGCATGGGCGTGCACGAGTTGAGCGGGGGTTGAGCACGGGCGCTCCTGCCCGGCCTAACCGCGTTGCGCGGGTCTTCATCGCAGTATAGCGGATGCTTGGCGACGTGGCTAGGCGGCCTCCCCGCCGTGGGGAGCGTCGAAGAGACCGACGCGATGACGGCGGCGTTCCGGATGGATCGGGCGATCACGGCGCGTCGGCGCTGACCTCCAGCCGATCGAGCCAGCGCTGGACCTGCATCGCATCCGCGTAGCTCGCACCCCTGGGCACCGACTCCATCCCACGCACGACCCGGCAGAAGCACCGCAGCTCCTCGGCCATCATGCCCGTCGGCCCACTCGGGTCGACCCGGATCTCATGCGGCATTGGCCAGTGCGCCGCTTCGTCCCAGACGGTGATCGGCCGTGGGTTGGGCAGCAGCCGCGCCATCCAGCCGTCGCCGTACACGTCCATCCGGTCGACCCCGCCGGGCATCCCCGATGGGACGATGAAACCCGCGGCGAACGACCCGAGCGTCCCGTCAGCCCATGTCAGTTGCGCCTGCGCCACGTCGACGGCTCCGTGGGCTGTGCGATGCACCTGGGCGCTGAAGCCGGTCGGCTCGGCGCGGTCCATCAGCGCCTGGGCCGCGTACAGGTCGTGGACCATCGTCAGCTCGAACGGGCTCTCGCCGGGGAACAACTCGACGGTGGCCGCCCCCCGGTGCCGGATGCAGTTGAAATACGACAGCATGCCCCGGCGTCCGACTTCATCCAGCAACTGCCGGAACTCGCTGCTAAACAGGAGGATATGGCCGAGCATCAGGTTGCTCGAATCGGCGTTGACCAGCGGGGCCAGCGTCTCGGCCTCGGCCAGGCTCCGGGCGATGGGCTTCTCGAGCAGCACCGGCTTGCCCGCTTCCAGCAGGGTCCGGGTGATGGGGACGTGCGAGGCCGTACCGCTGGCGACGACCCAGGCTTCGGCGTCGGACTCGGCGATGGCGGCGTCGAGGTCGAGCCAGCCCGGAACGTCGCCCAACTGCTCCGTGACGGCGTCGAGGCTGGCTTGGCGCCGCGCCTCCAGTGCCACGAGCTCCGCCTCCGCCAGGCCCGCCAGCGTCGCCGCGTGCAGCCGGCCCCACTTGCCCAGACCGATGACCCCGATCTTCACCGGGTCGAAACGATTGCCGCTCATCACGCCTGCTCCCTGGACTGCCGTCTCGGATTCAGGTAGACCTCGACGGCTCGGTCGACCTGGGCGATCGCCGCTGCGGAGGTCGATCTCCGGATCCTGCCGCCCGTCGCAGGCGAATCGTACCTTGCCCGGACGGCATGTGGGCGGAGATCGCACCGACGGCGGCGGTGGCGGCCCGGCAGGACGACGTCCGCTGGACAACGTAGCCCTCCGGCTGCGGCCGGATCACCTCACCCCCTGGCCCCCTCTCCATTGCAGAGCAATGGAGAGGGGGGATCGGAAGGGGGCTGGGGCGGGAGGTTCCGCGGCGCTGCTCCGGAACCGTACAGCCCGTATCGTGGAGACGCCGGCCGGGATGGCGGAACTGGCAGACGCAGCGGACTTAAAATCCGCGGACCTTCGGGTCGTGAGGGTTCGAATCCCTCTCCCGGTACCACGTCGGCGCTGAGGCGTGGACGCCACGGCCACGGCGCTAGGACTGGGCGTTCAGGTCTTCCTCGTTCAGGTCGGCGACGATCGCCATGACGCGGCCCAGCGTCTCCACGCGCTCATCGATGCTCCCCTCGACGCCGGCGCGGAAGGTTGTGACGCCGGCGTCGCGGTAGACGCGCAGCCGGTCGCGGACGGCGAGGTCGTCGCCGAGGCAGTTGATCTTCAGGGCCAGCTCGACGGGGACGCGGGCGCGGGCTTCGTCGCGCCGGCCCTCCACCCACAGCCGCTGCACGGCCTTGGCGTCGTCGGCCCAGCCCTGGCGGACGAAGGCGTCGTTGTAGAAGTTGGTCTTCGGCGAGCCCATCGCGCCGAGCGTGAAGGCGATGCCGCGGGCGTGGCGGGCCGCGGCCTCATCGACGTCGTCGGTGAACTCCACGGCGCCGCCGGCCTGGATATCGATGTCGCCGAAGGGCCGTCCCGCCGCCGCCGCGCCCGCGCGCATCGGATCGAGGAAGACGCCCGCGGTCTCGGGCACGAAGGAGGTGCCGAGCCAGCCGTCGGCCAGCTCCCCGGTCATGCGCAGGCTGTTGGGGCCCAGCGAGGCGACGTAGATCGGCAGGTGGTCGAGGCCGGCGGCGCTGGTGCGCAGGGCCTTGCCCTCGCCGCCGGGCAGGGGCAGCGTGTAGTGCCGCCCCTGGTAGGTGACGCGCTCGCCGCTGATGACCTTGCGCACGATCTCGATCGTCTCGCGGATGCGGCTGACGGCGCCCGTGAAGGGGATGCCGTGGAATCCTTCGATGACCTGCGGCCCGCTGGTCCCGAAGCCCAGCAGGAAGCGGCCCCCGGAGATCGACTGCATGCCCATGGCGGTCATGGCCAGCAGCGCGGGCGTCCGCGTGCCGCCCTGCAGGATGCCCGTGCCGAGCTTGATCGTGCTGGTGTGGGCAGCGAGGAAGGCGAGCGGCGTGACGCCGTCGTGGCCCCAGGCCTCGGCCGACCAGACCGAGTGGACGCCCAGGCGCTCGGCCTCCTGCACGTAGGCGATGGTGGTGGCCCAGTCGTCCGTGCCGTCGCGGGGCAGCGAGATCGAGACGCGCATCGGGAACCTCCTCCGGCTCAGCCCGGGTACCCCGCCGCCTGCTTGATGGACCCGACATGGCGCGCGTGATCCTGGTCGTGGACGCGCTGGAAGAGGAACCAGGCGCGGCAGTGCAGCGGGCCGAAGAACGGATGCGGCGCGGTGGGCGCCAGCGAGACGTCGTCGGCGAAGCGGGTCGCGATCCCCGAGAAGGCGACGGAGTCGCGGAGGAGATCGCGGCGCAGCTCGGCCAGTGACGCCGATGCCAGCTCCCGCGCCCGGTCGGCCCGCTCGACATCCGGCCCCGGCTCGCCGGCGACCAGCGCCGCGATCAGGCCGGCGACCGCCTGCGAACTCGTCAGCACGTGCTGCGCGACCTCGCGGATGCTCCAGTCGCCGGGGGCGGTTCGGAAGTCCGCCTGCTCCTCGTCGACGCCGTGGATGGCGTCGAGGAACTCCAACCGCCCCTGCACGACCCGCGGCCAGAGTTCCAGCCACGTGTACTTCTCCGCCTGCGTGAGCAGATAGGCGGAGACGCGAGCGCTCTCTTCTTTGCTGGGTCCGGCCATGTGTCCCTCCAAGCTCTCTCGCCGCGACGTCGCTAGTCGCGGATACTAGTCGCTAATGAAGGCGCCCACCGTCTCGACGAACTGGTCCAGGCGGTCGTGGTGCAGCCAATGCCCGGCCTTCTCGAAGGCGACGCTGCGGACGTTCGCGAAGTGCCGGGTGAGTTGCGTCTCGACCGGGTCGGCGGCCCAACTCTCGCGGCCCCGCAGCAGGAGGACCGGGCAGGTGATGTTCTCCCAGATGTCGTGCGCGTCCGCCTCGTCGAAGCGGTGCGGCGAGAAGGCGCGCATGTAGTTGTCGAACTTCCAGGTGTAGGTGCCGTCCTCTTTCTGGTTCGTGCCGTGGATCGTCAGGTGGCGGGCCTGGTCGGGCGTGAGATGGGGGTTGGCGTCGCGCATGCGGCGCACGGCGGCGTCGATCGTCTCGTAGGCGCGCGCGTCGCGGCCGGCCATGTCGCGCAGCATGTGGATCCATTCGGCCATGCGCTGCTGCGGCGACTTGTCGGCGCGGGTGCGGATGGCGTCGGGCGGTGGGCCCCAGCCCTCGACCGAGACGAGCCGCTTGACGTTGTCCGGGAAGACCCCGCTGTACAGCAGCGAGACGTTGCCCCCCAGCGAGTGGCCCACGATCGTCAGGGGCTGCAGCTGCTTCTGATCGATCAGGGTGGCCATGTCGTAGACGTAGTCGATGATCGCGTACTGCGCGCCGATCACCCACTGCGAGTCGCCGTGGCCGCGCAGATCGGGCGCGATCACGTGGTAGTCCTCGCGAAACGCCTGCGCGACCCAGTCCCAGGTGCGGCAGTGGTCGCGCCCGCCGTGCACCAGCAGCAACGGCGGCGCGTCGTCGTTGCCCCAGTCGACGTAGTGCAGCCGCAGCCGCTGCGAGAAGTAGACGTGCGACGTGGGGCCGGGGATGCCGATGCTCATGCCCGCATCCTACCCGCGTGCCCGCCGACGATCCGCGCCGGGCCGGCGGGCGCGCTACTCCAGCGTCTCAATGCTGATCTCGAACGTCAGCGCCTGGCCGGCGAGCTCGTGGTTGGCGTCGATGGTGACGAAGTCGTCGCTGATCTCGGTGATCACCGACGGCGGACCGTCGCCGAGCCGCACCCGCTGGCCGACCAGCATGCCGGGCGGCGTCTGCGCGCGGGGCAGCTGGGTGACCAGCGACTCGTCGCGCTCCCCGTAGGCGAGGGCGGCGGGGATGCGCACGACGATCGTCTGGCCGATGCGCAGGCCGCGGAGCGCCTCCTCGAAGCCGGGGATCACCGCGCCCGTGCCGATCGTGACCGGCAGCAGCCCGCCGCCCGCGTTGGAGTCGAACTCGGATCCGTCGTCGAGGGTGCCGCGGTAGCGCACGCCGACGCTGTCGCCGTCGGCGGCGGGGTCGCCCTGGCCGTCGCCCGCCAGGCTGATGATCTCAACGCCGTTGCGGGTGGTGCCCGCGGCGGCGGCGGTGTCGGCTTGGTCGGCGTCTTCGTCAGGCGCCGGGGCGGCGGGCTCCGTCGCCGCGGCTTCCGGCTCGGCGACCGCCGGCTCCGGCGGCGGGACCGGCGGATCGTCTTCGCCACCGCAGGCCACGACCAGCGGCCCCAGCAGCAGCAGCGGGAGCAGCGCGAGCGCAAACCGCCAGATCGTGATGCGCATGAATGTCCCTCAGCCGACCCGCCCGGCGAGTGTACCCACCCCGCGGGTCCATACGGACGCGGCCGGCGCGGGGCGTGGGCGTATCAACTCCCCCCGGCCCCATCGGCGCGCGGGGGACCTCGATGACCAGGGGATGCGGCAGGTGGTGCGCAGCCGTGCGATATGATACCAGCGGAACGCGGTGAAGGAGTGGCAGTGTGTCGAGCTCAGAGAGCGGCAAGCGGGACACGGCCCGCGAGATTCACGACCGGATGACGGGGAGTCTCGGCAGTAACCTGACCGGGGGGGAACGCCGCATCGCGAGCCAGATCATCGGCGCGGTCGCGCCGGAGTTTCATACCCTGCACCAGCAGGTCGATAGGCTGCACCAGCGGATCGATCACCTCGACGAGCGTCTCACCGGCAAGATCGATAGTCTCGACGAGCGTCTCAGCGGCAAGATCGATCGTCTCGGCAGCACGCTCGACGAGGTCTTGCGGGCGGTGCAGTCGGGGCGCTCCGGGAACTCGACCTGACGGTCAGCGCCGCGTGGCGGGGACGCATCAGTTCCCGCCGGCGTTGTCGGCGCGGTCGAGCGGCCGGTCGAAGTTCTCGCGCAGGTAGTTGACCAGATCCCAGCGCTCCTGGTCGCTGAGCTGCACGGCGAAGCCCTGCATCGCGGTGCCCACGATCCCCTCCGTAGTCCAGGTATAGAGCGTGCCGTCGGGGTGGAACGGCACGTGGACGCGGAAGTTGGCCGGCGGCTGCGGCAGCGTGCCCGCCAGGGGGCCGTCGCCGCGGCCGCCCTCGCCGTGACAGGAGGCGCAGTTGGCGGCGAACAGCGTCGCGCCGGCCGCGACCGACTCGGCCGTGCGCGGCACTGGGTTGTCCAGGGTCCGCCCCGGCGCGGCCTCGACGCTGAACAGCAGGACGATGGCGAGCGCCATGAAGATCGTGCCGCCGGCCAGGGCCGCGTCGGCGGCGCGATCGGCGGCCCGCTCGGGCAGCGCGCGGCGCAGGCTCCCGCGATAGGCGATGCACATGCCCGCCGCGATCGCGGCCCAGAGCGCGCCGACGCCGTCCCAGTCGAACTGGCTAATGGGCAGCGCCAGCGCGCCCGGCGGCTCGACGCCGAACGGCAGCACGGTCAGGTAGCCCGGCTCGACGGTGGTGGTCAGCCCGCCGATGGCGTCGTCGCGGCTGGCGCGGCGCAGTTCGACATCGACGTCCCAGTCGCCGGGCAGGCCGAAGAAGGCGCCGGTCAGCGTCCAGCGGCCGTCGCCGGCCGGCTCCGCCGGGACGACCAGCGCGCCAACGGCCGGGTCGTCGAGGTAGCGGAAGTGCAGCCGCACCTCGGTCACGGCGTCCGACGGCCGTCCGCCGCCGGCCTCCTCCAGGCCGAGGTCGAAGCGGTTGATGCCGACCAGGTTGGGCTCGATGCGCAGCGTCGCGCGCAGGTCGTCGACGGGGAACGACCGCTCGATGGTGCGCAGCTTCTGCTCGGTCCCGGGCAGTTCGCTGCGCGGCGAGGGCAGTTGGGTGAGGGCGGCGCTCGCCGCCAGGACGACCAGCGCCAACCCGACTTCGAGGCGCATCATCGACCGGAAGCGACGCTCCAGCGCCGATGCGGGGGACGCGCCCGGGCCGGCGTCGCGTGATCGGGGGCGCAGCAGCAGCGCGTTGGCCCCGGCGACGGCGAACAGCAGCGCCAGCACGGCGAACTTGACGAGCATCGCCAGGCCCCAGTCGGTGTCGACGAAGCCCCGCCAGGCGGGCACCTGGACGAACAGGCTGAGCAGCCCCGCGGTCGCCAGCACGGGCACCGTCCCCGCGGCGATCAGCGAGAAGCGGCGGACGCACTCGATCTGCAGCGCGCGGCGGTCGCGGGGCGAGCCCTCGCGGCGGTCGCGCCGCAGCGCCCAGAGCAGCGCCGCCAGCATGCCGATCCAGAGGACGGCGGCGGCGGCGTGCAGGGCGTCGAAGAGCGTGGCCCAGATCCAGCCCTCGTCGATGGCGGCGCCGTGGCTCACGCTGGCGAGGCCGGCGATGAGCCCCGCCGCGACGACGACCAGCGCCCGGTTCGCGGGGCGGGGGTCGCGGGCGGGGCCGCGCCGCGCCGCCAGCAGGATGGACGTCGCGAGCAGCAGCAGCGCCCAGCCCACGAGCAGCCAGACGCCGATGCGGGTGTCGAACAGGATCTCGTCGATGAAGTGCAGGCCGCCCAGCTTCATCGCGGCCGAGGCGGCGGCGTAGCCGGTCGTGAGGAAGAGCACGATCACGGCCACGCGCGCGACGCCGAGCGCATCCGTCCCGGCCCGCCGGCCGAAGGCGGCCGCCGTGCTCACGCCTTGCGCGTGCAGGCGGCGCGCCGCCGGCCCGCCGACCAGCAGCGCGAACAACGACGTCCCGGCCAGCGCCAGGAGCGCCACGAAGCCGACCCACTTGGCGGCGGCGTCCCAGGCCGCCGAGGGTCCGGCCGTGCCGCCGCTGGGGGTGAAGGCCGTCCCCAGCGGCGCGCTGCCGTCGGGGTTGAGCACCGTAAAGCTGAAGCTGCCGTTCCAGGTGTGGCCATCGACGAGCGAGAGCGTGCGCCAGGCGACGGTGTAGATGCCCGGCGGCAGGCGCGGCACGGGGATGGAGATCGCGGTGGGATCGAAGTCGTCGAAGGCGACCTCGCCGAAGTCCACGCGCCGGCCCTGGGCGTCGAGGATCGAGGCGTCGCTGAAGTCTCGCTGCAGCGGCTCCGACATGAACAGCCGGACCTCGGTGGGCGATTCGCGCAACGCGCCGTTGATGGGGGGGTCGGAGCGGACGAGCAGCGCATGGGCGTCGGCGCGACCGGGCAGCGCCACCGCCACCAGCGCCACCATCAGCAGCGCAAGCAGCAGTGCGACCGCGCCACGCCGGTCCGGCCCCGCCCTCGGACGCATGGCCCGGCTCACGACGGGTCCCGCGCGACGCCGACCCAGTCGTGCGTCCCGTGGAACTCCCCCGGGCCGAGCGTCTGCGTGACCCGCGTCTCAACGTCCACCAGATAGACGCCGAAGGCGCCGCGCAGCAGGATGTGCCGGCCGTCGCCCGACCAGGCGTAGTCCGGCGTGTCCTCCAGCACGGTGGTCAGGCGGCTGAGGCCGCTGCCGTCGGGCCGGATGCGCCACAGGTCCTGGACGCCGTTGCCGGCCGTCGCGAGCGGCAGCGCCGCCAGGAAGGCCTCCGGCCGCGACGCCACCAGCGGGCCGTCGCCGGAGGCCAGGAACGCGATCCAGGCGCCGTCGGGCGAGAAGCGGGGCAGCCGGAAGAAGGCGAGGTTGTCAGACGTATCGAGCAGGACGCGGGCCGGCCCCGGCGGCTGCCCGCCAGTCGCCAAGTCGACGACGGCGAGGATGTGATCGGTGGCGGGGTCGTCCACGACGGCCAGCATGGCCCCATCGGGGGAGAGGCCGGGATCGGTCGCATCCGCACGCAGCACCTCGACCGACCCGCTGTTGATGTCGATCAGCTCGATGTCGATGCGATACGCCGGCTCGTCCCCGGCCGCTGCGTTGACCTGGTGGCTGTAGACGAGGCGGCCGTCGTCGAGCCACTGCGGCGACCAGAAGAACTCGCCGGTTCGGCCGTGGCTGCGCACGGGCACGTCGATGCCGGAGCCCAGATCGAGGATGTGGACGTCGCTGCCGATGTCCCCGGCGTCGGCGGGCGCCTGGTCGAAGCGCACGAAGGCGACGCGCGATCCGTCGGGCGAGAGCGCGGGGCTCGACAGCGAGATGCGCTGTGAGCCCGCCAGCAGGAGTTCCGCCGCCGCGCCGCGCTGCAGCCAGAGGTCGACGCCCTTGGTGTAGACCGCGAGGCCGGGGACCCGCAGGTCGGGGCCGTCGCCGGTCGCTTGCGGCGGCTGGGGCTGCGGCGCCTCGTCGCCCTGGCCGGCCTGGTCGGCCTGGTCGGCTTGATCGGCGCGATCGGCCGGCGCGACGGACGGGGCCGGCGCGACGGCGGGGGGATCGTCGCTGGACCCGCCACAGGCGGCGAGGAGCAGCGCCGCGGCCACGACAACCGTGGCGGCATGGAGCCGCCGGCGCGTCGCGCGGGGCGTCACGGCGTCCCCCCGCGACCACGCGACACGACCAGCCCCACGATCGCGACGAGGCCGGCGGCCGCGATCGCGAGCACGGTCGCGTCCAACCCCGACTCCGCCTCCTCCTCGCGCAGGGCGGGCGGGCGCGGGGGTGGCGGCGCATCAGTCGCGGCGGCGTCCGTCTCGTCGCCGGGGTAGGGGACGAGCAACTCGGCGGCGAGCGCGCGGTCCTCCACGACCTCGGCGGCGGTCGCCGCGCGCCCGACGTAGAACACGAAGCGGCCGCTGGACGCGTCGCCGTCGTCGGCCGAGAGGTTGGTCCAGTCGACGAAGTAGCGACCCTCGGGCAGCTCGCTGTCGAGGGTGGCGAAGGCGTGGTAGCGATCGTCGTTGTCCAGCGTCAGTTCGCCAGCGGCGATCGCGGCGTCCGCCACGCCGGCGGCGGCGTCCGTCAGGCGGAACGTGTTCGCCCCCTGCTGACGGAACAGCTGCTGCGAGAACCAGATGTCGATGCGGCGCGGCGACTGCGTCAGCTCGGCCGCGAAGGCCGGCTCGGAGCGCTCGTAGCTCGCGTGCGCGAGCGCGGGCGGCGGCCCGCCCGGCAGCGGCGCGAGGGCGGCCAGAACCAGCGCCGCCAGCACGGCGACGCCGGCCCAGCCAGGCCTCGCGGTCAGCGGCCCGCGCGCCATCGGCGTCTCCCGGCGCTATTCCTCGTCATCGTGGTCGTCTTCCATGTCGTCCTCGACATGCTCATGCTCGGCGCTGCCGGCCGGCGGTGGCGGCGGGATCGCGTCGCCCGCGAAGTAGGCCGCGACCGCGCCCTCGAACTCGTGGGCGTGGGTGTGCAGGATCCGCACCAGGGGCGCGGCCGCCTCGGCGTCGTTATCGAGCACGGGCCCGGTGGCGTCCAGCAGCGCCGCGCGGAACTGCTCCACGTGGGGCCGCAACTCCGCCGGCCAGGCGGCGCCGGCCAGCACCTGCCCGGCGCGCTGCAGGAAGCCGGGGTCGGCGGGGTCGACGCGGCCCTCGTCGTTGATGCGCTCGTCGATCTCGTGGAACCGTGCGGCGTCCAGGGCGGGCAGCGAGGCGCGGATCAGCGCCTCCGTGGCGATCGCCCGCGTCTGCGCGACTTCGGCACGCAAGGCCGCGAGCTCTCCGGTGATTTGGTCGTCGTCGTCACCGCCGCAGCCGGCCGCGATCAGGGCGATCGCGGCGACGATCAGCGATATCGTCAGCCAGCGCTTCATGAATTGGCACTCCGATCTGGTATGCGCCCATCTGGTATGCACGAAGGGGGTGGCGTGATCGGAGGCTCAGCGAGGCGGTCATGGGCGCCCTTCGCGCCGGGGAACGGCTTCAATCGGGCGGGGGGCTAGCTGGTCACCGCGCCACGCTCGGCGCCGGAGACCGCTCGCGCGTACTTGGCGAAGACGCCCCGCGGATAGCGCGGGGACGGCGCTTCCCAGCCGGCCATGCGCCGCTCCATCTCCGCGTCGGAGATCTCCAGGTTCAGTTGCCGGTTGGGGATGTCGAAGGAGATCGTGTCGCCGTCGCGGACGGCGGCGATGGGGCCGCCGGCGGCAGCCTCCGGCGCGACGTGGCCCGCCATCAGCCCGCGCGTCGCTCCGCTGAAGCGTCCGTCGGTGAGCAGGGCGACGCTCTCGCCGAGTCCGGCGCCGACGAGGGACGCGGTGACGCCCAGCATCTCGCGCATCCCCGGGCCGCCCTTGGGGCCCTCGTTGCGGATCACCACGACATCGCCGGGGTTGATGGTGTTGCGCGAGACCGCCTCGAAGGCGTCCTCCTCGCGCTCGAAGACGCGCGCCGGGCCGCGGTGGGTCAGGCGTTCGTAGCCGGCCACCTTGATGACGCAGCCCTCCGGCGCGAGCGAGCCCCGCAGGATGACGAGCCCGCCGGTCGGCTTGAGGGCCTGGTCGACGGGCAGGATCACGTCCTGCCCGGGCGTCTCCCGCGCTCCCGCCGACTCCTCCGCCAGGGTGCGGCCGGTGACGGTCATGATGTCGCCGTGCAGCTTGCCGGCGTCGATCAGGCGCTTGGCGAGCAGGGGCATGCCGCCGGCGCGGTCCATGTCCAGCGCCACGTAGCGCCCGCCGGGACGCAGGTTGCCGATCAGGGGGGTGGCCTCGCTGATGCGGTCGAAGTCGTCGATGTCGAGCGGGACGCCGGCCTCGGCGGCGAGCGCCAGCAGGTGCAGCACGACGTTGGTGGACCCACCGGTCGAGGCGGCGCAGACGATGCCGTTCTCGAACGCTTCGCGGGTGAGGATGTCGCGGGGCAGGCGGCCCTCGCGGAGCACCTCCATGACGAGCGCGCCGGCCCGCTCGGCGACGGCCCCCTTGCGGGCGTCGGTCGCGCCGACGGTGGCGCTGCCCATCGGCGAGACGCCCATGAACTCCATCGTGGTGGCCATGGTGTTGGCGGTGTACTGCGCGCCGCAGGCGCCCGCGCCGGGGCAGGCCGCGTCCTCGATGGCGGTCAGTTCCTCGGCCGTGATCTTGCCCGACGCCTCCTCGCCCACGCCCTCGAAGACGTCCTGGATGGTGAGGTCGCGACCCTGGTAGCGGCCGGGGGCGATGGAGCCCGAGTAGAGCACCAGGCCGGGCAGATTAAGGCGCGCCAGCGCCATCGCGCCGGCGGGGATGGTCTTGTCGCAGCCGACGATGACGACCAGGGCGTCGAAGGAGTAGCCGATCGCGGCCAGCTCGATGGAGTCGGCGATCAGCTCGCGGCTGACGAGCGAGGCCTTCATGCCCTCGGTGCCCATGCTGATGCCGTCGCTGATCGAGATCGTGTTCACCTCCATCGGCGTCCCGCCGGCGGCGCGGATGCCGGCCGAGACGTCGGCCGCCAACTCGCGGTGGCTGAAGTTGCACGGCATCGTGCCAATCCAGGAGTGCGCCACCATGACCAGCGGCTTGCGCAGGTCCTCGCTGGTGAAGCCCACCGACTTGAGCTGCGAGCGCGCGGCGGCGCGGCCGGGGCCGTCGACGAGGGTGTGGCTGCGATGGCGGGGGTCGAGGGGCATGATTGGCTCCGCGCTGAGCGCCCCGGTGTCTGGGCGCTGGAATCCGGTTGCTGGGGCCGCTAGCGTAGCCGTGACGCGCGTTCCGCGGGATCCGGCGGCGTGGTCTCCGGCGGGGTGCGGGGACGGAGGCGCGCCATCGCCGCGATCAAGGCCGTGGGCCTGGTCAAGGAGTACCAGCGCGGCGTGCGGGCGCTCAACGGCATCGACCTGTCGGTCGACGAGGGGGAGATCTTCGGGTTCCTGGGCCAGAACGGCTCGGGCAAGAGCACGACGATCCGCATCCTGACGACACTGCTCGCCCCGACGGCCGGATACGCGCGCATCGCCGGGCTCGACATCCGGCGCGAGGCGGGCCGGGTGCGCGAACGGATCGGCGTCGCACTGCAGGAGGCGGGCCTCGACGACCTGCAATCGGGCGGGGAGTTGCTGCTGCTGCAGGGGCACCTGTACGGGATGCGCGGCGCGAGCGTGCGGCGGCGGGTGGCGGAGCTGCTGGAGATCGTCGATCTCGTGGACGACGCCAAGCGACCCATCCGCACGTACTCGGGGGGCATGCGGCGCCGGCTCGACCTGGCGTCGGCGCTGATGCACTCGCCGTCGATCGTGTTCCTCGACGAGCCGACCACCGGGCTCGACCCCATCGCGCGGGAGGCCATCTGGCGCTACATCGAGCGGCTCAACCAGGAGGACGGGGTGACGTTCTTCCTGACAACGCAGTACCTTGAGGAGGCGGATCGGCTGGCGCAGCGCGTCGCGATCCTGGAGGCGGGGGAGATCGTGGCCGAAGGCTCGCCGGCCGAGTTGAAGGCGCGGATCGCGACGGACGTCGTGACGGTGCAGGTGGAGGCGGCGGACCAGGTCGCGCGGACGGCGCAGGTGGTGCGGGGGCTGGCCGGGGTGGAGGACGTGCACGTGACGGAGAACCGCGCCGCCGTCTACGTGGCCAACGGCAGCACGGCCGTGGCGGGGATCGTGCGGCTGCTGGACGACGCCGCGGTGCCCGTCACATCGATTACGCTGACGCAGCCAACGCTCGAGGATGTCTTCCTGCGCGCAACGGGACACCGCCTGCAGGTCGATGAGGGCAGCGGGGAGCGAGCGAACTGATGCGCACGGGCCGGGCCACGTACTACCTGATCTGCAGGGCGCTGCGCGAGGCCCTCCGGCAGCCGGAGGTGGAACTGCCGCAGATCCTGATCCCGCTCTTCTTCCTGGCGACGATCATCGGCGCCGCGAACCGGATCGCGCCCGACGCCTTCGGCGTGGGGAACTACACGGGCTTCCAGGTGCCGGTAGCGATGGTGCAGGCCGTCGCCGGCGTGGCGAGCGTGTCGGGCATCGTGATGGTGACCGACATCCAGCGGGGCTACTTCGACAAGCTGCTGCTGACGCCGGTGCCGCGCATCGCACTGGTGCTGAGCCGGCTGCTGGCCGACGCCGTGCGCTCGATCGTCGTCGCGACGGTGATCCTGCTGGTGGGGCTGGCGATCGGCTCGCCGATGGTGACGGGCGTCGGGGGCGGGATCGTGTTGCTGCTGCTGATGGGGGCGTTTGGGGCGTCGTACTCGGGGCTTGGCCTGGCGATCTCGCTGCGGCTCGGGAACCCGCAGGCGGCGCAGTTGGCCATCCTGCTGTTCTTCCCGCTGCTCTTCCTCTCGACGGCGTTCGCGCCCAAGGAGGTCTTCGAGCCCTGGCTGCGCATCGTGGCCGAGTTCAACCCCGTGACCTACATGCTGGCGGGGATGCGCAGCCTGCTGCTCGAGGGCTGGCACGGCCCCGACATCGGCTACGCCTTCGCGGCCGTGGGCGGCATTGGGGCGGTCACGATCTGCATGTCGATGCTCGCGCTGCGCTTCCGCGCGCGCTGAGCGGCCCGACCGGGGGCCGCCTCAGCCGCTCGCGAGGCGGACCAGCATCTTGCCGGTGTTCTCCCCGCGGAACAGGCCCAGGAACGCCCCGACGGCGTTCTCCAGCCCCTCCACGACGGTCTCGCGCACGCGCATGTCGCCCGAGGCGACCCAGCCCTTCATGTCGGCCTCGAACTGGGGCAGGCGCTGCAGGTGGTCGGTGACGATGAAGCCCCGGATCTGCAGCCGCTTGGGCACGGCCTGGAAGAGATTGGCCGGTCCCGGCGCGGGCGTGGCGTCGTTGTAGCGCGAGATCGAGCCACAGGCGGCGATGCGCCCGAAGTTGTTCATCTGCTCCAAGGCGGCCTCCAGGTGCCGCCCGCCCACGTTGTCGAAGTAGATGTCGACGCCCTCGGGGGCGAGTGCGGCGAGCGCGTCCATGGGGTCCTGGCGCTTGTAGTTGAAACCGGCGTCGAAGCCGAACTCCTCGGACAGCAGCGCCACTTTGGCGTCGCTGCCGGCGCTGCCGATCACGCGGCAGCCGCGGATGCGCGCGAGCTGCCCGGCGACCGATCCCACCGCCCCCGCGGCGCCCGAGACGAAGACGGTCTCGCCGGGCTGCGGGTCGCAGACGTCGAGCAAGCCGATGTACGCGGTCAGGCCCGTGCCGCCCAGGACGCTGAGGTAGTGCTGCGGCTGGGGGTAGGCGCCGTCGAGCTTCTCGAGGGCGTCGCCGGGGGCGGCGAAGATCTCGCGCCAGCCGAAGAGGCTGCGCACCAAGTCGCCGGGGGCGAAGCCGGGGTGGCGGGAGTCCAGCACGCGGCCGACGGCGCGGCCGTCGCAGACGGCGTTGAGCCGCCAGGGGGCGGCGTAGCTCTTGGCGTCGCGCATGCGGCCGCGCATGTACGGGTCGACGGACATCCAAAGGTTGCCGACGACGACGTCCCCCTCGCCGGCGTCGGGGTCGGGCGCGCGGACGAGGCCGAAGTCGGACGGCTGGGGCGTGCCCTCGGGGCGGCGGAGGAGGTGGATCTCGCGGGGCATGTGGGACTCCTGGCTGAATCGAGGCGGGCCGCCGCTCTGGGCGACGGTCTGGACCGCCAGTATGGACCGTCCGCGGCGACAAAAGGAACGGGGCGGCTTGGGGGAGCCGCCCCGTTCGGGGGTCGCTCGCGGGCGGGCGCGAGCGGAAGTTGTCGGGGTCGATGCGGCCCGTGGCCGCGCAAACGACGCTTAGTGGACGGGCGCGGGCTGCGCCTGGAACTGCTCCTCCTCGGTAGAGCCGCTGAGCGCGGTTGTGGACGACTCGCCGCCGGTGACGGTCAGCAGCACCTCGTCGAAGTAGCCGGTGCCGACCTCGTGCTGGTGCTTGGTGGCGGTGTAGCCCACGGCCTCGGCCTCGAATTCGCGCTCCTGCAGGTCGACGTAGGCCGCCATGCCGTCGTTGGCGTAGTCGCGGGCGAGGTTGTAGCTGCTGAAGTTGAGGCTGTGCCAGCCGGCCAGGGTGATGAACTGGAACTTGTAGCCCAGGGCCGCGATGTCCTCCTGGAAGGTGGCGATGGCCTTGTCGTCGAGGTGGCGCCGCCAGTTGAAGGAGGGCGAGCAGTTGTAGGCCAGCATCTTGCCGGGGTACTTGGCGTGGATGGCGTCGGCGAAGGCCTTGGCCTCGTCGATGTCCGGCGTGCCGGTCTCGCACCAGACGAGGTCGGCGTAGGCGGCGTATGCGACGCCCCGCGCGATGGCCTGGTCCATGCCGCTCTTCAGGGTGTAGTAGCCCTCGGCGGTGCGCCCGCCGGTCAGGAAGGGCTCATCGTACTCGTCGATGTCGTTGGTCAGCAGGGTCGCGGCGAGGGCGTCGGTGCGGGCGAAGACCAGCGTGGGCACGTCCATGACGTCGGCCGCGAGTCGGGCGGCGTTGAGCGTGCGCACGGCCTGGGAGGTGGGCACCAGCACCTTGCCGCCCATGTGGCCGCACTTTTTCTCGGCCGCGAGTTGGTCTTCGAAGTGCACGCCGGCGGCGCCCGCTTCGATCATCGACTTGGTCAGCTCGAAGGCGTGCAGCGGGCCGCCGAAGCCGGCCTCGCCATCGGCCACGATGGGCGCGTACCAGTCGATCGCGCTGCCGCCGTCGATGCGGGCGATCTGGTCGGCGCGGGTGAGGGCGTTGTTGATCCGCTTGACGACGGCCGGGACGCTGTTGGCCGGGTAGAGGCTCTGGTCGGGGTAGGTCTGCGCGCCGAGGTTGGCGTCGGCCGCGACCTGCCAGCCGCTGAGGTAGAGCGCCTGCAGCCCAGCGCGCACCATCTGCACGGCCTGGTTGCCAGTCAGCGCGCCGAAGGTCCGCACGAGCGGCTGGCCGTTGAGTTGCTTCCAGAGCCGTTCCGCCCCCCGCCGCGCCAGCGTGTGCTCGATGGTCAGGCTGGGGCGCAGCTTGATGACGTCGGCCGCGCTGTAGGTGCGCTGGATGCCCGCCCATCGCGGGTCGGTCTCCCAGCGGCGCTGCAACTGCTCCGCAGCGGTGACGGCCGGGTGGTGGCCGTTGCGGCTTGCGTTCCCCATCGTGAGACCCCTTTGCTCGCTCCGCCGGCGTCTGTCTTGTCTGGCCGGGCAGATCGAAATTACTACGACCCGGGCGAAGTCGATAGTATATCTCGTATCAGATAGAAAACTTCTATAGTTACATCACGGCGCGTGCATCGCGGCGCTGGCCTCAGCGGGCGGCCTCAGCGAGCGGCGGTATCGTCGCCCAGGGACTGCAGCAGGTCGCGGACGCGGGTCGTGAAGCGGGCGGCGGTCGAGCCGTCCATGGCCCGGTGATCGAACGAGAGGCAGAGGTTCATCATCGGGCGGACGGCGATCGCGTCATCGTCGCCGGCCACCGGCCGCTTGATGATCGCCTCGGTCGTGAGGATCGCGACCTGGGGCGTGTTGATGATCGGTGCGGTGGCGGCCGTGCCGAAGACGCCGGTGTTGTCGAGCGTGAAGCTGCCGCCGCGGACATCGTCCAGGGTGAGCCTGCGGCTGCGGGCGCGGTCGGCCAGCTCCGCGATGGCCCGCGCCAGCTCGCCGACGCTGAGCCGGCCCGCGTCCTTGACCGACGGCACGACCAGGCCCTGCGGCGCGTCGACGGCGATGCCCAGGTTGACGCGGCCGTGCTGCACGAGCGCATCGCCGGACCAGGTGGCGTTGAGGTCGGGGTAGTCGCGCAGGGCGCGGCAGACCGCGTGCGCGATGTAGGGCAGATAGCTGAGGTCGACGCCCTCGCGATCCTGGAAGGCCGCGCGATCGGCGGCGCGGCGCGCGACGAGGGCGGAGGCGTCGCACTCGACGAGGAGCCAGGCGTGGGGGGCGTCGCGCACGCTCTCGAGCAGGTGCTGCGCGATGCGCCGCCGCGTGGGGGAGAGCGTGACGACGGTGTCGCCGTCGGGGGTCAGCGACGGCGGGGGCTCCTGCCGGGCCGCGACGGCCGCGAGCACGTCCTGACGGGTGACGCGACCGCCCGCGCCGCTACCCGTGATGCCGCCGGGGTCGATGCCGTGCTCGGCCGCGAGCCGCGTCACGGCGGGGGAATGGCGTCGCTTGGGGGCGTCGCCGGCCGCGGGCGCTGCGGGCGCCGGCGGCGGGACGGGCTCGCCCTGCGCGCGGAACTCGGCCAGGGGCGTGCCGACGGGCACGGTCTCCCCCTCCCCCACGAGGACGGCGGCCAGCGTGCCCTCGAACGGCGACGGGATCTCGACGGTGACCTTCTCGGTCTCGATCTCGACGATCGGGTCGTCCAGCACGACCGTCGCGCCGGGCGCGACCAGCCAGCGCAGGACCGTGCCCTCGGTCACGGACTCGCCGAGTTGGGGCATGGTCAGTGTGGCCATTCGGTCCTCCCTGCGGGCGGCTAGTAGGCCGCCAGGCGGCGCGCGGCCTCCGCGATGCGGGCGGCGTCGGGCATGAAGGCCGATTCGAGGTTGGGGTGGTAGCCCATGGCGGGCACGTCGGGGCCGGCGACGCGCAGGATGGGGCCGTCGAGGTGGTCGAAGGCATCGGACGCGATCAGCGCCGCGACCTCGCCGCCGATACCGCCGGTGAGGTGATCCTCGTGCACGATGACCACCTTCCCGGTGTGACGGGCGGCGTCGAGGATGGCCGCCCGGTCCAGCGGCGCGATGGTACGGAGGTCGAGCACGTGGCAGTCGATGCCCTCGCCGGCCAGCGTTTCGGCGGCGGCGAGACATTCGTGCAGCATCAGGCCGTAGGCGATCAGGGTGACGTCGTCGCCGCGGCGGCGCAGCGCGGCGTCGCCGATGGCGACGGCGGGCAGCGGATCGGGCACGTCGCCCTTGATCAGGCGGTAGCTGCGCTTGTGCTCCAGGAAGATGACCGGGTCGGGATCAGCGACGGCGGCGTGCAGCAGCGCCTTGGCGTCGGCCGGGGTGGCCGGGGCCACGACCTTGAGGCCGGGCACGTGCGCGAACAGCGCCTCGAACGACTGCGAGTGGTAGAGCCCCCCGTGCACGCCGCCGCCCCAGGGCGCGCGAACGACCAGGGGCACGTGCCACTCGCCCTGACTGCGCCAGCGCATCTTGGCCGCCTCCGAGATCAGCTGGTTGACCGCCGGGAGGATGAAATCGACGAACTGGATCTCGACGATGGGGCGCAGGCCCGCCACGGCCGCGCCGATGGCGGCCCCGGTGAAGCCCGACTCGGCGAGGGGCGTATCGAACACCCGCCGGGGGCCGAATTCGTCGAACAGGCCCTCGGTGATGCGGAAGACGCCGCCCGCCTCGACGTCCTCGCCCAGCAGGATGACGCGCTCGTCGGCCGCGAGGATGTCGCGCAGTCCGTCGTGCAGGGCCTCGGCTATCGTCTGTTCGCTCATGGCGTCGCGGCTCCCCCGGGTTGCGCGAAGAGGTGGTCGAGGAGGGTGGCCGGGTCGGGATCGGGGGCGGCCTCGGCGCGCGCGAGGGCGTCGCGCACCTCCTGCTCCGCCTCGGCGTCGAGGTCGGCGGCGTGGGCGTCGCTGAGGATGCCGTCGTTGATGAGGTGCGCGCGGAAGCGGTCGACGGGGTCGCGCTTGAGCCAGTGCTCCAGCTCGGCGCGGGTGCGATAGCGGCGGTCGTCGTCGTCGGAGGAGTGGGGCACCGTGCGGTAGGTCTTGAGCTCCAGGATGGCGGGACCGCCGCCGCGCCGCGTCTCCTCGACGAGCTGGTGCATGTTGCGATAGACGAGCATCACGTCGTTGCCGTCGGTGACGAGCCCCTTCATGCCGTAGGCGGCGGCCCGATCGGCCACGTTCTCGACCGGCATCTCCTTCTCCTGCACCTCGGTGAGGGCGTAGCCGTTGTTCTCGACGACGAGGATCAGCGGCAGCCGTCGCACGCCCGCGAAGTTCAAGCCCTCGTGGAAGTCGCCCTGCGAGGTGGAACCCTCGCCGATGTAGCAGACGGCGACGGCGTCCTCGCCGCGCAGTTGCGAGGCCCAGGCCAAGCCGGCCGCCATGGGGATCTGCGTGCCGACGGTGGAGGACTGTGAGACGACGCGCAGCTCTTTCGCGCTCCAGTGGGCGGGCATCTGACGGCCGCCGCTGTTGGGATCGGTCGCCTTGGCGAGCACGTTCAGCATGAGCTCGTCGACGGTCATGCCGAGCGTGAGCATGACGCCGATGTCGCGGTAGTAGGGCAGCACCCAGTCCTTGCCGGGCACGAGCGCCGCCGCCGTGCCAACCTGGGCGGCCTCCTGCCCCTGCCCGGTGATGACGAAGGGCGCGCGGCCCTGGCGGTTGAGCGCGAACCAGCGCTCGGCGACGCGGCGCGAGAGCAGCAGCAGGTACCACATCTCGACCAGCGCCTCGTTGGGCAGGCCGAAGTGGGGGTGCGTCAGACTGGGTTGCTCGGCCCGTCGGCGGCGGGCGTCGGCGGGCTGGGCGAGGGGGATGCGGACGCGGGGCGGGCCGGCGTAGTCGTCCGCGGAGGGGGTCGGAGCCGCCCCGGCGTGGGGATCAGCAGGGGCGTCGTCGCGCGCCATGGATCCCGTCCCTTCGCGCCGCGACGCTAGAGCCGCATCTTCGGACGCAGCGCCGCCTGTGCGGCCTCGCCGACGACCTCGCTGATGGTGGGGTGCGCCTGCACGACGCGCCCCAGCTCCCAGAGCGAGGCGTCCATGAAGCCGCCCACGGCCGCCTGGCCGATCATCTCGGTCGCGCTCGTCCCGACGATCTGGCAGCCCAGCAGGTCGCCGCTCTCCGCCTCGGCGACGACCTTCACGAAGCCGTCGGCGTCGTCGTGGATGAGGGCGCGGGCGTTGGTGCGGAAGCGGGCGCGCCCCGTCTTGACGGCGTGCCCGGCCTCGACGGCCTGCGCCTCGGTGAGGCCGATCGAGGCGACCTCGGGCGTCGTGTAGACGGCGCGCGGCATCCAGACGGGGTCGGGCGGCGGCGGCGACTGGCCGAGCAGCCGCTCCGCGACGTAGCGCCCCTGGGCGGCGGCGACGTGCGCGAGCTGCAGGCCGCCGTTGACGTCGCCGACGGCGTACACGTGCGGGACGTCGGTGCGCATCTCCTCGTCGACGGGGACCGTGCCGCCGTAGGTCGTGACGCCCACCTCGGCGGGAGCCAGCGCCTCCGAGCGGGGCCGCCTGCCGGTGGCGACCAGGACCACGTCGGCGCTGAACGTATGCCGCTCGCCGGCGTGCTCCACCTCCATGCGGACGCCGTCGGCGTCGATCTGGACGCTGTCCGCGTCGATGCCGGCGCCGGTGCGGACGTCGACGCCGCGCGCCGCCAGTTGCCGGGCGAGCGTGCGCGCCACCTCGGCGTCCTCCTGGGGCAGCAGCTGGGGCAGCAGTTCCAGCAGGACGACCTCGCTGCCGAGGTCGGTCCAGAGGGAGGCGAACTCCGCGCCCACCGCGCCGCCGCCGACGATGATCGCGCGGGCGGGCGGCGGCAGGTCGACGGCATGGTCGGAGGTGATGACGCGGCGGCCATCGATCGGGAGGAAGGAGAGGCCGGCGGGCCGGGAGCCGGTCGCGATGATCACGTCCGTCGCACGCAACTCCGCGACGGTCCCGCCGGAGGCGGGCGTGACCTGGACGCTGGTGGGGCCGGTCATGCGGGCGGTTCCATCGACGCGCTCGACCTTGGCGAGGTCCAGCGCCTGCTGCATGCCGCGATGCAGGCCGCCGACGAGCCCGTTCTTGAAGTCGAGCGCGGCGGGCCAGTCGATCTCGGGCTCGGGCAGTCGCACGCCGTGGGCCGGGGCGGCGCGGGCGGCGCGGGCGATGGCGGCGGTCTCGAGCAGGGCCTTGGTGGGGATGCAGCCGCGATGCAGGCAGACGCCGCCGACCTTGTCCTGCTCGACGAGGGCGACGCGGCCGCCGTGCTGGGCCATGGTCTGCGCGGCGGTGTAGCCGCCCCAGCCGCCGCCGATGACGAGCAGGTCGAAGTCGGGCATCGCTTCCTCCCGAGAGCCGCAGGATGATCGTACGGCATGGGGGCGGGCCGGCAGGAGCGGCGAGACGACAGAGGGATCAGACGTCGAGCGCGTCGAGCTGGTCTTCGCCGGGCATGTAGAGGCGACGGATGGGCGTGGGGCGCATCTCGTACATGTTGGTGCGTTCGGCGGCGTTGAGCACGACCGGCATGAAGTCGGCGCCGCGCAGGTGCCCCAGCCCGCCGGCGGTCACGGAGCGCTCGTCGAAGGCGGCGACGCGGTCGATGCGCACGTTGCCGCCGCGGACGGCGATCGGCGAGGGCTCGCCGCCGTGCTGGTCGTAGAACTGGCCGCGCGGGACGTGCGACCACACGGAGGGCGTGGTGTGGTCGGTGGTGAGCACGGTGAGGAGGGCGTCGTCGCCGGCCAGATCCTGCCAGTACGCCCCCATCGCGCGATCGAGCGCCTCCAGCTCCTCGACGCACTTGGGCGGGTCGTTGCGGTGCGACGTGGGGTCGGGGTACTTCGTGTGCAGGTGGACGAAGTCGTAGCCCTCGTTGAGCAGTTCCCCGGCCCGCCCGAGGCGCCGGCGCAGGTCCTCCTCCGGGTCGGGATGCGTCATCGCGACGATGCGGAAGCCCAGTTCGTGCATGAGACCGTGCACGACTTCCTCGTCGGGCAGGGAGGCGGCGCGCATGCCCCACTTCTCGGCGAACGGCTCCAGGCTCGGGACGGGCCCGGCCCACTTGCCGATCAGGGCGTTGATGGAAGCGCCGCCTTGGGTCGAGGCGGGGTGATCGCGCAGCGTGCGATGGGCCCAAGCCAGGTAGTCGTTGAGCGCGGCGGCAGTGGCGTGGGCGGCGGGGTCGGCGGCGGCCTCGTGGCGGGGCTGGGCGCGCAGCACCGGCAGGCCCAGCGCCAGCGGGTCGCTGTCGGTGATGCGGAACGACGCCGGTCCGGAGACGAAGAGGATGCCGTCGCCGTCGCCGCTGTAGCGGTAGCGAAAGCGGATCCCGCCGCTCGTGTAGTCGGCGATCGCCTCGGCGAGGGCGGCGCAGGCCTCCTCCCGATCGCTGATGAAGCGCTGCCGCAGACGCAGCCGCGTGCCCTCGACGTCGGCGCACGCGAAGCGGGCCGAGATCATCACGTCGCCGGGGGGCAGGTCGTAGCCGCGCGCGCGGGCGATCAGCGGTCCGCGGTCGGGGAACTGATCCTCGGGGTAGGCGAACAGCAGGTGCAGGGCGATGGGGCTGCCCAGCGGATAGCCGGGGCTCTTGGCGTGCAGCGTGCCCGTGACGCCCTCGCGGGCGAGCCGATCGAGGTTGGGCGTGCGGGCGGCCTCGAGCGGCGTCTTGCCGCCAAGCTCGGGGGCGGGCCGATCGCCCAGCCCGTCGAAGATGATTAGCAGCACGCGCAGGCTCACGTCGTGCCCACCTCTCGCGCGGCCGCCGTCCGGGCCGCGGCATCCGCGGCGACCTCCTCCAGGACGCGGGCCACGCCCGCCGGGACGAGCGCGCACCAGTCCTCGCCGGCGCGCAGACGGCGTCGCACCTCGGTCGCATCGATCGTCTTGTCGGCGCCCGGCGTGAGCACCTCGACGGTGTAGCCGGCGGCGCGCAGCCGGTCGACCTTGGTCTGCTCCCAGTCCGAGAACACGCGCACGAAGTGCACCGCGTCGTCGGGGACGTAGGCCGGCCAGCGCTCGGGCGTGTTGACGGGGAAGGGGATGAAGATGACCCGCTCGAAGGGGACGCCGGCGTCGCGCAGGGCGGCGCGAATCATGCGCTGCCGGTCGAAGAAGCTGAACGGGTTGGCCTCGGCGCGATGGCGATGGTCGGCGCTGGGCTCCCGCGCGATCTGCGAGGGGTCGGGGTTGGTGATGCCGATGATCAGCGTGCGGCAGCGTTCCAGGGCGAGGCGGCAGTAGTCCCAATGTCCGTTGTGGAAGGGCTGGAAACGACCGTGGATCATGCCGAAGCGCGGCGGGGCGTCGGAATCGGCGGCCGGGGGGGCGGGGGACACGGGCATCGTCCGGGCTATCGCGATCGGGCGATGTAGTGGGC
The DNA here is from genome assembly GCA_965217625.1 of Dehalococcoidia bacterium. Lineage (GTDB taxonomy): Bacteria > Chloroflexota > Dehalococcoidia > Bin125 > Bin125 > TK10-74A. The sequence goes on from OZ244557.1 coordinate 931,105, forward strand.
GCTGGAGCCGAAGAAGGTCTCGGCCGACTCCATGACGGTCTCGGACAGCGTGGGGTGGGCGTGGATCGTGAGCTGCAGATCGCGGGCGCGGGCCCCCATCTCGACGGCCAGCGTGCCCTCGGCGATCATTTCGCCCGCGTTCGGCCCCACGATGCCGACGCCCAGCACGCGCTCGCTGCCCTTCTCGACGATCAGCTTCGTGAGCCCCTCGGGGCGGGCCAGCGTGATGGCGCGGCCCGAGGCGCGCCAGGGGTAGCGCACGACCTGCACGTGGTCGGCGGGCGCGTCGGCCTCGGTCAGGCCGCACCAGGCGATCTCGGGGTCGGTGAAGACGACGGCCGGGATGGCGGCGGGCTCGAAGACGGCGGGCTCGCCCAGGATCGCCTCCACCGCGACGCGGGCCTCGTGCATCGCCTTGTGCGCGAGCATGGGCTCACCGGCGACGTCGCCGACGGCGAAGATGTTGGGCTCCGCGGTGCGGCGCTGGGCGTCGGTCTCCAGGAAACCGTGGGCGTCGCTGCGGACCAGCGTCGTCTCCAGCCCGAGGTCGTCCGAGTTGGGCCGCCGCCCGACGGCGACGAGCACCTTGTCGAAGCTGCGCTGGCTCTCGGCGCCGCCGGCGGCGGTGAGAGCGACGCGCACGCCGCCCTCGACCTCGGTCATGGCGGTGACGCGGGTGTTGAGCAGGATTTCGTCGAAGACGCCGGCGAGGTGGGTCGCGAGCGGCTTCACGAGGTCGCGATCGACGCCGGCCAGCAGGCCCGGCAGCATCTCCACGACGGTGACCCTGGAGCCGAGCGCGGCGTAGACGGTGCCCATCTCCAGCCCGATGTAGCCGCCGCCGATGACCAGCAGCCGCGCGGGAACGTCGGCCAGTTCGAGCGCGCCGGTGGAATCCATCACGCGGGGGGAGTCGAGCGCGAGCGGGCCGGGCCGGACCGGCGAGGAGCCGGTCGCGATGATGGCGTGGTCGAAGCCGACGTCGTCCAGGGCGCCGCCGCGCAGGACGCGCAGCGAGCGATTGCCGGCGAAGCGGGCCCGGCCGATGATCGGCGTGACGTTGCGCTGCCCGCGCAGCAGCCCCAGCCCGGAGGTCAGACGCCGGACGACGCTGTCCTTCCAGTCGCGCAGGGCGTCGAGGTCGATCCGCGGCTCCCCGAAGTCGAGCCCGAAGGCGCGCGCCTCCCGCGTCTCGGCGATCACGCGCGCGGCGTGCAGCAGCGCCTTCGAGGGGATGCAGCCCCGGTAGGTGCAGGCGCCGCCGGGGTTCTCCTCGCCGTCGATCAGGGTCACGTCGAGGCCGCGCAGGGCGGCGTGGAACGCGGCCGGGTAGCCGCCGGGCCCCGCCCCGATGACGGCCAGCCGTTTGCCTCCCGCGTCGGATGTGGCGGCCATCTCAGCCCTCCAGCGCCAGCATCAGCGGCTGCCGGACGGCGTCCGTGACCCAGGTCATGAAGCGTGCGGCGTCGGCGCCGTCCAGCACGCGATGGTCGAAGCTGAAGGAGAGCGGCATGTGCAGGCGGGGCTCCCAGGAGCCGCCGGCGTCGCCGGAGCCCTCGACGAAGACGGGGACCGTCTCCGCCCGCCCGATCGCCAGGATGGCGACGTTCGGCCACTGGATGATGGGCGTGAAGTGCCCCGTCCCCAGGCCGCCCAGGTTGGTCACGGTGAAGCTGCTGCCGCGCATCTCCTCGATCGTGAGCTCGTTGTCGCGCGCCTTGGCGCTGAGCTCCGTCAGCTCGACGCCGAGCTGAATGATGTTCTTGCGGTCGGCGTCGCGGATCACCGGCACCACGAGGCCGCGATCGGTGTCCACGGCGACGCCGATGTGGATGTAGTCCTTGAGGACGAGCTCCTGCGCCTCCGCGTCGTAGCTGGCGTTCACGCGGGGATGGGCGCGCAGCGCGGAGGCGACGACCTTGAGCAGGATGGCCGTGACCGTCAGGCGGCCGCCGGCGTCGATGGCGGCCTGCTTGTAGCGCTGCCGCATGGTTTCGAGATCCGTGACGTCGGCGGTGTGATGCAGCGTGACGGCCGGGATCTGCTCCCAGGCCAGCGACATGTTGCGCGCGACGGTGCGCCGGAAGCGGCTCAGGGGCTCGCGCTCGATTGGGCCCCAGCGGGAGAAGTCGGGCAGGGGCGGCGGGGGGGCGGGCGCGCCGCTGGGGACGGACGCGGGCGCGCTGCGCTCGGCGCGCGCGAAGCGCTTGACGTCGTCTTGCGAGATGCGCCCGGCGGGACCGCTGCCGGCCACGCCGCGCACATCGACGCCGATCTCGCGGGCGAACCTGCGCACCGACGGAGACGCGAAGACGGCGCGCTGCGTCACGTCCTCGGGCACGGAAGCAGGCCCCCCACGGTCGGGGATGACCGTGGGGGCGACGCTCGGGGGGCCAGCGGAGGGCGGCGGAGCGACCGTCGTAGGTCGGGGAACGACCGCCGTAGGTCGGGGAACGACGGCCGCAGCCCCGCCCTCCGGCTCGGCGCCGGCGCCCTCCAGCACGGTGATCAAGACGGTGCCCGGCGTGATCGTCTGCCCCTCGGCGACGTGCAGGCCCGTGATCGTGCCGGCGACGCCCGAGGGGACGTCGAGCGTCGCCTTGTCCGTCTCGATCTCCATCACCGGCTGGTCGACGGTCAGGGTGTCGCCCTCCTTGACGTAGATCTTGAGAACGTCGGCCTCCTCGATGCCCTCGCCGAGGTCGGGCAGAGCGAAGTCGCTGGGCATGGTCGCGGCGTCCTCTCCGGTGGGTCGTCTCAGGCGCGGGCCGGGTTGGGGCGCTCGGGGTCGACGCCGAGTTCGTCGATCGCGCGCTGCACGAGGGCGGGCTCGACGCGGCCCTCGGTCGCCAAGGCGTGCATCGCGGCGACGGCGACGTGCGCCGCGTCGACCTCGAAGAAGCTGCGCAGCTCCTCGCGCGTGCTGCTGCGGCCGAAGCCGTCCGTGCCGAGCGCCGTGAACGACGCCGGCACCCACTTGCTGACCGTCTCGGGCAGCGACTTGAGGTAGTCGCTGGCGGCGACGACGGGGCGCGGGTCCTCGGCGAGCTGCCGCGTCACGAAGGGCACGCGGGGGGACTCGAGCGGGTGCAGCATGTTCCAGCGCTCCGCGTCCTCGGCGTCGCGGCGCAGTTCCGTGTAGCTGGTGGCCGACCAGACGTCGGCGGCGACGCCGTAGCGCGCCAGCAGCGCGACGGCGGCGCTGACCTGGTTGAGGATCGCGCCGCTGCCCAGCAGGTGGACGCGGGGGCCGCCGCCCTCCGCCGCGCGGGAGATGCGATAGAGGCCCTTGAGGATGCCCTCGCGGACGCCCTCCGCCTCCGGGCCGGACGGCATGGGCGGCTGCGCGTAGTTCTCGTTCTCCGTGGTCAGGTAGTAGAACACGTCCTCGTTCTGCTCGTGCATGCGGCGGATGCCCTCCTGCACGATGACCGCGATCTCATACGCGTAGGCGGGGTCGTAGGCGACCAGGTTGGGCACCACCGAGGCCAGCACGTGGCTGTGTCCGTCCTGGTGCTGGAGTCCTTCGCCGTTGAGCGTCGTGCGGCCGGCCGTGGCGCCCACCAGGAAGCCGCGACAGCGGGAGTCGGCGGCGGCCCAGATCAGGTCGCCCACGCGCTGGAAGCCGAACATCGAGTAGAAGATGAAGAACGGGATCGTCGCGCTCTTGTAGTGGCTGAGGGCCGTGCCGGCGGCCAGGAAGGAGCACAGCGAGCCGGCCTCGGTGATGCCCTCCTCGAGGATCTGCCCGTCGCTGGACTCCTTGTAGAAGAGCAACTGGTGCGAGTCGACGGGATCGTAGAGCTGCCCGACGGAGGAATAGATGCCGAACTCGCGGAAGAGGCCCTCCATGCCGAAGGTGCGGGCCTCATCGGGGATGATCGGCACGATGCGGTCGCCCAGGCGGCTGTCGCGCATCAGCTTGGTGAGGATGCGGACGAAGGCCATCGTGTTCGAGGCTTCGCGCTCGCCGGTGCCGTCGAAGAACTCCTGGAACAGCTCGTCGTCGGGGGCGCGCAGGGGGCTGGGCATCATGCGACGCTGCGGCACCGGCCCGCCCAGGGCCGCGCGACGCTCCTCCAGGTACTGCATCTCGGCGCTGTCGGCGGCGGGGCGGTAGATGGGGGCGCCCACGACCTCCGCGTCGGTGAGGGGGATGTCGAAGCGATCGCGGAACTGCAGCAGCTCCTGCTCGTTGAGCTGCTTCTGCTGGTGACTGACGTTGCGCCCCTCGCCGGCCTCGCCCTGCCCGTAGCCCTTGATCGTGCGGGCGAGGATGACCGTGGGGCCGCCCCGGTGCTCGACGGCGGCCTTGTAGGCGGCGTAGACCTTGTCGGTGTCGTGGCCGCCCAGGCGCATGCGCCAGAGGTCGTGGTCCGAGATGTGGGCGACCATGCGCTTCAGCCGCTCGTCGACGCCCCAGAAATGCTCGCGGATGTAGGCGCCGCCGGCGACGGAGTACTTCTGGTACTCGCCGTCCACGACCTCGCCCATGCGGCGCACCAGCAGGCCGTCGTGGTCCTTGGCCAGCAGCGGATCCCACTCGCTGCCCCAGATGACCTTGATGACGTTCCAGCCCACGCCGCGGAAGACGGCCTCGAGTTCTTGGATGATCTGGCCGTTGCCGCGGACGGGCCCGTCGAGGCGCTGCAGGTTGCAGTTGACGACGAAGATGAGGTTGTCGAGTTTCTCGCGCGCGGCCATCGAGATCGCGCCCAGCGACTCCGGCTCGTCGGTCTCGCCGTCGCCCAGGAACGCCCAGACCTTCTGCTCGCCGACGTCGGGGTCCGGCGGGGGCGTGAGGCCGCGGTGCTCGAGGTAGCGCATGAAGCGCGCCTGGTAGATGGCCATGATGGGGGCGAGGCCCATGGAGACGGTGGGGAACTGCCAGAAGTCGTCCATCAGCCAGGGGTGCGGGTACGACGCGAGGCCGCCGCCCGGCGCGAGTTCGCGGCGGAAGGCGTGCACCTGCTGCGGCGTGAGGCGCCGTTCGACGAGCGCCCGCGAGTAGACGCCCGGCGCGGCGTGGCCCTGGAAGTAGATCAGGTCGCCGCCGGACGGGTGGTCGGGGCCGCGGAAGAAGTGGTTGAACCCCACCTCGAATAGCGTCGCCAGCGAGGCGTAGGTCGAGATGTGCCCGCCGATGCCGTACGACTCCTTGTTGGCCTCGACGACCATGGCCATGGCGTTCCAGCGGATGATGCTCTTGATGCGCCGCTCCAGGGCGCGGTCGCCCGGGTAGGGGGGCTGCCGGTCGACGGGGATGCTGTTGACGTAGGGCGTCTGCGACGTGACCGGCAGGGGCACGCCGGCCTTCTGCGCCTCGATCTGGATCGCCTGCAGCAGGCCGCTGACGCGCTGCGGCCCGCGACGGCGCAGCAAGTCCTGCAAGGAGGCGATCCAGTCGTCGGTCTCCAGCCAGTCCTCGGGGCTGAGCGCCTGGATGGAGCCGTCGCCGGCGGGGCCGGCTGGCATGGTAGTCGTCATCAAGCGGGCTCCACGATCATGGGTCCCCCAACCCGGTCGCAGTCGCAGGGCCCAACACGGGCCGTGTTCGATCGCGCGTCCCGCGCACCATCGCCCCCAATCGATCAGGCAGCGGGACGCCCGGCGCATCGCCGGTACGCGACGGTCCTAGTCTAGCCCGCGCGGCGGCGAGGGGGCCTGCTCCCGCCGAGAGTGCGAAGTGTCGCCTAAGCTGGGCGGGACCGGCGGGTCGCCGCCGCCGGGCGATCGCGGCGCACGGAGTGAGCGCAATGGCAGAGCCGTCAGAGCCCCAGCCCGCCCCCGACAGCGCCGGCGCCACGCCGGAGGCCGCCGACCAGGATGCCGACAACCCAGTGGGGCCGGACCTCTCGGAGGCCGACCGCTTCTTCGTCAACGGCAGGTCGATGCCGTTCGAGACGTGGGTCGAGGCCGTGATGTCCCCGATCGCGCCGCGGGAACCCGCGGCGGCGCAGCCGCAGCCCGAGCCGGAAGCGCGGGAGATCGTCTGGCTGTCGCGGCGGCCGGTCGAGTGAGCCGGGGCACGGTGCGGCGGACTTCGCCCGGGCGCCGCCGATGACGCCCTCGACCCTGGTGGGCTGGATCGTCATCGCAGTGGTCACGGTGCTGGTGCTGCTGCTCGCGCTCGTCGTGACGCTGACGGCGCTGCTGCTCACGGGCGGGCCCAGTCTGGCGCCCGTCTGCGGGGACCGCACGCTCGATCTCGCGCCCTCGACCGACCTCAGCTTCGACACGCGCTGGGACGGCTTCGACAGCTTCCTGGAGACCGGCGTCCCCGATGCGCTGGACCTGGGGGAGGGCGTCGTCACGGCGCGGGCGCGGGCGTTCCTGGAGGCGGAACCCGAGTTCGACGCGATCCACGACGTCGTCATCTGCTTCTTCGGCCCGCCCGATGCGGCCAGCCTCGGCTACGCCGAGGTCCGCGGCCGCGTCGACCTGCCGGCCGGGAGCGGCATCGGCGCGACGATCCGCGGCCGCATCGACCTGTGGGGGACGCAGCCCGTGCTCGACCTCACGCGGATGGAGGTGGGCAACCTGCCCGTTTTCCTGACAGCGGGGGTGCAGGAGGAGATCGAGGCCGCCGTGAACGAGGCGCTTGCCGGCGTCGATCTCCAGCACCGCTACAGCCTGGAGTTCCGGGAAGGCTTCGCGCGCATCATCGGCCGACCGCGCTAGCGGTGGCGGATCGGCCGATAATGCGGGATAGGCTGCCAGCACATCGCGACGGCGGACGGCGGGCAGCGGGGGGATGCAGCGCGTGCCGACAGCTCGACTCCTGGGACTGATCGCGATCGCCCTGCTGGGCGTGCTGGCGATCGCCTGTGTCAGCAGGGACGTCCCGGCCGGGGACGCGCCGGACACGCCGGCCGCGCCGAACGCAGTCGCCAGCGACGAGGTCGCTGCGCCGGACCCGCCACCCGAGGATCCACCGCCCGACGATCCGCCACCCGAGGATCCGCCGCCTGACGATCCGCCGCCCGAGGATGCACCGCCCGAGGATCCACCACCCGAGGATCCACCGGCCGAGGACCCGCCGGACCAGGCCGTCGCCGGCGACGCTCCTGAGGAAGTCGTGGAGGCCGAGGCCAGCGTCGCGGACGCCGATGACGCGCCCGACGACACGCCGGCCGACGACACGCCGGCCGACGCCGCCCCCGAAGATGAGGCCGACACGCCGGAGGAGGCACCCGTCGTCTCGGGCGAGGTGGCGGATAGCCCCGTGCTGGCGGACACTCCCGTGCTGGCGCCCGACCTCCCGGAGGTCGTCGTCGAGCCGCGCCGCCCCTTGATCGTGCTCGACGCGGGGCACGGGGGGAACGAGACCGGCGCCCTCGCCTTCGGGATCGTCGAACGGGAGTCGAATCTCGACTTCGCCTTTCGCGTCGAGTCCCTGCTGCACGAGGCGGGATTCGACGTGCTGCTGACGCGGCGCACGCGCGATCGCACCCGTGACATCAGCGAGGAGTACCCCGACGCCCCCGACTTCGTGGTCAACCGGCCCGACCTGCAAGCGCGCGTCGACCTGGCCAATGAGGCCGAAGCCGATCTCTTCGTCTCGATCCACTCCAACGGCGCCCACGATGCGCGCGCGTCCGGCGTCGAGGTGTACTGGAACGGGCAGCGACCCCACGCCGCCGCGAACGAGCGGCTGGCGCTGGCGCTCCAGGAATCTGTCTTGGGGTCGCTGCGGAGCATGGCGGGCTACCGGGCCTGGGACCGCGGCATCCGCGAGGACAGCTGCTGGGAGACCTCCCGCTGGACCGGTGAATGCAGCGCCCTCTTCCTGCTGGGCCCGCCCACCGAGATCGAGCGGGAGCGGGTGGTCGCTCTCGCGCTGAACCCGGCGGCGCTCGGCTTCGCGCCCGGCCAGGACGTCTTGCGGTCGCGGCCCACGCAGATGCCGGCCGCACTGGTGGAGTTGCTCTTCATCACGAACGAGTGGGAGGCGGGCGTGCTGAAGAATGAGATCGCACGCCAGGCGATCGCGACCGGCATCGTGCAGGGCATCGAGCGCTACTTCGCCGAGACCGCCGCTCTCGCCGAGGGGGATGCGGCCGGGGCGAGCTAGCAGCCGGCCGATTCGCTAGCCTGCGGACACAATCGGATCACGCGGGCTCCCGGGCGACACCGCGGCCGGGATCGCGGACCGCGTGCTCCGGCGAGGAGGCGTCGATGCCGCGCGACCATCTGTACTACTCGTGTGATTCTCACTTCGTCGAAGCGCCCGAGGTCTTCGCGGGGCTGGAAGCCGACTTCGGGGAACGCGCGCCCCTGATCGTGCAGGACCCGCCGGGCCGGGAGGGGATCTACGTGCTCTTCCCGCAGTCGCCGGTGTCGGTGCCGGTGGGGCGCTTCGGCATCGCGGGCGCGCGGCTCGACCTGCCCGAGACGCAGGAACGGATGAAGCACGGCTGGGAGCAGATCAATCCCGGCGTGCGCGATCCCGTCGCGCGACTCGACGAGCAGCGGCAGGACGGCATCGTGGGCGAGGTGATGTACCCCAGCATCAACATGCTGGCCTTCTCCCACAGCGACCGCGAGATGGTGCAGGCGCTCTTCCAGCGGCACAACGACTGGGTCGCCGACTACCAGAGCCACGCGCCCGAGCGCCTGATTGGGGCGGCCTGTCTGCCCCTGCCCGACGTGCCGGAGTCGATCGCGGAGCTGGAGCGCGGCCTGACGAAGGGGCTGCGCGCCTTCGCGATCCCCTGCACCGCCCCGCCGTCGCTGCCCTACAGCGACCCGCACTACGAGCCCTTCTGGTCGGCCGCGGAGGAGGCGGGCGTGCCACTGACGCTGCACATCTTCTGCGGGGCGGAGTGGGGCATGAGCCTGCCGGCCTACTGGAACCAAGTGTCGGCCTACGCGCTGGCGCTGGCGGGCGTGGCTTGGTCGGCGGAGACGCTGATCACGGGCGGCGTCTTCGCGCGGCACCCGAAGCTGAAGGTGGTCTTCGCGGAGTGGGAGACGGGCTGGGTGGCGCACTGGCTGCAGCGGCTCGACCACGCGGCCTACCGCACGCCCAAGGAGTGCTCGCCGGACATGACGGAGGCGCCGTCGTTCTATTTCCGCCGCAACTGTTACGTCACGTTCGAAGACGACGAGATCGGCGTGCGCACGCGCGACCTGATCGGCGTCGATCAGATGCTGTGGGGCAACGACTACCCCCACCACGACTCGATCTGGCCGAACAGCATGCCGATCCTCGATCGGATCATGGCCGGCGTCTCCGACGACGAGGAGCAGCGCATGACGTGGGACAACGTCATCAAGCTGTACGGCATCGACGCCGCCAAGCTGCGGGCGTCGCTCGACGCCTGAGCCCGGCTTCCCGCGCCCGGCGCTACGCTGGCGACCGAACGATGGGAGCAACCGTGACCACATCCGCCTACGGCGACGCCCCGGCGCCGCCCCTGCCCACCGACCAGGACTGGATCAACACCACCCGCCCGCTCAGCTCGGACGACGTGCGGGGGCGGCTGCTGATCCTGCACTTCTGGACCTACGCCTGAATCAACTGCCTGCATGTGCTTCCGCAGTTGCGGAAGCTCGAACGTCGCTATGCGGACGAACTGGCGGTGGTCTCGGTGCACTCGCCCAAGTTCCCCACCGAGCGGGAGACGCCGGCGCTGCGGCAGGCGGTGCTGCGGCATCGGATCGAGCACCCGGTGCTGAACGACCGCGATTTCGCGTTCTGGCGCATGTTCGGGGCGCGGGCCTGGCCCACGATGTACTTCATCGACCCGCGGGGCAACGTCATCGGCCGGCACGAGGGCGAGATCAGCGCCGACGCCGTGGCGGGGCTGCTCGACGGCTGGATCGCCGACTACCGCCGCGACGGGGCGCTGTCCGGCGCGCCGCTGCCGCTGGAGCGGCCCGCCGACGGGGCGGGGGTGTCATCGCCGCCGATGCTGTCGTTCCCCGGCAAGGTGCACTACGACGCGGACAGCGACCTGCTGTTCGTCGCCGACGGCAACCACGACCGCATCATCGCGGCGCGCTTGGATGGGAGCGTGGAACAGATCATCGGCGGGGCCGCGCCCGGCTTCGCCGACGGCGACCCGGCGGCGGCGCGCTTCGACCAGCCCCAGGGTATGGCCGCGGCGGCGGACGCCGGCGGGCGGGCGCTGTTCGTGGCGGACTTGGAGAACCACGCGATCCGCCGGATCGACCTTGGCACCTGGCAGACCACGACCGTCGCGGGCACGGGCGAACAGTCGCGCACCCAACCGGCGCCGCGCGCCGCGGCGGGCGCGCCGCTCAATTCGCCCTGGGCATTGGCCACGGGCGGGGCCGCCAACGACGACGGGATGCTCTACATCGCGATGGCGGGCTTCCACCAACTCTGGGCGCTGGACCTGCGGGCGGGGACGATCGGCCCCTGGGCGGGGTCGCTGCGCGAGGGCATTGAGGACGGGCCGCGCGCGTCGGCCGAGCTGGCGCAGCCCAGCGGTCTGTCGGTAGGGAGTGCGGGCGTCGCGTTCGCCGACAGCGAGTCGAACGCGGTGCGGCTGGCGCAGCCCGGCGACGGCGGGCGCGTCGATACGCTGATCGGCAGCGGCCTGTTCGACTTCGGCGACGCCGACGGCGGCGAGGGCGTCGCGCGCTTGCAGCACCCGCTGGACGTCGCCTGGCTGGCGTCCGGCGATGGGGAGGCGGAGTTGTACGTCGCCGACACGTTCAACCACAAGATCAAGCAGGTCTACCCGCACACGCGGCAGGTGCGCACGGTCTGCGGCGGCCTGGGCGACGCCGACGGCAGCCTGAGCGACGCCCGCTTCAACGAGCCCGGCGGGCTCTGCGCCGGGCCGGACCGATCGCTGATCGTGGCCGACACGAATAACCATCGGGTGCGCGTGGTCGACCTGGCGGCGGGGCAGGTGCGCAGCGTCGATCTGCGGCCGGCGAAGGAGTGACCGTGGCGAGCGTGCTGGTCGTCGAAGACGAGGCCAGCCTCAACGAGACGCTGCGCTTCAACCTGCAGCGCGAGGGCTACGCGGTCCACACCGCGGCCGACGGCGAGACCGGGCTGCACCTCGCGCGCACGCAGAGCCCGGACCTGATCATCCTCGACGTGATGCTGCCAGCGCTGAGCGGGACGGAAGTGCTGCGACGGCTGCGCGGCGACGGCTCGGACGTGCCGGTGCTGCTGCTGACCGCCCGCACCGCCGAGATCGACCGCGTGCAGGGCTTGGACCTGGGCGCCGACGACTACATCACGAAGCCGTTTGGGCTGGCCGAGTTGCTGGCGCGCGTGCGCGCCCACCTGCGCCGCAGCGCCGCGAACGGGGGCGCGCAGGTGTCGGTCATCGAGTTCGGCGGCCTGACGCTGGACCTCGCGCGCCGTGAACTGCGCGACGGCGAGGGCCCGCGGCCGCTGCGCCCCAAGGAATACGAACTGCTCTCCTACCTGGCGCAGCGCCCCGGACGCACGTTCACCCGCGACGAGCTGCTCAACGACGTCTGGGACATCGACTTCGCGGGCGGCACGCGCACCGTCGATGTGCACATCCGCTGGCTGCGCAAGAAGATCGAGCCGGATCCGGCCCGGCCCGTGCATCTGATCACCGTGCGCGGCGCCGGCTACCGATTCGAGTTGTAGCGATGCGCGCGGCCCCGCCGGGCCCGGTGGCGTTCGCGGCGGCGGGGGTCGCCCTGGCGACCGCGCTGCTGGTGGCGCTCGTCGCGCTCACATCGGCCGATGGGACGGCGGCGGTCATCGCGGCGCTGGCCGGCGCGGCGCTGCTGTCGCTGGCAGGCGGGCTGCTCGTGCAGGAGCTGGCGCGGCGCCCGCTGCGACGTCTGGGCCGCGACGTGCGCCGGCTGAGCACGTCGGGCCCCGCGGCGCCGCTGGAGAGCCGCGGCGCCGACACGGATCTGGCAGCCATCGCCGACGCCGTCAACGAGGTCACCGGGGCGCTGCACGACCAGCTCGCCGCCGCCCGCAGCGAGCGCGGGCGGCTCGACCAGACGCTGGCGGCGGCGGCCGACGTGGTCGTCGCCGTGGACGGGGCGGCGACCGTCGTCTACGCCAACGAGGCGGCCGGCTCGGTGCTGTCGGGCGAGGCACAGGCGGCGCTGGGCCGGCCGCTGCTGGCGGTGCTGCGCGACCACGAGATCCACGCGCTGATCACGCAGGCGCTGGGGCCCGGCGCGGTCGCGGCGACGCAGCTGGTGCGCCGCGACGATCGGCACTATCAGGCGACGGCGCGCCCGCTGCGGGGCGGGGGGCTGTGGGAGGCGGTGCTGATCATGCACGACGTCAGCGCCGCGCAGCAGGCCGAGCAGACGCGCCGGGAGTTCGTCGCCAACGTCTCGCACGAACTGCGCACGCCCCTGGCGACGATCGCGGCGGCGGCGGAGACGCTGGAGCTGGGCGTGGACGAAGCGGACAGCCGTCGCTTCCATCGCATGATCCATCAGGAGACCGACAAGATGGCACAGCTGGTCGAGGAGATGCTGGACCTGGCGCGGCTGGAGTCCGGACTGGCGCAGCCGCAGCTCCTGCCGATGGATGTCTGCCTCGTGGCGCGGAGCGCGGTGGAGCGCATCCGGCCGCAGGCCGACCGCGCGAGCCTGACCCTGGCGCTGCGCGCGCCCGCGTCGATCACGGTGCGGGCGGATGCGGATCTGGTGCAGCGGGCGCTGGGCAATCTGCTGCACAACGCCCTCAAGTTCACGCCGGCGGGGGGGCGCGTGACGCTGGAGGTGCGGCCAGAGGACGGCGCGGTCTGGCTGCTGGTCGAGGACACCGGCGTCGGCATCTCCGCCGAGGACCGCGAGCGCGTCTTCCAGCGCTTCTACCGGGCCGACTGGGCGCGCCGCCGGGGCGAGGGCACGGGGCTGGGGCTGGCCCTCGTGCGGCACATCGCGGAGAGCCATGGCGGCGGCGTGCGGGTCGACAGCGAGCTGGGGGTGGGGTCGACGGTCGGCTTCTCGCTGCCGCGCGAGGCCCCCTGACGGAGCGGCATAACGGAGTGCCAGTGAAGCCGATCGCACAGTCTCTCCCGCGATCGCGCCGGAATTTAACGCTCCGCACGGCCGCCCTTAAGTCCCCGTTAACCGTTCCTCCGCGGTCGCTGCATACGCTCCAAGCGTCAAGCCGCACACCACATCGTGGGAGGTCCACTTGGAGCGCACGCAACCCGGCACGCCACCCCGTCGGCTCCTTGGCCGGGGGAGTTGGCTGACGCTGGCGCTCATCATCACCGCGCTGGCGGTCATCGCCGCGGCGTGCGGCGGTGATGATGGCGACGAGCAGGCGGACGCGGCGCTCAGCGGCACGATCGAGATCGCCGGCTCCAGCACCGTCTTCCCCATCGCCGAGGCCTGGGCCGAGGAGTTCGGGCTGGCCACCTCGGGCGTGCACGTCAACGTGGCCTCGATCGGCTCCGGCGCCGGCTTCGAGCGCTTCTGCAACGGTGAGACCGACATCGCCGACGCCTCGCGCGCGATGAAGGCCTCCGAGGAGGAGATCTGCGACGCCAACGGCGTCGCGTTCATCGAGATCCCCGTCGCCTTTGACGGCCTCACGGTCGCCGTCAACGTCAACAACGACTGGGCCGACTACCTGACGCTCGACGAACTGGCCAAGATCTTCGGCCCGGCCGACTTCGCCGTCACCTGGGCCGACGTGCGGCCCGGCTGGCCGGACAGGAGGATCTCCATCTTCTCGCCCGGCTCCGACTCCGGCACGTTCGATTACTTCAGCGACGAGGTGAACGGCGAGGAGGGCGTCCAGCGCACCGACAACAGCCAGTTCTCCGAGGACGACAACGTGCTCGTGCAGGGCATCAACGGCGAAATCGGCGCCATCGGCTACTTCGGCTTCGCCTACTTCATCAACAACCAGAAGCGCATCCGCGCGGTCCCCATCGACGCCGGCGCCGGGCCCATCAGCCCGTCGATCGAGACGATCGAGAACGGGATCTACGCGCCGCTGTCGCGGCCGCTGTTCATCTACGCCACGGTGGCCTCGCTGGCGCGGCCCGAGGTCGAGGCGTTCCTGCAGTGGGCGCTGACGACCGGGCGCATCCTGGTCGACGACCCCACGGTGGGCTACGTGCAGCTGCCCGACGCGCTCTACGAGGCCAGCCTGGCGCGGGTCGCGGACGGCGCCCCGACCGGCGCGCTCATGGCGAACGCGAGCGACGGGGCAACGCTGGCGGAGATCTTCGTCCAGTAGCGCGCCTCCGGTCGGACAGGTGGGGCAGTCGGGGCATCGCTAACCGGACTTAACCCGCGAGCCCGCGGCCCCCGCGTACGCTCGCGACGGTCCGGGACTCGCCGGTCACCCCGGCCGCTCGAAGGAGATCCATGTCGGCCCAGCCATCGACACCGGAGCGCGCGCGGCTCAGCCGCCTCGCCGGGCAAGTGTGGCGCGACCACCTGAACCCGAGCCGGGGCGGCACGGGTCGCGAGACGCCGCTGGGCCACGTGGTGCACGTGCTGCTGTTCCTGTCGGCGGCGCTGTCGGCGCTGGTGACCGTCGGCATCGTGGCGGTGCTCATCTTCCAGACGATCGAGTTCTTCGGCGAGATCCCGCTGGGCGCGTTCTTCGGGGACACGGTGTGGTCGCCGCTGATCCAAGTGTTCAACACAGACACGGGCGAGCTCGAGCCGCGATTCGGCATCTGGGCGCTGGTCTGGGGCACGGTGCTCGTGGGGGCGATCGCGCTGGTCGTGGCGGTCCCGCTGGGACTGCTGGCGGCGATCTTCCTGAGCGAGTACGCGCCGCCCCGCCTGCACGCGGTGCTCAAGCCGCTGCTCGAGGTGCTGGCCGGCGTGCCCACCGTGGTCTACGGCTATTTCGCGCTGCTGTTCGTCACGCCGATCATCCAGGACCTGCTTCCCGGGACGACGATCTTCAATGCGCTGAGCGCCGGGATCGTGATGGGGGTGATGATCATCCCGATGATCTCATCGCTCAGCGAGGACGCGTTCTCGGCGGTGCCGCAGTCGCTGCGCGAGGGGGCCTACGCGATGGGCGCGACGCGCATGGAGACGGCGCTGCGGGTGATCCTGCCGGCGGCGCTGTCGGGCGTGATCGCGTCGATCATCCTGGCGGCCTCGCGGGCGATCGGGGAGACGATGATCGTGACGGTCGCGGCGGGGCAAAACCCCACCTTCCTGGCGAATCCGCTGGAGGCGGTCCAGACGATGACGGCGTTCATCGTGCAGGTCAGCCTGGGCGACACGCCGGCCGGGAGCATTGAGGCGCGAACCCTGTTCGCGGTGGCGATGACGCTGTTCGTGATGACGCTGGCGATGAACCTGATCGCGAGCTACGTGCGCGGTCGATTCCGGGAGCAGTACGAATGAGCCGGCCGGACCTGGCCCTCGCGGGCGGCGAGTCGCTCTGGCGCCCGCGTCTGCGGACGCGCAAGGCGGTGGGGGCGGCGTTCGTCGGGCTGTGCGTGCTCTCGGTCGTGGTGGGCGTGGCGATGCTGGCGGCGCTCGTCATCGACGTGTCGATCGACGGGGCGGCGCGCCTCTTCGCCGCACCGGAACTGTCGGTCTCGGCGCGCTACTCCGGCTCCGCGCTGGGCCTGATCTTCGCGCTGGCCTTCCTGTTCCGCTATCTCGACCGGCGCGGGGTCCGCCTCGAGGGCCTGCTGCAGCCGCAAGCCCTGCGCGCCCCGGCCGCCGGCGGGACGCCATGGCGCCGGCCGCTCGCCGTCGCGTGGTGGTTCCCGGCCACGATCGCGATCCGCATCCCGCGCGCGCTTGGGCGGCTGCCGTGGATCGTCCTGGCGCTGCTGGCGACGACCTGGCTGGTCTACCTGTTCCTGGACCAGATGTTCCTGACCTCGTTCGCGTCGCGGATTCCGGACCGGGCGGGCATCTACGCGCCGCTGATCGGGACGCTGTACATGATGGCCATCACGGCGGCGGTCGCGTTCCCGCTGGGCGTTGGCGCGGCGATCTATCTCGAGGAGTACGCCCGCCAGAACTGGTTCGCGAAGCTGATCCAGATCAACATCGCCAACCTGGCCGGGGTGCCCTCGATCGTCTATGGGCTGCTGGGCCTGCAGCTCTTCGTGCGGGCGATGGAGCTGGAGCGCTCGGTGCTGGCGGGCGCGCTGACGATGGCGCTGCTGGTGATGCCGATCATCATCGTCAGCGCGCAGGAGGCGCTGCGGGCGGTGCCGCCGTCGATGCGCGAGGGCGCCTACGCCCTGGGTGCGACGCGCTGGCAGGTGGTGTGGCGCAGCGTGCTGCCGTTCGCTTTCGGTGGGACGCTGACGGGCACGATCCTGGCGCTCTCGCGGGCGATCGGCGAGACGGCGCCGATCCTCGTGATCGGCGGGCTGACGTTCACCGCGTTCATCCCCGAGTCGCCGACCGACTCCTTCACGATCCTGCCGATCCAGATCTTCAACTGGGTCTCGCGGCCCCAGGAGGACTTCCAGCTGATCGCCGCGGCCGGGATCATCCTGCTGCTGCTGGTGCTGCTGCTGATGAACAGCACCGCCATCATCCTGCGGCAGCGCACGCGAGTCCGCTGGTGAGGTGGAGGGAAGCGATACTATGGCCGATATCGGACTGCGGGCGCCGGAAGCGGGTGGCATCGTGACGATCGAACGGGACGCGGCGCCGGATCTGGGGACAGCCACCGTCGCGGCGCCGGTGGAGCGGCGCAGCAGCGACCTGTTTGAGGAGATCGAGGGCGCGCGCGGCGCGGTCCGGCACGACCTGGACGAGGAGATCGCGCTGGAGCTGCGCGAGCTGTCCGTGTTCTACGGCCGCTTCCAGGCGCTGGACTCGGTGACGTTCGACGTGCCGCGGCAGAAGGTCACGGCGCTGATTGGGCCCTCGGGCTGCGGAAAGAGCACGCTGCTGCGCTGCTTCAACCGGATGAACGATCTCATCCCCAGCGCGCGCATGGAGGGCTCGATCACGTTCGAGGGCCAGGACCTCCTGGGCCCCAGCGTGGATTCGGTGGGCATCCGGCGGCGCATCGGGATGGTGTTCCAGAAGCCCAACCCGTTCCCCAAGTCGATCTTTGCGAACGTGGCGTTCGGGCCGAAGATCAACGGCTACAAGGGCGACCTGCCGGCGCTGGTGGAGGAGTCGTTGCGACGGGCGGCGCTATGGGACGAGGTCAAAGACGACCTGACCAAGAGCGCGCTGGCGCTGTCGGGCGGGCAGCAGCAGCGGTTGTGCATCGCCCGGGCGATCGCCGTGCAGCCGGAGGTCATCCTGATGGACGAGCCGGCGAGCGCGCTGGACCCGGTGGCGACGCTGAAGATCGAGGATCTGATGCGCGAGCTGGCGGAGGACTACACGATCATCGTGGTGACCCACAACATGCAGCAGGCGGCCCGGGTCTCGAACTACACGGCGTTCCTGCTGGCGGGCGAAGAGCGCACCGGCCGGCTCGTCGAATTCGGCCCGACCCAGGAGATCTTCACCAACCCGGTGGATCAGCGGACAGAGGACTACATCACGGGCCGCTACGGATAAGGCGGCCAGCCAGCCGCAGTGCAGGAGATCGATCGTGCCGAGAACGCTGTTTGCCGAGAACCAGAGTCACGCCGAGGACGGCGTGCGGTTGCTGTCGTCGCGGGTGGACAAGGCGATCTCGGATGCGATGGAGGCGCTGCGCACGCGCAACATGCGCCTGGCGCAGGCGGTGGTCGACGGCGACGAGGTGGTCAATCAGCACCGCTACGCGCTGGAGGAGGAAGTCCTGCAGATGATGGCGACGCAGGCGCCGGTGGCGTCGGACCTGCGCGAGTCGGTGTCGATCCTGTCGATCGTGACCGACCTGGAACGGATGGGGGACCACGCGGAGGGCATCGCGCGGATCGCGCAGTTCCTGGGCGACGACCCGGTGGCGCTGACGGCGCCCGAGCTGTGGGTGATGGCCCAGCGCGTGCAGCACATGCTGCGGGGGTCGATCGAGTCGTTCCTGGACCGGGACGAGGCGTCGGCGCGGGCGATCTGCGATCTGGACGACGAGGTCGACGAGATCTACGACCGGATTCACCGCCACGTGATCCAGCAGCTGGCGGGGTTGCCGCACGACGCGCGGGAGTTCGACGCCTACACGCACCTGCTCTGGGCGTCGCACAATCTGGAGCGCATCGGCGACCGCGCGACGAACATCTGCGAGCGCGCGATCTTCCTGGTGACGGGCCGGCTGGAAGAGATCAACGTCTCGCGCTACTAGGGTCTCGCGCCGGGGCGACGCGGGATGCGGCCGCGCGGGCTACCCGCCTCGCTTGGAGGAGTGCCAGCGCAGGACGAAGCGGTCGATGAGCGCGACGATCATGTACAGGCTGATGCCCAGCGTGCAGGCCATGACGATCGCCGTCCAGACTTCGACCGTGTGGACGTTGTTGGCCTCGTTGCGGATGTAGCCGCCCAGGTTCTCGAAGCTGCCGCCGAAGTACTCGGAGATGATGGCCACGATCATCGCGATCGTGACGGAGATCTTCAGACCCGAGAAGAAGAACGGCAGCGCGTACGGGACGTGCAGGCTCCAGAAGGTGCGGATGCGGCCGGCCGCGTAGGAGCGCATCAGCTCCTGGGCGTTGGGGTCGGCGCGGCGCAGGCCGACCAGCGTGAACGTGTAGAGGATCGGCGCGGTGGCGATCGAGACGGTCGCGATCTTCGAGCCGGCTTCGATGCCGAACCAGACGACCGTCAGCGGGGCGAGTGAGATGACCGGGACGGCCTTCAGCACCGCGGCGTACATGCCCAGCCCCTCCGCCAGCCAGCGCGTGCGGAAGCTGAGGGCCGCCAGCCCGACGCCGATCGCGCCGCCCAGCAGCAGGCCGCGCCCGGCCACGCCGAGCGTGTTGCGGCCCTGGTTGATCAGCCGGCCGAAGTCCTCGAAGAAGAGCGTCACGATCTCGCTGGGGCGCGGCAGCAGGAAGCGCTGGATCTCGAACACCTCGATGGCGGCCTCCCACAGGCCGACCGTCGCGACGAAGACCAGCAGCGGCGGCACCACGACCGCCGCATGGCGGCCCCAATCCTGGCCGCGGACGGGGCCGGCGCTGGGCGCGCCGCCGCCGGGGTCAGTTTGCGTGGCCATGCATCACCAGCCCATCGCCTTGCCCAGCGCCTCGCGCACGGCCGTCACGAGCTCGAAGTAGCGCGGCGATTCCTCGACCTCGGTCGTGCGCGGGTAGGGCAGATCGATCGGGATCACGCTCTGCACGCGCCCCGGCCGGGCGGTCATCACCACGACGCGGCCGGACAGCAGCACGGCCTCGGGGATGCTGTGCGTGACGAACAGGATCGTCGTGTGCGTCTCCGTCCAGATGCGGAGCAGTTCGAGGTTCATGCGGTCGCGGGTGATCTCGTCCAGCGCGCCGAACGGCTCATCCATCAGCAGGATGGAGGGGCGGAAGACGAGCGCCCGCGCCAGCGAGACGCGCTGCTGCATGCCGCCGGAGAGTTGGTAGGGGCGGTGCTTCTCGAAGCCCTCCAGCCCCACCATGTCCAGCAGCCGCTCGATCTCTTCCTGCTTCTTGTCCTTGGTCATGCCGGGAATCCGCATGATCTCGAGCGGCAGCGCGACGTTCTTCCAGACGGTGCGCCAGTCGAACAGCGTGGGCGCCTGGAAGATGAAGCCGTAGTCGCGGTCGAGGCGGGCCTGGCGGGGGTCCTTGCCGTTGACGACCACGGCGCCGCCGCTCGGCTCGATCAGGTCGGCGGCCAGCCGCAGCAGGGTCGACTTGCCGCAGCCGGACGGCCCGATGAGCGATACGAACTCCCGTTGCTGGATGGCGAGGTCGAGGTCCTCCACGGCCAGGGTCGCGTCGCGGCCGCTGCCGAACTCCTTGCGGATGCGCTGGAAGTCGATCGCGATCGGCGCCCCGCGCGGGCGCGTCTCGGCAGCGCTGTCAGTCGTCGTCACGGCCTCGTCCCCTCAACTGGTGCTCGCGGCGCGGTGGCCGCGAAGCACAACGAACTGCACGGTGCGAGCCATGATCACCATCGCGCCGCCGAGCAGGCATGCGCCGCCGATGGATGCGAAGAGGGACTCGGGCTGCAGGCTGAAGAACTGTTGCGATGTCAGGATCTTGACGCCGATGCCCTCCTGCGAGCCGACGGGCAGCTCCGCGACGATGGCGCCGATGACGCTGAACGCCGCCGCGACCTCGAGGCCCGTGAAGATGTAGGGCAGCGCGCCGGGCACGCGCAGCTTGAAGAACACGCGCGTGGGCGAGGCCCCGTACGAGGCCATCAGGTCGAGGCTGTCCTGCGAGACGTCGCCGATGCCGCGCGCCGTCGACACGGCGATGGGGAAGAAGGCCAGGAAGCCCGCGATCAACGCCTTGGTCTCCCAGCCCGTGCCCAGCCAGATCACGAGCGCCGGCGCGATCGCGACGATCGGCACCGTCTGCGCGCCGATCACGAACGGCATGATGCCGCGCCCGGTCCAGCGGCTCAGCGCCATCAGCGTCCCGGCCGCGAAGCCCGCCACCGTCGCGACGCACAGCCCCGTGATCGCTTCGATGAACGTCACCTGCAGCTGCCGCCCGATGGCGAGCCATTGCACGTTGCCCTGCGAGTCGATGTCGAAGAGGTACTCGGCGACCTCGTAGAAGTGCGGCAGCGTGGTGCGCGGCGACTCGGTGACCCACTTGAGGAACTCCCAGCCGCCCAGGAACAGGCCAACCAGGATGAGCATCAGCCCGATCCGGGCCGACACCGCGCGGAGCCGCTCGGACCGCAAGACAGCGCCGAGGCGGCCGGACACGGGAGGCCCGTCAGACGCCTGCGAGGTCACGCGAGCGCTCATCGGTCGGCCGGCTCCCTTTCCCGTCTGCCGAGTCGGTTCGGCGCGTGTGGGCTAGCCCGTGGGGCGCACCGCCCGGGCGATCTTCTCGATGCTGCCCTCGACGTCGCCCACCGGGGTGAGCACGGCCTCGGAGCAGCCGGCGTCCATGAAGGCCTCGATCTGTGCGATCGTTTCGGCGGTCGTGCCGCAGGGGCAGACCGCCTGCACCAGATCGTTGGGGACGAACTGCGTGGCCTCGCGGATCTGCTCCTGCGTCGCGGGCCAGCCCATCACGCTCTTGACGGCCGCGATCTGCTCGGGCGTGGCGCCGCAGTTCTCGGTGATGTGCGGCTGCTGGCCGATGTACTGCGTGAGGAACAGCTTGCAGGCGTCGATCGCCGCCTGCGGGTCGTCGTCGTTCACCGAGACGGTGAGCAGCTGCGGGCAATCGATCTCATCCATCGAGCGGCCCGTGCGATCGGCGCCGATCTTGATGTGGTCCACCGACAGCGCGGTGTACTCCGGCGGCACGAGGAAGTCCATCAGGGCGCCGTCGGCGATCTCGCCGACGAGTTCCATCATCCGCATCCGCACCGCGCCGATGTAGATGGGGACGGGATAGGCGTGGCCGTCGTCATCTTCGGGGGTGTCGAACTTGATGTCGTCGACGTCGACGTACTCCCCGTGGAAGGTCACCCGGTTGCCGTTGAGGAGCTCCTTGAGCACCAGGATGATCTCGCGCATGGCGCTGCGCGGCTTGGGCGTGTGCAGGCCGGTGCGGGTCGCGAGGGGCTCCCACCAGGCGCCCAGGCCCAGCTTGAAACGGCCGGGCGCCAGGTCGTCGAGCGTCCGGGCGGTCACGGCGAGCAGGCCCACGTTGCGCGTGCGGAAGGGGTAGATGCCGCTGCCGATGGAGATGCGCTCCGTGTTCGCGCCGGCCATCGTCAGCAGGACCGTGGCGTCCCGCGTCAGCCGGCCCTCACCGACCCACGCCGTCTCGAACCCCAGTTCCTCGGCGCGCTGCACGCGCGGGACGATGTCGCGGGGGTTCTCCATGCCCATCATGAGTCCAAGCTTCATCGTTGCTTCTCCTGCCCGGCCGTTGGGTGAGCGCGCTGCGCGCCCCGCGGCCAAGTGTCCAGAATCGCCCGCAGTCCGCCGCGACGCTCAAGCCCCGGCGGCCCCCGGCCTCTGTTTCGCGGACCCTATGTCGCTGCGGCCTTCGCGTCGCGTTCCGCGAAGACCTCCGCCGCGACCTGTATGCCCGAGAGTCCCATCGGGAAGCCGCCGTAGGCGATCTGGTGCACGAAGATGTCCAGGACCTCTTCGCGCGTGAACCCCTGGTCGAGCGCGCCGGCGATGTGCCCGCGCAGCTGCCGCTCGCGTCCCAGCGCCGAGATCGTCGCCAGGGTGACGATCCGCTTCGTGCGGTAGTCCATCGACCCGTGGGTCCAGACATCGCCGAAGCAGAACTCGCCGAGCATGCGCGCGACTTCGGGGCCGACGCGGTCGCCGCTCGCGGCCACGGTCTCCATTCCCGACGTGTCGATGGCGGCTTCACGCATCAGCTCGATGCCCCGCTGGTAGCGCTCACTCGCGTTGTAGTCGGTCACGTTGGCGTTCGTCCCTTCTCCGGCCCGCCCGCGGATCCGCGCGGCCTCGGCCGGCTCACTGGAGCCGGCTCAGCGGCAATTCGCGGCGGCTTCGTCCGTGATGTCGAGGGCGCGGTCGACCACCGACAGCGCCCAGCGCAGTTCGTCCTCCGTGATGCAGAGCGGCGGGTTGCCGAACAGCCAGTCCCCGCGGACGGCGGCGAAGATGCCCTCCTGGCGGAGGAAGCTGCCGAGGCGCTGGGCGACCTCCGGCTCGGCGCTGAGCAGGGGGGCGCGCGTCTCGCGGTCCTTGACGAACTCCAGCGCGGTGAACAGGCCGCGGCCGCGCGCCTCCCCGATCGACGGGTGGCGCTCCATCATGGCGGCGTATTCGGCCTGCAGCACGTCGCCCAGCCGGGCGGCGTTCTCGATCAGGCCGTCCTCCTCGTAGACGGCGATCGTCGCGAGTGCGGCGGCGCAGCCGACGGCGTGGCTGTTGTACGTCAGCCCGCTCACCAGCGGGTTCGTCTCGAAGTGCTCGGCGACGCGGTCGCTCACCATGACCGCGCCCAGCGGCACGTAGCCGCTGGTCAGCCCCTTGGCGATGGTCATCAAGTCGGGCGCGACGCCCTCATGGTCGATCGCGAACCACTTGCCGGTGCGCCCGAAGCCGCTCATCACCTCGTCCGCGATCAGCAGGATGCCGTAGCGGTCGCACAGCTCGCGCACGCCGCGCATCCAGCCGGCGGGCGGCACGATGATGCCGTTCGATCCCGTGATCGGCTCCAGCAGGATGGCCGCGATGGTGTGGGGGCCCTCCTGCTGGATGACCTCCTCGAGGTAGCGCATGTAGGCCTGCGTGAGGTCGGCGTCGTCGACCATCAGCGGGCTGCGGTAGGCGTAGGGGTCGAGGATGCGCACGACGCCGGTCATGCCATCCTCGACGGCGAAGCGGCGGGGGTCGCCGGAGGCGTAGAGCACGCCCTGCGTGCCGCCGTGGTACGAGCGGTAGCGGGTGAGGATCTTGTGGCGGCCGGTATACAGGCGCGCCATGCGGATCGCCGTGTCGTTGGCGTCGGCGCCGGCGTTGGTGAAGAAGGCCTTGTTCAATCCCGGCGGCGTGATCCGCGCCAGCTCGCGGCCCAGCAGGCCGCGCGCCGCGGTGGCGTGCTGCGGCACGATGAAGGGCAGCTCGGCGAGCTGCTCGCCGATGGCGTGCGCGACCCGCGGATCGGCGTGGCCGATGTTGACGTTCATGGCCTGCGAGTTGAAGTCGAGGTAGCGGTTGCCCTCCGCGTCCCACAGGTACACCCCCCGGGCCCGCACGAACGGGATCGGGTCGACCGCGTTCTGCGAGGTCCACTCGTACAGCGTGTAGGTGCGGCAGAGGTCGAGAATCTCGGACGCGCTGACGCCGGCCGTGGCTTGTTCGGTGGTCATCTCACACGCTCTCAGCCATCGCCGGGCTCAACACCCAGGGCGTCGTCCGCCGCAGGTATTGGCCGCGCCCGGGCGCGCCGCGGAACTCGTCGCCGCTGACGATGATCTCGCCGCGCGAAATCACCGTGGTCGGACGGCCCCGGACCGTCATGCCCTCGTACAGGTTGTAGTCGACGCGCATGTGGTGCGTGCTGGCCTCGATCGTGTAGTTCGCGTCCGGGTCCCAGACCACGATGTCGGCGTCGGCGCCGACGCCGATGCCGCCCTTGCGCGGGTAGAGGCCGAACAGCTTGGCCGGCATCGTGGAGACCAGATCGACGAAGCGGCACATGTCGAAGCGCCCCGCCACGACGCCGCCGTCGTAGAGCAGGTGCAGCCGGTTCTCGATGCCCGGGACGCCGTTGGGGATGCGGCGGAAGTCGCCGCGGCCCATCGGCTTCTGCGGGGGCAGGTCCGGCAGATCGTCGTGCATGCGGAAGGTGCAGTGGTCGGTCGCCAGCACCGAGAGGGCGCCGGTCTCCAGCCCTCTCCAGAGGTGCTCCTGGTTGGCGCGTTCGCGGATCGGGGGTGAGCAGATGTACTTCGCCGCCTCGAAGCCGGCGTCCTCGTAGTCCTCGTAGGCAGCGAAGAGGTACTGCGGGCAGGTCTCGGCCCAGACGGCCTGGCCGCGCGCCTTCGCGGCCTCGACCTCGGTCAGGGCGGTGTGGCTGGAAAGGTGCACGATGTAGACGCCGGCGCCGGCCATCTCGGCCAGGGCGATGCCGCGATGCACGGCTTCCCCCTCGACCAGATGCGGGTGGGCGTGCATGTGCATGTGCTCGGCCACTTGGCCGGTGTCGCCGAAGCGCTCGGTGAGGCTCTGGATGACGTGGCCGTTCTCGGCGTGCAGCGTGACGAGTGCGCCGGTCTCGGCCGCGACCTGCATCGCGTGGTAGATGGTCAGGTCGTCGACCATCATCGTGCCGGGGTAGGCCATCAGCAGCTTGAAGCTGGTGACGCCCTCACCGGGCAGGGCGCGCAACTCCTCAATGTACCCGGGCGAGGAGAGGTTCGTGGCCATCAGGTGGAAGCCGTAATCGATCACGGCGCCGGGCGCCGCTTGCCCGCGGCGCCGCTCGATGGCCTGCAGCGGCGACATGCCCTCGCGCTCCTGCCGCGCGAAATCGACGACCGTGGTCGTGCCGCCGAAGGCGGCCGCGACGGTGCCCGACTCCCAGGTGTCGGCGGTGAGGGTGTTGAAGACCTCCTCGCCGAGATGGGTGTGCACGTCGATCCCGCCCGGGATCACGTACTGCCCGTCGGCCGGGACCACCTCATCCGCCTCGACGCGGAGGTCGGTCCCGATCTGCGCGATCAGGCCGTCGCGCAGATAGACATCGGCCGGGAACTGCTCGCTCGCGGTGACGACCGTTCCACCCGTGATCAGTATCGACGGCATTACAACCTCCTCCGTGCAGCCCCCGCTAGGGGGCGGTCAGAACGTCGTACATGTCGGGACGGCGGTCGCGGTAGAAGGGCAGGTTCGCCCGCACCTCGGCCACCTGGTCGAGGTCGAGGTCGGCCACGACGATCTCCTCTTCCTCGCCGGCCTCGGCCAGCACCCCGCCCATCGGGTCGCAGAAGTAGCTGTGCCCGTAGAACTGCACGTCCGGCTTCAGCGCCGTCCCGACGCGGTTGATCGTGCCGACGAAGTAGCCGTTGGCGATGGCGTGGAAGCGCTGCTCGACATCCCAGAGCGGGCGCGAGAAGCCCGCCGTCGCGGAGGGGATGAAGACCATCTCGGCGCCGGCCAGCCCCAGGGCGCGCGCGCCCTCGGGGAAGTGCCGGTCGTAGCAGATGTAGGCGCCGATCTTGCCCACGCTCGTCTCGAAGATCGGGAAGCCCAGGTTCCCGGGGCGGAAGTAGTACTTCTCCAGGAAGTTGTCCGAATGCGGGATGTGCGTCTTGCGGTACTTGCCCAGGTAGGAGCCATCGGAGTCGATCACGGCGGCGGTGTTGTAGAGGAAGCCGGGCCCCTCGGACTCGTAGACCGGCACGATCAGCACCATGCCGGTCTCGCGCGCGACCTCCTGCATGCGCTGGATCGTGGGCCCGTCGGGGACGGGCTCGGCCAGGTCGTACCAGCGTTTGTCCTCTTCCTGGCAGAAGTAGGGGCCGGTCGACAGCTCCTGCAGGCAGGTCACACGGGCGCCCTGCGCGGCCGCCCGGCGGAGCAAGCCGACCTGATGCTCCACCATCTTCTCCCGGGGGGAGAGGCCTTCGGTCTGGATCAGCGCTGCGCGCACGATACGGGCCATGGGATGCACTGCCTCCTTCCGCGCCGTCACGCGGGGACCAGCGCGCGGGGGCCGGCGCACGCCGGCCCCCGCGGCAAAGTGCTAGCTGTCGTCGGGGATCAGATCCTCGACGTCCAACTCAAGCGGCGTGTAGTCGTTGCGGAAGCGATCCGCGTCCGAGAAGTCCTCAAGCGCGGCCTCGACAAACTCATTGGTGTAGGCCGAGTCGAGGTCGGCGGGCTCCGAGATGACCTCGTAGTCCAGCATCAGGCCAGCCGTGCGCGCCGCCTGTTCGCGGTCGATCACGCCCCAGCCCTTGGTCGAGGGCCACATGAGCTTGTTGATCTCGTTCATCATCCAGGTCTGGTGCGACCGGGGCAGCGCGGGGCCGTACTTGAGCACGATCTCGACACACGCAGCGGGGTCGTCGGCGCACAGCGCCCAGCCCTTGGCGGAGGCGCGCAGGAACCGCGTCACGATGTCCTGGTTCGCCTCATCCTCCAGCCACTCGCCGCGGGCGAGCAGCGCGTCCTCGAGCGTGTTGGTGTCGTGCTCGGCGAAGTCGACCACCCGGAACTGGTCGGCCGGGTTGCCCGCTTCGATCAGCTGGGCGAACTCGTTGTAGATCATGGCGGAGGCCATATCGACCTGCCGCGTGAGCAGCAGCTGCATGTCGAAGCCCTGCCCGATGAGCTCCACCTGGTCCTCGTCCCCGCCCTCGGTGAGGCCGAACTTGTTGATCGTGGCCGAGACCATCTCGTGGCCCGCCCAGACGCCGATCTTGAGTCCCGCCCAGTCCTCGGGCGACATGATGTTGCTGTCGGTCCACGAGACGAGGCGGTAGGCGGAGCGCTCGAACACCTGCGCAACGGCCACCACGTCGAGGCCCTGGTCGCGCGCGGAGAGCAGTATGGCGAACGGCTGCACGGCGAGCTCCGCGGCGCCGGCCGCGACCAACTGCACCGGCAGGATGTCCGGCCCGCCGGGCTGGATCTCCACGTTCAGGTTCTCTTCGTCGTAGAACCCGCTGTCGAGCGCGGCGAAGTAGCCCGCGAACTGCGCCTGCGTGACCCACTGCAGGACGATCTTGATGTCGTCCGCCTCTGCCGCCGCCGCAGGCTCGGCGTCATCGTCCCCACCGCAGGCGGCCACTGTGAGCGCGAGGCCCAGCAGCAGCGCGATCATCAAATACCAAATTCGTGGTTTCCGCATTCGGTCCTGCCTCCTTCGTCAGGCGTGGCCCGCGGCGGCCCGAAGCCGCCGCCCGGCCGCTTGATTCGCGACGGCGGGAGTATAAGCGCGACGGCCGGGCGGCGCCACAGGGGCGGGCGGATCGGCGCCATCGGCCGGCGCCATCGGCCGGCGACGGCTGGACGTGCTCGCGCGAAGCGCGCAGGCTGTGCGGCATGGAGGCGTCATGGAGATCGTCGTCATTGGGGCGATCCGGGTGCTGGGCTCGCTGCCGGTGCTGCGCTGGGCGTTCGTCGGCGGGTTGATCGCGGTCTTCGTCGACCTCAGCGACCTGCTGTGGATGAACCTGCTCGACCTGGGGGGGCTGGGCAACTACCAGCAGTTCGACAAGATCGTGGATCAGGTCTACCAGCTCACCTTCCTGTGGGTGGCGCTGCACTGGACGGGGCCGGCGCGCACGATCTCGATCGGGCTGTTCGCCTATCGGCTGCTGGGCTTCCTGGCCTTCGAGCTGACGGGCGAGCGGGCGATCCTGCTGGCCTTCCCCAACGTGTTCGAGTACTGGTTCCTCTTCGTGGCGAGCCTGCCGCACTGGCGGCCGCGATTCGGCTTCCGGCGCTGGGAGACGGCCGTCTGGCTGGCCGTGCTGACGACGATGAAGGAGTTCCAGGAGTACGCGCTGCACTGGGGCAAGTGGCTCGACAGCTTCACCTTCGTGGAGGCGCTGGAGGCGATCTGGGACTTCCTCACGGGCCCCTTCACGTGATGTCGGGCGGCGGCCGGCGGCGGCGACCGCGGCGGCGGGCCCGGCGGCGCCGCTGGGGCTTCCTGGTCCCCACGCTGCTGGTGGGCGTCGTGCTGGCCGTCGTGGTCGCCCGTGTCGGCCTGAGCGACGTCGGCACGCTGCCGCAGTCGCCCGTCCCGCCCTCCGCGCTGAGCCTCGATGCGGACCTGCGGGTGGATCTCGACGCCGTTCCCCTCCAGCGGGCGGTCGTGGTACGGGTGATCGACGGGGACACGCTCGTCGCGCGGCTCGGGGACGGGGAGCACCGGATACGTCTCTTCGGGCTGAACGCGCCGGAGCGCGGCGAACCCTGTGCGCCGCAGGCGCGGGCCCGCCTGCGGCGCCTCGCCCCGCCGGGCGCGACGCTGCTCCTGCACCCCGGCCCCCGCAACGACGACGGCGCGCGGTTGCTGCGCTACGCGTTCCTGGAGGATGGGCGCTCGCTCGACGCGACGCTCGTGGCGGAGGGGCTGGCGCGGGCCTGGCGCCGGGACGGCCAGCTGCGGGACGCGATCGTGCGGCTGGAGGCGGCGGCGCGGGGGGCGGGGACGGGCTGCCTCTGGGCGCGCTAGCCACTGTCGGGACGCCCCTCGTGGGCGCCCACAAGGGACGCCCCGACAAGCGACGCCGCGGGCTCAGTCGGGCGGGCGCTCGGTCACGACCTCCGTGAGCAGGTAGCGCCGGGGCTCCAGGTCCCAGCGCACCAGCAGGTGCGGCGGGTCGACGGCGAACCAGGCGGTCTGCCGCTCCGCGCCGGGGCGGATCTCCAGTTGCCAGGCGAGGAAGTCGCCGACGGGCGTGTGGATCTCGTCCTGGCCGCGGACGCGCAGCCCGACGAGTTGGGTGCGCTGCGCGAAGACGTTGACGTTGCGATAGCTCAGCTCCAGGTCGAGGGCGAAGGGCAGCGCGCGCCAGAGCCAGGCCGAGGAATCGGTGTCGAACGAGAAGTCGTCGAGATCCAGCCGCTGCTGCGCGCGGTCGTCGGGGGCCGGGCCGTCGACGACGACGCTATCGACGAAGCGCTGCCCGTCGGCGTCGACGCCGTACGTGGCGCTGACCTCGACGCGCTCGTCGGGCGTGGTCGCGAGACGTTCGTAGCGCAGCGGTTGCAGGGAACGCACATCGACGAACAGGATGATCTCATCCTGCGTCGCGGTGGCGGGCAGCAGGAACAGTACACGCAGCCGGTACTCGTCGCCCTGCCGCTCGACCTCGAAGTCCACGCTGCCCAGGCGCACACCGGTCTGATCGGTGATGTCGTAGCGCAGCAGCTCATAGTCGGGCCAGGGTGTGTGGGCGACCGGGTCCGAGGGGTCGGGGAAGCCGCTGTCACTCCCGCAGGCTGCCGCGAGCGTGCCCAAGAGCGCGGTCAGGAGCGCGAGCGCCAGCGCGCGGCGGGTGGACGCGATCGGACGGGCGAGCGCCATCAGACGGGGACCGGCCCGGCCTGCGCGATGCGGGCCAGCGCCTCGTCGATCTCGGGCTCCGAGACATCGGCGTGCGTCACGAGGCGGCCTGTCCGGGCCGACAACACGCTGACGAGCACGCCGCGCTCGGCCAGGCGGTCGCGCCAGGCGGCCGCGTCGTCCACTGGCAGCGCGACGATGTTGCTCTGCACGGTCTGCGGGTCGATCGCGAAGCCCAGCTCGGCGAGGCCCGCGGCCAGACGGCGGGCGTTGCGGTGGTCGTCGGCGAGGCGGTCGATCATCGTGTCGAGCGCGACGAGCCCCGCCGCCGCCAGCACGCCGGCCTGACGCATGCCGCCGCCCAGCAGCTTGCGCGTCCGCCGGGCACGGGCGATGAACGCGGCGTCGCCGCAGAGCAGCGAGCCGACCGGGCAGGAGAGGCCCTTCGAGAGGCAGAAGCTGGCGGAGTCGAACGTGGCGGCGAGCTCCGCGACGGGCGTGCCGGTCGCGACCTCGGCGTTGAAGATGCGCGCCCCGTCGATGTGGGTGCGCAGGCCCAGCCCGGCCGCGACCGCGGTCTGCGACTCAAGCTGCTCGCGCGTGAGGACGGCGCCGCCGCAGAAGTTCTGCGTGTTCTCCAGGGCCAGCAGCGTGGTGGGCGGGTGGTGCAGGTTGGCGTTGCGCGCCGCCACGCGGATCGCCTCGGGGTCCAGCATGCCGTCCGGCGCGTTGGGGATGGTGGTCAGCAGCAGGCCGCCGAGTCGCGCGGCGCCGCCGACCTCGGCCCGCACGATGTGGGCCTGATCGCCCAGCAGCACCTCGTCGCCGGGCTGGCAGTGCGTCATCAGCGCGACGAGGTTGGCCATCGTGCCGCTGGGCACGTACAGCGCCGCCTCCTTGCCCATCCGCGCCGCGGCCGCCGCCTCAAGCGCGTTGATCGTGGGGTCCTCCGAGTACACGTCGTCGCCCACCTCGGCCCGGGCCATGGCGTCGCGCATGGCCGACGTGGGCCGTGTGACGGTGTCGCTGCGCAGGTCGATGATGTGGGGCATGGTTCTCCGTCTGGGCTCAGGAGGGCTCGCGCTCCCACAGCGTCTGGAAGCCCTCGCCGCCGCGGATCGCGGCGACCAGCGTCGCATGTTCTTCCGCCAGCAGCTCGCCGAAGGCGGTGTCCAGTTCCTCGCCCACGCCGGCATCGATGCGCACCAAGCGATCGCGGAGCCGGTCCAGGACGCCGGCGTCGGCCATCGCGCCCACGCCGCGCGGCCAGATGAAGGACATGATCCGCTCGGGCAGGGGCAGCGAGGGCCGCAGCGCCTTCAGGCTGCGGAAGCGCTCCTCGGCGCTGGCCGCGGGCGCGACGGCGCGCACCAGCGGCCCGGCCTCCGCCGACGTGCGGAAGTCGACCAGGATGCGCCGCTGCACGACCTGGAAGCGGATCACGAGCACGTCGGCACGCTCGATCACCTTGGCGATCTCGTCCAAGTCCACGCCGTAATCGTCCACGGTCGGACCCTCCAGCGGGCAGGCGGTCTGCGGGAATCTCCCCTGCTGGGAGGGAGAGCCAGTGTATGAACGCCCTGGGAGGGGGTCAATTTGGGGGCTACTCGGCCGGGATGCCCAGCAGCCGCAGCCGGGCCGCGTCGTAGGCGTCTTTGGCGCGCGCCTCGCGGTTCAGCAGGCCCTTGATCCGGGGCGGGTCGAGGCGGGCGCCGTCGAGGAAGACATCGTGCAGGGTGGAGAGCTGGGCCTGCCAGCGCTCCCAGGCCTCGCGATAGGCGGCGGCGACTTCGGGATCGACGGTGACCATGGGCAACTCCAGCGCGAGAGATGGGTAGGCTGCCGAGTATAGGTGGGGCCGGCCGGCCGACGAGAGGCGCATCGTGACACGACTGTCGTGGCCGGGTGCGGTTGGGCTGCTGCTACTACTGCTGACGCTGCTGATCGCCTCCTGCGGCGACGATCCCGCCCGCGACGATCCGGCGCCGCCGACGGCCGCGCAGCAGGCGCCGGAGCAGGACGCCCCATCCGCGGATGCGCCGTCGCAGGACGCCCAATCGGCCGACGCCCAGTCGGCCGACGCCGCGCCGGTCGCGGCGGAGGAGCCCGTCGCGGAGGCGGCGGCCGAGGAGCAACCTGTCGCGCAGGAGGCAGCGGCGGCCGACGACGAACCCGTCGCGGCGGCCGAGGAGGCGGACGAGGAGGAGCCGGCGGAGGAGGAGCCGGAACCCGTCGCGGCGCCCGACGACGACGCGCCCCCGGCGTCGGCCGAGGCCGAGGCCGGCGACGACCCGACGTCCGCACCAGCGGTCGCCGATGCGGACGCCGACGCGGACGCGGACGATGATGCGGACGCCGACGCCGATCCCGACCCGCGCCTCGCGTTTCTGAGCGAGCTGACGGACCCCGCCGACCGCGAGGTCATCGCGCTGATCGGGGCGACCGTGGCCGAGCGCCGGGGGCTGGCGCTCCTGCGCGAGGTACCGGTCTACCTGCTGCGCCGGCCCGACCTGCCCGCCTTCTTCGACGCCGACGACGACCTCGACGACGACGACCCGGACGACCGCGTCCGCGAGCGCATCTACCAGTTGCTGGGGCTGATCGGCGGCGAGGCGTCGCTGGACGAGCTGTACCGCGACATCTTCGTGGGCCTGGCGCTGGGCTTCTACCACACCGAGATCGAGGGCTTCGTGATCATCAGCGCCAACGACCACGTGGCCCGCGGTGATATCGAGACGATCGCGCACGAGTTCGTGCACGTCTTGCAGGACCAGCACTTCGACATCGGGGGCTACTTCGACACGCACCGCGACAACCAGGACCGGATTCTGGCGGCGCGCTTCATCATCGAGGGGGACGCGAGCAACTCGGAAGCGCTGTTCGAGGATCTGGCCGTCGCCCTGGCGCCGGAACTGGAGCCGCGCCGCGATCGCGCGCCGGGGCTGACGGGCTCGGTGCCGCCGCTGCTGCAGCTGATCTTCACCGCGCCGTACACCACCGGCGTCCGGGTGGTCGCGCAGGTGCTGCGGGACGAGGGGCAGGCGGGGGTCGATGCGCTGCTGATCGAGCTGCCGCCGTCCACGGAGCAGCTGCTGCATCCCGACAAGCGCGCCGCCGACGAGCAGCCGATCGACGTCGACGCGCCCGACGTGTCGGGCGTGCTGGGCGAGTCGTGGCAGGCGGTGGGCTCCGACACCGTGGGCGAGTTCATCCTGCGCATTCTGCTGAGCCCGGCGACCGGCGGCGCCGTCGCGACGCAGGCGGCGGCCGGCTGGGGCGGCGACCGGCTGACCGCCTACCGCGGCCCCGACGACGCCAGCCTGCTCGTCTGGGAGTCGCGCTGGGACACGCTCGCGGACGCCGAGGAGCTGGTGGCGGCGCTGCGCAGCTGGCTGCCCGCGCGCACCGGCGCGCCCATCGTGGAGCTGGCGGCGGGCACGGAACTGCGGTCGGACGGGCCGCGGGCCTCGGCCTGGATGCGCCGCTCGGGCGATGCCGTGTTCGTCGTGATCGGGGAGGCGGCGGCGGCGGTCGAGCAGGTGGGACTCGTGGGGCTGCGCTGATCGCGCGGCCCTGATCGAGCAGCGGCGGGCGGCGGAGCCCGGGTCAGCCGAGGCGGCGGAAGATCTGCACGCTGGCCGACTCGAAGACCATCGCCTGGCGCACGCGCCGGCGCAGGTCGGAGAAGGTCTGGTCCTGCGCGGCGAGCTCCTCGAACTGCTCCAACTCTTGCATCGAGTCGAACTGCGCGACGATCTCCACTTCGCTGGCCGGTCCGCTGATCGAGTCCCAGATGGCGAAGTCGGCCTCAATGCCGCGCGCGGCCTGGTAGTCGAACGCGGCCTGCGCGGCGGCGAGGAATTCGCCGTGCTGGCCTGGGGCGACCTGGCCGGTCAAGACGCGTCGGTACAGACTCATCGGGGCCCTCCATTCGGGGTGATGGCGTTCGGGCTGATCGTAGCGGTCGCGCGCGGCCGGCGGTCGCGCAGCAGCCGCGCCACCGACGCCAGGTCCGCAGGCGTGTTGACATTGCGCAGCGACGCCAGCTCCGCGTCCCAGGCGCGCAGCGCCTCCGCGTCCAAGCGACGGCTGGGCAGGCGCTCCAGCAGGACGCGCGGGCGGCGCTCGCCGGCGTCGAGCAGGGCCGTCGCGACGGTGCCGGCCGCCCGCCGGTAGGCGCCGAGCAGCGGCTCCGGCCGTCCGTCGCGGACGGGCATCACAACGTCGGCATCGCGGCAGGCGGCGGCGACGGCGCGCAACAACGCCGGGACCAGCAGCGGCATGTCGGTGGCGACGACGATCGCGAGGTCGTGCCGCACGACGCCGAGGCCGGCCTCGATCCCGGCCAGCGGGCCCGCCTCGGGGCGGGCGTCGCGGGCGACGCGCCAGGCCGCGCCGGCCCGCGGCGGCAGCGCCTGCCCGGGCCGCGCCACGACGACCACGTCGTCGCTGACGGTCGCCAGGGCCGCGGCGGTCCAGTGCAGCAGCGGTCGTCCGGCCGCCTCGGCCGAGGCCTTGTCGCGCCCCAGCCGCGTGCCGAAGCCGCCCGCCAGGATGACGCCGCTGAAGGACTCCGGGGGATGGCTGTCGTGCGAACTCACGGGGAGAGTGTACGCGGGAGGCCCTGGGGGGTGGCCGGTGGCGGCCGGGGAGGGGGGCTAGGCTGGGCGCATGACCACGACCCCGCTGCACGATGCGCTGGGGCTCCCGCGACCGGGGGGCGAGACGGACGACGGGATCGTGCTGGCCACGGTGGGCGGCGGCGGCAAGACGACGCTGCTCTTCGCGCTGGCCGCGGAGCGGGCGGCGGCCCGGACCGATGACTCGATCAGCGTGCTCACGACGACCACCAAGTTCACCGTGCCCAAGGTGGGCGAGTCGATCCCGACCGTGCTGGCGACGAACCCGCTGGTGCGCGCGGCCGCCATCGCCGACGTGCGCGGGCGCGGCCTGCCCACGGTGCTCGTGGCCGCCGGGCGGGGCGACCGCGGCCGCCTGCTGGGCGTCGAGCCGTCCTGGCCGGTGCAGGCCCGCGGCGTCGATGGGGTGGCGTTCGTGGGGGTCGAGGCGGACGGGGCGGGGGGACGGTCGTTCAAGGCGCCGGCCTCGCACGAGCCGGTGATCCCCGATCGGGCGACGCACGTCCTGGCGGTCGTCGGGGTCGAGGCGCTGGGCAGGCCGCTGGGCCGTCACTGGGTGCATCGGCCCGAGCGGGTGTCGGCGCTGACGGGGGCGGCCGAGGGGGACGCCGTCACAGCCGCGATGATCGGGGCGGTGCTGTCGCACGCGGAGGGGGGGCGCAAGGCGGTGCCGGCCGGCACGCGCTTCGGCGTCGTGGTGACGCGGGCGGGGCGCGACATCGCCGGGGCGCGGGCGATCGCGGCGGCCTGCCGCGACCGCGGCGTCGAGACGGTCGTCATCTGGGATGCGACGGAGGGGCTGATCGAGGTGGTGTGAGAGCGGGATCGGGCGCGGTGTCGCGGCCGGGATGAGGACGCGCAATCCGCGGCCGAAAATAGTAGTCTCCGGGCAGTGGGTCGGACGAACACCGGGAAGGGATCTCGCATGCAGTGCTACCACGAAATGATCGGACTACTGAAGGACCCGGCGGGGACGTTGCGCAGCGCGTGGGCCGACACTGGCTGGCGCTTCGTGCTGATCCTGGCGGCGCTGCTCTTCATCCTCGAAACGGCCAGCGAGCTCGCGGGCGTCGAGCAGGGATCCGCCTGGTGGGTCGGGGAACTGTTCTCGGCCATGATCGTCGCGTTGTGGTGGTCGCGGCACACGCTGCGCGGCTCCGTGACCGAGACCGCGAACCTGACCGTGGTCGTCGCGATCGTGCTCTTGCTCATCGCCGAAGCGATCTTCGCTTACACGACGGTGTCGGACACCTTCGCGGGGCAGCCGATCTTCTGGCCCTTCTCCCTGGTGCTGATCGGGGCGGCGATCGCGGCGCGGGTCGTCGCGCCGTGCGTGCTGCATCCGCTGAACCTGTGGGTGGCCATCTACGCGTTCCTGGCCTTCTGGCTGCACACGGCGATGTGGACGTCGGAGTTGTCGTTCGTCGACCCGCCCTTCACCTGGGCGCTGGCGCTGACCGGGCTGGCGCTGGTCGCGCGCTGGTTCGCCGGACGCGGCTTCGACGGGCCGATGCTGAGCCCGCTCAACATGACGCTGGCGATCTACGTGTTCCTGCTCTGGTGGTTCGAGTACGGGGTCAACGAGAGCGGGATCGGGGCCGATCCCTGGGGATACCAGGAGTTGTACTGGCCCTGGCTGCTCTCGACGGTCGGCCTGGCGCTGGCGGTGCGGATCATCGCGCCGTACATCGCGCCGCACGTCGTGCCGGGTTTCGCGACGCGCGAGGGCGACGACTAGCGGCGGCGGCTCGATCGTCGTCCCCGCCTACGCGTACTGACGGCGCTTGCCGCGCCGCCGCGCCTCTCCCGCGGGGCCGTCGGCGTGGCGCCACTCCTGGGGGTCGCCCGCCCGCTCCAGGGCGACGGCGCAGACCTTGAACTCGGGGATGCGCGACACCTCGTCGTAGGCGTCGTTGGTCAGCCAGTTGGCAGCCGATTCTTTGAGCCGCACGAAGGGCAGGAAGAGCGACCCCGGCGCGACGTCCTCGGTCAGGAACGCGACGCCCTCCAGGCGGCCGCGGCGGCTGCGGACTTGCACGGCTTCGCCATCGGCGATCTCCAGGGCGGCGGCGTCGGCCGGGTTGACCGCGACGCGCAGCTCCGGGAACGACGCCTCCAGCCCCGGCACGCGGCGCGTCAGCACCCCGCCGTGCCAGTGGTAGAGCACGCGGCCCGTGTTGAGGATCAGCGGGTAGCGCTCGTCGGGCAGCTCGTCGGCGGGCGCGGTCTGACGGACGGGCACGAACTTGCCCCTGCCGCGCGGGAAGTCGTCGGCGTACATGCGCGCGGTGCCGGGGTGGCCGGGGGTGGGGCAGGGCCACTGGATGCCGCCCTCGCGGTCGAGGCGGGCGTGCGACAGGCCGGCGAGGTCGGGCGTCAGCGACACCATCTCGTCGAAGATCGAGGCGGCGCTGGGGTGGTCGAAGCCGCGCCGGCCGGGCGGCGGCCCGTCGCTGCCGACGCGCGCCGCGACGCGCCGGGCCAGGTCCTGCACGATCTCCCAGTCGGGCCGCGCGGCGCCGGGGGGGTCGACGAGCTTGCGCACCCGCTGCACGCGGCGCTCGCTGTTCGTGAACGTGCCCTCCTTCTCGGCGAACGAGGCCGCGGGCAGGACGACGTCGGCGATCTCGCCCGTCTCGTGCATGAAGATGTCCTGCACGACGAGGAAGTCGAGCTTGCGGAGCAGGTCCGTGGCGTGGGCCAGGTTGGGGTCGGTGAGGGCCGGGTTCTCGCCCACGATGTACATGCAGCGGATGTCGCCCTGCCCGATCGCCTCGACCATGTCGGTGGCGCGCAACCCCTCCGCCGAGGCCAGCGCGCCGCCCCAGACCTCCTGGAAGCGGGCCAGATTGGCGGGCGTGTAGCGCTGGTAGCCCGGCAGCGCGTCGGGCACGCAGCCGGCGTCGCCCGCGCCCTGGACGTTGTTCTGCCCGCGCAGCGGCGAGACGCCGTTGCCGGCGCGGCCGACCTGGCCGGTGAGCAGCGCCAGGTTGAGCAGCGCCGTCGCGTTGGCGGTGCCGTTGGTGTGCTGGGTGACGCCCATCCCCCAGACCAGGCAGGAGCCGTCGCGGCCGGCGGGGCCGCCGTGCCGGGCCGGGCGCGCGTAGAGCCGGGCGGCGCGGCGCAGCAGATCCGCGGGCACGCCCGAGAGATCCTCGACGTGCTCGGGCGTGTAGGGCTGCAACTCGGCGCGCCAGGCGTCGAAGTCCTCCGTGCGGTCGCGGATGAAGGCGTCGTCCTGGAGGCCCTCGTCGAGGATCAGCCGGGCCATCCCGTTCAGCACCGCGACATCCGTGCCGGGATAGGGGCGCAGCCAGAGGTCGGTGTGGTCGCAGAGTTCGACGCGCTTGGGGTTGAGCACGATCAGGCGCACGCCGTGCTGGTCCACGGCGCGCCGGATGCGGCTGGCGATCACCGGGTGGTTCGAGGAGGGGTCGGCGCCGATGACGAACACGCAGCCGGCGTCCTCGTAGTCGGTGTAGGAGTTCGAGGTCGCGCCGCTGCCGAGCTGGGCCAGCATCGCCTCGACCGAGGGCGAGTGGCAGAGCCGCGTGCAGTGGTCGATGTTGTTCGTCCCGAGCAGCACGCGGGCGAACTTCTGGATCAGGTAGTTGTCCTCGTTCGTGGCCTTGGCGCTGGCGAACGCGCCGAAGCGGCCGCGGTGCTCGGCGAACTTGTCGGCAACGAGCTCGATCGCCTCGTCCCAGGAGGCGGGCTGGAGCTGCCCTGCGCGGCGCACGAGGGGGGTGGTGAGTCGGTCCGGGTGGTCGACGAAGGAGACGCCGAAGCGCCCCTTGACGCAGAGCAAGCCGGTCGAGGAGCGGTTGGCGGGGTCGTCGTCGACGTGGGTGATGCGGCCCTGGTCGTCGGCGGAGAGCTTGATGCCGCAGCCCACGCCGCAGTACGGGCAGACGGTCGACACGGTGCGCGCGGGCGCGGGCGCCTGCTTGGAGCGGATCGCGCCGGTGGGGCAGGCCGCGACGCACTGGCCGCAGGAGGTGCAGATCGACTCGGCCAGCGGCTCGTCGTTGAAGGCGGCGATGCGCGCCGCCGCGCCGCTGCCGGCGATGCCGATCGCGCCGATGTGCTGCAGGTCCTGGCAGGCGGAGGTGCAGCGGCCGCAGAGGATGCATTCCGCGGCGTCGAAGAGGTAGAAGGGGTTGCTGTCGTCACGGGCTGTGTTGAGGCGGGGGGACCAGCGGCGGGGGTCGGCGGCGTGCGCGACGGCGACGCGCCCGAGATCGGAGCCCGGCAGGGGGTCGGCCGCGGCGTCACGCATGCCCAGGGTGAGTTCCAGGACGCCGCGGCGGGCGCGGCGGGCGTCGTCGGAGGCGGTGCGTACGACCATCCCCTCGGCCGCCGGCAGCGAGCACGAGGCCGGCAGCCCCCGCACGCCGTCGATCTCGACGAGGCAGGTGCGACAGGCGCCGAGCGCGGGCCCGTCGTCGTCCTTGCAGAGGTGCGGCAGCTCGACCCCGGCGGCGAGGACGGCATCGAGCACCGTCGCGCCGGCGCCGACCGCGATCGGCCGCCCATCGACGGTCAGAGCGATCGCGGCTTGCGTGGTCATACCGGACTCTCCTGCGGCGACGATAGCGCGGCTTCGCTGAGTGCCGGTCCGAAGTGGGCGAGGGCGCTGGTGACCGGGGCGGGGGCCATCTGGCCCAGGCCGCAGAGCGACGCGTCGCGCAGCAGCGGGATCAACTCATCGATGTCGGCGCGGGCGGCGGACTGCTGGCCGGGGTCGCGCAGCCGGCGCAGGGCGTCGGCGAGGCGCTCGCCGCCCTCGCGGCAGGGGGTGCACTTGCCGCAGGACTCGCGCGCGTTGTAGTCGGCCTCGATCTGCACGACCTCCGCGACGGGCAGGCGGTCGTCGAAGGCGACGAAGCCCCCCGAGCCGAGCACCGCGCCCGCCTCGTCGATCAGGCCCGGGCCGATGGCGGCGTCGAAGCGATCGGGGGGCAGCAACCCGCCCGACGGCCCGCCCGCGACCACGCCCGTCAACGCCGCCACGGGATCGGCGAGGCCGCCGACGCGCAGGATGTCGGCGACGCTGGCGCCCATCGGCAGCTCGATCAGGCCGGGGCGCGGGACGCAGCCGCTGAGCGAGATCAGCTTCGTGCCGGGGGCGTCGGCGGCGCCGGCCTCGCGGAACCACTCGACGCCGAAGCGGAACAGGTCGGGCAGGTTGCAGAGCGTCTCGACGTTGTTGATCACGGTGGGACGGCCCCAGAGCCCGCGCTCGGTGGGGAAGGGGGGTCGCAGCCGGGGGACGGCGCGGCGGCCCTCAATGCTCTCCAGGATGACCGTCTCCTCGCCGCAGACGTAGCCGCCCGCGCCGCGCCGGATCTCGACGCGCAGCCCCGCCTCGGGCCCGACGATGCCCGACTCCGCGGCCCGGCACAGGGCGTCGGCCATGCGCGCCGCCGAGCGGTCGGCCTGCCCGTTGATGTAGAGGTAGGCCGTCGCCGCGCCGATCGCGCGGGCGGCGATGCAGATGCCCTCGACCAGGCGATGGGGGTCGGCCTCCATCAGGCCGCGATCCTTGAACACGCCCGGCTCCCCCTCCTCGGCGTTGACCACGAGGATGGGCGCTCCGTTCAGTGCGGCGGCGTCGCGCGCGGCGCGCCACTTCAGATGGACGGGGAAGTACGCCCCGCCGCGACCGCGCAGCCCCGACGCCTCGATGACGTCGACGATCTCCTCCGGGCCGAGGCCGGCCGCCGTCTTGAGGCCCACGTACGCGCCCGCCGCCCGCGCCTCGTCCAGGCAGCCGGGATCGATCTGGCCGGCGCGGGCGAGCAGGCGTCGGATCTGGCCGCCGAAGAACTCGCGCAGGGCGGGGTCCCCCGGCTGCCCGTTGAGCAGGGCGCGGGCCGCGTCGACCGCCGTCGCGGCGGTGACGGGGAGGGCAGGGGGATGGGGGCGGCCGTCGGGCGGCAGCGCGAGCACGGGCGCGGCCCAGGCGGCGCCGTCGCCGCCGGTCTCCACGACGTCGATGCCGGGCAGTTGCCGGCGCAGGGCGTCGAGTACGGGGCCTGCGCCGGCGGCCCGCGCCATCGACCCGCCGCGCAGATGCAGGCGGGGGCGGGGGCCGACGGGCGGGGATGGCGCGGCGCCGGGGGCGGCGCCGGGGGCGGCGTCGCGATCGGCGCCGGCGTCCGCTGTGGGCTGGGCGGAGGCGCGACCGCGCAGGCGCCCGTCCAACACCACGGGCTGGACCACCGGCG
The DNA here is from genome assembly GCA_965217625.1 of Dehalococcoidia bacterium. Taxonomy (GTDB): domain Bacteria; phylum Chloroflexota; class Dehalococcoidia; order Bin125; family Bin125; genus TK10-74A. Next base: position 971,410 of record OZ244557.1, read on the forward strand.
CGACGGCGCAGGCGAACAGGCACTCACGCTCCTCCACCCGCCGGCCGGCGGCGCGCAGGTCGTCGAGCAGGGCGTCGGCGCCGGCCAGCCGGCAACTCAGCCCGCGACAGACGCCCACCGCGCCCGGCTCGGCCGGGACGCTGCGGAACTCGGTGTAGGAGGTCGCGACGGCGTAGAGGTCGGAGTTGGGGATGTGCAGCCAGCGCCCGATGCGCTCCAGCCCCTCCGGCGCGAGGTAGCCGGCGAGGTCGTGCAGCAGGTGCAGGGCGGGCAGCGCCTGCCCGCGCTCGCGCGGCAGCCGCGCGAGGCGGTCGTCGAGGCCGTCGATGGGGGAGCGGGCGGTCATAACGGGATTGTCGCATGCCCGCCCGGAGGGCGCGCGCGAGGGGGGCGGCCGGCGCGGATCAGAGGGGGTTGCGCCAGCGCAGGCCGGGGAAGCGGGCGAAGTCCGTGTCGTTGGAGTGGACCTCGGCCTGGTACTCGATCGCCAGGGCGGCGATGTGCGCGTCGGTGACGAGGTTCCCCCCAACCCCGGCGGCGCTGAGGGCGCGGCGGAACAGCGTCAGGTGCTCGACGCCGGGGTTCAGGGGCGTGACGTGGGGGAGGGCGAACCACTCCTGTACGTCGTCGACGGCCTGCTCCGGCGTCACCGGGGGGCTGAGCATGCCGCGCTGCGTGACGAGGCGCACGTACCCCGACGTCACGACCCAGGGCACGCCGACCCGCTCCGTCCCGTTCAGGAGATCCTCCCACCAGCGGCGGGCGGGGGCGTACTGCGGCGCCCTGTCATTGTAGGCGTAGACGAGCAGATTCAGGTCGGGGACGATCACTCCGCGTGCCGTCGCAGGAAGTCGTCCACCTCGAGCTGGTCGTAGAGTTGGTTGAGGCGGAGAGGGTCGACGCCGGGGGCGAAGCCGCCGTGATGCGGCTTGACCCGGAAGCGGGGCCGGTCCTCCCGGGGGGTGGGGGCCATCCCCCGGCGCAGGGTGTCGTTGACCACCTGCCGGAACGGCTTATCCAGCAGTCGCGCCTGTTCCTTCAAGGAGGCGGCGACATCGTCGTCCAAGGTCAGCGTGGTTCTCATGCAGGCATCATGATGCCTCGCGCAGATGATGTCAAGATGCGCGACCGCCCTGCGCCGCCGCTCAAGCCGTCTCGAACTGCAACGCCGAGAGGTCCAGGTTGGGGGAACGCTTGGAGAGTTGGAGCATTTCCACGCCCACCACCTGGTTCGATTCGTTGTAGTCGAGCACGACCCCCGGCGAGACCTCCTCGGACTCGAATATGGGGGAGTCGTCGAGGCGGAAGTAGAGGGCGTCGGCTTCCTTGTCCACCTTCAGCTTCATCGCTCACCTCTCGTGCTTCGATCGACGAAGTCGCGCGCCGGGCCGCTGCCGACGCCGTCCATGACGGCCTGCAGGGTCATGACGGGATTGTCGCACGCCCGCCGGGAAGGGGGGCGAGAGAGGCGGCACACAGACAGCCCCTCCGCGGAGGGGCTGGAGAGGGCTGGTAGCGCATGGGGGATTCGAACCCCCGATCTCCGCCTTGAGAGGGCGGTGTCCTGGGCCGCTAGACGAATGCGCCACGGGTTGGCTGGGGATGGAGGATTCGAACCCCCGCTAACTGATCCAGAGTCAGTCGTCCTACCGCTAGACCAATCCCCAGTACGGCTCCAGTTTAGAGGCGCGGCCGTGGGGCTCGCAATCGCGGGTGTTGCGCAGCGGCGACATTCAGTCGTCGGGGCGGGCGAGGCGCTCCGCCGCGACGTTGAGCCGCTCGACGGCCCGGGCGCGGCCCAGCACGGTCAGCGTCTCGAAGAGCGGCGGCGCGATGCGCTTGCCCGTGACGGCGACGCGCACGGGCGTGAAGACCACGCCCGGCCGCAGCGCCAGCCGATCGGCGAGGCCGCGCAGGGCGGCCTCGATCGCCGCGGTCGTCCAGGGATCGACGGCCTTGAGCGCCGCGATCGCGCCCTCGACGGCCGCCAACGCCCCCGAGGGGTTGTCGCGGAAGCCCTTGCCCATCAACTCCGCGTTGGGGTAGTCGAGCGGGCCGGGGACGAAGAAGAAATCGACGTACTCCGCGACTTCGGACAGCCGCTTGACCCGCTCCTGGATCAGCGGCGCGAGCGGGGCCAGGGGGGCCAGGTCGAGGGGCCGGGCGACGTCGTCGGGCAGCAGCCGCTCGAGGAACGGCGTGGCCCGATCGAAGAACTCCTGGGGGCCGAGACCGCGCAGGAAGTCGGCGTTCATGGCGTCGAGGCGGGCCTGGTCGAAGGTCGCCGGCGTGACGCCCATGCGGTCGATGTCGAAGGCCGCGACGATCTCGGCGACGGACATCTTGGTCGTGTGGTCGTCCTTGGACCAGCCGAGCAGCGCGAGGAAGTTGATCAGCGCCTCGGGCAGGTAGCCCTGCTCGGCGTAGGCCTGCACAGACGTCGCCCCGTGGCGCTTGCTGAGCTTGCCCTTGTCGGGCCCCAGGATGACCGGCTGGTGGACGAAGACCGGGGGCTCGAAGCCGAGCGCCTCGTAGAGCAGCATGTGCCGCGGCGCGCTCGGCAGCCACTCGTCGCCGCGGAAGACGTGGCTGATCCGCATCGCGTGGTCGTCCACGACGGAGGCCAGGTGATAGGTCGGGAAGCCGTCCTCTTTGAGCAGGACGTTGTCATCCAGGAGGCGATTCTCGAAGGCGACGCCGCCGCGCAGGGCGTCCGGCACGACCGTGACGCCCTCGCGGGGCATCCGGAAGCGCACGACGCTGCGCCCGTCCTGGGCCGCGATCTCGGCGGCGATCTGCGCGGCGTCCAGGTCGCGGCAGCGGCTGTCGTAGCCGGGCGGCTGCTTGCGCCGCTGTTGCTCCTGGCGCACGCGGACCACGCGCTCGGGCGAGCAGACGCAGCGGTAGGCGTGACCGGAGGCCAGCAGCCGCTCCGCCGCCGCCTGATAGCGGGGCAGGCGCTCCGACTGGCGATACGGGCCGCACGGCCCGCCGATGTCGGGGCCCTCGTCCCAGTGCAGGCCCATCCAGCGCAGGCCCTTGAGGATGCGGGCCTCGGCCCCCGCGACGCCGCGGCCCTGGTCGGTGTCCTCGATGCGGACGATGAACTCGCCGCCGTGGTGGCGCGCGAAGAGCCAGTCGAACAGCGCGGTGCGCACGCTGCCCATGTGCAGCTCGCCGGTGGGGCTGGGACCGAAGCGGACGCGAACGCTCATCTGTCTTACTCAGCCTTGCTCAGCCTGACGAAACGGTGCGGCTAGCGGATGTGCCGGGAGCGGTGGCGCGACTTGCGCCATCGCTTGTCACGCGCGTCCTGCCCGGGGGGGAGCGGCATGGCGGCCGCATCCACGGTACCGCCGATGCCGGCTCCATGCACCGGCGCCTGGCCGCGCAGGGCGTCGAGCAGCGCGACGATGTCGGCCGGGGGGGCGACGTCGACCCGGATGCGGGCCCCGCTGGTGGGGTGGTCGAAGGCGAGCAGGCGGGCGTGCAGGGCCTGCCGGCCGATGAGGTGCGAGGGGTGCCCGTAGATCGTGTCGCCGATGATGGGATGGCCCAGCGCCGACAGGTGCACGCGGATCTGATGCGTGCGGCCGGTGATCAGGTGGCAGTCGAGCAGCGAGGTGTCGGTGAACCGCTCGTCGACGCGGTACTCGGTGGTCGAGGGCTTGCCGCCCTCGACGACGGCCATGCGCCGGGGGTCGGAGCGGTCGCGGCCGACGGGCGCCTCCACGCGCCCCTGCAGCGGGTCGGGGGTCCCGGCGACGACGGCCAGGTAGTGCTTCTCGACGCTGCGGGCGCGGATCTGGTCCTGCAGGCGCTGCAACGAGACCGCGTGCTTGGCCACCATCATGACGCCGCTGGTGTCCTTGTCGAGGCGGTGCACCAGGCCTGGGCGCAGCGCGTCGCCGATCTGCTGTAGGTCGGGGCAGTGCGCCAGCAGGGCGTTGACGAGCGTCGGCTCGCGCTCGCCGGGGGCGGGGTGCACCGTGAGGCCGGCGGGCTTGTTGAGCACGATCAGGTCGGCGTCCTCGTAGCGCACGTCGAGGGGGATGTCGATGGGCTCCGCGACCATGACGGCGGTCGCGGGCTCGGCCTGCACGCGCACCATCTCGCCGGCGCGCAAGCGGTACGAGGGCCGCTCCAGGCCGCCCTCGACCAGGACGAGGCCCTCGTTGATGAGGCGCCGCGCGGCGGTGCGAGAGAGGGGGGGCAGCCGCCGGGCGACGAACACGTCGAGCCGCTCACCGTCGCCGTCGGCCATGATCTCGGAGGGGGGCATCGCGCGGGGGAGTAGATCGAAGGGCATCAGCGGTGGGGGACGGATCGGGTGGCGTCGCGCACGACGAGCGTGACGAGGATGAGGACGACGCCCACGTTGATGCCGGCATCGGCGACGTTGAAGGCGGGGAACTCGTTGAAGTTGATGAAGTCGGTCACGCTGCCCTGGTACACGCGATCGAGCAGGTTGCCGACGGCGCCGCCCAGGATCAGCGCCAGGCCCAGCCGCGCCACCCAGTGGTCGACGACGGGGAAGAGGTAGTAGACGCCGAGCACGACGATCGCGACCAGGGCGGAGACCGCGAGCAGGCTGTTGGTGTCGTTGAAGAGGTTGAACGCGCCGCCGCTGTTCTCGAAGTGCGAGAAGCGGAAGAACGGCGCCAGCCGTTCGTGATCGCCCTCGGCCAGCGCGCCGCGCACGATCACTTTGGTGATCTGGTCGAAGGCGACCCAGGCGAGCGCCGTGGCCACGAAGATCGCGTCCTGGCGACCGCGCCCGGCACGCTGGTCGCGGAAGCGCCGCCGGACGCCGCCGAGCGCGCGCCGGGCCGGGACGGGCCCGCCGGCCGGCTCGGGGGCCGGCTCGGGGGCCGGCGAGACATCGGAGTGGGTCGTCATGATGTCGAGCGTACACGGGCCGTGCGTCCGCTCCGCGCGCGACGGCGTACTAGGCTGGAGCGACGTACCATGCAGCCGACACCTGCCGCCGCGCCGCCACGAGGCGGCGTCCGCACTCGGATCGGAGCCGCCACGTGACGACCCTGTTCAGCGAGCAGCACGAGGATCGCGTCGACGGGCCCGACCGCTTGCCGCCCGGTCAGCGCCTGACCGAGCAGTGGCCGGTCCTCACCTACGGGGCGACCCCGCGCGTGGAGCTGCGCGACTGGAGCCTGCGCGTGTGGGGCGAAGTCGAGCGGGAAGTGGAGTGGAACTGGGAGCAGTTCCAGGCGCTGGGCACGGAGGAGCGCAGCAACGACATCCACTGCGTGACGCACTGGTCGCGCTTCGACAACAACTGGGAGGGCGTCCTCATCGAGACGATCCTGCGGCAGGTGCGGCCCACGCCGCGGGCCGCGGCGGTGATGTTCCACTCCTACGGCGGCTACACGACGAACGTCAGCCTGGACGCCCTGGCGCAGGACGACCATGCGATGATCGCCTTCTCCCACGACGGCGAACCGATCCACGCCGTGCACGGGGGGCCGGTGCGCGCCGTGCTGCCGTCGCTGTACTTCTGGAAGAGCGCCAAGTGGCTGCAGGGCATGGAGATCCTGCCCATGGACCGGCCCGGCTTCTGGGAGATGTACGGCTATCACCTGCGCGGCGACCCCTGGGCCGAAGAGCGCTACTCGTAGTCCCGGGCCCCATGACCACTACCGTCCCCTGCCACATCGACGACCCCACGAATCGCGCGATCCTCGCGATCTCGGAGGACCAACTGCAGGGCTTCCAGCGCGACCCCATGGGGGAGATCGCGCGGCGCAGCGGCCTCCCGGCGGCCGTCGTGCGGGAGCGCATCCAGGCGATGCTGACGGCGGGCACGATCCGCCGCGTGCGGCAGACGCTGCTGGCCACGAACCTGGCGCGTGGCGCGCTCGTCGCCTGGGAGGTGCCCGAGGATCGGCTGCGCGACGCCTTCGACTACATGTTCGAGCAGGATCCGTTCTCGGGGCACGTGGTGGTGCGCACGACGGACGCGACCAACCCCGGCGCGCACTATCGCCTGTGGACGACGCTGAAGACGCCGCAGGGCTTCTCGCTGCGCAAGCACGCCGACTACCTGTGCCGCCAGACGGGCGCCACCCGCTTCCGGCTGATGCCCGCCAAGCGGCTGTTCGCGCTGGGCGTCGGCCACGTGCGGCGGCGCGAGATCGCCCCCGGCGCGCGGACGCCCGAGCCCGGGCGGGTGCTCGATACGAACGTGGCGACGCTGACGCCGGAGGAGTGGCGCGTGGTCGAGGGGCTCAAGGAGGAGTTCGCGGCGGGGGCGCTGGCCGGCGACGTCTGGGCGCCGCGGGCGGCGGCGGCGGGCGTGGAGCTGTCGCGGTTCTGCCGCGTGGCGGAGTCGCTCGACGCGCGGGGGCTGGTGGGCCGCTTCTCGACCTTCCTCGAGCACGTCAAGCCGGTGGGCGAGGCCCCGCCCGTGACCCGCTACAACGCCCTCTTCCACTGGGCCGTGCCGCCCGGCCGGGAGCTCGACGCGGGGCGCGAGGTGGGCCGCCATCACATCATGACCCACGCCTACTGGCGCGAGGGAGGCCCGGAGTTCCACGACGTCAACGTGATGGGCGTCGCGCACGGCACCGACAAGGCGCGGTTGCTGGCCCACAAGGCGGCGATCGACGCGCATCTCGAGGAGGCGGGCATCCCGCTGGCCTACACGGCGGTGTTCTGGGGCGGACGCAGCGAGATCAAGCCCAGCGAGGTGCTGCCCGCGGCCTATCTGCGCTGGTGCGCGCAGGCGGGCATCGACGCGGCCAGCATGCGCGAGGCTGCCGAGGCCGCGCCCCCCGTCTGAGCGCGCTGGCCTGACCAAGCCCGGCCGGTCGCGCGCCTGCGGGTCTCCATCTGGGGCGCCGGGGGGCACACCGACGCCGGGCGACGCCCCGGCGACACCGCCCCGCGTTGACAGCCCCCCGCCACCTGCGTAGATTGTGTGGGTTGCCCAGATGCCCGGGAGCGCGTGTCCCACGGGTTGCCGGCCGGTCTGGGTCACCTTCGCAACCGAATAGTGTGCACGAGCGACCAACGAAATCGCCCAGCGCAAGCTGGGCAAAACTGGTCATGACGGCGCCACGCCGGACTCCCCCGTGGTGGATTTGCTGCGCCTGGCGCAGCGGATGCCCCGGGGGACCCGCGGTGTGCGTCGTTGTCCTGACCATCTGAAGTACATCACACATGCTGAGACCGTAGAGCAGGTCAAGCGACTACGGCGCACGGTGGATGCCTTGGCACTTCGAGCCGATGAAGGGCGTGGCTAGGCTGCGATAAGCCACGGGGAGCTGTTCAGCAAGCTGATCCGTGGATTCCCGAATGGGGCAACCCGGCGGCGGTCATACGCCGTCACCCCGGACTGAACACATAGGTCCGGTGGAGGTAAGCGGGGGAACTGAAACATCTCAGTACCCCGAGGAAAAGAGAATTATTCCCCTAGTAGTGGCGAGCGAACGGGGAGGAGCCCAAACCCAGTGTTCTTAACGGTGGTATGGCCTATGGGCACTGGGGGTAGTGGACGCCGGCCGCTGACGCAAACCCGTCAGCAGACAGTTACCAATCCTCCGTCTAGCGGAAGGTCCCTGGAACGGGCCGCCAAAGAGGGTGAGAGCCCCGTAGGCGAAAGACGGCGGACTGTCGCTGGCTGATCCGAAGTACCACGCAGCACGAGAAAGTGCGTGGGAAGCAGGGAGGCCCACCTCCCAAGGCTAAATACTCGAAGTGACCGATAGCGGACAAGTACCGTGAGGGAAAGGTGAAAAGCACCCCGGAAGGGGAGTGAAATAGTTCCTGAAACCGTGTGCTTTCGAGCAGTTGAAGGACGTCTGCGGACGTCTGCCAGCGTGCCTATTGAAGAATGAGCCGGCGAGTTCCCCTCCGTGGCAAGGTTAAGCCAGGTTTCTGGCGGAGCCGGAGCGAAAGCGAGTCTGAACAGGGCGTCAGAGTCGCGGGGGGCAGACCCGAAACCAGGTGAGCTATCCATGGCCAGGGTGAAGCGGGTGTAACAGCCCGTGGAGGCCCGAACCTACTTCCGTTGCAAAGGGACAGGATGAGCTGTGGATAGAGGTGAAATGCCAAGCGAACCTGGAGATAGCTGGTTCTCCCCGAAATGCCTTTAGGGGCAGCGTCGATGTAACCGACCGTGGAGGTAGGGCTCTGAATGGGCTAGGGGGCGAGCAGCCTACCAACCCCAATCAAACCGCGAATGCCACGGCCGTCGCATCGGCAGTGAGACTGTGGGGGCTAAGCTTCATAGTCAAAAGGGAAACAGCCCAGACCACCGGTTAAGGTCCCGAAATCTCTGCTTAGTGGAAAAGGAAGTTGAACCGCCCAGACAACCAGGAGGTTGGCTTAGAAGCAGCCATCCTTGAAAGAGTGCGTAATAGCTCACTGGTCGAGTGGTTTGGCGCCGACAATGTAACGGGGCTCAAGCAGAGTACCGAAACCGTGGACGCGTCTTCGGACGCGTGGTAGGGGAGCGTTCCGTTCAGCCGTGAAGCGGGACCCGCGAGGGCCCGTGGAGCGGACGGAAGTGAGAATGCCGGTATGAGTAGCGCAAGGCGTGTGCGAACCACGCCCACCGTATACCTCAGGGTTCCTACGGAAGGGCAATCCGCGTAGGGTTAGGCGGGCCTAAGCCGAGGACAGCCGTCGTAGGCGATGGACAGCCGGTTCATATTCCGGCCCCACCATCGGACCGTTTGAGGCGCGGGGGGGACCCAGGTTGGAAGCCGGAGCGTGCCGATTGGACATGGTGCGTTGCTCAGCCGTAGGCGTCTGTGGGGCGAAAACCCGCAGGTTAAGCGGAGGGCTGGGCGGAAGCGGCGACGTCAGTCAATGCGACTCTGGTGGCCCTATCCTGGCAAGAAAAGCCCCGGCGCCGAGGGACGATGGTGCCCGTACCGCAAACCGACACTGGTAGGTGGGGGTAAGTACCTTCAGGTGGACGAGTGATTCCTCGCTAAGGAACTCGGCAAAATCGCTCCGTAACTTCGGGAGAAGGAGCGCCCTCGGCGGTAGCTGATTGACTTCAGCAGCGGCGGAGGGCCGCAGTGAGCAGGCCCAGGCGACTGTTTAACAAAAACACAGGTCTCTGCTAACGCGAAAGCGGATGTATAGGGGCTGACGCCTGCCCGGTGCTGGAAGGTTAAGGGGAGAAGTTCACGCTTCGATCCGAAGCCCCAGTGAACGGCGGCCGTAACTATAACGGTCCTAAGGTAGCGAAATTCCTTGTCGGGTAAGTTCCGACCCGCACGAATGGCGTAACGATCTGGGCACTGTCTCGGCGGGGAGCTCGGCGAAATTGAAGTGGCCGTGAAGATGCGGCCTTCTCGCAGATGGACAAAAAGACCCCGTGGAGCTTTACTGTAGCTTGGCACTGGAGGCCGTCCTGCGATGCGTAGGATAGGTGGGAGCCGGCGAACCGGGACTTTCGGGCCCCGGGGAGGCACCCTTGAAATACCACCCTTCCCATGATGTCCTTCTAACTCTTGAGCAAGCAAGAGGACCGTGCCTGGTGGGCAGTTTGACTGGGGCGGTCGCCTCCCAAACTGTAACGGAGGCGCGCAATGGTTCCCTTAGGGTGGATGGAAATCACCTGGCACGTGTATTGGCATAAGGGAGCTTGACTGCAAGACAGACACGTCGAGCAGGGACGAAAGTCGGCCAAAGTGATCCTACGGTTCCGAGTGGTAGGGCCGTGGCTTATCGGATAAAAGTTACCCCGGGGATAACAGGCTTATCTCGCCCGAGAGTTCACATCGCCGGCGAGGTTTGGCACCTCGATGTCGGCTCGTCGCATCCTGGGGCTGAAGCTGGTCCCAAGGGTTGGGCTGTTCGCCCATTAAAGCGGCACGCGAGCTGGGTTCAGAACGTCGTGAGACAGTTCGGTCTCTATCCTCTGTGAGCGTTGGAGCGTTGCGGAGATCTGCCCCTAGTACGAGAGGACCGGGGTGGACGGACCGCTGGTGTACCAGTTGGGGGGCCATCCCCCATCGCTGGGTAGCCATGTCCGGTCAGGAGAAGCGCTGAAAGCATCTAAGCGCGAAGCCCACTCCAAGATGAGCGCTCCCACCGGTTTCAACCGGGTAAGACCACGGGAAGATCACCCGTTAGATAGGCGGCATGTGGAAGTCCGGCAACGGGCGCAGCAGAGCCGTACTAATGGTCGAGGGCTTGACCTGCTCTTCGGCCTCGGCAGTGTGATGTTCTCAGGTGGTTGGGACACCAACGCAGCGGTCGCGTGCACACCATTCGGGCGACGCTGCGGGATGGAGCAGTGGTAGCTCGTCGGGCTCATAACCCGAAGGTCGCAGGTTCGAATCCTGCTCCCGCTACCAAGCAGCAATCGAGAGGCCCCCAGTGATGGGGGCCTCTCGCTGTGTCTGGGGATCGGTCTCTGGGGATCGCGGCGCTCAGCAGGTACGTGGCGGTCAGAGGCCGCGGGCGAGGTCCTCGTCGGTGCCGGCGAAGACCAGCAGGTCGCCGGGCTCGATGAGCTGCGAGCGCAGCGGGTTGAGTTGCACTGCCTCGCCCCGCACGACCATCAGCAGGCGGCGCGTGCCGATCTGCTCCACGTCGTCGAGGCGCCGCGCCTGCAGCCCCTCCGGCGCCGCATAGACGCCGATGCCGTACTGCGGGGTCAGCGTGAGGTAGTCCTGCGCCGTCCGCGCGAGCAGCAGGTGGGCCAGACGCTCGCCCCCGTCGGCCTCGGGCTGCACGACGTGGTGGGCGCCGATCCGCCGCAGGATGTTGGCGTGGCGTTCGCTGCGCGCCTTGGCGAAGATCGTGCCAACGCCCAGGGAGTGGAGGTTCATGGTGCCCAGCACGCTGGCTTCGAGCTCCGCCGTCGCGACGACGCCGAAGTCCATGCGCGCGGCACCCAGCTCGCGCAGCGCTTCCAGGTCGGTGATGTCGGCTGTGGCGGCGCGGGAGACGTCGTCGGCCAGGATCTGGACGCCCGCGGGGTTCTGATCGACGGCCAGGACATCGTGCCCGAGCTCGGCCAGGGTGAGGCAGAGCTGCCGCCCGAAGCGCCCCAGACCCAGCACCGCGACTTGCATGCGCGCACCTCCGCTGCCGACGCTCCTCCGCTGCCGACAGTAGTGTATCGCGGGCCAGCGCCGACGGCCCCCCGGGCCGTCTGTGTCGCGGGGGAATCGCAGGCTAGGCTGTACCGGGCGGTCCAGCCGCCATCGGGGCCCCATCGTCTAGAGGCCTAGGACGCCAGCCTTTCAAGCTGGTAGCACGGGTTCGAATCCCGTTGGGGCTACCACCGATCTCCGCCGCCGGATGCGCCCGGGCGCCGCGCCGAGGCGCGCACCGCCCGCGCCACCGCGGCTCGGACGGCCCGCAGCGCGGGATGCGCGGCATCTCGCGGCGCACGAGACGTAATGCGCTCTTGTATCCCCGGCCAAAGACTGGTAGACAAGTGAGCACCGTTCGGCATCCCGCAGGCGGGTCACGGGGGCACGCACCGGGCCGGAATGATTTGGGGAGGTTCCCATGCTTGATCTGTTGGACCGGGGCCACCGGGGACGCGCGTTTGTCGTGTTCGCGCTGGCCATCGTGCTGGCCGCGTTCGCGATTGGGGCGTGCGGCGGCGACGACGACGGCGACGGCGACTCGGGCGCCCGCGGCGACACGCTGGCGACCGTGATCGACCGCGGCGAGCTGAAGTGCGGCGTCAAGCAGACGCAGCCGCTGTTCGGGTTCAAGGAAGCCGACGGCAGCGTCTCGGGCTTCGACATCGAGTTCTGCAAGGCCATCGCGGCGGCAGTGCTGGGCGACGCGGACGCGGTCGAGTTCATCGACGCGTCGGACGCCTCGACCCGGTTCGAGTTGCTCAACGATGAGCAGATCGACGTGCTGATTCGCACGACCACGATCACCGCCTCGCGGGACCGCGAGCTCGGCGTCGACTTCGCCCAGACCACGTTCTACACGGGTCAGGCGTTCGCCGTCCGCAAGGACTCGGGCATCAACTCGACGGCCGACATGGGCGACGCCGCCATCTGCGTGCAGTCCGGCACGACCACCGAGCAGAACGTGGCCGACCACTTCACCGACATCGGGCTCACCTACGATCCGCTGGGCGGGCTCAGCCAGGACGTCGCGGAGAGCTTCTTCGCGGGACGCTGCGACGTGCTGACCGCGGACTCGTCGGACCTCGCCTCGCGCATCGCGGTGCGCGATGACCGGGACGACTACGTGATCCTGGGCCAGGTCATCTCCAAGGAGCCGCTGGCGCCCGGCGTCCGCGACTACGACAGCGAGTGGAAAGACGTGGTCAACTGGGTCGTGCACGGCCTGATCGGGGCCGAGGAGCTGGGCATCACCAAGGCCAACGTGGCCTCGATGGCGGCGAACCCGCCCAACACGACCGTCGCGCGCCTGCTCGGCGTCTCCTATGAGGGCGGCTCCGTGGCCACGCTCGGCTTCGACGGCGTCAACGCGCAGTTCATCCAGCGCGCGATCGCCGCGGTCGGCAACTACGGCGAGATCTACGCCAACACCATTGGCGACAACATCCCGCGGGCCTGCACGCTCAACGCGCTGGCGATCGACAAGTCCGTCGACTGCCCGGCCGGCGCCGGCGGCATCCAGTACGCGCTGCCCTTCCGCTAGGCCCACCCGGCGGCGGGCCGCGCCCGACACGGCGCGCAGCGGGGTCACCTCCTCCCGGGGGTGGCCCCGCTGCCCATGTCGGGAGTAGCCTTGCGCGCAAGATGACGCGTTCGCTGCGCGCCCCGCGCGCCGCGATGCGTCGTCACTGATTCGGCTGGCCCCGATGTCGACCCACGCCCCCACCAGCAGCACCCCCGTCCCGATCCTCCATCGGCGCCGCGTCCGTGATCTGCTCAAGCAGGGCGCCTACGTCGCCCTCACGGCGCTCGTGCTGGGTTATGTGCTCTGGAAGCTCGAACTGCGCGATTTCGGGTTCGCCTTCCTCAACGAGCCCGCCGGCTTCGCCGTCGGCAGCCAGTGGCTGACGGACGTCGACGGCGTCACCAACTCCCGCCTCACGATGTACCTCGTCGGCGTCTGGGCGACGATCCGCGCCGTCTTCGTCGCGATCCTGCTCGCCAGCGTGGTCGGCGTGGTCGTCGGCGTGGCGCGGCTCTCCCCGAACTGGCTGGTCGCGCGCATGGCGATGCTGTTCGTCGAGGCCTTCCGCAACACGCCGCTGCTGGTCCAGGTCGTGCTCTGGTACGCGATCCTGCTGGTGGGCGCCCCGCGGATCGAGAACGCGATCAACGTCGGCGACTCCGCGTTCCTCTCCGGGCGCGGCATCGCGATTCCCTGGCCCGTCCCCAGCAGCGGCCTGTGGGGCTCGCCCGATTGGTTCGTGGCCGTGTGGGTCGTCGCGCTGGTGGCGCTGGGCTACTTCGCGATGCGCGTGCGCCGCCGGCGACAGGAGCGCGAGCGCGAGAGCGGCCTGCCGCACAATCCCAACCGCAACGCCCTCGGCATCTTCGCCGCCGGCGCCGTGATCTCGTTCCTGGTGCTCGGCGCGCCGGTCAGCATCGACCGGCCGATCGTCGACGACACGGGCATCTCGCTGGCCTACCGCGAGGGCATGACGATCAAGCCCGAGTTCGCCTCGCTGGTGCTGGGCCTCACGATGTACACCGGCTCGTTCATCGCCGAGATCGTGCGCGGCAGCATCCAGGCGCTGCCGCGGGGGCAAACCGAAGCCGCCAACGCAGTGGGCCTCACCGGCTACCAGCGGCTCTCGCTGATCATCCTGCCGCAAGCCCTGCGGCAGATGATCCCCTCCGTCACCAACCAATACCTCAACGTCAACAAGAACTCCTCGCTGGCCTACGCGGTGCTCTACGACGACCTGTTCCGGGTCGCCACGATCGTGCAGAACAAGGCCGGCCACGCGCTCGAGATGTTCTTCGTGATCATCGTCACCTACATGCTCGTCTCGTTCGCGATCTCAGCCGTGATGAACTTCTTCAACGCGCGGGTAACCGCGCACGAGGTCTAGGGAGGCGGGCCAATGGTCAACGTGCCCGCGCAGCCAATGCGGAAGATCGTCCTCCCGCCGCACCGCCAGCGTGCCCGCCGGCCGCGCTCGGTGCGCCTGCGCAGCTGGCTGCGCCGCAACCTCTTCGCCTCGCGCGCCGGGATCGCGCTCACGCTCATCACGAGCCTGTTCCTGGGGCTGGTGCTGGGCGGGATCATCTGGTTCATCTTCATCGACGCGAACTGGGGCGTGATTACCGAGAACCGCTGGCTGCTCTTCGCCGGCGGCTTCCCCCACGAGCTGGCCTGGCGCCTCTGGTTCAGCATCGCCACGGTGATGTTCGCGGTCGGTCTGGCCTACGGCACCTGGTCGAGTTTGGGCCGCCGCGACCACATGTTCATCGGCGGCGTGACGGTGTTCCTGGTGTTCCTGATGGCCCACGGCGGCGCGGCGATCTGGTCCTCGCTCTGGTTCCTCGTCGCGATCGGCATGCTCTACCTGGGCTACGCCCTGACGATGCGCTTGCCGCGCGAATTCGGCCCCCGCCGCACCATGCAGAACCGCGTGGTCGGCGGCCTGCTCGTCCTGCTGCTGCCGATCGTGCTGATCATCCTGATGGCCGGCGGCGGCGCCAGCATGCGCGAACTCGACGGCTTCGTGCTCAACCTGGTGCTGGCGCCCGTGGGCATCGTCGGCGGGCTGATCGTCGCGATCCCGCTCGCGATCGGGCGCGCGTCGTCGCTGCGCGTGGTCTCCTGGACCTGCACCACCTACATCGAAGTCGTCCGCGGGGCGCCGCTGCTCGGCTGGCTCTTCGTCGCGCTGTTCATCCTCGATGACGTCGTCGGCGGCGACCTGGTCGTGCGCGCGGCGGTCGTGCTCGCGGTCTTCACCGGCGCCTACATGGCCGAGTACATCCGCGGCGCGCTACAGGCGATGCCGCGCGGCCAGTACGAGGCCGCCCACTCGGTGGGCCTCAACCGCGCGCAGTCGCTGCGGCTCATCATCCTGCCGCAGGCGCTGCGCAACTCCATCCCGCCGATCGTCGGCCAGGCCATCTCGATCTGGAAGGACACGACGCTGGTGACCGTGATCCTGCCGCTGCGCGAACTCAAGGGCAACGCCGACTCCGCCATCGCGCAGTTCCAGTTCACGCCCGACCGCATCGAGGCCTACCTCTTCGTCGCGCTGATCTTCTGGATCGTGGCATTCATGATGTCGCGCATCTCGCAGCGGGTGGAGCGGGCCCAGGGCGTGGGCGAACGATAGGATCGCACTGGGTACGATCGCACTGTGGAGGTGCCGCATGACGACAGAACCGACCGCTGAATCCACCGCAGGCTCTGCGCCCGCGGAGGCGCCCATGACCAGCGACGAGAACGGCCGCGCCGGCCGGCTGGTGGGCGCGCCGGACATCATCATCGCCGAGGGCGTCTCGAAGTGGTTCGGCGACTTCCAGGCGCTCGACGAGGTCTCGCTGACGGTCAAGGAGCACGAGATCGTCGTCATCCTGGGACCGTCCGGCTCGGGCAAGTCGACGTTCATCCGCTGCCTCAACCGGCTGGAGGAGCACGACGCCGGGCGCATCGTGATCGACGGGACCGAGCTCAACGAGGACGTCCGCATCATGCAGGCCATCCGCTCCGAGGTGGGGATGGTCTTCCAGCAGTTCAACCTCTTCCCGCACCTCTCGGTGATGAGCAACATCACGCTGGGCCCGCAGAAGGTGCGGCACATGCCCAAGCACGAGGCGAACCAGCTGGCGATGGAGCTGCTCGAGCGGGTGGGCATCCCCGAGCAGGCCGACAAGTTCCCCGCGCAGCTCTCGGGCGGGCAGCAGCAGCGCGTCGCCATCGCGCGGGCGCTGGCGATGCAGCCGAAGATCATGCTGTTCGACGAGCCCACGTCGGCGCTCGACCCGGAGATGATCAAGGAAGTGCTGGACGTGATGCGCGAGCTGGCCGAGTCGGGCATGACGATGCTCGTCGTGACCCACGAGATGGGCTTCGCGCGGGAGGTGGCGGACCGGCTGGTCTTCTTCGACGAGGGCGCCCTGGTCGAGCAGGGCACCCCGCAGCACTTCTTCGAGAACCCGCGCGAGGAGCGCACGAAGCTGTTCCTCAGCCAGATCCTGTAGCACAGCTCCTCTCGGGCAGTTCCTGTGGGGCCGAGTCTGTAGGGCCGTCCCCGATAGCCCGATCATGTACGGGCGGGACGACCGCGCGACCGGTAAAGGCGCCGTAAACACGGGCCGCCGCGCATTGCTCCCCGGCCATCGCTCGCGCACAGTATCGACTCGAAGGCCCCGCGAGGGGCCGGCGAGGTGGGCGTGGCATGTGAGCAGGGGATTCCCCCATCATGACCAAGCTGTCTCTCCGGGCCGCGCTGACGATGCTGAGCGCGGTCGCGGTCGCGCTGGCCATCGCGACGAGCGCCGTCGCACAGACGCCGCCCGCGACGCCGCACCAGTTCTTCGGATCGGAGCCCACCGGCAGCGGCGCGCTGCTCGACGGGGCGCCCGCGCCCGACGGGGCCGTGGTCACCGCCTGGAGCCAGGACGGCGTCGCCCTCGAGGCCGCCACCATCGCGGACGGCGTCTGGACGCTGCAGATCGACCCGGCCGACGCGAGCAGCGTGGTCTTCACGATCGACGGCTCGCTGCCGAGCGGATCGTTCGAGGTGCGCGCCGCGGCCTTCGAGGAGGTCGGGCTCGACCTCAGTTCGCCGTCCGAGGAGGACGCCCCGGCGGATGTCGCCGATGACGCGACGGCCGACGCCGCCGCCGCCGACGATGACGCCGATGCCCCCGCTGATGACACCGATGACGCCCCCGCCGCTGATGACACCGCCGAGAGCCTCCGAATGCCGGTCACCGGCAGCGGCGGCCTGGCCGGCGGCGGCAGCCGGCTCCCGGTCCTCTCGCTGATCTTCGCGATCAGCGCGCTGGTGGGCGTGGGCGGCGTGCTGGCCGTGCGTCGCATCCGGGCATAGGACGCAACCGACCGCCGGGCGCGACGCGCCACGGCGGGCGCCACGGAGACAAGGAGACCCCGCGATGCCCACCCCTCAACGTCAGGCCCTGATCATGCGGCCCGAAGATCGCGATGCAGTCCCCACGGGGGCGGGCGGCGACATCTACGCAACGCTCGCGACCGGCGCCGAGACCGACAACGGCTACTTCCTCACCCATGCCATCGTGCCGCCCGGTGGCGGACCGCCCACCCACGTGCACACACGCGAGGAGGAGGCGTTCTACGTCATCCGCGGGGAGCTGGCCTTCCTGGTGGGAGCGAACCTGGTGACCTTGGGCGCCGGGTCGTTCGTGAACGTCCCCAAGGGGCTGAAGCATCGCTTCCACAACGATGGTGATGTGGACGCGGAGTTGCTGTTCTGGTTCGCACCGGCCGGGATCGAGGGGCTGTTCCGGGAACTGGGCGCGCAGCCGGAGCGGATCGTGGAGATCGGCGAGAAGTACGGCACCACGTACTTCTTCGGCGGCTAGCCAGCTCGGACGCCGGCGCCGACCGCGCGCCGGGCGCGACAGCCGCGGAGCGACGTCACGCGGGCGGAGGCGCGCCCGGACGCATGCGCGGCAGCCGACCCAGCCCGGCGTAGCCCACCAGGCTGAGCGCCGCCGTCAGGCCCGCGCCCACGGCGGCCGCCAGGGCCTCGTCCTCGCTGGCGACGAAGAACGCGACGATGCCTCCGACGCCGGCGGCGGTCGCGTTCAGACCGGTGCGGAACGCCATCGGGATGCGGTTCGCCAGCACGTCGCGCAGTACGGTGCCGCCGGTTGCCGTCAGGATCGCCAGCACGACCGCGGCCGGCCAGGCCAGCCCGGCGTCCCGCGCGAGCAGCGCCCCGGCGACGGCGAAGGCGCCCGTGCCGACGGCGTCGGCCACGGCCAGCAGGCGGTCGGGCCAGCGCCAGCCCAGCCACGCCGCGACGATCGCCACCGCGGCCGCGCCGACCGCGAACAGCAGGTAGTCGCTGCGCGTCAGGGCGCGGGGCACCTCGCCCAGGAGCACGTCGCGCAGGCCGCCGCCGCCGATGGCCGTCGTCACGCCGATGGCCAGTAGCCCGAAGACGTCCATCCGCCGCGCCACGCCCACCGAGACGCCCGCGATCGCGAAGGCCACGATCCCGATGCGATCCGCCAGCAGTACCAGTTCGCCGAGGTCCATCAGCGGATACTACGTCCGGCCCGAGTTGCCGGCTCGCCGTTCGTGGGGCCGTGCACGTCCGCCCGCCGGGGCTATGCTGTCGGCGACGGGCGCGACGCACGACCGCATCCGCGGCCGGCGCGGCGCCCGTCGGCATCCCCCAGTCCCCCAGCCGCTCGCGCGCCCGCGTCGCGTGAGACCCGAAAGGACCCCCAATGCCGATCGCTGAAGGAGCCACGATCCCCGCCGATGCGTCCGGGAGGACGATGCAAGACGGCAAGCCCGAGCCCACGACGCTGGCCGACCTCGTCGCGGGCAAGAAGGCGATCGTCTTCGGCGTCCCGGGCGCGTTCACCGGCACCTGCACGAACCAGCACCTGCCCAGCTTCGCCGAGAACGAGGCGGCGCTGACCGCCAAGGGCATCGACGCGGTGATCTGCATGTCGACCAACGACATCTCGGTGCTCGGCGCCTGGAACGATGCGCACGGCGCCGACCACATCACGATGCTCGCCGACGGCAACGGCGACGTGACGCGCGCGCTGGACCTGGGCGTCGACCTGAGCGTGGTGGGGATGGGCTTCCGCACCCGCCGCTTCGCGATGTTCGTGGACGACGGCGTCGTCAAGGCGATCAACGTCGAGGAGAGCCCCGCCGTCTGCGGGATCAGCTCCGCGCCGAGCATCCTCGAGCGCGTCTAGGCGCCGGCCGACGCCCGATCGCCCATGCCGGAGCCCCCATGCTGAAGCCAGTGCCCGATACGGGCCCGGCGTCGCGATCGGGCCCGATCGTCGCCGGACGGCTGCGCCCCCGCGACGCCGCGGCGCTGGACGCGCGCCCCGGCGCGCTCCGCGCCCACAGCTACGAGGGCGGCTGGTATAACAACGCGACCTTCGTCTTCCCGGCGCTGGCGTCGCTGCTGGCGCTGATCGCCTGGCCGATCGCCGGCGCGAGCGAGCTGCTGGGGATCGGGCTGTTCTTCCTGGTCGTGACGGGCGTCATGCTGCCCCTGGTGGCGCTGACCTGGCGTCGCACGCCGACCGTAATCATTCTGGGCCCCGAGCGCATCGAGGCGCTCCACCAGGGCGAGGCGCGGCAGGCGCTGGCCTGGGAGGACGTGGCCGCCGTGCGGCGCGTCGAGACGATGGGCAACGTGCGCTGGTACGTCGTGGGCCGCGACGAGGACCACCTGACCCTGGAGGGCGAGATCGCGGAGCTGGAGGCGCTGCTGGCCGAGGCCCGCCGCCTGGCCGGGCTGCCGCCCGTCGATGCGGCCCACGGCTGACGGCTGCGAGGCTGACGGTCGCACGCCGCCAGCCGGGTCGGGGCGATATGCTCACGCCACGACACCGGGGCGGGCGACCGAGTGGAGGACGCTCGGCGGCGGCTCCGGGTGGATGGAGGAGCGGATGCCGGAGATCAGAGTCAACAGCAACGGGCCGTACCTGCTGGAGGCGAGCGGGCTGCAGCTGACGGACGCCAACGGCGGCGAGATCGAACTGCCGCAGGGCAGCCGGATCGCGCTGTGCCGCTGCGGGCAGTCGGAGAGCAAGCCGTTCTGCGACGGCCGCCACAAGTCGACCGGCTTCAGCCACGACCCGACGGCCGGCTAAGCGCGGATCGCGGAGAGACGGACCGGAGCCGCGATAGCCGAGCGGGAAGGGGCGCGTCATGCAGTCGGTGCTCGTGGGGGACATCCTGGAGCGCGCCGAGGCGCTGTACGGCGACCGGCCGGCCGTCGTCGACGGCGCGACGCGCTACACCTACCGCGAGGTCGGGCAGCGCATCCGCCGCCTCGCGGCCGGGCTGCTGGGACTGGGGCTGCCGGTGGGGTCGCACATCGCGATCCTGGCCAACAACTCGCACCGCTACTACGAGACGTACTTCGCGGCCCACTTCGCGGGCATGCCGCTGGCGCCGCTCAACATCCGCCTGGCGGCCGAGGAGCTGGCGTTCATCCTCCGCGACGGCGACATCCGGGCGCTGCTGGTGGGGCCGGAGTACCTGCCGCTGCTGTCGGAGTTCCGCGACGCGGTCCCCGGCCTGACCCACGTCATCGTGCTGGAAGACGCCGCGCCCCCCGGCGACCACACCTACGAGTCGCTGATCGAGGGCAGCGCGCCCGTCGCGGCGGCCGCCCGCGACTGGGCCGAGGACGACCTGATCAACCTCTGCTACACGGGCGGGACGACGGGCCGGCCCAAGGGCGTGATGCTGACGCAGCGCAACGTCGTCTCCAACGCGGAGCACGTCCAGATGACGTTCGCCTTCCGCGAGGACGACGTCTGGCTGCACGTCGCGCCGCTGTTCCACCTCGCCGACGCCTGGGCCTGCTACGTGATGACGATGGCCGGCGCGACGCAGGTCTGCGTGCCCGGTTTCACGCCCGACGGCTTCCTCGACGCGGTGCAGGCGGAGGGCGTGACGGCGACCATCCTCGTGCCCACGATGATCAACTTCGTCGTCAATGATCCGCGGGTCCGCGACTACGATGTCTCGTCGTTGCGCCTGATCCTGTTCGGGGCGTCGCCCATGGCCGTGGACCGCATCCAGGCCGCCCGCGACATCTTCGGGCCGGTGCTCTGCCAGGCCTACGGCCTCACCGAGACGGCGCCCGTGCTCACCGCCCAGCGCCTGGAGTGGCTCGACTACGAGACGCCGGCGGGCATCGAGCGGCTGGCGTCCTGCGGGCGCGAGGTGATGGGCGTGCGGCTGCGCATCGTCGACGGGGAGGGCCGCGACGTGCCCCCGGACGGCGTGGGCGAGATCGCCGTGCGCGGGCCGAACGTCATGCGGGGCTACTGGAAGCGCCCCGGGGAGACCGCGGAGGCCCTGCGCGGCGGCTGGATGCACACCGGCGACATCGCGCGGATGGACGCGGACGGCTTCGTGTACATCGTCGACCGGGCCAAGGACATGATCATCAGCGGCGGCGAGAACGTCTACACGACCGAGGTCGAGAACGCGCTGTACGACCACCCGGCCGTCCTGGAGGCGGCCGTGATCGGCGTCCCCAGCGAGCAGTGGGGCGAGGCCGTGCACGCCGTCGTCATGCTGCGCCCCGATGGGGCGGCGACGGAGGCGGACCTGGTCTCGTTCTGCCACGGCAAGATCGCGGGCTACAAGTGCCCCAAGTCGGTCGAGTTCCGCTCCCAGCCGCTGCCCAAGTCGGGGCCCGGCAAGATCCTCAAGACGGAGCTGCGCAAGCCCTTCTGGGCGGGCCAGGAAACGGGCGTGCACTGAGGAGCCGGCGGGCGCCGCGCACCGTCGTGGCGGGGCCAACTGCGCGTCGCTGTCGGATCAGTGGGCGCCCCGGCCGCGGCGCCGGTTGTTCAGACCATCCCTAAGCGCGGAGCCCGTCCGGCGTCGCGATGCCGCTCCGCCGTCGTCGCCCTGCACCCGCTTCGGCTATGCTCTACCGGCAGCGAGGCGTGCCAGCGCGCGCCTCGATCGGGATCCCTGGAGCGGACTGAGCATGACGACACAGGCGTATCACACCGCGAGCCGCGAGTTGCTGGCGCAGGGCCTCGGGGAGCTGGAGCGGGGCGACGCCCGCCTGGCCTCCGGGACGGGCTGGGACGCTGCCGTGCAGATGGTCAAGGCCATCGCCGAGGCGCGCGGCTGGCCGCACGACAGCCATCGCGACCTCTACGCGGCTGTCAGCAGGCTCGTGGATGAGACGGGCGACCGCGAGATATACACCCTGATCAATGTCGCGGGCGGCCTGGAGATGAACTTCCACGAGGACTGGTATCAGGGTCAGGGTGTGAGGCTGGGCTTGGCGTCCGTCGGGCGGCTGCTCGACAAGCTGGAACGGTTGGTGGACGGATGACGACACAGGCGTATCACACCGCGAGCCGCGAGTTGCTGGCGCAGGGCCTCGGGGAGTTGGAGCGGGGCGACGTCCGCCAGGCTTCCGAGAAGGGCTGGGGCGCCGCCGCGCAGATGATCAAGGCCATCGCCGAGGCGCGCGGCTGGCGACACACCAGCCATCGCGACCTCTACATGGCTGTCAACAGGCTGGTGGATGAGACGGGCGACCGCGGCGTGTACAACCTGTTCAGTGTCGCGAGCGGCCTGCACGTCAACTTCTACGAGAACTGGCTCGCCGATGAGCATGTCAGAGAGGGCCTGAGCGACATGGAGCGGCTGCTCGACAAGCTGGAACCGTTTGTGGACGGCTGACGACCCAGACCCACCACGCCGCGAGCCGCGAGTTGCCGGCGCCGGGCCTCGGGGAGCTGGAGAGCGCGCGACCGGACCGGCCCGGATCGGCTCGTGGGCGACGAAACCACCGTCGTCGCGCGCGGAATTGCGCACCCGCCTTGGCCGGTTCGCCGATTAGCGCTACGCTTGCGCTGACCGGGCCGGCGGCCGGCGGGAGGACGCGCGCAGATGGATCTCGCGTGGGGCGGATGGCCCGTGCTCGCCTCCTGGCACGAGCAAGCGTTCCTGGGCATCGAGATCGGGCAGTACGTCGGCATCGGGGTGCTGCTCGGGGTCGTCGTGCTCTGGCAGCTGATCCTGACGCGCGGGCTCGGCATCGTGCTGCGACGCCGCATCGCGGATGCCGGCAAGCGGGAGTTCTGGGACCACGAACGGCGACGGCTGAGCCTGCCGATCCTCTGGCTGGGCGTCGCGGCGGTGATCCTGGCCGGCTTCCCCGTGCTCGACTTCGACGCCCGCATCGAGGACGTGGTCAGTCAGGCCGGGTCGCTGATCGGCGCGGCGGCGATGGTGCTGCTGGGCCTCCGCGGCATCGACATCTTCAGCGAGGTGCTGAACAGGCGCGCCGAGCGGACCGCTACCAAGATGGACGACCAGTTGGTGCCGATCATCCGCACCAGCCTGCGCGTCGGGATGCTCGCGCTGGGTGGGCTGTTCGTGCTGTCCAACCTGGGCGTGAACGTGAACTCCCTGATCGCGGGCGCCGGCCTGCTGGGGCTGGGGGTGTCTCTGGCGGCGCAGGACACGGTCAAGAATTTCTTTGGCGGGATCACGGTCTTCACGGACAAGCCCTTCCAAACCGGCGACTGGATCATCGCCGGCGGGGTGGAGGGGACCGTGGAGGAGGTGGGGCTGCGCTCCACGCGCGTGCGCACGTTCTACAACTCCGTCGTGACCATCCCCAACTACATCTTCACCGACAACAACGTCGACAACATGGGCGCGCGCCGCTGGCGGCGCTACTCGACGACGCTGGGGCTCTCCTACGCCACGACGCCGGAGCAGATGCAGGCCTTCGTGGAGGGCGTGCGCGCGCTCATCCGGGCCAACCCGGGCATGCGCACCGACTTCTATATCGTCGAGTTCAAGGAGTTCGGCCCCTCCACGCTGGACGTGATGCTGTACTGCTTCATCGGCGCGGGCGACTGGAACGAGGAGATGCGGGTGCGGCACGTCCTCAACCTGGACATCGTGCGGCTGGCGCAGCGGCTGCGCGTCGAGTTCGCCTTCCCCACGCAGACCCTGCACGTCGAATCGGCGCCGGGGCAGCCCTTCCAGGCGCCGGCCCCGCCGGAGCCCGATCAACTCGCCAGCACTGTGAACGACTTCGGCCCCGACGGCGCCGCCGGACAACGCTCGGACCGGCCCCTGACATCGGGCTTCGACAGCGGCTAGCGGGGCCGACCAGCGGGCCGGGCCCGCCAAGGAAAGCGAGACCATCATGCGCGATCTGCCGATTGGGGTGCACCTGGGCTTCCGCGAGGCGCGGGGGATGCTGGACCGCACGCTGGCCGCCGACACGGCCGGGCTGGACATGGTGTGGAGCACCGTGGGCGGCGCCGCGCCGGACCCGTTCGTCGTCTTCGGGCGGGCGGCCGAGGAGACGTCGATCGGCTTCGGGACGAGCATCGTGCCGACCTACCCGCGGCATCCGCTGGTGATGGCGTCGCAGGCGCTGGCGCTGGAGCAGCTCGCGCCGGGGCGCTTGCGCCTGGGGATCGGGCCCAGCCATCGGCCGGTCATCGAGGGGATGTTCGGGCTCGGCTTCGAGCGGCCGCTGGCGCACCTGCGGGAGTACGTCGGCATCCTGCGCACCCTGCTGCACGAGGGGGCGGTGAACGTCGCCGGGGAGCAGCTGACCGCGCGGGCCCGGATCGACGCGCCCGCGCCCGTACCGATCCTGATCGCGACGCTGCGGCCGCGCGCCTACCGGCTGGCGGGAGAGCTCAGCGACGGCGCGATCTCCTGGATGTCGCCGCTGCCCTTCCTGCGCGATCAGGCCGCGCCCGCCGTGGCCGCGGGGGCGGGGGCGGCGGGACGCCCCGCGCCGCCGATCGTCGCGCACGTGCCGGTGGTCGTCTCCGACGACCGGCCGGCGGTCCGGGCCGCCGCCGCCAAGCAGTTCGGCAACTACCAGCGCCTGCCGTTCTACGAGCGCATGATGCTCGACGCCGGCCTGCCCGATGCGGCCGGCGACGTCTTCACCGACGCCATGGCGGACGCGATCATCATCTCCGGCGACGAGAACGCGGTGGCGGATCGGGTGCGCGGGCTGCCGGGCTTCGGCGTCGGCGAGCTGCTGGCGGACATCGTCGACACGGGCAGCGTCGATACGGATGCGCGCGCGGCGCGCGACCGGAGGCGCACGCTGCAACTGCTGGGCGCGCTCGCGCAGTCCGACTGAGCGCCGCGTATTATGTCGCGGCCTGGTCCTCCTTCAAGGTGGCCGACCGTTATGCCCACGCGGGCATATTGAGCGGTAGGCGGTCGGCAGGCGATAATCGCGGAACCCAGACCCACAACACGGGGCCGTCCCGGGGGCGGACCGTGCAGCGTCGGCTGCGGCCGGCAGAAAGGAACGTCGCCCATGCCGGAAGAACTGGCCTATAACGGCAAGATCCTCAACGTGAACCTCAGCAACGGGGAGATCACGCCCGAGGAGATCCCCGAGCAGATGTACAAGGACTACCTGGGCGGCTACGGCCTGGGCGCGCGTCTGCTCTTCGACCGCATCCCGCAGGGGGCCGACCCCATGGGCCCCGACAACGTCCTGGGCCTGATGCCCGGCGTGATGACCGGCACGCCGATCTTCGGCAACCGCTTCCAGGCGGTCTGCAAGAGCCCCTCGACCGGCGGCTGGGGCGACGCCAACTGCGGCGGCGACTTCGGCCCCTACCTGAAGTTCGCCGGCTGGGACGGCATCCTGCTGTACGGCGCGTCGGACGACCCGGTCTACATCCTGATCGACGACGACGAGGTCAGCCTCCACGACGCCTCGGACTATTGGGGTATGGACGCGATCAGCGCCGAGAAGAAGTTCAAGGAGGAGTACGGCAAGAAGACCTCCGTGGCGCTGATCGGGCAGTCGGGCGAGAACCTCTCGTACCTGGCGGGCATCTGCAACGAGCACGGCCGCCTGGCGGCGCGCTCGGGCGTGGGCGCCGTGATGGGCTCGAAGCGGGTCAAGGCCGTCGTCGTCAAGTCGACGCGACAGATGATCCAGCAGCACGACAAGGAAGCGCGGGGCCTGATGAAGGACTCGCTGAACAACTTCGTGGCGCCGCTGCGCGACTTCTTCCGCTCCGTCGGCACGACCGGCATCACGGCCGGCTCGGCGCACAGCGGCGACTCGCCGGTGCGTAACTGGGGCGGCGTGGGCATCGAGGTCTTCGGCGACGTGGACGGCCTGCAGGGCCCCGTCGTCAACGAGAAGATGGTGCGCCACTACGCCTGCTGGCACTGCCCCCTGGCCTGCGGCGCCGAGAGCGTCGAGTCGGCCAACCCCGAGTACCCCTACCCGCGGCTCACGCACCGCCCGGAGTACGAGACGATGGCGTCGTTCGGGACGATGAACCTGATCAACGACCTGGACTTCCTGATCCACGCCAACCACGTCTGCAACGAGTACGGCCTGGACACGATCGGCGCGGGCTGCACGATCTCGTTCGCGATTGAGTGCTTCGAGAACGGGATCCTCAGCAGGGAGGACACGGACGGCCTGGAACTGCGCTGGGGCGGCGCCGAGGCCGCCATGGCCCTGCTGCACAAGATGGGCAAGCGCGAGGGCTTCGGCGACGTGCTGGCCGACGGCGTCAAGGTCGCCGCGGAGAAGATCGGCAACGGCAGCGAGGCCTACGCGATCCACATCGGCGGCCAGGAACTGCCGATGCACGACCCCAAGCTGCAGCCGGAGTTCCACACGACGTACAAGCTGGACCCGACCCCCGCCCGGCACACGCAGTACGAGGGCAACAGCCGCTTCGGCGGGCCCGAGTACCCGCGCGCGCCGAAGGACTTCCAGGACTACGCCAACCGCGGCGAGCACCACAAGGGCGCCAGCGAGTACATGCACGTCGTGAACGCGACGGGCATGTGCCAGTTCATCATGATGACGGCGCCGACGGAGCGCTTCCCGGAGTGGATCAACAAGGTCACCGGCTGGGAGATCAGCGGCGACGAGTTGCAGCAGGCGGGCGAGCGCATCGCGAACCTGCGCATGGCCTTCGAGGTCCGGGAGGGCAACAACCCGCGGGCGCGCTACGTCCCCGGCCGCCTCACCGGCAACGAGGGCACCGCGCAGACGGTGGGCCCGCTGGAGGGCGTCCAGGTCGACGTGGAGTTGATGGAGACCGACTTCCTCAACGCCTGTGACTGGGACAGGGACAACTGCACGCCGAGCCGCGACAAGCTGGAGTCGCTGGGTCTGGCGGACGTCGCCGACGCCCTCAAGGTCTAACGTCTGATCCGCGATCACGCGACAGGGGGCGGGCCGCGGGGCTCGCCCCCTTCGCATTCACGGCCCGCTCGACAGCCAGCCGGTCTACGGCCGGAAGGAGGGTCCGACATGGTCTTGCAGGATCAGGTGGTGTTCGTCACGGGCGCGTCGCGCGGCTTCGGCGAGGCGGCGACGCTGGAGCTCGTGCAGCGCGGGCATCGCGTCGTCGCGACGATGCGCAGCCCGGACCGCGACGGCCCCGGCCTGCTGGCCGGCGCGGGCGCGCTGAGCGACCGCATCACGGTCACGTCCTGCGACGTCACCGAGCGCGCCAGCGTCGATGCGGCCGTGGCCCTGGCCGAGCGCACGTACGGCCGGATCGACGCCGTGTTCAACAACGCCGGCTACGGCCTCTACGGCCCCGTCGAGGAGCTTGAGGACGACGAGGTGCTGCGCCAGTTCGACACGAACGTCGTCGGGCAGATCCGGGTCGTGCGGGCGGTCCTCCCGGGCATGCGGGCGCGCGGCCGCGGCAAGGTCGTCAACGTGTCGTCGCTGGCCGGGCGCATCTCCGGCCCCCTGCTCGGCCTCTACTCGGCCTCCAAGCACGCCGTCGAGGCGATGTCGGAGGCGTTGCGGCTCGAGGTCGCGGCGACGGGCGTGGAGGTCACCATCCTGGAGCCCGGGATGTACACCTCGGACTGGCAGACCACGTCGCTCGACGTGACGCAGGCCGTGCGGGAGCGGCGCAGCCGCATGCAGGCCGTGGTCGACGAGGCGCTGGCCGCGTTCCGCAAGCGCGCCGCGACGCGGCCCGGCTCGCGGGCGGTCGCCGTGGCGCTGGCGGACATCGTGGAGCTGGAGCAGCCGCTGCCCACGCGCTGGCCGGTGGGCGAAGACACGCAGCAGATGGTTGCCCTGCGCGCGTCGCTCACGGACGCCCAGTGGGAAGAGGCGCTGCGGCAGAACGAAGGCTATCGCGGCGTGTTCCTGCGAGCGATGGACCGGGCGCGCTAGCCGTTTTCGGCGGCGCCGGGCGGCGTCCACGTCACGAGGCCCACGCGGCTACGCCGCGGGAGCCGCACGCAGTCCGCATCGTGCAGCAGCGTGCGCGCCAGTGTCTCCCGCAGGCGCGCGGCCTTGGCGCCGTCCGGCGACAGCCACAGCCGCCGCAGCGCGACCGCCTCGGCCTCGGCTGGGGAGTCGAAGCGCAAGTCCTCTGTCATCACGACGCGCATCTCGGGCAGCGTGCCGCGGGCCAGCAGCAGGGCCAGGAACTCCAGCAGGCCGGGCAGTTCAGCCTGGGGCTCGCCGTGCACGACGGGCCACAGCCCGGAGCAGGACGACGGCGGCGGGCGGTCCATCAGCACGGCCACGCAGAGGCGCGAGGCCGCCGCCTCCAGCGCATCCAGGAACGGGCCGATCAGCTCGACGTCGTAGCCCACGTGCGAGATGAAGCCGATGTCGGCCGCGTACGCGTCGGTCGAGGCGGGCGGCCAGCGCTCCGCGCGCAACTCCGTGTTCTCGATCGAGCCGCCCGCGTCGTCGCGGAAGCCGGCGATCGTCTGCCTGAAGACGGCGCGCATGCTCGGGCTCGGCTCGACCGCGATGAGGCGCCGCACCGCCCGCGCGATCGCCAGGCTGAATCGGCCCCCGCCGGCGCCGACGTCGAGCCAGGTATCGCCGGGCCGCGCCAAGCCGAGCAGCGCGTTGAGCGTCGGATCGTCGCGGCGCGCGGGGTCGGCCCGGAAGGCCGGCGCGACGGGCGCGTAGAAGTCGTCGCCGGGGGCCTCCTCGCGCAGGCGCTCGGCCTGCTCGCGGTTGGCGGCGACGCGGCGCGCCCAATCGGCGTGGGCGGCGTCGGCGGTGGGGCGCAGCGCGGAGGCGGACATGTCGCCAGGGGAGCACGGCCGGTGTGTCAACGGCAAGCCTCGGGCTGCGGCGGGCGATCGCGGCATGCAACCGCCCGGCCGCTACACTGCCACGATGGTGGACCAGCCTGAGCTGCAGTTCGAGTCCGAGCCGCCGCTGCGCGATCCCCACTTGGTGATCGCCTGGGCGGGCTGGAACGACGCCGGCGAATCGGCGTCGACGGCGGCGCGCTACCTCGCCGCGACGCTGAGCGCGGAGCCATTCGCCAGCATCGACCCGGAAGAGTTCTACGACTTCACCGAGGCGCGTCCGCTGGCCCGCTACCGGCAGGGCGTGCGGGAGATCATCTGGCCCAGCACCGACTTCTACGCCGTGCCGCTGCCCGCCCGCGATCACGACCTGATCCTGGCGGTGGGGATCGAGCCGAATTTCCGCTGGAAGCGCTACATGGACGGCGTCCACGCGTTGATCGCCGCCATGCACGTGCGCCTCGTGGTGACCCTGGGCGCCGTGGCGGCCGGGGTGCCGCACACGCAACCCGTCAGCGTCAGCGGCTCGGCGAACTCGCCGGAGCTGGCGCAGCGCTTCGACATGCACCCGTCGCGCTACGAGGGCCCCACGGGCATCGTGGGCGTGTTCCACGACGCCTGCCGCCGTCACGCCGTCGACGGCGTCAGCCTCTGGGCCGCGGTGCCGCACTACCTGCCGGGCATCGCCAACCCGCTCGGGGCGCGCGCGCTGCTGGAGCGCCTCGAGGGGATCAGCGGCCTCGAGGTGGACTACGAGCGCCTGCGGCGCGAGGAGCGCCGCTTCGACGAACGGGTACGGGCGGCGATGGAGGAGAACGACGATCTGCGGGCCTACGTCAAGCAACTCGAGGCGTCGGTCCGGGAGGCGCCGGCCGCGACGCCGCCGGTGGAACTCCCCTCCGCGGAGGGGCTGATCGAGGACCTCGAGGAGTACCTGCGCCGCACGCGCGGGAGCGAATCGTGATCGCGCCATGACCACCGATCCACCCGCGGAGCCCGCCGCCCCGCTACAGCCCGTGGACGACGTCACCGACAGCGACCGGATGCAGGCGTCGCAGAAGAACATCGACAAGATGTGGAAGTTCGCGCGCAAGTTCGCCGACAAGAGCGGCTCGTTGCTGCACCCCCAGGAGGAGATCACCGAGTTCCTGGTGATCGGGCTGGCCAAGCACATCGACGATCTGGGCAAGCCGCTCTGCCCCTGCAACTTCTACGAGGACAAGCAGAAGGAAGTGGACGAGTCGAACTTCTGGATCTGCCCCTGCGAGGAGATGCAGAAGTGGAAGTACTGCCATTGACTGCTGTTCTGCGATCCGGAAGGTCTTCCGATCACCGAGCACCTCCCCAAGGACCACGAAGGCCGCGAGATCTACGGGCTGGTCGCGGACCCCGACCTCAGCAAGGGCCGCGCCATCAGCCGGCTGGAGGCGAAGCAGGGCCGCGCGATCAAGAAGCGGGGCGGGAACTCGCAGTCGGCCACGTAGTCGGGCGGCGGGGGCGCGTCGGGGCGATGCGACCCCGTCGCTTGCCCCTGCCCGAGGCAGCCCCGTACCCTGATCGGGCGCCCGCCGCGCTGTGCGCCGGGCCGACGGAGCACTCATGGCGAAGAAGAGCCAGCTCGCACGCGACAAGAAGCGGCGCGAGATGCACGAGCAGTACAAGGACCGGCGCGCCGCCCTCAAGATGCAGCTGCGCGAGTCGATCGACGATCCGCAGGCGCGCTGGGAGGCGCAGGTGGCGCTGCAGAAGCTGCCGCGCAACAGCAGCCCCAGCCGGCTCAAGAGCCGCTGCGAGGTCACCGGGCGCTCGCGCGGGTACATGCGCAAGTTCGGGCTCTCGCGGATCACGTTCCGCGAGATGGCGGCGCAGGGCCTGCTGCCGGGGATTCGCAAGTCGTCCTGGTAGGCGACGGACGGCGCCGCCGCATGTCGATCCGTCGCACTCCGACGCCCGGTTCCAGGGACACGTAGGACCGCTACCCACAGGCCTTAGGCCCGGTTAACATCGGGAGGCCGGCGCCTGCCGGCGTGCGCCCGTGGGCGGATTCCCCGTGTCCCTGATCGCCGCCATCCCGCGCCCCCTTTCGACGCGCACCCCGCGGGGAGCGGCGTCGATCGTGTGGATCGCGGCGCTCGCCGTCGCCGGGGCGATGACGATCCCGCTGATCTACCTGGTCGTGCGGGCCGCCGGCGCCGACAGCGACGCCTGGCACGACCTGCTGCGCGGCCCCACCTGGCGCCTGCTGCGCAACACGGTCCTGCTGGCCGTCAGCGTCACCGGGGCGTCGATCCTGATCTCGCTGCCGATCGCCTGGCTGGTCGTGCGCACCGACCTCCCGCTGCGCCGCGTCTGGGCGGTGCTGTCGGTGCTGCCGCTCGTCTTCCCGTCGTTCGTCGGCGCGCTCGCCTACCTGGCCGCGACGGGGCCGCGGGGCACGCTGCAGCGCTTCCTGGGGCCGCTGGGCGTCGACAGCGTGCCGCAAATCACCGGCTTCGAGGGGGCATTCCTCGCGCTGACGCTGTTCAGCTACCCCTACCTGCTGCTGACCCTGCTGGCCGGGCTGCGCAGCCTGGACCCCTCGATGGAGGAGGCCTCGCGGGCGCTCGGCGTGGGCGCCTGGCGGACGTTCGTCCGGGTCGTCGTGCCCCAGCTGCGGGTGCCGCTGGCGGCGGGGTCGCTGCTGGTGGCGCTGTACGTCGTGAGCGACTTCGGCGCCGTCTCGATCCTGCGCTTCGACACGTTCACGCGGGCGATCTTCGTGCAGATGCAGAGCAGCTTCGATCGCTCGGCGACGGCCGTCCTGGGCCTCGAACTCGTGGCCCTGGTGGCGCTGATCCTGGTCGTGGAAGCGGTCACGCGCTCGCGCGGGCGCTACTACACCGGCGGCGGGGCGTCACGCGGGCCGCGCCGCATCCAGTTGGGGCGCTGGCGCTGGCCGGCGCTGGCGTTCCTCGGCCTGCTGACGCTGGCCGCCCTGGCCACGCCGATCATCGTGCTGCTCGACTGGCTGATCCGCGCCCTGCAGCACGACGAGCCGATCCGCGGTCTGTGGTCGGGGGCTTGGCACTCGCTGTCCGTGTCGGCGGTGGCGGCGGGCATCGCCGTGGCGGCCGCGCTGCCCGTCGCGATCGTGGCGGTGCGCAAGCGCGGGCCGCTGGCGGGGCTGGTCGAGCGGGTGAGCTACGTGGGCTTCGCGCTGCCGGGGATCGTCGTGGCGCTGTCGGTGGTGTTCTTCGCGCTCAACGTCGTGCCGGCCCTCTACCAGAGCTGGCCGGTGCTGATCTTCGCCTACCTGGTGCTGTTCCTGCCGCAGTCGATCGGGCCGCTGCGGGCCTCGCTGGTGCGCGTCCGGCCGAGCATCGAGGAGGCCGCGCGTGGCTTGGGCCGGACCCGGGGATCGGTGCTCGCGACGGTGACGCTGCCGCTGATCGTGCCGGGCATGGTGAGCGGCTTCGCGCTGGTCTTCCTGACGACGATGAAGGAGCTCCCGGCGACCCTGCTGCTGGCCCCGATCGAGTTCGACACCCTCGCCACCCAGGTCTGGGCGCACGCCGACGAGGCCTTCTTCGCCCGCGCCGCGGCCCCGGGCCTGCTATTGATCGGGGTGGCGGCGCTGCCCATGGCGCTGATCCTGATCCGCGAGCGAGGCCTGCGTGACTGACGCCGCCACCCGACCCGACGCCCTGCCCGCCGTCGCCGCGCTCGATTGCGCGGGCCTGCGCAAGGCCTTCGGCGACGTGGCGGCCGTGCGCGACGTGAGCCTCGACGTCCGGCCGGGCGAGATCCTGGCGCTGCTGGGGCCCAGCGGCTGCGGCAAGACGACGACGCTGCGCCTGATCGCGGGCTTCGAGCGGGCCGACGCCGGCGTCGTGCGGATCGGCGGCCACGCCGTCGTCGGCGAGCGGCTGTCGCTGCCACCGGAGGCGCGGCGCGTGGGCATGGTCTTCCAGGACTACGCGCTGTTCCCGCACCTGACGGTGGGCGCGAACGTGCAGTACGGCCTCGACGCCCCCAGGCAGGCCCCCAGGGACGCCCCCAGCGGCCTCAGGGCGACGCTGGCGCGCCTGACGCGCCGCTACGTGCCCTTTGCCCCCGCGCCGGCCGACCCGCGCGTGCGGGAGGCGCTGGCGCTGGTCTCGCTGACGGAGATGGCCGACCGCTACCCGCACGAGCTGTCGGGCGGCGAGGCGCAGCGGGTGGCGCTGGCGCGCGCCCTGGCCCCGCGCCCCGACCTGATCCTGCTGGACGAGCCCTTCTCGAACCTCGACACCCGCCTGCGCGCCGCGGTGCGGGCCGAGGTCCGCGCGATCCTGAAGCGGGCGGGCGCCGCAGCCGTCTTCGTGACGCACGACCAGGAGGAGGCGTTCAGCCTCGCCGATCGCGTGGCGGTGATGTGGGAGGGTCGCGTGGCGCAGGTGGGCACGCCGTCGGAGATCTACCGGCGTCCGGCGACGCGGGCGGTGGCCGCCTTCGTGGGCGACGCCGACTTCCTGCCCGGCCGCCTGGCCGGCGGCGTCGTGACGACGGAGTTGGGCGGCGTCGCGACGGTCGGTGAGGGCGGCGAGGGGGGCGTCGTGGAAGCGATGCTGCGGCCCGAAACGGTGCAGGTGGGCGCGACGACGGCCTCGGCCGCGCCCGGCGACGACGAGGGCTGGGTCAGCGCCGTGGTCACCGAGCACACCTACTACGGGCACGATCAGGTGATCGCGCTGCGCCTGGCCAGCGGCGCGCGCGTGCACGCCCGCCTCGACTTCGACGCGACCCACGCCGTGGGCGATACGGTGCGGCTGCGGGTCGCGGGGCCGGTCGTCGTCTTCCCGGCAGCACCGCCGGCCGACGCGCACCCGGCGGCGCGCGGCTGAGGCCGTCCCGCCGGGCGGGCTGTACAGGCGCGGCCCTTGCGGCATACCCTGCCCCCCGCTCGCGCGACCCGGACGCGCGGACCCAGGGCCTGGAGTCGCCTGACGGATGCCCGCCAACATCAACGACTTCCTCGCGCACTTCGTGACGGACCTCAACAACCGCTACGTCGCGGCGCTGTCGGACCTGAGCGACGAGCAGCTCGCGTACCGCCCCAACGCGGATGCGAACCACATTGGCTTCCTGGCCTGGCACGTGCTGCGCACGGAGGACAACGTCATCAACTACCTCTGCCAGGGCCGCAAGACGACGGTCTGGCTGCAGCAGGCGCTGAACGTGCGCTGGGGGCTTCCCAAGGCCGCGCAGGGGACGGGCATGGAGCCGCGCGAGGCGTACGCGCTGCGCGTGCCCGGCGCGGCCGACCTCGTGCAGTACGCCAACGACCTGACGGAGAGCGTGCGGCCGTTCCTGGAGACCGTCGACGGGCTGGCGCTGCGCGCCTCGGTCCGCCTGGGGCCGGAGCGGCGGCAATCGATGATCCAGCTCATCGGGCAGGGCGTGCTGGCGCACGGCAACGTGCACCTGGGCCAGGTCTTGAGTCTGCGCACCGCGCAGGGGCTCCCGGTCACGGGGTACTAGCCGGCGAGCACGGGTCCGGCGCGCAGCCGCTCGGCGAGCGTCCGGGTGGCGTCGGCCGGGGGCGGCTGGCCCGGCGCGCGCGATCGATCCCAGGCCAGGATGGGCGCCAGCGACGTCTGCAGACGCACACGCCGCAGGAAGTCGGCATCGACGGCGCCGCCCGCGGCCCGGTAGGCCTCCATCACCAGCCAGGCGAAATCGGCGCCGTAGTGCGGCGCGACGGCGGCCAGATCCAGCGCCGGATCGGCGACCGCGAGGCGGCTCCAGCCCAGCACGGCGTGCAGGTCGCGCGCCTCCTCGTCGAGCAGCAGGTGCTCGGGGGCGAGGTTGCCGTGCGTCGGGGCGGGGTCGAACGCCCCGGCGGCGTCGCCGGCGCAGCTCCGCCACCAGCGTCGCAGGCGAGCCGTCTCGGTGATGCCGAGTTGCGGTCGCA
The DNA here is from genome assembly GCA_965217625.1 of Dehalococcoidia bacterium. Classification (GTDB taxonomy): domain Bacteria; phylum Chloroflexota; class Dehalococcoidia; order Bin125; family Bin125; genus TK10-74A. The sequence goes on from OZ244557.1 coordinate 1,006,037, forward strand.
GCGCTCTCAGGCTGCGGTCGCGCAGCCCCTCGACGCCGGCGCGCCAGTCGCGCGGGCCGGGCGCGCCCAGCGCCTGCGCGCGCTCGGCGGGGTAGGCGTGCAGCTCGGCCAGGAAGCGGCCCAGCGACGCGGCCAGGCGCGCCTCGTTGCGCTCGGTGATCGCGCCGGCGCTGAAGGGCAGGCCCGCAAGCCAGGCCGCCTCGACCAGCCCCGGCGCGACGCCCCCCAGCGACCGCGGCTCCGGCAGCGGGATCGCGGGCGACAGATAGCCGCGAAGGTACGGGAGGATCTGCGCCCGGCGGGCGTGCGCGGCGACGGCCGCGTCGTGCTTGGGCAGGTGCAGGACGCGCGCGGCCGCCGCGTCGTGCACGACGAGGGCGTCGGGGCCGTCGCGCAGCATCGCCGCGCCGTCCGTCAGGCCCAGAGCGGCAAGGGAGCAGTTGGGGTCGGCATCGCTGGGCGCCGGCATGAGGCGCCAGTGTATCGGGCGCCCGCTGACCACGGCGCTACGACGTGAACGTCGTCTCGGTCCACTGAATCGGGTCCACGTCGGTGCCCTGCACGATGACTTCCCAGTGCAGGTGCGGCCCCGTCGTGACGCCGGTCGTCCCCACCAGACCCAGCGGGTCGCCCGGATTCACCATCTGGCCCAGCTCGGCCTGGATCTCGGACATGTGCCAGTAGCCGCTGTAGACGCCCGCCCCATGGTCCAGGATCACGCCCGCGCCATGCACCGGCAGGTCACTCGCGAAGACCACGCGGCCGCGCGCCGGCGCGCGGATGACGGCGCCGGCGTCCGCGCTGATGTCGTGCCCGTGATGCCAGTCCGTCGCGGGGCCGCCGTTGTAGGAACGCAGCACGCCGAAGGCGCCGCTGTCCACCCCCACGAGCGGCAGTCCCCACGGGCCCGACCACAGCCGCGGCCCGCTGACCGCCTTGTACTGCTCGTAGCGGGTGTGGTTGTCGATCGCGACCATCTCGGGCGTGAGCAGGGCGGCGTTCTCGGCGTCCAGCGTGATCTCGTCGATCACGGCCACTTCCGCCTCCACCAAGAGCTCACTCAGGTAGGTCCTCGAATAGATCCCGTTGTTCGACGTGTCGACGACGACGTGGTAAAGGCGCGGCCGGGCGAGCCGCTCGACGGGCACGAACCCCACCCAGCCCACGCCCTCCTCGAAGGCCATCTGGCCGCTGTAGTCGTCAATCGAGACCCAGACATCGTCCGCGTCCACGTCGCCGGCCAGCACGACGAGGGTGGCCTGCCCCTGCCGCACCGCCGGCGGCGTCACCGTGACGCTCGGTGGGATGGGGGCGGGGGGCTCGGGTTCGGGCTCCGGCTCCGGCTGGACGGCGACGGTCGGCGGCGCCGCATCGTCTTCGTCGGCGTCGGCGCCGGCCGCATCGCCGGCCGCGGCCGATTCCGCCTCGGGCGTGGTGTCGGCCGGGGCGCCGTCAGCATCGGCAGCGGCATCGGCAGCGGCATCGGCGGCGCTGGCTTGATCGGTCTCGCCGCTCGTCTCGGCCGATGCGGCATCGGTGTCGGCGGCAATGCCGGCGGCGGTGCCGCGCGCGGCGCCGGCGTCGTCGGCGGGCGCGGCATCCGGCGCCGATTCGGCGGGCGTGACGACATCCTCCGGGCCGGCGGCGGTGGCCGCGGCGACGGCGTCGGCGGACGCCGCGGGGGCGGGGTCAGTCGCGACGGGCTCGGCCGGGGCGGGGGCGACGGCGCTCTCGTGGAAGTACAGCGCCGCGCCCGCGGCGCCAACGCAGACGACGACCGCAAGCAGGAGCCAGCGGGCGCGCGATCCGGGGCCAGCATCCATGCCGAACATCGGCTGCGGGGGTTGCCTCTCCGACACGCACTGCTCTCAGACCACCGTCACGTCTCTACTGTAGGACGCAGCGCGGCGGCTGGCGAGCCGCTTGCCTTAGGCCCCACCGCTCCCCGACGATTCGTCGATGAGGGGGCGCGACGGGATCGTCGCGAACCGCCGCACGCCGCGCCGCGTGGCAGGCCTCGGGGACGAGGCCGATCGCGGGGCGCGGGGGAGAGAGGGATCGCGTGCCGGGTCGGTCGGATGCGCCGGATGACTGGGCCGCGCGGGCGGGGGGTTCGCCCCGCACGGGCGACGCGCTCGTCGCGCGCCACAAGTCGTGGGCGCTGCTGCAGCGGGTCGCCGACGGCGACGACGAGGCGCTGCGCGAGATCTATCGCGCCCAGCGCGGGCCGGCCTTCGCGCTGGGCGTGCGCATGCTGGGCCGCGAGGACGCGGCCGAAGAGGTTGTGCGCGAAGCGTTCCTGCACGTCTGGCGCGACGCCAGCCGCCTGCACCCCGGCAAGGCCGACCTGCCGACCTGGCTGGGGCAGATCGTGCGCGAGTTGTGCATCGCCCAGCTGCGCGGCAAGCAGTCGCGGCTGCGCGGCGACACCGTGCAGGACGTGGCGCGCTGGCTGGCGCCCGTGGCGGGCGTCGAGTCGGGCGCGCGCGACGACCGCGTCGTGCGGGAGGCGTTCCTGCGCCTGCCCGGCGAGCAGGGCGAGGTGCTCACGCTCGCCTACTTCGAGGGGCTGACGCATCGCGAGATCGCGCAGGCGCTGTCCATCCCGGAGTCGGCGGTGACATCGCGCATGCGCGCGGCGCTGCACCGGCTGCGCGCCACCCTCGACGGCCCGGCGAGCCGGGGGATGGAGGGCGAGACCCGCGGGCCGCGGCGCGCTGAACGGCGGGGCCGGCGATGACGCTGAAGCTGAGTCGGGATGATGCGCGCGATCTGTTCGCGGCGTACGCGCTGGGCGCCCTGCTGCCCGAGGAGGCCGACGCCGTCCGCGAGACGGTCGTGGCCTGGGAGGAGGGACGCGCGGAGCTCCAGGAGTTGATGGAGACGGCGACGGCGCTCTCCCTGGTCGGCGACGAGGGCGCGCAACCGTCGATCGCGCTGGAGGGGCGGATCATGACCGCCGCGCGGCAGCGCCGCAGCCGCGAACAGGTGCTGGCGCAGGCGCGCCGCTCGATGGCCTGGTGGCGCCGTCGCCTGTCGCAGACCCTGGCGGCCGTCTTCGCCGTGATCGCGCTGGCCGTCGGCCTGCTCTGGCTGACCGAGCCGGAGCCGATCCCCGACGGGCGCTGGCTGCCGCTGCAAACGCGGGTCTCCGACGAGCCGGGCGGCTGGGTCTTCGTGACGGACTTCGAGGGCGTCGCCGTCAGCCTGCTGTTCCGGGGCATGGCGCCGTCGCCCGCGGGCACGTCGTATCAGCTCTTCCGCATCCTCGACGATGGCACGACGCTGCCCGACCGCGTCTTCCGGATCCCCGCCGGCGGCGACGCGATCATGCAGATCGAGCCGCAACCCAACGCCGACCTGCGGGGCTTCGCGATCGTGCTGATCCAGGGCGAGGCGCCGCTGCCAGGGACCCCGTCGGCGGAGTCGGTGGTGTTCACCTTCCCCGCCCGCTGAGCGGGGGCGAGGGTCGTGATAGCATCGGCGACCACCCCGGCAGGCAGCGAGCGGAGGAGCGCGGCGTGGGCGACCCGAACAAGTACTTGGACATCGCACCGGTCTTCACCGCGGCGGGCGTACCGGTCCCGCCGTTCACCGCCAACGAGGACGCCAACGCGCTCCTGGGGCAAGACCCGAACGCGCTCCTGATCGGCTTGGTGCTCGACCAGCAGATCCCCATGCAGAAGGCGTTCGTGGGGCCACACGTACTCAAGCAGCGCCTCGGCCACCTGGACATCGGCACGATCGCCGCCATGCCCGAGGAGGACTTCCTCGCCGTGATGCGCGAGTCGCCGGCGGTGCATCGCTTCCCCGGCAGCATGGGTAAGCGCGTGCAGGCGGCCTGCCGCGTCGTCGTCGACGAGTTCGGGGGATCGGCCGAGAACATCTGGAAAGACCAGCCCGACGCGGCGACGGTGATGAAGCGGATCGGCACCGTGCCGGGCATCGGCCCCGCCAAGCAGAAGCTGGCCATGCTGATCCTGGGCCGCTACTACGGCCAGGCGATCGACGGCTGGCGCGAGGCGGCGCCGGTCGCCGTCCCGGCCTAGCGGCGACCCCAGCGATGCCGGACGCTCGGCCGTCGGCGCGACTGCTGCTGATTCGTCACGGGCAGGCGGGTGGGACGGGCATCGTCTACGGCCCCTCGGCGCCGCTCACGGCGCTCGGACGGGCGCAGGCGTCGTACATCGCCGCCGGGCTCGCCGGACGCGACGTGACCCGGATCGTGAGCAGCCCCTTCGCGCGGGCGCATCAGACCGCCGCCGCCAGCGCCGAACAGCTCGGGCAAGCCATCGAGCTCGACGACCGCCTGGCCGAGATTCAGATGGGCGACGAATCGGAAATCTCGATCGCGGAGATCATCGCCGAGCAGCGCTACCTGCGGCTCTGGCAGCCGCAGCACCGCCACTCGCCGCAGGGCGAGACGCTGGCGGGCTTCCAGGAACGCGTGTCGGCGGCGCTGTCGGAGATCGTGGAGCGCGGGCTGGCGGCGGCCGACGGCGCGACGCCGACGGTCGCGGTGTTCACGCACGGGGGCACGATCGCGGCGGCGATGCGCTGGGCCTACGGGCAGACGCCGCACGACGACTGGCTGGCCGACGTCGAGATCCACAACGCGTCGATCACCGAGATCGAGCGCTGGCCGCTGGGGCGGCATCCGCAGGGCGCGCCGCAGCACACCGCCATGCATCGCCTCAACGACGTGCGCCACCTGCCGGCGGAGCTGGTCACGGACTTCTGATCGGGCCCAATCGCGAGCCGGCGCGGGCGCGGCCCGGCGGAGGGTCTATCCTGGGGCCATGAGCGCGCTTCGCTTCCACTATCGCCCGCAGTTGCACGACCCCGTGATGGTGATCGCCTTCAAGGGCTGGAACGACGCGGCCGAGTCGGCCTCGGGCGTGATCCGCTACCTGCGCCGCCAGGCGCGGACCGAGCGCGTGGCGGAGATCGACCCGGATGGCTTCTTCGTCTTCACCGAGGAGCGGCCGCACGTGCGCCTGCGCGACGGGCAGACGCGCGAGATCCGCTGGCCGCTGACCGACTTCACGCCCGCCCGCTTCAACGACACGGATCGCGACTTCGTGCTGGGCCTGGGCGCCGAGCCGCATCTGCGCTGGAAGGCGTTCTCGGCGCACGTAGCCGAGGTGGCGTCGGAGCTGGGCGTGGTCGAGATCGTCACGATCGGGGGGCTGCTGGGCGACACCCCGCACACGCGCCCGGTCCCGCTGACCGGCGGCGCCCACCCGGTGCAGCGCATGCTGGAGCTGGGCTTCGATCCGTCGTCGTACCAGGGGCCGACGGGCATCGTGGGCGCGATCGGCGAGGCCTGCCGGCAGCGCGACATCGCGCATATCAGCCTGTGGGCCAGCGTGCCGCACTACGTGAGCGGCGGTCAGAACCCCCGCGCGACGCAGGCGCTGCTGACCAAACTGGCCGAGATCTACGGCCTGGAGCTGGACCTCACGGACCTCGACCGTCGCGCGCGGCGCTACGAGGCGCAGGTCGCGGAAGCGCTGAAGGACAACAGCGAGATGCAGGAGTACGTGCGCAAGCTCGAGTCGGCCTTCGGCCCGCCCGACGAGGCCGCGGCGCCCGCCGTGAGCGAGACGACCGGCCCGCTGCGCAGCAGCGACGCCCTGGACGAGATCGACCGCATCCTGCGCGGCGAGGGAGAGGACCAGCCATGAGCGACGACGCCGACCCGCCGCGACACGACGCCCCGGGCGACGATCCGCAGGTCAGCGAGATCGAGGTGCGGGGGATGCTGGTCGGCATCTTCCAGGAGAACTGCTGGGTGATCGGCAACCGGCGCACGCGCGAGGCGATCTGCATCGACCCGGGCGAGGAGGCGGACGAGATCCTGCACATGGCCGACGAGATGGGCGTGACGATCAAGCTGATCGCCAACTCCCACGCGCACCTCGACCACATCCTGGGCGTGCGCGGCATCCAGGCCAAGACGGGCGCGAAGTTCCTGCTGCACCGCGACGACCTGGAACTGGCACGCGCGGCGGTGGAGCATGCCAAGCGCTTCGGCCTGGAGGCGGACCCGGTGCCCGAGCCGGACCACTTCGTGGAGGACGGCGAGCAGGTGCAGGTGGACGGCATCGCGTTGCAGGCGATCCACACGCCGGGGCACACGGCGGGCAGCGTCTGCTACTACGCCGACCAGTTGCTGTTCAGCGGCGACACGCTGTTCCGGGGCAGCATCGGCCGCACGGACATGCCGGGCGGCAGCTACGAGCAGGAGATGTCGAGCATCGTCGACCGGCTGCTGGCGCTGCCCGACGAGACCACCGTCCTGCCCGGCCACATGCAGGAGACGACGATCGCGTTCGAGCGGGAGGCCAACCCGTTCATCCGGCAGGAGTTGATCCAGCGCGCGGGGCCGGGGCGGCGGCGTCCGTCGGGGCTGGTGATCCCGGAGTAGCCGCCGACGCGGTGTCGAGGCGGCGGCGTCAGCTCGCGCGCGCCGCCTGCGGGGCCGGAACCTCGATCTCCACCAACTCGAACCGCGTCGAGATCGTGGGAGAGTCGTCGCCGGGCTCGCCGTACTCGGCGTACGACTCAAGGACGTCCTCGGGGATGGGCTCGTTGTGGTAGGCGATCGCGTCCTCAATTGACATCACCGGCTCCGGGAGGGGCTCGCCCTGCTCAAGCAGGTCCTCAATGTGGTAGGTGAGCGCCTCCCGGATCATGGCCTGCATCTCTTCCCAGGTGTCGCCGACGCTCACGCAGCCCGGCACGTCGGGCGCGTAGGCGCCGTAGTTGTTGGGGTTCTGCACGATGACGACGGCGTAGGTCAGCTTCATCGGTCTTCCCCCCTCAGGCCCGCTTGCCTCATGATACTGCGCCAGGGCCACTTCTCTAGTTCCTTCCCGGGACGGCCGGGGATGGTCACCGTTCCCGGTTTCACCGGGTGATGGAACTGCCGATGGCTGCCCCGCGTCCGCACATTGTACCAACCCTCGCGCTCGACCAGACGGATCGCGTCACGGACCTGCGGCATCCCTCACCTCGCCATGGCAGCCTGCGCCCGGTCATCATCCCACCCCGCAGCCAATCGCGCCCCGTCACTCCGGCCGCCGCCCCGACCTCACCCCCTGTCCCCCTCTCCACCTGGACGATGGAGAGGGGGGACGTGGCCGCGGAGGGGAGGGGAGGGGTCAGGGGGGGGACAGCGCGGGGTCAGGGGAAGACATGCGGGGGGCCGCCCAAGGGGCGCGCCTCTCCACCCCCAACGCCGCCCCCACGAACCCCGCTCGCCCGGCGTCCCCCCTCTCCATCCTTCTGGATGGAGAGGGGGACAGGGGGTGAGGTTCCCTCCCCCGCTTCACCCCTGACGGACCATGACCCAGGGGGACACGTTAATTCCATCCCCGTTCTGTCAAGTCCCAAAAATAACTCTTCGCAAATCCTTGACCTGCCCCCCCCCCCCCCCCCCCACCAACCCGGCGTCGAGGCCGCCCCGCTTCTTCGTCAAGCCGGCGCGGGGAGGGGGACGCTCGAGCAATGCATCGGCTCGATCGAGAGGTTCGTGGCCCTGGGTGCTACGAACATAGACCCGCGTCCGATCGTCCCGGATGAGGACAGCTACGAAATCCTGTCCAACAAGATCATTCCCTACCTCAAATCGCGCGGGTGACGGACGGTCCGGACGAGACCAAGCTATACCGCCGACGCTCCCGCATCGATGGGAATGACGGTGCCGGTGACGTGGGGTGATTCGTCCGATGCCAGGTACAAAGCCAGACGAGCCACCTCGACCGGTTGCGCCAATCGGTTCAACGGTAGACCCTTCATATAAGCGGCTTCCGTTTCCGGTGTGTCCCTCGCTGGAAGGCTCATCGGGGCGTCTATCCCTCCGGGAGCAATCGAGTTCGCACGAATATTGTGCGGCGCATAAGAGATTGCGATATTCCGCGTCAGCGCAAGAGCCCCCCCTTTGCTTGCCGAATAGGCATGGTTCGGAGCTGCGACAAGACAAGCTCTGGACAACACATTGATGATTGACCCTCCTTTGTTCTCAATCATCATCGGGATCGCATACTTGCAGCACAGGAACGTGCCGGTAAGATTGACCGCGATCGTGGTGTTCCAAAGCTCTTCGCTGAGATCGGCAACCGGACCATCCTCTTTGACAAAGGAAACGGCCGCGCAGTTGAACAGCACATCCAGCGTACCGTACCGGTCTGCACATGAGCGCATTAACTCCTGAATGTCAGCGGCATTCGAGACATCGACTTTCACGAAGAGGGCTTCTCCTCCTTCCATCTTGACCGTGTCAACCGTCTGTTCGCCCGTCTCCTTGTTGATATCGCACACCACGACCCTGGCCCCTTCCTGAGCGAAGAGTCTGGCGCCTGCCCGTCCTATCCCTGACCCAGCGCCGGTCACTATTGCTACTTTTCCCTCTAATCGCATTTGTTTACCTCCCAATCGGGCAACGCTGAGGGCCGCGCGTGCGGCACGGCCCTCAGCAAGTGTGTCACGAGCCGGTGATCCGTTCCAGGCGTTGTCTTCCCCGCTCGGCGACCTCCAGCGGGAGACCGCCACCTGGGCGGCCGATCGCTTCGGCTTGCATCCGGTCGCGGCACTCACCCAGCCGGTCGTGGTGGAGTCGTTCTGGGACCAGCGCTGGAACGCCTCGGTCATCTGGTGCCGCCGAGCGGAGAACCCTGGGGAGGCGCACCAGCGCCGGTGCGCCGAGGCGCTCGATGCGCGCTGGCATGAACTCGACACCGGGCATTACCCCATGCTGAGCGAGCCCGACGCGCTGACGCGTCTCCTCCTGGAGGCGTAGGTCACCCGGACCGGCCGCTCGACCACGGGAGCAGCTGTGGAGGGAGCAACCAGCGATGACAGCCGCCGCATTCGCCCGCTTCGACGGCAAGGTCGCGCTCGTGACCGCAGCCGCCAGCGGCATCTGCCGGGCCAGCACCGAGATCATCGCGGCCGAGGGCGGCACGATCGCCGCGGTCGACAACGATCGCGAGCTGCTGGACGGCGCGATGGACGCCTTCGCTGCGGCGGGTGCTGGAGTGATCGGCTGCGGACCGCTAGCCTCGGCCTGCACGACGCGCGACCGCCCGAGGGGACATATGAGCGACCGCACAGACGACACCGCCGCCGACGACGACGAAAGCATGGTCACGCCCGCCATGGAGGCGGAGATCGGCCGGGCCGGCGACCCGGTGCAGGTGACGATCACGCGCGAGCTGGTGCGGCGCATGGCGGAGGCGCTGGACGAGCCCGAGTTGCTCGCCGCGCTGGAGGGCGACGACGCCACGCCGGAGGTGCCGGGCTGGGCGCTCTTCGTCCACTTCGGGCGCTACCGCCAGCGGACGCTCCCCGACGCCCCCGCGCGCGGGCTGATGGCCGCGGACGAGCTGACGCTGCTCGCCCCGATCCGGGTGGGCGACGAATTGACGGTCGTGCCGCGCGTCGCCGGCTTCAACGAGCGCATCGGCGGGCGCGTGGGGCACGCCCTGTTCGTGGACCACGAGTGGACCTACACCAACCAGCACGGGGTCGACGTCGCCACGACGCGGCGCAGCGTGGCCCACTTCAAGCAGAAGCACACGGGCGAGTGAGCGCGCGGGAGCCTGCCGTGAGTGGCGCAGCGACCACCGGGAGCGCCGACGAGGCCAGCATGATCACGCCCGCGATGCAGGCGGCGATCGGGCAGGAGGCCGGGCAGTTCACGATCGAGATCGACGCCGACCTGGTGCGGCGGCTGGCCGAGGCGCTGGAGGTCGACGACCCAGAGTTGCGGGGCGCCCTGGAGCGGGACGAGGTCGGCGCGGAGGTCCCGCCCTGGGCGATCCTGACGCACTACGGCCAACTGCGGCCCAATGCGGTGCCCGACGCCCCGCTGCGCGGCCTGCAGGCGGCCGACGAGTTCACCATCCTGGGCCCGATCCGGATCGGCGACCGGCTGACGGTCGTGCAGCGGCTGGCCGACGTGCAGGAGCGCATCGGCGGGCGCGTGGGGCATTCGCTGTTCGTCCACCACGAGTGGTCGTACACGAACCAGCACGGCGAGGTCGTCGCGCGGACCCGCCGCACCCGCGCGCATTTCAAGGGCAGGCATTCCGGTGAGTGACCATGCCTGACGCCGCAGGCCAGCGCATCGACGCGGGCGCCCGCGCGGCCGCCGCGATCCTGGACGCGGACACGCCGCCCGCGCCGCCCGATGAGGAGAGCCTGATCCCGCCCGAGCTGGCCGCCGCGGTGGGACGGGAGATGGCGCCCAGCCGGGCGCGGGTGGAGGCGGACCACGTGCGTCGCATGGCCGACGTCTTCGACGTCGACGACGCCGCGCTGGAGGCCGCCCTGGCGTCGAACGACCGCAGCTACGACCTGCCGCCCTGGGCGATCTATAGCATCACGCGCCCGCAGCGCATCGAGACGCCCGGCATCGACCCCTGGACCACGCTGATCGCCGCCGAGGAGTTGCACATCGTGACCCCGCTGCACCTCGACGACCGGGTGCGCATCGTGCAGCGGATCGCCGGGCTGCAGGAGCGCATCGGCGGGCGCGTGGGCCACTCACTCTTCATCCACATCGACTGGAGCTACCGGCGCCTCGAGGGGCGGCCGGGGAACGAACAGGTCGGGCCGGAAGTGGCCCGCGTCCGCCACACGATGGCCCACTTCCGGGGCCGGCACTCAGGAGAGTAACCATGCCGACGACCACCTACGACGCGATCACCGTGGGCGACACGCTCCCGGCCTACGAGCGCATGCCGACGCGGCTCAAGGTCCTCCAGTTCATCGGCGCGGGCTGGCTGTGGGGCGCCCAGTTCATCGATCCCGAGGCGGCCAAGAACATGGGCCTGCCCGGGCCGATCATCCCCGGGGCGGTCAAGCAGGCCTACTTCATGCAGTACATGGACCACTGGCTGGGCACGGGCGGCTGGACGCTGCGGCGCGTGCAGGTGTCGCACCGCCGGCCCGACGTGCAGGACGTGCTGATGACGCTCAGCGGCGCCGTGACGAAGAAGTACGAGCAGGACGGGGCGAAGCTCGTCGACGTGGAGCTGGAGATCCACAACCCCGCCGGCGACCGCACGACGCGCGGCTCGGCGACGGTGGAGTTCGATTAGGGACCGGCCGACGGCGCCATGACGGCGCCCCGCCGCTAACGCACGTTGCGCAGGCGCGGGTCGAGGGCGTCGCGCAGCCAATCGCCCATCAGGTTGCCGGTCAGCGAGATCGTCACCAGCGCCAGGCCGGGCAGCCAGATCGGCCACCAGGCGACGTTCATGAAGTCCCGGCCCTCCGAGATCATCACCCCCCACGAGGGCGTGCCCGGCGGCGCGCCGGACCCTCACCCTCGCCCTCTCCCAGAGGGAGAGGGAACCGGATCCCCCTCTCCATCGTGCAGATCGAGAGGGGGACAGGGGGTGAGGTCCGGGAGGCGGGGCCTTAGGTGGCCTTGCGCCGCTGGATGGCGAAGGCGGTGCCGCCCCACATGAAGCCGGTGCGCCCACCCTTGGGCCAGTTGACCTCCGCCTGGGTCAGCAGCGTGGACGGGGCCTCGGCGATGAAGACGAACCACGCTTGGCGCGCGTGCTCCAGCATCAGCTCCGCGATCATCTCGCTGCGCCGTTCGGGATCGAGCTCGGCGCGCTGCGCGAGGTACAACTCGTGCAGGGCCGGATCCTGGACCCCCTCGCCGCCGAGCTTCGTGAAGAAGGATTCGGCCCCGACGCAGCAATCCCACATCGATCCGATGTCGCGGACGATGTTGGCCCACATCCAATAGAGGCCCACCGGGCGGTTGGGGCCGCCGATCACGTAGGCGTCGGAGAAGTAGTCGTTGACGAGGGCCGGCTCGTCGTGCGTGCGGATGCCGACCGCGGCCAGATCCTGCGCCACGGCCAGCGTGATGTCCTGCATGAACGCGCCGCCGAAGTCGGTCGTCCAGTACAGCGGGACGTCGAAGCCGTCCGCGTAGCCGGCCTCCGCCATCAACTGCCGCGCCAGTTCGGGGTCGTAGTTGTACTCGACTTCCGCCCGCTGCTCCGGGGTCGGGTAGCCGTACACGCCGCTGAACGTGAAGAGGGGATAGTGGCCCTGGCCGAGCAGGAGGTTGTCGATGATCGATTGGCGGTTGATCGCGTGGTTCGCGGCCCGGCGGACGCGGAAGTCCAGGAACGGGTTCGGGCTGCCGTCCGGCATCGTCTGGGGGAACAGGTTGGGATAGATGACCTGGACGGTCGCCGAGACGGCGGGCTGGAACTGCACGGTGAAGTCGGGGTCGTCCAGGTACGGCTCCACGTTGTTGGGGCCCAGTCCGGGCACCACGTCGATCTCCCCGGCCTCGAGGCCGGCCAGCTGCGACTGGATCTCGGGCCGCACCACGATCCGCTCGTGCTTGTGGTGGGCGTAGCGCGACACCACGACGGGATGGTCGACCGGGAGGAAGTGCTCCTCGAAGCGCTCGAAGACGAAGTCCGTGTCGTCTTCGTGGCTGACGAAGCGGAGGGGGCCGGTGCCCATCGGCTGCGTGTCCATCGCGAGGTCGCCGCGCGCCTCCGTGTCCGCTTGCGACATGATGACGACCTCGCCGGTCCCGGCCAGGTTGACGACGAAGAAGCCCGCATCGGGCCCCGGCAACTCGAACGACCACGTGCGGTCGTCCACGGCCTCGTTGCGGACCCAGTCCGCGGCGCTCCGGCCGACGTTCGAGGGGCCCCAGCCGCCGGGGTGATCGGTGGTCTCGCCGCCCTGGTGGTACGCGGCCTTCCCGCCCATGCGGTCGTAGCTGAATACCATGTCGTGGGCGGTGAGGATCGAGCCGTCGTGGAACGGCGCCGGCACCACCGACGCCACGACCGACGTGGGGTCGACCCACTCCGGCGCGGCGAGATGTGGGATCGCCGCGGCCGAGGCGGGTTCCCATTCCATGACCGCACTGAAGGCGGCGCCGTGCGAGTACTGGTTCCCCTTGCTGCCGAGCCGCATCTGATCCAGGCCCCCCGAGTCGGAGGGGACCACCCCGACGATCGTGGCGTCCAGATCGATCTCGTCGAGCGGCCAGGGCACGGAGAAGTCCTCGGTCTCGCCCAGGACGCTGATGGCGGCGGCGGCGGCCTCCTGGGCCGCTTCCGCGGCCTCTTGGGCCGCCGCGACGGCGGCAGCGGCGGTCTCGGCCGCGGCGGCGGACGCCTCTCCGGCGGCAGCCGCGGCCGCAGCGGCGGCATCGGCCGCGGCCTGGGCGGCGGCAGCGGCAGCGGCGGTGTCCTCGGCGCCCGCCTCCCGCGCGGCCGCGGCGGCGGCCTCAGCGGCATCCGCGGCCGCCTGCGCGACGGCGGCGGCGCCCGCGTCGCCGGCGGCCCGGGCGGCCTCGGCCGCGTCGGCGGCGGCATCGGCGGCCGCCTGGGCGGCGGCGGCGGCCTGTTCGGCGTCATCGGATTCGGCCGCTTCGGCCGCCAGGGCGGAGGCCGCCTCGGCGGCTTCGGCGGCGCGGCCCGCGGCATCGGCGGCGGCGCTCGCGGCCTCCGCCGCGGCTGCGGCGTCGCCCGCCGCGGCGTCGATCGCCGACGAGTCGACGACTGCCGGCGCGGCGTCATCGTCGTCGTCGCCGCAGCCGACGAGCGCCAGCCCGGCGGCTCCAACGCCCGCTTTGACGCTGGCTCCCAACATGGTGCGGCGTGAGATCTTCCGCTGTCGCAGGCTGGTCCAATAGTTCCGGTCGCTCATGACAAGTCCTCTCTGGATTCCCGGCCGTCCCGTTGTGGGACCGCTCGGTGCACGAGCGCGCACAGTATGGCACATAGAAAAAACTATTGATGCTTCCATGGAATCTATCGGTGCCGGGCGGGGGAACCTCACCCCCGAACCCCCTCTCCATCTGAAGCGATGGAGAGGGGGACAGGGGGTGAGGTCGGGGCGCTAGCTGCCGCTGACGGTCAGCTTCGACATGCGCAGGGTGGGCGCGGCGGCGCTGCCGAACCACTGCAGGTCGGCCCCCACCGCGTCGATCGACGCCAGCATGTCGAGCAGGTTGCCGGAGACGTTGACCTCGCTGACCGCCTCGGCCAGTTCGCCGTCGCGGATCCAGAGGCCGGCGGCGCCGCGGGAGAAGTCGCCCGTGGTCAGGTTGATCCCGAAGCCCATCAAGCTCGTCAGGTAGAGGCCGTCGTCCACCGCGCCGATGATCTGCTCGGGCGTGTGATCGCCGGGATGCATGATCAGGTTGCCCGCGCCGATGCCGGGCAGGCCGCCGACGTCGCGGACGGCGGAGCCGGTGCTCGCGCGGCCGAGGCGGCGGGCGTTGTAGGTGTCGAAGAGGAAGGTCTGGAAGACGCCGTCGCGCAGCAGCACGTTGCGGCGCGTGGCGATGCCTTCGCCGTCGAAGGGGCGCGAGCCCAGGCGGGCGGGCAGGCGCGGGTCGTCGTCGACGGTCACGAGCGCCGAGGCGACGGCGTCGCCCTCGCGCCCGGCGAGGAACGTGCTGCGACGGTAGAGCGCCTCCCCGTCGGCCGCGTTCGCGATCGTGCGCAGCAGGCCGGCGGCCAGGCGCGGCTCCCAGACGACCGGCACGACGGTGGTCGCGACTTTGCGGGCGCCGAGCTGGCGCAGGGCGCGCGCCGCCGCCTCGCGGCCCACGGCGGCCGCGTCGTCGAGCCGGTGCAGCTGCCGCCCGGCGCTGAACCAGTGGTCGTTGCGCAGCCGGCCGTCGGGCTCGGCCGCCATGACTTCGACGCCGAGCGAGGCCGACGTCCCCAGGTAGCTGCCGGCGAAGCCGTTGCTGTCGGCCAGCGCGACCTCGGCGACGCGGGTGCTGAAGCTGGCGCCGCCGCTGTTGTCGATGCGAGGGTCGGCGTCGAGGGCGGCCTGCTCGCAGGCCAGCGCGCGGTCGATGCGCTCCTGCCCGGCGAGCTCCTCGATCGCCTCGTCGTAGAGCTGCAGCTCGCCGCGGGCGGTCGTCTGGTCGGCGGGGTCGGGCAGGCCGGCGTGCTCGTCGGGCTCGGAGATGCCGGCCAGTCCCAGAGCGTCGGCGACGATCTGGTCGAGCGCGTCGTCGGAGACGTCGGCGCTGGACACGACCGCCTGCCGCCCGTCGAGGATCACGCGCAGCCCCACCGCGCGCGACGCCGCCTCCTGCACGGTCTCGACCTGCTGCAAGCGCACGGTCACGGAGGAGTCGCGCGAGGCGACCGCCACGGCGTCGCACTGGAAGCGGCCCGACGCGCCGCTCGCCGCCGCGCGCGCCTTCTCGACGACGCGCTGCGCGATGTCCAGCGGGCCGGGGGAGCGCTGCGCCCCGTCGCGGGGGGCGAGATCCGGCGCTGCGCCGCGCCCGGCGGCGGCGCTCATGCGCGCATCCCGCCCTGGACCTGCGTGCCCCCCACCGTGACCGCGTCGATCAGGACGGTGGGGATGCCCACGCCCACCGGCACCGACTGCCCATCCTTGCCGCACGTCCAGCGCCCGTCGCTGAGCGCGAAGTCGTGGCCCACGCCGCTGACCTTCGAGAGCACGTCGGGGCCGTTGCCGATCAGGTTGACGTCGCGGATCGGCGCGGTGATGCGCCCCTGCTCGATCAGGTAGCCCTCGGTGACGGAGAAGACGAAGTCGCCGTTGCTGATGTTGACCTGGCCGCCCGAGAAGGCCTTGCAGTACACGCCGAAGTCGACCCGCCGGATCAGGTCCTCCGGGGCCGACTCGCCGGCGGTCATGTAGGTGTTGGTCATGCGCGGCATGGGGTAGTGGCGGAACGACTGCCGGCGGCCGTTGCCGCTGGGGTCGACGGAGTAGTGGCGGGCGCTGATCCGGTCCTGCATGTACGACGCCAGCACGCCGTCCTCGATGAGCAGGTTGCTGCGGGCCGGGTTGCCCTCGTCGTCGATGTTGATGGAGCCGCGGTTGTGCTGGACCGTGGCGTCGTCGATCACGGTGACCAGCTCCGAGGCGACGGGCTTGCCCACGCGGTCGCTGTAGTTGCTGGTCTTCTTGCGGTTGAAGTCGGCCTCCAGGCCGTGGCCCACGGCCTCGTGCAGCAGGATGCCGGAGTCGCCGGCGGCCAGCACGACGGGGAAGCTGCCGGCGGGCGCGTCGCGGGCGTCCTGCTGGAGCACGGCCTGGCGGGCCGCCTCCTCGGCCAGCGCGGCCGGGGTGTGGGCCTCGAAGTACTCCATGCCCAGCCGGCCGCCGCCGCCCCAGCGGGCGGTCCGCCGCGAGCCGTCGCGCTCGGAGAGACAGCCGACGTTGAAGCGCACGAGCGGCTGGAAGTCGGCGACCAGCACGCCGTCGCTGGTGGCGACCATCACGCGCTTGTCCTCGTCGTTGAAGCTCACGTCCACGCGCGCGATCGAGGGGTGGTAGCGGCGCGCGGCCTCGTCGGCGCGGCGGATCAACTCGACCTTGCCGGACGGGGGGGCGGCGCCGGCGGGGGCGGGCACGGCGTAGCGATCGGCGTCGTAGTCGCGGGCGGTGACGTCGATCGGGCCGGGGGCGCCGTCGCCGTGGCTGATCTGCGCGGCGGCGGCGGCGGCGCGGCGCATGGCATCGAGCGAGAGGTCCTCGGTGTAGGCGTAGCCGATCGCCTCGCCCCGCACGACGCGGACCCCCACCCCCTGGGAGAGGGCCGCCTGCGACGACTTGACGCGCTGGTCCTCGAAGTTGATCGCGCCGGAGCGCTTGTGCTCGAAGAAGAGCTCGGCGAAGTCGCCGCCGCGGGCGAGCGCCGTACTCAGCAGGCTCTCCATGACCGCCTCGTCGATGGAGAAGCGGTCGTTGAAGAACTGCGCCACAGTGCGGTGCGAGGGGGCGTCGGTGGTCACGGGCGTTCCTCCGGGCGTGGGGGCCGGTATGCATCGCCCCGCCATGGATCTCCAGTGTATCGGCCCGCGGCGCCGCAGCTGGTCGCCGCCGCGACGGGCGCTATCCTGCCCGGAGCGGCTACGCGAGACAGAGGAGGAACCAATGGCACTCTCGACGGCGGACCGGCTGGAGATTCTGGACTTGGCGGCGCGCTACAACTTCGCGATCGACGAGGCCGACGGCGAGCGCTGGGCGGCGACCTTCACGCCGGACGGCGTCTTCGACGGGGGACGGGGCGAGGTCATCGGCACGGCGGCGCTGGCCACGTTCGTGCGCGACTTCCAGGAGCACATGGCCGGGACCGAGCACTGGACGAACAACCACGTCATCGACGGGGACGGGGACCAGGCGACGCACCGCTGCTACCTGAACCTGATTCGCGGCGAGAGCGGCGAGAGCCTGCTGCGCGCGAAGTACAACGACACGCTCGTCAAGGCCGGCGGGGCGTGGAAGTTCTCGCGGCGCGTCGTGGGGTAGAGCCGCGGCCGT
This sequence comes from Dehalococcoidia bacterium, assembly GCA_965217625.1. Lineage (GTDB taxonomy): Bacteria > Chloroflexota > Dehalococcoidia > Bin125 > Bin125 > TK10-74A. The sequence continues at coordinate 1,023,362 of OZ244557.1, forward strand.
CCGGCCGCGACATCGCAGCGACGGCTACTCGAGCGATTCCAGGAAGCCCCGGGGGACGCGCAGCACCTGCCCGATCAGGATCGGGACGGCGGGGTCGATGCCGTTCAGCGCGGCAAGCGCGTCGACCGTGGTCGAAAAGTCCTGGGCGATCAGGAACAGCGTGTCGCCGGGTTGGACCACCCACTCGACGACGTCGGTCCAGGCGAGCAGCGACTCGGTCGCGGTGGGCGCCGCGTCCGCCTCGGGCTCCGGCTCGGCGTCGCCGGTGTCGCCGGCGGTCTCGTCGGTCTCGCCGGTGTCGCCGGTGTCGCCGGAGTCATCGGTCTCGCCCGCGTCGCCGGTGTCGGCGCCGTCGTCCTCCGCCGCGGGCGGCGCTTCCTCGACGACGGCGGCCGGCGCGGCCGGCACGAAGTCCAGGTCCTCCGTGAACCCGACGGGCACGGCGATGACCTGCCCGATCGTGATGGCGTTGACGTCGGCGATGCCGTTGAAGACGGCGAGCGCCTCGACGGTCGTGCCGTAGACGGCCGCGATCGCGCCCAGGCTGTCGCCCGCCTCGACGACGTGCTCGAGCAGGTCGGTCCAGTTGAAGAGCCGCTCACGCGGGGTCAGGTCGGGGTCGGGCTCCGCCGCCGGCTGGGCCGGCTCGGCGGCCTGCTCCTCGGCGGCCGGCGCGTCAGTCGCCTGCTCGCCGGCGCTCTGCTCCTCGGCGCTCTGCTCCTCGGCGGCCGCCTGCGCGGTGGCCTGCTGGCCGCCGCCCGACTGCGCGGCGGTCGCTTGCTCGGCGGCGGCAGGCGGGGTCGCCTGGGCCGCGGCCTGCGCCCCATCGTCGTCCCCGTCGTCGGCGGGCGCCGCCGGCGCTTCCGCCGCCGCGACGTCGTCGGCGTCGGCGTCGGCTTGCGCGTCCGCGTCGGCGCCGGCGACGGCCGATTGCGCGTCGGCGGGCTCATCGTCGTCATCGAGGATCGCGTATCCGACCCCGATGGCGGCGGGGATCAGCATCGCGAAGAAGATGAACGCCAGCCCCATGGGCGAGCGGATCAGTTCGAGCAGACCGCCGCCGAAGATGCGCTCGCTGAGCGAGGGGCCGGGCGGGTGCGCCACTACGCCGCGATAGACCGGGCAGCGCTGGTAGCGGGCGGACAGGCAGAAGCGTCCCTGGATGTCCGAGCGGATGCGATGCGCGCTGGGCGGCTTGTAGCAGCGGTGCTCGCTGTCCGGCATCGCCTCCACGAGGGCGGGGTCGTTGCGGCGCCCCACGAACGGGCAGACGGGCATGGCGGTCGAGTCGGACCCGCCGATCGAGCGCGGCTCCGCGGAGGGATCGGTGGCGGTGGGGTCATTCATGAGTCGGCCATCGGCTTGACGGGGTGCGGTGCATCATCGCCCTCATACTCTAGTGCGCTTCGACGGTATGCGGCTCGCGAGTGTTCCCCGCACCGCCCGGCGGGGGCGATCCGGAGCGCCGCGCGCATGATCGCACTAAGTGAATGCGCTTGGCGATGGGCGGGGTCGCCTCGTACAGTGGCGCCGCTTCGGCACCGTCGGGATGCGGGGATCCGGCGGGCCACGAATGGCATTCCAGCGAATGTTCCTCTCCCCGCGAGCGATCGTCCCCATCCTCATCGTGGCGCTGATGGCGCTGGCGTTGCCCGGCACGATTCACGCCGATGTCTACGTCGTGCGGTCGGGCGACACCCTCTCGGCGATCGCCGAGCGCTTCGGCACGACGCAGGCCGCGATCCTGGACGCCAACCCCCACATCACGTCCGCGCATCTGATTTGGGCGGGCGCCGAGTTGACCATTCCCGGCGTCGGCGACGACGCCGATGAGCCCGAGGCGGCCGCGGCGCCGGAGGCGTCCGCCGCTGCGCCCAGCACGCCGGTCGCGCGCGGGGGCGTGCGGCTGACGCATCTCGTCCAGCCGGGCGACACGCTGTCGCAGCTCGCGGAGACGTACTTCACGACGCCCGCGGCGATCCTGGACCTCAACCCGGGCTACACGGCGGACCACCTGATCGCCGGGCGGGTGCTGGTCATCGTCGATACGACGGGCGACGGCCTCTCGATCGGCGACCGGACTCCGACGGCGCTGTCGCCAGCCCCGCCGGCCGCGGTCGGGGAGCCGCTGCCCTCGTCGAGCGGGGAGCCCGTGCGCACCGGGCCACGCGTAGGCGACCAGATCGTCGAGTTGTACACGGTCGTCTCGGGAGACACGTTCAGCGGTCTGGCGGTGCGTGCCGGTGTGAGCCAGTCGCTGCTGGCCCAGTTGAACCCCCACGTGAACCCCCATCTGCTCTACGTCGGCGAGACGCTGTTCATCCCGAGCGCCGGCGACGGCCCGGAAGTTGGCAGCACGCCGCAGGCGGCCACTCCCGCCGGCCGCTACGAAGTCGTCCCGGGCGACACGGCCACCGGCATCGCCGATCGATTCGGGATCCCCTACGCCGTGCTGCAGCGCGCGAACACCGGCGTCGACCTCACCTTCGTGTACGTCGGCCAGGAGTTGCGCGTGCCGGGCGCGCCGGCCAGACAGTCCGACGGGCAGCCGTCGCCGGGCTCCGACAGCGAACTGACGACGTACGTCGTGCGGGCGGGGGACTTCGCGGGGGAGATCGCGGATCTGCACGGCATCAGCCTCGACGAGCTGGCGCAGCTCAACCCGCGCCTGCGTCTCAACTTCATCAACGTTGGCCAGGTCCTCGTCGTTCCGCTGGTCGACCTGCCGCCGCCGCCGCCGGGCACGGTCGGCGCGGGGCCGGCGCCGCAACTGACCTACACGGTGCAGCCCGGCGACACGGTCAGCGCGATCGGGCTCCAGTACGGTGGGACCGCCGCCGAGCTGGCGCTGCTCAACCCCGGCTTGAACCCCAACCTGATCAGCGTGGGCCAGAGCCTGTTCGTGCCGGGCACGGTCCCGATTCCCACGGTGTCGCGGACGTGGGTGAGCGACTTCGGCGACGCGCTCGAGTATGTGGCGGCGGCGGCCGGGGTGACGCCCCACACGCTGCTCGCCAACAACGCGGGCCTGTCGGAGGGATACGTCGGGCCCGACACGGCGCTGCGGGTGCCCAACCGCGAGGGCGTGATCGTGGACGTGCGGACCGGCGACACCCTGCAGGCGATCGCGGCCCAGTTCGGCACGACCGTGCAGGCGCTGGTCGATGCGCCGAACAACGGCGTCGTCGATCCGAACGGGCTGATCTCGGGGCAGGAGCTGCTGGTGCCGATCACGACGCCGGTCTTCGTCTGGCCCGCGTACGGCGACCTGACGGACGGCTTCGGCGTGTGCCGGGCGTGGGACTGCAGCGTGCGGCACCGCGGGACGGACATCGCGCAGAACGGCGGCGCGATCGTGGCGATGGCGGATGGCGTGGTCACGCGCGTCGGCGGCGAGTGGTGCTGCGGCCTGGGCTTCTTCGTCGAGATCGACCACGGCAACGGCTGGGTTAGCATCTACGGACACCTGCACGGCCCGGCCTGGGTCTACGTTGACCAGGTGCTCGCCGCGGGCGACCCGATTGGCGAGGTCGGCACGTCGGGCTACAGCACCGGCGTGCATCTGCACCTCGAGCTGTATCACAACGACTGGTCGCTGGACGCGCTCAACTACCTGCCCTGAGGCCGCCGCCGGGCGGTCGCACGACGGCGCCGGGACGTCACCCGCTGATCGCGCGGACCTCGTGCAGCACGTGCCGCAGCGCGGCGCGGTCGCAGCGGCCGTACAGATCCGGCGCCTGCTCGCGGTAGCCGGGCGTGGCGCGAAAGCCGGCCGAGACCGCCGTCGCGGCCTGATCGACCACCAAGCCGGTGACGACGGCCGCGAACGTGGCCGCTTCGGCATCGTCCCGGCGGAGCAGCGCGACGGAACGGCGCCCCTTCTCGATCGCGCTGGCCCAGGGCGGCAGCAGTCCGCTCACGGCGTCGCCGTGCGTGGCGCGGATGTGGGCCTCCGCCAGGTCGCGCAGGGATTCGGCCTGCCGCAGCGCGGCCTCGGCGTCGCGACCCTCCAGCCCGAGCGCGGCGGCGGCCTGCCCGGCGAGGGGCGCCCGGCGGCGGGCGCGGGCGGCGGCGCGGAAGCGCGGCAGCAGCCGGCGTCGCGCGGGCGGTTCGTCGACGACGTGGCACAGCGCCGGCCCAATCCCGAAGACGAAGGCTTCCCAGGCGGCGGCCTGCCCGGGGTCGCCGCCGGGGTCGATCAGCGCGGCGGCGTGATCGCAGAGGCGGCGCACGCGGGCGGCCCGTTCCTCGGGCGCGAAGTAGCGGTCGCGGAAGTCGCGCAGGACGCCGTCGAGCGTGGGGTCGTACGAGAGCAGCGGCTGCGCCGTCGCGAGGCGGTGGGCGCGGATGTCGTCCTGCAGGGCGGGCTCGACCTCGACCAGGAAGGCGGTCGTGGGCCAGTCCAGCGCGACGGGCAGCCCGTCGAGCGCCTGCACGGCGCCCAGGGTGTAGTCGGGCCGCCAGTCGGGGAAGAAGGCGATGCAGGTGAGGACCGAGTCGGGCGCCTGCACCCCGTGGGCGTAGTCGCCGCTGACCAGGAAGGCGCGGATGGCCGGCTGCCGCTGCCGCAGCCGCTCGCAGATGCGGAGCAGGCGCGGGCGCCAATCGGGCTGGGGGGTCCAATCGAGGTTCATGGCGTCGGGCCGGGGCGGGCAGCGGCCCTCAGAAGCCGCGGTAGGCGTTGGCGATGGGGAAGCGGCGATCCTTGCCGAAGGCGCGCGGGGTGATCTTGAGGCCGGGGGCGGCCTGCCGACGCTTGTACTCGGAGCGGGTGACGAGCGTCATGACGCGACGCACGTCCGCCGCGTCGAAGCCCTGCGCCACGATCTCGTCCAGCGTGCGGTCCTCTTCGACGAAGGCCTGCAGGATGGGGTCGAGCCGGTCGTAGGGCATGAGCGAGTCTTCGTCGCGCTGATCGGGCCGCAGCTCGGCGCTGGGCGGCTTGTCGATGACGCTGCGGGGGATGCGCCCATCGCCGTTGGGCCGCGGGCCGGCGACCTCGTTCACGTAGCGGGCCAGGCGGTAGACGGTGGTCTTGGGGACGTCCTGGATGACGGCGAGGCCGCCCGTCATGTCGCCGTAGAGCGTCGTGTAGCCGGTGGCCGACTCGCTCTTGTTGCTGGTCGTGAGCACCAGCCAGCCGAACTTGTTGCTCAGCGCCATGACCAGGTTGCCGCGCAGCCGGGCCTGCAGGTTCTCCTCGGTCACGTCCGGGTCGCGCCCGGCGAAGACATCGTGCAGGACGTCGAGGTGGGCGGCGAAGGGCCCCTCGATGGGCAGGGTGAGGAGGTCGATGCCGAGGTTCTCGGCGAGGGCGCGCGCGTCGGCGATGGAGCCCTCCGACGAGTAGCGCGAGGGCATGGCGACGGCCGTCACGTTCGCGGCGCCCAGCGCGTCGGCGGCGATCGTGGCGGTGAGCGTTGAATCGATCCCGCCCGAGAGCGCCACGACGACCTTCTCGAAGCCGGTCTTGCGCACGTAGTCCCGCGTGCCCAGGACCAGCGCCCGATAGATGGCGGCGGCGTCATCGGGCAGGGGAACGTTGGCGGGCGGGTCGATCGGCGGGCGGGCCCCGGCGCGGGCGTCGCAGACGGGGACGTGCCGCGCGGGCTCCGGCGCGAGCAGACGCAGGCGCGGGTCGTGCAGGCGGACCTGGCCCACGGCATCGACATCGAGGTCGGCGATGAGCAGCGTCTCATCGAACATCGGCGCCGCGGCGATGCGCTCGCCGCGGGCGTCGAAGATGACGGAGCCGCCGTCGAAGATGAGCGCGTCCTGCCCGCCCACCATGTTGCAGTAGCAGACGATGACGGCGTTGTCGGCGGCGCGGGTCGCGAGCATGCGCTGTCGCTGGTCCATCTTGCCGGCGTGGAAGGGCGAGCCGTTGAGGTTGACGACCACCTCCGCGCCGGCCAGCGCCTGCGCCTGCACGGGGCCCGAGGAGTACCAAATGTCCTCGCAGATGGAGACGCCCACGGGCACCCCGGCGATGCGGAAGACCGGCGATTCGGAGCCGGGGCGGAAGTAGCGGCGCTCGTCGAAGACGCCGTAGTTGGGCAGGTACTGCTTGTGATAGACACCGGCGCGGCGGCCGTCGTGGAGGACGGCGGCGGCGTTGCAGGCGTCCGGGGCGAGGTCGACGAAGCCGACGACGGCGGTGACGTGCAGGCCGCGGGTGGCCTCCTGGATGCGGTCGAGCGCGGCCAGGTTCTCCGCCACGAAGGAGCGGCGCAGGATGAGGTCCTCGGGTGGGTAGCCGGTGACGGCCAGCTCCGGCAGCACGACGAGGTCGCAGGCGGCCGCTTCGGCGTCGCGGATGGCGGCGCGAATGCGGTCGGCGTTGCCATCGAGGTCGCCGACGGTGGGGTTGATCTGGGCGAGGGCGACGCGAAGGCTGCGCATGGGGGAGGCTTCTGGGCGAGGGCGGGGCGTCGCCGCAGGGGAGCGGGACGCGCCGGCCGGCCGGGTTCCGACTTCGTGTCATTCTGACACGAAGTCAACGCCCACTGTAGGCCGGGCCACGGCGGGGGGTCAATCGAGGCGCGCGAGCCGCGATCGGTCGTCGTGCTCGCTCGCCGCCTCGCTCGCCCGCCGCTGGGGGCGGGGATACACTCGCCGCGTCCCGGCGGACGCGGGCGCAGGCGGCCGTCGTGGCCGGGGCGAGGGGTGCGATGGCTGACGCGGTCTCGCCGGCGCTGGCGCTGCAGGGGGTGTCGTACCGGCATCCGGCGTCGAAGGCGGAGGCGGCGGACGACCCGGTGAGCCGGGGCGTGGCGGAGGTGTCGCTGTCGGTCGCGGCAGGCGAGGTCGTGGGGCTGCTGGGGCCAAACGGAAGCGGCAAGAGCACGATCCTGTCGCTGGTCGCGGGGTTCCTCGCGCCTCAGGCCGGGTCCGTACGAATCGAGGGGCAACCGCTCTCGGCGCCGCTGCGACGGCGGCTGGGCGTCGTCTTCCAGGAGCCGAGCCTGGACCCGCTGATGACGGTCTCGGAGACGCTGCGGCTGCACGGGCGGCTGTTCGGCATGGGCGGGGCCGCGCTGCGCGATCGGATCGACGAGCTGCTGGCGCGGATGGGGCTGCGGGAGCGGGCCGGGGACCGCGTGGAGACGCTGTCGGGCGGGCTGCGGCGGCGGCTGGAGTTGGCGCGGGCGCTGCTGCACGGGCCGTCGCTGCTGCTGCTGGACGAGCCGTCGCTGGGGCTCGACCCGGACGCCCGCGCGGCGCTGTGGGACCTGCTCGACGGCGCGCGCGCCGCGGGCACGGCGCTGCTCCTGGCGACGAACGATGTGTCGGAGGCGGAGCGCGCCTGCGACCGGGTGGCGTTCCTGCAGGCCGGCCGCGTCATCGCGATGGGCGCGCCCGCGGAGCTGCGCCGGGAGCTGCGCCGCGACTCGGTGCGGGTGGAGTGGACATCGGCCCCGGCGGACGCGGAATCGATGCTGGCGGCCATCGCGGGGGTGGGGTCGGTGCGGACGGCGGCGGGAGCGGGCGCGGCGACGGTGCTGCACGTGACCGTCGACGACGCGTCGGCCTTCGTGCCGGCGCTGTTCGCGCTGGCCGGCGCGAACGGGACTGCGGGCGGCATCTCGGGCATCCACATCCACGAGTCGACGCTGGAGGACGCGTACTTCCAGCGCGCGGGAGAGCCGCTGGGGACGCACAGCGGCGCCACGCGGGCCAGGCCGAGCGCGAACGGGCGGGCGTCGTGACGGCGCCGGCCGCGAGGACGCCCCGGGCGACATCACACGAGATGGGACGGGCGGCGGCGCTGCGCGAGGGCGCCCGGGCCTGCGGGGCCCTGCTGGAGCGCGACCTGCGCGCCTTCCTGCGCTCGCGGTCGCAGGTGTATTCGTCGCTGCTCTTGCCGCTGATGCTGCTGGCGATCCTGGGGACGGGGGTCTCGGACGGGCTGAAGCCGACATCGGCGATCATCCGCGACGGCGACTACGTGAGCTACCTCGCGCCCGGCATGATCGCGATGACGGCGCTGTTCTCCTCGACGTTCTCGAGCTCGTCGTTCTACCGCGACCGCGACAGCGGCCTGCTGCGCACGCTGCTGGCGTCGCCGCACGACCCGCGCACGATCCTGCTGGGCAAGTCGCTGGCCGCGATGCTGATCGGGTCGTTGCAGGCGCTGGCGATCCTGGTGATCGCGGTGCTCATTCCGGGGATCGACTTCGCCTGGCAGTACGGCTGGGCGGCGGGCGTGGGGCTGGTCGTCGCGGGGGTGCTGACGCTGAACCTGCTGCTCTCGGGGTTCGCGCTGGCGGTCTCGACCCGCATCCGCTCGATGCAGGGCTTCCACCTGGTGATGAACCTGGTGCTGTTCCCGCTCCTGTTTCTCTCCGGGGCGTTCTTCCCGCTCGACGATCTGCCCGACTGGCTGCGGATTCTGGGCTGGATCAACCCCCTGACCTACGCCGTGGACCTGCTGCAGACGTCGGCCTACGCGGCCGGCAACGACGGCTTCTTCGGGCCCTGGATCGATTTCGCGGTGCTCGGCAGCTTGGCGACGCTGCTGTTCGGGGTGGCGCTGAAGCGCGCGCCGAAAGCGACCTGAGCCCGGCGCAGCGGTCGCGGCGCCGGCACGCCAGAGGCGGTGCGGATTGACGCGCGGGTTCCTCATCGTGGCACTGGGAACGATGGCGGCGATCACCGCGCTGCTCGCGCTCGCCTGCGGCGGCGGCGACGACCGCTTCGTGCTGACCAACGCGGATGCGCCCTTCGTGCCGGTGATCGAGTCGACCGACCTGGCGGTCGGGGTCGATCGGGTGGTGCTGCGCTTGCTCGACCGCGCCGCGGCGCCGTCGTTCGCGGCGGGCACGACGTTCCAGGTGCGCTACTTCGAGCCCGTGCAGGGCGGCCTGCGCTTCCGCTCGGACGCCGCCCTGGAGGTCGTGGGGGTGGGCGCGGAGACGTTCTACGTGGGGGCGGCCCCACTCGACGTCGTGGGGACGTGGGCGCTGGAGGTCCGGGCCGTCGCCGCCGGCGCATCGGACGACGCGGCGCAGGTCAGCGCGCGGCTGCCGTTCGTCGTGGCGGGGACGACGGCCTCGCCCGCCGTGGGGGATCAGGCGCCGGAGTCGGGGCCGCTGCGGGCGGCGCTGGCGGCTGGGCGTCCGGCCCTGGTCGTGCTGACGCTGTCGGACGACTGCTCCGGCAGCGCCCTCTGCGATCGGGCCCTGGCGCAGGCCGAGCGGCTGGCGGCGGCGATGGCGCTCACGGTCGTGGCGGAACGAGCGCCGGCCAACGGCGAACGGGAGTCCGCCTGGACGCTGGAGAACGAGCCCTGGACGTACGTCGTTGGGGCCGGCGGGCGCATCCTGGCGCGATTCGAGCGTCTGGCGACGGACTCGGAGCTACGGGCCGCGATCACCCAGGCCACTACGGCCCCATGAGGCCGCCCATGCGACCGGCAGCGGCGGCGCTACAGGACGAAGACGTCGATCATGACGGCGAGGAACAGCAGGGGCAGATAGAGGATCGAGAAGAAGAACAACTGCATGGGGGCCGCGCGATCGAGGCGCACGCGGGCCGCCTGGGCGATGAAGGCCACGCCCAGCGCCGCGGCCGCGCCGAGGTAGATCCAGGAGACATCGCCGCTGAGCGGCAGCGACAGGCTGACGGCGGCCAGCACGACGGCGTAGATCAGGATCTGCCGCTTGGTCGCGGCCTCGCCGTGGACGACCGGCAGCATGGGCACGTTCGCGCTGGCGTATTCGTCCTTGTAGCGCAGGGCCAGCGCCCAGAAGTGAGGCGGGGTCCAGAAGAAGACGATCAGGAACAGGATCGCGGGCGCGACATCGACGTCGCCGCGGACGGCCGCCCAGCCGACGAGCGGGGGCACCGCGCCCGCCGCCCCGCCGATGACGATGTTCTGCACGCTGCTGCGCTTCAGCCAGACCGTGTAGACGCCGACGTAGAAGCCGACGGCGGCGAGCGCCCAGACGGCGGAGAGCCAGTTGACCGTGAGCAGCAGTTGCACGCCTCCGGCGACGACGAGCGCCGCGCCCCAGACGAGGGCGGCCGTCGGCGGGACGACGCCGCTGGGGATCGGCCGCTTGGCGGTGCGGGGCATGATGCGGTCGATGTCGCGGTCGTACCACTGGTTGATGGCGTTCGCACCGCCGGCGGTGAGGATGCCGCCCAGCAGCACCAGGGCGACGAGGTCGAGGCCGGGCCAGCCGTCCTGGGCCATGACCATGGCGGGCACGGTCGTGACGAGCAGCAGCCAGATGATGCCGGGCTTGGTCAGCGCGATGTAGGCCCGGACGAGGCCGCGCGCGTCCGTCGCGGGGCCGTCCGTCGCCGGCGACGCGGGCCGCGGCCGCGCCGCGATGATGAGGCGTCCCGAGCGGGTGATCACCGTCTGGTCTCTCCAACCCGGGCGCGCCGCGACAGCAGCGCCGGCAGCGGTCGCGGGCGGTGCAGGGAATCGTGGCGGACGGCGTCGTAGCAGGCGAGGGCGGTCATCGCGACGAGCGTACCCCAGGTGACCGATCCGGTAACTAGGTGCAGCACGCGCGACCACTCCGCCAGCGTGGTCCACATGACGGCCGCGCCCAGGACGATCTGGACCGCGAACAGCGCCCCGACGGCCAGCGCCAGCCGGAAGACGGCGGGCGCGGCCTCGCGCCGGTCGGTGGCCAGCCCGACGCAGGCCAGGACGAGCAGCGCGACGGCGGCGGCCAGGAAGCGATGCGAGACGTGGATGATCGCGTTGCGGCCCTCGGGCAGGACGACGCCGTTGCACAGCGGCCAATCGCCGCCGCAGAAGAAGCCGGAGTCGGTCCCGCTCACGTAGCCGCCCAGCACGATCAGGGCGAACGTCCCCAGCGCGGTCACGACCGCCAGCAGCGCCATGCGCCGCGCCGGACGAGGGGGCGGCCCCGCGCGCTCGGCGACCCGCTGCCGTTGCGCGGGCGAGCCGTCGGCCTGCGGAACGAAGGTCGCCAGCCAGGCGGTCATGATCAGCAGGACGATCAGCATGGCGGTCCCCAGGTGCGCGCTGAGGATGCCGGCGTCGAGCTTCTCCGTCACGGTGAGGCCGCCCAGGACGACCTGCACGCCCAGCGCCACAGCGCCGGCCAGCGCCGGCAGCACGACCCAGCGGCGGTCGCGGTAGCGGCGCAGCGCGCCGATCACGAAGGCCAGGATGACGAGCCCGAAGACGCTGGCGGCGAGCCGGTGCGTCCACTCGAGCCAGACGTGATAGTCGCCCTGGGGGATGATCCGGCCGTGGCAGAGGGGCCAGTCGGGGCACGCCAGCCCGGAGTCGGTGACCCGCACGGTCCCGCCCAGGATGACCAGCAGGATCAGGCCGCAGATCGTGACGAGGCCCAACTGCTGATAGCCGCTGAGGGATCGCCAGCGACGCATCACGGTCATCGATCCCCTTCCCGGCCGCAGCTGGGCGACCGCTCCCGCCGGGCCGCCAGGGTTGCGGGCGGGCGAGCGCCGGTCAATGGAGCGGGCGACGCTGCGGACGACGGATGCGGGCGGCTCATCGGTGCGTCGGCCGATCCGAGGGCTGGGGATAGACGGGGCGGCCGGCGCGCTCGTCGAGGTCGCGCAGCAGGTCGTCGCGGCGGGAGCGGAAGGCTTCGTGCTCGGCCCAGTAGTAGACGATCACGAGCACGGCCAGGGCGAACATCATCGTGCCGGGGACCCACATGATGCCGGCGCCGATGCGCTGGTCGGTGAGGGCGGATGGACCCCAGTCGCGCAGGCCCTCGAGCTTGGCGTAGCTCTCGTAGGCGGCCGCGCCGAGGCTGGTGAGGATGAGGCCGAGGGCGAGATTCTGGAGGATCGCGACGATCAGGATGGCCACGCGGGCGATGTGCCCCGGTCGCAGGTGGGAGGCGTCGACGCCGATGATCAGCCACCAGAAGAGCAGACCACCCGACAGGAACGTCGAGTGCTCGATGAAGTGCAGCAGCTCACTGCCGATGGCGGCGTCGTAGAGGGCGGGGATGTGCCAGATCCAGATCGCGCCGACGAGGACGAGGATGGCGACCGGCGGGTAGAGCAGGATCTGCAGCAGGCGGCTGTTGAGCAGGGGGACGACGTACTGCCGCCGCACGCGCGGGCTGGCGGCCCGCAGGGCGAGGGTCGCGGGGGCGCCGAGCAGCAGCAGCGGCGCGATCACCATGAGGATGAGCACGTGCTGGATCATGTGCATCCAGAAGAGGTCGTCGGAGTAGGTGTCGATGGGCGAGACGAGGGCGAGCAGCATCAGCACGATGCCGCCCGCGAAGGCGGCCGGCCGCCAGCGGGAGAAGTGGAAGCGGCGCGCGCCGGGCGCCGCGGGATCGGCGGCGACGGCGGCGCGCAGCCGTCGGTAGCCCCACGCGTAGGCGGCGGCGAGGATCAGGGTCAGCACGACGCCCAGGGGGTCGAAGCCCCAGACGGTGAGTGCCTCGAGGATCTGCCCCGACTCCGCCGCCGTGCCGTCATGCGCGGCGGCGACGGCCGGCGCCAGCACGGCGGTCAGCCCCGCGAGCGCGGCGGTGGGGAGCAGTCGGGCCCTGCGCGCGGGCATGGGCGCCCCGATTCCAGTGCTGCCCCGTGGCGGTCGCCGCGCGCGGCGCGCGCGTCAGGCCAGGAAGAGGAGGCTGAAGACCAGGATCCACACGGCGCCGACGAAGTGCCAGTACATCGTGGCGGCCTCGACGGCGGTGTTGCGGTGGGCGTCGAAGTGCCCCAGTTGGGAGCGCATCCAGAGGAAGGCGATGAACAGCAGGCCGCCCAGGACGTGCGCGCCGTGGAAGCCGGTCAGCAGGTAGAAGGTGGCGCTGTAGGGGCCGTCGCCGATGGCGAACTCCGCGCCCATCCATTCGACGGCCTGGTTGAGCAGGAAGGCCGTGCCGATCAGCATCACGATCACCATGCCGGCCTTCATCGCGCCGCGGTTGCCCTTGCGGATGGCGAAGGCGGCGAGCTGCATGGGGATGCTGCTCGAGACCAGGAGGATGGTGAAGAAGATCGGCCGGAACTCGACTTCCAGGGCGGCGCCGTGGTCGAAGGCGCCGTCGATCAGGGGGGCCCACTCCAGCGCGTCCTCGCGCAGGGCGAGATAGGCCGCGATGAGGCCCGAGAAGAACATGATCTCCGAGAAGATGAAGAAGACCATGCCCCAGAGCCCGTTGGTCATGGGCTCGGTGCCCACGAAGAAGCTCTTGAGGGGATTGACGGGCTTCCGGGCGGCGGTGCGAGAGGCCATCGGTGCGGTGTCCGTTTCCTAAGAGGGGGTCTTCTCGGGGGCGCTGTCGGAGGGGCCGTGGGCGCCCAGGCCGTGGCGCTCGTCGAAGACGGGGCGCTCCGAGCGGACGCGGGGGATGCGGTCGAAGTTGTAGACGGGCGGCGGCGACGTGGTCGCCCACTCCAGGGTGCCGGCGTCCCAGGGGTTGTCCTCGGTGCACTCTTCGCCCCAGAACCAGGAGTGCACGACGTTGAAGAGGAAGAGCACCGCGCCCAGCATGGCGACGAACGCGCCCACGGTGGCGATCTGGTTCATGATCTCCCAGCCGGGGTTGTCGGCGTAGTCGTTGATGCGGCGCGGCATGCCGTCGAGCCCCAGCATCAGCTGCGGCCAGAAGATCATGTTCGTGCCGATGAACATGCTCCAGAAGTGAATCTTGCCCAGGCCCTCGTTCATGAAGCGGCCGAACATCTTGGGGAACCAGTAGTAGCTGGCGGCGAAGATGCCGAAGGCGGCGCCGGTGGCCAGCACGTAGTGCAGGTGGCCCACGACGAAGTAGGTGTCGTGCAGGGCGAAGTCGACGGGGACGGCGGCGTGGAAGACGCCGGTGATGCCGCCGATCAGGAAGAGCATCACGAAGCCGACGGCGAACAACATCGCCGTCGTGAAGGTGATCGACCCCTTATGCATGGTGGCCATCCAGTTGAACATCTTCACGCCGGTGGGGATGCCGATCAGGAAGGTGGAGGCCATGAAGAAGGGCAGGAAGACGCCGCCCGTCGTGAACATGTGGTGCGCCCAGACGACGAAGCTGAGCAGGCCAATGCCCACCGTGGCCATGACGAAGGCCCGGTAGCCGAAGAGCGGCTTGCGCGAGAAGACGGGCAGCACCTCGGAGACGATGCCCATGGGCGGCAGGATCATGACGTAGACGGCGGGATGCGAGTAGAACCAGAAGAGGTTCTGCCAGAGGATCGACTGCCCGCCCGTGGCGGGGTCGAAGAAGACGCCGCCGGCGCCGTTGCGGTCGGCGAAGAGCAGGATCAGCGCCGAGGCCAGGACCGGCGTCGCGAGGACGACCAGGAACGCCGTCACCAGGATGGTCCAGGTGAACATGGGCATGCGGAACATGGTCATGCCGGGGGCGCGCATCTTGAAGATCGTGACGAGGAAGTTGAGCCCGCCGCCGGTGGCGGCGACGCCCAGGATGATGACGCCCACCAGCCACAGATCCATGCCCACGCCGGCGGGCTGCGCGTTGCCGGCGGTGTTGCTGGAGATGGGGGGATAGGCCGTCCAGCCGGCGGCCGCGGCGCCGCCGTCGAAGGCGAAGGCGCTGAGCATCAGCACGCCGCCGAACATGAACAGCCACAGGGAGAGCGCGTTGATGCGCGGGAAGGCCATGTCCAGGGCGCCGATTTGCAGCGGCACGAGATAGTTCGCGAAGCCCGTCGCCACCGGCATGATGAAGAGGAACAGCATGATGCTGGCGTGCATCGTGAACATCTGGTTGTAGGTGTCGGCGCCCATGATCGCGCCGGTCTCGATCAACTCCGTGCGCACGACCAGCGAGAGCGCGCCGCCGACCAGCCCGAAGGCGCCGGCGGCGACCACGTACATGATGCCGATCTTCTTGTGGTCGACCGTGGTCAGCCAGTCGAGCAGCACCTGCGCGCGTCCCCCGGTGTAGCCGGTGGGGAGGGTTCCAGCGAGAGTGGCCATGCGTTCTCCCGTTCAATACCCCGTCGCCGGGGTGTCCGCCCGATGGCGCGCGGCGCGGCGCGGCGCCGCTAGAGCGTGCCCTTCCGGGGCACGGTGGTCTGTTGCATGAGGCTGCCGGCCGGCGAGACCCCGGACGCCCACGGCGCTGGCGCGCTGCCGTACGCGCGGATCACGCGCTCCGGGCCGGCGTCGGCCCCGGCGCCGATGTGCGCCGCCCCAGCGTCGCCGGAGTCGTCGGCCTCATCAGTGTCAGCGGCATCATCAGTGTCAGCGGCGTCATCGGCATCATCGGCGCCATCCTCGGGCGCGGCGTCACCGGCGTCGTCCGCGGGGGCGGGCGGGGCGGTGATCGCCGCCAGCCAGGCCTCGTACTCGTCGAGCGGCAGGGCGCGCACCGAGAACAGCATGCGCGCGTGCTCGCGGCCGCAGAACTCTGCGCACTGGCCCTGGTAGAAGCCGGCGTCGGTGACCTTGAGCCAGAGCGCCTGCGTGCGGCCGGGGACGGCGTCGAGCTTGTAGAGGAACTGCGGCGCGTAGAAGGAGTGGATCACGTCCATGCTGGAAATGTTGAAGCGCACCGTCTTGCCCACGGGCACGGTGACGATGGGCGTGTTCACCGTGGTGATCGCGCCGCTGCTGGGGTCGATGCGGTCGGTGAGTTCGCCGCGGTCGTCCTGGGACAGCTCGGTGCCGTTGCTGATGCGGAAGACCTCCGCCGCGGCGGGGTGATCCTGCACGACGGTGCCGTTGACCCCGCGCGCGACGGTCAGCGTGTTGCCCTCGATCGCATCGACGCGGAAGTGCTCGATGTCGATGCGGTAGGTCTTGAAGGGCTCGAACTGCGTCCCGTCGGAGACGCGGAGTTCGGTGTCGGTGGGGTCGTCCGAGACGGCGGTGACGGTGATCGCGGCGAGGGGGCTGGAGTAGTGGAAGCTCCAGGCCCACTGCTGGCCCGTGACGTCGATGACCTCCACGGGCTCGGAGGCGCTGGGGGCCGACTCGATGTCCTCCAGGACGACGAAGGAGACCACGAAGAGCACCACGACGATGACCGTGGGGATCACGGTCCAGAGCACCTCGACACCGCGGTTGCCGTGGATCTGGGGGGGCAACTCGTCGTTGCGGCGGCGGTACTTGATCGCCAGCCAGACGATGCCCACCTCGACGGCGATGAAGACCACGGCGGCGAGCAAGAAGACCAGGATGTAGAGGTCGCGGATGTCGGCGCCCTCTTCGCTGACGGCCTCGGGGGGCAAGACCTGCGCGCCCGCGACGCCGGCGCTGAGCAGCAGCAAGCCAACCGCCAGGGCGAGGACGGCGCCAACGCGCCAGCGCAGTGGAGGTCGGTCGGGGGACGGCTTCGGCATGCGGTTCCTCATCGTCTCAGGGTCCGGCATGGTCGGCGGCATGGTCGGCCGCGTGGAGCGGGCCGGCGTTGTAGTCGCGGATCTCCTCGGTGGTCCAGCCGACCACGCCGAGCCCGGTGAGAACCAGACCGGCGCCCAGCAGCTCGGCCGGGAAGACGACCCCGAACGCCGTCAGCACGAGGCCGAGCCCCATGACCACCGGCGACAGGCTCGGCGCCGGCATGTGGATATGCGCCGGGGCCGGCGGCGTCTGCGGCCGGGGATAGTCCTGGCCGCCGCCGTGGGCGTAGTCGCGTACATCTTCCAACAGCCAGCCAATCACGCCGTACAGCGTGGCCGCGACGCCGGCGCCCAGCAACACCGCTGGGAAGACCACCCCGAACGCCGTGAGGATCATGCCAGCGGCGAGCACGAAGGGGAAGAGGCTGGGCGGCGGCAAGTGGACGCCCTCGGGCAGACCGTCGTCGTGGGCCGGGGCCGATGGGGTGTCGGCGGTGGGGCCGGCGCCCAGCGCGGGCGCGTCCGCCGACGCGGCGTCAGGGCCGGGGAGCACCTCCCCGCCGCGCTCGGCGGGGGCGGGACGCCCGTAGGACCGGTCGATGACCTGTCGCTCAGGGCGGTAGGCGCGCGGGCGCAGCATCGGCGGGAGCAGCGAGAAGACCGAGACGAGGAGGTCGGGGCCGCTGTAGGCCGGGACGATCTCGAGGCCGAAGGCCGGCGTGCGCCGCCAAGTGCGAATCCCGGCGACTTTGATGCCAAGCGACTGGCAGAGGCGATTGGCGGCGGGAGCCTGTCCCGCGGCCACGAAGAGGTAGCAGGGGCCCGCCTTCGACAGCGGCAGCCAGCGCTGCATGGCCTCGGCCTCGGTGACTTCGTGCCGCAGCACGACGATGGCCAGCATGCGGATGAAGTGCCCCGGCTCCTCCGTGACGATGAGGTCCGGGTAGATCCAGCCGCCCCGCCGCAGCTGCACGCCCATCTGGGGATCGGGGTGGTTGACGACCGTTTCCCAGTCCAGATGCTCCGGCGAGGGGAAGGCGAATCGTGCGGCAGCGAGTTGTTGCAGGACATCGGCCCGCTTGCTGCGATCAGCCGCCAGCGTTGGCATGCGTGCGTCCGCCCCCTGCCGCCGAGCCGCTGCGCGTCCGCGCGTGGCGCCCGGTCGATTCTGGACCGCTCATGAGCGCTTCACAGTTTCGCCCTTCATGCGTTCTGGCACAAGCGCAGACCACACCCTGAATGCTGGGGGCTAGTCGTTGCCCGGGGCGAATCGTTGCCCGGGGCTAGTCGTTGGCGGAGCGGGGGGGCTGATTGACGCCGATGAAGCGCGGCCGGTAGATGGCGACGCCCTTGCCGTCGCGGAATCCCTGCCGCTCATCGACGATCTGGGCGCCGATGCCGGCGATGCGGGCCCAGCCGAACAGCGTCGTGTAGTACTCGGGCTTGGTCAGCCCGCCGGCCGCCAGCAGGCTGCCGGAGACGAGGTCGACGTTGGGGTAGGGGTTGGAGATCTTGGGGTTCTCCTTGAGCACCTTCACCGCGCCGATGCGCAGGGCCTTGACGACCTTGAACCAATGGTCGTCGGGGTAGAGCTCATCGCCGACGGCGAACTCGACCTGGGCGCGGGGGTCTTCGCGGCGCAGGACGGCGTGGCCGAAGCCGAAGATCAGCTCGCCGCCGGCGAGGCGGCGGCGCATGACGTCCTCGACCTCGAGCGGGTCCTCTGAATCGACCTCCTTGGCCATCGCGAAGCAGTCCTGGTTGGCGAGGCCGTGGCGCGGGCCGGCGAGCCCGTTCATCGCGCCGACCATGGACTGGTACATGTCGGCCAGGCCCGAGGCGACGGCCTTGCCGGTGAAGGTCGAGAGGTTGCCGCCGCCGTGGTCCATGTGCAGGACGTAGTAGATGCGCAGCAGCTTGGCCAGGGCCGCTTCGTCGGCGCCGGGGACGCCCAGCATGTGGACGAAGTTCTCTACGTAGCCCAGCGACGGGTCGGAGTCGATCAGATCCCCCCAGCCCTCGCGGATGCGGAACACCGCGGCCAGAGCGGCGGGGATGCGGGCGATCAGGTTGAGCGCGTCCTCGCGGTAGTCCCCGTCCTTGCCGGTCATGCCCAGCAGGTGCAGCGCGATGGCCAGCCAATCCATGGGGTGGCCCTGCTTGGGCAGGCTGCGCAAGACGTCGAACACCATCGGGTCGACCTGGGAACGGGCGGCGAGGTCCTCGGCGAAGGCCCGCGCCTCGTCATCGGTGGGCAGGGACTTGTTGAAGACCAGGTAGATCACCGACTCCGGCGGCATGTAGGCCAGCTCGGCGATCGGATAGCCCACGTACGTGACCCCGATCTCGGGGTCGACGTTGCTGGTCCAGCAGGTGCCGACGGGGAAGCCGCGCAGGCCCGAATCCAACTGGGCGGGGCCAATCGTGAAGTCAACCGCGGGGACGCTGGGGGTAGTCATAGGCCGACACTCCTCCTGGCCGGGCGTCCGGCCGCTGGCGGCGCAGGGCCGCACGGGTCGGGGCTCGACGCTGTGCGCGAACGGCAGGCGGGTCGATGCACCCGAGAGACTAGCCGGAGACCTCGCCCACGCGGAAGCGGATGGTGCCGGAGGGGGCGTCCACCTCGACCTCGTCGCCGGCCGTGGCGCCGACCAAGGCCCGCCCGACCGGGCTGGCGATGGAAATCCGGCCAGCCGCCGCGTCTACCTCGTTTTGGCCGACGAGAGTGTACTCAACGGTCTTATTGTTTACAAGGTTCGTCGCGCTGACGCTGCTGCCGAGGTGCACGCGGCCATCGTTGGCGGCCGGCGAGGCGTTGGCGACGCGGGCGTGCGCGACCTGGTGCTCCAGGTCGCGGATGCGGGCCTCCAGCATGGCCTGCTCGTCGCGGGCGGCGTCCAGCGGGGCGTTCTCGCGGAAGTCCTTGTCCGACATCGCCTCCGCCAGCCGCTTGGCGACGACGGGCCGCTCGGACCGCAGCCGGTCGAGCTCGTTGCGGGCGAGTTCCAACCCCTCGACGGTCATCTCGACGATGTCCTCGGCGCTCTGCTCGAGCACGCCGTTGATCTCGCGGGTGCGCCGCACGGGGCGCTTGATGCGCAGGTGCACGCCGAGATTTGTGCCCACCCAGGCCTTCTTCTTGGCGTAGGCGAGGAAGGCCTTGACCGGCAGCAGCCGGTCGCCCATGTCGGCGACGTTCGCGCCCTGCGCCTCCTGGAAGAGGCTCATCTGATGAGCCGTGATGTTCGTCAGCTCCCGGTCGCTGCCGGCCCAGGAGACGAAGCGGGTGACCGCGACGCGCTGCTGCTGGTCGAGCTTCTTGCCGTTGGCGCTGAAGTAGACGGAGGCCGCACGTTCGAGCGTGAAGACTGCGCTTTCGGCGCCGTCGCCGGGTCCAGCTTCGATGAGTTCCCCCTCGGCCGTCCCGGAGGCGTCAGGCGCGACACTGTCCATGTCAGTCATATGTCTCCCTCGTCTGCGTGCGTGCCTACCATCGTACGGATGTTATGGGGAGTAGTTCAATGCGGCAGTGCGCGGACGACGATCCGGAGGCCCCAGACGTGGCCTCGATAGCGGCCGACCAACCTGCCGATCCCGGTCCGGGAGCGGGCGCGGAGCTGCGTCAGACGGTCGACGCGGCGCTGGACGCGGCGGCCTTCGGGGCCGACGCGCCCGGCGCGGATCTGCTCCGCGATCGCCTGTCGCGCTTCGTCGCGACCCTCCTGCGGGAGAACGACCGCCTGGGCCTGACGACGATCCGCGATCCGGGCGAGGCGGTGCAGCGGCACGTCGTCGAGCCGCTGGCGGGCTGGCGGGCGATCGCCGCGGCGGTCCCGCCGGGACCGATCGTCGAGGTCGGAGCGGGCGGGGGCGCGCCGGGCCTGCCGATCGCGATCCTGGCCGGCGACCGCGAGGTGACGCTGATCGAGGGGCGAGAGCGCCGCGCGGCCTACCTGCGAGCGGTCGTCGCGGAGTTGGGGCTGGGCAACGTGCGCGTGGTGGAGGATCGGGGGGAGGTGTTCGCGACCGCGGGGCACGAGGGCCGCGAGCGCTACGCCTGCGCGATGGGCCGGGCGCTGGCCAAGCTGCCGATGGCCCTGGAGCTGCTGCTGCCGCTGGTGCAGGTCGGTGGCGTGGCGGCGGTGTTCGCGGGGCCCGGCGCGGCGCGCTGGATGCCGGACGCGGCGCGCATCGCGGTCGCGCTGGGGGCGGAGCCGCCGGCGGCCGAGGCGGTGTCGTGGCCGGGCGCGCCGGTGCGTCTCTCGATCGTGACCTGCCGCAAGTCGTCCCGCACGGCCGATCGATTCCCGCGCGGCATTCGCCGCATGCGGCGCGAGCTGCCGTCGCCGCCGTCCGGGTAGGGGCGCGCCCGCCCCACGCTCAGGCGCGGGCCTCGCGACGCGCGCGCCAGGTGTTGAGCCGCCGCAGCGTGCGGGCGGCGGCGGGGATGCTGCCGAACGTCGGGTAGCCCGCCGCGACGACCCGCAGCATCAGATCGCCGTTCAGCTTGGCGCTGGCGGGGTCGTGCGAAGTGGGGATCACCACGGCGACCGGCTTGCCGATCTCGGTCAGCCGGGGCGTGGCCTGACTCAGCTCATCGAGCAACCGCGCCTGACGCTGCTGGGCGTCGGTGGGGCTCGATGTGGCGCCCCAGCCGTGGCCGGCCTGGATGATCAGCGCGTCCAGCCGGTCGTCCGCGGCGATGGCCTCCAGGGTCGCGGCGAGGCCCACGCCCCGCCAGAGCGCCTGCGTGTCGACGGGGTTGCGGATGCTGGTCCCGGCGATCGGGGTGATCTCGCGCAGGGCCTCGGCGGTGGCCGGGCTGAGATCGGGCAGGGTGAGGCCCAGGGCGGCGATGTCGTCGGAGCCCTGGACCGAGAGCCCGCCACCCCCGACCACCAACGCCACGCGGTTGCCCCGCGGCACGGCCCCGTAGCGCCAGCCGACCAGCATGTCGATCGATTCCTGCATGCTGCCGACGAGGACGACGTTGGCCTGGGCGGCGGCGGCGCGCCAGATCTCGGCGCTGCCGGCCAGGGAGGCCGTGTGCGATCGGGTGGAGCGCGCGCCGGCCTGGGTCATGCCGCCCTTGAGCAGCGCGACGGGTTTCTCGGCGGCCAGCGCGCGCAGCGCCTGGAAGAGGTCGCGCGCGTCGGGCAGCCCCTCGATGTAGGCGCCCACGATCTCGGTCTCCGGGTCGGCCAGGGCGTAGCGGCAGAGTTCGGCGGCGTTGACGTCGACGGCGTTGCCGAACGAGACCACCTTCGAGAAGCGCAGGCCGCGCAGTTGTCCGTCGTAGATGGCGGTGTTGGCGTTGGTGCCGCTCTGCGCCCAGAACGCCACGGGGCCGCTCTCCTTGGCGCAGCCGCCGGCGAAGGTGAGGCCGCTGGCGGGCACGTACAGCCCCAGGCAGTTGGGGCCCACGATGCGGATGTTCAGCGCCTTGGCGCGGCCCACGATGCGCTCCTGTAGCGCCAGCCGATCGGCGTCGCCGGTCTCGGCGAAGCCGGCGGTGAAGAAGTGGATGCTGCGCACACCCTTCGCCCCGGCCTGCTCGACCAGCGGCTCGACCAGGTTGGCCGGGATCGACGAGATGACGTGGTCGACCGGGCCGGGGATGGCGTCCAGCGTCGGATAGACGGGCAGGCCCGAGATCACGCCACCCCTCGGGTTGACCGGATACACGTTCGGGCAGCCCTGTTCGATCAGGTGATCGACGAAGCTCACGGCCCCCGGCCGGCTCGACGCGCCGACGACGGCCACCGAGCGGGGGTGGAAGACGGGGTCCAGGGGGTGGGGGGGCACACGCATCTCCTGTGGATGTCCGACGGGAGCATAGCGGGGGCGGGCGATTGGGACCGGGCACGGGCCGCACCTACGCTGAGCCGCATGTCCGAGCGCGCCCCCATTCCGCCACCCACGCCCGACTTGCGCCGCGCCTGCGAGCGCAATCTGCGGGTCTACTACGTGTTCAAGCTGCTCTCCGAGATGTGGCTCCTGATCCCCATCTTCATCGCCTTCCTGCTGCTCGAGCGCGGTCTCAGCGTGGGCCAGGTCGCCCTCATCGAGTCGCCCTTCTGGCTCATGGCCACGCTCGCCGAGGTACCGACGGGCGCCGTCGCCGACCGCTGGGGGCGGCGCGTGTCGCTGCTGCTGGGCGCGGTCACCACGGTGATCGCCATGTTCGCCTTCGGCCTCGCCGACACCCTCCCGCTCATCCTGGTCTCGTACATGCTCTGGGCGACGGCGCTCACGTTCACCTCGGGCGCCGACGGCGCCCTGCTGTACGACACGCTGCGCCAACTGGGCCGGGAACGCGACTTCGAACGCATCGCGGGGCGGGGCGCGGCGCTGAGCGCCCTGGGCGTGCTCGTCGCCACGCTGGCCGGGGGACCGGTCGCGGGCGCGGTGGGGATGCAGGCGACGGTCTTCCTGAGCGCCGGCACGATGGTGCTGCTGACGGCCACGACGGCGCTGTTCCACGAGCCGCCGCATCGCGATGCGGGCGCGGCGCCGGCGCCCTACCTGCAGGGTCTCCGCGAGGCGGGCCGGACCATCCGCGCGACGCCGGCGGTGCTGGCCCTGATGCCGCTGGGCGCCGTTCTGACCACCTGCCCCATGGTCATGATCATCCTGGTCCAGCCGTTCCTGCTCAGTCACGACTTCACCGTCGGCTGGGAGTTCTCGCTGCTGCAGGTGCCGATGTGGCTGGCATCGGTGCTGGGCGGGCTGCTGGCCTTCCGGCTGCTGCGGCTGGCCGGGATGCCGGGGGCGCTGGGCGTCGTCGCGCTGCTGGCGACGCTCGGCTTCGCGGGCGCGGCAGTATGGGACCACACGGGCGCCCTGGCGTTCATCGCGCTGATCCCGCTCGCCCGGTCGGTCACCGGGCCGCTCACGATCGGGTACATCAACCACCGCGTCCCGTCGGACCAGCGCGCGACGGTGCTGTCCCTGAACCTGATGGTCTACAGCGTCGCGCTGGTCCCCATCATGCCGGTCCTGGGACTGGTGGCGGACCGGCTCGATCTGCCCGCGACGTTCGCCGTCGCGGGGGCGCTCGTCGGCGGGCTGTCGCTGATCGGCGGGCTCAGTTGGCTGCGCGTGCATCGGGCGCATCCGCTGGCCGCCGAGCCGTTTGACCTGCCGCGCATGCCGGAGCACGCCCTGGGCGCGCCGCTCGAGTCGGGCCTGCCCATCGAGCCCGGCCTGGACGTGGCGTTGGACGACCGCCCCGACGCCTGATCGCCGCCGCGTCAGGCCACGGCCCCCGACTCGCGCAGCGCGGCGATGGCCGCGGCGTCGAGGCCGAGATCCCGCAGGACGGCGTCGGTGTCGCGGCCGGGGGAGGGGGCGGGCCCGCGCACGCGGCCGGGGGTCGCGCCGAGCTTGGCGGCGATCCCGATCTGCGGCATCGTGCCGCCGGACCCGTCCGGCGCGGGCGCCTGCAGGATCATGTCGCGGGCGATGTTGTGGGGATCGGCGGCGGCCTCCGCGGGTGTGAGGACGGGCGCGGCGCAGACGTCGGTCTCGTTCAGCAGTTCGAACCAGTCATCGGCGGTGCGGGTGCGGAAGATGGCGCTGAGAGCGTCGTGCAGCCGGGCCCGAGTGGCGGGGTCGTCCTGGTTCTGCAGCGGGATCAGGTCCTCCCGATCGACGGCGGCGCAGAAGTTGGCGAAGAACTTCGGCTCGACGGCGCCCAGGCTGAACCAGCGGCCGTCGGCGGTGCGGTAGACGTCGTAGTAGGGCGCGCCGCCGTTGAGCACGTAGCTGCGCGGCGCGAGGTCCGTGCCGATGGCGAAGTGCGCCGCCATCGGCGCCGTCAGCAGCGACAGCACCCCGTCCGACATCGCGATGTCGATGTACTGGCCGCGTCCGGTCGCCTCCCGCGCGACGACGGCGGCCAGGATTGCGAAGGCGGCCATCAGACCCCCGCCCGCGAAGTCGGCGAGCAGGTTGAGGGGGATGGCGGGCCGGCCGGGGCCGTCGGGGCCGGGGGCATCGCTGCCGGAGGCGGCGAGCGCGCCGGTCGTCGCGATGTAGTTGATGTCGTGGCCGACGTGGGCCGCGTAGGGGCCGGTCTGCCCGTAGCCGCTCAGCGAGCAGTAGATCAGGCGCGGGTTGCGGGCGGCCAGGGTGTCGTAGTCGACGCCGAGGCGCTTGACGACGCCGGGGCGGAAGCCCTCCAGCACGATGTCGGCCTCGTCAGCGAGGCGATAGAAGACCTGGCGGGCGGCGTCGGTCTTGAGGTTCAGGGCCAGCGATCGCTTGTTGCGGCGCAGCGTGGCGTCGGAGGCGGCGCGGCGCAGGGCCGTCTCGTCGCGCGGAGCGCCGGCGGTCGGAGCGCGCGCCGGGGCGACGTCGCGCGCGTCGTCGATCACGAGCACGTCGGCCCCCATGTCGCCCAGCAGCATCGTGCAGTAGGGACCGGGGGCGAGGCGGGAGAGGTCGAGGATGCGCAGCCGCGCGAGCGCCAGGGGCGGCTCGGGCGCGCTGTCGGTGGGGATCGGATTCGTCATCGGACGGCCGGGGACGGGCGTCACTCGGCGGCTTGGATGACGACGCGACCGCCGTCCTCGACCTCCACGTAGAGGCTGTGGCCGTCGAGCAATGACATGCCCATCAGCGGCTGGGTTTCGGCCGCCAGGGCATCGACATCCCTCGGATAGCCATCCCACAGCACCGTCACCGCGTGGATATCAAGGGTCACTTCGCTGCCGTCGGCCAGAAAGACGCGGTCGACGGTGCGGAAGACCAACCCTAACTCCGTCACGATCGACGACGGCAAGGTGAGGAAGCGGCTGAAGCCGGTGTCCACGACGGCGTCCACGCGCCGGGTCCGCCCCGACGGTCCCCGGACAAGGAGGCTGACTTCGGCCTCATGGGCCGCGTTCACCGTGCCCTCGATCACCTGCTTCTCGGCGGAGCGCCGCCCCCGAGGCTGGCGACCGCCCGATACCCGACCCGGACTCGGTAGACGTTGATCGCCTCGGGATGCTGGGCCCGCAGCCGGTCTACTTCGTCGAGAAGATCGTCGCCGATGGCCCAGTTGCCGCTGTCCACGTCGATGGCGAGGAGCTCCCCATCGTGGTCCGCCTCGACCTGCCGGCGGATGTCGCGCTCGTAGATCTCGTCGCCCAAGCGGGCGATCTCGTCTTTGGGGCGGGTTCGCATAGTGGGGGGCACGTTGTCCTCCTGATTCCAGATCCTCAGGTCGCGAAGTCGCGGCCGCCGCCAGTCTATCCGACCGCGGCGCTCCGCACGGGACACCCCCTCATGTGGTGCAGCGTCCGGTGCCCGACGCGGAGCACCCAGACGTCAATGGCGTCCGGCTGTTGCGACCGCAGGCGGTCCGTCGCGGCGATCACGTTCTGGCCGATGGCCCACTCGCCGCTCGTCACCTCGATGGCGACGACCTCCCCGTGGTGGGCGGCCTCGACCAGCTTGCGGATGTCGCGCTCGTAGATCTCGTCGCCGCGGCGGGCCGTCTCCTCGGATGAAAGGGTTGGCCCATTGGGCATCGCGACACTCTCCTGACTCTGGGGCTGCGGGGGAAAGGTTGCGCCCGCGACCAGTCTATCCGACCTCGGGGCCGCGAAGGCAGTCGTCAAGCCGGGGGCTGCGCGGCCGTGGATTGCCGCCCCGCGCCGGCCGTGCCTACGATGGTCGCGCTGTCTGGGGCTGTAGCTCAGTTGGGAGAGCGTCTGACTGGCAGTCAGAAGGCCGGGGGTTCGAGTCCCCCCAGCTCCACCAGTTCCCCACCGCCGTGCGCCGTCGATCGCGTTGGGCTCCGCGGATGGAGACCATGCCGCAACCCGTTCTCACCGTCGATGGGCTGACCAAGACGTTCGGCAGCCGCACCGTCGTCGACGACGTCGCCTTCGACGTGCGGCGCGGTGAGATGTTCGGCTTCCTGGGCCCGAACGGCTCCGGCAAGACGACGACGATCCGCATGTGCCTGGGCATCATCCGGCCCAATGCGGGGTCGGTCCGCATCCTCGGCGCGCGGCCCGAGCGCGACGTGCTGAAGCGCGTCGGCTACCTGCCGGAAGAGCGCGGCCTGACCAAGAAGGTCAAGGTCGTGGAGGTGCTGCGCTTTCTGGGCCGGCTGAAGGGGATGACGGGGCCGGCGGCCGAGGCGCGGGCCCTGGAACTGCTCGCGCGGGTCAACCTGTACGAGCACCGCGACAAGCGGGTCGAGAGCCTGTCCCGCGGCATGACGCAGCTGGTGCAGTTCGTCGCCGCGATCATCCACGATCCCGAGCTGATCATCCTCGACGAGCCGTTCTCCGGCCTGGACCCGCTGAACGTGGAGCTGATGAAGGAGCTGCTGTCGGAGCGCCAACGCGCGGGCGCCAGCGTCATGTTCAGCACGCACGTCCTGTCCGACGTCGAAGAGTTGTGCGAGCGCGTGGCGCTCATCTCCGACGGCCGCTTGCTGCTGTTCGGCGACCTCGCCCGGATGAAGCGCGAGCGCGGCGCGAACTCGGTGGAGGTGCAGGCCGAGCGCGTGCCCGACGCCCTGGCCGCCGTCCCGCGGCAGACGCTGCCCGGCGGCGCCGTCTCCTACCCGCTCGGCGGCGGCACGACGCCCGAGGCCATCCTCAGGGCGTACATCGACGCCGGCATCGCGGTCGAACGCTTCGAGTTGGCGTTGCCCTCGCTGAGCGACATCTTCGTGGAGGAGGTGTCCCGTGCCCGGGCCGCCGTATGAGTTGCGCGTCATCTTCGCGGAGGAGTTCCGGCGGCAGATTCGCAACAAGGGGTTCCTGTTCTTCACGGTGCTGATCGTCGGGCTGATGGTCGCCGCGATCCCCCTCACGCCGGTCGTCGTGGACCTGCTCGAGTCGGAGACGGACGCGGCGGTCGGCGAGGCTGCCGACGCGCAGGCCGTCGCTGCGGACGGCGGGGCGCTCTCGCGGGTCGGCTACGTCGATCCGGCGGGCGTCCTGCCCGGGACCGGAGCGCCGGAGTCCCCGCCGCGGCGGTACGACAGCCGGGCGGCGGGCATCGAGGATGTGCGCAGCGGCCGGATCGACACGCTGTTCGTCCTGCCGGCCGACTACATCGAATCGGGCCGCATCGAGGACTACTGGACCACCCGCGAGCGGGGGGCGGTCTGGGCCAGCAACGCGCGGGAGGAGGCCGAGTTCCGCGCCTTCCTGCGCGCCCGCTTGACCGCCGGCCGGGAGATCCCGGCTGAGTTGTCGCGCGCCATCGATCCCGGCTGGTTCGACCAGTTCGACGTGCCGGACACGCCCGGCGGCGTGGCGGAGACGGGCGCGTCAGTGGCCGAGGGGCTCGTGGAACTATTCGCGCTGCTGTTGTTCGCCGCGCTGTTCATGGTCGCCGTCATGACCGGCGGCGGGACGATCATCCGCAGCGTCTCCGAGGAGAAGGAGACGCGCATGGTCGAACTGCTGATCACCTCGGCCTCGCCGCTGTCGATCCTGGCGGGCAAGCTGCTCGCGGTCGTGCTGGCCGGGCTGGCGCACATCGCGGTCTGGATGGCGGTCGGCGCGCTGGTCACGCCGGTGATCTTCGACCGCATCCCCAGCGCGGGCGAACTGGCGATCTCTGGCAGTTCGCTCGTCATCGTGGGGTTCTGCTTCGTCCTCGGCTACGTCCTCTTCTCCGCCTTCTCGATGTTCGTCGGCACGGTCGTGAACTCCACCGCCGAGGGGCAGCGGCAGATGGGCCTGCTGAGCCTGCTCGTTGGCCTGCCCATCTGGATGACGGGGCTGATCGTGAACATCCCCGACGCGCTCATCCTCAAGATCGCCACCTACGTGCCGTTCTTCGCGCCCACGCTGATCATGGTACGGCGCGGCGCCGGCAGCGACATGTCGGACGGCGAGATCGCCGCGGCCCTGGCGATCGTCGCGCTGACCGCCGTCGTCATGACGTGGATCGCCGCCCGCGTGTTCAGCGTCGGCATCCTGCTGTCGGGCCAGAGCGTCGGCAGCCCGCGCAACCTGCTCGCCGCCCTGCGCCGGTCGGAATAGTCGGCGGGGCTCCGAGTCCCCCCGACCCCACCGGTGACGACCACGACGTCCGGTACCGGGCGCCGTGGCGGCCGTGGTGAGAGGTGCGGCGCCGCCCCCTCAGCCGTCCCCGGGACAGGCGAACGACGGGGGTGGCAGACCAGCACGTCGACGCCCTCCTCGACCCGCTTCGCCACCCACGCCTCGCGGCGCTCGGGCGGCACGGCATCGAGCTTCATCACCGCGACCTGGAAGCCGTGGGGGCCGAGGAACTCCTCCATCCGCGCCCACAACTCTCGTTGCCGATGCTTTTCAGCCCGTGTATATTCTGCTCGGTCACTCCGATCTGCGCAAGAGGAAGGCTGGGCTATGAAGGATCTCGTACTCGAGGGCTTCGTCAACAACTTCGCTGAAGGCCGGGGACTAGCTCAGTTGCCCCAGGACGAGATTTTTGAGGCCTTCGCCACATACTCGCTCCTCCGCAACCGGCACCAATGCGATGTCGCCGACCTCGACGACAATCTCCTTGTCGGCGGCAACGCCGACGGCGGCATTGATAGCATCGCGATCTTGGTCAACGGCCGTCCCGTCCATACCGAGGACGACGTACATTTCTTCGCTGAACACCTCCAGCGCCTCGACGTTGACTTCGTGTTTCTCCAGGCGAAGACATCGCCTCACTTCAAGACCTCCGACATCGGCCACTTCACATTTGGAGTCGAACAATTCTTTGCCGCGGTCTCCGGCGAAAAGCCCCGAATCTCCTTTAGCTCGCAGATCCTCGGTTCGATCGCGATCGCCAAGAGCATCTACAGCCAAAGCATCCGCATGCGCGCCAACCCCAACTGCTTCCTGTACTTCGCGACTACTGGCACTTGGCAAGACGACCAAGATCCGGCATCGCGCCTGTCGGCAGGTGCGAAGGACTTGAAGGCAACGCAAATGTTCTCCGAGGTGCATGCAGTACCTGTGGATGCGGAGTCCCTTAAGACAATTTACCGGGCAATCGAACGTGGTGTAGTCAAGGAGATCGAGTTTAGCAGGGCTGCCACGTTCCCAAGGCTCTCGGGAGTCGACGACGCCTATATCGGCCTCCTCCCAGGTCGGGAGTTCATCAAGCTGATCTCAAACGATAACGATGAACTCAACCGCGAGTTGTTCTATGACAATGTAAGGGACTTTCAGGGAAGCAATCCCGTCAACACCGAAATTGGCCACACCCTTTCGGATCCCACTGGGAAGCATAACTTCCCGCTTCTGAATAATGGTGTCACTATTGTGGCGCGGGAGCTTCGGAGGACCGGGGATACCTTCACAATATCTGACTTCCAAATTGTTAACGGCTGCCAAACTACACACATTCTCTTCCAGAATAGAGAAGGTATCGATGAAGACACCTTCGTGCCTATAAAGCTAGTGGCAACCAGGGACCGGCAGGTTGTAGCAGAAGTAATCAAGGCTACCAACCGGCAAACTGCGGTCCTCCCCGAGGCGCTGGAGTCGCTGACCCCCTTTCACAAGGACCTTGAAGACTTTTACGAGACTCACGAATCGGATCGAGACTACTTGGATCGCTTTCACTATGAGAGACGCTCGAAGCAATACATACACGACGATATTAGTCACAAAAACATCGTGACTCTGACGGCTCAGATCAAGTCATTTGTCGCGATGTTCCTTAATGAACCGCACAGCCATCCCCGATACTACGGAGAACTCTTGAGCGCCTACGAGGGCAGGATATTCGCCCAAGACCACAAGCCTGAACCCTACTACGCCAGCGGTGTTGCGCTGCTGACCGTCGAACAGTGGCTCAACAACAACCACAAGTACCGGGATCTGCGCCCTTACAAACATCAAATGCTCATGCTGTTACGTGCAGCTATCGCTGCTGGGCAGCAGATGCCTCGACTCAACAGCAACAGGATCGGCCAGTACGCGCTCGACGTCGTAGCCGTGTTGCGCGACCCCACGCACGGACCAGAGATGTGTCGGCAAGTGGCAGAACGCCTGCGGCACGAGTTAACTCAATTCGGCAACAGTGGGACAGAAAGGAATCCGCCGCATCGATTGCGGACGTTCACTGAGCGGCTCCTAGCGGGTGCAGGAGAAGAGAAGCCTGGTGACGCCCGGGGCCAGGTCGGTTCAGAGACGGACGGGGATAGGAGTGAGATCGGTGTCATCAGGTTCTTCGATGAGTGGAAGAACTATGGGTTCATCAGGTGGGATGGCGAAGAAAACATCTTCGTGCATGGCAGTGATCTGGAGGCAGTGCCCTGGCACAGGCGGACCAGGGGCCAAAGAGTGGAGTTCCGCATCGTACCCGACCCAAAGTCGCCAGGTCGGGTGATGGCCACCGAGGTGAGGGTGGTACCGGACTAACGCAGACCGATTGCGAGTCGTACGTCAGACCGGAGGTTCCCAGCGAGCCGTCTTCTACCATGCGCCCGTTTCGCGTCGCCCCAGCGGGCAGTCAGAGACGGACTCCCAAGCACGCAGGAAGAGCCCGCATGTCGTCGGACGAGGGGGAGGCCACTGCCGAGTGCAGTGGCCTCCCCTCGCGGCCAGGTCAGCGCCCTGCTCCCACCAGTCGCCCTTCCCGCTCCCGTTCCAGCGCCCTCTCGAACAGCGACAGCGTCGGAGCTTCGTGCCGACGGCGCCGCGGCTGCTCGGGGGGCGGGCTACTGGTCGGTGCGATAGAGGTAACGCACGTCCCACAGCCCGTACAGGGTGGGCGTCGTGTTGCCGAACACGTTCCGCACCGCGCCCAGCCGCTCCGACAGCGTCGTGTAGACCACCGGCACGTTCTCGGCGGCGAGATCCTGGGCCCGGTGATACAGCTCCACCCGCTTGGCGCGGTCCAGCTCCTGGCTGGCCCGCACGTAGAGGTCGTCGATCTCCGCCTCCCACGCCGTGGCCGGCTCGGCCTGGTTGGGATGCCACAGGTGCAGGTCCTCGCTGCTGTGCCAGAAGGCGATGCCCCCGTACGGGTCCGAGCCGCCCGTGAACCCGATCACGAGCACCTCCCAGTCGTACGTCGACACCAGCTTCCCCACCAGGTCGCCGAACTCCAGCGATTCGTAGTCGGCCTGGATGCCCACCGCCGCGAGGCCGTCCCGAATGCGGAGCGTGACCTGCTCCCGCACGCTGTTGTCGCCGTTGGTGACCAGCGAGAAGCGGATCGGATTGCCGTCGCCGTCCTCGCGCACGCCGTCCCCGTCGCCGTCCACCCAGCCCAGGGCGTCGAGGATCTCCCGCGCCCGGTCCAGGTCGTACGCGTAGCGGCGCACGGCGGGGTTGTGGAAGTCGCCCGCGGCCGGGCTGATCGCCGCCCACTGCGGGTAGCCTTGGCCGTGCAGCACGTCCTCGATGATGGCGTCCTTGTCGACGGTGTGGGCCACCGCCCGGCGGAAGTCGACGTTCCCGAACCAGGCCAGCTTCTCCGGCGCGAGGTGCGGCGCGCCCGATTCCGGGTTCAGGCCCGGGTTCATGTTGAACGCCAGGAACGTGGTTCCGAAGGCCGGCCCCCGGCGGTGGATCGTGAAGTTGCCCTCCTCCTGCAGCGGCTCCAGGCCCGCGTACTCCTCCCCCAGCAGCCCGTGGTAGTCCGTCTCTCCCGACTGGAACGCCGCCAACTCGGCCGCGAAGTCCGGCACGATGCGGTAGTTCACCGTCTCGAGGTAGGGCAGGCGGTTGCCGTCGGCGTCGCGCAGCCAGTAGTTCCCGTAGCGGCGCAGCGTGAGGCGCGTGCCGGGGACGTACTCCTCGATCGTGAAGGGCCCGGTCCCGATGATCTCCGATGGGTGGGTGTCGAGCCCCCAGGTCTCGTTGAACGTCCCCCCGTCGACCGCCGCCTGCAAGAGGTGCTTCGGATAGATCGACTGCCCCATCGAGCGCAGGAAGGGAGCGAAGGACACCGGCAGGACGAACTGCACCGTGTAGTCGTCCACGACGGTCACCGTCATGGGCGCCTCCTGCCACTCCCCGCTCTCCGGGTCCGGGAAGCGGAACGTGAAGGCCGCGCGGTCGTTGCTGGCGACGTCGTCGTTGTAGATGACGCGGTTGAAGGTGAACTCGACGTCGGCCGCCGTGAACGGGCGCCCGTCGTGCCAGGTGACGTCGCGGCGCAGGTGGAACGTCCAGGTGAGGCCGTCCTCCGAGTGCTTCCAGGACTCCGCCAGCGCCGGCTCGACCTCGTCCGTGAGCCACGAGACCTCGGTCAGGCCCTCGAACAGGTAGCCCAGGTACGAGGACGACCCCGCGTCGTTCGCCAGGGCCAGGTTGAATGTCAGGGGCTCGGAGATCGTGGCGTAGGTCACACTGCCGCCCGGCGTGCCGATGCGGTACTCGAACTCGTCGGCGTTGCTCTGCAGCGTCGTGACGACGTCGGCCTCTGGCGCGTCACGGCACCCGGCCGCCGGCAGCGCCGTCAGCAGCGCGAGCGCCGTCAGCGCCAGCCACGCTCCCGCCCGGCGGAAGCCGCGCCAACCCGAGCCGTGCCCCGGCGACCGTCGGAAGCTTGCCCGCATGACCCATGACCTCCCGGCGACGATGCGCGACCGCATCGATGAAGCGACCTCGGCCGACCGGGGGCGCCCGC
This sequence comes from Dehalococcoidia bacterium, assembly GCA_965217625.1. GTDB lineage: Bacteria > Chloroflexota > Dehalococcoidia > Bin125 > Bin125 > TK10-74A. The sequence continues at coordinate 1,056,233 of OZ244557.1, forward strand.
CATCGCCGTCGCGGGAGTATCCTATCCCGCACCGCCTGCCGGTGTTGTAGGCTGCGGACGAACACCGCCGAGCAAAGGAGGTCGCCATGTCGCACGCCGGGATCCGGGTCGAGCCGCTCACACCGACGATCGGCGCGGTCGTGGAGGGCGTCGATCTGACGCAGGAGATGGACGACGAGACCTTCGCGGCGGTCACGCAGGCCTGGATGGATCATCTGGTGCTGTTCTTCCGCGATCAGCCGATGCACCCCGAGCAGCACCTGGCGCTGGGGCGTCGCTTCGGGGAGCTGCACATCCACCCGGCCGCGCCGTACGCCGGCGGCAACCCCGAGCTGATGATCATCCACACCGACGCCGAGTCGCAGCGGGTCAACGGCGAGCGCTGGCACTCGGACGTGTCGGCGGACGAGGAACCGCCGATGGGCAGCATCCTGCACATACAGCAGGTGCCGAGCCGGGGCGGGGACACCTGCTGGGCGAACATGTACGAGGCGTACGAGGCGCTGTCGCCGGCGATGCAGGCCTTCCTCGACCCGCTGACGGCGCAGCACGTGGCGAACTACGCGGGCTACTACGGGGATCACCAGCCGCAGCGGCCGCCGCCGCGCGCGGTGCATCCGGTGGTGCGCACACACCCCGTGACGGGACGCAAGGCGCTGTACGTCAACGAGGGCTTCACGCGCGGCATCGTCGAGCTGTCGCGGCGCGAGAGCCGGGCCTGCCTGGACTTCCTGTTCGACCACGTGCAGGACGTGAACTTCCAGTGCCGCTTCCAGTGGGAGGCGAACTCCGTCGCGATGTGGGACAACCGCTGCACGCAGCACATGGCCGTCTGGGACTACCACCCGGAGACGCGCAGCGGCATCCGCGTGACGATCAAGGGCGACCGCCCGTTCCACTAGACGCCGCGCAGGCGGGGTCCGTCAGACTGGGTTGCTCAGACGGGGGCGCGGGCGCTGCGCCGCATGACGAGCACGTGGCGGGGGCGACCGCCGGCCGTGATCGCGCCGCCGGGCAGCATCGCGGCGGCCACGAAGCCCAGCCGCTCCAGGACGATGCGCGCCGCGGGCTGGCCGCTGGTCACGCGCGCCTGGACCTCGGGCAGGCCCAGCCGTTCGGCGATCCACAGGCACTCGCTCGCCAGGACGGCGCCCAGGCCGCGCCCGCGCATCTCCGTCGCGACGACGAACTGGATGTCGGCCGGGGCGGGCTTGTGATTGCGGCCGCGGGGCGTGGGATCGGCGTGCAGATGCGCGAAGCCGACGATCGCGCCGCGCCGCTCCGCGACGACGGCCATCGTCCAGAAGGCGTCGGCGTCGGAGATCCAGTCGATCGAGAGGCCGTCCTGGGTGAGGTAGGTGCGCGCGAAGAGCAGGTCGTCGCCGGGCAGCCGCGCGACGAGGTCGTCGATGGCGGCGCGATCCTGCGGCTGGGTGAGCCGCAGCGTGGCGCGCTGGCCCTGCCCGTCGCGATCCCGCAGGGTGACGCGGCGGGGATAGCGCCCCAGGGCGTCGAGCGTGGCGCGGGGGTCGGTGGGCGCGGCGATGGCGGGCCTCCTGCGTCGGCTGGGCCGCGCGCGGCCCCCGTGGGCGAGGCGCGCGGCGCTGGCTAGGATGCAGACATGCAACCTGACTATACGTCGCTGCGCTTCGGGGCTCCCGCGGGGGCGGGGCGTCCCTATGTGATCACGAACATGGTGATGTCGGCCGACGGCAAGGTCGTGCTCGGCGACACCGAGCAAGGGCTGGGCTCCGCGACGGACCAGCGCCTGATGCGGGAGCTGCGCCTGCACGCCGACGTCGTGCTCAACGGGGCCGGCACGCTGCGCAAGAGCGGCGCCTCGTCGCGGCTGGGGTCGGACCGACTGACGGCGCTGCGCCACGAGCGGGGGAAGCCGGCGGCGCCGATCGCGGCGGTGCTCAGTCGCTCGGGAGAGTTGCCGCTCGAGCGGGCGTTCTTCACGGCGCGCGACTTCGACGCGGTGGTGTACCTGTCGGACGCGGCGCCCGAGGAGCGGCGGCGGGCGATCGCGGCGACGGGGCGGCAGGTGGTGGTCGTGCCCGACGCCACGGCCGTCCCATCGATGGTGCGGCACATGCACGAGCAGTTGGGGGCGGGCCTGCTCCTCGCCGAGGGCGGCCCGACCATCCTGGGCGGCCTCTTCGAGCACGACCTCGTCGACGAGTACTTCCTGACGCTGAGCGGCGTGATCGTCGGAGGCGGCGCGCCGACGCCGGTGGAGGGGGCGCAGGTGTCGACGCCGGAGTCGATTACGCGCTTCGGTTTGGTATCGGCGATCCCCAACCCGGACGACGGCGAGGTCTACCTGCGCTTCCGGCGGCGGCCGGCGTGAGCGCCGGCCAGTCGGAAACTTATCCCGCCTGACTGGGGTCCGGGTTGTCGAGGATCTGCCGGGCGCGCTTGGCGCGGTAGTCGTCGAGGGCCTGCGCGACGGCGGCGTCGGTGACGGCGAGGATCGCGGCGGCCAACAGGGCCGCGTTGGTCGCGCCGGGCTTGCCGATGGAGACCACGCCGACGGGGATGCCGGGCGGCATCTGGACCATCGACAGCAGCGCGTCGAGCCCCTGCAGGGCCCAGCCCTCCATCGGCACGCCGATCACGGGCAGCGTGCTCTTGGCCGCGACCGCGCCGGGCAGGGCGGCCGCGCCCCCGGCGGCGGCGATGAGCACGCGCAGGCCGCGCTCGCGGGCCGTGCCGGCCCACTCGGCGGTCTCGTCGGGGGTGCGGTGGGCCGAGAGGACGCGCGCCTCCCAGCCGATGCCGAGTGCGTCGAGCGTGGTGGCGGTGGCCTGCATCGTGGGCCAGTCGGACTGGGAGCCCATGACGATGCCCACACGCGGGACGGGTGCTTCGGTCATGACGTTCTTCCTTCGCTGGAGATCGCCCGCCGCGGGGCGCGCCACGCATCAGGCTAGCGGCGTCGGGGCGCTGCGGGCAGGGGCCCAGCGGCGCGGCGCCCCTGCCGGATCGTCGCCGATGCATTGACCATCGATCCGGGGGCTCCGCATAATCGCCGTACCCCAACGACCGCCCCGGGCGGCCGGGAAGCGGAGCGCCATGACGAGTTCAACGCCGGCGGCGACGCCGGACCGCTACGACCCCGCCCTGATCGAGCCGAAGTGGCAGCAACGCTGGGCCGCCGATCGGCTCTACGAGACGCCCGACGCCGACCCGCGCGACCCGTACTACCTATTGACCATGTTCCCCTACACCAGCGGGGACCTGCACATCGGGCACTGGTTCGCGATCGCGCCGCCCGACGTAGTCGCGCGCTACCAGCGGATGCGCGGCCACAACGTGCTCTTCCCCATCGGCTTCGACGCCTTCGGCCTGCCGGCCGAGAACGCGGCCATCCGCGACGGCACGCACCCCCGCCGCTGGACCTACGCGAACGTCGAGCGGATGCGCGCCCAGCTCAAGACGATGGGCGCGAGCTTCGACTGGTCGCGCGAGATCATCACGTCGGACCCCGAGTACTACCGCTGGACCCAGTGGCTGTTCTTGCAGCTGCTGAAGCACGACCTGGCCTACCGGGCGATGGCGCCGGCCAACTGGTGCCCCAGCTGCCAGACCGTGCTCGCCAACGAGCAGGTGCTGCGCGGCGACGATGCCGTGGGTCGCTGCGAACGCTGCGAGTCGATCGTCGAGATGCGCGACCTCGAGCAGTGGTTCTTCCGCATCACGCGGTACGCGGAGGAGTTGCTGGACTTCTCCTCGATCGAGTGGCCCGAGCGCATCCGCGCGATGCAGACGCACTGGATCGGCCGCTCGGAGGGCGCCGAGATCCGCTTCGCGCTGGAATCGCCCGTGGAGGGCGGCGACGGCATCACGGTCTTCACGACGCGCGCCGATACCGTCTTCGGCACGACCTCGATGGTGCTGGCCCCGGAGCATCCGCTGGTGGCGCGGATCACGACGGACGCCCAGCGCGGCGCGGTGGAGGACTACGTCCGCCGCACGCGCCTGGCAACGGAGATCGAGCGGCAGTCGACGGAGCGGCCCAAGACGGGCGTCGCGACGGGCGCGTACGCGCTGCACCCCTTCACGGGCGCGCGCATCCCGATCTGGATCGCGGACTACGTGCTGCTGAGCTACGGCCACGGCGCGGTCATGGGCGTGCCCGCCCACGACGACCGCGACTTCGTCTTCGCGAAGCAATATGGGCTCGACATCCCGGTCGTGATCGCCGGGCCGGCGTGGGACGGCGAAGCGCTGTCGGAGGCCTGGACGGGCGACGGCAGGCTGGTCAACTCGGGCGAGTTCGACGGGCTCCCGGTCGCCGAGGGGCAGGCGGCGATCGCGGCGGCGCTGGCCGAGCGCGGGGCGGGCGGGCCGTCGGTGAACTACCGGCTGCGCGACTGGCTGATCAGCCGGCAGCGCTACTGGGGCGCGCCGATCCCGGTGATCCACTGCCCCACGTGCGGCCCGCAGCCGGTGCCCGACGACCAGCTCCCCGTCCTGCTGCCCGAGGTGACGGAGTTCCTGCCCACGGGCCAGTCGCCCCTGGCGACGCAGCCGGAGTTCCTGCACGCCGACTGCCCGCGCTGCGGCGAGGCGGCCACCCGCGAGACGGACACGATGGACACCTTCATGTGCTCCTCGTGGTACTTCTTCCGCTACCTCGATCCGCACAACGCGGAGGCGCCGCTGTCGCCGGAGCTGGCCAAACAGTGGCTGCCCATCGACCAGTACACGGGCGGCGCCGAGCACGCCGTGATGCACCTGCTGTACGCGCGCTTCTTCACGAAGGCCTGCCGTGACATGGGCCTGGTGCCCGTTGGCGAGCCGTTCACGCGGCTGTTCAACCAGGGCACGATCACCAAAGACGGCGCCAAGATGTCTAAGAGCCGGGGCAACGTCGTCAATCCCGACGAGTGGGTGGCCAAGCTCGGCGCCGACGCCGTCCGGCTGTACCTGCTGTTCCTGGGGCCCTGGGATCGGGGCGGCGACTGGGACGACTCGAGCATCCAGGGGCACTCGCGCTGGCTGAACCGGGTCTGGACGCTGGCGCTGTCGGGGCCGGCCCGGGCGACCGACGCGGCCGGCGACGCCGAGAGCGCGGCGCGCATCCGCCGGCTCACGCACGGCATGATCGCCAAGGTCAGCGAGGACGTCGCGGCCTTCCGCTTCAACACGATGCTGGCCGCGATGATGGAGTTCACCAACGCGCTCGCGAAGCAGCCCGCCGGCGGCCCGGTGGACGGCGAGGCCTGGGACGAGGCGATCACGGCGCTGGTGCTGTGCCTGGCCCCGGCGGCGCCGCACATCACGGAGGAGCTGTGGCAGCGCCTGGGCCGCGACGGCTCCGTACACGCGCAGGCCTGGCCGTCCTACGACGCGGCGCTGCTGGAGTCGGACACGGTGACGCTGGTCGTCCAGGTCAACGGCAAGGTGCGGGCGCAGTTGCAGGCGGCCGCCGGGCTCGACGCGGAGGCGGCGCAGGCCGCCGCCTCCGCGGCGACAGGCGTGCAGCGACACTTGGCGGGCAAGACGCTGCGCAAGGTCGTGCACGTGCCCGACCGGCTGGTGAACTTCGTGGTCGGTTAGCGGCTGCGGCGCTCGCGCTCGGCGATGATGCGCGCGTCGCGGGCGTCCACCCCGGCGATCTCTTCCTCGCGCTGGATCTTCTGGTCGAGCTGGTCGATGCCGGCGCGGACGCTGGACTCGATCGAGGTCAGCTGCGACTCCAGACGGCGCAGCATGTCCAGGGAGTAGCGGTCGGCTTCCAGGGCCTGCTCCACGGCCTGGGTCGTGGCCTCGCCGCGCATCCCGGCCGCGTCGGCGCGGGCGGCGGCGCGGGCCTCGCGGGCCTCGTTGGCGGCCTCCTCCATGATCGCGGCGGCGCGGCGCTGGGCTTCGATGACGAGGTCGTGGGCGTTGAGCCGGTGCTCGGCCTCGTCGCGGGCCCGATTCGTGATGATCAGGGCTTCTTCGTCGGCCTTGCTGAGCACCGTCTGACGCTCACGCAGGATCGTGTGGGCCTCCTCGATCTCCCGCGGCACGGCCGCGCGCATGCGGTCGACGAGATCCAGCAGCTGGTCGCGATTCACGATCCAGCCGCCGCCGAAGCGGGCGCCGCGACCGCTGAGCACGGACTCTTCCAGACGATCGATCAGTTCCAGGAGGTCGATGACGGCAGCTCCGCTCGGTGAGGCAATGTCCCGCCAACCCAGCGGCTACATCGTAGCGCCCACGGCGGCGCTTGGCGCGGGGGGACGCGTTATCCCGCGGCGGGCGGGCCGAACCGCTCCTCCAAGGCGCGGGCGACGTTGGGTGGGACGAGATCGTTGACCGACTGGCCCAGGGCGGCGATCTCGCGGATGCGGCTGGCGGAGATGAACAGGTGCTCGAGCGACGTAATGAGGTAGACCGACTCGACCTCCGGGGCCATCTTCTGGTTCATCAGCGCCATGTCGAGTTCGGCCTCGAAGTCCGTCACGGCGCGCATCCCGCGGACGAGCACCGTGGCGCCCACGATGCGCGCGTAGTTGACGATCAGGCCGCTGAAGCTTTCGACCCGGACGTTGCTCATCCCGGCGATCGCCTCGCTGAACATGGCGACGCGCTCCTCTTGGCTGAAGAGGTCCTGCGCGCCGCGGCGGTAGACCGCGACGATGACGTTGTCGAAGAGGCTGGCGGCGCGAGCGACGATGTCGAGGTGGCCGTTGGTGACCGGGTCGAACCCTCCGGGGTAGACGGCGGTAATCATGGCGTCGTTCCTCTCCCGCCCTCCGGCGGCCCGGGGCGACCGTCGGCGATGACGCCCTCGGCAATGATAAATGTGTCGAGAACGGCGCCACCATAGCGACGCTGGTCGACCCGGACCAGGGATCGCGCCGCGCCGCCCGCCGCGCCCGGCCCCAGCGGGTCGGGTGCGGGACGCTCGCGGGGGCGCCGCCAGAGCAGGAGCGCGTCGGGGTGCAGCAGATCGCGGCGCAGCAGATCCTGGAGCACCGCGGTCGCGTCGCTTGCGTAGGGGGGGTCGGCGAAGCAGAGCAGGTAGCCCGGCGGTAAGCGCGGCAGTGCGGCCTCGGCGGACCGGCAGTGCAGGCGCGCGCGCTCCCCGCAGCCCAGGCTCTCCAGATTGGCCCGGATGACGGCGCAGGCCGCCCGGTCGCGCTCCACGAAGTCGACCTGGGGCGCGCCGCGGCTGAGCGCCTCGAGGCCCAGCAGGCCCGCCCCCGCGTAGAGATCCAAGACGGGGCCGCGCAGCGCCGCCTGCACGTCGGGCCGGTCGAAGATGGAGCGCCGCAGGCGGGCCGTGGCGGGCCGCGTGCCGCCGCTCGCGCCGCGCACGCGGCGACCGTTGTAGTCGCCGCCGGTCAGGCGGACGACGGGCGTCAGCGGCATGGCTCAGGGTTCGAGCGTGACATCGATCTGGCTGCCGACCCGCACGTCGCCGTCGGAGACGATGAGGCGCGTCGCATAGTCGCCGGGCACGGTGGGCGTATTCCAGACGACCCAGCCGGCCGTGCCGGAGCCGGTCAGGTCGCCCGCCTCGACCTCCCAGACGGGGATGAACAGTTCCTCGTTGGGGCGCACCAGATTGATCGTGCCGGACTCGAGGAACTGGGTGATGACGGGCCAGATGTTGGCATGCCCGGCGTCGGCAGAGACATCGTCGATCGCGATCCCGCCGAGCCGGAACTCCTCGATCAGGTCCAGCTTGAAGGCCAGGCTGAAGCGGTTCTCGACCCAGACGGTGACGTTGTTCCCGGCCGCGTCCGGGTAGACGTAGGAGACCATGTTCGCGAAGCGGTCCCAGAAGATGCCGCTCGCGCCGCCGTCCTGGAAGATGTTGTCGCCCACCAGCCGCACGCGCTCGCCCGCGATGAGGGGGCCCGTCTCGCGCACGGCCAGGCGGGAGGCCAGCCCCAAGGCCACGCGCTGAGTCAGCACCTGCGTGCCGCTGAGGCTCTTCTGCACGCTGTGCGGGGAGACGGTGAGCAGGATCTTCTCGCGCGGCACGCGATTGAGTACCGCGGGCAGCGCCGCGACGAGGGACTCGCGGAAGATCGACTGGTCGCGCGGCGGCACCAGCTTGATCCGGTCGACGGCGGCGCCCAGCGCGGCCAGGTCGTAGGCGCCCAGGTTGAGGCCGCTGGCGTCGCGGGTGGGGAGGGGGACGCTGACCATGATGCCGCGGTCGTCGCGGTGCAGCTGGTCGGCGAGCTCGGTGATGAACTCCGTGAACTCCTCGCGCAGGGGGGCGGCGATGAACTGGTAGTCGATGTCGACGCCGTCGAAGCGGCCGGTCTGCACCATCAGCAGGATGTTGTTCTTGTGCTGACGGCGGAGTTGCTCCGAGGCCAGCACGGTGTTGATCGTGTCTGCGTCGGCCAGCTGCGCCAGGACCACGGGGTAGACCGCCTGCGTGATGCCGGGCGGCAGCGTCTCGACCTGCCCCAGCGACAGCAGGGAGCCGTCGCCGGCCGGGACGAAGCTGATCGGATTGATGATCGTGATCGTGTTCGCGGCCTCGGGATGCAGCTCCTGCCCGGCCGGCAGTCGGCCGGTGACCATGTCGCGGAACTGCAGGCGGCGCAGGATGGCGACGTTCGCGGGCGCCGAGAGCACCTCCACGCTGGCGGCGGCGCCGTCGGCGGTGAGCAGCGCGGGGCCCAGCCGCTGCCAGGCGCCGTCGGTGAAGGTGTAGGCGCCCAGGTTGCGCTGGTCGTGGGTCTCGGCGTTGAGGCGCAGCGTGAGGACGTACGGCCCCAGCAGCGTGAAGGGAATCTCGACGCTGTAGATGGGGCTCACGGGGCGCAGGCTGTCCGGCACCTCGGGGATGCTGTCGAGCAGCGCGGCTGTGACGCCGGTGGTGGGCGTCAGCACGGTCACGGCCGCGACGGGCTGGCCGGCGGGCGCGCCGGCATCGGCGGCGGGATCGGCGGCGGCGGGATCGGCTTCGTCGTCGAGCAGGGCCAGCGGGGGCAGGAACAGCACCACGATCGCGGCGGCCAAGCCCAGCGCCACGACGACGACGAGCAGCAGCCCGAGGTCGGGGCCGCGACGCCGTCCGCCCCTGCCGCCGCGCGGCGCGAAACCCACATCCAGCGGCCCGCGCCGCGGGGGCGGTTCGGGCGGCGGGGGCGGTGGCGGCCGCCGGGGCGGCGCGCCGCGATCGTCGCGGCGGCGTCCGCGCCTGCGGTCGAAAGGGCCGTCGCCGGTGAAAGGGCCGTGGCTCATGCTGTCCTTGTCGGCTCAGCCTACCGACTCCGGCCGCAAGATCGCAGCGTCGTCAGCGCCGCCTCCGCGTCGGCACCACTTCCACAACCTGCTCTTCGCCCTGCCGGTCGAGATAGACAACGTCCACGGGACGCCCCGGTTCCAATCGCTGCAGGACGTGGAAGTAGGGCGTCTCGGTCGTCACGGGGTAGCCGTTGAGGCTGAGGATGACCTCGCCCGGGCGGATGCCGGCATCGCCGAAGGCGCTGGAGCGCAACAACTCGACGAGCAGGGCGCCCTCGGTCGCCGCCACCCCCACCTGGTCCGCGACGAATTCGTCCAGCGTGCGTTGCTCCACGACGCCGAAATCGGGGCGGGGGAAGTCGGCGCCGTCTTGGATGATGCGCGCGGCGATGGGCATGATGCGGTCGGTCGCCAGGGCGAAGCCGACCCCCTGGACGGTCTGCCCGTCGCGGGTGCTGGTCACGACCTGCGTGATGAGGCCGATGACCGCGCCGTCGCGGTCGAGCAGCGGTCCGCCGCTGTTGCCGGGGTTCACGGCGGCGTCGGTTTGGATGAAGTCCTGGCGGTCGCCGGCGGAGTTGATGAAGCGCGCCGTGGGGTTGCTGATGACCCCGCGCGTGAGGGAGGCGTCATTGCCGAGCGCGTTGCCGAAGGCGAGCACCGGATCGCCCACACGCAGCCCATCCGAGGAGGCGAAGCGCGCCGGGACGAGACCGGCCGCGTCGGTGCGGAGCACCGCGAGATCGGTAAACGGCGCGTCGTCGCCGACCACCGTTGCGAGCCGCGTGGTGCCGTCGGCGAAGTTCAACTCGATGCGGGCGGCGTCGCGCACGACGTGCTCGTTGGTGACGACGTGGCCCTGGTCATCGACGACGACGCCCGTGCCGATCGCGCCGCGGGAGGAGTCGGGGTCGGCGTACTCGGTGGTGATCAGGACGATGGAGGGGGCGATGGCCGCCATCAGGCCCTGGATGTCGTCGCGCAGCGCCGCGGCCTCGGCGGCCAGCAGCTGCGCGGTGCTGAGGCGATCGAGGTCCGCTTGCAGCGCGCCGACCGCCTGCTCGGTCTCCTCGTGATCGTGCAGGGCGAACACGACGATGAGCGCCCCCATGACGCCCGCCACCAACCCGGCAAGCAGGGAAGCAAGGAGGGTGAGTCGCATACTGCCATCGCTACGCGCGGACCGTCCGGCCGGTTGCCCCCGCCGGCGAGCGCCGCGGGGGTCCGCCGGTGTTATGCAATAGGGAAGTCTATCAGTCTCCACAGCGCCCAGGGGCGGCCGCGCAGCGCGCGACCGGCTCGCCCGGCCCGGCCCTCAGGTATAGCCCGGCCCTCAGGTATAGTTTGCGCAGATCAGCATTCGATCTGCGGGAGCGGCGCATCGCTGGGAGGAGCGGGAGATGGCAGCCCAAAAGCCCGTGCCCGTGACCGCAGCCGGGCTGGCGCGCCTGCGCCTGGAGCTCGACGACCTGCGCATGAACAAGCGCCCGTCGGCGGCGGCGCTGATCCACGAGACGTTGGAGGAGTCCCCCGGCTCGCAGACCGACGGCGAGTACGAAGGGGCGAAGAGCGAGCAGGCGTTCATCGAGGGGCGCATCCGCACGATCGAGGACATCCTGGCCAACGCGACGCTGATCGACGAGGCCGGGGCGCACGCCTCCGACATCGTGCATGTGGGCGCGACCGTCACGGTGCAGATGGGCCATAAGCAGCAGCGCTTCACCATCGTGGGGATGCCGGAGGTGGACCCGGCGCACGGCTTCGTCAGCGACGAGTCGCCGGTCGGGCAGGCGCTGCTGGGGCGCCGCGCCGGCGAAACCGTGGAGGTGGCGGCGCCCGCCGGCCCGATCACGATCGAGATCCAGTCGATCGACTAGGGCGGGCGTGGCCGGAGAGCTAGGTACGTCCATGGCAGCGTCCCATGTCTGAGCGGCGGTCCACGCCCGACAAGCCCAGCGAGCGCCTGCTCGACCTGCGCCGGCAGCGTCGCGAGAAGGCGGACGCGCTGCGTGCGGCCGGGATCGACCCGTACCCCGCCCGCGGCGGCGGACCGCTGACGCGCATCGCGGAGGCGCGGGCCCAATTCGAGGCGGCGGAGGCCGCGCAGGCCACGGACGGCGTGCCGCCGTCGCGGGTGGCGGGCCGGATCACGAATCTGCGCCACCTGGGCAAGCTGGCGTTCCTCGACCTGCGCGACGGCTCGGGCACGATCCAGATCATGTGCCGCCGCAACCGGCTGGGCGACGACTGGCCGCTGCTCGGGTCCTGCGACCTGGGCGACTTCATCGAGGCGGCCGGCGCGCTGATGCGCACGCGGACGGGCGAGGTGTCGGTCGACGCGTCGGAGCTGCGACTGCTGACCAAGTCGCTGCGGCCGCCGCCGGAGAAGTTCCACGGCTTGCAGGACGTGGAGGCGCGCTACCGGCAGCGGTACCTCGACCTGCAGGCGAACGACGACTCGCGGGCGGTGCTGGTGCAGCGCTCGCGGATCGTGGCGGCCGTGCGGCGCTTCATGGAGTCGCGGAGGTTCCTGGAGGTCGAGACGCCGGTACTCCAATCCGAGGCGGGCGGGGCGGCGGCGCGGCCCTTCGCGACGCACCTGAACGCGCTCGGTGAGGAGCGCTACCTGCGCATCGCGCTGGAGTTGCACCTCAAGCGGCTCATCGTGGGCGGGCTGGACCGCGTCTACGAGCTGGGGCGCATCTTCCGCAACGAGGGCACCTCGACGCAGCACAATCCCGAGTTCACGATGCTGGAGTCGTACCAAGCCTACGCTGACTACCAGGACGTGGCGCGGATGGTGGAGGACCTCGTCGCGACGGTGGCGCAGGAGGTGCTGGGGTCGACATCGGTGCAGTTCGGCGCGGAGCGGATCGACTTCGCGCCCCCGTGGCGGCGGCTGACGATGCGCGCGGCGCTGCAGGAGTACGCCGGCGTCGACTTCTTCAACTACCGGGACGTGGCGTCGATGACGGCGCTGCTCGAGGAGAAGCGCATCCCCGTCCCGGCCAACGCGGGCTGGGGCAAGCTGCTCGACGCGCTGGTCTCCGCGACGGTGCAGCCGCGGCTCATCCAGCCGGCGTTCCTGCTGGACTATCCCGTCGAGATCTCGCCGCTGGCCAAGCGCCGGGCCGATGATCCGTCGCTGGTGGAGCGCTTCGAGGTCTTCGCGGCCGGCCGGGAGCTGGGCAACGCCTACAGCGAGTTGAACGACCCCATCGACCAGCGGGAGCGCTTCGCGACGCAGGTCGCGCTGGCGCGCGCGGGCGACGACGAGGCGGAGTTGGTGGACGAGGACTTCCTGGTCGCGCTGGAGCACGGCATGCCGCCGACGGGCGGGCTGGGGCTGGGCATCGACCGCTTGGTCATGCTGCTGACGAATTCGGAGTCGATCCGGGACGTGATCCTGTTCCCGCTGCTGCGACGGCGTGTGTAGGGCGACGGGCCTGCCGGCCCTGCTGGTCGCGACGGTCCTGCTGGCGGCGACCGCGCTGGCCGGCTGCGGCGGCGGCGACGGCGATCGCGTCGCCGGGTTGGAGGCAGCGCTGGCGGGGGCAGCGGACGAGGCGGAGCAGGCGCACGCGGCCCGCCGCACGGCCGAGGTCGCCGCGCAGGCGGCAGCGACCGACGCACTGGAACTCCAGAGCGAACTCGAGCAGTTGGCGGAGGCGACCGCGCTCCGCGATGCCGAGGTGGCGGATCTGGCCGCCCAGATCGCGGCCGCCCGCGAGGATCTCGACGCGGCCGAGGCGCGCATCCTGGCGCTGGGTGGCGTCGCGACGGCGGCGGCGCCCGCGGCGGGCGAGTTCGCCTCGCGGGAGCTGCTGGCGTCGATCGTGCTGGGCCCGGCCGATCTGCCCCCCGGCGTGACGGTCGCGGCGGAACTCTATCGAACGGAGGCGGAGTCCGGCTTCGCGGAACTCACGTGGCAGTTCGACCCGGGCGAGGCGCGCCTCGGCGCCGCGACGCTGCTGGGCTTCGCGGCCTCGGCCACCGCGTACATCGAGCAGGGGGGGTCGCTGGGCGCGCCGCAGACGGTGCGCGACGCCCTGGCCCGCGACCCGGCGCAGTTCTTCGAGTTCACGGCGCGCGCGGCGGGCCTGGGGCTGGCCGGCGCCACGGCCGTGGAGACCGTCGAACTGCCCGGCCGGATCGGGGACGCCAGCGTCACCTGGCTGATGACCGCCGGCACGTCGCTGGGGCCGGCGACGGCGGCCTACGCGCTCGTCGTGGTGGGACCGTACGTGGGCACCGTGACGATCCTGACGCTGGAATCGGACTTGGACGCGGCCGCAGTCGCCTGGCTGCTGGAGGTGTTCGCGTTGAAACTGGCGACCGCGCCGGGGCTGTCGCAATGACCCGGCCATGGCGGGCCGGGCTGCTCCTCGTCGCGCTGGCGGCGATCGCGGCCGGGGCGTGCGGCGACGGCGACCGCGTGCGGGAACTAGAAGCCGATCTGGCGGGCGTACGACAGCAGGTCCACGTCGCGGAACGCGATGCCCGGGCCGCCGAGGGCGCGACCGAGCTGTTCAGGGCGGACGCGGATGATCTGTCGCGCGAGATCGGCGCGCTGGAGGCGGACCTCGCGGAGCGGGAGGGGGAGGTCGAGGCGCTACGGCAGGAGTTCGATCGTGCGACGGCGGCGCTGGGGACCGCGCGAGCGCGCGCCGAGGTATTGGCGGCGCTGCCCGATCCGCCTCCCCTGCCGCCGCTGCCGACGGCGGCCCCGGTCGAGGCCGCGCCCGACTCGCCCCCCGCCGAGGCGGAGCAGGAGACGGAGGCGGCGGCGGAGCAGTACGCGTCGGAGGAGACGCTGGCGGCGCTGACGATGGACGTGGCCGATCTGGGCGCGGACGCCGTCGTGCTCGAGGAGCGGTACGCGATCGCCGAGGAGGGCGGGCTGGCGGAGTTCCTGCGCCGCTTCGAGGGAGCGGCCATCGGCCCGGGCGAGTCCCGGCCGCGGGGGCTGGGGCTGTCGACGAGCGCCTACCTTGACGCGGCGCGGGCGCAGGCCGTGGTGGCGAGCGCGCGACCATGGCTCGAGGAGAACGGTCAGGCGTTCTTCGAACTCACGCTGGCGACGGCCCTGGGGCCGGACGCCGGCGAGGTGACGCTGGTCGAGGCGGGGGAGATCCCGTTCCAGGCCGGCGACGTCAGCCTCGTCTGGACGATGACCGGAGAGTCGGCGGAGGGGCCAGTCTCGGCGCTATTCGGGTTCGTCGTCGTGGGCAGGCTGGCGGGGTCGGCCAGCGTGGTCGCCATGGATGGCGAGGTCGCCCTGGGGGATGCGCTATCGCTGCTGGGGGCGATCGCCAGCCGTCTGCGGGACGCCCCCGTCGAGCTGCGGGAGGGGGTGGCGCCATGATCCGGCACTGCACGGTCACGGCATTCGTCTGCGAGCGCGGCGCGACGCTGCTGCACTGGCACGCGGGCAACGGCATGTGGCTGCCGCCCGGCGGGCACGTCGAGGCGGACGAGGACCCGATCCAGGCGGTGCATCGGGAGGTGCGGGAGGAGACCGGCCTGACGGTCGCGGTGCTGCCGACGGCGGCCTCCTTCGACTACGCCGAGCCGCCGCAACTGCCGCCCCCGGTGACGATCATGGTCGAGGACATCGCCGGTCATCCCGTCGACGGGCCGCACCAGCACATCGATTCCGTCTACTTCACGCGCCCGGCGCCGTCCGGCCAGCCGATCCGGGCTGGCTGGACCTGGGTCAGCGCGGGCGCCTTGCGTGAGAACCGCCCACTGCCCACCCTGCCCGATGACCGACCGGTCGAGATCGCCGAAGATGTACGAGTGCTGGGGCTGGCGGCGATCGAGCGGGCGCTGGACGGCTAGGGGGAGATCGACGTGCTCTCGATACAGTGGATCCGCGAGGCGCCGGACGAGGTCCGCGAGATGCTCGCGCGCCGGGGCGCAACGGCGCCGGTGGACGAGGTGCTGGCGCTCGACGGGGAGCGGCGGTCGATCCTGACGGAGGTCGAGCAGCTCAAGGCGCAGCGTAATCAGGCGGGCAAGGCGATCGGCCGGGCCCGCGACGCGGCGGCGCGCGACGCGCTGATCGCGGCCCAGCGGGCGGGGGCCGGGCGCATCGACGCGCTGGACGAGCGCCGGCGCGCCGTCGACGCGCAGCTGCACGACCTGCTGGCGCAGTTCCCGAACCGCCTGCACCCGGACACGCCCGACGGTCGCGGCGAGGCGGACAACCCGGTGCTGCGGACGGTGGGGCTGCCGCGGGCCTTCGGCTTCGCGCCCAAGCCGCACTGGGAGATCGGCGCGGCGCTGCGCATCCTCGAGATCGAGCGCGCGGCGGCGATGGCGGGGTCGCGGATGTACGCCCTCCGGGGCCAGGGGGCGCGGCTGCAGCGGGCGCTGATCAACCACCTGTTGGAGCAGAACGAGGAGGCGGGCTACGAGTCCTGGTACCTGCCCAATCTGGTCCGCGCGGAGGCGATGTTCGCGTCGGGCCAGCTGCCCAAGTTCCACGACAACCTGTACCGCGACGCCGAGGAGGACTTCTACCTGGTGCCCACGGCGGAGGTCCCGCTGACCAGCCTGCATCGCGACGAGATCCTCGACGCGGCGGCGCTGCCGCTGCGCTACACGGCGCACACGCCCTGCTACCGCCGCGAGAAGATGAGCGCCGGCCGGGACGTGCGGGGGATCAAACGGGTGCATCAGTTCGAGAAGGTCGAGATGTACCAGTTCACGACGCCGGAGGGGTCGGCGGCGGCGCTCGAGGAGATGGTCGCGCACGCCGAAGGGCTGCTGGCGGGACTGGGGCTGACCTATCGCGTGTTGCAGCTCTGCAGCGCCGATCTCGGATTCAGCGCCGCGATCTCGTTCGACCTGGAAGTCTGGGCGCCGGGCGCGGCGGAATGGCTGGAGGTGAGCAGCATCAGCAACTGCCTGGACTTCCAGGCGCGGCGGGCGAACACCCGCTACCGGCCCGAGGGCAGGGCGCCGACGAGGTTCGTGCACACGCTCAACGGCAGCAGCTTCGGCATGACGCGGGTGCTGGCGGCGATCCTGGAGACGTACCAGCGCGAGGACGGGGGGGTGGACGTGCCCGACGCGCTACAGCATCGCATGGGGCGGCTGATGCAGATCGAGCCGCCCGCGGTCGCGGGCGGATGACGCCCCCGCGACGGGCCCGCGCGCGATGATCTTCCGGCGGCTGTTCGGCAGGGCGACGGGGAGCCCGCCCTCGCTGGCCGAGGGGCTGCTCGCCCCGCTGGCGCAGGCGGGGCTGCCGGCGGTCGTCGTCGAGGGGGAGGCGCCGGAACGGGCGGCCGGGCTCCGCCACCGCGTGACCGGCCGGGGGCTGGTGCGCATCACCGCGGGCGGTCCGCCCGACTTCGTGCGCGTGACGTCGGAGGGTGGGGGCGACGCGCACTTCCCACGGTCCGCGGCGATCGGCTTCCACTTCCTGGTGCGGCGCGAAGGGCGGCCGGAGTCGATCGCGGGGGCCTGGGCGGTCGAGGGCAGGGTCGTGGCCCAGCGGGAGTTCCGGCGGCTGGGGGTGGCGGAGGGCTTCCACTGGGATGCCCCGATCGGCCACTCCGATGTCGCCCCGCCGCAGGCGGTGGCGGCGGCCGATGCGCTGCGCGTGGCGCCGCTCCCCCGGGCGGCGATCCTGGCGCTGCTGCAAGAGCCGCGGACGCTGGTGCTCGAAGTCGCGCCGGCGGTCTTCGACGAGGACGGGGAGGCCGCCGTGGTCCGGGCGTCGGCCTTCTTCGCCGGCCGGACGGAGATCGGCGTGGCGGAGGTGCAGCTGATGCGGTCGATCTGTCGCGCCCTGGCCGGCCTGGGCTGACCGACCCCGACGACGGTTAGCGCTCGACCAGCGCGCGGATGCGGTCGCGGTTGGCGGCGAGGTCGACGGCGAGGTTCAGACCCTCGACGTCGTCGCCGCCCGACGTGATGTACGAGATGACGACGCCCACCAGCCGGCCGTCGGCGGTGATGAGCGGGGAGCCGCTGCTGCCGGGGACGACAGCGGCGTCCGTCTGCAGGACGGCGAAGTCGCGGAAGTTGCGCTGGTGTGCGGCGACCAGTCCGCCCGCCACGCTGACGCTCGTGTCGGAGCCGAAGACATCGCCCAGGGGGAAGCCCCACGACCAGACGGGGGTGGCGGGCTCGGGGCTGGCGGCGGTCTCCCAGTCGAGCCGGGTGACGCCCGCGGGAACCCCGGAGACCTCCAGCACGGCGATGTCCAGGGGACCGTCGGCGGCGACGACGAGGGCGGTGCGCTCCTCGCCGCCGGGGAAGTGGACCTGCACGGTGTGGCCGTTCTGCACGACGTGCGCGGCCGTGATGATGCGCGTCTCCCCCACCAGGAACCCGGTGCCCTCCCGAGTGCCCTGCTTGAGAAAGACGCTGGCGGCCCGCGCCTGCGCGACGCTGCGCGCGACGGGCGGCGTGCCCGCGGAGGGCTGCGGCCAGGCCACGGCCTCGTCGAGCAGGAGCCAGAACGCCTCACCGTTATCGAGCGTGCGGGCGTCGTTGAGGTCCGCCGCGCGATCGGGGGCGTAGGTGCGGAAGCGCTGGGCGTCCGCGTCCCAGGCGTGCAGGCTGCGGAGCGCATCCGCGATGGGACGCACCGCCTCGGCGACCGGCGTGCCGCTGGGACCGCTCCACATCACGAGATTCCATCCCGCCAGCAACTCCTGCACGCGCGCGGCGGCGAAGCTGGGACGCCGCCATTGGACTCCGGCCGGATCATCGACGCGCAGCCACAGGCCCTGGCCAAGGCGAATTCGCTCGCTCTCCGCCGGCGCGGCCGGCCCGCCGGGCACGTACGACGCCCACGCCCCCGCGCCGGCGTCCCAGGCTGAGAGCCGCGTGATCGACCCGCTCTCGGTGGCGCTCGCATCCGCGAGGGCGGAGTCGGCCGTCCAGCCCTGCAGGTTCCGGCCCGGGAGCAGCGCGACAGTCTCCATGGGCGGCAGGAGCGTGAAGGCGGCGTCGCGCTCGGTCTTGCCCGCGTCGTTGCTGACGACCACGTCCAGCAGGACGGGAGCGTCGATGTCGCGGCTCGGCGCCGTGATCTCGATCGCCCCGATGGCGGCGTCCACGACGTCGGCGGTCAGGAGCTCGCCCTCCGCGTCGCGGAACGAGACGCCGGCGCCTGACAACGCGTGCCCGCGGATGCGCAGCGTCGCTCCGGGCGGCGCCTGGGCGGGCACGACGGCGCCGATCTCGGGGCGGCGGTCGGACCCGGCCAGGAACACCACGGCGCCGCGATCGCCGCGCTGCGGCGCGCCGACGACGAGGTCGGGCAGGCCATCGGCGTCGAAGTCGCCGCTGGCGAGGTGCGCCCCGAATCCCTCGCCGGCCGGACCGGTGAGACGCACTTGGTCGATGCGATGGAGGGGGGTGGGGCCGCTGGGCGGGATCGCGAAGCCGCTGA
The DNA here is from genome assembly GCA_965217625.1 of Dehalococcoidia bacterium. Classification (GTDB taxonomy): domain Bacteria; phylum Chloroflexota; class Dehalococcoidia; order Bin125; family Bin125; genus TK10-74A. The sequence continues at coordinate 1,074,861 of OZ244557.1, forward strand.
CGAGTGAGACCCGGCGGTTGCCCTCGAAGCCGAGCAGCAGGTCGGGCGCGCCGTCGAGGTCCACGTCGCCGAACGCCATGGCGGCGCCAAGATCGACGGCGGTGACGGTGAAGCGGACGTCCGCGTCGGAATCGAGGTCCAGCGTGCGGTCTTCACGCAGGAACGGCCCCGCGACGGCGATCAGCAGCGGGTCGTCGTCGTCATCGTGGATGGCGAGGAGCAGGTCGGGGACGCCGTCGCCCGTGAGGTCGGCCGCCATGAGGGCATGACCGACCCGCGACGCGCCCTCGACCCGGAGTTCGGCGCGGGCCGCGGACCGCAGCACGCCCGACGTGCCCGGGCCGGGCGTGAACGGGCCGAAGCGAATCGCGATCCCGTTGAAGCCGCTGCCGAATCGGGGACCGCCGTCGGCGCTGTCGGGCGAGCCGGTGATGATGTCGTTGTGGCCGTCGCCGTCCAGGTCCGCGACCTGCAACGAGCGCACGGGCTCGCGCGGCCCCAGCCGGATGAAGGGCGGGGCCGCGACGGGGGCCGCCTGCGGATCGAAGAAAGCGGGCCCGCCGAACCGCACGTCGAGACGACGGGGCCCGGCGGCGCTCCAGATCAGGGCGTCGGCGATGCCGTCGCCGTCGATGTCGCCCGCGGCGAGGGCGGCGGCGAAGCCCTGTCCGGCGACGCCGCGCCCCAGCACGGGCGCGTCGCGGAGGGCGGGCGCCTCGCCGTCGGAGAAGACCGGCCCGGGCAGCCCGTAGAGGGCGCCGCCGCCGTCACCGGGCGCGCCGAGCAGGAGGTCGTCGTCGCCGTCCGCGTCGAAGTCGGCGGCGGCCACCGGGCCCAAACCGCCGCCGTAGGCGACGCCGTCGATGATCGCGGAGGCCCTGGGGATGAAAGCCAGGGACTGAGCGCTGCCGGGCGCCGGGAGGGCGGCCAGCGCGACGAGCAGGGCGAGCGCGGCGGCCGCGCGGGCGAGGGACTTCGTCATCTGAGCGCCGGGAATCCTGGCTGTTGGGGCGTACGCGTTGCGGGAGTCTATCCCAGGATCTCGGCTACCGCAGCCGGACCGATGCGGGCCGGCACAGCGTCCACAGCACGAGCAGGACGATCCCGACGCCGGCGCTACCGGCGATTGCGGGCCCGATCCCGATCGACTCCGCGACCAGCCCGAGCAGGAGGCTGCCAAACGGCATCACGCCGATGACGGCCGTCATGAGTCCCAGCGCGCGGCCATGCGCCGACGGCCCGGCGACGGTGGTGACGAGCGTGAACTGCATTGCGGCGAAGGCCCCCAACCCCAGACCGGCGACGAGCAGCGCCGCAAGCGCGAGCGGGTAGGTCCCGGCCAGGGCGAAGACGGGCAGCAAGGCGAGGGCGAACAGCGCCCCACACACGTAGGTGAGACCGCGGCGCGGATTGGGCACGGAGGCGATGACGAGGGAGGCGATCATCACGCCGATCATGGCCGCCGCGTTGAGCAGGCCCGTGGCGAACGCGCTCACGCCCAGATCCTCCGCCATCTGCGCCACGAGGGAGATGTGGGGGAAGAAGAACAGGTTCATGATCAGCGTCACGCCCAGGACGCTGAGCAGGGCCGGGAGGCGAAACGGCAGGGCGAGGCCGGCGCGCAAGTCCTCGTGCCAGGGGGAGACGGCGACGTGCGTCCGGGGGGGCGATTCGACCGTGAGCAGCAGCCCGATGGGACAGACGAGCAGGACCACGATCGCGAGGTAGGCCTCGCCCATGCCGATAAGACCGATGACCACACCACTCGCCAGCGCCCCAACGACGCCCCCCACCGAACTGCTCCATGCCTCTAGCGAAAAGGCGTTGGTGACGAACTCCGGGCCAACGATGTCCGCCACGAGGGCGCGGCGGGTCGTGAGGTCGACCACCCAGCTGGACCCGGCGACGACGCCGTAGGGGTACAACATCCAGAAGCGGATGCTGTCGGTGAGGACGAGCGCGGCGACGAAGGCCGTGATCGGGATCAGGATGAGGAGGTAGGAGACCGCCGTGAGGCGCCGGTCGAACCGGTCGGACACGACCCCGCCCAGTACACCGCCCAGCAGGAACGGCGCGAACAGCAACGCCCCGACGATCTGCAGGCGGAGGGGAGAGTCGGTGAGCTCGGTCGCCAGGACGACGACGAGAAAGAAGTTCATCCAGCGGGCGATGTTCCAGAGGACGCCGCAGAACAGGAGCTGCGGGAAGTACGGGACGCTGAAGGCCGCCAAGGTTCGCGGCCACGCGCGGCCCGCGGCGGGGGTGGGATGGCGGCGGGTCACGCGGGCACGGTCACGGGGCGTCCGCGTAGACCCGGAAGCCGTAGTCGTTGTAGCGGAAGCCGGGGCGCAGGCTGGAGCGCGCGCCGACGCGCGTGAACTTGACCCGGTGCCGCCAGGAGCCGCCCCGGCTGACGCGGCGCTCTTCGGGGTCGGCGCGGGCCGCGTCGACCGGGGGAGCGCTCGCCGCCGGGCGATCGGCGTAGCTGCGCTGGTAGGCGTCCAGGCACCATTCGTGGACGTTGTCGGCCATGCAGCGCAGCCCGTAGCCGTTGGCGCAGTCGGGGCCGGGGACGTGCGGCGCGTTGCGGGCGGCGATGCCGGCGAGCCGGGGCAGGTCGCCCGGGTCCGCGTTGCCCCAGGGCCAATCGACGGGGCCCGCCGCGTCACTGCGTCCGCCGATGGCGGCGTACTCGCGCTCGGCCTCGCCGGGCAGGCGCAGGGGCAGGCCGGCGGCCCGCGACAGCCAGGCGCAGTAGGCGCGGGCGTCGAACCACGAGACGCCGACGACGGGCTGCGACGGGTCGTCGAAGCCGGCGTCGCGCCAGAAGGGCGGCGGCTCGTGACCGCCGTGCTGCACGAAGCGCGCGTACTCGGCGTTAGTCACGGGCGCGACCGCGGCCCGGAAGGGCATCACCCGCACGTGATGCGGCGGACGCTCGTCGGGGCGGCGGTCGGCACGGCCCATGGTGAAGATCCCCGCAGGGATGTCGAGCAGGAGCGGCGGCGCGACGGCGACGGATGTGTGCATCGCCAACAGTCTAGGCCGCCCGCTTCCCGCGTCACCGCGTATCCTGCCTTCGCCACTCGTGCGCGCGGCGTCCCGGCCGGCGACGAGGTGGCGCAACCGGAAGCTGGGAGGAATGCCATGCCCGAGAATCGCCAGATCACCATCGCGTCGCTGCCAGAGGGGCCGCTGCAGACGAGCCACTTCGCGCTGCGCACCGGTCCCGCTCCCATGCCCGGCGACGGTCAGGTCCTCTGCCGCACCCTCGCGATCACGATCGGGGCCGGGCAGCGCGCCCAACTGCAGGGCGCGACGTACGCCGGGCGGGCCCAGGCGGGGGCCGTCATGAACGGCTCGGGCGTGGCGCGCGTGGAGGCGTCGAACGCGGCCGCCTTCGCCGTCGGCGACCTGGTGGCGGGCCGCACCGGCTGGCAGGACTACTCCGTCCACGACGCCGCGGCCCTGGAGCCGGTCGAACCGGGGACCGACCCGGCGCTGCAGCTCGGCGGGCTGGGGACCAACGGGCTGACCGCGTACTTCGGCCTGCTCGACGTCGGCGCGCTACGGGAGGGCGAGACGGTGGTCGTCTCGGCCGCGGCGGGGTCGGTCGGCCACATCGTGGGGCAGATCGCGAAGCTGCACGGCTGCCGCGTGATCGGCGTGGCCGGGTCGCCGGCCAAGTGTGCCATGCTGACCGACGACCTGGGCTTCGACATCGCGCTCAACTACAAGGATCCCGGCTTCCGCCCGGCGTTCCGGGAGGCGACGCCGGACGGCGTCGACGTGTACTTCGACAACACCGGCGGCGACGTGCTGGGCAGCGCGCTGCGCCGCATGAACCTCAAGGGCCGGATCGTCTGCTGCGGCGTCGTCAGCCAGTACAACACGGCGAGCCCGGCGCCCGCTCCGCGCGGCATCCCCGGGCTGCTGATCACCAACCGCGTGCGCATGGAGGGCTTCCTGGTCTTCGACTACGCGGCCCGCTACGCCGAGGCGCGGGGGCGCATCCGCGAGTGGGTCGGGCGCGGCCGGCTCAAGCTGCTCGTAAGCGAGTTCCAGGGCCTCGACGCCGCCCCGCAGGCGTTCGTCGACCTGCTGGCCGGCGCGACGACGGGGACGACCGTCGTCCGGCTGTGAGGCCCAGGAGATGCCGCGGCTGCTTCCGCTGATCGCCGACCTCCCCGCGGAGGAGTTGATCGCGGACAAGGCCTACGACGGGACCCTGTCAGCGACGGTTGACAGGACGGCGTGTTCTGGCCAGCATGCACGAATCATCGTGAACGTGTTCAATGGGATGCGGAAGGTGTTGATGGCGCTTCCCACATTACAGTCCTACGAAGGAGGAGACACCATGCCAGACGAGGAAGCGGTCCGCTTTAGCGACATCCGCTTCAAGGATCCAGACGACACTGAACTTCGTGAGTGGCTGGAGAAGGACCCCGATCTCCTGGCCGACATCGCAGACGCGCAGGAAATGATCCGCGAGCGGCGCCGAGAGCAGATGTGGGAAAGCGTCGCCCCGCTGGAGCCCGAGGTCCACGCCGCCCATGCGGGGTGAGTACCGTTTCGCCGGTCAGGCCCAGGAGCAATTCCAACGCGCATCGCCGGAGCTACAGGCGCGGATGCGCCGCGTCGCCGCCACGATTGTAGGCCGGCTTGATCCGTCCCAGCAGGCTGGCTCCCGCGGCACCAGCGCGGAAACGGTGGAGGGCTTCGACGTGGTCTACCGTCTCGATGTCGACTTCCCTACCCCACCCTCCTCGTCATCGTGCGCATACGAGAACGTCCCCGGCCCCAACAATCGAACCGATGATCGACTTCCTGCTGGGCGGCGCGACGACCGGGACGACCATCGTCCGGCTGTGAGGCCCGGCTTGTGTCTGCGTTCGAGTAGGATCACGGCATGGGAACCTTCACGTCGCCGCTGCGCATCTCCGGCATGGACGAGCGGGAGACGCGGGAGATCGAGGCGACCGTCGACACCGGCGCCGCCTACACGACGCTGCCCGGCTCGCTGCTGCGGGAGTTGGGCGTCGAGCCCGCGGGCCGGCGCCGCTTCCTGCTCGCCGACGGACGCCAGGTCGACATGGATTACGGCCGGGCCTGGGTCGCCATCGATGGCGAACGCGAGGTGACGATCGTGGTCTTCGGTGCGGACGACGCTCCGCCCCTGCTGGGGGCCTACACCCTGGAAGGCCTCGCCCTGGCGGTCGATCCGGTGCAGCAGCGCCTCGTTCCGACGCATCTCATCATGTACTAAGGAACCCGATGGCGAAGAACGACGACTGGCTGGCGCGCACCACCGAGGCGGCGATCGACCCCGACCTGCCGATCGTCGATCCCCACCACCATCTCTGGGATCGGGCCGGCGGCAGCCGCTACATGCTCGAGGAGGTCGTGGCCGACGCCGCGACGCACAACGTGCGGCAGACGGTCTTCATCGAGTGCAACTCGATGTACCGCAGCGACGGCCCCGACGCGCTCAAGCCGGTGGGCGAAGCGGAGTTCGTGCAGGGCATCGCCGCGCAGAGCGCGAGCGGCCGCTGGGGGCCGGCGCGCATCGCGGCCGGGATCGTGGGCTCGGCCGACCTGCTGCTGGGCGACGCCGTGCCGGGCGTGCTGGAGGCGCTGATCGCCGCCAGCCCCCAGCGCTTCCGGGGCGTCCGCCATCGGGCGGCGGGGCCCGACGACCACCCCGTCGCGGGGCAGCCGGCGCACCGCCCGCACCTGCTGCTCGACCCCGACTTCCGGCGCGGATTCGCGCACCTGCGCCGCTACGGGCTCTCCTTCGAGGTGTGGACGCTGCACACGGATCTGGCCGACGTGGCCGACCTGGCAGCCGCCTTCCCCGACACGCCGCTGGTGCTCAACCACCTGGGCGGCCCGATCGTGGCGGACGCGGACCCGGACGAGGTCTTCGCGGCTTGGCGGCCGAAGATCGCCGCGATCGCCGCGCACCCCAACGTCGTCGTGAAGCTGGGCGGCATCCAGATGCGCGTCAACGGCTTCGGCTGGCACGAGCGCCCCGACCCGCCCACGTCGGATGAACTGTTGGCGACGAACCGGCGCTGGTACGAGTACGCGATCGAGCAGTTCGGCCCGGCGCGGGCGATGTTCGAGAGCAACTTCCCGGTCGACAAGACGTCGTGCAGCTACGGCGTGCTCTGGAACCAGTTCAAGAAGCTGAGCGCCGGCTTCCCGGCCGACGAGCGCGTCGCGCTGTTCCACGACACGGCGGCGCGATTCTACCGGCTGCCGCTGGCCGCGGAACTCGCCGGCTGACGCGCCCGGCCCGCGACGCTCAGTCGTCGTGGACCGCGCCGGTGACGCCGCAAGCGACGAGTTCCTCGTAGGCCGCGTCGCCGAGGCCGAGCTCCTGCGCCAGGATCTCGCGCGAGTGCTCGCCGAAGCAGGGGGCGGGGGCCGGGGTGGGGATGGCGGCCCCGCCGAGGCGCCAGGGGCCCACGGGCATCCAGTGCGTGCCCGTCTCCAAGTGCGTGACGCGCTGCAGGTATCCGCGCTCGCGGAACTGGGGGGTGGGCTCTCCGAAGCACTCGCTCAGGCGGGCCGCGCGCGCGGCGCAGACGCCGATAGCTCCGAGCTCGGCCTCCGCCTGGCGCGCGTCCTGGCCCGCGCACCAGGCGCCGACGATCGCGTCCAGGGCGGCTTCGTTGGCCTTGCGCGCGGACTCGCCGGCGAACCGATCGTCGCCGGCGAGGTCGGGCCGGCCGATGTGCGCGGCGAGCGCGCGGAACGCCTCGTCCGACTCCGCCGCCAGCGCCAGCCACTCGCCGTCCTGGGCGGCGTAGAAGTTGTGCGGCGCGTGGCGGGGGTGCCGGTTCCCAGTGGGACGCCGCACGACGCCGTTCGCCTCGTACTCCAGCACCGCGTCGCCGACCTGCAAGGCGACGATCTCCTGCATCGCCGCGTCGATGCGGATGGGTCCGCCGTCCCGCTCGCGCCGGCAGAGCGCGCCGAGGATGGCGGCGGCGAAGTAGTACCCCGAGGCCGGGTCGGGGAGCAGCGCGCCGGTGTTGGCGCCGGAGTCGCCCTCGTAGCCGTGGATGGAGGAGAGGCCCGCCATCGGCTCGATCGTCGCGCCGTTCGCGCCGTACTCCGCGAAGGGGCCGGTCGCGCCGTATCCCGAAACGGAGGCCCAGATGATGCCCGGCCGCTTGGCGTTGAGCGTGTCCAGGTCGACGCCCCAGCTCGGCATCACGTGCGGGCTGAAGTTGTCGGCGACGACGTCGAACTTGGGCAGCAGCTGCCAGAAGATCTCCAACCCGCGGGGCTGCTTCAAGTCCAGCGTCAAGGAGCGCTTGTTCAGGTTGACGGTGCTGTAGCCGGCGCTCGTGTTGAGGCGGTGCTGCCGGACGGCCGGATCCCGCACCGCCTTGGGGACGGGCGCCCCGGCGCCGCGCCAGACGTCGGGACGGGTGGGGGATTCGATCTGCACGACGTCGGCGCCCAGCAGGGCGAGTTGGTCCGTGCCCCAGGTGCCGGCCCAGGCCTGCGTGAAGGCCAGCACGCGCACGCCAGCCAAGGGAAGGTTGGCGGGGGCCGCGCCGGCCGGCGGGGAGGGGCGGGGCGGTCGCGGCGCCTCCGGGCCGACGTCGCCGTCGTGCTGGCCCAGGCGGGGGGCGGGCCGGCGCAGGGTGGCCGGCATCTGCGGCATGCGCGCGAGGGGGCCCGGGGCGTGCGCCGCCCGCCCCCCGACCTCGGTCGCCACGAAGTACCGGCGGGCGTTGAGTTGCTCGGCGTCGCGCAGCGCGGGTATGTCGTGCATCCGGCCGGTGATGCAGCGCATGTCGAGCAAACCGTGCAGCAGTTCGTCGCAGGGCCGATCCGTGATCGCCTCCGCGAGGCGCGACCGCAGTCGCGTCTGATCGGTCCCGTGGCGGCCCAGCAGGGGAGCATACTCGGGGTCGTCCGCGAGGTCGGGCAGGCCGAGGAAGCGCATCGCGTCGGCATACCGGGCCCAGTCGCCGACGCCGAAGTTCATGAGACCGTCGGCGGCCTGGAGCAGCTGCGCGGGCTCACCGCGGTGCTTGCGCCCGCCCCAGCCGTAGTCCTGATCCGGATCCCCGCTGAAGAGCGCCCCGAGGCCCTGTGGGGCCGTCGTGGCGCAGACGGCCTCGAGTTCGCTGACGTCGGCGCGCAGCCCGCCGCCGCCCCGCATCCGCCGTAAGAGCGCCGCGGCGGCGGCGTTGAAGCCGGCCACGCCGCCCACGTAGCCGGTCTGCCGCACGGGGAGCTGCAGCGGGGGCTCGTCGACGTAGCGCGTCATGTGCGACCAGCCGCTCCGGGCGCAGGCCGTGAGGTTGTTGCCCGGCGCGGCGGCCAGCGGCCCCTGTAGCCCGTGCGCGGTGATCGACAGGTGAACGCCGGCGGCCGGCAGCGCCGCGATCGCGGCGGCGACGTGGGCCGGCCACGGCTCAACCTGCGTCGTGACGAGGAGGTCGGCGCCGGCGGCCAGCTCCGCCGCGTCCGCGTCGCCCCGCACGACGCGGGAGCGCTTGTTCCAGTTGACGTAGGCGTGCAGCAGGGAGCGTTCCGGGCCCGGGCGGTCGTCGAGGAAGGGCGGCTCGTATCGCAGCGCGTGGCCCTCGGACGGCTCCGCCAGGACGACGTCGGCGCCCAGATCCCCGAACAAGCGCGCGGTCCAGGCCCCGGACAGCCGGTCCGAGAAGTCGACGACCCGCAGGCCGTCGAACGCGGCCTCCACCATTGTCCGGCCCCCTCCCACGTTGCCGTCCCAGTATGGGGGCGGCGGCGGCAGGAGGGAAGACGGCCGGCCGACAATCGACAGGGGCGGAGCCGGGCACGATACTGAGCGGCGCGCCCAACGGGTCGGAGTGCGGCATGCCCGAGAGCACGGTCCCGGATCCCTTGCGCCTCGCGGCGGCGATCGCCTGGCGGGTGCTGATCGTGGGGGCGGCGATCGTCATCGTCGCCTACGTCGTGGCCCAACTGCGCATCATCGCGATCCCCTGCTTCGTGGCGCTGCTGCTCGCGACGCAACTCAGTCCCCTGGTCGATCGACTGGAGGCGCGCTGGCTGCCGCGCTGGATCGCGGCGCTGCTCGCGCTGCTGCTGGGGCTGACCGTGGTCGCGGGGCTCACGGCCGCCCTCGTGGGGACGGTGATCGCGGACTTCGACCGCCTCGACGTCGACTTCGAGGGCGGGGTCCAGGAGGTCGGCGATTTCCTCGTGGAGCGGCTGGACATCCCCCGCGAGGATGTCGACAACACCATCGACGACCTGCTCGACAACCTGCGCAACAACACCGGCACGATCATGGGCGGGGTGTTCAGCGGGGCGTCGGTGGCGATCGAACTCGCGGCCGGGGTGATCCTGGCGGTCGTGGTGCTGTTCTTCGCGCTCAAGGACGGGCGCAAGATGTGGCGCTGGTCGCTGCGGCTCGTCCCGGAGCCGCGGCGGACGGATGCGCGCCTAGTGGGCCTGCAGGCATGGTCGATTCTGGGCCACTACTTCCGGGGCACCGCGACGGTGGCGTTCTGTGACGCCACGTTCATCGGCATCGCATTGCTGATCATCGGCGTGCCGCTGGTGCTGCCGCTGGTGGTGCTGACCTTCTTCGCGTCGTTCATCCCCATCGTGGGGGCCGTGGCGGCGGGCATCGTCGCGATCCTGGTGGCGCTGGTCTCGGAGGGATTCACCGACGCGGTGCTGGTCGGCGTGGCGGTGCTGGCGGTGCAGCAGTTCGAGGGCAACGTGGTCGCGCCGGTGCTCGTCGGGCGACAGGTGTCGCTGCATCCGATGGTCGTGATTCTCTCCGTCACGACCGGCGCGATCGTCTGGGGCGTGCTGGGAGCGGCGATCGCGGTGCCGATCGTGGCGGTGGCGACGGGCCTGGTGGAGTACTTCAACGCCCGGCCGCTCGCGGAGGAGGCCATCGATCCCGAGGAGGGCGCGCCGGCCGGGGCGACCTGACGCCCTCGGCGGCCCCGTGCCCCCCCTCGCGACTTAGCCGCTCACGATGCGGCGGTCCGGTCCGTGCTCCAGGCCCAGGAAGCGCAGGGCGTTGAGGCCCAGGACCTGGGCGCGCTCCTCGTCGCTGAGGTCGCCCATGGTGCGCTCGATCGCCGCCGCCGAGTGCGGCCAGGTGCCTTCGGCGTGGGGGTAGTCGTTGGCCCACATGTAGGTCTGCATCAGCCCGAACTGACGGCCCAGCGCGAGCCCGGGCGGATCCTCGCCGAAGCTGGCGAAGAAGCTGCGCTTGAAGTGCTCGCTGGGCAGGTTCTGCATGCGCGGGAAGGAGTACATGTGGTGCTTGAAGTAGGCCTCGTCCATGGCCGTGCAGGCCCAGGCGATCCAGCCGATGCCGGCCTCGATCGTCGCGAAGCGGAGGCGGGGGTACTTCTCCAGCGCGCCCGAGGCGCAGATGTTCACCACCGGCTCCAACGACTGCCCCAGGGCGTGCACGGCGTAGTTGATCACCGCCCCGCCGCGTCCGCGCGCGCCGCGGGGGTCCTTGCCGGTGGCGATGTGGATCGCGACGGGCAGGTCGGCGTCCTGCAGGGCGTCCCAGAGCGGCTCGTACTCCTTGAGGTTGTAGTTCGACTCCGATCCATCGCCCGCCCCCCAGATGGGGCGGTTGGGCATCGTGACGCAGCGGAAGCCCATGTCGACGGCGCGCTCGATCTCCTTGAGCGACCCCGGCATGTCGGCCGGGCTGATCGCCGCCACGGGGACCATGCGATCCCGATAGGCGGAGAAGGTCTCGTGGGCGTAGTCGTTCCAGATGCGGCACTGCGCCTGCGCCAGCAGCGGGTCGGGCGTGGCGTACATCGCGAGGCCGCGGTTGGGGAAGATCAACTCGACGTCGACGCCGTCCTGATCGAGGTCGCGGATGCGCTCCGGGATCGTGTAGCCGGCGTCGGTGCGGAGTTGGTCCTCCCCCTCCAGGTGCAGGTCGCGCACCTTCACGGGCCGGAAGCCCTCGGCCACCTGCCAGCGGACGCCGTCCTCGTCGACGATCTGCCGCGGGATGCGGTCGCGGTACTCGGGCTCGATGCGCGCGGCCCAGAGATCGCCCGGCTCCTGCGCGTGGGAGTCGGTCGACAGGATGAAGTACTTGTTGGGATCGCCGGCGCGGGCGGTGCGCGGCCAATCGCCCGTGCCGGGCGTCTCGCTGCGCCATGCGTTCGGGTCGGCGGTGGGTGTGGGGGCTTCAGCGGTGGTCATGTGCATCTCCCGTCTTCGCCCGCAGGCTACTCCGCGACGGCCGATCTCTCCAGCCCGGCCCCGCCGCTGGGCCTTACCATCAGGTGGACGGTCGTCGAGGATCGGCGCACGAGGGCGCCGGGCGCAGGAGAGGCAGGCTTCGCGATGGACATCGGTCTGATGGTCGAGGGGCAGTGGGGGCTGACGTGGGAGCGCTGGCGGCACATCCTGCACTTGGCCGAGCGGCTCAAGTTCCCCAGCCTCTTCCGCTCCGACCACTACATGATCCGGTCGCCCGCCGACTCGCTGGAGGCCTATCTCTCGTTCGTGATGGCGGCGCAGGAGACGACCTCGCTGCGCTTCGGGCCGCTGGTCACGCCGATGACGTTCCGCACGCCGGTCGACGTGGCGCGGATGGCGGGGCAGATCTCGCTGCTCAGCGGGGGCCGCTTCGTGATGGGGCTGGGGGCGGGCTGGCACGAGCCCGAGCACGTCGCCTACGGGATCCCCTTCCCGCCGCTGCGCGAGCGGATGGACCGGCTGGCGGAGTCGCTGGAGTTGATCCGCGCGCTGTGGCAGCCGGGTCCCGCGACGTACGACGGTCGTTACTACCAGGTGCGGGAGGCGGACTGCCTGCCCAAGCCCGACCCCGCGCCGCCCATCCTGATCGGCGGGATGGGCGAGCGCCGCATCCTGCGGATGGTGGCCGAGCACGCCGTCGAGTGGAACAGCGTCAACCTGCGTCCGGAGGAGGTCCGGCGCAAGCTGTCGGTGCTGGCCGGGCACTGCGAGGCCGTGGGCCGCGACCCGGCGACGATCCGCTCCTCGATGATGATCTTCGGGCTCGCGGGGCCGACCGCGGCCGTGCGGGACCGGGTGACGGCGCGGGTGATGGAGTTGAACGGCGTCGACGGCGATCCGGCCGCCTTCCGGGCCGAGGCGGCCGCCGACGGCCGGTGCGTCGGCGGCACCGACGAGTTCGTGCAGTGGCTGGGCGCGCTGGGCGAGGCGGGCCTGCGCGAGGTGCAGGTGGAGCACTTCCTCTACGACGAGGACGACATCCCGACCTGGCTGGCGGAGGAGGTCGCGCCGCAGGTCGCCGGCGTCTGAGGGACGCGCCTAGCGCATGAACGCGCCGTCGATCAGATACTCGCCGGCGGAGATATAGCTGCTCTCTTCGGAGGCGAGGAAGAGCGCCAGCCGCGCGATGTCCTCCGGCTCGCCCGCCCGCCCCAGCGGGATGTTGCGGATGATCGACTGCGGGTCCGCGTCGTACTCCGGAAGGTTGTGGATCATGGGCGTTTCGATGATGCCGGGATGGATGGAGTTGACGCGGATGTTGTCCGGCCCCAGGTCGTGCGCGGCGGCCTTCGTCATGCCGCGGACGGCCCACTTGCTCGCGCCGTAGCCGAACGCGGTCGGCGTCGCGACCATGCCGGCCATCGACGAGATATTGATGATCGAGCCGCCGCCGGCCTCGCGCATCGCCGGCACGACCGCCCGCATGCCCAAGTACACGCCGACCTGGTTGATGTCGATCACGCGGCGGTAGTCCTCCAGGCTGGTCTCCATCAGCGACTGGACCGGGAAGATGCCGGCGTTGTTGATCAACACCGTCAGGCTGCCCTCTTGCGCCACGACGTCGGCCACCACCTCCGCCCAGCGATCCTCGTCGCGCACGTCCTGGTGCAGGTAGCGGCAGCCGTCGATGGCCGCGGCCGTGGCGCGCCCCTCCTCGTCGAGCACGTCGGTGATGACGACCGCCGCGCCCTCCGCGGCGAACAGCGCCGCCTCGGCCGCGCCCTGCCCGCGCGCGCCGCCCGTGATCAACGCCACCTTGCCATCGAGCCGTCCGGCCATGTCGCACCTCCGTCGCGGAATGGTAGCGCGATCGATCGGGCGCGGGAACTGGATTGCGCCGCGGCTGCTGTCCCGGCAAGACGCTGAAATCTTCGGGGAGCGGTGCTCAGGCGGACTGGAACCCCATGATTCGGATGGTCGCCACCCCCTGTACTTCCCCGCGCATGTAGACCACGTTCAGATCCCCAGCGCGCTTGCGGTAGAGATAGAACGGCCGATCCATCACGGTCTCATCTGGTGTGGAGTCGGCGCGCAGAACGTCAGAAGCCCGGCGAAGCGCCGCCTGCTCCGTCTCGTTAGTCGCGAGGTCTGGAGCGATCTGGACATCAGGAGGTCTCGGTGGCACTGTGGGTGCTGCTCTCCACATCGCTGATGCTGACGAACGGCTTCCCGCTCAGCATCGCCGCGAACGACCGTTCCACCATGTCCGCCAGCGCTTCTGGGTCGCGCACGCCACCCTCCCGAAAGCGGTCGACGAGGGTTCGCTCGCGTGTCGGGATCAATCGGATCAGCGCGGCTGGGAAGCGGACCTTTGGTGCTTGTCGGTCTCTTATCACCATCTGGAACCTCGCAACTGTGGATCGTTGGGTGTAGGTTGCAACCTACACTCAGCGAAGCAACAGCACAACTGTTCCCCAGGGGCGCGGAGTTGTCAATAAGTGTTGGTCTTCCGCAGATCGACTCCAGATCGAACTGCTCGGTCGTGAGCCCAGCGATCCTCATCGCGGACGTCCTGGTGCAGGTAGCGGCAGCCGTCGATCGCGGCGGCGGTGGCGCGGCCCTCCTCGTCGAGCACGTCGGTGATGACGACCGCCGCGCCCTCCTGGGCGAAGAGCGCCGCCTCGGCCGCGCCCTGCCCGCGCGCGCCGCCCGTGATCAACGCCACCTTGCCATCGAGCCGTCCGGCCATCTCCCACCTCCGTCGCGGAAAAGTAGCACGCGCCGCCGTCGGTGTGGACCTGCCACGGTCGCACCGCCGCGTGCGGGGCGGCGCGGCTGGTAGTCTGGCCCGACGCGTGATCCCCGCCGATCGGGGGCGTAGCGCGAACGGAGGCCGCATGGCAGAGCCGACGGGCACGGAATCGACATGGGCGGCGCCGGCGGGAGACGCGGCGTCCGGCGACGTGGCCGGGATCGCGGCGGCGGCGGCGCGCATCCGCGAGAACGTGGGGCGCGTGATCGTCGGCAAGGACGCGGTCGTGGAACACGCGATCGTGGCGCTGCTGTCGGAGGGACACATCCTGCTCGACGACGTGCCGGGGCTGGGCAAGACCATGCTGGCCAAGTCGCTGGCGCGCTCGCTGGGCCTGGGCTTCCGCCGCATCCAATTCACGCCCGACCTGACGCCCGCCGACGTGACCGGCAGCAACGTCTACAACCAGGCGACGGGCGCGTTCGAGTTCCGCCCCGGGCCGCTGCTCTCCCAGTTGGTGCTGGCCGACGAGATCAACCGCGCCAGCCCCCGCACGCAGTCGGCGCTGCTGGAGGCGATGGAGGAGCGCCAGGTGACCATCGACGGGGAGACGCGGCACATGCAGCGCCCCTTCCTGGTCATCGCGACGCAGAACCCGGTCGAGCTGGAGGGCACGTTCCCGCTGCCGGAGGCGCAGCTCGATCGCTTCCTGCTGCGCCTGCGCATCGGCTACCCCAGCGCCCAGGAGGAGGACGACATCCTGGCGCGCTTCGAGCGGGCGCAGCCGCTGGACGCGCTGGCGCCTGTCGTCGAGGCGGACGCGCTGCGCGCTCTGAGCCGGGCCGTGGAGCAGGTGCAGGTCCACGAGCGGGTGCGCGGCTACATCGTCGATCTGGTGCGGGCGACGCGCGAGGAGGACTCGTTCGAGCTGGGCGCGAGCCCGCGGGCGTCGCTGGGCCTGCTGCGCACGAGCCGCTCGCTGGCCGCGATCCGCGGCCGCGCCTACGTCCTGCCGGACGACGTCCAGGAGATGGCGCGGGTGGTGCTGCCGCACCGGCTGCTGCTGGGCGCGCAGAGCCGCCTGCGCTCCCGCACGAGCGCCGACCTGCTGGAGGGGATCATCCGCGGCGTGCCCGTCCCGGTGGAGAGCTAGATGGCCGCTTTCGGAGGGCTGGGCCTGCGACCGGAGGACCGCCTGCGGTCGCCCGGGGACAAAGCGTCGCCCGGCAGCCAGCGCCCGACCGACCCGGGCCGTTTCGTGCAGACGCGCGAGAACCGCATGCTGCGCGAGTCCTGGATCCCGCTCTCGCTGCTGGTCGTGCTGATCGGCATCACGGCGGGGGAGATCGTCATCGCGCTGGTCGGGTCGGGCGTGTTCGTGGCGGGCTGGCTGGCGCGACTCTGGGGGCGGCTGGCGCTGACCCGGCTCGACGTCGCGCAGGAGCTGTCGCTGGACCACGCCTTCGTCGGGGAGTCGATCCGCTACCGGATGCGCATCTCCAATCGCAAGCTGTTGCCGCTGCCCTGGCTGTCGCTGCGGACCGAAGTGCCGGAAGTGCTGGCCCCGCTGGGCCGGAACCTGGAGCCGATCGGCACGCCCAAGATGGCCCGCCTCGACCGTCTGACGGGGCTGCGCTGGTACGAGCGGCTGACCTGGGAATACACGATCCCGCTGAACCATCGCGGCTACTTCGCCTTCGGGCGGACGGCGCTGCGCGCGGGCGACCTGTTCGGCTTCTTCACGCGGGAGCGCGTCGTGCCGACGGCGCTGACGCTGTGGGTCTACCCGCCGGTCCTGCCGATGGACCCGCTGGGCCTGCCAGCGCGGCGGCCGCTGGGCGAGGAGCGCGGCGCCGATCCGCTGTTCGACGATCCCGCCCGGCTGCGCGGCCTGCGCGACTATCAGGCCGGCGACCCCCTGCGCCGCGTGGACTGGCGCGCCACGGCGCGACGGCAGGCGCTGCAGACGCGGACATACGACCCGGCGAGTTCACCGTCGCTGCTGCTGGCGCTCAACGTGGCGACCATGCCGGAGGCCTGGCAGGGCTTCTACGGCGAACTGTTCGAGCGCGCGGTCACGGTCTGCGCGTCGCTGGCGACGGCCTACGCGGATGCGCGCGTGCCCTTCGGGCTGGTGGCCAACTGCACCTATCCGGGCCGCGACGGGACGATCCGCCTGCCGATGGGGCGGGCCCAGTCGCAGATGATCCGCGCGCTGGAGTCGCTGGCGATGGTCGACGTCTACGCCGTGGCGCCGATCGAGCGCGTGTTGCAGGACGAGAGCCGCCGCGTTCCGCAGGGCAGTAGCGTGGCGCTCGTCACGGCCATCGTGACGCCGGCCCTGGTCGTGACGCTGGCCGACCTGCGGCGCCGCGGCCTGTCGGTGTCGGTCATCTGGGCGGGGACCGACGACCCGCCGGGCCTGCCGCAGGGCGTGACGCTCCACGACATGCGATCGGCGCTGGCGGGACGCCGGTTCTACCGGCCCTTCGTACAGGGCCTGGCGCTGGACGCGCCCGAGCCCTTCGACAGGCCTCTCAGTGACCGGCCGCTCAGCGACCTGCCCCTCGACGATGGGGCGCCGGTGACGGCGGAGCGCCGCGAGTCGCTCACGCGCGGCGCCCCCGGCGACGGACCCGCCGCGGACCGGCTCGGGGCCCGCCCTGCGGCGGCGGCGCCCCCGGCGCGCGGCGCGGCGCCGTCGAGCCCCTGGCAGCGCCCGGCGGAGCCACCGTGATGAGCGTCGCACTGCGCTGGCTGACCGGGGACGGGGTCGACGCGCGGGGGGTCGTGGCTGCGTCATCGGTCGTGCTGCTTGAGGGGCTGCTGCTGATCGTGGTCGCGGGACTGGTACCGCGCATGGTCGGCGCGCACGGGGAGATTCCCTCCGCGGCGGCGGTGCTGGTGCTGCTGGGGGGCGGCGCGCTGTACGCCCACCGGCTGGACGAGGCCGACCTGCCGGGCGGGCGCCGCTGGCTGCTGGGCGTGGCGGTGTCGGTCGTGGCGCTGCAGGTGGTGGGGCAGGTCGACCTCTCGGAGACGACGCGCATCTGGTCGTTCGGCTGGGCCGCCGACATCAGCGACCCCAGCAGCGGCGCCTGGCGTGGCTCCCAACACCTGGACCACGTGCTGGCCATGGCCGTACTCACGTTCGCCTGGTTCCGGGGCGTCGCGCTGGGCAACTCGGACCTGGCGGAGCGATCGCTGGCGCAACTGGTGCCGCTCGCGGCGATCGTGTTCGTGGTCGGCTTCCTGGCGGGCGACGCGGCGCAGATCGTCGACCGCGTGCGCATCGCCGCGCTGGCCTTCCTGGCCGTGGCCCTGCTGGCGGTCGCGTTCCGCAACGCGCAGCGGCTGGCGGCCCAGGGCAGCTTCGGCGCCGTCGGCCTCACGTTCGTCTCCACCCTCGGCGCGATGCTGGTGGTGGCGATCGTATTCATGCTGATCGTCACGCTGCTCGTCGCGGCGGTGGGGGGCAGCGGCATCGCGGAGCCCGTGACCGACGCGCTGGGCTGGCTGCTGCGCATCGTCGCGACGGGGGTGGCGTGGGTCGTGTGGACCCTGCTCTGGCCGTTGCGTCAGCTGGTCGGCTCGGGCGCCCCGCCGCTGCCGCCGCAGGAGATCTGCTTCCTCAACGAGGCGGGCGAGCTGGAGTGCGTGTCGGAGCTGGAGCGCGATCTGGACTTGGAACCGAACACGGGCGACGACCCCTTGGGCGCCGTGGTCTTCCGCGTCTTCGCCGGCATTGGGCTCGTGCTGGGCCTGACGATCCTGGCGGCGCTGCTCTTCCGGCAGGTCTGGCGGCGACGGCGCAGCCCGGACGAGGAGCGGGAGTCGCTCTGGGACGAGGCGGACCCGCTCGGCGATCTGTGGTCCGGGCTGCGGGCGCTGGCGCAGCGGCTGCGTCCGCACGGGCGCGCCGAGCAGGAGCCGGGCATCGCCGGGCTGTACCTGGAGATGCTGGCCGACGCGCAGCGCCGGGGCGCCGCGCGGCCGGCGGCGCGCACGCCGCGGCAGTTCGCGCCCACGCTGGAACGGCTCTACCGCTCGGCGCTGCCGGGCGAGATCTCGGAGCGCTTCAACGAGCAGCGCTACGCGGGCCGGGAGCCCACGGCGGCGGACGTCGCGCGGCTGCGGCTCGCGTTCGAGACGGTCCGCGACGCGCACCCGGGCTGAGCCCGGCGGTTAGCGCTGGATCAGCTGCAGCCGCGCCCCGTGCGCGTTCTTGGGGCTGACGAACGAGATGCGGTGCTCGTCGCCGGCGGGGTCGGTGACGACGCAGCCCTTGGCGCGCAGATCGGCGACGGCGGCGTCCAGGTCGTCGACGCCGAGCGAGAGGATGAAGAGGCCCTCGCCCTTGCGCTCGATCTGCAGACGCACGGGGTTGCGCGGGTTGTCGTCGATGGGCTGCACCAGTTCGAGCAGGCTGTTCTCCATCGGGAAGAGCGCCGCCTCGAAGCCGCCGGGGCTCTTGTGCCGGTCGCTGAGCGTGAGTCCGTAGGTGTCCTGCCACGTCTCGATGGCGGCGTCGAGGTCGCTGACGGCGAGCACGACGTGATCCACGGTGGTGATGTTGTATCCCATGGTCCTTGGGTCCTTTCGGGTGCGGGTGCGGGCGCGGGTCTGCCAGTTCCAGAGATAACCAGAGATAACCCATGCCGGCCGCTATGGCTATCACCGCCGTCGGCTTGGGAGCGAGGGTAGCGATCGGGACCGTTCAGGCGATATCGGGGTCGAAGTCGGTTCCCGCGTCGCCGGCGTCGACGATGGCCTGGTACTCGGCCGTGGAGAGCCCGATCAGCTCCGTGTAGACGTAGGCGTTGTCCTGCCCCAGCGCCACGGCCGGGCGCTCGTGACGCAGCGGCGTGGCGGGGAAGCGATACGGCGGGTTGTTGAACAGGTAGGGGCCCAAGCCGTCCGGCAGCGTCTGCGGCGAGTTGAGTTCGCGGGCACGGACGTGCGGGTCGTCGAAGACGCGCGAGGCCTCCAGGACCGGCGCGGCCGGGACGCCCGCGCGCTGCAGCCGGTGGAAGAGGTCGTAGTCGTCCTGGTCGCGGGTCCAGGCGGCGATCTGGACGTCGATCTCGTCCTGGCGGGCGAGCCGCGCCGCGTTCGTGTCGAGCGAGGCGTCGGCCCAGGCGGGCGCGCCCATCTCCGCGCGCAGGGCGCGCCACTCGTCGTCGCTGGTGACGGTGATGGCGATCCAGCGATCACCGCCGTCGCCGGCATCGCCGGGCGATCGGCAGGGGTAGAGGTTGTGCGGCGCGAAGCCGTAGATCGAGCGGTTGCCCACGGGCGCGGGCGGCGAGCCACGCAGCGCCTGGTGCATGTAGGCCTGCGCCACCATGGGCGCGGCCGCCTCGGCCTGCGCCATCTCGATCAGTTGTCCATCGCCGGTCCGGCGCCGATGCCGCAGCGCGGCCATGATCGCGAAGGCCCCCTGCGACCCCGCCATGTGGTCGCCGGCGAAGATGGCGCTGGTCTGCGACGGGTCGCGATCGGGGTAGCCCCGCAGCAGGGTGTGCCCGGTCACGCTCTCCAGATGCGCGCCCAGCGTGCGCGCGTGGCGATAGGGGCCGGTGAGGCCGTAGCCCGGGGCGCGCAGCATGATGATGTCCGGCTTGATGGCGCGCAGCGCGTCGTAGTCGAGGCCCAGCTTCTCGGCGGTCCCGACCGCGTTGTTCTCGACGAAGACATCGCTCTGCGCGATGAGCGGGCGCAGCAGCGCCTTGCCGCGGTCGCTGGTGAGGTCGATCGTGACGCTCTTCTTGTTGCGATACAGCTGGACGAAGGTGGGGCAGTAGTTCCAGGGGCGTGGGCCGGGCTCGCTGTTCGGGTAGCCGGTGGCCCAGGCGATGTTGCCGGTCATCATCTCGCGCGGCGGCCGGGCGCGCGGCCCCCGGGTCATGGGCGCGAAGACGTGCACGTTCTCCAGCTTGATCACCTCGGCGCCCAGGTCGGCCAGGATGCAGGTCGCGTAGGTGCCCGCCCAGACGACGCACAGGTCCAGGACGCGGACGCCCTCGAGCGGCCGGGGCGCGGTCACTGCGCCGACCCTTCGGCGAAGGGCACGGCGCCCGCCGACGCCGCGCCGTCCGCGATCAGCGCCTCGATCTCGGCGGCGGCGAGGCCGGCCTCGGCGAGGACCTCGCGGGTGTGCTGACCGAGCCGGGGCGCGGGCCGCGTGATCGCCCAGGGCGTGGACCGCATAAGCACGGCGCGGCCGGGCACCTCGACGCGCCCCAGGTCCGGGTGGTCGAGGGCGGTGAAGAAGTCGCGGCCGCGGAAGTGCTCGTCGGCGTAGAGTTCGTCGACGGTGAACAGCGGTCCGCAGAGCACGCGATGCTCGCGCGCCAGCGCCCAGATGTCGCGTTTCGAGCGCTCCAGGCACCAGGGCAGGAAGTAGGCCTGGAACTCGCCGACCGCGTCCGGGTCGAGCTGGACGCCGGGCGCGTCCCACTTCGGGTCCGCGATCCAGGCCGGATTGCCCAGCATGGCCCGCACGCGGTCCAGGTGCTGCGCGGCGCCGACGAACATCACGTAGCCGTCGGCGCAGTGGTAGACGCCACCGAGGATCTGGAAGCCGCCGCCGGGCGTGCGCAGCGACTTGCGCCCGGAGAACTGGTTGCCGATCTGGGCGGCGTGGCGGCGGTCGGTGCCGTTGAACTGGATATCGGCCAGGGCCAGGTCGACGTGCTGCCCCAGACCCTGCGTCTCGCTGACCGTCAGCGCGGCCATGGCCGCCGCGGCGGCGCTGGCGCCGCATTGTACCAGCGCCGCCGTGCCGTACATCTTCATCGGCTCCGCGTCGGCGACGCCCATGGAGTACATCTCGCCGCACATGCCGAACAGCGTCAGGTCGGTCAGCTTGTAGTCGCGGTAGGGGCTGTCCTGCCCGAAGGGCGTCAGCGAGACCAGCGCGATCTCCGGCTTGCGGTCGTGGATGCGATCCCAGCCGACGCCGAGCCGGTCGAGCACGCCGGGGCGGAAACTCTCGAGGACGATGTCGGCGCGGTCGACGAGGCGCAGGAACGCCTCCTGCGCGGCGTGCTGCTTGAGGTCCTGCTTCAAGTTGAGCACGACCGAGCGCTTGCCGGTGTTGAAGTAGAAGAACGTGCCGCTCTTCTCGCGGTGCGGCACGTCGCCCGGGTACGGGCCCACGCCGCGGCTGGGGTCGCCGCCGGGGCGCTCGACCTTGATCACGTCGGCGCCGGCGTCGGCGAAGAGCTTGGCGGCGTAGGGCCCGGCGATCCACTCGCTGAGGTCGAGGACGGTGACGCCGTCGAGGGGACCAGGCATGCGGTACTCTCCCGCGACGCCCCGGCGACCGCTCCCGGCCGGTCCGAGGCACGCTGGCGGGATGCTACCCCATGCGGCCGCCAAGAACGTGGAGGCGACTATCCGTCCCAGCGGCTATTACTAGGGGAGCGTTCTCCGCCACGCACCACCGGCGATCGGCGGGGCGGGGCCTCGGCCCACTGCGCACACGCACAATGGGCCCGCGCACGATGGAAAGGACCATGCAACCCGTGCCTACCGCGCCCGCAGGCCGCTCCCCGGTCTGGCACCCCTTCACGCAGATGGCGATCTTCGACGCCGAGCCCGCCCTCGTCATCGAGCGGGCGGAGGGCAACCTCCTGATCGCGACGGACGGCCGCGCGTACATCGACGGCGTGGCCTCGCTGTGGTGCAACGTGCACGGGCACGGCCGCCCCGAGATCGTGCGGGCGATCCAGGAGCAGGCCGCGACGCTCCAGCACAGCACGCTGCTGGGCGTCAGCCACCCGCGCGCGATCGAGCTGGCGGAGCGGCTGCCGTCGCTGCTGCCGCCCGGGCTGACGCGCAGCTTCTTCAGCGAGAACGGCGCCAGCGCGGTCGAGGTGGCGCTAAAAATGGCGGTGCAGTTCTGGGCCAACGCCGGCCAATCGCAGCGACGCCGCATCATCGCGCTGGAGCACGCCTATCACGGCGACACGATCGGCGGGGTCAGCCTGGGCGCGCCGGGCCGCTTCCGCGACCCCTACGGGCCGCTGCTGTTCGAGCCGCTGCGCTTCGACAGCCCCTACGCCTTCGGCATGGCGCCGGGCACGACGCCCGCCGAGGCGACGCAGCGATCGCTCGACTCGCTGCGGTCGCTGCTCGAGCGGCACGCGCACGAAACGGCGGCGGTGATCATCGAGCCGCGGGTGCAGGGCGCCGGCGGCATGATCGTCTCCAGCGATGGCCACCTCGCCGGCGTGCGCCGTCTCTGCGACGAGTTCGACGTGCTGCTGATCGCGGACGAGGTGGCGACGGGCTTCGGGCGCACCGGCGAGATGTTCGCCTGCGACCTGGAGGCGATCACGCCCGACATCATGACGCTGGGCAAGGGCATCACCGCCGGCTACCTGCCGCTCTCGGCGACGGTCGTGACGGAGCACGTCTACGCCAACTTCTACGACCCCGGCAACCAGCGCACCTTCTACCACGGGCATACGTACGCCGGGAATCCCATCTGCGCGGCGGCGGCGCTGGCCAACTTCGACGTCTTCCAGAGCGAGGACGTGCTGGGCCGCGTGCGCGAGCGGGCGGGGCTGCTGGAGTCGCTGCTGGAGGAGCGCTTCGGCGAGCATCCGCAGGTCGGCGAGGTGCGACAGCAGGGGCTCATGGTGGGCATTGAACTGGTGGCCGATCGGGCGTCGCGGACGGCCTTCCCGGCCGCCGAGCGGGTCGGCTCGCGCGTCTGCATGGCGGCCCGCGAGCGCGACGTCCTGCTGCGTCCGCTGGGCGACGTCGTGATCCTGATGCCGCCGCTCTCGATCCAACCCGGCGAACTGGCGCAGATCTGCGAGGCGGTGGCCCATGGGCTCGATGCGATCCCCGACGCGCTCCGCCTGGGCTGAGCCCCTGCGGGCGGAGTTGGCGGCGCTGGAGGCGCGATCGCTGCGGCGCTCCGTGCTCACGCCGGACTCGGGCCAGGACGCGGAGGTCGAGATCGCCGGCCGCCGTTATGCGCACTTCACGTCGAACAACTACCTGGGCCTGGCCACCGACCCGCGGCTCAAGGCGGCCGCGCAGGCGTCCGTCGAGCGCTACGGGACCAGCGTCACGGCGTCGCGGCTGCTGGCCGGCTCGACGCCGCAGCACGACGACCTCGAGCGCCGCCTGGCCGCGCTCAACGGTCACGACGCCTGCCTGCTCTTCAGCGCCGGCTACCTCGCCAACCTGGGCGTGATGACCGCCCTGACGGGCCCCGGCGCCGAAGTCTTCAGCGACGCCCTCAACCACGCCTCGATCATCGACGGCTGCCGGATGGCGCGGGCGCAGGTGCGGGTCTACCCGCACGGCGACACCGCGGCGCTCGCGGCGCTGCTGGCAGCGAGCGACGCGGCCCGCAAGATCGTCGTCTCGGAGACGGTCTTCAGCATGGACGGCGACATCGCGCCGCTGCCGGAGCTGGCCGGCATCGCGCGCCGCTACGACGCCGCGCTCGTCCTGGACGACGCACACGGCGTGGGGGTGTTGGGCCCGGGCGGGGAGGGAGCGCTGGCGCACTTCGGACTGGACGGCCGGGACGCGATCGTCGTCGGGACGCTGTCCAAGGCGCTGGGGTCGGTGGGGGGGTTCGTGGCGGCGGAGCGCGACGTCGTGGAGTACCTGCTCAACAAGGCGCGCCCGTTCATCTTCAACACCGCGCTGCCGCCGGCCGCGATCGGCGCCGCGCACGCCGCCCTCGATGTCGTGGCGGCGGAGCCGGAGCGGCGCGCCCGCCTGCGGGCGCTGGCCGACGACCTGCGGGCGCGCCTGCGCGCGCTGGGCTTCGACCCGGGACCGTCGGCCTCGCCGATCGTGCCGGCGATCGTCGGCACGGCCGAGGCGGCGCTGGCCGTCGAGGCGCGGCTGCGCGCCGGCGGCGTGCTGGCCAAGGCCGTACGACCGCCGACCGTGCCGGAGGGCACGTCGCGCATCCGCCTCAACGTCATGGCGACGCACAGCGACGCCCACGTCGCCGCGGTCAGCGCGGCCCTGGCGCCGGCGTGAGCGGCGAACTGTACTTCGTCACCGGCACCGACACCGACGCCGGCAAGACCGTCGCGACGGCCTGGCTGGGCTGGGCGCTGCAGCGCGCCGGCCGTCGGGTGGCGCTGGTCAAGCCCTTCCAGACGGGCGCCGACGACCCCGCCCGTGAGGGCGACGAGGCCGTGTATCGCGCAGCGCTGGGCGACACGGTCACGCTGCGCACGCTGTCGACGCTGCCGGAGCCGCTCGCCCCGGCGATCGCGGCGCGGCGCGCGGGCGTGACGCTGTCGGTCGGGGAGGCGCTGCGGGCCTGCCGGGAGATCGGCGACGCGCACGACGTAACCCTCATCGAGGGGGCCGGCGGCCTGCTCGTCTCGATCACGGATGAGACCGACATGGCCGGCCTGGCGGCGGCGCTGGCGGCGCCGCTGGTGCTGGTCGTGCGGCCGGCCCTGGGGACGCTCAACCACACCCTGCTGAGCGTCGAGGCCGCGGCCCGGCGCGGCCTCGAGGTCGCGCTGATCGTCGTCAGCGGCTACGCCTCCTCTCCGGCGCTCGCCCCGGCCGTCGTCGAGGCCGAGAACCTGCGCTTCCTCCAGGAGCGCCTGCCGGCCGTCCCGATGCTCGTCCTGGGCCGGCAGGACCCCGCGGCGGCGGACTTCCCGCGCGCGATGCCGGCCTGGCGCCTGGGCGCGACATCGCCGCTGCTGGCCCCGCTGGACCTTGGGCCACTAAATCTGGAGGACGAGCTGGCGCGGGCGCGCTGGCCGTGATCGGCGCCCGTGGATCGTGAGCCTGACCGCGGGCAGGCTGTTCGGGATCGCGTTCGAGAGAGCAAGAGAGGAGAGCCGCCGTGCGCCGCATCAGCATCAGTTTGGCCTGGGATCCCGCGCAACTCGACGAGTTCCTGGCGCTGGCCCGCGCCGCCGACGAGGCCGGCGTTGAGACGCTGTGGCTGAGCGAAGGCTTCGGCCACGACGCCTTCTCGGGGCTGGCGCTGCTGGCCCGCGAGACGCAAGGCGCGAAGCTGGGGACCAGCGTCGTGAACGTATACTCGCGCACGCCGGGGGCGCTGGCGCAGCACTTCGCGACGATCGATGAGCTGTCGGGCGGACGGGTCATCGTGGGGCTGGGCGCGAGCGGCCCGGGCGTGATCGAGCGCTTCCACGGGCTGCCCTTCGAGGCGCCGAAGGCCCGCATCCGGGAGACGATCGCGCTGCTGCGCGCCTACTGGTCGAAGCAGCGCTTCGACCACCCGGGCCCGCGCTTCCCGATCCGGCGCGCGCTCGCGATGGGCGCGCGGCCGGTGCAGCCGTCGCCGCCGATCTTCCTGGCCACGCTGCACCCCGGCATGGTGCGCATGACCGCCGAGGAGTCGGAGGGCTGGCTGCCCAACTGGATCCCCCGCGACCGGCTGGCGACGGAGATCGCCACGGCGCGGGGCTGGGCGGCCGCCGCGGGACGCGACCCGGCGGCGTTCACGGTGCGCGCGCCGGGCGTCGTGACGGTCGTCGAGGACGAGGAGCGGCAGGCGGAGTCACGCGCGCGGTCGGCGTCGATGCTGGCCTTCTTCGCGGCGCGCAACGGGCCGCTCTACGCGCGTCAGTTCGTCCGGCAGGGTCTGGGCGAGGAGGCGGCGGCCATCCAGCGCGCCTGGAAGGACGGGGGCCCGGCTGCCGCGGCCGGCCTGGCGGCGGCGATCGCGCCCGAGTTCAGCTTCAGCGGCCCGCTCGACGAATGTCTGGCGCGGATCGAGGCGCAAGCGGCGGCCGGCGCCGACCTCCACGATGTGCAGGTGGAGGGCGCGACGCCGGCGCGCCGGGCGGAGATCCTGCGCGCGCTGGTCGGATAGCGCCCGGCCGTTGGGCGGGGCGGGCTACTCGTCGCCGTTGAAGGGCGGGTACTCGTCGATCAGCAGCGAGAGATACGCGTTGACGCGCGTGGACCAGCGGAGGTAGTACACCAGGAACCGCGCGAGTCCGTCCGGTCGCTTGCCGGTGATGATGATCACGATCCAGAGCACGATCGTGCCGATGTCCGCGACGAGGCCGATGACCATCAGCGCGATGAAGTGCGGGATCGTCAAGAGCAGCCGGAAGAAGGTCGTGAGCCGGTTGCCGCGCTCGCTGTAGTCAACCTGAATTCGAGCCGGGTACTGCCGCTCGTCGCCGCTGAAGGGCGGGTACTCGTCGGTCAGCAGGGAAAGGTACGCGTTGACGCGAGTGCACCAGCGGAGGACGTACACGAGGAACCCCGTCAGCCCCTCCGGCCGCTTGCCCGTGATGACGATCACGAACCAGAGCAGGATCGTCAAGATCTCCGCGGCCAGGCCGATCGCGTACAGCACGAGGATGTGTGGGATCCCCAAGAGCAGCCGGAACAACGTCGTGAGCCGGTTGCCGCGCTCGCTGAGATCGATCTGAAGTCGGACTGGGTACTGTCCCGCTGCTGCATCCATGCGGCGGCCCTCCCGTGGTGGCGTGCCCCGGCGTCGTTCGCGCGCCGGGCGGCTCGAGGATAGGCCACGGCGCAGGGGGCCATCCCGGGTTATGGCACGCGGCCGCCATTGTGCAGGTCCATCAAGTGGTCAGGTAGCATGCAGCCAGGCAATACGGAGAAGTGACATGGCGCAGGACGCTATCCCCAGGTCGGAACTTGACGCGGATCTGTCTCGGCAAGAGGTGACGTTCAAGGAGGCCCTGCATCAGTTGGATCGCCGGATGATGGCGATGGAGCGACGGATCTACCTGCTCATCGCCGCCGCGACTGGCCTGATCATCGGTGTGATGCAGATCGGTTCCTAGCCGGCCCCGGTCAAGGGATCAGGCCGCGGTCCTTCAGCCCAATGATCGCGTCCCAGTCGAAGCCGATCTCGAGCAGGACCTCCTCGGTGTGCTGGCCGAACTCAGGGGCGGGGCCGCGCAGCGCCCAGGGCGTGCCGTCGAAATCGACGGGTGAGGCGACGACGCGCGTCTCGCCGCCGGGCGTGGGCTGCGACGCCCAGACCCCGGCCTCGGCCATGACCGGGTCGGCGATCACCTCCTCCATCGTCTGGACCGGGGCCCACCAGATGCCCTCGCGGTCGAAGATGGTGGCCCATTCGTCGCGCGTCTTCTCCGCCATCACCGCGCCCATCGCCTCGTCCAGCGGCGCGGCGTTCTCCGCCCGATCGACGAGCGTCTCGAAGCGCGGGTCGTGCTCCCACTCGGGGTGCGCGACGGCCGAGCAGAACCGCGGCCAGAAGCGGTCGCCCTGCAGCATGAGCAGCTGCACGTACCCCCCGTCGCGGGTGCGGAAGGGGGCGACCAGCAGATTGGGGTGCTGGTCGCGACTCAAGGGGACGACCTCCGCGCCGGTCAGCGCCCAGTTGATATCCGAGCCGATGGTGTAGGCGCCGGCGCGCAGCAGCGAGATGCGCACCTGCTGTCCCTCGCCGCTGCGCTCGCGGTGGTAGAGCGCCGCCGCGATGCCGGCGACCGCTTGCATCGCCGTCGTGTGGTCGCCGAGGCCGAAGCGAATCCCGCCCGGCGCCCCGCCGGGTTCCCCGAGCAGGTGCGCGATGCCCGCGCGCGACCAGAACGCCCCCACGTCGAAGGCGGGGCGGTCCGCCTCGCTGGAGTGCAGGCCGTAGCCGGTGACCGACGCGTAGATCAGGCGCGGGTTGCGAGCGCGCAGCGTCTCGTAATCGAGGCCAGCCAGGGCGAGGCCGCCGGGGCGCAGGTTGGTGACGAAGACGTCCGCCTGATCAACCAGCCGCCCCACGATCGCCGCGCCCTCGTCGCTGCGCCAGTCGATCGCCAGCGCGCGCTTGCCGCGGTTGTCCAGATCGAAGGCGGCGGAGAGATCGGCGAGGTCTTTGAGGGCCCCGCGGAAGGGGTCGGCGTCGAGCCCCTCGACCTTGATCACGTCCGCGCCCCAGTCGGCGAGGACGCCGCCGACCGCGGGGCCCGCCACCCAGACGCCCAACTCGACGACCTTGACGCCGTCCATGATGCCCATCGCCGCTCTCCTGCCGTGGGTTCGGGGGCTCAGCCTTCGAAGAAGCGGCGGGGGTTATCGACGGTGAGCTGCTCGCAGACCGCCGCGCCGACGCCGCGCTCGCGCAGGCCGGGCAGGAAGCGCTTGTGGATGAACTGGATGCCGTCCGGGTTCATCGGACCCCACTCCTTGTCCCGGAACGCCGTGGGCGCCAGGGCGATGCCCAGGGGGTAGTCGTGCGAGAGGATCAACTGGTCCGC
Source organism: Dehalococcoidia bacterium (assembly GCA_965217625.1). Taxonomy (GTDB): domain Bacteria; phylum Chloroflexota; class Dehalococcoidia; order Bin125; family Bin125; genus TK10-74A. The sequence goes on from OZ244557.1 coordinate 1,103,064, forward strand.
GTAGCCCCGCTCGATCAGGGCGGCGCAGGTGCCGGCGCGCACGGCGAAGGGCGGGTCGGGCATGGGCAGGCGGTCCAGGCCCACCCAATAGCCCTTGTCCATCAGCCCGGTGAGGTAGTGCATCGAGTCGGTGTCGTCGCTGTGGCCGATGATCACGTGCCGGGGGTCGACGCCCTCCTCCTCGAACACCTCCGCCTGGCGGAAGCCGATCTCCAGCTTCGCGCCCGCGTGGGTCGTGATCGGGACGCCGGTCGCCAGGTGCGCCCGCGCGACGGCCCTCGCCGCCTTCTCGCCGAAGCGGGAGAGCCGGGGCGTGTCGTCGTTGGCCAGCTTGAGGATGCCCGCCTTGATCGTCGTCCCCTCGATACCCTGCTCGATCTCCTTGCCGAACAGCGCCGTCAACTCCTCGACGGTGCGGGCGGCCATCGAGCGGGACGGGTCCAGCCAGTGGCCCGTGCAGGCGATGATGTTCATGCCGGAGCGCTCGGCGACGTCTCGGATCAGGCGGACGTCCCGGCCGAGGTCGATGGTCGTCACGTCGACGAACGTCTGGACGCCGCCCGCCTTGGCCTCGGCCAGGATGCCCGCGGTCCGCTCGATGTACGCCTCGCGCCCGCCGAACAACTCCGGCCAGGCCTGCCAGAAGCCGGCCGAGGCGACGGCCACGTGCTCGTGCATCAGCGTGAAACCGAGGTCGGCGCTGTCGATCGGGCCGAGAACTCCGTTGATCGTGGACATGGCTCGCATCCCTCCGTGTGGCACTGACGGCGGCGCCGGCGCGCCGGTCCGTGCCCGGGGGGCAGTCTAGCCCTAGCATGCGCCAATGACCGCATCGACCGGGGCAGGGGCGGCGCTGACGTTCGGCGAGGCGCGGGTGACGCCCGTGGTGGAGTTGATCATGCCGACGTCGGTGCGCTGGCTGCTGCCCGAACACCCCGACCCGCGCGCCCTGCGCGACGCCGCGGCGCCCTGGCTGCGCCCGCGCTTCATGAACGAGCGCGGGCACCTGCTGCAGACCATGCAGGCCTTCGTCGTGGAGGCCGACGGGCTGACGGTGGTCGTGGATACGGGCATCGGCAACGACAAGGAGCGCCCAGGCGCGGCCCCGGAGTGGCATCGACGCTCGGGCCCGTTCCTGGATGACTTCCGGGCGGCCGGCTTCGATCCGGGCGCGGTGGACTTGGTCGTCTGCACGCACATGCACGTCGATCACGTGGGCTGGAACACGCGGCTCATCGACGGCACCTGGCTGCCGACGTTCGCCAATGCGCGCTACATCTTCGCGCAGCGGGAGTACGACTATTGGCGGGCGGAATCGGGAGGGCCGGGCGCCGCGTCCGACGCTCCCCCGGAAGGCATCCCGGCGCACGGGGCCGCCTTCGACGACAGCGTGGCGCCGATCGTGGCGGCGGGGCGGGCGGACCTCGTCGACGCGGAGCACCGGCTGTCGGCGTCGCTGCGGCTGATGTCGAGTGCGGGGCACACGCCGGGACACATGACGCTGGAGGTGCGATCGGGGGGCGCGCGGGCGCTGCTGATCGGCGACGCCATGCACAGCCCCGTCCAGTGCGCCGCCCCGGACGCCCGGCCGGCGCTGGACACGCCCGAGTTCGCGCCCGCGGCCCGGCAGCGTCGGCGGGCGATCCTGGAGGACGTGGCCGACACGGAGGCGGTGATCGCCGGATCGCACTTCCCGCCGCCGGGCTTCGGCCGCGTCCTGCGCGACGCTGCGGCCTTCCGCTTCGAGCCGGTGGGGGGCTGACGATGTCCGGCTGGCAGCGGCTGCGCGCACTCCTGGTCCGGCCCGCGGCGGAGGCCGGACCACAGTCGACGGACTACCTGTGGGACCCGAGTGACACGCGCTCCTTCGACGCGCTGCGCCGCTCCGGGGATTCCCGGCTGGCACCGCCCCGGCCTCGCCCACGGCCGGCCCGGCCGGCCGCCGTGCATTCGGAGGTCGGCGGGGGGGCGGTCCCGCTGGAGGAACTGCCGGCGGCCCCGCCCGAACCGTCGCCCCTGCTGCGACGCCGGTCGGTCGTGCTGGGCGGCTCGTTCGTGGTGGGAGCGCTGCTGGCGCTGGTGGTCGGGACGGCCATCGGCGCGATCGGCTCGGGGACGACCCAGGCGGACGTCGACGCGGCCTTCGAGGAGGGCTTCGCCGACGGGCAAGCCGCCACCGATGAAGAAGCGGACGGCGGCTAGCCGCCCCCTACCCGTGTGGCAGCTACTCCGTGAAGTAGCCCCCGTCCGGGTGCAGGATCTCCCCGGTGAAGTAGGACGACTCGTCGCAGGCGAGGAAGAGCGCCGCGTCGGCGATCTCGCGCGGCCGGCCCAGGCGACCCATCGGCACGTCGGCAAGCAGGGTGCGGTTCACCTCCTCGTCCTCCTGCGCGGGGAGCGTCATGTTCGTCTCGACGTACCCAGGGCCGATCGCGTTGACGCGGATCCGATCCTGGACCAGTTCCAGCGCCGCGACCTTGGTCAGCATCCACACGCCGGCCTTGGAGACCGCGTAGGCCGAGCTGGCCGCGGGCGCGCGCTTGGCGTAGATCGAGGCGATGTTGATGATCGACCCGCCGCGGCCCTGGTCGATCATCCGTTGCGCCACGGCGCGATCGGTCAGCATGACGCCGGTCAGGTTGACGTCGAGCACGGTCTGCCAGGAATCCAGCGTCTGCCGCGTGATGTGCCAATCGGCGGGCGAGCCTTCTCTGCGCCATGTCTGACCGCTCACGTAGCCGCCAAAGCCGATGCCCGCCGCGGCCAGGCAGACGTCCACGCCGCCAAACGCATCGACGGCGACCTGCACCATCGCCAGGCAGTCCGCCTCGCTGGTCGTGTCGGTGCGGATGAAGCGGGCGTCGCGGCCGGCCTCGCGGACGAGTCGCACCGTCTCCTCGCCTTGTTCGGCGTCCAGGTCGGCGACCACCACGTCGGCGCCCTCCTCCGCGAAGCGCACGCAGCAGGCGCGACCGATCCCGTTCGCGCCGCCGGTGACGACGGCGACCTTGTCCTGCAAGCGACCGGCCATGATCTGTCCTCTCTCCGTAGCCCGGGCCGTAGCTCGGGCCGCAGCTCGGGCGATACGCCGCGGCTATGCGGTGATGCGCCCCACCTCGTCGTGGACGCCCTCGAAAATGGCGCTGGTGGGAGCCTGGGTTCCGTCCATCGTCAGCTTGCCGGCCTTGATCGCGGCGCGGGCGAGGTCGCTGAGCTCCTTCGCCCGCGCCGGGTCACCACCCACGACGTAGCGCGACAACTCCCGGATCGTGGCGTAGGTTCCGACGATGCGGTAGTCCACGTCGTCGGCGGGCCGGCGGTGGAACTCGAAGCCATCGGGGCCGATGCGGAGGTGGAAGCCGATCGTGCCGCCGGGCGCGAGATGCGGGGGCGCGTCGGTGTAGACCTCCGACATCGAATAGGGCGTGGCGACTTGCGCCGGCGTGGCCGCCTCCGCGCGGCGGCGCATGGCGCGCTCCAGGGCGTCGATCCAGGCCGGGCTGCCGAACTCGACTGACTGCGGGGTGGGCGCGTCGCTCATCGGTCCTCCTCCCCCGGCTCAATTGGGGCGCTGCGAAGCCGGGGCATGCGCAGTCTAGGGGACGCGGGATCGCGCGTCCGGGGGGAGCGCCCGGCGGGGCAGGCTTCCCAGCGCGGGCCGTCGCTCGTAGCATGGGCGCGCCCGATGGTCCCGCACACGGCCCGAATGCCGGCCGTGGCGCGTCACTGCGGGGAGGGAGCCACGAATGACCACTCCAATTCGCGCGCATGTGATCGTGGGCGGCTTCCCGCCGGGGCGGCACGCCGGACACGACATGGACTACGCCCGGCTGCGCATCCTGCAGGCGCTGCAGGCCAACGAGAACGTCCACGCGACGGTGACCTCGGACTACACCGACTGCCACCGCTGGATCCGCGACTGCCAGCTGCTGGTGACGTACGTGGCGGGCCCCTACGCGGACGACCACGAGGCCGGCGTCATGCGCGACTGGATCGCCGACGGCGGGCGCTGGCTGGCGCTGCACGGCAGCACCGGCGGCAAGGCGGCGCGGCTCAACGGCGAGGGCACTCGCCGCCGGATGGTGAAGGCCTCCTACCACGACGCGCTGGGCGGGTTCTTCATGACCCACCCGCCCATCCGCGAGTTCCAGGTGGACGTGCCCGACCGCGACCACATCCTCACGCACAACCTGCCGGAGTCGTTCCGGATCAAGGACGAGCCCTACATGATCGAGGTGCTGCACCCGGAGACGCGCGTCCTGCTCTCGACGTCCGAGGTGCCGCCGCCGCCGGCGGAGACGCAGGAGCTCTACGGCGGCGACACGTCGCTGCTGCCCGACGGCAAGTCGCGGGCGCTGGGCTTCGTGCGCGAGATCGGCGTGGGCTCGATCGCCTACATCGCGCCCGGCCACTGCCACTCGCCGCTGACGAACATGCAGCCCTCGGTGGACGTCAGCATCTCGCCGGACGAGGTGCCGCCGCTGCGCTTCCGCGGCCCCTGGGAGACCGAGCCCTACGAGACGCTGGTCGGCAACGCGATCGCCTGGGGCACCGGCGTCGAGGGCTGAGCCCTCGCGGCCAAGATGGGCGTCTGGACGTCTAGCCGCCGCCGCGTTGCAGCTTCTTCATCAGCGCCGGCTCGAGCGCGGCGATGGTGGCATCGTCGCCGTCCAGGCGGATGGTCCACTGCGTCAGCGTCAGCGTGCCGCCGGGCAGCCGCACCAGCTCGGCGCTCCAGGAGACCGCGTAGCCGTCGCCGATCATGCGGGGGGCTGGGTCGCCGGCGTCGTCAGCAGCGTCGTCAGCAGCCGCGCCGAGCTCGGCCAAGTACGCGCGCAGCAACCACTCCGGGACGCCGCGGATGTGCAGTTTAATCTGACTCACGCCCGCTCACACCGACTCATACGCCACCGGCGATGGGCGGGAAGATGTCGATCTCGGCGCCGGCCGGCACGGGGGCGCTCAGGCCGCCCACGTGGCGCACGTCGCGCCCGTCGAGCATGACCGCGACGTAGGGGCGGACCTCGCCGACCTCGGAAAGCAGGCGCTCCCGCAGCGCGGGGAAGCGCCCGATCAGATCGTCGATCACGTCGGCGACGGTGGCCGCGTCGCGGTCGGGCAGCGACACGCTGCGGCCCCCGACGATCGGGCGCAGCGTCGCGTAGACGCGAACCTCCACGGCCGCTGCCGGCCGTCGCGCCTCAGGCGATGCTGAGCTCCTGCAGCTTGGCGTCCGGCACCACGCCGTCCTCCCAGCCGCGCGCCTCGTAGTACTCGGCCTTCATCTCGTCCAGCTCGCAGACCGAGTTCGCGGCGGCGCCGGTGCCGGGCTCCTTGAGGAAGCGCTCCGGCAGGGAGTCGTCCTTGCCGTCGAAGCCGGCCAGGTTGTTGAAGCGCCGCTCCAGGTTGTAGATGCGCTCGCCGGTGGTCATGACGTCCTCCTCGCTGAAGGGGACGCCGACGATCGCCTCGTACTGCTGGGCGTACTCCGCGGCGCCCTCGGCGAAGGCGGAGAACTTGCAGAGGTCCAGCGAGTCGCCGAAGGCGTGCAGGTCCTGGAAGATCTTGAGCAGCGCGCCCTTGCCCTCCCACGCCAGGGGGTCCGTCTTCACGGGGATGCCCAGGATCTCGGAGGCCGGGGTGTAGCCGCGCAGGTGGCAGGCGCCGCGGTTGCTGGTCGCGTAGCCGAGGCCCTCGCCCTTGAGGGCGCGCGGGTCGTAGGCGGCGACGGCCTGGCCCTTGACGGCCATCGCGATCTCGGGGTGGCCGTAGGAGGCGGCGGCCTGCGCCGTGCCCAGGCCCAGGGCGTCGCCCGGACCCTCGCGCATCGCCATCTGCTCGGCCAGCTTGACCATGCCGGCGCCGTCGCCCCAGCCGAGGCCGGGTCCGGGGACGTAGCCCTTCTCGCTGGCCTCCATGTACATGGAGATGACGTTGCCGATCTCGATCGCGTCCATGCCGTGGTCGTTGCACTGATCGATGATCTTGGCGACCACGCCGGCGTCGTCGTTGCCGCAGTTGGCCCCCAGCGACCAGGCCGGCTCGTACTCGAAGGACTCCATGCGCAGGCCCTTGTAGGGGCCCTCGGTGATCTCGACTTCCTTCTTGCAGGCCACCGGGCAGGCGTGGCAGGTGGGCTCGCTGACCAGGATCGTCTCGCGGATCGTCTCGCCGCTGAGCTTTTCGGCGCCCTCGAAGGTGGTCTCCTGGGAGTTCTTCGTGCCCATGCCGCCCATCGCGTTAACGACGTTGGTGAGCACGTTCGTGCCGTAGACGGAGAGGCCGCCGGTGTTGGGGCCGGTGACCTCGCTGTCCATGATGGCCTTGAGCGCGACCCGGTGGGCGGCCCGCCACTTCTCGCGGTCCGCGGCCTTGGGCATCGTGCTCTTGTCGCCCTTGACCACGACCGCCTTGAGGTTCTTCATCCCGGCGACGGCGCCGGTGCCGCCGCGCCCGGCCACGCGGTCGTCCTCGTTCACGAAGCAGGAGAACAGCACCCCGTTCTCGCCCGCCTGGCCGATCGCCATGACGGAGAGGTTCTTGCCGTAGCGGTCGTTCAGGATCGAGAGCGTCTCGTGCACGCCCTTGCCCCAGAGGTCGCCGGCCGGCCGCAACTCGACGACGCCGTTCTCGACGTAGGCGTAGACCGGCTCCTCCGACTTCCCGGTGAAGAGCACCGCGTCGAAGCCGGCCCAGCGCAGCCGCGCCGCGCTCCAGCCGCCCATGTGGCTGTCGATCACGGTGCCGGTCAACGGCGACTTGGTGACGAAGGCCAGGCGGCCGCTCATCGTCGCTTCCGTGCCGGTCAGCGGTCCGTTGACCAGGCCCAGCAGGTTGTCGGGGCTGCTGGGGTCGGTGGCCGGGTCGTTGTCGTAGACGTACTTCACGCCCAGGCCGCGGGCGCCGATATAGAGCCGGGCGTCCTCCTCGTTGATGCCTTCGTACTCGACGCTGCCGCTCGACAGGTCGATGCGTGCGACGTGATCCGCGTATCCACCCAGTGCCATGGTGATCCCCCAATTCGGCTGCGCAGTCCGCCGGTGCGACTGCTGCGCCGATAATAGCCTGACTGCGCCTTCCGCGCGCAGGCCCGGCGTCCTGCTTCTCCGATGTTCCCGTGATCCGGCTCTGAGCACGCTTCTGGCCGCCGTCCTAGACGCGGTGGCGATGCGGCCCGAAGTTCGCCTCGTAGAAGGGGGAGACCATGCGCCCGGGCGGCACGATGGCGTCGATGCGGGCGCGATCCTCGTCGCTGATCGTGACCGCGGCGGCGCCCAGGTTGTCCTGCAACTGCTCGACGGTGCGCGGGCCGATGATCGCACTGGCGACGCCCGGCTGCTGCTCGCACCAGGCCAGCGCGAGCTGCGCCAGCGTGCAGCCCTTGTCGCGCGCGATCGGCGCGAGCGCGTCGACGACGTCGAAGACGCCGTCCACCCAGCGCGCCTTCTGCTGGGCCCGCAGGCCGCCTTGGCCGAAGCGGCTGTCGGCGGGGGGCGGCTCGCCGCGGGAGTACTTGCCGGTCAGCAGCCCGCCGGCCAGCGGGCTCCAGGGGATCAGGCCGACGCCGAAGGTCTGCGCCATCGGGATCAGCTCCCGCTCGATGCGCCGGTCGAGGAGGTTGTAGGGCGGCTGCTCGGTGACGAAGCGATTGAGGCCGTACTCTTTCGACGCCCAGAGCGCCTCGACCACCTGCCAGGCGGCGAAGGTGCTGCTGCCGATGTAGCGCACCTTGCCGGCGGTCACGAGGTCGTCGAGGGCGCGCAGCGTCTCGTCGATGGCGATGCCCGGCCGCGGGCGGTGGATCTGGTAGAGGTCGATGTAGTCGGTGTCCAGCCGGCGCAGGCTGGCCTCGCACTGCTGGATGATGTGACGCCGGCTGTTGCCCTGCATGTTGGGGTCCTCGGCGTCCATCGTGCCGTGCACCTTGGTCGCCAGGACGACGCGGTCGCGGGCGCCCAGCGTCTTCAGGGCGACGCCGGTGGCCTCCTCGCTGCGGCCCAGGTTGTAGACGTTGGCCGTGTCGAAGAAGTTGACGCCGCCGTCGAGGGCCTGCGCGACGATCTCGTTCGTCGCCTGCTGGTCGGTGCGGCCACCGAACATCATGCAACCCAGACAGATGCTGCTGACCTGCACGCCGGTGCGGCCGAGCGCTCGGAACTCCATGTCGTCTGCCTCCACATCTTCACGGCGTGCGACGTTGATTCGCGCCGCCGGACTCCGATTCTAGTCGTCGCCGCCCCGGGCGTGCGCTAGCGTCGAGTCACGGGCGGCGGGCGCGGCGATCGGAGCAGGCGGCGATGGCGATCGAGACGGTCGAATTCGGACGCACCGGCCACGCGAGCACCCGCGTGCTGTTCGGCGCGGCCGCGCTCGCGCGGGCGGACCAGGCGACGGCCGACCGCACCATGGAGTTGATCCTGGAGCACGGCGTCAACCACATCGACGTCGCGCGCGGCTACGGCGACGCGGAGCGGCTGCTGGGCCCCTGGATGGAGACGCACCGCGACCGCTTCTTCCTCGCCACGAAGACGCCCTCGCGGGACTACGCCGGGGCGCTGTCGGACATCCGCGACTCGCTGGCGCGGCTGCGCACCGACCAGCTGGACCTGATCCAGCTGCACAGCCTCAACCACCCCGACGAGTGGGACCAGGCGCTGGGCCCCGGCGGGGCGCTGGCAGCGGCCCAGGAGGCGCGCGCGCTGGGCTTGGTGCGCTTCATCGGCGTGACCGGCCACAACTGGACGATCGCGGCGCAGCATTACCGCGCCCTGCAGCGCTTCGACTTCGACTCGGTGCTGCTGCCCTGGAACTGGTTCATGCGCGGCTCGCCGCGCTACGCGGCGGACTTCGAGCGGACGCTGGCGCTGTGCCGCGAGCGCCGTGTCGCCGTGCAGACGATCAAGTCGCTGGCCCGCGGCGCCTGGGCGGCGGGCGGCCGCCGCACGCATTCGACCTGGTACCAGCCGCTGGAGGATCCGGCCGACATCCGCCTCGCAGTGCGCTGGATCCTGGGGCGGCGGGAGGGCGCGTCGGGGCCGTTCCTCAACTCGACCGGCGACGTGAGCCTGCTCCCGGTCCTGCTGGAGGCGGCGGCGGAGGGCGGCCCGGGCCCCAGCGACGACGAGATGCGCGCCCTGGCCGAGCGCGTCGGCATGGCGTCCATCTTCGGCATCTGAAGCCCGGCGGCGCCCCGCGAGTCCGCCGTCCGCCGCCGGCGGCAGCGTACCAGCCCCGGGCGGCACGCCATGGAGCGGACGCAGAAGCGCCCCCGACTTGGTATCGTCGGGGGCGCAGGTCTGTGGGGCTGCCGCTGGTGCGGGCCGTGGGGTCTTGACAGTCTCCGGCGGGGGTTCGATCCCCCCCAGCTCCACCAGGATGGTAGCACGTCGTCGCCGCCGCCGCCACAGCCGAGCGCGTCGGCTTGGCGCCCATCTTCGGCATCTGAAGCCGAGCGGCACGCCGTGGAGCGGACGCAGAAGCGCCCCCGGCTTGGTATCGTCGGGGGCGCTGGGGGTCGCCCGTTATCGGGTGACGGCTGCGGATCCTACCGCGTACCCGAGGCCCGCAGTTCGTCGGGGTCAGATACCGACTCACAGCATAGTGTAGACCAAATCGTCGTCGTCTTCACCACAGCCGACAGCGCCATGGCCGACCGCGTCGGCATGACGTCCATCTTCGGCATCTGAAGCCTGGCGGCCGCCGGGGAGTCCGGCGTCCGCCCGGCGCGGCTAGCGCTGGCCCGGCGCCATGTAGAACCAGATCCCCTGCTGCGCGCCCTGCCGCTTGATCTCCGCCCGCGCCGCCAGCAGCATCGCCCCGGCCTCGGTCTTCTCGAAGAACCAGGCTTCGGCGCCGCGCGGGCCCGGCGCGGGACCGTCGGTCAACTCCAGCGCCGCTTCCTCGTAGTAGGAGCGGATGTCGAGCGACACCGCCACGGTGTTCTTGCCGGGCAGCGGCACCGACTTCCACTCGGCCCCGTCGGCGATCTGCTGCAGGGCGGCCAGCGCCTCAGGCACGCCGTCCGCGTCCAGCGCGCGGCCCACGTTCGTGACGCCGCGGCGGGCGCGGGAGCGGTCGTAGGCGGCGCGAATCCCCCGCGCCTCATCGACGGCGGGCGGCAGGTCGGGGTCGAAGCGCGCCGGCATCGGGCAGCTGATCGGCTGCTCATCGGCGACGATGGTCTCGGGGTGGTCTTCCAGCACCGGGCCGGACTCGCGTTCAAGCAGCGCGAAGGCCCGGCGCAAGACATCGTGCTGGAAGACGGCGTCGTTCGGCTTGCCCAGCGGGCGTCCGAGCGGGAACTCGCAGTGCAGCACGCGGGGGGGCCGCATCCGCTCCGGCATGGCCCGGATGCCAGTGATCGCGACCGTCGACAGGCCGGCGGCCTCGAAGACGTGGGCGAGCGTACAGACCGTACGCGTGCAGAGCGGTCAAACGGGGGTCAGCAGCACGACGTCGACGCCGTCGGCCTTCATCGCGGCGGCGCAGGCGGGGCCGCCGTCCAGCCGCACCGTGGCGACGTCGTCCGGCTGGTTGCCGGCGAAGGTGAAGTGCCGCGGCGCGACCGAGCCGATCGTGCCGTCGGCGGCCAGCTCATCGAGCCGGTCCAGCGGATAGACCACGTTGGGGTCGATCGTGAAGCCGGAGCGATCGAAGTTCTGACTCCAGTGCCCCAGGACCAGCGCACGCTGGCTCGCGTCGAGGACGCCGTAGCTGGTCGCAAAGGGGGTGAGGGCCTCGCCGCCCTCCGGGTGCAGCGCGGCCGTCGTCACGACGGCGACGCGCGCCTCGGACAGCGGCGGCGGCGGCGTCCAGGCCGTCTCGGCGAACTCGGGCACGGGCAGCGTCGACACGTGCGCGCGCAGCATCGTGTCGCCCAGTGGTTTCGCAGGCATGGGGGGCTCCAATCGTGTCGCGCCTTATCGTGACGCGCCTGCCGCCCCGGCGCTCGACGGGCGCGCCGGGGATCCTCAGTGTAGTACCGGCGCGGTGGCTGGGCTCACTCCAGCGCCCCGCAGGCGGAGAGATCGGCGATCTCCTCGTCGTCCATTCCCAGTATATCGCGCAGGATCTCGGCCGTGTGCTGACCGATCATGTGCGCCGGGCGCATCCGCAGCGGCGCGTCGGGCAGCCGGAAGGCGTGCGCCAGGGCCCGGTAGGGGCCGATGTCCGGGTGCTCCACGGTCTGCCAGAAGCCGCGATGGGCGAGCTGCGGATCCCACTCCATCAATTCCTCGCCGCGGGCCACCTCGCCGGCCGGGACGCCCGCGTCCTGCAGCAGGCGGGTGACCTCGTCTGGGCGGCGGTCGCGCGTCCAGGTGCGGATGTGGCGGTCGAGTTCGTCCTCGTGCTGCTTGCGCCCGGCGAGCGTGGCGAAGCGGGGATCGTGCGTCCAGGGCGGCGAGCCGATCACCCGCACGAAGGCCTGCCACTCGTCGTCGCTGAAGACGGCGATCGTGCACCAGCGGTCGCCGCTGCACGGGTAGACCCCATGCGGCGCGGCCGCGACGTGGCGGTTGCCCAGCCGCCACGGCACGCGGCCGTTGGTGAAGTAGTCGAGCATGAGCGGGGCCGTCAGGGTCACGGCGGCTTCGAACTGCGAGACGTCGTAGTAGCCGCCGCGGCCGGTGCGGCGCTGGTGATCGACCGCGGCCAGCAGCAGCGTCGTGTTGAAGCGCGGCGAGATGAAGTCGGTCAGCACGCTGACGTCCTGGGGCGCCTCGTCCGGCGGGCCCGAGAGGTGATGCAAACCGGCCAGCGCGACGAAGTGGGTGCCGCCGCCCTTGACCGCCCGGTGCGGCCCCGTCTCCCCCTGACCGCTGCACGTGAGCACGATGATGTCGGGCTTGATCGCGCGCAGATCCTCGTCGCCGAAGCCCATCCGCTGCATCACGTCGGCGCCGAAGTTGTCGAACACGATGTCCGCCCAGGCCACCAGCCGCCGCGCGACCGCCTTACCCTCTTCGCTGCGCAGGTTCAGCGTGATGCCCCGGTGGCTGGTGCGCCGCTGCGCGTGGTCGCCGCCGCGGTTGACCCCGAAGACCCCGTCCTTGTGCGGCCCCACCAGGCGGATCGAGTCGGGCCGGGTGACGGACTCGATCGTCACGACGGTGGCCCCGTAGTCGGCGAGCGGGCGCGTCGTGACCGGTCCCGTCATGAACCAGCCGAAGTCGAGCACCTTGATGCCGGCCAGCGGCTTCGAGTCGGGCGTTGCGGGCGGCGGAGCCGTGCCATTCACAGGGGCGGCGGGTGACGGGAGGGCGGGCAGGATCTCCGCGTTGTGCTCACCGATCAGCGGCGCGCGGCGCCGCAGCGTGGGCGGCGCGCCGTGGCCCACGGCCCAGGGGCCGGGATAGGTCAGCTGCTCACCGAGGTCGTCGTGCTCCAGGGGCTGCCAGAAGTCGCGCGCGAGCAGCTGTGGGCTCACGGCGAGGTCGGCGGCGTTCTGCACCGGGATGATGCCCATCCCCGCTCCCATGCTCCACTCGTAGATCTCCGTCTTGGTGTGGGAGCGGAAGAAGCGCGCGGTGAGGTTGACCACCGCATCGAACACTTCCTGCGTGATCGTGTCGACCGTCAGCAGCTCCCAGTCGATGGCGGTCACGACCGGGTCCTCGAAGCCCTCCGCGGCCATCCAGGCGAACAGCGGACCGGTGCGCTCGTTGCCCCGGTTGCCGGACCAGATGACGTTGACGACGTGGCCGTCCTTGCAGGGCCAGGTCCAGGGGAAGTTGAGCGCGAGCGGGCGCTGCCCCATCAGCCGGTTGACGCCCTGCATGTCCCAGGTCGCGAGGATCTGGTAGGTGGACTGCACCACCGAGTCGCGGATCGCCACGTCCACGTGCTGACCGCGCCCGCTGCGCAGCCGCTGATGCAGCGCCACCATCGCGCCCACCGCGGCGTCGCCGCCGGCTAGCATGCAGGACATCGAGTGATGGCTGACGTGGTAGGGCGGGCCTTCGGGCGGGCCGCAGATCGACATGTGCCCGCCCAGCGCCCAGGCCACGATGTCGGGGGCCTTGTAGTCGCGGTAGGGGCCGGTCTGCCCGAAGGGGCTGATGGAGACCAGGATGCAGCGCGGGTTGATGCGCTGCAGGGCGTCGAAGCCGAAACCCAGCGCCTCCATGCGGCCGGGCGCGAAGGACTCCACCACGATGTCCGCCGTCGCGACGAGGGCCGCGAACTGCGCCTTGCCGGCGGGCGCCTCAAGGTCGATCGTGACGCCGCGCTTGTTGGCGTTGAAGGCGAACCAGTAGAGGCTCTTCTCGGGGTCGGGCTCGTCGTGGTAGTAGGGCGCGATGCGGCGGGCGGGGTCGCCGCCCGGCGGCTCGACTTTGATGACGTCCGCGCCGAGATCGGCGAGAATGCGGCCGGTGAGGAAGCCGGCCTCGTTCGTCAGGTCGAGCACGCGGTAGGGGCTGAGCATGCCGTCGGACATGGCGGGAGTGTAGCCGTCCGCCGCTCCACGCGCCCGCGGACCCGGCGCGGCGCGCGGCCGAAGCGTCGGCCCGCTTGCGGCGCGCCCGGCCGGGTGGGAGACTCGGCAGGTCCGCAAGTCGCGACGCACTGGAGCTAGATCGCCATGGAGACGAGCAGCGCCCCCCTGGAGAGCCAGACCGCGGACACCGCGACCGTGGACGCGGTGGTCGTGGGGGCCGGCTTCGCCGGCATGTACATGCTGCACCGGCTGCGGGAGCTGGGCCTCACGGCGCGGGTCATCGAGGCCGGCGACGACGTGGGCGGCACCTGGTACTGGAACCGCTACCCCGGCGCGCGTTGCGACGTCGAGAGCCTGGAGTACCAGTACTCGTTCTCCGACGCGTTGCAGCGCGAGTGGAATTGGACCGAGCGCTACGCGCAGCAGCCGGAGATCCTGGAATACGCCTCGCACGTGGCGGATCGCTTCGGCCTGCGCCGGGACATCCAGTTCAACACGCGCGTGACCGCGGCCGCCTACGACGACGCCCAGCAGCGCTGGATCGTCGACACGGACGCCGGCGAACGGCTCTCGGCGCAGTTCTGCATCATGGCCACCGGCTGCCTGTCGAAGCCCAAGTGGCCCGAGATCCCGGGGCGGGAGTCGTTCCGGGGCGAGGCGCACCACACGGCGCGCTGGCCGCACGAGGGCGTGGAGTTCGCCGGTAAGCGCGTGGGTGTGATCGGCACGGGCTCGACCGCGGTCCAGGCGATCCCGCGGATCGCCGAGCAGGCGGCGCACGTGACGGTCTTCCAGCGCACGCCGAATTTCAGCGTGCCCGCGAAGCAGGAGCCGCATGAACCGGCGTTCGTCCAGCAGTACAAGGACGAGTTCCAGGCGCTGCGGCGCAAGGCGCGGCGCACGCGGGGCGGCATCATCTATCAGCCGCCGCCGCAACTCTCGGCCCTGGAGGTCGAGCCGGAGGAGCGCGAGCGACTCTACGCGGAGTCCTGGGAGAAGGGTGCCGGCGTGCTCCCCGTCTTCACCGATCTGCTCACGAACGAGGCGGCGAACGAGACGGCCGCCTCGTTCATTCGCTCCAAGATCCAGGAGATCGTCGACGATCCGGCGATCGCGGCGGCGCTCTGCCCGACCAACCACCCGTACGGGACGAAGCGCCCCTGCCTCGACACCGACTACTACCAGACCTACAACCGCGACAACGTGCGGCTCGTCGACGTCCGCAAGACCCCGATCGCGACCATCACTCCGGCCGGCCTGCGCACGCGGGACGAGGACTTCCACTTCGACACCCTCGTCTTCGCCTGCGGCTTCGACGCGATGACCGGGGCGATCCTGGCCGTCGATATCCGCGGGCGGGAGGGCCGGTCGTTGCGCGAGAAGTGGGCCGGCGGGCCGCGCACCTACCTGGGACTCTCGATCGCGGGTTTCCCCAACCTGTTCACGATCACCGGCCCGGGCAGCCCCTCGGTGCTGGCCAACATGATCGTCTGCATCGAGCAGCACGTCGACTGGATCGCGGACTGCATCGTGCACCTGCGCGAGCGGGAACTGGCCGCCATTGAGGCGACGCCGGCGGCGGAGGACGCCTGGGTCGATCACGTCAACGAACTCGGCGACCAGACGCTCTTCCCGCGCGCCGATTCCTGGTACGTCGGGGCCAACGTGCCCGGCAAGCCGCGGGTCTTCACGCCCTACGTCGGCGGCCTGAACACCTACGTGGAGCGGTGCGAGGCGGTCGTCGCCAACGACTACGAGGGCTTCGCGCTCGCCCCGCGGGCGCGCGCCGCCGCGGTGGGGCCGTAGCCGTGGGACCCCTGGCGGGCCTCCGCGTCGTCGAGTTCGCCATCGCGGTCCAGGGGCCGTTCGCCGGCGGCTTCCTGGCCGACATGGGCGCCGACGTCATCAAGGTCGAGCCACCGGGCGGCGACCCCAACCGCTGGCACACGGGCGTCAACTGGACGCTGCCCGAGGAGACCCCCGGGGCGCAGTTCATGTCGGTCTCACACGGCAAGCGCTCGATCGCCGTGGATATCCACACCGACGTCGGCCGGAAGGTCGTCTACCGCCTCGTCGACGGCGCCGACATCTTCCTGAGCAACATGCGCGAGTCCTCGCTCGAGCGGATCGGGATGGGCTACGAGACGCTCGCGGCGCGCAACGAGCGCCTAGTCTACGCCATCGCCAACGGCTTCGGCCATCGCGGCCCGGACCGCGACAAGCGCATGAGCGACCAGTTCTCGCAGTCGCGCAGCGGCATCGCCCGCGTGACCGGCGAGCCCGGCAGCGCGACGGTGATCCCCGGCACGGTCATCGCCGATACGGGCGGCGCGATGGGGCTGGCGCTGGCCATCATGACCGCCCTGGCGGCGCGCGAGCTGCACGGGGTCGGGCAGAAGGTGCGGACGTCGTCGTACGGGGTGATGATCTGGATGCAGGCCTGGGAGATCAATCACACCTCCGTGACGGGGACGCGGCTGGAGCGCGACGGCCCGCATCACGCCAACGTGCCCGGCATCGTGGGGCTCTACGACACGGCCGACGGCGGGGCGTTCTGCGTGGGCATCAACGGCACCGAGAGCTGGCGGGAGTTCTGCGAGTTCGGCGGCATCCCGGAGGTCGGCGCGGACCCGCAGTGGGACTCCTACGACAAGCGCTCGCCAACGACGAACTTCGCCCACGCCGAGCACGCCGGGGAGCTGCGGCCACACGTCGCGCGGGCGATGCGCAGTCGCACGACGGCGGAGTGGGAGCAGTTCTTCGACGCCCGCCGCGAGGACATCATGTATCAGCGCGTGTTCGACTACGAGGACGTGCTGCAGGATCCGCAGGCGCTGGAGAACGGCTACATCGTCGAGAAGCAGATCCCGCACGTGGGGACACGCCGGATGACCGGACACCCCATGCAGTTCAGCAAGACGCCGGCCACGGCGCAGCCCTGGTACTCCGAACTGGGCCAGCACACCGCGGAGATCATGACCGAACTCGGCTTCCCGGCCGACGACATCGCGACGGTCGAGGCGCAGAAGAACCCGCGCCAGCCGATGTCGCGCCGGGGGCGGGAGCGGGCTCGCTAGACTGCTCGCGGCGTGCCCGTCGCGCCCGAGCCGCCCCGCGGAGGAGCGCCGATGGTCTGGCAGCCCGAGATCGAGGAACTGCAACGCCGCCACGTGCTGGCGGAGGGGATGGGCGGACCCGAGGGGGTGGCGCGCCAGCACGCGCGCGGCAAGCTGACGATCCGCGAGCGGCTGGCGCTGCTCGTCGACGAGGGATCGCTGCGGGAGATGGGCAAGCTGCAGGGCGGCGCCACCTATGACGACGACGGCGCCCTGCTGGACTTCACGCCCATCGGCAGCGTGCGCGGGACCGCGCGGATCGACGGGCGGCGCGTCTACGTCAGCGGGCAGGACTTCACGGTGCGCGGCGGATCCGCCGGCGGCTCGGCCCGCACCGACGACGGCGGCGTCGATATCGGCCACGGGCATCCCGGCGCCACCGAGTTGCTGCTGCCCACGGTCAACCTGCTCGACGGGGCCGGCGGCAGCGTGCAGGAATACGCGGACCTCAACCGCACCTACATCCCCGACGGCGAGTTTTGGGGGCACCTCTCCAACATCGTCAGCCTGGCCCCGGTCGTCTCGGCCGTGCTGGGACCGGCGGCGGGGGGCCTTGCCCCGTTCCCGCCGATGAGCCACTTCAGCGTGATCGCGAAGGGGACCGGGCAGGTGTTCCCGGGCGGCCCGCCGGTCGTGAAGGCGGCGCTGGGCATCGACATCGACAAGGAGGATCTGGGCGGCTGGAAGATTCACACCCGCGTCAGCGGCGTCGTCGACAACGCCGCCGAGGACGAGGCGGACGCGATCGCGCAGGTCAAGCGCTTCCTCGGCTACATGCCCGACAACGTGCACGAGATGCCGCCCCGCGTCCGCAGCGGCGACGATCCGGCGCGGCGCGACGAGCGCCTGCTCTCGATCATCCCGCGCGACAACCGCAAGACGTACGACCCACGCGTGATCATCGAGGGCGTCTTCGACGCGGGCTCCTTCTTCGAGATCGCGCCCGACTACGGCGGCTCACGGATCATCGGGCTGGCCCGCGCCGACGGCTATCCCGTGGGCGTGATGACCAACAACCCCAAGCGCCTGGGCGGGTCGATGGACGTGGCCGCGGCCGAGAAGTCGACCCGCCTCGTCCAGATCTGCGACACCTTCCACATCCCCATGGTCGTGATCATGGACGAGCCCGGCTTCCTGGTGGGCGTGGAGTCGGAGCGGCGGGGCATCGAGCGGGCCGGGGCGCGGCTGGTGCACGCGATCTGCCAGAGCAAGATGCCCTGGATCTCGTTCCTCTCGCGGCGCACCTTCGGGCTGGCCGGGACGCTGCAATACCGCCCGGGGCCGCACCTCTTCCGGCGCTACGCCTGGGTCTCCGGGCGCTGGGGCTCGATGCACATCGAGGGCGGCACCGACGCCGCCTTCCGCCGCGTCATCGCCGCCGCCCCGGACCCCGACGCGAAGCGGGCGGAGATCGAGGACGGCTTCCGCCGCCTCGCCTCCCCGTTCCGCACGGCGGAGGCCAGCGGCCTGGACCTGATCGACCCGCGCGACACGCGCGCCATCCTGTGCGACTTCGTGGACATGGCGCAGGGCGTGATCAAGACCCAGCTTGGGCCCACGGCGGGCCCCTCGTTCCGGCCCTGATGACGCCCTTCGAGGAACTCCAGGTCGTCGAGATCGCCGGCTCGCAGGCGGGGGCGCTGGCCGCCAAGCTGTTCGCCGACTACGGGGCGCGCGTCGTCAAGGTCGAGCCGCCGGGCGGCGACCCGCTTCGCGCCAACGGGGAGCCCTGGGGCGGCCTGGGCTCCGAGTTCGCCTTCTTCAACACCAGCAAGCGTTCGGTCGTCCTGGATCTCGAGGGCGACGCCGGACTGCGCCGGCTCGCGCCCCTGATCGAGCGCGCGGACGTCGTCATCGAGAGCGCCGCCCCGGATCCCCTGCGACCGCGCACGGCGTCGCTCGGCGGCGAACGGCTGGTGCGGGTCTACGTCTCCCCGTTCGGGCTGGGCGAGCCGTCGGGCCCGGGCGGCCCCTACGCGCGCTATCGCTCCAACGTCTTCACCGACGACGCCATCGGCGGGCACCTGTGGGTGGGCGGCGACATGGATCGGGAGCCGCTGCAGCGGCGCGGGCTGCACACGCACGTGCAGGCCGGGCTGCACGCCTTCATCGGCGGGATGGCGGCGCTGCTGGCGCGGGAGCGGATCGGACGCGGGCAGTCGGTCGATGTGTCGCACCAGGACGGCATGGCCGGCCTGCACCAGCACACGACGACGATGTGGACCCACGGCGGCCACATCATCGAGCGGGCCGGCAACGCGCAGGCGGGGCCGTGGCATCCGGCCGGCGTCTATCCCTGCCGCGACGGCTACGTGTTCCTGGGCCACTCCACGGGAGTCAAGCTGGTCCCGTTCGTCGAGGTGCTGGGCTACGGCCACCTGTTCGACGATCCGCGCTTCGCGACCGACCCGGCGCGGGCCGTGCACAAGCGGGAGTTCGACGCCGCCCTGACCGAGCGCCTGATGGAACTGACCGTCGAGGAGATCACCGAGTTGGGCCGGGCGGTGTTCTCGCCGATCGGCCCCGTGCCGACGATGCTCGAGGTGCTGGAGGACGAGCAGTACCGGGCGCGCGACTTCTGGGTCTGCCTGTCCCCGGAACCGGCGGACGGCCCGGCGCTGCGCTTCCCGCGCGGCCCCTTCTCGATCAACGGCCGGGGCGCCCGGCCCACGCTGCCGCCGGCCGGCCCGGACGCGGAGATCGCGGAAGACATCGCGGCGGACTGGACAACACCCGTGCCGCCCATCGGCCGGGAGTCGCTGACGACCGGGCCGCTCGACGGCCTGCGCGTGCTCGACCTCACGCGGGTCTGGGCGGGGCCCATCGCGGGGCGCATCCTGGGGGACCTGGGCGCGGACGTGATCCACGTCGAGTCGCCCTGGAATCGCGGCTATCGCGAGCGCGACCCCCTGATGGCGACGCTGGGGCATCTCTTCCCCGACAACGAGCCGGGCGAGCGGCCCTGGAACCGCGTCGGCGGCTTCAACAAGCTGGCGCGCAACAAGCGCGGACTGACGCTGAACCTGCAGGACGCCCGGGGGCGCGACCTCTTCGCGGCGCTGGTCGCGCGCAGCGACGTGGTGCTGGAGAACTACAGCCCCCGCGTGATGCCCAAGCTGGGCTTCGACTTCGCCGCGCTGCGGAAGCTGAACCCGCGCATCGTGCACACGGCGATGAACGGCTACGGCGCGTCCGGTCCCGGCCAGAACCGCGTGGCGCTGGGGCCGGTGATCGAGGCGGCGGTGGGGCTGACGGCCATGATGGGCTACACCGACACCGGGCCCTACCGCTCCGGCGTCGCCTGGGCCGACCCGATCGCGGGGCTGTCGGCGGTGTGCGGCACGCTCGTCGCGCTGTGGCGCCGCGAGGCCTCGGGCGGGCAGCCGCAGCAGGTCGAGACGGCGATGTCGGAGTCGATGGCGGTGGCGGCCGGTGAGGAGTTGCTGGCGGCACAGGTGCGCGGCGCCAACGCCCCGCGGATCGGCAACCGCCACACCGTCTACGCGCCGCAGGGCGTGTACCGCTGCGCCGGCCACGACCGCTGGCTGGCAATCAGCGTGATGACCGACGCCGAGTGGCTCGCGCTCTGCGACGTGGCGGGCATCGGCGGCCACCTCCGGGCGCTGGACGCCGCCGGGCGCCGGGCGCTGCACGATGAGATCGACGCCGCGATCGGCGGCTGGACCCGCGCGCAGAGCCCCGGCCCGGCGATGGCCCGGCTGCAGGCGCGGGGCGTCATCGCGGCGCAGGTCAGCGACGGCCGCGACCTCGTGGAGGACCCGCACCTGGCCGCCCGCGACTTCTGGGCGGAACTCGACCACGCCGACGCGGGCCGCATGCGCTACCCGGGCAACGCGATCCGCCTGAGCGAGACGCCGGTGACGTACCGCGTCGCGGCGCCCCTGCTGGGGGAACACAACGCCGAGATCCTGCGTCCTCTGGGAGTGTCGGACGAGGAGTTGTCGACGCTGGAGGCCGAGGGCGTGATCGCGCAGACGCCGCCGGAGACGCCGCCCCAGTAGACCGGCGCAGTAGACCGCCGCACTGGACCGCCGCAATACGACCGAAGCGACGTTGTGAGGGATCCCGCGCGGGGATAGGCTCGCGGCAGTAGCGATGTTGTTGCCGTAACGAGGGGATCGCGTGGGCCGGATACTGATCGTGATCGCGGGCATGATGGCCGTCGGCGGCGCGCTGGCGCTGCTGGCCGTCGCGGGGCCGCTCGCGGGTGACGCGAGCGCGCACTCGGCGCGCCCGATCGAGAGCGACGCTCCAGCCGGGCGCGATCAGGAAGAGCCCGCCCCGGACCCGCCCGACGATCCCGAGCCGGACCCGGCCCAGCCAGAAGACGAACCGGAGCACGAGCCCGGCGACACTCCCGCGGAGGAGCCATCCGACGACCCCACGGACGAGCCCGCCGAGACCCCCACTGAAGAACCCGCCGCGACGCCCGACCCCGCGCCTGCGGCCACGCCCGCCATCGACCCGGCGGCCAAGACCTACATCGTGCAGGCCGGGGACTATGTGAAGCTCGTCGCCGACCGGCACGGCGTCACGGTCGGCGACATCGTGCGGCTGAATCCGGAGGTCACGGCGCCGGGCTTCCTCATCCATCCGGGGCAGGTGCTGGTGCTGCGGGAGGATCCGCAGCCGGAAGCGACGGCGGCGCCCGCCCCCACGGCCGCGCAGGAGCCACCCCCCGACGAGCCCGCCGACGAGGCCGCCACGCCCGAGGCTGAGGCCGAGGCCGAGACCGCGGAGGCCGACCCCGCGCCGGCGCCCGCCGCAGCCCCGGCTCCCGCCGCGACGGCGGCCGCGCCCACGCCGCAGGCCGGCCCCGCGCCGGCCCAGGTTGCCCCCGCCAGCGGGCGCAGCGGTCTCGTGGCCGACATCGGCATCGGGGTCGCGGGGCTGGCGACGGGGATCGCCCTGGCGCTCATCGGCCCCTGGGTGCGACGCCTGAAGCGGGGATACTGAGCCGTCGCCGAGCGGGCGCCGCACTACCCCCGGCCGAGCAGCGGCATCTTCGTCGCCATGACCGTAATGAAGGGCACGTTGGCGTCGAGCGGCAGGTCCGCCATGTAGACGATCGCCCGCGCGACGTTCTCGACGTCCATCGTCGGCTCGGGCGCGATCGTGCCGTCGGCCTGCGGCACGCCGCGGCGCATGCCCGCCGTCATCTCCGTGCCCGCGTTGCCGATGTCGATCTGGCCGCAGGCGATGTCGTACTTGCGCCCGTCCAGCGCCGTCGACTTGGTGAGCCCGGTGAGCGCGTGCTTGGTCGCGGTGTAGGGCGCGGAGTTGGGCCGCGGCCGGTCGGCCGAGATCGAGCCGTTGTTGATGATCCGTCCGCCACGTGGGTCCTGGTCCTTCATGATCCGGAACGCCTCCTGCGTGCAGAGGAACGGCCCCGTCAGGTTCACTTCCACGACGCGCTGCCACTGCTTCGGCGTCAGATCTTCCAGCAGCACCGGGGGGGCGCCACCGCCCGCGTTGTTGAACAGCAGGTCGAGCCGCCCGTACTCGGCGCGCACCCGCGCGAAGAGCGCCGCCACCGAGTCCGCATCCCGCACGTCCGTCGCGACGGGCAGCGCCCGCGCGGCGTCGTCGCCGGCCAGCTGCTGTGTCTCCTCGAGCCGCTCCGCCCGCCGCCCCGCCAGCACGACCGTCCAGCCCTCGCGCAGCAGCGCCAGCGCCGACGCCCGTCCGATGCCCGACCCGGCTCCCGTCACGACCGCCACCCGGGTCCTCGTCGCGTCCGTCATGCCTGCCTGCCTTTCTCTGCCTGCGTCGCGCCATTCATCACGCCGTAGGGGCGCGCCCAGCCGAGCCCGGCCAGCGTCCCCGCGCGGGGACGGTACTCGCAGCCCACCCAACCGTCGAAGCCCAGCTCATCGATCAGCGCCAGCAGGAACGGATAGTTGATCTCCTGCCGCGCGTCCGGCTCGTGGCGGCCGGGCACGCCGCTGATCTGGAAGTGGCCGATCACGTCGAAGTGCGCGCGGATCGTCTCGGCCAGGCGGCCCTCCATGATCTGCATGTGGTAGATGTCGTACTGCATGCGCACGTTGTCGCGCGCCACCTCGTCGATGATGCGCCGGGCCTGCGCCGAGCCGGTCAGGAAGTAGCCGGGGTTGTCGACCGTGTTGAGCGGCTCCAGCAGGATGCGCACGCCCCGCGACGCGGCCGCGTCGGCCGCCCAGCGCACGTTGGCGACGAACGTCGATTCCGCGGCGGCGGCGTCCGTGCGTCCCGCCACACAGTGCACCTGCCCGCACTCCAGGGCGGCCGCGTAGTCCAGCGCCGTCATCATGCCCGCCTGGAACGCGCGCTCCTCGCCGGGCACGGCCGCCAGCGCGACGGGGGTGTTGATCAGCACCGCCTGCAGCCCGGCGTCGCGCGACCGGGCGGCCAGGCTCGTCGCGGGCTCCCCGTAGGGCGCCTGGATCTCGACCGCCCGGAAGCCCGCCGCCGCGGCCAGCGCGAAGCGGTCGAGCAGGGGCGCCTCGCGGAACATCGATGACAGGCTCGCGGCGAGGCGTGGCATGGCGGCATGCTAGCCGACGGTCGGGGGCGGGGGGCCGGCGCTTGCCGCAGCGCAGTGTCGGGGAGACCCGCGCCAGAGTCGGTGAGCAATCCCGGGAGCGCCGACGGACGTAGATACAGCGACGGATTCTGCCGTCTGTGCGACAATCTCCGCGCACCTGCAGAGCGCGAGCGGAGCCCCGGGCGCACTGTTCGCACTTGCGGAGTGAATGTCATGACCCGACACCGCCTCATCAACCTGATCCGCAGTCACGCATACGATTCCCTCGCGGGGGTGCTCGCCGCCGGCCTGGCGCTCGGCGTTGCCGAGTTGGTGGCCTCGCTCACCGGCGCCACGTCACTGATCACCGCGGTCGGCAACGTCGTGGTCGACTACACGCCGGGCGTTCTCGTGAAGTGGGCGATCGACACGTTTGGCACGGCCGACAAGCCCATCCTGCTGGCCTCCATCGTCCTGGTCTCGCTGGGGCTCGGGGCCGTGCTCGGCCCTGCCGCCCGCGGCCGGCGCTGGGTTGCCGCGGTCGCGTTCGGCGGCTTCGGCCTGATCGGCGCCATCGCCGGCGCCAGCGACCCGCTCTCGTCCGATCTCGGCTCGTTCCTCACCGCGGCCGCCGCCGCGATCGTCGGATGGTTGGCCGTGGGCCGGCTGCTCGACGCCGCCACGCTGGAGGCGCCGGCCATCGAGACGACCACGACCGAGGCGGACACGGGCGAGGCGGACACAACTGAGGCGGACGCGGGCGAGGCCGGCGAACCGGCCGCCGCGACCCTCGGCCCGAAGCTCGTCGACCGGCGCCGCTTCCTCGGCTATGGGGTGGCGACGGTCGGGGGCGCCGCGCTCACCGCCGTAGTCGGCCGGCTCGTCTTCGACCCCGCCGGCGAGATCGACGACCAGCGCGCGGCCATCGAGCTGCCGGCCGTCGAGGCCACCGAGGCCGCTGCGGAGGCGGAGGCCGCGGCAGCGGAGGAGGCCGCGGCGGCGGAGGCGGAAGCGGCGGCGGAGGCGGAGGCCGCAGCAGAGGCCGCAGCGGCCGCGGCGGCGGCGGAGGCGGAAGCGGCGGCAGAGGCGGAGGCCGCAGCAGAGGCCGCAGCGGCCGCGGCGGCGGCGGAGGCGGAAGCGGCGGCAGAGGCCGCGGCGGCAGCCGAGGCCGCGGCGGAGGCGGAGGCCGCAGCAGCAGCGGAGGCCGCGGCGGCGGCGGAGGCGGAGGCCGCAGCCGAGGCCGCAGCGGCGGCGGAGGCCGCAGCCGCTGCGGAGGCGGCGGAGGCCGCGGCAGCGGCGCGGGCCGCGACGGCGGCCGCCGCGGAGGCCGCGGAGGAGGAAGTCGAGGCAGCGACGGCGGCCGCCGCAGAGGCCGTGGCGGCGGCCCAGGCCGCCGCGGCGCAAGCGGCGGAGGCGACGGCGGCGGCCCAGGCCGCGACCGCGGCCGCCGCGGAGGCCGCGGCGGAGCAGGCGGCGGCGGCAGCGGCCGCGGTCGCCGCCGCGGAGGAGGCGGCAGAGGCAGCGGAGGCGGAGGCGGCGGAGGCGGCGGCAGCAGCGGCCGCGGAGGCCGCAGCGGAGGAGGCCGCAGCGGCCGCAGCGGAGGCCGCGGCGGAGGCCGCAGCGGAGGAGGCCGCGGCCGCAGCGGCGGCAGAGGCCGCGGCGGCGGAGGAGGCGGCCGCGGCGGCAGCAGCAGCCGCCGCCCAGACCATCGTCATGCCCGTCGAAGGGCAGTCGCCGCTGCTCACGCCGAACGATAAGTTCTACCGGATCGACACGGCGCTCAGCACCCCTCAGGTCGACGTCGACACGTGGACGCTGCGCATCACGGGCATGGTCGACGAGCCGTACACGCTGAACTTCCAGCAACTGCTTGAGATGGTCGAGATCGATGAGTCCGCCACGCTGGCCTGCGTCTCCAATCGCGTCGGCGGCGGGCTCGTGGGCAACGCGATCTGGCTGGGCGTGCCGCTCCCGACGCTGCTTGAGCGCGCCGGCATCCAGGAGGGCGCGGACCAGATCGTCGGACGCTCCGTCGATGACTTCACCGTCGGCTTCCCCACCGAGGTCGCCCTCGACGGCCGGCCCTCAATGGTCGCGATCGGGATGAACGGCGAGCCGCTCCCCGCGGAGCACGGATTCCCCGCGCGCCTCATCATCCCGGGCCTCTACGGCTACGTCTCGGCCACCAAGTGGCTCCGCGAGATCGAACTCACCACCTTCCGGGACTTCGACGCCTACTGGATCCCGCGCGGCTGGTCGAGGTACGGGCCGATCAAGACCCAGTCACGCATTGATGTGCCGCGCAAGGACAGGACGATCGCGGCGGGCCGGACCGAGATCGCCGGCGTCGCCTGGGGCGGCATCCGCAGCATCGCCCGGGTCGAGGTGCAGGTCTCCGACGCCGATGGACCAGAGGGCGAATGGCGCGAGGCGCAAGTCGGCGAGCGGCTCACGCGGGCCAGTTGGCGGCAATGGGCGATCGAGTGGGACGCCGCGCCGGGCTCGTACCAGATCGCGGTCCGCGCCACCGACGGCGAGGGGGAGACCCAGACCGTGCACGTCCGCCCGTCGAAGCCCGACGGCGCCACCGGCTACCACAAGATCCACGTGGACGTCGAGGAGGCGTAGCCCGGTCAACCGGCGGCGACGGCGAGCGCGCGCCGGCCCTCGGCGTCAGAACGTCCCCGTGTCGGCGCCGAACCACTTCCTGAGGAGCGCGTTCAGCGAGCCGTCGGCCTTCATCTCGCCGATCGCCTCGTCCAGCTTCTCCCGCAGGTCGTCGTCGCCCTCCTGGACGCCGATGCCGACGCCGCGGTCGAGCGGCACCTGGGGGCCGACCACCGCCAACTGACCGCCGCTCTCCGCGACGCTCTCGGCCGCGAAGCCGCTGTCGACCAGCACCGCGTCCGCCTCGCCGGCGAGGACGGCCGCGATGGCCTCGGGGGCCGTCTCGTACTCCTGCATCGTCGCGCCGGAGCCGGCGAGGTGGTCGTGCTGGACGGTGGCCACCTGGACGGCCACGACGCCGGTGACCACGGCATCGCCGGCGCCGGCCAGGGCGAGATAGAGCGAGGGGCTGGGCGGGATGTACGGCTGCGTGAAGTCGATCAGCGCGTCCCGCTCGTCCGTGATGCTCATCCCGGTCAGGACGGCGTCGAAGTCGCCGTCGACCAGGTTGGGGATGGTGCTATCCCAGTCGTTGGTCATCCAGGTGCACTCAAGATCGGCGCGGCGGCACAGCTCGTCGCCCAACTCCCGCTCGAACCCGTCGATCTCGCCGTCGTCGTTGATGAAGTTGTAGGGCGGGTAGGCCCCCTCGGTCGCCAGACGGATCGCATCGTCGCCGCCGCACGACAGCGACGCAGCGGCGAGCAGGGCCAGCACTGCGCCCCACGCGAGCAGTCGGAGCTTGGTCACTTGCACCCACCTTCCGCGATCCGCGCCGGCGCGCCCCGTCTGGCCCCGCGGCCGTGCCCGGGTGCCGGCGTCGTCGTCGCGACCCTACAGATTCCCGTCGAAGAAGGCGACGATGCGGCGCCGGTATTCGTCCGCGGCGGCGGTCGCGCCCTCCCCATGCTCGGCCGCGGGGATCAGCCACAGCGCCTTGGGCTGCCCCGCCGCCGCGAAGATGGCCTCGCCGTCGGACGGGGAGATGGTCTCGTCGTCGAGGCCGTGCATCACCAGCAGCGGCGTCGGCGCGAGCGCCGCGACGGCCCGCTCGGGCACGATGTCCCCGGCGTCGATGCCCGTGCGGCGCTCGGCCAGCCACACGGTGATCGGCGCGAACGGGAATGCCGGCAGGCCGATGAAGTGCGTGAAGCTCTGGCCGACGGCCGAGTCCACGCTGCGGAACGACGCCTCCACCGCCACCGCCCGCACGTCGTCGCTGCCGGCCGCCGCCAGGATGGCGCTGGCCCCACCCTGCGAGATGCCCAGCAGGCCGATCGACGCGGCGCGCGGACCGAGCCGGGACTTGAGGTGATCGATCGCGGCCAGGACGTCGTCCTGCTCGTGGTAACCCAGCGACACGTAGTCGCCGCCGCTCTCGCCGCGGTTGCGGAAGTCGAACAGCAGCACCGTGAAGCCGGCGTCGAGCAGCATGTCGGCGTGGGGCAGCATCTCGCGCCGGTCGCAGCGATAGCCGTGCAGCAGCAGCACCGCCGCGTCGCGCGTGCCCACGGCCAGCCAGCCGGCCAGGCGGGTGCCGTCGGCGCTGTGGAACACGACCGGCTCGACCGCCGCCTCGAGGACCGGGTATTCAGACAACTCCGACATGCCGTCGCAGACATCGGGATGGAGGGCCCGCTCGGAGCCGACCCAGGCCACGCCCAGCAGCAGCAGCGCGGTGAGGGCCACGCTGACGCCCAGGTAGACGTTGGCCGCCAGCCGGCGGCGTGGGCGGGCGATCGGTCGCAGCGACCAGTAGACGTACACGACGGGCGCGGGCACGAACAGCCAGGCCACGAGCAGCGCCGCGAACGCCCCGCCGCCCAGGCCCATCACGGCGGCCAGCACCCCAACGACCGCCAGCAGCACCCCGATCGCGACTCTGAAGCCGATGCGCCACATCATCGGGGGATAGCAGCCCTGGCGCGGGGCCGCAAACGCTGGGGTGGCCGGCGCGATCACGCTCGAGCCGCTGGCCGGCTACGACCCGGACGGCAACCTCGTGCCGCGGCTGGCCGTCGGCATCCCGACGATCGCCAACGGCGGCGTGTCGGCGGACCAGACGTCGATCACGTGGACGCTGCACGAGGGGCTCAAGTGGTCGGACGGCAGCGACATGACCGCCCGCGACGTGGTCTTCACGTGGCGCTACTGCACGCACGCGGAGACCGGCTGCACGAACAGCAGCGCCTTCGCCGGGATCACGTCGGTGGAGGCCGTCGACGAGCGCACGGTCGAGATCCGCTTCGACGCCCCGACGCCGTATCCGTACAGCGCCTTCGTGGGCGCCGGCACGCCGATCATCAGCGCGGCGCAGTTCGCCGACTGCGTCGGCGCGGCGGCGCGCACCTGCGGCGCCCAGAACTCGGCCCCGCTGGGAACCGGCCCCTACCGCATCGTCGAGTTCACGCCGAACGAGGGGGGCGTCTACGAGCGCAACCCGTTCTACCGCGGCGACGCCCCGTACTTCGACCGGGTGGTCCTGCGCGGCGGCGGCGACGCCGTCTCGGCGGCGCGCGCGGTCCTGGAGGACGGCGAGGCCGACTACGCCTGGAACGTCCAGGTCGAGCCGCCGAAGCTCGCGGCGATGGAAGCGGCCGGCCTGGGCCGGGTCGTGGCGGGGTTCGCCAGCATCGTGGAGCGGATCGTGGTCAATCAGACGAACCCGGACCCGGCCCTGGGCGACGATCGCTCGGAGTACCTGGGCGGGTCGAACCCGCACCCGTTCCTGACGTTCACGCCGATCGCCCAGGCGATGTCGATGGCGATCGATCGCGTCCAGCTGACCGATGATCTCTACGGCTCCGCCGGCCGGCCCGCGTGCAACCTGATCGCGGCGCCCGCGCACTACGCGTCGACGGCGAACGACGGCTGCCTGTCGCAGGACATCGACGGGGCCAAGCGGCTGCTCGACGACAACGGCGTCGTGGACACGGACGGGGACGGCGTCCGCGAGTATGGGGGCGTCCCGCTGCGGATCACCTACCAGACGACGGTCAACTCCATCCGTCAGGAGACCCAGAGACTCATCCGGGGCTGGTGGGCGCAGATCGGCGTCGAGGCCGAGCTGCTGCAACTCGACGCCGGCGTCTTCTTCGGTGGCGATCCCGCGGTCGATGCCGGGGCGACGTATCGCCGCTTCTTCGCGGACGTGCAGATGTACGCGACGGGCTCGGGCCCCGATCCGCAGGAGTATCTGGCGGGGCAGCGCTGCGGCGAGATCCAGACCCGGGACAGCGGCTGGGCGGGCGGCAACAACACGCGCGCCTGCGATGCCGAGTACGACGCCGTCTTCGCGCAACTCGCCCGGACGCCGATCGGACCCGACCGCGAGGCGCTCGTCCGGCAACTCAACGACATCCTGGTGCAGAAATACTACGAGATCCCGCTCGTCGTGCGCGGCTCCGTGTCGGCGCATCTGGACACGCTGCGCGGCGTCCGCATCAACGGCTGGGACAGCGAACTGTGGAACATCGCTGAGTGGCGTCGCTGACGGCCTGAGCGGCGGCGCGGTTGTGGGGCCAAGGGGTGGCGGCTAGAATCGGCGCGTTGTCCCCAGCACCGTCCAGCATCGACGCGGCATTCAGGAGTCGAACCATGGCCGAGCATGTCCGGGTGGCCTTCCAGACCCAACCGTGGAGGGTCTTCGCGATGGCGTTGACCCTCGGCGCGATCCTCGCGCTGGCCGCCGCCTGCAGCGGCGACGACGAGCCGGCGCCGCCCGCGGAGCCCGCAGCCGCAGCCGCGCAGGCACAGGCCGACGAGCCCGCCGAGCAGGCCGCCGATCAGGCAGACCAGACCGCCGAGCAGGCCGACGAGCAGGCCGACGAGCCCGCCGAGCAAGCCGCCGATCAGGCAGACCAGCCCGCCGAGCAGGCCGCCGATCAGGCAGACCAGCCCGCCGAGCAAGCCGCCGAACCCGCCGAACAAGCCGGGCCCCCCGGCCCGGTCGACATCGCCGTCGATGGCGTCACCGTCGGCGAGCTCCTGGCGATGCTCAGCACCGCCGAGGTCAGTTGCGTGCAGAACCAGGTGGGGCCCGCCATCAACGCCGCCCTGAACATCTCGGTCACGACCGGTATGGCGAGCGGTCCCATCGCCGCCCCCATCTTCAGCTGCGTCTCGGATGAGACCGCCACACGGGTCGCCGTCGTGCTGATCGTCGCCGACGCCGGCCTGAGCGCCGAGACGGCCGGCTGCATCGGCGGCGTCCTCGCGGCAACCCCCGCCCCGCTCTTCCCGGTGACGATCGAGGCGGCAGAGGGCATGCTCGCCTGCATGACCGAGGACGAGGCCGGGCGGGCCGAGGCCGTGTTCGAGATCGCGCCGGAGGAGGAAGCGGAGCCGGAGGAGCCCGAGGCCGCCGCCGAGCCGCAGGAGCCCGAGGCCGAAGCCGACACCGCGCCGCCCGGCGGCATCACGGTGGGCGAGATCCTGGCGATGCTCAGCACCGACGAGGTCGCCTGCGTGCAGACCCAGGTGGGGCCCGCCATCAACGCCGCCCAGGGCATCATGGTCACGACCGCCATGGCGAGCGGGCCCATTGCGGCGCCGATATTCGGCTGCGTCTCGCCGGAGAGCGGCGTGCAGGTCGCCGTCGCGCTGATCGCGGCCGAGGTCGGGCTGAGCGCCGAGACGGCCGCCTGCGTCGGCGGCATCCTCGCGGCGAGCCCCGGCCCGATCTTCCCGCTGGCGATCGAGGCGGCGCAGGAGATGCTCGCCTGCATGACCGACGACGAGGCCGCACGCGCGCAGACCGCGCTCGGCGTCGCGGCGGAGGAGGAGGCCGCGCCGGAGGAGCCCGAGGCCGCAACGGAAATCGCGGCGCCCGGCGGCATCACCGTCGGCGAGATCCTGGCGATGCTCAGCCCCGCCGAGATCGGCTGCGTGCAGGCCCAGGTGGGGCCCGCCATCAACGCCGCCCAGGGCATCATGGTGACGACCGCCATGGCGAGCGGCCCCATCGCGGCCCCGATCTTCGGCTGCGTCTCGCCCGAGAGCGGGGCGCAGGTCGCCGTCGCGCTGATCGCGGCCGAGGTCGGGCTGAGCGCCGAGACGGCCGCCTGCGTCGGCGGCGTCCTCGCGGCGGCGCCCGCCCCGATCTTCCCGCTGGCGGCCGACGTCGCGACGGAGATGCTCGCCTGCATGACCGACGACGAGGCCGCGCGCGCGCAGGTCGCGCTGGGGGGCGGATAGCGGGCCCCGGGGGGACGGGGGCCGACGCGGCGTCCGCTACGGGCGCCGCGGCCGACGCGCCTCGCCGGCCCGGTCGGCGGCGGCGGGGATGCGGTACTCGGACCAGCCGAGGCTCTCGCTGCGCGCCGCGCCGCCCGGCGGCGTGATCGTGCGCAGGGTGCGGACGCGCAGCGGACGGGGGGGCGCGGCGGCCGGCCGCCCGCGCTCCGCATCGCCCGGCTCCTCGACGCTGATCTCCACGACCGGCAACTCGGGGACGGGCGCCCGGAACGCCGCCGCGACGCGCGCGTCATCGACCGCGACATCGAGCAGGACCGCGAACGGGTACGGGTTGCGGAAGCGCAGGTCGAGCACGCCGTAGAGGATGGTCGCGTCGCGGCCCAGCGCGTAGTAGCGCGACGCGCCGTAGACGTCGGTGGAGTGTGCGTGGCGCTCGACCACGTCGAGCCCGGCGAGCAGCCCGGCGTTGTACAGCACGGTCGAGAGCAGGCAGGTCGAGCCGCCCTCGTCGATGGCGATGCGGCCGTCGACGAGCACGACGCCGGGCAGGTAGCCGCGCCGCGCGCTGGGCCGGCCGGCGCAGCGCCACAGCGAGAGCACCTGGCCGGGCTCGACCCGGACGCGATGCAGCGCGGCGGCCATCAGTCGCTGGTTGTGGCGCTTGGCGGCCGCGTGTCGCTCCTGCCCGGGGTAGATGGTGAACGGCAGCTCGTATCCGGGGAACGGGTGCGGGAACGCGGCGGGGTCGCCGCGGCGGCGCGCGAAGACGACGCGGCTGCGACGGTCGCGGAGGTTGCGCCGGGCGACGGCCACCTGCGCGCGCAGCCGGTAGGGCAGCCAGCGACGGCCGGCGCGGCGCACCCGCATCGGCAGCGCCACGGCGATCATGCGACGCTGCCCGGCGGCGCGACGCTGCGCATGGGGGCGGAGGGGGGCGACGGATGCACGGAACCCCCGGCGCTCGACCACGCAGGGTCGAGTTCCCCGTACCGCCAGGTGGATTCCCCGTCTCACTTCACGGTAGGCCCCCCGGCCGCCGATCACAACGGGGGAGAGGGGGGTCGGGGGGCATCGGAGCGCCGAGGGAGGGCGTCGGGGGACCGGCGGCCCTGCCGCGCGACGATCGTGATGCGGCTGCGCAGTCACTCATCGGTCGGCTACCGTAGCCTGACAGCGAGAGGACGAGCAGTGGCGACGGACTTGGCGCCAATCACTCCAAGCGTTCTGAAATGGGCCCGGCTGAGCATCGGCGTGTCCCCAGAGGATGCCGCTCAGAGAGCTGGCGTGACCGTCGAGCGCCTGGCGTCATGGGAATCGGGTGCGGCCGAGCCCACGGTCGCGAAGCTGCGCCAACTGGCGAAGCTCTACCAGCGCCCCCTCTCCGTGTTTTTCCTGCCGGAGCCGCCGGTCGACTTCGACGCACTTCGCGACTTCCGGAGACTTCCCGGCAAGCCTGACCACGCGTGGAGTCGCCCGCTGCACAAGGTCTACCGGCGTGCGGTCCTCCAACAGGAAGTCACCGCGGAATTGCGCGAGGAGGAGGAGAGCCAGGTCCCAGCGACCGTGCCGGCGCTCGATCTGTCTGTTGATCCAGAGGAGGCGGGGGCCCGAGTTCGCACCGCCTTGGGCGTGCCGCTCCGCGAACAATTCGGGTGGCAGAAGCCCGAGGATGCATTCTCCGGATGGCTGGAGGCTGTCGAGTCTCTAGGAGCCTTCGTGCTCCGGACGAGCGATGTAGCGATGGATGAGATGCGGGGCTTCTCCATTGGGAGTGGCTCGGTCCCAGTAGTCGTGATCAATGCGCTCGACGCACCTAGAGGGCAGGTCTTCACGCTGGCGCATGAGTTCGCTCACCTGACGCTCCGGGAAGGCGGCCTCTGCGACCTGCTCGAGCCGGATGATCGTGCGGCGGGCAGGATCGAACGATGGTGCAACGCCGTCGCAGGAGCCACGCTGCTGCCGCGCGCGTCGTTCCTCAGCGACCCCAAGGTGGCCCCACCCGGCCATCGAGGGTGGGACGAGGCACTGCTCTCCCAGTTGTCGGATCGGTACGGAGTCAGCAGGGAGGCTGTGCTCCGCCGCCTGGTCACCTTGAATCGCGCGACTTGGGACTTCTACCTGCGGGCCGAGACGAATACCTCGCGGCATATGCAGAACAACCGAGCCGTGGAGCTCCTTTACCGGGCGGGCGGTCGGTCGTGACCGAGTCTACGTGCACCCCAGAATCGCTCGTGCGCTAGAGTATTCTCGTCCGCGGGCAGGCAGTGGGCTGACCCCCACAAGGACGCCTTGCCGAGTTGCCCGAGCCGCACTCAACCGCCACGACGTGATACCTGAGGAGGATGGCCGCCGTGACCAGCTCCCATGTTCGATTCTCACGTCATGATCCCAACCCGGTTGACATCCCGGCGCCGACGCCATTACTGCGCCCGTGCTCGAAACCCTCGGCCGCATCCCGCTATCGAATCCGGGAGACTGAACGTGGCTTGGCGGGACGAGTCACACTAGAGATTCTGCCGCGACCGCCTAGCGTGGCAGGCCGCTAATGGCAAATCCCCAGCACATAGCTTGGCTCAAAGAAGGTGTGCGGTCATGGAACTCGAGACGGCAACGCGAGCCGTTTGATCCAGACCTCAGCTCTGAAGACATATCAAGGGCGTTGGGTGGTCATGAACGTGAAGACATCCGGGAAATAAGTGTACATCTGAGTGGCATTAACCTCTCCGGGGCGAACCTCACAGACAGTACGTTACGGGATACCGACCTCACTTCCGCACGCTTCTTTATGGCAAATCTAACCCGGGCTAAGTTTGCCGGGTCAAACTTTACTGGCGCGCAGTTTGCCAGTGGCACAGCATTAGGTGCACAATTCCACTCCGCGAAACTCGTCAAGACACTGTTCATTGCCCTCAATCTGACCGCAGCTCAGTTTAATGGAGCCGAGCTGCGCGAAACAAGATTCCTACAGTGCGTTCTGGACCAAGCACACCTCTATAATGAGGAATTGTCTAGTGTTGACTTCATTCTGTCTCGTCCGTGGTCTGCCCTACTATATGGGCCATCTACTGATACGGAAGCGGCTCCCAACTGCTTCAAGAAGAATGAAATCGGTGGCATTAGCGAATTGTTAGAGAAGTGTCGTGAATTCAGGCAAGCGCACGGAGGCGAAGTCGTTCTGTACTTCCGTGGGGAGAGCCGCCCCTTCCCTGAACTACGGCCTTCAGTGACGAGAAGTCCCGAGATGGGGGAAGCAACCCTACGGTCGGTTGAAGGAGAGATGCTGGACGATCTCATGACGCGACAGCCGGAAGCCTTCAGCGGACTGGGCTCCGCCCTCGCTCAGTGGGTCGTCGCTCAGCACCACGGACTGCGAACGCGACTGCTCGACATTACCCGAAATCCACTTGTGGCCCTCTACAACGCTTGCGATGACCACCCTGGCGAAGACGGGAGACTGCACGTCTTCGGCGTGCCCAGGTCGTTGATCAAGCCCTTTAACAGCGACACGGTTAGTGTCCTGGCCAGCTTCGCCAAACTCAGGCGAGCCGAACAGAACATCCTCTTGGGAAAGGTTCAGACCGATGCGCCAGAGGATATCGTTCCACCTAACTTTACAGAATTCTTGCTTGGATCCGACCCATTCATGAAGGCCAAGACTCATCTCTACACGACCATCCGGCAAGACAAACCGTATTTTGAGGAGCGGATTGATATTCGGGATCTCTACCGCGTAATTGTTGTTGAACCTCAGCGGAGCTTTGAACGCGTGCGAGCTCAGTCCGGCGCGTTCCTCCTTTCCGCTTTCCACGAACGATACGAGCGAACGGAGGTGCTTCGATGGAATCAGCACATTCCGATTTACTCACACACTCTGCTGGATTTGCCCCAAGGTCAGAAGGAGTCAGTGCTTGGGGATTTGCGCCTCTTGAACGTGACCCGCGAAACCTTGTGGCCGAGCGTTGACGAAGCTGCGCGAGCTGTGACGCAGCAATATCTCAATCGGACGGACTAGCTTCCTTCAAGTCTAAGAGCAGGACCAGCATCGACATCGCTGTCTAGGCACTGTGTGGCTGCCTCGCACAACGCCGCCGCACGCGCTCCGTCTGCTGCGTCCCGCGCGTGATGCGTCCCCAATATGGACGCACTCGCTCAAGCCCCGAGCATCCGCCGGTCCTATCGGCGCCTGCGCGGGACGCGCCTCAGGCGTCCTTGACGGCGTGATTCAGGAGAGATCGCGAGGGCCCGAGGGCGATTCCACCTACCACTGGACGAACATGGGCATGATGACGTGGATGTAGTTCTCGCTGCCCTCGGGACGGAGGACGCCGGGGTTCGACGGGCCGGTCGATTCCAGGGCCATGCGACCGCCGCCGAGCACCTGCAGGACGTCCTGGAGGTAGCGCGAGTTGAAGGCGATCTTGGCCTCCTGCCCCTCGACGTCGGCGTCCATCTTGCCTTCGTGGTCGCCCTGCTCCTCGGCGCGCGCGCGGATGGTCAGCGTGCTGGCGCCGTCCTCGGCGCCGCTGACCTCGAGCCGCACGATGCCGCTGCCGTCGCGCGCGAAGACGGCGGCGGTGCGCACCTCGCGCAGGAACTCGCCCGCGTCGAGGATGGCGCGCGTCTGGTACTCGGCGGGGATGAGCTGGTTGTAGGCCGGGAAGGTGCCCTGGATCAGCTGCGCCGTCAGCTCGACGTCGGAGAGCCGGAAGAGGGCGGTGCTGCGGGCGCCGTTGATCTCCAGCGCGACGGCCTCCTCGCGGTCGGCGAGCAGGCGGCTGAGCTCCTGCAGGGCGCGGGCCGGGACGATGACCTCCACGGTTTCCGCGGGGGCCTCGGCCGTCGCGACGTGGAAGACGGCCAGGCGGAAGCCGTCGGCGGCGGCGAGCGTCAGCCGGTCCTCGGCGATCTTGAGGTGCACGCCGGTCAGCACGGGCCGGCTGTCGTCGCTGGCGGCGGCGAAGACGACGTGCTCGATCGCCTCGCGCAGCGCGCCGGGCTCCAGGCGGATGACCTGGGCGTCGCTGATCGTGGGGATGGGAGGGAAGTCGTCGGCGTCCATGCCGCTGATCGTGGCGTCGTTGCGGGCGCAGACGATCTGGGCCCGCTTCGACCCGGCGGCGACGCTGAGCGTGATCGGCGCGCTGGGCAGCGTGGCGATGAAGTCGGTCAGCAGCCGCGAGGGGATCGTGATCGCGCCCTCCTCTTCGACGGTGGCGGTGATCCAGTTGGTGATCGCGATCTCCAGGTTCGTGGCGGAGAGCTTGAGGCGGCCGTCGTCGGTCGCGACGCAGATGTGCGACGTCTGGGGCAGTGTGCTGCGTGTCGCCACGGCCCGCGCCACGACGTTCAGCCCGCGCTGGAGGGTTTCCTGATCGGTAGAGATGCGCACGATGCCGTCCGTAATTGTTAAGCTACCTACTCAATTGACGACACTATTCTATCCGGCCATCTGGACCGAGACGATGGGCGCGGCGTCGTTACGCAAAGCGGTGCGCAGATATTGGTGGACAGCCGGTGGATAACAGGGACTACGCGCGCCCCGCGGCCGCGAAACCGGCCTCCGCCAGCTCGATCGTGCGGTCGATGACCGCGTCGTCGTGCGCGAGCGACACAAACATCGCCTCGAACTGCGAGGGCGCAAGGTTGACGCCGCCGGCCAACGCGGTGTGGAAAAAGCGGCCGAACGCGGCCCCGTCGCAGGTGGCGGCCTCGTCGTAGTGCACGGGCGGGTCGGCGCGGAAGAAGCCGGTCAGGATGGATCCCACGCGCGAGACCGCGTAGGGCACGCCCGCCGCCGCCGCGGCGCCCTGCAGCCCGTCGGCGAGACGGGCGGCGCGGGCCTCCAGCGTCGCGTAGACGCCGGGGGCGGCCAGCGCGTCGAGCGTGGCGACGCCGGCCGCCATGGCCAGCGGATTGCCCGACAGCGTGCCCGCCTGGTAGACGGGTCCGTCGGGCGCGAGGTGGTCCATCAGCGCCGCCGGTCCGCCGATCGCGCCGACGGGCATGCCGCCGCCGATCACCTTGCCGAGGCAGGTCAGGTCGGGCCTGACGCCGTATCGCTCCTGCGCGCCGCCGGGCGCGACGCGGAAGCCGCTGATCACCTCATCGAAGATGAGCAGCGCGCCGGCGTCGGAGGCGATCTCGCGCAGCCCGGCGAGGAAGCCGTCGGCCGGCGGCACGACGCCCATGTTGGCGGCCACGGGCTCGACGATGATGGCGGCGAGGTCGCCGGCGTGGCGATCGGCGGCGGCGCGCACGGCGCCGAGGTCGTTGAACGGCGCCACGATCGTCTCGGCGGCGTAGGCGGCGGGGACGCCGGCGGTGTCGGGCAGCGCCAGCGTCGCGACGCCGGAGCCGGCCTTGGCCAGCAGGCCGTCGGAATGGCCGTGGTAGCAGCCCGCGAACTTGAGCACCTTGGCGCGGCCGGTGATGCCGCGGGCGAGCCGGATGGCGGTCATCGTCGCTTCGGTGCCGGAGCTGACGAAGCGCACGCGCTCGATCGAGGGAACCGCGCGCGTGATGCGACGGCCCAGCTCGGTCTCCAGCTGCGTGGGCGCGCCGTAGGCCGTGCCGCGCGACGCCGCGTCGGTGATCGCCGCGATGACGGCGGGCGGGGCGTGCCCCAGGATCAGCGGGCCGTAGGCGCAGACGTAGTCGATGTAGCGCCGGCCGTCGACGTCGATGAGGTACGGGCCCTCGCCGCGGGCGATCACCGGGGGCCCTCCGCCCACGGCCTTGTAGGCCCGCACGGGGCTGGAGACGCCGCCCGGCAGGACGGCGCGGGCCTCGGCGAAGGCCGCCTGGGAGCGCGGTCCGATGGCGGGTGATTCGCTCATGAGCTGGGGACTCCAATCACGTCGGACAGGGCACGGAGGTCGGGGAAGCGCCAGGTGGGCGCGTAGTACAACCGCTTCTCGCGGTCGGCGTCGGCGTAGCGGCGCACCCAGTACGACGCCATGCCGGCGGCGCGGGCGCCGGTGACGTCGGCCAGGGGGCTGTCGCCGACGTAGAGCACCTCGCCCGCGCCGACGCCGGCCCAGTCGGCGATGGCCTCGAAGAAGGGGCGTCGGGGCTTGTAGGAGCGCACGCCCTCGGACGAGATGACGGCGTCGACGAGGCCGCGGATGCCGGATCGATCGAGGGCGGGGTCGAGGTGCGCGTCGTCGGCGTTGCTGGCGACGACGATCTTCAGGCCGCGCCCGCCCGGCGCACCCGAGCGCAGCGCCTCGATGACCTCCACGGCCTCCTCGTAGGGCTGCGCCTGGGCCAGCAGGTCGAACAGGAAGCCCGTCGCGGCGCGCGGGGCGACGCCCTCCACGGCCGTCTCGCGGAAGGCGTGCGCGAAGTGCGTCGTCCAGGACTCGGCGAAGGGGATGAAGGGGGGCTCCGGCCCGGTCAGCGGGTGGTCGGGGTCGCGGCCGTGCGCCTTCCCGAGATCGCGCGCGTGGGCCGTCCAGGCCTCCCAGACGGCCTCGCCGCTGGTGTGCCTGACGCCGTGCTCGCGCAGCAGGCCGTCGACGGCCGGCGCGAAACCGCGCTCGTCGAAGTCGAGCAGCGTGCCGTAGCAGTCGAACGCGACGACGCGGACGTCCTCGGGCCGGGGCTGCGGCGGCGCCGGTGGCAGCCCGTCGGGCAGCGTCGCGAGCGGCGTCGCCGGCATCGGCGCCGACGGGGCTGCGGGGCTCACGGACTCTGCGATTCGCGCAGCCACCGGGCGACCTCCTTGGCGTGATAGCTGATGATCAGGTCGGCGCCGGCGCGGCGGATGCCGGTCAGCGTCTCCAGCGTGACGGCCCGCTCGTCGAGCCAGCCGTTGGCCGCGGCCGCCTTGATCATGGCGTACTCGCCGCTGACGTTGTATGCGACGACCGGCAGATCGGTGCGCTCGCGCGCGGCGCGGATGAGGTCGAGGTAGGCCAGGGCCGGCTTGACCATGACCAGGTCCGCGCCCTCCTCGATGTCGAGGTCGATCTCGCGCATCGCCTCGCGGCCGTTGGCGGGGTCCATCTGGTAGCTGCGCCGGTCGCCGAAGGCGGGGGCCGAGTCGGCGGCCTCGCGGAAGGGGCCGTAGAAGGCCGAGGCGAACTTGGCCGCGTAGGCCAGGATCGGGATCCCGGCGCAGCCTTGCTCGTCGAGCAGGCTGCGAATCGCGCCGACGCGGCCGTCCATCATGTCGCTGGGCGCGACGATGTCGGCCCCGGCGCGGGCGTGGCTGAGGGCGGTCCGCGCGATCAGCTCCACGCTGGGGTCGTTGAGCACGTCGCCGCCGGGCCCGATCAGGCCGCAGTGGCCGTGGTCGGTGTACTCGCAGAGGCAGACGTCGGTGATCACGACGAGGTCCGGGTCGGCGTCCTTCAGGGCGCCCACGGCGCGCTGCACGATGCCGTCGTCGGCGTAGGCCTGGCTGCCCTCGGGATCCTTGCTCGCCGGCAGCCCGAAGAGCAGCACGGCGGGGACGCCCAGCGCGCGCAACTCCGCCGCCTGCGCGGCCAGGGCGTCGGTCGAGAGCTGGAACTGCCCCGGCATCGGCCCGATGGGCTCGCGCACGCCGCGCCCCTCGGCGACGAACAGCGGGTAGATGAACTGCGACGCATCCAGCGCCGTCTCTCGCAGCATGCGTCGCAGGGCGGCCGTGCGTCGCAGTCGCCGGGGGCGACGGCGGGGGCCGGGGTCGTCGCGGGCCGGGGCCGACGGCCCCTCCTCAGGCATGGGCGGGGGCGTGCGCGGAGGCATGAGCGTGGTCATGATCGGCAACCTTTCCAGCGTGCTCGGTCAGCGCGGCGACCAGCCCCGGGATCGTGTGCTCCCGCGCCACGACGTCGACGCGCAGGCCGGCGTCGGCGGCGGTCTGGGCGGTGATCGGCCCGATGCAGGCGATGACAGCGTCGCGCAGCAGGTCCACGCGGCCGTCGAGCAGGTCGAGGCAGCCGCGCACGGTCGACGAGGCCGTGAAGCTGGCGATGTCGATCTCCCCGGCCTCGATCCGGGCGACGACGGCCGGGTCGGGCCTGACGGGGCGGCGGCTCTCGTACACGGGCAGGTCTTCGACCCGGGCGCCGGCGGCGCGCAGGCGCGAGGGCAGCACCTCGCGCGAGCCCGCCGCCCTGGGCAGCAGGACGTGGTCGCCCGCCGCGACCTCCGGCGCCAGCGCCTCGGCCAGCGCCTCGGCCACGAAGCGATCGGGCACGACGTCGGTCCGCAGGCCGTGCGCGCCCAGCGCGTCGACGGTGGCGGGGCCGATCGCGGCCAGCCGCACGCCGCCGAAGGCGCGCGCGTCGAGGCCGGCAGCCTCGACCGCCCGCCAGAAGGCGTCGACACCGTTGGCGCTCGTGAAGACGGCCCAGTCGTAGTGGCCGGCGGCCAGCCGCGTCGCGGCGGCGACGGCGGGGGCGAGGTCGCGGGGGACGATCTCGATGGCGGGAAACTCGATCGGCTCGGCGCCGGCGTCCCACAGCGCAGACGACAGCTTGCCGGCCTGCGCCCGCGTGCGGGTCACCAGCACGCGCTTGCCGAACAGCGGGCGGTCGTCGTACCAGCGCAGGCGCTCGCGCAGCGCCACGACGTCGCCGACGACGATCACCGTCGGCGGTGACAGCGCCGCGGCCGCGGCCGCGGCCGCCAGCTCCGCCAGCGGCGCGCTCACCGTGCGCTGCCGGGGCGTTGCGCCCCATTCGATGGCCGCGGCGGGCGTGGCGGGGTCGCGGCCCTCGGCGATGAGCCGCGTCGCGATCTCCGCCAGCGCGCGACGCCCCATCAGGAAGACCAGCGTGTCGACGCCGGTCGCGAGGGCCGCCCAATCGATGCGGGAGGCGGGCTTGCCCGGCGCTTCGTGCCCGGTGACGACGGCGAAGGAGGAGGCCGCGTCGCGATGGGTGATGGGAATGCCGGCGTAGGCCGGCACGGCGATGGCGGAGGTGATCCCCGGCACGACGTCGAACTCGACCCCGGCCGCGACCAGATCGTCGGCCTCCTCGCCGCCGCGGCCGAAGACGAAGGGGTCGCCGCCCTTGAGCCGCACGACGCGCTTGCCCGCACGGGCCCGATCGACGAGCAGCCGCCCGATCTCGTCCTGGGGGACGGCGTGGTCCGCGGAGGCCTTGCCGACGTAGATGCGTTCGGCATCGGCGGGGGCCTCCGCGACGAGGGCCGGATGCGCCAGCCGGTCGTAGACGACGACGTCGGCGCGGCGCAGCCGCTCGCGTCCGGCGACGGTGATCAGTCCGGGGTCGCCCGGGCCGGCGCCCACCAGGCTCACGCTGCCGCGCCCCTCGGCGCCCTCACGGGTCACGACACGGGCTCGGGCAGGAATTCGCGCGCGCCGCGGGCGAGCAGCCGCTCGCCGGCGCGACGGCCGACGGCCTCGGGATCACTCGCGGGGCCCGACTCCTGCACGGCGATCACGCGCCGGCCCGTGATGTCGATGGCCCGCGCCAGCAGCGACACCTCGCCGGCCCGCAGGTGCGCCAGGCCGCCGATCGGCACGGCGCAGCCCGCCCCCAGCGTGCGCAGCAGGGCGCGCTCGGCGCGCAGCGCGACGCCCGTGGGCGGGTGATCGATCTGGGCCAGGGTGTCGCGGGCGTGGGCGTCGTCGTCGCGGATCTGCAGCCCGATGACCCCCTGCCCGGGCGCGGGCAGCATGACGTCGATCGGCAGCAACTCCGCGACGGCCTCCGTGCGGCCGAGCCGCTCCAGCCCCGCCGCCGCCAGGATCAGCGCGTCGTACTGGCCATCGGCGAGCTTGCGCAGCCGCGTATCGACGTTTCCCCGAATATCCAGCGGTGCGATGTCGGGCCGGGCCGCGAGGAGCTGCGCGACGCGCCGGCGGCTGCCGGTGCCGACACGTGCGCCCGGCGCCAGCCCGGCCAGGGTCGCGCCGACCAGCGCGTCGCGGACGTCGCCGCGCGGCAGCGTGGCGGCGATCGTCGTGCCCGGGAGCAGGTCGCTGGGCATGTCCTTGGCGCTGTGCACGGCGACGTCGATGCGCCCCTCCAGCAGCGCCTCCTCGAGTTGGCGCACGAAGACGCCCTGCCCGCCGATCGCCAGCAGCGACGCCGTCGCGTCGCGATCACCGGTGGTGCGGACGACGACCGGGGCCGACTCGACGCCACGGCGGGCCAGCGCCCCCGCGACCGCGTCGGTCTGCCGGCGGGCGAGCGCGCTCCCGCGCGTGCCCAGTCGCAGCGCGGGCACGTCAGTCGTCCTCGACGCCGAAGACGCGTCGCAGGGACTCGGCCGCCGACTCGGTGTCGTCCGCGTCGCGCAGGTAGTGGATCGGATCGTGCAGCAGCTTCTTGACGATGGCGGCGCTCATCTTGTCAAGCTTGTCGCGGCCGGCGGGATCGAGCCGCAGGTCGCGCGCCGTGCGATCGACCTCGGCCGCGCGCACGGCGGCCGCCCGCTCGACGATCGCCTTGATGGTCGGGGCGGCGCGGCGGCCCTCCAGCCAGGCGGCGTAGCCGTCGGCGGCGTCGGCGACGATCGTGCGGACATCCCCGGCCGCCCGCTGGCGGAGCTGCAGGTTGGCCGCCGAGACGCCCTGCAGGTCGTCGAGGTCGAACACGCGCACGTCGGCGAACTCGCGGATGCGCGGGTCGACGTCGCGCGGCACGGCCACGTCGATGAAGGTGCGCGGGGCGACGCGGATGGCGCGCGCGCGCTCGACCAGCGGCGGGTCGATGAGGAAGCCGGGCGCGCTGCTCGATGTGATGATGAGGTCGGCCGCCGCGATCGCCTCCGCCAAGCGATCGAAGGGGACCACGGCGGCGCCCAGGTACTCGGCCAGGCCCTCGGCGCGCTCGCGCGTGCGGCTGGTGACGGTGAGGTGCTGGATGCCGCGGTCGCGCAGGGCGCGGGCCGCCAGCATCCCGGCCGCGCCGGCCCCAACGACGAGCGCGCGGCAGTAGGGCAGCGCCGGCACGTGCTCCCGCGCGAGGTCGACGGCGGCGCTGCTGACGGAGACGGCGTAGCGCCCGATGGGCGTCTCCGAGCGCGCGCGCTTGCCGGTGCGCAGGGCGTCGTGCAGGAGCCGCGCGAGCGCCGCGTCGAGCGACCGCGCCTCGGCGGCGTCGCTGAGCGCCTCGCGCACCTGCCCCAAGATCTGGCCCTCGCCCAGCACCTGGGAATCGACGCCCGAGGCGACGCTGAACAGGTGCCGCGGGACCTCGGCGCCTTGCAGGCAGTAGTAGGCGGGCAGGTCGCCGGGGAACGACAGCCCCTTGAAGTCGGCGAGTTGCTCCATCAGTTCGCCGGGCGGCGCCTCGCTGGCCCGCTGGCCCGTGTGCACGTAGACCTCGGTGCGGTTGCAGGTGGCGAGCACGACGCCGTTGCCGTACCGCTCGCGGTATCGCTGCAACAGCTGCGGGACTTCGTCGCGCTGCAAGGCGACCCGCTCGCGCTCGTCGAGCCTGGCAGTGCGATGGCTGACCCCGGCGGCGATCAACATGCGCCCGATCCCCCTCCGGTCGCCGCGCCCTGCGCCACATCCTGCGACGCGAAGTCCCGCGGCGGCGGCGCGGCCAGCGGGGCGCCCAGCCTCGCCAGCAGGAGCGCCTTGGCCTGCCCCGTGCGTCGCTGCGCGAGCAGGGCGCGCAGGTTGCCGTCGATCGCGCGCTGCCAGGTCTCCTGGCTGATCTGCGGCAGCAGGCCGCGGGCCTTGAGGTCGGCGCGCACCTCGGCCAGCAATTCGGCGAGCGGCACGAAGTCCTCGCTGAAGTAGTCGCTCAGCTCCTCCCGCACGCGGCGCGCCATGGCCGGGCTGCCGCCGCCGGTGGAGATAGCGATCGTAATCGGGCCCTGCCGCACGACGGAGGGCAGGATGTAGTCGCAGTTGGCGGGATCGTCGGCGGCGTTGACCCAGATGCCGCGGCGGCGGCCCTCGGCCCGGATGGCGGCGTTGGCGGAGCGGTCGGCGGTGGCGATGAAGACCATCTCGAAGCCGGCCATGTCGCCCTCCGCGTAGGCGCGGGGGATGTGCGTGATGTGGCCTGCGTCGGCCTGCGCCTGCAAGTCCTCGGCCAGCTGCGGGCTGATGACCGTCACGTTCGACGCCTCCGCGCGCAGCAGCACGGTGGTCTTCTCCAGCCCGACGGCGCCGCCGCCGATGACCAGGATCGGCCGCTGCCGCACGTCGACGAAGATCGGGAAGTAGGGCCCCATCAGCCGCCCTCCTCCGCGTCGGGCTCGTAGGCCGACGTCAGGCCGACGAGCAGTTGGTCTTCGAGCACCGCGACCCGCTCCCAGAGTCCCGCCGTGGCGTCGGGGCTGAGGCCACGGTTGACGGCGTAGGCGC
The DNA here is from genome assembly GCA_965217625.1 of Dehalococcoidia bacterium. Lineage (GTDB taxonomy): Bacteria > Chloroflexota > Dehalococcoidia > Bin125 > Bin125 > TK10-74A. The sequence continues at coordinate 1,147,295 of OZ244557.1, forward strand.
GCACGGCCTCGTCCATGCCGCGGCGGAAATAGGCGAAGGCGGCGACGGCGTCGGTCAGCCGCACGCCCTCGCCCTGCAGCACGACGGCGTAGCGGCGCCCCAGGCCGCCGCCCTGCTCCTCCAGCGCGTCGCGGCCGGCGTCGTCGCTCAGGTAGCGCTCGACGAGGCCGACTGTCTGACGGCCCAGCCGCGCGAGCTGTGAGCGGCCGTCCGCGGAGATCCCATCGAGCCAGCCGCGCTGGGCGGCGTCAGCTTCGAGCAGCCGCGCGCGGATGCGGCCCACGGCGTCGCCGTCGAAGGCGGGGCGGTCGACGAGATCCTCGCCGGCGGCGTCGATGATGCGGCGCAACCCAGCCGCGGCGAAGCGCCGATGTCCGCCGGGCGTGCGGAACGTCTGCACGAGGCCGGCGTCGGCCCAGCGCCGCAGCGTCGATTCGTTGACGCCCAGGATGCGGCTGGCCTCGCCGAGGCCGAGCCACTCGGGCTCCGGGCGTCGCTGGCCCTGGAAGGTCGCCATGGGGTGCTAGTTCCCTCGCGTGCCAGGTCCGCCTGCGCGATCGGCGAATCTCCGCAAACCTGCGCAAAACTATGCGAACGCGGGGATTCTAGGCATCTCTGGACGTTCGGACAATGGCGCAGGGGACAGAGTCGCGCGTCTGGCGCCGGGAGACCGTCGGCCGGATGGCCGACCTGCGCCGCCGGACAGTGGGGGCGCGGCTCAGGTACCCGAAGCCGATCGCCTAGCGCGCTTCGGTGATCGCGTCCTTGACCTCGCGGGGTGTCCGCGGCGAGGCAAGAAGAGCCGCCTGAATCCTGGTCAGCAGGTCATCCTGGAACGGGGCATGCGGCTCGAAAACCCCCGTCTCGATGTTCTTCTGGAGCCTCGTGGCGTCGGTGAGCTCCGCCCCCTTGCGGTAGATGCAGGATGCGCGTGTGACGAAGGGATGGTCTCCGGGGTGAATGATCTCGCATGCCCTGTCGCAGTTCCGGCGGCGTCCGGGATCATGCGTCGTCAGGTTCGCGACCGCGACGTGTCCGGCTGCGGTCGTCTCGCTCAGCACAACCCAAAGATGCCCGCCAAAGTCCAGCCCGAAGAACGTGTCGCCAGGGGTCACCTGGCCATCGCGGCGTGGAAGCCGTACACGGCCTCCGCATCCTCGATGGCGAGCGCGACTTCGCGTTCCGAATAGCCCGCGAAGCGCAGGATCTGCGCGGGATCAATCGGACGAGAGCCTCGCCCCGGGTCCTCCCACTCTGGCAGTGCGTGCGTGTGATCGACGATCTGCCAGTCGGTTTCGCTGCGATAGCGCTCGAAGACCCGTTCCAGGATGGTCGTCTCGTACTCCGACAGCGACCCCCAGCCAGGATCAGCCAGGAGAGCCACCGTGCGGACCCCATCGCGCTCGATGTGCTCGTTCCAGTAGGAAGGTTCGCCGTGGAGAGGCTTCTGGATGAGATCGAGGCAGCGGCTGAGCACGGGGCCATGCGTCATCGACAGGAAGCGGTCCCCCGTGATGGTGGATGCAATTTCAATCAGCGACTGGCGATCCGCGAGGTAGAGCAGTTTGATCAGCCGAAGGTGCGCCATGGGTTCCTGGTGGAGACCGAGCAGGAACCCGGCGGCCTGCGTGGCCTTCCGCTCATCGAAGAAGAACCGCATCCGAATGGTCTGACGGCGCCTGATTCTCGTGAGGACGGGCATGGCGGGGAGCCTCTCTCTGCCCACTATAGGCCAGTAGCCCACCGCGACGATCGATGCGCGTGCGGCTGGACACGCCCGCACGGACGACGCCGCGACCGACTCAGCCCTCCCGGATCTGACGCAGGGTGCGGGCGACCTGGACCGCGGCTTGGGCCGCTTCTTCGCCCTTGTTGCCGGACGAGCCGCCGGCACGGGCCTCGGCCAGCTCCCGCGTGTGCGTGGCGAGCACCTCGAAGATGCAGGGCACCCCGGTCCGCAGCGACACCTCGCCGATGCCGCGGGCGGTCTCCTGGGCGATGAGCTGGTAGTGGTCCGTCTCGCCGCGGATGATCGCGCCCAGGCAGATCACGGCGTCGAAGCGGCCGCTCTCCGCGCAGGTCTGCGCGAGCAGCGGGATCTCGAACGACCCCGGCGCCCAGAAGACCTCGACCGCGTCGGGCGCCGCGCCGCGCGCGGCCAGCGTGCCCTGCGCGCCGTCGAGCAGGGCGCCGGTGATCGCTTCGTTGAAGCGCGCCACGACGATGGCGAAGCGCAGGCCGCCGGCGTCGTCGAAGGAGGGGCGGGCGGGGCCGGCCACCGTCAGGCGTCCGTGCGCCGGGCGGCGCCGCGCTTGGCGGCCTTCTTGGCCGCCCTCTTGGCAGGCGGGGCCGCCCCGATCACGGGCGGCGCGACCGGGGCGTCGAGCAGGTGCCCCAGCTTGTGCTGCTTGGTGGCCAGGTAGTCGGCGTTGTGGGGGTTGGCGGCGGCGATCACGGGCACGCGCTCGACGATCTCCAGGCCGTAGGCCGAGAGGCCGTGGCGCTTGGCCGGGTTGTTCGTCAGCAGGCGGATCTGGCTGATGCCCAAGTCGCGCAGGATCTGCATACCGATGCCGTAGTCGCGCCGGTCGGCGGCGAAGCCCAGCGCGACGTTGGCCTCGACCGTGTCCAGGCCCTTGTCCTGCAGGGCGTAGGCGCGCAGCTTGTTGTGCAGCCCAATCCCGCGGCCCTCCTGCTGCATGTAGATGAACGCTCCGCGGCCCTCCTTGCCGATCAACTCCAGCGCGAGCTCCATCTGCTCGCCGCAGTCGCAGCGCAGGGAGGAGAACACGTCGCCGGTGACGCACTGCGAGTGCACCCGGACCAGCGACGGCGCCACGGACGACACGTCGCCCATGACCAACGCCACGTGCTCCTCGTGCTGGCCGGGTACCTGGTAGCCGATCACGCGGAAGTCGCCGAAGCGGGTGGGCAGCTTGGCCTCGGTGATGCGCTCGACCAGCTGCTCGGTGCGCAGCCGGTAGCGGATGATCTGCCCGACGCTGATCATCTTGACCGAGTGCCGCTTGGCGAAGCGGGTCAACTCCGGCAGGCGCGCCATCGTGCCGTCGGCCTTCATGATCTCGCAGATCACGGCGCCGGGCAACAGCCCCGCGAGGCGGCACAGGTCGACGCTGGCCTCGGTCTGGCCGGCGCGGACCAGGACGCCGCCGTCGCGCGCGCGCAGCGGGAACATGTGCCCCGGCGAGACGAGGTCCTCCATCGTGCTGTCGGGGTCGATCAGGACGTGGACCGTGCGGGCGCGGTCGCCGGCCGAGATGCCCGTGCTGACGCCGGCGCGCGCCTCGACGGAGATGGTGAAGGCCGTGCCCAGCGGCGCCGTGTTGCGATCGACCATCATCGGCAGTCCCAGCCGGTCGATGCGCTCGCCGGAGAGCGCCGTACAGATCAGCCCGCGGCCGTACTTGGCCATGAAGTTGATGTCGTCCGGCGTGGTGAACTGCGCCGGGAGGCAGAGGTCACCCTCGTTCTCGCGGTCCTCGTCGTCGGTGATGATCACGCTGCGGCCGCGCTGGAACTCGGCGATGGCCTCCTCGACCGTCGCGAACGGGCTCGGCGCCGGGCGCGCGGCGGCGCGCGGCTTGCGCGCCTTCTTGGATGGCGCGCGGGAAGCGCGCTCGGACGCTGGTGTACGGGGAGGGCGATCGGACAAGACGGGGCCTGCCTTCCATTGAACCGCCGGCGCGGGGTCAGGATGCCGCCCCGATGCCGCGCGCGGCAAGCAACTCATCCACGTAACGGGCGAGGATGTCGGTCTCGAGGTTAATCTCGTCCCCGGGGGCGCGCTGCGTGAGGTTGGTGTGCTCCTGCGTGTACTGCACGAGCGAGACGGCGAAGCTCGTCGCGTCCTTGTCGACGATCGTCAGGCTCGCCCCATCGACGGCGACGGGGCCCTTGACGACCATGTAGCGCAGCAACTCCGGCGGCGCGTCGTAGCGCGCGATGATCGCGTCGGCCTCCGCCGTGAGCGCGCGCAGCCGGCCCGTGCCCTCGACGACGCCGCGCACGATGTGGCCGCTGAGCCGGTCGGCGGCGCGCAGCGAGCGCTCCAGGTTGACGCGGTCGCCGGCGACGAGGTTGCGCAGGTTGCTGCGCCGGTAGGTCTCGGGCATCACGTTCGCGAAGAACGCGCCGCGGTCCAGCTCGGCCACGGTCAGGTCGACGCCGTTGATGGCGATGCTGTCGCCGAGCTGTGCGTCCGCGAGCACGGTCGTCGCGGCGATGCGCAGCGTCCCCGCGCCCGCCTCTTGGACGACGCCGACCTCCTCGATGATGCCGGTGAACACAGGCGGCCCTCCTCGTGCGGCGCTAGTCGCGCCGCGTCACCTCCGCGCGCGACGCGATCTCCTTGATCAGCAGCACGGCGGGCGGCTCCTCGGCTCCCGCGCCCGCCGGCGGCACGACCGCCCGCCGATAGTACCGGTAGCCCCGCGCCGCCCACTCGGCCCGCGTCCAGCCCTGCGCCTCCGTCTGCGGACGCAGGACGGCGAGCGCCCAGCGCCGGCCGGCGCCCGCCGCCGACGCCTCGGCGGTGTCGAGCAGCCGCGCCGCCAGTCCGTGGTCGCGCCAGGCCGGCGCGATCAGCAAGTGATCGAGGCGGGCGCGCAAGTCCGCGGCCGCCGCGCCGGGATTGTCGAGCGTGGCGCTGACGCCGCCGACTACGGCGTCAGCGTTCGGGGCATCGCCGGCCAGGGCCACCCAGGCGACGTCGCCGCTGGTGGATGCGGCGGCGGCAGCGAACGCGGCCTGCAGGGCGTCGCGCGAAGCCACGTCCTCCGCCAGCGCCGCCACGAAGGCCGCGTCGGCGGGGGTGGCGCGGCGGATCGAGAGCGCCTCCGCGGGGGCGGGCGCGACGGGCCGGGCGGTCACCAGCACGTCCCCGCCCAGCTGATCGACTCGCAGGTCGCGCAGCTGCACGACGTCGGCCATGCGCAGCGCGCCGATCCCGACGACGGCCGCGGCCGCGTCGCCGCCGATCACCATCGGCGCGACCACGGCGCGGACCTCCTGCACGAGGCGGGCGTCGAAGAAGGCCCCGTGGACGCGGCCGCCGCCCTCGACGATCAGCGAGACGACGCCCTCCGCGCCGAGCCAGTCGAGCAGCGCCGGCAGGTCGACCCGGCCATCGGGGCCGGCGGGGAACTCCACCACGCGAGCGCCCGTCGCCGCGATTGCGGCGCGCCAATCGGCGGGGGCAGCCGGCGAGCAGCAGACCACGGTGCGAGCCACCTCCTGCTCGCCGAGCACCCGCGCGCTCGGCGGGGTGCGTCCGCGGCTGTCCAGCACCAGACGCAGCGGCTGCGACATGGCCGCCGGGGCCGGGTCGGGACGCGCCGTCAGCTGCGGGTCGTCGAGCAGGATCGTGTCCACGCCGACGAGGATGGCGTCGTGCCGCACGCGCAGCCGGTGCGACCAGGCGCGCGTCTCCGGCCCGCTCACCCAGCGCGAGTCGCCGCTGGTGGCGGCGATCTTGCCGTCGAGCGAGGCGGCCCACTTGGCGATCACGAAGGGCCGGCCCGTGCGACGCTGCTGGGTGTAGGCGCGGTAGTGCTCCATCGCCGCGCGGGCGCCGTCGCCGCCGCGCACGATCAGCCCGGCCTCGCGCAGCCGGGCGATGCCACGCCCGTCGACGCGGGCATCCGGGTCCGCGTAGGCGACGACCACCTCCCGCACGCCGGCGGCCAGGATCGCCTCCGTGCAGCGCGGGGTGCGGCCGTGCACCGAGCAGGGTTCCAGGGTCACGTAGAGGGTCGCGCCGCGGGCGTCGTCGCCGGCCTGGCGCAGCGCCGCGACTTCGGCGTGGGGGCCGCCCGGCGGCGATGTCGCGCCCTCGCCGACGATGCGGCCGTCGCGCACGATCACGGCGCCCACGGCGGGGTTGGGGCTGGTGGTTCCCAGCACGCCGCGCGCGAGATCGAGGGCCCGCGCCATGTGGCGCGACACGCCGTCGGCGGTGCTCACCACTCGTCCGCCTCCTCCCAGATGCGGCTCGTCAGGGCGGCGTCCGCGCCCGCGTACTTGTCGCCCGACGCGGCGCCGTAGGGGCGCTCGGCGGGGGAGCTGAGCGGCTGGAAGGTGAACGCGCAGATGCGCATGCCGGGGTACAGCGCGACCGGCATGACGCCCAGGTTGCCCAGCTCCATCGTCGCGTGGCCGTCCCAGCCGGCGTGAAACAGGCTGGCCGTGCTGTGCACGATGATGCCCAGCCGGCCCAGGCTGCTGCGACCCTCCAGCCGGGCCACCACGTCGGGGCCCAGACGCAGGCGCTCCAGCGTCGTGGCGAGGACGAGCTCCTGCGGGTGCACGATGAAGCGATCGCCGGGCGCGAGATCGACGCGCCGCGTCGCCCCTGTCGCGGTGGCGGGGTCGCGCGGGTCGATGCAGGCCTGCTTGTTGCGCTCGAAGATCAGGAAGCGCGAGCCCAGGCGCAGGTCGACGGAGTCGGGACCGATGCGCCCGTCCAGCCCGTCGTCGGGGTCCAGCGCGATGCGGCCCGCGCGCAGGGCGGCGCGAATGTCGCGGTCGGAGAGCTGCACGCCAGACCTCCTCGATTGCGGGGGCCGGCTGCGATCCACGGCGCCGGGCCACCCGTGCGACCGATCTTCGCACGCCGGGGCGGGGCAGCGCCTACCCGGGTGGGCGGCGCGGTCGGGGCGCTAGGCCGTCCGGCGTCGCAGCCAGAGCGCCGCGCCGAGTCCCACCGCGACCAGCAGGGCGAGGGCGATCTCCAAGGGCCGCATGAAGCCGGGGCGGGATTCGTCGACCAGCACCGCGTCGGGCGCGACCGCGTCGCCCCCGGCCTCGGGGGTGCGGCTCGCCGCGACGCCGCCGGCCTCGTCCTCCGCGTCGCCCGCCGATTCGGCGTCGGGGGCGGGGGCGGGGGCGGCGTCGGCCGGAGCAGCGCCCTCGTCATCCGAGGGTTCGCTGTCAGCCGCTGTAGCGGTGGCCTCCTCGTCGTCGCTCTCGGCGCGATCGTCGGCGCCGGCGTCGTCCGCGTCCGATTCCTCGGCGGCGGGCTCGTCCTCGACGGCCTCGTCCTCGACCTCGGCCTCATCCTCGGTGGGCTCGGCGTCGGCTTGCTCGGACTCCGCGTCCGCGTCGGTCTCCACGTCGGGCTCCGGCTCATCGGCCTCGGGCGACTCCTCCTTGGCTGCGGTGTCGTCCTCGGTTTCCTCCGCGGGTTCGGCCGCCGCTGCGTCGGCCGGCTCCTCCGCCGGCTCCTCCGACGCCGCGGCGGGCTCCTCGGCCTGCTCCTCGACGGGATCGTCGGCGGCATCCTCAGCCGCATCGTCAGCAGTGTCCTCAGCAGTGTCGTCCGCCCGCGCGGGCGGGGCCGCCTCGGCCCCATCGACCTGCGCCGCTTCCGGCTCGGCTTCGGCCTCCGCCGACGGCTCCGGCTCGGTCGCGGACGCGTCCGCCGCCTCGTCACCGGACGGCTCGTCGGCGGCGGGCGCTTCAGCGGCGGAGTCGTCGGCCGCGTCGGCGTCAGCTGCGACATCGGCGGGCGGGTCCTCCTCGGCGGCGTCCAACTCCTCGGCGGTTGCTTCAGCGGGGTCATCGGCGGCGACGCCGACCTCGTCGGCGTCTGCTGCGGCGTCCGCGTCGGGCGACGCCGCCACGGCCTCGACCGCGGCCTCCGCGCTCTCCTCGACCTCGCTCTCCGCCACGGCCGCGACCGCCGTCGCCGGCTCGGGCGCCGCAGCCGCTGCTTCCGCCTCGTCCTCCATGTCGTCTTCCGCAGCCGCCTGTTCCTCGTCCTCTTCCTCCACGGCCGCCGCTTCGGCGGCGGCGGCAGCGGCGGCCTGGGCGGACGCGCGAGCGGCCTCCTCCGACGCCTGCTCCTCGGCAGCTTGGTCAGCGGCAGCTTGGTCGGCGGCGGCGGCCTGGTCGGCGGTGCGCCGCGCTGCGGGCGTTTCCTCGGCGTCGGCTTCGTCCGCCGCGACCTCATCCTCGACCGGTTCGGGTTCGTCGTCCGCCGGCTCCGCCGCGGCCTCCGCCTCCACGGGCTCTTCCTCTGCCGCCTCGGGCTCGTCGTCCATCTCGGCGGCCTCGTCATCCGCCGCTTCGGGCTCCTCCTGCGCCGCTGCGGCCTGGGGCTCCGCAGCGGCCTCGGCGGCTGCGGCGGCAGGCGCGGCCGCGGCCGCGGACTGCGCGGCGGCCTCGTCGGCCCCATCCGACTGCTCGGCGGCGGCCACGACGCCATCGGCGTCATCCACGTCCGCTGCGGGCTCATCCGCGACGTCCGCGGCCGTCTCAATCGCGGCGGTGGTTTCGCTCCGAGGCGCGCGCAGGGTGGCGCCGCCGTCCTGCCCGAGGTCGACGATGACGACGGCGACGAGCGCGGCGGCGGCCAGCACCGACGCGGACGCGGCCAGGCGCGCCGAGAGCAGGCCGCGCCCCATGCCCGCGACGGCGCGCCGCCGGCCGGCGGCGACCGCGTGCACGTCGCGCGGAGCGAGCGTGTAGTCGCGCCGCGGCGCGGGCGCGGGCAGGGCGGCCAGCAGCGCCTTCAACTCGCGCAGGTCGTCGATGTACGCCTGCAGCTCGGTGTCGTCGCGCAGCACGCGCGTGAAGTCATCCACCTCATTGGCGGACAACTGGCCATCGACGAAGGCGGAGGCCTGCGCGTGGCGGTCGGGCTGACGCCGGAAGCGACGGCCGATCACGAGGGACTCCTTCCCGCCGGGGAAGCCGGCGCCCCGTGATCTGCCTGACGCGCGCGCCCGCCGGGCAGTTCCCCCCGTTCGGTCAGAAAGATGCGGAGTCTGGCGCGCCCGCGACTGATCCGCGACTTCACGGTGCCCACGGAACTCCCCATCGCCGTCGCGATCTCGTCGTAGGCCAAGCCGTGCACATCGGAGAGGAGCACGGCCTGGCGCTGCTCGGCCGGCAGCGTCGCGAGGCCCTGCTGGATGACGCCTGCGGTCTCGGCGCCCATGGCGCGGCCCTCGGGCGAGCGTTCGCGGGAGGGGGGCGCGGCGGCGTCCCCCCCGGCCTCGATCATCGAGTCGAGCGAGTCGGACGGGCGGCGCTTGCGCTTGCGCAGTTCGTCGCGGCACTGGTTGCCGGCGATGCGCAGGATCCAGGCCTGGAAGGAGCCGCCGCGGTAACCGCCGATCCCCCGCCAGGCCGACACGAAGGCATCCTGCGCCGCGTCCTCGGCGGCCGGCGGCGAGGAGAGCATGCGCAGGCAGAGCCCGAACACCGGGCGCTGGTAGCGCCCGACGAGGGCGTTGAACGCGCCCAACTCACCCTGCTTCGCGCGCTCGGCGAGTTCGTCGTCGGTGGGGGCGGTGGTGGGGGGCGGGGTCGGCATGGCTGGACGCGTGGACTCCTGGACGGGCGACCGCCGCGCGGCAGCGCGCGCAACCCGCCGATCCCCGCGGCGACGCCGAAGTTTCGTGGATTGTACCAGCGGCCTGCGTCCGCCCTACCGTCGCCGGGACCGCCCGTCGTGCGGCCCCCCTCTTCGATAGCCCCGGTCGATAGCCCGGGCCGATAGCCCGCGTCCCACCCCAGCCCTAGGCTAGATCAGGCGCGGCGATGGGGACAGACGGCGCGGAGAAGCATGCAGCGACTTCGGTACGGCCCGCTCCGCGAGATCCTCGAGACCGTCCTGCTCGCCCTGATCGTGTTCCTGCTGGCGCGCGCCGTCGTGCAGAACTTCCAGGTCGAGGGCTCCAGCATGGCCCCCACGCTCGAGCACTCCAACTTCGTGCTCGTCAACAAGCTCGCCTACGCCAAGCTCAACCTGGGCCCGTTCGACTTCCTGATCCCCGGTCGCGACAACGGGGAGTTCCTCTTCGGCGGCCCGGGGCGGGGCGACGTGGTGGTCTTCCATTCCCCGTCCGACCCCGGCCGCGACTTCGTGAAGCGGGTCATCGGTCTGCCCGGCGACCGCATCGAGGTCCGCGGCGGGGAGGTGCTCGTCAACGGGCGGGGGCTCGTCGAGCGGCAGTACATCCGCTCCGGCCCCACCTATCAGTACCCGCAGGCGGGGCTGCCGCTGGTGGTGCCGCCGAAGCACTATTTCGTGCTGGGCGACAACCGCAACGCGAGCCAGGATTCGCACGTCTTCGGGCCCATCCACGAGCGGCTGCTGGTGGGCGCGGTGATCTTCCGCTGGCTGCCGCTGGACTCGATCGGCGGGGGCGGCGGCCGCGACCTGGTGACGGTCGACGGCGGCGCCGTGCCCGAACCCGGCGACCAGCGGCCGGCGCCCAGCACTGCCGCGCACGTGGAGGCCCAACGATGAGCGCACCCAACGACGGCCTCGATCTGCTGCGCCGGGTCGGCGCGCTGCTGAGCGGACACTTCCGCTACGCCTCCGGGCGCCACGGCGCGCACTACGTCGAGAAGTTCCGCCTGCTGGAAGACCCCGCCGCGACGACCGACCTGTGCAAGCCGCTGGCCGCGGGCCTGCGATCGCACGGCATCGAGTTGGTCGTCGGCCCCACGACCGGCGGCGTGGTCGTGGGCTACGAGATGGCGCGCCAGCTGGGCCTGCACGTCTTCATCGCCGAGCGCGCCGACGACGGCGACGCGCGCGCCCTGCTGCGCGGCTTCCGCGTGCGGCCGGGCCAGCGCACGTTGATCGTCGACGATGTGCTCACGACCGGCGGCTCGCTGCGGCAGACGATCGCGGCGGTCGAGCGGGCGGGGGGGCAGCCGGTGGCGGTCGCGGTGCTGATCGATCGCAGCGCCGGGCGGACCGACTTCGGGCTGCCGTTCCTGGCCGGGATGACGCTCGACATCGGGTCGTACGCGCCGGCCGACTGCCCGCAGTGCGCCGCCGGCGAGCCGCTGATCGAGACGTAAGCCGGCGCGCCCGGGGGATGCCTCGATCACTCAGACGTAGAGCGACAGGTCGGCGGCGTGCACGAAGAATCCCGGCGCGACGCCGGCGGCGTCGGCCAGCACGGACATCAGGACGACGAACAGGCTGAATCCGGCCGCGTTGGCGACGAACACTTCGCGGCGCGCGGCGCCGGGTGCGGCCGTCTCGATCGCGGCGTTGCTGGAGACGAACCACGCCAGCACGGTCAGCATGCCGACGGCGAAGCCCAGCGCCGGCACGACCATCAGCGCCGCGCCCGCCAGGGGGAAGGCCGCGTAGCCCATGGTGCGGACGAGCTGCGGGCCCGAGACCGCGCGTCCGAAGACGAACTGCAGCACGAGGCGCGCGCTCAGCACCCAGAGCCCCCAGAGGGCCAGGCCCGAGATCAGCCCCAGCAGCACCTCGCGCAGCAGGATGCGGCCCGTCGACAGCCCGTCGACCTCGACGATCAGCCACAGCCAGCCGCCCAGCGCCGCCAGCAGCAGCGACGCCAGCACGACCAGCGTCGCCGCCAGGGTCTGACTGGCGTCGTCGCGGACCTCCGCGAAGACGGTGGCGTCGAGCTGCGTCATGCGGCGCACCCGCTGCATGATCAGCCGGAGGTCGATGACCTGATCCGAGGACGAGGCGGAGGAGACGCCGGGCAGGCGACGCGCCGTCGCGCGGAGGGCGGACCCTACGGCGGGCCGATCGGGGCCCGCGGGATCCGTGGAGGCGCGCGTTGGCGCGGCCGGGGGGACGAACCGGGATCCACCAACAGACAGGGTCATGCGATCACTCGGATCCCATCGGCCCACCGGTCACCAAGACCCGTGTTCAGTATACAACGTGACGGCCCGCTGCGGACCGCCTACGCCGGTGGCGGTCTACCGTGTACCCGGCGGCCGGCCCCAGCGTCCGGCCCGTTTGTGCAGAGGAGCCCCCATGAGCGACGCCCCCATCCCCACCAAGGACCCTTACGCCCGCACCCGCGTGCCCGTGCTGGACAGTCACATGGTCTGCGTCGACGAGGGCGCCGGCGACAGCATCGTCTTCCTGCACGGCAACCCCACGTCGTCCTACCTGTGGCGCAACATCATTCCGCACTGCACGTCGCTGGGCCGCTGCCTCGCGCCCGACCTGATCGGCATGGGCGAGTCGGGCAAGAACCCCAGCGGGTCGTATCGCTTCGCCGACCACGCGCGCTATCTGGACGCCTGGCTGGACGCCATCGACGTCGGCGACAACGTCACCTTCGTCATCCACGACTGGGGGTCGGCGCTGGGCTTCGACTGGGCGCGCCGGCACCCCGAGCGCATGAAGGGCATCGTCTTCATGGAGGCGATCGTGCGGCCCGTGACCTGGGACGAGTGGCCCGACGCCGCGCGCCGCATCTTCCAGGGCTTCCGCTCGGAGGCGGGCGAGGAGATGGTGCTGGTCAAGAACGTCTTCGTCGAGCGCGTGCTGCCCGGCAGCGTGCTGCGCGGCCTGAGCGACGAGGAGATGGCCGTCTATCGCCGGCCGTTCGCCGAGCCCGGCGAGTCGCGGCGCCCGACCCTCACCTGGCCGCGTGAGATCCCGATCGACGGGGAGCCGGCCGACGTGGTCGCCATCGTGCAGGCCTATGCCGACTGGCTGAGCGCCAGTCCGCTGCCCAAGCTGCTGATCGACGCGCAGCCCGGCGCGATCCTCAACGGCGCGCAGCTCGAGTTCGCGCGCGGCTGGCCCAACACGACCGAGGTCGCCGTGCCGGGCAGCCACTTCGTGCAGGAGGACTCGCCCGACGCGATCGGCCACGCCATCGCGGACTGGTACGCGACGCTGTAACCCGGTCCGGCCCTACTGGCCGGAGAAGGCCGGCGGCCGCTTCTCCAGGAAGGCCTGGATGCCCTCGCGGCCGTCGGCGGTGGCGGCCATGCGCGCGATGGCCAGCGTCTCCAGCTCCATCTGCGTCTCCAGCGTCTCCACGAGGCCGCTGTGGAACAGCCGTCGCATCTCGCCGAAGGCGGCCGTGGGGCCGGCGGCGATCTCTTCCGCCGTGGCGGTCGCTTCCGCGAGCAACTCGGCGTCGGGCACGACCCGCGTCACGAGGCCGTACTCCTGCGCCTGCGCGGCGCTCAGCATCGGGTTCATCAGCGTCAGCTCGAGCGCGCGCGGCAGCCCCACCTTGCGCGGCAGGAAGTACGTCGAGGAGCCGTCCGGCGTCAGGCCGGCCTTGGTGTAGGCCATCGTGAAGCGCGCCGATTCCGCCGCGAACACGATGTCGCAACTGCAGGCCAGGCTCATGCCCGCGCCCGCGGCGACGCCGTTGACCGCCGCGACCAGGGGCGCGTCGCCGCGGGTGAACCGCGAGACGGCGGCGTGCAGGTAGGTGGTGACCTCCTTCATGTGCGCGGGCAGGTCGTCGCCCTGCGCCGCGAACGACTTGAGGTCGCCGCCGGCGGAGAAGAAGCGGCCCGAGCCGGTGAGCAGGATGGCGCGCACGCTGGGATCGCTGCTGGTCGCCAGGGAGGCGTGCATCAGGTCCAGGCCCAGCTGAAGGTTGAGCGCGTTGGCGGCGTCAGGCCGGTTGATGGTGATATGCGCGACGTTGTTGCGCAGCTCGTAGGTCAGTGTCTCGTAGTCCACGGCGTGCCCTTCCCGGCGGCCCCGGCGAGCCCGTCTCGCGACGCGGGCGCGGCAATCATCGCCGTCGCGACCGCCGGGGGCAATCCGCCCCGCGCCACCGGCCGGCGCCGGGGGCGGAGATGTCTGCGAAGACGCGCCCCGCGGGATATGCTCGAAACGTGATCCCGCTGGACCGGCGCCCCGCGCCGGGGCGGACGCGATTGGGGGCCTTGATGTCGATTGTGCAACGCTCGCGTGGCTTGCAGTTCTCCCTGCTGGGCGATTCCGCGCGGGAGGTCATCAAGCCCGTCGTGATGCGGGCGCTGCTGCTCAAGGAGCGCGTGCAGTCGGGCGCGACGTACCCGCCCCTCAACGACGGCTTCCAACAGGATCCGTATCCCGCCTACCGGACGTTGCGGGCCAAGGATCCGGTGCACTGGAGCGAACTGACCCACGGCTGGGTGATCTCCCGCTTCGAGAACGTGGACGCAATCCTGCGCGACCACAAGCGCTTCGGCTCCGACGAGCGCCGCGCCGGCGGGGCCGCCCCGCCCTACGTCCCGCCCTTCCCCGAGGGCCGCAGCCTGCTGGTCATCGACCCGCCCGACCACACGCGGCTGCGGGGGCTGGTGTCGCGGGCGTTCACGCCGCGCGCGATCGCGGACCTGGAGCCGCACATCACGCAGATCGTCGACGAGATGCTGGCGGACCTGCCGGAGAATGAGCCCTTCGACCTCATGGAGCGGCTGGCGCACCCGCTGCCGATCACGGTCATCGCGGAGATGCTCGGCATCCCGCCCGAGGACCGGGACCGCTTCCAGTCCTGGTCCGAGCGCGTGGCGCGCATCCTGGAGCCGACGATCACGCGGGCCGAGATGGACGCCGCCCTCGTGGCCGGCGCGGAGCTGAGCGACTACTTCCGCGTGATCATCGAGCAGCGCCGGGCCGACCCCCAGGACGACCTCATCACCCGCCTGATCACCGCCGAGGAGGAGGGCGACAAGCTCTCGATGGACGAGATGCTGTCGATGCTGCGCCTGCTGCTCGCGGCCGGCAACGAAACGACGACCAACCTGATCGGCAACGGCATGCTGGCCCTGCTGCGACACCCCGGCCAACTCCGCCTGCTGCAGGAGAACCCCAGCCTCGTCGAGAGCGCCATCGAGGAACTGCTGCGCTACGACGGGCCGGTGCAGACCGACGGCCGCACGGTGCTGGAGGACATGGAGATCGAGGGCAAGCAACTCAAACGCGGCCAGCCCGTGATCCTGCTGATCGGCTCGGCCAACCGCGACGCCCGCGTCTACGAGCGCCCGGCCGCGCTCGACATCGCCCGCGAGGGACCGCCGCACGTCGCCTTCGGCCGCGGCATCCACCACTGCATCGGCGCGCCGCTGGCGCGGATGGAGGGTCGCATCGTGCTGGCGGCGCTGGTGAAGCACTTCCGCGAGATCCGGCTCGTCAAGACGGAGCCGCGCTTCAAGGACAACGTCGTGCTGCGCGGCCTGCGATCGCTGACGCTGGAGGTCGAGCGTTAGCGGAAGCCCGCCGCCGGCTGCGGCCAGATCACGGCGCTCTCCAGCAGCAGCCAGAGGCCGTCGCCGTGGTTGACGCTGGAGGCGGTGTTCAGTCGCGGCGGGCCGTTCGGGCGGTACACGCGGAAGTCCTGCGCGAGCGGGTCGAACACCCAGACCGCGACCACGGCGGGGCCCAGCGCCCGCGTGATCTCGGCCAGCGCGACGCCGTCGGGGCCGGTCCAGCCGGCCAGGTTGAAGCCGGGGAGCAGCGTCACCGCGCGCTCCCGCCCCAGGCCCGGCATGCGCCAGATCGCCGGCCGCTGCGAGAGCACCCAGAGGCCGGCGCCGGCGCGCAGCACGGTCAGCCGGTTGACCGACGCCGGGACGCCCCGGCTGTAGCCCAGGAATGCGCCCGCGGGGGCGTCCCAGGCGTACACCCGCGTGACCGCGGGCAGCGCCGCCACGATCGGCGCGATCGGCGTCTCGTCGCCGGTCCAGGTGATCAAGTTCCAGCCGGCCAGCAGCGCCACGTCGCGCGGCGGCGGCGGCGCGGGCGTGAAACGCTCGGCCGACTTCCCCGCGAGCGGCCCCTCGCCCCCGGCGATCAGCACCCGGCCGTCGGACAGGCGGGTCGCGCTGTGGAGGCTGCGCACGACCGCGACGGGCGTCAGGAGGTCGGACTGTCCCCGGCCGGCGGGGAAGTAGAGCTCGGCCGCCGCCTCGGCCAGCGCGGGCGGGTCCAGCCCCCCGACGATGAGCACGCCGCCGCCCGACAGGAGCGTGGCGCTGTGTCCCCGGCGGGCCCGGTTGAGCGGCGCGAGGGCCGTGAACGTGTTCGTCGCCGGGTCGTAGACCTCCATCTTGGCCAGGGGCTGGAAGTCGGCCGTCCGGCCGCCGCTGATGAGCACGCGGCCGTCGTCCAGCGCGACGGCGGCGTGCTCCTGGCGCGGCACGGCCATCGGACCGGCGGGCGCGAAGGCGCCGGCGGCGGGGTCGTAGATCTCGGGGGCTGCGGAGGCGCCGTCGGGACCCTTGCCGCCGGCGATCAGCACCCGGCCGTCGGGCAGGCGGGTGGCGCTGTGACCGGCCCGGCCCACCGCCATCGCGCCGGTCGCGCGGAAGCGGTCACGGGCGGGGTCGTAGATCTCGGCGCTGGCCAACTCCGACCCCGCGCCGCCTCTGATGCCCCCCGCGATGAGCACGAGGCCATCGGCCAGCAGCGTGGCCGTGTGCTGCGCGCGCGGCCCCCGCAGCGGGCCGGCCGGCACGAACACCCCGCGGCCGGCATCGAACCGCTCCGCCGTGTCAATCGGCTGGTTGGGCTGGCTGTTGCCCCCGGCGATCAGCACCGTGCCGTCGTCGAGCAGCGTGGCCGTGTGGCCACTGCGGGGCAGGCTCATCGCGCCCGCATCCTCGAAGACGCCGGCATCCGGCACGAACAACTCGGCGGTCGCTGTGTTCAGCAACCCGTCCTGCAGGGTGCCGCCACTGATCAGCACGCGCCCGTCGGGCAGGGCCGTGGCCTGATGGGAGAAGCGGGCAGTGAGCAGGTCGGGCAGCACATCGAACTGCGACGGCAGCTGTCCGCCGGCCGGTCGCGCCGGGACCAGCGCCCCCGTCAGCGCCCCCGTCAGCAGCGCGACGCAGAGCAGGACGATCACGATCAACGCCCGGCGGCCTGATCGGCGGTGGAGGAACATCACGCATCCCGAGCCGGCGACCATGCTGACCGTACATCGCGCGGGGGCTCTCTCGCCAGCGCGCGGGCCCGGCGAAGCGGGGGTTAGGCGCGTTCCGCCAGGAAGCCGGCGATCAGAGCCCCGAATCGGTCGGGCTGCTCGAGGTGCACGGCGTGACCGGCGTCCGGCACGATCGCGACCCGGCCGTCCGGCAGCCGCTCCGCCATCGCCGCGGCATGATCGCAATACGCCGGGTCGAGCGCGCCGGCGACCAGCAGCGCCGGGCAGCGCAGCCCGCCGAGCGCGTCCAGCACGGGGGGATCGGCGCCGGCGCCGGCCACGCGCAGGCTGGCGGCGAGGCCGGCCGGATCGTTGCGCAGGCGCTGCGCGCGCAGCGCGGCGCGGGCCGCGGGCGGCAGCCGTCGCTGGCTCGCCCAGAGCGGCAGCGACTGCCAGTAGTCGACGAAGGCGGGCACGCCCTCGCGTTCGATCCGATCGGCCAGGGCGCGGTCGGCGGCCACGCGGGAGGCGCGCGCCACGGCGTCGGCGATGCCCGGCGAGGCGCTCACGACGACCAGCGCCGAGACGCGCTCGGGCGCTCGCAACGCCAGCCGCAGCGCGACGCGCCCGCCCATCGAGTACCCCAGCAGCGCGACCTCCGCGACGCCGCGATCGTCGAGCGCCCGCAGCAGCGCGTCGATCGTGGATGCGATGCCGGCGGCGACCGGGCTCTCGGGCGACCCGAGCGATCGCCCGTGCCCCGGCAGGTCGGCCGCCAGCTGACGAACGCCCGGCCAGGCGTCGCGGAAGGGGCGCCACGTGGCGGCGCTGCCCGTGAAGCCGTGCAGCAGCAGCAGCGGCCGGCCAGCGCCCGACTCCTCGATGTGGAGCGGCGGATCGGGCTCGGCGTCGCTCATGGTGACGCGTCCCGCACCCGGCGCCACATCGCCTCGTGCAGGGCCGCGTTGGCGGCGCGCTCGGTGGTCACCTCGATCAGTTGCGCGCCGTCGCGCGCCAAGGAGTCGGCCAGCGACTCGCGGTAGGCCCGCGGCGTGCCGGGGTGCGCGTAGTCGAGCCCGTACTGCGCGGCGGCGTGCTCGAAGCGCAGGCCGTGCGGCGTGCCGAACAGCGGCTCGAACTCGGGCACCCGGCTTGCCTGGGGCAGCATCGAGAAGATGCCGCCGCCGTCGTTGTTGAGCACGACGATCGTCGCCGCCAGCCCGAAGCGCCCGACGGCGAGCAGGCCGTTCATGTCGTGGTAGGCGGAGAGGTCGCCCAGGACGAGCGCCAGCGGGGCCTCCGGCCGGGCGGCCGCGATCCCGAGCGCCGTCGACACCACCCCGTCGATGCCGCTGGCGCCGCGGTTGCCGTAGACGTGCAGCGGCGCCGGGCCGGGACGGAGCACCGTGTCGAGGTCGCGGATCGGCATGCTGTTGCCCGCGACGATCGCGGCGCCGGGCGGCAGCGCGTCGATCAGGTCGCGGATCGCGCCGGGCTCCGTGAGCCCCTCGGCCAAGCCGGAATCGCCCAGACCGACGTCAACCGCTGCGCAGGCGCGACGCTCCCCCTCCCGCCATGCCGCGAGCCAGGCCGGGTCCGCCGCGGGGGGCGCCGCCAGTGCCCCCAGCAGACGACGGCAGACCGCGGTCGGGTCGGCGTCGAGGGAGCGGGTGGCGCGCAGGTCGGGGTCGTTCCAACGCCCGGGCTCGGCGATCACGACCTGCTCGGCCCGGTCAAGCCCCGCCAGGAACGTGCCCAGCGCCTTCGACGTCGGCGTCCTGCCGACGCGCAGCACGACCTCCGGTCGCAGATCGGGGCCGGCCGGGGGGCGCAGCATCGCGTCGTACCCGGCGATGACGTGGCCGCGATCGTGCGGGCCGCGCCGCAGCTGCGAGAGCGGGTCGGCCAGGATCGGGTAGCCCAGCGCCGCGGCGAGGCCGGTGATCGCCTGGACGCTGTCGGGGGCGTGCTGCGGCCCCGCGACGATCAGCCCGCGCCGCCGCTCCCCCACCAGCGCCGCCAGCGCGGCGACGTCGCCGGCCGCCGGCTCGACCCGCGGCGGCGGCCCCGTTCGATCGGGCGCGTGCACGGCGGGGGGCAGCAGGTCGGGGATGAGCGGCTCGCGGAAGGGGAGGTTGAGGTGCACCGGCCCGGCGGGCGCGGCCGTCGCGAGGACGGGGGCGCGGCGGCCCCAGTGCCGGGCCGCGGCGTCGGCCGCGTCGCCGGCGACGGGCAGCGGCAGCTCGGCGAAGGCCTTGGCGTGGCCGCCGTACAGCCGCAGTTGATCGACGGTCTGATTGGCGCCCACGCCGCGCAACTCCGGCGGACGGTCGGCGGTCAGGACGACCAGCGGCAGGCCCGCAGTGGCGGCCTCGGCGACCGCCGGCGCGAAGTTGAGCGCGGCGCTGCCCGACGTGCAGAGCAGCGCGACGGGCGCGTCGCCGCCCTGAGCCAAGCCCAGCGCGAAGTAGGCGCAGGAGCGCTCGTCGAGGTGGATCCAGGTGCGCAGCGCGGGATGGCGTTGCACGGCGACCGCGATCGGCGTGGAGCGGGATCCGGGGCAGAGGCAGACGTCGCGCACGCCCCCGGCGACGAGCCCGTCGGCCAGCGCCGCGACGAACAGGCCCAGCGCGCGCTCCGAGGAGTGCGCGGGGTCGTCAGCGGGCGGGGGGCGCATCGCCGCCGATGGCGACGCCCAGCGCGTCGCGCACCGCCACCATCTTGAGCCGCGCCTCGCGCCACTCGAGTTCAGGGTCACTGCCCTGCACGATGCCGCAGCCCGCGTACAGCGCCGCCCGGCGCCCCCGCACCAGAGCCGAGCGCAACGCGACCACCGCGTCCCCCTCGCCGCCGCGATCCCCGCGCGCCCAGCCGACGGGGCCGGCGTACCAGCCCCGGTCGAAGGGCTCCAGCTCGGCCGCGCGGTCCGCCGCCCGCGGCGTCGCGCCGACGGCCGGCGTCGGGTGCAGCAGGTCGATCAGGTCCAGCAGCCCGCGCGGCTCGGCGAGCGTGCCGCAGACCGGCGTGAGCAGGTGCGATAGATCGGGCAGGGTCATCAACTCGGGCGTCTCCGGGACGTGCAGGCGCCGGCAGATCGGCGACAGCCGCTCGCGCAGCGCCTCGACGACGAACTCATGCTCGCGGCGCTCCTTGCGGTCCGTCAGCAACCGGCTGCCGTCCCCCGCGCCGCGCGACGTGCCGGCCAGCGCCGCCGCGGCGATGCGGTCGCCGCGCAGCCCGACCAACTCCTCCGGCGACGCGCCCAGGAACGTTGAGCCGCCGCGTCGCAGCGCGAAGATGGTGGCGCTCGGGAAGCGGGCGCGCAGAGCGCGCAGCACTCGCGTGACGTCGATGGGGGAGGCGGCGCCGGCGCAGATGCGACGGGCCAGCACCTGCTTGCGCAGCCGGCCCGCGATGATCGCGCGCAGCACCTCGCGCACGCTGTCGTCCCACCAGTCGTGGCCGGGATCGTCGTGGATTTGCAGGCGGGCGCCGCCCGGCGCGGGCGCGTCCGGGATGGGGCGGGCGCGCAGGGCGACCTCGGCCAGGGCCGTGGTCGCGGGCACGTCCCCCGGCGCGACGACTTGCAGCTGGACGCTCGTCCCCGACGCGCGGTGCTCCAGCACGACGGACGGCGCGACCCACGCCCCGCGCGGCCAGTCCAGCCAGACCGCGTCGCCGGGCGGCGCGGCATCCGCGAAGGCGAAGCCCCCGGCCGCGAACGGCGCCACGGGGCGGGCGGGCGTCGGCGCCCCCGGCGCCACGACCGCCGCAGCGACGGTCCGGCGCCACCAGCGCGCCACCTCGGCGACGCGGCCGGGGCCGGACACTTCGATCGACGTCGCCGCGCCAAGCGCCAGCAGCCCGAAGTCCTGCGCGGGCTGTTCCCAGTAGAAGGCGTCGCAGCTGGTGGCGGCGAAGGCGTCGAGCAGATCGGGCAGCGGGGCCGACTGCGCGGCCACGACGAGCGCGCCGTCGTGGCGCGCGGCCGCCTCGGACAGCGGCGCGCGCAGCGCCGACAGCGGGGATCGCGTCACGGCCGGGGAGGCTGACATGCGTCGCTCCGAGTCCCGCCCAAAACCGACTGGCGGGTCGGTTTTCATGGTAGGCAATGGAGGCGGAGGAAGGAAGTCCCCCGGGGTCGTGAGGACAGGTTCGGCGTCACACGCTGGTCACCGCAGCGCGGCTTCGAGCTCCAGCGCCCAGGCCAGCAGGCGCTCGTCGTCCGAGGCCCGCGCGATGACCTGCACCCCCACGGGCAGCCCGTCGACGGTCCCGGCGGGCAGCGCGATCGCCGGCAGCCCGGCGTGGGTCCAGGGCAGGTTCATCCGCGGGGAGCCGGTCGCGTCGAGGCCGGCCGGGGCGGGACCGGGGGCGGCCGGCGCGATCCAGGCGTCGATGCCGGACGCGGTCATCTGTCGGGTCAGCGCATCGCAGAGTTGGGCGGGGCCCGCGCGCGCCGCCGCCAGGACGGACGCGCTCACCCGGCGGCCGCGATCGAAGAGGCCGGCCGTGCCACCGCGATAGAGCGCGCCCCACTCGGCGAACCAGTCCCGGTGGACATCGGCGAACTCCGCCGCGATGAGGTCGGCGTGGCGCGCGTTGACGGCCTCGATGTCGGCCAGCGCATCGACCTCGGCCACGCGGTACCCGGCCACCTCCAACCGGCCGATCGCCTGCTCGAACGCCGCCCGGCCCTGCGGCTGCGCCTGCTCGAGGTAGGGGCCCGCGGGCACACCGAGCACCGGCCGGCCCGCCGGCGCATCGAGCGGCGTCCAGCCGTCGAGGAGCGCCGCGGCGGCGAGGGCCGCCCCCGCGACATCCTGGGTGAACGTGCCCACGGTGTCGACGGTGCGCGAGAGCGGGATCACGCCGTCGCTGGGGACGCGCCCGTAGCTGGGCTTGAAGCCCACGATCCCGCAGAACGCCGCCGGACGCAGGACGGAGCCGATGGTCTGCGTGCCCAGCGCCAGCGGCACGATCCCGGCCGCCACGGCCGCCGCGGAGCCCGAGCTGGAGCCGCCGGGCGTCCGTGCGCGGTCGTGGGGGTTGGCGGTCGCGCCGGCCTCCAGGTAGGCGAACTCCGTCGTCACGGTCTTGCCCAGCACGATCGCCCCGGCCCGCCGCAGCCGCGCGACCGACGTCGCCTCGGGCATCGCGAAGAGCTCCGCGGGCAGGGCGCTGCCGCCGCGCGTCGGCAGCCCCTCGACGGCGAAGATGTCCTTCACGCCCAGCAGCGCGCCGAAGAGCGGCGGCGTCCCGCTCGCCCGCGGGTCCGAGGACCGCGCGCGCAGCGCCGCGACCTCGGCGCGGACGCGGGCCGCCCGGCCGGGCTCGGGCACGAAGGCGCGAAGCTCGGACGCGGTCTCGTCGACCCGCGCCAGGGCGGCCTCGACGTGCGCCGCGAGATCGGTCCGGCCGGCGCGCAGCGCGGCGACGGTCTCGGCCAGGGGCAGCGGGCGCGCGAGGGACGGCATGCGGGCAGACTACGCCCCGCGCGCATCGGCGAGCAGGGCCGCAACGCCGTCCAGATCACCGACAACGTGCGTCGCCCCGGCCTCGCTGAGCGCGCCGGCGGCGATGCGGCCCGACAGGCCGATGACGGCGCGCAGCCCGGCCGCGCGGCCCGCGCCCATGTCGGCTGGGGAGTCGCCGACGAAGACGGCCTCGTCCGGCCGGGCGCCGAGCGTGCGCAGCGCGTGCAGCAGCGGGTCGGGCGCGGGCTTTCCCCGGCCCGTCGTGTCGAGCCCCACCACGACCTCGAAGCGCCGCTGCCAGCCGAGCGCGGCCACTAGCGCGTTGGCGGAGGCTTCGTACTTGTTCGTCACCACGGCCATCGGCACGCCGCGCGCGCGCAGCCCGTCCAGCAGCGCCGCCGCCCCGGGCAGCGGCGGCGTCCGCGCCACGAAGCGAGCCAGGTATTGCTCCTGGTAGTCCCGCCCGATCGTCTGCGCCTGCTCGGGTCCGATCGGCAGGAGTTGTTGCAGCATGACGACCATCGGCGGCCCGATGTACGGCAGCACCTGCTCCGGCGTGACGTCGTAGCCGTAGCGGGCGCAACTCTCCACGACGGCCGCCGCGATCAGCGGATCGGAATCGGCCAGGGTGCCGTCGAGATCGAACAGCGCGACGCAGATGCCGGGGATCGGGGCGAGCGGGCGACTCGTGGTCACCGGCGCTCAGGCCGGGACGATCAGGCGCCAGTCGTCGGAGCGGTCCGACTCGCGCACGGCGCTGAGCAGCCGCCCAGCGACGGAGATCCGCACCTCCAGCGGCGGCAGCGGCAGCACGCAGCGGTCGGCGCTGGGCGTCTCGGCCTCGTAGACCGCGGCGGCGATCAAGCGCTCGATGTCGGCCAGATCGTGCCCCAGGGTCGCGGCGGCGTCGGGCAGGGCCAGGGCAGTGGTGGAGGCGGTGGTCGGGGCGGGGTTGGTCGTCATGCGGGCAGTGTACCGTCGTCGCCGTCCGCCGCGGGGTCCGCCGCGAGATCGGCCGCCGCCCGGCGCTCCGCCTCCTGCCGGATCGCCCGCCCGATCACGTAGTAGGACAGCGCGAACAGCCCGATCGTCAGCGGCCAGGTCGCGACGCGGCTCCAGAGCAGGTAGGCCTCGGTGCTCAGGGCGTCGAGCAGGATGATGCGGATCACGGCCGTCGCGACGTTCTGCGCCGCCCAGGCGAGGCTGAGCGCCACGAACACCCGATGCCGCTCCGGGATCCACTCCCGGATACCGGGGAAGATCTCGCGCATCAGGACGCCCATCAGCGGTCGCCCCAGCACGACGCTGCCCAGGAACGCGCTGGTCCAGAGCAGGTCGCCGATCGCGTCGCTGGCGAAGAACGCCTTGTCGCTGTCGACGATGATGCCCACCACGCCCGCCCCGCCGACGATGACGATCCCGCCCACGGCCAGGTAGCCCACCACCCCGCTGCGGCGCGTTCGCAGGAAGACCAGGATCGCCGCCGCCAATCCGGCCCCGATCGCCCAGCGCGTGTCGGCCAGCCGGTCGACGAGCAAGAACGCGGCGATCGGCAGCACCGTGAGCCAGAAGCGGTTGTTGATCGAGCTCGTGGCCAGGATGTCGCGCGGGGGCCGGGCGGCCCGGCGACGGCGGCGCGCGCGGGCCCGCGCGGCGGCCTCGTCGGCGGGGGCGCCAGGCAGCGTGCGGCCGGGCTCGGGCTCGGGCGTCATGCCGACAGCCTACGTCGGCGCCCGGCCGGGCACAGGGCGGCGCGCAGGGGGTAGCATCGGCGCATGGTCATCACGCTCGGCCCGGCCGCCGTCACGGCGGCGCTGCTCGGCCTCTTCATCACCGGGGTGATCGCGTTCACCGGCGACGACGGCGGTCCGCGCCTCATCGCCTGGCTGCCGTTCGTGGGCGCGGTCGCGATCGTGGCGCGCGACTCCGTCTTCCGCGGCAGCTTCCGCAACCGCCCGCGCGAGCGCATCCCCGGCATCGCCGTGCGCGACGGCGCGATCCGCCTGCACGTGTCGGACTTCGAGCCCATCGCGACGACGCTGGCGATCCTCACGGGCCTGATGGCCGCGGGCGTGATCGACTTCCACGACGCCAACGGCGGCGGCAGCGCCTGGGCCTGGTCGGCGTTCGCGCTGGCGCTCGCGCTCAGCATCGGCTGGCGCCTGGGCCGCCCGACGCGACGTCGCGACCGCGAACGCGAGCGGGACGACCGTGTCGCCGAGTTCTGGGTGGGCACGATGCGCGGCTTCGCCGAGCGCGGCCGGCGGCGATAGCGGCACTCCCCGGCCCCGCGGCTAGACGACGAGCCCTCGCAGCGACCGCGCGCTGGGCGCCAGCGGATCGTCGTCGTCGAAGGGGGACGTGAAGCGCACGCCCGCCCCGCTGAGGTCGTCGCCGGTCAGGTCCTCGCCGTCGGGGCGGACGCCCTCCGTCACCCAGCGCGTGAGGTCGAAGAGGGCGCGCAGCCCCTCCTCCACCTCGCTGAACCGGCAGTGGCCGGCGCGCCGCACGGCCCGCTGCACCAGCAAGTCGCTGTAGCCCGCCGCCTGCACGCGCCGCGCGTACGACCGGTCCAGCGAGAGCGGCGTCCACATGTCGCCGCTGGTCTTGAGCGTGAGCAGCGGCACGCCCAGCGCCCCGCTGGCGACCCCCAGAGCCGGGTCGTCGCGCAGGCCGGGGGGCGGCCGGAAGCGCAGCACCTCGGCGTTGAGCCGGTCGATGTCGACGCCTGCCTCGGGTCGCGCACGGTAGACCACGTCCTGCGTGTCGAAGGCGGTAAACGATGCGTCGTGGTCGATGATCGCGCCCGGGGCCGGCGGCGCGCCCGCCAGCAGCGCGGGCCAGTAGAGCGTGCCCAGCGCGAAGTTCACGGCCCATTGCTGCGCCAGCCCGTCCCGCACGCCCCAGCGCGGCCCCCCGCTCAGATCCTCCATCAGGGCCGCGAATTGCTCGCCGCGCGGCGTCAAGTGGAGCCCGCGATCATCGACGGAGCCGAGCGCGGCCGCCCAGCCGATCAGGCCCAGCGCGCTGGTCGACGATGGCAACTCGCCGATCAGCCAGTGGGCGACCATGTGCCAGCTCACGATGTAATCCACGACCTCCGCGTTCGAGAGCGCACCGCAGAGCGCCAGCGCCCCGTCGATCTCGCCGGGGAACTCCTGCGCCATGAGCTGGGCCGTGCCGCCGCCCATCGAGCCGCCCACGCAGTACGTCCACTGCGGCGGCCCCACCGTCGCCCCCGCGATGTCCTTCACCCTGAGCAGGTCATCGACGCCGCGGGCCGGCACGTAGCCGGTGTCGGCGTACGTGCTCGCCGCCCAGCCCGCGCCGAGGGACGTCAGCAACTCCCGGCCCGGCGGGAAGCCGCCGAAGTCGATGTGCGTGCTGAAGCCCGTGCCGAGGTCGTTGAGCCCGCCGAAGCCGCGCGCCCAGAGCAGCAGCGTGCCGTTCCAGTTGTCGGGGATCTCGATGCGGTAGGCGGCCCCGTCGGCGTAGCCGAAGAACGCGCGCGCGTTCACCAGCGGCTCGAAGGCGGGATCCTCCAGCGTGCAGTCGGCGCAGACGCGGCCGGGCATCAGCTGGCGGCGGGCCGGGGCGGGGGCGTCGGCCTGCTCCTCCGCCTCCGCCGCGGCCTGCTCCTGCGGGTGTTCCTCCACCTCCTCCGCCGCGGTGTCGCCCGCATCCTCTTCGGGCTCGGCCTGGGCCTGCGCGGTGGCCGCCGTCGCCGGCCCGGCGTCCTCCGCCCCGGCGACGGCGGCGCTCTGCTCCGCCTGCTCGGCCGGGGCGGCTTGTGCGGCAGGTGCGGCGGTGGCCTGCTCCTCGGGCGCGTCCTCAGCGGCGGGCGCCGCGGGGGGGTCGGCGTCGTCGCTGCAGCCGACGAGGGCCAGCCCGGTCGCGCCGAGGGCCAGCGCGCCGCCGCGGCGCAGCAGCGCCCGGCGACTGAGCCGGTGGCTTGGCGCGATGCCTGGCGACATGACACGTCCTGTTCGGTCGCGCGGGGAGGTCCGGGCGCGCGATTCCCGGCCACCACCGCCGCGCGGACCCATGCTAGTCGGCGTCCCGCCGGACGGATGCGGCGCACGCCACGGTCCCGGCCGTTGTGCGCGGTTGTCGTTGCTGGTTGTTGATAGTGGGGGCCGCCGGTATCGTCCGGGAGGCTCGCCGCGCCTCCAGACGACGCGAAACGCGCGCCCGGCTGAGGAGTCGCTCGGTCATGAAAATCCACGAATACCAGGCCAAAGCCATCCTCGCGGCGAACGGCGTGCCGGTGCCGCGCGGCGTCGCCGTGACGACCGTGGAGGAGGCGGGCGCCGCCGCCGCCGATCTGGGCGGCAAGGTGGTCGTCAAGGCGCAGATTCACGCCGGCGGACGCGGCAAGGGCCGCCTCGTCGCGACGCAGGGGCGGACCGCCGCCATGTACCAGCGACTGGAAGCGGACCCGGCGTCGACGGAGGGGGCCGTCAAGGGTCGCCGCGTGGGCGGCGTGCGGCTGGCCGACGGCGCCGGCCGCGCCCAGGCCGACGCGGCGAAGATGCTGGGCAAGTTCCTGGTCACGCATCAGACCGGGCCCGAGGGCAAGCAGGTGCAGCGGCTGCTGATCGAGGAGCAGTCCGCCATCGCCGGCGAGTATTACGCCGCCGTCCTCATCGACAGCGCACTGGGCACGCCGGTGCTGATCGTCTCGACCGAGGGCGGTCAGGCCATCGAGGAGGTCGCCGAGCGCACCCCGGAGGCGATCATCCGCGTGCCCATCGACCCGGAGGCCGGCTTCCCGCCCTACCGCGGCCGCCAGCTGGCCAAGCAGCTGGGCATGCCCAAGCCGGTCATCCTGCAAGCCGGCAACCTGTTCGCCGGGCTGTACAAGGCGTTCCTCGCGACCGACGCCTCACTTGCCGAGATCAACCCCTTCGTGATCACCGAGCAGAACCGCGTGGTCGCCGTCGATGCGAAGGTCAGCATCGACGACAACGCCGCCTTCCGGCAGCCGGTCGCAAGCCTGCGCGACAAGTCCGAAGAGAACGCCATGGAGATCATGGCCGAGGAGGCCGGGATCGGCTCCTACATCAAGCTCGACGGGAACATCGGCTGCATGGTCAACGGCGCCGGCCTGGCCATGGCGACGATGGACACGATCATGCTGGCCGGGGGCGAACCGGCCAACTTCCTCGACATCGGCACGGTCAACCGGGTCCAGCTCGTCGTCGATGCGCTGCACATCATCAACCTCGATCCCGACGTGCGGGCGATCCTGATCAACATCTTCGGCGGCATGGCCCGCGTCGACATCGTCGCCGAGGGGCTGGTCGCCGCGGTCAACCAGTACGGCATCACGCATCCCATCGTGGTGCGGCTGAACGGCTCCAACGTCGAGGAGGGGCGCCGCATCATTGAGGCGTCGGGGCTCGAGTTCCTGCTGGCCGACGACCTCGGCGCGGCCGCCCGCACGGCGGTCGCGGCCGCCGTCTGACGCCGGCGCCTGAGGTGAGTGAGGAATCGCAATGAGCGTGCTCGTCGGCCAGTCCACGCGACTGATGGTGCAGGGGCTGGGCACCGAGGGTCAGAACCAGATCCGGCGCTCGCTGGCCTACGGCACGACCGTCGTGGCGGGCGTGCATCCGTCGTTCCGCGGCGGCGCGGAGTTTGAGGGCTTCCCGGTCTTCGACACCGCCGAGGAGGCGGTCGCCGCGACCCAGCCGAACGTCTGCATCATCTTCGTCCCAGCCCCCGGCGCGGCCGACGCGATCCTCGAGAACGTCGCCGCCAAGGTGCCGCTGATCGTCTGCATCACCGAGGGCGTGCCGGTGCACGACATGGTCCGCGTGCGCGCTGCGCTGGCGCGGGGCGAAAGCCGCCTGATCGGCCCCAACTGTCCGGGCCTGATCACGCCCTCGGCCAACTGCCGGGTGGGCATCATGCCGTCGGCGGTCTTCCAGCCCGGCCGGGTGGGCGTCGTCTCGCGCTCCGGCACGCTGGTCTACGAGGCCGTCGACCAACTGACGCGGCTGGGCATCGGCCAGTCGAGCTGCGTGGGCGTGGGCGGCGACCCGATCATCGGCACGTCGCAGGCCGAGGCGCTGGAGATGTTCAACCACGACCAAGCCACCGACGCCGTGGTGCTGATCGGCGAGATCGGCGGCACGGCCGAGCAGGCCTCCGCGGCCTACATCGAGCGCCACATGCGCAAGCCCATCGTGGCCTTCGTGGCGGGCGCGACGGCGCCGCCCGGGCGTCGCATGGGGCACGCCGGCGCGATCATCGAGGGGCGCAGCGGCACGGCCGCGGCCAAGCTGGAGGCCCTGTCGGCCGCGGGCGCGGTGATCAGCCAGAGCCCCGCCGACATCGGCCTGACGATGCAGCGCGTGCTGCGCGATCAGGGCCTGCTCAAGGCGTAGGGCCGCGCCTGAGGGCGCGATCACCGGCGGAAACGTTGCGAAGGCGACTCAGACGTATGTAGGGTGACGGCTCCGGGGGACCTCCACCCCGCGCCGGAGTACGTCGATGACGGAAACGCTGCGCTTCACGATCCATCCCTCGTCCGAAGAGATCTCCTTCTCGGGCCTTGAGTCCGCGATCATCCATGTCCGACGGCTGGTCCGATCTGTCGATGCGGCCGTCACTCGTGAGGGGCAGGGTTCCCGCAACTGGTACGTGCAGATGATCGGCGCGGAGTCCCCGGCTGTCATCACCGTGCGCCCGAGCGGCACACTCGATACTGACCGGCAGCAAGAAGCAACGCCGGATGTGATTGTTCGTGGCATCCACGCGCTCACGACGGATCTGGAGGCCGCAGGGCCGCCGCCCTACTTCGGGGATGAACAGCTTGAAACGCTCCGGCGGCTGGGAAGCGTGTTCACGCACGACGTGAAGGAGATCCAGTTCGAGACCGGCGAGCAGTCCGCGCAGGTATGCGGGACGATCCGTGAGCACGTCGATCGAGTTCGCTCGAGAGGATACGTCGAGCATGGATCGGTCGAAGGCGAACTCGGATCGGTCGATGTCCACGGCAGACTGCGTACGTTCACCATCTGGGACGACCTGCACGGACAGCCGATCCGCTGCAAGTTCGGCGCCGAGCATACGGCGCAGGTCAAAGAACTCCTGAAGGAGAGAGTGTTGGTCGCCGGGAGAATCAGCTACTTCGCCACCGGGCAGGCGCGAGCGATCGATGCGATTTCGGAACTCGTTCCGATTCGGGCAACCGGATCTCCGCCGGTGAACCGGTTTGGAGGGAGCATCCCGGACCTCCTCAATGGGATGACGAGCGAGGAGTACATCGATCGGCTCAGGGGTCAGCGGTGACCGCACCGAACACTGCGCGCGTTTGGTGCTCATGCGTAGTCATCAACTACTTGACCGGTGCACCGGCCTGGAAAGCCGAATGTGATCGGATTGTCGAGGACGCGGCGCGGGGCGATGTCGAGATCTGGGTCTCTGCTCTCGCGCTCGCCGAAGTGGCCCACCTTGGCGCCAGCGACCCGAGCGACGCGGAAGCCATCATCTCCGCGTTCTTCAGCGAAGCCTACGTCAAGGTGATCCAACTCGACCGCCAGGTAGCGCTGGTGGCCCGCGAACTGATCCGTGCTGCTCACCAACAAGAACGCTCGATCCGCGGGGCCGACGCGGTCCACGTGGCATCGGCCATCCACCACAAGGTTCCCGTCTTCGAGAGCACCGATCGGACACTCCTCCGTAACCTCGGCCGACTGGACCACCCAGGGTTGGCAACACTGGTGGCGAGAGAGCCCACCCACGAGGGATCTGCGATGTTCCCCGGGATGCGCGGAACCTAGCCCTCAAGCAGAACCACAACGGATGCCGCCGCAGCACTGTGTCGCCGCGCCTCAGGGCTCGCTGACGAACGGCGACCACTCGGCGCAGCAGCCCGTGCCGATGGTGAACAGCTCGCCGCTGGCCGCGTCGATGACGAGCACGCCGATGGACCGATCGTCGCGGCGGATCGAGCTGAACGCGACGAAGCGCGCGTCGGGCGACCACTGCAGGTCGAAGAACACGACGCTCGGGTCCTCCAAGAGCAACCGCGTCTCCTCGCTCCCGATGTCGCTGATGAAGAGCCCGTTCGACCCCTCGGGCGGGCCCAGCGTGACCCAGGCGATCTGGTCGCCCCGCGGCGAGACGGCGATGTCGACGGGGATGCCCGGCAGCGTCAGCCACTCCTGCAACCCCGGCTCGTCGGGCGTGGCGATGTACAGCTTGTTGGTGTAGAGCGCCCAGAAGGCGCTGTTGCCCGCCGCCGTGATGAAGTCGAATTCGTCCGGGAAGCCCGTCGAGTACTCGAGCGGCAGGCAGGAGTCCGCCGCGCAGATCTCCGGCGGGGCGTCGATCTCCGGGGCGGGGAAGCGCGCCTCGACATCGAAGCCCGCCGGGGAGAGCAGCACCAGCCCGCCCGCCTCGCGCGCCAGGATGAGCGAATTGTCGGGCGACTGCAGGCCGGTGCGGATGGGCGTGCCGCTGAGCGCGCCCGCGAACGGCGCTTGCAGGGCGGGACCGAGCAGGTTGACCAGCGCCGGCGTGGAGGGCGCGTCCGGGTCGTCCGCCGGGACGACGGCGAACGACAGCACGATGCCGTCGTTGGAGAGCTCCATGTCGTAGAACTCCGGCGCGATGCCCGGGGGCAGGAAGTCGAACAGCAGCTCCCCCTCGGTGGGGGGGTCGGTGGTGAGGTCGAGGTAGGTGAGCCGGTCGCGCTGCCCGACCACGATGCCGGCGCGGGTGGGCAGCCAGGCGATGTCCTGCACCTGGCCGTCGAACTGCCGCGTGATGATGAACGCCTCGACCTGGAGCGGGTCCAGCACGACGACCACGTCGCCGTCCTCGCCGGGGCCGATGAGCGCCAGCGCGTAGCCGGAGGGCGGCGGTCCGACGAGGGCGGGGGACGGGGTCGGCGCCGCGCCGGCGGGCGGCGTCTCGTCATCCGGCTCCTCCGCCGGGGCTGCGGTCTCCGTCTCGGGGGCTGCCTGCGGCTCGTCCGCGCGGGCGCCGGCCGTCAGGTTGTTGACCCCGCCCGCGGCGATGTGGCCCTCGGGATCCTCCACGAAGGCGTAGAGCATGGGCTGCACGTGGCGGCCCCAGACGGGATCCTGGGCCAGCGTGTTGCCGTGCAGGGCCGTGTTCAGGACGTCGAGGCGCGCCGGACCCGTGGCCCGGTCGAAGTAGCGCTGCGAGAAGTCGGGCGCGGACTTGTCGCGGGCGCCGGCGATGAACAGCTTGGGCACGGTGACGCGGTCGTAGTGCTCCAGCGCATCGAGCCCCTGGAAGCGGTTGGGGCTGGAGATCGCGAAGATCGAGGCGATGTCGTCGCGGTCGGCGGCGACCTGGATCAGGCTGGTGCCGCCCATGCTCGCGCCGCCCGCGTGGATGCGGTGCGCCCCGTTGGCGACGGCGTAGTCGAGCGCCGCCACCCACTCGCGCCAGATGTCCTGCGTGGCTTCGCGCTTCGAGTCGTTCTCCGTGTTGCAGCCGGACTCGCCGTGGCAGCGGAAGTCCCAGATCAGCACCGTGTAGCCGCGCTCCGTGAATCCCTCGACCAGCTGGTCCCAGTCGCGACGGCTGCCGGTGAACTGGTGCCCCAGCAGCACCCACTCCTCGCCGCCGCGGCGCAGCTCCGCCTCGATCTCCACGCCGTCGCTCGATTGCCAGGTGAAGATCGTGGCGTCGGGCCGGCGCTCACCCTGCCTGGCGCCGGTGGGGGCGTCGTCAGCGGCGTCGCCGCCGCAGGCCGGCCCGACCAGGAGCAGTGCCGTCAGCAGCGCCAGCAGCAGCGCCGGCAGCAGTGCCGGCAGGAGGCGGCGCGCCGGACTTCGACCGCTGGCTCGCGACATCGCGCTCCTCCTCGCGTGGCCGGCCGGCGCGTGGGCCGAGCGCCGGCCGGCGCCGTCAATACTAGGACGCCTGCGCTTGTCACTCCGGGCGGCGGCGCATCGCGGCGCGCGGGGCGGGCTGGTAGCATCGCCAGCGGAGGGTTCGCATAGTGGCCTAGTGCGCCCGCCTGCTAAGCGGGTTTCGGGGAAACTCGATCGAGGGTTCGAATCCCTCACCCTCCGCCAGCCCAGCCCTCC
Organism: Dehalococcoidia bacterium; assembly: GCA_965217625.1. Taxonomy (GTDB): domain Bacteria; phylum Chloroflexota; class Dehalococcoidia; order Bin125; family Bin125; genus TK10-74A. The sequence goes on from OZ244557.1 coordinate 1,179,488, forward strand.
CGCCCAGCCCGCCGGGCCAGCGTCCGGCACCGCCCCCCCCCTCCGAGGCGCCACGCGGAACGACGATGAAGACCTACCACATCTGGACCGTCGGCTGTCAGGTGAACGTCGCCGACAGCGCCCGCCTGGGGGCCGGCCTGCGACGCCTGGGCTGGCAGCCCACCGACCGCGCGCCCGATGCCGACCTGATCGTGGTCAACACCTGCGCGGTGCGCCAGCACGCCGAGGATCGCGCCGCCGCCAAGCTCGCCAACCTGCGCCCGCTCAAGCGGCGCAACCCCGATCTCAAGATCGCCGTCATGGGCTGCATGGTGGGGCCCAAGCACGACGCCCTGCGGACGCGCTTCCCCTACGTCGACGCGTTCGCCCAGCCGCAGCACTTCGACGACGTGATCGGGGTGCTCGATCTGCCGCCGGACATCCTCGCGGCGTCCGACTTCGGCGGCGAGTTCTGGCCGGCGCTTCTGCCCGACGCCACGGCGGCGGTCACGGCCTACGTGCCCGTCATCGAGGGCTGCGACAAGTTCTGCACCTACTGCATCGTGCCGCTGCGCCGCGGGCGCGAGCGCAGCCGCCCCATCGCCGAGGTCGTGCGCGAGGTCGAGGCGCACGTCGCGCGGGGCGTCCGCGAGGTCACGCTGCTGGGCCAGACCGTCGAGGCCTACGGCAAGGACCAGCCGCCCGTCGACACGGCGACCGCGCACGCCGACCTCTCCGACCTCATGCGCGCGCTGCACGACATCGCGGGCCTGCATCGCATCCGCGCCCTGACGTCGTACCCGCCCGACATGACCGACCGCATCCTGCACGGCATGGCGGAGCTGCCGAAGGTCTGCGAGTCGTTCTCGCTGCCCGTGCAGTCCGGCGACGACGGCGTCCTCGCAGCGATGCGCCGCGGCTACCCGACGCGCGCGTTCGAGGAGCGCGTCGCCAAGGTGCGGGAGTTAATGCCGGAGGTGGGCATCAGCACCGACGTGATCGTCGGCTTCCCGGGCGAGTCGGAGGCGGCGTTCGGGAACACGCTCGACCTGCTGGAGCGGCTGCGCTTCGACAAGGTGCACGTCGCGGCCTACAGCCCGCGCGCCGGCACCTACGCCGACCGCAAGCAGCCCGACGACGTGCCCGACGCGGTCAAGAAGGAGCGTCTGCAGGCCGTCGAGGAGCTGCAGCGGCGCATCAGCCTGGAGATCAACGGGGCCTATTGGGGCCGCGACGTGGAGGTGCTCGTCGAGGAGCGCAAGGCGGGCGCGCCGGACGATGCCGCCGCGCTCCCCATCGAGCGGCTGACGGGGCGCACGCGGGGCGCCAAGCTGGTCCACTTCGACGCGCCCGCCGGGCGCATCGCGAGCGGCGCGCTGCTCGACGTGCGGATCACCCACACCGGGGCCTGGTCGTTGCAGGGCGAACTGGCAGCGTCGCCCGCCGGCGATCCGGCGCCGGCACACACCTTCCCCATGGTCGCGGGGCCCATGATCGCGAGCCCCACGATTGGGAGTCCGGGCCTCGCGGGGGGCGGGTAGCTCCGTGCCGCGGGCCCGCCGCGATCCGCCACGCCTGGACGTGGCCGTCCTGGTCGTGATCCTGACCGTCGTCGAGGGGGAGTTGCGGGTGCTGCTCATCCAGCGCTCGGCCCCACCCGACGAGGGCGCCTGGGCGATCCCCGGCGGGGCGTTGATCACGAACGAGTCGCTGCAGGCCGCCGCCGTCCGCAAGCTGGCCGAGGAGACCGGCGTGCGCGACGTCTTCCTGGAGCAGCTCTACACGTTCTCCGACCTCGACGACTTCGCGCCCGGCGGCGCCGTCGCGGTGACGTACTTCGCGCTCGTCCGGCACGAGGGCGTGCGCCTCGCCGAGCGCTCCGCCTGGCGGCCCGGCTGGTTCGCGCTCAACGCCCTGCCGGTGCTCGCCTTCCACAACGAGCGCGTGCTCGAGCTGGCCCGCGCCCGGCTGGTCAGCAAGCTCGAATACACCAACGCGGCCTACAGCCTGTTGCCCGAGTTCTTCCCGATGAGCGATCTTCAGGAGACCTACGAGTCGATCCTGGGGCGCAAGCTCGACAAGCGGAACTTCCGGCGTCGGATGCTCGCGTCCGACCTGCTGGTGGGGACGCAGCAGACGGCCAAGGCGGGCCGGCACCGTCCGGCGCGCCTCTACCGCTTCGCCACCCGCACCCCGGTCGAGTTCTGAGGGCGCCGGCGAGACCGCGCCGACAGGGAGCCCCAATGCCCGACGCTTCGACCCCAAACAAGGCCGTAATCTTCGACGTCGGCGGCGTGCTGATCCACATGGACTGGCGGGCCTACGACCGCTTCGGCGTCGAGCGCGGGCTGCCCGAGCGCGAGTGGCTGCGCATCCTGCACCAGACGGAGGAGTACGAGGCCTGGCAGACCGGCCGCGGCACCGCGGACGAGTGGCGCGCGTCGATCGTGCGCGAGCTGCGCGCCCACATCGGCGACCGCGCGGAGGCGTTCATCGAGGCCTGGCAGGCGCAGCCGACTCCCCGCCACGAACCGAACATCGAGATGGCGCAGGCGCTGATCGACGCGGGCTACACGGTGGCCGTGCTCAGCAACGCCGGCCCCGACCTGCGCGAGCGCATCGACGAGACGCTGGGCCGAAGCGTCGCCTGGCACGACATCATCTGCTCGGCGGAGGTCGGCCTGGCGAAGCCCGACCCCGCCATCTACCGGCTCGCAATGGAGCGGCTCTCGCTGCGGCCGGAGCAGTGCTTCTTCATCGACGACATCCGCGCCAACGTCGCCGCGGCGCAGGATGTGGGCTGGATCGCGCACCGCTTCAAGGGCGATTACGCCGCCCTCCAGGCCGACCTGCGCGACCACGGCTACGACTGGTAACCACGCGTCGGCGCCCCGATACACCGCCGCGACAGCGACTATCCACCGCTGCTGACGTGTGTGAGTAAGTGTCACCTTGACACTTACTCGACGGGGCGGCCATACTGCCCATGAGGACTTCGTGTCACAGTGACACGAAGTGGGTCGGCCCCGCACCGCCCGGCCGGCGGCGCGCCCTCTGGATCGGTGTCCCACCATGTCCACACCACGCCTCGGCGGCCCCGCGAAGGTCGTCGCCAGCGACTACGTCGCGCCTCGCCTGCCCGAGGACCTGCCCGACGCCTACTGCGAGGGCGACATCGCCACGGTGCCGCTCGTCGAGGAGCCGCATCGCGTCTCCTGGCAGCCGGAGATCCCCGAGCGCTACCTGTCGATGTCGGCCGACGAGCTGGCCGACCGCATCCGAGGCGTGCGCGCCGCCCTCGGCGAGCGGCTGCTCATCCTGGGCCATCACTACCAGCGCGACGACGTCATCCGCTTCACCGACATCCGCGGCGACTCGTTCAAGCTGGCCCGCGAGGCCGCCGACCGGCCCGAGGCCGACTACATCCTGTTCTGCGGCGTCCACTTCATGGCCGAGAGCGCCGACATCCTCACGCGGCCCGACCAGGCCGTGATGCTGCCCAACCTCGCCGCCGGCTGCTCGATGGCCGACATGGCGCAGCCGCAGGACGTCTACGCCTCCTGGGACGAACTCACGGGCGTCGTCGACGCCGAGCGCACGATCCCCATCACCTACATGAACTCGGCCGCCTCGCTGAAGGCCTTCGTGGGCCGCAACGGCGGCGCCGTCTGCACGTCGTCGAACGCGCCCGCCGTCCTGCGCTGGGCCTTCGAGCGCGGCGACCGCGTGCTCTTCTTCCCCGACCAGCACCTGGGCCGCAACACCGGCAAGCGGCTGGGCATCGACCCGCGCACCGAGATGGCGCTCTGGAATCCCGCCCTGCCGATGGGCGGGCTGGAAGCCGGGCAGATCACGGGCAGCCGCATCCTGCTCTGGCAGGGCCACTGCTCGGTGCACGTGCGCTTCAAGGTCGAGCAGATCGAGCGGGCGCGGGCGCAGCACGCCGGCTGCCACGTCGTGGTGCACCCGGAGTGCACCGAGGCCGTCGTCGATGCCGCCGACGCCGACGGCTCGACGGAGTTCATCATTCGCTACGTCAAGGACGGGCCGCCCGGCGTCTACGCCGTGGGCACCGAGATCAACCTCGTGCACCGACTCAACGCCGAGGTCCAGTCCGAGGGCAAGACGGCCTTCTGCCTCGACCCGGTGGTCTGCCCCTGCGCCACGATGTACCGCATCCACCCCGCCTACCAGGCCTGGGTGCTGGAGGAGTTGATCGCCGGGCGCATCGTCAACCAGATTCGCGTCGACGACGACACCCGCTCCTGGGCGCAGGTCGCGCTGCGCCGCATGCTGGAGATCACCTAGCCCTGCCCCGGCCGCCCGGCAGCGCCGACCTGAAGCGACGGCCCATGCACTACGACTACCTGATCCTGGGCTCCGGCATCGCCGGGCTGTACGCCGCGCTGCTGGCCTCGCAGCACGGCCGCACGGCCGTCGTGACCAAGGGCCCCATCGAGGAGTCCAACACGAAGTACGCCCAGGGCGGCATCGCCGCCGCCGTCGGGCCGGGCGACAGCGTCGCCCGGCACCGGCAGGACACGCTGACGGCCGGCGCCGGCCTCTGCGACCGCGAGGCGGTGGACGTGCTCGTGCGCGAGGCGCCCGACCGCATCCGCCGCCTGACCGAGCTGGGCGTCCCCTTCGACAGCGACGAGGGCCGCGTGGCGCTGGGCCGCGAGGGCGCGCACTCCCGCCCCCGCATCCTGCACGCGGGCGGCGACCGCACCGGCGACGCCATCGAGACGGTGATGGTGCGCCGCGTCGGCGAGGCCGGCGTCGACGTGTTCGACCGCCACGCCGTCACGAGCCTGCGCCTCGAAGCGGGGCGCGTCGTAGGCGTCGAGGCGCTGGACCCGGACGGCCGCCCGATGCTGCTCAACGCCCCCCGCACGATCCTCGCGACCGGCGGCGCGGGCCAGCTCTACACCCTGACGACGAACCCCGCCGTCGCCACCGGCGACGGCGTCGCGCTGGCCTGGCGCGCGGGCGCGGTCGTGCGGGACATGGAGTTCGTCCAGTTCCACCCCACGGCGCTGCGGCTGCCCGGCGCGGCGACCTTCCTGCTGACGGAGGCGCTGCGCGGCGAGGGCGCGGTGCTGCGCACCCCGGCGACGGCCGCCGGCGGCGGGCGCCGCTTCATGCCCGACTACCACCCGCTGGCCGAGCTCGCCCCGCGCGACGTCGTCGCCCGCGCGATCGCGACGGAGATGCGGCGCAGCGGCGTCGACCACGTCCTGCTCGACATCACCCACGCCGACCCCGATTTCGTGGCGGCGCGCTTCCCCGGCGTGTACCAGCACTGCCTGCGCTACGAGCTCGACATCACCCGCAGCCCGGCGCCCGTCGCGCCGGCCGCGCATTACTACATGGGCGGCGTCTACACCGACCACTGGGGCCGCACGACGCTGCCCGGGCTCTACGCCTGCGGCGAGGTCGCCAATACCGGCGTGCACGGGGCCAACCGGCTGGCCAGCAACTCGCTGCTCGAGACGGTCGTCTTCGCGCAGCGCGCCGTCGAGGCCTCGCAGCACGACGCCGCCGCCGCGCCGGCCCCGGCCGGGACCACCGCACTCGACCTGCCCGCGGCGACGGCCGCGCCCGATCGGGCCACGCTGCAATCGCTGCTCTGGTCGCACGCGGGCATCGTGCGCGACGGCGAGGGCCTGGCCACGGCGGCCGCCGTGATCGACGGCTGGGGGCCGCCCCGGCCCGGCGTCGAGGGCGCGACGCTGGCCAACATGGCGCTGGTCGGCCGCCTGATCGTCGAGGCCGCGGCGCGCCGCCCGGACAGTCGCGGCGCGCACTACCGCAGCGACGCCCCCTCGGGCGATGCGTCCGACGCGGCCGGCGACGGCCATCTCAGCTTCGTCCGCGCGAGCGCCCCATGACGCGGGAGGACGCCGGCCTCTCCCGTCCCGCCCCGCTCGATCGCCTGACGATCCGGGCGCTGGTGCAGGCCGCCCTGCGCGAGGACGCGGCGGAGCAGGATCTGACGAGCAACGCGCTCGTCCCCGTCGATCAGCAGGGGCGCGGCGTCGTGGTTGCGAAGTCGGACGGCGTGATCTGCGGCCTGCAGTTCGCGCTGGAGACGTACTACGCCGTCGAGCCGCGCGTGCGCTGGATGCCCGCCGTCAGCGAGGGGCTGCGCGTCGCGGCGGGCTCGACGATCGCCCACGTCGATGGGCCCGTGCACGCGATCCTGCGCGGCGAGCGCGTGGCGCTCAACTACCTCGGGCGGCTGTCCGGCATCGCCACGCAGACGGCCGACTGCGTGCGCGCCGTCGCCGGCAGCGGCGCCCGCATCCTCGACACCCGCAAGACGACCCCCGGGCTGCGCACCGCCGAGCGCTACGCCGTGCGCGTCGGCGGCGGGCTCAACCATCGCAACGACCTGCGCTCCGCGATGCTGGTCAAGGACAACCACATCGCCGCCGTGCGGGCGCGCGGCGGCAGCCTGGCCGACGCCGTGCGCCTGGCGCTCGCGGGGGCGGGCCCGGCCACGGCCGTCGAGGTGGAGGTGACCTCCCTGGCCGAGCTGCGCGAGGCGATCGACGCGGGCGCCCGGGCCGTCCTGCTCGACAACTTCACCGCGGCCGCGCTCGCGGAGGCGGTCCGGCTGGCGCAAGCCGCCCACGTCACCAGCGAGGCCAGCGGCGGGATCACGCGCGCGACCCTGGGCGCCTACGCCGCCAGCGGCGTCGATTTCATCTCGATGGGGTCGCTCACCCACACCGTTACGCCCATGGATGTCTCGCTGCAGGTCGTGCCGGAGGCGCTGAGCAGCGACCGGCGCGACCCCTCGATCTAGCCCCGGCGCGTCCGCTCGAGGTCCGCCGAGTCGAGCACCAGCGTCACGGGACCGTCGTTGACCAGCTCGACATCCATGTGCGCGCCGAAGCGACCACTCTCGACCGGCACGCCCGCCGTCCGCAGCCCCGCCGCGAAGCGCTCCACCAGCGGCTCGGCGACCTCGGGGCGCGCGGCCCCCAGGAACGAGGGGCGCCGTCCCCGCCGCGTCTCCGCGATCAGCGTGAACTGACTGACGACCAGGACGGACCCGCCGACGTCGGCGAGGGCGAGGTTGAAGCGGCCATCGGCGTCGTCGAAGATGCGCAGCCCGGCGACCTTCGCCGCCATCGCATCGGCAGTGGCGGGCGTGTCGTCGGCGGCGATGCCGGTCAGCGCCAGGAAGCCGGCCCCGATCTCGCCCACGACGGCATCGTCCACGCGCACGCAGGCGCGACGCACACGCTGGAGCACGACTCGCATCAGGGTCGCCGGTTCGCGGCGCGCGCCGGACTAGTCGTCCCGCGTCGACTCGGCCCTGGCCGGCTGCTTGGAGTCGGCGCGCTCGGACCCGTCTGACCGATCAGGGCCCGACTCGCCGGAGCCCGGCTCATCGGAGCCCGAGTCGCCGGAGGAGCGGTCTTCGCCGTCCTTGCCGTGCTGGAGCTTCTCGGCGCCATCGCGCAGGCTGCGACGGTTGTCCGTGGAGTACCAGCCGGAGCCCTTGAACACGATCGCCGGCGGGGCCGGGATGCGCTGCGACACGGCCCGGCACATGGGGCAGCGCTGCCGGGGCTTGGCGTCCCAGCCCTCGCGTTTCTCGTAGGAATGCCGGCACTTCGTGCACTCATAGACGTAACGGGGCAACGTGGGCACTCCGATCGATTCGCGCCTGCCCGCACCATCGAGCAGGTCCGCTGGCGCGGCCCTCGCGTCACGGTCCCTATGTCAATCGCCATGGAGGGAACAGCGGGGACGCGTCCAGCCTAGCAGCCGGGATCGAGATCAGCCCGGTGCGACGGCCGCAAGGGCGATCACTGTGCCGACTAGTGTATGGGCTGACCAGTGTATCGGCGCGGCTGTCATCGTCCGCCGGTCCAAGCCTATACTACCGCGGACCTACCACCCGTGGCGCTGGCTCGCGGCATCGGCGTCGATGCTGCGTTCCCCTGGCGGGCGCCGACCCGCCAGACCGCGAGCGCCGGAGCAATCGATGTCCCCGCGACGCCGCCCTGGACATCACGCTGGAGCATCATGGCCACCGCCGTCAGCATGAAAGACCTTCTGGAAGCCGGGGTCCACTTCGGCCACCAGACGCGCCGCTGGAATCCGAAGATGGCGCCGTTCATCTTCGCCCCCCGCAACGGGATTCACATCCTGGACCTTGGGCAGACCGCCGACCGGCTGGAGGAGGCCTACGCCTTCGTCCGCGAGACCGTCGTCGGCGGCGGCGAGGTGCTCTTCGTGGGCACCAAGAAGCAGGCCCAGGACGTCGTGCAGTCGGAGGCGCAGCGGGCGCAGATGCCCTACGTGATCCACCGCTGGCTGGGGGGCACGCTCACCAACTGGCAGACGATCAGCGGGCGCATCGAGCACATGCTGCGCCTGGAGCGGCAGGAAGAGGACGGCGAGTGGGACGCCCTGCCGAAGAAGGAGGCGCTGCGCCTGCGCGACCAACTCACGCGGCTGCATCGCTACGTGGGCGGCCTGCGCGACATGGCCCGCCCGCCGGCGGTGGTGTTCATCGTGGATGTGCCCAAGGAGGCCATCGCCGTCAAGGAGGCCCGGCGCCTGGGCATCCCCATCGTCGCACTCTGCGACACCAACTGCGACCCCACCGGCATCGCCTACCCCATCCCTTCCAACGATGACGCGATCCGCGCCATCCGCCTGATCGCCGGCCGCATCGCCGACGCCGCCGCGGAGGGCCTGGCCGTCCGCGAGAGCCTGCGCGTGGAGGCCCAAGCCCAGCACGATGACGAGGCCACGGCCGCGGCCCCCGCGAGCTAGCGCCCGCCCCGGCATCGCCCCCAGCCGGCCCCGCGCCGGTCGAAAGGAACCCCTGTGACCGTCACCCTGGACGACATCAAGACCCTGCGCGCCGAGACGGGCGCCGGCGTGATGGCCTGTCGCACCGCGCTGGGCGAATCCGCCGGCGACCTCGATCGGGCCCGGGCGATCCTGCGCGAGCGGGGCGTCGCGACCGCCGCCAAGCGGGCCGGCCGCGAGGCCGCCGAGGGCGTGGTCGAGTCGTACCTGCACCGCGGGCGGATTGGCGCGATGCTGGAGTTGAACTGCGAGACGGACTTCGTCGCGCGGACGGACGTCTTCAAGGAGCTGGCGCACGATATCGCCATGCAGATCGCATCGATGAACCCCCAGGTCGTCGATGCCGCCGACCTCCCGGCCGACGCCGAGGGCAGCCCGGCGGAGCTGGCCCTGCTCTCGCAGAGCTTCATCAAAGACCCCGGCAAGACCATCCAGGATCTGATCACCGAGGCGGTGGCCAGCACGGGCGAGAAGATCGTCGTGCGACGCTTCGCGCGCTACGAACTCGGCGGCGGATCGTAGGCCACCGGGCAGGGAGGAGGGACGTCACGGGCGAGCGCGTCCTGATCAAAATCAGCGGCGAAGCGCTCCTCGGTGGGCGTCCGTTCGGCATCCACCCGGAAACGTTGAGCGGCATCGCGCGGCAGATCGGCCGCCTGCGCGCGCTCGACTTCGAAGTGGCGCTGGTGGTGGGCGGGGGCAACCTGTTCCGCGGGCGTACGGCGGCCGAGGCGGGCATGGACCGCGCCACGGCCGACTACGCCGGCATGCTCGCCACCGTGATCAACGGCCTCGCCCTGCAGGACGCGCTGGAGCGCGAAGACCTGCAGGTGCGCACGATGTCGGCGATCACCGTGGCGCAGGTGGCGGAGGCCTACATCCGCCGCCGGGCCATTCGCCACCTCGAGAAGGGGCGCGTGGTGCTGTTCGTCGCGGGCACCGGCAACCCCTACGTCACGACCGACACGGCCGCCGCCCTGCGCGGCGTCGAGATCGACGCGGCGCGGCTGCTGATGGCCAAGAACGGCGTCGACGGCGTCTACACGGCGGACCCGGCCGTCGACGCGGCGGCCCGGCGCTACGCCACGATCTCCTATCGCGACGCCATCGCCCAGAACATCGGCGTGGTCATGGACACCGCCGCCCTCTCGCTCTGCGAGGAGAACGACCTGCCCATCCTGGTCTTTGATATCGCCGCGCCGGACGCTATCGTGCAAGCGGTGATGGGCGGCTCCGTTGGTACGCTCGTCGGGCCGGAGGCCACGCGCCTCGCCGGCGCCGCCGAGTAGCCCCCGCGCGGGCGGGCGAAGGACCGCGACATCATGGACGACGACGACCTCACCGCACTCGCCCTGGACGAAGCCCGCACGCGCATGCGTAAGACGATCGCGTCCCACCAGCGCGACCTCGACGCCGTCCGCACCGGACGGGCGCAGCCGTCGCTGATCGAGTCGCTGGCGATCGGCTACTACGGCGTGCCGACGCCGCTCAAGCAGCTCGCCACGATCACGGCGCCCGACGCGCGCCTGCTGGTCATCCAACCCTGGGACAAGAACGCCTTCGACCCCATCGCCCGGTCCATTCAGCAGTCGGACCTGGGGCTCAATCCGCAGAGCGACGGCGTGGTCATCCGGCTGGTCATCCCGGAGCTCACGGAGGAACGCCGCAGGCAGCTCGTGCGTCAGGTGGGGCAGAAGAACGAGGCGGCGCGCGTCGCCCTGCGCAACATCCGGCGCGACGCGCAGGTGGAGATGCGCAAGATGCTCAAGGACAAGGACATCTCGCAGGACGAGGAGCGCCGCGCCCACGACCAGCTCGACAAGCTGACCCACGGCTTCCAGGAGCGGATCGACCGGGACGGCGCGGTGAAGGAGCGCGAGCTCTTGGAGGTCTGAGCGTGGTTGTCGCCCCGGAGCGCCGGACCGAGAACGTTCCCCGGCACGTCGCCGTGATCATGGACGCCAACGGCCGCTGGGCGGAGACGCGCGGCCTGTCGCGCATGGAGGGCCACGCCGCCGGCACAGAGAACATCCGCGAGATCATCCGCCTGTTCGGCGAGCGCGGCGTGCGCGTGCTCACCCTCTACGCCTTCTCCACCGAGAATTGGCGCCGCCCCCCGGATGAGGTGCGCGGCCTGATGCACATCCTCTCCCGCGTGATCGAGCGCGAACTCGAGCCGCTGCACGAGGCGGGCGTGCAACTGCGCTACATCGGCCAGTTGGACGTGCTGGAGCCGGTGCTGCGCCGGCAGATCCGGCACGCCGTCGCGCGCACGGCCGCGAACACCGAGATGACCGTCTGCGTGGCGTTCAACTACGGCGGCCGCTCGGAGGTGGTCGACGCGATCCGCCGGATCGTGGCGTCGGGCGTGCCGGCGGCGGAGATCGACGAGGCGCTCGTCTCGCGCCACCTCTACACCGACGGGCTGCCCGACCCCGACCTGATCATCCGCACCGGCGGCCAGCAGCGGCTCTCGAACTTCCTCATCTGGCAGGCCGCCTACGCGGAGTACTTCTTCACCCCCACCTACTGGCCCGACTTCTCGCAGGCCGACGTCGACGAGGCGCTGGAGGCCTACGCCCAGCGGGTGCGCAAGTTCGGCGGCCTCGCGGCGCGGCAGACGCGGGGCGCCGACGCGCCCGGCGGGCCGCGCGGCTGACGGGGCGAGAGCGACGTGCCCACGTCGATGCGGCCCTCGAGGGCGTTCGTGCTGCGCGCAGCGACCAGCGCCGTCGGGCTGCCGGTGGTGATCCTGCTAATCAGCGTGGGGGGGCCGGTGCTGGCGGCGGCGGTCGCGGCGCTGCTGGCGGTGGCGGTGTTGGAGTTCGGCCTGGGTATGGGGCTGGGCCGCCGCGACCCGGTGCTGTGGCTGGCGCTGGCGGGCGCCGTCGCGATGACCGCCGCCGCGCTCGGCGATGACGTGCCCCCGCACTGGCCGCTCAGCGCCGCCGTGATCGCGATCGTCGCCGCGCCGGTGCTCCAGCAACTCGTCCGCGAGCGCGGCCAGTCCCCCAGCAGCGCCCCCGATCCCGCCCTCTTCGGGGCGCTCTACGGGCGCTCGGCGGCCGGCCTCGTGGCGCTCGTATATGTCGGCTGGCTGGGCAGCTTCTTCGTCCTGCTGCGGGCGCTGCCCCAGGGGGAGGAGTGGCTGCTGCTCGCCGTCGGGGCGGGCATGGCGACGGATACGGGCGCGTTCGCCGTCGGCAAGCTGCTCGGCCGGCGACCGCTGGCGCCCCGCATCAGCCCGCGCAAGACGATCGAGGGAGGCATCGGCGGACTGCTGGTGGGCTTCGCGGCGGTGCTGTTGATCAACCTGCTCCCCGACCTGCAGGTCCCGGTCTGGAAGATGGCGCTGCTGGGCATCGCGCTGCCGCTGATGGCGACGGCCGGCGACCTGGCCGAGTCGGTGATCAAGCGCGCCCTGGACGTGAAGGACTTCTCGCAGCTCGTCCCGGGGCACGGCGGCGTCCTGGACCGGCTCGACAGCCTGCTCTTCGTCGCGCCGACCGTATACTTCTTCGTGCAATGGATCGTGCTCTAGACGCCCCGCCATCCGCCGCCGCGCGGCCCGACGGCCGGCCCGACGGTCGGCCCATTCGGCTCGCCCTGCTGGGAAGCACCGGCAGCATCGGCCGGCAGACGATCGACGTCATCCAGGCCATGCCGGAGCGCTTCGAGCTGCGCGGGCTCGCCGCCGGCCGCAACCTCGACCTGCTGGCGTCGCAGGCGACGGCGCTGCGCCCGGCCGCGATCTGGGCGGCCGGCGGCCCCAGCGAGCGCCTGCGCGAGATCGCGGCGGCGTCGGGCGCGACGATCAGCACGATGGACGAAATGGCCGCCGACCCGCTGCTCGACGTGCTCGTCGTGGGCACGGCGGGGCGGGCCGGCCTGGAGCCCACGCTGACCGCGCTCGAGCACGGCCGCGCCGTGGCCCTGGCCAACAAGGAGGTCGTGGTGATGGCGGGCCGCCTCGTGCGCGCCGCCGCCGACCGCGGCGGCGGCCAGCTGCGCCCGGTCGATTCCGAGCACAGCGCCATCTGGCAGTGCCTCTGGGGCGAGGAGGGCAACGAGATCCGTCGTATCCTGCTGACGGCGTCGGGCGGCGCGCTGCGCGATCTGCCGCGCGACGCCCTGGACGACGTCACGCCGGCGCAGGCGCTGCGCCACCCGACCTGGAACATGGGGGCCAAGATCACGATCGACAGCGCCTCGCTGGTCAACAAGGGCATGGAGACGATCGAGGCCCGCTGGCTGTTCGACGTCCCCTACGAGCGCGTCGAGGTCGTGCAGCACGCGGAGTCGATCGTGCACTCGCTGGTCGAGATGGGCGACGGCTCCGTCAAGGCGCAGCTCGGCAACCCCGACATGCGCCTGCCCATCCAGTGCGCGCTGAGCTACCCCGAACGCCTGCAGCCGACGGTCGCGCCGCTGGACCTGGCCGCGCTGGGCGCCCTGCACTTCGCCGCGCCGGACCTGGATCGCTACCCGGGGCTGCGCCTCAGCCAGGAGGCCGGCCGCCGCGGCGGGACGTATCCCTGCGTCCTGGCGGCCGCCGACGAGGTGGCGGTGACGGCGTTCCTGGGCGGCCAGATCCGCTTCACGGCGATCCCGGACGTCATCGACGCGGCCCTCTCGGCGCACGAGGGCGACGACGTCCCCGACCTGGAATCGATCGACGCCGCCGACGCCTGGGCGCGGCGCTTCGCCGCCGGCCACATCCGCGATCGGCTGCCGGTCTGATGGGCACTCTGTGATGGTCCTGCTGGAAGCCGTTCTCCCCTTCGTCGGCGTCTTGGTGGGGCTGATCCTGATCCACGAGGCGGGGCACTACGTCACGGCGAAGATGGCCCACGTGCGCGTGGAGGAGTTCGGCGTCGGCTTCCCGCCGCGCCTGCGCGGCAAGCGCATCGGCGAGACGATCTACTCGATCAACTGGCTGCCGCTGGGCGGGTTCGTGCGGCTCACCGGCGAGGAGAGCGCGCGCGTCTTCATCGAGTCGGTGAACCCGCACGGCGCCGCCGCCGGCATCGGTATGCACGCGCGCGATGTGATCATCGGCGCCGCCGGCCGGCGGGTGCACAACGACGCCGAACTGGCCGCTGCGCTCACCGGGGCCGCGGAGGCCGGCAGCATCAGGCTCGTCTTCGAGCGTGAGATCTCCCCCGGCAGCGGCGGCGCCTGGGAGTACTACGCCGGCAACCTGCCCATCGGCCCGGCCCGCCCCACGGACGACGCGGACGCCGCCCCGGCGGACGCACCCACGGACGACGCCGACGCCGCCCCAGCGGACGCCCCCGCTGATGCACTCGCGGCCGAATCCGCGGCCGAATCCCCGGATACGTCAGAGACGCCGGCCGCGACGATCGGTCGCATCGCGGGCATGCAGGTGGGCCCCGACCCGCGCTCCTTCGGCTCCCGCTCCCCGCTCACCCGGATCGGGATTCTGGCGGCCGGCGCGCTGATCAACCTCGTGCTGCCCATCCTGCTGTTCGCCCTCGCCGCGATGATCCCGCAGGACCGCGCCGCCGGGCCGGCCGTCGTGACATCGGTCGTGCGCGGGGGACCGGCCGATCTGGCCGGCTTCCAGGCCGGCGATCGCGTCCTCAGCGTGGACGGCGTGACGACCCCACACCGCGGCGAGCTGGGCCTGCAGATCCGGCTCAACGTGGACCGCGACATCGAAGTCGTCCTGGAACGCGACACGATGCAGCCGAGCGCAAGCCAGCAGCCGGGCGTCGCCAGCCGCGAGGTGATCGTCACCCGGCTCACGCCGCGCCTGGCCCCGCCCGAACTGGTGCACACGGTGCGCGAGGGCGACACCGTGCACGATGTGGCGGAGATCCTGGGGGTCAACGCCAGCCAGGTCCTGGAGGGCGCCGGACTCGGCGGCGGCGTCGCCCTCGACGAGGGGCTCGTCCTGGACCTCCCAAGCGAGCGCTACGTGGTGCAGAAGGACGACACGGCCTTCTCCGTCGCGCGGGACTTCGGCCTGCGCCAGCAGATGGTTCTCGACGCGGCCGGCATCGACCTGATCCACCTGCAACCGGGGCTCGAGGTCGTCGTGGAGCAGGGCCCGACGGGCATCACCGTCGCCAACGGCAGCCTCAACCTCGTCCGGCAGAGCTCCGGCCCCCTCGCGGCACTGGTCTTCGGCGCCGAGCGGACACGCGACACGTTCATCCTCACCTACAACCTGGTCCGCGGCTGGATCGCCGGCGGCGAGCCGCTGACCGTCAACGGCCCCGTCGGGCTCGCGCAGGGCACCGGCGAGATCGTCCGGGACGCCGGCTGGCTCCGCCTGATCGAGCTCGCGGCGCTGATCAGCCTGAGCCTGGGCATCCTGAACCTGCTGCCCATCCCCGGGCTCGACGGCGGCCGCATCGTCTTCGTGCTGCTCGAGATCGCCCGGCGCGGCAAGCGCATCTCGCCGCAGAAGGAGGGGCTGGTGCACCTGGCCGGCTTCGCCCTGCTGATCGGCGCCGCCCTCGTGATCAGCTACTTCGACATCGTGCGGGTCATCCAGGGCGAGCCGCTGCTGCGCTAGCAGCGCGCCGTCAGGACCCGCCGCGCGCGGCGATGAGCGCATCCACTTCCAGCTTGAGGCGGTCGAGGATCTCGTCGTAGCCGTAGAAGCCCAGCGCCTCGGGGCCCTTCTTCAGGTTCACCGCCGCGGGACCGCACCACAGGCCCAGGTCGGCGTCGTCGGTCTCGCCGGGGCCGTTCACGCGGCAGCCCATCACCGCGATCGTGATGTCGTGGTCCTGCGCGTACTGCGTCATCGCCTTCACGTCCTGCGCCAGGTCGATGAAGCGCTCGTTCTCGACCCGCGAGCAGGAGGGGCAGCTGATGATGTTCAGCCCCTCGTCGAGGCCCGGCGGCACCGAGCGGAAGCGCCCGGCCGCGATGTCGGCCAGGATCGCCCGGCCGACGCTGACCTCCTGGCCCTTGTCGTCGAAGGGCACCGTCAGCGAGACGCGAACGGTGTCGCCGATGCCGTCGGCGATCAGCTGCTCGAAGGCGACGCGCGTCTTGATGATGCCGTCGGGCGGCATTCCGGCCTCCGTCACGCCCAGGTGCAGCGGCACGTCGGGCCGCTCCCGCGCGAAGGCGCGGTTGACGGCCACGACCTTCTTCCAGTCGGAGTCCTTGAGCGAGACGACGTAGCGCTGGAAGCCCAGGCCGTCCAGGAGCGCGCAGTGCTCCAGCGCGCTGGCCACGATCGCCTGTTCGTGGTCGCCGTCGTAGCGGGCCATCATGCGCGGGTCCACGGAGCCGCAGTTGACCCCCACCCGCAACGCGCAGTCGTGGCGCTCGGCCGTCTCGGCGAGGAATGCGACCTTCTGCTCGATCGACTTGTCCTTCTCGTGGTGGTGCAGGTGGCCGGGGTTGTAGCGCATCTTGTCGACGTGCGGGGCGACCTCGGCGGCCAGCCGGTAGTTCTCCTGCAGGTCCACCGAGAGCGTCGCATCGGTGCGCTCGCGCACCGTCGCCAGGGCGCGCACGTCCTTGGAGGAGTCGACCGCGATGCGCACGAGGTCCGCCCCGGCGGCGCGGATCAGCTCCACCTGACGCAGCGTCGCGTCGATGTCCTGCGTGCGCGTCGCGGCCATCGACTGCACCGCGATGGGGGCGTCGCCGCCGATCTGGATGGCGCCGACGCGGACGGCGCGGGTGGGGTTGCGGCGCATCGGGCGTCCTCGCTGCCGAATGATCGCTGGGGCCCGGGGGAACCCCTCCGGTCGAGTGTACCGCCCGTTGCCGCGATCGGCGCGGCTCGCACCGGCCCCGGGAGCGGCACGGCTCGCCGTCTACGCTGCCTGTGTGCTCTTCGACGCGATCTTCCTGACGCTGTTCTTCCTGACGTGGCTGCTGCTGGGCGCGATCCCCTGGCTGGTCGTGGGCGTGCGACGCCGGGCCGACGGGGCGCTCTGGGCGTTGCCCTTCGCCCTGCTGGGCGGCGCTGGGGGCGGCGTGCTCGTGCCGCTCATCGGGCTGGACGACGGCTGGGGCGTCGGCGTGAGCATGCTGGGAGCGCTGCTGGGCGGCGCGACGCTGACCGGGACGTCGCTGCAGGTCTGGGACGACCACGCCCTGGGACGGCGCTTCGCACGCTGGGCGACGCCGTCCGCTGGCGAGCAGCCCGCCCCGCCGGTAGATTCGCCTGTAGATTTGGACGGGCCCCGCCCGGGGGACACCGGCGACTCCGGCACGGAATCGCCCCGCTGAACGGATGCTGCCAGTGGCGACACGGATGAGCGGCCTCTTCGGCCGCACGCTGCGAGAGGCGCCGGCCGAGGCCGAAACCGCCAACCACCAATTGCTGCTGCGCGCGGGCCTGGCCGTGCAGCTGGCGGCGGGGGTGTACTCGTACATGCCGCTGGGCTGGCGGGCCCTGCGCAAGATCGAGGACATCATCCGCGACGAGATGGACGCGGCCGGCGCGCAGGAACTCTTGATGCCGGCCATCCAGCCGCTGGAACTGTGGCAGGAATCGGGCCGGCTGGAGGCGTTCGGCGAGACCATCTTCCGCTTCGCCGACCGGCGCGGGCGCGAACAGGTGCTGGCCCCCACGCACGAGGAGTCGGTCACCGACCTGTTTCGCAAGACGGTGCAGTCGTACCGCGACCTGCCGCAGCGCGTGTACCAGATCCAGAACAAGTTCCGCGACGAGGCGCGCCCGCGCGGCGGACTGATCCGCGTGCGGCAGTTCCTGATGAAGGACGCCTACAGCTTCGACGCCGACGAGGCGGCGTTCCAGGCCTCCTACGAGGCGATGGACCGGGCCTACGTGAACGTCTGGCGGCGCGTGGGCGTGCCGGCGACGCGCGTGCAGGCGGACTCGGGCGCGATCGGCGGCAAGTCGTCGCACGAGTTCATCTTCCTCACCGAGATCGGCGAGGACACCGTCGCGATCTGCCGGACGTGCGGTTACGCCGCCAACCAAGAGCGCGCCGAGTTCGACCGCGGCACCCCGGACGGCGATGCGGACGGCGATGCGCCCGCCGCCCTGGAACCCGTCGAGACGCCGGGCGTGACCACCATCGAGGCGCTGACGCGGTTCCTGGGCGTGCCCGCCACGCGCACGGCCAAGGCCGGCATGTTCCTGGCCGACGACCGGCCGGTCTTCGCCGTCATCCGGGGCGACCTCGACTTCAACGAACTCAAGCTCGCCAACAGCGTTGGCGCGCGCGACATCCGCCCCATGACCGACGAGGAGATCGCCGCCGAGGGCTGGGTGGCGGGCTACGCCTCCCCGGTCGGGCTGGGAGACGCGCTCGCCAACGCGACGGTCGTCGCCGACAGCTCCATTCCGGGCGCGCCCAATTTGGCCGCCGGCGGCAATCGCGTTGGCCTGCACCTGCGCAATGTGAACTATGGGCGCGACTGGCAGGCCACCGTGGTCGCCGATGTGGGGCTCGCCCGCGCGGGCGATCCCTGCCCCAGCGGCTGCGGCGGCGGGCTCGAGCTGGCGCGGGGCATCGAACTAGGGCACATCTTCCGGCTGGGCACGGTGTTCTCGGAGCCCATGGGCGCGCAGTTCAGCGGCGCGGACGGCGAGCAGCACCTGCCGATCATGGGCAGCTACGGGATCGGCGTGGAGCGGCTGCTGGCGGCGGTGATCGAGCAGAACCACGACGAGCACGGCATCGTCTGGCCGCCCGCCGTCGCGCCCTACGACATCCATCTCGTGGCCATCGGCTTCAACCGGCCCGAGGTCGCGGCGGCCGTCGCGGAGACCGAGGCGGCGCTCGAGGCGGCCGGGCTCAGCGTCCTCAGCGACGACCGCGACGAGCGCCCCGGCGTGAAGTTCACCGACGCCGACCTGCTGGGCATGCCGGTACGCCTGACGGTCAGCCCGCGCAACCTGAAGCAGGGCGTCGTGGAGGTGAAGGCGCGCCGCGCCGCGGAGGCCGAGACCACGCCCGCGGCGGCGCTGGTCGATCACGTGCGGGCGCTGCTGGCGGCCGCGTCGACGGACGCCGGGTGAGACGTGGGTCACTGGGGCGCGCCCCACGCTTGGCCCCGCTTGCTATACTCCCGACAACACGGATGCGGTAACGCTGAAGGTGGGCATGTGCCCACCTTCTTTCGCAAGAAGCGCCATCGCAGCCTCGACCGGCCCCGGGCACAATGACGGCGCCGGCGATGGCACGGCGCCGGGACAGGGCCCATGAAGACCGACTTCCTGCTCGCGATCACCCAGCTCACCGCCGAGAAGAACCTCGGCGTCGACGTCGTCTTTGAGGCGGTGGAGTCCGCGCTGGCCGCCGCCTACAAGCGCGAGCACGACCTGATCGGCGAGGTGCACGTCAAGATCGACCGCATCGACGGCGACATGCAGGTCTGGTCGGAGCGCGCGATCGTGGAGATCGAAGAGGACATCGCCGACGAGGACGAGCAGATCGACCTGGAAGCGGCGCAGAAGCTGAACCCGGCGGCCACGCTGGGCGCGACGCTGGTCCTGCACCACCAAGTCAGCGAAACGGCGGGGCGCATCGCCGCGCAGACCGCGAAGCAGGTGGTGCTGCAACGCCTGCGCGAAGCCGAGCGGGAGGCCGTCTTCGACGAGTTCTCCGGCCAGGAGGGCGAGGTCGTCTCCGGCGTCATCCAGCGCGTCGAATCGCGCCAGGTGATCCTGGACCTGGGCCGGGCCGAGGCGGTGCTGCCGGCGTCGGAGCAGGTGCGCATGGAGCACTACCGCTCCGGCCAGCGCCTGCGGGTCTACGTCGTGGAAGTGATGAAGGCCAACAAGGGCCCGCAGGTCGTGGTCTCCCGCACACACAAGGAACTCATCCGGCGCCTGTTCGAGCTGGAAGTCCCCGAGGTCTTCAAGGGGATGGTGGAGATCAAGGGCATCGCCCGCGAGCCGGGGCATCGCACGAAGATCGCGGTGCACAGCCGCCAAGAGGGGCTCGACCCCGTGGGCGCCTGCGTGGGCATGCGCGGCGTGCGCATCCAGAACATCGTCAACGAGCTGCAGGGCGAGCGCCTCGACGTCATCCAGTGGGACCCGGACCCGCGCAAGTTCGTCGCGCACGCGCTCAGCCCCGCGCAGGTCACCGCCACCCGCATTGACCCCGCGACCAACACGGCGGAGATCGCCGTGCCCGATCAGCAGCTCTCGCTGGCGATCGGCAAGGAAGGGCAGAACGCCCGCTTGGCGGCGCGCCTGACCCGCTACCGCATCGACATCAAGGCCCAGTCGCTGGCCGAGCAAGTGTTCGCCGATGACGGCGTGGGGCCCTACGCCCCGCAGCCGGAGCTTGCGCCCGTGCCCACGCCGGCCGCGGCGGTGGCGGCCCCCGGCGCGGCCGAACCCGTCGCCGACGGCGAGTCGGAGCCGCTGGCGGCCGCGCTGGCGGAGCCCGTCACGGACTCGCGCAAGGCGCGCCCCGACGCCGCGAAGCCGGAGATCGCCGAGGAGCCCGAGCCGGAGCCGGCCTTCGCCGCCGCGGTGGAGGTCGCGCCCGCGCCGGCCGAGCCCGGCAAGATTCGCTTCGCCGAGGACGTGCTGCGCCGCCGGCCCGACACGGAAGAAAAGAGCAAGCAGAAGAAGCGCCGCCGGCCGCGCTACGTCGAAACCGACGAGGGTCTCGAAGAGGACCCCTACGCGGACTACCAGGACGACTTCTAGCCCGCTTCCGATCCACCGCGCCGCGGCGCCGGCCCGCGAGGGACGGGGGCTGCCGGGCGGCGGGCGAGGCTCGCAGATCAGGAACGCATGCCACAACGACCCCGCCGCCAGCCGCAACGCAGTTGCGTCGCCTGCCGGCGCACGCGACCCAAGACCGACCTCGTCCGGCTGGTGCTCGACGACGAGGGCAACCTGCAGATCGACGCGCGGGCGCGGGCGCCGGGCCGCGGCGCCTACCTCTGCCCGGACCCCGCCTGCTGGCGCCGTGCCGCCGACGGCCGCATGCTCGGCCTGGCGCTGCGACGCAAACTGCCCGCGGAGGCCCGGGCGCTGCTCGACGCCGGGCCGCCCCCAGCCCGGAACAGCGGGGCGGACGCGGGCGCGCGCTACGCTAACGCTGGAGAGATGACTTCATGACGACCGATACCGCCCGAGAGGTGGAGATCCCCCGCACCCTGACGGTGAAGGAACTCGCGGCCCTGCTCGATCGCTCGCCGATCGGCGTGATCAAGGCCCTGATGACCAACGGCGTCATGGCGGAGGTCACCAAGACGATCGACTACGACACGGCGGCCATCGTCGCGGTGGAGATGGGCTTCGACCCCGTCGAGGGGCTGGCCGACGTCGTCGAGGAGCCGGCGCCGGCGGCGCAGCAGGACCTCTTCACGGAGGAGCCGGACGCCGAGGACACGCTGACCGCGCGCGCGCCGATCGTGGCGGTGCTGGGGCACGTGGACCACGGCAAGACGACGCTGCTCGACGCCATCCGCCGGAGCAGCGTGACCGCGGACGAGGCGGGGGGCATTACGCAGCACATCGGCGCCTACGAAGCGATGCCCCGCGGGAAGCCGATCACCTTCCTCGACACGCCGGGGCACGAGGCGTTCACCGCCATGCGCGCGCGGGGGGCGCAGGCGACCGACATCGCCATCCTGGTCGTCGCCGCGAACGACGGCGTCATGCCCCAGACCAAGGAAGCCATCGACCACATCCGCGCGGCCGGCGTGCCGCTGATCGTGGCGCTGAACAAGATCGACGTCGACAACATCAACCTGGACCGCGTCAAGGCGCAACTCTCCGACGCCCAGGTGCTGATCGAGGAGTACGGCGGCGACATCCCGCTGGTGCCGGTCTCGGCCACGACCAAGCAGGGTCTCGATGACCTGCTGGAGACCGTCCTGCTCGTGGCGGAGGTGCAGGACAACAAGGCCAACGGGCGGCGCCCTGCGGCGGGCATCGTGCTCGAGGCGGCGCTGGACCGGCGGCAGGGGTCGCGCACGACGCTGCTGGTGCAGCGCGGCACGCTGCGGCAGGGCGACTCGCTGCTCGTCGGCGCCACCTGGGGGCGCGTCAAGGCGATGTTCGACTTCACCGGCGCGCGCGTCCAGATCGCCGGGCCCTCGACGCCCGTGTCGATCCTGGGCGTGCAGGATCTCGCCGCGGCGGGCGACCGCTTCCGCGTGCTCAAGAACGACAAGGCGGCCAAGCGCCTCTACGAGCAGGCCAAGCGGGCGCGGGAGGCCGTGGAGGCCCAGCGCCAGCACGCGGCCAGCCTCGACGCGCTGTTCGGTGAGATCAGTAAGGGCGAGGTCAAGGAGCTCAACCTCGTGCTCAAGACCGATGTCGATGGCAGCGTGGAGCCGCTCCGCCAGAGCCTGGAGCGCCTGACCAACGAAGAAGTGCACGTGAAGGTGATCCACGCCGCGCCGGGCGCGATCACCGAATCCGACGTCAACCTGGCGGCCGCGGCGAAGGGCATCGTGCTGGGCTTCCAGGTGGGCACCGAGCCGGGGGCGCGCAAGCTGGCGGCCTCCGAGCGGATCGAGATCCGTCGCTACGAGATCATCTACCAGCTCATCGAACAGGTGGAGGCCGCGGTCGGCGGCATGCTCGAACCGGTCGACGTGGACGTGGTCGATGCCCACGCCGAGGTGCTGCAGGTCTTCCCCATCCGCCGCATCGGCAACATCGCCGGGGCGCGCTGCGACGACGGCAGTATTCGCCCCGACCTGGCGGTGCGCGTGTTCCGCGCCGGCAAGGATGTGACGAGCGGCAAGATCCGCAGCCTGCGCCGCTTCCAGGCCGAGGCGCGCGAGGTGCTCGCGGGGCAGGAGTTTGGCGTCGCGGTGGAGGGCTTCGAGGCCTTCGAAATCGGCGACAAACTGGAGTTCTACCACACAGAGCGGCAGAGCCGGGTGATCCGCGGGGGTCGCGTGGAGCCCGCCGGCCGGGCATCGTAGACGGCGTCCCCGGCCCATGCCGGGCGGGGACGCGGGAGCACAGGCAGCATGGCTCGACGGCAGGAACGCGTGAACGATCTCCTGCGGGAGGTCGTCGCCGAGATCATCGCCCGGGAACTCAAGGACCCGCGCCTGCAGGCGGATCTGATCTCGGTGACCGAGGTCACCACCTCCCCCGACTTGCAGCACGCCCGCGTGCTGGTCTCGGTGCTGGGCAGCGAGTCCCAGCGCGACGCCGTCGTCACGGCGCTCAATCACTCGCGCAACTTCGTGCAGCGCCAGCTGCGCCCGCACCTGAGCATGAAATCCATCCCCCAGCTCCAGTTCCAGCGCGACGACCGGATCGAGGAAGATCGCCGCATCCTCGACCTGCTCGATCGCATCCGCCGCGACGGGATGCCGGGCCGGGCGCCCGACCCCGCGACCACAGCGCCGGCCGACGCTGGTCCGGCCGACACGGGCCCAGACGACACGGGCCCGACCGACACGGATCCCAAAGACACCGCCCCGGCCGGCGACGGGCAGGCGGAGGCGTGAGCGATCCGGAATCGCTCGCGCCGACGCCCCCGAATGCAGCACCGGCGACGGGGCTGTTCCTGGTCGATAAGCCCACCGGCCCCACCTCCCACGACGTCGTGCAGCGACTGCGGCGCTGGACCGGCATCCGGCGCGTGGGGCACGGCGGCACCCTGGACCCCATGGCTACCGGACTGCTGCCGATCTTCGTCGGCCGGGGCACGCGGCTGATCGAGTACCTGGGGGAACATCGCAAGCACTACCGCGCGACGATCCGCCTGGGCGTGCGCACCGACACCGACGACGCCGAGGGCGCGGTGGTCGCGGAGGCGCCCGTCCCGCCGCTCTCGGCGGAGCAGATCGACCAGGCACTGGCCGCCTTTCGCGGCGCCGTGTCGCAGGTTCCGCCCGCCTTCAGCGCGGTCAAGGTGGGGGGCGTCACGGCGCATCGGGCGGCGCGGCGCGGCGAGCCGGTCGAGATGGCGGCGCGGGAGGTCACGGTTCACACGCTCACGGTCGAGGATTGGCAGTCGCCCCTGCTGCGGGTGGCGATGACCGTGAGCACCGGCACCTACGTCCGCGCGATCGCCCGCGACCTCGGGGAGCAGCTGGGCTGCGGCGGCCACGTGATCGAGATGCGCCGCACCGGCATCGGTCCGGTCGATGTCGAGCAGGCGCACAGCCCCGACGAGATCGAGGCCGCCTTCGCCGCCGGCAACGGCTGGGATCTGGCCGCGCCGCTGGTGCGCTTCTTCGAGCACTGGCCGCGGGTGATCCCCAGCGCGGCGCAGCGCGGCAAGCTACTGAACGGACAGGCCGTGCCCCTGCCGGTGGTCGGGACGGCGGCCGGGCGGGCGACGCATGCGCTGGCCGTCGACCGGCTGGGCGCGCCGATCGCGGTGCTCGTCCCGGAAGCCGGATGGCCCGAGCGCTGGCGGCCGACGAAGGTCCTGATCGGCCACGGTTAGCGGCGCCGGCGCTCAGCCGGGGGCGGCGGACGCGTCGCCGGCCGGCAGGGCGAAGAGCACCGCCACGACGTCCTCGGGCGCTTGCAGCGAATACACCGTGTTGGCCGGCAGCAGCACGCCCTCGCCCGGCGCGAGCGCCGCGTCGTCGTCGCTGACGCCCACCCGCATCACGCCCCGGATCACGATCAGGGCCGCGGCGCCCGTCGTGCGGCGGTTGAGCATGGTGCGGCCGACGTCGAGCTGGATGCCTTCGGCCTCCAGCCGGCTCTCCAGCGCCTCCGCTCCCCCCAGACTGGCGGCGCGGATGCGATGCAGGGGCATGGCTACGGCCCGCCTAAGCGGCGCCGTGGTCTTCCAGGTAGGTGATGATGTCCTGCACCGTCCGCATCTCCGCGGCGGCGTCCTCGGAGATCTCGATCGGGTCGTCGTCGCTGCTGAACTCTTCCTCGATCGCGATCGTCAGATCGACGACGTCGAGCGAATCGGCGTGCAGGTCGTCCAGCAGATGCGACTCGGCCATCACCTGGTCGGACGGCACGCGGAGTTGCTCCGCGACGATCGCCAGGACTCGTTGCTCCATCGTGCTCACGTCGGCCACCCCTCCGGGCCCGCTGCGCTGTGCGGGCCGCGTCGAGATTATGAACCGACGCGCCCCAGCGCAACAACCCCATTCTGCCCGCCGAAGCCGAAGCCGTTGACGAGTGCCGCGCGCACCGGCGCGACGCGGCTCTGATTGGCCACGTAGTCCAGATCGCAGGCCGGGTCGGGGGTGTGCAGATTGATCGTGGGGGGGACCTCGCCGTGGTGGATCGCGAGGGCCGTCGCGGCCACGCCCAGCGCCCCGGCGGCGCCCATCAGGTGGCCCGTCATGCTCTTCGTCGAGCTCACCAGCAGGCGGGCCGCGTGGGGCCCGAAGACGGAATGAATCGCGCGCGTCTCAGCTGCGTCGTTGAGCGGCGTGCCGGTGCCGTGGGCGCAGATGTAGTCCACGTCCTGGGGGCGCAGGCCGGCATCGTCGAGGGCGCGCTGCATCGCCTTGGCGGCGCCGCCGCCGTCGGGCAGGGGCGCGGTGATGTGATGCGCGTCGGCCGTGCGCCCGCCGCCCAGGATCTCCGCGTAGATGCGCGCGCCGCGCGCCCGCGCGGCCTGCAGGGACTCCACCACGCAGACGACGCCGCCCTCGCCGAACACGAAACCGTCGCGCGCCGCGTCGAAGGGGCGCGAAGCGGCGGCCGGGTCGTCGTTACGGCGCGAGAGCGCGTGCATGTTGGCGAGCCCGGCGATGCCCAACTCCGAGATGTTGGACTCGGAGCCGCCGACGAAGGCGAGGTCCGCCTCGCCGTATTCGATGATCTGCTTGGCCTCGATGAAGGCGTAGATCGAGCTGGCGCAGGCGGCCGCCGACGTGATCGCGGGCCCCTGCAGGCCCAGCTCGATGGAGACCTGGCAGGAGGCCATGTTGGGGGCCATCATCGGGACGAAGAGCGCGCGCACGCGGCCCGGCCCGCGCCGCTCCAGCGCCTGCGTCTCGGCGGCGATGGTGGTGACGCCGCCGCCGCCCGTATTCACGACGCTGGCCACGCGGTCCCGGTCCAGCGCATCCAGGTCCAGCCCGGCATCGGCGCGGGCCAGCTGCGCGGCGGCGACGGCCAGCTGCGAGAAGCGCGCCATGCGCGTGGCCGCTTTGGCGGCCATGAACTGCTCGGGCTCGAAGTCCGGCACGTCGGCCGCGATCCGCACCTTCATCCGCGACGCGTCGAAGGCGGTGATCGGGCGCACGCCGGACCGGCCCTCGCGCAGGCTCTGCCAGAGCGCGTCGACCCCGATCCCGATCGGCGTGACGGGCCCAATGCCGGTGATCACGAGCCGGCGGGCGTCGGGATGTTGGGCGTCGGAGTGGGCGGCGGGGGCGGACAGGGCCTCAGCCCTCCCAGCGGCGGAGCAGGACGGCGGAGTTGTGCCCGCCCAGCCCCACGGAGATCGACATCGCGGCGCGCAGATCCACCTCGCGGGGCGAGTTCGGCACGCAGTCCAAGTCGCACTCGGGGTCGGGCGTCTCGTAGTTGAGCGTGGGCGG
This sequence comes from Dehalococcoidia bacterium, assembly GCA_965217625.1. GTDB lineage: Bacteria > Chloroflexota > Dehalococcoidia > Bin125 > Bin125 > TK10-74A. Next base: position 1,205,741 of record OZ244557.1, read on the forward strand.
GATGATCCCTGTCGCCAGCGCCTTGGCCGCGACGATCACCTCCAGCGCCGAGCTGGCGGCCATCATGTGCCCAGTGGCGGCCTTGATGGAGCTAACCAGCACCCGGTGCGCGTGCTCGCCGAAGATCTTGCGCACGGCGCCGACATCGACCCGGTCGCCCAGCTTCGTCCCGGTGCCGTGGGTGTTCACGTAGCCCACATCGCTGTAGGGGATGGCGGCCTCGTCGAGGGCCTGGCCCATGGCGTTCAGCAAGCCGCGGCCGCTGGGGTCGGGCGCGGCCATATCGTGGCCGTCGTTGCCCGATCCAGAGCCGACGACCTCGGCATAGATGGTGGCGCCGCGCGCCTGCGCGTGATCCAGATCCTCGATCAGCAGCGCCGCGCCGCCCTCGCCAGGCACGAAGCCGGCGCGGTGCAGGTCGAACGGCTTCATCGTCCGGCTGGGCGGGTCGCCCGCCGGCGCCAGCACCCGCATCGACTCGAAGCAGGCGTGGAAGATCGGCTGCTGGACGGCCTCGGCGCCGCCCGCGATGATCGCGTCGGCCTTGCCGGCCTTGATGTAGAGCGCGCCGTCGGCCACGGCGTTGGCGCCGCTGGCGCAGGCGCTGGTGGGCGAGTAGTTGGGCCCGGTCACGCCGGCCTGGATCGCGATATGGCCGCTGGCGGCGTCGGCGATGAGGTTGGGCATGCAGAAGGGCGAGATGCGCCGCGGCCCCTTGCTCTTCAGGACTTCGTACCAGCGCAGGAGCGTCGACATGCCGCCGCCGCCGCTGCCGAAGATGACGCCGATGCGGCTGCGATTCTCGTCGGTCACGGTGAGGCGCCCGTCGCGCAGCGCCTCATCGGACGCGACACAGCCGAACTGGACGTTGCGGTCCATGTGCTTCAGCGGTTTGGCGTCGAGGACCGTGTCCGGGTGGAAGTCCTTGACCTCCGCCTGCACCTTGACCTTGAACGGCGTCGGGTCGAAGTGGGTGATGTAGTCGATGCCGGACTCGCCGGCGACCAGGCGGTCCCAGGCGGTCGGCAGGTCGTTGCCGACCGGACACACAGTCCCCATACCCGTGATGACGACTCGACGGGTCACCCGCTCCCTCCCCAGGGCGGCGCGCTGGAGACGCACGGCGGCGAGAGCATCACTTGGGGATCCCATCGGACAGGTCGGGGAAGTCGCGCCGCCGCAGCCCGGTCTCGTCGTCGGCGACGGGGAACGTCCAGGAGCGCTTGGAGATGCGGCGCACGAGCTTGGACAACACGTCGCCCGGGCCCGCTTCCACGAACAGGTTGACGCCCTGGCCGGCCATCGTCTTGACGGAGCTGCGCCAGTCGACGGGCCTGAGCAGGGCGCTGTTGAGTTCCTCGCGGAGCGCGTCGCGGGTGAGCAGGAAGCCGGCAGTGGCGTTGCTGATCACGGGGACGTCGGGGTCGCGCCAAGTCATCGTGTTGACGGCCTGCCGGAACTGCTCTTGGGCCTCTTCCATGAGCGGCGAGTGGGAGGCGATGGAGATCTTCAGCCGCACGACGCGGCGGGCGCCTTCGTCCTCCGCCAGGCGCATCACGCGCTGCAGCGCGCCCTCGTCGCCCGAGACGACGGCGTGGCCGGGGCCGTTGTCATTCGCGACGACGAGCGTGTCGTCGTCGGTGGCTTCGCCCACGATGGCTTTGAGGACGCGGTCGCGCAGGCCGATGATCGAGGCCATGCCGCCGGGGCGCGCGTGGTCGGCGGCCTGCATCGCCCGGCCGCGCGCCCGCACCAGCTGCAAGCCGCTCTCGTAGTCCAGCGCGCCGGCGGCGACGCAGGCGGTGACCTGTCCCATGCTGTGCCCGGCCATCGCGATCGGCTCGAAGGGGTGACCGCTGTCCTCCCAGCGCGCGCGCAGCGCGTCGAGCCAGGCGATGCTGGCGACGTAGATCGCGGGCTGCGAGTGCAACGTGTCGTCGAGGTCCTCCGCCGGGCCCTCTTCGACCAGCTTCAGCAGGTCGTAGCCCAGCACCTCGTTGGCCTGTTCGAAGCGGGCGCGGGCCTCGGGATAGACCTCGAGGATCGCGCCGGCCATGCCCAGCGACTGCGTCCCTTGGCCGGGGAACACGATGCCCACACCCCGGATCTCGTCGGGGGCTGGCTCGATCGCGGGGGGAGATTTGCTGTCGGAGGTCACGTCGCTACCCATCACACGCCGATCCGCGGGCCAGAGCGGCCCTCACCGGCTGGAACGATGATACGCGAGCGAGCAAGCGTGTGCCTGCCGGGCGGGAATGCGGGCGGGATTTGTATAGGTGCATCGGGCTCGGCCAATAGTGGGGCGGCTGCACGATCGGGGCGGCCCCGCCGGTCGACCCGGGCGGCGGGCCGTCCTCGGCGCCGCGGCGCGGTCGCTCAGTGGATGAACATGCCGCCATCGACGTGGATCGTCTGGCCGGTGATGTACGCGCCGCCCTCGCCGGCGAGGAAGGCGGCCAGCGGCGCGACGTCGCCGGTGGAGCCGGTCCGCCGCAGGGGCACCTGCTCCGTGACCGCCGCGACCACCTCCTCGCCGAGGTCCGCGGTGATGTCGGTCTCGATGTAGCCCGGCGCGATCAGGTTGACCGTGATGTTGCGGCTGCCGACCTCCTTGGCCAACGCGCGGGTGAAGCCGCCCAGCCCCGCCTTGGCCGCCGCGTAGTTCGCCTGTCCGGCGTTGCCCATGCTGCCCATCACCGAACCGACGTTAATCACGCGGCCCCAGCGGGCCCGGATCATGCCGCGCAGGCAGGCGCGGCTGACGTGGAAGGCGCTCGTGAGGTCGGTCTGCAGGACGATGTCCCAGTCCTCGTCGCTCATGCGCATGACCAGGTTGTCGCGGGTGATGCCGGCGTTGTTGACGACGATCGCCGGCGCGCCCAGCGTCTGTGTAACCTCCGCCACCATCGCCTTCACGGCCGCCGCCCCGGCCGACACGTCGCAGCCGACGATCATGCTCCGCACGCCGCCCGCCGCCGCGGCCGCGGCGGTCTCGCGCGCCGCCTGATCGCGGTCGCGGTAGTTGATCGCGACGTCGGCGCCCTGCGCGGCGAGGGCCAGGGCGATCGCCCGCCCAATCCCGCGAGAGCCGCCCGTGACCAGCGCCACGCGGCCCGCCAGCGGCGCGGCGTCTGCGCCCGGGCGGGGGGCGGTGATCGGGGCGGGCTGCCCGTTGGGGGGCGACACTTGGGGGGGCGGCATGGCGGGATACCTCCTGGCGGGCGGTGTGGCCGGGGCGGGTGGCGTGGCGCGGTGGCGACGCCGCAAGCGGGGGGCTATCCCGTGGCGGCCTCGCAGAAGACGTGGGCGCTGAGGCGCGGCCCGACCGCGACGGGGCTGCCCTCGACGTCGAGGATGAAGACGCGGTCGGGGCCGATCTCCTGCACCGTCGCAGCGACGCCGGGGCGCAGGTTCTTGTCGCCGCAGTAGCGCAGCAACTCCGGATCGCCCTCGACCATCTCCGAGATGCGGCGGATCACCAAGCGCTCGCCGGTCGCCGTCGCGGCCAGCAGCCGCCAGCCGGCATCGCCGCCGTCCGGGAAGTTGCCGGGAATCGGCGCGCCGTGCGGGCACGTCTGCGGGTGGTCCATGAACTCCGAGAGTCGTTCCTGCACGAGATCGCTCATCGCGTGCTCCAGCCGATGCGCCTCGGTGTGCGCCTGCGCCCAGTCGAGCTTGAGCACATCGGCCAGGAAGCGCTCCGTGAGGCGGTGCCGCCGGCAGATCGAGTCGGCCGCGGCGCGACCGTCGGGGGTCAAGGCGATGCGGTGGTCCTCCAACACGACGACCAGCCCCTGCTTGTTCATCCGGTCCAGGGTCTGCGACACGGAGGCCGGCGTGACTTCCAGCCGCTCCGCCAGGCGTGCGCCGATCACGTCCTGCTGCTCGCTCTGCAGCGAGTCGATCGCAAGCAGGTAGTCCTCGAGCGTCGGGGAGATCGTGGCGTCCGGTGCGGTGGTTCGGGGGACGGTGGTCATCGCGTGTCCCAGCCTATCAGGGACGGCGTCGTTCTATCAGGGACGGCATCGTTAACGCGCTTGTAATGTGAACGCCACGTCGGCGTAACCTGCCGGGCGCCCCAACCCTTTGTACTGCGCATCAGGACGCGGCCTGCCGGGGCCGCGCAACTTCTCCATTGGCGCGCGTGACCGGCCATCCCGTCGAACGACGGGACGCCCGGGTGACTGCCGGCCGGCACGACGCGCCCAGCGAAAGGGACTGCTCGATGATCGATAGCGGCGATACTGCGTGGATCATGATGTCCACGGCGCTCGTACTGCTGATGACGCCGGGGCTCGCCTTCTTCTACGGCGGCCTGGTGCGGGGCAAGAACGCGGCCGCGACCATCATGCAAGCCTTCGTGATGCTGGGCGTCGCGGGGGTCGCCTGGGTGCTGTGGGGCTACAGCCTGGCCTTCGGGCCCGACCTGGGCGGCTTCATCGGCAACCTGGAGTGGTTCGGCCTGCGCAACGTGGGCATGGAGCCGGGCCCCTACTCGGACACCATTCCGCATCTCACATTCATGTCCTTCCAGATGATGTTCGCCGTGATCACGCCGGCGCTGATCCTGGGCGCGTTCGCCGAGCGCGCGAAGTTCAGCACCTACCTGGTCTTCACGGTGGCCTGGATGACGATCGTCTACGCGCCGCTGGCCCACTGGGTCTGGGGCGGCGGCTGGATTGGGTCGGAGTTGGGCGCGCTCGACTTCGCCGGCGGCACCGTGGTGCACATCAACGCCGGCGCGGCGGCCCTGGCCTGCGCGATCTTCTACGGCAAGCGCCGCGGCGTGGGCCGGGAGACCGTCCCCCACAACGTGACGATGGTCGTGCTGGGCACCGCCTTGCTGTGGTTCGGCTGGTTCGGCTTCAACGCCGGATCCGCCCTGGCCGCCAACGGGGGCGCGGCCAACGCCTTCGTGACGACCAACACGGCGGCCGCGATGGGCGCCCTGACCTGGATGGCGCTCTCCTGGCGCTACACCGGCAAGGCCTCGATCGTCGGGACGGCCACCGGGGCGGTGGCCGGGCTGGTGGCGATCACGCCAGCCGCCGGGTTCATCGGCGAGTGGCCCGCCACCGACGGCTACGGCAACGCCTTGCCCGCCATCATCATCGGGGCCGCCGCCAGCGTGGCCGCCTTCTACGCCGTTCGGCTGCGCCACAAGTACCGCCTGGACGACACGCTGGACGTCGTGGCCGTGCACGGTATTTGCGGGATCGTGGGGGCGATGCTGACGGGCGTCTTCGTGGTCTCCGCGATCGGCGGCGTCGAAGGCCTGATCGAGGGCAGCTTCGACCAGCTCTGGCGGCAGCTGTTCGCCGTGCTCGCCTCGATCGCCTGGGCCCTGACGGTCACCAGCGCGATTCTCTGGGTGCTGGACCGTACGATGGGACTGCGCGTCACCGAGGATGCCGAGTTGGCCGGCCTCGACCGCTCCGAGCACGAGGAGCCGGCCTATCAATTCGACGAGCCCGGCATGGGCTCCTACTCGGGCGGGGTCTCGACGGTGGTCAGTGGGCCGGCGCCCGAAGTCGGCCAGGCCCCGAGCATCCGCGCCGACGATGAGGGGATGAGCTCGTGAAGAAGATCGAAGCGATTATCCGGCCCGAACGGCTGGAGCAGGTGAAGGTCGCGCTGACCGAGGCCGGCTACGCCGGGCTGCACGTCGAGGGCGTGACCGGCCGCGGCCGGCAGCGCGGGGTGATCCACTCCGGGCGCGGCGGCGAGCAGTACACCATCGACATGCTGCCCAAGGTGAAGCTGGTCGTGGTCGTGAAGGACGACAAGGTCGACGCGGCCACCAGCCTGATTTTGGAGGCGGCGCGGACCGGCAACATCGGCGACGGCATGCTCTTCGTGAGCGCGGTCGAGGACGCGATCCGGGTGCGCACCGGGGAGCGGGGCGACAGCCTTCTGTAACGCAACGAACATCCGTCCGGCACGACGGGGGCGGGCCTTCGGGCTCGCCCCCGTCAATTCCCGGCTAAGCCCGTTCGATGGTCGCGGTCAGGCCCTGCGCGGCCAGCCGGTCGCGGTACAGCTCGGCCCGCTCCAGGGGACAGACGAGCACCTGCGCGACGCCGCGCTTATGCGCCTCCAGCATCACGGCGACGGCCTCCTGTGGGGACAACTCCGGCACGCAGGCGAGCAGCGCCCCCACCACGTGATCCATCGAGTTGACGGCGTCGTTGTGCAGCAGCAGGCGGTAGGGCGGCAGCGTCACGGTGTGCGCGCCGGTCCGGGCCTGCTCGATCGTGCCGGGGTTGGTCTGCGCCGAGGTCATCGCCGCCATTGTTTCACGCGCGGCAGGTCTGTGGTCCAGAGGGGCGCAGGCGGGCCCGGGAGTGTCGGGATGTGTTGACCGCCCGAAAGCGGCGATCCTAGCCTTCGCACGTCGCGACCGACCCAACCCCGCCGCCTGCTGCGGCCATGCCTGCCGGCGGCCGGCCCGCGCGACGCTTCGCGCGAGTCGGGCCGGGACGGCCGGGGGACGTAGTGAAGGGCGCCACGTGCGGCTAACCGTGCTGGGCTCAGGAGCGGCCTGTCCCCCTGGGGGGCAGAACAGTTCCGGCTACCTGGTGGAGACCGACCAGGGCGCCGCGGGAGGGCGTCGCATCCTGCTCGACTGCGGGCACGGCGTCGCCTCGGCGCTACTGGCCGAGCGGCCCGACGCCGACATCGACGACATCTGGGTCACGCACATGCACGCCGACCACTTCATCGACCTGCTGGCGCTGCGCTTTCGCGTCAGCCGGATGATGCCGGGCGTGCCGGCCGCCGAGCGCCGCATCACGCTGCACCTGCCGCCCGGCGGGCGCGCCCGGCTGGAGGCGCTGCTGGAGGCGGTCGCCTTCCCGGCCGACTTCTGCGACCGCGCGTTCCAGGTGCGGGAGTACGCGCCCGACGAGGTCTACGACGCGGGGGGCGTCCGCGTCCGCACGACCCCGGGCGCCCACTACGTCCCGAGCTTCGCGATGCGCGTCGAGGCGGACGGCGCCGCCCTCTGCTACTCGGGCGACACGGCCCCGAGCGCGCCGGTCGTGGCGCTGGCCTGCGCCGCGGACCTGTTCATCTGCGAGGCGGCCCTGGACCGGCCCGAGGCCGGCGGCATCCGCGGCCACTGCACGCCCGAGGAAGCCGGGCGGATGGCCACGCAGGCGGGAGCGCGCCGGCTGCTGCTGACCCACTTCTGGTACGGCACCGACACCGAGGCCTTCGGGCGGCGGGCCCGGGCGGCCGGGAGGGTCCCGGTGGATGTCGCCCAGGACGGCTATCGCCGGACGCTCTGAGATGCCGTTGTCACCGCCCAGTGCGGGACTTTTCCTCGAATATTGACAAAAAGCGGCCCGCGGTCGATGCTCGACATGCGGGGCCTGCGCAGCCAAGCCCCGGCCAGGGGAGGGACCAGCATGACGAGCACGGTTGATCGCCGCGAGCACGTGCTGGAGTTCATCGTCGCCCACGGGGGCGCGACGGTCGCCCAGCTGTCGGCGGAACTGGACCTGCCGGACGCGACCGTGCGCCGCTACCTCGACCAGCTCGCCGGCGCGGCCCTCGTCACGGACCGGCTGGTGCATCAGGCGACGGGGCGGCCCCACCGGCTCTACAGCGCCACCGCCGACGGCGTGCGGGATCGTCGCGACCATTCCGACACGCTCGCGGCCAGGCTGGTCACGCAGATCGCCGGTGAGCGCTCGCGGCTGGAACGCATCACGGAGGGGCTGGCCGAGCAACTCGCCGCCGACCACCGCGCGCAGATCCCGGCTGACGCCCCGCTCGAGGAGCGCGTCGCCAGCACGGTCGAGGCGCTGCGCAGCGAGGGCATCCTGGACGAGTGGGCGCGCACGACCGACGGCTTCGTGATGCACAATCACGGCTGTCCCTATCGCAGCGCCGCCAACAACAACGACTGCGTCTGTGAGTCGGACCGGCGGGCGATCGAGAAGCTCGTCGGCGTCAGCGTGGAGCAGGCCGGCAGCCTGGCCCACGGCGACGAGTTCTGTGAGTTCATCGTGACGACGCCGTCTGCTGGGCAGAGCGGCCAGAAAGGCAACTGCGCATGAGCGCGTCCCTGTTCGAGATCGACGCTCTGCAGGTGCGGGTGGGCGCCAAGCTCATCGTGAAGGGGCTGTCGCTGCGCGTCGGCGCCGGCGAGGTGCACGCCATCATGGGCCCCAACGGCTCCGGCAAGAGCACGCTCGCCAACGCCCTCATGGGCCACCCGCGCTACACCGTGACCGGCGGGTCGGTGCGCTTCCAGGGCGAGGACATCCTGGGGCTCGCGCCCGACGAGCGCGCGCGCCGGGGCCTCTTCCTGGCCTTCCAGTACCCCACCGACGTGCCCGGCGTCTCGATGATCAACTTCCTGCGCCGCGCGGTCAGCGCCCGCCGCGGCGCGCAGATCCCGGTGCGCGAGTTCCGCCAGCAGTTGCGCGCCGAACTCGAGGGCCTGCACATGGACGAGTCGTTCGTGCGGCGCTACGTCAACGACGGCTTCTCGGGCGGCGAGAAGAAGCGCGCCGAGATCCTGCAGCTCGGCCTGCTGCAGCCCACGATGGCGATCATGGACGAGACCGATTCCGGCCTCGACATCGACGCGCTGCGGGTCGTGGCGGAGGGCATCAACCGCTTCCGCTCGGACGCCAACGGCATCCTGCTGATCACGCACTACCAGCGCCTGCTGAACTACGTGCGGCCCGACGTCGTGCACGTGCTGGTCGACGGGCGCATCGTCAAGTCGGGTGACTTCAGCCTGGCCGAGCAGCTCGAAGCGCAGGGCTACGACCCGATCCTGCAAGAGATCGGGGCCGTGCCCGTCCCGGTCCTGTCCTCCTGACCCCCATGCGAAAGTCCCACCTCGATCGAAAGGCGCAGCCATGACCACCCCCACCGACCTCAAACCGCCAATCAACAGGCCACCAGTCCAGAAGCCCGACATCACGAAGGAGGCCTACGAGTTCGGCTTCCACGACAGCGATGTCGCCACGCTCAAGCTGCCCAAGGGGCTGAGCAGCGACGTCGTCAACACGATCAGCGACCTCAAGAACGAGCCGCGCTGGATGCGCGAGCTGCGCCTCAAGGCGCTGGAGCACTTCGAGGAGCGGCCCCTGCCCGACTGGGGCGGCGCCGTCGAGGAGATCGACTTCAACGACATCCACTACTTCGTCCGCGCCAGCGACGAGCGTGACGAGGAGAGCTGGGACGACGTCCCGGACTACATCCGCGACACCTACGACAAGCTGGGCATCCCCGAGGCGGAGAAGAACGGGCTGCTGGCCGGCGTCGGCGCGCAGTACGACTCCGAGGTCGTCTATCACAACATCCGCGAGGATCTGGCGAAGCAGGGCGTGCTGTTCATGAGCACGGACCAGGCGCTGCAGGAGCACGAGGATCTGTTCCGCGAGTACTACACGACCATCATCCCGGCCAACGACAACAAGTTCGCCGCGCTCAACACGGCCGTCTGGTCGGGCGGCTCCTTCATCTGGGTGCCGGAGGGCGTGGAAGTCGACATCCCCCTGCAGGCCTACTTCCGCATCAACTCCGAGAGCATGGGCCAGTTCGAGCGCACGCTGATCATCGCCGAGCCGGGCTCGAAGGTGCACTACGTGGAGGGCTGCACGGCGCCCATCTACTCCAGCGACTCGCTGCACAGCGCCGTCGTCGAGATCATCGCCAAGCCCGGGGCGAACGTGCGCTACACCACGATTCAGAACTGGTCGAACAACGTCTACAACCTGGTCACCAAGCGGGCCGCGGCCTACGCCGACGCGCAGATGAGCTGGATCGACGGCAACCTGGGCAGCAAGCTCACGATGAAGTACCCGGCCGTCTACCTGATGGAGCCGGGCGCGCACGGCGAGGTGCTCTCGGTCGCCTTCGCCGGCAAGGGCCAGCATCAGGACGCGGGCGCCAAGATGGTGCACGCCGCCCCCAACACCAGCTCCGTGATCACCAGCAAGAGCCTCGCCATCGACGGCGGGCGCACGTCGTACCGCGGCCTAGTCAAGGTCTACGAGGGCGCCGAGGGCTGCCGCTCGAACGTGCGCTGCGACGCGCTCATGCTGGACGACCAGTCGCGCTCGGACACCTACCCCTACATGGAGATCGACGAGCGCCGCGTGGACATCGCCCACGAGGCCACCGTGTCCAAGGTGGGCGAGGAGCAGCTCTTCTACCTCATGGCGCGCGGCATCCCGGAGGCCCAGGCGACCAAGATGATCGTCAACGGCTTCGTGGAGCCCATCATCAAGGAGCTTCCCATGGAGTACGCCGTGGAACTCAACCGCCTCGTGGAACTGCAGATGGACGGGGCGATCGGCTAGCCGCCGGCCGGCCACAGCATCAGCCAGCGCATCAGCCAGAGCATCAGAAAGGGCCGAGCAAATGGAACTCATCATCACCGACAGCGCCAGCGAGAAGCTGACAGGCATCGTGTCCCAGCGGCCGGAGCCCGGCTTGGGCGTGCGCCTCTTCGCCCAGGAGGGTGCGGGCGGGGGCTGCGCTTGCAGCAGCGGCATGCGCTTCGGCATGGCCTTCGACAACGAACAGCACGGCGACGCCCGCGTCAGCGTGGGCAGCCTCGAGTTCCTGGTCGACCCCACGTCGGCGGAGGCGCTCGAGGGCGCGTCCATCGACTGGGTGGAGAACGTGATGAACTCGGGCTTCGCCATCACGGCGCCCAACGCCCCCAAGGCCGCCGGTGGCGGCGGTTGCGGCTGCGGCGCCAACGAGGCCCACGGCGCGCCCCAAACCTCGGCCGGTGGCTGTGGGGGTGGGGGCTGCGCCTGCGGTGGTCACTAGTCCGTCCCGCGCTGGAAGCACCCGCGGCGCCGGCAAAGGGGGCATCCGATGGCCTCTCGCAGCGCGCCCAAGCCCTATGACGGTCCCACGACCGCCCCGATCGGATATCGGTCCGTGAGCAGCACCCTGGTCGACCACAGCCCCGCGACGCCGCCGAGCCCGGCGCTCGTCGAAGCCATCTCGGCGTTCCTGGATGAGCCGGCTTGGCTGCGCGACCGCCGCCTGGAGGCGCTGCGCGCCTACCAGGTCCTCTCCTGGCCCAGCGGCGAGGAGGAGGAGTGGCGGCGCACGCCCATGGCCGGGGTCGCCCTGGAGGGCTACGCGGTGCGCCTGTCCTCCGGCGTCGAGACGCCGGTCCGGCTGGCCGCGCTGGGGCTGGATTCGGGCAACCGCGTCCAGCAGACCGACGGCGTCGTGCAGACGCAATCGCTGGACGCGTCGCTGGCCGAGCGGGGCGTAATCCTGGCGCCGCTGTCGCAGGCGGCGCGCGAGCACGAGGCACTGGTGCGGGCGCACCTGCATCGCACCGTGCCGGTCACCGAGAGTCGCTTCACGGCGCTCAGCGCCGCCCTGTGGACGCAGGGGCTGTTCTGCTACGTCCCCAAGGGCGTGCGGGTCGACGCCCCCCTGCGACACCTGATCGGCAAGTCCGTGCGCGCGCCGGGCGCCGCCGCGCAGGGCCTCTTTGGACAGACCTTGCTCGTCGCCGGGGAGGACAGCGCCGTCCGCCTGATCGAGGCCGCCGCCTCCGATGACGCCGTGGCAGGCGACGGAGCCGCCGCGCCGGGCGCCCTCCTGCACCGCACGGTCGAGATCGCGGCCGGCGCCAACAGCGACGTCCACTACGTGGGCCTGCAGCACTGGGACCGCGATGTCAACGCCTTCGTCACGCAGCGCGTGCGCACCGCCCGCGACGCGCGCGTGTTCTCGGCCTCCGTCGTCTTCGGCGGCCGGCTCAGCCGGGAGCGCATCGTGCTCGACGCGGCCGAGGCGGGCATCGACGCCGACCTCGTGGGCCTGTTCGTGGGTACCGGCGATCAACACATCGAATACGACACCCGGCAGGACCACACCGCCGTCGGCGGGCGCAGCGACCTGCAGATCAAGGGCGCGCTCGACGATCGCGCGAACGCCGTGCAGTACGGCATCATTGCGATCACGCCGGGGGGCCAGAAGACCTCCGGTCACCAGACGATGCGCAACCTGCTGCTCAGCAGCGGCGCCGGCGCCGATCCGATCCCCGTGCTGGAGATCCAGGCCGACGACGTGAAGTGCTCGCACGCGGCCGCCGTGGGCCCCGTGGACCCGGACCAGATCTTCTACCTGCAAACGCGCGGCATCCCGCCCGAGGAGGCGGAGCGCATGGTCGTGCAGGGCTTCCTGGAGGTCGTGGCGCAGCGCCTGCCGGATGCAGATCTACGCCGGGCCGTGGAAGACCTGGTACACGAGAAGCTCGGCGTCGACCCCCAGGACCGTGACGGAGGCGGGCCGTGAGCGACTTCGTCCGCGTCGCGCGCGAGGCCGACGTGCCCGCCGGCACGGCGCGCGTGGTCACCGTCGACGGACACAGCATCGCGCTGTGCCACGTCGATGGCGACGCCATCTACGCGATCGACAACGTCTGCTCGCACGACGGCGGCCCCCTGGGCGACGGGACGCTGCACGCCGACCGCGTGGAGTGTCCGCGCCACGGCGCCCTCTTCGACGTGCGCAGCGGCGCCGCCAAGACGCTGCCCGCCGTGCGCGGCGTGCGCAGCTACCCCGTGCGCATCGCCGGCGGCGACGTCGAAGTCGCGCTGGACGGGTGAGGCCAATGGTCCAGCAATCGACCCGGCCCGGTATCCGCAGCATCAACATCGAGGCGCTGCGCGCCGACTTCCCCATCCTGCGACGGCGGGTCAACGGTCATCCGCTGGTGTACCTCGACAACGCCGCCACGACACAGAAGCCGCAGGCCGTGATCGACGCGCTGGTGCACTACTACAGCACCAGCAACGCCAACATCCACCGCGGCCTGCACACCCTGGCCGAGGAGGCGACCGCCGCCTACGAAGGCGTGCGGCGCCAGACGGCCGGCTTCATCAACGCCGCCTCGCCGCGCGAGGTCATCTTCACGCGCAACACGACGGAGTCGCTGAACCTGCTCGCCTACAGCCTGGGCGCCCGGCTGGGGCCCGGCGACGAGATCCTGCTGAGCGACATGGAGCACCACTCGAACCTGGTGCCCTGGCAGCTCGCGGCCCAGCGCAGCGGCGCGCGGCTGCGCTTCCTGTCGGTGGACGAGGACGGCCAACTGGACCTCGATGACGCGCGGGCGCTGATCGGGCCCCGCACCCGCATCGTCTCGGTGGTACACATGTCCAACGTGCTGGGCACCATCAACCCCGTCGCCGCGCTGGCCGAGATGGCCCACGACGCGGGCGCGCTGATGATCGTCGATGGGGCGCAGAGCGTGCCCCATATGCCGGTCGACGTGCAAACGCTGGGCGCCGACTTCCTGGCCTTCTCGGCGCACAAGATGCTGGGGCCCACCGGCGTCGGCGTGCTCTGGGGGCGGCGAGAACTCCTGCAGGACATGGACCCGTTCCTGGGCGGCGGCGAGATGATCAGCATCGTCGAGCGCGAGGAATCGACCTGGGCGGCGCTGCCGAACAAGTTCGAGGCCGGCACGCCCAACATCGCCGACGTGATCGCCTTCGGCCCGGCACTCGACTACCTGACGCGCATCGGCATGGAGGCGGTGCGGGCGCACGAAGTGGAGACGATCGCGTACGCGCTCGACCGGCTCAACGCCGTCGAGGGTCTGGAGGTCTACGGCCCACCGGACCCGGAGCAGCGCGGCGGCGTCGCGGCGTTCAACTACCTGGATATCCACGCCCACGACCTGAGCACGATCCTGGACGGCGACGGCGTCGCGATCCGCGCCGGACACCATTGCGCGCAGCCGCTGATGCGCCGTCTGGGCGTGCCCGCCACCGCCCGCGCCAGCTTCTACCTCTACAACCGCCTGGACGAGGTCGACGCGCTGATCGACGCGCTGGCCGGGGCGGCGACCCTGTTTGGGCACGCGCCCGCCACCGCCACCGCGGCCGCGGCCGGAAGCCGGCGCACCGGTGTCTAGTCGTCCGGCGTCGAACCGGGAGGCCCAGCACAGCGTCGTCTTCGACGATCTGTACCGCGACCTGATCCTGGACCACTACCGCAACCCGCGGAACAAGGGCGCGCTGGACGACGCCGGCGTCGTCGTGGAGGGGTTCAACCCGTCCTGCGGCGACGAGGTGAGCGTCGCGCTGCGGCTCGACCCGGCGGGGGACGCCCCGGCCGCAGAGGGCGACGTCCGGGTGCAGCAGATCCGCTTCGGCGGGCAGGGCTGCTCCATCAGTCAGAGTTCCGCCTCCATGCTCACGCAGGAGATCGCGGGCCGCCCGATCGACGATGCGCGGGCGCTGTCCCGCGCCGTGCAGCGAATGCTCACCGACGGCGACTTCGACCCGGACAGCACCGACGTGGGCGACCTGGAGGCGCTGTCGGGCGTGGCCCGCTTCCCGGTGCGCATCAAGTGCGCGCTGCTCGCCTGGAAGGTGCTCGACACCGCCCTCAACGAGGTCGCGGGCCCCGACCCGGCGGGCGGCGAGGATGACGACGACATTCAGACGAGAATCGCGAGCGCTTGACGCGCGCAGCCAGCAGGACGGAGTCGCAGATGACCGACGAGACGCAGCAGACAACGAGCGCCGCCACGCCGCCCGCCGGCGACGCGGTCGATGAGGAGGTCGTGCGCGGGATGCTCAGGACCGTGTTCGATCCCGAGATCGGGATCAACATCGTGGAATTGGGGCTGGTCTACGAGATCAACCTCGAGGACATCGCGGGCGAGCCGCGCAAGAAGGCGCGGATCGTGCACACGCTGACGACGCCCGCCTGCCCCGTCGGTCCCATGATCCGGGCGCAGATCGAGCAGGCCGTGTCGCGGCTGGAGGGCATCGACTCCGTCGAGACGGAGCTGGTCTTCAGCCCGCCCTGGGATCCCCGCGAGATGTGCTCGGACGAGGCCAAGTTCGAACTGGGCATCTTCTAGCGCCGCCCTCGCGCTCTCAGTCCGCCGCTGAGCCCTCCCCGTAGACGATGAACTCCAGCAGGTTGGCGTCGGGGTCGCGCGTGTAGACGCTGACGCCCTCGCCGGCCGCGCCCGTCAGCCGCACGGGGCCGCGCACGATGGGGACCGACAGCGCGGCCAGCTTCGCCTCGATCGAGGCGACGGTCCCCTCCCAGACGAAGCAGAAGTCGCCGCAGCCGGGCGTGGCCGACGGGCCGCGCAGGTCGAACTCGCCCGACTTCCACAGCGCCGGGCCGTGCATGTTGATCTTGTTCTGCCCGCCGGTCTTGTCTGAGCCGAAATGCACCGAGTAGTAGCGCGGCCCGTGGTCCTCCACGCGGAAGCCCAGGGCGGCGTAGAAGGCCAGCATCTCGTCGACCCGCTCAATGGGGATCGCCACGTGGTCGAAGCCGCGCAGGCTCATCGTCAGCTCCCGCCCGGGGTTCCCGGTTCGGCCACGATAGCGGGCGCCGGCGCGGGCGTGGTCGGGGGGAGGGGCGCCGACGCGGGGCAGCCGTTCCAGGCGCCCGCTCCCAGCCCACCGCTTCAGGGGACGTCCAGCGCACTTGGCGCGCTCGGCGATGCGTCGACACATGATGGCATTAGTGCTACCATTTGAGGGTGCGTGAAGCACTCGCCAGGATGCACCGCAACCCCAAGAACGTCCGCTTCGCCGCTCTGCGCACTGTCCGCACCCGCTACTTCGGGGAGCCCCGGCGACACGGAAGCCACTTGGTGTACCGCACCCCCTGGCGGGGTGAGCCACGAGTGAACATCCAGCCGCGGAGAGGCATGGCCAAACCCTACCAGGTGCGCCAGGTCCTGTGGGCGATCAGCAGATTGGAGGAGCTGGAGTGAGCATTGAAGCGGATCGCTACACCTACCGCGTGTTCTGGTCTGAGGAAGATGAGCAGTTCGTGGGACTGTGCGCGGAGTTCTCGTTGCTCAGCCACCTGGACGATACCGCGGACGCGGCCTTCGCCGGCATTCGCGACCTGGTGGCCTTCTGCGTCGCTGATCTCCGCGAGGAGGGCGCACCGCTGCCTGAGCCACTGTCGGCCCGGCGCTACAGCGGCACGCTCACATTGCGCGTGCCGCCGGAGACCCATCGCGCGCTCGCAATGGACGCCGCCGAAGCCGGCGTCAGCATGAATCGCCTGGCCGCCGAACGTCTGGCCCTGCGCCGCTAGACCGCCTGCTCGACGAGGAGATAGGCGCAACGGTGGAGACGCCGCGTCGGCGCGTGCCCGGCTCGGCCTGCGCCTTCCCGCCTGCCAGCATCGCCTCGACCCGCTCGATGGGGATCGCCACGTGGTCGAAACGGCGCACACTCATCGTCAACTCCCGCCCGGCGTTCCCGGCTCGGCCACGATAGCGGGCGCCGGAGCGGGCGCGGGCGTCGTCGCGTCGAGAGGGTCCAGCGCGGGGATGACGGGCCGCGGCATCCAGCGGGCGACCAGGAACAGCAGGCCGCTCAGCAGCACCGCCGACAGCCACATCACCAGCGCCCAGTCGTACGTGCCGGTGCTGTCGAAGATGGCGCCGCCGACCGTCGGGCTGATCACCATGCCCACGGTCCCCACGACGCCCGCCAGGCCCAGGATCGTCGCGAAGTGGGCGGTCCCAAAGGCGCGCATCAGCAGCAGGGGCTCCAGCATCGGGCCCGCCGCCGAGCCGACCAGATAGAGGAGCAGGAACAGCCCGATCCCCAGCCAGGAACCCCCAGTGACGAGCAGGGCGATGAACGAGAGCGTGAGCATCACGCAGACGAACGCGGCCGCGTTCTCGATGACGCGGATGCGGTCCGCGACGATTCCGAACCCCACCCGGCCGAAGATCCCCAGCCCCGCCGCGAGCGAGACCAGCGCCGCCGCCATCCCCGGCGACACGCCCACCGACTCGTAGTAGGGCAGGAGGTGCACCATCCAGCCGACCATCCCGAAGAACAGGAAGCCCAGCGCGAAGCTGAGCACCCACATCAGGGGCGTGCGCAGCGCCTGCCGGGGCGTCACGCCCGACAGCCGGGGGGGTCCGCTGGCCGCCGGCCCCCGCGGGCGCGCCGCGCCGTCGACGAACTGCCCCACGGCGCTGGGGTGGTCGTGGATGAACTTCCAGCCCAGCGGCAGGAACACGGCGGCCATCAGGACGCCCGAGAAGATCAACGCCCCATCCCAGTCCCAGGCATCGACGACGACGCGCAGCAGGGGCACCATCACCAAGCCGCCCAGCGAGAAGCCCGTGCCCAGCAGCCCCACGGCCAGACCGCGCCGCCGGTCGAACCAGCGCCCGATCAGCGCCTGGAAGGGGATGTAGAAGCACAGGCTGCGCACGACGGCGTTCAGCGAGAGGAAGCAGTACCACTCGAGGGGGCTGCTCGTCGTGGCGATGAGCAGAAACGAGGCGCTGGTCAGCGCGGCGCCGAGCAGGGTGACGCGGCGCGGCCCGTAGCGGTCGATGACGCGCCCCACCAGGGGGGCCGTCAGCCCGCTGAGCAGCAGGGACAGCGCGATCCCGAAGGAGACCGTCGCGCGGGACCAGCCGAACTCGTCCTCGACGGGCTGGATGTACAGCCCGAAGGACCAGAACGAGGTGCCGCTGGTGACGGCCATCAAGACGATGCTCGCCGCCACCAGCCACCAGCCGAAATACACGCGCCGGCGGCCCGTCAGAACGGCCTGGGTGGTGCGCAGGGGCCGGACGACTGAAGGGATATGTCTCTCCGTAGACGCCAAGCATATGGGGGCGTCGCCGCGATCACTGTCGCGCAGCGGTACCATGCCCCCGATCGGAGCGCATATGGGACCGAGCATGGAAGTCGTCCAGGGCGACATCACCGAGGCCGACGCGGACGCGATCGTCAACGCCGCCAACGACCATCTCTGGATGGGCGGCGGCGTGGCGGGCGCGATCGTGCGGGCGGGCGGCGCCGGCATCGAGGCCGAGGCGATGCGACAGGGGCCGATCCGGCCCGGAGAGGCCGTGATCACCGGGGCCGGGAGCCTCGCCACCCGTCACGTCATCCACGCGGCCGTGATGGGGCAGGATCTGCAGACCGACGGCGGCAAGATCAGCGAAGCCACGACGGCGGCGCTCGTGCTGGCGGAGGAGCACGCGCTGCGCCACATCGCGTTCCCGGCGCTGGGCACCGGCGTGGGGGGCTTCCCGCTGGAGGAGTGCGCGCGCCTGATGCGCGACGCCGTCAGGCGGCGCGAGGAGTCCTCGATTACCAGCGTCCGTTTCGTGCTCTTCGACGAGGCGGCCTACTTGGCGTTCCGGCGCGTGCTGGGCGTCTGACCGCGTGCCCCCCGAACCGGCATCAGGGGCCAGCTCGACGGTGGGGGCCGGCGCCGTCGTCGTGCGCGAGGGGCGCATCCTGCTCGTCCGGCAGGCCTACGGCTGGGCGCTGGGACGCTGGCTGATCCCCAACGGCGCGCTGCACGCCGGCGAGACGCTGGCCGAGGCGGCGCTGCGGGAGTTGCAGGAAGAGACGGGGCTCAGCGGGCGGGCGGGCGCGATGGTGGCGGTGCGCAGCCTGGCCAGCGAACTCGGCTCCGACACCTTCGTCGCGATCACCGTCGAGGCGCCCGACGGCGCGCCGCGCCCCGACGGGGCGGAGGTCAGCGCCGCGCGCTTCTTCGATCGCGCGGACGTCGCCGAGCTGGCGGCCGGGGGGCTGATCGTGCGGCTGCATCGGCTGATCGCGGAGCGGGCGCTGCCGGGACCGTCGCCCGATCCCTACCTGGAACTGCCGGCCCGCGACCGTGACGGCAACCCCGCCCGTGCCCTGCTCTACCTTCCGGCCTGACGGCGGCGCCTGACTGCGCCCCGCGACCGGTACACTGCCGCCGATGCCCCACTACACGGCCGCAGGCGACGACGGCACGACCACCCTCTACGGGCCCGGTCGCGTGCCCAAGCACCACCAGCAGACCGAGACCTTCGGCGCCGTCGATGAGGCGACGAGCGCGCTGGGCCTGGCGCGGGCGCTGTCGCAGGCGCCGCGCACCGACGCCGTCGCGCGGGCGATGCAGGAGCGGCTGTACCTGATCATGGCCGAGCTGGCCGTCGTCGCGGGGGAGCCGATCCCGGAGGCCTTCGTGACGACCGCCGCACACGTCTCGGCGCTGGAGGAGATCGCGGCGGAGCTGGAGGCGGAGGCGCCCGCCCCGACCCAGTTCGTGCTGCCCGGCGCGACGGCGGCCGGGGGCGCGCTCGACCTGACGCGCAGCATCATCCGGCGGGCGGAGCGGGAGGCGTCGCGGCTGCGCGACGGCGGCCACCCGCTGAACCCCGAGGTCCTGCGCTACCTCAACCGCGCCTCTTCCGTGCTCTACGACCTCGCCCGCTACGAGGAGCACCACGCCGGCCGATCGGCGCCCCGCGCCACCCGGCACGGTGTGCAGGACCCCTGAGCATGCCTCCCCGCCTGCTGCTCGCGACGCCCGCGCAGGACATCGCCCTCGTCGATCTGGCGGAGACGCCGGCGCTGCGCCTGGTCCGCGAGGCAGGGGTAAGAGACGGCTACGCCTGGCCCACCTGGTCGCCGGACGGCGCGCACGTCCTGGCCAGCCAAGGCTGGCGCGCGGACGACGGGGATCCACGCCTGGGTCTGGTCTCGCTGGACCTGCGCGACGCCGACGCCGCCGCCGAGGCCGAGCGGCCGTTCAGCAATCCCGAGGGCCATCGCGAACCGATCGCGCCGGGCGTGATGCACTACGCCTACTGGGGCCCCGACGGTCGCCGCGCGATCGTCGTCGCGCGCGGCGAGGACGGGCTGACCCTGACCCTGCTGACGCGCGCGCCGGCGGAGACTTCGGACCCGGGCGGCGCCTGGGCCGCGCGCAAGCTGATCGATGGCGCGCCGATGTTCAGCGCCTGGTCGCCGGACGGACGCACGCTGGCCGTCCACGCGGGAGCACAGCTCGTGCTGTTCGATACCGACAGCGACGCCCCGGCGCGCCGCGTGCTGGCCGACCAGCCCCGCTTTCGGGCCCCGGCCTGGAGCCCCGACGGGAGCGCGCTGTACTACGCCGCCCCGGGCAGCGCCGGCCCCGACCTGCTCTGGCGATCGCACCCCGACTCCGGGGCGCGCGACGTCGTGACGCAGGTCGACGGCCTCACGGCGCTGCTGGCGTCGCCGGCCAGCGACGATCTGGCGCTGCTCACGCTCGACCAGGGCGGGCTGGGCGGTCATGACCTGCGCCTCATCGACGCCGCCGATCCACGCACGCGCTGGGTGGAACGGGGCCACGTCTTCGGCGCGTTCTGGTCGCCCGACGGGACGCGCCTGTTCTACATCACCCGGGCCGGCATCGACCTCGATTTCACGCTCATGCGCTACGACGTCGCCGAGGGCCGCCATCAGGCGTTGACGCGGTTCCGCGTCAGCCCCGGCTACTCGACCTACTGCGCGTTCTTCGACCAGTACGCGCTGTCGCACGCGCTGATCACGCCCGACGGCCGCTGGCTCAGCATCGGGGGGAACGTGCCCGGGAACGGGGGCGGCACACGGCCCTTCGCGCTCGATCAGGGCTGCTACGTCGTGCCGGCCGACGCCTCCGCGCCGCCGCGCCGCGTGGCCGACGGGGAGATCGGCTTCTTCGCCCCGACTGCGCCCGCGCCGCTCCGGCCAGACGACAGGGCGCCCGGCGACAAGGCGTAGGATGAAGCTGCCGCGTCGCGCATGATCCGCGACGACGCGGGCCGAGGGGGTCCACCGTGTCGTGCGAAGCCTCCATCGCAGCGCTCGTGCGGGGCGCGGGGCTGCGTCACACGCAGCAGCGCGAGGCGATCGTGGTCGCGCTGCGGCACAGCGGCCGGCACCAGGTGGCCCGCGAGATCCTGGGCCTCGTGCAGGCCGGCCAGCCCGACGTCCACGCCAGCACCGTCTATCGCACGCTGACGCTGCTGCGCGACCGCGGCCTGGTCTCGGAGACCGACCTGGGCACGGGGGAGCTGTCGTATGCCTGGATCGGCGACGACCAGCCCCATCACCATCTCATCTGCCACCACTGCCGCGGCGTGATCGAGCTGGACCACGCATACCTGGCCCCGCTGGAGCAGCGCCTGCAGGACGACCTCGACTTCCAGCCCAGCCTGCAGCACTTCGCGATCTTCGGGCTGTGCGGCGAGTGCCGCCGCAAGGGCATCGGCGCGACGGCCCCCTCGCACGGCTAGGACGGGCAGGAGGCCGGCCCGCCCCGACCGGCTAGCCGCTGCCCCGCAGGCGCGGGTCGAAGATGTCGCGCAGGGAGTCGCCGAGGAGGTTGAAGCCGAGCACGGCGAGGGTGATGGCGAGGCCGGGGAAGATGCTGAGGTGGGTGTGGTTCCAGAAGTCGCGGGATTCCACGAGCATGCGGCCCCAGGAGGGGTTGGGCGGGGGGACGCCGAGGGCCAGGAAGGAGAGCGCGCCCTCGAACAAGATCGCGGCGCCCAGCAGGGTCGTGACGTAGATCAGCAGCGGCGGGCCGATGTTGGGCAGCACGTGCCGCCAGAGGATGCGGAACGGCGGCACGCCGATCACCCGGGCGGCTTCGACGTAGCTGGCGCTCATAGTCGCGAGCGTGCTCCCGCGCACGATCCGCACCATGCCCATCGTGAAGATGATCCCCATCCCCAGCGCGATCGATTGCCAGTTGCGTCCCGTGACCTGCGCCAGCAACAGCAGCAGCACGAGGCCGGGGAAGGCCAGCAGCATGTCGAGCACGCGCTGGGACAGGAGATCGAACAAGCCCGCCGCGTAGGCCGAGGTCATGCCCCAGAGCAGCGCGATGCCGACCCCGATCGCCATCGCGGTCAGGGCCAGCGAGATCGAGAGCCGGGCGCCCGCGACCACGCGCGCGAAATAATCCCGGCCGAGCCCGTCGGTGCCGAACAAGTACTCGCCGCCGGGGGCGGCCAGGATGTTCGGGGAGAGTTTGGTCGGATCCCCGCTGATCAGCGGGCCGAAGGCGGCGAGACCGATCATTAAGAGCACGATCAACAGCCCGAACGCGCCCAGGGGATGCTGCCGCAGCAGCCGCCGCGCGCGCCGGCGCAGCGGCGGCCGCACCAGGACGCCGTACTCATCGAAGACGGCCGCGCCCGGCTCGGCGGCGCTCACTGGAACCGGATCCGGGGATCGAAGACGGCGTAGCTGAGGTCCACGGCCAGGTTGATGAGGACGAAGGCCGTGCCGAAGAACAGCATCCAGAGCTGCACCACCGGCAGGTCGTTCGCGAAGATGGAGTCGACGAGCAGGCGGCCCATGCCCGGCAGCCCGAAGATCTGCTCGACGATCACCGACCCCGCGACGCCGTCGGCGAAGACGAGCCCGATCAGGGTGATCAGGGGGATCATGGCGTTGCGCAGCGCGTGGCGCAGGACCACGACGCGGCCGGAGACGCCCTTGGCCCGGGCGGTGCGCACGTAATCCTGGCGCAGCACTTCCAGCATCTCCGAGCGCGCCAGCCGTCCCAGCACGGCCGCGCCCGACAGCGCCGCGACCGCCGCGGGCACGATCAT
Organism: Dehalococcoidia bacterium; assembly: GCA_965217625.1. Lineage (GTDB taxonomy): Bacteria > Chloroflexota > Dehalococcoidia > Bin125 > Bin125 > TK10-74A. The sequence continues at coordinate 1,228,143 of OZ244557.1, forward strand.
CTGGAGCAGGTTGGTGCCCGGGTCATCCCAGAGTTGCGCATAGGGGGCGGGCAGCGCGTAGTGCCAGAGCACGAGCGGGATCAGGACGACCAGCGTGGCCAGCCAGAAATTGGGGATGGCGAGGAAGAGCACCGTGATGAAGCGGATGCCGTAGTCGTCGGGCCGGTTGCGGCGCACGGCCGACCAGACCCCCGTTCCAATCCCGATCGGGATGTACAGCAACAGCGTCAGGAAGAGCAGTTCGGCCGTGACGGGCATGCGGCGGGCGAAGGTCTCGCTAATGGACTCCCGCGTCAGCCAGGAGTCGCCGAAATCGCCGGTGAAGACCTGGCCGACCCAGTTCACGTATTGCACGTGGACCGGCTTGTCGAGCCCGAAATGCGCCTCCAGCGCGGCGCGCTGCTCCGGGCTGCCGCCCGCCGAGGCGCCCATGGTGTTGCTCAGGCGCGCGTCGACCACCGATCCCGGCACGAGCCGGACCAGGCCGAAGGCGAAGATCGACAGCAGGATCACCGTGACCGGCAGCAGCAGCAGCCGGCGGATGACGTACGTGCGCATCGGCGTTGGCTCCTCGCGGCCGGGCGGCCGGCGCCCGCGCCGGAACCTCACCCCCTAACCCCCTCTCCACTGCGTGGAGAGGGGGGACCGGAGGGAGTGCGTCCCGGCCCCCGCGGGCCACATGCTAGCACCGCCACGCCGCGCCCACGTTCCCCCTCTCCAGCGCAGAGCAATGGAGAGGGAGCGAGATCCCGTAGGGGCGGTTCGCGAACCGCCCTTCCCCCTTCCGGTCCCCCCTCTCCATTGCTCCGCAATGGAGAGGGGGTTAGGGGGTGAGGTTCCCACGCAGGGGGTGAGGTCCGCCCCGCTAGACGCCGTAGATGCCGGGCTTGCCCTCGAACCACGACCGGTACCACCGATAGGTGGAGGCGGTTTGCATGTTGGTTGGGCCGTAGCCCTTGAGCCAGGGACGGTGTCCGGCGACCGGCCGGCCCCAAGAATGGTAGATCTGGGGATTGTGCTCTTCGAGCAGCTTGGTCTGGATCTCGTCGTAGATCGGCACCCGGTTCTCGGCGCCGATGGTGGTGCGTCCCTGCTCCAGCAGCGCGTTGATCTCGGGGTCCGAGAACTCGCCGAAGTTGCGCCCGCCGTCGCGGTGGTGGGTGCCGTGGAGGACGTCGGGGTCGAACGCGCCCCCGAGGCCCTGGACGGCCAGGCTGAAATCCCCCGCCGCCCGCCTGGGGTTGTGCTCCACGTCGGGAATCTCCTGGAGTTCGACCTCGAAGCCGATTTCGGCAAAGTTTTGGTGGAGCACCTCAGCGGTTAGGGTTTCAAGGTGGCTGCAGGTCATCGGCGGCACGCTCCCGGGGTCGTAGCCGCTGGCGTCGAGCAGCCGCCGGCCCTCGGCCAGGTCCTCCTCGCGCAGGGCGCCGGAGCGGTAGCCGGGCAGCTGGCGGAGTTCGTCAGGGGTCCAGGCGTAGACGCCGGCCGCGTGGGAGATCGGCCCGCCGATCTGCAGCAAGCCTCCTCTCGCCGCGAAGTTCTGTTCACGGTCGGCCGCGAGGTGCAGCGCGAGGCGCACGCGCGGGTCGGTGTAGGGCTCGACCTTGGTGTGGAAGAATGTCGAGACCGACCAGATCGCGTTCATGGGCACTTCGATGAGGTTTTCCTCGCCGACCTGGGCCCGCAGGGCCTCGTTCTCTGCCGGATAGCCCAACCACGGCAAAAAGGTGAAGTCGGCCTCGCCGGCGACGTACTGCGCGGCCCGATACGCCCCGTCGGCATTCCAGTTCGCCCGCAGCCCGTCGATGTAGGGGACCGGGTCGCGGAAGTAGTTGGGGTTGCGTTCCAGCACGGTGAGGACGTCGGGCTCACGGGAGACGTACTGCATACCGCCGGTGCCGATGGCAGCCTCGTTGTCGCTGGCGACGCCGTCGTCGCCGAAGGCCTCGACCGCGTCGCGCGAGATCATCACCATCTGGTTCTCGCCGACGGCGGTGATCAGCGGCGCGAACACCTCTTTCGTCCTAAGGCGCAGGGTGAGCTCGTCGGGGACCTCGAACTGGTCGACGATGGCGAAGCGGTCTCGCCAGATGAACTCGGGGTTGTCCTGGCCGAAGCGCTGGAGTCCGAAGGCGGCGTCCTCGGCGACGAACTGCCGCCCGTTCAGCGGCGCCTTGTCCTGCCAGTGCACGTTCGGCTTGATGTTGTAGACGAACGTGAGCTCGTCGACGACCTCGGGCAGTTCCGCCATCGCGGCGGTGAGCACCCCGCCGTTATCGAGGTAGTTGATGTGGTCGTAGATCGGGAGCCAGGCGCTTTCGAGGCCGCCGTGGTCGGCGATGGCCGGGTCGAGGATGCCGCCGTCGAAACTGAAGACGGAGAGGATGCCTCCATGCTGCGGGCCGGTGGCCGGGGCCTCCTCCTCTTCCGCCGCCATGGCGGCGCTCTCGGCGGCCTCCTGGGCGGCGTCGGCGGCCTCTTGGGCGACGGCGACGGCCGCGGCGGCGGTCTCGGCCGCGGCTTCGGCGACGGCCTCGGCGGTGGCGGCGGTCTCCGCGGCGGTGGCAGCGGTCTCCGCGGCGGTGGCGGCGGCCTGCCCGGCGGCGGCGGACGCCTCCCCGGCGGCAGCCGCCGCAGCGGCCGCCGCCTCAGCGGCCTCGTCGATGGCGGCCTGGGCGGCCTCCGCGGTGGCGGTGCCGGCCTCGACGGCGGCGGCCGCGTCGCGGGCGGCCTGGGCGGCGGCCTCGGCGGCCTCGGAGGCGGCAGCGGCCACGGCCGCGGCGGCCTGATCACCGGCCGCGGATGCGGCGGCGGCCGCATCGGCGGCAGCCGCGGCGGCGGCTTCCGCGGCGGCGGCCGCGTTGGCGGCGTCCTCCGACTCGGCCGCCTCGGCGGCGAGGGCGGCGGCCGCATCGGCGGCGCTGGCCGCCTGCGCGGCGGCGTCGGAGGCTTCGCCGGCGGCGGCGGAGGCTTCGCCGGCGGCGGCGGCCGCGTCGGCCGCGGCGTCTGCCGCCCCGGCCGCGACCGCGGCTGCGGCCTCGGATTCGGCGGCGCGCGCCGCCCCGGCGGCGACCGCCGCGGCGGCGGCCTCTTCCGCGGCCGCGGCGGCGCGTTCCGCCGCCACGGCCCCGGCGTCGGGCTCGTCGTCGTCGCCGCAGCCGACCAGCGCGAGGCCGGCCGCTCCAACGCCAGCTTTGGCGCTGGCTCCCAACATGGTGCGGCGCGAGATCTTTCGCTGTCGCAGACTCGTCCAATAGTTGCGGTCGCTCATGACATGTTCCTTTCCGGTACCCGGCTGTCCCTTTGTGGGACCGCTCGGTGCCTGAGCGCATGCAGTATACCATACGAAATCTAGACCCCCCCCCCAACCCTCCTTATGTCAAGTAGGAAGGAGATTAATGAGTTATCCACAGAATTTTCGGCTTCTGTCGCCGTGGGACCCCCCGCACTACCCCCAGCAGGACCCCCCCCCTGTGTCACTCGCGCGGTTCCGGCGTGCGATCGCGCGGGGGAACCTCGCCCCGGCGCTGCGGATATGACGGCGCGCGGTCGCGCGCGGGAATCGAGCACGGCAAGATTGTCATGGACCTCGACTTCCGGCCCAGCCTGCAGCACTTCGCCATCTTCGGCCTCTGCGGGGAGTGCCGCGAGGGCGTGTAGGATCGCGGACGGGCGAACTGGCCCAGCCCACCACGCAGCGGCTCGGGTCCCACGGACCCGGGTCCCACGGAAAGGAATGATCATGCCCCACATCTCCGGCCCCTCCGACGGACCGGTCGCCGTGACGGGCGCATCCGGCTACATCGGAGCGCAAGTCGTCAAGAACCTGATCGATGCCGGCTACACGGTCCGGGGTTGCGTACGCGATGCGACCCGGCAGGACAAGGTTGGCTACCTCGAGGCGATGAATGACCAGGGGCCGGGCAGCGTGGAGGTCTTTTCGCGCGACCTCTTCCAGGCCGGCGATGGGGTCTACGACGACGTGTTCGCGGGCTGCAGCGCCGTCTTCCACGTCGCCGCGGATATCGGCAGCGACCCCCGGTACGGGGAGCGCACTCCGCAGCGCACGTTCGACGGCTGCATGACCGTCACCAAGGGCGTCCTGGAGTCGTGCGGCAGGGCGGGCAGCGTTCAACGCGTGGTCTACACGTCGTCCTGCGCGGCGGTCATGGGCTTGGGCCCCGGCGGCCGCTCCGGCGAGGGGCACGAGTACGACGACGATGACTGGGCCGGCGCGGGTCCGTACGACACGATCGAGGAGCGCTGGACCGTCACCAGCCCGCGCAGCGGGGCGGTCCACAAGCTGTGGACGCTGGAGCGCCAGCCCTACGCGATGGGCAAGGTGGAGGCGGAACAGTACGCCTACCGATGGGGGGCCGAGACGGGGATCGACGTGGTCACCTCCAATCCCTGCCATGTGCTGGGCCCGCTGATGGGCACAGCGCACAACACCACCTGGCAGAAGCGCATTTGCGACATGCTGATGGGCGAAGGCGGCCATGAGGGCCGCGACAACATCCTCTGGAACATCGTCGACAACCGCGATATCGCCGAATCGCAGCGCTTGATGGCGACGAGCGACATCGCCACCAACGGCTCGCGCTACATGCTGGTCGCGACCGACGAGTCGGGCGAACTCACGGCCCAGGAGTTGATCGACACGCTGCGGGAGATGTACCCGGACATCGATATCGCGGGCGACTACGTGCCGCCGCCGACGCCCGATACGCCGCGCGCCAAGTGCGGCAAGGCGATCCAGGAGCTGGGTCTGCGAACGCACAGCGTCCGTGACACGCTGGCGGCGACGGTGGATTCGTTGATCGACGCCGCCGGCGTCGCGCCGAAGATGCGCTAGACGCGCAACGGCGTGCCCTGCCGGGATCGATTCCCACGCGGCGATCCCGTAACCTGAAGGCTCCGTCCGGCCCGGCCGCGCGGCGCGTCGCACGACCAGTCGAGGAGAATTGCGTGGATCTGCCCCTCGTCCTGGCGCAGCCGCGGGAAGCGGTGCTGGCCGAGATGCGCGCCGTCGTGGGGGATCGCGCGCTGCCGATCTATGGCATGGCGCGCTACGCCCTGGGCTGGCTCGAAGCCGACGGCGCGCCGCGCACGGAGGCGGCCGGCAAGGGCATCCGCCCCGCGCTCGCCGTCCTGGCGGGGCAGGCGCTCGATCCCTCCGACGCCGCCCGCCGCCGGGCGCTGGCCGGCGCCGCCGCCATCGAGTTCGTGCACAACTTCAGCCTCGTCCACGACGACATCCAGGACCGCGACGACGAACGCCACCATCGCGCCACCGTCTGGCGGGTGTGGGGCGAGGCGCAGGCGATCAACGCCGGTGATGCGCTGCGGGAGCTGGGGCAGATGGCGCTCTCGCGGGCCGGCGCGGCCGGCGCCGACGCCGCGACGGTCCTGGCCGCGGGCGAAACCCTGAACCGCTGCGCGCTGAACATGATCGAGGGGCAGTACCTGGACCTGGAATACGAGACGCGGCGCGCGGTCGGCGTCGACGAGTACCTGACGATGGTGGAGCACAAGACCGGCGCCCTGCTGGGCTGCAGCCTGGCGCTCGGCGCGCTGCTGGCCGGCGGCGATCGCGACATCGCCGCCCGGCTCGAGCACGCGGGCCGCTGCCTGGGATTGGCCTTCCAGATCCGCGACGACGCGCTGGGCATCTGGGGCGACAGCAGCGCCACCGGCAAGTCGTCGGACAGCGACATCCGGCGGCGCAAGAAGTCGTTCCCCATCGTCTACGCGCTGGACGCGGCGGCCGCCGCGTCGCAGGGCGCCGGCGACGACGCCGGGGACGCCCGCGCTACACTGGCGCGCGTCTACGTCCGGGACGCTGCCGGCGACGGTGCGCCGGTCGGCGACGCCGACGTGCGCGACGTCATCCGGGCGCTCGACACGCTGGGCGCGCGGGCGGCGGCCGAGCAGGCCGCCGGCGTCCACTACGACGGCTTCCTCGCGGCGCTCGCCGGCTGCGGCCTGCGCGAGCCGGGCCGCGCGGCGCTCGAGGAGGCGGGGCGGTTCATCGTGCAGCGCGAGCACTAAGGAGTCCGCCATGACGAGCAGTCGCGCCGCGGCCCGCGTCAACGGCCGCCAACTCTCGGCCGCGATCGACGGCGCGACGCGCTGGCTGCTCGACGACCAGCACGGCGACGGCTACTGGTGGGGCGAACTCGAAGCCAACGTGTCGATCACGGCGGAGTATTTGCTGCTCACGCACCACCTGGGCATCGCCGACCGCGAGGTGTGGGCGAAGATCGGCCGCTACCTGCGGCGGCACCAGCACCCGGAGGGCTATTGGTCGCAGTGGTACGGCGGCCCGGGCGAGCTGAGCACGACGATCGAGGCCTACTTCGCGCTGAAGCTGGCCGGCGAGGATCCCGACGCCCCGCACATGGTGCGCGCGCGCGACTGGGTGCGGGACAACGGCGGCATCGCCCGGGCGCGCGTCTTCACGAAGCTCTGGCTGGCCCTCTTCGACCAGTACGACTGGGACCGCCTGCCGGCCATGCCGCCCTGGCTCGTGCTGCTGCCCCGCTGGTTCCCGTTCAACATCTACGAGTTCGCCTCCTGGGCGCGCGCGACCATCGTGGCGATCACGGTCGTCTTCAGCCTGCGGCCCACGGCCACCGTGCCGGCCGGCGCGGGCGTCCAGGAGTTGTGGTGCGACCCAAAGCAGCGGCGCGACTTCGCCGTCCGCCGGCCGCGCAACCCGCTGAGCTGGGCGGGCTTCTTCTCGGGCCTCGACAGCGTCCTGCGGGTGCTGGAGCGCAACCACGTGCGGCCGCTGCATCATCGGGCGCTGGGCACGGCCGAGCGCTGGCTGCTCGACCGCCAGGAGGCCGACGGCTCCTGGGCCGGCATCCAGCCGCCCTGGGTCTACGCGCTGCTCGCTCTGCGCGCGCTGGGCTACCCGCTCGACCACCCCGTCATGCAGCAGGGGCTGGCGGGCTTCCGCGGCTTCACCCGCGAGGAGCCCGTCCCGGACGCGACCGCCCCCGACGCGCCGCGCATGCTGTGGACCGAGCCCTGCCTGTCGCCCGTCTGGGATACCTGCCTGGCCGCGATCGCGCTGCAGGACGCCGGGCTCCCCGCCGACCACCCCGCGCTCGTCCGGGCCGGCGAGTGGATGCTGCAGGAGCAGGTCTTCAGCGGCGGCGACTGGCAGGTGAAAAACCCCGACACGCCCCCCGGCGGCTGGGCCTTCGAGTTTGAGAACGATGTCTACCCCGACATCGATGACTCCGCGTTCGTGCTGCTGGCGCTCGACGACATCGCGCTGCCCGACGAGGCGGCCAAACGCCGCGCGATCCACGCGGGCCTGCGCTGGACGTTGTCGATGCAGTCCGAGGACGGCGGCTGGGGCGCCTTCGACGTCGACAACACCGCGGAGTTCCTGACCAAGATCCCCTTCGCCGACTTCGGCGCGACGATCGACCCGCCCACGGCCGACGTCACCGCCCACGTGCTGGAGTTGCTGGGGCGGCTGGGCTACCGGGGGGCGTTCCCGCCGGCCGCGCGCGGGCTGCGCTTCCTCGCCGACCTGCAGGAGCCGGACGGATCGTGGTGGGGGCGCTGGGGCGTGAACTACCTCTACGGGCTGGGCGCCGTGCTGCCAGCGCTGCAGGCGCTGGGCGAGCCGATGTCGCAGCCGGCGGTGCTGAAGGCGGTCGATTGGCTGCACCGCCATCAGCTGCCCGACGGCGGCTGGGGCGAGGGCTGCGAGACGTACGCCGAGCCGCGCCTGGCCGGCGGCGGCCCCTCGACGCCGTCGCAGACGGCCTGGGCGCTGATGGCGTTGATCGCGGCCGGCGAGGCGGCGTCGGACTCCGTCACGCGGGGCGTCCGCTACCTGCTCGATCGCCAGCGCCCCGACGGCACGTGGGACGAGCCCGAGTTCACCGGCACTGGCTTCTCGACCGACTTCATGATCAACTACCACCTCTACCGGCACTACTTCCCGCTCATGGCGCTGGGCCGCTACGCGAAGGCGCTGGCCTCCGTCTGACGCCGGGGCGGGGCGCCGGCGGGGCGTCGCGCTGGCCGGCATCGGGTAAGGTGCCCCTAGCAACCGCCAGACGACCGGCCCGCGGCTGCGGACCGCGGGCGTGGGGTGGGGGGACGACCGTGATCGCCAGCGCGCGGCCCCCGGACGTCGCGAATCCGATCGAGGCCGGCTTCGACATCGCCGCGACGCCGGAGGCCGCCGCGCGCTGGTGCGAGCGCTACGCCCGCCGCCAGTACGAGAACTTCACGGTCGTCTCGCGGTTCCTGCCGGGCTCGCTGCGGCCTGCCATGTTCACGGTCTACGCGTTCTGCCGCTTCACCGACGACCTCGGCGACGAGGCGGCGGGCGACGCCGCCGATCGCGGCGCCGCGCGCCTCGCCCTGCTCGACGAGTGGGAGGCCGAGACCGACCGCGCGTTCGCGCAGGCCAGCCCCCCTCCCCGCCACCCGATCAGCGTCGCGCTGCGCCGGGTCGCGCAGGAGGCGCCGCTCAACCCCGAGAGCTTCCGCCGCCTGATCGAGGCCAACCGCATCGACCAGCGGCAGTCGCGCAACGAGACGTTCGCCGACGTGCTGCACTACTGCGAGCACTCGGCCAACCCGGTCGGCGAGATGGTGCTGGCGCTGTTCGGCTACACCGACGCCGCGCGCCTGCGCCTCTCCGACGCCACCTGCACGGCGCTGCAGCTGGCCAACCACTGGCAGGACGTCGCCCGCGACTACCGCGCCGGCCGCATCTACCTGCCGCTCGACGACCTGGCGCGCTTCGGGGTCGAGGAGGCGCAGATCGCGGAGGGGCGCTGCGACGCCAACTTCCGCGCCCTGATGCGGTTCGAGGTCGACCGCGCCGAGAGCTTCTTCCGCGAGGGCCTGCCGCTGATCGAGATGGTGGATCGGCCGCTGCGCGTCGACCTGCAACTCTTCAGCGACGGCGGCCGGGGCGTGCTGCGCGCCATCGAGGGGCAGCGCTACGACGTCCTGCGTCATCGGCCCACGGTGTCCGGCCCGCACAAGGCCTGGCTCGCGCTGCGGGCGCTCTCGCGCCACCGGCTCGGGATCGGCTGAGGCCATGGCCATCGACGCGCCCGGCCCGACCGTCGCCGGCGCCTACGCCGAATGCCGCGCCTTCACCAAGCGCCGGGCGACGAACTTCTACTACGCCTTCGCCTCGCTGCCGCGCGACAAGCGCAACGCGATCTACGCCGCCTACGCCTTCGCCGGCAGCGTCGACGACGCCGTCGACGAGGCCGGATCGCGCGACGTCCGCCTGCGGCGGCTCGACGAGGCGCGGGCCATCCTCGCACAGGCCTACGGCGACCAGCGCCCGGGCCCGGGGGGGCGCCGCGGAACGAGCTGGCTCGCCGTCGCGCTGGGGGACGCGGTGTCGCGGTTCGCGATCCCGCCGGAGTGCTTCCACGACCTGATCGCCGGCATGCAGCAGGACCTCGATCAGCGCCGCTACGAGAGCTACGCGGAGTTGCTCGACTACTGCTACAAGGCGGCCTCGGTGATCGGGCTGATCTGCGTCGAGATCTTCGGCTACGACCGCTCGCGCGCGGAGCTGGCGCGCGAGGCCGCCATCGACATGGGGCGGGCGCTGCAACTCACGAATATCCTCCGCGACGTGAAGGAGGACGCCGCGCGGGACCGCATCTACCTCGCCCAGGAGGACCTCAGACGCCACGGCTATGGCGAGAGCGACCTGCTGGAGAGTCGCTACAGCCCGGCGTTCCGCGCGCTCATGGCCGACTACGCGGGGCGCGCCTTCGCCCTCTACGACAGCGGCCAGCGGCTGATCCCGCTGCTCGACGGCCCCCGCAGCCGCATGTGCTGCAACGGCCTGCAGGGCGTTTATCGCGGCATCCTCGGCGAGATCGTGAAGCGCGACTACGACGTCTACAGCGCCCGCGTGAGCCCCTCGAAGGTGGGGCGGGCGCTGCTCCTGTTCCGGCTCTGGATCGGCGGCGCGACGCCGCGGCGGCGTCCCCGTTGAGCCAGCGCGTCGCCGTCGTCGGGGGTGGGCTGGCGGGCCTGACCTGCGCGCTGGACCTGGCCGAGGCCGGGCTGGCCACGACGCTGATCGAGCGGCGCCCCTTCGTCGGCGGCAAGACGTTCTCCTTCACCGACCCCGCGAGCGGCGCGGAACTCGACAACGGCCAGCACGTCTACCTGCGCTGCTGCACGGCCTACGTGGCGCTGATCGAGCGGCTGGGCCTGCAGGACGACGTCCACCTGCAATCACGACTGCGCGTGCCCGTCCTGGATCCCGAGACGGGCGCGGTGGGCGCGATCGCTTCCCTGCCCGGTCCGTTGCCGGCCCCGCTGAATCTGGCCTGGTCGCTGCTGCGCTTCCCGCACCTGCGCCGGCGCGAGCGACTGGCGCTGGGACGCGCGGCGCTGCCCCTGCTGCGCATGCCGGACGACGCGCGCCGGCGCCTGGACGGTCGCAGCTTCGGCGACTGGCTGCGCGCGCATGGGCAGTCGCAGCGCGTCATCGAGCGCTTCTGGGACCTGATCATCCTGCCCACCTGCAACGACACGTCCGACGCCGTCAGCGCCGCGCAGGCCGCCTACGTGCTCAAGACCGGCCTCCTGCAGGACGCGCACGGCGCCGACATCGGCGTGGCGCGGGTGGGGCTGTCGCGCTTCGCGGAGGCGGCGCGGGAGCGCTTCGAGGCGGCGGGCGGGCGGACGCGACTGGGGACGCGCGCCGTCGGCCTCGTCGATCGGGACGGCCGGGCGGGCGGCGTCGCGCTGGCCGGCGGGCCCGTCGAGGCCGACGCCGTCGTGCTGGCCCTGCCGCCGAATCAGGCGTCGGCGCTGCTGCCCGGCGACTGGCGCGGCCGGCGCGGCCTCGACGCCCTCGACGCGTTCCGCTACAGCCCGATCGTCAACGTGCACCTGCGCTGGGACCGGCCGCTGCTGCGCGACGACTTCGTGGCCGTCCTCGACCCCGACGTGCAGTACGTCTTCAATCGCACGCGCATCGGCGGGCGGGGCGACACCGAGTCCGACGGCGGTCAGTGGATCACGGTCTCGCTCTCGGGCGCGCACGTGCAGGCCGCTCTGCCCCAGGCGGACGTCGCGGCGACGACGATCGCGGCGCTGCGGCGCGCCTTCCCCCCGCCGCGCGGCGCCCCGCCGCCGGCCGTGACGCACTGGCGCGTGGTCAAGGAGATGGAGGCGACGTTCCGGCCCGCGCCGGGCGTCGCGGCGCTGCGCCCCGGGCCCGTGACCAGCGTCGAGCGGCTCTTCCTGGCGGGCGCGTGGACGGACACCCAGTGGCCGGCGACGATGGAGTCGGCGGTGCGCAGCGGCCACGCCGCCGCCGCGGCCTGCCGCACGGCCCTCGCCGGAGTCTGATCAGCGCAGCGGCCGCATCCCGCGCGACTCCCGCCAGCCGTTGACGGCGCGCAGCAGCCGCGCGTCGCCGACGAGGAAGCGCGACAGCGCCCCGGTGCTCAGCCCCACGCGCTCCGCCGTCTCCGAGACGGAGCCATCGACCGCCACGAAGAGGTCCAGCAGCGCCTGCACGCCGGTCCAGTAGTCGCGATGCTTGGGGCCGATGCGGTCGCGCGCCTTGCGGCCGGGCACGGGCGGCAGGATCGCCTCCAGCGAGGCGGTCGGCGTGTACCGCTCCAGCGCCACCGGGCGGCGATGCTCGAGCGCGATCGTGGCGCGCAGCCTCCGCAGCGCCCGCTCGCGGTTGCGCAACTGCGAGCGCTGCTCGGAGGCCTGCGCCACGAGGCCGGTCGGGCCGTGCGTGAGGCGCACGGCCGTGTCGCGCCGGTTGCGATGCTGCCCGCCCGGCCCCGACACGCGCAGCGTCTCGAAACGGCACTGCCGCAGCAGCGCCGCGTCGGACAGCGAGAGGTAGTCGGCGGCGGCCATGCGCCGATCTTCGCGCATCGGCGCGCCATCGGCGAGGCGATGGCGTCCCGCCTACCTCTCCCCCTCCGGTCCCCCCTCTCCATTGCTCCGCAATGGAGAGGGGGTTAGGGGGTGAGGTTCCCACGCAGGGGGTGAGGTCCGCCCCGCTAGACGCCGTAGATGCCGGGCTTGCCCTCGAACCACGACCGGTACCACCGATAGGTGGAGGCGGTTTGCATGTTGGTTGGGCCGTAGCCCTTGAGCCAGGGACGGTGTCCGGCGACCGGCCGGCCCCAAGAATGGTAGATCTGGGGATTGTGCTCTTCGAGCAGCTTGGTCTGGATCTCGTCGTAGATCGGCACCCGGTTCTCGGCGCCGATGGTGGTGCGTCCCTGCTCCAGCAGCGCGTCGATCTCGGGGTCCGAGAACTCGCCGAAGTTCCGTCCGCCGTCGCTGTGGTGGGTGCCGTGGAGGACGTCGGGGTCGAACGCGCCCCCGAGGCCGTTGACGGTGAGGGTGAACTCCCCCGCCGCCCGCCTGGTGTTGTTCTCCGAGGCGGGAATCTCCTGGAGTTCGACCTCGAAGCCGATTTCGGCAAAGTTCTGGTGGAGCACCTCAGCGGTTAGGGTTTCAAGGTCGCCGGTGGTCATCGGCGGCACGCTCCCGGGGTCGTAGCCGCTGGCGTCGAGCAGCCGCCGGCCCTCGGCCAGGTCCTCCTCGCGCAGGGCGCCGGAGCGGTAGCCGGGCCGTTGGCGGAGCTCGTCGACGCTCCACGCGTATGGCCCGGCCGCGTGGCCGATCGGCCCGCCGATCTGCAGCAAGCCTCCTCTCGCCGCGAAGTTCTGTTCACGGTCGGCCGCGAGGTGCAGCGCGAGGCGCACGCGCGGGTCGGTGTAGGGCTCGACCTGGGTGTGGAAGAATGTCGAGACCGACCAGATCGCGTTCATGGGCACTTCGATGAGGTTTTCCTCGCCGACCTGGGCCCGCAGGGCCTCGTTCTCTGCCGGGTAGCCCAACCACGGCAAAAAGGTGAAGTCGGCCTCGCCGGCGACGTACTGCGCGGCCCGATACGCCCCGTCGGCATTCCAGTTCGCCCGCAGCCCGTCGATGTAGGGGAGCGGGTCGCGGAAGTAGTTGGGGTTGCGTTCCAGCACGGTTTCGACATCGGGCTCACGGGAGACGTACTGCATACCGCCGGTGCCGATGGAAGCCTCGTTGTCGCTGGCGATGCCGTCGTCGCCGAAGGCCTCGACCGCGTCGCGCGAGATCATCACCATCTGGTTCTCGCCGACGGCGCTGAGCAGCGGCGCGAACACCTCTTTCGTCCTAAGGCGCAGGGTGAGCTCGTCGGGGACCTCGTACTGGTCGACGCGGGAGAAGCGGTCTCGCCAGATGAACTCGGGGTTGTCCTGGCCGAAGCGCTGGAGTCCGAAGGCGGCGTCCTCGGCGACGAACTGCCGCCCGTTCAGCGGCGCCTTGTCCTGCCAGTGCACGTTCGGCTTGATGTTGTAGACGAGCGTGAGCTCGTCGACGACCTCGGGCAGTTCCGCCATCGCGGCGGTGAGCACCCCGCCGTTATCGAGGTAGTTGATGTGGTCGTAGATCGGGAGCCAGGCGCTTTCGAGGCCGCCGTGGTCGGCGATGGCCGGGTCGAGGATGCCGCCGTCGAAACTGAAGACGGAGAGGATGCCTCCATGCTGCGGGCCGGTGGCCGGGGCCTCCTCCTCTTCCGCCGCCATGGCGGCGCTCTCGGCGGCCTCCTGGGCGGCGTCGGCGGCCTCTTGGGCGGCGGCGACGGCCGCGGCGGCGGTCTCGGCCGCGGCCTCGGCGACGGCCTCGGCGGTGGCGGCGGTCTCCGCGGCGGTGGCGGCGGTCTCCGCGGCGGTGGCGGCGGCCTGGCCCGCGGCGGCGGACGCCTCCCCGGCGGCGGCCGCGGCGGCCGCCGCCGCCTCAGCGGCCTCGTCGATGGCGGCCTGGGCGGCCTCCGCGGTGGCGGTGCCGGCCTCGACGGCGGCGGCCGCGTCGCGGGCGGCCTGGGCGGCGGCCTCGGCGGCCTCGGAGGCGGCAGCGGCGACGGCCGCGGCCGCCTGATCACCGGCCGCGGATGCGGCGGCGGCCGCGTCGGCGGCCGCCGCGGCGGCGGCTTCCGCGGCGGCGGCCGCGTTGGCGGCGTCCTCCGACTCGGCCGCCTCGGCGGCCAGGGCGGCCGCCGCATCGGCGGCGCTGGCCGCCTGCGCGGCGGCGTCGGAGGCTTCGCCGGCAGCGGCGGAGGCTTCGCCGGCGGCGGCGGCCGCGTCGGCCGCGGCGTCTGCCGCCTCGGCCGCGACCGCGGCTGCGGCCTCGGATTCGGCGGCGCGCGCCGCCCCGGCGGCGACCGCCGCGGCAGCGGCCTCTTCCGCCGCCGTGGCGGCCCGTTCGGCGGCGGCGGCCCCCGCGTCGGGCTCGTCGTCGTCGCCGCAGCCGACCAGCGCGAGGCCGGCCGCTCCAACGCCGGCTTTGGCGCTGGCTCCCAACATGGTGCGGCGCGAGATCTTTCGCTGTCGCAGGGTGGTCCAGTAGTTCCGGCGGCTCATCGCAACGTCCTTTCCGGTTCCCGGCTGTCCCATGTGGGACCGCTCGGAGCGAGAGCGCGCAAAGTATGACATACTCAGAGGCAAGCCCCCCCCCCTGCTATGTCAAGTAAGACGGAAATTATGGGGTCATCCACCGAAATTTATCGGCTTCGGGCGCCGTTGGAGCCCATCCCGGTGTCACTGGTGGGGTTCCGGCGTGCGATCGCGGGGGAACCTCACCCCCTACCGTCAGACATGACGGCGTGCGGTCGCGCGCCTGGGCTCTCCATCTGAAGCGATGGAGAGGGGGGACCGGAATGGGATGGAGCGGAAGGCGGAGGGTCAGGTCGGGGCGGCCAGCGGTGGGGGCCGGGCCTAGCGGAACAGGTCCATCTCCGCCGGCCGCACGAGCGTCGACGCGTCGTCCTCCGATGGCGGCACGTCCAGCCCGCGCACGACGGCCACGGGCACCCGGTCGAGCTTGTTCATCACGGGCTCGGCCGCCGCCGCCAACTCGTCGGCGATGGCCATCACGGTGACCCGCAGGTCGTAGCCGTGTTCGTCGATCTGTCCCACGTAGGAGCGCAGGGGGGCCATCCCGCTCACGCCGATGGCGACGTTCGTCAGGCCGTCCCGCCAGGGCCGGCCGAAGGTGTCGCTGATGATCAGGCCCACGCCCGGCTGCCCCCGCGCGACCAGGCCGGCGCGCAGGCGTCGCGCGGAGGCGCTGGAGTCGACGGGCAGCAAGGAGACGACGTCCATGTCCCCGTCCGGCCCGGCGATGTTCGACTGGTCGATGCCGGCGTTGGCGCAGATCCAGCCTTCGCGCGTCTCCGTGATGATCACGCCGTGCTCCATGCGCACGATGCGCGCGGCCTCGCGCAGCACGAGCTCCACCTGGCGGGCGTCCTTGTCCCAGGCGGCGGCCCAGGCGCGGGCGCGATCGCCGGGCTCCACGTCCGCCAGTCGCACCAGCCGGCCCTCCGCCTTGCTGACGATCTTCTGCGTCACGACGAGCACATCGCCCGGCTCGAGCGGCGTCCCCTGGGCGTGCAGCGCGCCGTCGATCAGCGCGGCCAGGTCGTCGCCCGCTTGCACCTCGGGCAGGCCGCGCACGGGGAAGACCCGGTAGCCATCGGGCCCGCTCACGACGACACGCCCAGCATCCGCACCGCGGCCTGCGTCCGGTAGCGACGGTTGATCCCCAGGATCAGCGCGGTGAGGTCTTCGACGAAGCGCGACATCGCCAGCGGGCCGGCGTCGAGGGGGCGCAGGTCGGGGATGCGCGCGGCCAGGCGCATGACCGCGGCCTTCGCCTCGGCGTCGTCGCCGGTGACGAGCACGTCGCCCTGCATCGGCGCGTCCAGCGCCTGCAGCTTCTGGGCGCTGAGGTTGTGGAAGGCGCCGACGACGCGCGCCGCCGGCAGCAGCGCCTGGGCCTGCTGCGTGGCGCTGCCCTCGGGCACGACGACGGTCCCGGGCAGGCCGCCCGAGAAGCGCAGCGGCACCACCGCATCGATCACGATCTTGTCGCCGATCGCGTCGCGCAGGTCGGTCAGCGTGGCGGCGTGCCCGTCGTACGGGACGACGATGACGACCAGGTCGCACTCGGCGACGGCGGCCGCGTTGAGGTGGCCGCTGACGTCGGAGTCGGGCAGCGCGGCGCGGACGTCGCTCGCGGCCTGCTCGGCGCGCTCGGCCCGGCGGGAGCCGATCCGCACCGCCAGACCGGCCTGCGCCAGCCGCAGCGCGAGGCCGCGCCCCTCGGGGCCCGTGCCCCCGATCAAGCCAACGGTCAGCTCTTCAGTCGTCACGCGCGACGCCCTTCCATCCACGGATCGCAGGCCGTGCCGGCCGGGTGGAGAATACAGGGGCGGCCGGCGCCCCCCTGTCGCGTGCGGCACGCGCTCCGGTTCCGGCCGCTGGCGGGCTACCGTAACCATGCCGGCCACGGCCGGCGAGGAGCATCATGGTTGCATCGACGCCCAGCCCCGCCGCGACCGCGCCGCCGGCGGAGGACGCGCTGCATCTCTCCGGCGTCGGCCTGGACTACGACGACCTGCGCGCCCTGGAGGCGATCGACCTCAGCGTGCGGCCGGGGGAGTTCGTCGTCGTGGTGGGGTCCAGCGGCTGCGGCAAGACATCGCTGCTGCGGATCGCGGCGGGACTGTTGCCGCCCAGCCGGGGCGTCGTGCGCGTGCTGGGCGGCGCCGCGAGCGCGGCGCAGGCCGGCAAGCGGCTGGGCCTCGTCGCGCAGACGCCGGCGCTGCTGCCCTGGCGCGACGTGCGGGCGAACATCGCGCTGCCCCACACTGTCAACCGCGCGGCGAACCGCGGCGCCGCCGGGTCCGATCCCGAGGCGCTGATCCGGCTGGTGGGGCTCGATGGCTTCGAGCGGGCGCGACCCCACGAGCTGAGCGGCGGCATGCGACAGCGCGTCGCCCTGGCCCGCGCGCTGGCCGTCGATCCGGACCTGCTGCTCATGGACGAGCCCTTCGCGGCGCTGGACGAGATCACGCGCGAGCAGATGCGCTACGAGCTGCTCCGCGTCTGGGAGCGCGCGCCCACGGCCCGCGCCGCGGCCAAGACGGTGCTGTTCGTGACGCACTCCGTCGCCGAGGCCGTCGCGCTGGCCGATCGGGTGGTCGTGATGAGCCCGCGCCCGGGCCGCATCGTCGCGCAGGTCGCGATCGACCTGCCGCGCCCGCGCCGGCCGTCGGGCGAACGCACGCCCGCCTTCCTCGACGCCGTCGACCAGATCCGCGCCCTGCTGCGCACTGGCCCGCCCGATCAGGGACCGCCATGAGCGACCGGGGAGACCGGCCCACGGCGACCGCGCCGCTGCGCGTCGAGTGGACGCGCTGGGCGCGCGCCGCGCTGCCCTACCTGCTACCCCCGCTGATCGCGGCCGTGCTCGCGGCAGTGGTGTGGGAGGCCTGGGTCGAAGTGAACGACGTCAGCCGCTTCGTCCTGCCGCCGCCGTCGTCGGTCGCGAAGGCGCTCGTCGGCGACCTCGGCTTCTTCGCGCAGGAAGGCCTGCGCACCTTCGCGGTCGCGACGGCGGGGCTCGCGGTCGGGGCCGGCGCCGCGATCGTGCTGGCCATCCTGATGGCCCACTCGACGACGCTGGAGCGCGCGCTGCTGCCCATCGCGATCACCGTCAAGGTGACGCCCATCGTGGCCCTCGCGCCGCTGTTCGTGATCTGGTTCGGCTTCAGCTGGGAGCCGAAGGTCGCCATCGCGGCGCTGATCACCTACTTCCCGGTGCTGATCAACGGCATCGTGGGCTTCCGCGACGTCGACCCGGGCGCGCTCGACTTCCTGCGCTCCCTGCACGCCTCCCCGCGCGAGATCTTCCTGCGCTTACGCTGGCCGTCGGCGCTGCCCTATGTCTTCGCGGCGTTGAAGATCGCCGCCACGCTGAGCCTGATCGGGGCGGTGGTGGCCGAGTTCTTCGCGGCCGGGCAGGGGGGGCTCGGCGCCGTCATCGATGAGGAGAACCGGCTCGTGCGGCTCGACCGGCTGTTCGCGGCGGTGGTCACGCTGGCCGTCATCGGCGTGCTGATGAACGTCGCGCTGTCCCTGGCCGAGCGCCGGCTGCTCTCCTGGCACCGGTCCACCTGGACCACGCCGGAGTGAGTCGCGGGGGCCGGAGCCGCGTACGCCCAAGCCGAGTAAAATAGCGGCCGGACGACCGGACGGGTCGGATCGACGCACGCCCCCGCGACGCGGGGCGGAGGGAGCACCCCATGACCGCAGAGCCCACCAGCCCGCCCAGCGCGCGCGGCGCCGACGGGTCGAACGCCGACGAGACGAACGCCGAGGGCCGGCTGGCCAGCAAGATCCGCCGGCGCGAGGTCAAGCGGGTCGTGATCAAGATCACCGGCGTCGCCGACCTACTGGAGATCGAGGGGGACGATGTGGACCTCGGCACCGATCTGAAGGTGCGCTACAAGCACCACCTCGTGGCGGAGTTCCGCCGCGACGCCGTCGACGGCTGGTGGTTCAAGAGCTTCGTCCTCAACCAAACGGCCCCCTTCGGCGGGGAAGGCACCGCGACCGACGTCGGCGACCTCGCACCGGAGACCGAAGAGTAGCCCGCCCCGCGACGCCTCAGCCCTCGACGATGCGCAGTTGCGAGCGCGGCGTGTCGCGCTCGCAGTCCGGGCAGCGATAGACCAGGGCCACTTCGTGGCCGCAGGTCAGGTCGATCAGGCTGAGGTCGTGCTGCGCCGCCTCGCCCCAGATCAGCAGCGCGCCCACGGCCGCGCCCAGGCCGTGCCCGCGCCGCGTCAGCAGGTATTCGTCGCGGGGGGGCGCGTCGCTGTAGCGCCGCCGCTCGAGCACGCCGTGACGCTCGAGCCGTCGCAGGCGCTCGGTCAGGATGTTGGGCGCGATGCCGACGACCGACTCGCGCAGTTGGCTGAAGCGGGTGTGCCCGCGCAGCAGGTCGCGCACGACCAGCAGCGACCAGCGATCGCCCACGATGTCGAGGGCCGCCCCCAGCGGATCGCGCGCGTGCTCTCTCGGCGACACAGTGCGTTGCATTATACAACCTACCCGGGCGGGCTCCCTGCTTACGATCCGGCGCATGGCCCTACGACACCGATCCTCCACCCTCCCCCGACCTCGCCGCCGCGTGCTGGCGGCCACCATCCTCGCGCTCGGGCTGATCACGGCGCTGATCGTCGCGGCCTGCGGCGGCGACTCCCCCGCCGATGACGAGCGGCTCAGCTTCACGTTCATGGCGGGCTTCCGCGCGCAGGCCAACCTGCCCTTCGTCGCCGCCTACGTCGCCGACCAGGAGGGCTACTTCGACGAGCTGGGCCTGGACGTGACCATCCAGCACCCGTCGGGGCAGGGCGAGCACATCCGGCTGCTGCTGAGCGGCGACGTCGATCTCACCACCCAGCCCGCCAGCGAGGTCATCCAGCGCCGCGCCGACCCGGGGGCGCCCTTGGTCGTGGTGGCGCTCTTCGGGCAGTCGGGCGACCTGGGCTACGTCGTGCTGGAGGACAGCGGCATCGAGTCGCCCGCCGACTTCGCGGGCCGCACCGTGGGCTTCAAGAGCGTCGTGCAGGCCGAGTTCCTGGCGCTGCTCAACGCGAACGGCCTCAGCGCCGACGACGTGGAGCTCGTCGGCGTGGGCTTCAACCCCGTCGTGCTGCCTGAGGGGCAGGTCGACGTCTACCCGGTGTTCCTGAACAACGAGCCCGACATCCTGCAGCGCGTGATGGGGGAATCGATCCGCATCTTCCAGGCCGGCGACGCCGGCGTGCCGACGCTCGGCGTGACCTATGTCGTGACCGAGGACCTGCTGGCCGACGAGACGCGCCGGGAGGCGCTGCGCCGCTTCCTGACCGCCACGATGCGAGGCGTCCAGTTCGCCCTGGCCGACCCGGCGGCCGCGATCGAGGCGACGCGCGCCTTCATCAGCGAGGAGGCCGACCTGCTCCACGAGCGCTTCCTGCTGGAGACCGACCTGGCCAATGCGACCTCGGAGCTGACGCGGGCCAACGGCCTGGGCTGGTTCACGGAAGCGCAGTTCCAGGCGCTGCACGACGTCCTGCGGGAGTTCGGCGGCATCGAGCAGGATGTCGAGATCGCCGACATCCTGGACCGCACCGTGCTCGAATCGACGGACGCGACGTACCGCAGCCACGGGA
The DNA here is from genome assembly GCA_965217625.1 of Dehalococcoidia bacterium. Classification (GTDB taxonomy): domain Bacteria; phylum Chloroflexota; class Dehalococcoidia; order Bin125; family Bin125; genus TK10-74A. The sequence continues at coordinate 1,248,244 of OZ244557.1, forward strand.
ACTAGCGCCCCTTCACAAGGCGCCCGCCCGTCGCCGGGCAACGGCGGGGGGCGAGACATCGTCGGGGCGGTTCGCGAACCGCCCCTCCCTAACCCCCTCTCCCTGAGGGAGAGGGAACCGGAGCGCCCGTTCCCAGCGCCGAGCAATGGCGCGGGGGCGAGATCCCGTAGGGGCGGTTCGCGAACCGCCCTTCCCCCCTCCGGTCCCCCCTCTCCAGCGCTCTAGCTGGAGAGGGGGTTAGGGGGTGAGGTTCCCCCGCGCCGCGGTTCAACCCCGCTAGATGCCGGGCTTGCCCTCGAACCACGACCGGTACCACCGATAGGTGGCGGCGGTGCTGCTGTTGGTCGAGCCGTAGCCCTTGAGCCAGGGACGGTGGCCGACGACCGGCCGGCCCCAGTTGCAGTAGATCTGGGGATTGAGTTCGAGCAGCTTGGTCTGGACCTCGTCGTAGATCGGCAAACGGTCCTCGGCGGCGAGGGTGGAGCGTCCCTGCTCCAGCAGCGCGTCGAGCCCGGGGTCCGAGAACTCGCCGTAGTTGCGTCCGCCGTCGCTGTGGCTGAGTCCGTAGAGGACGTCGGGGTCGAACGCGCCCCCGAGGCCCTGCCAGGTGAGGGTGAACTCCCCCGCCGCCCGCAGCGTGAGGTTCTCCGAGTTGGGCTGCTCCAGGAGTTCGACCTCGAAGCCGATTGCCGCGAAGTTCTGCTGCATCACCTCGGCGTACGGGGTTCCGTAGCCGGCAGCGGCGGTCATCGGCGGCACCCTGGCCGGGTCGTAGCCGCTGGCGTCGAGCAGCCGCCGGCCCTCGGCCAGGTCCTCCTCGCGCTGGGCGCCGGAGCGGTAGCCGGGACGCTGACGGAGTTCGTCCGGGGTCCAGGCGTATGCGCCGATCGCGTGGGAGATCGGTCCGCCGATTTCCGTCACGCCTTGAGTCGTCACGAGGAGCTGTTCCCGGTCGGTGGCGAGGTGCAGGGCGGTGCGCACGCGCGGGTCGCCGTAGGGCTCGACCTTGGTGTGGAAGTGGACCGCCGTCCAGTTCCAGGTCGCATTCATGGGCACATCGACGACGTTCTCCTCGCCGACTTGGCCCCGCACGGCCTCGTTCTCCGCCGGGAAGCCCAGCCACGGACAAAAGAGGATGTCGGACTCGCCGGCGACGTACTGCGCGGCCCGGTACGCCCCGTCGAGATTCCAGTTCGCCCGCAGCCCGTTGATGTAGGGGAGCCCTTCGCGGTAGTAGTTGGGGTTGCGTTCGAGCTCGGTGAGCACGTCGGCCTCCCGAGAGACCATCTGCATGCCGCCGGTGCCGATGGCGGCCTCGCCGTTGGTGGCGATGGCGTCGTCGCCGAAGGCCTCGACCACGTCGCGCGCGATCATCAGCATCTGAATCTCGCCGACGGCGGTGAGCATCGGCGCGAACACCTCCCCGAGCGTGAGGCGCAGGGTGAGTTCGTCGGTGACCTCGAACTGGTCGACGCTGGCGAAGCGGTCTCTCCAGATGAACTCGGGGTTGTCCTGGCCGAAGCGCTGGAGTCCGAAGGCGGCGTCCTCGGCGACGAACTGCCGCCCGTTCAGCGGGGCCTTGTCCTGCCAGTGCACGTTCGGCTTGATGTTGTAGACGAAGGTGACGTCATCGACGACCTCGGGCAGCTCCGCCATCGCGGCGGTGAGCACACCGCCGTTGTCGAGGTAGTTGAGGTGGTCGTAGACCGGGAAAATGCTGCTGTCGAGGAGGCCGTCGTCGGCGATGGCCGGGTCGAGGATGCCGCTGTCGCCCCCGTGCCAAGTGATGATGCCTCCGTGCTGCGGGCCGGTGGCCGGGGCCTCGTCGTCCTCCGCCGCCATGGCGGCGCTCTCGGCGGCCTCCTGGGCCGCGTCGGCGGCCTCTTCGGCGGCGGCGACGGCCGCGGCGGCGGTCTCGGCCGCGGCTTCGGCGACGGCCTCGGCGGTGGCGGCGGTCTCCGCGGCGGTGGCAGCGGTCTCCGCGGCGGTGGCGGCGGCCTGGCCCGCGGCGGCGGACGCCTCCCCGGCGGCGGCCGCGGCGGCCGCCGCCGCCTCAGCGGCCTCGTCGATGGCGGCCTGGGCGGCCTCCGCGGTGGCCGTCCCGGCCTCGACGGCGGCGGCCGCGTCGCGGGCGGCCTGGGCGGCGGCCTCGGCGGCCTGGGCGGCGGCGTCCGCGACGGCCGCGGCAGCGGCGTCACCGGCAGCGCCAGCGGCGTCGGCGGCCTGGGCCGCCGCGGCTGCCGCGGCTTCCGCGGCGGCGGCCGCGTTGGCGGCGTCCTCCGACTCGGCCGCCTCGGCGGCCAGGGCCGCAGCCGCATCGGCGGCGCTGGCCGCCTGCGCGGCGGCGTCGGAGGCTTCGCCGGCGGCGGCGGAGGCTTCGCCGGCGGCGGCGGCCGCGTCGGCCGCAGCGTCTGCCGCCTCGGCCGCGACCGCAGCTGCGGCCTCGGATTCGGCGGCGCGCGCATCCCCGGCGGCGACGGCCGCGGCGGCGGCCTCCTCCGCGGCCGAGGCGGCCCGTTCGGCGGCCGCGGCCCCAGCGTCGGGCTCGTCGTCGTCGCCGCAGCCGACGAGCGCGAGCCCGGCGGCTCCAACGCCAGCCTTCGCGCTGGCTCCCAACATGGTGCGACGCGAGATCTTTCGCTGTCGCAGGGCGGTCCAATGGTTCAGGCGGCTCATCGCAAAGTCCTTTCCGGTACCCGGCTGTCCCTTTGTGGGACCGCTCGGTGCGTGAGCGCGCGTAGTCTAAGACGTTCTGATAGGACCCCCCCCCCCCCCCCCGTTATGTCCAACGTGTTAATTAAGGTAACCTGCGTGTAAAATATTCGCCCGTTGACGCGGTTTTTCGTCCGTTTAGGGCGGCGACTCGTCCCGGGGAACGACGGGCACGCGGCGTTGTCGCGCGGGGGGCGGCCTAGCTGACGGCGGCGGCGGTCTTCTGCTTGCCGAACTTCTGCTGGCCCGGCGTGGGCTTGTCGTTCGGGTAGTACTGCTTTTTGAGCAGCTCCCGCTCGGGGAAGATGTGCACGGCGTCCCAGCCGCAGGAGTCCTCGCACAGGCGACAGCCGGTGCAGTTCTTCTCGATTACGACGGCCTGCCCGAAGAAGTCGGTCGCGCCGGCGGTGTGGTCGAGCACGAGGGCGTCGAAGGGACAGACGTTGATGCAGATCTCGCAGCCCGACCCGATGCAGCGGTCCGAGACGACGACCGCCTTGGGCCATTCCTTCTTGGGGAACTTGCGGCAGAGGTCGCCCACCTCGTCCAGGATCGCCTCGACCGGGCAGACGGCGCCGCAGGCCCCGCACTCGATGCAGAGCACCGGGTCGATGTAGTGGATGACGTTGCGCTCGCCGTAGATGGCGTTCGTGGGGCAGCGGTTCACGCAGGCCGTGCAGCCGATGCAGTTCTCGACGATCTCGTAGCTCACGCCGTCTCCCCAACGCTGCGCCGGAGTGCCCTGCCCCTGCGCGCCCGATCCCGGGGCGCGGTCATCAGTATAGCCGGTGGCTCGCCGGCGACAATCGATGGGCGCCCGGCGGCCCCGCGCGGGACTTATGGGGGAACCGCACGTCCACCTAAGCCGTCAGGTGTTACGATCCGGGTGGTCGGCGGAATCCACCGGGTAATCGTGGCGGAACGTCGGACAACCATGCGCAAACCTCTTCTCTCTCTGACAGGCGGAATTCTGATCTCGGCGCTCCTGCTGACGGGGTGCTTCTGGGGCGGCGACGACGAGGAGCCCGAGCTCCAGTCCGGGGCGGACGTCGCTGCCGAGCAGGCGGCCGAGCAGCCATCGCAGGAGGCCGCGCCGGCGGCGGCGGCCGAGGCGCAAAGCGACGCAGCGGCCGCGCCGGCCGACGCGGCGCCGGCCGACACCGAACAAGCCGCCGCGGAGCCGGCGCAAACCGAGCAGCCGGCCCAGGCGCAAGCCGAGCAGCCGGTCCAAGCACAAGACCAAGCGCAAGACCAGGCGCAAGCCGAGCAGCCGGCCCCAGCGCAAGACCAGGCGCCGGCCCAGCAGCCGGCCGCCGAAGAGCAGGCGCAGACCGAAGCGCCGGCCGACCCGCCCACCGAGGAGCAAGCGGCCGACGCTGCGGCCGACGCTGCGGCCGACGCTGAAGCCGAGGTCGAAGCCGCACCGGAGCCCGCCCTGCCCGCCAACCATCTGGTCTACGGCAGCGAGATCCGGTCCAGCGTCATCACGCCCGACGAGCCCGCGCAGTTCCGCTTCCAGGGCGCCGAGGGCGACCTCGTCCGTATCCGCGTCGATGGGCTCGCCACCATGGATCCCGTGGTGACGCTGCTGGAGCCCAACCGCACGGAGATCCGCACCAACGACGATGAGAGCATCGCCAATCGCGACTCACTGCTCATCACGACGCTGCCCTCGGAGGGTCTGCAGGTGATCCGCGTGGTCCCCTACGACAGCCTGGGCGGCGGGGAGTTCATCGTCAGCGTGGAACTGTTGCCGGCCGAGGTGACCGACGACTCGCGGATCCTCTCGATCGGTGAGAGCGTGCAGGCCCGGCTCCACCACCCGGGCGATATCGACACGTTTGAGTTCGCCGGCGAGGCCGGCCAGGTCGTGCGCATCCGCGCCGACGGCGAGATCGGCGCCGACACGTTCATGGAGGTGTTCGACCCGGACGGCGGCTTCCTGGCGATCAACGACGATTCCGGCCACGGGCTCGACGCCGAACTGGCGCTGGAGCTGGCGGTCAGCGGCCGCTACCGCGTCGATGTGTTCCCCGCGGTGGTGGGCCGGCCGGGAGGGGAGCGGCATCGCATCGGCGACTACGTGTTCAGCGTCGTGCTGCTGCCGGAGCCGGTCGAGGCCAGCGGTGACACGGCCACGGCGCTCGCCGGCCTGGCGCTGACGTATCTCGACGCGGTTCAGACGGGCGACGCCGTCAGCATCTTCGGCCTGGCCGGACCCGAGAAGATCAGCCAGACCGGCTGGAAGAACGCCGAGGATGTGCTCCGCGATCTGTCCGATGAGCAGGACGTCGTCACCGCCGGCGCCCTCGGCGAGGCCCGCGCCGAAGTCGAAGGCGACCGGGCGCGGGTGTATATCGGGGTCACGGTCCCGGGGACGGCCACCGTGCTGACCCTGCGCGTGGATGCGATCAACATCAACGGGCAGTGGCTCGTCGACTTCGTCGAGCGCTTCATTCCCATCGCGAACGACAGCGGGGCGTAGCCGGCCGGCGGGGCGGCAACCGGCACGGCGCGCGGTCAGCCCGCGGCGGGCGCCCGCGCCGCGAGGCCGTCGGCCACGTAGGTCAGCATCGCCGGGACCGCCTGGTGGGCCGAGGCCAGCGCCGTGACCACGAGGTCGGCCCCGTTGACGTTGTCGCCCCCGGCGAACACGCCCGGCTGCGAGGTGCGCCCCACCGCATCGACGACGATCTGCCCCCAGTCGTCCACCACCACGCCCGATTCCGGCCCCAGCAATTCGGGGTCGACGCCGTAGCCCACCGCGACGACGACGGCATCCGCGTCGAGGACGAAGTTGGAGCCCTCGATCGGGGAGGGCCGGCGACGGCCGCTCTCATCGGGCTCGCCCAGCTCCATGCGCACGCACTCGATCGCGCGTACGGCGCCGTCCCGCCCCAGGAGTTGCACCGGCGTCGTCAGGTATTCGAAGTGGACGCCCTCTTCGCGGGCGTGCCGCCGCTCTTCGAGGCGGCCGGCCATCTCGTTGTCGGTGCGCCGGTAGAGCAGCGTCACGTGTTCCGCGCCCAGCCGGACGGCGGAGCGCACGCAGTCCATCGACGTGTCGCCGCCGCCCACGACGACCACCCGCCGACCCACGTACGGCTTCTGCTGCTGCCCCGCGGGCAGATCCTCGGGGGGCAGATTGGCGCGCACCAGGAAGTCGGTCGCGCTGAAGACGTGGCTCAGTTGCTCGCCCGTGAGGCGCAGACGTCGCGCGGCGCCGGCGCCCTGCGCCAGAAAGATGGCGTCGAAGGCGCGCAATGCGTCCCAGCGCACGTCCTGCCCCACGCGCACGCCGGTGCGGAACTCGATGCCGCCGGCGCGCAGGGCGTCGATCTTCTCGTCGACGATGCTCTTGGCCGACTTGAAGTTGGGGATGCCGTAGCGCAGCACGCCGCCCGCGCGGGGCCACGCCTCGAAGACGGTCACCGCGTGTCCCGCCAGGCGCATCCCCTCGGCGACGGCGAGGCCCGCCGGCCCGCTCCCAACGACCGCCACACGCCCACCGCTCTCGAAACGGGGCTCGGGGACCGGGAAGCCGCCCCGCTGGCGGCGGTCCCAATCCGCCACGAAGGACTCCAGCTTGCCGATCGCGACCGGCTTGGCGTTCTTGCCCACCACGCAGTGGCCCTCGCAGAGTTGCTCCTGCGGGCAGAGGCGGCCGCACAGCTCCGGCATCTCGCTGGTGGCGCGGAAGATGGCGGCGGCCGGGCCGATGCGTCCCAGCTCGAGGTGGGCCAGCGCCCCGGGGATGTCGTTGCCGACTGGGCAGGCCGCGACACAGGGCTCGGCGGGGCACTGGATGCAGCGCTGCGCCTCGAACATGGCCGGCTCCGGCGTGTAGCCGTAGTAGACCTCGTCCCAGTTGTGGACGCGTTCGAAGGGAGGCTGCTTCGTGACGTGGTGCGGGGGGATGCGGAGCCGGGCGCGGCGGTCAATCGGCGGCGCGTCGCGTCGCGGGGGCGTCTTGGGCCGGGGCTGGCGGGTGCGCTGCTCGCCGGCCGAGGGGGCGGTCATCGACGGAGCTCCTCCGTACAGTGATACGCGTCCAGCCGGGTCATGGCTCCCTTGCGGCTCAGCGATCCGGCGGAGTGGAGCGCTCACGTCCGGGGTCATGCGAGCCCCCGACCGCCTCATCTCCAGCCTAGGCGGCTGCTAGCCTCGCTGCGATCATGGAAACAACAGAGGCTGCCCGTCTGCGCGGACTCGCCGCCGATTTCGCCACCCGCGCGGGCGGCCCGGATGCGGGCGTCGATCTGACGGACTGCGCCCTGCGCGTCGGTCGCATCGCCGACGCGGGCCTGGACGTCGCGGCGGAGATCGGGCAACTCGACGCCATCGGCCGCGACGCGGAGCCGCTGCTGGCGGACGCCGCGCCGGGCCAACGCGCCGACCGGCTGGCCGCCTTCCTCTTCGACGACCTCGGCTTCGGCGGCGACCCCGACGACTACTACGACCCGCAGAACTCCTACTTGCACCGCGTCGTGCGTCGCCGCCGGGGGCTGCCGATCACGCTCTCGATCCTGCTGATCGAGGTCGGGCGGCGCCTGGGGATCACGATCGAGGGCGTCGGAGCGCCGCAGCACTTCCTCGTCCGCGTCGCCGCCGGCGCCGAGCCGGATGGGGCCTGGCGCTACCTCGACCCGTTCCATGGCGGGCGCGAGGTCGGCGTGGACACGCTGCGTGAGGACGTGGAGCGTCGCCTCTCCAGGGCGCGGGAGGCCGGGGCGACTGGGGCCGGCGCGACGGAGTCGCTGCTGAGCGCGGTCACCAAGCGGCAGATCCTGGCGCGGGTGCTCCAGAATCTCAAGGTCGCGGGCGTGCGGCGGCGCGACTTCGCCACCGCCCTGGGCGCGGCGGAGCATCTCGTCGCGTTGACGCCGTGGGCGATCGGCGAGATTCGCGACCGCGGCCTGATCGCGGCGCAACTGGGTCTCGGCGACGCCGCCCTGAGCGATCTGCGGACGTACCGGGAGCAGGAACCCGCGGCGCCCGATGCTGCGCACGTGGACCAACTCGTCCGCCGACTCGAGCGCGGCGCCCCCGGCAACCCGCCCGACTAAGCCACGAATCCAGCGGCGACCGTCCCACTGTGCTACCCTGCAATTCGGCTGCGACGGGATCATTTTCGTTTCCCCGTTGGCAGTTCGCGAACTTATCGTCTGGTTATTGGGAGTTGTTCAGCGAGGGGCCCTCATGACTGCACCCCAGATGGCGGGTGGTGTGATACGCGCGCCATTCGAACGGCACACGACCACCAGCCCGTTCCGTTCCATCCAGCGGCAACTCGACTATCGCACCGAAGAGGGACCCTGGTTCCTCGATATCACCGACGACGTGCGCCGCGTCGTGGATGCGGCGGGCCTCGACTTCGGTCAGGTGACGATCTTCTCCACGCACACGACGGCGGCGATCCGGCTGCAGGAGAACGAGCCGCTGCTGATCGAGGACTTCAAGGACCTGCTGCGCAGCATCGCGCCGCCCGACCGCTACTACCGCCACAACGACTTCGACATCCGCACCGTCAACATGCACCCGAACGAGCCCGAGAACGGGCATAGCCACTGCCAGCACCTGTTCCTCAGCACGAGCGAGACGGTGCCCCTGTTCGACGGCTGCCTGCAGTTGGGCGAGTACCAGAGCATCTTCTTGGTGGAACTCGATGGGGCGCGCCGGCGGCGGGTGACGGTCAACATTCTGGGAGCGCGCGGCGAGTAGGCGCCTTCCACGGCGGCGGTCGCGACACCGCCCGACCAACCGACCTGCGTCCGCCAGCGCGCGGGCGGACCTACCGCGGACCGGCCCGATCTGATCGCAGCGTGGCGGGATCGGTGGGCTCGGGCGTGCTGAAGGCGTCGTCGTACAGGGCGGCGACGGCGCGGCGGGCATCGTCGGCGAACTGGGTGTAGCGCCGCACGAGTTCGGCCCCCTCCGGCGTGAGCCGTGAGCCGCCCCCGCCGACGCCACCGGCCACGCTCTCGACCAGCGGGATGCCCAGGTGGCGTTCGAGCTCGCGCACCTTTCCCCAGGCGCGGCGGTAGCTCAGATCCAGGCGCTGCGCCGCGGCGGCGAGCGAGCCCGTCTCCGCGATGGCGCTGAGCAGGCGCGCGCGGTAGTCGCTCATCCCCAGGTGATCGTCGTGCTCGAGCCAGAGCTTGCAGCGCGGTTCCACCGGACCCTCCATCCGCAATCCTAGCCCCCGCGCGTCCATATGCCGCTCCATATACTGGGTCGCGATGCCGCATCCAACCGAGACGGGGCCCAGTGGACATGGGACGGGGCGCGATCCGAGCGCCGGCCGGGACCGCGCGGCCGTGACGGCCGGCCCCGCGCCCGGCGATCGCTTCCGCCTGCCAAGCAGCCAGGCGACCCCGGCTGCGCGCCAGATCGCGGCGCGGATCCGGGCGCAGGGGTCCATCAGTTTCGCCGACTTCATGGCCGCCGCGCTCTACGACCCCGCCCACGGCTACTACCGCTCGGGCCGGCCCACCGTGGGCCGCGATGGGGACTTCCTCACCAGCCCCGAGCTGCATCCGCTGTTCGGATACGCGGTCGCGGCGCTGGCGGCGGCCGACTGGGACGCCCGCGACCGCCCGGCCGAGTACACGCTGTGCGACATCGGTCCGGGCACGGGCGCTCTCATCGACGCCGCTTTCGGCTGGGTCGCCGCGCAGCGCCCCGACTTCGCCGCCGCGCTACGTGGCGTGCTGGTCGAACCGGACGGCGCGTCGCGCGCGCGTCAGCGCGAGCGGCTGGGCGGCTTCGGCGCGCAGCTGACCTGGCGCCCCGGCATCGACGAGCTGGCGCCGCTGCGCGGGCTCGTCGTCGCGAACGAGCTGCTCGACGCCCAGCCGGTCCATCGCCTGCGCTGGTCGGGCAGCGGCTGGCAAGAGCTCTTCGTGGGCCTGACCGACGATCGCTTCCACGACGTGCCGGGGCCACCGAGTGACTCAACGCTGCTGGCGCCGCTGGCGGGCCTGACGCCGCGACCGGGGCAGATGGTCGAGGTCTGCCCCGGCATCGACGCGCTGGTCGGCGCGATCGCCGCCGCGGTCGATGAGGGTCTGCTGCTGTTCTTCGACTACGGGCATCCGCGCGAGCAGCTCTACGCGCCCTGGCGCGCCCGGGGCACGCTGATGAGCTTCCACCGGCACACGCCCGGCGATGACCCGTATGTCCGCGTGGGCGAACAGGACCTCACCTGCCACGTCGACCTCGACGCGGTGGCGGCGGCGGCGCGGCGCGCCGGCCTCACCGCATACCCGCCGCGCTCGCAAGCGGAATGGTTGGCGGCCATGGGGGCGACGACGCCCTCCCCCCTCGCGGAGGCGGGCCGCGGCGCCGACCTCGATGCCCACCTCGAGCACCGCCGCGCGGCACAGCTGCTGAGCGACCCGGGGGGGCTGGGCCGCATCCAGCTGCTGGCCTTCGCGAAGGGCCCCACGCTGGACGTCGCCGGTCTGGGCGCCGCCGGGGGCTCGCCATGACGCCGCTCGACGCCGGCGCCGCGCTGCCCGACCTCACCCTCGCCGGCCCCGACGGGCCCATCCGCCTGCACGACATCGCCGCGCTGGGGCCGCTCATCATCGCCTTCTACCAGGAGGACGCGACGCCGATCTGCACGGCGCAGTTGTGCGCCTTCCGCGACGACTTCGACCTGATCGGCGGGACCGGGGCGCGCCTGCTCGCGATCAGCGCCGATGATCGCACTTCCCACGACCGCTTCCAGGCCGCACAGTCGTTCCCGTTCCCGCTGCTCAGCGACGCCACGCGGTCGGCCGCGCGGGCCTTCGGCGTGCTGGATGAATCCGCGGGGCGCAGCCTGCGGGCGATCTTCGTCAGCGGGCCGGCGCTGACCATCGGGCTGGCGATCCCGCACTACAACCCGGCCAATCCGCACCAGTTCCTGGCCGTCTTCGAGGCGATCGGCCTCGACTCCGGCTAGCGTGGACGCGATCGTCATGCGCCGCGCTCCTCGGCGACGACGCCTGAGCCGGGCGGGGCGGGCGTAGACTCATGGCGATGACCGCCGACGACCCAACCCCAGCCGACTCGACGCTTGACGGCGGCGCCTACAACGCCATCGTGCTCGACCACTTCCGCAACCCCCGCAACGCCGGCACGCTGAGCGACGCGAACGCCGTGGGCGAGGACCGCAACCCCGTCTGCGGCGACCACATGCGCCTGATGTTGCGCATCGAGCAGGGCGTGATCGTGCGGGCGTCGTTCCTGACGCGGGGCTGCGGCGCCGCGATCGCGACCAGCTCCGTCGCCACGGAGTTGCTGACCGGCCGGCCCGTGGAGGAGGCGCGGGGCCTGACCCGGCGGGACTTCGTCGCGGCGGTGGGTGGTCTGCCGAGGAGCAAGGTGCACTGCTCCGTGCTGGCGGCGGGCGCGCTCAAGAAGGCCCTCGCCGACTACGGCGGCTGATCGTGCCGCCACCCGCCCCGCTGGAGCTCCCGCCCTGCGCGACGCTGCGCGAGACATCGCGCCGTCCCGGCCTGCCCACCGCGCTGCGCCAGGCACTCTCGGCATCGTGCGCGGCCGGGGCGGGAGCGCTGTCCCTCGACGAGGCGCTGGGCGCGTCCGAGCAGCGCCTCACGGCCACGCTGCTGGCGCTCGACGCGCGGCTGCGCATCGCCGGGGACGCGGTCCCCCTGGACGACCGCCTCACCCTCGACGGCCGCATCCTGCCGCGTCCCGGCGAAGCGCCCGGCGCCATCGTGGTCCCGGTCCCGCGCGGCGTCTCGTGCTACCGCGAGGCCCTGGATCTCGGGCTGGGGCTTGCCGCCGTGGTCAGCCTGACCGACGCCGACCGCGCTCGGGTGACCGAGATCCGCGCCGTCTGGTGGGGAGTCGCGCCCGCTCCGCTGCTCGCCTATCAGCTGGCCGGTGTGCTCCAGGGCCGCCGCCCAACCCCGGCCCTGATCGACGTCGCGGCCGAGACCGCCCGCGGCGAGGTGCAACCGGCGGGCGCGGGCATGGCGTTGCAACCGGCGCGGCTCGACGCCGTGGCGCGGCTCTGCCGCGACGTGCTCGGCGCGCTGTTCGCCGTGGAGCCCCCCGCGAGCCGCTGAGGCGTATCCTCGGCTCCACGCACTGGCGGCGAGCGGAAGGGGAAACAGAATGCAGATCGGGCTCTCGGTGACCTCGGCGCACCCCCGCGGCGACGCCGCGACGTCGGCCCGCTGGGTGGTCGAGCGCGCCGCCGCCACGCGCGCGGCCGGCTTCGCCTCGTTCTCCATCGGTGACCACCACGCCACGCCGCGGCCCTACATGCAGAACGTGCCGATGCTGGCGCGCTGCCTGCCGGAGCTGGGCGAGATGCCGGTGATCCCGCTCTTCCTGCTGCCGCTCTGGCATCCCGTGCTGCTCGCGGAGCAGTTGGGCACGCTGGCCGCCATCGCGACGGGCCCCCTCGATTGCATCCTCGCGATCGGCGACGGCGAGACGCAGTTCGCACCCTTCGGCGTGCCCCTGTCAGAGCGCCGCGACCGCATGGAGGAGGCGGTCCCGCTGTTGCGCCGCCTGCTCACCGAGGAGCGCGTCACGCACGAGGGCCGCTTCTGGCAGCTGTCCGACGTCACGGTGAGCCCCCGGCCCGCCCGGCCGCCGCGGTTCTGGATCGGCGCCAGCGCGCGGGTGGCCGTCCGCCGCGCCGGCCGCGTCGGCGACGCCTGGCTGGCCGCCCCCGGCGCGACCAACACCCAGCTCCGCGACCAGCTTGCCTCGTACCGCGAAGCGGCCGACGCCGAGGACCGCCTCGCCGAGGTCGAGACGTTCCCCGTCCGCCGCGACGTGTACATCGCCGCCAGCGACGCCGAGGCGCAAGCGCTCGCCGGCCCCATCATCGAGCGCGGCTACCGCGGCTTCGACCCCGGCGTACTGATCGTGGGAGGGCCCGGGACCGCCATCGCCCGCCTGCGCGAGCTGGAGGAGCTGGGCTTCGACCACACCCTGATCCGCTTCCTGCCCGTGGGCCAGGACGCGATCCTGGAGTCGATCGCACGCATCGGCCGCGACGTGATTCCGGCGCTGCGATGAGCGCCGGCGTCGCCGCGATCGTGCTCGCCGCCGGCGAGTCGCGACGCATGGGGCGCGCCAAGGCGTGCTTGGACTGGGGCGGCACGCCCCTGCTGCAACACCAGATCGACCAACTCGGCGGGGCCGGCTGCGATCCGGTGGTCGTGGTGCTCGGCCACGAGGCCGACCGCATCGCCGCGGCGATCCGCTGCGACGGCGGCTGCCGGGTCATCCGCAACCGGGAGTACGCATCGGGGCGGGCGTCGTCGCTGCGGGCGGGCGCGGCCGCGCTGCCCGGCGATGCCCCAGCGGTGGTCGTCGCCAGCGTCGACACGCCGCTCAGCCGCGCCACCGTCCGCGCGCTGATCGACGCCTGGCGGGCCCTGCCGGGGCCCGGCGCGATCGTCGTGCCGCGCCACGGGGGCCGCAACGGTCACCCCAGCCTGTTCGACGGCGCGCTGCTGCCGGAGTTGCGCGCCGTGCAGGAGGCGTCGCAGGGGCTGCGGGCGGTCCGTCGCGCGCACGCCAAGACCACGGCCTTCCTCGACGTCGATGACCCGCTGGTGACCCTGAACCTCAACACGCCGGAGGCGTACGCTGCGGCCCGTCGCGCCTACGCCTCGGACAGGGAGGTGGGCGGCGGCTAGTATGATCCGCGAAGGGCGCCCGCCGGCCGGCGGACGGGCTGCGAGCGCATAGGAGACGACATGGCGATCCCACTGCGGCAGGCGGCACGGGTCGGAACTTACATCGCCAAGCAGCGCCTGACCGGGACCGCCCGCTACCCCCTGACGCTGATGCTGGAGCCGCTCTACCGCTGCAATCTCGCCTGCGCGGGCTGCGGCAAGATCCAGCACGCCGACCCGATCCTGAAGGCCAATCTCACGCCGGAGCAGTGCTGGGCGGCGGCCGAGGAGTGCGGCGCGCCCGTCGTCGCGATCCCGGGCGGGGAGCCGTTGCTGCACCCCCAGATCGGCCGCATCGTCGAGGGGCTGATCGAGCGGGGCAAGTTCGTCTATCTCTGCACGAACGCGATCTTGCTGCAGCACAAGCTCGACCTGTTCACCCCCAGCCCCTACTTCACGTTCTCGGTGCACATGGACGGGGTGCGCGAGGACCACGACGCCTCGGTCTGCCGCGAGGGCGTCTACGACGTCGCCGTCGACGCGATCCGGCTGGCCAAGTCGCGCGGCTTCCGCGTGACGACGAACAGCACGTTCTTCCTGGGCGCCGAGCCGGCGCGGGCGCGGCAGATGTTCGACGAAATGATGGCGCTCGGCGTCGACGGGCTGATGATCTCCCCCGGCTACGCCTACGAGAAGGCGCCCGACCAGGATCACTTCCTGCAGCGCGAACAGACCCGGCAGCTCTTCCGCGAGATCCTGCAGGACCCGCCCGATTCGTGGTCGTTCAACCACAGCGAGTTGTTCCTGGACTTCCTCAAGGGCGAGGTCGAGTACGAGTGCACCCCCTGGGGGATGCCGTGCTACTCGGTGCTCGGCTGGCAGCGCCCCTGCTACCTGCTGGACGAGGGCTACGCGGACAGCTTCGAGGACCTGATGGTCGAGACCGAGTGGGACAACTACGGCCCACAGTCGGGCAACCCCAAGTGCCAGCAGTGCATGGTCCACTCGGGGTTCGAAGCCTCCGCCGTGATCGACGCCTCGACCAACATCCGCGCGGGGCTGCGCACCTTGCGCAAGGCGTTCGTCTAACTTCCCGCGATGCTGACGATCGTCACGGCGCTGCCATGGGAGGCGGCCGCCTTCGCCGCGCGACTGCGTGATCGCCGCGGCGCGGCGCCCCTGCGTGTCGTCGTGAGCGGTCCCGGCGAAGCGCGCGCACAGGCCGCCGCCGCGACGCTGGCGACGCTCGATCCCCCGGCCGGCGGCATCCTCAGCGCCGGGGTCGCCGGCGGGCTCGACCCGGCGCTGCGGCCCGGCAGCCTCGTGCTCGCGACGCGCGTCCAGCATGCAGACGCGCGCGGCGGTCGCCGCGGCCCGCCCATCGCGGCGACGGCGGCGCTCCGCGATTGGCTGGCGGGCGCGCTCGCCGCGGCCGGCATTGAGGCGGCAGAGGGCGAGACATTGTCGCGCGATCAGATTATGAGCGACGCCGCTGCGAAGACCGAGGCCCACGACCGGTCGGGCGCGGTGGCGGTGCAGCTGGAGGACTACGTCTGGGCCGAGTACGCCGCGGGGGCCGGGCTGCCCTTCGCGTCCCTGCGCGCCATCCTGGACCCCGCCTCGGCGACCCTGCCGCCCGAGATCCTCGACTGGGATGCGGCCGGGCCGGCGGCGGCGACCGTGGCGCGGGCCATCGCCCGGCGGCCGGCGCTGGCCATCGCGCTGCTGCGCCTGGCCCGGCAGCGCCGCGCCGCGACGCGCAACCTGGACCGGGCGCTCGAAGCCGTGCTCGCGGCCGTGCTGGCAGGGGAGCCACCGCCGGAAGGACCACCGCCATGACCGTCGCACTGGTGACGGGGGGGACCGGGTTCATCGGGGCGCACGTCGTGCGGGCGTTGCTCGCGGAGTCCGATGTCGAGGTCCGCGCGCTGGTCCGCCCGGCGAGCGACGCGCGCAACCTCGATGGTCTGGCCGTAGAGCGCGTCGTCGGGGACCTGACCGACGCGTCCTCCCTGCGGGCCGCCGTGGCCGGTGCGGGCGTCGTCTTCCACGTCGCCGCGCGCTACGAGCTGGGCCGCCGCGACCACGCCCTGACGATGCGCAGCAACGTCGAGGGGACGATCGCGCTGATGTGGGCCGCCCTGGAGGCGGGCGTCGATCGGGTTGTCTACACCTCCTCGACGGCCGCCGTCGGCGCCGCAGGCCGCGACGGCGTCCCCGCCGACGAGTCGCAGTGGCTCCGCCCGGCGGAGGCGGCCGGCCCCTACGAAGCGAGCAAGCTCCAGGCCGAGCGCGCCGTCCACCAACTCATCGCCGACGAGGGGCTGCCGGCGGTGGTCGTCAATCCGACCGCCCCCATCGGCCCGCTCGACTGGCGGCCGACGCCCACCGGCCGCCTCATCCGCGACGCCGCGCTGGGCCGCCTGCCCGGCTACATGCGCTCCGCCGGGCTCAACATCGCCGATGTGCGCGACGTCGCCCAGGGGCACGTGCTGGCCTGGCGGCGGGGCCGGGTCGGCGAGCGCTACATCCTGGGGCACCGGGACGGCAACCTGACCATGCGGGACATCGTGGGGCGCGCTGCGGCGGCGGGCGGGCGGCGACCGCCGTGGTTACCGGTGCCCTACGCCATCGCGCTGGCCTGGGCGCACGCCGACGAGCGACTCGTCAGCCGCGTCCGCGGCCGGGCGCCGCGGGCCCCCATCGCCGGCGTGCGCCTCGCCCGGCGGCGGCTGTGGTTCCGATCGGACAAGGCGGTGCGGGAGCTGGGGCTGCCGCAATCCTCGTTGGACGACGCGTTTCGCGACGCCGTCGCGCAGTTTCTGCCGGCGGATTCGGCCCTTCACTGAGTGCCACGCCTTGACGCCCTCTTTCACGCGGTGCGAGACTCCCCCCAACCGTTGGCAGGGGCGCGCATCGTCCGGCGAGACCGCGCGAACGCCGTCCCGCCGCCGCGCGCGGTGAGACCGGCGGTGAGAAAGGGGCTGGCCTTTGGCCGACGCCACCCAGCAGCAGATGGATCCGGGGCTGCGCCCGATCGTGGACTACCTGGAACTGCCCACCGACGACCTGGGCGACGCCTACATCAAGGCGCTCGTCAACAAGGACGGCACGGCGGCGTTCCTGTACTCGCCCACGCGCCGGTTCGACAGCAAGACCGGCGACATGGACGAGAACTCGCTGCAGCCCACGCGGCTGGAGAACGAGGGCGAAGTCTGGGTCTACACGATCGTGCACCAGTCCTTCCCGGGCATCCCGACACCGTTCGTCGGCGCGATCATCGACGTGCCGGTGCAGGGGCACCCCGACCTCAAGGTCGCGGTGCGAGCCAACTTGGCCGGGGTCGAGCCGGAGCCCGAGAAGGTCAAAATGGGCATGCGGGTGCGGCTGCGCGCCCGCGCCGCGCGCAAGGACCGCGAGGGCAACGACGTGGTGATCCCGGAGTACGTGCCCGTCTAGGCTCGCGGACGAAGCGGCCGGCGGCGCACGGGGGCCCGCCTGCTGCTAGACTCACCGACGAAGCAGGCCCCCAGACACAGGCGACGGTCGCCGCCGCACGCGGCCGGAGGGAAATCGAATGGAAGACGTATTCGTTGCCGGCGTAGGCATGATCAAGTTCGGGCGCTATCCGGAAGAGACGGTGCCGTCGCTCGGCGCCAAGGCAGTCAAGCTCGCCCTCGACGACGCGGGCGCGCAGCTCGACGACATCGAGATGATGTCGGCGGGCAACCTGTACCGCACCAACATGGTGGGGCAGGACATCCTCAAGGAGATTGGGCTGACCGGGATCCCGGTCTACAACGTCGCCAACGCCTGTGCGACCGGCGCCACGGCGCTGCGCGAGGCGTACTTCGCGGTCGCCTCGGGCGCGTACGACATCGCGCTGGCGGTGGGCGTCGAGCAGATGGGCAAGAAGGGCCTCCTGGGCGGCACCGGCGGCGGTGACCCGGCGTACATCACGGAGGGCGTGATGGGCACCGGCACGATGCCGGGCGTGTTCGGCATGGCGGGCATGGAGCACATGCGCCAGTACGGAACCACGCAGGCCCAGTTCGCGCAGATCTCCGTCAAGAACCACGAGCACGCGATGGGCAACCCGCTCAGCCAGTACCACGTGCGGCTCAGCCTGGAGGACGTGCTCAACTCGCGCACGGTGGCCTACCCCAACACGCTCTACATGTGCTGCCCCACCGGCGACGGCGCCGCCGCCGCCGTCCTGATGAGCAAGGACAAGATCAAGCAGTACACCTCGCAGCCGATCAAGATCGCGGCCTCCGCGCTCACGACCGATCCCTACACGGCGCGCAACCTCACGTTCCCGGACATCAACACGATGACCCGCAACGCGGCCGATCTCGCCTACGAGCAGGCGGGCCTGGGGCCGGAGGACATCAACAGCGTGGAGTTGCACGACTGCTTCGCGACGGCCGAACTGCTGCACTACGAGAACCTCAAGCTCGCCCCGGAGGGCGACGGCGGTCGCTGGGTCGATGAGAAGCTGACCGACCTTTCGGGCCCGCAGGGCGACAAGCGCTGGACGCCGGTCAACACCAGCGGCGGCCTGCTCTCCAAGGGTCACCCCCTGGGCGCGACCGGCGTGGCCAACATCTGTGAGATCACCTGGCAGCTTCGCGGCCAGGGCGGCGACCGCCAGGTGCCGAACTACAAGGCGGGCATGGCGCACGTGATTGGGCTGGGGAGCGCCTGCACGGTGCACATCCTGACCAAGTAGCCCGTCGCGCAAGATGGTCCGATTGGAGGGCGCCTCTTCGGGGGCGCCCTCTTCGATCCCATCAATCAGGGGAGGGAACCCAGATGGCGCGCCTCGTGGTCGTCGCGTTGGGCGGACCGACACCCGACACGCCGCTGCTGCGCGCCCGCATCGCGGACGCGGCGCTGTTCATCGCCGCCGACGTCGGCGCGGAACGGCTCGCCGCACTGGGCCTGCGCCCGGACCTGCTGACCGGCGACTTCGACTCGCTCGGCGCGCCGCAGCGGGACGCCGCCGTTCGCGCCGGCGCCGAGATCGTTCCCCACCCGGACCCGCAGCAGAACACCGATGGGGCGGTCGCGCTGCGGCTGGCGGTGGAGCGCGGCGCGACCTCGATCGTGGTGCTGGGCGCACACGGCGGCGCGCGCGTGGATCACAGCCTGGGCAACTTCCTGGCGCTCTTCGACGCCGCCCTCGGGTCGCGGCCGATCACCGCCGTCGATGGCCACAGCGAGACAACGGCGTTGCAGGCCGGCCGGCGGGCGTCGGTCGCATTCGACGGCGCGGCGGGGGACTACGTCTCGCTGCTGCCCGTCAGCGAGCAGGTCCGGGTGACCAGCCAGGGACTGCGCTGGCCGCTGGTCGATGCGCAACTG
Organism: Dehalococcoidia bacterium; assembly: GCA_965217625.1. Classification (GTDB taxonomy): domain Bacteria; phylum Chloroflexota; class Dehalococcoidia; order Bin125; family Bin125; genus TK10-74A. The sequence continues at coordinate 1,266,975 of OZ244557.1, forward strand.
CGGCGAGGCGCGTCGCGCGGGCTGTCGAACGAGCTGATCGGCGCGCGGGGTGGGTATGCCTTGTCGGCGGGAGCGGCGCTGGCGGTCCACGTCGTAGGGCGGCCGTGATCCGGCTGATTCGCGGGACCCGGTCGTGCGCCGGTACACATGTCGCGCCTCGCGGGCGTGGCCGCTCGGCCCACCGCGCCGGTACACTCGATCCAAGCGCGTGCGCGACAGCGCGGAGCAGTCAGCAGGAGTACCAGATGCCAACCTACGAATTCACGTGTCCGAAGTGCACGACCCGCTTCGACCTCAACCGCCCGATGTCGAAGGCGGGCGCGCCGGCCAAGTGCCCCGAGTGCCGGGCGACGGCGACGCGCGTCTGGGGCGCGGCCATCGTGGGCGTGGGCTCGGACTTCGACTTCGACGAGGACATGGACATGGGCGACATGGACATGGGTGGGATGGGCGGCATGCCCGGTATGGGCGGCATGCCCGGCATGGGCGGCATGCCCGGTATGGGCGGCATGCCCGGCATGGGCCACGAGCACGGGCATGACCATGGCCACGACCACGGCCTGCCCATGGACGACGACTTCGGCTTCTGACGACGCCGGTGCGGCCGCGGCGCGCCGGCCGCCGGGGGAAGCGGGCAGCGCGGGATACGCGGGACGCCCGCCCCGCGCAGTCGCGTCCGTCGGGCGGCGGGCCCCCGCAGCGGATCGGGCCCGCCGGCGACGCTACTTCTTGGACTCCCAGAACAGGTCCGCGAACTCCTTGGTCTTGGCGCGCAACTCGGCCGCCAACGCGGCGTCCGAGTTCACCTTGTTCGCGCCCGCGAGCTTGACCAAGTTCCAGACGGTCTCGTGGACCTGGGGGAACTTCTCGAGGTGCGGCGGCTTGAAGTAGTCGCCCCAGATGATCAGCACTTCCCGCTTGAGGAGTTCCGCGTGCTGCTCCTTGACCGTCACGTAGCGGCTAAAGGAGTTGTGCCAGCCGGTGGTGTTATCGTCGCGACCCAACTCATCGATCAGGCTGACCATCTTCTCGACGGTCTGCGCCGCGATCTCCGCTGCGTGGGGGTCGTAGATCCCGCAGGGAATGTCGCAGTGCGCGTGGGCCACCCGGCTGGGGCGCAGCCGGCGGCCGATCTCGGTCCAGTCCATCTGCATCGTGTTCCTCCAGAACAGCGTCGCGCGGGGTGCGCCCGGTAAGGCCCGGGCGGGACACTCCCCCGGGCGCGCCCACTAGTCGAGCGTCCGGCATGATACGGGCGAGGGAGCCGTAATGGAAATCCGGCCGCCGCGCGGGATCGCCGACCGCGTCCTCACGCTGCTCGCCATCCTCTCCACGCTGGCGATCCTGCGACTCAGCCGCGCCTACGTCGTGGAGGGCGACTCGATGCGGCCCACGCTGCAGGACGGCGACTACGTGCACGGGTTGCGGATGCCCGGGTGTGCGCGCCGCTGGCTGCTGAGCCCGGATGCGATCGTCGTCGCGCGCCGGCCCGACGCGCCCCAGGTCGCCGTGATCAAGCGCGTGGTGCGGCACGACGCGGCCGGCCTGCGGCTCCTGGGCGACCACCCCGCGCTCAGCACCGACAGCCGCCACTTCGGCCCGGTGGACCCATCGGCGGTCGAGGCCGTCGTGTGGCTGCGCTACTGGCCGCTGCGGCGGGCGCGGCTGCTCGCCGGCCCGTTCCGGCCGGCGGGCGTCGCCGGCTGGATCGACCACGTCTCCTGACTCGTCGCGGCGCAGCCGCTGGGGGGGCCGTCGGGCGATCCGGGGGCGCCCCGGCCGAGCGTCACGGGGGCGCTTGCATCCGCCCGCACAATGCGGCACACTCGGATTGGCACTCCCCACAAGAGAGTGCCAAGTCCACCCAGAATCGCAACACGCAAGGGCTGGAGCGGTCGCTCCAGCAACGTAAGGGACCAAGTCATGGCGAAGGATCTCCTGTTCGACGAAGAGGCGCGCGGTGCGCTGCGCGCGGGCATTGGCGCCCTGGCCGATGCGGTGAAGATCACGCTCGGCCCCAAGGGCCGCAACGTGGTGCTTGCGAAGTCATTCGGCGCGCCCACCATCACAAACGACGGCGTGACGATCGCCAAGGACATTGAGCTGGACAACCCGTTCCACAACATCGGCGCGCAACTGGCCAAGGAAGTCGCCTCGCGCACCAACGACATCGCGGGCGACGGCACCACCACCGCCACGGTGCTGGCGCAGTCCATCGTCCAGGAAGGCATGCGCAACGTCGCCGCCGGGGCGAACCCCATGGCGCTCAAGCGCGGCCTGGAAGCCGGCGCCGACGCGATCTCCGGCCACATCCGCAAGAACGCCGTGCGGGTCACCACCCGCGAGCAGATGTCGCAGGTCGCGTCCATCTCCGCCGCCGACCCGACCGTCGGGGAACTCATCGGCGAGGTGATGGAGAAGGTCGGCAAGGACGGCGTCATCACCGTCGAAGAGGGCAAGGGCATCCGCAACGAGGTCGAGTACGTGGACGGCCTGCAGTTCGACCGCGGCTACATCTCGCCCTACTTCGTCACCAACCCGGACCGCATGATCGCGGAGCTCGACGACCCCTACATCCTCATCACCGACAAGAAGATCTCCGCCATCGCCGACGTCCTGCCGCTGCTGGAGAAGGTCATGCGGGTGAGCAAGAACTTCGCCATCGTCGCCGCCGACGTCGACGGCGAAGCGCTGGCCACGCTGGCCGTCAACAAGCTGCGCGGCAACGTCAACGTCGTCGCGATGAAGGCGCCCGGCTTCGGCGACCGGCAGAAGGACAACCTGGGCGACCTCGCCGCCCTCACCGGCGGCCAGGTGATCAGCGAGTCCGTCGGCCGCAGCGTCGACTCCGCGGAGCTCAGCGACCTGGGCCGCGCGCGGCGGCTGGTCTCGGGCAAGGACGACACCACGATCATCGAGGGGCACGGCGACGCCAAGGCGATCGACGCCCGCATCGCCGAGATCAAGGCCACGATGGGCAGCGCCAAGAGCGACTGGGACCGCGAGAAGGCCCAGGAGCGCCTGGGCAAGCTCTCCAACTCGGTCGCCGTGATCAAGGTCGGCGCGGCCACGGAGGTCGAGCTCAAGGAGCGCAAGCACCGCGTCGAGGACGCCCTCTCGGCGACGCGCGCCGCGGTCGAGGAAGGCATCGTGCCGGGCGGCGGCGTGGCGCTGGTCAACACCATGAGCGCGCTCGAGAAGGTCGAACTCGAAGGCGACGAGGCGACCGGGCTGCGCATCCTGCGCCGGGCCCTGGAAGAGCCGATGCGCCGCATCGCCATCAACGCCGGCCAGGACGGCTCCGTCATCGTCCAGGAGATCAAGTCGAACCGGAAGAAGAACTTCGGCTACGACGCCGCCGCGGACGAGTTCGGCGACATGATCGACCGGGGCATCATCGACCCGGCCATGGTGACCCGCGCCGCGCTGGAGAACGCCGTCTCGATCGGCGCCATGGTGCTGACCACCAACTGCCTGGTCGTGGAGGCCCCCACGGACGCCAAGGCGCCCGCCGCGCCGCCGATGTACTAGGCAGCATCTACCAGACAGCGCGAACCCCGCTACTGCGGGTCCAAGCACGCATTGCAACGGGTCTCCCTCTGGGAGGCCCGTTCTGCGTTCCAGGCTGCGGCCCCGAGTCGCCCGGCCTAGCGACGGCGGCGTTTCCAGCCGCGTCCAGCGCCGACGGCGCTCGCGGGCGCCGGATCGGGCCCCAGGCGCCGCAGCAGCGGCTCCGTCGCGGCGATCAGGGCGGCAAGCGATGCGCCCACCTCGGCGGCCAGCGTCGCGTCGAGCCGGCGCAGGGGCAGCGTGCGGTGCAGCCGGCACCAGGACGCCGTCCAGTCCTCCAGTTCGTAGCTGGGGCCCAGGGCGGCGCGCAACTCGTCGGCGTAGGCGGCCAGCCGCATCGCGACGGCCCGGCTCCACTCCTGCGGGCCCTCCAGGTGCAGCCCCAGCTCGATGCGGCCCGTCTTGCGCACCGGCCACACCTCGTAGTGCAGGCGCGGGTCGCCGAAGTGCACCTGCAAGGACGTGAAGACCACGCGGCACTGGGGAACGCCCAGCGACTCCGGCAGCGCCGCCAGCGCCCGATCGCGCACGTCGTCGAGGAAAGGGCGCGTCGCGAGACGGGCCGGGGCGGGGGGCGGTCGTCGCGAGGCGGAGCGCGATACCATGAGCGCAGCCTAGCGACCGCGAGCCCCGCCTGGCGCCGCAGCCGCGCGTGCCACTGCCCGCCCGCAGCTGCGAAGCTGCGCCGGCCCGGAGAACCGACATCGCCAACCACGCGACCGCCGCCGCGCCCGACCGACGGGGCGCGAAGATCCTCGCCACGCTCGGGCCCGCCTCCGCCGCGCCCGATGTGATCGCGCGGCTCGTGGAGGCGGGCCTTGACGCGGTGCGGCTCAACTTCTCGCACGGCGACCATGCCACGCTCGCCCCCATCATCGATCGCGTCCGCGCGGTCCAGCAGGCGACGGGCGAGCCGCTGGCCCTGCTGGGCGATCTCCAGGGCCCCAAGATCCGCATCGGCGCGCTGCCGGAGCCGATGATGCTGCACCGCGACTGGGCCGTGCGCATTCGCCCCCAGGGCGCGGCGGCCGCGGACGCGGCGCAGGCCGGCGTCGCCGCCGACGGCCGCCTGCACTTGCAGACCGACTACGCGGGCCTGCCCCAGCACGTGCAGCCCGGCCAGCGCATCTACCTCAAGGACGGCCTGATCGACCTCGAAGTGACCGAGGTCGAGGCGGGCGGCGCCGAGCCCCACGTCGACGCGGTGGTGCGCAACGGGGGCCTGCTGACCAGCCGGGCCGGGATGAACATCCCCGGCGTGCGTCTGGACCTGCCCGCGCTCAGCGACAAGGACCTCGCCGACCTGCGATTCGCCGTCGAGCAGGGCCTCGACTATCTGGCGCTGTCGTTCGTGCACGACGCGTCCGACCTGCGCGCCGCCCGATCGGCGCTCGACGCGCTCGGCTCCGACATGCACCTGATCGCCAAGATCGAGACCGCCTTCGCGCTGGAGCACCTGCCCGAGATCCTGCAGGCCGCCGACGGCGTCATGGTGGCGCGCGGCGATCTGGGCGTGGAGATCGGCGCCGAGAACGTCCCCATCTGGCAGCGCCGCATCATCGACGCCGCCGCGGACGCCCTGGTGCCCTGCATCGTCGCGACGCAGATGTTGGAGAGCATGGTCTCCAACGCGCGCCCGACTCGCGCCGAGGCCAGCGATGTGGCGAACGCCGTCTGGGACGGCACCGACGCCGTCATGCTCTCGGCCGAGACGGCCGTGGGCGACTACCCGGTGGAGGCCGTGGCGATGATGGACCGCATCATCCGGCGCGCGGAGGAGAGCGGCGACGCCCTGCGCGTCGCCAGCCACGACGGCGATTGGTCGCGCGACGCCTCGCGCAGCGTGAGCTGGGCCGTGCGCGCCATCGTGGAGCAGAACGCGGACGTGCGCGCGGTCATCGCCTTCACGATCAGCGGCTACACCGGGCGCCTGATCGCGCAGGACCGCATGCGCGTGCCGGTAATCGTGCTGGCGCCCAATCGCGCCGTCGAGCAGCGCGCGGCGCTGCTCTGGGGCGTCCAGCCGGTGCACTGTCCGCCCCCGGCCGACCTCGACGCGATGCTGCACACCGTGGACGCCATCGCGCGCACGCAGCTGGGCTGCGAAGATGGGGAGCAGGTCGTGGTCGTTGGCGGCGTGCCGCTCAACATCGGCAAGCCGACCAACTTCCTCAAGCTGCACGCCGTGGGCGAAGAGCGCCCCGACGACGGGCCCTGACGCGGGGAGACGGAGCAGACGCATGGCGGCGGACACGAACGGCGAGCGGGATGTCCTGGTCTACATGACCTCGTGGTGCGGCGACTGCCGCGCGACTCTGCGCTGGCTCGACGAGGCCGGGGTCGCGTACCGCAAGATCAACATCGACCGCAACGCCGCGGCGGCGCAGCGGGTCATGGAGTTGAACGAGGGCCGCCGCTCCGTGCCCACGATCCTGGTCGACGGGGAGCACCGGCTGACGGAGCCGTCGGCGTCGGAACTGGCCGCGCTGTTCGGCGCGTAGGCCGCGCGGCGGCGTCAGTCGAATGCGTCAGTCGAATGCGGCTTGGTGCGGGATGGCGTGGGCGGCGCTGGCCTTGAAGCTGGCGACGACCGGGCTGCCCACCTCCAAGGCCAGCGACTCCAGCGACGGCCGGGTCAGCGTCGCGACCATGACGCCGCCGCTGCCCAGCGACAGCCGCAGCCGCACCAGCGCGCCGGCCGACTCGATCAGCACGACGCGGGCCGGCAGCCGGTTGCGGGCGCTCGTCGGGGGCCCCGTCCCATCGGGCAGGTCCAGCGTGATCTGCTCGGGCCGCACGCAGACCAGCGCCGACGCCGCCGCCACGTCCTCCACCACGACATCGACGTCGCCACCCGCCACGGCGTAGGTCGCGACGCCCTGCGCCTGCGCGCGCAGCGCACCGGGCCACACGTTCTCGACGCCGACGAAGGCGGCGACCTCGGGATCCGCCGGGGCCGCGAATACGGTCTCCGGCGGCCCCGACTGCCGGAGCGTGCCGGCGATCAACAGCGCCACGTGGTCGGCGAGGCGCAGCGCCTCGTCACGGTCGTGGGTGACCAGCACGGTGGTAACGCCGGTCTCGTGCACGATGGCGGCGAAGTCATCGATCAGGGCCGCGCGGGTCGGCGCATCGAGGGCCGAGAACGGCTCGTCGAGCAGCAGCAGCGACGGCTCCAGCGCGAAGGCCCGCGCCAGACTCACGCGCTGCGCCTCGCCACCCGACAGATCCCGCGCGTGCCGCTCGGCCAGGCCATCGACGCCGAGCCGTCGCAGCCAGTGCATCGCCCGCGGCCGGCGCTCGCGGCGCGGCACCTTGTGCAGGCCGAGCGCCGTCTCGACGTTGCGGCGCACCGACATGCTGAGCAACAGCGCCTCCTGGAACACCGACGCCGTCCGCCGCCGTGCGCCCAGGGGGTCGTCCCACATGGGTGCGCCGTCCAGGTACAGCTCGCCGCGGCGGGGCTTGATCAGCAGCTGCAGGGCCGCCAGGAGCGTGCTCTTGCCCGACCCGTTGGGTCCGATGACCGCCGTCACCTGGCCTCGCGGGGCCGCGAACGCGGACAGCCGCAGCACGACGCGGCCCCCGCGCTCGACTTCGAGATCGCGCACCGTGATCGCGTCGCCCGCCCGCCCGCCCCGGGGGAGCGGATCACGCGCGCCGGCGCGATCAGACGGTGCGGCGTTGTTGCTGGACACCGGTGAAGAATAGGTTGATGCCGTAGGCCAGGACGAGCAGCACGATTCCCAGCGCGATGGCGACTTCGAAGTTGCCGCGGCTCGTTTCCAGCGCCGTCGCCGTGGTCAGGACGCGGGTTTCGCCGGCGATGTTGCCGCCCACCATCAGCGCCGCGCCCACCTCCGAGATCACGGCGCCGAAGCCCGCCATCAGTGCGGCCAGCAGGCCCAGTCGCGCCTCCCGCACGATGAGCCACAGGAACTGCGGGCGATTCGCGCCCAGCGAGACGATCTGGTCCAGGAGCCGGGGATTGATCTGCTGGATCGACGCCATGGAGAAGCCGATCACGAGCGGCACCGCGATCAGGAACTGCGCCAGCACCATCGCCGAGGGGGTGTAGATCAGCTCCAGCGCGCCCAGCGGGCCGCTGCGCCAGAGGAACAGCGCCACGACGAGCCCCACCACGACGGGCGGCATGCCCATGCCCGTGTTGACCATCGCCACGACGGGGCGCCGCCCCGGGAACGACCGCAGGGCCAGCGCCGCGCCAATCGGCACGCCGACCGCCAGCGACACGATCGTGGCCACGATCGAGATGCCCAGCGTCCGCAGCGTGATCTCGATGATCTCCGCGTCGCCGCTGAGCCACAGTTTGACCGCCTCGCGCAAGCCATCCCACAGGAACTCCATGCGATCCTCTCCTATTCCCCGGGCGTCCCCTGGTCCGCGGACGCTCGCCGGACGGTGTCCGCGCCTAGCCGCCGGCGGCGAACTCCGCCATCGCTTCCGCCTCCGTGCTGCCGGCGGCGGGGATGAACAGCGGCCGTCCGAATTCCTCGGCCCGGAACGCGCCGATCCGCGCCTGCACGTCGTCGCGGGTGATGAAGCCCAGCCACGCGACGGCGGCGTCGGCGTGGATGTCGCCCTTGTCGGGATTGACCCGCATGACGCTGTAGAGATTGATCAGCGCCGGGTCCCGCTGCACGAGCGGGACGAGGTCGAGATCGTCCCGCAGGGCGAGGAACGTCGCGCGATCGGTGAGCACGTAGGCCCGGCGCTGGCTCGCCACCTGCAGCGTGGCGCCCATCCCCTGCCCGCTCTCGAGGTACCACTCCCCCAGCGGCTGCACGTCGATCGCCGACCACAGGGCCCGCTCCCGCTTGTGCGTGCCCGAGTCGTCGCCGCGGGAAAGGAAGAGCGCCCGCTCATCCGCGCCGGCGCGTGCAAGCCGCGTCAGCGCGACGCTCACGTCGTCCAGCCCGGCCAGCCCGGCCGGATCATCGGCCGGGCCCGCGATGAGGAAGTCGTTGTAGGCGACGAGCCGCCGATCGATCACGTCGCCCGCCTCCACCAGCGCCTGCTCCGCCGACGGTGCATGCACGAAGAGCGCGTCGGCGTTGCCGAGCTCGGCCATGCGCAGCGCCGCGCCGGTGCCCACGGCGATGACCTTCACGTTGATGCCGGTCTCCCCCTCGAATAGGGGCACGAGATCGTCGAGCAGGCCGCTGTCGTTGACGCTGGTCGTCGTCGCGAGCAGGAGGTCGTCGGGGGCGCCGTCGCCGCAGGTCGCGACGACGCCCATCAAGACCAGACCCACGAGGAGTCCGGCGGCGAGGGCAATCACGCGCGCAACCGGACCGCGGCTGAGGTATCGATATGCTGGACGAGACATAGCGCTCGCAATGCTCGCACGCGGACGACGGCCTGGCAACCCGTCGCCAGCCGCGGGCGGCGGCTCAGGTCACGCCGGCCAGCAGGCCGCCGGCGCTCTCGGGTGGGGCGGGGCCGTCGGGAAGACGCGGGCCACTCGCCAGTTGGTACCACTCCTCGCGCAGCAGGGTCGCCACGATCCCCGGCGGGAAGAGGCTCTCCGCGACGCCGTCGGGCAGTTGTGAGCGGTGCGCCTCGATGGACGCACGCTTGATCGACGCGTCGACACGCAGCTTGAGATCGACCGCGTGGGCATCGACCCCCAGCCGGGGCGCGGCGCCCGGCACGAGCGCCGCGTCGGCGCCGCCCGTCATGCGTCGCCACTGCGGCTCGAACAGCGCCCGCGGAAACGCCGCCCACAACACCCGCGGCGACCCCGGCGCCCAGGCCAGCGCTTGCATGAGCGCGTCGGTCAGCGCCAGATGGTCCGCGTGCGCGTAGGCCCCGTCCGGGCCCAGGCTCAGCACGACCTGCGGCGACACCTCCCGCAGCACATCGACCAGGGTGGCCTCCAGGCGCCCGGGCGGCAGGTCCGTCAGGCCGCCGTCGGGCAGGTCCAGGAAGCGCGGGACCGACGCCCCCAGCGCCGTGCACGAGGCCGCCAGCTCGCGCGATCGCCGCGCCGCCAGATCCGATGGCCGGACGGTGTGGCCGGGGCGGGCGGAGAAATCCTCGCCGCGCTCGCCGCGGGTGGCGCAGAGCACGTGCACGCGCGCGCCCGCCTGCGCCGCGGCGTGCAGCGCGCCCGCCATCGCGTACGACTCATCGTCGGGGTGCGGGATCACGGCGAGCACGCGGTGTCGGGATCGGGGCATGCGCGCAAGATAGTCGGCTCGCGGCGGCAGTGGGCGGCGCGCCCCGGCGACGGCTTCGCCGCTAGGCTCGACGCATGCAGCACGCCGCACAGCAGTGGGACGCGATCGTCGTGGGGGGCGGGCCCGCCGGCAGCAGCGCCGCGCGACGGCTCGCGCTGGGCGGCGCGCGCACCCTGCTGCTGGAGAAGCAGCGACACCCGCGCTACAAGCCCTGCGGCGGCGGCCTGCCCCTGCACGCGCTGGCCGAGATCGAGACGCCCATCGACGACCTGATCGAGGCCCAGGTGCACACGCTGGAGATCAGCCACCCGAACGGGCGTCGCTTCCGCAAGGCGCACGGCCGGCCGTTCGCGAGTCTCGTCATGCGCGACCGCCTCGACGCGCGCCTGCTCGACGCGGCCCGCGATGCCGGCGTGCAGGTGCACGAGGGCGAGCCCCTGCGACGCCTCTCGTGCGAGGGCGGGGCGCGGGGCGTGGTCGTCGAGACGGAGCTTGGGCGCTACGAGGCGCCGGCGCTGATCGGGGCGGACGGCGCGACCGGGCCCACGGCCCGCGCCGCCGGACTGGACGCCGCCGTGCCCCGCAGCGCGGCCTGGGAGCTGGAGATCGAGGCGCCGCCGGCCGCGCTCGAGCACTGGGCCGGGGTCGCCAACATCGACGTCGCCTACCGGCCCTGGGGCTACGGCTGGGTCTTCCCGAAGGCGGGGCGGCTCTCGGTGGGCGTGGTGCTGCCGCCGGGCCGCGGTCGCCGGATTCGCGACCTGACCGACGCCTATACCGCACGGCTGGGGCTGCAGGGCGCGCCGGTGCACATCGCGCGAGGGCACCCGGTTCGCTATCGCCGGGGGACGCACCAGCCCGTCGGGCGGGGGCCGCTGCTGCTGGCGGGCGACGCCGCCGGCCTGGCCGACGAGTTCACCGCCGAGGGCATCCACTACGCCCTGCGCTCCGGGCGGCTGGCCGCCGAGGCGACGCTCGACGCGCTGGACCGGGCCGGCGCGACGACCGCCGCCGGCGCCCAATACTTGGCCGCCGTCAACCACGAGATCCAGCCCGAGCTCGACGCCGCGCGCGCCATCTCGCGCATGTACTACTGGTGCGTCAGCACCTGGGCGGCGCTCGCGCTGCGCGTCAGCGAGTGGGTCGACTACTTCTGGCGGGCCTTCTTCCGCGTCATGCGCGGCGAGTCGACCTACGCGAGGGAGCTGTCCCGCGCGGGCCTGGGTCTGACGCGGAGGCTGCTCTGATGGGCCCGGACCGCACGTTCCTGAGCGCCGAGGACGTCATCGATCTCCTCGAGGCCGAGGCGCCGCTCACGCCCTGGCGGCCGCATCGGGACCCGGTCGGCGAACTCGTCCTCACGCTGCTCTCGCAGAACACCTCCGACCACAACTCGGGCCGCGCCTTCCAGCGACTGATCGCCCGCTTTGAGAGTTGGGACGCGGTCCTCGACGCGCCCGTGGGCGCGATCGAGGAGGCGATTCGCGTGGGCGGCCTCGCCAGGACGAAGGCGCCCCGGCTGCAGGCGCTGCTGCACGAGCTGCGTGCGCGCCTGGGCGAGGAGTGGGATGCGACGCCGCTCTCGACCATGCCCATCCCCGAGGCCAAGGAGTGGCTCACCAGCCTGCCCGGCATCGGCCCCAAGACGGCCGCCTGCGTGCTGCTCTTCTCGCTGGGCCGCCCCGCCCTGCCCGTGGATACGCACGTGCACCGCGTCTCACAGCGGCTGGGCCTGATTGGCCCCAAGGTCAACGCCGTCGCCGCCCACGCGGCGCTGGAGTCGCAGATGCCGCCCCGTCGCTACTACGACTACCACGTGGGCGTGATCCGGCACGGCCGCCGCGTCTGCAAGGCGCAGCGGCCCCGCTGCGACGCCTGCGTCCTGGCCCAGGGCTGCCCCAGCGCCTTTACGCTCAGCGGAGCGACGGGCGACCGCGCAACGGGCGACACAAAATCGCGATCGTGAGGCGGCCGGGCTCAGCTACGCTGCCGGTATCGTCGCCGGAATGGCGAACGCCGCGGGGTGAACGGCGACCGGCGAATAGCGAACAGTGCGCAGGGATAGGGAGCGACCGGTGATCCGGGCCGGCATCATCAACGTCACCGGCTACGTGGGAGCAGAACTGGCGCGGCTGCTGGGCGAGCACCCGCGCGTCGAGATCGCGGGGGTCACGGGGCGCTCCCAGGCCGGCAAGCGCCTGGCCGACGTCTTCCCGCACCTCTGGTCGCTGGACCTGCCGATCGAGGCGTCGCTGGACGCCGACGTCGACGTGGTGATCTCGGCGCTGCCGCACGCCGCCGCCGCCGAGGCCCTGCGCCCCTTCATCGAGGCGGGCACGCCCGTGATCGATTGCAGCGCCGACTTCCGACTGCACGACCCCGGGGAGTACACGCAGTGGTACGGCGAGCACCCCACGCCGGACCTCCTGGCCGACGCCGTCTACGGGCTGCCCGAACTGCACCGCGACCAAATCCGGGAGTCGAAGCTGGTGGCCGTGCCGGGCTGCTACCCCACCGCCGCGATCCTGGGGCTCGCGCCCCTGGCGGCGGCGGGCTGGCTCGACGGCGGCGCGATCGTCGATGCGAAGTCGGGCGTCTCCGGCGCGGGCCGGGCGCTGAAACTGACGTCGCACTTCTCCGAGGTCGGCGAGAACCTCAGCGCGTACGGGCTGGATGGGCACCGGCATCAGCCGGAGATGGTGCAGGAACTCTCGGCCTTGTCGGGTGGCGACGGCGGCAGCCCGGCGATCACCTTCGTCCCGCACCTGATCCCCATGGTGCGCGGCATGCTGGCGACCTGCTACCCGCGCGTCGCGGCCGGCGCGCTGCCGCCGTCGCGCGAGGCGGCCGTCGCGACGCTGCGCGCCCAATACGAGGCCTTCTACGAGGCGCACCCGTTCGCGCAGGTCGCGGGCAGCCCGCCCAGCACGAAGCAGACGCTGGGCAGCAACGCCTGTCTGCTCTACCCCAGCGTCGACGCCGTCACGGGGCAGGTCACCGTGCTGTCGGCGCTGGACAACCTCGGCAAGGGGGCGGCCGGCGGCGCCGTGCAGTGCCTCAACCTCATGTTCGCCCTCGACGAGCGCGACGGTCTCAGCGCCGTCGGCGTCTACCCCTAGCCAGGAGTCCGTATGCCCGAGCGCACGCGCCCGCCGATCAACGCCGTCACGACGCCCGCGGGCTATCGCGCGGGCGGCGTCGCCTGCGGGATCAAGGCCTCCGGCCAGCCCGACCTGGCGCTGCTCGTCTCGCACCGGCCCGCCGCCGCCGCCGCCGTCTTCACCCGCAGCCAGTCGAAGGCGGAGCCGCTGCTGGTCGACCAGGGCCAGCTCCGCGACCCCCACATCCAGGCAGTGATCGTCAACTCCGGCAACGCCAACTGCGCGACCGGCGCGCGGGGCCTCGCCGACGCCCGCACGATGCTCGGCCTGGCCGCCGAGCGGGCCGGCTGCGAGGTGGACCTGGCGTTCGTCAGCAGCACCGGCATCATCGGGCACTTCCTGCCCATGGACCGGGTGCTGGCGGGCGCCCGCGACGTGACGCTCTCGCCCGAGGGCGGCAGCGACTTCGCGCGCGCGATCCTGACCACGGACGGCTTCATGAAGGAGGCGCTGGCGACGTTCGAGGCGGGCGGCGCGACCTGCACGCTCGCCGGCTGCGCCAAGGGCGCGGGCATGATTCATCCCAACATGGAGGGGGCCAACATGGGCGGGGCCGGCGCCGGCCGGCACGCCACGATGCTCGCCTACCTCACCACCGACGCCGACATCGAGCCGGGGTTGCTGCAGGACCGGCTGCAATACGCCGTGGACCGCAGCTTCAACATGGTCAGCGTCGATGGGGACACGTCGACGAGCGACACGGTCCTGATCCTGGCGAACGGCGCCGCCGGCGGCGCCCGCGTGACTGCCGCCGACCGGGCCGGCGTCGCCGCGCTGGACGCGGCGCTGCGCGAGGTCTGCGAGTCGCTCGCGACGGACATCGCGCGCGGCGGCGAGGGCGCAACCAAGCTGCTCGCGATCACGGTGCAGGGGGCCGCCGACCGCGACGCCGCCGTCGCCGTGGCCCGCACCGTCTCCGCCTCCGTGCTGCTCAAGGCCGCCCTCAGCAAGGGCGACCCGAACTGGGGCCGCGTCGTCATGGCGACCGGGAACGCGGGCGTCCCCTTCGACCGGGCCGCGCTGCGCGTCTGGCTGGGCGACCGCCTGCTCTACGCGGACGGCGGCAGCACCGGGATCGCGGCGGCGGATGCCGCCGACGCCGTCGCCGGGGACACCGTGCGCATCCGCATCGACCTGGGCCAGGGCGACGGCGAGGCGACCGCCTGGGGCTGCGATCTGACCGAGGAGTACGTTCGCTTCAACGCGGATTACGTCACCTGATGGCGGCCGCGGCCGTCTGCTGCGGCCATCGACAACCGCCTGTGATGCCGTAGGCTTACGCGGATGCTTGGCTCAGACCCACCCGGCGACGCGAACGGCGCGATCGTGGTCAAGCTGGGCGGCAGCACGCTGGGGGCGCACGACACTTCGCTGTCGGATTGCGCCGCCCTGCACCGCGAGGGCCGCCGGGTCGTTATCGTGCATGGTGGCGGCGCGACGGTCTCCGACTGGCTGCGGCGCCTGGACGTGCCGGCGGAGTGGGTCGATGGATTGCGCAAGACGACGGCGGAGTCGCGCGACGTGGTCGTCGCGGTGTTGGCAGGGCTCGTGAATACCACCTTGGTGCAGCAGTTGAACCGGCTCGGGGCCCGGGCCGTGGGCCTCAGCGGGGCCGACGCCGGCATGCTCTGCTCGCCGCCGAGCCCGCGCGGCCTCGGGCTGGTGGGCGAAACGCCGCAGGCCGACCCAGCGCTGTTGCACTCCCTGCTCGCCGCCGGGCTGCTGCCGGTCGTCGCGCCGATCGGGCTGACTCCGGACGCCACACAGCTGCTGAATATCAACGCCGACGCCGCGGCGGGCGCGATCGCCGTCGCCCTGCCCGCCGAGCACATCATCTTCCTCAGCGACGTGGAGGGGATCCTGGACGCAAACGGCGCCCTCGCGACCGAGTTGGACGCGGCGCAGGCCGCCGCATGGCGGGAGAGCGGCGTGATCAGCGGCGGCATGCTGCCCAAGGTCGAAGCCTGCGCGCGCGCGGCCCAAGCCGGGGCCAGCGCGCGGATCGTCGACGGACGTCAGCCCGGGGCGATTCCCGCCGCGCTGGCCGGATCCGGAGGGACGCGCGTCCGATGAGAGCCTTCGCCGCCGGTCACCGCCTGCCCCGTCTTCTCAAGGCGCATCCGCCCGAGGCCTGGGGTTGGTGGCGCCGGCGCTCGCTCGGCCCGTGGGCCGGCAGGATCCTGCATCCCGTCCACCGGGCCGACAGCGGCGACAAGGACGACGACAACGGCCCACCGGAGCCACCGCCACCGCCCTTCGGCGTGCCACCGTCCGAAGAGGGCCGCAGCGGCGCCCTGGGACCGCCGCCGCCCGTCTTCCGCGACCTCGGCCCGCCCGGCGGCGGCGGCGGCGCGCCGCCACCCCCGCCCTACCAGATCGGGCGAGCGCGCGCCGGGGGCGGCCCGAGCAACTTCTGGTCGCGAGCGCTGATCGGGCTCGTGGGGCTGCTGGTGCTGTTCATCATCGCGAACATCGCGGTGAGCCTGTACATCGACCGGCTGTGGTTCGACGAGCTTGGCTATCGCGGCGTCTTCAACACGCGCATCGGTACCCGCATCTGGCTCTTCGGCGCGGCCTTCGGCATCGCAGCGGTGTTCTTGCTGATCAACGTGCTGGCCGCCTGGACGCTCCCGCTGAGCAGCCGCAGCGCCGAAGTGAGCCCGTTCCGCGAGGTGCCGCTGCCCGCGGTCAAGCGCACGGCCCGGATCGGCGCCGTCGTGGGGGCGCTGTTCATCGCGATGATCTTCGGCGCGATCGCCTGGCAGGAATGGGCCCTCATCCTCCAGTTCATCGAGGCCGAGCCGTTCGGCATGACCGACCCGGAGTTCGGGCGTGATGTGGGCTTCTACGTCTTCAAGCTCGATGCCCTGCAGTTCATCAGGGGCTGGGGGCTGGGGTTGGGCATCCTGGGGCTGTTCGCCGCGATCGCGGTCTACGGCTTCCGACTCATGCTGCACGCCGGCGACGGCGCCGCCACGCGGCCCGTCCGTATCCACGCGGCGCTGCTGCTGGCCGGGATCATGGCGCTGGTCATCTGGGGCTACTGGCTGGGCCGGTTCGAGTTGGTGCTGAGCGAGAACGGCACCGTGTTCGGCGCGACCTACACGGACGTCAAGGTCCGCGACACCGCGCTCGTCGTGATGATGGCGGCCGGGGCCGCCGTGGTGCTGGCCGTGCTCAGTTGGCCCTTCCATGGGCGCGTCGCGATACCGGGGGTGTCGCTGGGCTTCCTGGTCGCCGCCAGCCTGGGCGGGCTGGTGATCTACCCGACGATCGTGCAGCGCTTCACCGTCGAGCCGAACGAACTCAACCGCGAGCGCGCCTTCATCGAGCGCAACATCACGATGACCCGGACCGCCTTCGGGCTGGACGGGATCCAGGAGACCTCGTTCCCCGCCGCCGAAGTCGTCACCGAGGCCGACGTGCGCAAGGACCAGGCCTCGCTGCGCAACGTGCGGGTGTGGGACCACCGCCCCTTGCTCAACACGATCAACACGATCCAGCGCATCCGCCCGCAGTACCGCTTCCCCGACGTGGACGTGGACCGCTACGAGATCGGCGGGATCAACCGCCAGGTCTTCCTGGGCGTTCGTGAGCTCTCACAGGGGCAACTCAGCAGCGATCAGGCCGGCTGGGTCAACCGGCGCTTGCAGTTCACGCACGGCTTCGGCGTGGCGGTGAACCCCGTGGACCTCGTGACCGAGGCCGGGCGACCGTCGTTCTTCGTCTCCAACATCCCGCCCGAGGTCGCCCCCCTGCTGGACCAGGATCTGTTCACGATCACGCAGCCGCGCATCTACTTCGGCGAGGACACCGGCGAGTGGGTGGTCGTCAACTCGGACTCCGAGGAGTTCGACTTCCCGCTCACGGCCGGCACCGACGAGGCGGGCTTGGACATCGAATCCCAGGCCCGCAACCGCTACGACGGCAGCGGCGGCATCCCCATCGGGGGCTTTCTGAAGCGGCTCGCCTTCGCCTGGTCCTTCGCCGACACGAACATCCTGATCTCGGGATCGCTCTCCGGCGACAGCCGCATCCTCTTCCGGCGCAACATCCAGGACCGCGTGACCGAGATCGCGCCGTTCCTGCACCTCGACGCCGACCCCTACATCGTGATCAGCGATGACGGACGTCTGGTCTGGATTCAAGACGCCTACACCGCGACGAGCCGCTTCCCCTACTCGCAGCCGCACGGGTCCGGCGTGAACTACATCCGCAACTCCGTGAAGGTCGTCATCGACGCCTTCGACGGCAGCGCCGACTTCTACATCGTCGATGAGACGGACCCCATCATCCGGGTCTGGAGCAAGATCTTCCCGGAGCTGTTCCAGCCGGCGTCGGCGTTCCCCGCCGACCTGCGCGAGCACTGGCGCTACCCCCAGGACATGTTCCAGATCCAGGCCGATCAGTACCTCGCGTACCACGTCACCAACCCCACCTCGCTGTTCAACCGGCAGGACACCTGGGCCATCCCCCTGGAAGTGCTGGTGCAAGACCAGACCGTGCCGCTGGAGCCGTACTACGTCACGCTCTCCCTGCCCGACTCGGAGGAGCCCGAGTTCCTGCTGATCACGCCGTTCACGCCGCGCGCGACCCAGAACGCCATCGCCTGGATGGCGGGCCGCAGCGACGGCGAGCACTACGGCGAACTGTTCGCGTTCACCTTCCCCAGCAACAAGAACGTCAACGGGCCCCAGCAGATCGAGGCGACGATCGGGCAGCAGCCCGACATCCGAGAGGAGATCACGCTGCTCGGCCAGGGCGGCAGCCAGGTGATCCGGGGCAACCTGCTGTTCATCCCCGTGGGTCAGTCGTACCTGTACGTGGAGCCGTTCTACGTCCAGGCCGACGCCTCCGACTTCCCCCAGCTGCAGTTCGTCGTCGTGGTGAACGGCGATCAGATCGCCTTCGCGCGCAGCCTCGAGGAGGCGGCCAGCGCGGCGCTCGGCTTCCCGGCCGGCACCGGCGCGATCCTGGTCAGCGACGACGGCAGCCCGGCGGACGCGGAGGGCGCGCCGGACGCGGCGGAGACGCCCGCAGCGCCCGAGGCCGAGGCGACGCCGGCAGCGCAGGCCGAAGCGCCGGCGGCGGACGACGGCCCAATCATCCTCACGAACGCCGACGACCTGCAGATCCTGCTCGACGAGATCAATCGCCTCCTGGACGACTCTCGCGGGCAACTCGACAGGTTGGAGCAGTTGCGCGACGCGCTCGAAGCCCTGCTGGAGAGCCGCAGCGAGTAGTCCGCAATTGCTGGCGACGATGTCCGGCGGATATCGTTGAGGCCCCCGACCGGCCGGCGCCCGACCGACCAGTCCCACAACGCGCGACAAGGACACTACCTATGCCGAGCATCGCCGAGCGAGAAGCGGCCGTCTTCATGCGCACGGGCGTGCGCGTTCCCCTCAACCTCGTCCGCGGCGAGGGCGCCCGCGTCTGGGACGAGGACGGCAAGGAGTACCTGGACTTCGTCGCGGGCATCGCGACGGTCAGCCTGGGCCACAGCAGCCCGGTGGTCGTGGAGGCGCTGACGCGGCAGGCGCAGACGCTGATCCACGTCTCCAACATCTTCTACAGCGTGCCCCAGATCGACTTGGCGGAGTTGCTGGTCGAACAGAGCGGGATGAGTCAGGCCTTCTTCTGCAACAGCGGCGCCGAGGCGAATGAGGGCTGCATCAAGCTGGCGCGCAAGTGGGCCGGCCAGCACCGCGACGGCGCCTACGAGATCATCGTCGCCGACGGCGGCTTCCACGGCCGCACCCTGACGACGATCACGGCCAGCGGCATACCCAAGTACGCCGAGCCCTTCGCGCCGCTGCCGGGGGGCTTCGTGCACGTCCCCTACGACGACATCGCGGCGCTGCGGGCGGCCGTCACGCCGTCAACCGCCGCGATCATGCTGGAGCCGCTGCAGGGCGAGGGCGGCGTCAACGTCCCCGGCGACGACTACCTGCCCGCCGTGCGCCGCCTCTGCGACGAAGAAAACGTGGCGCTCATCCTGGACGAGGTGCAGACCGGCATGGGGCGCTGCGGGCGGATGTTCGGCTTCCAGCGCGCGGGCATCACGCCCGACATCATGTCGCTGGCCAAGGGCCTGGGCGGCGGCGTCCCGGTCGCCGCGTTCCTGACCAACGACCGCTGCGCCGCCTTCGAGCCGGGCGACCACGGCACCACCTTCGGCGGGCAGCCGCTGGCCACCGCGGTCGCGCTGGCCGTCGCGCGCTACATGGTCGACGAAGACCTGCCCGCCCAGGTCGAGGCCAAGGGCGCACGCTTCATGCAGCAACTGCGCTCCCTGGAGGACCGCCACGCCTCGGTCAGCGGCGCCCGTGGCCAGGGGCTGCTGGTCGCGCTGGAACTGTCCGCCGACATCGCCGCCGACGTCGTCGCGGCCTGCCGGGAGCGCGGGCTGTTGGCGAACAACGTGCGGCCCAACGCGATCCGCTTCGTGCCGCCGCTGACCGTCAGCGACGCGGAGCTCGATCAGGCGGTGGAGATCATCGAGCAAGCGCTAGAGGCGGTGGCCGGCTAGGCCGCACCGCACGCACAGCAGCCAAGAATCGAACGACGAGCGTCGGGAGCCGACAGATGCCGAGATCGGATAAGAGGCGGGTCGTGCTGGCCTACAGCGGCGGACTGGACACGTCGGTGGTCACACGCTGGCTGGTCGAGCGGGGGTGGGAAGTCGTCTGTCTCACGGCCGACGTGGGATTCCTCGATCGGGACCCCGGCCTGGAGGAGCGGGCGCTGGCGGCGGGCGCGGAGCGCCTCGTGGTCGCCGACGCCAAGGACACGTTCGCGCGCTCGTTCATCTTCCCGGCGATGATGGCGGGCGCGCTCTACGAGGGCTCCTACCCGCTGGCGACGGCCCTGGCGCGGCCGCTGATCGCCAAGCTGCTCGTCGATGTCGCGCGCGAGGAGGGGGCCACGGCCGTCGCGCACGGCTGCACCGGCAAGGGCAACGACCAGGTCCGCTTCGACGTGTCGACGGCCGCCCTCGCGCCCGACCTGCAGATCCTCGCCCCCGTCCGGGAATGGGAGCTGACGACGCGCGCCTCCGAGATCGTGTACGCGCGCGCACACAAGATCCCCATCAACGTCAGCGAGGAGAAGAGCTACTCCGTCGATGAGAACCTCTGGGGCCGGTCGATCGAGGCCGGGTCGCTGGAGGATCCCTGGGACGAGCCGCTGGAAGACGTCTGGGAGTGGACCACGTCCGTCGACGATGCGCCCGACGAGCCGGGCTACGTCGAGGTCGGCTTCCGGCAGGGCGTCCCCGTGGCGCTCGACGGGGAGGAGCTCGACCCCGTCAGCCTGATCCTGCGCATGCACGCGCTGGCCGGCGCGCACGGCGTGGGCCGCATCGACATGGTGGAGAACCGCCTGGTGGGGATTAAGTCGCGCGAGGTCTACGAGGCGCCGGCCGCGATCGCGCTGCTCGCCGCGCACCGTGGGCTGGAGAGCATCACCCTGGGCAAGCAACAACTGCGGCTCAAGCATCGCCTGATGCAGGACTACGCGGACCTGATCTACGACGGCCTGTGGTTCACCGCGCACCACCAGGACCTGGCCTCGTTCACGCGATCGGTGCAGCGCCACGTGACCGGCGACGTGCGCCTGCGCCTGCACAAGGGCCAGGCGACCGTCGTGGGGCGGCGCAGCCCGAGCAGCCTGTACCAGCTCTCGCTCGCCACATATGATGAGGGCGACCTGTACGACGTGTCGGCTGCCCCGGGCTTCATCCAGATCTGGGGCCTGCCGGTGCGGGTCCAGGCCGACGTCCAACTGCTGCGGCAAGAGGGCGGTCCGCTCGATATCACGGGCGGCTAGCCGACGAAGGATCCGCGCCAGCGCACGATGACTACCTCAGCCGGCGACCTGGAGATCACGTACGAGGGCGAAGCCCCGACCTTCGGGGGTTACGCGTCGGCGGACTTCTTCGTGCGACGCGCGAGCGGCCACAGCCTTGAGGTCAACCTGGGCCTCGCGGCCGACGCCCAGGCCGTATTCGAGGCGCGGACGGGCGCGCTCTCGGGCGATGGCGTGCAGGCGGTCCTGCGCGCGTTGGCCGGGCGCGTCTATCGCGACTACGCCGCAGCCGGGCGCACGCCGCCGGCGATCCTGCTGCTCCGCGCCGAGGACATCGAGGCCGACGCCGTCGGTGACATCCTCAACGAAGCCGGCCTGTCCTGATCCGGCGCCGGTCGCATCGGCGGCGGCGCGCGGCGACGCATCGATCCTGCGAGGCATGACGGTGAGCGACAGTCCCAGCGACGGCGATCCCGGCCCCGGCGACGCGCGCTCCCGCATCTGGGGCGGGCGCTTCGACGGGCAGCCGGACGAGTTCGTGCAGCGCTACACCGCCTCCATCAGCACCGACGTGCTGCTCTACCGCCACGACATCGACGGGTCGCGCGCGCACGCCCGCATGCTGGCCGCGCAGGGCATCATCGCGGCGGCCGACGCGGAGGCCCTGATCCGCGGGCTCGGCCAAGTGGAGACTGAGATCGAGGAGGGCGACTTCGTCCTGCGCAACGATCTGGAGGACATCCACGGGCACGTCGAGGCGCGGCTCGCGGAGATCGTGGGCGCCGACGTCGCCGGGCGGCTGCACACCGCCCGATCCCGGAATGACCAGGTCGCCCTCGACACGCGCATGTTCGTGCGCGACGCGATCGTGCAGGCGGTGGGGGCGGTACGGGGTCTGCAGGTCGCGCTGCTCACCCTGGCCGACGCCAACACGGGTGTCGTGATGCCCGGCTACACGCACCTGCAGCGCGCGCAGCCGGTGCTGTTCGCGCACGTGCTGCTCGCCTACTTCGAGATGCTCGACCGCGACGCCGGCCGCTTCGTGGACGCCTTCGAGCGCACGGACGTGATGCCGCTGGGCAGCGCCGCGCTGGCCGGGGCGGCGTATCCGATCGACCGGGAGGCCGTCGCGCGGGAGCTGGGCTTCGCCGCCATCTCGCGCAACAGCATCGACGCGGTCGCGGATCGCGACTTCATCCTCGAGTTCCAGGCCGGGGCGGCGATCTGCATGGTGCACGTCTCGCGGCTGTGCGAGGACCTCGTGCTGTGGAGCAGCGCCGAGTTCGGCTTCCTGCGCTTCTCGGACCAATACGCGACCGGCTCGTCGATCATGCCGCAGAAGCGCAACCCCGACGTCGCGGAGCTGGCGCGCGGGAAGACGGGACGCGTCGTGGGGCATCTGATGGGCCTGCTGATGACGCTGAAGGGCCTGCCGCTGGCCTACAACCGCGACCTGCAGGAGGACAAGCCCGGCCTCTTCGACACCGTCGAGACGCTGATCGGCACCCTCGTGGCGCTGCGCGGCGCGGTGCTGACCGCCGAGTGCGACGGCGCACGCGCCCGCGCGGCCGTCGAGTCGGACCGCTTCATCCTGGCGACCGACTACGCCGACTACCTGGCCCGCAAGGGGCTGCCCTTCCGCGAGGCGCACCACGTGGTCGGCGCGCTGGTGCGCGCCTGCGAGGCGCGCGGCGGCGGACTGGCCGACCTGGCGCTGGCCGACCTGCAAGCGGCCAGCCCGCTGTTCGAGGCCGACGCCGTGGGCATGACGGTGGAGCAGGCGCTGGCGTCGCGCGACGTGCCGGGCGGCACCGCGCCGCGCCGCGTCGCCGCCGCCCTGGCGGAGGCCCGCAAACGCATCGATGTCGCCGACCGCAGCGAGGCCGGCGGCTAGGCGTCGGCTGGCAGCGGCGAGCGTCGGATAGTCTGAAGGAGCAAGGCCGCGCGCGGCCGACCTCCGTAGCAGCGGAAGAGCAGCGGCGATGCCCGACGTCCAGATCGTCCCCTCGATTCTCTCGGCCGACCTCAGCCGCCTGGGCGATCAGGTGCGCGAGGCCGAGGCCGCCGGCGCGAACGCCATTCAGATCGACGTGATGGACGGTCACTTCGTGCCGCCCATCAGCTTCGGCCCGTCGATCGTCGCGGCGGTGCGCGCGGTCACCGACCTGCCGCTGGAAGCGCACCTGATGGTGAGCAACCCCGAGGCCCAGATCGACGCCTGCATCGAGGCCGGCGCGGGGACGGTCATCGTGCACGTGGAATCGAGCCCGCACGTACACCGCCTGGCGCAGTTGATCCGGGCCAAGGGCGCGCGGGCGGGCGTCACGCTGAACCCCGGCACGCCGCTGACCGCGCTCGAGGCCGTGATCGCCGATGTCGATCAGGTGCAGGTGATGGGCGTCAACCCGGGCTGGGGCGGCCAGCCGCTGATCCCGGCGACGCTGGACCGCGTCCGCGCCCTGCGCGCCTGGCTGGATCACATGCAGCTGAGGGCGGCGCTGGAGGTCGATGGCGGCGTCAACGCCTCCACGATCGCGGCCGTGGCCGAAGCGGGCGCGACGATGGTGATCGCCGGCTCGGCGCTGTACAACGATCGGGAATCCGTCGCCGAGGCCATGGCCCGGCTGCGCGCCGCGCTGAACACGGTCGCGCCCGCCTGATCCCACGCCGCCGCCGGGCACGAAAAACGGCCTCCCCGTGGAGGCCGCGCGTCCCTCGCCGCCGGGCGGCTCAACCCATCCGTTTGAGCTGCGTCTTGAGGCACTGCGTGCAGATGTTGATGTGCCGCGTCTTGCCGTCGATGCTGACCTTGCGACGCTGCACGTTGGGCTTGAACGTGCGCGACGTGCGCGGCGCCTTGCGCTTCCAGCGGCCGGAGTGCTTGTGGCGGATGTTGCGCCCGAAGACGGTGTGCTTCTCGCAGACCTGACAGAACCCAGCCATCGCGCACTCCCGGTGTCATCGCTCTGCGCCCGGAGGCGAGTCGTGTCATCATAGCCAGCATGGCCGACCCGCGCGAACCCAGCACCTCAATCCAGGCCACAGATCGGGAATCGATCGGTGGGGGCTCGCTGGACGGCGCCGACTTCCGGCGCATGCTCATCGCGGCCAGCGGCTGGCTGGACCAGCACGCGGACGCGATCGATGCGATCAACGTCTTTCCCGTGCCCGACGGCGACACCGGCCGCAATATGGCGCAGACGCTGCGCGCGGCCTGGCAGGCCGTGGAGGCCGAGCCGGGCGACGTCCTGGGCGACGTCATACGCGCCGCGGCCGACGGGGCGCTGCTGGGGGCGCGGGGCAATTCCGGCGTCATCCTCTCCCAGTGGATGCGCGGCCTGGCCCAGGGCGTCGAAGGCCGGCGGGCAGCGGGCACGGGGCTGCTGGCCGACGCGCTGGCGCGCGCTTCGACTCGCGCCTACGCCGCCATCGAGGAGCCGCGCGAAGGCACGATCCTGTCCGTCGCGCGGGCGGCCGCCGTTTGCGGGCCCAACCCGGAGGCCTTCACCCCGCAGGAGGCGCTGCGCGGGGCCGTCGAGCGGGCGGAGGAGGCCGTCGCGCGGACGCCGCAGCAGATGCCGCTGCTGGCGGAGGCGGGCGTCGTCGACTCCGGCGCGCAGGGCTTGGCCGTGGTGCTGGCCGGATTCGAGCGCGGCCTGCGCGACGAGGATCTCCCGCCGCCGTCCGCCGACTTCGGCCAGATCCGCAGCGACTGGCTGCTGGGCGCGTCGCCCAGGACGGAGAGCCGCGGCGGCTTCGGCTTCTGCACGGAGTTCGTGCTCAGCGGCGCCGGGCTCGACCTGGAGCGGCTGCGCGAGGCGCTCGACTCCCTGGGCGACTCGCTGGTCGTCGCCGGGGACGACCGCCTGGCCCGCATCCACGTTCACACCGACACACCCGAGGCCGCATTCGACGCCGGTCGCCGCTTCGGCGCCGTCGACCAGTGCACCACGGACGACATGGACGCGCGGCACGCCGAGATCGCCCGTCGCGCCGGCGGGGCGGACGCCGGCGCCGCGGCCGTCGCGGTGGCGGCCGTCGCCGTCGCGTCGGGCGATGGCTTCGTGCAGCTCTTCCGGGAGCTGGGCGCCGTGATCGTGCCCGGCGGCGCGACGCTGAACCCCAGCGCCGCCGAGATCCTGTCGGCCGCCCGTGCGACCGGGGCCGGGACGGTCCTGGTCCTGCCCAACGACCGCAACGTGATCGCCGCCGCGCGTCAGGCCGCCGAGCTCGCGGGCGCGGAGGGACCGGCCCTGCACGTCGTCCCGACGGAGAGCCAGCCCGCCGCCGTCACGGCGCTGTCGGAGTGGGACCGCGCGGCGGCGGGCCCCGACGCGCTGACGCGCATGACGGAGGCCGCGGCGAGCGTCCTGAGCGGTGGCGTCACCTTTGCCGCCCGCGCGATCGAGCGCCCGATCGCGCTGCGCGAAGGCCAGCCCTTCGCGATGCTCGGTCGCGAGATGGTCGCGGCGGCGGCGACGCCCGAGGACGCCCTCGTGGCGCTCATCCCCCGGATGCTCGATCGCTGGCCCAGCGGGGAGCGCGGAGCGGCCGAGTTGCTCACGCTCTACCTCGGGGCTCCCGACGGGGCCCCGGACGCCCCCGCGAGCGACACGGTCGCCGCCTGGCTGGGCGCGCAGGTTCCGGCGCTGGCCGCCGCCGGCGTCGAGGTGGAGGTTGTCATAGGCGGGCAGCCGCACTATCCGTTCCTCGTGTCGCTGGAGTAGTCTGCGCTCACTCGCGGCGCCGGGCCGTGATGCGCGGACAGGCCCCCGCAACTTCACGCCCGGCGGGGTTCGAGCGAAGTTGCCAAGCGCCATGACGGTCCACATCGTCACCGACTCCACCTCCGACCTCGATCCGAGCGTTGTCGAACGCCTCGGCATCGTCCTCGTGCCGCTGAACATCCACTTCGGCGCGGAGGTCTACCGCGACGGCGTGGACATGGGCAAGCAGGAGTTCTACGAGCGCCTGGTGCAGAGCGCCGTGCTGCCCCGCACGTCGCAGCCGACCGTGAGCGACTTCCAAGCCACCTACGAGTCCCTGGCCGCCGACCCGGCCACGGAGGCGATCGTCTCCGTGCACCTGGGCGGCAAGCTCTCGGGCACGATCAACGCCGCGCAGACGGCGGCGCGGCTGCTGTCCGAGCATGATGAGGCCGCGCCGCCCGTGCACGTCGTCGACAGCGACCAGGCGTCGATGGGCTTGGGCTTCGCGGCGATGGCCGCGGCGGAGGCCGTGGCCGACGGCGCAGACGTGGAGGCGATCGTCGCGGCGGCGCAGCGGACGGCGCAGCGCTCCCGCGTGCTGCTGATCGTCGACACGCTGGAGTACTTGCAGAAGGGCGGCCGCATTGGGCGGGCGCGGGCGTTCCTGGGCACGCTGCTGCGCACCAAGCCCGTGCTCGAGCTCGCCGCCGGGGAGATCGAGGGCATCGAGCGCCCGCGCACCCGCCAGAAGGCGGTCGAGCGACTGTTCCAGTTGATCGTGCGGACTCCCGCGCCGCGACGCATCGGCATCCTCTACGGCACGACGCCGGAGGAGGCGGAGTCGCTGGCCGGCCGCGTCCGCGAGGCGCTGCCGGGTGTGCCCGTCAGCGTGCACCGCTGCAGCCCCGTGATCGGCGTGCACACCGGGCCCGCGGCGCTCGGGGCCGCGATCGAGCGCAGCCGCTGATGGCGGCCCCGGGCCGCGCCCACCGCGCCCAGCCCAGCGGGGCCCGCCCCCGCCCCAACGACCCCGCGAGCACGCTGCGCAAGATCCTCCAGCATGAACAGCGCCGCGCCTTCAACGACGGCACCGTGACGGGCGGCCTCGACGCCTTCCTGCGCACCGCCCTACGAGACTCGGACACCGACAGCGCCTTGTACGCCGTCGTGGCCGCGCTGCCGCAGCGGGGATATGCGTCGCTCAGCCCGAGTGCGCGGGCCACATGGGCCGGGCGCGCCCTGAGCCGTCTCACGCCCGGTGCGCCCGTCCCGCCGGCGGCTCCGGGGCCGGGCGAGAAGCCCGGCGCCGCGCGTCCCCGGTCTGTGGCGCCGTCGCGATCCCAGACGCCGGCCGGCCCGGCCGCTCCGCCCCGGCCGCGCGGGGCGCTGCCGCGCCTGGAAGACCCGGTGGGCGTGCTGGGGCGGATGCGCGGCACGACGCAGGCCAAGCTCGCGACGATCGGCATCGAGACCGTGCACGACCTGCTGTGGCACTTCCCCAGCCGCCACGTCGACTTCCGCAACGTGAAACCGATCGCGGAGCTGATGGTGGGGGAGACGGCGACGGTGGTGGGGACGATCGCCACGTCGCGCGTGGCGTTCATCGGGCGGCGCATGCGCAGCACCGAGGCCACCATCGCCGACGAGAGCGGGCGCATCCGCTGCCTGTGGTTCAACCAGCCCTACCTGGCGAAGCAGCTGCCCGA
Source organism: Dehalococcoidia bacterium (assembly GCA_965217625.1). GTDB lineage: Bacteria > Chloroflexota > Dehalococcoidia > Bin125 > Bin125 > TK10-74A. The sequence continues at coordinate 1,294,133 of OZ244557.1, forward strand.
GGGGGCGCGCGTCGGCATCGCCGGCAAGGTGGGGGCCTACCGCCGCCGCCCGCAGTTCGACTCCCCCGAGTGGGAGCGCCTCGACGAGGGCGAAGCGACGCACGTGGGCCGCTTCGTGCCCATCTACCCGCTCACGCAGGGCCTGCCCGGTCGCACGATGCGCCGGCTGGCGCGGGAGGCCGTCGATCACTACCTGCCGCTGCTGCCGGAGTCGCTGCCGCCGGCCGTGATCGCAGAGACCGGCTACCCGCCGGAAGCCGACGCCATCCGCGACCTGCACTTCCCCGAGTCGATGGATGTCCGCGAGGTCGCCCGCGAGCGACTCGCCTTCCAGGAGCTGCTCGCGATTCAGTTGGCCGTCGTGCAGCGCAAGCGCCGCGACCGGGCCCTGGCCGACGCCCCGCTGATCCGCATGTCCGGGGAGTTCCTGCAGCAGTTCGTCGACGCGCTGCCGTTCCAGCTCACCAACGCGCAGATGCGCGCCATCACGCAGCTGCGCCAGGACCTGGCGCGGCCGGAGCCGATGGCCCGGCTGCTGCAGGGGGATGTGGGCTCCGGTAAGACCGTGGTCGCCGCGGTGGCGATGCTGGCGGCCGTCGCGCGGGGCCATCAGGCCGTGCTCATGGCCCCCACCGAGATCCTGGCCGAGCAGCACTTCCAGACCTTCGGGCGCATCTTCGGCGGCGGCGAGGAGGGGTCGGTCTTCCACAACTACACGGTCGCGCCGGCGCTGGGACGGCCGGTGCGGATGGCCATCCTGACCGGCAGCACGCCGGCGCGCCGCAAGCGTGAGATCTTGCAGGCCATCCACGACGGCCAGCTCGACGTCGTGGTGGGGACGCACGCGCTGATCGAGGAGGCGGTGTCGTTCGAGAAGCTGGGGCTGGCGGTCGTCGACGAGCAGCACCGCTTCGGGGTGCTGCAGCGGGACGCGCTGCGCAACCGCCGCGCGGGCGGCGGCAGCCCGCACCTGCTCGTCATGACCGCGACGCCGATCCCGCGCACCCTGGCGCTGACGATCTACGGGGATCTGGACGTCGCGCGGCTGGACGAGTTGCCGCCCGGGCGCGAGCGGCCGGAGACGCACTTCGCGGGGCCGGACGAGCGCGAGGATGTCTACGACCGCGTGCGGACGGAGGTCGCCGCGGGACGGCAGGTGTTCTTCATCTGCCCGCTGGTGGAGGAGTCGGAGACGGTCGAGGCGAAGTCCGCCGTGCAGGAGTTCGAGCGGCTGCGCACGTCGATCTTCCCGGAGCTCGCCGACCGCATGCGCCTGCTGCACGGCCGCATGAGCACCGGCGAGAAGGACGCCGCGATGGCCGACTTCCGCGACGGGCGGGCCGACATCCTCGTCTCGACGGCGGTGATCGAGGTGGGCATCGACGTGCCCAACGCGACCGTGATGGTCATCGAGGGGGCGGACCGATTCGGGCTCTCGCAGCTGCACCAGTTCCGCGGACGCGTGGGGCGCGGGCAACACGCGTCGTACTGCTACCTGTTGTCCGACAGCGACGGCGAGTCCGGCCGCACCCGCCTCACGCTGCTGGAGAGCATGGCCGACGGCTTCGAGCTGGCGGAGGCCGACCTGCGGATGCGCGGTCCGGGGGAGTACTTTGGAACGCGGCAGTCGGGCCTGCCGGACCTCCGCGTCGCGAAGCTCACCGACCACGCCCTGCTGCTACAGGCGCGCAACTGGGCCGAGCGGCTGCTGGATATCGATCCCAACCTGCGCGCGCCCGAGCACCAGCCCCTGGCCCGCATGGCCGGGCGGATGTCGATCGACGGCGCAGACGCCGTCCACTGATGCCGGCGGCGCAGACGCCGTCCACTGATGCGACGGCGCGGACCCCGTCCACTGAGCGCGGACTCCGGCGCCCGCCTGTCCCCCACTCCGGGTCGCCGGTACGATGGTCCCTTGCCGTCGTAGGGCGGCGTGAGGACCACGATGGCCCATCTCGTTCGGGACGACGTGCGTGACGCGATCGCGGCGGCGCTCGACGACGCCCAGGCGCGCGGCGCGCTGCCGCGCTTGCCCGGCGCCGAGATCACCGTCGAGCGTCCCCAGAATCCCGAGCACGGCGACTACGCGAGCAGCGTGGCGCTGCGGCTGGCCGGGACGGTCAAGCGGGCGCCGCTGGAGGTCGCGCGGGCGATCGCGGACTCGCTGCGGACCGGCGCGCTGATCGCCGCGGTGGAGGTCGCGCCGCCCGGCTTCATCAACCTGCGGTTGTCGCCCAACTGGAAGCGCGCGCAGGTCGACGCGGTGCTGGCCGCGCCGGACTCCTGGGGCGCGATCGACTTGGGCGCCGGGCAGACGTTGCAGGTGGAGTTCGTCTCGGCCAACCCCACCGGCCCGCTGCAGGTCGGCAACGGCCGCGGCGCGGTGCTGGGCGACGTGCTGGCCAGCGTGCTCGAGGCCGCCGGCTACGACGTCCAGCGCGAGTACTACGTCAACGACGCCGGGGCGCAGGTGCGCATCTTCAGCGAGACGCTCGTGGCGCGCTACCGGCAGCATTTCGGACGCGAGGCCGACCTCCCGCCGGGGGGCTACATGGGGCGCTACATGATCGACCTGGCGGAGGCGATCGCCGGGGATCGGGGCGAGGAGTTCTTGGACCTCGATCCGGCGGCAGCGGCCGATGCCCTCGGCGCGGAGGGCCTGCGCCGCATGCTCGATCAGATCCGCGGCGACCTGGGGCTGCTCGGCGTCGACTTCGACAGCTGGTTCAGCGAGGCGTCGCTGCTGGCGCCCCGCGAGGCGCCGGCCGGTCGCTCGACCTACGAGACGGCGATGGCGCACCTGCGCGACGGCGGCCACGTCGTGGAGAAAGAGGGGGCGATCTGGTTCGCCTCCTCCGCCCGCGACGACAAGGACAACGTGATCGTGCGCAGCAGCGGCGAGCCGACCTACTTCGCGACCGACATCGCCTACCACTTCGACAAGTTCGTGCTGCGCGGCTTCGACCGCGTGATCGACGTCTGGGGCGCCGACCACCAGGGCCACGTCGCGCGCACGAAGGCCGCGACCGCGGCCGTCGCCGCGGCGGCCGGCGCCGGGGCCCGCGAGGACACCGGCGAGAACGGCGGCGGGGGGCGGGGCGCCGAGGGCGGCCTGGAGATGCTGCTCTACCAACTCGTGCACCTGCGCCGGGGGGGCGAGCGCGTGCGGATGTCGAAGCGCACCGGCGAGCTGGTCACGCTGCGCGAGTTGCTGGAAGAGGTGGGACGCGACGTCACGCGCTACTTCATGCTGCAACGCTCCGCCGACGCCCAGATGGACTTCGACCTGGAACTCGCGACGAGCCAGGACCCCAAGCAGAACCCGGTCTCGTACGTGCAATACGCGCACGCCCGCTGCGCCGGCATCCTGCGCACCGGGGCGGCCGAGGGGCTCGGTCCGACCGGTGACGTGCAAGCCCTGAGCAGCCCGTCGGAGCTCGCCCTGATCGACGCGATGCTGCGGCTGCCGGAGCTGATCGAGCTGATGGCGACTAAGCTGGAGCCGCACCATCTCACCGGCTACGCGCTGGAGTTGGCGCAGGACTTCACGCAGTTCTACGGCGCCTGCCGGGTCGTGGACCCGGCGGAGCCCGAACTCTCCCGGGCGCGGCTGAAGCTGACCCGGGCGGCCCAGATCGTGCTGGCGCGCACGCTGGGGCTGATGGGCGTCGGCGCGCCCGACGAGATGTAGAGGCCAGCCATGAGCCCAACGGTCACGAACCCCGTGCCCATCCCCGTCGGGCGCGTCCTGGCGGGCATCCGCGCCACCAGCGACCAACACATCGGCAACTACCTGGGCGCGATCCAGAACTTCGTCGACCTGCAAGCGCGGTTCGAGTGCATCTACTCGATCGTCGACCTGCACTCGCTGACGACGCTCTCGGAAACCGACGAGCTGGCCGGCAACGTGCACGAGACGGCGCTGATCCTGCTGGCGGCGGGGATCGACCCGACACGCTCGATCCTCTACGTCCAGAGCCACGTGCCCGAGATCAGCGAGCTGCACCTGCTGCTGAGCATGGTCGTCCCGAACGGCTGGCTGCTGCGCGTGCCGACATTCAAGGAGAAGGCGCGCGAGCAGCCCGACAACGTCAACTACGGCCTGGTGGGCTACCCGGTGCTCCAGACGGCGGACATCGTGATGTACAAGGCGACGCACGTGCCCGTGGGCCAGGACCAGCTGGCCCACCTGGAGTTGGCGCGGGAGATCGTGCGGCGCTTCAACCGCCACTTCGGCGAGACCTTCCCGGAGCCCCGCCCGGAGCTCACCGAGGCGCCGCTGGTCATGGGCCTCGACGGCGCCCGCAAGATGAGCAAGTCGCTCGGCAACTACATCTCGATCGCCGCCGACGACGCGGCCACGGCCAAGCGCGTTCGCCGCGCCGTGACCGACCCGCAGCGCGTGCGTCGCACCGATCCCGGCCGCCCCGAGATCTGCAACGTCTACGCGCTGCACGAATTCTTCGACCCCGAGCAGCAGCCCCGGATCTACGAGCAGTGCACGACCGCCGGCATCGGCTGCGTGGACTGCAAGGACATGCTCGCCGGCGCGATCAACGAGCGCTTCCGCGAGCTGCGCGCGCGCCGGGCCGAACTCGCCGCGACGCCCGAGGCCGTGCAGGAGATCCTCGCCGATGGCGCGGCACGGGCACGCGCGATCGCGCGGGAGGTGCTGCGCGAGGTCCAGGAGCGCATGGGCCTGCCGCCGGCGCAGGCCCGTCGCTAGGGACCACCGTCGGGGGACACCCTCAGGGGACAATCGAGCCCAGCCAGCCGATCGCCAGGCCGATGATCGCCAGGCTGAACAGCCAGCGCTGCCAGACCAGCTTGCGCTCGCTGACGCCGAAGAAGCTCACGCCCATCATGGCCAGCGTGCACACCACGGCGATCGCGGCCGGGGGGCCGACCCACTCGATGCGCAGCCGCTCGAAATTGGCCGAGGCGACGGCCAGCACGATGAAGCCGCCCATGAAGCCCCAGGTCATCGGCACGGCGTAGTCGATCGTCATCCAGTGCATCAGACTCTGGAAGCCGGGGACGTCGTCGCGTTCGTAGTCGGGCAGCTTCATCGCCAGATGGGCGGTCAGGCCGCCGAGCGCGCCCACCGGCAGCGCCCACCAGAGGTAGCCGTCGAAGCGGCCCACGGCCTCGGCGACCCAGGGCGGCACGAGCGCGAACGCGATCGCGAACGGCAGCCACGAGAACGGCGTGCGGCGCAGGCGCAGGTTGTAGAGCCCCACGCAGGCCAGCCCTCCCAGCATCGGCAGGCAGGCGCGCCAGCCCAGCGAGGCGCTCAGCGCGAGGGCCGCGATCATGCACGCCGCCGCGAACAGGGCGGCCGCGCGCGGGCTGATGAGATCGGCCGACAGCGGCCGCCAGATGTGCGCGTCGCGGTCGTGGCGCCGGTCGAGATGGTCGTTCATCACGGAGGCGCCGGCGATGACGGCGAACATCGCCAGGCCCAGGCGCAGGGCTTCGTGCCAGACGGGGGCGCCGTCGGTCAGGATGAAAGCGAACCCCACCACGACGGCGGCCGCGCTGAGCGCCGCGATCGGGCGCAGCAGCCGGAACCAGGCCCAGGGCGTGCGCCGCCGCAGGGGCACACGGCGGGGACGCCCAGGCCGGGCTTGCCCGCCGACGACGGCGGGGCCGTCTGCGGCGGCGGCGCTGGGCGGGGAGGGGGGTGTCGGTGGATCGCCGGGCGGGTTGGACATGTATCGATCGTGACGCACGGCGGGGCTCCTGGCGAGTGCCAGGCGATGACGACCGGATGAATGACACAACGGGCGACGCGAGCGCTAGACTCGCTGTGCTGCGGGCGGACGGCGCGGACGCCTAGACGGGCGTCGCGCCGCCGCCGGCCGAGGAGACATCATGGTTCTGCGCATCGTCAAGCAGTACGAGCGGCTGGCGAAGTTCCGCTTCGGCACATTCATCGGCATGAAGGGGCCGGGCATCGTCATCGTCCTGCCGGTCATCCATCAGGGCGTACGGGTCGACCTGCGCGAGATCTTCTTCGACGTCCCGCCGCAGCGAAACATCACCCGCGACAACGCCAACGTGGACGTGGACTTCGTCGTCTACATGCGGGTCGAGAACCCCGAGATGACCGTCCTGGAGGTGCAGGACTTCCTGGGCGCGGCGCGACAGCTCGCGACGACGACGCTGCGCGCGGTGATCGGCGACCTGATGCTGGACGACGTGCTCTCGCGCCGGGACGAGATCAACGCCGCCATGCAGATCAAGCTGGACGAAGTCACGAACCGCTGGGGCGTCAAGGTGACGGCCGTCGAGATTCGCGAGATCGAGCCGCCGCCGGCGATCCAAGAGGCGATGACGCGGCAGATGTCGGCCGAGCGCACGCGGCGCGCGCAGATCACCGAGTCGGAGGGCATACGGGACGCGGCGATCAACGTCGCGGAAGGCGAGAAGCAGGCGGTCATCCTGCGCGCCGAGGGGGATCGGCAGTCGGAGATCCTGCGCGCCGAGGGGCAGCGGCAGGCGCAGATCCTCGAGGCGGAGGGCTTCGCGCTGGCACTGACGTCGATCAACGAGGTGGCGCAGACCGCCGACCCCAACACGATGGGCCTGCAGTACCTGGAGACGATGTCGAAGCTGGGCGATGGCCCGAGCACCAAGTGGATCATCCCCATGGAGCTGGCCAGCGTGGCCCGGTCGATCGGGGACCGGCTGGGTGGGCTGTCGTCGGGCGGGGGGAACGGGTCGAGCTAGGCGGGGCCTCGTCACGTTGCGCCGGCCCGGGCGGGCGCGGGCCCTCACCCTCGCCCTCTCCCAGAGGGACAGGGAACCGAAGCGCCCAGCGCCCGCGCCCATGTTCCCCCTCTCCATCGTCCAGATGGAGAGGGGGCCAGGGGGTGAGGTGCGCTAATCGGCGCCGCGGAGGCGCGGGTCGAGCAGGTCGCGCAAGACGTCCCCCAGCAGATTGAAGGCCAGCACGGTCAGCACGATGGCCATACCCGGGAAGATCGCCGGCCACCCGTTCGTGGGCAGGAAGCGCTGCGAATCCTGGAGCATCGTCCCCCAGGAGGGGTCCGGGGGCTGCGTTCCCAGTCCGAGGAAGGCGAGGCCGGCCTCCGCGATGATCGCGAAGCCGATGCCCAGCGAGGCCTGCACCAACACCGGCGCCAGCACGTTCGGCGTGACGTGGCGGAAGAGGATGCGCGCTGTGCCTGCCCCCATCGACCGCGCCGCCAGGACGTAGTCGTTCGCCTTCGCGGACAGCGTGCTCCCGCGGACGACACGCGCATACAGCGGGATGAACACCACCCCGATCGCGATCATCACATTGACGAGGCTCGACCCAAGCACGGCGATCACGACCAGCGCCAGGAGCAAGGCGGGGTACGCGTACAGCGCATCCATCACGCGCATCATCGCCTCATCCTTGAAGCCGCCCAGGTAGCCCGCGAGCAGCCCGTACGGGAGGCCGATGCCCACACCGATCCCCACGGAGATCAGGCCCACGAGCAGCGCCGTCCGCGCCCCGTGGACGATCCGCGAGTACGAGTCGCGGCCGATCTTGTCGGCCCCGAACCAGTGCTCCCAGGTGGGTCCCACGGAGGACGCCTCGGGGTCGATTGCGAGGGGGTCATGTGTCGAGGCGAAGCCCGGGAAGAGCGCGAAGAAGAGGACTACCAGCACGATCGCCAGGCTCACGACCCCCGCGGGCCGCCGCCGGAAGCGTCGGGCGAACTCCCGTTCACGCGACCAGCGCCGCCTCGTGATTTGCAGCGGCAGGGCGTCCATCTGTCGCTCAGGCATAGCGGATGCGCGGATCCAAGAACGCGTAGGACACGTCCACGACCAGGTTCGCCAGGGCGACAGCGGTGGCCACCAGCAGTGCGATCGCCTGCACCGTGATGACCTCACGCTGGAAGATCGAGTCGATCAGCAGTTTCCCCACGCCCGGCAACGCGAAGACGGATTCGATGATGATGGCGCCGCCGACGATGGTGGAGACCTGTATCCCCAGCACGGTGACGACGGGGATGAGCGCGTTGCGGAAGGCGTGCCGCACGATCACGGTCCGCCCCCGGAGGCCTTTGGCGTAGGCCGTGCGGACGTAGTCCTGTCGCAGCACCTCCACCAGGGCGGCCCGCGTTTGGCGCGCCAGGACGGCCGACTGGAATACCCCGATGGCGATGGCCGGCAAGATAAGCGAGCGCAGGTTCTCGAGTGGATCATCGAGGAAGCTGGTGAAGCCGGTGGTTGGGAACCAGCCCAGTCGCACCGAGAAGAACAAGACCAGCATCAGCGCCAGCCAGAAATTCGGGATGGCGGCTCCGAGCACGGCGAATATCGTCCCCCCGTAGTCGAATGGGGTGTTGGGGCGCGCCCCGGCGAGCAGCCCGATGGGGATCCCGATCATGACCGCGACGATCATCGCCAGGATGCCCAGTTCGAGCGTCACCTCCAGCCGTTTGCTGAGCAGCGTGCTGACGTCGTCCCCCGCTCGCACGCTCTTTCCGAAGTCGCCCTGGATGGCGTTGCCGATCCAGTCCAAGTACCGCACCAGCACGGGCCGGTCGAGCCCCAGCTGCTGCCGGATCGCCTCCACGGCGTTCAGATCAGCCTCCTCGCCCAGTACCGCGAGGACTGGATCGCCGGGGAGCAGCGCCACGGCGAAGAACGTGATCAGCGAGATGAGGATGATGACGGGAATCGTCGCCAGCAGCCGGCGGGCGATGTAGGTGGCCATCGTGTGCCTTCATGGGGGGCCTCGTTCCCCCCTTGTCCCGCCGGCCGGACCTCACCCCCTGGCCCCCGAGCCGCGTCGCGCCGCGTTCGCGGTAGGGGCGACCCTTGTGGTCGCCCCGCCGGGCGGAGTCCGGGCGCCCACGAGGGGCGCCCCTACGACGCCGTGGTCACGTTCCCCCTCTCCACCGTCCCGATGGAGAGGGGGACAGGGGGTGAGGCCGGCGGGCTACGTCGCCCAGCGGACGTCGTTCTGCCCGAAGTGCGCTTTTCCATCCCCAAAGAGCTCGTATTGCAGATCGGCATCGTGCGCGACGACCTGGGCCCAGTAAAAGTTCTTGATGTGCCAGGACCGTGCCTCCATGAGCCGGTTCAGCTCGCGCATCGCCTCGATCCGGGGTTCGGTGGCGAACGTCTCGGCCACCTTCGTGAACGCCGCCTGAAGCTCCGGATCCTTGTCGGGCGGCAGGATATGGTCGTAGGGTGCGCCCGCGCCCCCGTTCCAGAAGATCTGCTGCCAGATATCGGCTCGCATCGACATGCCAGAGAACTGGCCTCCATCCGTCCCCTCGAAGAAACCCTGCCAGAAGTCGGGGGCGGGCCGCGGCTGGATGTTCATCTTGATGCCGAACTCGGCGAGCTGGGCCTGGATGAACTCCGTCTCATTCAGGGTGACGGGGTCGTTGTGGACCGGCATGTCGAACTCGAAGCCGTCCGAGAGGCCACCGGCGTCCAGGTGCATACGCACGAGCTCCGGGTCGTACTCCCAGAAGGTCTCGTCCGGGTCGTGGTAGATGGTTGAGGGGCCCAGCCAGCCCCAGTGGTTCGGGGTGTGCAGATTGTCGTAGACCACGTCGACGACCGCGTCGCGATCGTAGGCGGCGTTGAACGCGTGGCGGGCGTGCTCGTTGATCCAGGGCTCGTGGAGCGGCTGGAGAGCGAAGAAGCGATGAGAATTCGTGGGCGCCGTTTGTATGGTGAGCCCCGCATCTTCCATCCGGGGGAAGTCTTCCGCGCTCGGGCGCCACTGAATATCGTAATCGCCCGCGATGAGGCCGTTGGTTGCCTGCCCCGCCTCCACCGACTGCAAATACGTGATCCGCTCCACGCTGGGGGCGTTGGGCAGCCAGTAGTTGCGGTTGGCTTCCACGATGAAGGGGCTATCGAGATCCTCCTCCACAAACTTGAAGGCGCCGGTCGCGCTGGGAGCATTCCGCGTCAGCGCCTCTGTGAAGTCATCGAAGACCGCCGGCGAGAGGAGCATGCCGGCGCGGTCACCGAGAATCCAGAGCAGCGGTGAGAACGGCCGGCTCATGTGGAAGGTCGCGGTCAGGCCATCGACCTCCTCGACCGTGTCGAGCGCGCCCAGGTCGCCGGCGATGCGCGAGACCTCCAGCGTCTTGCCACGCTCCATGTGCAGCCGCACCGACTCTGCCGAAAGGGGCGTGCCGTCGTGATACTGCACGTTGTCGCGCAGGTTGAAGACCACGGTGAGCTCGTCGGGGACTTCCCAGGACTGGGCCAGGCTGCGGGCGGGGTCTGGCGTCAGAGTGGTGTCGTAGCCGACGAGGTTGTCGTAGATCGACCAAAGCATCCAGTGATCGGCGCCGCTGGTGCCGGTCGTCCCTTCGGTCCCGCTGAAGTTCCCTTGCCAGGGGAGGCGGACCTCGCCCATCGGGACGTGCCCCACGGCCTCGTCCTCTTCCGCCGCCATGGCCGCGCTTTCGGCGGCTTCCTGGGCCGCGTCGGCGGCCTCCTGGGCCGCGGCGACGGCCGCGGCGGCGGTCTCGGCCGCGGCTTCGGCGACGGCCTCGGCGGTGGCGGCGGTCTCCGCGGCGGTGGCGGCGGTCTCCGCGGCGGTGGCGGCGGCCTGGCCCGCGGCGGCGGACGCCTCCCCGGCGGCGGCCGCGGCGGCGGCCGCCGCCTCAGCGGCCTCGTCGATGGCGGCCTGGGCGGCCGCCGCGGTGGCGGTGCCGGCCTCGACGGCGGCGGCCGCGTCGCGGGCGGCCTGGGCGGCGGCCTCGGCCGCCTCGGAGGCGGCAGCGGCGACGGCCGCGGCGGCCTGATCACCGGCCGCGGATGCGGCGGCGGCCGCATCGGCGGCCGCCGCGGCGGCGGCTTCCGCGGCGGCGGCCGCGTTGGCGGCGTCCTCCGACTCGGCCGCCTCGGCGGCCAGGGCGGCGGCCGCATCGGCGGCGCTGGCCGCCTGCGCGGCGGCGTCGGAGGCTTCGCCGGCGGCGGCGGAGGCTTCGCCGGCGGCGGCGGCCGCGTCGGCCGCAGCGTCTGCCGCCCCGGCCGCGACCGCGGCTGCGGCCTCGGATTCGGCGGCGCGCGCATCCCCGGCGGCGACGGCCGCGGCGGCGGCCTCTTCCGCGGCCGCGGCGGCGCGTTCCGCCGCCACGGCCCCGGCGTCGGGCTCGTCGTCGTCGCCGCAGCCGACCAGCGCAAGGCCGGCCGCTCCAACGCCAGCCTTCGCGCTGGCTCCCAACATGGTGCGACGCGAGATCTTTCGCTGTCGCAGGGCGGTCCAATGGTTCAGGCGGCTCATCGCAAAGTCCTTTCCGGTACCCGGCTGTCCCTTTGTGGGACCGCTCGGTGCGTGAGCTTTCATAGTATAGATCGGGGGGGGGGGGGGGGGGGCTAGTGTTTTTTGGTAAACTTTTGGTAAAATCTTCTTGTTTGCCTATTGACATCGCGTTTTATGTCGCTTGGGGCGGGGTCGGTGGGCCGTGGCAGTGGGGTGGGACGCCGCGCTACTTGGCGGTGGCGCCGGAGCGCAGGAAGCGACCGATGCGCTCCAGGGCGCGTTCGATGTCGGGGTAGGCGGTGGCGTAGCAGGCGCGCACGTGTCCGGCGCCGGCGGCCCCGAACGCGGCGCCCGGCACGACGGCCACGCGCTGCTCGAGCAGCAGGCGCTCGGCGAAGGTTTCGTCATCGAGGCCGGTCCCCGCCACGCTGGGGAACGCGTAGAATGCGCCGTGCGGCTCGACGCAGGTCAGCCCGATGCTGTTGAAGCCGTCGACCATCAGGCGGCGGCGTCGGTCGTACTCCTCGCGCATCAGGACGACGTGCTCTTCGCCGCTGGTCAGCGCCTCCAGGGCGCCGTACTGCGCCGCGGTCGGGGCGGACATCATGACGTACTGGTGGATCTTCATGACCCCCTCCAGCAAGGGCGCGGGCGCCGCCAGGTAGCCCACGCGCCAGCCGGTCATGGCGTAGTCCTTCGAGAAGCCGCCCAGCGTGATGGTGCGCTCCCGCATGCCGGGCAGCGTGGCGGGCGGGATGTGCTCGACGCCGTAGACGAGGCGGTCGTAGATCTCGTCCGAGACCACCATCAGGTCCCGGTCGACGGCGAACTGCGCGATGCGGGCGAGGGTGGGGGCCGGCATCACGGCGCCGGTGGGGTTGGCCGGGAAGCCCAGCAGCAGGGCGCGGGTCTTGTCGGTGACGGCGTCGGCGACGGCCGCCAGGCTGAGCGCGAACCCGTCGGCGGCGACGGTGGGCACCGGGACCGGGACGCCGCCGGCGAGGCGGATCGCGGGGCCGTAGGCGACGTAGGAGGGGTCGGGCAGGATGACCTCGTCGCCGGGATCCAGGATGGCTCGCATCGTGATGTCGAGCGCCTCGGAGACGCCACTGGTGATCAACAGCTCGCCGGCCGGGTCGTAGGCGAGGCCGTAGAGCCGGTCGAGGTGGCGGGCCAGCTGCTCGCGCAGCGCGAGCAAGCCGTAGTTCGAGGTGTAGTGCGTGTGCCCCTGTTCGATGGAGCGGATGGCGGCGTCGCGGATCGGCCACGGGGTGACGAAGTCCGGCTCGCCGATGGAGAGCGAGACGACGTCCTCCATCGAGGCCATGATGTCGAAGAAGCGGCGGATGCCGGAGCCCGAGAGGGCGTCCAGGCGGCGCGCGAGGCGGGGCCCGCCACGGGCGGGGGGCGGAACGCCGGCGCTGGCGTCGGCCGGAGGGGGCATTAGAGCACGACCGCCTGCCGGTCCTCGCCGGGCCCGGCCTCCAGCATCACGCCGTCCTCCTTGTGGCGGCGCATGATGACGTGGGTGATGATGCTGTCGACGCCGGGCAGCGTCGCCAGCTTCTCGCCGACGAAGTCCGAGACCTCGTGCATGTTCGCCCCTTCGACGATGACGGCGAGGTCGTTCTCGCCGGACATGAGGTAGCAGGTGCGGACGGCGCCGAAACGCGAGACGCGGCCGGCGATGGCCTTGTAGCCGACCCTCTCCTGGGGGTGCACCTTCATCTCGACGAGGGCGTAGACGCGCGCCAGGCCGGCCTCTTCCCAGTTCACCTTGGCGCCGTAGCCGAGGATCAGCTTGCGCGCCTCCGCCTCGGCGATGAGGGCGCGCACTTCTTCCTCGCCGCGACCGGTCTCGGCCGCGATCTCGGTGGGTGTGAGGCGGCCGTCGCGCTGCAGCGCTCGCAGGATCTGCTCCATGGCTCCCTCCGCTCGCGGCCGGCCGGCAATCGCCCACGCGCACAGCCGGGCGCAGCGGCCGATCTGCCGTCGCGTGAGTCTCATCGTAGGAGGGAGGGGGCGCCGCAATCTAGCGTGACGTGTGAAATCCCGCGGCGGGGCGTGGGGGGCGGCTACAGCGACGGGTGGCGGGTATGCCAATCGGTCGACTGTTCGTAGGCGTGTGCGGCGCGCAGCAGGGTCGACTCGTCCCAGTGGTTGGCGGTCAGGTGCAGGCCGACGGGCATACCGCCCTCGCCCACACCGCAGGGAACCGAGATGGCCGGCAGGCCGGCGATGTTGGCGGGGATGGTGAAGACATCGTTGAGGTACATCTGATAGGGGTCGGTGACGGCGCCCTGGTGAAAGGCGACGGTGGGGGCGGTCGGCGTGACGATCAGCTGGCAGTGCTCGAAGATCTGGGCGAACTCGCGACGGATGAGCGTGCGGACACGCTGGGCCTGCTTGTAGTAGGCGTCGTAGTAGCCGGCCGAGAGGGCGTAGGTGCCCAGCATGATGCGGCGCTTGACCTCGTCGCCGAAGCCGCGGCCGCGCGTCTGCTCCATGTTCTCCCACATCGAGCCGCCCTGCGTGTAGGAGTAGCCGTAGGTGACGCCGTCGTAGCGGGCGAGGTTGGCCGAGGCCTCCGACGGGGCCAGCACGTAGTAGACGGCGAGCGCGTGCGCCGCGGAGGGCAGCGACTGGTCCCGGTCGATGGTCGCGCCGAGACGCTCGAGCTGATCGATGGCGATCTCGGTCGCTTCCAGGACGCCGTCGTCGGCGCCGGCGAAGAACTCCCGCGGCACGGCGACGCGCAGGCCCTCGACGCCCCGCTCCCAGCCGGCCGAGAAGTCGGGCACGGGCACGTCGGCGGAGGTGGAGTCGCAGGGGTCCCAGCCGGCGATCGCCTGGAGCAGCGTCGCGGTGTCCCGCACGTTGCGCGCGAACGGGCCGATCTGGTCGAGGGAGCTGGCGAAGGCGATCAGCCCGTAGCGGCTGACGCGCCCATAGGTGGGCTTCAAACCGACGCAGCCGCAGAACGATCCCGGCTGGCGGATGGAGCCGCCCGTGTCGGAGCCCAGGGAGGCGATCGCCTCGCCCCCGGCGACGGCGGCCGCGGAACCGCCGGACGATCCGCCCGGCACGCGCCGCAGGTCCCAGGGGTTCGCGGTGGGGAAGAAGGCCGAGTGCTCCGTCGAGGAGCCCATCGCGAACTCGTCCATGTTGGTCTTGCCCAGCATGACAGCGCCGGCCTGGTGCAGTCGCGTCATCACCGTGGCGTCCTCGACGGGGATGAAGTTCTCCAGCATGCGCGATGAGCAGGTGGTGCGAACGCCGTTGGTGACGATCAGGTCCTTGATGGCGATGGGGATGCCGGTGAGCGGCCCGGCCTCGTCGCGGGCGAGCGCCTCGTCGGCGCGGGCGGCGGCGGCCAGGGCCGCCTTCGGCGTGAGCGTGACGTAGGCCTGGATGCGATCGTCGACGGCGGCGATGCGGTCGAGGTAGGCGCGGGTGAGCTGCGTGGCGGTGAAGCTGCCGTCGCGGAGGCCCTGCGCGGCCTGGGTCAGCGTCAGGTAGGGATCGATGGCGGGCACGCGGCGCTACTCGAGCACCGCGCGGACGCGGAAGAGGTCGTCGCTGCGACTGGGAGCGTTGGCCAGCACCTGCTGCAGCGGCCAGGCGGGACGGGGCTCGTCGGCGGCGACGACGTTGAGCAGGTCGGCGCCGTTGTTGGTCGGTTCGACGCCCTCGGTGTCGATGGCCTGTAGGACGTCGCAGTGACCGATGATGCCCGCCAACTCGCCGCGGAACTTCTCGAGTTGCGCGTCCGTCATGCCAAGACGGGCGAGCGTCGCCAAGTGGCGCACTTCCTCGATCGTGAGATCGGCGGGCTGTTCGGCGGCGGGCTGGGCGTCGTGTGTGGGCATGGCGATGGGGGCAGTATATGGGCGGCCTGCGGTCCCCTCCAGCGCGCGCCCACCGGCGGGTGGCGGGGACGCACCCGCGACCGGCTGCTAGGGTGACTTGCGCGGGGGCACTCCAGAGATGCTGCGTTGGTCGGCGCGGCCGGAGCGACATGTCCGAGCCCGATCGTGACATCGCGAACGACGCGTCGCGCGAGCCGCCGGCCCGGGAAGCCACACGCCGATCGGACTCGCCCCACGACGACGCGCAGTCGTTCGCGCGGGCGCACGGCGCGAACGTCGAGTTGGGCGTGCCCAGCCTGGTCTGGGGACCGGGCCAGGAACGACGCCTGCAGCTCATCCGCGACCGTATCCCGCTGACCGGGCGCCGCGTGCTGGATGTGGGCTGCGGCCTGGGCCAGTATGTGCGTCGCGTCGGGGAGCTGGCAGGGGAGTCGTACGGGATCGACATCGAGGCCGCGCGGGTGCGCGCGGGCGCGCGCCACACGCCGGGCCTGCTGCTGGGGTCGGCCGGGGCCCTGCCCTTCGCCGACGGTTGCTTCGACGTCATCCTGCTGAACGAGGTGATCGAGCACGTCGCCGACGAGCGCACGACCCTGCGCGAGGCAGTGCGCGTGCTGCGCCCGGGCGGGCATCTGGTGATCTACGCGCCCAACCGCGGCTTCCCGTTCGAGACGCACGGGGTGCACTGGCGCGGGCGCTACCACTTCGGGAACTTCCCGCTGGTCAACTACCTGCCGCACGTCGTCCGCGACCGCCTGGTGCCGCACGCGCGCGTCTACACGGCCCGCGAACTGCGGGAGTTGTGGCGTGGGCTGCCCTTCCGCGTGATCGAGCGGACGGTGGTCTACCCCGGCTTCGACGGGATGCGCGCGCGCAACGAGCTCCTGGGCCGGGCGCTGCAGACCACGCTGCACCGGGCGGAATCGACGCCGCTGCGCGCGTTCGGGCTGAGCCACTTCGTCATTCTTGAGCGCCATGCCGGCGGCGAGGGGGGTGCAGCGTCGTGAGCCGGCGCCGCCGGGCGGCCGATCCGAGACTGCGGGAGCGCCACGAGATCATCCTCCGGCGGCGGCGGCGGCGCGCGTCGGACGACGGGGGAGGCGCGGCACGGCGCCTGCTGGTGTGGCTCCCGGTGATGGTCGTGGCGCTGGGCCTGCTGACCCTGGGCGGCGCGGCGGCGGCGGCGTGGGGCGTGTACCAGTCGTTCGCCGACGACCTGGTGGAGCCGGACGCGATCGTCGAGACGCAGCGGGCGCTGGGCACGAGCAAGGTCTTCGACGCGGGGGGGCCGGACGGCGGCCGGCTGCTGTTCGAGTTCGCGGACCCGTTGTCGGGACTGCGCAACCCGGTCCGCATCGAGGATGTCTCGACGCATCTGATCAACGCCACCGTGGCGACGGAGGATGCGTCGTTCTTCGAAAACCGGGGCATCAACATGCGCGGGCTGAGCCGGGCGGCCTGGGAGAATCTGGGCCTGGGCACGGGCAACTTCTTCGGCGGCTCGGGGGGCTCCTCGATCACGCAGCAGTTGGTGAAGAACGTCGTGATCCCGACCGAGGAGCGCAGCGGTCGCACGATCGAGCGGGCGCAGGGCAAGCTCAAGGAGTCGATCCTGGCGATCGAACTCACCGAGCAGTACTCGAAGCTGCAAATCCTGGAGTGGTACCTGAACACGATCTTCTACGGGAACCTGTCGTACGGGATCGGGGCGGCGGCCGAGCGCTATTTCGGCAAGCCCGCGTCGGACCTGGAACTGCACGAAGCGGCGCTGCTGGCGGGGCTGCCGCAGGCGCCGGCCAACCTGGACCCCTTCCTGCACCCGGAGGCGGCCAAGGCGAGACAGCGCGCCGTGCTGAACCTGATGGCGCGCAACGGCTACATCACCCTGGCCGAGGCGGAGATCGCCAAGCAGCGGCCGCTCAACTTCGCCAGCCGCGCGTTCAACATCGAGGCGCCGCACTTCGTGACGTACGTGGCCGAGGAAGTGCGGCGGCTCTGCGAGCGCGGCCGCATCCCGATCCCCGACACGGTCACCGGCTGCGACGACCTGCTGATCGAGGGCGGGCTGCGCATCACCACGAGCCTCGACATGGACCTGCAGGAGCAGGCGGAGGCGATCCTGCGCGCCGACCTGGCGACGTTCGAGGAGCAGACGGGGGCGCACAACGCCGCCCTGGTCGCGCTGGACCCCGCGACCGGCCACATCCTGGCGATGGTGGGCAGTCGCGACTTCTTCCGCGAGGACATCGACGGGCAGGTCAACCTGGTGACGTCGCCGAACTCGCCGGGCTCATCGATCAAGCCGATCACCTACGCGGCGGCGTTCGTGCTGGACCCGACCACCTGGAACCCCGGCACGATCATCTGGGACGTGCCACTGGAGTACCAGGAAGCGACGGGCGAGACGTTCTCACCGGAGAACTTCGACGCGGTGTTCCGTGGTCCGATGACGGCGCGCAGCGCGCTGGCGAACTCGATCAACATCGCCGCCTTCCGGGTGGCCGACAGCATCGGCACCGGCGCGCTGCTGGATTTCGCGCATCGCATCGGGATCACGACGATGGCGAATGCGGCCCAGTACGGCCCGTCGATCACGCTGGGCGGCGGCGACGCGACGTTGCTGGATATGGCGTTCGCCTACAGCGTGTTCGCCAACAACGGCATCATGCGCGGCCAGCGCACCTCACTGGGCTTGCCGCCCGACTACCGCGGGCTCGACCCGGTCGCGATCACGCGCATCAGCGACTCGCGCGGGCGCACGCTGTACGAGGCCGGGGAGGCGCAGGCGGTGCAGGTGATGCCCGCCCCGCAGGCCTTCCAGATCACGAGCATCCTGGCGGACAACCAAGCGCGACGGATCCTGTACGGCTTGGAGAGCAACCTGGTGCTGGACCGTCCGGCCGCGGCGAAGACGGGCACGGCCGGCGATCCGGGCCGCAACGACGTGCGGCGCGACTTCTGGACCGTGGGCTATACGCCCACGCTGGTCACCGCCGTGTGGGTGGGCAACGCCGACAACACCCCCATGACGGGCGGCTCCTCGGGGCGGACGGCGGGGCTCATCTGGCACGACTTCATGCTGGCCGCCCACGCGGGCCTGCCGGCGCAGGACTTCGTCACGCCGGAAGGGCTCACGACGTCGCAGGTGTTCACGCCGCGGCTGCGTGTGCTGGCGCCCGCGGACCGGGAGGACGCGTCGCCGCAGGATCCGTGCGGGTCCACGTCGCTGGAGTTGTTCGTCGCCGAGGCCGACGTGCCAGCGCGCGGCAACGGCGTCTGCACGCGCGCCGAGATCGACGTGCGCTCATTCGAGTTGGCGCTGCCCGGCACGGAGCCCGAGTGGCGGCGCGAGGACTACTACCTGATCCCGACCCTGCTGCCGCCCGAGGCCCGGATCGGCGGACAGCCGGACCCGGCCATCATCGAGTGGCTGCAGGACAACCGCGTGCGCTTCGTGGGCGACGACTCGGTCGAGACGCGCGAGGGCGACCCGGTCGCGCTGGAAGAACCGCTGGACGGGGCGGAGCTGGACCAGGGGCTCGTGGTGGTGCGCGGGCAGGCCGACAGCGCCGAGCTGCAAGCCTGGCGCCTGGAGTTCGCCCCGGGCGACGACCCCGCGGAGGAGGACTTCGTCGTCATCGTCGAGGGCGACGATCCCGTGCGGGGGCAGATCACGCGCTGGGACACGCGGGAACTCGACCCCGGCGACTACGTGCTGCGCTTGGTCCTGGAGGACGACTTCCTGGGCGAGAAGGAGGTCTCGGCGCAGGTTACGATCGAGGAGGATCCGGACGCCGAGGACGATGAAGACCCAGAGGCCGACCCGGAGGCGGACCCCGCGGCGGACCCAGACGCCGCGGGCGACGAGGACGCCGGCCGCGCTCCTGACGACTCCGCGGCCGATGACGGGGAGACCGATTCCTCGCGCGGCGACGGCAACTAGCGCGATTCGGAGGCGGCAATGACGCGGGCCTCAATCCCCGGCGGCGGCTTCGAGATCGCGAAGCGATTCAAACTCGCGCACGATGGCGACGAACGCGGCCAGGGAATCGGCCGCGTCGCGCAGCGCGTGCAGCAGCGGGCCGATGGGGCTGCTGCTGGCGGGCGTGTCGCCGTAAACGCCGTTGGCGGCGAAGAACGCCTGGTTGATGCGCCGGAAGTCGCGGCCCAGCCCGGCGAGCCGCACGCGGGTCGCCTCCATCAGCGCCTCGGCGTCTTCAACGCGTCCGTCCGCGAGCAGGGCGTCCACGTCGCGGCGCAACTCGGACAGCACGGCGTCGCTATGGCTGCGGTCCAGCGCGGGGAGGGCGCGCGGCTGGACGCCGGGGTGGGCCGCCAGCAGGGACGCGGCGATCTCGTCGCCGACGATGTTGGCGACCGTCTCATTCATGGTGCGCAGCTCGCGACTGTCGAAGAAGTGGAAGCCGAGCGGGTAGAAGAACAGGTAGTTGTGCATCCACTCGTGGGCGATCGTGTTCACGGTCGCGGCGTAGGAGCGGGCGTCGTGGACGATCGCCGGGTAGGAGCCGAGCCCGCCGATCGCCTGCACGAGCGCCGACCAGCGACCGCCGGCCTCGATCGCGGCCTCGATGCGCTCGACCTCGCGCAGGGGCAGCCCCGGGTCCAGGAGGACGGAGCGGGCGATGCGGATCTCGTCGCGGGGCGAGATGGTGAGCACCCGCGGCGGGCGCGTGAGTTCGACGTCGACGGGGGGCCAGAGCAGGCGCTGATCGCCGAACAGCGGCAGCGGCCGGGAGAACCCGAAGCGGCGCAGCTCCGCCCCCACACGATGCTCCAGGATGCGCTCGACGCGGTTCTCGATCGCGGCGCGCTCCGCTTCGAGGTGGGCGATGAACGCCGTCGAACGCCCGCCGGCCCGTGCGTCGGCGAGGTCGGCCCGCAGGTCGAAGTAGCGGTGGACCAGGGCGGCGGCGGCGGAACCGGACTCGTCACGGCCGCTGATGAACGCGCCCACGTCGCCGAGCCAGTGGCTGAAAGCCGCGCCGACCTCGAACTCGAGCAGGCTGAAGTGGTGGCCCGACACCGCCCGGTCGGTGATCTCGTCCAGGCTGCCGGCCTGCGCCTGTGCGCCGACACGGGGGTGCATCGAAACGGCGCCCAGCCCGATCACGACCAGCGCGCCCATGACGAGCACGGCCAGAGCCAGCGCCGGCAGGGCGATCCGGCGACGCGTGGGCGGCTGCGCCTGGCAATCGGTGGTCGTGCGTCCCATACCCTGCATACGTCCGAAGTCGTGAACTCGCGCGCGCTCGCGGGCAGCGCGCAGAAAGGCCGCTGAGGTGTCACGCAGCATGGCACAGACCACAGCGCCGGGATCGGCAGGGATCGGGTGGCGGCCCGCCCGGCTGGAGGCGCGCGCGGTCGCGCTGGGGCTGGACGCCGTCGTCGTGGCGGCGATATCCCTGCCGTTCCTGGCGCTGGGCGGGCTGGTCGTGCTGCTGCAAACCGATTGGCTGGCCGACGACCCCAGCATCGGCGCCTGGCGGTGGGGCTACCTGACCGCGGGCCTGTGGCTGCCGGCGCTGGTGGCATACTTCGCCGTCGGCGGGATGCGGGGGGCGACGCCGGGTCAGCGCGCGCTGGGCTTGCGGGTGCGGGACCGCGCCGGTCGCGCGCCGGGGCGTGGGCGCGCGCTTGCCCGGGCGCTGGTGCAACTCCTGGCGACCGCGGCGCTGGGACTGGGCCTGCTCGCGGTGCTCGTCGATGGGGAGCGCCGCTCGCTGGCCGACCGCGCGACGGGCACGCGCGTCTGGGAGCGCACGACATGACTCCCGATGAGATCAGCCCTGGGGAGCTCAGCCCGTGGGAGCGGCCGCATCAGCGGTGGCAGACGCCCGGCGAGGAGGGGATCGAGGAAACCGTCGAAGCGATCGCGCCGCCGCCGGCTGAGCCGCTAACCCCGGGGCCGCCGCCAGGGACGCCGCCGCCCATGACGCCGCCGCCCGCGGGGCCTGGGCCGGCGTCGCCGGTGAGGCGCGTCCGATCCCGGCCGCCGGGCGCGACGCGGGGGCCCATCACCGGCCCACTCGGCGACGTTCGCCCGGCCGCGCAGGCCCGGGGGCCCATCCCGGCCGGGCGACGCGACGGGGGGCGCGGTATGCACGGCGGCCGGGGAGCGCGCGGCTCCTTCCGCGTCGCCGACCAGGAGCATCCCCTGCGGCATGAGGTATCCCGCTGGATGGGCGTGGCCGGGCTGGCACTGGTGACGGGGCTGCTGATCCTGGCCTGGTCGGCGGTGCAACTGACCGAACGGGCACGCGCGACGCAGGTGCTGGCAGAGACGCTGGCCCCACTGTCTGACATCGACCGGCTGCTGGAGCGCGACTACGAGACGCTACAGGCGGCGGCCCAGGAATCGGACGGCACAAGCGTGATCGTGCGCAGCTACCCCCTGGGCGTCGCGATCCCGGCGGCGGAGCTGTCGGAGATGAGCGCGGCGCAGGTCCGCGCGTGGGTGCTGTCGGCGTCGGCGGAGCGCATCTACGACACGGGCATGGGCACGTTCGCGCGCGAGGACGGCGTCCGGGGCAGCTTCTTCTCACCGCGCGGCGTATTCGAGCTCACGGCCGGGCAGTTGACCGCGCGCAATCACACCATCGCGATCATCGTCTCCGTCCTGCTGGCGCTGTTCTTCGTCCCCATGGTGGTGCGGACGTTGTCGGACGGGAGCGGAGGGGAGCGGGCGCGGAACCTGGGCGCGGGCGTCCTGCTGGGGGGGCTGGGGCTGGCCGGCGCGCTGCTGATCGGGCGAGCGCTGCTGCGGGGCGTCGTCGGCGCCGACGACGTCTTCGCCGACGCACTGCTGCAGATCGGCTCGGATGTGGCCGGGCTGCCGGTCCGCAACGGGCTGATCTTCGGAGCGCTGGGCGCGGTCGTGCTGACGGGGTCGGTGGCCTTCGAGGCCCTCCTCTGGCGCTGGGCCGGGCACCGCGCGGGGCCGCAGGAGACGTGGTAGGGCTCGCCGGCCGCCGCGTCAGACGGACCGCTTGCGCTCCCGGACGAAGCGGATGTCCACGCGGTAGTCCATCGCCTGCGCGGCGGCGGCGATGGTCTCCAGCCTGGGGCTGTAGTTGCCGGACTCCCAGCGGCTCACGACGCCCTGGGTGACGCCCATCTTCTCGGCGAGTTGCGCCTGCGTCATGTTGCGATGCCGCCGGGCCTTGATCAGTTCCTCGATCACCGCGTAGCGAGGCCCCAGCCGTTCGAACTCCTCCCGAAGCTCGGGATCCTCCGCGTGGAGCTGATTCAGACCTTCACGGAACGGTCGCCCAATTGTGCCCACGTCGTGGCCTCCCCGGTCGGCGGTGTGCGGTCAGTATGGCATGAATGCCATATATGGATTGTACAGCAGTGACACCGCCGACCGAAGAGAGTCGCCCGGCTAGCGCAACCCCTCCAGACGGGAGCACCGCGGGGCCGAGATCGTGACGCGCGGAGCGGCTAGGCTGGCGCGACTGTGATGCACTATCGACGACTGGGCGACACGGGCGTAGTGGTCTCCGAACTCGGGCTGGGCGGGGGCGGGATCGGGCAGGTCTGGGGGCCGACGACGGACGACGCCGCCGTCGCGGCGGTCGACGCGGCGCTCGCGGCCGGGGTCAACTTCTTCGACGTCGCGCCGCGCTACGGCGACGGCCGCGCCGAGCGGGTGCTGGGCCGCGCCCTGGAGCACCGGCGCGAGGAGGCGCTGGTCGCCAGCAAGGTCTACCTGGGTCCGGAGACACTGGACGACATCCCGGGCGCGATCGAGCGCGGACTGGCGGAGAGTCTGGAGCGGCTGGGCAGCGACCGCTTGGACCTGTACCAGCTGCACAATCACGTCACCGGCGAGCGCGGCGCGATGCGCCAGTCGGTATCGCTGGCGGACGTGCTGGGGGCGGGCGGCGTGGTGGAGACGCTGCAGCGGCTGAAGGCGTCGGGCAGCGTGCGCTTCGTGGGCTTCACCGGGCTGGGCGACGCCGAGGCGGTGCGCGCGGTGATCCGCGACGGTGGACTGGACACGGTGCAGGCCTACTACAACCTGTTGAATCGCAGTGCCGTGGAGCCGTTGCCGCCGGGGTCGGGGCTGCACGACCACGGACAGATCATCCCCCTGGCGGCCGGACGGGGGATGGGCGTGATCGGGATTCGCAATCTGGCGGGCGGCGTGCTCAGCGACGGTCTGGACCGCGCCGTGGCCGCCGACTCGCTGGTGGGCCGCGACGCGCGCCGCGTCGAGCGGCTGGGGTTCCTGCGCGCGGCGGAGGCTCCGCTGTCACAGATCGCGACCCGCTTCGCGCTGTCGCACCCGGAGATCGCGACGGTCGTCCCCGGGGTGAAGAACACGGCCGAGGTGGAGGACTGCGTCGCGGCGACCGGGCTGCCCGCGCTGGACGAGTCGGCGCTGGCGCGGCTGGACGAGGCGGCGGCGGACGACTTCGGCGTCCCGGAGCCGTCGCCCGCGACGATCTAGCCGGCCCGCGCCATGACCGACCCGCCGATGCCCGGCCACGCCACAGCCGACGACGGTCTGAGCCGCTGCGACTGGGGCGGCGACTGGGCCGACCCGCTGATGCTCGCGTACCACGATCGGGAGTGGGGCGTGCCGGTGCACGACGATCGGCGGCTGTTCGAGCTGCTGACGCTGGAGGGGGCGCAGGCCGGGCTGTCGTGGCGGACGGTGCTGCATCGCCGCGAGGGCTACCGACGGGCGTTCGCGGGCTTCGCGATCGAGGCCGTGGCGGACTTCACAGCGGAGCACGTCGAGCGCCTGCTGCAAGACCCGGGCATCATCCGCAACCGCGCGAAGGTGGAATCGACGGTCCGCAACGCCAAGGCCACGCTGGCGCTCCAGGAAGCCGAAGGCTCGCTCGACGCGTTCCTCTGGGACTTCGTGGGCGGGGCGCCACGGCGCAACCGGTTCGCGGCGTCGCGGGAGTTGCCGGCGCAGACGGCGCAGTCGGCGGCGATGAGCCGGGCGCTGAAGCAGCGCGGCTTCCGCTTCGTGGGCCCCACGATCTGCTACGCGCTGATGCAGGCGGCGGGGCTGGTGGACGACCACCTGGTGTCGTGTTTCCGGCACGCGCCGTTGGATTGGGAGCTGGATGGGTAGCCCGGTGCGGACGATCCTGCCGCGATCGTCGCCGGCCCCGCCTCAGGACGACGCGGCCGCCGTGAAGACCCGCTCGCCCGCGACCCAGGTCTCGGCGACGGCCGGCGGCGACTCCGCATCCAGCTCGCCGCTGAGGACGACGAGGTCGGCGCGCTTGCCGGCGGCGAGGCTGCCGCGCTCGTGCTCCTGCCCACCGACGCGGGCCGCGCCGATCGTGGCCGCCTGCAGCCAGGTCTCGTAGTCGAGCGACTGCGCGGCGTCGAGGTCGTAGCCGTTGCGGCCGCGCCGGGTGACGCCGAAGGCGCAGTCGGCCAGGGGGTGGGCGTCGGTGCAGGGGGCGTCCGAGGAGGCGGCGAGCACCACCCCGGCCTCGTGGAGGCTGCGGAAGGGCGCGAAGTCGAGGTCGTCGAAGACGAAGCCCTCGGCCGCGGCGCCCGCGAACATGTCGACGAAGGCGGGCTGCACCACGGCGTGCGCCCCCGCGGCGGCGATGTCGCGGGCCTGACCGGCGGACAGCACCACGCAGTGCTCGAGGCGCGGCGCGGCGGCGAGATCGGCGCCCTGGATGGCCGCGAGCGCGGCCTCGACGCCGAGGCTGCCGTTGGCGTGGATCGCGACGGGCCAGCCGCGCGCGGAGATGTCGCGCACGCCCTCGGCGAGGCCGGGGCTGAGCGTGCCGAGCTCGATCGGCTTGCCGTCGCGATGGCCGCGCAGGGCCGGCTGGGAGCCGCTATCGGCGA
Organism: Dehalococcoidia bacterium; assembly: GCA_965217625.1. Taxonomy (GTDB): domain Bacteria; phylum Chloroflexota; class Dehalococcoidia; order Bin125; family Bin125; genus TK10-74A. The sequence continues at coordinate 1,319,096 of OZ244557.1, forward strand.
AGAACTTGACCGGACCCAGGCGGAACCACTCGTCGCCGTCGCCGGGGGTCAGGCCGTCCACGAGGCCGGCGTCGGGGTTGAGCAACATGGCCGTGGGGTGGGGCAGGGCGAGCACGGAGATGGGCAGCGCCCCGCGCTGCGCGAGCCGGCGGTAGGCGGCGATCGCGCCGGGCGAGGCGGCGGCGTCGTGCACGGCGGTGATGCCCTCGGCGAGCAGGGCCCGGGCGCTCTCGGCGATGCGGTCCGGCCAGCCCTCGCGCGCGTAATCGGCGAGGGATCGCGCGTGCGCCTCGCTCCAGGCGGTCTCGATCAGGCGACCGCTGACCGCGCCCTGCCGGTCGCGCAGGATATGCCCGCCGGGGGGATCGGCGGTCGCGGCGCCGATGCCGAGCACTTCCAGGCCGGTCGAATCGACCAGGCACTGATGCATCGTCCAGTGGCTGAGCATGATCGGGCGGCCGAGTTGCAGATCGTCGAGGTCCTGCCGGGTGACCCTCGCGCCGGTCGTCGGCCGCCAGTTGAAGCCGCGGATCCAGGCCGCCGCGGGCTCGCGGGCGGCGTGCTCGCGGAGCGCCGCGAAGACGTCGTCGGGGGAGCCCGCGTGGGTGAGGTCGGCCCAGCGCGGTTGCAGCGCGGCGACCGAAAGATGGTGGTGGGCGTCGATCAGGCCGGGGATGAGGTGGCGGCCCCCGAGGTCGATGCGGGCCGCACCGGGGTGGGCGTCGAGCAGCGCGTGGTCGCCGAGGGCGCTGATGCGATCGCCATCGAGCAGCAGGACGTCGGGCGGCGGGCCGGGCTCCATCGTGCGGATGCGGCCGCCGAAGAATGCAGTGGGGATGGGACTTCCTCTCGGCTGGGCGCCCGCGGGGCCGCTGGTCGCCGGTGCGAGTTTAGCCCCTCCGGGTCGAGAGCCACGCGGCCCGCAACACGATCGAAACGCGACCGTCATATGTCGTTCACCGCGGCGTAATTCCGCCGAAACCCCCGGGGCCCGCCGGCTTCATAGGCTCGATTCCGAGATCAAATGGAAAGGAAGGGCCGAATGGCATTTCCACACTCGCTGCGTCGGATGACGCTAGCCCTCGTTATGGGGATCAGCCTGGGTGTGCTGGTTTCCGGGGGGGTGATTTTCGCCCAGACGGGCGATGAAGTCGCGGACAGTATTGCGGACCTGGTCGCGGCGATCGATACGGTTTGGCTGCTCATCGCAGCGTTCTTGGTGTTCTTCATGCAGGCCGGCTTCGGGCTGCTGGAGGCGGGCTTCGTCCGCGTCAAGAACACGTCGAACATCCTGATGAAGAACGCCTTGGACGCCTCGCTGGGCGTCCTGGTGTACTGGGCGATCGGCTTCGGGCTGGCCTACGGCAGCGCCGGCGCCTTCGCCGGGTTCGACATGTTCTTCGTCACCGCGGACAGCGATTTGGGCTCCGGCATGACCGGCTTCGGCGTCTTCGGCGACGTGCCGCTGTTCGCCAGCTTCATCTTCCAGTGGGCCTTCGCCGCGACCGCCGCGACGATCGTCTCCGGGGCGATGGCCGAACGCACCAAGTTCGGCGCCTACATCTTCTACACGGTGTTCATCACGGGCATCATCTACCCCATCGTCTCGCACTGGATCTGGGGAGGCGGCTGGCTGTCCGAGCTGGGCGACAACGGCTTCCTCGACTTCGCGGGCTCCACGGTCGTGCACAGCGTCGGCGCCTGGGCCGGGCTGATGGGCGCGATCATCGTCGGCTCACGGATCGGCAAGTTCTCCGCCGACGGCTCCGCCCGGGCCATCCCCGGGCACAGCATGCCGCTGGCCGCGCTGGGGATGTTCATCCTCTGGTTCGGCTGGTACGGCTTCAACCCCGGCAGCACGCTGGCCCTGAGTAACGGCGGCGCCGGCCTGGCCGCGTTCGTCGCCGTGAACACGACGCTGGCGGCGGGCGCGGGCGCCGTCGCCGCGGTGGGGCTCGCCAAGCTCCGCTACGCCAAGGCCGACCTGGGCCTGACGATCAACGGCGCCTTGGCGGGGCTGGTGGCCATCACGGCGGGCTGCGGCTTCGTCGACCCCTACGCGGCCGTGATCATCGGCCTGATCGGCGGCGTGATCGTGGTCCTCTCGGTGGCCATGATCGACAAGCTCCGCGTCGACGACCCGGTGGGCGCGATTTCCGTGCACGGTGTCGTCGGGGTGTGGGGCACGCTGGCCGTGGGCCTGTTCGCGACGGAGCGGCTGGTGGGTGGCGACACCTACGGGCTGCTCGTCGGGGGCGGCATCCAGCAACTGGGCGTGCAGATCGTGGGTATCCTGGCGGTCGCCGCCTGGACCATGCTGACGTCCGCGATTCTGTTCCTGGTAATCAAGCACACCGTGGGGTTGCGCGTCAGCGAGGCCGAGGAGCTGGCCGGTCTGGACGTGCAGGAACACGGCATCGGCGCCTACCCGGAGTTCGGGACGGTGACGCCGGGCACGGCAGTCGAGCATGGGGTGTCCGGCGACTAGCCGGCGCCCCGTCCGCGCAGGTCGCGCGTAAGAAGGGAGAGCATGGTCATGGAGATGGTTACCGCCATCATTCGGCCGGAACGGCTGAGCTTGGTCCGGCGTGCGCTGGAGGATATCGGCATCGTCAGCATGACGATCACGGAGGTCCGCGGCCGGGGCGCCCAGAAGGGCGTGACGCAGGAGTACCGCGGGCAGCCCGTGTCGGTGGACTACCTGCCGAAGGTGAAAGTCGAGATGGTGATCAACACGACGCCCCTGGACGCCGTGATCGACGCCATCGTGGAGAACGCCCAGACGGGGCAGATCGGCGACGGAAAGATCTTCGTCACGCCGGTCAGCGACGCCGTCCGCGTGCGCACGAAGGAACGGGGACCGGCGGCCGTCTAGACGACGGCCCCGGATCCCGTGGCCCCGGTAGGGCTGGTGTCGTCGCCCGGGCGACACCAGCCCGCCGGGTCGTTGCACGTCTGGGGGACGGTATGAGTTGGCGCACATTCCGTCGCAAGGGATCGCAGAGCGACTTCGCCTTCCCGACGGTCACGATCCACGGCGACGGGACGCGCTTCCGCGCGACGCTGCGGCCCGGCCACATCTTGGCGATCGACCTGCGGACGCCGTTCGGGGCGGCACGGGGGAGCGCGGCGTCGGGCTGAAACCGGCTAGCGGTCCAGGTGGGCGCGCACCTCGGCCCGGGCATCCTGCCGCTGCACGTTGCGTTCCAGCAGGCGATAGAGCTTGTCGGGTGGGAACCCCATGCGTAGCAGGACCTCGCCGCTCTTGGCGAAGTCCTCGTAGCGGGCGATGAGTCCGTCGCGCAACTCGAACAGGCCCACCCCCTCCATCAGGATGCGTTTGCCCTCCGTGTCGGGCGTCGCGCCGTCGAAGCTGAACAGCCAGCGCGCGTAGCCGACGCGCCCGTCATCGACCGGGGCGATCATCTGCCATTCGTAGTTGCGGCCGTCGCGGTGGAAGAGCCCCTCCAGCATGTCCGTGATCGCCTCGCGCCCGACGTGCGGGCCGTAGAAGACATCGTGGTAGACGGCGTCCTCGGTGAAGACGTGGGCGAAGCGCCGGCCGTCGCCCGCTTTGACCGCCGCGCAGAACTCGTCGAGCAGGGCAGGGAACTGCATGGGGCCTCCCGGGCGCTCAGCCTTGGCGATACTTCTTCTGCACATCGGGCGGAATGGGAACCGTCCGGCCGGTCCGCAGGTCGAGCCAGACCCAGTCGTGGCGGAACGTCGCGATGCGGACGCCGGAGGCCCCCGACAGGCACGTGAACTCCTGGCTGAAGCCATGCTCGCCGACCTCGATCGTGTCCACGGCGAGGCGGCAGCCGTCTTGCCAGGGCAGGGGGCGGTGGTAGGTGACGGCGGTCTCGCGCGGCACGGCGAGCACGCCGTCCGGCTTCTGGATGCCGCAGTGCGACTCGAACGCCGCGTAGGCGAGCTCCGTCAGCGCGAGCAGCACGCCCGCGTGGACGAAGCCGCTGGACGCGTAGGTGTCGGTGTGGCGGGTGGGGAAGCTGCATTCGAAGGGCATGGCGGCAGGCTAGCGCGGACCGGCCTCCGACGGCGAGTGCTCCCGCCCGAGGCCCGGCGGTGGCGTGCGGCGAGTGATCGCCGGGGTGTCGGGGGTCAGCCGCGACAGCCAGGAGCGGTTCCGCGCGACGAGCTCGTAGCCACGCACCAGCGTCCAGCGCAGGAACGGCAGGCGGCGGGCGCCCGCCGCCACGGGACCGCCGCCGGGCAGCAGCGCGAGCAGGCGCACCAGCGAGTCGCCCCGCGAATGCAGGCGGCCGTCGGGATCCCGAAGGTGCATGCTGCGATCACGCCGGGCCGGCGTGAGGCCATCGAGCCAGCCGGCGGCCTGCGGATCCGACCAGGGCACGATGTCGACGCGGCCGGCGCGATCCCAGCGCCCGATGACGTGGGCACAGGCCCGGCAGAAGCGGCAGCCGTCGTCGTAGAGCAGGGCGGGGCGGCCGGACGCCACCTGGACCGCCACTATTCGACGCGGATCTCGGCGGCCACGATCGACAGCGGTTCGGAGGGCGTGCCCCCCTGGGAGCCGCGCGCCTCCAACGCCTTGAGCGTCGCCGCACCATCGACCACTTCGCCGAAGATGGTGTGTTTGCCGTCGAGCCAAGGGGTGGGCACGAAGGTGAGGAAGAACTGGCTGCCGTCGGTACCCGGGCCGGCATTGGCCATGCTGAGCATGCCGGGGCGATCGTGCTTGACGGAGGCGCCGAACTCGCCGGCGTAGTTGTAGCCGGGGCCGCCCGTACCTCTGCCCAGCGGACAGCCGCCCTGCGCCATGAAGTCGGTGATGACCCGGTGGAAGGCCAGGCCGTCGTAGAAGCCGAGCCGCGTCAGGTAGATCGTGCTGGACACGTGCGCCGGCGCGACATCCGGGCGCAACTTCACGGTCAGGTCGCCGACGGTGGTCTTGAGGTCCCAGAAGTAGGTCAGGGCGTCGTCGAACTCGACGGTGGGCGGCTGCGACAAGCGGGTCCGCCAGTTAACCGCCGCCGTGTCGACCGCCTGCGCCGCAATGAATCCGTCGAGCGCTTCCAATGCAGAATCTGCCACGAATCTCTCCCGCTGTTGCGGCCTGCCCGGCGCAAGCCACCAGGAGTGTATCGGCCCGCGCCGTTTCGGCGCAGGACCGGGACGGATGCGGGGATACGGCTGCCCCTGTCACGGCAAGACTTCAACGCGGACGGGGATTCTCCCCTCGGCCAGCGAGCCCAGCTTCTCGAAGGCGGCCGGCGAGAGGTCGATGTCGTGCACCGGGAACGCGCCCGTGTCCTGTACCACCACGTCGACGAAGCGGGCGCCCCGCCAGACGCGCAACCGGGCGCCGCAGTCGTACGTCGTGGAGGCGGCGATGGTGGGGTCGCGGGGGTCATAGACGCCGCCGCAGAACATGGGGTTTCCATTGAGGGCATGGTGGTAGAACGTCGCCTCTCCGGCGATGGCGTCGCCGGGCGGGCCGTTGGAGTCGGTTCCGCTGTTGTCGCCCGGCCCGGCCGTGCCGGGGGGCTGGTAGGGCATGGTGTACTCACTGGCGACCCAGCCGATCTGGCCACTGTCCCTGACCCTGACCTTGACCCAGTTGTGCCCCGCGGCGACCTCGGTGTCGCCGAGTGATTGCAGGATCGTCCCGGGCGGGAGGCAGGTGATCGGCGTGGCGCCGTTGGTGGTGGGCGCGGGACGCAGGTTGAGGCAGGTGGTCCCCAGGACCTGCAGGAGGTCCGGGCCGGAGGTCTCGGGGTCGCCGCCGCCGGCCGCTGGATCGGCGGGGGCGCCCGCGGCCGGATCCCAGACGGCGTCGGCATCCAACTGGATCCAGAGGGCCTGGGCGGGCCCCACCTCTGCCAGGTCGCTGAACATCGGCAGGCCGGGCCGGTAGGTGCGATAGTCCTGCGCGCCGGGGTCCCACCAGAACGCCGCGACGAGGGCGTCGTCCAGACTGGTCATCGCCTCCGAGATCATCGCGGCGGCGCCGGTCCAGGCGACCAGGTTGAAGCCCTCGCGCAGATTCTGCACGAGCGGCGTCCCGTTGGCGGGCCGGGGCAGGACCGCGCCGGGGCCGTCCTCGATCAAGATGAGCAGGCCATCACCGGGGACGACCTCCGTGAGGTCGTTCACCCGCGCGGGACGACCGGGCGCGAAACGACGGTAGCTCTGCGCGTCGGCGTCGAAGGCGAAGATCACCCCGACGGCGTCGCCCAGCGCGGCGGCGATCTCGGCGGCGGGCGTGCGCGCGGTCCAACCGATCATGTTCCAGCCCGGCTGGAGCACGAGGAGCGCGGTGCTCTGGTCGCTCGAGGGGCCGTTCTGGCGGTCGTCGGCATCGGACTCCGATCCCGGCGCGGGCGCCGGGGACTGGGCCGGGTTGTTTCCGTTGCTGGAGGTGAACCGCGTGCCGGCGTGCGTGTTGAACTGCCCGGTGTCAGGCAGATCGATGCCCTCCAGGGCCCACGCGCCGATGAGGGGGATGCTGCCGCCGAGCCGGCCGCCCCCCGTGGTGTGATGCACGGCGAGATGGATATGCGGCAGCCCGCCGTTGTTGGCGTGGTAGGCCGGGGCGACGGGCCCCAGATCATGGCCCACTTCGACGGGCAGACCACGGTACAGGCTGTGGTCGGGGAAGAGGTGGCAGAGCAAGACGGCGAGGCCTGCGCCGTTGTCGATCGTCAGGCAGTCGTTGCTGACGTAGGAGACGGTGCCGGCGATGGGGGAGCGCACCACGGACTCCGCGGTGAGGGCGCGGTCTTCGCGCACGATGTCGATCGCGTGGGGGTCATTACCGTCAGCGACGCTGTGCGAGCCGGTGTTGTAGCCGGCGGCGATCACCCACACAGTGCCGGCGTCGGCGGGCAGGGGGAAAACGCCACCTTGTGAGTGAGCCGGCGACGAGCCGAGCCCAAGGGTGGAAGCGGTGATCAGCAGCGTGAGGATTGCCGCGAGCGCCCCCCACCCCGTGAGGCGCTCGCGCCGCACGAGCCGGCGCATGATCACATTATCGGGGACGACCTACCAGAAGGGAAGATCGGAGAGTGTAGTGCGAAGCAGGTGCCGGCCGGTTAGCCACGACTCCGCCAGCCAGCGGTCCGTCAGCCAAGGGGCGAACGCTGCATGCCGGCCGGAGCGTCGCCGGGGTCGTCGCGCTGCGCGCGGCCGCGCGCCGCCCCCTCGCGGCGGCGCGCGCGCAGGCTGGTGGCCGCCAGCACCAGCGCGAAGACGGCCGCCTGCAGCAGCACGACGGTCGCCCCGGAGGACACATCGACGAACCACGAGGCGTAGATGCCCAGGAAGCCGGTGAGCGCCCCGGTCAGGGCGGCGAGGACGAACAGCCGCGGGAATGAGTCGGTCAGCAGGCGCGCGGTGACGGGGGGGATGACGAGCGCGGCGGCGATCAGCGTCACGCCCAGCACCTGCAGGCAGGCGATGACCGTCGCGGCCAGCACGAGCGAGAAGACGACGTCGACCCAGGCCAGCGGGACGCCGGATGCGCCGGCCGCGTCGCGGTCGAAGGTGACGAACACGAGCCGCTTCCACCAGACGAAGAGCAGGGCCGCGACGAGCAGCATGGTGCCGACGATGACCCCGACATCGCTGTTGGAGATGCCCAGCACCTCGCCGAAGAGCACGGCCTCAAAGTCGCGCGTGAAGGTGCGCTCGCGACTGATCAGCGCCACGCCGACGGCGAAGGCGGCCGTCGTGATGATGCCGATGGCGGCGTCGCCGCTGATCTGCCGGCGGCGGCTGGCGGCGTTGATCAGCAGGACGCTGAACGCGCCCCAGGCCGTCGCGCCGAGGTAGAAGTTGATCCCGGCGACGAAGGAGACGACCGCGCCGCCGAAGATGCTGTGCGCCAGGCCGTGCCCGATGTACGAGAGTTGTCGCAGCACCACGAAGACCCCGACGCTCGCGGTGAGCAGGCCGGCGAGCGTCGCGGCCAGCAGGGCCCGCCGCATGAAGGCGAACTCGAACGGCTCCAGCAGCTCAGACACGGGGCGCTCGCCGGGCGTCGGCCGCCGGGTAGACGCCCAGCAGTACCGGCTCCTCCGCCGTGGCGCCCTCCCAGGGGAGCTCGTCCATTGCTTCAGCGCCGTCCGCGGCGAGGGAGTCCGGTGGCTCGTCGTCGTGCTCGACGACGTAGACGGAGCGGCCCCGGTGCAGGACGACCATCTCCGCCCCGTAGGCGTCGCGGAGGACGTCCGGCGTGAGCACCTGCGGGGGCGTTCCGTCGGCCACGACGCGCCCCTCCCCGATGCACACCAGGCGGGGCAGGTGCGAGGCGACGGCGTTGAGGTCGTGCGTGGTGAGGACGATGGTCAGCCCCGCGCGATGCAGGTCGCCGAGCAGGTGCATGATGTCGTGCCGGGTCTTGATGTCGACGCCGTTGGTGGGCTCGTCGAGCAGGACGAGATCGGGGTCGCCGATGAGAGCGCGGGCGATGAAGACGCGTTGCTGCTGGCCACCCGAGAGCGCCCGTATGGGTCGCTTGCGGAGGTGATCGATGCCCAGGTGTTCCAGCACCTGATGGGCGAGCCGGCGGTCGCGCCGGGACGACCAGGGGCGCCAGCCGGACTCGCGCCAGCGGCCCAGCAGGACGACCTGTTCCACGGTGATGGGGAAATTCCAGTCGATCGACTCCACCTGGGGCACGTAGCCCACGCGCAGCGCGCCGCGCTGCGCCCCGTGCTCGCGCACGTCGCCCGCGAGGCGCTGCGTCTGGCCCAGCAGCGTGTGCAAGAGCGTCGTCTTGCCTGAGCCGCTGGGGCCCACGATGCCGACGAACTCCCCGCGCCGCAGGTCGAGGTCGACCCGGCGCAGGATGGGCACGCCGTCGTAGCCGGCGCTGACGCCGTCGAACGCGATCAGCGGCGGGCCGTCGCGCCGGGACCGCGGGAAGCTGTGCCGTGCGGGGCGCGCAGGGGGGGCGGCGGTGGCGGGATCGTGGGGCCGGTCCATCAGGCTCGCTCCCGGAACTGGGCGAAGCTGCGCCACGTATTGGCGACATCGAATCCTTCGAGCGGGGAGGGGTCGCCGCCGAGGACGGTGGTCATCGTGCGGACGTTCTCCACCAGCATCGCGACGAGCGTGTTGTCGGGGTCGCCGGGCGCGCCGGGGAGGTCGTCATCGCTGAGCGTGCTGACCTGCACCGCCCCGGCCTCGCTGGCGATGACCTGGAGCACTTCGGAGGGGAAGACCTCGGAGCCGAAGATGGCCGGGACGGAGGCGTCGCGGATCTGCGCGACGAGCGCGGCGACCTCGCGCGGCGAGGGCTCGGAGAAGTCGGAGGGCTGGATGGCGCCGATGATCTCGAAGCCGTAGCGCCGGCCGAAGAAGGGGAACGAGTCGTGATAGGTCAGCAGCTTGCGGCTGCGCGGGGGAATCGTGGCGGTGGTCCGGGCGATGGCCAAGTCGAGCGCCGCGAGCTGGTCGCGGAAGCGGGCGAAATTGTCGTCGTAGTAGTCGGCGGCGGCGGGGTCGATCCGGCTGAGCGCGTCGCGCACGAGTGCCGCGTAGCGGGCGCTGAGGCTGGGGTCGGTCCAGAGGTGCGGGTTGGGGTGGCCGGCGGCGGCGGGGAAGGAGAAGTCGAAGACGTACTCGTCCTCGCTGATCGTGTTCTCGCCGAGCAGCAAGATGCGCGACGTGTCGGCGTTGGCCTGCGCCAGCTCCAGCGTGGGCAACTCCAGGCTGAGACCGTTCATCACGATGAGGTCCGCCTGGGCGAGCAAGCGCGCGGCCGAGGGGGGTGGCTGGAAGGTGTGGGCATTCATGCCCTCCGGGACGAGCCCCGTGACGCTGGCGCGGTCGCCGGCGACGTTCTCGACGATGTTGCGCAGCGGGGCCACGGTCGTGACGACGCTGACCGGCGCCCCTTCGGCCGGGGTCTGCGCCCGCGTGGTCGATGCGGCGTCGGGAGGGGGGGCTGCGGGGCCGCCGCAGGCCGCGACGAGGACGGCCAGCAGCAGCGTCGCGAGGACGGTGCAGGCGGCGAGGGGCGGCGTGACGCGCGGCATCAGATCCCGTTCCCCCGCCAGCCATGCTTGTCGCTGGCCGTTCTTGCAACTGATTGCAGGTAGCAATGGGCAGCGTAGGAGCCGGCCATCGTTCTTGCAACGGATTGCAGAAGCGCCGGCCCGGGCGCCTAGGTGCGATGCGTGCGTTGGGATACTCGCGCCTCGGCGGCGCGCGGACGGGCGTTGCGCAAAGGGGTTTGCGCCACGCGGCACGGAAGCGGTGCACGGGAAGGACATCGCGACTAGCATGCGCCTCGCGCCGGCGGCGTCGTCGCCGGTTCACCCAGCCTGGAACACGCATGGCCGCCGACCGCGGCCCGTGCACGACCCGATGCGGCGCGTCGCCGCATCCGGAGGAAGGAAAGTCGCATGATCGAGTACTCGGAAAATGCCCGTGGGTGGCAGTCGCGCGTCAAAGCGTTCATGGATGAGCACATCTACCCGAGCGAGCCCGTCTACCACGAGCAGCTCAACACCGGCGACCGCTGGCAGCCGGTGCCGATCGTGGAGGAGCTCAAGGAGCAGGCGAAGGCGGCCGGCCTGTGGAACATGTTCCTCCCCGCCAGTCAGAACGGGGCCGGGCTGAACAACTTCGAGTACGCCCCGCTGTCCGAGGAGTTGGGCAAGGTGGGCTTCGCGTCGGAGACGATGAACTGCTCGGCCCCGGACACCGGCAACATGGAGGTGCTGGAGCGCTACGGCAGCGAGCGGCTGAAGGAGCGCTACCTGAAGCCGCTGCTGGCGGGCGAGATTCGCTCGGTGTTCCTGATGACCGAGCCGGCCGTGGCCTCGTCGGACGCGACGAATATCGAGTGCCGCATCGAGCGCGACGGCGACGAGTACGTGCTGAACGGCCGCAAGTGGTGGTCGTCGGGCGCGCCGGACCCGCGCTGCAAGGTGGGCATCCTGATGGGCAAGACGGACCCCACGGCGGACCGTCACAAGCAGCAGTCGATGGTCGTGGTGCCGATGGACGCCGAGGGGCTCAACATGGAGCGCCACCTGACGGTCTTCGGCTACGACGACGCGCCGCACGGCCACGGCGAGGTCTCGCTGACCAACGTGCGCGTGCCGGCCGAGAACCTGCTGCTGGGCGAGGGGCGGGGCTTCGAGATCGCGCAGGGACGGCTGGGGCCGGGCCGCATCCACCACTGCATGCGCACGGTGGGCGTGGCCGAACGCGCGCTGGCGCTGATGGTGGACCGCGTGAACAGCCGCGTGGCCTTCGGTCGCAGGCTGGCGGATATGGGCTCGATCCGCGAGGACATCGCCAAGTCGCGCATCGAAATCGACCAGTCGCGCCTGCTGACGCTGTGGGCGGCGCACCGCATGGACACGGTGGGCAACAAGGAGGCGCGGACGGAGATCGCCGCGATCAAGGTGGCGGTGCCGAACATGGCGCTGCGCGTGATCGACCGGGCGATCCAGGCGCACGGCGGCATGGGCGTGAGCCAGGACACGTTCCTGGCGAAGGCGTTCGCGGGGATGCGCACGCTGCGCCTCGCCGACGGCCCCGACCAGGTCCACATGGAGGGCATCGCGAAGTGGGAGCTGCGCAAGGGCGACAAGCGGGCGGCCGGGGAAGCGCTGCCCGATCGCGGCCTGTAGCCTGCGGCCGCATCGGCCAGCGCACGCCGCGCCCGTGACGGAGGCGCGCTAGTCCTCCAGCAGGAGGGTCGCCAGGCGGTCGAGTTCGTCGTCGCTGAGGCCCTGGGCGCGCAGGTAGCCGCGGGCGTCGCCGTAGGTTTCGTGCAGGCGGACGAGGAACTCGGCCATGGCGTCGGGCGGCGCGCCGTACATGCGCTGCACGTCCTCGCCCTCTCCGACCTGGACGTCGCGCATGGAGAGCAGCTTGGCCGTCGAGAGGTTACTGAGCGCGTAGTCGGCGATGATCGTCTCGTCGGCGACGCCGAGCACGTTCATGACCAGGGCGCAGACGACGCCGGTGCGGTCCTTGCCGGCGCTGCAATGCACGAGGGCCGGGTAGGTGTCTTCCGAGGTCAGGGCGCGCAGGGCGTCGCGCAGCTGGGACGCGCCGCGCTCGAGGTAGGCGGCGTAGCGGGGGCCAGACGGGCCGCGGCCGTAGACCTCGTCCAGCATCTGGCTGACGGGACCGGGCAGACCGGCCCCGGGGTCGCCAGGCATGGGGATGACGGAGAAGTTCTTGCGCCAGGGCACGAGCGAGACGAGCGGGCCGAGATCCTCGCTCTCGCTCTCGATCTCGTCGGGGCGGCGCAGGTCCAGGATGCCGCGCACGCCGAGCACCTCGTGGGCGTGCCGGGCCTCGTCGTCGGACATGGTGTGCAGCGCGCCCGAGCGGAAGAGCCGGCGCCAGCGGATGCGACGGCCGTCGCGCGTCTCGTAGCCGCCGATGTCGCGGAAGTTGAAGACGGAGTCGTAGGGGATGTGGCGGTCGATGTCGGTCGTCACGGGGTGTCCTTCAGGGCTGGGGGGCGCGGTCGGCGGGGGACCGGCGGGGGCAGCGTACAGGGCGGTGGCGGCCGGGTCGTGATGGCGCGGTTAACGGGCGCCCCGTGCGACGCCGGTTGCGCCTATCCTGCCGAGCGCGACCACGACCCACGCAAGGAAGGAGTCCACGATGCCCGACGACGCCGCCCGGCGACTGCCCACGCAGGATGAGGTGAACGAGCAGCTTTGGGGCCGCAGCAACTGGGGCCGCTGGGGCGACGACGATGAGCGCGGCACGCTCAATCTGATCACACCGGCCAAGCGGGCGCAGGCGGTCTCGCTGGTGCGGACCGGGGAGACGGTGTCGCTGAGCCGGCCGCTGCCGACCGAGCTGTCGCCGACGAACCCGAAGCCGGCGCAGCACTACACGATGTGGGGCGACCGCAACATGGGCTGGGGGGGCGCGTCGGACTTCTACGGCATCGAGTATCACGGCCACACGACGACGCACATCGACGCGCTCTGCCACATTTGGGGGCCGCATGGGCTCTACAACGGCCGCGACCCGGCCGCGACGCTGTCGCCCCGGGGGGCGCGCAAGAACGACGTCGCGGCGTTCCAGGGCGGGATCGTGACGCGGGGCGTGCTGCTGGACGTCACGCGGCACCGGGGGGTCGACTTCGTCGCGGAGGACGCGCCGGTGCACGGCTGGGAGCTGGCCGAGATCGCGCGGGCGCAGGGCGTCGCGCTGGAGCCGGGCGACGCGCTGCTGATCTACAGCGGGCGCGAGGCGTTCTATGCGGCGCGTCCGGGCAAGATCCCGGGCCAGCCGCCGATTCCCGGCCTGCACGCGACCTGCCTGCCGTTCCTGCGCGACAACGACGTCGCGCTGCTGGGCTGGGACCTGATGGACCTCAAGCCCACCGGCTACGAGTTGGACTGGGGCGTACACGGCGTGATCCCGGCCTACGGCCTGCCGCTGCTCGACAACGCACTGTTGGAGCCGCTGGCGGCCCGCTGCGCCGAGCAGGGGCGCTACGAGTTCCTGCTCATGGTGCTGCCCCTCGTCGTGACGGGCGGCACCGGGAGCCCGGTCAACCCCGTCGCGATGTTCTGAGGAGCCGCCCGAGCCGGGCGCGGAACCCGCGCAGCGCCTACGATCCGGCGCAACCGCGCCACGAGTGGGAGAGGACCATCATGAGTCAGGTGTCAGGCATCGATCCGGCCTTGTTCGCGCCGTCGGCGATCACGCCGGAGACGGCCGCCTTCAACGTACGGCTGGCCGAGGTGCTGGTGGACGAACCGCCGCTGCACGAGCGGGAGCCGGAGGACATCCGCCGCGAGCGGGTGGAGGATACCGGGTCGCTGCCGCCGCTCGTCCTCGACGAGAACGCCGAGACCCGCACGATCCCGGGTCCGGCCGGCCCGATCCCGATCCGGCTCTTCCAGCCCCCGGGCGAGCCCCGCGGCGTGTACCTGTACATCCACGGCGGCGGCTGGGTGCTGGGGGCGGCCGACCAGCAGGATCCGCTGCTGGCGAAGTCGGCGCAGCGCACCGGCTGCGTGGTCGTGAGCGTCGAGTACCGGCTCGCGCCCGAGCACCCCTACCCAGCGGGCCCGGACGACTGCGAAGCGGCGGCGGCCTGGCTGGCGGATCGGGCGGCGGCGGAGTTCGGCACGGACCGGCTGGTGATCGGCGGGGCGTCGGCGGGCGGGCACCTGTCCGCGCTGACGTTGCTGCGCATGCGCGACCGGCACGGGTTCACCGGCTTCCGGGCCGCGAACCTGCTGTACGGCGCGTTCGACCTCTCGGAGACGCCCAGCCAGTCGCAGGCGCCGCAGCAGTACATCGTCCCGCTGCCGGCGATGCGCTGGTTTTACGACCACTACGCGCCGACGCAGGATCGGCGAGACCCGGACGTGTCGCCGTCGTACGCGCGGCTGCACGACATGCCGCCGGCGCTGTTCTCGGTGGGGACGCTGGACCCGCTGCTCGACGACACGCTGTGGATGTACACGCGCTGGCTGGCGGCCGGGAACTCGGCCGAGCTGGCGCTGTACCCGGGCGGCGTGCACGGCTTCAACGGCATGCCGGGGCTGCCGATCGCCGAGGAGGCCGACCGGCGGGTCGATGCGTTCCTGGCGGCGGCGGTCGAGGACTGACCGTGGCGGCTATGCGTCCTGCGGGTGGGCGTAGGGGCGCGGGTACCAGCTTCTGCGGCCTTCGACCAGGGGACGGAAGACGCGCTCCATCTCGTCGCAGGCCTCGTCGATGCCCCACATCTTGTCGCTGTAGAGCGTGGTCTCCGTGACCGGGTTGGCGACCAATTCGATCTCGTAGCCGCGCGCGCCGATCACGCGCCCGCTCAGCCAGTCCGACTCCTCGCTGGCCAGGTAGACCACGGGCGGCGCGATGTTCAGCGGCGATCGCTTGTCGTCCTCGGACGGGCCGATGCCGGCGCGCCGCCGGCCGGCGGGGATGTCGTCGATCATGCGGGTCTGCGCGCCGGGCGAGATCGCGTTGCAGGTCACGCCGTAGCGGCTCAGCGCATTCGCCGAGGACAGGGTGAACCCCACGATGCCGAGCTTGGCGGCGGAGTAGTTGGGCTGGCCGGGGTTGCCGTAGAGGCCGGAGACCGACGTGAAGTTGATCATCCGGTAGTGGCCCTTGCGCTCCGCGCGCCAGTGGATGGAGGCGAATTTGCTGGTGTTGAAGGTGCCCTTCAGGTGCACCCGGATGACGTCGTCCCACTCCTTCTCGGTCATGTTGAAGAGCATGCGGTCACGCAGGATGCCCGCGACGTTGATCAGCACATCGACGCCGCCGTAGGTGTCGAGCGCCTGCTGGATGAGCGCCTCGGCCTGCTCGTAGCTGGAGATGTCGCCGAAGTTGGCGACCGCCTGACCGCCGGCGGCGCTGATCTCGCTGGCGACTTCCTGGGCCGGGCCCTGATCATTGCCGCTGCCGTCGACGGCGCCACCGAGGTCGTTGACGACGACCTTCGCGCCCTGGGCGGCCAGCGTCCGGGCCAGGCCGGCGCCGATGCCCCGCCCCGCCCCGGTGATGACGCAGATCCGATCGTCGAGCCGTCCCATGCTGTCCTCCTGGTCGCCGCCCTGGCCGAGTTTCGCGTGCGACTCCGTAAGGCTTGATAACAGACGCACGATCCCCGAACAATCAGGCGGCGCCCGACGAAGCCTTACGGAGCGGCGTCGCGCAGCAGCCGCAGAGCGGCGGGCACCGACCGGGCAAGGTCGGCGCCGCTGTCGATGCGATGGACCCGAGCGGGATGCGGCAAGTGCACCTCATGGAAGGCGGGGCGCTGGCGCTCGTAGATCCGCCAAGTCCCCTCCGAGACCGCAGCCGGGTCGCCAGCGCGGCTCCGCAGGCGCCCGCGCACGACGTCGTCGGAGGCCTCGCAGACGAGCAGATCGCAGCGGACGTCCAGCCGCCGGGCGAGGGCGGCGGCGGCGTGGCGCTGGGCCGGATCGACGAACGTCGCGTCGAGGATGACGGCGTGCCCGTCGCGCAGGCTGACGTCAGCCTCCCGAAGCAAGGCATCGTACGTGCGGGCCGTGGTGGCCGCGTCGTAAAGGCCGCTGTCGACGCCGGAGCCGGAGGCGGCCGTGGGATCGAGACCGGCGAGGCGCTTGCGAGCGATGTCGGAGGAGAGCCAGCGCGCCCCCAGCCGTCCCGCCAGGGCCGTCGCGAGCGTGCTCTTGCCGCTGCCCGTGGGCCCAGCGACCACGATCAGGCGAGGCTCGGCGACGCGCCCCGCGTACCCGGCGGCCAGCCCGAAGTGATGCCGGGCAGCGGCGGCGGCCCGTTCTCTCTCGGCGGCCGGCAGGTGGGGGTCAGCGGCGGCGAAGGTGCTGATCTTGGCGACGACGTACGCGCGATAGCACTCGTAGAAGGGCAGCAGCAGGGGCAGGTCGGCGTCGAGGGTGCGCGCCAGGTAGCGGGCGAGCAGCGCATCGGCGAGATCGGGGCGGCCGCGCGACGCGAAGTCCATCAGCAGGAAGGCGAGGTCGGCGGCGACGTCGCCGTAGCGCATTCGGTCGTTGAACTCGATGCAGTCCAGGATGCGGACATCTCCGGACGGTTCGCCGGGCTCGTCCTCGGGACCGAGATCGAAGGCGACCGCGGTGACCTTGAGGTCGCCGTGGCCGTCGCGGATCCAGCCCTCCTCCCGGCGACGGCGCAGCAGGCCCGCGTTGGCGTCGAGGAAGCGCGCGACGTAGGAGCGGATCGCGTCGAAGGCCGCGCGGTCGATCGTGTCGCCGACGGCGGGGCGCGTCTGCTCGAAGTTCTCGCTCCAGTTGCCCTCGATGACCGCCCGGGAGCCGTACTCGGTGATCGCGGGGCCGCGCTCGGCCCCGAGGTGGAACTCCGCGACGACGTCGGCGATGGCGCGGGCGTGGGCAGCCGTGACGCGCCCCTGCGCCAGCATCGATTCGAGCATGCCGTCGGCGGGCAAGCGCCGCATGACGACCGCGTAGTCGATGGGGGCGGGGTCCCCGGCCCCGCCGGCGCCCAGCGCGAACCCGTCCCCGCGGGGCCGGATCGGCTCGACGCCCAGGTAGACGTCGGGGCTGAGGCGGCCGTTGCGCTCGACCTCGGCAGCGCACATGTGGGCGCGCTTGTCGGCCGTCGTGAAGTCGAGGAAGCCGAAGTCGACGGGCTTCTTGACCTTGTAGACGCGGTCGCCGGCGAGGATGACGAAGCTGATGTGGGTCTGCACGAGCAGGCCGGATTCGCCCGGCGGGAGGCCCGGAGCGTGGTCGATCAACCAGGAGATGTGGGCGGGCAGGCTCACCTGATCACGGTAGAGCGGGGCAGGAGCCAGGTCACGAGTCCAGACGCCGGAGCAGGGCCGACGCCCCCTCGACGGCCGCGCCCAGCCGGGTGGCGCGGTCGCGCAGGTCGCGGTCGGAAGTGACGACGACGACGTCCTGCGGCCGGGGATCGAGCTCCAGCTCCTCGACGATGCGGTCGTCGGCGGCGTTCGCGCCGGGGCGTCGCGCGTAGAGCACCAGGACGCCCTCGTGGTGGCCCTCGGGGAGGCCGGACAGTGGACGTCCGTCGAGGACGAGCACGAGGTCGTCGCCGGACGGGGGGTGCTGGGCCCGGAGGGCCTGCAACTGCCGCAGCAGCGCGCGAGCGGCGCTGGGGCGGTCGCGCCACCAACCGGTGGGGCGGCTGCCGATCACGTTCATGCCGTCGACGACGAGTCGTGCCATGGGACCGGGCGTCGCGCGTCAGGCGCGGGGCAGCCCGAGGCCGCGCTGCGCGATGATGTTGCGCTGAATCTCGTTCGTGCCGCTGTAGATGCTGGTCGGCACGGCGAGCAGATGCTCTTCCGGGAACGCGCCGCCGTGCGGGGCGCGCGAGTCGCCGGGGCGCAACTGACCGCCCAGGCCCAGGTAGTTGACGCCCCAGTTGAAGATGCGTTGCCCCAACTCCGACTGGAAGATCTTGACGACGCTGGCCTCGTAATTCGGCACACGGCCCGACGCCTGGAGGTGCCCGATGCGGTAGCCCAGATACTTGGCCACGTTGTTCGCGACCACGAGATCGGCAATCTGGGTGCGGCGGCGCTCGCGTGTGGCGGCGTCGCGATCACGGAGGTCCGCGGCGAGCAACTCCAGCGTGCGTCGCTGGGCGGCGGTCGTGCCGATGCCGGAGCGCTCGTAGTCGAGCAGAGTCATGCCGACGTACCAGCCGCGATGCTCCTCGCCCACGCGGTTGCCGGCGGGAACGCGGACATCCTCGAAGAAGACCTCGTTGAAGTGGTGGTGGTCGGCCATGTTGATCAGCGGCCGGACCGTGACGCCGGCGGTGTTCTTGAGGTCGTCGATGATCAGGAAGCTGATGCCTTTGTGCTTCGGCGCGTCGGGGTCGGTGCGGACCAGGGTGAACATCTGGTTGGCGTGGTGGCCGCCGGAGGTCCAGATCTTCGAGCCGTTGATCACGTAGTCGTCCCCGTCGCGGACGGCGCGGGTCTGCAGGGAGGCGAGGTCGGAGCCCGCGCCCGGCTCCGAGTAGCCCTGGCACCAGACGGCCTCGCCGCTGGTGATGCCGGGCAGGTAGCGGGCCTTCTGTTCGTCGCTGCCGTGGATGATGAGCGTCGGCCCGATCATGCCGACGCCGAAGCCGCGGGTGCCGGTGTCGGGGGCGCCGTAGTAGCCGAACTCCTCGCTGAAGACCATCTGCTCGTAGATCGACGCGCCCAAGCCGCCGTACTGCGTGGGCCAGGCGGGGGCGATCCAGCCGCGATCGGCGAGCTTGCTGTTGAAGTCGTGGGCGCGGGCGAAGTCGTCGTCGAAGCCGGGGGCGGCGGCGACACCGGTGTTACCGCCGTCGTCCTGGCCCAGGTGCTCCTGTAGGAAGCCGCGCACTTCGAGGCGCAGGGCCTCTTCCTTCTCACCGAATCGCAGGTCCATCGGGGGGCTCCTCACCGTGCGGCCCGGGGCGCAGGGCGCCGGCCGGGCGCTCCCCGGCATGCTACCGGGGGCCGACGGCGTCGACTACGGCGGAGGCAACGTCGGAGCGCGGCACGCGCCCGCCGCTTCCACAGAGGGCGCATCTGCGCGACACTGGTAGCGGTGGCCTGAGTGAGCGAAGCAACGCGCCCGTGAGGCCGCTGTGAATCGCTACTGGGTTGTGGTTGGTGCGGTTGTGGTGGTCGTGGCGGCGGCGATGGCCGTCGTGCTCGACGACAGCCCGCGCTCCGAGATCGAGCCGGCAGCCGCCGTGGTGACCACGGCGGCGCCTGCCCCTGCGCGGGCGGCGGACGGCGCCCGTGTCGAGGTGGTGCCGCCGAAGGCCGAGATCACGGCAGACGCGGCGTCCGCCGGGACGGACGCCGCCGACGCGCGGGTCGCCGAGACACGCGATGTCCAGCCCGACGCTACGGTCCAGCCCGAGCCCGCCGTCCAGCCCGAGCCCACGGTCCAACCCGAGCCCACGGTCCAACCCGAGCCCGTCGTCCAACCCGAGCCCGCGGTCGAGACGGTCGCTGCCGTCGACTCCGGCCCTGCGGAAGATGTCGAGCCGCCCGCTCCCGCGCTGGTAACGCCCGTGGACGAAGGCGCGCCGATCGCGGACGCTGTGCCGCCAAACCACCTCCAGATCCTGGCGCTCGACTCGGGCGCGCCGATCGCGGGAGCGCATGTCGTTTCGATGACCGGCGCGGCGCGCAGCGACCGGGAGGGCTTGGTCGCGCTGGCGGACCTCGCGGGGTCGGGCGGTGGCGGGCCACTGGCAGACGCGGAGGCGGGCGCGGGCGCGGAACGATACCCGCGCTATCAGGTGGTGGCGGCGGGCTTCTGGCCGCGCCGCGACGTCGCCGCCGTCGATGGCGTGATCAACCTGCGCCCGCTGGACGTCCGCGCGATCCACCTGCCCTACGAGCAACTCTGGAACCCCGAGTCACTCGAGTGGGCGCTCGGACTTGCCCGTGAGGGGCTGATCAGCGCGATCGTGATCGACATCAAGGAGGAGGGCGGCGGCGTGCTCCCGCTCTTCGCCACGGACGCGGTGCTGGAGATCGACGCCGTCGTCGACCCGGGCGCGGACATGGCCGCCTTCCTCGATGAGCTGGCGTGGACGGGCGTGTACCTGATCGCGCGGCAGGTGGTCTTCCTGGACACGCGCTTGGGGCGCTCCGACATCGGGACCGCGCTCCTGACCCCGGAGGGGCGGCAGCTGCGTGACGACGTGGGCCTGGGCTGGACGACGCCGTTCAGCGCCAAGGCGCGGCGCTACAACATCGACATCGCGCTGCGGGCGACACCCTACTTCCACGAGATCCAATTCGACTACATCCGCTTCCCGGCCGGGCCCTTCCAAGTGCATGCGGAGACGACCGGGGAGGAACGCTCGGCCGCGGTGGCGCGGTTCGCGCGCGAGGCCGCCGACGCGCTGCACGCGGCGGGCGCGGCGGTGTCCGTCGACACCTTCGGCGAGACCACCGTGATCCGCGAGGAGGACGCTGTGGGGCAGGTGCTGGAGGACCTGATCCCGTACGTCGACTACTACTCCCCGATGCTCTACCCCAGCACCTGGGCGCCGGGGACGTTCGGCCTCGAATACCCGCCGGCGCACCCGGGGAGGATCGTGGAGGTCGCGATGCGCTCGGCGCTGGAACGGGTGCGCGAGTCGGGCGTGACGGGGGTGCTGGTGCGACCGTGGCTGCAGGACTATCGCGACTATCAGCCGCGCCGGCTGCACTACGGCTTCCACGACGTGATGGCGCAGATTCAGGCCGCGGCGGCGGAGGGCGGAGCGGGCTTCATGCTGTGGAACCCGGCGCTGCGATACGAGACCGCGGTGCTGGCCACGCTGCGCGACGGCTCGGCGGCGACGGTGAGCGCGGGGGGACCCTAGGCGTCGTCCGGGAGCCAGCGCTCGCCCCAGCCGTCGTCGGGCTGCACGGCGGCGAAGTCCCAGGCCTGGCCGAACTTCTCCCAGTACACGACCCGCTTGACCGGCTTGCGCCGGACGGGCCCGATCGTGTCGGTCGGATAGCCGATCGGCAGGACGCAGAAGATGTCGTTGTTCTCGGGGATGTCGAGCATCGTCTTGAGCGCAGCGGGGTCGCGCAGGGGAAGGTTGAAGATCGAGCCGCCGACGCCCAGCGCACGCGCCGCCAGGAGCAGGTTCTGGACGGCCGGGTAGGAACTGCCGCCGGGCGTCGAGTGACGCCCGTGCAGCCCGCAGACGAGGACCACCGCGGGCGCGTCCGCCAGGTTGTGGGCAAGGTGCTCGACGCTGCGCAGCGAGAGCCGCTGGGAGCGCGGCAGGGCGTCGAGCTGCGCGGGGTCGTCGGCGTAGCGGCGGGAGTACGTCGCCCAGCCCTGCAGGGCCCACTCCTGCATGCGCCGCTTGACGGCCGGATCGGTGACGATGACGAAGCGCCAGTCCTGGGCATTCTGCCCGGAGGGCGCCCGGATGGCGGCGTCGAGGATCTGGAAGAGCACGTCCTGCGGGATCGGGTCGGGCCGGAAACGACGCAGGGCGCGGGTCGTGTAGACGACCTCGAAGAAGCCGGCGCCGCCGTCGAGCGCGCCCTCGCTGGGGGGTGGGTCGCCGGACGGGGGTGAGGCCACGTCGGGTCCGTTCATGCTGCGCCGGCGTCGCGGCAGCGACGCGACATGGGGAGTGACGGTAGCATTCTCCCGGCTGGGAGGCCCCATGCCCTGCGACACAGCCCCGCTCGACGCCGCTGAGGGCCGCGACCTGCCGGCCCAGGCTGAGGGAACGGTACTCGCGTGGGCGTAGCGGCGGCGGTGGGAGCGGCCGCGGTCTGGGCGATCAGCGCCGTGCTGCTGGCGTCGCAGCGGCGGACGCTGGACTTCGTGTCGGTCAGCGCGCTGCGGCTGGTCGCGGCATCGCTCTTCTTCCTGGCGGTGCTGTGGCCCCTGGGCGCCTCTGGGGACCTGACCCGGATGTCGCTCGACGACATCGGGCAGCTGATCGGGACGGCGGTCCTGAACATCGCGGTAGGGGACACGTTCTACATCGGCGCGGTCATGCTGCTGGGCGTCAATTTCGCCTACCCGGCGGGTCTGGGGCTGTTCGCGCTGTTCAGCTTCCTGCTGTCGGTGATCTTCCTCGGGGAGACCGTGACGCCCAACACCGCGCTGGGGTCGGCGCTGGTGCTGGCCGGGGTGTACGTGGTGCTGCTGTACGGCAGGGGGGCCCAGAATCCGCCGGCGGCGGCGAGCGGGGCGGCGGCAGGCCACGCGACGGCCCTGACGAGCCGCCTCCGTGCCCGGATCACGGGGCGGGTCGCCCTCGGGCTCGCGCTGCTGGTCATCACCGCGCTCAGTTGGGCCGCCGGCACCGTCTGGATGCGCGACGTGGCGGAGGGCTTCGACGCCGCGGCGGTCGGCCTGGTGCGCATCCCCTCGGCGATGATCACGGTCGGCGCGATCGCGTTCCTGACGCCGGGATCCTCGCTGCGACGGCGGGCGGTCCCGCGGCGCAGTCACGGGGTCTTGGCGATCGAGGGCGTGATCGGGGCGGGGGTGGGCAGCCTGCTGCTGATCATCGCCGTGCAGGACATCGGGGCGGGGGAGACGGCCGTGCTGGTATCGCTGTCGCCGTTGTTCGCGCTGCCGCTGGCGGCGGTCTTCCTGGGGGAGCGCGTGACACCGTGGCTGGTCGTGGGGATCGTGCTGGCGGTGGCGGGCGTCATCCTCCTGTCGGTCTGAGGGGGCTAGTATGCGGCGGCGCGCGGAGCGCGCGACGGGGGGCGCGATGACGGATGCCAAGACCACACGACGCAGCATCTGGGCCTGGGGCAACGAGTCGGACGAGCCGACCGAGGCCGAGCGGCGTGCCGAGGCCGACCGCCTCGCTGCGCTGAGCGGGCGGCCCGTCGAGGCGAAGCCCCTGCCGACGCCCGAGACGATCGCCCTGCGAACGCCGCGCATTCGCGTGCCCACGGCGCTGGCCGAGTTCTGCCATACCGACGACTACCAGCGCGCCTCGCGGACCTACGGGCGCTCATTCGTGGACCGGGTGCGGGCGGTGAACGGCGACTACGCGCACCCGCCCGACGTCGTGGCGCGGCCGCGCGAGGAGGACGAGGTCCGGGCCGTGCTGGAGTGGTGCTCCGACGCGGGGCACGTCGTGATCCCCTTCGGCGGGGGATCGTCGGTGGTGGACGGGGTCAACCCGCCGGCGGCCGCGGACTCCGTCGTGACGCTGGACCTGGGCGAGATGAACGAGGTGCTCACGGTCGACACGACGTCGCGGGCGGCGCGCATCCAGGCCGGGGCGCTGGGGCCGCATCTGGAGGCGCAGTTGAAGCCGCACGGCCTCACGCTGCGGCACTTCCCGCAGTCGTTCGAGCACTCGACCCTGGGCGGCTGGATCGCGACCCGCTCCGGCGGGCACTACGCGACGAACCACACCCACATCGACGAGTTCGTCGAGTCGCTGCGCATGCTCACCCCGGCGGGGGTGATGGAGTCGCGGCGGCTGCCGGGCAGCGGCGCGGGCCCCAGCCCCGACCGCCTGGCGATCGGCAGCGAGGGCATGCTGGGCGTCATCACCGAGGCCTGGATGCGGCTGCAGAAGCGGCCCCAGTACCGCGCCTCGGCTGGGGTGACGTTCGCCAGCTGGGAGGCGGCCTACCGGGGCGTCCTGCGGGTCGTGCAGGCGAAGCTGTGGCCCGCCAACCTGCGGCTGCTCGACCCGCTGGAGGCGCGCACGGCGGCCGGGCTCGACGGGTCGCGGGCCCTCATGGTCGTGGGCTTCGAGTCGGGCGACGCGCCGGTGGGCGGCCTCATGCGCCAGGCGATCGCGATCGCGCGCGAGGCGGGGGGCGCCGTCGACGACGAGGAGATCCTGATCGACGACGGCGGCGGCGCGCCGACCGGCCGCGAAGGCGCCGTGGGAACGTGGCGCAAGTCGTTCATCACGGGGCCCTACGAGGCCAACCGCCGCATGGGCCTGGGCCTGGTGGCCGACACCTTCGAGACGGCGATCACGTGGGACCGCTGGCCGGCGTTCGACGCGGCCATCCGGGAGGCCGTTGGACGGGTCCTGGCGGAGACGCTCGAAGCGCCGACCCTCAGCTGCCGCTTCACGCACGTCTACCCGGACGGCCCGGCGCCCTACTACACCTTCTCCGGCATCGGGCGGCAGGGCGCGGAGATCGAGCAGTTCTTCACGATCAAGCGGGCGGCGTCGGAGGCGGTGATCGCGGCGGGCGGCACGATCACGCATCACCACGCGGTCGGCCGCCAGCACCGGCCCTGGTACGACCGGCAGCGCCCGGAGCTGTTCGCCTCGGCGCTGCGGGCGGCGAAGCGGGAACTCGACCCGAACGGGGTGATGAACCCCGGCGTGCTGATCGATCCGTAGGCCGCGCTGAGCGCCGGCGTTTGAGCGGCGCGCCGACCCCCGGCCGCCGACGCTAGCGGCTCCCCCGGAGCCGCGGATCCAGGACGTCGCGCAGGCGGTCGCCCATGAAGTTCGCCGCCAGGACGAACAGCATGATCAGCACGCCGGGCAGGATCGTGGGCCACACGCTGCTGCGGATGACGGGGAAGCCGTCCGCGATCATGTTGCCCCAGGTCGCCTGCGGCCGCTGCACGCCGACGCCCAGGAAGCTGAGCGCCGCCTCGGCGAGGACCGCGACGCCCACCAGCAGCGTGCCCTGCACGATCAGCGGCTGCACCGTGTTGGGCAGGAGGTGTCGCGCCAGGATGCGCTGGTCCGACGCCCCCAGCGCGCGCGCGGCCAGCACGAAATCCTGCGCCTTGAGCGACAACGTCAGCGCCCGCAGCAACCGCGCGAAGACCGGGAAGCTGGCTAAGCCGATCGCCAGCATCACGTTTACCAGGCTGGTGCCCGCGATGGCCACGATCGCCAGGATCAGGACGAACGGCGGGATCGAGATCCAGGTGTCCACGAAGCGCATCAGGATGGTGTCGATCCAGCCGCCGAAATAGCCCGCGCCCAGCCCAATGGGCAGCGCCACGCCCGCGGCGATCGCGACCACGATCAGCCCCACCGTGACCGAGACGCGGCTGCCGTACATGGCGCGGCTGAGGGTATCGCGGCCCAGTTGGTCGGTGCCCATCGGGTGGGACCAGGATGGCGGCTCCAGGCTGGCGCGGAGATCCTGCTCGTTCTCGCCGGAGGGGGCGAGCGCCGGGCCGAACACGGCGAAGAAGATGACGACCCCGAAGATGAACGCGGCCAGCGCGGCCTTGGGATCTTGCAGGAAGATCCGGACGCCCTTGGGCACGCGCAGCCGGCGGAACTGGGGCGCCGACACCGGGAGGTCTTCGCGCTCGGTCATTGGTAGCGAATCCGTGGATCGAGCACGCTGTAGGCGATGTCGGCGAGCAGGTTGGCCGTCACCACGGCGATGGTGACGAGGAAGACGATGCCCTGGAGGACTTTGAAATCGTGCGTGATCGTGGCGTCGAAGGCGAGCCGCCCGACACCGGGCATCGCGAAGATTCGCTCCAGGATGATGCTGCCGCCGAACAGCGCCCCGATTTGCAGCCCCATGATGGTGACGACCGGCAGCATGGAGTTCTTCAGCACGTGGCGGAAGAGGACCGTGCGGCTCGCCAGGCCTTTCGCCCGCGCGGTCACGATGTAGTCCTGGCGGCGCACCTCCAGCACGGCGGATCGTGTTTGCCGCGCGATAACGGCGACGCCGGCGAGCGAGAGCGCGAAGACCGGCATCGCCAGGTGTTTGGCGGCCTGGAGCGGGTCGGTGGTCGGGTCGACCCAGCCCGACGTGGGCAGCCATCCCAGCCCGACCGAAAAGAGGATGATCATCCCAATCGCGAGCCAGAAGTTCGGCGCCGCGACCCCCACGACGGCGAGAAAGGTGACGCCCAGGTCACCGCGCGTTCCCGGCCGCACGCCGGCGAGTAGGCCCAGCGTCAGTCCCAGGACGATGCTCAACGCGAGCGCCAGGCCATTGAGCCAGAGCGAGATCGGTAAGCGCTCGCCGATGATCTCGGTCACCGGTTGCCGCGACGTCAGCGACTGGCCGAAGTCGAAGTGGAAGACGACCCGCTCGACGTAGCGGAAATAGCGCTCCGGGAGCGATCCGGTGAGGCCGAACTGCTCCTTGATCCGCGCGATGTCCTCGGCGTCGAGTTGGTTCCCCTCCTGTGCCCGCCCAATGAGGGCCAGCACCGGATCGCCGGGCACCAACTCCAGCCCGGCGAAGGTCAGGATCGACACCAGGATCAGGACGGGCAGCGCCTGGACCAGCCGAGCCAGGACGTACTTGCTCACGCGGAACCTCTGTCCCGGCAGCGTCCAGCCACGCCCTCCCGGGGCGTGGCTGGACGGGCGTGCGGGGGATGGCTATAGGTCTGTCCGGTGCAACTCCTTGAACCATTCGAACCCGTTGAGGTCGAATTGGGCGCCGCCCACGCCGGGACGGCTGAACTGGTAGCGGGGGGTGTAGAGCCCGGGCAGGATGCTGTAGAGCCGCTCCGCCTGGATCTCCTGAATCTCGGCGTAGATCCGCTGGCGCTCCTGCGTGTCGTAAGTGGAGACCGCGTCCTGGACGAGGCCCTCGACCTCCGGCACCGGACCACCGCCGTGGTTCCACGCCCCCTTCTCGGTCAGGCACAACTGCAGGAAGGTATCGGGCTCACCCCGGTCGCCGCCGGCGCAGAAACTTTGCACATCGCCCGCCTGGCCGCGGTTCGTCGCGGCGCGCGATTGGACCTCCTCGGAGGTGGCCCGGATGACGCGCACGCCCAACTCTTCCCAGTTCGGGACCACTGCCTCGAACATGGGCACGATGCCGGACCAGCAGGGCCCGATGTCCATCACGAGCTCATCTTCGGTCAGGCCCGACCTGGCGATCAGCTCCTTGGCCTTCTCCATGTTGAACTCGGTGGGATAGCCCGGTTGCGGCGCGTGCGCCCAGTTGCCGCTGGAGAGGATGGAGACGCCCACGTCCGCGCGCCCCTCGTAGAACACCTCGTTCGCGGCGTCCAGATCCCAGGCGTACATCAGCGCCCGCCGGAAGTCGACGTTGGCCGCCGGACCGAGTTCGTGGTTCACCCACCAGGACCAGTGCAGCGAGCCCTTGCGGAATACCGAAGACAGTTCCTCATTCTCCAGCAGCAGCCCCACCTGACTGTCCGGGGCGTTCAAGGCGTCGACGTCGCCGGCCTCAAGCGCCGCGGCCTGGACCACCTCGTCCGGGATGACCACGAGGTGGAACTCATCCAGCAGGCCGTAGGGTCCGCCGTCTTCGCGTCGCTGCCAGCTGTCCTGGAACGGGGTCAGCACGCTGGACTGCTCGTTCACCCAGCTGCTGAGTTGGTAGGGGCCGGTGCCGACGGGGCTGACGCGCAACTCCTCGAGGGACGTCGCCTCCGCGTGGGTGGGGGAGATCATCATGCCGCCGCGCTCCTGCAGGTTCGTGAGCAGCGCCGCGTTGGGCCCCGTCAGGCCGAAGCCGATCGTGTGGCTGTCGAGCACGTCTTTCGATTCGATCACCGCGAACGCGGCCGCGTACAGGCCCCCGCCCGGGATCTCCGTGTCGACAGCGCGATCGAGATTGAACTTGACGGCGTCGGCGTCGAAGTCGGTCCCGTCGTGGAACCGCACGCCCTGCTGGAGCGTGAAGACGATGTTGGTCTCATCCACGAGCTCGAACGCTTGCGCGAGTGACGCGTCCAGGTCGACCTGGCCGTCCGCGCGTGTCGCGATCAGCGGGTCGTAGAACGCCCGCCACAGGCCGGATTGCGTGGTCGCCGTCGAGGGATCCAGGCCCCCGGCGCCAATCAATTCCCCGAACGAGGCGTACCTAACGATCCCGCCGCGGGGCACTCCGCTGACGGCCGGGGCCGGCGCGTCCTCCTCGTCGGCCATTGTGGCGGCGTCGGCGGCCTCGCGGGCGGCCTGCGCCGCGTCCTCGGCAGCCGCGACGGCGGCCGCGGCGGTCTCGGCCGCAGCCGCGGACGCCTCCCCGGCGGCGGCAGCAGCGGCCGCCGCGGCGTCGGCTGCGGCCTGTGCGGCGGCAGCCGCGGCGGCGGTGTCCTCGGCGCCCGCCTCCCGCGCGGCCTGAGCGGCCGCAGAGGCGGCATCGGCGGCCGCCTGCGCGACGGCGGCGGCGCCCGCGTCGCCGGCCGCCCGGGCCGCGTCGGCGGCATCGGCGGCGGCTTCGGCCGCCGCCTGGGCGGCAGCGGCCGCCTGTTCGGCGTCATCGGATTCGGCCGCTTCGGCCGCCAGGGCGGAGGCCGCCTCGGCGGCTTCGGCGGCGCGGCCCGCGGCATCGGCGGCCGCGCTCGCGGCCTCGGCGGCGGCGGCCGCGTCGCCCGCGGCCGCGTCGATCGCCGACGTATCGACCGCGGCCGGCGCGGCGTCATCGTCGTCGTCGCCGCAGCCGACCAGGGCCAGCCCGGCGGCGCCAATGCCAGCCTTGGCGCTGGCTCCCAACATGGTGCGACGCGAGATCTTTCGCTGTCGCAGGGTGGTCCAATAGTTCCGGTCGCTCATGGCAATCCCCCTTCTGTGGATTCCGGGCTGGCCTCGTGCGGGACGGCCCGATGCCTGACCGCGCGCAGTATGGCAGGTTACGAGAGCACCCCGCTTCGACGTTATCTCAACTTGAAAAAGTAAGGTAACCTGCGTGTAAAATC
This sequence comes from Dehalococcoidia bacterium, assembly GCA_965217625.1. Classification (GTDB taxonomy): domain Bacteria; phylum Chloroflexota; class Dehalococcoidia; order Bin125; family Bin125; genus TK10-74A. The sequence continues at coordinate 1,347,679 of OZ244557.1, forward strand.
CTTGATGGCCCCATCGACCCGAATTTGGGCGTCTGCGTTGGGCACCGGGGCGGGGTCGGTGGGGCCAGCGCCCCCGGCGACACCATCAAGAACAATGCAGACGGGGCTGCATCCGGCATGATCGTCACGGCGGAGCGCGATAGACTGCGCGCCGAGATGACGACCACAGACGCCGCGCTGCCCAGCTTCGGACTCGCCGACGGATCGGCGGAGCGCCGCTTCCCCACCGGGCGCAGCACGCTGCTGTGCTTCGTCAAGGAGGACTGTCCCACCTGCCGGCTGTCGATGCCGCTGATCCGGGAGATGCAGGAGCGCTACGGGGAGGCCGTCGATGTCTGGGCCGTGGGCCAGGACGCGGCGGGCAACGCCGTGCTGATGGACGAGTTCGGGCTGCCCGGCCCCATGCTCGACGACTCCGGGCTGGGGGTCTCCTACGCCTTCGCCATCGACACGGTGCCGACGCTGATCCTGACCGACGGCGATGGGCGCGAGCAGCGCCGCTTCCACGGCTTCGGCCGCGACGACTTCCGCGACATGACGACGGAGCTGTCGCGGCTGAGCGGCCTGGGCGGCGCGGCCGTCGATTGGGACAGCTACCCCGTGTCGATGCCGGGCTGCGGCTCGAAGTCGATGGAGCCGGGCATCTACGAGCGGCTCCAGGCGGCGGCGGAGGGCTCGCCGATCCGCGCGCGCCGCATCGAGGTCGGCGCCCAGGAGGACGTCTACGAGTTGCTCTACGAGCAGGGCGTGACGGACGGCCTGCCGGTGCTGCCGCCCACGCCCGAGCGCGTCGTGCGGATGCTGGCGACCACCGACCGGGACCCGCAGGAGCAGATCGCGGTGCTGCCCCCCAACCTCGCGCCGGTGACGATCGAGAAGGTGGCGATCAACGCGGTGCTGGCGGGCTGCAAGCCCGAGTACTTCCCCGTCGTGCTGGCAGCGACGGAGGCCGTCGCCGACGAGCGCTTTAACGTGCACGGCGCGATGGCGACGACGATGGGCGGCGCGCCGGTGCTGATCGTGAACGGCCCGGTGCGCGACCGCATCGGCATGAACTCGGGACAGGGGGCGCTGGGCCAGGGCAATCGCGCCAACGCGACGATCGGCCGCGCGGTGCGATTGGTCGTGCGCAACATGGGCGGCCACCGGCCCGGCGGCACGGAGCGCGCCACGATCAGCTGGCCGGGCAAGTACACGCTGTGCTTCGCGGAGGCGGAGGAGGTGGCGCCGACCTGGACGCCGCTGCACGTGGAGCGCGGCTTCGCCCCGGAGGACAGCGTCGTGACGGCGCTGATCCAGACGGCCGGGCCGTCGCAGGTCATCGATGAGACGTCGCGCACGCCCGAGGCGCTGGGGGGCAGCATCGGCCTCAAGGCGGCGATGGCGCGCCACGCCAAGATGCCGGCCATCGGCGAGACGCTGGTCGTGGTCTCGCCGGAGCACTACCGCACCCTGGCCGCGGCCGGCTGGAGCAAGGACGACCTCCGGCGCCGCATCCAGGAAGTCGGCGTGCAGCCGCTGCGGGCGCTGCTGGCCGACGAGGAGTCGGGCGGGCTGGCGGGGGCCGGCCTGCAGCCCTTCCTCAAGGGCGGCGACCTGGACGGGGCCGACCTCGACCGCCCGATCCGCAAGTTCCGGTACGACGACTGGCTGATGATCGTGGTGGCCGGCGGGGGCGCGGGCAAGTGGTCGGCCGTGCTGGACGCCTTCGGGTCGGGGCCCGGCGGGACGCTGGCGGTGAGCAAGAAGATCGCGCCCATCCGGGGGGCGTCGGCGGGAGCGGGCGCGTGACGAGTACGCACGAGCCGATCCGGCCGGCGCGGCGGATCACGATCGCGCCCGGCGACGACGTCGATGAGTTCCTGTTCGACCAGGGGGTGACGGACGGCCTGCCGGTCGTGCCGCCGACGCCGGCGCGGGTGGAGCGGATGCTGGCGGCGACGCGCCGCGATCCGCTGGAGGAGATCGCCGTGCTGCCGCCGAACCTCGCGCCGCTGAGCGTGGAGAAGGTCGCGATCAACGCCGTCATGGCGGGCTGCAAACCGGAGTACTTCCCGACCGTCCTGGGCGGCGTGGACGCGATCGCCGACGAGCGCTTCGGGCTGCACGGCGTGGGCGCGACGACGATAGGCGGCTCCCCGGTGCTGATCGTGAACGGCCCGGTGCGCGACCGCATCGGCGTCAACTGCGAGCAGGGGGCGCTGGGCCAGGGCTACCGGGCGAACGCCACCATCGGCCGCGCGGTGCGGCTGGTGATCCGCAACGTGGCGGGGCACCGGCCGGGCGGGACGGAGCGCGCGACGATCGGCTGGCCCGGCAAGTACACGATGTGCTTCGGCGAGTGGGAGGAGCGCGCGCCGGACTGGCGCCCGCTGCACGTCGAGCGCGGCTTCGACCCCGGCGACAGCGTGATCACGGCCGTCGCGCAGTCCGGCGGGCCCAGCCAGATGATCGACGAGTCCTCGCGCACGGCGAAGGCGCTGGCGGGCAGCATCGGCCTCAAGCTGCGCGGGCAACACCACCCGCGCAAGCAGTCGCTGGGGGAGGTGGTCGTGGTGGTGTCGCCGGAGCACTACGACACCCTGGCGGCCGACGGCTGGAGCAAGGACGACCTGCGCCGGCGGATTCAGGAGGTCGGCCGTCGGCCGCTGCGCGACCTGCTGGAGAGCGATCGGATGGGGGGATTCCCGACGCTCTGGCTGGAGAAGTTCCCCGCGTTCCTGCCGCCGCTCCCCATCCACGACGCCGACGGGGCGCTGCGTCCAGACGCGATGGAGATCCTCATCCCGAAGTTCGCGGACGACGCGATGATCAACATCGTCGTCGCGGGGGGCGGCGCCGGGAAGTTCACCTCGATCTTCGATCCCCTGGGGGGGATGGGCTCCGTCAGCAAGAAGATCGAAGACCCGGTCTGACGGCGCTATGCTACGCGGAGCGGATCCGCGGAGATCGAACCGCCGCACCGCGGCGAAGAACGGAGAGAGGCGATGACGACAGCGAGTCCGACTCAGAATCTGGTGATCCTCGACCCCACCGACGAGCGCGAGCCCGTGCGCCGCGAGCTGACGCAGCGGCCGGAGTCGATCAGCGGCACGATCGCGCTGCTCGACATCTCCAAGCCGCGCGGCGACGTGTTCCTGGACCGGCTGGAGTCGCTCATCGCGGAGCGGCTGCCCGGCGTCGCGACGAAGCGCTACATGAAGCCCACCGTCGCGCGCCCGGTGCCCGACGACATCAAGCAGTCGATCCGACAGGAGGCCGACTTCGTCATCGAAGCCTTGGCCGATTGAGGGTCCTGCACGACGTGCAGTGTGCACGACACCGTCTACTTCGAAACCCAGGGCATCCCCTCGGTCTTCGTGCTGACCAACGAGTTCGAGGGCGCCGCGCAGACCCAGGCCGACGCGCTGGGCCTGCCCGACGTGCGCCGGGTGGTCGTCCCGCACCCCATGCAGGACCGCACCGATGATGAGATGCACGCGCGGGCGGAAGCCGTCGTGGAGCAACTGATGGAGGCGCTGACCGCCTAGCGGTCGCGCGTCGCAGTCCGGGCTGAGGTCGCATGGCGAAATTCACGGTCTATCACACCGCGCGGACAGAGATGCCGCCGGTGGAGCACGAAATCCTCTCGACGATCGACGCGGAGATCCGCCTGATCGCGCCCGGCAAGTCCGCCGCCGAACTGGCCTCGCTGATGCCGGACGCGGACGGCGTATTCGTCGTGTACGCGCCGATCACGGCCGAAGTCCTCGACGGGATGCCCAACTGCAAGGTCGTCGTGCGATACGGCGTGGGCGTCGACACGCTGGACCTGGACGCCGCGACGGAGCGGGGCGTGATCTGCGCGCACGTGCCGGACGTGCACCGGCGCGAGGTCGCCAACCACGCGCTGATGCTGATGCTGGCGGTCACGCGCAAGCTGATCCGGCAAGACCGCGCGATCCGGGCCGGCGGCTGGACGATCGACGGGCTCGCGCCGACGCCGGAGCTCTACGGGCAGACGCTGGGGCTGGTGGCCTGCGGGCCCATCGCCCGGCTCATGGCCGAGCGCGGGCGGGCGCTGTCGATGCGCGTGGTGGGCTACGACCCGTACGAGGACGCCGCCCGCGTGGCCGCGGCGGGGATCGAGCTGCAGCCGTCGCTGGAGGCGGTGCTGAGCCAGTCCGACGTGGTCAGCGTGCACGCGCCCCACACCCCGGAGACCGAGCACATGATCGACGCGGCGGCGCTGGCCCGGATGAAGCCGTCCGCGTACCTGCTGAACACGGCGCGCGGCCCCGTCATCGACGAGGCGGCGCTGATCGCGGCGCTGCAATCGGGGGCGATCGCGGGCGCGGGCCTGGATGTGTTCGAGCAGGAGCCGATGACCGCCGACAACCCGCTGCGGTCGATGGACAACGTGGTGCTGACGCCGCACACCGCCTATTACTCGGACCGCGCCTCCGCGACGATCATCCGCCGCGCGGCGGAGAGCATGGCGCACGTGCTGACCGGGCACTGGCCACGCTTCGTGGCGAACAAGGGCGTGCTCGGCAAGCTCGACCTGAAGCCCTGCCCGGATCCGCCCGACGATCCATAGCTGCTCGGCGTCTGTCCGGGACGGTCTGCCCGGCGCGTCGGCGGTTGGCCCGATCGGAAAGGAAACCGCGATGACCAGCGTCGTGCAGCCAGCCATTGAAGTGCGTCCGGTGAACCCCGAGGAGCTGGAGGCGTTCGGCTACGTCACGCATACGACGCTGGCCAGCCACGGCAACGAGGGCTTCAACGACCCGATGGTCGACATGCGGCCGGAGTGGACCCTGTGCGTGTTCGAGGACGGGGCGCTGGTGACGGCGTTCGCGGCCTGGCCGTTCTCGATGCGCTGGAACGGCGAGCGCGTGCACGTGGCGGGCGTGACGTCGGTGGGGACGCTGCCGCACAAGCGGCGCCGGGGGCACCTGACGCGGGCGATGACGACGGCGTTCGGCAACTACCGCGACGCGGCGCAGCCGATCGCGATCCTGCACGCGTCGCAGGCGGCCATCTATCAGCGCTACGGCTACGCGATCATCGCGCCGGTGCAGGACTACGCGGTGGACCCGCGGGATATCAACTTCGTGGGCGGCCCGCGCCCGCGGGGCACGGTGCGCTTGGGCGACACGTCGGAGCGCGACCTGCTCAAGTCGCTGTACCGGACCTACGCCGGGCCGCGCACGGGGCTGCTGCATCGGGGCGACGCGCTCTGGGACGGGGGCATGCTCGACGAGCACGACAAGCAGGCGGGCCCCGTCTACGCGGCGTTCTACGAGGAGGACGGGCAGGCGCAGGGCTACGCGCTGTACCTGACCCGGGCCGGCGAGGAGGGGGGCGTGGTGGACCGCAACCACGTCGTCACGCTGCGGGAGTTGCACGCCTTGACGGCGCCGGCCTACGTGGCGCTGTGGGAGCACGTGGCGGCGCACGATCTGGCGAACACGATCGTCCGCAAGAGCGCCCCCATCGACGACCCGTTGTTCCACATGCTGCAGGAGCCGCGCCGTCTGCACGCCACCGTGCACGACAACATCCTGCTGCGCATCGTCGACGTGGCGCCGGCGCTGAGCGCGCGCGGCTACGCCGAAGCGGGCGCGGCGACGTTCGAGCTGGTCGACGACCGCTGCGAGTGGAACCGGGGCACGTGGCGGCTCGAGGCGGACGGCGAGCGCGGAGAGCTGACCCGATCCTCGGCGGCGCCGGACTTCACGCTCGACGCGCGCGCCTTGAGCGCCCTGGCGAGCGGCGCCCGATCGGCCACCGACCTCTACCGGCAGGGCGGGCTGGAGACGTCGCACCCGGAGTCGCTGCGGACCTGGGACCGGCTCTTCGCGACGGCCTACCGTCCGCACTGCCCGGACCGCTTCTAGCGGCCCTACAGGGGCGCCGGATCGGCCGGCGGCGTTTGCATCGACTGGGGCGCCCTGATACCAAGAACGCGCCGACGAGACGGGCGGACGCGGGGCATCAAAGGCGGTGCCCGGCGGCCCACGGACCACGGAGCGGCCCCCAGACGGGCCTTGCAGGCGGAAGGGATCGAACGCCATGACGACGCTGGATCGCATCGTGGAGCGCTGGAATCTGCAGCGGCACCCGTTCTACACAGCCTGGTCGGCGGGGACGCTGCCGGCGTCGGCGCTGCGGCACTACGCGGCCGAGTGGGGCGCGTTCATCGGCGCGGTGCCGGACGGCTGGCGCACCCTGGGCGCCGACGACCACGCGGCGGAGGAGGTGGAGCACGCGGCGCTGTGGGGCGAGTTCGCGTCGGACTTGGGCGTGGAGGTGCGGGCGGAGCCACATGGCGAGGCCGGCCGGGCGCTCGTCGCGACGGCGCAGCGGCTGTTCGCCGAGCCGGCGACGGCGATCGGGGCGCTGTTCGCGTTCGAAGCGCGGCAGCCGCTGACGGCGGAGGCCAAGCTGCAGGGGTTGAACGAGCACTACGCGTCGCTGGGGACGCCGGGGCGCTACTTCGCCGTCCACGCCAGCGACTACGGCGAGGCCGCCATGCTGCGGGAGATGGCGGCCTCGCTGACGCCGCCGCAGCGGGAGCGGTCGGAGTCGGCCTGCGCGGAGCTGGGCGAGGCGCTGTGGACGGCGCTGAGCGGCGTGCAGGAAACCGCGGGCTGCTAGCTGCGCGGTCGCGGACACAGTAGCGACGGCGCGCGCGGCAACGACCGCCGGCGCCGCTCGCACGGCGCACGAAGGAGACGCACATGCCCCAGATCGGCCTGACGCCCGAGGTCCGCGAACTCAAGGACAAGATGAAGGAGTTCATCAACGGGACGGTGATCCCCGCCGAGCCGGTCCTCATGCAGGACGACGAGGAATCCGCCCGGACGATGGCCGGGATCAAGCAGGCGGCCAAGGATCAGGACCTCTGGGCGCTGGGCCATCCGCTGGAGATCGGCGGCGCCGGCCTGGGCTTCATGCCCTTCGTGCACCTGAACGAGGTGATCGGTCGCTCGCACTTCGGGTCCCACGCAGTGGGGTCCGCATCGATGCAGGACTCGATCATGCTGCACCTTTACGCGAGCGAGGATCAGAAGGCGAAGTGGCTGGCGCCGCTGGTCGCAGGCGATATCTATCCCTCGGTGGGGCTGACGGAGCCGGAGGTCGCGGGGTCGGATCCGACGCTGATGCAGACGCGCGCCGTTCGCGACGGGGACGAGTGGGTGATCAACGGCCACAAGTGGTTCACCAGCGGCGCCTCGCGGGCCGCCTTCACGACCTGCTTCGCGATGACCAACCCGCAGGCGGCGACGAAGTGGGACCGCTTCTCGTCGATCATCGTGCCCACGGACACGCCGGGGTACGAGATCGTGCGGGCCATCCCGACGATGGGCACCACGCAAGGCCAGCACTGCGAGGTGAAGTACCACGACGTGCGCGTGCCCGCGACGAACCTCTTGGGGCCCGAGGGCAAGGGCTTCCTGATCGCGCAGAAGCGACTGGGGCCGGGCCGCATCTTCCACTGCATGCGCTGGCTGGGTCAGGCAGAGCGGGCCTTCGAGCTGATGTGCGAGCGGGCCAAGGCGCGCTGGTCGCACGGCTCGTATCTGGCGGAGAAGGGCGACATCCGGACCTGGATCGCCGACTCGGCGGCGGAGATTCAGGCCGCCCGCATGATGACGCTCGACGCCGCGCGGGCCTACGACGAGGGCGACGAGGCGCGCGTCGAGATCGGCATGATCAAGTTCTGGGGCGGGCACGTGCTGCACAACGTGATCGATCGGGCGATTCAGGTACACGGAGCGCTGGGCGTGACGAGCGACACGCCGCTGGAGTTCATGTACCGCGAGGCGCGCTACGCGCGCCTCTACGATGGCCCGGACGAGGTGCACAAGATGACCGTCGCGCGGCGCCTGCTGCGCGACCCCTTCAACAACGTGCCCTGGCGCTAGTCCGCGCGCCCGGCGCGGGCGGGATCGGGAAGGAGCCGGCCGTGAGTGAGATTCGCATCCGCCAGATCTGCCTGGTGGCGCACGACCTGGATCGGGTGCAGGCGCAGACGGAGTCGGTGTTCGGCGTGGAGCTCTGCTGGCGCGATCCGGCGATCCTCAAGATCCGGCTCAACCACACGCTGATCCCGTTCGGGGACCAGATCCTGGAGTGCGTATCGCCGCAGCCCGGCGAGTACGACACGCCGGCCGAGCGCTACCTGCATCGGCGCGGCGGCGACGGCGGCTACATGGTGATCATGCAGGTGCCGGAGGCGTCGTATCCGTCCTACCGAGCACGCGTGGAGGCGCTGCGCATCCCGATCATCGCGGAGCCGGGCGAGGACGGGAAGGGGCACGGCATCCAGCTGCACCCACGCGAGGTGCCGGGCGCGATCCCCGAGATCCGCTGGAACGTGGAGGAGGATCGCCCCGACGGCGCCTGGTGGCCGGCCGGCGAGAACTGGCAGCGCAAGAAGCACACGGCGATCGTCGACGGCATCCGGGCGGCGGAGATCCAGTGCCACGACCCCGCCGGCGCGGCGGCACGCTGGGGCGAGGTCCTGGATGAGCCGGTGGTGCGGGACGCGGAAGGCAATCCGGCGCTGGCGCTGGCGGGGTCGGACCTGCGCTTCGTGCCGGCGCGGGACGGGCGCGGCCCGGGGTTGGGCGGTCTGGACATCAGCGCCACGAACCCCGCGCAGGCGCTGGCCAACGCCGAGGCGGAGGGCTGCCGCACCGGCGAGAACTTGATCACCATCTGCGGCATGCGCTTGCGGCTGGTCTGAGAGGGCCACACCAGCGGGACGGACGGAGGGTCGGCATGGAACTGAAGGACACGGTCACCATCGTGACGGGCGGCGCGAGTGGGATCGGCCGCGCGATCTGCCACGCGTTCGCCGCCGCAGGCGCGACGGTCGTGGCGGTCGACATCAACGCGGACGGCGCCGCCGAGACCGCGCGCGAGATCGGCGGCGTGGCGATGACGGCCAACGTCGCCGAGGAGGCGGACATCCGCCGCGTCGTGGAACGCACGATCGCGCGGTTCGGTCGGGTGGACCTGATGTTCTCCAACGCGGGCATCGAGCGGCGGCCGATCGACGGGGCGTCGGGCGCCGACTTGTTGGAGCCGAACGCGAACTGGGAAGAGACCTGGGCGGTCAACACGATGGCGCACGTCTACGCGGCGCGGGCGGTGCTGCCGCACATGCTCGAGCGGGGCGAGGGCTACATCTGCAGCACGGCCTCGGCCGCGGGACTGCTGACGTCGCTGGGGGCCGTGTCCTACGCGGTGACGAAGCACGGGGCGGTGGCCTTCGCGGAGTTCCTGGCGATGACCTACGGGGACGACGGCATCCGCGTCTCGTGCCTCTGCCCGCAGGGCGTGCAGACACCCATGTTGATGGCGGAAGCGGCGCGAATGCCGCAGGGGAGGGTTCTGCTGGCGGGAGTGCTGCAACCGGAGCAGGTGGCCGACGCCGTCGTGCAGGCGATCCGCGAGGAGACGTTCCTGATCCTGCCGCACCCGGAAGTGCGGGAGTACGTGCGTCGCAAGGGGGACGACCACGATCGCTGGCTGCGGGGGATGCGCCGGCTGTGGAAGAACATGCAGGCGATGGCGGCCCGGGACGAGCCGGCGGGCTAGGACTCCTCGGCGATGTAGCGCGCGGGCCTGGCGCCGTAGCCGGCGTGGACCTGCGTCGGCGGTCGCCCGCTGGGCGCGCTGACGGCGGCCTCGACCGCCGCCGAGAGCCAGCGGTTGAGCGAGACCCCCTCGGCGGCGGCGACCAGCGCGGCGCGCGCGTGCACCGAGGGCAGCACGCGCAGCGAGATGCGGCCCTGGTAGCGGCCAGCCGCCAACGGCGGCGGGATCTCCTGTCCCTGCGCCAACTGCGACTCCACCCACAAGCCCATCGCCTCTTCCAGCCCCTCCCAGGCGCTGGGCCCGTCCGGCCCGGCCGAGTAGCAGCCGGGAAACTCCAGCACTTCGGCGCTCACGCCGTCTTCGTCCCGGCGCAGGACCCGCGCATAGGGGGCGGCCAGGACCTCCGCCACGCGACGCTTCACATCCCACACGTTGCTCACGCCTTCACTCATGACCATCTCTCCATATCGTCAAGCACGCTGCGGTAGGTGTGCTTGTTGGGGTGCATGGGGATCACCAGCGTTCGTCCGTTCCGCTGCAGCACGATGTGGCTGCCCTTGCCCCGGCCCGGACGCTCCGTCCAGCCCAGCGCGAGGGCGGCGGCACGCAGATCCCGCGCCCTCAGATTGCCAAGCCTGCGCCGCAGCGCATCCAGGTCAACCGTACGTGCCATGACGTTATCCCCCTATCTCCCTGATGTCAATATTGATGTCACTCCCGCGACACGCGCCGTCCGGCGTCGCGACGACTCGTCTCACTATGGCGCATGCCGGTGGCTGCGATGTAGTCGTCCGGGCGCGGGGCCCGGGGCCGCGAGTCTACTGACTCGCAGCGACGGGACGCCGGGGGGACGGGGGCGGCGGGGGCACGGTGGAGGGGTTGTCGAGCAGGTCGTAGCCCGCGCTGAAGGCGGTGCCCGCCCCCTCGGAGAACACGCGGTCGTGGGGCCCGCGGCTGGGCCCCTCGATTTCGAGTGCCACGGTAGCGGCTCGGGCGCTCCGGGAGGAGCGGCCTTCACCAGCCCGGCCGACGGCGCCGGTCAGTCGTCGTCGTCCTCGTGCGATGCGTCGTCGTCGCCGGCCTCGTGTTCGCTAGCGTCGTCATCGTCGTGGCCGTCGTCATCGTCGTCATCACCGTCGTGATGACCGGCCTCATCGACATCGTCTTCGCCGTCGTGGTGGCCGGCCGGATCGACGTCGCCGTCGCCGTCGGCGCCGTCGACGTGGCCCGCCCCGTCCTTGTCTCCGCCGCCGTGATGGCCGAACGGGTCGAGGTCGCCGTCGGTCGCCGCCGCGAGGCCCAACACGACAAGGCCCGCCACCAGCAGCGCGGCAATCGCCGCCGCGCCCATCCGTCTCGAAATCCGAAACATGACTACCTCCTTCGCGACCGGGATGTGTGGCTTCCGATCGCCTGACTCCAGTCTGCGCTCGCGGGATGAGAACCGCCTGAGAGCGAGATAGGAGTTCTTCGGGGCGACGCCCGGCCGGCCACTCATCGCGCTCTCATCAGGGTGCGCCATCATGGGGCCATGCGCATTCTGTTCGCCGAGGACGACGCACGGCTGGGCGCCCTGGTGACGCGCGTGCTGCGCGAAGAGGGGCACGTCGTGGAGTGGGTGCGGGACGGGGACGCGGCGGTGGCGCACCTCGCGGACGGCGGCTTCGACCTGGCGATCCTCGATGTGATGATGCCCGGCCGGGACGGCTTCCGCGTCGCGGCGGGGCGGCGCGCGCGGGGCGACGCCGTCCCCATTCTGCTGCTCACCGCGCGCGGCGCGGTGGACGACCGGGTGCGCGGGCTCGATGCGGGGGCGGACGACTACCTCGTGAAGCCGTTCGCGATGCCGGAGCTGCTGGCGCGGGTGCGGGCGCTGGGCCGGCGGCCGAGCGCGGCGCCGTCGGAGACGTTGCGGGCCGGGGTCGTCGCGCTCGATACGCGGGCCCGGCGAGCGTCGGTGGCGGGGCGCGGGGTGGATCTGACCGCGCGCGAGTACGCGCTGCTGGAGTTGTTCCTGCGCAACCCGGGAGTCGTGCTGTCGCGGACGCAGATCCTCGATCGGGTGTGGTCGTACGACTACGACGGGGCGTCGAACATCGTGGAGACGTACGTCCGCTACCTGCGCCGGAAGCTGGGGGCGTCCAGCGGCATGATCCGCACCGTGCGGGGCATGGGCTACCGGCTGGACGAGTCGCCGTGATTCGCCTGAGCCGGCGGCGGCGTCCCGCGAGCGCGTTCACCCGGGCGCGCCTGCGGCTGACCGCCTGGTACGCCGGTCTGCTGTTACTCGTGCTGGCGACCGTGGGGGCGCTGACGGTCGTGCTGATGACGCAGCGCCTGGACGACCAGGTCGACTCGGCGCTGCGCGACGAGGTCCGGGCAGCGGCGCCGCGGCTGGGCCAGATCGTGGAGTTGGGCGGCGGCGCGCCGCTACCGGCGGTGCGGCCCGCACTGCCCGCGCGCGCCGAGGAGGACGCGGGCGCGGAGGACGACGACGATGACGGAGGCACGGAGACGCACGAGAGCGGGGAGCACGACACGGGGGACGGCGCGCTGCGCGAACTGGCGGAGCACGGGCAGACGCCGACGCATCAGCTGCTGCTGGACATCGACGGGCGTCTGCTGGAGAGCACGCTGACGGTGACGACCGCGCCGCTGCGCGCAGCGGTGCGCGCCGCCGCGGGGGCCGGGATCGATCGGCGCACGATCGACATCGGGCGGGAGCGGATCCGCGTGCGCACCGAGCAGGTCTCGCTGGGTGGCGAGGCGATCGGCTACGTGCAGGCGTTCCGATCGCTGGAGCGCCGCGACCAGACCGCCGCCGACCTGATCCAGATCTTCCTCATCGCCGGTGGCGTGGCCGGGCTGGCGGCAGTCGGGGCCGGATTCTGGCTGTCGGGCCGGGCGCTGGCGCCGATCCGGCGCAACCTGGAGGCCCAGCGGCGCTTCGTCGCCGACGCGTCGCACGAACTGCGGACGCCGATCGCCGTCGTGCAGAGCTCCGCCGACGTGCTGCTGCGCCACCCGGGGCACACGCTGGCGGAGGAGCAAGGCGTGGTGGAGGGCATCCGCGAGGAGGCGGCGCGGATGGGCGCGCTGGTGCGCGATCTGCTCGACCTGGGCACGGTCGACCAGGTCCCGCTAACCACGCGTCCAGTCGATCTGCGCGCGATCGCGGTCGAAGCAGTGCGCGCGATCGAACCGCAGACGCAGGCGGCGGCCGTGAGCCTATCGGTCGAAGCGGGAGGGGCGGTGCGGGCCTTGGGCGACGCCGCGGCGCTCTCGCAGGTCGTGCGCATCCTGCTCGACAACGCGATCAAGCACACGGGGCCCGGAACGCGGGTGCGCGTCTCGGTGGCGACCGTCGGACGCACGGCCGAGTTGCGCGTCGCCGACGACGGGCCGGGGATTCCGGCCGCCGACCGGGCGCGGGTGTTCGAACGCTTCGCGCGGCTCGACGCCGCGCGGGCGCGGGCGTCGGGCAGCAGCGGCCTGGGCCTGGCGATCGCCCGGGCGATCGCCGACCGGCTCGGGGGCACTCTGGAGTTGGAGGCGTCGCAGGAGCCGGGCGCGAGCTTCGTGATCCGCTTGCCGCGCGCCTAGCCCCGGCTGGAGGACTCCGCGATCGTCGCGGCGCCGCTCGCCGGCTTCACGAAGCGGAACCAGACGGCCGTGATCGCCAGCATCGCGCCCGCCCCGACCAGCCCGACGATCAGCAGCGCGGCGCGAATCCCGATCGAGTCGGCCACGGCTCCCCAGACGGGGGACAGGAGCGCCTGTGACCCGAACGCCATCATCGTCATCGAGGTCATGCGGCCGTAGTAGGCCGGCTTGGTGTTGGAGAGCATGAGCGTCTGGTTCAGGAGTAGGAAGCCGGCCCGCCCGACGCCCATCGGGACGGCCGCCAGCATCACCATCCCGTAGCTGGAGACGGAGGCCAGCAGGAAGAACCCGGCTGCCAGGACCAGGCCCAGGCCCAGCATCGCCGGCCAGCTCAGCGCCGTGCCCACGATGCGCGGGAGCAGCAGGTTGACGATCAGCCCGGCCGCCGCGAAGACCAGGAAGATGGGGCCGATGTCGGTGGGATCGTGGCCGAGCGCCTCGTCGAGGAAGCCGGGCAGGAGCGTCTGGAAGGCGAAGCCGCAGACGATCACCGCGACGACCGAGACCCAGAGCAGGCGCAGCTGGGGATCGCCGAACAGGTAGCGGGCGCCCGCGGACATCTCGACGCGGACCGAGCGCCGGGCGCCGGGCGCGACGGCGGGTTCGGTGTTGGGCAGCCGCAGCGTCGCCGGCAGGATGAGCACGAACAGCGCCGCCATGAACAGGTAGGTCCCGCCGATGCCCAGCACCGTGCCGACCAGCACCGCGATGCCCAGCGGGGCGAGCACCTGCGCCCCGGCGTGCGCGATCTGCTGCAGGGCGACCGCGTTGGGCAGCAGGGGCGTGGGCACCATCTCCGCCATCCAGGCCTGCCGGGCGGGGCCCATGAACGCGAAGCCCAGCCCCATGATCAGCGTGCCCAGCGTGAGCAGCACGATGGTGATCGCCCCGGTGAAGACGAGCAGGCCGACGCCGAGAATGATCAGGCCCGGGATGCTCTGCCCGATGAGCACGATCGGTTTCTTGCGCAGGCGGTCGGCGATCACGCCCCCGATAGGCGCGAGGAAGAACATGCCCACGCCGGATCCCATGGTGGCGATGCCGGCGGAGGTGTTGCTGCCGGTGATGTCGTAGGCGAGCGCCGGCATCAGCAGGAACGACATGATGAAGGCGGTCGTGGCGACCGAGCTGCTCCACCAGAGCCGGCGATAGTCCGGGTGCGCCAGGGCGGCGAAGGCGCCGCTCTCGCCCTCGCCGCGGCGGGCGCCGGCCCTGCGCCGGGCGCCGGCGTCCGGGGAGCGGCGGACGGCAGCGAGGGGCCAGTGGCGACGCATGCTCAGCGCAGGGTCCGGCACATCGCGGCTGGGCCCGAATCGGCCCGGGCACCGATGCCGCGCCCCGGCTCGGCGCGCGGGCCCGGGCGATCAACCGGCAGGACGCAGGGCTCTCCCGATGCGGGACTACCAGGTGTCAAGGAACTGGGCCCGGCCCCTTCGCAGCGGCTCCGAGTGCGGCACGGAGAGCAGCCCCTGGGCGATCCAGCGACGCGTCTCGGCCGGGTCGATCACGTCATCGAAGCCGTAGCGCGAGGCCGCGCTCAGCGCGCTGACGTGGTCGTAGGATTCGTCGACCAGGCGCTGGTACTCGGCGGCGCGCTCATCGACATCGTCGATCTTGGCCAACGCCTCGCGATGGGAGAGCAGCACGCCGGCCTCCATGTTCATGCCCCCGTGTTCGCTCTGCGGCCAGGCGACGGTGAAGACGGGGGCGCGCGAGTTGCCGGTCATCACGGAGAGCGCGCCCAGCGCGTAGCCGCCACGCAGGATGACGCAGAAGCGCGGCGTCTTGAGGTTGACGCCGGTGACGAAGAGGCGGCTGCAGTGCCGGATCAGCCCCGTCTTCTCCACCTCCGGGCCGACCATCATGCCGGGCGTGTCGACCAGCGCGATGATGGGGATGTTGAAGGCGTCGCAGAGTTGCCAGAAGCGCGCGATCTTGTCGGAGCCGTCGCTGTCGATCGCGCCGCTGATGTAGGCGTTGTTGTTGGCGGTGAGGCCGAAGGGGTGGCCCTCGATGCGGACGAAGGCGGTGACCGCGCTGAGCCCGAACTCGGGACGCAGCTCCAGCACGGAGTCCTTGTCGGCGAGGAGGCGGATCACCTCGCGGATGTCGAAGGCGCGCCCGCGCTTCTCGGGGATGATGTGGCGCAGCAGCCGCTGGTCCTCGGACTCCCAGGCGTCGATGGAGCCCTGGAAGTAGGAGAGGCACTGCTTCGAGGCGGTGATCGCCGCGTCCTGGTCCTTGACGACGATGTCGACGGAGCCGGCGGGGGCGAGGTCGGACATGGGGCCGACCTCTTCCGGCAGGAACGCGCCCATGCCGCCGCCCTCGATGGTGGCCGGGCCGCCCATGGCGATGAGCGAGTCCTCGGTGGCGATGATGATGTCGGTAACGCCCAGGATGGCCGCGTTGCCGGCGTAGCACCAGCCGGCGGTGACGCCGATCATCGGCACGGTGCCGCTCAGGTAGCCCATCTTCTCCCAGGTACGGACGTTGGGGTGGCCGGCGCCGGATCCGTCGGTGTCGCCCGAGCGCCCGCCGGCGCCCTCGCAGTGGAAGATCAGCGGCAGCGAAAGCTCGTTGCAGATCTCCATCATGCGGTCGGTTTTGTCGTGACCGCGCCCGCCCTGCGTGCCCGCGAAGACGGTGTCGTCGTAGGAGATGAAGACGGTGCGCGCGCGCTTGGCGTCGAAGAGGTCGCCGTTGACCGAGCCGATGCCAGCGACGAGGCCGTCGGCCGGGGTCTTCCAGATCAACTCTTCCCGCGAGCGCTTGCGGCTCTGGCCGGCGATCGCCAGCGCGCCGTATTCGACCCAGGTGTCGGGATCGATGAGCTGCTCGATGTTCTCGCGCACCGTGCGCCGGCCGCGGCTGTGCCGCCGCTCGACGGCCGCGGGGCGGTTCTCGTCGAGCAGGAACTGCCGCCGGTCGAAGACCGCCTGCAGGCTGGGGCGGATGTAGTCGATCGCGACCTCGTCCGCCACCTCGTCGACGCCCTCGCCCACGTCGCGCGGCTCGATGAAGGCGAGCGGGTGGGCGTCGTAGACGACCTCGCCGACATCCACCGTCAGCGCGCGGACGATCCCGCCGAACTCCGCCTTGATCACGTGCTCCATCTTGAGCGCGCTCATCACGAAGAGGAGCTGCCCGGGTCGCACGGTGTCGCCCTGAGCGACGTGGATCTCCGTGATGGTGCCCTGCAGGGGGGCCGGGACCGGTTCGGTGTTGGGCGGGCCGGCGAGCGGCGGGGCCGACTGCGCCGTGCTGTGCGTCGCCGCGCCCTCGCGGAAGAAGTTCAGCGCCGACAGCGGATCGCGCTTGTCGAGCGCGCCGCCGGCGCCGACGCTGGGCCCGGCCCCGTTGTCGGACGGAGGCGTCTCCACGGCGGCGAGCGTCGCCACGTGGTCGTCCAGCCAGCGCGTGTAGACCCGGCCGGCGAGGAAGTCGTCGTGGCGCAACACGTTGCGCAGGAAGCTCGCATTCGTGTCCAGGCCGCCGATCTCGAACTCGGCCAGCGCGCGGGTCAGGCGCTGCGCCGCCACCGGGAACCCACCCGACGGCGCATGCGCGATCACCTTGCCCAGCAGCGAGTCGAAGTTGGGGTTGGTGCGGTAGCCGGGGTAGCCGAAGGTATCGACGCGGATGCCGGGGCCGGCCGGCAGGTGGAAATGCGTGAGTTCGCCGCCGGTGGGACGCACGGCGCCGTCGGGCTGCATCTGCTCGGTGTTGACGCGAGCCTGGATGGCGTAGCCCTGCGGCGCCGGGATCGACGCCTGCTCGAGGCCGACCCCGGCCAGGTCGTCGCCGCCGGCGAGGAGGAGTTGCGACCGCACCAAGTCGACGCCGGTGACGGCCTCGGTGACGGTGTGCTCGACCTGCAGGCGGGGGTTGGCCTCGATGAAGAAGAAGCGCTCGTCGTGCGTCGCGTCTTGCAGGAACTCGAAGGTGCCCAGGCTGGCGTAGGAGACGGCCGCCGCCATGCGCACGGCGGCGGCGGCGATGGCCTCGCGCTGCGCCGGTCGCAGCGTGGGGCTGGGGGCCAGCTCGACCAGCTTCTGGTGGCGGCGCTGCACGCTGCACTCGCGCTCGCCCAGGTGGCTGACGGCGCCCGTACCGTCGCCGATGACCTGCACCTCGATGTGCCGCGCGCGCGGGATGAGCTGCTCGACGTAGACGGCGCCCGATCCGAAGGCCGCGTCGGCCTCGGACTGGCAGCGGGCGTAGGCCTCGTCCAGCTCGTCGATCGCCGTGACCACGCGCATGCCCCGGCCGCCGCCGCCGGCGAGCGCCTTGATCACGACCGCCGCGCCCTCGCCCAGGCTCTCGAAGAAGGCCCGCGCCTCGGGGGCGCTGACGGCGCCGGCGGTGCCGGGCAGGACGGGGACATCGTGCTCGGCCGCCAGGGCGCGGGCGCGGGTCTTGTCGCCCAGCATCTCCAGCGCCCGCACGGACGGCCCGACGAACGTGACGCCCTGCTCGCCGCAGCGACGCGCGAAGGCGGCGCTCTCGGCCAGGAAGCCGTAGCCCGGATGGACGGCGTCGCAGCCCGCCGCCGTCGCGACGGCCAGCACGCCCTCGATGTCGAGGTAGGCGGCGGCGCCCAGACCGGTCAGGGGACGGGCTTCATCGGCGGCGCGTACGTGCAACGAGTCGGCGTCGTCCTCGGAGAAGACGGCCACCGTCGCGATGCCGAGTTCCTCGGCCGCGCGCATGACGCGGATCGCGATTTCGCCGCGGTTGGCGATCAGGAGTTTGCTGAGCGGCATGACACAGATCCTTCGCGACCGCTCCCGCGGGAACGGCCTGGGCTATCGGCGGTGAAACGCACGCCGGAGACGCGCGCCTGACAGAGACCCGCCGACAGCCCAAATCTAGGGGGACTACATACTTGACACCACTACAGGCGTTCTTTCTTCATGTAGAGACGGCAGACCGCACCGGGCGGCGTGCGAAACTTCGTGCCGTGGTCGCGCAGCCCTGCACTGCCCGGACTGGCCTCCCGCACGTCGAAGTCAATCGCGATCTCGCCTCGCAGCACCTCTGATCCCTCGGGCCCCCCGCGGACTGGGCGATCACCTCGGCCCCAGGTCGCCCGCCCCCGATCTCGGTGCCGGCGGGCGCCGCGAAGCGGGCTCGCGACGGCCGCGCGGCGAAGCGCCGGTCCAGCCGCTAGGGGGCGTCGGCCGCCTCCGCCAGCTCCTTCACCAGGACGACATCGCCCTCGGGCTCGAAGCCCATGACCGCGGCCAGGGCGAACCCCGCCGCGTTGCTCTCGTGGACCATCGCGTAGACGTATCGCGCCCCCACGACGGAGACCAGCGTCTCCGCCTCCGCCATCAGCATCTTCGCGACGCCCCGCCCGCGATGCGTCTCCGCCACCGCCACGTGATAGATGAAGGCGCGCCAGCCGTCGAACGACGCGATCGCCGCCCCCACCAACGCCCCCTCCGCTTCCGCTACCAGCGCCAACGTCGTCGGACTGCCCACGACCGCATACCACTCGGCCTCCGACATCGTCGGGAAGCCCACGTCCGACCACAGCGCGAACGCGCCGTCGTGGTCGGCCGGGTCCGCTGGGCGGATGTGCACCGGACTCGGCGTCTCGTCCAGCGCGAGTCCTGCCGGTTCCGCCGTGTCTGCACTTGGTGTGCTCATCGCGCGCCTCGTCTTCCTTGCGCTGGTCGGCGGGCGAGCGCCCGTCTACCAATCGCGTGCCAGCTGCTCCATCGCCTCACGCGCCTGGCCGGCGTCGGCCATCTCCGGCGCCTCCGGGTCGGTCCAGACGCAGTCGGGCCGGTACGCCCACGTGCCGTCCGACACGTGGGTCCGGCGCCGCAGTCCACCGGCGAACCGGCGCAGCGCAACGCTGAGCGCCTCCGGGGCCTCCAGCATCGGGAAGTGCCCGGCCCCGTTGCAGACCGCGATCGACACCTGGGACCGCTCCCGACGCAAGTCGCAGACGCGCCCCAAGGACGTCAACGGGTCCGCGTCACCGGCGACGACGAGGGTGAGGCACGGCTCAAGGCGATCGCCTCGCCGTTCCGCACGGCGGAGGCGACGGGACAGGAGATCATTGACCCGCGAGATACCCGTCCACTGGCCGCCGAGTTCGTGCGCGACGCGCAACGGGTGTTGGCAGCGCAGGTCGGGCCGCCCGTCGCGCCGTATCTGCCCTGACACCCGATTGATCGTTCCGCAGGCTGAAAGCATCAGGAGTTGGAGGTTCCATATGGCGTACGAGTGCATCGAAGTTGACCGCCGTGGTGTTGTGGGAGGGATCATCTGGCTCACGCTCAACCGGCCGGAGAAGCTCAGCGCGCTGACCCACCCGATGCGCGCCGAGATGAAGGAGGTGTGCGACGCGGCCCGCGACGACCGCAGCGCGCGCTGCCTGGTCATCACGGGCGCGGGCCGCGGCGTCTGTTCGGGCATGGACATGAGCGGATCATCCGCGGGCGACGTGGCGTTGCCGCCCCGGAGCGAGGGGCCCGATCCGGAGTTCGAACGCCTCCGCTTCCGCAACGCGACGAAGACGTTCGCGGCGCTTCGGCGCCTCGAGATCCCCATCATCGCCGGGATCAACGGGCCCTGCGTGGGTGCGGGCTTCGACCTGGCCTGCCTCTGCGACGTCGCGCTGGGATCGACTGCCGCCCGCTATCAGGTCGCCTACGTCAAGCGCGGCGCGCACGCGGATCTGGGCGGCTTCTGGGCAATCCCTCGCATCATTGGCCGGCGCAAGGCGATGGACATGATGTTCACGGGGCGCTGCATGGATGCCGAGGAGGCCCACGCTGCGGGGGTCACCAACTTCCTGGTCGACGCGGAGGACTTCGCGGGCAGGCTGAGCGCATACGCCGAGGAGATCGAGGCCGGGCCGCCGATCGGACAGCAGGTGGGGAAGGTGATGGCGTACAAAACGGAGTCCATGGACTACGAGAGCGCGCTAGAGCTGTCCGGCATGGTGACCCCGCTCGTCTGGCTGTCGGAGGACTACGCGGAGGGCGTGCAGGCGTTTCAAGAGAAGCGCGAGCCGCGCTTCCCCGGGGTTTCGGCGGGCGGGTGCGTTTCCGGACCTGCCGCTCGCGGGACGGCCTCACGCAGCCCAACCGCCGGGCGAGTGTCAGTCCGCGGCCGCGGCGCTCGCGATCGGGTCCCCATCATGAGCGCCGCTCAGGAGGGGCGAGATCCTGGTCAGCGATGTCGTGCGCGGGCTGCTGGCGGGCAAGGATCACCCGTTCGGCGACAAGGGTGGGCACGCGCTCAAGGGATTCGAGGAGCCGGTCCGTCCTTTCGAAGGATGCGATAGCGCCGCATCGCGGCTCGCCAGATCGGCCGCGTGCTCAGGTTCGCCGGGGCAGACCCAGCCGTAGACGTCGGCCCGGATCTGCGCGCCGATCCAGTCGTTGTACGGATTGTTCGCGCACTCGGAGAGGTCGAACCCCGGTTCGCTGCCCCTTGCGAAGGCGTTGCCTGCGCGCTGCAACATGGTCGCGGAGGCGGCGCGCTCGGCGGTAAAGGTCGTCCCCCCGGGCAGCTGGACTGAGGTGCTCGTCGCGACGGCAAGTTTCACGCCCGGGCCCAATTCCTCTCACGATCTCGGTATTCGTCCCCACAGGGTCGTGCCCGCGCCCAAGGCGAAGTAGAGGAAGAACGGCTGCCGGGGCCGGTGTGATTGCTTGTCGCGAAGGAACCCGATCGCTCGGTCCACGAGGTCCTCCGTGATGTGATAGCCCTCCTCCGGCCGGCGCGGCGGGTCAACGTGGTGGTTGTCGGAGGTCAGCCCCGGATTGAACTGGTCCGTCGCCCCCGGCAGGAAGCCGTCGTGGCGGTCGAAGCCGTGGTGAGCACGATGAGGGCATCGACCTGGACAAGGCGCTGCTCTCTCCGTCGATTGGCTTGCTCTGGCAGGCCGAGGTGGAGGACGCGGAGCTGGCGGACGCAGACACCCGCGCCGACAACCGCTGGATCGCCGAGTTCTGCTCGGATACGGATGGACGGCTCGTGCCATCGCCGCCGCGATCCCGGACGCGCAGGTGCGGGTGGGCTCCCTGGAAGAGTTGCTCCGACTGGTGGACGGGTTCCTCGCGGACTTGCGCGGTCCACGGCCGGGCCTGGACGACCCGCCCCCGGCAGCGACTCGTCACACGCGTGATCCGGCGGAGGTCCAAGTGCGGCTGAGCCCCAAGGATTCGCGGCGCGGCCGCGCTGGTCCGTCGGCCTGCAGCGCCTGGTCACTCTGGGGCCATCGGCAGCGCCCCAGAGGAAGAGGAGGGCGTGCAATGCTGCCGGAACTCCCCGACACGCTCTGGAGACAGCTCCGTTCACCTCTTGGCGATCCGCCACAGCGACGGTCAGGTCGATTCGAAGGTTTTGGCACTGGTGGCCTACCCCTAGGTCACTCTCGGACGGGCCCAGCACCCCACCCTGCGTGCCCGGGCACGCCGAGAGCGTGCTTGTGCGGCTCATCCATAAAAGTCGGAGTGCGACGTCGGGCGGGCGTTCTAGATGGCCCGCCGCCCCTCGCCGCCTCGTTCAGTCAGAGGACCACTTCAGGGCCGGCGCTGTGTCCGTGACCACCCGGCCGGTTTCCGGCCGCCGAGCGGCGCGAGGAGGCCGCCCCGGGGGCCGCGCCGAACGCTACCGGTCGAGGTCGAGCCGCAGGTCGCCGAGGAGGGCCTCGAAGGCGGAGCGCTCGGTGTCGGGGGCGGCGCCGAGCTCCGCCGTGACCCGGGCGAGGTCGAAGGCCGGGCAGCCGAGGAGCCCCGTCGCCCGCGCCCAGGCCGCCACCTCCGGCCCTGCCGCGGCGTCGCCGCCGAGGGCCTCGCGTCGGAGGCGGGCCGTGACCACTCGACAGCCCACCGCAGCAGCCGGCGCGTCCGGCAGCCCGTGGCAGTGCGCCCGGCCCAGGCGGTGGACCCGGGAGAGGGCGTGGCACTCCAGCACCTCGAGGAGGGTCCACAGCGCCGCCCGCGGCAGCGGCACTCCTTCGCACAGCAGCCGCGTCGAGCGCCAGCCCTGGGCCACCCGCAGCAGCGCCGCCACGGTGTCGCCGCCCTGCGGCCCGACGGGCGCGCGGTGTTCGACCACCCCATCGGCCTCGTGGGGTCACGTGGCCCGAGACCGCCCGCAGCAGCCTGAGCGCCTCGGGGTACCGGGGCGACGAGGAGCGGCCGAAGACGAGCACGTAGGGGGACACGGCTCGGGGAACCGGCACAGCCGGCCCGCGGGGCCGGGGGCGATCGCCACCGCGCTGGGCAGGGCCGCGACCACCTCCCGCGTGTCCTCCAGCACGCGCCAGGCCGGCGCCCCCACGTCCTCCACCTCCCCGCCCTGCACCAGCCACCCGGGCCGGGTCTCGCCGAGCTCCGCCAGGGGTACCGCCACTGTCCGCGCGCGCAGCGGGGCCAGCGCCGCTGCTACGGCCGGCGTGGGCTCCAGCCGCTCGAGGCAGCCGCGCACGACGCTGATCGCCTGGGAGCGGGTCAACGGCGTGGGCGGGTCTCCGGCGACGGGCGCGCCCGCGGGCTCCATGCACCCTGACCCAGCGAGAACGGCGAGCAGCAGCACGGGCGGGATGAGGCGACGAGGCACGGGCGAGCCGCCCCCCTGGGTGCGGCCGCCGGAGGAGGGGACGCCGGTGGAGACGTAGAGGACCGGCACGCCGGTCTCGGCGTACTCCCAGGCGGTGCGGAGGCCCGGGAACGCCGTGCGGAGGACGTCGGCCAACCGCTCCAGGTTCGTCTCCTCCTCGGAGTCGGCGACGAGACTGACCACCAGCCCGTCGAGCTGGAGCGGGTTCAGGTCCTCCTCCGCGGGAACGTCGACGACGCCGACGCCGGTCTCGTCGGTGAACCGGTCGGTGCGGGCGAGGACGGCGTCGCGAATGGGCATCGGCGGGCGCCGTGGGCTGGAACGTATCGGGAAGTCACCCCCGATCCCACCAATTCTGAGGCCAGTACTGATTGTGTAAACAATCTTATGCAGATCGGCATAACCCCCGGGTGCCTTGTGAGCACTGAAGGTGCTGTCGTTGCCGTCTCCTCCGCAGGAGCGGTGACGGACGAGACAGGAGAGACAGGAGAGACAGGACTTTAGTGACCGATCCGGTCGGTGGATGTGGGGTTCTGCGAGTCAGGGATCCCCAGGGATGCGCCGGGCAAGCAGCCGTTTGAGCTGCTGCGGGTCGTTGCTTCGACTTTCGGTCCAGCGCACCGCTCGCAGTCCCCACTTGTTCATGATGTTCGGTCGTGTTGGCCCACCTGAGCTCGATGGCCCGCTCCGTCCGTGCTGGCAGCGCCGCTCGTGCAGCCTCCAGGTACGGTTCCTTGCGGATCTCACCGTTGCGTTCCGCTTCGAGCATCTCGAAAGAGATGCTTCGCGCGGCCTCGTCTTCGTCAACCGTCCATCTGTGGCGTTTGGCCACCCGGGCCTCCTGCGGTGTTGCTGCAGGATAGTCGGCCGCCGCGGCCGCCCGCTCGTTGCCCAGGCTCCCTCGAGATAGTGGGCTTTCGGCGCTCCGGAGGCGGCGCGGGCTCAGGGCGCGTCTCGACCAGACGTGCCAGCAGTTCCTTGAATCTCACGCTGTCAACGGAGAGGCGCCTCGCGCCGTAGAACGCGTGCTGGATGGTGTCCAACATGTCGCTTGCCGTCTTGGGGTTGCCCCCCGTTAGCCGAGCCACATGGGATGGCCGAATATCGCGGCGGGTCGTCGCGACGAGGAGGACAGTGCAGAACCAGGCGCGCAGGGGAGCGTGGCTCCGGTGCAGCAAGGTGCCGGCCGTGGGATGGACGTGGTTGCCGCAGCGATCGCAAGAGGAGGAACGCCTAGATCGGACGCGGTGATGCTTCGTGACGCGGCGGCACGTCTCGCAGCGGATCCCCCCGCGGCAGTTGCCGGGCCCCGCGCCCCCACAGTGCAGCGGCGGGAGCCAGGCCGCGATCCCCATCCTCGCCGCAGCGGGCATCGTCGCCATCTCCGGCTCCGCGACCCGCACCGACCTCACCACCGCGCAGGCCCCGGGCGGCTGCTTCTTCCGGACCGCCTTCCGCAACGACCTCGAGGGCATCTTCGCCGGCCAATTCTTGCTCTCGGTGGAGGCTGACCGCTTCGATTTCGTCGACAGCAACGAGCCGTTCAGCATCGACCGCGTCGACGCCGCCCAGGCCTGCGTCGAGGCGGCAGGCGGATCGATCGACCGTCGTCGCGTGAACATCGGCGACGTCGACTTCGGCCAGCTAGCCACGGAGATCGCGGCGGCCGATCCCGACTGCGTCGGTTTCGCCGGGTTCAACCCCGAGGCCGGGCTGCTCGACCGGCAACTCCGCGACGCCGGCGACGACGGCTTGTTCGGCGCGGGGGACGCGGTGGCATCGATCCCCAACTGCGTCGAGCCCGTCGGCGAGGCGGCCGAGGGCGTGTTGTGCTCCGGTTGTCAGGTCCCGCTGCCGGCCGACGTCCTCGAGGCGTTCATCGCGCTCCACGGGCGGGCGCCCTCGGCGACGTTGCCCGCGCAGTACGTCGACGCCGCCACGGTGCTCCTCGACGCCGTGCAGGCGGTCGCCGAGGAGCGACCAGACGGCTCGCTCGTGATTGACCCGCGGGCGCTGCGCGACGCGGTGCGCGCCACAGATCTGCGCGACGGCGTCTCGGGGGCGATCGCCTTCGACGCGCACGGCGACCGCCTGACGACGCCCGGGGAGGACCTCGACGCGCTCGTGGCGGCCGGCCTCGCGGCGCAGGATGCCGACGTCTATACCGCGCTCGGGCTCATCCCCTGCCAGGTGCAGGACGGCGTGCTGGTCCCGCTTGGTGGGCCGACCGCGGGCGAGGTGCGACTGCCGTAAGGCCGGGACGACAGCGCCCCGGACCGGGAGGAGATTGCAGGATGACGGCATCGGGTCCGGCCCCGCGCTCCTCGGCCGTCGCGCGGATTGGCCTGTGGAGCGCGCGACACCGCCGGATCGTGCTTGCCGGCTGGCTGGCCGTCGTTGCCGTCGCGATCGGCGTTTGCTCCAGCGTCCAGCCGGACACCGACGTCGACGAGGAGACGGCCGGGGGAGGCGACACCGATCGGGCGACGGCGCTGATCGAGGAGCGCTTTCCGGTCGACGAAGGCGAGGTGGAAGGCACGGCCCAGGAGACCGTCTTCTTCTCCCACCCCGCGCTGCGGGTGACAGACCCCGCATACCGCCAGGGCGTCGAGGGCCTGATGGACGAGCTCGCCGCGCTGCGCATCGCGGAGCGCGTGACGATCGGCGGCACCGCCGTGACCAACAGCACGCGCATCGTGCGGGAGACCACCACCCACGACGAGCTCGGACTCGCGCGCGAGGCGTCGCCGTTCGTCGCGGCGAACGCGACCGGCGGGGACGTGACGTTCGCGCGGGTCCAGATCGACGCGACGGCCGTCGACGGCGTGGACCAGGTCGACAACATCCTCGTCGTCACCGATCTGGTCGCGGAGGTGAACGGGCGGGGTGGCTTCGAGGTCCTGATCGGCGGCGTGGCGTCGCTCACTCAGCAATTGACCGAGATCGACAACGAGGACCTCGCCCGCGCCAGCCTGATCACCCGGCCGATCACCTTCGCCATCCGGATCCTTGCCTTCGGTGCCGTCCTCGCGGCCGGCGTGCCGCTCGCGCTCGCCTTCGGTTCGATCGCGATGGCGATCGCGGTGATCGCGTTGGTCAGCCAGGTGTTCCCGCAGAGCAGTGTCTTCGAGCAGATGGGGATAGGATGCGCGGTGCGGGCGCGTGGGAAGCCACGCGCGGCGCACGAGAACGGAGGGCCGCCGTGACCAAGGAACTCATCATCGAGGACGGGCCGATCACGCGGCTCACGATCAATCGGCCGGAACGGCACAACGCGATCAACACGGAGGTCGGCGACGCGATGATCGATGTCGTGACGCGCGTGGGTCGCGACCCGACTGTCCAGGTGCTGATCCTGGGCGGCACTGGGAAGTCGTTCAGCTCGGGCGACGACAGGACGGACGAGCGCACCATGTCCGCCCCGCACAGCGCGCCGTTCAATCAGGGACGGTATCCCTACCACCAGCTGCAAACCCTGTTGCGGCGTATCCCGCAACCCGTGATCGCCGAGGTGCACGGCTACTGCATGGGGTCCGGCTTCGACCTCATGCTCGCCTCCGACTTCGCGATCGCCGACCCCGACTCCCAACTAAGACTGGTGATCACCGCAACGGCCTTCCTGCCCAAGTACGTGGGGCTGAAGCACGCCTGGCGGCTGATCCTCGACGACGGCTTTACCTCGGCGCAGGAAGCCGCGGACCTGGGCCTGATCACGAAAGTCGCGGCGCCGGGCGCGCTCGCGGAAGAGGTCAGCGCGCTGGCGGAGCGCCTCGCCGAGATCGGCCGCACCCGTCACGGCTTCCTCGGCGTCCTCAAGGAGTCGCTCAACCGCTCCTTCCTTCCCGCGCTGGACGATGACCTGCGCATGCAACTGATCGGCAGCCGCATGAGGGATCTCTACCAGCTGCATCCACCCGCGGACGCCTAGGGGCGACGTCCGCGCTGCCGCTGACCGGATCAGTCGTCGTCGACCTCAGGGCGATGGAGCACGTGATCGTGTCACCCCACAACTCGGCCGCGTCCCAAGGCAACGAGGGGCGCGCCTTCGCGATATTCACCGCGAACCTCGCCCGCTGGCTGCGCGGCCAGGCCCTGGAGCAAGAGGTCGGCGAGCGCTGAGCGGTGGGGTGGGCCCCCATCGCGGGGGGCCGGCCGCGGGGCGCGGGGGGTGTCCCCGCAGCCCCCTACCTCCCTTGGAACTCCCCCACCCGACGCTCGTTCGTCGCCCGCACCCCCTCGCCGAAGTCCTGGGTCCGCCGCAGCCAGTCCTGCGCCACCTGCTCGTGGTCCGTGGCCTCCCGGATCCGCGCCGCCAGCCCCTGCCGCATCGTCCGCCGGATCGACCGCACCGCCAGCGGCGCCGACGCCGCAATCTCCGCCGCGAACTCCATCGCCCGCGGGCGCAAGTCGTCCAGCGGGACCAGCTCGTCCACCATCCCCATCGCGTGCGCCTCCTCCCCCTTCACCCGCACCCCCGTGTACCGCATCCGCAACGCGTTCTGCTGCCCCACGATCGCCGGTAGCGACACCGTCAGCCCAAACCCGTGGTGAAAGCCCAGCCGCGCGAAATTCGCCGCGAAGCGCGCCGCCGGCGCCGCCACCCGGAAGTCCGCCGACAGCGCCAGGCCCAGCCCGCCCCCGATCGCCGCCCCCTGCACCGCCGCCACCACCGGCAGCTCGGTGTCGTCCAGGCGCACCGCCTCGTAGTAGAGGTGGCGGCGGCCCCGCTTCCCGCCCGGCGGCGGCGGCTCGCCCTCCGCCGCCGGCCCGCCCAGCTGCGCCCCCGCGCAGAACGACCGCCCCTCCGACGCCAGCACGATCACCCGGGTGTCCGTCTCCCGGTCCAGCGCCTCGTAGGCGTCCGCCAGCGGCGCGATCATCTCCAGACTGAAGAAGTTGTGCGGCGGGCGCTGCACCTCCACCAGCGCGATCGGCCCGTCCAGCTCCCCCCCGATCTCCGGGAACTCTCCGAATGCGGTCATGTTCGCCTCCTCCGGCGCGTCCGTGAGCGTAGTGGCTCCAAGCCGCAGCGGCCCGTATCATCCCGGGGCGCTCCCCAGCGCCGCGCCGCCAGAGATGCGGGAGGAGACCTCCCCGTGAGCTACCAACACCTGTCCTTCGACCGTCACGGCCCCGTGGCCGTCGTCACCCTCAACCGCCCCGAGAAGCTCAACGCCCTCAACTTCGATCTCCAAGACGAGACGCGCGCCGCCTGCGCCGAAGTCGACGCCGACGACGACCTGCGCGTCATGGTCGTCACCGGCGCCGGCCGCGGCTTCTGCTCCGGCTCCGACCAAACCGCCGGCGGCGCCGCTCAAAAGCGCGACGCGCCCCAGAACGAGCGCTTCGACGAGTTCGCGCGGCTTCGACGGCAAGCCGGCCCGGACGACGTCCCGCCCCAGAACGAGCGCCTCGACGAGTTCGGCTGGGTCGGCCGCCAGGCCAAGGCCTTCTACGACCTCACCAAGCCCACCATCGCCGCCGTCAACGGCGTCGCCGTCGGCGCCGGCATGAGCCTCGCCCTCGCCTGCGACATGCGCATCGGCTCGGAGAACGCCCGCTTCAAGACCGTCTTCATCGAGCGCTCCCTCTCGCCCGACTCCGGCATGTCCTTCTTCCTCCCCCGCATCGTCGGCTACTCCCGCGCCGCCGACCTCATCTTCACCAGCCGCGCCGTCGACGCCCCAGAGGCCCACGCCATCGGCCTGCTCGACCGCCTCGTCGCCGCCGACGCGCTCCTGCCCGCCGCCCTGGAGTTGGCCAACCAGATCGCCGTCTGGCCCCCCGTCGCCATGCGCTCCGCCAAGCGCGTGCTGCAGAAGAACCTGCAGCTCAACCTCCATGACGCCCTGATCAACGAAACCGCCGGCCTCAACTTCGCCAACCGCGCCCCGCACGACGTGAAAGAGTCGCGCGACTCCTTCCTGGAGAAGCGCGCTCCCGAGTTCACCGGCCGCTAGCCGCCCCACTTGGGAGGGTGCATCCCAGCCATGCCCGCCGCCTTCGACGACCTGCGCGTGCTGGACCTGTCCGACCGCCTCTCGGGGGCGTATAGCGCGCGCCTGTTCGGCGACTTCGGCGCCGATGTGCTGCTCATCGAGCCGCCGGAGGGGCACGCGTTGCGGCGCGAGCCCCCCTTTGCCGAGGGGGCATCGGGGCCGGAGGCGTCCCTGCTCCACGCCTATGTCAACGCCAACAAACGCTCGCTGACGGTGCGCGAACCTCGGCAGATCGCGCAGCACGTCGCCGCCGCCGACCTGATCGTGACGACCGCGGCGCCCCTGCCCGGCGCGCTGCGCGCCGCGCTCGACGCGAAGCGCCCCGACGCCGTCCATCTGTCGGTGACCCCGTTCGGCCTCGACGGACCGTTGACGGGCGCGGCCGGGAACAACCTCACCGCCTGCGCCATGAGCGGTTGGGCCGACATCTGCGGCGACGCGGGCGAGCCGCCGCTCCAGCTGCCG
The DNA here is from genome assembly GCA_965217625.1 of Dehalococcoidia bacterium. Taxonomy (GTDB): domain Bacteria; phylum Chloroflexota; class Dehalococcoidia; order Bin125; family Bin125; genus TK10-74A. The sequence continues at coordinate 1,376,991 of OZ244557.1, forward strand.
CCGCACTCCTCCGACTACATCGCGGGGGTGTCGGCGTTCGTCGGGGCGGCCGGGGCGCTCCTGCGGCGGCGGGCGTCCGGCAAGGGCGCGCTGGTCGACGCGGGCGAGGCGGAAGCGGCGATCGTCACGACGATCCCCTGGTCGCTCGCGGCGGTGTACGAGGGGCCCGGGGGCTACGCGCAGGCCGTTCACACCCATCACCGCGACCACGGGTTCTACCGCGCGGCCGACGGGGAGATCCTGATCGGCCTGGGTCCGGGACCGTTCTGGATCGACGCGATGCACGTGCTCGACCTGCCCGAGCTCGCCGACGACCGCTTCGCCGACCCGCTGGTCCGCCCCGCGCACGTCGACGAGTTCCGGCCGCGTATCGAGGAGCGCGTCGCGCAGCTCCCCCGGTTCGACGTGTTCGAGACGCTGTCGTCCGTGCGCTCTCGGTCCGGCGTGGTGGAGACGATGTCGGACCTGTTGGCCGATCGCCAGCTGAGATCGCGCGGGTACTTCGTCGAGACGGAGGTCGCCGGCGGGACGGCGCGAGTGCCGGGCGCGCCGGCCAAGCTGGGCGCGACCCCGTGGGCGGCGCGACGCGGGGCCCCCCGGCTCAGCGATGCGGCCGCAGCGGCATGGTCGGATCCACGGCCGCCGTCGCCGGCCCCTGGCGCCGTCGATGCGGCGCCGGTCGAGGCGCCGCTCTCGGGCGTGCGGGTGCTGACGTTCACGCAGGCGTGGACGGGCCCGCTCGGCACGGAGCTGCTGGCCCTGCTGGGGGCCGACGTGGTCCAGATCGAGGCGCGATCCCGTCCCGACGTTTGGCGCACCTACGCCGGAACGTCCTTCGCCAGTGAGTCCGGCGGCTACCGCGCCGACATCCCCGCCGGCATCGCCGACCCCGGCCGCCGCCAGCGCGCTTGGAACACGATGGGCCTCTACAACGGCACCAACCTGCACAAGCGCGCCATCACCCTCGACATGCGCGACCCACGCGGAGCGGACCTCTTTTGGCGCCTCGTCCCCCGCTTCGATGTCGTGGCGGAGAACTTCCGGCCCGACGTCATGTCCAATTGGGGCGTCACCTTCGAGGCGCTGCGCGCCGCGCGCCCCGACGTGATCTTCGCGTCGCTGTCGGGGTACGGCGCCACCGGGCCGTACGCGTCGTTCGCGGCCAACGGGGAGTCGATCGAGCCGATGTCCGGGTTTGCGTCGTTGCACGGGTACCTCGGGGGGCCGCCACAAAATAGCGGCGGGCTGCTGCCGGACCCCGTCGGCGGGATGTACCTGGCGACCGCGATCCTGGCAGCCCTCCATCACCGTGCGCGCAGCGGCGAGGGCCAGCAGATCGACATCTCCATGGTGGAGGCGATGACCGCCCACTTCGGCGACGCGGTGCTGGAGCATGCCCTGAACGGCGTCGTGCGTGGGCCATCGGGAAACCGCCACCCGCGCGTGGCGCCGCACGGCGTGTACCCGGCGCGAGACGGCCGCTGGATCGCCATCGCCGCCGAGACCGACGACGCCTGGCGGGCCCTGGCCGGTCAGCTCGGACGGCCTCAGCTGGCCGGCGACCCGCGCTTCGCCTCGGCCGCCGCCCGCAAGGAGCACGAAGACGAGCTCGATGCGGCCATCGCGATCTGGAGCGGGGAGCAGGACGCCGACGATGCCGCCGGGGCCCTGCGGGGTCTGGGCTGCGCGGCGGCCCCGGTCGCCCGGTTGGCGGAGGTCGTGGAGTCGCCGCATCCGCACTTCGTCGAGCGGGGGTTCATGGCGGAGGTCGCGCACCCAGAGGCGGGGAGCCACCCGTTGGCGATCGCCCCGTGGAAGTTCTCGGGCCGCTCCGTGGCCAACGTGCGCCCCTCGCCCTGCATGGGCGAGCACAGCTTCGAGGTGTTGCACGAGGAGTTTGGGCTGAGCGAGTCGGAGTACAACGCCCTGGTCGAGGCGGGCGTCACCGGCGACATGCCCCCGGACTAGCCCGCACCCCCCGCGCTCGTGCGCCCCGCGATCCCGGTCCTCCCGAGAGCTGGTCACGAACCCCGACGCGCGGCGCCGGGAGGGTGAGCATGGGCGCGGCCTTCGGTCCCGCGCTCACCCGACACCCCTCGCGACGCCGCCCGATCGCAAATCGAGCGAGCGACGCGAGCGCGAGAACACCCAGCGCCGCCGCCAGTGCGAACGTCCACACCGCCGGCCCGTCGCTGCCCAGCCCGCCACCGCCGGTGGCGGGCAGCGCGGTGACGACGCTGGACGATGCACGGAGAGACCGTGGGATTCCAGGTGGGCGAGGTAGGCCGCCTCGTGGCGGAATCCGCGTTCCTGCAACACCTCCAGGGCCGGGTCCTGCCAGCTCGGTGCTGGGAGGAGGCCGTGTGCGCGGGCGGGATCGAGACCCGTCAGCTGCCGGCAGCCGAGATGGTTGGCAAGGTCTGTTGCGGAGAGGCGGATGCGACCGTCGACCAACCGCATGTCGTTCCGTCCTGAATCCCACGGGCTCGCACCGTGGCGAACCGAAGATATCGTCGTGAACGGCACTGCGGGTGGGTACCACCACATCACGGACGTACGCCAGCGAGGGACGCGCCCAATTGAGTGGGTATCTCGCACTCGGGTGTGAGAGCGCAGCGATGTGGACTGGCCGTCCTTCGATCTCTGCGGGGACTTGTGTCTCTGTGATCGCCTGCCAGGAATCGAATGATGGCCTGATCCACTTGGCGACGCCCTTGCCCTGCAGCACGAGCACGGTGGGTTCGAGGATGCGGAGCGTCTCGCGGAAGTGGCGCAGACAGCGCGTACGCATCTCGCTCGTCGAGCGGCCGGTCGTGGTGCCTGGGGGCACGGCGCTGCAGAGCAAGACAGTGACGAGTGCGAAGGCATCGAACAGGTGAAACGCCCGATCGCCGTCCGCAGCCAACCATTCGCTGGCCGGAGGCCCTGTCAACTCCAGTCCAAACAGCAGCCGCAGGGCCATCGTCGTCCCCCGCATGTGAGGATTCCTGGCTGAGAAGCCTTCGCGAAGGCCGCTCTTGCCATAAACCATCCGTCGCGATCGACCATGGAGACGTGCGCAGGCGGGTGCCCGTACTCCTGATCGATCACCGCGATTCGTCAGGGTGGACCATCGAGCTGCAGGTCGTCGTGTCGCCCAACGTGCGGGAGCTGGCCTTCGAAGACTTCCAGGCCCCTCAAGTGCGCGGATGTGTGACACACGTTCTGCTCGGTGCAACAGAACTTGTTTCCGTCGAGAACCGCCGCGCTCAAGTAGGCGTCGAGCCGCGCACCGCGAGCTTCACTGGCTTCAGGGTCGCTGCTGATCACGGGCGCCCCCTCAGGCTTCCAAGTCTGTGAGGGATCTACTGCATCGCTTCGGCGGATGCAACCGCTGGTTGTGAGTTGCGCTAACCTCACGACCCGGCGGGATTCGTGGAGCACAAGGATGGGTCGCTACGACGCGCTCCTCGGCTACCTCGACGCGTCGGAGCGCGACTCCGAAACGATGCGTCTCGACGAGATCGGGGCGCGCCTCGAGAGTCCCCTGCCGGCCAGCGCGCGAAAGTATCCGGCGTTCTGGAGCTCCGCCAATCACATCGGCCGGCTGCTTCGGTCCCGCGGGTGGGACGCAACGCCTCGTCTCTCGGCGAGAGAAGTCGTGTTCGTTCGCGAACAACGCGGATCATCCGCTCTCTCGACGGGGTCGGATCCAGACGAATCGTCTGACCTCGTCCTTGTGGGCTGCGGAAAGGGGAAGCACTCGGGGCGCCACGCTGCGACGGATCGCTACTCTTCCGCGCTCTTCGGTGGGCGACGCGCGGAGGCCGAGGCGTTGGGGGCACCCTGGTTCATTCTCTCCGCCGAGCATGGGCTCCTCTCCCCGGAGATGAAGATCGACGCGTATGAGCGCTCCCTCGCAGACGCGTCCGCGCAGGAGAGACGTGAGTGGAGTGCGAGCGTGCTCGACGCGCTCGATCGCGTCGCCGGTCCGCTCGCTGGTCGGAACGTCCAGATCATGGCCGGTGCCGAGTACCGCGACGACGGCCTCGTCGAACGGCTGCGCGCGCGAGGGGCCAAGGTGAGCGAGTTGCTGAAGGGCGTGCCCCTCGGCGAGCAGCTTCGGTGGTTCAAGTCGCGGCACGGCGGGCGCACGGACACGTCTGCGGAGCCCGTGTCGACTCCAGGGACGCCGCCCGGAGACGTGACGACGATCGTCGAGCAGCTCACGAGGGAGTTTGCGAATGAGGCATGGGAGCGAGTCGAACGCCGCAAAGCCCCCGCCCTGGATGGGCGGGCATGCCGGAATGCCACGCGGCGGAATCCCTGCGAGCGCGCGGATGCGACGCTGTCACCTTCCGATACCTGTTGACGCTGGTCGCCGCGATGGACCGCGCACGAACCGCGGATGCGCTCTGGCGGAACGCGGTGCGCCTCTTCGATGTGGCGCCGTGGACCTCCGACCCTGCCCAAGTCGTCCAACGATCGTTCGGGGAGCTGCGGGACGCCCTCGCCGGAAGCGGCGTCTCGCAGCGGCACCTGGTCGACAGCGCCGCCTGGCTCGCGATCTGCGAAGCCCTCCAGCATCCCCGAAGCCCGCGCGCCGTCCGCGACGCGATCACGCAGGGCGAAGGCTCCGTCGAGGAACTGACCGCGGCCCTCAACGCGACGTCCCCGGGCGGCCAACCGTGGTTTCCGCTGCTGCAGGGACCGAAGGTCTCGGTGTTGTGGATCCGCATGCTCGCCGAGCCAGGCGGGGCGTCGATCAGCGGGCTCCGGCAGCTCCCCGTGGCAGTCGATGTCCAGGTTCGCAAGGTCACGGAGTATCTCGGCGTCACGGACACGCGTGGCCTCAAGCTGGAGGCGGCGCGGCCTGAGATTCAACGGGCTTGGATGAAGGGCGCGGATGCTGCGATCGGGCCGCCCGCGTTGACGGGCTCGGGCGCCGCTCTGGATCCCGCGCTGTGGTTCTTCGGTAAGTGGGGCTGCACCTTCTGCGAGCGAGACGGGGCGCGTACGCCGATCAGCCCTTTATGCGAGCGCTGCCAGTTCCAGCCGGCCTAGCTCGCGGAGTCCATCGCGCTCAAGAAGGCTGCGTTCTTTCCGCGTCCGCGATGATCTCGGAGAGCGGTACGCCGAGGGCTCGCGAGATTCCTTGGAGCGCGCTCAGTGAGGCGGCCTTGCGCCCACGCTCCAGCTCGCTGATGTAGACGCGATGCAGTCCACTCGCCTCCGCGAGAGCTTCCTGCGATAGACCCGCCGCCTGCCGGCGCGCTCGCAATGCGTCACCAACCGCCCGTAGGAACCCCTGATCTGCGCTTGCCACGCCCGCAGCGTCAGAGCGAAGCTACGACCTGACTACAAACAATAGTTTGCACACGGCGAGCGGCCAGCAGATGCAGGACCGTTACACCGGGGACATCGGCGACTTCGCGAAATACGGACTCCTGCGAGCCCTTGCCGCGGCTTCCACGGATGCGTCGTACCGGCTCGGCGTGATCTGGTACCGCACGCCCGACGAAACGCATCGTGGGGACGGTCGGCACGTGCAGGACCTCCTGCCCGAAGGCGAGGATGGGTACCGCCCATCTGATCCCACGCTGTACGACGAGCTCCGATCGCTAGTCATGAGCGGCGACCGTTCGGTTGCGGCGGTGCGCATTCGCGAGATCCTCCCGGAGGACACGATCTTCTACGAATCTCTCCTGTCCTACGCCGGGGCATCGCCAGGGCGTCGACCGGCAGTTAGGGATGCCTGGCTCGATCAGGCGGTGCATGCCAGCACGCCGTGCGACCTGGTTTTCCTCGACCCCGACAACGGACTTCGCTCGCCGGCGCCCGAGGGGAAGGCCCAAAGCACAAAGTCCGTCTCCCTCGACGAGCTCCGACCGTTCTACGCGCGGGGACAGAGCCTCGTCGTCTATCACCATTTCGCGCGACAGAACCACCCCGCGCAGTTACGCGAGTGGGCCACCGCCATTTCTCGGACTCTGGGTCTCGCACATCAGCCGATCGCTGTTCGCTTCAAGACACAGAGCGCGAGGGCCTTCTTCATCATCCCGGCGGAGCCACACCGCATGGACCTGACCGACGCGCTCAAGGAATTCGTTGCTGGGCCGTGGGGTGCTCACTTCCCACCCGATCAAGCGATCGGTCTGTAACGGGCTCGGTACGCTCGCAGCATGATGCGCGCACGTATCGCCGATTCCACGGTCCGCTGCGGCCGGCCCCGCTGCCGCGGCGTGCTCGGAACGCTCACGTTCGTCACTCCCGTTCATGCGGACGGATGTGAGGAGCCCGCCTCGCCTCTCTTCCGGCTCCCATCGATCTTCGTCCGACACGTGGACGCGGAGGGCGAGATCGGGGAGGAACCGGGGCCACGCCGAGCCCGCCGCCTGCGCGGGCTCCGGTCCGCGCATCGCCTCGGACGCCTCGCCAAACTGCCAGATGGACAGCTGGAGACGCTCCCACGCGCGTCCTTCGAGGCTACCCAATTGCCGATCCGCGTCCGCTGCCCTCGCTGCGACTGGATCTCCGTCGTCGACCAGGATCACCTACAAGGTGATGTCGGTCGTTCGATGCGATCACCTCCGCTTGGAAGCACATATCGACTCCGCTTGAGCAGCGGTACCGATCTCCCGCCCCCCGCGTCTGCGGCCCAGGGAGTGGAGGTATCGCATGCCCCCCAAAGAGCCAGCCCCAGTTCCCTTTCCCTGGCGCACACGCATCGTGGGCGAAGCCGACGTCGATCCCGCGTCGATCCTCGACCACCCCGACAACTGGCGCCTCCATCCACGTCTGCAGCAGCGAGCCCTGTCCGGCGTTCTGGACGAAGTCGGCTGGGTGCAGCCCGTCGTTGTCAATCGCCGAACGAGGCGACTCCTCGACGGCCACTTGCGCGCTTTCTTGGCGCGCAAGCGCGGCGAGGCGACGATCCCGGTCGTCTACGTCGACCTCGATGAGGGGGAAGAGGCCAAGATCCTCGCAACGCTCGATCCGATCGCCGCGATGGCCCGGACCGACGCCGACGCGCTGCGACGCACGCTGGCCGCAGTCACGACGGAGGACCACGCGGTGGAGCGCCTGCTCGAGCGCGTGGCAGCGAGCGGCCATCTCGTCCGGGACCAGGACGGCGCGACCGATCCGGACGCTCTGCCGGTCGGGCCGACCACGCGTGCGCACCCGGGGGACTGCTGGCTTCTCGGCGACCACCGCTTGGTCTGCGGGGACGCAACCGATCCGGCGGTCGTCTCGGCGTTGATGGGGGAGGAGCGCGCCGCCCTGATCGCGACGGATCCGCCCTACTTCGTCGACTACGACGGCCGCAACCACCCGGGGGCCGGCCGCCGCACCGAGGCGCCCCCGTCTGACTGGGACCGTGATCCGGGCGACGAGGCCGCGACGGAGTTCTACGCGGCGTTTCTGCGCGCCGCGCTGGAGATCGCCAGCCCGGGGGTGGCGGTGTACCAGTGGCACGCGGAACGGCGGCGATCCCAGGTGGAGCGGGCCTAGTCGGCGGTCGGCCTGCATCCGCACCAGGCGATCGTCTGGGTGAAGGAACAGGCGGTCCCGGGCCACTCGCACTACCCCTGGCGGCACGAGCCGGCGCTCTATGGCTGGCGAGCGGGGGAGCCCCCGCCGCGTCCGCTGCCGGGGGAGTCGACCGTATGGCCGGTGGCCGAGGCGGAGCCGCGCACCGGGCATCCCACCCAGAAGCCGGTGGAGCTGTTCGCGAAGGCGATCCGGGCGCACACGATGCCCGGCGACGTCGTTTACGAACCCTTCGCCGGCAGCGGCAGCCAGATCATCGCCGCCGAGCCGCGGGGCCGGCGTTGCCACGCCGTCGAGCTGGACCCGGTCTCAGTCGATCTCGCGGTGTCGCGCTGGGAGGCGTTTACGGCGCGGGAGGCGGAGGTGATCCGTGCCTAGACCGACCAAGCTCACGCCCGAGGTGCGTCGCATGATCGTCGAGTACATCCGCGCCGGGGCCTACGACCACGTCGCCGCACAGGCAGTGGGCATAGATCCCTCCACGCTGCGCCGCTGGATGGAGCGCGGCGAGCAGGGGCGGCAGCCGTACCGAGACTTCAAGCGCGATGTCGACCAGGCACGCGCCCAGGCGCGGGTGGCTGCCGAGATCGAGGTCCGGCGTGACCAACCCCTCGCCTGGCTCCGCTACGGCCCCGGCCGCGAGCGGCCCGGCAAGCCCGGCTGGACCCAGAGCGTGCAGCACGAGCACAGCGGGCCCGAGGGCGGGCCGATCCCGATCGCGGCGATCACGCAGCTGCTCGACGCGCTCCCGGACGACGACGTAGTACGCGCCGAGCAGCTTGTAGCGGGGCAGGCCCGCCGCCTTGGCGTTGTGATCCCACAGCGCGATGTCGAGCGCCGACAGCGCGCGCATCGTCGCGCCGGCGCGCCCGTGCAGCAGCGATTCCTGATACATCGCGGCCCAGAGCCCCTCGACCCGGAACGGATCCCGGCCCAGCAGCAGCGGCGCGAAGAGATTGTCCACGGCGGAGGTCACCAACTGCCCGTTCGAGTTGCCGGCGTAGCAGAAGCCGATGCCGGCGTGCCCGTCGTCGCATTCGACTTCGACCGCCGGAATGTCGCGGTGGTAGACGGTGCGGTTTGAGAACGAGGTCGGCTTGTCGAGCGGGATGCGCAGCATGCGCGATCGGACGGCGGTGATCGTGGTCATCGATGTGCTCCTCGGTTGCGCCGGGGCGGCGCCCCGATGCTATCGGAGGATCTCCGTGGCCGGTCGCGCCGGCGCGACGCCGTGAGCGTCACATCGCCGCTACGCTGATCGGCGTCGGGCGCGCCGTGCTGGCGCTCCTTCATCGGACCCGGGCGGATCGAACCAGGGCGCGGCCGTGGCGCGCGCCGCGGAACGGGGCGCGAGACCCGCATGCCGCGACTCCCCGGCCCGCGCGCCGCCTCCCTCCTCACGCTGAGCCTGCTGCTGCTGGCCGTCGCCCTGGCCGCGGTCGCCATCGCCGACGGCGAATCCACCCGCCGCGTCCGGGACGGCCGCCACGCGTTCATCTCCCTGCGCGACGGCGTCAGCGACCTCTTCGTCCGTCCGGCCTCCGGCGGCCCGGCCGTCGCGCTCACCAACGACCCTGCGCCCGATGCCGAGCCGGCCTGGTCGCCCGGCGGCCAACGGATAGCGTTCACCAGCGATCGGGCGGGCAACCCCGACGTCTGGCTGATCGACGCGGCCGGCGGCGAGGCCCGGCAGCTGACCCGCTCCCCCGCCGTGGACCAGTACCCCAACTGGTCGCCCGATGGCCGGCGCATCGTGTTCGTCTCCCGCCGCACGGGGCACTCGAACCCCTTCATCCTCGACGTCGAGGACGGCGGCATGCGGCAACTCACCGACCTCAGAGGCGTCGTCGCCTTCCCCGCCTGGTCGCCCGACGGGGGCACGATCGCCTTCACGATCGTGCAGGAGATCGATTTCGCCCGCACGTCGCAGATCGCCGTCGTGCCGGTGACCGGCGGCGACGTGACCGTCCTCACCCGCGACCCGGGCCTCAACCAGCAGGCCGCCTGGTCGCCCGACGGGGCGCGCATCGCCTACACGCACGTGCCCGAGGGCCACACCCCCCTGGAGCGGTCGATGATCGCGGTGATCCCGGCCGGCGGGGGCGTTCGCACGCTGCTCACCGACCACGACTGGGCCGACTTCGATCCCAGTTGGTCGCCCGACGGGCGGCGCATCGCCTTCGTGTCCAACCGCGACGGCCTGCGCCAGATATACGTCATGGGCGCCGACGGCTCGAACCCGGTCCGCGTCGCGAGCGACGCCCACGACTTCGACCCCGCCTGGACGGGGGAGGAGTAGCCGCGCCGCCGCCGCGCGTGGCCTGCGGCGGTATGCTGCCACCAGCCACGGACGGAGACGCGGAGGGGCCTCGGATGGACGTTCGCCAAGCGATCCGCGGGCGTCGCTCGGTCGGCGCGTTCAGCGACCGGGCGGTGCCCCGCGCCACCGTCGCGGAGTTGATCGAGGTCGCGACCTGGGCCCCGACGCATCACCTCACGCAGCCCTGGCGCTTCACGGTGCTTGCGGGCGAGGCCCGCGCGGCCCTGGCCGAGGCGATCGTCGCGGCCGACCCGGCGGCGGGCGTCGCCCGGACCGCGCACGCGAAGCTGACGCGCGCGCCCGTCTGCGTCGTCGTCGGTCAGCACGTCCCCCCGGACGCGGATCCCATCCTGGAGCGTGAGGACTACGCCGCCTGCGCCTGCGCCGTGCAGAACCTGCTGCTCGCCGCGCAGGCCGCCGGTCTCGCGTCGAAGTGGAGCACCGGCGCACTCGCCGAGTCCGACGCCGCCAAGCGGCACCTGGACCTCGGGCCCGGCGATCGCATCGTGGCCTACGTGTACCTGGGCTACGGGCTCGCGCCCCCGGCCGACGGGCAGCGCGACGCCCCCCCGGTCGACTGGCGCGGCCTCTAGCCGCAACCCGCGGGCCGTCAGCCGCCTACGGCCCTCGGATCGAATGGCCGCACAAATCGGAGGCACGGACGTGGGGGCCGTTTTGCGGTGGGGCTGGGCGACCCTATTCTGCCGCCATGCGGTCTAGTAAGGGGCAGCTTCAATGACATCACCACTACCGCGGCCTTCGGTCGGAGACAGTGATCTGGAGTCCATGGCTAGCGATGCAGAGCGGAAGGCAGAGAGGCAGCTCTACGACGGCCTCGACAGACTCGCGTTACTGGGGACGAAGACTCTCTGCGGCCTCAGCACACTGATCCTGATCATTCCAGCTCTCCTGACGACTCTGCTCGGCGGGATCCTGGCAGGGATCGAGATCCTGGTGCGAGGGCACCAGCACAGACCGCCAATTTCGCGGTCGCCCGGCATCGTGGGCGGAGGGCTCCGCCTCGGGCATGAGTTGCTGGGTTGGATGCTCCGCCACATGAGCGGTCTGTGGTACCGCCACCGCTGGGCGCGGTTGTTGCTGCTTCTCCCGGGATGGGCGCTCGTCGTAGTGAGTCATGGGTACCTGACGCTCATGCCATTCGCTGCGGCGTACCCCGGAGCCGCTACGCCAGTGAAGAAGTGGCATCTCGCTCTGATCGACAGTTGGCCGCTCACTGTCCACCTTCAGCGCAACATGGAGCGAGAGGTGGCCTGGCACATGGAAATCGATCGCCAGCCTGAGTCGGAGGTGGAGCAGGTGATGGCGGAGCGTGGGGGAGTGGATCGCTAGTCGCCGACGCCGAGTTGGGCAACACCACTTGCCTGATGGGGCCTGCGGCGGATGGTGCGCGGACCCTCAGCCACCGGCTGCGGCGCTCTGCCCGACGGGGCTCTCCACGTCGTCGTCGGGGTCCATCGTGCCGATCGAGGCGGCCATCCCGCCAGCGCCGGTCGGCGGCGCGGCCAGTCCAATGTGGGTCAGAGGCGCGTGAGGGCGGCGATGCCCCCGAGAATGATCCCCGACTGAATCAGGAACGCCAAGTAGATCTTGGCCTCGAGTCGAGAGATCGCCGCGTCAAGGCTCTGCTGCGTCACGAGTGGGTTCACGGCGTCGGTGATCACTTCCACCGTCACGTCGGCTTCCGCCTCCGGCCCAGTGCTAGGAGCGCGTCCGACTGCGGTCCGGGGACCGTATGGCTTGATGATAGGGCGATAGGCACGCGGCGTCTCGCCCGCCCGCTCAGGCCAGCAGCTGATCGGCCAGATCGGTGAAGTCCCGCGCGTTGACGTCGAAGTCGGGCTGCGGCGAGAGGTCGCCGTCGTTGCCGGCGCCGCTCTCACCCGGGCGAGGCACGTAGGCCGAGCGCAGGCCCGCGGCCATCGCGGCGCGCAGGTCGCGGTGGTGGGCGGCGCACATCATCGCCTGCCTCGGCTCGACGCCCAGCAGCCGCAGGCCGCCCAGATAGGCCTCCCGGTCGGGCTTGTAGTGGCCCAGGAACTCGCAGGAGATGATGCCGTCCCACTCGATGCCGTTGTGCTTGGAGCTGTCGACGGCGATGGCCGTGCTCATCACCGTCAGCACGACGACGGTGTAGCGCGCCCGCAGCCGGCGCAGCGCGGCGGCGGCGTCGGGCCAGGCGGCCAGTTGGTGCCAGACGCCGTTGAGCGCATCCAGGTCCGCCGGCGAGAGCGCAAGCGACGGGTGCTGCTCCGCCAGCTCGTCGAGCAGCCCGCGGTGGATCTGATCGGCGTTCATCCAGGGCAGGTCGCCGCTCCGCACGCGCGCCAACTCCTGGAACATGCGCCGTCGCCAGGTGTTGGCGAAGCGCGCGGGGTCGACGCCGGCGCCGCGGGCCGCGGCCAGCCCGGCGACCTCGTCCTTGATGCTGTGATGCCAGTCGAAGACCGTCCCGCCGATGTCCCAGGTGAGGACGCGGATCTGCCGCAGGTCGATCGGGTCGGGCATGCGCTCGTCTCCCTGCCTGGCCGCCGTCCCCCGACGGTTCGGCCTTGCCGTAGTCGACGGTGAGCCAGTGCTCGGGGTGGATGCGCACCAGCACGCTGTCCATCGTGCTGTTCGCGGCCGCCGCGGCGTACTGGTCGCCCTGCTCGCGGCCCAGGTAGCGGACCGCCATCGGCCGCAGATCCCGATCCACGTCCCGCGCATCGATGGCGACCACCGGTCCCTCGACCGTGACGTACTTGTACGGGCGGGTCTCCGTCTGCGCGCACAGGCTCACACGCACGCCCGGCGCCAGCAGACGGCCCTTGCGGCTGTCGCGCCCGGTCAGGACCAGAACGTCGCCGCCGGGCTCGTAGGCGTACCAGATCGGCGCCGCCAGCGGCCCGAGGCCGGGCTGCGGCACGCTGAGGATGCCCACGCGCACCTCGGCCAGGAACGCCTCCCGCTCCTGCTTGGTCATCGCCGTCGTCATCGCCGTGCTCCTCTCCGCGATCGCCCCTCAGGGGATGCCGATCATCTCCGTGCTCGTCGGCAGCGCCAGCGACCCGTCGGGGTCGATCCACTGCTCGAATCCGTCCGGCCGGGCCTGCTCGCGAAAGCGCGCCCAGCCGGCGGCGTCCGGGAAGTACAACTCCGCCATCCCGGCGTACGGCTCGATCGCCGGGTTGACGCTCAGGCTGACGACGTAGCCGATCCCGCCCACGCGCAGCATCGTCTCCCGCACGTTGGGCGCGTGCACGTCGAGCCAATGGGCGAACATCGCCTCGAAGTTCACGCCGTCGCGCGCCTTCACGAGCACCGTCTGCTTGTGGAAGCCCGAGCGCGTGGTGGGATAGGGCGCGTTCAGGGTCAGCGGCTCGGCGGCGAGTTGCGCGGCGCCGTCGATCACGACGTACTCGGTCGTCGCCCAGGAGGTATGCGGCTCGGCCTTCTGCTGGAACGTGTCCTTCGGCACGGTGCCGAGGGGCCGCTTCGGGCGCCCCAACGCGAAGTCCCACCAGAGCTGCGCGACCCCGTCCCAGGGATGCCGGCCCGATGCGTCGGCGTCGAACAGCGTGGCGATGTAGCGCCAGGCGTGCGCCTTGCCGGCCGCCTTGAGGTCGTGCTGCCCCTCGATCACGCCGGACATGTGATTGCCGAACCAATGCACCACCAGCTCCTCGCGGGAGGTGGTGGGCTTGCGCTTGATGAGGTAGAGCATCTTCGCGCCGGGAGTGGCGTCGGGCCGGGTGGAGGCAGGGGGCATCGGCATCTCCTTCGCGTTCCTGCGCAGGCGTCGCGCGGGACACGACCGAGGCTAGCGGGTCTGACGTCGGCGCACGAAGCGCCCTCGGCGGGATAGGCTGGGCGGGCGCAACTTCGGAGAGGTCCACCATGCCGCAACTCACCAGGAGACGCCTCGTTCTCGGTGGTGGTGTAGCCGCGCTGCTGGCCGCCGGACTGATCGTGCTCGCCGTGTGGTACTTCGTCCTGCGCGCCGACGCCCCGCCCCCCGTCGCGCTCGAACAGGCCGTGGCCGCCGCCCAGGCGTCGGACGCCGAGGCCGCCACCGAGCCCGATGCGGACGCGGCCCCTGCCGAACAGGCCCCCGCCGAGCAGGCCGCTCCCGTGGAGCCCGAGCCGGAGCCCGAGCCGGAGCCCGAGGCCGAGGAACCGGCCGCCGAACCCGCGACCGCCCAGAGCGACGAAGGCAGCGCCCCCGCGGCGGCGGCAGAAGAAGCAGCAGAAGAAGCTGAAGACGCCGCGGCCGAGACGACGGCCGAACCCGAAGCCCCCGCTGACGACGCCCCCGCTGACGAAGCCACCGACGACGCCCCCGCCCCCGCTGCCGACGCCGGCCTCGTCGGACGCTGGGAGGTGCTGGCGGACGGATCGTCTTTCGCCGGCTACCGCGTCGAGGAGGAACTCGCGCGCATCGGCGCCACGACCGCCGTCGGGCGCTCGACGGTCCTGACGGGGTCGCTCGTCTTCGACGGCGCCGCGATCACTGAGGTCGTGATCGAAGTCGACCTCACCGCGCTCACCAGCGACGACAGCCGCCGCGACGGCGCCCTGCGCCGGCAAGCGCTTGAGACGAACACCTACCCCTCGACCACCTTCACGCTCACCGAGCCCATCCCCATCGATGCGGCGCCCGCCGAGGGGGAGACGCTGTCGGTCACGGCCACGGGCGACCTGACCCTGCACGGCATCACGCGCGAGGTGCAGATCCCGATGGAGGGGCAGCTCGTCGGGGATCGGGTGGCGGTCGTGGGGTCGCTGGAGATCGTCTTCGCCGACTACGACATGGACACGCCCAGCGCCTTCATCGTGCTGGCGATCGACGACCACGGCATCATGGAGTTCCAGCTCGTCTTCGAGCGCGGCTAGCAGGGTGCTGAAGAACGGGCTGCGGGCGACGTTGGCGCCGCCCGGAGGCGGCGCCGAGACATCCGCGCCGCGGTTTCTGGCGCTTCGGGTGCCCCTTCTCGCCCCGCCAGACGCCTCTCCGGGTACCGGATGGGCGGCTGGGCGCACGCCGCCTACCGAGGCACGGGCTCCAGCCGTGCGATGCGCACGAGGTTGTATGCCGCGGCGGTGAGCTCCAGCCAAGCGCGGTTGCGCTCGCGTCCGACGTAGCGCAGCTTGCGGCCCCCGCCCACGGTCTTGAGCCAGCCGAAGACCTCCTCCACCCGCTTCCGCTGCCGTAGGCTGCGCGCGTAGCCGGGATGCCGCGTCGTGCGCCCGTCGATGGCGCTGCGCCGCCCCCGGTCGTTGCGGGCCACGTGCGGCGTCACCCCGCGGGCGCGCACGGCCGCCACGAAGTCGCGGGTGTCGTAGGCCCGGTCCGCCCCCAGCGTGGCGCGCCCGCGCACGCTCCGCGCCAGCATCGTCAGGGCGGCGTCCCGCTCGCCGGTGCCGTCCGCCGGCGTCAACTCCACGTCCACCACCAGGCCGTGGCGGTTCTCGCTCAGCGCATGGCCCAGATAGCTGAGCTTCGCGGCCTGGCCCGACCCTTTCGTGTAGAGCTGCGCCTCCGCGTCGGTGCGGGAGACGTGCGTCTCCCGGCGCCGGCGCTGGCCCCGGAAGTCCACCTCGGCGTTGCGCCCACCCCCCGCGGCCGGCGGCGGCGCCTGCTCGTCCCGCGGGCGGTAGCTCTTGAGCGAGGCCCAGGCCTCCAACAGCGTCCCGTCCACGCTGAAGTGCTCGGCCGACGTGAGCCGCCGGCGCTGCGCCTCGTCCACGACCTCGGCGAAGAAGGCGCGCGCCACGTCGGCCTCCAGCAGCCGCGCGCGGTTCTTGGAGAAGGTGGTGGCGTTGAAGGGCGCGTCCTCGACGTTCAGGTCGAGGAACCACTTGAAGAGCAGGTTGTAGCGCAGTTGCTCGCAGAACTGGCGCTCGCTGCGCACCGAGTAGAGCGCGATCAGCAGGCTCCCCTTGAGCAGGTGCTCGGGCGGGATGGACGGTCGCCCGCGCTGGGCGTACATCGCGTCGAAGCGCGGCGACAGCCGCGCCAGACACGCGTCCACCAGCGGCTTGATGCGCCGCAACGGGTGGTCGGCGGGGACGAACGTCTCCGGCGTCACCGCCAGCATGATCTGGGCCTGTCGCTCGCTGTCACCGCGCATGGGGCACCTCCGTGTCCCCAGGATCGCAGGTCCGGCCTTTTTCAGCACCCTGCTAGCGCCTCCGCCCCCTCGACGCCCCGCCGGGCCGTGCGCCAGACTGGCAGGGGGCCCTTAGCTCAGCTGGCAGAGCAGCGGACTTTTAATCCGAAGGTCCAGGGTTCGAACCCCTGAGGGCCCACCACTTCGCTTCTTCATTAGGTCCGCCTCGAATCCGGCTCCATCAGGGGTCTGGAGCATCAGACTGGAACTCCGCTGCTCCGGTTCTTCGCTTGACTTCACGCCGCCCTAGAGCGTCCATGGACCTGCGAAACGGAGGGTCCCATGGTCGCCGCATCCGCCCGCGAACGGGTCGATCCCGCCGGCATGGACGACGCCATCGCGGCGTACCTCGCGGCCTGCGAGGTGGAGGGGAAGAGCCCCCGCACGGTCCAGGCCTACTCGGAGACACTCAGCCGGTTCCGGACGATCGGCGTGGCGGAGGGCCTGCCCGATCGGGTCGCCGCGTTCCGCCCCGCCGACGTCTACCGCTTCATGAAGACGATCACCGATGCGGGCGTCTCGCTCGGGACCCGGCACCGGCGCTTCCGCGAGACGCGGGCGTTCTTCTCCTGGTGCCTCCGGATGGGCTACTGCGAGCAGCACCCCTTCGCGGGGATCCCCAACGTCAGGGTGGAGCAGAAGGTGATTCAGCCGCTCACGGAGGAGGAGATCCGAGCGCTGCTCGATGTCTGCGATCCGGCCGAGGAGTACGGCTGCCGCAACCGGGCGATCATCCTGCTCTTCCTCGACACCGGCTTGCGCGCGGCGGAGTTGCACCAGCTCACGCTCGCGGATGTGTCCTGGGCGGACCGCCGCATCCACATCCGCCACGGCACAGGGCGGAAGCAACGGGTGGTGCCGTTCGGGGAGGGACCCGAGGCCGCGCTGCAGTCGTACATCGATCGCTTCCGCGGGCAGACCGATGGGCCGCTGTTCCTGACGATCGAGCGGCCCAAGAAGCCGCGCGGGCCGATGAACAAGTACCTCTTGGGCACTCTCTTCGCGCGGCTCGGTGCCCGCGCCGGCGTGCACGCGAACCCGCACCGCTTCCGCCACACCTTCGCGACCTGGGCGATCGAGAACCACGCCCGGGAGCTCGACGTGCAGTACCTGCTCGGACACTCCACCTCGGCGATGGTGCGGCGCTACTCGGCCACCTACGACGCGGCGAAGGCGGCAGACGCGCATGCCAGCTTCAGCCCGGCGGCACGGCTCCTGGCAGCGGGGGAGCCGCTGCCGTGACGATGGATCGGCCGAGCGAGCCGGTGCGCGAGGTGCCAATTCGCGACGTGGAGCAGGCGCTGCGAGTCGTGCGCGTTGGCGACCGCATCGTGCTGGAGCTCCCCGGCCGCTGGCGACTGCGGCTGCGGCGCCCGGAAGCCTGGGAGCTGGCGGAGGCCCTGGACGAGATCGCCACGGCCCGGTAGGCCGCGCGCGTCACTGGTCAGGGGCCGTAGGGGCGTCCCGGCTGCCCACCCGTGCATCGACGCCGATGGGGGACTGAAGGAGACGGGGGCTTCGGCCGCCTGGGCGGCGCCGTCGGGCGCGGCTGCGGCTCCTCCGGCGGCGACGGCGGCGCCACGCTCTCGGGATGCGAGTCGCGCGTCCCGCCACCGACCCTCGCTTGACTTGTCCGCGAAGCAGAGCGTCCATGGACCCACATGGACGCCGACACGCTGACGTTGACCGCGCTCGCCGAGACCTACCTATCCGGGACCGGGACGCCGCCTACGGTCGCGACTTCGCGCAGAAGGCGGACAGGCTCGGCATCACGACGATCCTGACGCCAGTCCGGGCACCGCAAGCCAACGCGATCGCGGAACGCGTCAGCGGGACGATCCGGCGCGAGTGCCTGGAGCATGTGATCGTGCTGAGCGAGCGCCACCTGCGCCGCATCATGCGGGAGTACGTCACGTATTACAACGGGGCCCGCCCGCATCAGGCGTTCCGGCTCGACCCACCCGACGGACCGCGGGGCGCCGCGGCGCCAGATGACCGGCACCGGCGAGTGGTTGGGACGCCCGTCCTCGGTGGCCTGCATCACGTCTATCGCTGGGCGGCTTGATCGGCGGATGGAGTTTTGACGCTGCACAATACCGCGGTGACGAGCAGCGTGACGATCAACATGAACACGATCGCGACGGCGGTCATGGCCCCGAATGCCGAGGCGAACGTCAGCCCGTTCGCCCCGGCGCTGCCCTCGCCAGACAGCCGTTGACCAGAGCTGGTGGGACTCCTCTCGATCGGCCACGGCTCGTCTACACGAATCAGCCTGACGATTCGGGTTTTGTGGTCCCACCGCGCCCATCCCCGTGGTCCACACACGTTTTCGATGACAAGCGAGGTACCGACCTCCGCGACCGCCGCGGACCGCGATGTCCGGTCGCGGAGAAGGTCATGGCGCCGTCGCGGATGGGGGTGCAGCATGATCCGCGCCTCACGCAACCGTTACCATCCTGACCGGCCCCTCAGAAACCGGTCCAGATCCTATGAGAGGATCCGGGGCGGACGAGGGGAGTCGGCATGGCCCGGAAGCGGTACAGCGCGGAGGAGATCATCGGCAAACTGCGGGAGGCGGAGGTGGCGCTGGCGCAGGGGGAATCGGTCGCGCAGGTCGCGCGCCGCCTCGGCGTGGCCGAGCCCCACGGCTTCGTTGAGGCGGCACTCCGAGGTAGCCGGAGCGTGAAGCAGTGCGGCTCCGAGCCGCCGGATGCCGGGTTGGGTCGTGAGTGCGTCGATGTGCCAGCGGAGGGGCTTGCGGGGCGCGAGGTGGCGCTGCACCCGGCGCGCCAGCCCGGGCTGCGCGCTCCCGACGTAGAGGTACACGCCCGGCGACAGCAGATGCTCGCCGAGGGCTCCCACCTCGACCGTGGTGCTCCCGGGGACGTGCAGGACGAGCACGTATAGGCCGCTGTCCGGCAGGGCGCTTCCGTGCGCGGCCATTGGACCCTCGCACGCTCGCCCGAACGATAGGGGGGCAGGGGGGCCCGGTGCCGGCCGGCCCCGGGGGTGCTGCCGTCCGCGCCGCCGTGCGCCCTTGGTGTGCCCGCGAGGACCGCCGATTCGCAATCCGTCGCCGGCCGCCGCCTCACCGCGAACCACGTCCGCACCCAGGTCGGCCAGGAGGCGCCCCGCCAGACCCAGACACTCGTCGCTGAGGTCGACGACGACTGATCCGGTCAGCGGCAGCGCGGACGTCGCCCCTAGGCGTCCGCGGGTGGATGCAGCTGGTAGAGATCCCTCATGCGGCTGCCGATCAGTTGCATGCGCAGGTCATCGTCAAGCGCGGGAAGGAAGGAGCGGTTGAGCGACTCCTTGAGGACGCCGAGGAAGCCGTGACGGGTGCGGCCGATCTCGGCGAGGCGCTCCGCCAGCGCGCTGACCTCTTCCGCGAGCGCGCCCGGCGCCGCGACTTTCGTGATCAGGCCCAGGTCCGCGGCGTCCTGCGCCGAGGTAAAGCCGTCGTCGAGGATCAGCCGCCAGGCGTGCTTCAGCCCCACGTACTTGGGCAGGAAGGCCGTTGCGGTGATCACCAGTCTGAATTGGGAGTCGGGGTCGGCGATCGCGAAGTCGGAGGCGAGCATGAGGTCGAAGCCGGACCCCATGCAGTAGCCGTGCACCTCGGCGATCACGGGTTGAGGGATACGCCGCAACAGGGTTTGCAGCTGGTGGTAGGGATACCGTCCCTGATTGAACGGCGCGCTGTGCGGGGCGGACATGGTGCGCTCGTCCGTCCTGTCGTCGCCCGAACTGAACGACTTCCCCGTGCCGCCCAGGATCAGCACCTGGACAGTCGGGTCGCGACCCACGCGCGTCACGACATCGATCATCGCGTCGCCGACCTCCGTGTTGATCGCGTTGTGCCGTTCCGGCCGATTGATCGTGAGCCGCGTGATCGGCCCGTCCTCGATGATGAGTGCCTTGGTCACGGCGGCCCTCCGGTCTCGTGCGCCGCGCGTGGATGCCCACGCGCCCGCATCGCGAATCCTATCCCCAGCTGCTCGAAGACGATGAGAGCCGCGACGTGGGCGCGTTCGCCGTCTTCGACCCGGAGGTCGACGGGGAGCGGCTGCAGTGCACGCCGATCCGGACGACCCGCGGATGTTCCGCGACCGGCGCAGCGGGTCGGTCTGGAACATCTTCGGCCAGGCGCTGAGCGGCCCCTTGGCGGGGACCCGGCTCACGCCGATCGCGCACGGCACGCATCTCTGGTTCGCGTGGACAGCGTTCGAACCGGACACCGCGATCCGGGAATAGGCACGCAGCAGACCGCGCCCGGGACGCAACGGCGAGCCGCCGCCGCACGGCGGCGGCTCCGCGACGCCTACACAGACGCTGCTAGACGGCCTTCAACTTCTGCGCCGCGTAGAGATGGTTCCAGTTCCGCCCCTGCACCGCGCCGGCGGGCCAGCGGATATCCGAGCGGGTGAGCGCCGCCTTCTGCAGGGTGACCACGTAGCCGTGGTAGTGGCCCTTGGCATGATCGAGGAACAACTGGCTGATTATCTCACCCCGCTTCTGCGGGTCCAACTCCCTGGATTGGGCCCGTGCGAGCGCCACAATCTCCTCATACGCGGGGTCGTCGCTCGGCGTCGAGATCCCGTAGACCCCCTCCGGCAGGATGCAACAGTTGAGCACCGACTGCACGTCGGGATGGAAGGCGCTGGAGAAAGACCAGATCCCGGGCGCGTTGGGCCGCTGGCGCGCGCCCGCATTGGAGAAGTACTCCGCGGCGGTGTACTCCTTGATCGTCAGCCGGATGCCGATCGCGGCGAGGTCCTGCTGCACCACGAGCGACAGCTCTGCCTTGAGGTTCCAGACGCCGACGACGGTGTGGAGCGTGGTGTCGAAGCCGTCGGCGTAGCCTGCCTCGGCCATCAGCGCCCGTGCCCGCTCGGGATCGTAGGCGAATTTCACGCCCGCCGCCTCCACCTGCTCATCCGAGGGATGACCGAAGGAAGAGCGGGGCGTGAACAGGGGCTGCTCCTCCGTGCCCGTCAGCAGGTTGTCAATGATGTCCTGGCGGTTGATCGCAATGTTGATCGCCTCCCGGACCCGAATGTCCAGGAACGGGTTGGGGGAGCCGTCTTCCATCACGGGGTTGTTCAGGTTCGGATAGAGCAGCTCGGCGCGGGCGCCCTCGTAGTGGATGTCATACGCGGGGTCGTCAATGAACCCCTCCACGTCCTTGGTCGCCAAGCCGTAGAGCAGGTCGAGTTCCCCTGCCTCGAGCCCGGCGATTTGCGACAGCACCTCCGGCCGCACCTCCACGCGAAGGTCCTTATGGAAGGGCACGTGCCTCACGTTGATCGGGTGGTCCAGCGGGTTGAGGTGGTCGTCGTGGCGGGTGAAGACGAAGTCCGTGTCTTCGCCGTGGCTCACGAAGCGGTAGGGGCCGGTCCCCATCGGCTCCTGGTCCATCACCGCGTCCCCCACACGCTCCGTATAGGCCTTGGAGACGATCGCCAGTGACTGCGCGCCCTCCGGCAAGATCACCCCAATAAAGGTGGCATTCGGCTCGTGCAGCTCCACGACCCAGGTACGCGCATCTTGGGCCTCGCTGCGGGCCCAGACCTGCGAGCCGTATTGCGCGCGCGCGCTGGTCCAGCCGGATGGGTGATCGCTCGTCTCGCCGCCTTGGTGGTACTCGGCGATGTTGCCCGCCCGCTCGTAGGTGAAGACCAGGTCCTCCGCCGAGAGGATCGATCCGTCGTGGAAGGGGGCAGGCCGGACGTCGGCCACCATCGTCAGGTCGTCCACGAACTCGGCCGCGACCATGTGAGGGATCACCGCGTTCGTGTCGGGGTCGGTCTCGACCGCGCTGTCGAAGACGTTGCCGTGGGAGATGTAGTTGAGGTGGCTGCCCGTGCGGACCTGGTCGAGCCCGCCATTGTCGCTCGGGACCGCGGTCGTGATCGTCGCGTCCAGGTCGATGTCGGCGAAGGGGCCCGAGGCCTCGTCGGCCATGTCGTCCTCCGCCGCCATGGCCGCGCTCTCGGCGGCCTGCTGGGCCGCGTCGGCGGCCTCTTGGGCGGCGGCGACGGCCGCGGCGGCGGTTTCGGCCGCGGCTTCGGCGACGGCCTCGGCGGTGGCGGCGGTCTCCGCGGCGGTGGCAGCGGTCTCCGCGGCGGTGGCGGCGGCCTGGCCCGCGGCGGCGGACGCCTCCCCGGCGGCGGCGGCGGCGGCGGCCGCGGCCGCGGCGGCCTCGTCGATGGCGGCCTGGGCGGCCTCCGCGGTGGCCGTGCCGGCCTCGACCGCGGCGGCCGCGTCGCGGGCGGCCTGGGCGGCGGCCTCGGCCGCCTCGGAGGCGGCAGCGGCGACGGCCGCGGCGGCCTGATCACCGGCCGCGGATGCGGCGGCGGCCGCATCGGCGGCCGCCGCGGCGGCGGCTTCCGCGGCGGCGGCCGCGTTGGCGGCGTCCTCCGACTCGGCCGCCTCGGCGGCCAGGGCGGCGGCCGCATCGGCGGCGCTGGCCGCCTGCGCGGCGGCGTCGGAGGCTTCGCCGGCGGCGGCGGAGGCTTCGCCGGCGGCGGCGGCCGCGTCGGCCGCAGCGTCTGCCGCCTCGGCCGCGACCGCGGCTGCGGCCTCGGAGTCGGCGGCGCGCGCATCCCCGGCGGCGACCGCCGCGGCGGCGGCCTCCTCCGCGGCCGCGGCGGCCCGTTCGGCGGCCACGGCCCCGGCGTCGGGCTCGTCGTCGTCGCCGCAGCCGACCAGCGCGAGGCCGGCCGCGCCAACCCCAGCCTTCGCGCTGGCTCCCAACATCGTGCGACGGCTGATCTGGCGGCGTCGCAGGGTCTTCCAGTAGTTGCTCATGGCACTTTCCCTTCCGTGGAACGCGGGCGCCGGCCACCTGGGGACGGCTTCGCGAAACCAGAGCGCGTGTATTATGAGGTCTAGGGGGGGGGAAATCAAGGGGTTTGGGAAAGTTATTTTCTTCACAATGTGGACAATCGGGGTGCAGACAACCTGTCCCCCCTCTGTATGTATGCATCAGGGGGTGGAACGGGGGGAACCTCACCCCCTAACCCCCTCTCCATTGCAGAGCAATGGAGAGGGGGGACTCCGATCCCCTCTCCCTGGGGAGAGGGTTAGGGTGAGGGGGTCTCAGCGCCCGCGCCCACGTTCCCCCTCTCCACCGTCCAGATGGAGAGGGGGACAGGGGGTGAGGTCGGTGCGACGGGGCGCTAGCGCTTGGTGTACTGCGGAGCCTTGCGGGCGCGCTTGAGGCCCGGCTTCTTGCGCTCCTTGACGCGGGCGTCGCGGGTGAGCATGCCGGCCCGCTTGAGCGTGGGGCGCAGGCCGGCGTTTGGCTCGCCGCCTCGCGTCCTCGGGCCCCGGTTCGCTCCGACAGTTCCCGGGGAGCCCCAACCGCCTCCGGGCCGACGTCGCAGTCCGCCAGGGTGTGCTATCGCTGTGTGGATGGCGTCTCGAGTGCCGTCAGCGCACGTGCCTCAGCCGCGGATCGAGGAGATCGCGCAGCCAGTCGCCCATCAGGTTGCCCGTCAGCGAGATCGTCAGCAGAGCCAGCCCCGGCAGCCAGATGGGCCACCAGGCCACGTTCATGACCTGGCGCCCGTCTGTGATCATCCGGCCCCACGAGGCCGTGCCGGCAGGCACGCCCACCCCGAGGAAGCTCAACGCCGCCTCCGCCAGGATCACGACCGCGACTTCCAACGTCAGGATGACCACGATCGTGTTCACGACGTTGGGGAAGAGGTGCTTGCGCACGATCCACCACCCGCCGCCCCCCGCCGCCCGTGATGCCGTCACGAAGTCGCGCTCCCGCAACGACAGGACCTCCGCCCGGACCAGTCGAGCGTAGGCGGACCATGACCAGATCAACAAGATGATAATCACGTTGCGCAGGCTCGGCCCGAAGATGCTGCCCAGCAGCACGGCGAAGAGGATGGATGGCAGCGCGAGCTGTATGTCAGTGATCCGCATCAAGATCTGGCTCGTCAAGCCCCCCCTCCAGCCCGACAGCATCCCCACCAGCGTCCCAATCGCGGCCGCGCCCGGCACGACGATCGCCACCACGATCAGCGAGATCCGCGCCCCATGCATCAGCCCGCTGAGGATGTCGCGGCCCAGATCGTCCGTCCCCAAGGGGTGGTCCCAGGTGCCGCCGTCGAAAACGGGCGGCACCAGACGCGCCGGCAGGTCAAGGAAGGTCGGATCGTGCGGGGCCAACACATCCGCCAACGCACCCGCCAGGAGGAAGACCAGTGCAATCGACCCCGGCAGCGACAGGCCCAGCCAACGTCGCCAGCGGATTGGGCCGCGCCGCCTGAAGAGCTCGACCTCGACGGGCGCGGGCGCGCGTTCGGTCATCAGAGGGCTCCCGCCCGGATCCGCGGATCGATGAGGCGGTAGGACACGTCCACCAGCACGTTGGCCAGTGCGATCGAGGCGGCCAGCACAATGATCGCCGTTTGCACCATCGGGTAGTCGGACTGCACGATCGAATCGATGATCAGCCGCCCGATCCCCGGCCAGGCGAACACCACCTCGATGATGACCGACCCGGCGATCAGACGCCCCACCCCGATACCGAGAATCGTTACGACCGGCAGCAGCGCATGGCGCAGCGCGTGCCGGGTGATGACGGTGCGCTCCCGCAGCCCCTTCGCCCGCGCGGTCACGATGAAGTCAGACCCCATCACGTCGATCATCCCGGAGCGGGTCAGACGCATGATCGCCGCCATCTCCAGCAGCCCCAACGACACCGCTGGCAGGATCAGCGACTTGAACCCCTTGGCCCCTCCGGTGGGGAACCACCCCAGTTCCACGGCGAAGAAGAAGATCACCATCAGGCCCAGCCAGAAGCTGGGCGTCGCCTGCCCGAACACGGCGAGGAAGCGGGTCAACCAATCCATCAGCTTGCCACGCTTCAGCGCCGCCGCGACGCCCAGTGGGATGGACAGACTCACCGCGAAGACCAACGCCGCACTCGTCAGCTTCAATGTGTTCACCGCGCGTTCGCCGATGGCGCCAATCGTGGAGGTGCCGCCGCCGCGGTACGACTGCCCGAAGTCCAGCTGCGCGAGATCCCAGAGGAAGTCGCCGTACTGCACGATCACGGGGTCGTTCAGGCCGAAGTGTTCGCGGACGGTCTCGATCTCCTCGTTGGTCGCGTCGAACGGCAGCAGGAAGGATTCCGGGTTGCCCACCAGGCGCGAGACGAAGAAGACGACGCTCGCCACGATGAAGACCACGACGACGGTCTGGAGCAGGCGAATGGCAAGGAAGTTCCAGAATTGCACGGCACGCTCCGGATCGCGTCCTACTCGCTCAGACCCGACGTCCGATGCGCCGCATACTAGCAGCAGGGCTCCGGCTGCTGGATCGTCTGGGCGTCGATGACGATCTCCGGCCCGTCCTCCCCAGCCGCTCGAGTTGGCCCAGCCCGGTCTCCTGCGCATAGTCGATCGCCTGGGCACGGGCCTTCAGATCCTCGGTGCTGCGAGGCATGACCATGAAGCGGTCGGCCTCGTCGCCGGTCTCGGGGTCGGTGGTGACGAAGATGTCGCGGATCTCGGGGTCGTGGTAGCGGCGGAACTCATCCGCGGCCGACTGGGCGCCATCGCGAGTGCGGCCGTCTGACGTGACATCGCTGACGAGGTCGCCGTCGAGAAACACGCGACGGCCGTCACGGAGCGAGTCCAGGTATTCCTCCGGCGTGCGGAACGGCATCGTTCGCTCCTTTTCGGGACTGCGGCACGGCATCCGTTGCCGCCGGCATCATCGCCCCGGGATGCCGACGAACGCAAGGTGTGCGGACCGGGCTCGCACGCCGATCCCGGCCGACGCGCCCTTCGGGATCCGCGAGCTGCCGCAGCCCACCCCCCAGCCCCCCGGGATGCCCTGACCAGCACCGACAAGGAGTTCGGGGGCAGACCCGACGACACGAGCGGCGGCGCGAGCGACCCTGGGTCTGGACTTGGAGTGCTCTCAATGACGGCCGTCGCGACGGAAGTGGCCGATCAGATTGTGGCGCTCCGCGTGGAGCTCGCGGAGACGCTCGATGGCCTCAAGGACGAAGAGGCCGGCTGGCAGCCGGGGCCGGGTCAGTGGTGCGTTCTCGAAGTCGTCGCCCATCTCCTGGGGAGGGAGGGGGCCGGTGGAGTGAGCGGCACGCTCATCACCGCGGCTGGCCGCAGTTCCCGGGCAGGCAGATCCGTTGCAGCGGCGGTCGCCTGGCGGGCTCGCGCCGGTCAGGACGGCGCGGGCGTGAATTCCTCGAGCGCCGCCGACCAGACGATGTTCTTCTCGGCCAGGCGCGCTTCGGCGCGTTGAAACGACGCGGCGCCCCGCAAGGCCGGCCCCAGCGTGGGATGGGTGTGCGCATTGCGCACGAGTTGCTTGTCCAAGTCGGTGATCAGGTCAGCGATGGCGGAGCCTTTCGCATGATGCGGTGCGTCCGCCGTGGGGAGGGCCGGACATGCCTATCCTAGACCCTCGCGGCGGGGATTGGGGCGATCACGGCTGCTGGAGATCGACACGGGGCGGGCCAATGGCCCGCCCCGTGCGCAAATCAGCGTGGTCGGACGGCGTCGCCGCCGACGACTACCAGCGGCTTCCACCGCCACGGTTTCCACCGCCACGGTCGCCACCGCGGTCGCCACGAGGACGCGCCTCGTTGACGGTCAGCGTGCGGCCTTGGAAATCCTGGCCGTTCAGGGCCTGGATGGCCTTGGCGGCGTCCGCCTGGTCCATCTCCACGAAACCGAAGCCGCGCGGGCGGCCGGTGTCGCGGTCCGTCGGCAGGGCACAGGACTGCACACTGCCGTAGGCAGCGAACAGCGTCTCCACGTCCGATTCGGACGAGGAAAACGACAGATTGCCGACGTAGATTCTCTGGGACATCAAACATTTCCTCCAAGCGTCAAGCACAGCCCGACGATCGACCCCTGCCATTCAGGTGATGGTTGGGGGTAAAAACTAGAGCGAGAGTCGACACTGGGAGCTGCGAGACAACGACCGAGAGGCGAATCCTGCTGGCGGCGCGTGTGGCGTCGCTGCGCTGATTGTACACGAAGAGGGCCGGCGGCGTGTTTGGGACTTCACACACGGGTCCGCACGCGGCAACGCGCCCCGGCGGGCCCGGCGGGGCGGTTCGCCCGCTGCCCGGTCACCCGCGCCTACGGGGGGCTGCGCTACGCTGCACAGCGGCGCCCGGCCCACCGCCGGGGCTTTGCGGATTCACGGAGTGCACTGTGTCCTACGACTTCATCCTCACCGAAACGGACGGCCGCGTGGCGACGATCACGCTGAACCGGCCCGAAAAGCTGAACGCGCTCTCGCACGAACTGCGGGGCGAGGTGTTCCACGCCCTCACCGAGGTGGAGGCCGACCCGGCGGTCGGCGTGATCATCATCAAGGGGGCGGGGCGCGCCTTCAGCGCGGGCTACGACCTGACCCCCGTGCCGGTGCCCAATCACCCGCACGTCAACCGGCATTCGGGGCTGCCGGACGTCGGCACGACACACCCCAACCACTACGACTGGTCGCGGCACACGATCCTAACGAACTGGCGCATCTGGGAGCTCTCGAAGCCGGTCATCGCGCAGTTGCACGGCTACTGCCTGGCCGGGGGCACGGAGATGGCGTCGATGTGCGACTTCCGAATCATCACCGAGGACTGCCAGGTGGGCTACCCGCCGGTGCGGGCGATGGGCACGATGGACATGATGTGGGCGCCCTGGTTCCTGCCGCCCGCCAAGGCGCGCCTGTTCGCCTACACGGGCGACGCCTTCACGGGCCGCGACCTGGAGTGGATGGGCTGGGCCACGTACGCCGTCACGAAGGACGAGATCGACGAGTTCACGCTCAATTTCGCGCGCCGGCTGGCCAACATCGACAACGACCAGCTGGCCTACAACAAGCGCGCCGTCAACCGGCAGTACGAGATCATGGGCATCCACACCGGCCTGATGTCGGGCACCGACGTGGAAGCGATGAGCAAGCACCGGCCGGCGGCGGGCGAGTTCGGCCGGCGCTCCCGCGAGGGCGGCCTGAAGGCGGCGCTGGAGTGGCGCGACGGGCCGTTCCGCGACTTCCGCGGCGCCTACGCGTCGGCCCCGCACGAGCGCGCGCTGGCCGGCTCCGAGGGCGAAGACGACGAGTTCAAGGGCCAGAACGTCTAGGGCCCCCATCCGGATTGCGCCGGGGATTGCGCCGGGGTTGCGGCAGAGTGCGCTGCCCGGCCGCCCTCAGCGCACGTGCCGCAGCCGGGGGTCCAGCGCGTCCCGCAGCCAGTCCCCCATCAGGTTGCCGGTGAACGCGACGACCATCAACGCGATCCCCGGCAGCCAGATCATCCACCAGGCCTGGACCATGAAGTTGCGGGCCTCGGTGATCATCGCGCCCCAGGAGGGCGTGCCGGGCGGCACGCCGACGCCGAGGAAGCTCAACGCCGCCTCCGCCAGGATCACGATCGCGACCTCCAGGGTCATGATGATCACGATCGTGTTGACGATGTTGGGGAAGAGGTGCTTGCGCATTATCCAGAGCCCGCCGGCGCCGACCGCACGCGAGGCGGTCACGAAGTCGCGCTCGCGCAGCGAGATGGCCTCCGCGCGCACCAATCGTGCGTAGGCGGACCAGGTCCAGAGCAGCAGGATGATGATCACGTTGCGCAGGCTGGGGCCTAGAACACTGCCCAGAAACACCGCGAAGAGGATCGCCGGCAGCGCCAGTTGAATGTCCGTCAGCCGCATCAACAGATTCCCGACGAGGCCGCCCTTCCACCCCGCGACCAGCCCGATCAGCGTCCCGATCGCGGCCGCCCCGGGCACCACAATCGCCACGACGATGAGCGAGATCTGGGCGCCGTGCAGGATACGGCTGAGGATGTCCCGGCCCAGGTCGTCGGTGCCCAGGGGGTGATCCCAGGTGCCGCCGTCGAAGACGGGCGGCTGCAGCCGCTCGGCGAGGAGGAAGAAGTTGGGATCGGCCGGGGAGAGCAGCCCCGCGAAGGCGCCGCAGAAGACGAACACCGCGGCGATGGTGGCGGGCACGGAGAGGCCGGCGTAGCGGCGCCAGTTGCGGCGCCGGCGCCGCTCGAGGACCGGCGGGGCGAGCGTCGCCGCCGAGTCCTGCGCCATCAGAGGGATCCCGCCCGGATGCGGGGATCGATGAAGCGGTAGGAGACGTCGACGAGCACGTTGGCCAGCGAGATCGACGCCGCCAGCACGATGATCGCCGCCTGCACCATGGGGTAGTCCGAGCGCACGATCGAATCGATGATCAGCCGCCCCACGCCGGGCCAGGCGAAGACGACCTCAATGATCACCGATCCGGCGATCAGCCGGCCCAGCGAGAGCCCCAGGATGGTGACGACGGGCAGCATCGCGTGCCGTAGCCCGTGCCGCAGGATCACCGTTCGCTCCGGCAAGCCCTTGGCGCGGGCCGTGCGAATGAAGTCCGTGTCCATGACCTCGATCATCCCGGAGCGGGTCAGCCGCATGATCGCGGCCATCTCCAGCATGCCCAGCGAGATCGCGGGCAGGATCAGCGACTGCCAGCCCACCGCGCCGCCGGTGGGCACCAGGTCGAGCCGCACGGCGAAGAAGAAGATCATCATCAGGCCCAGCCAGAAGCCGGGCACCGCCTGCCCCACGACGGCCAGCGCGCGCGCCAGCCAGTCGACCAGGCCGCCGCGGCGCAGGGCGGCGGCCACGCCCAGCGGGACCGCCGTCACGATCGCGAAGGCCAGCGCCGCGATCCCCAGCTTGAACGTGTTCCAGGCGCGGGCGCCGATCGAGTCGATCGTCGAGGCGCCGCCCCCGGTGTACGAGTTTCCGAAGTCGCCCTGGAAGAGATCGCCCAGGAAGTTCCCATACTGCACGAGGATCGAGTCGTTGAGGCCGAAGCGTTCCCTGATCTGCTCGATGTCCTCCTGCGTGCCGTCCGGGGAGGCGAGGAACTCCTCGGGGTTCCCCACCAGCCGGGAGACCAGAAAGACGAGACTGACGACGATGAAGACGACGACGAAGGCCTGCAGCAGACGGAGCGCGAGGAAGTTCCAGAACTGCATCGCGATTCCCGCTGGCCGCCGGCCGGCAAGGGGCCGGACGGACCATCAGGGCCGCGAGCAGAGCAGCCGCCTTGCGGCGGCTGCTCCGGTCGCGGCCGATTGGCGCGTCCGCTTGGCCCTCCTACGTCGTCAGCACGTTGATCTGGGCGAAGGCCTGCTCGTTGGCTAACTGCCCGGCGCCGAGCGGCCACTCGATGTGGGGGGCCGTCACGTGAGCCGCGCGGAGCTCCGTCAGGTAGATGAACCCCGCCCTTTCGTAGTGCCCGACGAGGAGGTCGTGCATCGCCGCGGTCCGGTCGTCGATGTCGACGCTTCGCAGCTGGCGCTGGTACGCGTCCTCCAGGTCGTCGTACGGCGTCAGCGCGTAGGTGCCCTCGAGCGTGTAAAACGCCCCGAGGTTGCCCTGCTGCTCGGCCCCGAGGCCGAAGGGGAACCACCACAGGCCCGGGATCTCCAGGCTACGGGCCTGGCTGAAGAACTCGTTTTGGGGTAACGCGTTCAGCTCGGCCTCGACGCCCACGGCCGCGAAGTCCTGCTGCACGGCCTGCGCCATTGGCCCGTATTGGGAAGTCCAGGTCGGCAGGTAGTGGATCGTCGTCGAGAAGCCGTCCGGGTAGCCCGCCTCGGCGAGCAGGGCTTTGGCCAGATCGGGGTCGTAGGCGTAGGGGCCGATCGCTCTGAGCGCTTCGATTGGGGAGGCAATCATTGCTGGGAATAGCCCATAGGAGACGTCTTCGTCGCCGGTCAGCAGATTGTCGATGATCGCCTGCTTGTTGATCGCGTGGTTCAGGGCCTTGCGCACGCGTTCATCGAGGAAGGGATTCGGCTCCCCGTTCACCTCCAGGAAGTTGAGGTTGGGCATGATGTTGGTGGTGGCGGTCGTGTGAAATCCCCAGGTGACCTCGAGGTCCGGGTCGTCCTCGATCGGCGCCACGATATCCGCTCCCATCAAGTACGCCACGTCGATCTCGCCCGCCTCGATGCCGGCGATGCGGGAGAGCGGCTCCGGCCGCACGAGGTGGACCTGATTCTTGTACGAGGCTGCTTGGTACCCATTCGGAGTCACGGTGCGTGACCACTCGTTGTGGTAGTCGTCGTTCCGCGTGAAGATGAAGTCGGTGTCCTCGGCATGACTGACGAAGCGCATGTACCCCGTGCCCATGGAAGCGGCGTCCACGGCCGCGTCTCCGCGCTCCTCGGTGTCCGCCTTCGACATGACGTAGGGGATCCACAGGGTCGATCCCAGGATCGTGGCGTCCGGCCCGTCGGTCGTGAATGTCCAGTGCAGCTTGTCGGTCTGCGCGTAGCTCAGCCAGTGCTGGGCGCCGAACGGCTTGCGCGAGCTGGCCCAGGCGGCGGGGTGGTCGGACGTCTCGCCGCCCTGGTGATACTCGGCGATGCCCCCCGCCCGCTCATGCGTGAAGATGATGTCTTCCGCCGTCAGTTGTTGACCGTTGTGAAAGAAGACCTGGTCTTTCACGGTCATGTTCCAGGTCACGTCGTCCGGGTTCTCCCAGGTCATCAAGTTCGGTCGGATCTCCCCGCTCCCCGGGTCGGGATTGACGCTCCTGTCGAAGATGCCGTGCGAGTTGACGAAGTTGGTCTGGCTGCCCGCACGAATCGGGTCCAGGCCGCCGTTGTCGCTCGCCGCCGCGATGCGCAGCGTGGCCCCAAAGTCGACCTCGCCGGCGGCCGGACCCTCGTCCTCCGCCGTGGCCATGGCCGCGCTTTCGGCGGCCTCGCGGGCCGCGTCGGCGGCCTCTTCGGCCGCGGCGACGGCAGCGGCGGCGGTCTCGGCCGCGGCTTCGGCGACGGCCTCGGCGGTGGCGGCGGTCTCCGCGGCGGTGGCGGCGGTCTCCGCGGCGGTGGCGGCGGCCTGGCCCGCGGCGGCGGACGCCTCCCCGGCGGCGGCCGCGGCGGCCGCCGCCGCCTCAGCGGCCTCGTCGATGGCGGCCTGGGCGGCCTCCGCGGTGGCCGTCCCGGCCTCGACCGCGGCGGCCGCGTCACGGGCGGCCTGGGCGGCGGCCTCGGCGGCCTCGGAGGCGGCAGCGGCGACGGCCGCGGCAGCCTGATCACCGGCCGCGGATGCGGCGGCGGCCGCATCGGCGGCAGCCGCGGCGGCGGCTTCCGCCGCGGCGGCCGCGTTGGCGGCGTCCTCCGACTCGGCCGCCTCGGCGGCCAGGGCGGCGGCCGCATCGGCGGCGCTGGCCGCCTGCGCGGCGGCGTCGGAGGCTTCGCCGGCGGCGGCGGAGGCTTCGCCGGCGGCGGCGGCCGCGTCGGCCGCGGCGTCTGCCGCCTCGGCCGCGACGGCGGCCGCGGCCTCGGATTCGGCGGCGCGCGCATCCCCCGCCGCGACCGCCGCGGCGGCGGCCTCTTCCGCGGCCGCGGCAGCCCGTTCGGCGGCCACGGCCCCGGCGTCAGGCTCGTCGTCGTCGCCGCAGCCGACCAGCGCAAGGCCGGCCGCTCCAACGCCAGCCTTCGCGCTGGCTCCCAACATGGTGCGGCGTGAGATCTTCCGCTGTCGCAGGGTGGTCCAATAGTTACGGCGGCTCATGACAATCCCCTTTCTGGATTCCCGGCTGTCCCGTTGTGGGACCGCTCGGTGCACGAGCACGCGTGTAGTCTAAGACGTTCTGATAGGACCCCCCCCCCCCCCGTTATGTCCAACATGTTAATTAAGGTAACCTGCGTGTAAAATTTTCGCCCGTTGACGGGGTTTTCGTCCGTTTAGGGCGTGGGAACCTCATCCCTGGCCCCTTCCGGTTCCCCCTCTCCAGCGGTTCAGTTGGAGAGGGGGTTCGGGGGTGAGGTTCCCGCCGTCCCAGAGTTGGACGATCGGGCTGCGGACTACGCGACGTACACGTCGGCGGTGGTGGGCGCGATGCTCGCGTTCAGCTCGCTGCTGAACTGGCCCCAGCGCTCCCCCAGCCGGGAGGAGCGGAAGCGCAGGTGCAGACTGACGGAGCCCTCGAGCGTCGAGAGGCTCTCGTGCCGCATGCCGCGCAGTTGCTCATCGAGGTAGGCCAGCAGGCGCTCCTCGTCGGCGCCGTAGTTCGTCGTCTGCAGCGTGATGATGAGGTCGCGGCGGCCCCGATCGAAGAGCGACAACGCCCGGGAGCGCTGCACCAGCAGGACGAGGACGACGAGCCCGTAGAGCACGCCGACGAGTTCGTAGTTGTAGGTCGCGGCGCCGATCGACGAGGCGATGAGCAGCAGCAGGAAGCCGATCTCGGCCGGGTCCTTGATGGGCGTGCGGAAGCGCACGAAGGACAGCGCGCCCAGCAGGCCCAGCGAGAGCGGCAGCGAGAACTGAATGGCGATGAACAGCGTGGTCACGGCGGGACCGGCCAGCAGGAAGGTGCGCTGCACCCCGGCGCCACGCTGGGCGTCGGTGTAGAAGACCGTGTAGAGCAGGTAGGTGAGGATGGACGCCCCCAGCGAGAAGACCATCGCGGGCCAGAACTCGCTGAAGGCCAATTCCGAGGTCGGGCCCAGGTTAATCAGTACCGGCATGACGGGTTCCTCTTTCCAGCGATCGCATCGGCGGGCGGGTCGCTTAGCTGACGGGCACGAGGTCGAGCGCTTCGACCGCGGCGGCGTACTTCGAGTTGGAGGACCAGGGCTGCGCGAACCGCCCGAGCGCGCTCAGGCGACGGGGCAGCGCCTCCCCGTCGCCCTTGAGTTCGACGACGGCCTCATCGAGCCGCAGCGGCGGGGCGCGGCGCGTCCAGGGCGCGGCCACGCTGACGCCGTGGTCGAGCGAGACGCGCGCGCCCGTCACCGGCTCGACGAAGCGTGCGCGCTGGTAGCGCACGAGGACGACGGGGCGCAGCGGGGCGGGGGCGGCGTATCCCAGCCGGGCCAGCAGGTCGGTCAGTTGCGCCGGGCCGGGCAGCACGGGGGCGCCCCCGGCGTCGCGCGGCAGCGTGATCGGCATGCGGCGCTTCCAGCTCTCGGCGCCGCGTCGGCCCTTGAGTTCGAGGAAGGCGGTCATCTCCGCGTCGGCGTCCGGGCCGGCGGCGTCCGCGGCGGGGGGAGACGGCTCGTCGTACCAGCGCAGGCGCACCTTGGCCTTGTCCAGCGAGCCGTCGGCCGATTCGTAGTAGGCGTCCAGGTTGGGCGTGTCGAAGTAGCAGCTGCTGACGGCGCCCGTCGCGTACTGCGGCGCGGGGCGGCAGGCGTGCCGCAGCCAGGCGCCGGCGCTGCGCGTGCGCGGCTGCGGCAGGACGTACTTGCGCTCGACCCGGCTGGGCAGTGTCAGCGCGGGGCCGGTCGCGCGCAGCCGCGTCATGATGCATCCTCCTGCCCGGTCCGACGCCTTATGCTGCCCCGATGCTGAGCCCCAGACAACTCCTGGCCGGATTCGCCGCGCTGCTGGTGGCCGGTGTGCTGATCGGCTGGTCGGCGCTGGGCGATGCGCCGGCGCCCCGCGATCTGGGCGCCGACGTCGTGCGGTTCGGCGCCAACGCGGCCACGCCCGATCCGTTCAACGTCGTCTTCGACGAGGACGTGATTCACACCTACGACCTGACCGTCGCCCCGGACGACCTGGAGTGGCTGAACGAGAACGCGCTGCGGGAGGAGTGGGTGCGGGGCGCCGTGTCATTCGACGGGCAGCGGTTCGACGCGGTGGGCGTGCGCTACAAGGGCTTCTACGGCATGTTGCGCTTCTGCTTCGACGGGGCGGGCAACCCGACGTGCGACAAGCTGTCGTTCAAGCTGAAGTTCAATCAGTACGACCGGCGCGGCCGCCTGCACGGGCTCAAGCGGCTGAACTTCCATTCGATGCACGAGGACGACAGCAACCTGCGCGAGGCGCTGAGCTACGCCCTGTTTCGCGAGGCGGGCGTCGTCGCGCCGCGCACGGCCTTCGCCTGGCTGACCCTGAACGGCGAGCCGCAGGGCCTCTTCCTGGTGGTGGAGGAGATCGACGATCGGTTCGTGGCGGCGAACTTCGACGACGGCGGGGCCGGCCATCTCTACAAGGAGGTCTGGCCGGAGCACCCGGAGGCGGCGCCCTATCTGGAGGCGCTGGACCGGACGATCCCGGCGTCGGACCACCCCGACGTGAGCCCGTTCCAGGCGTTCGCCGGCGACCTCATCGCGGCGCAGGGGGATGACCCGGAGAGCGACGCGGGCGTCTATCAGGTCATCCGGGATCGGACGGATATCGACGCGCTGCTGCGCTACGTCGCCGTCGATCGGTTCGTCGACAACTGGGACGGCATCGTCGCCTGGTACTGCGTCGAGGTGGGGACCGGCAACCGCGGGCGCTGCTTCAACCACAACTACTTCTGGTACCAGGACAGCCGCAGCCAGCGCTTCACGCTGATCCCCTGGGACCTGGAGCACACGTTCGAGTACCCCAGCCCCATCCGCACCTGGTACCGCATGCCGGCCTGGGAAGCGACCGAGGCGTCGTGCCGCCTGCGGCCCGTCTTCTTCGACATCCCGGCGCGCGCGCCCTCGTGCGACCCCTTCCTGCACGCGCTGGCGACGGCCGGCTGGGACGACTACGTGGCCGTGGCGAACGAGGTGCTGTCGAGTCCGGCGTTCCAGATCGAGGCGCTGCACGCCCACGTCGATGCGCTGGCCGCGTTGATCGAGGACGCCGTTGCGGAGGACCGCAACGGCCCGCACCGCATCGTGTGGCGCGAGGCCGTGCGCGATCTCAAGGAGAACATCACCGCCGTGCGGGAGCAGGCGCTGGAGGCGCTGGAGTCCTGACGGCAGGGGGCGTCAGTGGTCGTCCGCTGAGGGCCCGAGGCCGAGGTCGCGGAGGGCGCGGTCGCTCATCTGCACCGCCGCGATGGGGACGTCGAGGTGGAACGTCCGCGTCTCCGGCGGGTAGCACGCCACATCGGAGCAGGCCTGGAAGCGGACCGTCACGTCGAGCCGGATCTCCGTCTCGTGGGGCGGGCGCGTGGCCTCGGCGTGCGCGATCAACTGCCGCACGATCGAGGCCTCGTGCTCGGGACCGCTCTGGGCCAGCATGCGCGCCCGGGACAGCAGGTGGTCGAAGTGCTCCAGCACGTAGTAGACCGGCACGGCCACGCGCAGATCCCCGTGGAAGACGTGGAACTGCTCGGGCAGTCTGGCGACGCGGAACGGCGTCGTGGCGGGGTAGACCGGCGCGCCGACCACGACGGAGTCCGGCCCGGTGACGGTCACCTCCGTCGCGACGTAGCCCTCGGGGACCGGCTGCCCGTAGAGGTGCAACCCCTCGTCCAGGTCGATCTCGATGTAGAGCGTCGACGTCTCCATGTAGACCATGGCCTCGGTGCCCAGCGTGGCGCGGATGCGGACGCCGTCGGCCCCCACCTCGGCGCGGGGATGGTCGCGCACCTCGAAGTCCACGCCGAAGCCGTCGCGCAGCACCGTCGCGGCCGAGGCGCGCGTGCGGTAGTGGCGGTAGAACAGCTTCTCGATCACCGTCCCGTCCTGGCCGATCAGGTAGGAGCCGGGGTAGGGCATGCCGTAGGTCGATAGCTGGAGCCTCGCCTCAACCTCGGCGACTGGGAACGGCGCCACCTTGGTGACGTCGTGCTCCGCCCCCACCACGTTCTGCGTGTTGAGGATGCCCGTCGCCTCGATGGCCTGGTGGTCGACGTCGGCGAGCAGCGAGTAGGCGATGCCGAACTCCTCGGCGAAGGCGGCCTGCGCCTCCACGGGGTCGTAGGAGATCGCGAAGACCGCGATGCCGGCCTTCGTGAACTGGTGCAGGTTCTGTTGCAGCTGCACGAGCTGCGAGCGGCAGAACGGTCACCAGCGCAGCGAGCGGTGGAAGACCACCAGCGCCCGGCCGCCGTCGCGCGCCGCCTCGATGTTGACCGGCCGGCCCGACTGGTCGGGCAGCGCGATGTCGGGCAGGCGCTGGCCGACATCGGGACCCGTGGGATGGTCGACGTCGTTGGCGTTGCGCGCCCCCAGCACGTCCATGGGATTGTTCACGTTGGCCCCCTTCGTCCCCGCCTGCGCCCCGTGGACGGGGATCCCCCGGGCGCGACGGTCGTGGCCCGAGTAGTATACGGCGGCGTCTGCGGCTGCGCCCGCGACGCCCGGCCCGTGAAAGGATCCCACCATGACGACCGACCTGCCCGCGCCCACCCTGCCCCTCGACTGCCTGGCGCACTGGGCGGATCTGCCCGCCGGGATGACCCTGGTCGAGACGCCGGGTGTCAGCGTCGCGGCCGACGACACGGTCTACCTGCTCACCCGCAACCCGGCCAACCCGGTCATCGTGCTCGACGCCGGCGGGGCGTTCCAGCGGACGTTCGGGGCGGGCACGTTCACGAACCGCACGCACGCCATCCTGGCCGCCGACGACGGCTTCATCTACTGCGCCGACGACGGATCGCACACGATCACGAAGTGGACGCCGGCGGGCGAGCTGCTGCTGACGATCGGCAGGCCGCACGAGCCGGCGCCGCGCTTCAGCGGCCAGCCGTTCAATCGGCCGACCGACATCGCCATCGCCGAAGACGGCGCCATCTTCATCAGCGACGGCTACGGCAACGCGCGGGTGCACAAGTACTCCCCCAGCGGTGAGCATCTGCTGTCCTGGGGCGCGCCGGGGATCGACCCCGGCCAGTTCCTCTGCCCGCACAACATCGCGCTGCGCGGCGATCGCGTGTACGTGGCGGACCGGGAGGCGCACCGCGTGCAGATCTTCGACCTCGACGGGGGGCTGGTGACGATGTGGAACAACGTCCACCGGCCCTGCGGGCTGAGCGTGGGCCCGGACGGACACATCTACATCGGGGAGCTCAACGGGGTGGCGCTGATGGACGGGGCGCTCGGCATCGGGCACCGCGTCAGCGCCTACGACGCGGCGGGCACGCTGCTGGGCCGCTACGGCGACCCCGAGGAGGGCAGCGAGCCGGGCCGGTTCATCGCGCCGCACGCGATCGCCGTCGATTCCCGCGGCGACGTGTATGTGGGCGAGGTCTCCTACACGATCCGGGGCAGTCACCTCGATCCCCCGCGGGAATTGCCCAGCCTGAAGAAGCTACGGCGGACCGGCTAGGCGCCGGCCGACAGCCGCGCGACGACCTCGCCGACGCCGGCCGCGCGGACCACGGCCGTCTGACCTGGGCGGGCGGGGGTCGGCGCCGCGGCGGCGCCCGTCGTGACTATCTGGCCCGCCTCCAGCCCGAAGCCGCGCGCCGAGAGGTCGTTGGCCATCGCCAACAGGACGCCCAGCGGGTCGCAGCGGGCGTCGCCCTCCAGCCCCCGCGCGACGCACTCGCCGTCGATGAGCAGTTCCACGTCCAGCGCCGATAGTTGGCGGTCGGCCCAGTCGTCGATGGCGGGGCCGACCACCAGGCTGCCGACGGCGAACCCGCCCGCGACGATGCTGGGCAGCCCCACGGCGGGACCGTCGGCGAAGGGGAAGTTGACGGCCTCAATGACCAGGTGCGCGCCGGCGACGGCGTCGCGGACCTCGGCCATCGTGTAGGGATCCGGCCGCGAGGGCAGCCCCGTCGCCACCCGGAACGCGACCTCGGCCTCCATGACGCACAGGTGGTACGTCGCGCCGTCCAGGTCGGCCGGGCTCTCGCACAGCACGCCCGGGAAGAGCGGCGCGACGGGGGGCGTCGCGAGGCCCGCGTCGCGCAGTTGCGCGGCGCTCGACGCGCCGGCCTTCCAGCCGTCGGGGCGCGTGTCGGCCGGGCTGCGGGTCGCCTGCGCGATGCGGTAGGCGTCGCCGATCGTGGCCGGGCGGCAGGCCTCGGGGAAGGCGGGCAGCGGCCCTCCGCGCGCCCGCGCCTGCGCCAGGAACGCGACCGCGTCCGCGACCTGGTCATCGGTGAGTTGCGGCATGATCTGTCTCCTCGGTGATCGTGGGATGGGGGTCGCCCGCATTGTAGGCGTAGGGGGCCGGGAAGGGCGCAGATCGATCGGTAGCGGTGGGGGAGGGGGACGGGGCCGGAGTACGTGCGGTTGCGTCTGGAATATCCGACCATGGTCGTGACCATGGTATAGTATGGGTCACGGAGCGAAGCGGGGAGGACGCTATGCAGCCAGATCGCGACCGGACGCCCGGTGCCCGCACCATCACGGCCTCCGAGTTCAAGGCGAAGTGCCTCAAGCTCATGGACGATGTGGCGGAGAGCGGCGAGGAGATCGTCATCACCAAGTACGGCCGCCCGGTCTCCCGGCTTGCGCCATACCGGCCGAAGCCCCAGGGCGCGCCTTGGGGCCGTGACCGGGACATCATTCAGATTCACGGCGATCTCGTCGCGCCGATCGGTGTGGAGTGGGAAGCCGAATCCGACCCCGATCGCGTGCTCAACCCGTGATCCTGCTCGATACCCACGTGCTGATCTGGCTGCTCTTCGAAGACCGCCGTGTCGGCCGCCGCGCCCGCCGTGCCATCGACCGGGCCTGGGCCGCAGGCGAGGCCGCCGTCTCCGCCATCACCTTCTGGGAGGTCGCGATGCTGCACGACAAGCGCAGAATGACGCTCCTGCGCGATGTCGCTTCCTGGCGCGCGGGCCTGCTTCGCGACGGCCTCGTCGAGATCCCCGTGGACGGCGAGATCGCCACCCGCGCCGGCTTCCTGCGCGACCTGCCCGGCGAACCCGCCGACCGCCTGATCGTCGCCACCGCGCTGGCGGGGCACCGGCTGGTGACCGCCGATCAGTCCATCCTCGACTGGCCGGGCGCGCTGGGCCGGCTGGACGCGACCGAGTGACCCAGGCGTTGCGCGCTGCGTGCCTCCGTGGGCGGTCCGCGGTCCGGGAGGGCGGAAGCCGTCCCCGGGCATCCTGCGCCGCGCGCGGGCGCGCGGCGCAGGAGATTGAGCAGCGGCCGGTCTACGACGCCTCGGGCCAGCCGGCGGGGATTTCGCCGTCGTCGAGCGCGGCGCGAATCTTCTCGGCGGCGTCCTCGGTCACCCAAGTGCTCCAGACGGCCTCGTTCGAGCTGAGCCACCAGAGCGCGGCGTCGTTGGCGTCGGCGCCCGCGTTGTTGTTGAGCCAGTCGGCCACGGCGCGGTACTTCGTGACATCGAAGGTCCAGCCGCGCAGCATCGCGACGACGTCCGGGGCGCCGGTGACGACGTCGGGGTGCACGGCGATCAGGATGGTGGCATCCTTGTAGGCGCAGGCCTTGCTGGTGAACCAGCACTCGTCTGTGTAGGCGGGCTCCTCGAGCCGCACCAGATCCAGCAACAGCGCGGGTTCGTTGGTGCCCCACTGGTAGCCCAGCCAGGGCTCGCCCTTCTCATAGGCGCCGATGAGGTCGGCGTTGAGCGCGGCGCCGTCGCCGGGGGCGATGATCTCGATGTGAGCGGCGAGCCCATACCCCTCGACCTGCGCGGCGTTCACTTCCTCGCAGGACCAGCCGATCACACAGGAGACCAGCCGCGCCTTGCCACCGGTCTCGGCGGTGGCGAACAGCGCCTTGAACTGGTCGTCCTGGAGGTCGTCGATGTGGTCGAGATCCGGGTACTCCGCCTGCAGGTAGGCGGGGATGACGAAGGCGGACTGCCAGTCGCTGCCGAGGCTCGGGCCCAGCGACACGACCTCCCCGGCGGCCTGCGCCTCGGCCCAGGCCTCGGCCTGGTTGGGCAGCCAGATCTCCATCGTGATGTGTGTGTCGCCGCGCCGGAGCCCCTGGAACAGCGGCAGCGTCCCGCCCAGGACGACGTCGGTCGGGTAGTCGTAGCCCATCTCGACGAGGTACTGGGCGATGCGGTTTTGGACCTGTGCGCTGGTCCAGTTGAGGTCGCTGAAGACGAGCGTCTCCTTGTCGTCGCCGGAGTCGCCGCCCCCGCAGGCGGCCGCGACCGCCAGGGCGAGCATCGCGATCACGGCGATCAGGATGAGGGCGAACCTGCCAGGTCGCCGAATGCCTCTGTGGTGGATGTCGTCGCGCTGTGGATGCATGTCAGTGTCCTTTCTCAACCTGCGGTTAAGCGCTCCCTGTTTTCCGCACCGATCGACTGCGTAAGCCGATCGATGATAATCGCGAGGAACACGATCGCGAGGCCCGCGATCACTCCGTTCCCCGACTGATTCTTCTGCAACGCCCGGAGGACGTCGTCGCCGAGGCCTCCCGCGGCCACCATACTAGCAATAGTGACCATCGCAAGGGCCATCAGCGTGGTTTGATTGATGCCGGCCATGATCGTGGGCAACGCCATGGGGATCTGCACCTTCGTCAGCACCTGGCGGGGCGACGACCCGAACGCCTGCGCGGCCTCGATGACCTCGGGGGAGACTTGGCGGATCCCGAGATTCGTGAGGCGGATGACGGGGGGCACCGCGTAGATGACGGTCGCGAAGATGCCGGCCGGCTTGCCCAGGCCGAAGAAGAGGATGCCGGGCAGCAGATAGACGAAGCTGGGCATCGTCTGCATGGCGTCGAGGATGGGACGCATGAGGTTGTCGGCGAGGCGGTTGCGGGCGCCGAGCACGCCGAGCGGCAGGCCGATGGCCAGCGCCACGACCACCGCCACCGCGATCAGCGCGATGGTGTCGATGGCGTTCGGCCAGAGGCCCATGAGACCGATGTAGATCAAGGCGAGCGCCGTGAAGCCCAGCAGGCTCCAGCGCCCCACCGCGAAGGCCAGGAGCGCCAGTCCGACCACGACGACCGGCCAGGGCGTCCACTTGAGCGCGTCTTCGATGTAGATGAGCGCGTAGGTGATCCCATCGCTGACGCTGGCGAACAGCCAGTCGCCCTCTTCAGTCAGCCAGGAGACCGCATCGTCGATGGCGTCGCCGCTGACTTCGCGCACCGTCCGGTCCAGGGTCACGGTGCGACCCTCGCCGGCGGGCTGCTCGGACTGCGAGACGGTGGTGGGGAACTCCATCTCCGGACCCCAGATCAGCAGGGTCGCGATCAGCACGACGATCACCGCCGCCACCGGCGTCAGCCAGGGGCGGTCGGCGCGGAGCGCCACCAGCCGGGTCCACGCAGAGGCAGGCTCGGAGTCGCTTGGCGGATCGTGCGTGTCGCCCGCCCGGGCCATCATCCGGCCTCCAGACCGCTCGTGGCCGCGTCGGCCGCCGGGGGCGCCCGCAACTCGGCGATGTCCGCCGCGGACACGTCCCGCACGAAGTCGGCGACGTAGTCGTCGGCCGGGTGCGTGACGATCTCCTCGGCGTCGCCCTCCTGGACGATCGCGCCGTCGCGCATGATGGCCACCCGGTCGCCGAGCTTGATGGCCTCATTGAGGTCGTGGGTGATGAACACGATGGTCTTGCGCAGCTGGCCCTGGAGGGAGACCAGCTCGTCCTGCATCCTGCGACGGATGAGCGGGTCCAGGCCGCTGAAGGGCTCGTCCATGATCAGCACGTCGGGGTCCACCGTCAGGGCCCGGGCGATGCCGACGCGCTGCTGCATGCCGCCGCTCATCTCGTGCGGGTAGTAGCGCTCCCAGCCGTCCAGCCCAACCGTCTCGATGGCCTGCGCCGCCGCCTTGTTGCGCGTCGCCCGATCCACGCCCTGGATCTCGAGGCCAAAGGCCACGTTGTCCAACACGCGCCGGTGCGGCAGCAACCCGTAGTGCTGGAAGACCATCGCAATCTTCCTACGGCGGAATTCGGTGAGTTCTTGCGCACCATAGGTGAGGATGTCGTCGCCGTCAAAGCGGATCTCGCCCTGCGTCGGCTCCACGAGCCGGGTCAGGCATCGCGCCAGGGTGGATTTACCACTTCCCGAGAGACCCATTACCACGAAGGTCTCGCCGGCCTCGACGTCGAATGATACATCGCGCAGGGCGACGA
The DNA here is from genome assembly GCA_965217625.1 of Dehalococcoidia bacterium. Classification (GTDB taxonomy): domain Bacteria; phylum Chloroflexota; class Dehalococcoidia; order Bin125; family Bin125; genus TK10-74A. The sequence continues at coordinate 1,419,786 of OZ244557.1, forward strand.
CCGCGCCCAGTTCGTCCTGTATCTCGTCTCTGGTCTTGGTTACGTTATCGGGTTCGAATACCTGATCGGCGTCATCGCCGAATACTTTCCACAGCCCTTGTACCTGTATCTGGGGGTCGCCCCGGCTCATCGTATCTCCGCGAATGCAAACCTCGATACCCGATACACACGCGCGTATTGCGTGACGGTGGGACCTGCAATGGGGTGTCGCCGCCGAGCATAGCACGGATCGCCGCGACCCATGGCGCGGCCCGCCGCCGGCGGCCGCGACACGCCCTGCCGCGCCTAGTTGCGCGGCAGCCAGACGGGATCGTGCATCCCCGGCTGCACCGGGGGACCCCAGTGGGGGGTGATCCCGGAGAAGGCGATCGGGAAGCGGAGCCGGGTCAGCCTGCCGTACCCGGAATCGACGTCCTCGGAGAAGCGCTCGGCGAGTGCGAACCCGTACTCGGGGTCGACGCCGGTGATGTCGTGCGGCGTGCCGAGTCGGAGGAACCAGCTCGCTGTCTGGCCCAGCGACACCTTCACGTGCCAGGAGCCGCCCTCGACGGCGCGACGGCGCAGCGCCTCCAGCACGCCGTACGCGCCCCAGTAACCGGTGCCGTAGTCGTTCATCGCCGCCGGCGGGCCGGCCCCCTCTATCTCGGCGGGGTTCTCGCTGAGCGCGTGGATGCCGCTCGCCGCCTGGACGTTGCCGTCGAAGCCGCGCTTCTCGTGCCAGGGGCCGCGCGGGCCGTAGGCGTTCTCCGAGAGATAGATGATGCCGGGGTTGCGGGCCGCGACGGCCTCCGCGCCCAGACCGCGGCGCGCCAGACTCTGCGCGCGATACGACTGCGAGAACACGTCGGCGCCCTCGATCAGATTCCACATCGTCTCGACGCCGTCGGCGGTGTCCAGATCGACGAACGCGCGACGCTTGCCGTGGCCGGTGTCGACCTGCGCGCCCGCCATGTCCGGCACGTTGGGCGAGCCAACATGGAGCACGTCCGCGCCGAAGGCGGCCAGCGTGCGCGCGATCGTCGGCCCCGCGAGGACGCGGGTCGCGTCCAAGACGCGCAGCCCGGCCAGCGGCGCCTCGCCGGCCGGCAGCGGTGTGGGCGGCACCTCGCCGATCTGCTCGATCTCCACGGCGGGCGAACCGGCCAGCAGGCGGCCCTGCGGGTGGCGCCGCCACTCCTCCTGGTCGCGCACGACGACGCCGGTCAACTGCGCGTCGACCAGCGCATCCTCCATCTCCGCCGCGTCGCGTGCGGCGACGTGAGCCGGGAGCGCGTCGACGTCGGCGCAGCCGAGCGCCGCCATGGTGCGCTCGACGATGTGCGGGAAGCCGCTCAGCAGGTACAACAAGCGGCCGTCGCGGGTGGGGAAGATGCCCTGCCCGGGCGTGATCCCGATATCGAACGCTTCGGTGGCGGGGACGCCGTCGACCTTCAGCACCCACATGCTGCTGATCGAGACGAGGGCGTGGCCCACGTCGATCTCGATCGCCTGCCGCCGGCCGGTCTTGGCCGCCGCGATCTCGTCGATCGCGCCGGCGACGTTCGCCAGGACACTCGCCATGCCCGCGCCAAGGCGCAGCGGCGATGGGTACACCGGGTCGTCCACGCCGGTGAACGTGATGCTGCTCGTCGTGGGTTCGACCCCGGCGGCGCGCATGATCTCCTGGAGGTCGCTCTGCTGCATGGCTCGTCTCCCGCTCGTGTGCCATCGGGGCCGTCTGACGCCCTACGGATAGGCCTCCGCCAGGAGCCCGTCGAGGATGACGTTGAACTCGCCGGGCAGCTCCCAGTAGACGGAGTGGCCGCCGGTGGGCACCGAGACGTAGCGCGACCCCGGGACCATCCGGTGCGCCCGCTCGATCAGGTCCGGCGGGATGATCGCGTCGAATTCGCCGGCCAAGAAGATGACCGGCATCGTCAGCGCCGAGAGCTGATCCGGCGGCACGGCGCCGTCGTCCACGGTCCAGGTCAGGTTCGGCGGCAGCGGCGGGGTGAGGCCGCGCACCTGCTGGTAGAGGAAGACGCCGTTCGGGTTCCGCGCGAGATAGTCCGCGCCGACCATCATCGTGTCACCGCCCGCGCTGGCGTTGTCGGCTGCCTTCTTTAGGGCGACCTGCAGGTCGGCGATCAGCGCCGCATCCCCGATGCCCAGGAACGTGTCGGCCATCAGGAGAGCACGCACACGATCGGGATGCGCGACGGCGTAGGGCAAGACGGTGAACCCGCCCATCGATTGCCCCACGAGGACCGCATGCTCGACCCCCAGGTGATCCAGCAGCTCCTCCAGGTCCCGGCGAAACGCCCGTCGCCCCTCGCCCGACTCGTCGACGCTGCGCGCGAAGCCGCGATGGTCGAAGGTGATGCAGCGGTAGCGGTCGCGGAAGTGGGGCACCTGCTGCCACCAGCTGAGGTGGTTCCCGCCGGCCCCATGGGCAAAGACGATCGTGTTGGGGCCCTCCCCGTGCTCCTCGTAGTAGAGGCTGCCGCCGGTGACGGCCAAGCTACTCATGGCTGCGCTCCTTCCTGTTTACCCGACTGCTTACCGGCTCCCGCGGAGCCGTGGATCCAAGACGTCACGCAGACGGTCTCCCATGAAATTCGCCGCCAGGACGAACAGCATGATCAGCACGCCGGGCAGGATCGCGTCGTCGCACGCCGCTCGGGTCAGCGTGCGGAGACCGGCGCGTTCCGGGGGGGGGTAGCAGTCGCTCGGTCATTCGGACGCCCCTCTGCGCTCATTGTATCCGCTGGCGGGGGCCAAATGTTCCTGCTGCCTGAGGGGTAGCGCCGCCCCCACCGGGCGATTCCACCCTCAGGAGGTCGGCAGGCGGCGCATCGGGCTGAACCCCGAATGGGCGGCGGCCGCTTTCGCCGAGTCGTAGGTCGCCGCGTAGCGTCGCACCATCGCCGAGGTGGAGTGCCCGAGCAGGTACTGGACGTCGAGCTCCCGGGCCTAGTTCTCGATCGCCCACGTCGCGAACGTGTGGCGGAAGCGGTGGGCGTGCACGTGGTGGACGCCGGCCCGCCGCCCGAGCCGGTCGAACAGGGTCACCAGACTGAAGGGCGCCAGCGGGACCCGAGGCCCTCGGGAACTCAGGAAGACGCAGCCCACCTCCTCGCCACGAAACCGGTCGATGTAGTCGCGAACCGCCGCCGCCGGCCGATCGCCGAGGGGGACCACGCGCTGCTTGCGCCCCTTGCCCCAGCGGATGTGCACCCGGTGATCCGCCCACTGGATGTCGGCCAGCGTCAGCTGCAGGAGTTCGGAGGCCCGGATCCCGGTGTCCAGGAGGAGCAAGATGGTCGCGCGATTGCGGCAGCCGAACGCGGTCTCGGGATCGCAGATCTCCAGGAGCGCCTGCACCTCCTCAGGCATGTAGGGCTGGATCACCTTCTGCTCGAGCCGCACGTTGGGGATGCCGGCGAAGGGGTTGCGGGCGCAGTAGTCCATGCGCAACGCCCAACTGAACAGCGTGCGCGTCTCGCGGAAGCGGCGGTGTCGCGTGCCGATCGAGACGCCCGAGTCCTGCACGGCCTTGCGGAACTGGTAGATGTGCGCCGGCCGGAAATCGGCAAGCGCCGCCGGGAGGTCCCGTGCCCCACAGACGCGCCGGAAGAGGCGCAGCGTCTCGCCGTAGGCCTGGACGGTGCGCGGGCTCTTGCCCTCGATCTCACAGGCCAGCAGGTACTCCGCGATCCCGTCGTCGAGCGAGCGGGGCTCGAGCGTATGAGGCGGGCGTGTCACGCGCATGATGGTTCCTCCGGGTGGAACCATGGACGCCCTCTCGGGGGGCGAAGTCAAGGCGCCGTGTGATCGAGTGCGGTGCAAGCAGTCGGTCGCCGGCAACCGCGGGGCGGTGGCCACGGGCACGGACTCGGGATCCATCAACGTTGTGATTAAAAGTCCGCTGCTCTGCCAGCTGAGCTAAGGGCCCACCGACAGTCTGGCCGAGCGCCCAGCGGTCGTCGAGGGCCGCGTTCGAGCCAATTGCCAGGAGCCAGCGCCGCCCGTCAATCGCCGCCCGCGTTGTCCCGGAGGCGCGGGATCCGCTGGGGCCAGAGGGAAGACGACCCCGCACTTGCGTGCGGGGTCGTCTTGGTCCTCGGTTCGAGCGATCGCGTCTAGGTCGCGAAACGCGCTCCCGGGGCGTACGGGTACCGATTCGCGTCAATGCCACCGCTGAAGTCCAGCCTGTTGGCTCGGAACTGGACCCCGGACTGGCGGATGAGCACGTTGCTCCAGGCCACATCGAGGTACTTCTCGTTCCAGGCCGTCCAGTCCGTCCAGGTGCCATTGCGGGCCTGCTGGATCATGTCCAGCCACTCCGGCTCGTCGCTGATGCCGGGACGCTCGTGCAGGGGGACATTCTCGTCGACGGGGGCGTTTACGTTGCCGTCGTAGCCGTTGGCGAACAGCACGGTGACGGCGGGGGACCCGGGCCTGATGTGGGACCCGAAGCCGATTAACATGTGCTCAAAGGTGCCGGTGACGAGGAGTTTGATCAGCTCCGATTGTTCACGGGGATTGATCTCGGTGTTGATGTCGAACGCGGAGAGCTCCTGCTGCAGGAGCTGGGCCAGCGCGGGCGCGTACAGGCGCGTGGGGAAGGTGTCGATCTTCAGCGTTTCGCCACCGGTGAATCCGGCGGCCTCAAACAGGCGTCCGGCCTCGGCCCGGGCGGCCTCCGGGTCCACACCCATGGGGTGCGGATCCAAGGCGGCGCCGTTGCCCTCTGCGTAGGGGACGGTGCCGGGCTGCCAGTGCATGCGCGCGGCGGTGTCGAACTTGCCGGCGAAATCCTGCTGGACGCGCGGGCCGTCGACCAGCATCAGCACCGCCTGGCGGGCCAGCTTGTTGCGGAAGGGCTCCAAGTCCGCGCGGAACCGCGTGTTTTGGCCGCTGGCACTCCAGCCGGCATCGGCGTAGAAGTCCTCGTTCCACAGCAGCCGCTCCTCGGCTTCGGGGAGGCCGATCGGGAGTCCCTGGTGCGAGTCCAGCTCGCCCGCTTCGAAGGCCGTCGCCATGACGGCGGAGTCCGCGTAGATGGTGTGCTCGATCTTGTCGAACTGCGGGGCGCCACCCGAGAAAAGCGGGTGGTTGTTCACACTCGCGAATTGCGCGTGCGGCAACTGGTCCCAGCCCCGGTTCGGGTCATAGTTCTCGAAGGTGTAGGGGCCGGTCCCCACGATGATCGCGTCGGTTTCGCGATCGTCGTAGGTCTCGCGGTCGACGATGTTCGTTTGCTCGAGCAGGGTCTCGATGTAGCCCGTTGGCTGGGTCAGCGTGAGGCGGTAGGTGGAGGCGTCCATCACTTCGCCCACGTCCAGGTTGGCGGACATCCTGAACGGGTTGCTCTGGCCGCCGCCGGCGTTCGGATCCCGAATCGACTCGAACATGTAGTGTACGTCGTCGATGTCGAACGGCCGGCCAGTGTGCCAGACGGGGTCCGTGCGGACATCGAAGACCCAGGTCGTGTCGTCTGGGCGTTCCCAGCCGTTGGCCAGCACCGGTTCGATCGTGAAATCGGCGTCGGTGACGCGGAACAGGTTGACACCGCCCGACGGGTCAGGCTCCAGGGTGGTCGCGGAGACGCGCGCGAGGCGCTCGTAGATGCTGAAGTCCTGGTTGAAGCCGTTGTTGTTGCCGGCCGAACCGAAGCCCAGGCGCGCGAAGTTGGGCGCGTTCGTGTTGGCCCGCCGGTAGACGCCGCCACTGCGCGCGACGGCCTGCTCTTCCGCCTGGGCCTCCTCCATCGCCATGGCGGCGCTCTCGGCGGCCTCCTGGGCCGCGGCGGCGGCCTCTTCAGCAGCGGCGACCGCCGCAGCGGCGGTCTCGGCCGCGGCTTCGGCGGTCTCCTGGGCCGTGGCGGCGGCCTGCCCGGCGGCGGCGGAGGCCTCCCCGGCGGCGGCCGCGGCGGCGGCCGCGGCTTCGGCGGCCTCGTCGATGGCGGCCTGCGCGGCGGCCGCGGTGGCGGTGCCGGCCTCGACCGCGGCGGCCGCGTCGCGGGCGGCCTGGGCGGCGGCCTCGGCGGCCTCGGAGGCGGCAGCGGCGACGGCCGCAGCAGCCTGATCGCCGGCCGCGGAGGCGGCGGCGGCAGCATCGGCGGCAGCCGCGGCGGCGGCTTCCGCGGCGGCGGCCGCGTTGGCGGCGTCCTCCGACTCGGCCGCCTCGGCGGCCAGGGCGGCGGCATCGGCCGCGGCGGCGGCGGCCTGCGCGGCCGCGTCGGAGGCCTCGCCCGCGGCGTCGGCCGCGGCGGCGGCGGCTTCCGCGGCGGCCTCGGTCTCGGCGGCGCGCGCCTCCCCGGCAGCGATGGCGGCGGCAGCGGCCTCTTCCGCGGCCGTGGCGGCCCGTTCGGCGGCCGCGGCCCCGGCGTCGGGCTCGTCGTCGTCGCCGCAGCCGACGAGCACGAGCCCGGCGGCCCCAACGCCAGCCTTCGCGCTGGCTCCCAACATAGTGCGGCGCGAGATCTTTCGCTGTCGCAGGGCGGTCCAATAGTTCCGATCGCTCATCACATGTTCCCTTCTGGTCCCCGGCTGTCCCCCTGTGGGACCGCTCGGTACCGAAACGGCCACAGACTAGACCGGGGGAGGCGAGATCGCAAGGAGTTGTGGGAAAATATTGGTGAACTCGCGTTCTGGCCCGATCGACACGAAGTTTTGTGTGCGCCTGGGGCGTGGGATTCTCGATGGGATCACCGGATCGCGTGCCAGACCCGAGGTTCGCGCGCGGAGGGCTATCCGCGGGCCTGCCGGCGCCGCTCGGACCGCGTCAGCGCGGTCGGCGGCGCCCCGTGCGCCCGCTCCAGCGCCTCGCGCATCGGCAGCGTCTGGGCGGCGGCGGTGCGCATCCGCCGCTGCAGCGTGGCCCAGGCCTTCGCTTCCTGGCTGGAGAGCGGGCGGCGGGCGGCCGTGGGGACGCGCATGCCGACGAGCATCGACGTGTAGCCCTCGTACTCGAAGTACTCCCCCGGGATCAGCCGGGTCAGCAGCCGCGACGGCCCCACGCGTTCGTAGGCCTCCACCAACGCCGCCGCCCCGCCCAGCGATGTCTCGGCGCGGCAGTGACGCCAGAACGGCGTGTCCGCGTGGTCGTTGAACTTGTAGTGCAGCGCCAGGAAGTCGCGCACGTCGTCCCAATTCCGCTGGAAGGCCGCGTTCAGGAGGTCGCGCAGGCCGGGCGTGGGCGCCCCGTCCGCATCGATCAGCCCGTCGGCGAGCTGGTAGAGCTGCTCGACGATGCAATGCAGCGCCGTCGCCTCCAGCGGCTCGACGAACCCGGAGGCGTTGCCCACGGCGACCACGTTGCGCACCCAGTGGCGCGCGTAGCGGCCGCTGGGGAAGCGGAGCACGCGCAGATCCGGGTCCGCGCCCAGCTCGGGGTTCTTCGCCTGGAGCTCCCGCGCCGCCTCTTCGTCCGAGCAGAACGCGGAGGAGAACACGTAGCCGCGGGTAACGACGTCGGGGAAGTCGATCCGCCAGGCCCAGCCGTGGTCCATCGTCGATGCGGTGGTGTAGGGCCGGACCTGGTCGTCCCGCTGCCAGGAGCCGATCACGGCGCGGTCGCAGAAGAGCGTGTCGGCGTAGCTCAGGTAGGGCTCCTCCAGCGTCTCGCCCAGCAGAAGCGAGCGGAAGCCCGAGCAGTCGATGAAGAGGTCGCCGCGCACCTCGCGGCCGCTCTGCAGGCGCAGACAGTCGACATCGCCTGACTCCGCCCGCACGACCTCCTGCACCTCGTCCTCGATCAGGCTGGCGCCCGATTCGAGCGACTGCCGCCGCAGGTAGTCGATGAAGCGCGCGTTCGGGAGATGGTATGCCGTGCGCGGATCGATGGCGAATGATCGCCCCTCCAGCGTCGCCGGCGAGCGATTGCGGTCCATCATCGCGTGGAAGACGCTGCAATCCTTGGGGTCGGCCAGGCAGTAGTAGGCGGCCCGTTTGTCGAGCCCGGGCACATGCTTCTCGAGGTGGCGCTCGAACGGGTAGTTGAAGTGCGGCACGCCGGCCGCGCCCCACTCCAGGCGCAGCCCCAGCTTCCAGCTGGGGCGCACTTCGCGGTGGAACTCGTCGCGGTTGATCTTGAGGGACTCGTGCAGATGCAGCGGCACCCGGCCGGTGGTCGACTCGCCCACGCCGATGATCGGGATGCCGGGCGAGTGCACGACCGTCAGTTTGATCTGCGGCAGCATACGCCGGAACGTCAGCGCCGCGAGGAATCCCGCGCTGCCGCCGCCGACGACTACCGCGCTGCGGATCGGTTCCGGCATCGCAACCCCTACGCGTGGGCCGCTGCCGCGACCGCCCCGGCGATGGTCTTGGCGTTGACCACGCCGTGATCGAGGAAGTCGGACATCACGCGCGCATAGGCCGCCGGCACTTCCCGCGGCACGCCGTGTCCGACGCGGCTGAAGACGTGCAGGGTGGCATTGCCGAGCCGGGCGAAGTCCTTGAGGTTGGATGGCAGCCCTGCATCGGCCGCGCCCGCCAGCAGCAGCGTCGGTGTCTGGATCTCGCCGAGCCGATCGCGCCGCCGGGAGGTGACCATCGCGTCCCAGCAGCCGTCGTAGTGCCCCTCCGACACCGCGAACTGCCGATCGACCTGCGCAGGGACATCAGCGTGCGCACTCGATCGCGGTGTCGACGCTATCTGCATGCGAATCATCAACTCACGCTCCTTGTTCGCCCATCGACTCCGCAGCTCGTCCCGGATCGCGTATGGCATGTCGATCCCGTCGGCTGGCGCTGGCGCCGACAGCGACAGGCTGAGCAGCCGGTCGGCGTGCGCCAGCCCCAGTTCGAAGCCGATCAGTCCGCCCATGCTTTGGCCCGTGTAGTGGAATCGGTCGATGCCGAGGTAGTCGGCCATGCCCACGACGTCGGCCGCGAGCTGCTCGATGGTGTAGCCGTCGTCGGGATGCGCCGAATCTCCCGCGCCGCGACAGTCCATGACGATGCAGCGGTAGCGCGTGCGCATCCGCTCGACGACGCCCGCCCAGCTTTCATGCGCCGAGGTGTAGCCGTGCTGGAAGATGATCGGGGCACCGCTGCCGGCATCCTCGTAGTACAGGTCAACGCCGTTGATGTTCGCGATCGCCATCGTGTTGCCCCCTGTGGAGCGGCGTCGCCGCCGCTGCCCCGGTCTCTTTCGGCTGGCGCAGCCGCCCCAGCCGATGCTGGCCGACGAGGTACTCCCCGCCGCCACTCACGATAGAGCAGCCGGATCCTCGCGCGCGCGGCTCGCCGGTCAGGCCTCGTCGCCGGCGAGGCTGATCACGACCTGCAGTTGCGACGACGGCTGCATGAGCGCCTCGAAGGTCGCCTGGATGTCGTCGAGCTGGATGAAGCTGGCGTCGGAGATCAGGGCCTCGCCGGAGATGCGGCCGGCCGCGAGCAGCTCGAGGGCGATGCGCCAGTCGGCCGGCTGGCCGCCGAAGGTGACGCGCAGGTCGACCTCGCGCGCCATCCAGTCGGCCGGCTGCAGCGGCATCGGCTCCCAGGGCACGGCCACCAGCACGACCTGTCCGGCGCGCCGCACGGCCTGCAGGGCCTGATCGAGCGTGCCGCCCAGGCCGGCGCAGTCGAAAATGACGTCCGGGCCCCGCCCATCGGTCAGTTGGACGAGGCGCTCGACGACGTCCTCCTCGCGGGGGTTGACGACGGCGGCGGCGCCCAGGTCGCGGGCGAGCTGCGCGCGGGCGGGCGCGGGCTCGGAGACGAGCAGCCGGGTCGCGCCGGCGGCGCGCGCGGCCTGCATGCAGAGCAGCCCGATGGGCCCGGCGCCGATGACGCCCACGGTGTCGCCGAGTTTGACGGCGGAGCGGCGCACGGCGTGGACGGCGACGGAGCAGGGCTCGGTTAGGGCGGCCACGGCGTCGGATACGGCGTCGGGGATGGCCTGCAGTGCCCACGCCTCGGCGAGGGTGTACTCCGCGTAGCCGCCGGTGCGGGAGCCGGCGAAGCCCATCGTGCGGTAGTTGAAGCGGGGGTCGGTGACGAAGGCGCTCCGGGTCGCGTCCGGCGGGGGATCGCCACCCCCCGCGACGACGCGGTCGCCGACCGACCAGCCGTCCACGTCGGCGCCGAGTTCGGCGATGCGGCCGGAGATCTCGTGCCCCAGGACGTGGCCCGGCGGGGCGATGTCGTACATGAAGGCGTGGACGTCGGTGCCGCAGATCGCGGATTGCGCGACCTGCACGAGGACTTGGCCGGGACGGGGGCTGGGGCGGTCGATCTCGCGGATCTCGAACTGCTGGGCGCCCTGGTAGACGGCGGCTCTCATTGGGTACTCCTATCCGGGGGTGCTGCTATCCGGCTGCCCGCGACGGGCGCCGGCGCCGAAACGGCCGAAGCGCTCGCGCAGGCGCTCATGGTAGTGCGGGTCCATCTCCCGCGCCTTCCACGGCACCGACCAGGCGCTGAGCCCGGGGCGGGAGGGGAGGTCCTGCTTCGGGGGGATCGCGTCGGCGGCGCGGGGAACGCTGCCGAAGACGCCGCGGGCCTCCAGCGCCTCGTACTCCGACTCCGTGTAGCCCATGAGGCGTGTGGCGATGAGGCGGTTGTGCTCGCCGAGCAAGGGGGCGCGGCAGACCGGCGGGGCCGGCGCGCCGGTGAGGCGGATGCCCGACCCGGGCCAGGCGCGCGCGCCGACCGGCTCCTGGACCGGGGCGTGGTCGATGAGCCAGAAGAAGTCGCGCTCGCGCAGGTGATCGTCGAGGAGGAGGTCGCGCACGTTGTTGACCGGGGAGGCGGCGACGCCGATGTCCTGCAGCTGCGCGGCGGCGTTGAGTGGGTCGCGGGCGCGGGACCAGGCGGCGAGGTGGGGACGGAGGTCGTCGGGATCGCCGATCCCGGCGGCGGGCGTCCCGAGCAGAAGGGCGACGCGATCGAGGGCGGGGCGGTCGGGGATGGAGACGGCGAGCCAGCGGTCGCGGCCGGCGCCGGCGAAGCAGTCGTCGAGCAGGTGGCCGGGGTAGTCGCTACCGCCCCGTTCGACGGCGTGGCCGGCGGCCTCGCTGAGGAGGAGATCGCCGGCGAGGTTCGCGCCGACCTCGTACTGGGCGATATCGATCCACGCCCCGGCGCCTGTGCGGTCGCGCCGCTCGAGCCCGGCCAGGATGAGGAAGGCGACGTGATAGGCGACGACGTGGTCGACGACGGGGGGGTTGCCGCGGCGCGGGCCCTCGCCGCGGTAGCCGTTGAACCAGGTCAGCGTGGCCAGCTCCAGGACCATGCCCAGGGCGCGCATGCGGCGCAGCGGCCCGGTCACGCCGTAGCCGGAGGTGCTGACGAAGATGAGGTCCGGGTTGACCTCCCGCAGCGCTTCCCAGGTCAGGCCCAGCCGCTCGAAGACATCGTACGGGTGATTGTCCAGCACGATGTCGCAACTGGCCGCGAGGCGGAGGAAGGCGTCGCGGCCCTCGGCGGTCGTGACGTCGAGGCCGACGCCGTAGCGCTTGTTGCGGTGCTGCTCGTGATGGATGCCGCCCCGCTCCCAGAAGCCTGCGGCGGCCTCGCCGTCCGGCTGCGGGGCGCTCCGCACGACGTCGGGGTTGAGGTAGTTCTCGACGCGGACGACCTCCGCGCCGAGGTCGGCGAGGATGCGGGCGGGGAAGGTGCCGGCCTGGAAGACCCCGTTGTCGAGGATGCGAACGCCGTCGAGGGCGGGCCTGGCCGCAGCGCCGGGAACGGGTGGCGCGGGGGCGGGGGCGTCGTCCGCGGGGAGGGCGGCGAAGACGGCGTCGCTGTGCTCGCCCGCACGCGGGACCGTGCGGCGCAGGGCGGGGCGATCGCGGTCGACGGTGTAGGGGATGCCGGGGAAGCGCACGTCCCGGCCGGATGCGAGGTGGAGATCGTCGAAGAAGTCGCGCGCGGCGAGATGCGAGCAGGCGAAGACCTCGTCGGGGCGCTGCAAGGGGCCGGCGAGGAAGCCGTGCTCCATCGCCACGTCGCGCCAGTGCTCGCGCGTCTTCGCCTGCACGGTCTCGCCGAGCAGGCGCATGATCTCGTCGAAGTGGAGGGCCTGGCCCTCGGGCGGGCCCAACTCGGGCCGCGTGGCGAGTTCCAGCGTATCCATCGCGATGGCGAACTCGTCCCACTCCGGCGATCCCACCCAGCGGAGGTAGAAATCGCCGTCGCTGGCTGCGAGCAGTTCCCGCTGCCCGCGGGGCTGGATCGCGCCGGTGTACTCGTAGTCCGCGTAGTAGAGGAAGAGCGCCGAGGCGATGGCCTCCTGCATGCTGACGTCGACGTGCTGGCCGACGCCGGTGCGGCGGGCGTGCCGCCACGCCGCGAGCGCGCCGGCCGCCGCCGCGGCCCCGCCCCAGATGCCCATGACGTTGCCGGGGTAGGCGATCGGTTCGCGATCGTCGGCGCCGTTGAGGTCGACCATGCCGCCGGCGGCGCCGATGGTGAGTTCCGAGATCCGCCAGTCGCGGCGGGGACCGGTCTGGCCGTAGCCGGTGATGGAGACGTAGACCACGGACGGGCGGTCGGCGAGCACGTCGCCGGGGCCGAAGCCGTGGCGCGCGAGGACGCCCGGCGCTTCGTTCTCGATGACGACGTCCGCCCAGCGCAGCAGCTCCCACAGCCGGCGCGCGCCGTCGGGCTGCGTGTAGTCGAGCACGACCGACTGCTTGCCGGCGTTGCAGAAGGCGAAGGCCGCGCCCGCACCCTCATCGACGGGTGGTCCCTGGAAGCGCAGCGGATCGCCGCCCGGCGGCTCCACCCGCACGACGCTCGCGCCGGCGTCGAGAAACAGCTTGGCGCAGTACGGCCCGGAGACGCCCGTCCCCAGGTCCAGCACCCGCAGCCCGTGAAGCATGTCGAACATGCGGCACCCCCGCCCGTTGATCCGGCATCGCTGGCGGAAGGAGTCTAGGCGACACGCGCGTGCTCGGTCACGGGGCCTGGATTGAAGGGCCCGCTTCGCCGACACTCGCCCCCGGCGCTGGATTCGCGTCGGGCCAGATCCGAACCAAGGAGATACACGATGCGGGACATCTTTTCGATCGAAGGCAAGACGGCGCTCGTCACGGGCGGGTCGCGGGGGATCGGCGAAATGATCGCGGGCGGGTTCCTCGCGCACGGCGCGAAGGTCTACATCAGTTCGCGCAAGGCCGACGTCTGCGCCGAGACCGCGGTGCGCCTGATGGGCGAGTTCGGCGGCGAGTGCATCGCGCTGCCCGGCGACGTGGGCAACATGGCGGGCGTGACGGCGCTGGCGTCGGAGTTGGGAGCCCGCGAGAGCCGGCTCGACGTCCTGGTCAACAACGCCGGGACGGCCTGGGGGGCGCCGCTGGACGAGTTCCCCGAATCGGGCTGGGACAAGGTGATGGCCACCAACGTCAAGGGCATCTTCTTCCTCACCCAGCAGCTGCTGCCGCTGCTGCGGGCGTCGGCCACGCATGAGGATCCGGCCCGCGTGATCAACATCGGGTCGGTGGACGGGATCAAGACGCCGATCTTCGACAACTTCTCGTACGGCCCCTCGAAGGCGGCCGTCCATCACCTGACGCGGGTGCTCGCGGCCCACCTGGTGAAGGAGAACATCATCGTCAACGCGATCGCGCCGGGGCCGTTCCCCAGCTGGATGCTGAGCGCCGGGGTGGGATTCGGCGGCAAGGTCGAGGGACAGGACTGGGAGAGCGTCGGCGCGCGCAACCCGCGCGGCCGCGTGGGGACGCCGGAGGACATCGCGGGGCTGGCGATCTACCTCAGCTCGCGGGCCGGGGCCTACACGGTGGGCGAGACGATCACCTGCGACGGCGGGTCGGTGGCGTGCTCGTGAGTCGCGCCGGGCCCGGCGTCCCGCGCCGGGGCGCAGATCGGCCAGCGCGATGACACCCGACCCACGCTGGCTGGCGGCCACGACGGAGGCGGCGCTGGAGCCGGAACTGCCGATCATCGACCCGCATCACCATCTGTGGGACCGGCCCGGCTGGCGCTACTTCCTGGATGAGCTGTTGGACGACGTCGCCGGGCACAACGTGCGGCAGACGGTCTTCATCGAGTGCGGCGCGATGTATCGGGCGGATGGCGCGGAGTCGCTGCGGCCCGTGGGCGAGACGGCGTTCGTGGGGGGGATCGCGGCGAAGAGCGCGAGCGGCGAGTACGGGGATACGCGGGTCGCGACGGGCATCGTGGGGCACGCGGACCTGCGGCTGGGCGCGGCGGTATCGGAGGTGCTGGAGGCGCAGATCGCGGCGAGCCCCGACCGCTTCCGCGGCATCCGGCACCACATCTGCTGGGATGGGCACGCGGACGTGCCGCAGTCGCGCATCCTGCCGGGGCCGGCGCTGCTCCAGAATCCGGCGTTCCGCGAGGGCTTCGCCTGCCTGGCGCGCTACGGCCTCAGCTTCGAGGCGTGGCTGTACCACCCGCAGATCCCGGAGCTCACCGATTTCGCCCGGGCGTTCCCGGAGACGACGATCATCCTGAACCACTTGGGCGGGCCGCTCGGCGTGGGCCCGTACGCGGGGCGGCGCGACGAGGTGTTCGCGGAGTGGCGGGGCACGATCGCGGAGCTGGCCGGCTGCCCGAACGTGGTCGCGAAGGTGGGGGGCATCCAGATGACGCTCAACGGCTTCGGCTGGCACGAGCGCGACGTGGCGCCCAGTTCGGACGAGTTGCTGGAAGCGAACCGCCCCTGGTACGAGCACACGATCGAGCAGTTCGGGCCGCGGCGCTGCATGTTCGAGAGCAACTTCCCGGTCGACAAGGAGTCGTGCGGCTACACGGTGCTGTGGAACCAGTTCAAGAAGCTCACGGCGGGCTTCGCGCCGGACGATCGGGCGGCGCTGTTCCACGACACGGCGCTGCGCGTCTACCGGCTGCAGCGTCGCTAGCCAGCCGGATTAGACATCGGCGTAGCGCTCGATGGTGTCCTTGAAGGCCAGCGCGTCGGCGGGGGAGCGCACGACGGCCCGCAGCCCCGCGCCCGCGGAGACCGGCACGGCCAGGCGGTGGACGCCGGCGGCGGCGAGCCGCGGGATCTCGTCCAGGTCATCGGGCAGGCTGGCGGTGATCTCCAGGGCGTCCGGGTCGCGGCCGTGCTGCTCGGCGGTGCGCCGGGCGAGGTCGATCATGTCGAGCGGCGCGCCGCGGGCGGGGAAGTAGCCGTCGCCCAGGCGGCCGGCGCGGCGCGCGGCGACCTTGGTGTCGCCGCCGACGACGATCGGCACGGATCCGTTGACCGGGCGCGGCCGGCAGTGGGCGTTGTCGAAGTGCACGAACTCGCCGTGGAACGTCGGCGCGTCCGACGACCAGAGCTCGCGCATGGCGGCGACGTACTCGTCGGCGCGGCGGCCGCGATCGGCGAACGGCGCGCCGATGGCGTCGAACTCCTCCTTCAGCCAGCCGACCCCGATGCCGAGCAGGACGCGTCCGCCCGAGAGGTGGTCGAGCGTCGCGACCTGCTTGGCCGTGATGACGGGATTGTGCTGCGGCAGGATGAGGATGGCGGTGCCCAGCTTGATGCGGGAGGTCGCGGAGGCCACGTAGGCGAGCCAGATCAGCGGGTCGGGCAGGATGAACTCGGCCTCCCGGCCGGGCATGCGACCGCCGGGCGCGTACGGGTAGACCGACTCGTAGCCGCCGGGCACGACGGTGTGCTCGATCGTCCAGGCGGAGTCGAAGCCCGCCTCCTCGGCCGCCTGCACCAACTCGACGGCTCGCGCGGGGTCGGTGTACGGACCGATGTTGCAGTAGCGCAGACCGAACTTCATGGCCGGATTCCTCCTTCGGGTGGACCTTCGCGTGACGCGCTGCCCGGACGAGGCTTGGGCCGGGGCGCCTCTCGCATCAGCCTGAGCAGTTCCGCGCCGTATCGCTCGACCTTGGCGCGGCCCAGACCCCAGACCTCGACCAGGGCGGGGGCCGTGCGGGGGCGTCGCGCGACGATGTCGTACAGGGTCTTGTCGCCGAAGACGACGAAGGCGGGGACGCCGTCGGCCTGCGCCCGTTCCCGCCGCCAGGCGCGCAGCCGCTGGGCGAACGGATCGGCCGGGTCGCCGGCGGGCTGCGACTCCCCCTCGCGCCGCGCCCGATCGGAGCGCCGTCGTGGGGCGGGGGGCTTGCAGTTGTCGCAGTGGTCACAGGTCCGCGGCGACGCCTCGCCGAAGTACTCCAAGATCAGGCGGCGACGACACTTGCGCGTCTCGGCGTACTCCACCATGCGCGCCAGCCGGGATTCCGCATCCTTGCGATGTGCGGCGATCGTGCGCGTGTCGATGGGGGCATCGGGATTCCGCGAGAGCAGGCGGAAGTCGGTGGGGGTGATGAGCCCCGTGGCGCGCAGGGCCTCAAGCGCGTTGTTGGTCCGGTCGTCGCTCGGGGGCTGATCGTCATTCCGACCTAATAGTTCGCGCCAGATCGTGCGCACTTGCCCATCGTCCGGGTGCGCCTCGTCGATGAACCACTGCTGCGCCTGGCGGTCGCGCTTGCCGTAGAGCAGGACGCAAGAGGCCGGGTTCCCGTCGCGCCCGGCGCGGCCCACCTCCTGGTAGTACGACTCCAGCCGCCCCGGCATGTTGAAGTGGATCACGAAGCGCACGTCGGGCTTGTCCACCCCCATGCCGAAGGCGGTCGTCGCGACGATCACCGGCGTGTCTCCGCGGTCGAAGCGCCCCTGGACGGCGGAGCGGAGGTCGCTGCCCAGCTTCGCATGGTAGGCCTCGGCCGCGACGCCCGCCTCGCGCAGCCGCGCGGCCAGCTCCTCGGTGCGCAGGCGCGTGCGGACGTAGATGATGCCGGACCCCTCGGGGTGCGCCTGGACGATCGCGACCGCTCGCTCGATGCGGTTGTGGATCCGCGGGTGCAGCTCGACGGACAGCTCGAGGTTGGGCCGGTCGAACGACGTCACCACCTCATGCACGGCGCCGTCGATGCCGAGCCGCACGGCGATGTCCTTGCGGACGCGGGCGTCGGCGGTGGCGGTGAGCGCGAGCACGCGGGGATTGCCGAGTTGCTTCCGCAACTCCCCGAGCAGCAGGTAGTCGGGGCGGAAGTCGTGCCCCCACTGCGAGATGCAGTGCGCCTCGTCGATGGCGAGCAGATTGACGCCGTGCCGTCGCAGGCCCTCGATCAGCTTCGAGTTGCGCAGCCCCTCGGGCGCGACGTACAGCAGCGGCAACTCGCCGCGCACGAAGGCCAGATAGCGGGCGTTCTTCTCGGCGCGGCCGACCGACGAGTTGATGAACGCCGCCTCGACGTTGGAGCGGCCCAGGTTCGTGACCTGGTCGCGCATCAGGGCGATCAGCGGCGAGACGACCAGCGTGCGCCCGACCTCAAGGGCCGGCAGGACGAAGCAGGCGCTCTTGCCGCTGCCCGTCGGCATGACGCCGACGACGTCGCCCTGCGCCAGTGCTTCGAGCACCTCGGCCTGGCCGTCGCGCAGGTCCGGGTAGCCGAAGACGTCCCGCAAGCGCGCGCGGTAGGGATCAAGGCTGGCCGGGAACGCGACCGGAGTCGTTGGCACGTGTGGGTCCACCCCCTGCGGAGGGTACCGGCGCGCAGCGGCTGGGGGCACTCACCGCACGCGGATCTCCTGGGGCAGCGGATCGCCGCGCAGCCAGCACTCGAGGTTGGCGAGGAAGATCAGGCGGGCGCGCTCGGGGTTGCCCTGCCCCACCCAGGAGCTGTGCGGCGTCAGGATCACGTTGGGCAGATCCCACAGCAGCGACGCCGGATCCAGCGGCTCCTGCGCGACCACGTCGAGGTACGCGCCCGCCAGCGCGCCCGACCGCAGGGCCTCGATCAGCGCAGGCTCGTCGACGATCCTGCCGCGCGCGATGTTGATCAGGTGCGCGTGGGGCGGCAGCAGGGCGAGCCGCGCGGCCGAGATGGCGCCCTCGGTCTGCGGCGTCCTCGGCGCCGCGACCACCAGCCAGTCGGCCCGCGGCAGGACGCTGTCGAAGTCGCGCGGGTGGACCAACTCATCGACGGCGTCCTGCGCGGTGCGGGGGCTGCGCCGCACGCCGATGACGTGCAGACCGAAGGCGCGCGCGAGCCGCGCGACCTCGCCGCCGATCGCGCCCAGCCCGTAGACGACCAGAGTCTGCGTGCTGAGCTCGGGCGGCCTGCGGTCGAGCGGGAGCCGCTCCCAGCGGTGCTCGCGCTGCTGGGCGGCGAAGTGCGGGAAGCGGCGCGCCAGGGCCAGCAGCCCCGCCATGACGCTGTGCGCGATGGGCTCCGCCGCCGCACCCGGCGAGTTCGACAGGCGCACGCCGCGCGCCAGCATCGCGGCGAAGCGCGGGTTGTCGGTCCCGGCCCAGCCCAGGTGCGCCCAGCGCAGGTTCGGCGCGCGGTCCAGCGTGTCGAGGAAACGCCACACCTGTTGTACCCCCAGGTCGTACAGATCCGGCGAGGCGTAGGCCAGCTCGACCTCGGCCAGCACGGCCGCCGCCGGCGGCGGCGCGTCGTCGACGGGGAAGATCAGCGGGGTGATCGGCGCGCCGGTCCGCGCGGCGATGGCGCGCAGGTCGCCGTCGCACTGGCGGGCGAGGCGGGCGGTGATGAGGAGTCCGGGCATGGCCCATCCTTCGTGCCGGACGGTCGGGGAACGATGTGGCCCAACCGCACCGCCATGCTAGCTTCGCACCGGCCCAACGGCCGAGAGTTGGAGGCACGCGTGACGCAATTACGAGTGGGGATTCTGGGCACCGGCCCCCATGCCACGAACACCGTCCTGCCGGCGTTTCGCGCCCAGGGCTGGGACGTGGGCGCCCTCTGCAGCATCGAGCCCGATCTCCCCGACCTGGCCGCCCGCCTCGGCATCCCCGTCGCGACCGCGGATTACCGCGCGCTCGTCGATCGCGACGACCTGGACGCCGTCGCGATCGTGACTCCCACCTCGACGCACCGCGAGATCCTGCTCGCGGCCGTCGCCGCCGGGAAGCACGTCCTCTGCGAGAAGCCGCTGGCGATGAACCTGCACGACGGGCGCGACATGCAGGCCGCGGCGGAGGCCGCCGGCGTCACCGCCATGATCGACTTCGAGTTTCGCTTCACTCCGGCGCGCCTGCACGTCCGGCAGCTCCTCGCCGACGGCTACGTCGGCGACCTGCGCCACGCGAACATCGATCTCCTGACCGAGAGTGCATCCATCGGCCCCCACCACAACTTCACTTGGCACGACCAAGTGGCCCTGGGCGGCGGCACGCTCAATGAGCACGGCTCCCACTACATCGATATGGTGCGCCAGTGGTTCGGGGAGATCCGCGAGGTCAGCGCCGACATCCGCACCTTCATCCCCGATCGCATCGACCCCGCGAGCGGGGCGACCGTGCAGTCCGACACCGACGACTTCTGGACGTGCACCATGACGCTGGCCGGCGGTGGACTCGTCACCCTGACGCAGTCCTGGGCCAGCGGGGTCAGCCACCCAATCCGCGTCGTCATCGCCGGCACGGACGGCGCACTCTTGGTCACGCAAAAGGACTCGATGCTCTCCGACCCGCCGGTCCTCGGCGGCAAGACCGACGCCGAGCAGTTCGACGAACTCCCCCGCCCCGCCTCCCTGCCACCCCTGGAAGACGCGCCCGCCTGGCGGGTGGCCGTCCTCCAGCGCCTCCTCCGCGAGTTTGAGCGCGGCATCCGCGATGGCGGGTCGCCCGCGCCGAACCTCGAGGACGGGCTGCGCTGTCAGGCCGTCCTCGATGCCGTGCGCGAGTCGGCGCGGGAGGGGCGGCGGGTGGCGGTGCCGCCGCTCTGACGGGCGCGCCCGCTACTCGAAGACCACGTAGCCGCTGCCGTACGACAATTCCACGAGGCGGCTGCGCGGCGCCACCCGCGCCAACTCCCGCTTGACCGGGGCCAGCGCGTCGGCGTTCGTCATGTCGCGGGTGAACGGCGGCATCCAGTCGTCGTGGTGGCCCAGCGTCAGCCGCGGCGGCCGCAGGATCGACGCCATGCGCCCCACGAACTGCGCCAGCGACCCCTGAATCGGCTCCCCGTCGACGTTGCCGCGGCCCGCCATCGCCACGATCGCGAAGTCGGGCCGCAGGTCCCGCAGCACCCCGGTCCAGCCGCCGGAGGTGTCGTGGAAGAAGATGCTGCCGTACGGCGTCTCGATCAGGTACGCGAGCGCCCCCCCATCGCGGTCGCTGCCGATGGTGCTCGCGCGGTGGTCCGCCATCTGCTGCACCGCCGCCGGGTCGGGATCCGGGCCGCGTTCGCCGCTGTCGGCCCGCGACGCGCCGGGATCCCAGCGTTCGTCCTCGCAGAGGCCGTAGTGGCCGAGGACCACTTCGCCCGGATCCGAGGAGCCGCCCACCCAGATGCAGGAGTGGAGCCCCGGGAACACCTCCACGCTGACCCCGTCCGCCAGGCGGTGGCGCTCGCCCCCTTGCGAGGGCAGCAACTGCGCCTCCGGCACGCCCGCGTCCCGCAGCACCCGCGCGGTCTCGTTGGAGCCGATGACGCGCGCGCCCGTGTTCAGCGCGATCGTCTCCGCGCCGGCGATGTGATCGAAGTGCGCGTGCCCGACCAGCACGTAGTCGGCCCGATCGACCTCCGCCGCCGACAAGCCCACCGGCGGCGCCAGCGGCACGCGATCGATGTAGGCGTCGAGGAACACCACCAGGTCGTCGATGGTCAGACGGAACGTGGCGCAGCCGATCCAGTCGAGCGTGACGGGCATGCGACGCCCTCCGTTCTGCGGGCCAGCCTGGGGCGCTACCCGTCCTGCGTGAACACGACCCCGAGCATGGAGTCGGGATCCTCCAACGCTTGGGTGATGCCCTCGTCCACGTCGGCGAAGGGGATGCGGTGGGTGATCAGCGTGTCGATGTCGAGCTTGCCCTCCGCGATCAGCCGCATGCACAGCTCCAGGTTGGTGGTGGTGGTCCAGCGCACCAGGACCGGCGGGTAGGCGGCGCCGGATTCCCACGCCGCGTCGTGAAAGCCGGGCCCGGTCCGCATCGCGCTGCGAATGTCGATATTCGTCTCTCCGGCCGCGCCCTGGTCGCTGTAGCTGAATTGCGCCAGTCCCACCACAACGATGGTGCCCATCCGATGCCCGTCGGGCGTCCGCTTCATGCACTGGACGAGGCTCTGCACGGCCTTGCCCGCTTCGCCCCCGAACGCGATCACGCCGCCGTCGAGGCCGTACCCGCCGGTGAACTCGCGCGTCCGGGCGACGGGATCCTCCGGGCCGACCGTCACCGCCGCGTCGATGCCCCACTTGCGCGCGATCTCCGTTCGGAAGGGCACCGTGTCCCAGCCGATCACGCGATTCCCCGCCAGCATGTGCAGCTGCGCCGTGAGCTGCCCCACGACGCCCAGCCCCACCACGGCGTATGTTTCCCCGAAGTTGAGGTCCGCCCGACGCAGCGCCTGCAGCGCCGTGCCCATCAACATCCCGTACGACCCCTCCGCGTAGCTCACTTGCTCGGGCAGATGGACCGCGAGATTGTGCGGCACGACCGCGGTATCGGTGTGCGCGGCGTTGCGCCGGGGCTGTCCGGCGGACCGGACGGCATCCCCCCCGCCGATGCACGCGACCCGGTCGCCCGGCCGGAAGCGCGTCACGCCTTCGCCGATCGCGATCACGATGCCGGCGTTCGAGTAGCCGCCATAGGCACGCGGTTCACTGGCGGCGTGCGGGGACCTGTCGTGCTCCGCCAGGCTGCGCCATCCGCCCATCACCTCGCGCTGGTCGCGGCCCCAACTGAACTCGCTGCCGGGACTGACCGACGACGCCCGCACATCGACGGCGATGGCGCCGGGCCGCAACTCCGGGACGTCCTGTTCGATCAGCCGGATATGGCCGTCGTCGAACCAGGCGGCGACGGTTCTCTTCTTCGGCAATGCCATCAGGAACCGATCTTCTGCCAGACGGACTCGCCGTGGCCCGTCGGCGCGACGCGCTGGAAGACGCCGGGCGTCTCCGAGCCGGCCGGCACGAGCCCCGCCCAGGGATCGTCGGGGGAGAAGTGGGCCTTGACGGTCCCGGCCGCCCACTCCACGGTCTGCAGCTGCGTGCCCCGGCCGAAGCCATGGATCGGGACGATCCCGCTCTTGCCGATATGTGGCTGCAGCATGCCCAACTCGTTGATCGACCCGATGCGATCGCGCAGCGCCGGCTCGTCCGCGACGGATCCGGGCGTCAGCTCGAGGGAGAAGCGCACGGCCCCCTCGTAGATCACCTCCGCGCGATCGCGCGCGATGGTCATCTCATCGGAGATGTACTTCGGCAGCCCCCAGGCGAGGCCGATGTACGCGGTCAGCACGTTCGCGACCGGCATGCTGGCGACGACCCAGAGGTCGGCGCCGTTATCGGGACGCGTCGCCTTGACCAGCACCCAGCCCTCGGGATACCGGATCGCGGGGTTGCCGGAGTTGAAGTCGACCAGCGCCAGGGCGACCTCGGGCGTCGCCGGCATCCGCAGCGGATCGGGAATGTACGACCGGTACAGGTCCAGATCCGGCGGCTCGACGACCGTGTAGATGCCCGACGTACCGGCCCCGCTCGTGATCTGCTCCGCCGACATGGGCGCGCTCGGGACGACCATCTCCCGCCGCGACGCATCCGCGACGAATCGCTGCAGCCGCGCCACGCGGAAGCGGCCGTCGACCAACCGGTCGACTTCCGACTTGACTGTGGACGTCGGGCCGGCGGAGGCGTACCGCGGCGGAACGGCCTTGTCCTGGGGCACCGCGACCTGCGTCGCGATGTGCTGGGATCGTGTTGTCGTCACCATGTCCTGAATTCCTTTCGTCTCCAGATCTTCGATGAGCCAAATGATAGATCAGCGCACGTTGCGCAGCTGCGGATCGAGGGCGTCGCGCACCCAGTCGCCCATCATCATGGCGGTCAGCGCGATCATCACGATGGCGATGCCCGGGATCCAGATCAGCCACGAGGCGATCGGCATGAAGTTGCGCCCCTCCGAGATCATGATGCCCCAGGAGGGGGTCCCGGCCTCGACCCCGACGTTGAGGAAGCTCAGCCCCGCCTCG
The DNA here is from genome assembly GCA_965217625.1 of Dehalococcoidia bacterium. Lineage (GTDB taxonomy): Bacteria > Chloroflexota > Dehalococcoidia > Bin125 > Bin125 > TK10-74A. Next base: position 1,442,738 of record OZ244557.1, read on the forward strand.
AACAGGATCACGGTGGCGACCTCCATCGTCATCAGGATGACGACGACGTTGATCAGGTTGGGCAGCACGTGACGGGCGAGCACGCGCCGGTCCCGCGCCCCGATCGCGCGCGCGGCGAGGACGAACTCCCGCTCGCGCAGGGAGAGGACGTCGGCCCGCACCAGGCGCGCGTAGCCGGCCCAGGTCCAGAGCGTGATGATGAGGATCACGTTGCGCAGGCTGGGGCCCCAGACGGCGGCGACGAGGACGGCGAAGAGCAGCGCCGGGAAGGCCAGCTGCATGTCCACGAGCCGCATCAGCACCCGGTCGGTCCAGCCCAGCCGCCAGCCGGCCAGCAGGCCGAACAGCGTGCCGACGGCGGCCGCCGCGGGGACCGCGATCACGACGACGGTCAGGGAAATGCGGGCGCCGAACATCGTGCGGGAGAGGATGTCGCGGCCCAGCTGGTCGGTGCCCAGGACGTGATCCCACGTGCCGCCGTCGAAGGCGGGCGGGATCAGGCGGTCCGGCAGCACGATCTCCTCCGGGTCGTAGGCGGAGAGCAGGTCGGCGAAGATCGCCGCGACGAGGAACAGCGTCACGACGAGCAGGGAGGGGAAGAGCACCGCCAGCCGCTTCCAGTTGCGTGGGCGCCGCCGGATGGTGGGCTCCAGGACCGGGACCGGGACTTCCTGTGCGGTCATCAGCCGGCTCCCGCCCGGATGCGCGGGTCAACCAGCCGGTAGGACAGGTCGACGAAAATGTTGGCCAGCACGATCGAGGCCGCGATCAGCATGATCGCGGCTTGCGTGACCGGGAAGTCGCCCCCACCGATCGAGTCGATCGTCAGCCGGCCGATGCCGGGCCAGGCGAAGACCGTCTCGACGATCAACGTGCCGGCGATCAACCGGCCCGCCTGGAGGCCGAGGAGCGTCACCACCGGCAGCAGCGCGTGGCGCAGGGCGTGGCGCGAGACGACCCGGCGCTCGGGCAGGCCCTTGGCCCGCGCCGTGCGCACGAAGTCGGAGCCCATCGCGTCGATCATCCCGGAGCGGGTCAGCCGCATGAGCGCGGCGGCGGTGAACGTCCCCATCGTGACCATGGGCAGGATCATGTGCGTCAGGCCGCCGCTGCCGCCGGTGGGCAGCCAGCCCAGCTCGACGGCGAACAGGAAGATCAGCATCAAGCCCAGCCAGAAGTCGGGCACGGCCTGGCCGACCACGGCCAGGAAGCGGGCCAGCCAGTCGGTGGGACGGCCCCGGCGCAACGACGCGATCACCCCCGTCGACAGGCCGAGCACCAGGGAGAACACCAGCGCGGCCGCGCCCAGCTGCAGCGTCTTCCCGAGCCGCGAGGTGACTTCGCCGAGGGCGTCCCGGCCGCTGAGCAGGGACCGGCCCATGTCGAGCTGGACCGTGTCCCAGAGGAAGTTCCCGTATTGCACGTAGAGGGGGTCGTTGAGGCCGAAGCGATCCCGCAGCGCGTCGATCTCCGCCTGCGTCGACTGAATGTCCGCCAGGTACGCGATCGGGTCGCGCGTCATCCGGCCGACGACAAAGACGGCCGTGACGACGAGGAACACGACCAGGAACCCCTGGAGGAACCGGGACGCCAGCACCTGCCAGACGCTGTTGCCCGTCATCGCCGGGCGTCCGGCGCGCCCACCTCAGACCAGCCGGGGGCGCCTGCGTCGTTCATGGCAATCCATTTCGGGCCTGACCCCCTCTCCCTGAGGGAGAGGGTAGGGGTGGGGGGGCCTCGGCGGCCGCTCCCCCTCACCCTAACCCTCTCCCCAGGGGAGAGGGAACCGGAGTTCCCGCGTCGCGGTCGTCGGGGCGACCCTAGTGGTCGCCCTGCCGGGCGTCCTCCCGAACGGAGTCCGGGCGCCCACGAGGGGCGCCCCGACGACGCCGCGGCCACGTCCCCCCGCTCCATCCTTCTGGATGGAGCGGGGGACCTCGGCCGGCGCGGGGCGAGATCCCGTAGGGGCGGTTCGCGAACCGCCCCTAGCCACGCCCTCTCCTCGTCCGATCCCCCCTCTCCATCGCTTCAGATGGAGAGGGGGTTAGGGGGTGAGGTTCCGGAGGTCAGCGCCTAGGTGAGCGTCGGACGGATCCCCCAGTAGTTGAACTCGTCCTGCCGGCCGGCGTAGTTGATCCACTCGATGTTCTTCCGCTTGACGCCCACGTTGACCTGCTCGATGCCGAACAGGAACATCGCTTCCTTGTAGATCGCCACCTGGAGATCGTTGATCGCCTGGGCGCGATCGGCCGGGTCGAACGCCGAGCGCGTCGCCTCGACGAGCGACTGGATGTTGGAGTCCGGGTCCGCCTTCGAATGCGAGATCGAGCCGTTCTCGTCGATCCAGGCGTTGATGTTGCTGACCGGGTCCGGGTACGTGTTGAAGAAGTAGTGGTGGAATCCGGCCGCCTCGTGGATGCCGTCGTCGCCAATCGCCCCCAGGCGCGGCCGGAAGACGGCGTGCTCGTCGGCCTGGAAGTCCGTCGTGATGCCGACCGCCGCCAGGTCCTGGGCGATCGCCTGTCCGCCCTCCACGATGCCGGCGAAGCGGGACGCGTAGCCCCAGAAGGGCACGTGGAAGCCGTTCTCGTAGCCGGCCTCGGCCAGCAGGGCGCGTGCCTTGTCCGGGTCGTACTCGTAGACCAGCTCCGCCCGCTGTTCCTCCGTCAGGGCGCCGATGTTGGTCGCCGCGATGCCCATGTTGCGGCGCTCGAAGCCGCCGCGGGACTCGATGATCGCCTCCCAGTTGACGGCGTGATTGATCGCCCGGCGGACGCGGATGTCGCGGAACGGGTAGGTTCCGTCCTGGGCCGGCCGCTCCGTGTTGAAGACGATGTTCCAGTTGTCGGTGCCCGCGGCGAACAGCACGTCGAAGTCATCGCTGTCCTCGAAGGTGCTCGACAGGTCCCAGCCGAGGGACAAGGTCATATCGGCCTCGTCGGCCTCCAGCGCGGCCACGCGGCTCACCGGCTCCGGCCGCACGGTCTGCTCCAGCCGCGCCATCCACGGCTTGTGGACGCGGTGCGTCGAGCCGGCCCTCACGTGGTAGTCCTCGAAGCGCGTACTGAACGCGTGATCGCTATCCACGAACGACTCAAGCTTGAAGGGGCCGCTGCCGATCCCGAGGTTGGCGAACTCCTCGTCGCCGACCTCCTCGATGATGTGCTTCGGCGTCATCCGCACCCCCGTCCCCAGCACGGCGAACGCCGACGCGTCCCGTTTCACCGGGAGCCGGAAGGTGAGGGGGCCCTCCACGGTCACTTCGTCGTTGACCGAGCTGACCATCCAGCCGTAGAGGGAGGCGCTCTTGCCGTCGGGGTTGTACGAGGCGATGCCGTTGACGCGATCGATCGAGAACTTGGCGTCCTCCGCGGTCACGTCCCCGCCGTCATGCCACTTCATGCCCGGCTTCATTTCGACGATCCCCGCAGCGAAGTCGTCAACCCACTCGAAGCTCGCCGCCGACTGCACGAACGCCTTCGAGAACTGGTCGAACTGCCCCAGGGTGTCAAAGTGCGGCATCACGGCGACACCGCCGGCGCGAATGGGGTCGAGGCCGCCCGTCGCCGTGTCGACGGCGATGCGCACCGTGGCGTCGGGGTCGGTCCCGGTAACCGCAAAGGCCGCGCTCTCGGCGGCGTCGCCGGCCATGCCGGCGGCCCCCTCGGCGGCGGCAACGGCAGCGGCGGCGGTCTCGGCGGCGGCTTCGGCGGTCTCATGGGCCGTGGCGGCGGCCTGCCCCGCGGCGGCGGACGCCTCCCCGGCCGCGGCGGCAGCCGCAGCCGCAGCCTCGGCGGCCGCGTCGATGGCGGCCTGGGCGGCCTCGGCGGTGGCCGTGCCGGCCTCGACCGCAGCGGCCGCGTCGCGGGCGGCCTGGGCGGCGGCCTCGGCCGCCTCGGAGGCGGCGGCGGCGACGGCGGCCGCCGCCTGATCGCCGGCCGCGGATGCGGCGTCGGCGGCCTGGGCGGCAGCCGCGGCGGCGGCTTCGGCGGCGGCGGCCGCGTTGGCGGCGTCCTCCGACTCGGCCGCCTCGGCGGCCAGGGCCGCGGCCGCGTCGGCGGCGGTGGCGGCCTGTGAGGCGGCGGCGGAGGCCGCGGACGCGGCGGCGGCGGCCTCGGCGGCGGCCTCCGCGGCGGCCCCGGTTTCGGCGGCGCGCGCCTCGCCGGCGGCGATGGCCGCGGCGGCGGCCTCCTCCGCGGCCGAGGCGGCCCGTTCGGCGGCCACGGCCCCGGCGTCAGGCCCGTCATCGTCGCCGCAGCCGACGAGCGCCAGCCCGGCGGCTCCAACGCCGGCTTTGGCGCTGGCTCCCAACATGGTGCGGCGGGTGATCTTTCGCTGTCGCAGACTCGTCCAATAGTTCCGGTCGCTCATCACATCTTCCCTTCTGGTCCCCGGCTGTCCCTTTGTGGGACGGCTCGGTGCGTGAGCGCGCGTAGTATGGCACATTATTACGGTGACCGCCCCCCCCCCAGTTTTATGTCACATAGGAAACTTTGATTGATGCTCGTGCAACTTATCGGCGTCGGGCGCCGGTCCCCCTCCCGCTAACTCTTGGGGGTGACGGCGCGCGGTCGCGCGCCGGAACCGCACGCCGTCATATCCGAAGTCAGGGGGTGCGGTCGGGTTGACCGGACCGGCGCGGTTTGCCCTAGACTGCCCCCATGCGGCGGCGGGCCGGGACGCGCCGCCGGACTCGCTGAGCAGCACCGGCCGGAGGAGGAACATGTCGCGCAGTGACGAGATCGCGCTGATGGCGCACCTCATGCGCCGCGCCGGCTTCGGCGCGAACCGCGACGAGTTGGAGCGGCTCGCCGATCAGGGCTACGAGGCGACCGTCGAGCAGCTGGTCGATCCGCCGGCGTCGGTCCCCCGCGCCGACGAAGAGGAGTTGCTGCGCTACATGCCGTCGCTGGGGACCGGGGGACCCGTCACGGACCCGGGGGCGGGCAACTGGCTGTTCCACCTGGTGAACACGGGGCGCCCGCTCGAGGAGAAGATGGCGCTGTTCTGGCACCACGTCTTCGCCACCGGCAACTCGAAGGTCGACAACGACAACCACCTCATCACGCAGGTCGCGATGTTCCGCGAGCACGGCATGGGCAACTATCGCGACCTGCTGGTCCGCATCGCCCAGAGCCCGGCGATGATCTACTGGCTCGACAACCAGGAGAACCACAAGCGCTCGCCGAACGAGAACTGGGGCCGGGAGCTGCTGGAGCTGTTCTCGCTGGGCGTGGGGCACTACACGGAGACGGACGTCTTCGAGTGCGCGCGCGCCTTCACCGGCTGGACGATCGGGGCCAAGATTCCGCGTCAGCCGCACCATCGCTTCTCCTGGTCCTACGAGTTCCGGCCCGAGGAGCACGACTACGGCGAGAAGACCTTCCTGGGCCACAGCGGCCCCTTCGACGGCGAAGACATCATCGACATCATCCTCCAGCAGCCGGCCTGCCCCCGCTTCATCGTGCGGCACCTGTACAACTTCTTCGTCGCCGACGAGGCGCAGGTGCCGGCCTGGTCGATCACGCCGCCACGCGACCCGGCGGCGATCGATCTGCTGGCGCAGACCTTCGTCGACTCCGGCTTCGACCTCAAGCCGGTGCTGCGCGCGCTGTTCCTGTCGGACTTCTTCAAAGAGGCGCGATTCGCCAAGGTCAAGAGCCCGGTGGAGGTGGTGGTCGGCACGCTGCGCCTGACCGGCGAGGTGGCCCGCCCCGATCCGCGTCTGCCGGCGCTCGCGCAGGAGCCGACCTACATGGGCCAGAGCCTGCACAACCCGCCCAGCGTCGAGGGCTGGCAGACGGGCCGCGACTGGATCAACAGCGGCTCGGTGGTGAACCGGATCAACTTCGTCGCCAAGCACGTGGGCGACACCACGCTGCCCGGCGTGCAGCGCATCGTCGAGCGGGTGGCCGCCTCGAACGGGACGTCGCTGACGCCGGAGGCGCTGGTCGATGAGTGCGTGGACCTGATGGGACCGCTGACGGTGTCCGCCGAGACGCGCGCGGAGTTGGTCGCGCATGCGGCCGGCGATGGACCCGTCGCGGCCGACGGCAACGGCGCCCTCTCGCGGCGCGTCGGCGAGATGCTGTCGCTGATCGCCGCCACCCCCGAGTACCAGTTCGGCTAAGCCCGGCCCGTCACGAGCGCATGCCGGGAGTTGCCATCCCGCCGACAGTTATAAGGAGCAGCATCCATGACCACCGCAGCGAAACCCCCGGTCTTCGTCGTGCTCCAGTTGAGCGGCGGCAACGACTACATGAACTCGGTCGTCCCCTACGCCGATCCGCACTACTACGACAGCCGCAAGGGGACGCTGCGGGTCGGCGCGGAGGATGTCCTCAAGATCGACGACGCGGTTGGGCTGCACCCGAAGATGGCGCCGCTCAAGGAGCTGTACGACCAGGGCGACATGGCGATCATCCACGGCGTCGGCTACCCCAACTCGCCGCGCTCGCACTTCCGCTCGATGGACATCTGGCACACCTGCGAGCCCGACACGGTCGGCACGGAGGGCTGGGTGGCGCGCGCCATCCGCGACCTGGACCCGGCGGGCGAGAGCCCGGTGACGGGGGTCAACATCGGCCTCAGCCTGCCGCGGGCGATGGTGCTGCCGGGGGTGTCGGTGGCGTCGGTCGCCGACCTCTCGACCTACGGGCTGCTGACCAACATCGAGCAGGAGCAGCAGCGCACGAAGATGCTGCAGCGCTTCTCGACGATGTACGGGCGGGCGATCGGGACGGGCCCGGTCAACGCCTACCTGGGCCAGACCGGCCTCGACGCGCTGAGCGGCGCGGACATCCTGAAGGGGACGCTGGGCGGCTACGAGTCGGAGGTCGAGTACGGGACCGACCCGATCGCGAAGGCGCTGCGCGACGTCGCGACGATCCACACGGCCGACGTGGGGACGCGGGTCTTCTACACGCAGCTCGCCGGCTTCGACACGCACGCCTCGCAGGCGCCGACCTTCGATCGGCTGTGGACCGAGGTCTCGCGGGCGGTGACGGACTTCTGGGACGATCTGCGGGCGCACGACGCGGACGAGAACGTGGTCATGTTCGTCTTCTCCGAGTTCGGGCGCCGGGTGCGGGACAACGGCTCGGGCACCGACCACGGGGCCGGCGGGGGCTGCTTCGCGTTCGGGCCGTCGATCCGGGGCGGGCAGTACGGCCTCTACCCGGAGAGGCGGCCCGAGGCGCTGGATCAGGGCGACCTCGTCCCCAACCTGGACTTCCGCGGCGTCTACTCGACGATCCTGGAGGACTGGCTGGGGCTCGACCCGGTCCCGATCGTCAACGGGCAGTTCGAGCAGCCGCGCTTCGTGGAGCCCGCGGGCAGCGCGGCCTGACCCCGGACCACGGCGGCGCAGCCGCAGGAGAGCGTGTGATGCCAACCAAGACCGTCGCCGGGCGCACCTGGCACTTCAGCCATTCGATCGGCCATCACGTGGGAGCGGAGGGGTTCACGCACCCCGGGCCCGTCGTCTTCGACCGCGATGGCGTCCTCTACGTGGCCGACATCGCGGCGGCGGAGGGCTACGGCCTGCCCTACGGCACGCCGAAGATCCACAAGTGCACGATCGACCACGACTACCTCACCACGATCGGCGAGGGCGAAATCACTTGGCCCGAGGGGCTGGCGCTGGACCGCGCCGGCAACCTCTATTGCTCCTCCGCCTGGGACAACGCCATCACGGCCTACACGCCGGAGGGTGAGCGGATCGGCCGCTGGGGCGAGGCCGGGTCGGGCGAGGGGCAGCTGAGCCGTCCCTCGGGCTTGGCCATCGACGAGGACGACCACCTGCTGGTGGTGGACGGCCTCAACCATCGGGTGCAGAAGTTCAGCACCGACGGGCGCTTCCTCTCGGCCTGGGGCGCGCCGGGCCACGACGACGGCCAGCTCTGGAAGCCGTGGGGCATCACCATCGACCCGCAGGGCGACGTCTACGTCGCGGACTGGGGCAACGACCGCGTGCAGCAGTTCTCCCCCGATGGAACGTTCGTCCGGCGCTTCGGGTCGCTGATCGACGACGGCGGCCAGTTGCACCGGCCGTCGGACGTGGCGGTCGACAGCGACGGCGATGTCTACGTGGTCGATTGGGGCAACCACCGCGTCCAGGTCTACTACCCCGACGGCGACATCATCGCCGGCCTGTACGGCGACGCGCGCGGCTTCTCGAAGTCGGGGCAGGCGGTGATGGACGTCAACCCGGACTACGTGCGCGCCTTCGAGCGGGTGGACCCCGAGGTGATGATCACGCTGGGCCGCTTCGATCGGCCGTGCGGCATCGCGATCGACGAGCAGGACCGGATCGTGGTCAGCGACGGCACGCGGGGCCGGCTGCAGGTGTACGTCAAGGACAAGGGCTACGTCGTCCCGCAGTTCAACCTCTAGGCCGACCCGGGCATCTCCGCGCCGACGCCGGGGATACGTGCCGCGAGCGGGCCGCTAGGCTCTGCGCATGCCTGCGCGCATGCCCGCCCTGGAATCGCCCGACTACCGGCTGCTGTTCTACGAGACGGTGCTGGGCGCGGCCGCGCGCTGGGCGCTGCTGCTCGGGCGGGGCTGGCTGGTCTTCGAGCTGACGGGCTCGACGGGGGCGGTGGGGATCGTCACGTTCGCGGGGATGGCGCCGTTCCTGTTCCTGGGGCCGATCGGCGGGGGGCTGGCGGACCGTCTCGACCGGCGGCGGATGGCGATCGCCGCCGGGGCGATCGGCGCCGCCATCTCGGCCGTGCTGGGCGTGCTGGTCGTGACGGGCGTCGTCGAGACGTGGCAGGTCGTGCTGCTGGCGGTGCTGCAGGGGACGTCGATGGCGATGGTCGCACCGGCGCAAGAGGCGCTGATGCCCAGTCTGGTGCGGCGCGAGCACCTGCTGAACGCGATCACGCTGGCCGGTCTGGCGCGGCACGGGTCGCGGGTCGCGGGGCCGCTGGCGGGCGGGGTCGTGCTGGCGACGCTGGGCCTGGGCTCCGTGTTCTTCCTCTCAACCGGGCTGCTGGCCTTGGCCGTCGTGCAGGTCTGGCGGATTCGCTGGCGGCCCCCAGCGGCCACATCGGCGCGGCCACCGGCGCGGTCGATCGGGCGGGACGTGGCGCACGGCATGGGCTACGCGTGGCGGGACCGGCGCGTGCGACTGATCCTCTCGCTGGTGGGGGCGCACTGCGGCCTGACGATGGCCTTCGATTCGCTGATGCCGCAGCTCGCGACCGACCTCGGCGGGGGCGCCACGACGTTCACGGCCATCACGGTGGGCGCCGGGGTCGGCGCGCTGGTGGGCACGCTGGCGCTGTCGCAGCTGCGGCAGGAAGCGCTGCGCGGGCCGGTGTTCGCCGCGGTGGGACTGGGCAGCGGGCTGGCGATGATCATCCTGGGGCTGGCCCAGTCGCCGACCGTGGCCGTGCTGGGCGCGGCGCTGGCCGGCGGGACGCAGGCGACCTACATGGCGATGTCGGCCACGTTCATCCAATCGGTCATCCCCGACCGGCTGCGGGGGCGCGTGATGTCGCTCTACCTGATGCTGGCCGCGGGCCACATGGCGTTCATGAACCTGGGCTTCGGCCTCATCGCGGACAGCGTCGGCGAGCGGGTGCTGCTGGTCGCGCCGGGCGTGATCTGGGTGGCGCTCCTGCTGCTGGCCACGCTCGGCATGACCGACCTGCGCGGCCTGCTGCGTCGCGGCCAGTTCGTGCGGGCCGAGCTCCCGGCGTAGGCACGGCGAGGGGCTCTGCGGCCTGCCTTGCACTGCAACGTCGCCCGGCGGGCGCCTTAACACGTTCGTCACGCGTTGGTCACATCGACGCAAACTCGCCCGCGCTTCCCCGGATTCTGCCGTCGTAGGCTGGATCTGGACGGGAGCAGCGTGTGGCCAACCCGATCGAAGCGATCAAGGACGCGAAGGACGGACTCGACGTCCTGCCCGACCTCTATCGCTACGCCGCCATGGACGAGCCCGAGTTCGACGCCGGCGATCTGGAACGGCTGAAGTGGTACGGCCTCTTCCACCGCAAGGCGACGCCGGGCTACTTCATGCTGCGGATGCGCATCCCCAATGGCGTGCTCACGGCCGAGCAGCTGGCGGCGATCGGCGAGATCTCGAACGCCTACGGCCGCGGCCGCGCCGACATCACGACGCGGCAGAATCTGCAGTTGCGCTGGATCCGCATCCAGGACGCGCCGGCGATCCTGCAGCGGCTCAGCGCCGCCGGCCTCACGTCGCAGCAGTCGGGGATGGACAACGTGCGCAACGTCGTGGGCTGCCCGCTGGCGGGCATCGACGCCGGCGAACTGATCGACGCGCGACCCCTGGCCGGCCGCCTCCAGCAGGCGATCATCGGGCACCGCGGCTTCAGCAACCTGCCCCGCAAGTTCAACCTCAGCATCACCGGCTGCCGCGAGGACTGCACGCACGCGCAGGCCCACGACCTCTCCTTCACGCCCGCCACCATCGCCACGCCGGAGGGCGAGATCGCGGGCTTCAACGTGCTGGTCGGCGGGGCGCTGGGCGGCCGTGAGCCGCGGCTCGCCGAGCCCCTGGACGTCTTCGTCCCGCCCGAGGACGTCGTCGATCTGGCCTGCGCGGTGCTGACGGTCTATCGGGACAACGGCCCGCGCGCGCTGCGCAAGCAGTCGCGGCTCAAGATCCTGCTCGCGGAGTGGGGCGTCGAGCGCTTCCGCGCGGCGGTCGAGGAGGTCGTGGGTCGGCCGTTGCGGACGGCCGGCGTCGCGGCAAGCACCCGTCACGGCGGCGACCACCTGGGCCAGACGGCCCAACGCGATCCCGGCCTGACGAGCGTCGGCCTGCTCGTGCCTGTGGGCCGCATCACCGGCGACGACCTGATCGAGTTGGCCGCGGTCGCCCGGCGACACGGCGGCGCGGAGATCCGGCTCACCGTCCAGCAGAACGTGCTGATCCCGCACGTCCCCCGGGCGAACCTCCCGGCGCTGCTGGCGGAGCCGCTGCTCGAGCGCTTCCCGCCCGAGCCGTCGGGCTTCCTGCGGGGCCTGGTGGCCTGCACCGGCATCGACTACTGCCACTTCAGCCTGATCGACACCAAGGGCGAGGCGCTGCGTCTGGCCCGCCGCCTCGACGAGCGCTACGTCGCCGAGCGCCCGGTCCGCATCAGTTGGTCGGGCTGCCCGCACTCCTGCGCGCAGCACCTGATCGCCGACATCGGCCTGGAAGGCGCCCGCGTGCGCGTGGGCGAGGCGATCGTGCCGGCGGCCTCGATCGCGGCCGGCGGGCGGCTGGGCGACGACGCGCGACTCGGGCGGCCGGTCGCGCCCAAGACGCCGACGGACGACATCGTGGAGGTCGTCGCGGCGCAGATCCGCGAGACGCTGGGCCCCGGCGCGATCCGCGAGCGCCCGCCGGACAGCGCCACGGCCAGCGTCGCGGTGGGCGGCGTCGCGGCCGGATGAGCGGCCGCCTGCGACTCCCCGGCCTGAGCGGACGGCGCGCGCCCGGCGACGGCTGGCGGCGGTCGATCTGCCCCTACTGCGGCACCGGCTGCGGCGTGCTCGCCAAGGCGCGCGACGGCGCGATCGCGGAGGTGCGCGGCGACCCGGATCACCCCGTCAACCGCGGCAGCCTCTGCGCGAAGGGGGCGCTGCTGGCGCCGGTCGTGCGGACGGACGATCGCTTGGTGCAGCCGCTCGCCCGCGAGGACCGCGGCGCCGGCTTCCACGCCGTCGCGTGGCCGCAGGCGACGGCCCGCCTGGCCGCCGCGATTCGGACCGCGCAGGCGGAGGGCGGCCCCAACGCCGTGATGCTGTACGGCTCGGGCCAGCTGCTCACCGAGGACTACTACCTGTTCGGCAAGCTCGCCAAGGGGTTCCTGCGCACCAACAACCAGGACACCAACTCGCGACTCTGCATGGCGAGCGCCGTCGCGGCCTACACGCTGGCGCTCGGCGCCGACTCCCCTCCTTGTTCTTACGCAGACATCGAGGCCGCCAAGACGTTCCTCATCGTGGGCGCGAACCCCGAGGCCTGCCACCCGATCCTGTTCAACCGCATCAAGGCGCGGAGGCGGGCCGACAAGAGCGTGCGCGTGATCGTCATCGACCCGCGCCGGACGCGCACGGCCGAGATCGCCGACATCCACCTGCGGCCCCGGCCCGGCAGCGACGTCGCGCTGCTCAATGCGCTGCTCTACGAGGTCCTGCTGGCGGGCGGCGTGGACCACGCCTTCATCGACGCCCACACGTCGGGCTGGGAGGACCTGTCGCGCGTGCTGGGCCGGTACCAGGCGGAGCTGGCCCACGAGAGCACCGGCGTGCCGGCGCAGGACATCGTCGACGCGGCCCGCGTGTACGCGCGCAACGGTCCCGCCCTCTCGCTGTGGGCGATGGGGCTCAACCAGAGCGCCCGCGGCGTCGACAAGAACTTGGCGCTGATCAACCTGGCGCTGGCGACGGGCAACATCGGCAAGGCGGGCGCCGGCCCCTTCTCGCTGACCGGCCAGCCCAACGCGATGGGCGGTCGCGAGGCGGGCGGACTCGCGGGGGCGCTGCCGGGGCACCGCCAGGTCGCCGACGCCGGCCACCGCGCCGAGATCGAGGCCGCCTGGGGGGTCGCGCCGGGGTCGATCTCCGCGCGGCCCGGGCTGACCGCCATCGAGATGGTCGAGGCGCTGGAGGACGGCCGCGTCAAGGTGCTGTGGGTGGCCGGCACCAACCCGCTGGCCTCGCTGCCGAACACCGAGCGGGTGCGCGCCGCCCTCGCCAAGGCCGACTTCGTCGCCGTGCAGGACGCCTACCACCCGACCGAGACGACGGAGGTCGCCGACCTGCTGCTGCCGGCCGCCCAGTGGTCGGAGCGGGCCGGCACGATGACCAACAGCGAGCGCCGCATCTGCCTGCTGGAGCAGATCGGGGAGCCGCCAGGGGTGGCGCTGCCCGACTGGCGCATCATCTGCCGCGTCGCCGCCGACCTCGGCTTCGGCGAGGCGTTCGACTACGCCAGCGAGGAGCAGATCTTCAACGAGTACCGCGAGCTGACGCGGGACCGCGATCTCGACATCACGGGCGTCGGCTACGACGGCCTGCGCCGCACGGCGGCCGGCACGCAGTGGCCGCTCCCGGACGGGGCCGATGCCGCCCCCGAACGCCTCTTCGGCGACGGACGCTTCGCCACCGCCGACGGCCGCGCCCGCTTCCACGTCGTCCGGCAGGAGGCGCCGGCGGAGCCGCTCGACGACGCCTACCCGATCGCCCTGCTCACCGGTCGCGTGAAGGACCAGTGGCACACGCGCACACGCACCGGCAAGGTCACGAAGCTGAACAAGAGCGAGCCGCGGCCCTTCCTGGAGATCCACCCCCGCGACGCCCGCGCCGTCCCCATCGCCGACGGCGAGCCGCTGCGGGTCGTCTCGCGGCGGGGGGCATTCGTCGCGCCCGCCCGCGTGACCGACGCCGTCGTCCCCGGCGCGGTCTTCGCCCCGTTCCACTGGGGCCCGCTCTGGGCGGCCGACAGCACCCCGAACCTCGCGGCCAGCGAGGCCTTCGACGCCCGCTCGAAGGAGCCGGAGCTCAAGTTCGCCGCCGTCCGTCTCGAGCCGGCCGGAAGCGCGCCGGCGCCGGCGGCCGCCGCAACGGCGCGCTGACACGCCCCGACGTCCGCACGACGCCCCGACTGTCGCGCCGCCAACGCTGTAACGCGCCCGACATCTGGCCGTCACCGAGCGGCAACCGGCGTTGTCGGCGCGCTGCATAGGTTGAGGTGGGCGGGGAAACCGACCCGCCGCCGGGCGGCAGCGAGAGGACGACCGTGGATCTCGATCGCATCCAGCAGCGCGCAACGGCGCTGAACCTGCGCAGCTTCGCCGCCCCGCACATGCGGACCTTCCACCTCACGTGGCTGGCCTTCTTCGTGGCCTTCTTCGGCTGGTTCGGGATCGCGCCGCTGATGCCGGTGATCCGCGACGACCTGGGCCTCAGCACGGCGGAGGTCTTCAACACCGTCATCGCCTCCGTGGCGATGACGATCGTGGCGCGCATCGCCATCGGCTGGGTGCTCGACCGCGTGGGCCCGCGGCGAACCTACGCCGCGCTGCTGATCGTCGGCTCGATCCCGGTGATGCTGGTCGGCCTGTCGCAGAACTACGAGACGTTCCTGCTCTTCCGCCTCGCCATCGGCGTGATCGGGGCCTCCTTCGTGATCACGCAGTACCACACGTCGGTGATGTTCGCGCCGAACGTCGTGGGCACGGCCAACGCGACGACCGCCGGCTGGGGCAACCTGGGCGGCGGCGTGACGCAACTCGTCATGCCGCTCGTGCTGTCGGCGATCGTGCTGGTGGGCCTCTCGGAGACGCTGGGCTGGCGGCTGGCGATGGTCGTGCCGGGGGCCGCCCTCTGCGTGATGGGCTTCGTGTATTACCGCTTCACGCGGGACGCGCCCGAGGGCGACTTCAAACAGCTGCGCGCGGAGGGCCGCCTGGGAGGGCACGTGTCGAAGGGCGCGTTCCTGCACGCGGCGCGCGACCCGCGCGTATGGGCGCTCTTCCTGGTCTACGGGGCGTGCTTCGGCATCGAGCTGACGATCAACAACGTGGCGGCGCTGTACTTCCACGACCGCTTCGATCTGGGCCTGCTGCTGGCCGGCGCGATCGCTTCGCTGTTCGGCCTGATGAACATCTTCGCGCGCACGCTGGGCGGGCTGTTCGGCGACCGCTGCGGGATTCGCTGGGGGCTGCGCGGCCGCGTCTGGTTCCTGGGCGCGGTGCTGCTGGTCGAGGGGCTGGCGCTGATCCTGTTCTCGCGGATGAGCGTGATCTACCTCGCGATCCCGACGCTCGTCCTGTTCAGCCTCTTCGTGCAGATGTCCGAGGGGGCGACGTTCTCGGTCGTGCCGTTCGTCAATAAGAAGGCGCTGGGCGCGGTGGCGGGGATCGTGGGGGCGGGGGGCAACGCGGGGGCCGTCGCGGCGGGCTTCCTGTTCCGCGCCGAGGGGATCGAAGCGCAGGACGCCTTCCTTTATATCGGCGTCATCGTCGCGGCGATCGCCCCGGTGGCGCTGCTCGTGCGCTTCTCGGCCAGCGCCGAGGCGACGGAGCGCGGGCGGCTGACCGAGATCCTGGGCGCGCCCGCCGGTGGGGGTGGAGGCGGCGGGGCCGGCTAGCGCTGCCCCTTGGCGAAGCGCTGCTGGTCGAGCGACAGGCCGCGCGCGTCGGGGTCGGCCGAGCCGCGGGCTTCCGGCGCGACCGGTCCCTTGCCGCGCGCGCGCCGACGGCGCTCGGCGCGATTGCTCGGCGGCGCATCGGGCTCGGTCTTCGGCTCCGTCTTCGGCTCCGGCTCTGTGGACGCCACCCGGCCACCTTTCACCGCCTCAGCAGGCGCCAACGCCCGCCGCAACCTCGTCGCACCTTATCATTACGCGTCAGCGCGGCGACGGGGTGTCGGCCGGGTCCACGCCGACGGCCGTCGCGGCGTCCTGAATCTGCCGCCACGTCTCGTCGTCGATGGTGATGCCGTCCCTGAGGCGCTCCTGCATACGGCGCCGCTCGATATCGCCGGCGGTGAAGATCTCGTCGACGCCGGGCGCGAAGGGGGGCTGCTTCACCCGCTCGACCAGCCCGCTGACGCCCTCGCCGATGGCGGCGGCGTCGCCGAAGCGGCCGGGGTCGAAGGCGAGCATGAAGAGGCCGTTGCCGCCGCCCGTCGGGCCCGGACGCGCCAGGCCCGCCGGCGACAGCGCGCCGCCCAGCAGTTCCACGGCCATGGAGAGGCCGAAGCCCTTGTGCCCGACGGGGCCGCCCATGGGCAGCAGCGAGCCGCGCGGGCGAGAGCCCGGCGGATTGCCGCCGTAGAGATCCCAGGGGTCCGTCGACGGGTTGCCCTCGGCGTCGATGATCCAACCCAGCGGGAGCTTTTCGCCGCGGTTTCGCGCCACGCGGACCTTGCCCTCGGCGCTCATCGTGGTCGCGATGTCGAGGACGAAGGGGGCCTCGGGGTCGGCGGAGGGGACGGCGACGACGATGGGGTTGGTCGAGAGGCGGTGGGCGACGCCACCGAAGGGCGCCACGGCGCCGACCACGCCGTGCTGGTTGGAGCAGACGATGGCGATCATGCCGGCCCGCGTCGCCTGTTCGCCGTAGGTGCCCAGGCGGCCGGCGTGCGCGCAGCCGTGGGCGGTGACGATGCCCACGCCATGGGCGCGGGCCTTGTCGATGGCGGCGGCCATCGTGTCGCGGCCGACGACCTGGCCGTAGTTCCAATGGCCGTTGAGGACGGCGGTGGTGTCGGTCTCCGACTCGACTTCGGTGACGACGCCGGGGTGGACGGCGCCGTTGCGGACGTCGCGCACGTAGTTCTCGATGCGGATCACGCCGTGCGAGTCGTGCCCCTTGAGGTTCGCCTCCACGAGGTGCGTGGCGACGGTGGTCGCGTCGGCGGGGGGCGACCCCGTGCAGGCGAAGATGCGCTCGGCGTAGCGGGTCAGGTCGGCGGCGTCGATCGTGGGCATGGGCTTCCTCCGTTGTCTGCGAGTCGCTGGGGGGCTCCGTGGTCAGGCGCGTCGCTCGGGCCGGGGCGCCGGCCGGGCGACGCCGGTCTCGAGATCGAACTCGTGCACGCGGCGGCCGTCGCCCCGGTGCAGCACGAGTTCGGTGGTGCCGTCCGGCCCGGCGGCCTGCCGATGGACGTTGTACGGCGGCAGGAACCAGTAGGCGAGGTCGTTGGGCCGGAGGTGGTGGTCCTGCACCAGCGTCAGCGACCCGTCCTCCCGCCGCCACGACGTGTAGTGGTCCTCGCCGCTGAGCAGACAGAGCAACCCCCAGCCGCCGTGGCTGTGCACGGGCGTGACGTGGTCCGGGCCGAACCGTGCGTAGCCCAGGATGAAGGCCCCGTCGGGGTCGCGATAGAGGGGGGCGCGCTGCTCGGCGGCGGCGTCGAGCAGCGGTTGCAGGCCGGGGTGGGCGCGCAGCCCCTGCAGGCGTGGGCCCAGGGCCCAGATCGCCTCGGTCGTCTCGCCTTCGCTGGCGAGGAGGTCGCGCACGTCCGTCGCGAAGTCTTCCAGGAACGCGCTCTGCTGCATCACGGCCCTCCGGGCTGAGGATAGGGGAGACGCCGCCTGCGCAGGAGGGGCGCGTGGCGGCGGCGTGCACGATTTGGGCGCGTTTCGGCCTTCGCCGGGCGTCGCGATGGGGGACGAGAGGAGGAAACGCCCATGTTTACTGGGGATCTTGGTCGGTCACGCGTGGTCATCGTGGGTCATGGGCGGTCACTGGCGTGCATGGCGGGGCAGGAGTGTGCAGGAGTGTGCATGGGTGTGCACGGGTTTGCACGGGTTGATCGGGGGTGATCGGGGGTGAAGACCGGTCCCTCCTGCCGTCTGCGACCGCGTTGTGCGGGTCTCCATCGCAGTATAGCGGAGTTAGGGTGAGAAGGCGAGGCGGCGGTCGCGTCAGGCGCCGGCGACGATCTTCGCGAGATAGACGATATCGGGTTCCAGCAGTCCCAGCACGGGGGCCGTGTCGTCGAGGTTCCCAGACGGGTCCACCTGCCAGGGTCGCGGCGCTGCGCTGGCGCGGCCGTCCGCCGCGACGACCGGGGCGTAGCGGGTGTTGTACTCGGCATGCATGTTCAGCCAGGCATCATACCCCGCCGCGCGCAGCGATGCGACGGCCTTGCGCCAATCGACCAGGCCCTTCGGCAACGGACACGCCTCGTGGCTCCACACGGTCGTGTCGCCGTCCGCGGTGGGGTGGTAGACCATGTTCTTGACGGCCACGATGGCCACTCGGTCCTTGAGGATGTCGAGCGCCATTTCCAGGGGTTCGCCGTCCAGCGACAGATGCGCCGGGTCGATGTACGCGCCGACGTACCGCGGGTCGATGTCGGCGATCAGGTGCATCAGGGCGGACGCGCTGAGCCCGTGCGGGGCACTCAGCACCGGAGGCGTCCCCCAGGGATGACTGGAATGGGTGTGGAACACGGCCTGCACGCCGAACTTCTCGGACAGCCTGGCGTATTGATGCAACTCGGCGCGCACCGATTCCACTTGGTCCCAGTAGTGCGGGCCGCCGGGCCTCCAACTCCAGTAGCCCAGCTTGATCATCCCGATGCCGGCCTCCGCGCACGCCGCCCACGCCGTCTCGGTGGCGGGATCGCCGGGGGGCATCGCCGCCCCGCCGATGGTCGCCAGGGGCACATGCAGACCGGCGTCCTTCAGCTTCCCGACGAACGGCACGAGGTGCGTGCCGATCGTTTCGGGCGTGACGGGGTGGCCGTCCCGCACGGTCAGGTCGTAGCCGGCCAATCCCGTCTTGCGCGCGAAGGCGATCAGCTCTTCGGGCCCATAGGGCCGGAGCAGTTTCGTGAAACAGATCAGGTCCATGCCATCGCTCCCGCGCTAATCGGCCCGCGAATCGGGGCCGCGTTCTTCCATGGTCCGCGGGAGTCTACTCGAAGACCGCGGCGTGCAGCGACAGGTCGCGCTGGGTGCGATATCGTCGCGGCGGGGCGTTGGGGTGACGACCCGCGGATCCTGGACGGCGAGGGGAGCCAGCGATGACGAGCGACTATTCCATTCACATCGGCACGGTTGGGCAGGGGCTGTGGCGCAGCCCGGACGCAGGGCAGACGTGGGAGCGCGGGGAGATCGGGGTCCGGGAGGGCACGTTCCGGGCGCTGACGCCCTACCCCGACGCTCCGGGCCGGCTGCTGGCGGGGTCGGATGCCGCAGGTCTCTATCGCAGCGAGGACGACGGCCAGCACTGGGATCTGGTGGACTCGCCGATGGGGGACCGCCAGCTCTGGTCGGTCGTCCTCGATCCGGCGGACCCGGAGACGATCTTCGTGGGGGCGCGCCCCGGCGCGTTCCGCTCGCGGGATGGGGGGGCGAGCTGGGAGGAGCTCCCGATCGACGTCGCCGATCCGTGCCCGATCGGGATCGCGCGGACCACGTCGATGTTCGTCGATCCGCGGGATCGCCAGCGGGTGTGGGCCGGGGTCGAGGTGGACGGCGTCCACAAGAGCCTGGACGGCGGGGACTCGTGGGTGCGCTTGCCGGACCTGGGGGAGAACCTGTTCCAGAACGACATCCACGGGCTGGCGCGGGTGGCGGGACGCGCGACCTATGCGACGAGCCCGTTCGGGCTCGCGGCGAGCGTCGATGAGGGGGAGAGCTGGGACTATCACTACTTCCCGAAGCATCACGAGGACGACGGGATCTCGTACTGCCGCCAGGTGGTCGTGAAGGCCGACGACCCCGACGTGATGTTCGTGGCCAACGGCGACGGGATCCCGGGCACGGTGGGCACGGTGCAGCGCACGCGGGACGGGGGGCGGAGTTGGGAATCGGCGTCGCTACCGGTGTGTCCGAAGTCGGTCGTCTACGGACTGGGCACGCACCCGCAACGGGCGGATGTCGTCGTCGCCGCGAGTCTGTACGGCTACGTCTACGTGACGGAGGACGCCGGCGATTCGTGGCGCAAGCTCGACAAGGAGTTCGGCGAGGTGCGCTCCGTCGCCGTGACGCCGCGGTAGCCCGCACGACACCGAGCCGCGCGAGGGCTCGCCCCGCGACGACCGCCGTACCACGGCGCCGATCGTGCCTGTGCGCGCAATCACGATGTTGACGCCGGGAGTAACCTGCGGGCAGGAGGCGGCGCGAGACGGGGGATGACGAGGCTGGAAGGGGGCTGCCATGTCACGGATCCGCGATGCCCAGGCCGGCGACCATGACGCGGCGATGCTGATCTGGTTCGAGGGGGGTCTGGCGGAGATGTCCCCCAGCGAGTGGCACAGCGTGCTGGAGAACCCGAGCAGCGCCCTGTTCGTGGCGGAGGAGGATGGGGAGGTCGTGGGCACGGCGGTGGCGGCCTTCGATGGCTGGCGGGCCTACGTCTACCACGTCGCCGTGACGCCCAGGCACCGGGGGCACGGCATCGGCAAGGCGCTGATGGGCGAGGCCGAGACCTGGCTGGCGCAGCTGGGGGCGCGGCGCGTCTTCGTGGCGGTGCGCGAAGATCCGCCCGACGGTCTCGCCCTGGCCACCGTGATGGGATACGAGCTGGAGGGCGAGACCGTCGCGGTGAAGGAACTCGAGGACGCGTCGCCGTCGGTGATCGTGCTGCCGCAACAGATGCCGGCCGGGGAATCGGTCTAGGAGGCCGGCACGGACGGTCGGGCGCGCGGTCCGGCGGCTACGGACGGACGCCGTACTTCGGCTTCGGGCCGAGTTCCTGCGGCAAGACCCGATACGCGAGCTTGAGCCAGCGAGCGATGTGCGCGCGCGTCTCGCGCGGGTCGATGATCTCCTCCACGCCGGCGGCCTCGGCGGTCAGGAAGGGGTTGCGGTACTTGGCCATCGACTCCTCGAGCTCGCGGCGCTTGGCGTCGGGGTCGGGGGACTCGGCGATCTGGCGGCGGTAGGCGGCGTCGACGCCGCCCTCGATGGGGATCGACCCGAACTCGCCGCTGGGCCAGGCCAGCCGCCAGCTGAGGCGCGAGGCGTTGCTGGTCGCGGCGCCCGCCATGCCGTAGCACTTGCGGATGTGGATCGTGAAGGTGGGCACCGTCATCGAGGTCCAGGACCAGATCGCGCGCGCGCCCTTGCGCAGCGTGCCGGCGCGCTCGGCCTGCTCGCCGATCAGGAAGCCGGGCACGTCGACCAGGTAGAGCACGGGCAGGTGGAAGTAGTCGCACAACTCCACGAAGCGGGCCAGCTTGTCGGAGGCGCTGGCGTCCATCGCACCGCCGTAGACGTTCGGGTCGTTGGCGAGGACGCCGAACGCCTTGCCCTCGACGCGGGTCAGCGCGGTGATCACCGACGCGCCGTAGAGCGGGGCGATCTCGAAGAACTCGCCGCCGTCGACGAGGAGTGAGATCAGGCGCTTCATCGAGTAGGGGCGCTTGCGGTCGCGGGGGACGATGCTGAGCAGCTCGTCGGCGCCGTCCGGCGCGGGGCGGGGGTCGGCCCGCGGCGGCAGCTCCCAGACGCTCGACGGCATGTAGCTCAGGAAGCGGCGGATCTGGGCGAACGCGTCCGCCTCCGACTCGGCCTCGTTGTCGACGCTGCCGGAGATGCGGGTGTGCACCTGTGAGCCGCCCAGTTGCTCCTTGCTGATCTCGTGGCCCAGCGCGCGCCGGACGACGGGCGGCCCCGACGCGAACAGCGCCGACGTGCCCTTCACCATCACGCTGAAGTGCGACAGCACGGCCCAGCCCGCCGGCCCGCCCGCCACCGGCCCCAGCACGGCGGCGACGTTGGGCGCCGACTGCATCTGCTTGATGCGGGGGGCCCAGTTGCTGAAGCTGTTGGGCAGGTAGATCGCGCCCTTATCGGAGATCGCCTCCACGTTGGCGCCGGCGGAATCGTAGAGTTCGACGCGCGGGAGGCGGTACTCGCTGGCGAGGTCCTCGGGGAGGCTCCGGTTCTGACCGAGGCCCTTGCCCGAGCCGCCGCGGATGGTGAAGTCGCTGCCGCCGACGACGACCGGCCGGCCGTCGATCTCGGCCAGGCCGATGAGGCGGGCGCGCGGCGTGAAGCCGGCGAGCTTGCCGTCCTCGTAGACGGCCTGGCCGGCGAGTTCGCCGATCTCGTGGAAGCTGCCGGGGTCGACGAGGCTGTCGATGCGCTCGCGCACGGTGAGCTTGCCTTGGGCGTGCTGCCGCGCGACGCGCTCGGGGCCGCCCATCTGGTGGGCGAGTTCGCGGCGGCGGGCCAGTTCGTCGATCTCGGGCTGCCAGGTCATCGCACCCTCTCGGTCCAGCGCAGCGACGGGGGAGGTGGGCTCAGCGTACGTTGCGCAACTGCGGGTCGAGGAAGTCGCGCAGCCAGTCGCCGAAGATGTTGACGACCAGCGAGATGGTGAGGATGGCGACGCCGGGGACGGTGACGAGCCACCAGGCGATGCCGAGCAGGTCGCGGCCCTGGGAGATCATCGCGCCCCAGGAGATCGTGTCCTGCGCCACGCCGACGCCGAGGAAGCTGAGCCCGGCCTCGGCGATGATGACGGTGGCGACGTTGAGCGTCGCCAGGATGACGATGGAGTTGATCAGGCTGGGCAGGATGTGCCGCACCATGATGCGGACGTCGCTGGCGCCGATGGTGCGCGCCGCGATCACGAACTCCCGCTCGCGCAGGCCCAGCGTCTCGGCGCGGACGATGCGCGCCCAGGTCGCCCAGAGCGCGAAGACGAGCACGATGACCACGTTGGTCAGGCTGGGCCCCCAGATCGCGGCGAGGAAGACGGCCACGAGGATGGCGGGCAGGGCGAGCTGCAGGTCGACCAGCGCCATGATGATGCGGCTGGTCCAGCCACCGAACCACCCGCCCAGCATGCCCAGCAGCGACCCGATGAGCGTCGCGATGGGGATGATCAGCCCGATGGCGATCAGCGACACGCGGGCGCCATGAATCAGGCGGCTGAGGGTGTCGCGGCCGAGATCGTCGGTGCCCAGGGGGTGATCCCAGGCACCGCCGTCGAAGATGGGGGGTTGCAGGCGACCGACGAGGTTGAGGGCGTTGGGATCGTCCGGCGTCAGCGAGGGGCCGACGATGCCGAGAATGACGAATCCGACGAGGAACGTGATCGTCACCCCGAACGTCTTGGGGGAGCGGATGTAGAAGCGGCGCCGCCGGCGGGTGGGCTCGCCCAGGATGGGCGTTTGGACGGACACGGCTCAGTTCACTCCCGTCCGGATGCGGGGGTCGAGGAAGGTGTAGGAGACGTCGACGGCGAAGTTGACGAAGACGATCCAGGCGGAGGTCATGATCACGGCGGCCTGCACGACGGGGTAGTCGGTCGCGCGGATCGACTGGATGATCAGGAAGCCCAGCCCGGGCCAGGCGAAGACCGTCTCCACGACGACCGAGCCGGCGAGGATGCCCCCCACCTGCAGGCCCAGCAGCGTGACCACCGACAGCATCGAGTTGCGCAGGGCGTGCTTGCCGATCACGCCGCGCTCGTTGAGCCCCTTGGCGCGCGCGGTGCGGATGTAGTCCTGCTGCAGCGTGTCGAGCATCGAGGAGCGGGTGAAGCGCATGACCGCGGCGGCGGGGAAGGAGCCGAGCGTGATGCCGGGCAGGATGAAGCTGGTGATGCCCACCCGCCCACCGGTGGGGAGGAAGTCGAAGTTCACCGCCAGGAAGAGGATCAGCATCAGGCCCAGCCAGAAGTTGGGCACCGCCTGTCCCAGCAGCGCGAACAGCCGCGCGATCAAGTCGACGCCGCCGCCGCGGCGCACCGCGGCGATGATGCCGAAGGGGATGCCCACGGCGAAGGCGAAGGCCAGGGCGACGACGCCCAGCAGAACGGTGTTGAGCACCCGCTCCCGCACCACCTCGATCGCGGGACGCTGCGCGCGGAACGACTTGCCGAAGTCGAGTTGCGTCGTATCGGCGAGGAAGCGGCCGTACTGCTCGAGCAACGGATCGTTCAGGCCGAGCCGATCCTTGATCCCCTCGATCTCCTCGGCTGTCGCCTCGATCGGCGCCAGATAGTTGATCGGATCGCCGGTGGCCCGGCTGAGCACGAAGACGATCGTGACCACCAGGAAGACGACGGCGACGCCGCGCACGAACCGGGCGACGGCGGCGGAGGCCAGCTGGCTGTTCATGCTCGCGTCGACCCTCCGCGTGTGCGCCTCTCACCTGGCCCTACCGCGACCGTCGGTCGCCGCCCGCATCCAAGCGCGGCGACGGCAGGACCGCGGACGGCCCGTGTCCCGCCGGCCACCGGCTCCGCCAGTATTGATCAATCGGCCCCCGGTGGCTGCCACGACGGTGGCGACACCGGGGGCCGATCGATATCGCGGCCGGCGTCTAGGTGCGCAGCACCTGCGCGAACACCGGATTGAACCCGGTCGAAGTGTCGAAGTACTCGTCGTAGCGGATGTTGTTCCGGGTCGCGTAGAGATGCGAGAGGTTGAACAGCGGCACCACGAAGGCGTTCTCGTAGTGGATGACCGCCGCCGCCTGGTACAGGTCGGCCCGCCGATCGGCGTCGAACTCGCCGCCCGCCTCATCGATCAGCGCCTGGAAATCGAGGAACTCCGGCAGGAAGTCGTCGTCGGCCTTGGCGTGCGAGTAGGGCGAGCCGATGGTCGTGATCAGCGCGTAGGCGAAGGCCGGGCCGAGCGGCGCGCCCGCCCGCGTGGAGGCCTGGTTGAAGATGAACGGGTTGGGCAGCTCCTTGTTGCGGATCTCGGCCAGGGCGTTGCCGAAGTCGGCGTAGTCCACCTCGACCTGGAAGCCGACGTCGTTGAGCATCTGCTGCACGGCCGGCATCCAGACGCGGTCGCCGGTCCACAGCCCCGTCGGCAGCGTGATCTTGAAGGCGAAGCCGACTTGGCCGGCATCCTCGAGCAGCGCCCGGGCGCGGTCGGGGTCGTAGTCGTAGGGGGCGTCCATGTCGCCGAGCGGCAGCGGCTTGCCGGCCGGGAAGGGCGAGTAGGCGCGCTCCTCCTGCCCGGTCAGCAGGTTCTCGACGATCGACTGCGCGTCGATCGCGTAGTTGGCCGCCTGGCGCACGCGGATGTCGCGCCAGGGGTTGTCCTCCCCGGTGATCGGGTCGAGGGACTGGTTGATGGGCAGCTCGATCGACATCACGCGGACGTCGGGCAGGACGATCACCTGGAAGTCGTCGGTGTCCTCGAACTGGCTGGCGACATCGGAGCCGATGCGGTAGGCAATGTCGACCTCGCCCGCCTCCAGGGCGGCGGCGCGGGCCTGCTCCTCGGGGAAGAAGCGGCCGGTGAGCCGCTGCGCCCAGCCGGCCTTGTGCTGGAACTCGCCGTCGCGCGGGAAGAAGTAGTTCTCGAAGCGGGTCGAGCGGATCTCCTGGTCGGGGATCCAGGACTCGAACTGATACTGCCCGTGGCCCACCGGGTTGTTGGCGAAGTGCTCGTCGCCGTTCTCGATGATGTACTGCTTCGGGCAGATGTTGAAGTTGATGCCCCCGGACTGCTCCGGGGCGTTGATGGCGGGGTCGCCGGCCATCGCGACCTCGAGCGTGTACTCATCGATGACCGTGATGTCGCCCATCCAGCCGATGCGCGCGGCGTTCGCGCCCTCGAAGTTCGGGTTGTACTCCACGTTGCCGCGGGTGCGCTCGTAGTAGAACTCCAGGGCCTCCGCGTTGAGCGGCTCGCCGTTGTGGAAGGTCACGCCGGGCTGGACGGTGATGCGGAAGGTGTAGTTGTCGTCGGTGAACTCGTAGCCGGCGAAGCCGCCCACCGGCTGGATCACGCGGCCGGTGTTGTAGGCGAACGCCTGGTTGAAGTGGTTGTTGTTGCTGGCGCCCTGGCCGCCCTGGCCGGCGGCGGTCATGACGTCGAGCGTGGGCGGGAAGGAGCCGTAGCCCACGATCAGCTCGGCGTCGAAGTCGACCTCGCCGGCGGCGGGGGCGGGCTCCTCCTCCATCTCCTCGTCATCCTCATCGGCGGCCGCCGCTTCCGCTTCGGCCTGCTCTTCGGCCTCGTCCTCATCCATGGCCTGCTCCTCGGCCGGCGCGGCCGCCGCCGCGGGGGCGTCGTCGTCATCGTCGTCGCCGCAGCCGACCAGGGCCAGCCCGGCCGCGCCGACGCCGGCCTTGGCGCTCGCTCCCAGCATCGTGCGACGGGAGATCTTGTGGCGTCGCAGGGCGGTCCAGTAGGTGCGGTCGGTCATTTTTCGGGGTCCCTTCGGGGAATCACGCAGCCGATCCCGCTGCCTGCGGGCGGCGTACTGGAACAGGCTTGCCGAAGTATTGGCCCGCTGGCGCGCGGTGTCAAGGAGCCCGACAACGGAGCGCGGAAACAGGGACGCGGCCTGCCCGCCGCGCGAGGATTCAGGCTGGGACTAGGACGACCCCGCCGGATCGACGAGGGTCCACTTCACCCCGCAGATGTCCAGAGACGCGAACGTCTTGCGCACGCCGGGGACCGCCCACAGGTCCACCCCGACGACCCCGGTCCTGCCCCCGGGCGCCGGCTTGACGAAGCGCATCGTCTGCCCACCGGCCAGCCGGAGCGTGGCGGGCTGCGCGGGGTCGATCGAACACCCGGCGCCGAGTCCGTGCATCCAGCGCTCGCAGACCTCCGCCAGATCACCGTCCCGCGGCGCGATCTCGACCGCCGCGAAGCCGGTCGTCACCCGGCCGTGGGGCCGCGCGTCGACCCCGTTCTGCCAGGTGTTGCCGGCCGGGAAGTAGGTCCCCTTGTTCCGCGGGAAGTCGCCCTGACCGGGCCAGTTCTCCTGGATCTCGGCCAGCGTCCCGAAGTCGCGCGGGTGGAACTGCACGTTCGCACCGGTGACGGCGCCGGGTGTCTTGGGTACCGGCTCGCCCAGCACGTAGGGCCGCGATTCGAGTCCGGCCAAGCCGGAGCCCGGCGCGCCGGGACACGCCCACAGACTCCCCGCGACGATCCCCGTGCCCGACCCCTGGATCGCCATCGATCGGGACGCCACCGCGACATCGGGGACCTGCACGATCGCCATGTAGCCGCAGTCG
This sequence comes from Dehalococcoidia bacterium, assembly GCA_965217625.1. Lineage (GTDB taxonomy): Bacteria > Chloroflexota > Dehalococcoidia > Bin125 > Bin125 > TK10-74A. Next base: position 1,469,179 of record OZ244557.1, read on the forward strand.
CCGTTGCGCTCCAGCAGTCTCGTTTGGGTGGTGGAGGACACCCAGGCGAAGTCTGATGGCGACACCGTCTCGAGAAACGAGTCGCCCAGGCGGATGTGCGTATTGGTGAGGTCTCCCTCCGCGGCCATTGCCGGATCCCGAAAGACCACGGGCGCATCGAACGCCGTGCTCAGCACGCTGGACGTCCACTCCAGATCCCGCGCGAGCAGACAGATCTGACGGAGGCGCAGTGCGGGGTCGGTCATTTCTCACCTCCGTTTTTCCGGACAGTGCTGTCCAGACAGTGTTGTCCAGGCGCGCGCAGTTGGTCCATTGAGGCATGCCGACGACCCGCCGCGCAAGTCCGCCGGCTCGGCCGCCCCGCGCGACCTAGCGCACGTTGCGCAGCTGCGGGTCGAGGGAGTCGCGCAGCCAGTCGCCGAAGATGTTGACGACCAGCGAGATCGTGATAATCGCGATGCCCGGCACCGTGACGAGCCACCAGGCGGTGCGCAGCAGATCCCGGCCCTGCGCGGTCATCGCGCCCCAGGAGATGGTGTCCTGCTCGACGCCGACGCCGAGGAAGCTGAGCGCGGCCTCGGCGATGACGACGGTGGCGATGTTGAGCGTGGCGAGGATCACGACCGCGTTGATCAGGCTGGGGAGGATGTGGCGCAGCATGATGCGCAGGTTGGTGGCGCCGATGGTTTGGGCGGCGATGACGTACTCCCGCTCCCGCAGGGCCAGGGTCTCGCCGCGGACGATCCGCGCCCAGGTCGCCCAGAGCCCGAAGACGAGCACGATGACGACGTTGGTCAGACTCGGGCCCCAGATCGCGGCCAGGAAGACGGCCACGAGGATGCCCGGCAGCGCGAGCTGGTAGTCCACCATCGCCCCGATGGCGCGGCCGGTCCAGCCGCCGAACCAGCCGGCCAGCAGGCCCAGGAAGGTCCCGATCAGGGTCGCGATGGGAATGATGAGCACGATGGCGACCAGGGAGATGCGGGCGCCATGCATCAGGCGGCTGAGGTAGTCACGGCCGAAATGGTCCGTCCCCAGGGGATGATCCCAGCCGCCGCCGTCGAAGACGGGGGGTTGGATCCGCCCGACGAGGTCCTGGGCGTAGGGATCCTGGGGGGCGAGGGCGGGACCGAAGACGCCGAGAAAGACGAAGCCCAGGAGCATGCCGAGCGTCACCGCGAGCGTCTTGGGCGAGCGCACGTGGAAGCGGCGACGGCGGCTCGGGACCTCGGCCAGGAGGGGGACGTCGACGGCCACGGCTCAGTTCACTCCCGTCCGGATGCGGGGGTCGAGGAAGGTGTAGGAGACGTCGACCACGAAGTTGACGAAGATGATCCAGGTGGAGGTCATGATCACGGCCGCCTGCACGACCGGGTAGTCGATCGCCTTGATCGACTGAATGATCAGGAACCCCAGCCCGGGCCAGGCGAAGACCGTCTCCACGATGACCGAGCCGGAGAGGATGTAGCCGACCTGCAAACCGAGCAGGGTGACGACGGCCAGCATGGAGTTGCGCAGCGCGTGCTTGCGGACGACGACGCGCTCGCGGAGCCCCTTGGCGCGCGCAGTGCGGATGTAGTCCTGCTGCAGCGTGTCCAGCATGGAGGAGCGGGTGAAGCGCATGACCGCGGCGGCCGGGAATGATCCCAGCGTGATCGCGGGCAGGATGATGCTGGACACGCCCGACCGGCCACCCGTGGGCAAGAAGTCGAAGTTCACCGCCAGGAAGAGGATCAGCATCAGGCCCAGCCAGAAGTTAGGCACCGCCTGTCCCAGCAGCGCGAACAGCCGCGCGATCACATCGACGCCGCCGCCGCGGCGCACCGCGGCGAGGACGCCCAAGGGGACGCCCACGGCGAAGGCGAAGCCGAGCGCCGCGACGCCCAACAGGACGGTGGCGACGATGCGCTCTTTGACCACGGTGGAGGCGGGGACGTGGGCGCGGAAGGAGGTGCCGAAGTCGAACTGGGCGGTGTCGCTCAGGAAGCGGCCGTACTGCACGATCAGCGGATCGTTCAGGCCGAGCTGGTCCTTGAACTTCTCGATCTGCTCGGCGGTCGTCTCGATCGGCGCCAGATAGCTGATCGGGTCGCCGGTGGCCCGGCTGAGGATGAAGACGCTCGTCACGACCAGGAACACGACCGCGACGCCGCGAATGAACCGCGCGACCGCGGCGTAGGCCAGCTGAGTGTTCATCCCGGCGTCGACCCCTCCGGTACTTCGGCCTCACCTAGGCAGCAGGCTAGCGGCGGCGTGTGGCCCCTGGCAATCGGGGCATCAAACGACCCCCGGGGCCGCCATGTCCATGGCGACCCCGGGGGGACGGTTCACAAGCCGCAGACTCCTAGGTGTTCACCGCGAGGTACCGAGGATTGAGTGACGGGTCCGCGTTGAGCCAGCCCTGGTAGGTAATGTCTTTCCGCGCTCCGTGCTCGTGCGAGAGGTTGAACAGCGGGATGTTGTACGCCCCCTCGTAGTGGATCACCGCCGCGTCCCAGTAGATGTCGTCGCGCTTCTGCGGATCGAACTCCTGGTTCCCCTGGTCGATCAGCGCCTGGAAGTCCAAGAACCCCGGTATGAAGTCGTCGTCCGCATTCGTGTGCGTGTACGGGTTGTCGATCGCCCCGATCAGGGTCCAGGCGAAGCCGGCGCCCGCCGGCGACCCGAGCTCCGTCGCCCCGTTCTGACTCATCAGGAAGGGCCAGGGCACCGTGTGGTCGCGAACATCGGCCAGGGCGCCGCCCAAGTCGATGTAGTCCGTTTCCACGTCGAATCCCACGTCGTTCAGCATCTGCTGGATGGACGGCACCCAGCGTTCCTCGCCCCAGATCCCGGTGGCGATGTGCAATCGGAACTGGAAGCCGACCTGGCCCGCCTCCTCGAGCAAGGCGCGCGCCTTATCCGGATCGTAGCCGCGGAGGCCGGAGGGGCCGAGCGGCAAGGGGTAGCCAGAGGGGAATGGCGAGACGGCCGGCAACTCCAGGCCGGTCAGCAGGTTGTCGATGATCGCCTTCCGGTCGATGGCGTAGTTGGCCGCCTCCCGCACGCGCTTGTCGCGCCAGGGGTTCGGGCCGCCCGTGATCGGGTCGACGGACGCGTTGAGCGGCAGCTCCAGCCCCATGACGCGCAGGCCCGAAATGGTGAGCACGTGGTGGTCGTCCGAATCCGCGAACAGCGCGGCGCCGTCCGGGCCGAGGCGATCGGCGACGTCGATCTCCCCCGCCTCCAGGGCGGCGATACGGGTCGACTCCTCCGGGAAGTAGCGGGCGGTGACCGTCTTGGCCCAGTTTCCGTACTTATCGTGCGGGCCGGTGTCGGAGGGGTTGGGCTGGAAGAACCAGTCGTCCCAGCGCTCGCTGACCATCTCCTGGTCCGGCGTGAAGGAGACGAACGTATACGGGCCCGTGCCGACCGGGTTGCGGGCGAAGAACTCGTCACCGTTGTCCACGATGTAGTCCCGAGGCGTCACCGCGGTGTTGGCGCCGCCCAGCTGCTCCGACATGTTGACGCTGGGCGGGTCCATGCCCACGCGAAGCGTGAGGTCGTCCACCACCTGCAGGTCGTCGATAAAGGCGATGCGCGCGCGGATACCGCTCACGTAGTCCGGGTTGTACTCGGCGATACCCAGGTTGCGCTCGTAGAACCACTTCAGGCGCTCGGCGTCCAACGGCTCGCCGTTGTGGAAGGTGACGCCGGGCTGCAGCGTGAGCAGGGCGGCCGTGTTTTGGTCCACGAACTCCCAGTCCGAGTAGCCGCCGCTCGCTATGAACTGACGGCCCTTGTCCATGGCGAAGATCGGGTCGAAATGCAGGCCGTTGGTGACGGCGGCGCCGCCCTGGTCGGTATTGTGGTCCAGTGAGGCCGGCCAGGAGGCGTAGCCGATCCGCAGCGGGGCCTCCGTGTCGAAGCGGCTGACCATGGGGGCCGCGTCTTCCTCGTCGGCCATGGTGGCGGCGTCGGCGGCCTCGCGGGCGGCCTGGGCCGCGTCCTCGGCGGCCGCGGCGGCGGCGGCGGCGGCGTCCGCGGCGGCTTGCGCCTGATCGGCGCCCGCCTCGCGGGCCGCTTCCGCGGCAGCGGTGGCCGCAGCAGCCGCAGCCTCGGCCACCGCGGCGGCGCCGGCATCCCCGGCGGCGGCAGCCGCAGCGGCAGCCGCTTCCGCGGCGGCGGCGGCGCGTTCGGCCGCGGCGGCGGCGGCGCTGGAGTCGCCGGCGGCGGCGGCGGCCTCCGCGGCAGCCGCGTCGCCCGCGCCCCCGTCGTCATCGTCGTCGCCGCCGCAGCCGACCAAGGCCAGCCCGGCGGCGCCAACGCCAGCCTTCGCGCTGGCTCCCAACATCGTGCGACGGCTGATCTTGTGGTGTCGCAGTCTCGTCCAATAGTTCGGCGTGCTCATGGTCAGTTCCTTCCTGAATACCGGCTGTCCCCTTGTGGGACCGCTCGGTGCAAGAGCGCGGACAGTATGACACATTTTCGGAGAATCGTCCCTGCCCCCCACCCAGAGTGATGTCTCCTAGTGGAGAAGAGCGATCACGGAGGTCGTCGGTGTCGGGCGCCGGGCCCTACGGGCGGACGCCCACCTTGGCCTTCGGGCCCAATTGGCTGCGCACGGCCTCGTAGGCCAGTTCCAGGAAGCGATGCACGTACGACCGCGTCTGGCGCGGGTCGATGATGTCCTCAATGCCGAAGGCCTCGGCGGTGCGGAACGGGTTGCGGAACTGCAGCAGGTGCGTCTCGATCTCTTTGCGCCGCGCGTCGGGGTCGGGCGCGGCCTCGATCTCGCGCTTGTAGGCCGCCGCGACGCCGCCCTCTATCGGGATCGAGCCCCAGTCGCCCGCCGGCCAGCCCACGCGGTAGTTGATCCGGCCGACGTTGGCCGTCGCCTGCCCGGCCATGCCGAAGTTCTTGCGCGTGATCACGGTGAAGACGGGCACCGTGGCGAGATAGGTCGCCCAGTAGGCGCGCATCCCGTGGCGCAGCGTGCCGGTGCGTTCCGCTTGCGGGCCGAGCATGAAGCCTGGCACGTCGGCCAGAAAGACGATGGGGATGTGGAAGTGGTCGCACAATTCGACGAAGTGACCCTGTTTGCCGGCCGAGTCGGCCGACATCGCGCCCGCGAGCACGTAGGGGTTGTTGGCGACGATGCCCACGGGGTAGCCACCGACGCGCGCGAGAAGCGTGTGGACGGAGGCGCCGAACTCCGGCTTGATCTCGAAGAACTCGCCGTCGTCGACGATCAGCTCCACCACCCGCCGCATGTTGTAGGCCCGCGTCCGCTTCCGTGGGACGATCGAGAGCAACTCCTGCTCTTCGCGATCGGGCGGGTCACTGCTGGGGCGCACCGGCGGCTGCTCGTAGACGTTGCTCGGCATGTAGGAGAGGAAGGTCTTCATCTGACGCAGCGCGTCCAGCTCGTCACTGGCGCGGTTGTCGAGCGCCCCGGAGGTCCCGATGTGGATGTCGGGGCCACCGAGCTCCTCCTTCGTCACCTTGTGTCCGAGTGCCCGCTCGACCACCGGCGGACCGGCGGCGAAGAGCGATCCTTCGGGCGTCATCACCGTGAAGTGTCCCAACACGGCCGCGGCCGCGGCGCCGCCCGCGGCCGGGCCGGGGACCGAGTAGACCAGCGGCACCTCCTGGCCGGCGAGGATGGCGTGTCCGAAGGCATCGAACGAGCTCGGCAGATGGCCATGGCCGTCTCCCTCGGCGGCGACGTTGGCGGCCGCGCTCTCGATGAAGTGGATCAGCGGCACCCGGTACTCCCGCGCCATGTCCTCGAAGAAGTGACTCTTCGAGCGTTCCTGGCCGCTGATGTCGGCGGCCCCCCCGGAGACCGTGAAATCCGACCCCGACACCACGACGCGGCGGCCGTCGACCTTGGCCAGCCCGCCCACGTGGGCCACGGGCGTGAAGTCGACGAATTGCCCCTGCTCGTACGTGCCCTGGCCCGCCAGGCTGCCGACCTCGTGGAAGCTGCCGGGGTCGGCGATCGCGTCGATGCGCTCCCGGATCGTCAGCTTCCCCCGTGCGTGCTGCCGGGCGACGCGTTCCTCACCGCCGAGCTTGAGCGCCAGGCGGCGGCGCATATTGAGTTCATCGACCTCGGGCTGCCAGTCGCGGGGCTGCTGCGGTTGGGGCATCGGGGGCTCGTTTCGATCATGCGTCGGGCGGGGTGGGATCATCCGTGCCGGCGCCGTACCCGCCGGGCCGGGGCCCATCCGATGCTACACACGGGAGCGCTGTGGGCGCACGACTCAGCGCGAGCGGCGCAGGCGCGGATCGAGGAAGTCGCGCAGCCAGTCGCCCATCAGGTTGGCGACCAGCGCCAGGATGACGATCGCCAAGCCCGGGATGCCGACGAGCCAGAACTTGATCGAGAGCAGATCGCGTCCCTCGGCCACCATGGAGCCCCAGGAGGGCGTGCCGATCTCGGCGCCCACGCCCAGGAAGCTGAGCGACGCCTCGGCGATGATCACCGTGGCCAGCTGCAGCGTCGCCAGGACGATGATCGAGTTGACGAGGTTGGGCAGCACGTGGCTGCCGAGGATGCGATACGCGGGGGCGCCGATGGTTCTGGCGGCGAGGATGTAGTCGCGCTCGCGCAGGGAGATCGTTTCCGCCCGCACGAGGCGGGCGAAGGGGGCCCAGAGGAAGATCGTGAGGATGATGATCACGTTGCGCAGGCTGGGGCCGGTGATCGCGGCGAGCAAGACGGCGGCGAGGATGGCGGGAAAAGCGAGCTGCACGTCGACGACGCGCATGATTCCGCGGTCGACCAGGCCCAGTCGCCAGCCGGCGAGCAGTCCCAACAGGGTTCCCAGGAGGACCGCCGCGGGGATCACGATCGCGACGACCTTCATGGAGATGCGGGCGCCGTGGATCACGCGCGAGAACTGGTCGCGTCCCAGGGCGTCGGTGCCGAAGACGTGATTCCAATCGCCCGTCTGCCAGATGGGCCCGTGCAGCCGCTCGACGAGGTCCTGCCGGTCCGGATCGTGCGGCGAGATGACATCGGCGAAGATGCCGGCGAAGATCACGACGCCGATCACGAGCAGGTAGACGCTGAGCGTGCGCCAGCCGCGCGGCAGCCCTCGTCCTGCAGAGCGGAACTCGACGGCCCCCGCCCCCGGGCCGGCGGCGCTCATACGACGCCCTCGCGCACGCGCGGATCCAGGTAGGTGTAGCTGAAGTCCACGATCACGTTGGCGATGATCACCCAGGTCGCCGTCACGACCACCGCCGCCTGGACCACCGGGAAGTCGGCGCCGCGGACGGACGACCAGATGAGCAAGCCGACGCCGGGCCAAGCGAAGACGGTCTCGATGATGATGGAGCCGGCGATCAGGTCGCCCACGTACAGCCCCAGGATCGTGATCACCGGGAAGAGCGCGTTGCGCAGCGCGTGCCGGCGGATGACGGTGAGCTCGCGCAAGCCCTTGGCGCGCGCGGTGCGGATGTAGTCGCTGTCGAGCACCTCCAGCATCGCGGAGCGAGTCAGGCGGACCATGCCGGCGGCGAAGAACGAGCCCAGCGTGACCGCCGGCATGATCAGGCTGCGGAAGTCCCCCTTGCCGCCGGTGGGCAGCAAGCCCAGCTCGACGGAAAAGAGGAAGATCAGCAGCAGCCCTTGCCAGAAGCTGGGCGTCGCTTGCCCGATCAGCGCGAACAACCGCCCGATCAGGTCAATCGCGCTGCCGCGTTTGATCGCGGCCAGCACGCCGATGGGCACACCCACCCCGACGGCGAAGATGAGCGCCGCGGCGGCGAGCTGCAGCGTGTTCCCGATCCGGCGGCCAACATCGTCCATCGCCGGCTGGGCGCTGCGGTGCGAGACGCCGAAGTCGAGCTGCACGGCGTTCCAGAGGAAGCGCCCGTAGCGCTCCATGATCGGGTCGTTGAGTCCCAGCCGCTCTTTGATCTCCTCGATGCCCTCGGAGGTCGCCGTGATGTCGGCGAGCAGGAAGGCCGGGTCGCCGATGGCCCGGCTCATGAAGAAGACCAGCGTGAGGACGGTGAAGAGGACGAGGATGGAGGCGAGCAGCCGCAAGGCAAGCAGCCGCAGCAGGTTTTCCCTCATCGTATCCTCGGCAGGGGCATCCTCAACGGGGATGTCGTGCGGGCGGCGCCCCTCCCGTTGCGGAGAGGGGGCGCCGCCCGCGTCAGGAAGCGATCAGATCGCCGACTCGCGCTAGACGTTCCGCTGGCGAAGGTTCCACACCTCGACGGTTGAGGGCAGGTTCGCGAACTGCGGCCACTCCAGGTTGCCGGCCGCGACGGTTGGTTGGACGAGCTCGAAGAGGTAGATCCAGGAGGCCTGATCGTAGTGCAGGTGGGCGCCCTCGTTCAGGAGCGCATTCTGTTTGTCCTGATCGAACTCTGCCTCGGCCTCGTCGTAGAGGGCCTCGATCTCTTCGAAGATGGGGTCCGAGAGCTCTTCGATCCGGTGCGAGAAGACCGCGGGCGTTCGCGACGACTCGAGGACGGCGATCAGTGGGTGGTTGCCGGCCGACTGCGGCATCAGGAACGGCACGTCGGTCTTCTTCTCGCGCAGGTCGGAGAAGTACTGGGAGATCTCCTGGGTGCGAATCTCGGCCCGGATGCCGACCTCTCGCAGCATCCCCCCCACGGCCTGGAAGAACGTATCGGAGTTGGTGTAGAGGCCCGCTGGGTAGCGGATCTCGGTGTCGAAGCCGTCGCCCCAGCCGGCTTCTTCCAAGAGCGCCCGGGCGCGGTCCGGGTCGTAGCCCCAGTCCTTGTCCGCGAGGGGGCCCTGCGGGCCGTCGTTCCCGCCCTGGTCGACCGCGAGCGTGTAGGTGTGGAACTCTTGGCCCGTCATGATCTCGTTGATGATCAAGTCGACGTCGACGGCCAGGTTGGCGGCGATGCGGACCCGCCGGTCCCGCCAGGGGTTGGGGCCGCCGCCGACCGCGTTCTCCAGCAGGTGCTGCGGCAGCTGGAGGTGCAGGCCGCGCTGCGCGCGGTGGAACCAGACGACGAAGTCGTCGTCGGCTTCGAAGGGCTCGGCCAGGTCCGGGGCGATCCGGAGGGCGACGTCGATCTCGCCGGCCTCCAGGGCGAACAGCCGCGCCTGTGCCTCCGGGATGTTCGTGGCCGTCGCGTTCTTGATGTAGGGAAGCCGCTTTTCATGCGCGAAGTCGCGGCTGTTGAGGAAGTCGTCGTTGCGGGTGCTGCGGATCTCCTGGTCCGCCTCCCAGGAGAGGAACTTGAAGGCCCCGAAGCCGACGGGGTGCTGCGCGACCCCGTCGGGGCCCTGCTCCTCGGCGTGGCGTCTCGACATCATCGGCAGGCGCGTGAGAATGCTGGGGGCGCCCGAACTCGGCGGGTCCATCGCGACCCTCGCGGTGAACTCGTCCTCGATCCTGGGCTCGCCGAAGGTCGCGAAGTCGGCCGCGCGCCCCACGAAGTTCGGGTCGCCGGCCCAACGCCCGCCCGTCCGTTCGAGGTTGAATTTGAACTCTTCGGCGGTGACGGGATCGCCGTTATGGTACATCACGCCCTGTCGGAACGTGAACAGGATGTTCGCGTTGGCGTCGACGAACTCCCAGTCCGAGGCGCCCCCCTGCCCGGCGGAGCCATCCGCCGTACGGGCAACGGGGTTATCGAAGTGGCAGTGAATGTTGAAGGCGCTGTGTCCCCCGAACCCCGCCTGGGCCTGGGGATCGAGCGTGGACGAGAAGACGTCGTAGCCGAGCACGAGACTCGCGTCGAGGTTGTAGTCGCCGGCGGGCGCCATCTCTTCGTCGCCCGCGGTGGCGGCGTCGGCGGCCTCGCGGGCGGCCTGGGCCGCGTCCTCGGCGGCGGCAGCGGCGGCAGCGGCGGCCTCCGCGGCCGCTTGCGCCTGGTCGGCGCCAGCCTCGCGGGCCGCTTCCGCGGCGGCGGTGGCCGCAGCAGCCGCAGCCTCGGCGACCGCGGCGGCGCCGGCATCCCCGGCGGCGGCAGCCGCAGCGGCAGCCGCTTCCGCGGCCGCGGCCGCGCGTTCGGCCGCCGCGGCGGCGGCGCTCGAGTCGCCGGCGGCGGCCGCGGCCTCCGCAGCGGCGGCGTCGCCCGCGCCCCCGTCGTCATCGTCGTCCCCGCCACAGCCGACCAAGGCCAGCCCGGCGGCGCCAACGCCGGCCTTGGCGCTGGCTCCCAACATCGTGCGACGGCTGATCTTGTGGTGTCGCAGGCTCGTCCAGTAGTTCGGCACGCTCATGACTGAATCCTTTCGCGGGCGTATGCAGTCGTCGCCCGGGCGGGCGGCTCATCGTTCAAGGCCAGCGAATCGTAATCCTGGGAACGCTATGGTGTCAACAAGGCCCGCCGATCAGGGAAGCGGCACGCGAATGGACGCGCGACCGCCTCGCCCGGCCTCACGGCTCCTGCGTGTAGCCGTCTTCCCCCTCGCGGATGACGATGGTGGCGTTCGCGGGGACGTCCTCCAGCACGGTGCGGGTTCCGCCGGCGGGCCAGATGACCGTGACCCGCGCGACCAGCGGCGGATCCGCGGCCCCGGCGCCTATCCCGCTGCCTAGTCCGAAGTGCAGCGTCGACTCGCTTTGGCCGAGGAAGTGCGTCGCGACGCCGGCCTCCCGCAGCTGCACGCCGGCGCCGGCCTCCACCTCCACCTCGACGCGCGCGCCGATCGCGTCCCGGTTCGAGGCCGAGCCGATCAGGCGCAGGCGCAGCCAGGCGAGCTGATTCCCCCCATCGTTGCGGTACAGCGTGGGTTGGCCGGCGTTGTTGACGACGAACACGTCGAGGTCCCCGTCGCGGTCGTAGTCGAAGGTCAGCAAGCCCTTGCCCGCGGCCGTGGAGACGATGCCGGCGTCGGCGGACCGCTCGGCCATGCGTCCCGTGCCGTCGTTCTCCCAGAGGCGCATGGGGTCGTCGTTGAAGACCACCTCGTGCTCCGTGAGCACGAAGCCGTTGGTCATGATCAGGTCCGGGTCGCCGTCGTTGTCGGCGTCGAAGAAGGCGGCCCCCCAGCCCCAGTAGCCGTCGCGCACGTCGGCGGCGTCCGTCTGGTCGGAGAAGCGCCGGCCGCCCTCGTAGGCGAAGAGGCGGTTGCCGGAGGGGCGCCAGTCGCACATCCCGGTGAGATACGACTCGCCCCCCAGGCAAGGGAACGAGCTCGCGATGGCGGTCACGAACCAGTCCAGATCGCCGTCCCCATCGACGTCGCCGAAGGTCGAGCCCATGCCGTTCTCGTCCGTGCCGACGCCCGCCGCGACGGTGCCGTCGCTGAACGTGCCGTCGCCGTTGTTCCAGAACAGGCGCGAGCGGCCGTAGTCGCCCGCGACGGCCAGGTCCGGCCAGCCGTCGGCGTCCAGATCGACGAAGGCGGTGCCGAAAGAGAAGGCGCCGTCGAAGCCCGAGTCCGTCAGCGATTCGGCATCGGCCATGGAGACCCCGGCGGCGGCGGTCACGTCCTCGAAGAAGCCGGGCTGCTCCGCGCCCAAGTTGCGCAGCAGGCGCGCGTGCGCGGGCGCGGGCGCGGGCGCGTCGCGCTCGATGTACTGGGCCAGGCGCCACTCCGTGGTATGGATGTCCAGCCAGCCGTCGCGATCGAAGTCCCCCATGGCGACGCTCATGCCGGCGCGGGGCGCGTCGTCCGCGACGGCGGCGCCCCGCGCCACGGCCTCCTCCCGGAACGCACCGTCGCCGTCGTTGATGTAGAGGAGGAAGCGCGGCGCCGCGATCGTGGTGACGAACAGATCCTGGTCGCCGTCGTTGTCGATGTCGCCCCACCATGCCCCGTTGGTCGGATAGGAGATCGTCGCCAGCCCGGCGGCCTCCGTCACGTCGGCGAAGGTCCCGTCGCCCTGGTTGCGGAAGAGGAGGCCGGGGCCGTCCAGCCGGGTGACATAGAGGTCGATCCAGCCGTCGCCGTCGTAGTCGGCGGCGGCGGCGCCGCCGGTGGCTCGCTCGACCAGGCAGCCGGTCGCGCCGGGCGGGTAGCCGGCGAAGATGCAGTCGGGCGTGGCCCGGAACTCGTGCTGGACATAGGAGAGGCCGGACTCCGCCGTGACGTCGGTGAACAGCAAGCGGGGTGGCGGCGGCTCGTCCGCCCCGCCGCAGGCCGTGGTCAGCAGCGCGGCGGCGACGCCGCCCAGCGCCCACGCCCCACAGCCGCGAACGATTGACCGCGCCCGCCAGACAAGCGCGGCACGGCGGACGGAGGGGTGGGGGAGCGGCATTGGGGGGGCCCTCAGGGTCGCCAGGAGGGGCCGGCCGTGGGCCCGAGCTGCGTCCGGAGAACCGGCTGGGCCAGCTCGCAGCGCCGGTGGATCTCGTCGACCTCGGGTTGCCGGATCATCGAGTTGCCTTTCAGCGCGCCGGGAGTGGGCGGTGCGCGTCAGGGCAGGAGCATACAAGCGGGGCTCAGCGGATATTCCGCAGGCGCGGATCGAAGGCGTCCCGCATGCCGTCGCCGACGAAGTTGAACGACATCACGAGCAGGATGATGGCGATCGCAGGCGCGACGAGCGGCCAAGTGCCCCGCGTCAGCATGGTCTGGTAGCCCTGCGACACCATCCCGCCCCAGGCGGGCGTGGGCGGCTGCACCCCGGCGCCGATGAAGCTGAGCCCGGCCTCGATGAGGATGATGCCCGCCGCCGAGAGCGAGGCCAGCACCATGACCGGCGCGACGACGTTGGGCAGCATGTGCCGCCCCATGATGCGTGCCGGGGGCGCGCCGATCGCCCGCGCGGCATCGACATAGACCTCCTGTTTGATCGAGAGCACGATGCCGCGCGTGAGCCTCGCGTAGCCCGGTGACCAGACCACGCCAACGATGATCATCGTGTTCGTCAAGCTGGGCCCCGTGGCGCCGACAACGGCGAGGATGAGGATCAACCCCGGCATCGCCATGACCGCGTCGACGAAGCGCATGATCACCAACTCGTCCAGCTTGCCGCCCACATACCCGGCCAGGAGTCCCAGCGGCACCCCGGACCCCACCGCGATGCCGATCGCGACGATCACGATCTGCCAGGCGATCCGCGTGCCGAAGATCGTGCGGCTCAAGACGTCGCGGCCGAGCCGGTCGGTGCCGGCGATGTGATCCCAACTGGGGCTGTTGAAGACCGCCTCGCGCGTCTGTTCCGTCTGCAGCGGATCCGCCGGGGCGATCAGCGGGGCGAAGGCCGCCACGATTCCGAAGCCGATCAACAGCACGCCCCCCGCGACCGCCGGCCGGTTGCGGAGATAGACGCGCAAGATCGCCCGAAGCTCCCGGACCCAAGCCCGCTCCCGCAGGCCGGACGTGGAGAACAGCGGCAGCGCTGTCGGGGGCGCCGTGCCGTCGCTCATAACGCCTCCCGGCCGGCGCGGATGCGCGGATCAAGCAGCGGATACGAGAGATCGACGATCAGATTCACGGCCACCACGCAGACGGCGAAGAACATCACCACGTTCTGGATGATCGCGAAGTCTTGATTGACCACCACGCTCTCCACGAACCAGCGGCCCATGCCCGGGATGGCGAAGACGTTCTCCGTGATCACCGCGCCGCTGAAGATCAGCCCGACCTGGAAGCCGAAGACAGTGATCACCGGGATCATCGCGTTGCGCAGCCCGTGCCGGATGATCACGGTCCGCCCTTGCAGCCCCTTGGCGCGGGCCGTGCGGATGTAGTCGTCGTTGAGCACGTTGATCATCGCCGATCGTGTCTGCCGCATCAGCAGCGTCGTCGCGGCCAGGGAGATCGCGAGGACGGGCATCGCCATGCTCTTGAGGTTCTCGATGGGGTCTTCGCCGATCGAGACGTACCCGCCGACCGGGAGCAGATCCAACTCGAGCCCGAGCACCAGGATCAGCGCGATGCCGGTGAGGAACTCGGGGATCGAGTTCCCCACGATCATGGTCGTGCTGGCCGCGACCTCGCGCTTGGAGCCGGGCTTCAGCGCCGCCAGCACGCCGATCGGAATGGCCACGACGAGGACCAGCAGGAGGCTCAGGACGCCCAACTCGATCGTCGCGGGCAGCCGCCGGGCGAACTGGTCCGTGATCGACTCCTGATTGATCAGGCTCAAACCCAGATCGCCCTGCAGCAGGTTGAACAGCCAGCGGAAGTAGCGCTGCATGAGCGGATCGTTGAGGTGCAGGCGATCGCGGATGGCGGCCAGCGACTCCGGGGTCGATTCGATGCCCCCGATGCCGAAGGAGGGATCCCCCGGCAGCAGGTTCATCAACAGAAAGGAGACGAGGCTGACGATCCACAGGATCACGAGCGAGGAGAGGACGCGGGTGGCGATGTAGCGGGACATCCGTCTTCGCTCGAATCACGCGGGCGCCGAACTGGCGGGCCCGCGACGCCCGATCCCAGGCCGCCGTTCGGCCGCAGCCGAGGACAACCGCCGTGACCCCCGGCGGCGCACGCGCCGCCGGGGGTCCGGTTTCCCGGTCCTAGGTATTGATCCAGAGGCCCTTGTAGCCGTCGCCGTCGACATCGCCATCGACAGGTCGCAGCCGGAACGCCCCGATGTTGCCCTGGGCGGCGAGGCCGGCCGGATACTGAACCCAGTTATACGTCCAGGAGTGGCCCTCGACATCGGCGCTGCCGTCGCCGTAGCTGGCGAAGAGCCGGTCGTACGGCGCCAGGCGATCCTCCTGCGCGGCGAAGCTCGCCGCCACGTTGAGAAGGTCCTCGGTCTCCGCGAGCCCCTGCAGCACCTCGTCGTTGGGGTAGTCCGCCAGGCTGGCGCGTCCCGTGCCGGGACCCTCCGCCGGCGAGCCGTACATCCAGCCCTTGAGGAGAAGTTCCATGGTGGGGCGCATCGTGACGTCCGGGTCGAAGGGCGACTCCCAACTGAGGCAAGCCGTGATGAAGTCGCCGGCCTGGAAGAAGCGGTCGAGCACGACCGACTCCGAGGCGTCGAAGTACTCGAGGTCCCAGCCGCGTTCCAGCAACTGATTGAAGACCGGCTGAGCCGAGCGGCGGTGGAAGTCCGTGCCGAAACCCAGGAAGACGCCACTGACCGGGTTGCCGTCGCCGAAGCCGGCGGCGTCCCGCAGCTGCTGGGCCGCTTGGAAGTCGGGCGGGTCGTAGTAGTTGGCCCCGGGCTGAATCGCCCAGCTCTCGGTGCTGGTGTTGCAGACCGACGCCTTGCCGCGTCCGTCGAAGGCCACGGCGTTGACCGCTTCCCGATCAACGCTGAGGTTGAGGGCCTTGCGCAGGCGGGGGTCGCGGAACATGTTGAATCCCTCAGCCGCCGGGTTCAGGTTGAACCACTCGCCCATCCAGGTTTGCCAAATGCCCAGGCCCACCTGGAAGCCGTCGGCCTCCAGATCCGCCTGGAGGTCCGTCGTCATGCCGCCGGGGGGCTCGGCGTAACTGACCTCCCCATCCAAGAACGCCGCCCACCTCCCTTGGGCGTCCGGACGGATGAGGATATCGAGTTCGTCCGCGTAGACGCGCTCATTGTCCCAGTAGCCGTCCCATTTCTCGCCCAGCCAGCGCTCACCATCCTGGTACTCGACGACCCGAGCGGGACCCGCGCCCACGGGATCGGTGATCGCCGTCTCGAAATGCGCCGGCGAGATCAGCATCCCGGCGCCCGGGTTGCCGTAGAAGCCCACGATGGTCGGCCCGAAGGGCTGCTCTTTCACCATGCGCCATGAGAGCTCATCGACGGCCTCGAACTGCGAGTTCGCGATCGCCGTCTGGGCGCGGCTGTTGCCCGCGGCGTCGGGGTCGGACTGCACGTACTCCATGTTGAGTTGCATGGCATTCGCGTCGACCGGCGCACCATCCTGGAACCGCGCGCGGCCCGCCGCGAAGTTGAAGATGTACGTCGTTTCGTTCGGAATCTCCCACGAATCGGCGAGCTCCGGCTGCACGCGGCCGTTGTCGTCGTAGCCCAAGACGGAGTCGTAGATGTACTTCAGGAAGCCGCCGTGGTCCGCGCCCGTCAGGGAGATGAAGGGGTTCCAGCCGCCGTCGATGCCGAAATCTCGCGTGCGGACGATCGTTCCGCCGTACACCGGCGCGCCGGCCGCGGCCGGCTCGTCCTCCTCGTCGGCCATGGTGGCGGCGGCGGCGGCCTCGCGGGCCGCGTCGGCAGCCTCTTCCGCCGCCGCGACGGCGGCGGCGGCGGTCTCGGCGGCCGCCGCGGACGCCTCTCCGGCGGCCGCCGCAGCGGCAGCCGCGGCATCGGCCGCGGCCTGGGCGGCGGCAGCGGCAGCGGCGGTGTCCTCGGCGCCGGCTTCCCGCGCGGCGGCGGCGGCGGCTTCCGCTGCATCCGCAGCCGCCTGCGCGACGGCAGCGGCGCCCGCGTCGCCCGCGGCCCGGGCGGCCTCGGCCGCATCGGCGGCGGCATCGGCGGCGGCCTGGGCCGCAGCGGCGGCCTGTTCGGCGTCATCCGACTCCGCCGCTTCGGCCGCCAGGGCGGAGGCCGCCTCGGCGGCTTCGGCGGCGCGGCCCGCGGCATCGGCGGCGGCGCTCGCGGCCTCCGCCGCGGCAGCGGCGTCGCCCGCCGCCGCGTCGATCGCCGACGTATCGACGGCGGCCGGCGCGGCGTCATCGTCGTCGTCGCCGCAGCCGACGAGCGCGAGCCCGGCGGCCCCAACGCCGGCCTTGGCGCTGGCTCCCAACATCGTGCGGCGCGAGATCTTTCGCTGTCGCAGGGTGGTCCAATAGTTCGGTGTGCTCATCACGTGTCCTTTCGCAAACACATAGGGCCGTCGTCCCCACGGACGGCTCGACCATCAAGGCGCGGGGAGTCTAGCCCCGGGCATAGGGCCTGTCAACGGAATCCACCGCCCAGCGGAGCGGCGCGGGAGTGGTCGCGCGACCGTCTCGCCGGGCCTCAGGGCGACGGCGTGTAGCCGTCTTCCCCCTCTCCATCCTCCAGATGGAGAGGGGGTTAGGGGGTGAGGTCCGGCTCGCGACTGGGATCTCGCCAGCGGCGCAGGCGGTTCCCTCAGGGTCGCCAGGAGGGGCCGGCCGTGGGGCCGAGTTGCGTCTTGAGGACGGGCTGGGCGAGCTCGGCGAACTCGCAGAGCAGCGAGCGGGTGTCGCGGGGGTCGATGAGGTCGAGCCCGCTCGCCTCGGCCGTCTTGAAGGGCGACGAGTACTTGCGGAAGTCGTTCTCCAGCTCGAGCCGCTTGGCCTCGGGGTCGGGGGCCGACTCGATCACCCGGCGGAAGGCGGCCGAGGTGCCGCCCTCGATGTGCATCGAGCCCCAGTGCCCCGACGGCCAGGCGTAGCGCCGGAAGAGATGCGGGCCGGGGCGGTACTGCAAGCTGCCCGCCAGCCCGTACGACTGCCGGCAGATGAACGAGACCCAGGGCATGCGGCTGTGGATGATCTGGTACATGAAACGTGCGCCCGCGCGCTCGATGCCCTGCTTCTCGGACTCGGGGCCGACGAGGAAGCCGGGGTCGTCCATGAGCACGACCATGGGCAAGTGGAAGGTGTCGCAGAGCTGGACGAGGCGCGTGCACTTCTCGGCCGCCGCGACGTCCATCGAGCCGCCGCGCCGGTTGGGGTTGTTCATCATCACGCCCACTGGGTAGCCGTCGGCGCGGGCCAGGCCGATGATCCGGGAGGGGCCGTAGGCGGGGGCGATCTCGAAGAACGAGCCCTCGTCGAAGACGCCCTCGATGATGGGGCGCGGGTTGTAGGGCTTGCGGATGTCGCGCGGGATCAGCGACAGCAGGCGCTCGTCGCGGCGGTTTGGGTCGTCGCCGGTTTCGACGCGGGGCGCCATCTCGTAGACGTTGTCGGGCAGGTAGCTGAGGAAGCGTTTGGCCTGCTCGATCGCGGCCGGCTCGTCGGGGGCGACGTTGTCGACCACGCCGCTGACGCGGGTGTGCACGCGCCAGCCGCCCAGGTCCTCCTTGTCGATGTCGAGGCCCAGGGCCGCCTTGACCACCGGCGGCCCGCCGGGGAACACCTGCCCCAGGCCCTTCGCCACGACGCTGAAATGGCTCAGCGGCGGGATGGGGGCCGCCCCGCCGGCGGCGGGGCCCAGCACGACCGTGACGACCGGCGCCACGTTGACGACCTTGCACATCCACTCGAACTGGGCGCCGTCGGGGATGTAGGTGCGGCCCAGCTCCGTGAACTCGTTCACGCTGCCCCCGGCGGCGTCCATGAGGTGCACCGTGGGCATGAGCATGGCCGACGCGTCGGGCTGGCCGTGGCCGATATCGACCGCGCCGTCGCTGGTCCGGCCGGATGCGCCGCGGATGGTGAAGTCGGAGCCGCTGACGTAGACAGGTCGCCCGTTGACCTTGGCGACGCCGCGGACGCGGGGGGCCGGGGTGAAGCCGGCGAGGGCGCCGTCGTCGTCGTAGGTGGCGTGACCCTGCAGCTTGCCCATCTCGCGCAAGGTGCCGGGGTCGACCAGCAGCGCCAGGCGCTCGCGGACGGTGAGCTTGCCGCGGGCGCGCTGCCGGGCGATGCCCACGGGCCCGCCCATGCCCTCGGCCAGCGTGTGGCGGCGCTGCAACTCGTCGATCTCCGGCTGCCAGGTCATGGGTGCTCCTCGTGCGATGCCGGGCGCAGCCCCGTCGGGGGGTGCGGGGGCTCGCGCACCCCACGAGCCTAACGTGCCTAACGAGTTACGGTGCGCTGCGCCCGGCGCGCGGGCGGGGCCGCCACGTCGTCCTCGGCGGCGACGAGGCGCGTCCGGCCGGGGCATCGCTCAGCGGCGGCGGCGCCCGTCTGCTAAAGTGCTAGCGGAGCCGGGGCGTCACCCCCGACGATCCGGCAGGCCGGCGCCGACCACGACCGCGGCCTGCCCTCGCCACCTGCGAACAGGCGGCCCCACCAGCGCCCCCGACCATACCGGCCGGGGGCGCTTCGCGTTCAGGCTCCGCAGCGGTGCCGACCCCTTGACGGCTGGAAGCTGCGCGGCGGCGGCTATCCGGCCGCATCCTCCTCGAGTTCCTCCGGCATGAGCACGAACTCGGGGTAGGCCTCGATGCCCAACTCGCCGCTGTCCTGGCCCAAGCGTTCGACCTGCGGCGACACCCGCAGGCCCAGCGTCCGGTCGAGCGCCTGCCACAGCAACCAGGTGGTCGTGAAGACGAACGCGCCGATGCTCACGACGCCGAGCAGCTGGATGTGGAAGCTCCCGCCCGCGGCGATGCACACCGCCAGCGTCCCCCAGATGCCGGCGCAGAGGTGAGCGGGGATCGCGCCGACGACGTCGTCGAGCTTGACCACCTCCAGCAGCTTGATCGCGCTCGTGCAGATGATGCCGCCGATGGCGCCGATGATGATCGCCCAATAGGGGTCGACGATGTCCGGGCCGGCGGTGATCGAGACGAGCCCCGCGATCGCGCCGTTGAGGCTCGCGAAGAGGTCGACGCGGCCCAAAAGCGGCCGCGAGACGGCGAGAGCGGCGATGACGCCGCCGGCCGCCGCCAGGTTCGTGTTGACGAGCACTTGGCTCATCGCGACGGCGTCGGCGGCGCTGCCGATGGCGAGCTGTGATCCGCCGTTGAAGCCGAACCAGCCCAGCCAGAGGATGAAGACGCCCAGCGTCACCACGAGCACGTTGGAGGGGGGCGTCGCTCGCACGCTACCGTCGCGGCGGAACTTGCCCAGCCGCGGCCCGACGACCATCACGCCCGCGAGGGCCGCCCAGCCGCCGGTGCCGTGCACGATGGTGGAGCCGGCGAAGTCTTGGAAGTCCAGCTCGGCGAGCCAGCCGCCGCCCCACGTCCAGGCGCCGACGATCGGGTAGATGAGCGCCGTGAGCACCAGCGTGAAGAGCAGGAACGACCACAGCTTCACGCGCTCGGCGATGGCGCCGGACACGATCGAGGCGGTGGTCGCGACGAAGACCATCTGGAAGAACCAGTCGGACATGGTGGCGTGGCCGGCGCTGATCACGCTCGCCGTCGTGTCGCGCGCGCCCGTCAGCAGGTCGATCTCGTCGGCCGACGGGCCGTAGAGGAGCTGCAGCGAGCCGATCACGCTGCCGACGTCGACGTACATCAGGCCGTAGCCGACGACGAAGTAGGCGATCCCGGCGATCGCGTAGAGGCCGATGTTCTTCAGGCAGATCATCGAGGCGTTCTTGGTGCGGACCGCGCCCGACTCGAGCATGGTGAAGCCGGCGCACATCCACATGATCAGCGCGCCCCAGACGAGGAACATGAAGGTGTTGAGGATGAACTGCGTCTCGTCGTCGGTCGCGGCGTGCGCGGTACCGGTCTTGGCGAGGAAGGCCCCGACCGTCAGCAGCACAATCGCGGCCACGAGGACGAGACGGCGGCGATGCGCGAGTCGCATTGTCAGGCTCCGCACGGGCTCACTCCCGTCTCCACGTCGCGCCGCCGGGCCGCGGGGGACGTCCGATCACTCCGTCTCATAGTCCCGCGCCGGGCGTTTGTCCAGCCGAGTCTCAGTCCGGGGCGGATCAGCCGGGTGCGTGCTGGCGCGCGCCGGGGAGGATCGGACAGCGGCCGGTTACGCCCGGGCCGACGTGACCAAGCTGGTAGCCTCGCCGCCAGGGCGTCGCGTCGCTGCGGCATGTACCGGCGCCGTATGTCGCCACGGCCAGCGGCGCTAAGGGCTGGGCGGCGGGGCGTAGCGGGGAGTGGTCCGTGGGTAGACGGGCCGTTGTGTTCGTCTTGGTTTTGCTGCTGGGCGGCCTGGCGGCGGCGATCATCCTCGCGTCCGGGGACACGCCAGGGGAACCAGCGGAGGCTCCCGGGCCCTCGGCGGCCGCCGCGGATGCGGAGGCGTCGCCCGAGGCCGAGCCCGCCGCCGCGGAGGCGGAGCCGCCGCCCGAGGCTGAGCCCGCCGACGCCGAACCGGAGCCGCCGCCCGAGGCCGAGCCGACCGCCGCAGAGCCGGAGCCGCCGCCCGAGCCCACCGCCGCCGAGGCCGAGCCGCCACCCGAGCCCGAGCCCGCCGCCGAGGCCGAGCCGACCGCCGCGGAGCCGGAGATACCGCCCGAGTCCGAGCCGGCCGCCGCGGAGGCCGAGGCACCGCCCGAGCCCGAGCCGGCCGCCGCAGAGTCGGAGACGCCGCCGGAGCCCGAGCCGGCCGCCGCGGAACCGGAGGCGCCGCCCGCGCCCGAGCCGGCCGCCGCGGAGCCGGAGACGCCGCCCGCGCCCGAGCCGGCCGCCGCGGAACCGGAACTGCCGCCGCGATGCGACAGCGGGACGGCGGTTCCCAGCCCCGAGGACAACCCCGGACTCGTCGCCGACTGCGCCATCCTGCTCGAAGCGGAAGCGCAGCTCGCCGGCCGCGCCACGCTCAACTGGGACGCCGGCACGCCAATCAGCGAGTGGGACGGTGTCACGGTGGGCGGGACGCCGGAGCGCGTGCAGCGGCTGCGCTTGGCTTCGCGTGAGCTCACCGGCAGCCTGCCGCCAACACTCGGCGGTTTATCGGGTCTGCTGGTCCTGGAACTCCGCGGCAACCAGTTAAGCGGCCCGATACCGGCGGAACTGGGAACACTGGCTGAACTCCAAGAACTGAGCCTGAGCCGCAATCAGTTCAACGGTGCGATTCCGGCGGAGGTTGGCTCCCTGCGCTCCCTGGAGGCCCTGCGCCTGGAAGACAACCAGCTCAGCGGTGCGATTCCGGCGGAGTTGGGATCCCTTGCGAACCTTCGGCGACTGCTTCTCGAAAACAACCAATTGAGCGGCCCGATCCCGAGCGAGTTGGGGCGTCTGGAAGGCCTGCGGCTACTGCACCTGTACAACAACCAGTTGAGCGGCCCCATCCCGAGCGAACTGGGGCGCCTGCGAGGCCTGCAGGTACTGCACCTGCACAACAACCAGTTGAGCGGGCCGATCCCGAGCGAATTGGGGTGGGTGCGCAGCCTGCTGTCCCTGCGACTGCAGGGCAACCAACTGAGCGGAGCAATCCCGCCGATGCTTGGGGTGCTGCGGCGCCTTCAGCGCTTGGATCTGCGCGATAACCAGTTGAGCGGCGACGTCCCCCAGTGGCTGCAACGCCTGCCAGCCCTCGTCGAGGTGTATCTGGCCGGCAACGCCGGTCTGACGGGCTGCGTCGTGACGCTGCCGCTACGGGTGACGCGTAGCGATCTCCGCGATCTCGGCCTGCCAACGTGCGAGTCGGCCCCACCCACGACGACGGCAGCAGCATCGTCGCCCTCTACCTCCCGGCCGGCGTTGCCGCCCGGTCCCTCGCCGTCACTCCCGCCGGGCCCCCCGGGAACGCCGCCGATCACGCTTGCTGTCTGGATATCCGACGAGGAGTCGGCGATCATCCAGGAAGTGGTCGCCGACGTGTTCGCGTACTTCACGCCGCGGCTGGGGCCGCCGCCCGATGACTACCGGTTCGTTGTCAGATCAATCTCGTTCCCCTGCTTGACGAGCTTATACAACGGCGGCGTGAACGAGATCTACGTGCCCTGCCGGCAACTGGAAGCGCTACTCCGATTCGACCTGCCGCGCAGCTATGCAGAACAAATACTGCATCGGAACGTCTACCGTAACCCTTGCGACTACCCCGACCCGGCGTGGCTGGTGCTCGGCGCTCCGTACTACGTGGCACGGCGGTATGCCGACGCACGTGGGCTACTCGCCTACGAGGAGTCCCGGAAACCCATAGTCGCCCTGGCGCGCGCGACGCGACTCGCACTCGATGATCCCGATCTGCACAAACCGGGTACGTGTGGGAACTACCCACCGCACTACGAGTTCTACATCGAGATGGTGAGAATGCTGGGAGTGCTCGCCGTCGAGCGGTTGGTCGAGCGCAGCGGGGACGAGGCGCTCGGCGAGTACTTCACGCTCAGCAAGACGACGGCGTGGCGGGACGCCTTCGCGGCCGCCTTCGGCCTGTCCGTCGAGGACTTCTACCGGGAGTTCGCGGAATACCGGCGCTCGGTAACGCCGGCGGGGCTGGCGGAGGCGGACGCCACGCCCGAGTTGCACGTGGTCATGAACGTGGCGGATCCGAGCGTGGAGGGCGCGCAGGAGGTGTGGGCGGAGTGGGAGGCCGTGCGGCGCTTCTACCTGGACCGCTTCGGCCTGGAGGTCGACGCGGCCATCGCCTACGCGGACCTCACGCCCACATTGTACCGCGACCTGCTCGGGTGGTGGGACGTGACGTCACAGTGCGCCATCGTGCTGCGCCCCGGCGTCGCGATGTATCTGAAGAAGGACTGCGGGGGGCGCGACGTGAATCTCGCGCACGAGTACTTCCACCTGCTACAGCGCGAACTGGGTGATGGCGGTGGGCACCATTGGATGATCGAGGGCTCCGCCATCCACATGCAGGAACAGTTCGTGCTCGACCAGTGGGGCTTCTCGGCCGAGGAGCGGAGGCCGAACAATGTGCGCCTCGCCGCCTCATACATACAATCGGTCAGCCGTGGGGTACCCGACGCCAGCTTTGCCGAAACCGCTCTAGAGTACGGTCCGCACTACGTCGGATTCCTGGCCGTGGAGTGGCTGGTGGAGCGCGCGGGAGAGGAAGCGATCCTTGAGTACTTCCAAGGGCGATCGTTCTCCAATCTGTTCGGCTTGACCGAGGAGGAGTTCTACGCGGAATTCGGCCCCTATCTGCGCGCGCTCCTGGAGGAGCACGCCTCGGGTCGGTGAGCCGGCAGGCGCTCCCCTTGGCAGCGACGCGACGCTGCGACTACCCTCCCGGCATCATCCATCCGTTGTTCGCAGGGAATCGGGGGGCGTCATGCGCAATCAATCCATCATCATGCGGCTGCTATCGGTCTACCTGATGGGGTTGGCCGCCGTCGTCGCGGTGTACTTCATCCTCTCGCCGGTGATCCACGGCGACGCGACGGAGTTCCCCGTCTGGGAAGTGCTCAACTACTTCATGGCCGTCGCGGTCGTCATCGCCGTGGGGGCGAGCGCGCTGCACAAGCTCGACATGGAGAGCGACGTCCGATCGACGGACGCCGTGCGGTACTTCCGCATGAGCGGGGCGTTCTACGGCGCGGCGCTGCTGGCGCTGTGGTTCTTCTGGCGCTGGTTCACGCAGTTGAACGGTGGGGACGGGTCCGATGTCTCCTGGGCGATCATTGACCCGCTCTTCGCGATCGTGACCGCGGCCGTCGGCCGGCACGTGTGGCAGGGCGCCGAGGGCTAGCCGGCCGGACCGCCCCCGGTCCGCCGCGCAGGGCGGCTACTTCAGGCGCGTGAGGATGCGGCCCTGGTGGTCGGCGTGCGGCGGCGGATACGTGCGCATCTGCGCGGTCCAGCGCAGGACGCGGCCGACGTGGTCGCGGGTCTCCGTGGGCAGCATCACGTCGTCGATGACGCCCTCGGCAGCGGCGGCGAAGGGGCCGCGGCCATCGTCGGCGGTCGCGGCATGGGTCGTATAGGCGGGGACGGGGCCGGTCGCGACGTCGGCCTGCGCCCACGCTCCGACGTAGTGCCGCCCCAGCTCCTCGCCGCCCAGGAGCCAGTCGCCGAAGACGTAGCCGCGCGAGACGATCAGCGACAGCAGAGGCGCGTCCGCCTCGCGCAAGTGGTTGCCGGCCGTGGCGATATCGCGCAGCGTCTCGGGGTCGGCGAGGGCGGCCGGGTCGTAGGCCGCGCCGTGCTGAATCAGCAGGATGGGGATGCGGAACCGGCGCCGCAGCCGCGCGATGTGCAGCAGCGGCGTGACGTGCGCGCGCGTCAGGCCCAGCCCCGGCCCCGCCGCCGCGTAGGCGGTCAGGATCCCGTCGATGACGCCGAGCCCGGTCGCGAACGTGCCGTCGGAGGCGGCGTGGATGGGGAAGTGGCTGCCCTCGTCGAGGAGGCCGGCGAGCAGGTCCGCGACGCTCAGGGTGGCGGGATCGACGTCGTCGGCGAAGCGACCTCTCGGCGGGGCGGCGTCGCGGCGCAGATCATCCTCGCCGTCGTGGGGCAGGAGGGCGAGGCAGCGGCGCGCGGCCGCGATCGCGGCCGCATCGTCGGCGACGGCGATGTCGGCGATGGCGCGGGTCGCGTCGGAGGCGGCACCGCCGGCGATCGTGAGATCCGCGGCGGCCAGCAGGCCGGTGTCGGCCCCCTCAAGACCGCCCAGGACGACCGCGATCAGCGGTGCCTGGCGATCATCGAGGCGCAACTCCGGGACCACGGACGCGCGGTCGGACGCGCCGCGGCGGAGCAGGCCTTCGGCCGCGTCGGGGAACTGCGCGGGCAGGGCGGCGTCGGCGAGGTAGGCGATGGCGACGCCGCCGGCGAGGCTCTGCTGGACGATGCGCACGCGCTTGTTCGTGCCCACTTGGCCGTCGCTGCGGGCCATGATCACGGGGTCGTCGGCGATGACGCCGACGAGGCGGCCGCCGACATCGGCGAAGCCCGCGACCACGCCGTCGCCGGGGGTGGCGTCCTCGATCGCCGGGAGCTGGCTGCGGGTCAGCGCGCCGATCTCGAACAGGCTGCCCGGGTCGATCAGCTGCTCGACGCGGCGGCGCGGCGTGAGCGCGCCCGGGGCGGGGGTGCGCGCCGCCTCGTAGGCGGCGAGGTCGCGCTTCTCGGCGTGCGCGCGGGCGATGCGGTCGGCGGTACCTGCCATGGCGGGGGTCCGTTCTGCTGCTAGCGATAGGGCCGCATGCGGCGGCGGCAGATCTCGAGCACGCGGGCCAGCACGGGCCGGGTGTCGGCGGGGTCGATGACGTCGTCGAGGTAGCCGAGCCGGGCGCCGATCCAGGGCTCGCCCCGCTCGCGGAACGTTTCGGCGCGCTCCTCCAGGTAGGCCTGCGGATCGGGCGCGGCCTCCATCTCGCGCCGGAACGCGACGCGCACGCCGGGCTCAGGCCCCATGAACATGATCTGCGAGGTCGGCCAGGCGATGGTGTGCCACTCGTAGTCGGAGGCGCTCATGCCGGGATAGGCGTAGCCGTAGCCCTTGCGCAGCGAGATCGCGATCTTCGGCACGGGCACGCGGATGCGGCGAATCGCCATGTCGTAGATCACCGTGAGCAGCCGGTGGTGCTCCTGCTCGACGTTGGGGATCACGCCGGGCACGTCGACGAAGCTGAGCAGGGGCAGGCGGAAAGCGTCGCAGGCGCGCAGCATGCGGTCGATCTTGTTGATCGCGGGCACGTCGAGCGAGCCGGCCTTGCGGGCAGGCTGATTGGCGATGATCGCGACGGCGTGTCCGTCGAGCCGGGCCAGGCCGGCGACCAGGTTCGAGGCGTAGTCGGGCGTCCACTCCATGAAGCTGTCGCGGTCGACGACGAGGCGGATGATCTTGCGCACGTCGTAGGCGCGGTTGAGGCGGTCGGGGATGATGTCGCGGAGGATGGGCTCGCGGCGATCGACGGGGTCCCCGCAGCGCACGACGGGCGGCGGCTCCCAGGCGTTGCCGGGCACATAAGAGAAGGTGCGCCGCAGCAGCGCGATGGCGGCGGCATCGTCGGGGACGACGGCGTCGATCTGGCCCGTCACGCGCCCCTGGATCTCGGCGCCGCCGATGTCGAAGGGGGAGACGAACTCGCCGCTGGCCTCCTGCACGACCGGCGGGCTGGCGATGGAGAGGTTGGAGTTCTGCGTCATGATGCAGAAGTCGGCGTCGGCGGCGTCCCAGGGGGCGTAGTAGTTGCCCATCACGGCGGCGAAGTGGGCCCAGCGGTTGGGGAAGGCGAGGCGCTCACCGAGCTCACCGCCGGGCACGCCGGCGAAGCGCGAGGAGAGGACGTCGGTGATGCGGCCGCCGCCGCCCTGGATCAGCGCAAACAGCGGCAGGCCCGCTTGCTCGCAGACCCGGTGGATGCGGGTCTTCTTGCGCATGTTGCCGCCGCCCAGGGAGCCGCCCTTCACCGTCGCGTCCGAGGCGTAGTAGCCGACGGGGCGGCCGTCGATCTCGCCGAAGCCGGTCAGCAGGCCGTTGCCCAGCGTGCGCGCCTCCTCCCCCGGGACGCCGGACGTGAGGAAGGAGCCCAGCGGCAACTCGCTGCCGGGGTCGAGCAGCAGGTCGATCCGTTCCCGCGCGGTGAGCAGCCCGCGCGCGTGCTGTCGCGCGACGCGCTGCGGCCCGCCGAGGCCGCGGGCGCTCTCGCGCAGCGCGCGCAGATACGCGACGGCGTCGGCGGGGGCGTCGGTGGGTGCAGTCATCGGACCTCCCGGCTGGCGAAGGGTCGCCGTGGCGCAGGATAGCCGCAACCGGCGTCGTGGGGGGGCGCAACCTCAACTGGCTATGGGTCGAAGCCAATCTCGCTGAGGAAGTCGGCGAGGCTCCATGCCGCGAGGCCGAGACGCTGACAGGCTGTCGTCATTGCGATCTTGATCGGCAGCCGGTCGATACGATCTTCGGTCACGACGCGGACCAACCGACCGGACTGCTGGAACTCCATGCCCTGCGCCGATATATCGAAGACGGCGATCCGATCGAGATCGCGGCGGAGAATGTCCCCGCCGGCGCTCATGCCGAAGTGCCGATCTCGTCGGCAAGTTCCACGATCTCGGCACCGTCGAGACGCAAGTATCGGCGCGCGTCGAGCTCATTGAGCCGGTGATCAGACACCGCGCGCAGGACCGTCATCGCCGCACGGGGTCCGACCTCGTTCAGCCTGCGCTTCGGCGCTCGCCGAGCACCCCCGCGGCCGAAACCCTTGTCAAAGTCGGCAGTCGGAGCGGCTTCCTCGACATCTGCATACAGCGTGTCGTCCGCCAGTCCAGATCGGATCAACGCGACTGCCGTCGCTCGCAGGCTGACGTTGAATTCCGAGGCAAGCTCCTGGACGAGTGCGAAGTCGGGCTCAACAGCCACTACAGCACTCCGGACCGCCGCACGTAGCGCGTCCCGCGGGAGCACGGCTGCGCTCGCGACGGCTTCGCACCAGCGCTCAACGTCGTCAGCACCGGGCCCGTGGCCCACTTCCTCAAGGCACGAGGTCCCTGTTCCTGCGCCGAGATGCGCGAGTTCATGCAGCAGCGTGAATATCCGCGCCTGGGGGTTTTCGCGCGTATTCACGGCGACCAAGGGAGCGAAATCATCGGGGAGCGAGAACCCTCGCAGGCCGTCGCTGCCAAGCTGCAATTGCATAACGACGACGCCGCGGCGCTCCAACGCGTCGCGCCACGCATTGAACGCTTCCCGGGCCGACGACCAGTCCCGTTGCTCCTGCAGCGTCAGCCCGAGCCATGTCCTCAGCCGAGCGCCAGCGACGTCGGCCGGGGACGTGATGGGCACGCGGGGCAACTCCACGGATTCCCCGTGCTCGTCCCGCTCAAGCAGGCTCAGAAGGCGCTGCATGCGTCGGGCCCGGCGCACAGGCAGCAACTCCGCTGCGGTCAACCGTCTCGTGGTCCTCCCGACGGCGCTACGCAGCCGGGGTGGCACTCCGCCGGTCTTCGGAGGCTCCGGGAGGAAGAAGATCGACTTTGGGCGGTGTAGTCTCTCCGCGAGTTTGGTGAACTGCCCCTGTGTCGGTCCATCGTCGCCCGTGATCCACGCCTGGACGGTCGCTGCGTCGAGCTTGAGGCCCGCTGCAAGATCCTCGGCCGAATAGCCGGACTCTTCGATTGCCCATTTGAGAACCTCGGAGGTCACGGGCGGTCGTGCAGGCGGCATTATCCGGCTCGCTTCACGCATCCAGTACGTTGGCGGAATGATACGGGACGGGGGAGGCGCAGGCCCTACCCCGCGACGGACGGGCGCGTGCGACCGACGCCCGTCGCCGTCTCGAAGGCGTGCGCGAGTTGCAGGACCTCGAAGTCGGCCTGGTGGCGGCCGACGATCTGGACGCCGACGGGGAGGCCGTCGGCGGTGAAGCCGGCGGGGACGGAGATCGCGGGCAGGCCGGTGAGCGTGATGGCGTAGCAGACGGCCATCCAGTCGATGTAGGTGTGCATGACGACGCCGTCGATCTCGCGCACCCAGGGCTGTTCGATGGGGAAGGGCGGGACGGCGGCGGCCGGCAGCACCAGGAAGTCGTAGCGCTGCATGAACCCGCGCACGCGCTGATACAGTTCGCTGCGTTTCGCCACGGCCTCGGAGACGTCCATGCCGGAGAGCGCGAGCCCCTTCTCCGTGTTCCAGCCGACGGTGTCCTTCATGCGGTCGCGATGCAGCCGCAGGTCGTCGATGCGGGCGCGGGAGGTCGCCCAGGCGCGCAGCGTCTGGAAGATGGCGTCGGCGTCGTGGAGGTCGGGCTCGCCGTCCTCGACGACGCAGCCGAGCGCTTCGAACACCGGACGCTGGGCGTCGAGGGTCTGCGTGACGGCGGGCTCGACGGGGTAGCGCCCCAGGTTCCGGCTCCAGGCGACGCGCGTGCCCTCGAAGCTGGCGTCGAGGGGGGCGGCGAAGCGCTCGCCGGGCTCGGCGATGGCGATGGGTGCGCGGGCGTCGGGCCCGGCGATGGCGGAAAGCAGCAGCGCGGCGTCGGCGACGGAGCGACCCATGGGGCCCAGGACAGCCAGCGGCGACCAGGCGTCGAGCGTGGGCCAGGACGGGACGCGGCCCGGCGAGGGGCGAAAGCCCACGACGTTGCAGAAGCTGGCGGGGTTGCGCAGCGAGCCGCCGAGGTCGGAGCCGTCGGCGATGGGGACCATGCCGGTCGCCAGCGCGACGGCCGCGCCGCCGCTGCTGCCCCCGCAACTGCGGGTGAGGTCGTAGGGGTTGCGCGTCGCGCCGAAGACGGGGTTGAAGGTGTGCGAGCCCGCCCCGAACTCGGGCACGTTGCTCTTGCCCAGGATGATCGCGCCGGCGGCGCGCAGGCGCTCGACGATGAGGTCGTCCTGGGCGGGCACGTGGTCGGCGTAGATGGGCGAGCCGAAGGTCGTGCGGATGCCCGCCGTCGAGACGAGGTCCTTGATCACGATGGGCAGCCCGTGCAACGGGCCCGGCGGACGGCCCGCGGCGAGGGCGGCGTCGTCGGCGGCGGCGTCGGCCAGGGCGCGCTCGGGGAGGAGCGTGCAGATCGCGTTGACGCGCGGGTTGACCCGCGCGATCTGGTCGAGGTGCGCCTCGACGACCTCGCGAGCGGAGAGTTCCCGGCGGCGGATCAGGCCGGCGAGGTCGCGGGCGGAGCGGAAGTGGAGTGGGTCGGTGATGGGGGTTCTCCCGGGGGTGCCGGCGCCTGGAGACGGCCACAGGACCGAGGTTAGCGCGCCGGACCCTCGACGGCCCACGCAGCGGTCACGACTCGCACCCCAGCCCATCCCCGTCGACGTCGAAGCGGTGCGGGTCGGCGCCGACGACGCGGAACCGGCGCAGCGAGATGTCGCCGCAGTCGAGGTCGGGCGGGGGCGGCGGGATGCACACGCCGGGGTACGACGGATCGCAGTGCGAGGCGTCGGGGATGGTCGCGGAGCGGCGGCCGTCCGACTGCACCCAGAGGGCCTGCCCGCGCTCGACCATATGGAGCGTGCGGAGCCCAGGCGGCAGGCCAGCGGCGAAGGACATGAAGCGGCCGTCGGCGTAGGCGATGATCCGATCGGCGCCCAGCGTCGCCGCGACCTCGGAGGCCGTCGCGCCGGGCCCGGTCCAGCCAATCGTGCTCCACCCGTCCGCGACGGCGACCGTGCGCGCGCCGGTGAACACGGGTCGCGTCCAGGACGAGGGCCCAGACAGTTGCAGCCAGAGCGCGTCCCCCGCCGCGACCTCGGGCAGCGTGTTGAGGGACGAGGCTGACGTCACGCGCCAGGTATCGAACTCGCCGGCCTCGACGTTCCAGCGGAACACCGCAAGCAGACCGGGGATCGCTCCCAGCACCGCCGCCGGCGCGCCCGCCTCGGTCGCGACCACGAAGCTCCAGGGGGCCTGCAGCGGGATGGTTTGGGGGGTGACGGCGGCATCGGTCGCGGCGGACGGGGTCGTCGGCGGGGCGGGTTGCTCGGTCGCCTGGATGTCGCGCGACTCGGCCCCGGCGACCAGCATCCCAGCGACGAGCAACACGACGGCAAGCAGAGCAGCCGCCAAGCCCGCGGGGCGCTCCTCATGGCCGGTTCCGCCGACGCATCGGCGCAGCGTAGCAGCGGGCATCGCGCCGGAACGGCGTCGCGGGCCGCCGACCGTGACGGGGGCGCGGAACCTGGCGCAGGTCGACAGCGGCAGCGCGATCCGATACACAAGCGCGAGGCCGTCCCGGCGCGGCGGCCCGGCAGACCCTGCACCGCTGAGGAGGCCCGCAATGCGGCTGGCGCGAATCGAGCACAACGGCAACCCGGTCTACGCGATCGTCGAGGGCGACGAACTGGCGCTGATCGAGGGCGACCCGTTCGGCGCCCACGGGACGACGGGCGAGCGCGTGCCGCTGGCCGGCGCGACGCTGCTCTGCCCGGCGACGCCCACGAAGATCGTGGCGATGGCCGTCAACTACCGCAGCCACGGGGATCCGGTGACGGTGCCGCAGCCCTTCCTCAAGGCCCCGTCGGCGCTGATTGGGCCGGAGCAGCCGATCGTGCTGCCGCCCGACGCGGGCCGCGTGGACGAGGAGGGCGAGGTGGTCGCGGTGATCGGGCGGCGGGCGTCGCGGATCACGGTCGACGAGGTCGACGCGCACGTCTTCGGCTACACCTGCGGCAACGACGTCTCGGCGCGCGAGTGGCAGGGGGCCGACGTGCAATGGTGGCGCGCCAAGTCGTCCGACACGTTCGCGGCCGTCGGGCCCTGGATCGAGACGGACCTCGACCCGGAGGCGATCGGGTTCCGCGCGCGCGTGAACGGGGAGACGGTGCAGGACGCGCACACCAGCGAGCTCGTCTTCGCGGTGCGCGAGTGCGTGGCGTTCATCTCGCAGGCGATGACGCTGGAGCCCGGGGATCTGGTCTACACGGGCACGCCGGGCACGACGGCGCGGCTGTCGGCCGGGGACGTCGTCGAGATCGAGGCGGACGGGATCGGCGTGCTGCGGAACCCGGTCGTCGGGGGCTGACGGGGGTCAGGGGCGGGAGCGGCGCACCAGCGCAGTAGCGGCCAGGCCGAGGGTCAGGGCGGCAGCGACGGCGAGGGGGAGGACAGCGCGCGAGGGCCGGTCGAGGCCGCCGCTGCCGGTATTGGGGAGGGCGGTGGGGCCGGGGACGGCCTCATCGTCCGCGGGAGCGGTGTCGCGATCGTCCGCGGGGGCGGCATCGCTATCGTCCGCGGCGGCGGCATCGTCCTCATCCGCGGCGCCGGCATCGTCCTCATCCGCGGCGCCGGCATCGTCCTCATCCGCAGCGGCGGTGTCGCCATCATCCGCGGCGACGCCGACGTCATCATCCGCGGCGGCGGCATCGCTATCGTCCTCGGCGCCGGCGATGTCATCGTCCTCGGCGGCGTCACCATCGCCGCGGTCCTCCTCCGCCGGAGCGTCGCTGTCAGCGTCGTCGCCGGCGCCGTCTCCGGTGTCCGGCGAGCCGAAGGCGAGGGCGACTTCGGTCCAGGCCCCGCCGACGACATCGTACGGCGCGCTGTGCTCCGACCCCTCAATGCTGAACGCGACGCGGGCGGCCTCCCCCTCGCTGACATCGATGACCCAGTCGCCGCCGGCGACCACCGCGCTGTGGAGCTCTTCTCCGTCTTGGTCCCAGGCGATGATGACCGTGCCGTCGGCGACGAGTTCACCGTCGATGGTGGGGCCGGAGCCGTCCGCGGCGGAGCCGTAGAACACGTGTGACGAGGCGACCGGGACCTCGATGGCGCGCCGCATCCAGACGACGCTGCCCAGGGTCAGAGAGGAGTCGTCAAGCGTGCTCACGAGCTCGGGGACGCCAACCCTGTGGCTCAGGAAACGCTGCGCGGCGACATCGAACATCCACACGCCGGCGACCGGGAACTGCTGCGCGGCGATCAGGGCCGCCAGGTCGGATGTGCACGCGAGCCCGTAGGTCCATCCGCCCGGCGGCGGAACCGGCAGAGCGGTTGGCTCGTCCTCGGCGATCGACGCCTCCGCGTCCGACACGCCGCCCGGCGCGTCGGTGCGCCGCATGATCACGACGCTCCCGGGCCGCAGCGAGGAGCCGTCGAGGGTGTTCAAGGAATCGGGCGCGCCAACGGTGTGGCCCCGGAACTCCTGCGCGTCGATGTCAAACAACCAGACGCTGGCGACCGGGAACCGCTGCGCGTCCATCAGGGCCGCGAGGTCCGATGTGTCGGAGGCGCCGTAGGTCCATCCACCTGGTGGAGGGACCGGCAGGACGCTCGACCCGCACGCCTCGGCGGGCGCCGGCTCCTCGGACCCTGTCGAGTCTGGCGTCCCGCCGGCGCCGTCGCCCACGATGCCGCCGGGCGCACCACCCTGGGAGCCGCCCGGTGGGTCAGTCCCCGCGGTCTCCAGTGGGGGCGTCTGGGTGTCCTGCGGCGGCGGGTTCTGGGTGTCCTGCGGTGGCGGGTTCTGGGTGTCCTGCGGTGGGGGGTTCTGCGTGTCCTCCGGCGGGGGGTCCTGCGTGTCCTCCAGCGGGGGGTCCTGCGTGTCCTCCGGCGGGGGGTCCTGCTCCGTGTCCTCCGGCGGCGGGTCCTGCGTGTCCTCTGGCGGCGGGTCCTGCGTGTCCTCCAGCGGGGGGTCCTGCGTGTCCTCCGGCGGCGGGTTCTGCGTGTTCTGCGGCGGGGGGTTCTGGGTGTTCTGCGGCGGAGGGCTCACGTCGCAGTTGGCCTGGTCCACGCGCAGGACCGCGTCATCGAAGTCCTCGTCGCCGCCGCCGTACCAGTCCTCGAAGGAGACGGTGGAGCCCGAGGTCCGTGCGTGTGTGAGTCCGTCGGGGTTGCGCGTCCCAGACCCCGCCCAGAACACGTCTCCGGTGTCGTGCACGCGGATCCCGAGTATGAAGTCCCCCGCTGAAAGGTCGTCGAGCACCTTCGTGCTGCCGGCATCGTGGTTCGTGATGCCGAGTGAGGTCGACGGGCCCGTTTCGGAGCGCTTGAAGAGGAACGTGCTCACATACAGGGCCTCCGAGGGCTGCACGGTGAAGGTGATCTTGGTGCAGGCGCCCGTCAGCGTGATGGCGGGACCGATCGCTGGGCCGTTGGCGCCCATCCGGGTCGGTTCCTGTCCGAGCGCGACCTCGCGGGCCCGCCCCGGCCCGCAGCCGGCGTCGTTGCACGCCTGCAGCCGCACTCGCCACAGACCGCGGCCGGGCATGGCGAGCGTGGCCTCGGTCTCGGTGACGGTCACCGCGTCGCCCGGCTCGAAGTCCCCGCCGGGGCGCCGCCAGTTGAGGGAATAGGAGGTCGCTCCGGGAACGTCATCCCATGACACGCCCACCTCCAGCGCGGCCACCTGGACGCCGACCGCCAATCCGGCGGGCTTGGCTGGCGCCCTCTCCTCGGTGCGCACGTCGCGGGCGGCGGCGGCGGATCCGGGCAGCGCCAGCAAGACACTCAACAGGACCAGGACGCCCGCGAGGAACTGGATACGGAAGGTCGGACTCTTGTCGCGCAGCCCCACGGTGCTCCCGTGCGCGGGGCGCGGCACGCAGCCGCGCACTCCACCGCCCGCTCAGAGAGTCACGTCACCACCAATTGCGCCAGGGCCGCACTATACGATCTCCGCGCCCGCGGGGCCAGGGGACAGCACCCGATTGGCGGTTTCGGTAACCCGCAGTTAACGCGTGACCGGTGGCGGCTCCGATCGGCCGGCATGGAGCGCGCCCTCCACCCGGTGTGGGGTCGTTCCGGGGTGACGGGGGAGATCACGGGGGCGGGCGTCGATCGCCCCGCGCTTGCCGCTCGTGAGACGTGTCTAGCCCGCGGCTGCGTCATCGACCGCGGCGGCGGCGACCGCTGGTTCGGCGAATTCGGGGAACCGCTCCGCCATCAGGCCACCGATATCGAGTGCAGGCCGGCCCTCGTGCGCTTCCTGGACATCACGCCAGACGATCGCTGCCGGTACACCCTCGTGCTCGACGCTCAGAGCGCTGGCCACATCGTTCAACGAACGGATCGGGGTATGCAGACCGAGTTCGCCGGCGATCCGCTGGTCGACCGGCAGCGAGCCGGGGGAGGCTCGCTGCACGACTCGCAGGTCCACCTCGGGGCCACCCGGCTGGTGGCAGACGAACAGCAGGTCCCCGACCCGCGCGCCTGTCTCCTTCAGCACCGGCCCGACCGAGCCCATCGCGGGTTTCGGCGTGACTTCCGCCCAGACCAGGCTGATCGAGCCCCACGCACTCGCGACGTTTTGGCGCCCTCCCGGCCGGCAGCCCAGCTGCGCGGCGAACTGCGCCGGCACTTCTCGTCCGCTGCCCCGGAGCAGATTCCGCGTGACCGACATCCGCAGCGACCAATGATCGTCGTGCCAGAAGCACACCCCACTCGTCGCGGGGTCGTCCTTGAATTCGTACGGGACGTCCTCGGTCCGAAACGCCAGCTTGCCGGCGGCGGTCTTCATGAATATGGGCGCCGCGGTGCGACCGCGGACGGAGGCCGCGGACACGCCGTACCGCGCGGCGAGTACGCGGCACAGCTCACCGATGGGGGCCACGCCGCCGCGACGCTCCAACTCATCGATCAGCCCATCCGTGATGTGCGTGTATCCCTTGAAGCCCCAGTCCCGATGCGCCAAGGTGGCGGTCCGATCGAGGCGCGTGAAGCGCGGATCGTCGATCGCTTCGTAGCGGGCCCCCCGCGGGTTGAGGTGGGTGAGCCGGGCTTCCTCCAGCAGTTGGGGCACGGTCGCGGGCTCCCCGCGGTGGCGCAGCAACCGCTCGAAGTCATCGCGGGACGAGCCCCGCGGGAGCGCGCCGGCGTCGATGAACCGGAGACGGTCGAACTGCGTGCACCACGCCTCCACGTGGTCCGCCGCGATCCCGTGGCCGCCCAGCACGCGTGCGAGTTCCGCAAGCGGCACGACAGGCCATTGCTCGAGCAACGCCGCGACGCCCGCGGCCAAGTCGTCCCGGTCCTCGGACGACAGGCGCATGAGCCAGCCCTCGGTCCGCGAATACCCCGTCAACTCCAAGAAGATGTGGAGGACGACGGTGCGATGTTCCGACGCCAGACCACCGCAGAAGTCGTCCACGACCTGCGACAGCCGCTCATCCGATAGTGGGACTGCCGACCCGATGTGGGCACTGAATTTCTCGGCGAAATCGCGAAGCGGTTGGTAGTCCGGGCGGTCAAACCGCGCCCTCCACTTTGCGCTCGCGCGGGTTTCAATCTGCCGGATCCGTTCACGCGTGACGCTGAAGTCCGAACCGATCGATTCGAGCGTTCTTCGTCCTTCCGACGTGAACGATCGCGCTGCAAATAC
Organism: Dehalococcoidia bacterium; assembly: GCA_965217625.1. Classification (GTDB taxonomy): domain Bacteria; phylum Chloroflexota; class Dehalococcoidia; order Bin125; family Bin125; genus TK10-74A. Next base: position 1,505,238 of record OZ244557.1, read on the forward strand.
GTAGAGTTCCCGTTCTCGTAAGCCGCTCAACAGCTGGACAAGCAGATCGATCGGATCGCGCGGCTCCGGCTCTGGAGCGACCGGATCGTCCGGAGCGTCCGGAGCGTCCGGCATGACCGGAATGACTGCGGGCGGCGGTTCACCGGGGGCGAAGTCCGCGACCGTCAGCCATTCGGGGAGCGGGGGGTCTTCTCCCGTATCGAGGGGATCATCATCTGGCGACAAGTGGGATTCCTCGACCGCGCGGACGATGGTCCAAACGACCGGTTCGGCCAAGCGGGCCTCCGGGGCCGGGATGGGTAGCTCCAGCGGGACATCGGCATCCGCGTCGCCGTCGGATGCCGTGCTCGCCGATTCGCCGGCCTGGACGGCGCGATCCCGCACCTCTACGGCCGCCGCCGCCAGGAGATCCGCGGCGAGTATCCGATCCGCCGCCCGACCGGTCTCGACCTGCAGAAGAAGCTGATCCCGCATCTCTTCCCCGCGCCCGGCGTCGATCAACTCGCGAGCGGCGCTGATGAGCGGCGCCCGCACCTGCTCCTTGCGAATCGTCAGGTTTCTGGCCAGCAAGCGGGTCGCGGAGGGGTCGCCCGCGTGCGCGGACTGAATGATCAGTTGGACGGCGTCGCGGCGGGTTTTCGGCACGCGCGAGTGGAGCGATCGCTCCACCGCCCGGGTTGCCAGGCTGTCCGAACCGAAGAGGCCGGCCACCGCGTCGAAGGCGGCGCGGCGCGTCGCCGGGTCCCGCTCTTCGTCGCGGCCGACGACGGAGATCACGGCGATCCGGAGCCTGTCATTTTCGCGAACGTGCCCCGCGGCCTCACGAATGGCCTTGCGACGGACAACGGCGTCTGTGTCCTCGCACCGGGCAAGTATCTCGTCAACGGTCGTGAGGTCAAGCATTGCAAAAATGGTAGCCGATGCGACGCTATGGCGTTGTGTGTGGCTCGACAGAACGCGTTCCGCGATGCCCGGGGCGCGGGCGTGACGGGCGATCGGCGCCGCCGACGCTCAGGCGCGCGTCCGCCGCGCCACGGCCACGCCACCCAGGGCCAGCACCAGGCTGACGGCAAGGGCCACGGGGAGCGCCGCGCGACCGCCGCCACCCAGGCCGCCGCTGCCGGTGTTCGGCAGGGCGACGGGGCCGGGCGTGTCGTCATCGTCCCCGGCGGGGGTATCAGCGGCGGGGGCATCGTCGGCGGGGGCCTCCTCGGCGGGGGCGTCGGCGGCCGCATCGTCATCGGGAGCGACGGGGGCAGGGGCGGGGGCGGCGCGCGACATGATCACGACGCTGTCGGGGTGCAGTGAGGCGGCGTCGAGGGTGTTGACGACCGCGGGCGCGCCGACGCCGTAGCCCAGGAACGCTTGCGCCGCGACGTCGAGCACCCACACGGCGACGACCTCGAACTGCTGCACGGCGATGAGGGCGTCGATGTCGGAGGTGCAGGCGACGCCGTAGGTCCATCCGCCGGGCGGGGGGACGGGCAGCACGCTCGGCTCGTCACGCTGTGAGCCTCCCGCGGCGGCGGGGGTGGCGTCGGCGGCGGGGTCCGCGGGGGCGTCGGTGCGGCGCATGATGACGACGCTGCCGGGCGCGAGGGTGGAGGCATCGAGGCTGTTGACGAGGCCGGGCCGCCCGACGCGGTGGCCGAGGAACTCCTGTGCGGCGACATCGAACACCCAGACGCTGTCGACCGGGAACCGCTGCGCGGCGATCAGGGCGTCGATGTCGGACGTGTCCGAGACGCCGTGGGTCCATCCGCCGGGCGGCGGGACGGGCAGCACGCTCAAGCCGCAGCTGTCGGTGCCCGCCCGATCGCCTTCGTCCTCCTCGGGAGGGATCCCTTCGTCGGAGTCCGGCGGGGGCTCGTCCTCGTCGGAGGCGTCGTCTTCCGTGCCGTCTTTCGTGCCGTCTTTCGTGCCGTCTGGCGTGCCGTCCGGGGTGCCGCCGGTGGTGTCACCCGGAGGGGTGCCCGAGTCGTCCGTCTCGATGTCCTCCTCGTCCTCGTCCTCCTCCGGCGTCGGTGTCGGCGTCGGTGTCGGGGTCGGTGTCGGCGTCGGTGTCGGGGTCGGCGTCGGCGTCGGCGGGGTTCCGACGCACTCGGCCGGAGACACGCTCAGGACCGCGTCATCGAAGTCCTCGTCCCCGCCGTCCCAGAAGTCCTCAAAGGACACGGTCGCGCCCGAGACCCGTGCATGCACGACACCGTCGGGATTGCGCGAGCCGGGCCCCGTCTTGAACACGTTCCCGGTGTCCTCGACGCGGATCCCGAGCACGAGCTCCCCCGCCGAAAGGCCGCTGAGCGTCATCGTTTGGCCGACATCACGGTTCGTGAAGCCGAGATCCGTCGCCGTGCCATTGTTGAAGTGCAGGAACGTGCTCGTGTACGCGGCCTCGAAGTCCTCCACGGCGAGCGTGATCGTGGTGCAGGCGCCCGTCAGCGTGATGGTGCGACGCTTCGGCGGGCCGCTGGTCTCCGACCACGCGTCGGCGCCGACCCGGACGCTGGGGGGCGCCGGGGAGGGCGTGGAAGCGCTGCCGGCGGCGGAGTCGAGGGCGTCGGAGGACACCCGCGGGCCATCCGGAGGCGTGTCGCGGGTCGCGGAGGCGGACCCGGGCAGGGCCAGGAACACGGCGAGCAGAACGAAGACACCGGTGAGGAGCCGGACATGGAACGCCATGGTCCTGCTGCGAATCACGACGGCACTCCCGGCGCAGCCAGGGCGCGCCTCTCGGCCGCGCCTCTCGCCTGACGGTCGATCAAGAACGCTCGATCAGGAATGTGAGACGCGCGCCAACGTCGACTGCGCGGCACGGAAGAGTAGGTGGATTATTGATATGTCGTCAATCTGATTAATCGGAATACTCGGAGCCGATGTCCGTCGGCGCGCGGCGTCCATTCCGGCTTCCTGATTGCGAGGGCACGGGTGGAAACTTAGGCTCCGCGTATCGCCGGTACGGGGCGCTCCGTATGCGCCGCCGTCCGGCGGGCAAGACCCAGGAGATGCAAATGAGTCGCAACGCGTCCGCGGTGATCCCCGCTGGGTTCGGATTGCGCACGCTGGCGAAGGCGCTGGCCGTCGTCGCGCTGATCGCCGGAGCGCTGATGGTGGACGGACCTCGCGCCGCCTGGGGACAAGAGGAACCAGGCTGCGACGTCACCGACCTGGGCGCGCTCGGCGCCGATGCCGACGGCGAGCTGCGGGTGGACGGGCGCTGGACGACCGCGGACTGTGACTCGCGCTTCCGCATCGACAGCGATGCCCACACCTACCGCTTCGAGATCACCGATCCCGGCCGGGTGCGGATCAATCTGACATCGGCCGACGGCGACCCCTACCTCTATCTGCTGGCCGAGGACGGCAGCCGCGTCGCGGACGACGACGAGGGCGGCGCCATCCTCAACGCGCGGATCGAGCGCGATCTGGCGACGGGCGTCTACCTGGTCGAGGCGACGACGGTCGGCGGGCGCGGGCGCGGCGCGGCGGACTTCACGCTGTCGGTCCACTACGTCACGGGCTGCGAGCCGATCGGCCTGGGCGTTCTCGAGCCGGGCGTCGACCTGACCGCGTCCGGCACCTGGACGCTCGACGTCTGCGGCTCCCGCTTCGTCGTGGCGCACCCCGCCCACACCTACTTTTTCCATCTGCCGACGGACGGCCGCGTGCTGATCGACCTGACGTCGGTGAACGGCGACCCGGTGCTCTCCCTGTTCTCGCCCGAGCAGGGCGTGATCGGCGCCAACGACGACGGCGGGGGCCGCCGCGACGCGCGCATCGAGGAATACGTGACCGCGGGAACCTACCTGATCGAGGCGACGACCTACTTCGAGCGTGGCCTCCAGCCGGTGTCGACCGACTTCGACCTCGTGGTCCATCTGGTGGACGAGGAGGCCGAGCAGCACCGCTCCAACCTCAAGGTGGAGGCGATCCACACGCCCGACCAGGTGGTGGCGGGCGAACCCTTCCACGTGCACTACCGCGCCGGCAATCTGGGCGGCGGCGGCCTGTCCGACGTCGGCGGGGGCGCCGTGCTGTATGTCGTGGGCCCCGGCGACCGCGCGTTTACGGACCCCATCTGGGCGTCCGAGGAGCGCTGGCGGGCCGGTGCCTCGTACCACTCCGGCCCGCAGACGGCGAGCGCGACGAGTACCACCCTCGATCAGGTTGCGCCGTTCACGCTGACGCTCGACAGCCCCGGCCCCTCGTGGGTGTTCGTCGGGGTCGTCGCGGTCGACGGCCTGGGCCGGGAGATCGGCTTCCACGGCATCTGGCGCAATCTGACGGTGCTGAGCGGCGTGACGTTCGACCCGGTGACGGTGAGCGCCGACGGCGCGGACTACGAGGTCTCGGCGGCGGCCAATTCGCGCGGGCTGGTCACGGTCGCGGTGCGCGCCGTCGCGGATCCTGAGGCGGCCATCGGGCGGGCGCAGCGGGCGAAGGCGATCTACGCGGCCGGCGTGCGGGCCCGGGTGCTCGACGGCATCCTCGAGCGGCCGGCGATCGCCGCGCTGCGCCAGCAACATGAGGGGGTCGCGGAGACGGAGGGCGCGGCGCCCGTCGTCGTGGCCAACCCGTCGTCGCGCGCCCTGCTGGCGGCGTTCGCGGATCACCACGCGAACGCGATCGCCACGTCCGGGGTGGCCGCGCGGGTCGCCGCGGGCGAGCTGATCAGTCAGGCGGCGGTTGAGGATCTGACGCTGAGCGCGGCGGAGGCGGCGTCGGCGCAGTGGCTCTCGCTGGCCGCCGCCTGGAGCGCGCTCCAGGAGCGGATCGCGGGCGGGGCGGCGCTCTCATTCGCCGACGCGCTGGCCGTGCAGTCGCAGCTCGCCTACGCCGAGCGCATCATCGCGCCGATCGTGGCCGGCGGCGAGATCGTCCGGGCGGCCCGCGCCGCCGAGTTGGGCTGGGACGACGCCGCGGTCCGGGCGATGGTCGCCGATCTGGCGGCGGGGGCGTCCTGCGCCGGCGGCGGCGGGCCGTTGATCGCGCTCGACGCCGAGTTGCGCGCGGCGCTGCCCATCCACGGTCTCGTGGACGGCAGCGTGCTCTGCGGCGTGGCGGAGGCCGATGCGGCGACTGCCCGCTTCCTGCGAGGGCTGGCAATCGCCGGCAGCAGCGATCTGCGCGCGCTGGTCGCGCCCGCGCCACCGGCGCCGCCGGCGGCGTATCGGCTGCGGGTCATCGCACGGCTGGCCGAGGACGGCCGGGTCGAGCACGGCGTGGAGCTCGCGAGCGGCCAACGCATCTTCCCGTCGGTTCGCTTCCTGCCCACCAGCGCGGCCGTCGGCGCCTGGAAGATCACCAGCGCCGTCGAGGTCGGGGGGGTCTCGATCGGCTGGATCCGTGCGCAACGCTTGGCCGACGGTCGCGTTGAGGTGGGCTTCCGCAGCGCCGGCGGCGGCCTGATCACGCCCGCCATCCGCTACCTGCCGGCCGACGTGGCGGTCGGGGTCTGGCTGCGCAGCAGCGAGACCGAGGTGCCGCCGGTGGCGCCGCCGGTCGAGTAGCCCGGACGGCGCGGCCTACGCGCGCGGGCTCAGCCGCTTGGGAGGGGCTTCGCCCAGTAGCCGGCGTCGGCGGGGAACACCGACTCCAGGCGGGTGAGCTCGATGGGGCCGTCGAGCGTGTCGGCGACGGCCTTCCAGGCCGCGTAGTGGGGCGCGCGTGCATGCGCGGCGAGCGCGGCGTCGTCCTCGTACACCTCGTAGAAGTAGTAGGTGTCCTCGTCCGCGGGATCCTGCAGCACGTTGAAGCGCAGGCAGCCCGGCTCGTCGCGTTCCGATCCCAGGGCGTCGGTCTCGATGCCCTGCAGGAACCGATCCCGCTGGTCCGGGTGGATGCGAACCTTGACCCATATCGCGAGCACTGGCGCCTCCTCGTCCCCGCGCCCGTCCGAGTGGAGGAGCACGGGCGCCGGGCCAGTCTAGCGCCCGGCCACGATCGAGGCGCGGGGCGTCGACGCCCGGCGCTACACCGCGCGGCGCTTGAAGACGGCGGCCAGCGCGAAGAACGCCGTCGCGACCAGGGCCATGGCGGGGCCCGAGGGCAGGTCGGCGTGGAAGGAGAGGTAGAGGCCCGCAATGGCCGAGAGCGCGCCGATGCCGGCCCCGACCAGCATCACGCCGACGAAGCGCTTGGCGAGCAGATAGCCGGTGGCGGCGGGGGTGATGAGCATCGCCATGACGAGCACGATGCCGGCGGCCTGGATGCCGATCACGACGACCAGCGCGAGCAGGGCGAGCAGCACGTACTCGACGACGCCGGTCCTGATCCCCACCACCTGGGCGCCCACCGCGTCGAAGGTGGTGTAGACGAGCTGGCGGTGGAAGGCGTAGAGCCCGAAGACGACGAGCGCGGTGAGCCCCAGCGAGACGTAGACATCGGTCTGGGAGACGCCCAGCACCTGTCCGAGCAGCAGATCCTCGATGTTGACGGTGACGTTCGTGGCCTGCGACAGCATGACGAGACCCAGCGCGAACATGCCGGCGAAGATGATGCCGATCGACGTGTCTTCGCTGATGCCGGTGCGCCGGCCGACGGAGCCCATCAGCAGCGCGATGCCAATCCCGGCCGGCACGGCGGCGATGAAGGGGCTGATGCCCAGCAGGAACGCGACCACCATGCCCGGCAGGACGGAGTGGGCGAGGGCGTCGCCCATGAAGGCGCGCCCCCGCGTGATGACGTAGGCGCCGAGTACGGGGCACATAACGCCGACCAGCACGGAGACGATCAGCGCCCGCACCATGAAGCTGTATTCGAACGGCCCGACGATGTGGTCGATCATGACGCCGCTCCCCCGTGGCTGAAGTGATCGGCGGCGAACTCGATCCCGTGCGAGCCGTACAACTCCTCCAGCACGTCGGGCGTGAACGCCTCGTCGGGCGGGCCGTAGGCGCAGACGTGGTGATTGATGCACAGCACTTGGTCGAAGCGCTGGGCGAGGTTGGTGAGGTCGTGCGTGGCGAGCAGGACGATGCGGCCCTCGTCGCGGAGCGACTGCAGCACCTCGACGATGCCCTCCTGTGCGCCGACATCGACGCCGCTGAAGGCCTCGTCGAACAGGATGACGATCGCTTCCTGCGCCAGGGCCCGGGCGATGAAGACGCGCTGGCGCTGGCCGCCGGACAGCTGCGTGACCAGCGAGGAGCGGCTGTCCCACATGTTCACGCGCTCCAGGCAGAGCCGGACCGCCTCCTTGTCGCGCTTGCCGGGACGCCGCAGCCAGCCGATGTGGTTCTCGCGGCCCATCATGACCACGTCGTGCACGGTCGCGGGGAAGGCCCAGTTGATGCTGTCGCGCTGGGGCACGTAGGCGAGGGCGCCCTCGTGCGCCGCCGCGCCGCGCCGGGTCACGGCGCCCCGCGTGACGGGCAGGATGCCCGCGATGGCGTCGAAGAGGGTGCTCTTGCCGGCGCCGTTGGGACCCACGACGCCCACCAGCGCGCCCGGCCCGATGTCGAAGCTGACGTCGATCAGTGCCTTGTGGCCGCCCCGCTCGACATCGAGCCCCTCGACCCTGATGCCGGGTTCGGAAGTCGTCATCATCGCCTCGATTCCAGGGGGGCCGCCAACGCGCCCCGCCACATGATCGCGCCGGTCACCGCAGGGCCTCGGTCACGCGCCCGACGTTCGTCCGCACCATCTCGATGTACGTCTCCGCGCCGCTGCCCTCCGTGCCGAGCGAGCCCGAGTAGAGCCGGACGAGCACGGCGCCGGATTCCGTCGCCAGGGCGTCGGCCAGGCGTTCGCTGACCGTCGTTTCGCCGAACACGGCGGGGACCCCGTACTCCCGGATCTCGTCGGACAGCTCGGTAAGGGCCGCCGCCGAGGGCTCGACTTCGGTCGTGATGGAGAGGATGACGCCAACGACCTCGAAGCCGTACCGCTCCGCGAAGTAGCCCAGGCTGTCGTGTGAGGTCACGAGCAGCCGGCGCTCCAGCGGGATCACGCCGACCTGCTCCTCGGTCCACGCGTGCAACTCGTCGAGCTGCGCGTTGTAGGCGTCGGCGTTGGCGCGATAGGCGTCGGCCCGGCCGGGGTCGAGCGCGGCGAGCCGGGCGGCGATGTCGCTGACGACGCGCTGCACGCGGAGGGGGTCGAACCAGAAGTGGGGGTCGTCGATGCCGTGGCCGTGGTCGTCGTGCTCCTCGTCCCGCTCTTCGGCTTCGGTCTCCGCCAACTCGATGGGATCGATGACCTCCCCCAGCTCGACGATCGCGCTGGGGTCCCGGGCCGCGTTCTCCAGCAGGTCGCGCAGCCAGGACTCCTCGAGACCCAGGCCGACGCTGAGCACGAGATCGGCGTCGGCGACCTTGGCGACATCGCGGGCGCCCGGCTGGAAGCCGTGCGGGTCGACGCCGACGGGGACGAGGCTGAAGACCTCGACGTGGTCGCCGCCCACGTTCGCGACCCAGTCCGCGACGATGCTGGTCGTGACGACGACGCGGATGGGGGCGGGGGGTTCCGGGTCCGCCTGGGCGGCCGCGGGCGTCCCCTGGGCGGGGCTCGCAGCAGGGGGAGCGTAGTCGTCGCCCGAGCAGGCGGCCAGGGCTGCCACCAGCGCGAGGGCGGCGATCAGGACCATCGTGCGTCCCGCGATCCTCATCACGATACTGTGTCTCATTTGTCCTTGTCCTTTCCGGGGCATGGCGGCTCGCCTGAGCCAATCGATCACGTATTGGTACTGGGTATCATCTTCTGGCGGACGGTCGCGGGGGACCGGATCATCGTCTGTCAGCTCCCGTCGGCCGCGATGCAGCGGTCGCAGGTCACGTAGAGCTCGATGCGGTGGCCCACGATGTCGCCCGGGATGTCGCTGCCGATGACGCGCAGGACGCGCTCGACGGTCGCGGCGCGGAACTCCCCCACGTCGCCGCAGCGGACGCAGACGGTGTGATGGTGGTGCTCGACACGGGAGAGGCTGTACCGAGGGGTGCCGTCGATCAGGTTGAGGCGGCAGATGATGCCGGCCTCGCGCAGGAGCTTGATCGTCCGGAAGATCGTGGCGCGGCCCACCCAGGGCAGCTCATCGCCGATCTCCTCCGCGGTGAAGCCGCCGGGCTTCCCGTCGAGGATGTCGATGACGGCGCGGCGCGGCGCCGTCGATCGGTAGCCCCGGTCCTCGAGCACGGCCATGATGTCGAGTCGTGACGGGTGACCGGCCATCAGAATGATACCTCGTATCATGGATAGCGGAGCCTGCTCGCGCCGTCAAGCCTGGGGGGCGGTCGCGCGTGAGTCGGGGGGGGGGGGCGTGAGTCGGGGGGCAACCCTCCGACCTCCTGTGGCGGCTCATCGCAGCGCCGACAGGCGCTCGGTGACTCGGCACCACTGACTTACCGGGGCATCTCGCGCTGATGCAGATCGATCAGCTCGCCGAGGCGGCTAACGCCCTGCCTCGGCACTCTCCCCCGTTCGTCACTATGCATTATGTCCATCAGCCTCCCAATTCTTCGAGGGTCTGCTGTCTTCGTTCTTTGCGAAATGCACTGGGGCTGTGTCAAATCCGCACCGTCTCTGAGAAGTTGCAGTTGCGCCAACGCTGGTGCCTGCTCATCCAGGTCTTGTTGGTCCGCAATGTACAAATGGCTCTCGATCACATCCAGCACCCGCTCTGTGTCTCTAGTCTGACGCCCGCTGGGATCCGCTGCGTCGATATAATTCATGACATCACTGCCACGACACTTGCCTGAGAGAAATCGGCGATATAGTCCGGTATTGCCAAGCTTCAGTGCCACAAGCGGCGCAAGCAGCACAGGGTACATAAATCGCCGGACTTCCATGCTCTTGGCGAGCAACACTACCAACCGCACACAGTAGTCTATATCCCTGAGGGATAGTCCCACGCGGTCACAGATCACCGAGAAGGCTGTGGCGAACACATCAAGTTCTTCGGTGTGCAGTCTTGTGTTGCCTTCCTTGCCGAGCTCCTCAAAGAACTCCGCCAGTCCGTACCTGTCGATCATGTGCTTGCAGAATGGCTCTGAGCTCACTTCTGACAGCGTGAGCTCCATATCGAAGAAGCGCCGGAGGTAGACATCCGCGTCGATCCCTCCATAGACCGACTGGAGGGCCGAGCAGAGTTCAGTCCGGTTCACGCCAAACACGAACACCATGTGGGGTACGTCGAAGATGTGCTTGACCCTCTCCAACAGCTCGATGGCGAAGGTCGGGCGACATCTGTCCAGCTCATCAATGATGAAGACCAGAGGGTGCTCGGTCTTCCGATGCACTTCCGATGCCAGGTCCCGCAAGGACTCCCTCAGCTCATCCTTGCTGGCTCGCTGCGCAGCATAGGCACCGAGAAGATTCCCTTGATCCGGTCCCCTCGGCTCTACCTGGAACGTGATCCCGACTTGTTTGCTTAGGACCCCCAGCACGTTCTGGCGGATCAGTGGTACGGCAGCCTTGGCAATCCGGCCAGCCATGTCCTTGAGTTCCGATCCGCTGAAGTACGCCGAGAGCTGGCCGAGGATCGCTAGAAGTGGGTCGTCGCAGAAGTCGTCTTCCCAGGCATTGAAATAGATGGCTCTGAAGCCATCGCTCTGCAACTCCGCCTGCCAGCGCTGGAGGAAGAATGTCTTACCTGTCCCCCAATGGCCATGGACGCTGAGCACGAACGGGGATTCCTGATCGCGGACGACGTTGGTCAACCGTTCGGCGACCTCCGCCCGATTGAGGACATCATCGTGCCATGGTTTCCCTGCCGAAACATCCGGCTCCAGCACCTTCAAGCTCAATGGGTCACGAGTCTTCGCTGCGGGCGTACCATCTTCGCTCATTGTTGGACTCCACTACGTTCTCGGTCGGCCGGTTGCTGGGGTCTCAGTCTCCGCGCTGAGCATATCCACAGCTACGCCTTGGGACAGGCACATGGGCCGCGGCATGCACGACCACCGCGTGAAGTCGGCACCGACGACGACTTTGCCGCAACAGGGCGGCTAGCAACCAACCGCCCCACCCCATCACACCCCCACGCCCGACGGCCACCAATTCCAGCGACCGACGACCTTCACCAGCGCCGGGACGATCAAGGTGCGTGTGACGAACGTGTCGATCAGGACGCCGGTGGCGACGGCGAAGCCCAGCTGCATGAGGTCTTGCAGGGGCAGCAGCATGAGCGCGGAGAAGGTGCCGGCCAGGATGAGGCCGGCGGAGGTGATGACGGGGCCGGTGCGGGCGAGCGCGTGCGCGGTCGCCTCGGCGAGGGGGGCGCGGCGGACCTCCTCGCGGATGCGGGACATGAGGTAGATGTTGTAATCGACGCTGAGGGCGTTGAGGAAGACGAAGAGGAAGAAGGGCACGCTCTCGCCGATGCCGCCGTGACCGAGCAGCAGGATGAACACCGCGACGGCGAGGCCGAGCGTCGCGAAGTAGGTGAAGGCGATGGTGGCCATCAGGTAGAGCGGCGCGACGGCCGAGCGCAGGAGCAGCGCCAGCACGACGCCGATCGCGAGCAGGATGGCCGGCAGGACGACCAACGCATCGCGGTTGCCGGCGGCGCGGGTGTCGGCCGCCTCGGGCGTGTCGCCGCCGACGAGGACGCTGCCCGGCGGGAGGCCGGCCGCGGCCGCGCTTTCGCGGGCGACATCGCGCAGCTCCGCCACGGCGTCGAGCGCATCGGCGGCGTAGGGGTTCATCGCCAGCACGACGTCGATGCGGGCGGCGCCGCCGTCGGGCGAGACGAAGCGCGACCGGGCGGCGTCGGGAGGCCCGGGGCCGCCGCCCGGTCCGGCCGTGCCGAAGGGGCGGCTGGGGCCCGACGCCCCGGCGACGTCGGGATGCCCGGCCAGGGCGAGCGTCAGAGCGTCGATCCGCTCCAGCGACGCCGGGTCCAGCGCGTGGTCGCCGGGCGGGAGCGAGACGTAGACGCGCGTGGGGGAGAGTTCGCCGGCCGGGAAGCCGCCCCGCAGCAGCTCGAAGCTGCGCACCGATTCGGTGTCGTCGGGCAGGCTCTCCAGCCGGTCGTAGTTGGGGCGGAAGGCGAGCAGGCCGGCGATGAGCACGCTGAGGGCCAGGGCTGTGCAGGCGAGCGTCGTGCCGGGGCGCCGCAGCACGACCGCGCCGATGCGCCCGTAGACGCTGCGCCGCCAGTCGGCCGCGGCGGCGGGCCGGGGGTCGAGGCGGGGCTGCATCGGCCAGTAGGCGCGGCGCCCGACGACCGTCAGCACGGCCGGGATCAGGGTGAGCGCGGCGAGCATCATCAGCGCGACGGCCAGCGCGATGACCGGCCCGAGCGTCTGGTAGGAGCGCAGGCTGGCGAAGCCGAGCGCGGCGGAGGCGACGAGGATGGTCGCGCCGGCGGAGGCGACGGCGCCGCCGACGCCGCGCATCGTGCGGCGCATCGCCTCGTGGCGGTCGCCGTGGCGGGTCAGCTCCTCGCGGAAGCGCGCCGAGACGAAGAGCACGTAGTCGGTGCCGGTGCCGAACAGCACGACGGTCATGATGCCGGTGGCCTGGCCGGAGATGGGCAGGTCGAACTGCTGGGCGACCCAGGCGCCGATCCCGCCGGCCAGCTGGAAGACGAGCCCGACGCCCAGCAGCGGGATGACGGCGACGATGGGCGATCGGTAGATGGCGAGCAGCAGCGCGAGGACGAGCGCGACGGTCACGAGCAGGAGGACGGTGTCGATCTGCGCGAAGACGCCCACGAGGTCGACGACCAGCCCGCCGGGCCCGCCCACGGCCACCTCGACGCCGGGCAGGTCGAGCGCCGCCGTGCGGTCGCGGATCGCGTCGACGGTGTCGATGAAGGGCGGCTCGGCCGGTTCGCCGGCGATGTCGGCGAGGACGTAGAGCGTCGTGCGGTCGGGCGAGACGAGGGGGGAGCCGGGGTCGCCGGCGTCGGGCGCGCGCACGTGGATGACGTTGCCCGGGGCGCCGGGGCCGGTCAGCCAGCCGGCGAGATCGGCCGCGGCGGCGAAGGTCGCCGGGCGGAGCCCGTCCGGCTCGCGGAAGACGGCCAGGACGGGCGTCCCGGCCGACGGGAACCGCTCCCGCGCGAAGTCGTAGGCGCGGGTCGATTCGGCGTCGGCGGGGAGGAAGAGCGCGGCCTCGTTCTCGCGCACGTCGCTGAGGCGCGGCAGCTGCGAGATCAGCAGCCCCGCGACCACGAGCCAGACGAGCAGCGTGACCCACTTGCCGCGCGGACTGCTCGCGAAGTCGGTGATGCGACCGAGCACAAGGGACTCCCTGCGAGTCGAGAGAGGATGTCACGCAAAAATAAGGTGGGGTGGTGGGCCCTCAGGGGTTCGAACCCTGGACCTTCGGATTAAAAGTCCGCTGCTCTACCAGCTGAGCTAAGGGCCCCCTGCCAGTCTGGCGCACGGCCCGGCGGGGCGTCGAGGGGGACGGGGAGGCCAGGACCGCCCGGCGACCAACCGCGAGGACGCCGCGCTGCTCAAGGCCGCGCGAACCGTCGAGAATGACGGAGCGGCGGCGAGACGCCACACGTACATTAGCAGCCTCTTCACCTGTGCCACGATCAGATGCCGTTGGCGAACGGCCACACCTCTGTCACGAGTTTGGCTAGTTCTCCGCTCCGCTTCCGAATAGTCTCCTCGTTCCAAATTCGTGGCGGATCCTTCAATAGCACCCAGTTCAGACGCAAGGCGGTGTGCTTCTCCAGGGTCACCATCTTTTGATCCCACGGATCGTTCGACAGCGATGCATTCAGTTTTCCGGTAACAAGTGTTAGGTTGCCAAGTTCCTTGACGGCTTGGTCTCGAGCGTTTTCTGCTTCGTCTCCACTGATGCCGGCTGGCAATGGCCAGTTCTTTCGCCATGCTTGTGGCATTATGTGCTCTCTGGTCAACTTGCCCTGATTCAGTGGTTCGGTCATGCCGCTCCTGAGCTGCGACTCAATGGCCTTCAGCACCATCGTCTGCCTTCCGATAGTGCCCCGTAGTGGGGTTCCGACGAGACTCTCTTCCAGCATTGAGTCTCTCGGCCAGATGCGGTTATCGACGGTCTGCTCATTCAGAAAGTCAATGATCACCTGGTCGGTCGTGGAAGAGCCACTTCCTTCTGCTCTTACCAGCAGTTCTACAAAAAGCCTGTTGAGCCCCTGCGACGGAACACCGCAAAGCATTCGCCGGACAAGGTAGCTCTCGATGGCCCGAGTGCTCCGTTCGCGTATATCGCCAGGGATATCTGTAGTATAGAGCCACATTAGAAGTGGCATCGTAACACCGATTTCCATCTCCTTCATGCGGCCGAGGAACGCCTCAATCCCTGGAGTCCTCGCCTCTTCCAGGTCTTGATAGACCTGCCCAGCATCCCCGATGTCTGTAGCAACCTCTTCGATCGGCAGGTCACTGTCCGCCAAGAACCGACTGAACTCAGTAGACACGCTATCCGCGTTCACTTCATGCGTCCGAGTCCGCATAATCACCCAGTAGTTCAGGAAGCGGTCCAGGTGGATACGGCTGATCCTTCCTTCATTCGTGCTGCCGCGCCACCACTCATTCGTGTCGAAACTTCCCCAGAGCTCTGTCGCCTTGGCCGCGTCATCGATCACGTTCGCCTCGTACATGACGGTGTTCTTGATGTGGTCAGACTCCTTCAACGGTTCAGCCCTGGCATTGAGGACAGAGAATATGAAGTGTGGTCTCTCACCCTCATCGAGATCAACAGTAGCCAGTTGCAGATACTCGGTGAGAACGGTTTCCAGCGCATCGGCTCGAGCATCTCTGTTTGCGGGCTCTTCGTTCAGCCATGTTTCTATTGCCTGCGTGAAGAATTGATACGCCTTCCCAATAGAGCGCAAGGGCTTGCTCGTCTCGCTTAGGCCCCGCATGACATCTTGGAAGGACTGCAAATCATTGGCGTTAGACTGACGGACCTTGGTGTCGTCGTCAGCAGCCCTGCCCTGCTCCTGGTCACTATTCAAAGTGAGCTGAGACATTCGGGTTGCTCTTTGGGTATCGTTGAGGTTCTGGAACGATTGTTGGGCCGCTCTAATCAGGAGTTGCAGAGTTGTCAGGCGCTGTTGACCGTCAACGACGATACGTTTCACAACGTGACCTGATTTGGCACTCTGCAATTGCAGCACGATGGCTCCCATGAAGTGGGGTGGGATTGTTTCCCCTGTCTTTGCTTCGAGGAGCTGTTCGGCGATCCGTTGAGCATCGCTCCAAAGTGGTTGCCACTGCCTTTCCTTCGTCCATGCGTAGGGACGTTGGAACACTGGTATGCGATATGAGACAGGGGTGCCGAAGAGGCCCTTCAGGGTCTGTATGGCGGCTTCCATCATTAACTCCTCCCGGAAGGATGGCGGGCGCTGCTAGGAGCGCTCGAAGACGAGCTGGAACTCCATGATGCCGTGGTCGTCGATCGCCAGCACGATGAAGGCGCTGGGCGAGTCCATGTCGTAGTCGGCGAAGACGATCTCGATCGACCCCACGACCGCCACCCGATCCCCGACGAGCTGGCCTTCCATCGGAATCTGCACCTCGCGCGTGACGCCGTGCAGCGTCAGGTCGCCCGTGGCCGTGACCGACAGCGTCTCCCCCTCGGCGGGCGCCGCATCGATGGGGATGGGCTCGGTGAGCGTGAAGGTGGTCGAGGGGTAGGTGTTCGTCTCAAGCGCCTGGCGGCGCAGGGCGCCGTCGCGGCGGCTGTCGTCGCTGGTGAGCGCGGTGAGGTCGACCTCGATGACGACCTCAGTGATCGCGGCGCCGTCGAAGACGAGCGACCCCGTCAGGACCGTCGAGCGCCCAACGGCCGTCGTGGCGCCGATGCGCGCGAGTTCCTCCTCGACGCGGTAGCCGGCGAAGGACGACCCGTCGGCGAGCACCTCCCAGCGTCCGACGAGGCCGGCGTCGGCGGGGGCGTCCTCCTCGGTGGCTTCGTCAGCGGGGGCGTCGTCAGCGGGGGCTTCGGGTTCGGCCGTCGTCTCGGCCGCGGCGTCTTCAGCTTCTTCTGCTGCTTCTTGTGCCGCCGCCGCGGGGGCGCTGCCTTCGTCGCTCTGGGCGGTCGCGGAATCGGCGGCCGGCTCGTCCGCCTCGGGCTCCACCTCTGACTCGACCGGGGCGGCCTGCTCGGCGGCGGCCTGCTCGGCGGGGGCCGCGTCGGCATCGGATTCGGTGGGGGTGTCCGCGTCCGACGCCTGGGCGGCGGCCACGGCCTGCTCGAGCGCAACGGGCGGCGGGGCGTCGCCGCGCAGCACGAAGTACCAGACGGCGATCACGATCACCGCGACGGCCAGCAGCGCGGCGCCACCACCGAGAACGAGTCGTCTCCTGGTCAGTTCCGGCATCGTGGACCCCTCCGAACTCGCGCCCGCCCAGCCTATCCCGCCGAGCGCGCTTCGTGCGCCAGCGTCAGACGCGCTAGCCTCGGTCGTGGACGGCGATCGCGGAGAGGAGCACGGCGATGACGACGGCGATGAGCAAGCAGGAGCGGGAGGCGTTTCTGGCCGAGGTGCGCGTGGGCATCCTCAGCGTGCCGCAGCCCGGCCTCGGGCCGCTGGCGGCGCCGATCTGGTACGCGTACGAGCCGGGCGGCGACGTGCTGGTCCTGACGGGCCGCGACAGCCGCAAGGGCCGCCTGCTGGCCCCCGGCGTTCGCGTGAGCCTGTGCGTGCAGACCGAGACCCGCCCGTACAAGTACGTCACGGTCGAGGGCCCGGTGGTCGCCATCGATGCGCGGGACGTGGATCGGGATCTGCGGCCGATGGCGGTCCGCTACCTGGGCCGCGAGCAGGGCGACCAGTACGCGGCGGCGGCCGCGAGCGCCACGATGGACAGCGTGCTGGTGCGCATCCGCCCCGAGCACTGGCTCACGGTCGACTACGGCAAGGCGGAACCGTCGGGGGACGGCGGCTGAGGGGAGCGGGGCGACGTCGCGGCGCTACGGCCTTCGCGACCGCACCTCTGTGTTCATCGTCTCCTCATACACACGCATCAGCGCGGTCGTGTTCTCACCGCCGTGTCCCATGGCCCGGGCCATGCGCATGAGGTTGTGCACCTGCGGGCTGAGGGATACGGGGACGTTCAGTTCATCGGCCAGCTCGAGCGCCAGGTGCATGTCCTTGTACGCGAGATCGAGCGCGAAGGTCGGGGACCAATCACCGGCGAGCGTGTTCTTCGCGAGGCTGTGAAAGGCTCCGCTGTCGCCGGTCGAGTTGCGGACCACCCGATCGAGGACGTCGGGATCGACGCCGGCAACGGCGCCGAGCAAGAGTCCTTCGGCGGCGGCGGCCATATTGCAAAACGCCAGCATATTGTTGACGAGTTTCGCGATGCAGCCGGTGCCCACGTCCCCAGTATGGATGATGTTCTTGCCGAACGACTCCAGCACGCCCCGATACGTCTCCAGCGCCGCTTGGTCACCCCCGACCATGACCGTCAACGTGCGCTCCTCGGCGCCGGCCACTCCACCACTCACCGGCGCGTCCAGCATGGTGATGCCCTTGGTTCGCAGCTGCCCCGCGACGGTGCGAGCCACCGCGGGTGAGTTGGTGCTCAGATCGAAGTACACCGTGCCCGGCCGGGCGTGGCCCTCGATGCCCTCCGCGCCCAGCGCGACCGTCTCGACATCCCGCGGGCGCGGCAGGGAAGTCAGCACGACGTCGGCATCCCTCACCGCGTCCGCGACCGACGTCGCGGCGATGCCGCCCACGTCGGTGCAGCGCTTCACCGCGTCGGGGTTGAGGTCGAATACCGCCACGTCGGCGCCGCTGTGCCGAATCACATGGCGACACATGGGCCCGCCGATGTTGCCGGTTCCGATGAATCCGATCTTCATGCCATCTCCATCCCTCGGAGAGCATACTCGCGCGGCCGGATCGCCGGCCGTCGAACGATCCGCGATCCTGCGCGGTCCCCGGTCGCTGCCTGGGCCGCGAGCAGGGCGATGGACAACGTGCCCGGTGCGCATCCGCCCCGGGCGCTGGCTCACCATCGGCTACGGTAGGGCGGAACCCTCGGGAGACGGGGGCTAAGCAGGGAGACGACCCCATGCCCAACCCGATCGACCTCACGCAGATCCGCGTCCTGACCTGGGACATCGGCGGGACGGTCTTCGACTGGCATCACACGATCCGGGACGAGGTCGCCGGACTGGCCGCGGCCCGCGGCGGCGACGTCGACCCCGCGCGCTTCGCCAACACCTGGCGACGGCGCATGTTCCAGGAGCTGGCGCGGGTGCGGAGCGGCGACCTGCCTTGGATGAACGCGGACCAGATCCACCGCGGGCTGCTCGACGAGCTGGCGGAGCAGCACCCGTCGCTTGCGCTCTCGCCGGCGGACCTGGATGCGCTCAACGACGTCTGGCACCGGCTGGCGGCCTGGCCCAACGCCGCCGCCGCGCTGCGCCGGCTGCGGGCACGCTACACCGTCGTCGTGCTGACCGTGATGAGCACGGCCATCGCCGTCGACAGCTCCAAGCACAACGGCATCGAGTGGGACGGCATCATCTCCTGCGAGTTCCTGGGCCACTACAAGCCCGACCGGGAGGCCTATCTGGGCGGCCTGCGCCTGCTGGGCGTCGAGCCGGGGCAGGCGATGATGTGCGCCGCCCATCACCGCGACCTGCGCGCCGCGATGGCCGCGGGCCTGCGCTCGGCCTACGTGCCTCGCCCGGGTGAGAGCGGCGCCGGCAACGACGGCGACCTCTCGCCGCAGCCCGACTTCGACGTCAACGCGCGGGACTTCACCGATCTGGCCGATCAACTGCTGGCCTGAGCGCGCGGGCGCCGTCGGGCGCGCATCCGCGTAGCGTCCGCACGGCGCATGGGGTACGTTCCGGGCGTCAGGAGAGCACGATGACCGCCGTGCGCAGCGATCCCGTCCCTCCATCCGCGCCGCCGCCGCGGCGGGGGCCCGCCGGCGCACGGCCGGCCGACTTCGCGCCGATGCGCGAGGTGCGCAAGTCGCTGCGGGTGAAGTGGTACCGCAGCCCGATCGAGAAGGCCACGCTCTGGCAGTTGATGGAGCGCAGCGATCGCAAGGGCTTCACGCAGACGCTGGGCCACATCGGGCTGGCGGCGGCCTTGGGGGCGCTGGCGGCCTTCTTCTTCATCCAGGGGCAGTGGCTGCTGTTCGGCGTCTTCCTCTGGCTCTTCGGCGCCGTGCGCACGTTCCTGTCGGGCCCGGCGAACCATGAACTGGGGCACGGCGCGGTCTTCCGCACGCCGGTTCTGAATCGCGTCTTCCTACGCGGCCTGAGCGTGCTGACGTTCTGGAACTACAACGAATACCGGATGAGTCACACCTACCACCATCGCTACACGTTGCACGCGGACGGGGATCGAGAGGTGCTGCTGCCACTCGACCCGTCGCTGCACCCGTTGGTGGTCCTCGAGATGCTCACGTTCAACCTGCGCGGGATGGTCCGCCAACTCCGCTTCACGGTCCGCACGGCGATGGGTCGCTTCGACAGCGGCATGACGGTCGGCGCGATGGGGAGTACGGCCTGGATCGAGACGCTGGCCGACGTGCATCCCGACACCTACCGGGCGGCGATCCGGCTGGCTCGGGTCACCTTGCTCTTCCACGCCGCCGTGATCGCGATCTCGATCGCGACCGGGTTCTGGTGGCTCGCCATCGTGATCACGGGCGGGAACTGGATCGGCAATTGGTACCGCTACGTCCTCGCGTCGACCCAGCACGCCGGGCTGCGGGACAACATCCCCGACTTCCGGCTCTGCGTGCGCTCGCTGCGCATCGACCCGTTCTCCTCGTTTCTCTACTGGCACATGGACCGCCACGCCGAGCATCACATGTACGCCGGCGTACCCTGCTACAACATGGCGGCGCTGGGGCAGGAGATCGCCTGGGACATGCCGCAGCCGCGCACGCCGCTGGCGGCCTGGCGCGAGATGTATGCGGCGCGCCGGCGGCAGCAGACGGACCCCGACTACCAGTTCGACACGCCGCTGCCGCCCACGGCGAACCCCGCCGTACTGCGCGAGGCCCACGTCCCGGCGGCGCCGGCCGGCGCCGGCGCGATGGCCTCCTCGATCGGGACGATGGACCCCGACGACGACGTGGAGAACCCCGTCGGGCAGGGCGCCGCGGCCGGCGGCTGACGGCCCCCGCGCGATCCGCGAACGCTATACTGCCGCTGATCGCCGTCCCGGCGGTCAGCAGTTCCCGCGCGGCGCGATCCCTGGCGATCAGCCGGCCCAGAAAGGCAACAGCCCATGCCCAGCAACCGCGGTATCGCCTACCTGGAGCCCGGCAAGGTGGCCGTACACTCGATCGACTATCCGGAGCTGGCGCTGGGCGATCGGGCCTGCCACCACGGCGTCATCCTGCGCGTCCTGACGACGAACATCTGCGGCTCCGATCAGCACATGGTGCGCGGCCGCACGACTGCGCCCGCCGGGCTGATCCTGGGCCACGAGATCACCGGCGAGGTCGTGGAGCGCGGCCGCGACGTGGAATTCCTGCAGTTGGGCGACGCCGTCTCGGTGCCGTTCAACATCGCCTGCGGGCGCTGCCGTAACTGCAAGGAGGGGCAGACCGGCATCTGCTTGAACGTGAACCCCGCCCGGCCCGGGGCCGCCTACGGCTACGTCGATATGGGCGGCTGGGTGGGCGGCCAGGCCGAGTACGTGATGGTGCCCTACGCCGATTTCAACCTGCTCAAGCTGCCCCCGATGGACGTCACGCTGCCCAAGATCCGCGACCTCACCCTGCTCTCCGACATCTTCCCCACCGGGTTCCATGGCGCGGTCAAGGCGGGGGTCGGGCCGGGATCCACCGTCTACGTGGCGGGCGCGGGACCGGTGGGCCTGGCCTGCGCCGCCTCGTGTCAACTGCTGGGCGCGGCCGTCGTCATCGTCGGGGACCTGATCGACGAGCGGCTGGCGCAGGCGCGCAGCTTCGGCTGCGAGACGATCGATCTGAAGCAGGACGCCAGCCTGACGGAGCAGGTGGAGCAGATCCTGGGCGTCCCGGAGGTGGACTGCGCGGTCGATTGCGTGGGCTTCGAGGCCCGCGGGCACGGTGCCGACGCGGACACGGAGCATCCCGCGACGGTGCTGAACTCGATCATGGAGGTCACGCGCGCGGGCGGCAGCTTGGGCATCCCCGGGCTGTACGTCACGGGCGACCCGGGCGCCGGGACCGAGGCGGCGAAGGAAGGCCGGCTGGTGATCCGCATCGGCCTGGGCTGGGCCAAGAGCCACTCGTTCTATACGGGGCAGTGCCCCGTCATGCGCTACCACCGCCCGCTGATGCAGGCGATCCTCTACGACAAGGTGCAAATCGCCGACGCCGTGAACGCGACGGTCATCACCCTGGACGACGCGCCCAGCGGCTACCAGGACTTCGATCGCGGCGCCGCGAAGAAGTACGTGATCGATCCGCACGGCCTCGTCCCGCCCGTCTGAGCGGGGCCGGGGAACGACGCGGCCGCCGGCGCCGGCGGCAAGAGGAGTCGCATGCGCATCGATGAGGGACCGTTCCGCTTCGAGTGGGTCGAGGACTGGGCCGAGATCCCGGAGCCGGCCGCGGCGGCGCGGGGCTGGGCGCATCCGGGCATGGTGCTCTCGCCGGCGGGCACGATCGTGACCTTCCATCCGGGGCTGCCGCGGGCGCTGGAGCTTGCGGCGGACGGCGCGTTGCGGGCGTCGTGGGACGTGCCGGTGGTCGAAGGGCACGGGATCGCCGTCGCCGGCGACGGCGTCGAGCCGTGTCTGTGGTTCGCCGACCCGGGCAGCAAGCGCGACCCCGGCAGCCAGTACAGCTCTCCAATCGAGGGGCCGCCCCACACCGTGAAGACCGACCTGCGGGGCAACGTGCTGGCGGAGATGGGAATCCCCGACCTGCCCGCCTACCGCGAGGGCGGCTACGCGCCCACGCACGTCGCCGTCTTCGATGAGGCGCGCGGCGGCAACGGCGACGTCTGGATCACGGACGGCTACGGCCGCAGCCTGATCCATCGCTACACGCGCGGCGGCGATTACGTGGGCACCATCACCGGCGAGGAAGGCCGGACGGGGGCGTTCCGGACACCGCACGCGATCCACATCGACACGCGCGGGCCGGCGCCCGAGCTGTACATCGCCGATCGCGCCAACGACCGCCTCCAGGTCTACGACCTCGACGGCGGCTACAAGCGCGGGGCCGGCGCGGGAGTCCTGCGCCACCCGGCCGCGTTCGCCGCGATGGGCGAGTACCTCGTGGTCGCCGAGTTGCACGCGCGCCTGACGGTGCTGGACGGCGACGATCAGCCGGTGGCGTTCCTGGGCGAGAACTCCGCGGTGATCGGGGAGCCGGGCTGGCCCAACATGCTCGACCCGGCCGGGAAGCCGGTGCGCACCGACCGCCTCCGCCCCGGGCTGTTCAACGGCCCGCACGGGGTCGCGGCCGACGCCGCCGGCAACATCTACGTCGCGGAGTGGCTGATCGGCGGACGCTACGTCAAACTGGCGGCCGTGTAGGCCGCCGGGTCCGATCCGGCTAGAGCCCGCGCCAATCGACCGACGGCGCCGCGCGCTGTCCCTCGGCCGGGGGCGCAAGCGCGTAGCCCAGGTAGACGTAGGCCACGATGCGGTCGCCGGGCGCGAGGCCCAGGTGCCGCTTGGCGGCCGCGGACTCGGCGAGGGCGCCCGTGCTCCACTTCGACGCGAGGCCGGCCGCCTGCGCGGCGAGCAGCAGGTTCTGCACCGCGCAGGCGCAGGCGGCGTAGTCCTCGCGCTCCAGGACGGCGTCCACGTCCCGGGGGATGCACTGCCCGACGACGACGCAGACGGGCGCGCGCGTCAGCTTCGCGTGCGCGGTCTTGGCGACGCCGGCCGACGGGTCGGCCGCGACGACCGCCTCGGCCAGGGCCGCGCGGGCGTCGCCCGCCAGCACCGTGAAGCGCCAGGGCTGCGTGAGGTGATGCGTCGGCGCCCAGCTGGCGGCCTCGATCAACTCCGCGACGGTGGCACGAGGCACCGGCCGGTCGCCGAACGCGCCCACGGAGCGGCGCGAACGGATGGCCTCGCCGACATCCATGGCTGGCTCCTCCGCTTCCCCGTCCGCGGGTGGTCGCAGCATACCGCCGCGCCAGTCGGGCGGCTCCGGTCCGCAGCCTAGTCGTCGCGCGCCCAGGTCGGGTCGAAGTCGGGCGCGCCCGTGGCGACGCGCGCCGGGCTCGAGCCGTCGGCGTTCATCACGTAGATCTGCCGCAGGCCGTCGCGGGTCGACACGAAGGCGATGCGCCGGCCGTCGGGCGACCAGGCGGGGTCCAGATCGCCCCAGGGGTTGTCGGTGAGCAGGGTGCGGGCGCCCCCAACCACCGGGATGACGGCGATCGAGGCGCGCTCGAGGGGCAGATGGCCATCGGGCACGGCGGTGTAGGCGATGCGCGAACCGTCCGGCGACCACGCGGCTTGATGGTTGAAGCCCGGATCGTTGGTAAGCAACGTCAGCTCGCCGCCGGTCGCGGGGATCACGGCGATCTGCGAGGCCAGCGAGAACTCGAACTCGCGCGCGATGGTGAAGGCGATCGTGCGGCCGTCCGGCGACCAGGCCGGGAAGGCGACCGGCTCCGGCAGGTCGGTGAGCTGCGATGCATCGCCGTTCTCGATGTCCAGGATGAAGAGGTTGGAGCGGCCGTCGCGGATGGAGACGAACACGATCCGGCGGCCGTCGGGCGACCAACTGGGCTGCTGGTCCACGCCGGGGGAGCGGGTGAGCTGACGGGCCTCGCCGCCCGCGGCACCGATCACCCAGATGTCGAGGTTGCCCGCGCGGTCGCTGACGAAGGCGATCTGCTCCCCGTCCGGCGACCAGGCGGGGTCGCTCTCAGCGGCGGCGTTATGCGTCAGCGCGACCGCGGGCCCGCCCGAGGCCGCGCGCACGAAGAGGTCGGCCACGCCGTCGCGCCGGGAGATGAAGGCGTGGCGGCCGTCGCCCACGCGGCGGGCAGCATCGTCGTCGTCGGCGATGGCGACGCCGGCCAGCAGCCCGGCGATCAGCAGCAGGACCAGGGTCAGGCGCGAGACCGTCCGCCGGGGCAGGTGTCGCGGCATGGGGCTCTCGCGCCTCCTTCGCCGCGGCGCGCCCGGCACGGCCCGCGCGGCGCCCGTGGAGACCGCGCCAAGACGGCGCGCCGGACGCAGATCAGGGTAGCGGCGATGGCGCGCACACGGAGACGCGCCGTCGCGACCCGCCGCGGGGAAGTTCCGATAGCATCGACGCGCCACCCCGCCGCGACCAAGGAGCGCATCAATGACCAGGATCACCGCCGTTCGATCGCGCATGCTGCGCATTCCGCTCGACCACCCGACCTCGTTCTCGAACCGCACCGTCACCCACCGCGACACTCCGGTGGTCGAAGTCGAGTGCGACGACGGTCACACCGGCATTGGCTTCTGTTACGCCGGCAGTTCCAACGGGCAGTTGGTGACCTCAGCCGTGGACAACCTCTTCGCCCCGCTGCTGCTGGGTCGGGACCCGTTCCGAGTCGAGGGCCTCTGGGCCGAGATGTATCAGGAGTCGCTGCTGCACGGGCGCGCCGGCGTGACGATGC
This sequence comes from Dehalococcoidia bacterium, assembly GCA_965217625.1. Taxonomy (GTDB): domain Bacteria; phylum Chloroflexota; class Dehalococcoidia; order Bin125; family Bin125; genus TK10-74A. The sequence continues at coordinate 1,529,712 of OZ244557.1, forward strand.
GCGCGCTGTCGGCGCTCGACATCGCGCTTTGGGATCACAATGCCAAGGCGGCCGGGTTGCCCCTCCACAAGATGCTCGGCGGCTACTACGAAGACACGGTCCCCGCCTACGCGTCGGGCGGCTACTACCTCGAGGGCAAGGGCCACGAGGGGCTGCAGCAGGAACTGCTGGGCTACGTCGAGATGGGCTTCGACGCGGTCAAGATCAAGGTCGGGCGGCTGTCGGTCCGCGAGGAGGCATCCCGGATGCAGGCGGCCCGGGAGGCCGTCGGACCCGACGTCCACATCATGCTCGACGCCAACAACGCCTGGTCGAACCTCGAGGATGCGCTGCGCTACATGACCGCGTATGAGCCCGCCAATCCGTACTGGATCGAGGAGCCGTTCTCCCCCGACGCGATCGGCCTGCACGCGAAGCTGGCGCTGCGCGCCGGCGTGCCGGTCGCGACGGGGGAGATCGAGGCCGGGCGGTGGCGCTTCAAGGAACTGCTCGACCAGGACGCGGCGATGATCCTGCAGCCCGACGCCGCCGTCCTCGGCGGCGTGACGGAGTTCCGCAGGGTCGCCCACACGGCCGCCTCATACGGCGTCTCGATCTGCCCGCACTGGTTCCACGACCTGCACCGCCACCTCGTCGCCGCGTCGCCGAACGCAACCTACGTCGAGTTCTTCCCCGACGACCAGGTCCACAACTTCCGCAACGTGATCGATCGGCAGACGGAGGTCCGGGACGGCCGGCTGGTGCTGCCCGACACGCCGGGGCTAGGATTCGAGTTCCTGCCCGAGGCGCTGGAGCGGTACACCGTCGCTCAGTAGCGGAACACTCAGTGCGGATCTCCCGTCCCGGCCTCGGAGCCGGGATCCGTTCCGCGGCCCACGCGGCGCCCGTGGCGACCGCGCCAAAACGGCGCGCCGGGCGTACCCTCAGCGTACGGGCGATCGACCGGGAGGCGGGGCGGCATGCACAAGATCTGGACCCCGCCCAGCGATGTTCGCTCCATCCGCGGCGCGCTGCGGCTGGCCGGCCCGGGGGCGGTCGGGGCGCTGGGCGCGCTCGCGGCCTGGCTGCTCGTCGTGCAGGAGTCCGACGCGCCCTTCCTGGGCAACCTGATCATCGACGCCAGCAGTTCGGTGCTGTCGCCGTCCGGCTTCACCGTGGCGCTCGACATCGTGGGGCAGGCCGGAAAGGCCGTCACGCTGGCGACGACCATCGCCATGCAGTTCCTGCTCTTCGTGCTGCTCTGGGCCTGGGGCACGCAGTACGTGCAGGCCCGCGACGGCTGGGGCACGCGCTGGCGCTTCGGCTTAATCCAGCTGGGCGTGGCGGTCGCGCTGCTCGTGATCGCGGCCGCGATCTTCGATCTGGCCGCCTCGTCCGTCTTCAGCGCCGGGGACTGGTGGACCTACCTCTGGCAGACCGTGTTCTTCACGACGCTCTTCCTGACGGTCGCGCACGGGCTCGATCGGTTCGCCGCGCCCGCGCCGCCGGCGGTCGCGACGCCCGCGCCCGAGGCGGTCGCGACGCGCCCGCGTCCCCCGCGGCCGACGCCGCTGCTGGAGCGCGGCCAGACGCGGCGCGGCTTCCTGGCGATGGCGGGCGGCCTGGCCGTCTTCGTGACGGCAGCCGTCTTCGTGGGGCGGGTCGTCAGCGACACGGCCGCGACGGGGGTGCGTCGCGTGTTCCTGGGCAGGCTGCCGCCGGCCGTGACGCCGAACGAGGCCTTCTACACCGTCTCCAAGAACTTCTTCGACCCCGAAGTCGACGGCGACAGGTGGCGCTTGCAGATCGACGGGCTGGTGGAAGCCCCGCAGGAGTTCACGCTCGCCGAGCTGCGGGCCTTCCCCGCCGAGGAGACGATGAACACGCTGATGTGCATCAGCTACGAGCCGGGCGACAACCTGATCAGCAACGCGCGCTGGACGGGCGCCTCGCTGCGCGACCTGCTCGACCGGGCGGGCGTGCTGCCGGCGGCGACGCACCTGCAATTCACGAGCGCCGACGATTACGTCGAGTCGCACTCCCTGGCCTACGCGCAGGATCCGCGCGTGCGGCTGGTCTGGGAGATGAACGGCGAGCCGCTGCCCTACAAGCACGGCTTCCCGGCGCGGCTCCTGGCGCCCGGCCGCTACGGCATCAAGAACCCCAAGTGGATCACCCGCATCACCCTGATCGAGGGCGACATCGAGGGCTATTGGCAACAGCGCGGCTGGGACCAGGACGGCTTCATCAAGACGATGTCCCGCATCGACGTGCCGAGCCGGGGCGTGCGGGGAACGCCGGTGCGCACCCGCGTGGAGGGCATCGCCTTCGCGGGCGAGCGCGGCATCGAGCGGGTCGAGGTCAGCACGGACGACGGCGTCACCTGGAGCGACGCGGAACTGCACGACCCCTTCGCGCCCCTAGCCTGGCGCTTCTGGTCGTTCGAGTTCGATGCTACGGTCGGCAAGCACGAGCTGCGGGTGCGCGCCAGCGACGGCGCCGGCGCCCTGCAGATCCGCGAGAAGAGTTCCGCGCTGCCCGACGGATCGAGCGGCTACCACAAGCGCACGCTCCGGGTGGCGCCCACTGCCTAGCCGGCGCGGCCGGCGAGACGCGGAGGTACGTGTGTCATCTGGAGAGCGGGTGCGGATCGCGCTGGTCGGCTGCGGCAACATCGCGCGGGCGCACTGGCGCGGGATCCACTACCACGCGCCGCTGATCGAGGTGACGGCCGTCGTCGACGCCGACCCGGCCCGCGCCGCCGCGATGGCGGAGCGCACCGGGGGCCGCGCGTTCACCTCCTTGTCGGCGGCGCTCGCGGAGGGCGACTTCGGCGCCGTCGATCTGATGCTGCCGCACGACCTGCACGAGCCGGCCGCGATCGAGTCGTTCGCGGCGGGCAAGCACGTCGTGCTGGAGAAGCCGATGGCGCCGACGCTCGACGCCTGCGCGCGGATCATGGCGGCGGCGGAGGTCTCGGGGCTGGTCTTCATGATCGCCGAGCAGTCGCAGTTCTGGCCCGACGTGATCCGGATCCGCGAGTTGCTGGCGGCGGGGGCGATCGGGGAGGTGATCTGGGCGCGCGCGTTCTTCTTCGACCCGCTGGTGCGGGATCCGGCCGACCCCGTGCCCTGGCGTTTCCGCCTGGCCCGCTCCGGCGGCGGCATCTGCATCGACGGGGGGGCGCACTGGATCCGCCCGCTGCGGATGTGGTTCGGCGACGTGGCGGAGGTCCTGGCGTCGACGCACCGCCACATCGCGGGGATGGAGGGCGAGTCGCGCGCGCACGCGATCTTCCGCTTCGAGAGCGGCGTCACGGCCACCTTCGACGCACTGCTGAGCGAGGGACCCGGAGCGCCCCCGGAGGACTTCCGCATCACCGGCACGGCGGGGCAGATCGTGGCGGAGCGCGGCGGGGCGGGGCGACTGTCGCTCTACGACGCCGCTCACCCCGGCGGCGACGTGCTGCTCGACTCGTTCGACGGCCGCCGCGACGCGTTCGGCGTCGAGCTGGACGAGTTCAGCCGCGCGGTGCTGCACGGCGCCCCGCTGACGGCGGGGCCCGCCGACTCGCTGGGGGAGCTGCGCACCGCGCTGGCGATCTACCGCTCGGCGCGGAGCGGCGGCTGGGAGCGGGTCGGCCCGGACTGAGCGGGGCCGGCGGGGACGAGGCCGCTACTTCAGGCGCTGCAGCAGTTGCATGCGCACGCCGTGCGCGTTGCGGGGGCTGACGAACGCCTCTTGCACCTCGTCGTTGCCGATGGGGTCGGTGACGGTGCAGCCCTTGGCCCGCAGGTCGGCGATGGCGGCCGCCATGTCGTCGACGCGCACGCAGAACATGTAGAGCCCCTCGCCGCGCCGCTCGATGTGCTTGCGGACGAAGTTCCCCTCCGAGTCGTCGTAGGGCGTGACGAGTTCCAGGATGGCGTCGCCGACGTTGAAGTAGGCGGCCTTGATGCCCAGCTCCGGGGCCTCACCGAGATGGTCGAGGCTCAGCCCCCACGTCTCCCCGAACGTCTCGATGCCGGCCTCCAAGTCCTCCACGGCGACGATCACGTGATTGATGCCGGTAACGTTGATTCCCATGCGGGTCCCTCCTTCTGCTTCGGCCTGCGTCGGCCCCTGTGGCCGGACGCAGAGTCTAGGGCACGCGTCGCGGGCGGGCATTCGGTTAGACTCCGTCGGCCCCTCCGCGGCGGCCCGTCCGTGGACCCGCGGGGAGGGGGAAGGAGTGGAGCCGTGTCGGAACTGTTCGATCTGACGGGAAAGGTCGCGCTCGTGACGGGCGGGACGCGGGGGCTGGGCCGCGCGATGGCGCACGCCTTCGCCGACCACGGGGCGGACGTGATCGTCGCCAGCCGCAAGCCCGACGCCTGCGCGCGCGTCGCGGCGGAGATCGCCGCCAAGGGGCGACGGTCGCTGGGCTATCCCTGCCACGTCGCCTACTGGGACCAGGTGACGGCGCTGGCCGCGGCCGCCTACGACGAATTCGGCCGGGTCGACGTGCTGGTCAACAACGCCGGCCTGTCGCCACTCTATCCCTCGCTGGCCGAGGTCACGGAGGAGTTGTTCGACAAGGTGGTGGGGATCAACCTGAAGGGGCCGTTCCGGCTCAGCGCCCTGATCGGCGAGCGCATGGCGGCCGGCGACGGCGGCTCGATCATCAACATCTCCAGCACCGCGGCGGAGCAGCCCAGCCCCGAGGCGGAGCCCTACGGCGCGGCGAAGGCAGGACTCAATTCGCTCACGCGCTCGCTGGCGTTCGCCTACGGGCCGAAGGTGCGGGTCAACTGCATCGAGGCGGGCCCCTTCCTGACGGACATCTCGAAGGCCTGGGACATGCCCGCGTTCGAGGCGCGCGCGAAGAGCGGCATGGCCCTGCAGCGCGGCGGGCAGCCCAGCGAGATCGTGGGCGCGGCGCTCTATCTGGCCAGCGACGCCGCGTCGTTCACGACGGGGTCGGTGCTGCGCGTCGACGGGGGGACACGATGACGAAGCTGTCGACGCTGAGCCGGTCGATCGCGGGGAAGGTGGCGCTGGTGACGGGCGCCGCCAGCGGCATGGGCCGCGCCACGGCGTTCGTCCTGGCCGACGAGGGCGCGCACGTCGCGGTGACCGACATCAACGACGTGGGCCCGGTGGTCGCGGCGATCACGGCGGCGGGCGGCAGCGCCCACGGCTGGCGCCTCGACGTCGGCGACGCGGCCGCGATCACGCGGGTCGTCCCGGCCGTGGCCGAACGCTTCGGCGGCTTGGACATCCTGATCAACAACGCCGGCCTGTCGGCGCCCGGCCAGATCGATGACGAGGACTTCGAGGCCACCTGGGAGCGGGCGCTGACGGTGATGCTGACCGCCCACCAGCGCATGATCCGGGCGGCGCTGCCCTACCTGCGCCGGGCCGAGCACCCGCGCATCGTCAACATCGCCTCGACGGAGGGGCTGGGGGCGACGAAGTGGAACAGCCCGTACGCGGCGGCGAAGACGGGCGTGATCGGCCTGACGCGGGCGCTGGCCGTCGATCTGGGGCGCGAGGGGATCACGGTGAACTGCATCTGCCCCGGCCCCATCCGCACGGCCATCACCGAGGCGATCCCCGAGGCCGACAAGCAGATCTACGCCCGGCGGCGCGTGGCCCTGAAGCGCTACGCCGACCCGGAGGAGGTCGCGCACATGACCGTGAGCCTGTGCCTGCCCGCGGCCGGGTTCACGACCGGCGTGGCCCTGCCCGTCGACGGCGGCCTGACGATCAAGAACGCCTGAGGCGGGCGGAGGCGTGTGATGGCTGAGCGTGAGGACCTCGTCGACGCCACGATGACGCTGCTGCCGCCGCTGCTCGACGCGATCGACGGCCTGCGCCGCGCCGGCCGCCGCCTGCACCCGCCCGCCCTGGCCGAGGCCGTCGCCGTCGCGGCGCCGCACCGGGCGCCGCTGGGCGAGGCGCTGGCGTCGTTCCGGGCCCAGGAGTGGCCGGCGCCCCTGAAGCCGTTCCGCGAGCGGCTGCTCGACGCGGCGGAAGCGACGCTGCACGGCCACAACGCCCTGGCCGATTGCCTCACGGACCCCGACCAAATCCGGGGCGCCTATCGCGCGGTGCGCTCCGTCAGCTTGGCCTCGGAGGCGCTGTATCCGCTGGCGGCGTCGCTGCGGCCGGTGTCGCGCTTCTTCCTCGACGAGGCCCATCGCGACGACGCGGCCCTGCTTGATGCGCTCGCCGCGGCCGACCCGTCGCGGCCCGACCGCGGCGTGATCCACGCCGACAACGAGCGGGAGTCGCGCGGGGGCTTCTCGCTCTACGTGCCCGAGACGTACGAGCCCGATGGTCACGGCCCCGCGGGCTGGCCGCTCGTCATCGCCCTGCACGGGGGCTCCGGCCACGGCCGCGACTTCCTCTGGACCTGGCTGCCCGCGGCGCGCGGCGCGGGCGTGATCCTGGCCAGCCCGACCTCGTCTGGGCGCACCTGGTCGCTGGCCGGCCCCGACATGGACAGCCGCCCGCTCAATCGCATGGTCGAGCAGATCGCCGGTCGCTGGCGGATCGATCGGTCGCGGGTGCTCGTCACGGGGATGTCGGACGGGGGGTCGTTCGCGCTGCTGAGCGGCCTGGCGCCGACCGTGCCGGCCACGCACCTGGCGCCGATCTCGGCCTCGTTCCATCCGGCCATCCTGGGGGCCGCGCCCCCCGAGCGGCTGCGCGGGCTGCCGGTCTACTTGACGCACGGCGCGCTCGACTGGATGTTTCCGGTGTACATCGCGCGGGGCGCCGTCGAGGCGCTGCGCGAGGCGGGCGCGGCCGTCGAATACCGCGAGATCGCGGACCTCTCGCACACCTACCCCAGCGAGGAGAACGCGCGCATCCTGCGCTGGTTCCTGGGCCCGGACCGTCCGGGATGACGCCGTCGCGCCGGGTCGCCACGGCCCGGGCGCGCCCGCCCAATGCAACGCGGGATCTGGTGCGTCCCGCTCGGCGCGGCGACCGTATGAATGAGTGTGAGGCCGGCCGACTCCGGCCCGACAACGCCAGACAACGGATGACGGGACGACGATGAATACGCAATTCCTTCTCGATCCGGCCCGCGGCGAGCTGTACCGCCGGGCCCTTCTCGTCGGCGTGCTGCTGACCGGCATCATCGCCGGGCTCATCGTGCTGAGTTCCCAGGAGGCCGCCGACTTCCTGCGCGAGGGGCCCGCGCGCCTGACCGGGCTGGAGGGCAGCACCCTGCGCGTCGTGCTGGGCGTGGGCACGCTCGTCGCGACCGTGCTCGCTGTCCTGGCGCTGTGGCCGCGCGCCGGGATCGGCAACGTCGTGGCGGGCGCGGCGGCGATCGGCGTGGGGCTGTTCCTGATCCACGGCCTGATGATGCCCGCCGCCGGCCTCTTCGCCGCCGCCGTCGGGACCGAGGTCGCCACGCGCATCCCTCGCGAGCGATTGCGGCACGTCGGCCCGCGCAGCTACCCCGTCGTCTGGGCGATCGGGGCGGTGGGAGCGGTGGTGGGGCTCATCGGGCTGGTCTGGCTGACGGTGTGGCTCGTGCAGCCCTTCTTCGACGAGGGCGAGACGCTGAACGAAGATCTGGGCTTCACGATCGCCGGCGTGGAAGACGAGGAGGACGACGGCGACGCCGCCACGACGGAGGACACTGCCGACGCCGATGAGTCCACGGCCACGCAATCGACGGCCGCCGCCGACGACACGGGCAGCGGCGACAGCGACGAGGCCCCCGCTGAGCAGGCCGCGGACGCGGAGGACGACGCCGAGACATCGACGGCGACGCAATCCGCCGCGGCCACCGAGGACGACACCGCCGGCGACGACGAGGCCGCCGACGCCACCAGCGACGAGCCGGCCGAGCAGTCGGCCGCCGCGGATGAAGCGGCCGCCACGGAGCCGGAGACCGAGGAGCCGGCGGCGGCGGAGCCCGAAGCCGAAGAGCCGCCCGCCGAGAACCAGGGCCGACTCGTCAGCCGGGGCGAACTGATGGGAGCCGACGACTTCCACACGGGCAGCGGCGACGTGCTGCTCGCGATCGGGCCCGACGGCGAGGTGATCCTGCGCTTCCAGGACTACGCGGTGCGCAACGGGCCCGACCTGCACGTCTACCTCACCCCCGACCCCGGCGGCGACGTCCACGTGGACGGCGCGATCAGCCTGGGCCCGGTCAAGGCAACGCAGGGCTCCGTCAACTATGAGGTGCCCGCCGATGTCGATCTCGACAGCTTCCGCGCCGCCGTGATCTACTGCGTGCCGTTCCAGGTCACGTTCGCGACCGCCATGCTCGACGGCGGGTAGCGGGCTGCGCCAACCGGTTGGCCGTCCGCGGGCGGCCGTGCGGCTAAACTCTCCCGGAGCGGCGGAACCGCCGCCCGGGAGACGCACCATGCCCATCCGCAGCTTGCTGATCGCCAACCGTGGCGAGATCGCGATTCGCATCGCCCGTGCCGCGGCCGACCTCGGCATCCGCAGCGTGGCGGTCTACTCCCAGGACGACGCCGATTCGCTGCACACGCGGATCGCCGACGAGGCAGTCGCGCTCGACGCCCGCGGCGTGCCGGCCTATCTCGACATCGAGGCGATCGTGGCGGCGGCCGTCGAGGCCGGCTGCGACGCGGTCCACCCCGGCTACGGCTTCCTGGCCGAGAACGCCGGCCTCGCGCGGGCCTGCGCCGAGGCGGGCATCACCTTCGTCGGACCGAGCATCGCGAACCTGGAACTGTTCGGCGACAAGGGCCGCGCCCGCGCGGCGGCAGCCGAATCGGACGTGCCCACGATCCCCGGCATCGACGGCGCGGTCACGCAGGAGCAGGCGGCCGAGTTCCTGGCCGGCCTCGGCGCCGGCGGGGCGATCATGCTCAAGGCGCTGGCCGGCGGCGGCGGGCGCGGCACCCGCGCCGTGCAGGACCCGGCCGACCTGGCCGAGACGTTCGAGCGCTGCCGATCGGAGGCGGCGAGCGCCTTCGGCAACGGCGCCCTGTACGTCGAGCAGTACCTACCCCGCGCGCGACACATCGAGGTGCAGATCGTGGGCGACCGGCACGGGGCCGTCGCCCACGTGGGCGAGCGCGAGTGCTCGGTGCAACGCCGCTACCAGAAGATCATCGAGGTCGCGCCGGCGCCGCACCTGCCCGCCGACCTGCGCAACCGCATCACCAACGCAGCCGTCCGCTTCGCGACGCATGTGGCCTACGACAACCTCGGCACCTTCGAGTTCCTGGTCGACGCCTCACAGATGGATGAGGATGCGCCCTTCTTCTTCATCGAAACGAACGCCCGCTTACAGGTCGAGCACACCGTGACGGAAGCGGTGACCGGCGTCGATCTGGTGCAGACGCAGATGCGCATCGCCGGGGGGGAGTCGCTCGCCGACGTCGGCCTCGCCGATCCGTCCGTCGCGATCCCGCGCGGCTTCGCGATCCAGGCCCGCGTCAACATGGAGACGATCACGGCCTCGGGCGAGGTGCGGCCCTCCGGCGGGCTGCTGACCGCCTACGACGCGCCGTCGGGGCCCGGCGTGCGCACCGACGGCTTCGGCTACAGCGGCTACCGCACCAGCCCCAGCTTCGACTCGCTGCTGGCCAAGGTGATCGCGCATTCGCCCTCGGGGGACTTCGCGGACGCGGTGGCGCGCAGCGCGCGGGCGCTGTCGGAGTTCCGCATCGAGGGCGTGCAGACCAACATCCCCTTCCTGCGCGCCGTGCTGGCCCACCCCGACTTCGCGGCCGGACGGGTCTACACCCGCTTCCTCGACCACCACGCCGAGGCCCTGGCGACGGCCGCCGCCGCCAACGGCGACCGCCAGCGCTTCGTCGTCAGCGCGCCGCCCGTGGCGAGCGGCGGCGGGGCCGGCTTCGCCGGGGCGCAGATCGACAACCGCGACCCGCTGGCGCTGTTCGAGCACGACCGCTCGGTGAAGGAGACGCAGGCCGCCACGACCGCCTCGGAGGCGCCGGACCTGACCGGCCCCGACGGCTCGCTGGGGCTGCCCGCGCCCATCCAGGGCACGGTCGTATCGGTGCTCGTCGCCGAGGGCGACACGGTCCACGCGGGCCAGCAGGTCGCCGTCATGGAAGCGATGAAGATGGAGCACGTCATCAAGGCGACCGTCTCGGGCATCGTGCGCGGCGTCACGGTCGCCGAGGGCGACGTCATCATCGAGGGCCACCCGCTGGTGTACGTCGAGGAGGCCGACGTCGGCGCGGGCAACCTCCTGGCCGACGAAGCGATCGACCCCGACTTCATCCGCGGCGACCTGCAGGAGATCATCGACCGGCACGCCTACACGCTGGACGAGAACCGGCCGGAGGCGGTCGCCAAGCGCCGCAAGCGCGGCTACCGCATGCCCCGCGAGAACATCGCGCAGCTGATCGACGAGGGCTCGCTGCTCGAGTACTGGCCGCTGATCGTGGCGCGACAGCACCAGCGCTACGACGCGGAAACGCTGCGCAAGAACACGCCCGCCGACGGCCTCGTCGCCGGCACCTGCACGATCAACGCCGGCCTCTTCGGGGAGGAGGCCGCGCGCGCCTCCGTCGTCTCCTACGACTACACGGTCCTGGCCGGCACGCAGGGCGGCCGCAACCACTACAAGCAGGACCGCATGTTCGACCTCTGTGAGCGCTACCGGCTGCCGCTCGTCTTCTTCACCGAGGGCGGCGGCGGGCGTCCCGGCGACGACCGCATCGGGCCCGGCGTGGCCTTCGACACCTACACGTTCACGCGGTTCTCCAAGCTCAGCGGCCTGGTGCCGCTGATCGGCGTCAGCAACGGGCGCTGCTTCGCGGGCAACACGGCCCTGCTGGCCTGCTGCGACGTGATCATCGCGACCGAGGGCTCCACCATCGCGATGGGCGGCCCGGCGATGATCGAAGGCGGCGGCGTGGGCATCTACACCCCCGAAGAGGTGGGGCCGATGTCCTTCCAGGTGCCCAACGGCGTCGTCGACATCCTGACGAAGGACGAGGAGGAGGCCTGCGAGGTCGCCAAGAAGTACCTCTCCTACTTCCAGGGCCCGATCGACGACTGGGAGGCGCCCGACCAGCGCCGCCTGCGCCACGTCGTGCCGGAGAACCGCCTGCGCCTCTACGACATGAAGGAGATCATCGCGACGATCGCCGACGTGGACTCCGTCCTCGAGATCCGCGAGAAGTTCGGCATCGGCGTGATCACGGCCTTCATTCGCGTCGAGGGCAAGCCGATGGGCGTGATCGCCAACAACCCCCACCACTTGGCCGGCGCGATCGACTCCGACGGCGCCGACAAGGGGGCGCGCTTCATCCAGCTCTGCGACGCCTTCGACATCCCGGTGCTGAGCCTGATGGACTGCCCCGGCATGATGGTCGGACCGGACGTCGAGCGGACGGCGCTGGTGCGGCACTGCGTGCGCATGTTCAACGCCGGCGCCAACCTCACCACGCCGCTGCTCGGCGTCGTCGTGCGCAAGGCGTACGGCCTGGGCGTGCAGGCGATGTGCGGGGCGAGTTCGCTGGTGGGCTTCTTCACCGTCGCTTGGCCGACGGCCGAGTTCGCCGGCATGAACATCGAGGGCGAAGTCAAGCTCGGCTACCGCAACGAGCTGGCCGCGATCGAGGATCCCGAGGAGCGCATCGCCGAGTACGAGTCGCGCGTGGCCCGGCGCTACGAGAACGCGAAGGCGGTCAACTCGGCCGTCGGCGGCGGCATCGACGACGTGATCGACCCGGCCGACACCCGCGCCTGGATCGCGACGAGCCTGAAGCGCCTGCCGCCCACGCCGCCGCGCACCGAGAAGAAGTACCCCTACATCGACACGTGGTAGCGCGCGCCGCTGCCCGACGCCCCAGCTAGCTGCTGCCCCGCAGGCGGGGGGGGGGGGGGGGGGGGCGAGGGAGCGAGATCTCGGAGGGGCGGTTCGCGAACCGCCCCTCGCCGACCGCCTTCCCCTTCCGGTCCCCCCTCTCCAGCGCTTCCGCTGGAGAGGGGGTTAGGGGGTGAGGTTCCCGACCCCGGCTCGGCTAGTCCCGCTCGCCGGTCAGGGTCGGCACGAGGTCGCCCAGCGTGGTGCCGAAGTCGTTTTCCTGGTTGTGTCGGAACGCCGCGGAATTCAACGAGTGCTCGCTTCCGGTCACGAGATCCGAGATTTTCTGCGGTGTGTGACTGGCGGCCACCCGATGCCAGTCGATCGGCGTCTCCGGATCGCACGTGCGTAACGCCACCGCGATGCGCCGATCCTCGGTCGTCTGTGTCGCTGCGGGCATCGGCGGCGCATCGATGGGGTGGATGAACTTCCCATCCGTGCTCTGTGTTGCGTGGATGATGTTGAAGCGCATCAGCAGCAGGTCGCCGGGCCCCACCGCCGGCGTCTCCATGATCTCCTCGACGTTGAGGCGCTCGTCGATCCAGGTGACCCCGCTCCAGTCGGAAATGTACAAGGTCCCCCCGCCACGAAGCGAGAACAGTCGACTTGCGCCCGAGCGCCGGCAGAGGTTGAAGAGCCGCGGCGACGTTTCCCCAAGCCGATCCCAGGGAATCAGGTGTATTCCCAACTCGGTGCGGGACGGCTTGACCAATGGAATCCAGCAATTGAGATGTGTCCGGTTGTACTCCGTCAGGAAAAACTGATCGTGATCCTGATGAAAGGGATGGCTGATTCCTGGCGTCCGGAAGTATTGCATTTGAAAGAGCGCGGCCCTGGCGCCGGTGATCTCCTGGGCGAAAGCTTCCATGCGCGGACGCATTCTTGCGTAGGCGTCTGTTCGGCCACGCCGGAAGTTCGCCCCCTCTCCGACCACCCGACCCACGTGTTCGAAATCTGCCAGGAGGAAGTCGATCTCCGCACGGCTCAGGAAGTCCGGGATCACGCAGAAGCCCCGTGCATCGAGCGCGGCGGCGATGGCTTGAAAATCAGTCATGAGTCGTCCTGTTCTGGACTGCGTGACCGGTGACCGGCCGCAGCGCTGGAGGTTGGCGTCCGTAGGTCACATCAGTAATGGCGAGGGAGCGAGATCCCGTAGGGGCGGTTCGCGAACCGCCCATTCCCCCTCCGGTCCCCCCTCTCCAGCGCTTTAGCTGGAGAGGGGGTTGGGGGGTGAGGTTCCCACGCAGGGGGTGAGGTCGCGCGTCAGATGCGCTTCTGCATGGCGAAGGAGCTTGTGTAGTCCACGAGGCCGAAGGGTCCGCCCTTGGGCCAGTTGACGTTGCTGCGGGTCATGACGGCTTCCGGCGGCTCGATGAGGAAGACGTAGTACGCGCGCCGCGCGTGCTCCAGGATGAACTCGGTGATCAGCTCGAGGCGCCGCGCGCGATCGAGTTCGACGGACTGCGCGAGGTACATCTCGTCCATGTCGGGGTCCGGCGGCGCCGCGATCGCCCAATCGCCACGCGGCCCGGCGCAACACTCCCACGGCTGGGAGATGTCGGGGATGGGGCTGCCCCAGAACCACCACAGCCCCGGCTTGGCGTTTTCTTTGCCGCGCATGTACTCGTCGGTGAAGTAGTCGCTGCTGGGGAGCGACACGGCCTCCGCGCGGATGCCGACCGCCGTCAGATCCTGCGCGACGGCCAGCGCCATGTCCGGCGCGGACGGGCCGCCAACATCGGGCGTCCAGTACAGGGGGGTATCGAAGCCGTCCGGGTAGCCCGCCTCGGCCAGGAGTTGCCTCGCCCGCTCGGGGTCGTAGGCGTAGGTGACTTCCTGCAACTGCTCCGGCGTCGGGAAGCCCTCGGTGCTGCTGTGCGCGACGAAGGCCTGCCCCCCCACACCCGCCATGAGGTTGTCGATCAGGGACTGGCGGTTGATCGCGTGGTTCGCGGCCCGGCGGACGCGGATGTCCAGGAACGGGTTGGGGCTGCCGTCGTCCATCGTCTGGGTCCACAAGTTGGGATAGAGGTTGTGGATGGCCGTCGAGAGGGAGGGGGCGAACTGGACGGTGAAGTCAGGGTCGTCCAGGAACGGCTCGACGACGGCGGGGCCCAGGGCCGGCACGGCGTCGATCTCGCCGGCCTCGATGCCGGCGAGACGCGACTGGAGCTCGGGGCGCACCAGGACGGTCAGGTGTTGGTTGTGGGCGTAGTGCGGCACCCGGACGGGGTGGTCGATCGGGAGGAAGTGGTCCTCGAAGCGCTCGAAGACGAAGTCCTCGTCGTCCGTGTGGCTGACGAAGCGGTAGGGGCCCGTGCCCATCGAGGATTGGTCCACCGCGGTGTCGCCGCGCCGCTCCGTGTCCGCCTGCGACATGACTGACGTATTGCTGACCGCGGTCAGACTGACGGCGAGGAAGCCCAAATTCGGCGTGACGAGATCGATCGCCCAGGTGCGATCGTCCACGGCCTCGTTCCCGGCGACGTTCGCCATCGCCCAGGCGTTCGCGGGGGCCCAGCCGCTGGGGTGATCGGTCGTCGCGCCGCCGTCGTGATAGGCGGCGCGTCCGGCCACACGGTCGTGGCTGAACGCCATGTCGTGGGCGGTGAGGATCGAGCCGTCGTGGAACGGCGCCGGGGTGATCGCCGCCCGGATCGTGGCGGCGTCGATCCACTCGGGCGCGGCGAGATGGGCGGCCGCGGAGTTATCGCGGGGATCCAGTTGGAGGGCCGCGCTGAAGACGGCGGCATCGGCCCAGTCGTTGGCGAAGCTGGCGCTGCTGTGCGGATCCAGGCCTCCGGCGTCGGCGTCGTGCGCGACGACGATCGTGGCGTTCAGATCGACCTGGTCGAGCGGCCAGGGCACGGAGAACTCGGCGTCCTGGGCCATGGCCATGCCGGCGGCGACAGCCGCCGCAGCCTCGCTGGCCGCGCCGGCGGCCTCCCCGGCCGCCTCGGCGGCCTCTTCGGCCGCGGCGACGGCCGCGGCGGCGGTCTCGGCCGCGGCTTCGGCGACGGCCTCGGCGGTGGCGGCGGTCTCCGCGGCGGTGGCGGCGGCCTGGCCCGCGGCGGCGGACGCCTCCCCGGCGGCAGCCGCAGCGGCGGCCGCGGCCTCGGCGGCGGCGTCGATGGCGGCCTGCGCGGCCTCCGCGGTGGCCGTGCCGGCCTCGACTGCGGCAGCCGCGTCCCGGGCGGCCTGGGCGGCGGCCTCGGCGGCCTCGGCGGCGGCAGCGGCGACGGCCGCGGCAGCCTGATCGCCGGCTGCGCTAGCGGCGTCGGCGGCCTGGGCGGCAGCCGCGGCGGCGGCTTCCGCGGCGGCGGCCGCGTTGGCGGCATCCTCCGACTCGGCCGCCTCGGCGGCCAGGGCGGCCGCGTCTGCAGCGGCGGCGGCGGCCTGAGCGGCCGCGTCGGAGGCCTCGCCCGCGGCGTCTGCCGCGTCGGCCGCGGCGTCTGCCGCCGAGGCCGCGACGGCGGCCGCGGCCTCGGAGTCGGCGGCGCGCGCCTCCCCGGCGGCGACCGCCGCGGCGGCGGCCTCTTCCGCGGCCGCGGCGGCCCGTTCGGCGGCCACGGCCCCGGCGTCGGGCTCGTCGTCGTCGCCGCAGCCGACCAGCGCGAGGCCGGCCGCTCCAACGCCAGCCTTCGCGCTGGCTCCCAACATGGTGCGACGCGAGATCTTTCGCTGTCGCAGGGTGGTCCAATGGTTCCGGGCGCTCATGACATGTTCCTTTCCGGTACCCGGCTGTCCCTTTGTGGGACCGCTCGGTGCACGAGCTTTCATAGTATAGATCGGGGGGGGGGGGGGGGGGGGGCTAGTCTTTTTTGGTAAACTTTTGGTAAAATCTTCCGATTTGCCTATTGACATCGCGTTTTATGTCGCTTGGGGCGGTGGAAACCTCACCCCTGACCCCCTCCGGTTCCCCCGCTCCAGCGCTTCCGATGGAGAGGGGGTTAGGGGGTGAGGTCGGACGGTGCGGACGCGGGGCAGCCATCGACAGTTCCATCACCCGGAGAAGCCCGGCAAGGTGACGATTCCGGGCCACCCGGGCGAAGACGTGGGGCCGAAGCTGTGGGCGAGTATCATGAAGCAAGCGGGCCGCAGGAGAGAACGTCGATGAAGCTGACATACGCCGTCGTCATTGAGCAAACGCCGAACAACTACGCCGCCTACGCTCCGGACGTGCCGGGCTGCGTCAGCACGGGCAAGACCTGGGACGAGATGCAGGCGATGATCCGCGAGGCGCTCACCTTCCACATCGAGTTTCTGCTGGAGGACGGCGATCCGCTTCCGGCGCCGAAGATGTCGATCGACGAGGCCATCGCGTACCACAGCGCAGTCCTGACCGAATGCGACGCGGAAGCGCTCGCTGAGTACGGCGACGACACCCCCACGATTTCGACCACGTTCCAGTTCGTGGAGATCGAGGTCCCGGCGCCGCAGGCGGCGCGGGCGAGTTGAAGCCCCCCGCCGGCCCGGTCCCGCTCGTCGAGGGGCCCTCCCTGGCAGGCATCCCGTATCGCTGGGTGGCGCTGGCGCTCGTCTGCACGGGCGTCTTCCTGGGCACGCTGGACTCGTCGATCGTCAACATCGCCCTGCCCACGCTGGCCCGCGAGTTCGACACCTCCGCCAGCAACGTCATCTGGGTGACGCTGATCTTCGTGATCGTCAACACCGGCCTGGCGCTGACCCTGGGCCGGCTGGGCGACATCTACGGCCGCAAGTCGCTGTACGTGATGGGCTTCGCGGTCTTCACGGTCGCGGCCGGGCTGTCGGCGCTGGCCGGCTCGCTGCCCGAGCTGCTGGCGACGCGCGCGCTGCAGGCCGTCGGCTCGGCGGCGGTGCTGGCCAACGGCGCCGCGATCGTCACGGCCACCTTCCCCGCCTCCCAGCGCGGGCGCGCCCTGGGCATCCAGGTCGCGACGGTGGGGGCGGGCGTGGCCAGCGGGCCGGTGCTGGGCGGCGTCCTCGTCGAAGTGCTCGACTGGCGCGCGATCTTCTGGACGCGGGTGCCGCTGGGCGTGATGGGCTCGCTGCTGGTCTGGCGATTCCTGCGCGACACGCCGCCCGCCTCGCGGCCGCGGGGCCTCGACATCCCCGGCTCCGCCATCCTCTTCGGCATGCTGTCGAGCCTGGTGCTGGCCGTCAATCGCGGCGACGCCTGGGGCTGGGGCAGCCCCGCCATCCTGGGCCTGTTCGTCGCCAGCGGGTCGCTGCTGATCGCGTTCATCCTCGTGGAGCGGCGCAGCCTGAGCCCCGTCGTCGACCTGGCGCTGTTCAAGCTGCGCAGCTACACGGCCTCGATCAGCGCCGCGACGCTGCAGTTCTTCGGGCTCTCGGCGGTGATCATCCTGGGGCCCTTCTACCTGGTCGACGCGCGCGGCTTCTCGACGCTCGAAGCGGGCGCGATCCTGGCCGCCTTCCCCATCGCGATGCTGGTGATCTCGCCCTTCTCGGGGGCGCTCTCGGACCGCGTGGGGGCGCGCCTGCCCAGCACGTGCGGGCTCGCCCTGGCCTGCGGGGCCCTGCTCTTCACGGCCACGCTCGACACGGACAGTTCGGTGGCCGGCATCGTCGTGCGCCTCTTCCTGGTCGGGGCGGGGACGGCGCTCTTCTCATCGCCCAACACCTCGACGATCATGGCGTCCGTCCCGCCCGATCGGCTGGGCACCGCCTCGGCCTCGCAGACGACCGCGCGCACGGTCGGGAACTCCATCGGCGTGGCGGTCGCCGTGGCGCTGTTCAGCGGGCAGGCGGCGGCCTACGCCGCCTCCCGCTCCGCCCTCGGCCTCGACGACCCGGCCATCGCGCCGGCGGCGATGGTCAGCGGACTGCGCCTCGCCCTGTACGTCGCGGCCGCGGTCGTGGCGGTGGGCATCCCGGTCTCGCTGCTGCGCGGCCCGCCCCCGGCCCGTCCCGCCGACGCCGTGCCCCCGGCGTCGAAGCCGACGGCCCCAGAACCAACGGTCGCCGCGGCCGGGGATTAGCCGGCCGTCATGCGACGCCTGGGCATCGTGGTCGTGGTCGCGCTGTGGCTGGCCGCCTGCGACCCGGGCGCGGCGCCGACGCCGTCGGCGGTCGCGCCGGGAGACGCCGCAGCGCCCGCGTTCGCCATCCTCTGG
Organism: Dehalococcoidia bacterium; assembly: GCA_965217625.1. Taxonomy (GTDB): domain Bacteria; phylum Chloroflexota; class Dehalococcoidia; order Bin125; family Bin125; genus TK10-74A. The sequence continues at coordinate 1,547,640 of OZ244557.1, forward strand.
GCGGGCGACACGCTGCTCGGCGACGCGGCCCAGCCGCTGCTCGACCGTCACGGCTACGCCTGGCCCTTCGCCCGGCTGGAGGGCGCGCTGGCGGCCGACTTCACGGTGGTCAACCTGGAGGGCCCCATCACCAGCGACGCCACGCCCTGGGATCCCGGCCAGCGCTGGAGCTACAACGCGCAGCCGGCATCCGCCGCCGCCCTCGCGACGGCGGGCGTCGATGCCGTGAGCCTGGCCAACAACCACGCCCTCGACCGCGGCCCCGAGGGGCTGGCCGCGACGGCCGGGGCGCTCGCCGCGGCGGGCCTGACCGGCTTCGGCGCCGGGCTCGACGCGGCCGCGAAGCAGCCGCTGCTGATCGAGACGCCGCACGGGGTCGTGGGCGTCGTCGCGTTCGGGCCGGAGACGGACTTCGAGCGGCGCGCGACGGCGCGGCGGCCCGGCACGATCGCGCCGGCCGCCCCGGCCGTGGCGCGCGGGATCGCGCTGGCGCGGGCGGCGGGCGCGCGCTGGGTGATCGCGTTCGTGCACTGGGGCGAGAACTACACCGCGATCGACGCGACGCAGCGGCGCGCGGCCCGGCGCTTCGCCGACGCGGGCTACGACCTCGTCGTCGGGCATGGGCCGCACTACGCCCAGCCGGTCGAGGTGATCGGGGGGATGCCGGTCTTCTACTCGCTGGGCAACTTCGTCTTCGGGACGCCGGGCCGCTACAGCGCGTCCGCGCCGGGCGTCTCCCTGCTGCTCACGACGGTCGTCGATGCGGACGGGATCCAGGCCGTGGAGCTGCGCTGCCTGCTGACCGACAACCGCCGCATCCGCTTCCAGCCCCGCCTCTGCCCCGGCGCCGAGGCGCGGGCGCTGCTGCGCGCCCTGCACCCGGACGTCGAACTGAGGGGGGACGTCGCGACGCTGCACTGGCGGTGAAGCGGGCCGCCTCTCCCCCCACTCCCGGCGGCGCGCTAGCATCGCCTCGATTGGGCGCGGCCCGTCAGGCATGGCCGGCGGGCGAGCAAGCGAAGGGAGCGGCCCATGACGACGCTGACGTCCGGCATCGACCCGCGCGTCGATGGCTTCCGCAAGAACCGCGACGACATGGTCGAGATGCTGGGCGAGATCGACGACTTGCTGCGCGAGGCGGCCGGCGGCGGCGGCGAAGAATCGATGACGCGACTGCGGCGTCGCGGCAAGCTGCCCATCCGCGAGCGCATCGCCAAGGTGCTGGACCGCGACACGCCGTTCCTCGAGATCAGCCCCCTGGCGGCCTGGTCGTCGCACTTCCCGGTGGGGTCGGGCTTCGTGGTCGGGATCGGCGTCATCTCCGGCGTCGAGTGCCTGATCCTGGGCCACGACCCGTCGGTGCGGGCGGGCGCGTTCAACCCGTTCAACGGCAAGAAGCTGATGCGCGGCCTGCAGATCGCGCGCGAGAACCGGCTGCCCTACGTGCAGTTCGTCGAGTCGGCGGGGGCCGACCTGCGCGGCGTCACGGGCGACCCGGAAGAGGCGATGCTGCAGGCCACCGACCACTTCGCCGAGTCGGGCCGGCTGTTCTACGAGATCACCGAGCTGTCGAAGATGCGCATCCCCACGATCTCGGTCGTGTTCGGCAGCTCGACGGCGGGCGGCGCCTATCAGCCCGGCATGAGCGACTACAACATCTTCATCCGCAACCGCTCGAAGGTGTTCCTGGGCGGCCCGCCGCTGGTCAAGATGGCGACCGGCGAGGACGCCGACGACGAAGCGCTGGGCGGCGGCGACATGCACGCCCGCATCTCGGGCCTCGCCGACTACTTGGCGGAGGACGAGGAGGAGGGCATCCGCCTGTGCCGCGACGTCATCGCGCACCTCAACTGGCGCAAGCTGGGACCGGGCCCCAGCCTGCCCGCCGACCCGCCCCGCCACGACCCCGAGGAGCTGCTGGGCATGGTCTCGCGCGACCTGCGCTCGCCGCTCGACGTCCGCGAGGTGATCGCGCGGGTGGTGGACGGCTCCCGCTTCGAGGAGTTCAAGCCGCTGTACGGGCCGACGCTGGTCACCGGCTGGGCGTCGGTGCACGGCTACCCGATCGGCATCGTGGGGAACAACGGGGCGCTGTTCTCGGAGTCGGCCGAGAAGGCGGCGCAGTTCATCCAGCTCTGCAACCAGATCGACGTGCCGATCCTCTTCCTGCAGAACATCACCGGCTACATCGTGGGGACCGACTTCGAGCAGGGGGGCATCACCAAGAACGGCTCGAAGATGATCAACGCCGTCTCGAACTCCATGGTGCCGCACATCACGGTCATCGTGGGGGCGTCGTACGGGGCCGGGAACTACGGCATGAGCGGGCGCGCCTACAACACCCGCTTCAGCTACCTGTGGCCCACGGCCAAGATCGCCGTGATGGGGCCCAAGCAGATGGCCGGCGTGATGTCGATCGTGCAGCGCGCCGCGGCCGAGCGCCGCGGCCAGGTCTGGGACGAAGCGGCCGACCGGGAGCGCGCCGAGGGCGTCGAGTACTGGATGGAGCGCCGATCGCTGGGGCTCTACGCGACCTCGCGCGTCTCCGACGACGGCATCATCGACCCGCGCGACACGCGCACCGTCATCGGCCTGTCGCTCTCCGCCTGCCACAACAACGAGATCAAGGGCGCGGCGGGCTACGGCGTCTGGCGGATGTGATGACGCCGCCGCCCCGCCTCCGCAGCCTGCTCGTCGCCAACCGCGGCGAGATCGCGCGGCGCGTCATGCGCACCGCCCGCGAGATGGGCCTGCGCACGATCGCCGTCTACGCCGACGGCGACGCCGACGCGCCGTTCACGCGGGAGGCCGACGAGGCCGTCGCGCTGGGCGGGCGCACGGCGGCCGAGAGCTACCTCGACGTCGCCAAGCTCCTCGACGCGGCCCGGCGCAGCGGCGCCGAGGCGATCCATCCCGGCTACGGCTTCCTCTCGGAGAACGCCGCCTTCGCGCGCGCCGTCGAGGAGGCCGGGCTGGTCTGGGTGGGGCCGCCGGCCGACGCCATCGCCGCCATGGGCGACAAGCTGGCCGCCAAGCGCGCGATGGACGCGGCCGGCGTGCCCACGCTGCCCTCCCACGAGGTCGCGCCCGGCGCCGACGCGGCGGCCCCCGCGCAGGTGATCGGCTATCCGCTGCTGGTCAAGGCCTCGGCGGGCGGCGGCGGCAAGGGGATGCGCGTGGTGGAGGCGCCGGACGACCTCCAGGAGTCCATCGAGGCGGCGCGGCGCGAGGCGGCGGGCGCCTTCGGCGACGACACGGTCTTCCTGGAGCGCTGGCTGGCGCGGACGCGCCACGTGGAGGTGCAGGTCCTCGGCGACCAGCGGGGCAACGTCGTGCACTGCTTCGAGCGCGAGTGCTCGATCCAGCGGCGCCACCAGAAGATCATCGAGGAGGCGCCCTCGCCCGCCCTCGACGACGGCCTGCGCGAGGCGATGGGCGCGGCGGCGGTGCAGGCCGCGGCCGCCATCGGCTACACCTCCGCCGGCACGGTGGAGTTCCTGCTCAGCGGCCGGGACTTCTGGTTCCTCGAGATGAACACCCGCCTGCAGGTCGAGCATCCGGTGACGGAGGCCATCTGCGGCCTCGACCTCGTGCGCGAGCAGATCCGCATCGCGCAGGGCGATCCGCTCGGCGTGGCGCAGGCGGACCTGCGCATCGACGGGCACGCCATCGAAGCGCGGCTCTACGCCGAGGATCCCGGCAACGACTTCCTGCCGGCCAGCGGCACGGTGCTGGCCTGGCGCCCGCCGGCCTCGCCGCCGGCCCGCTTCGACTCCGGCATCGAGACCGGCTCGCGGGTGGGGATCGAGTTCGACCCCATCCTGGCGAAGGTGATCGCGCACGCGCCCACGCGCGAGGAGGCGGCGGCGCGCCTGGCCCGCGTCCTGGAGCGCACCCAGGTCCAGGGCCTGACGACCAACCGCGACTTCCTCGTCGCGACGCTGCGCCACCCGGCCTTCCTGGCCGGCGACACGACGACCGACTTCATCGATCGGGTGGCGCCGCCGCGCGTGCGCGTGCCCGGCGCGGAGGAGCTGCGCCAGGCCGCGATCGCGGCGGCCCTGGCCGCGCAGGCCGACCGTCGCGCTGCGGCCACCGTCCTGGCGGGCTTCCCCAGCGGCTGGCGCAACTCGCAGATGCCGCCCGAGGAGACGCGCTTCCGCCCGTCGCACGGTGACGGCGAGGTCGTCGTGCAGTACCAGTCGCGGCGCGACGGCTCCTTCTGGGTCGACGCCGGCGGGGGGGAGCAGCGGGCAGTCGTGCGGGAGCGCAGCGCGGGCGGCGTGACGCTGGAGCTCGACGGGCGGCGGCGCGCCTTCGCGCTCGTCCGCGACGACGACCGCTGGCACGTGCAGAGCCCCGACGGCGACGTGCAGCTCACGGAGTTGCCGCGCTTCCCCGACCGCAGCCTGGAGGCGCCGGCGGGCGGGCTCGTCGCGCCGATGCCGGGCAAGGTCGTCGATGTGCTGGTGCAGCCGGGGGAGAAGGTACAGGCCGGCGACCTCCTGCTGCTGCTGGAGGCGATGAAGATGGAGCATCGCATCACGGCGCCGGCGGGCGGCGTGATCACGGACGTCCGCGTGCGCCCCGGCGAGCAGGTCGCGAACGGCGCCCTGCTCATCGTGCTTGAGGAATCCGAGGCAGGAGAGTCCACATGACCGACCCGCTCCGCATCGCGAACTGCAGCGGCTTCTACGGCGACCGCATCAGCGCCGCCCGGGAGATGGTCGAGGACGGCCCGATCGATTTCCTGACCGGCGACTACCTCGCCGAGCTGACGATGATGATCCTGCTCAAGGACAAGACGCGCCGCGAAGACCTGGGCTATGCGCGCACCTTCCTGCGGCAGCTGGGGGAGATCGCGGAGACGTGCAGCAAGCGGGGGATCAAGATCGTCGTCAACGCGGGCGGCCTCAACCCGGAGAGCCTGGCGCGGGCGTCGGAGAACGTCTACGCGGAGTTGGGCCTGCAGGCGCGGGTCGCGTACACCACCGGCGACGACCTGCTGCCACGCCTCGACGAACTGCAGGACCGCGGCGAGACGCTGGCCCACCTCGACAAGGGCATGCCGCTGTCGGAGTTGGAGGCGCCGGTGCTGAGCGCCAACGCCTACCTGGGCGCGTTCGGCATCGTGGAGGCGCTGAACCAGGGCGCCGACGTCGTGATCTGCCCGCGCGTGACCGACGCCGCGGTCACGCTGGGCCCGGCCGCCTGGCACTTCGGCTGGGCCCGCGACGACTGGGACAAGCTGGCCGCGGGCATCGTGGCCGGCCACGTCATCGAGTGCGGCGCCCAGTGCACCGGCGGCAACTACGCCTTCTACCCCGAGGTGCCCGACCTCTCGCGGCCGGGCTTCCCCATCGCCGAGATGTACCCCGACGGCTCCTTCGTCGTCACGAAGCACGAGGGCACCGGCGGGCTCGTCTCGGTCGGCACGGTCACGGCGCAGCTGCTCTACGAGATCGGGGAGCCGCGCTACGCCAACCCCGACGTCATCTCGCGCTTCGACACGATCCAGGTCGAGCAGGAGGGCCCCGACCGCGTCCGCGTGAGCGGCGTCCGCGGCGAGCCCGCGCCGCCCACGACCAAGGTCTGCATGAACTACGAGGGCGGCTACAAGAACAGCACGACCTTCGCCCTGACCGGCCCCGACGTGGCGGCCAAGGCGGCCGTCGCCGAGGAGGCGTTCTGGGGCTACGTCGGCGGGCGCGAGCAGTTCCTGGAGACGCGCGTGACGCTGGCCCACGGCGGCCCGGCCGACAGCGAGGCCTTCGGGCTGCTGAGCATCGGCGCGCGCGCCCACGAGGAGGCGCTGGTCGGCCGCAAGTACTGGAACGCCGGCGTCGAGATGGGGCTGGCGAACTACCCCGGCTTCAAGACCGTCCACTCGAGCCGCGGCGCGGCCGGGATCACGGTCTACTGGCCGGCGCTGGTGTCGTCGGACGTGATCGACGAGCGCGTCGTGCTGGACGGTGTCGAGACGCCGGTCGCGCCGCCGCCGCAGGCGCCCATCACGGAGGAGATCCCGGCGCCCGATCGTCCGCCCGGCGCGGTCCCCGGCGGCCCCACCCGCGACGTCCCGCTGGGCCGGGTCGCGGGGGCGCGCTCGGGCGACAAGGGCGGCAACGCCAACGTCGGCTTCTGGACCACGACGCCCGAGGCCTACCTCTGGCTGGAGCGGTTCCTCACGCCGGACAAGGTCCGCGAGCTCTACCCGGAGGCCGCGGGCCTGGAAGTCGAGCGCTTCGAGCTGCCCAACATCCTCTCGATGAACTTCGTGATCCACGGCTTGCTGGGCGACGGCGTCTCCGCCTCGCTGCGCACCGACCCCCAGGCCAAGGTGCTGGGCGAGGAGCTGCGGCGCGCCGTCGTCCCCATCCCCGAGTCGCTGTTGGAGTAGCCGCCCGAGCCGCCGCGCTCCGCCGGCCCGAAGGAGTCCCCCATGCCGATCGACTACCAGGAGCTCGTGGACGACCTGGCCGGCGAGCATCGCGACCTGGAGAAGGTCGTGGTGACGCTGGGCCCGGACGACTGGGAGCGCGACTCCCACGCCCCCGGCTGGAAGGTCCGCGACCAGCTCGCGCATCTGGCCTTCGTCGATGACATCGCGGCGCTCGGCCTGCGCGACACCGCCGCCTTCCGCCAGGCGCTGGACGACCAAGACGGGCTCAAGTACATGGAGCGGGCGCGCAAACTCTCGCACGACGAAGTCCTGCAATGGTGGCGCGAGGCCAGCAGCGGCCTGATCCGCGACGCGCGCCCGGTGGACCCCCGCGCCCGCCTGGCCTGGTACGGGCCCGACATGAGCGCCGCCTCCTACATCACCGCGCGGCTGATGGAGACCTGGTCGCACGGCCTCGACATCGTCGACGTGGTGCCGGCGGAGCGCCCGGACACGGACCGCATCCGCCACGTGGCGATGATCGGCGTGCGCACGCGCAGCTTCTCCTACGTCAACCGGGGCCTGGAGCCCGACGACAGCCCGGTCTTCGTTGACCTGACGCTGCCCTCGGGCGCGCACTGGACCCACGGCGACCGGGACGCCCCGGCGCGCATCAGCGGCCCCGCGACCGACTTCTGCCGCGTCGTCACGCAGCGGCGGCACCCGGCCGACACACGCCTCGTCGTGGAGGGCGCGGCGGCGCAGAGCTGGATGGAGGTCGCGCAGGCCTTCGCGGGGCCGCCCGGCCAGGGGCGCAAGCCGGGGCAGTTCCCGAACGAGTAAGCCCTAACCAATGAGGTGAGGAGGCGACATCGTGACGACGGCCTCGGAGTTGGTGCACTTCTCAATCGAGCGCGGCATCGCGACGATCACGCTGGACTCGCCGCACAACCGCAACGCCCTCTCGCGACAGTTGGTCGGGGAGCTGCGCGCGCACCTCGACACGTCCCTCGCCGACGACGGCGTCCGCGCCATTCTGCTGCAGGCCACCGGCCCCGCCTTCTGCGCCGGCGCCGACCTCAAGGAGGCGCGGCAACGCAACGAGTCGCAGGAGCGGCCGGCGGGCGGCCCGAACGCGTTCGTCGAGATACTGAAGGACATCTGGCGCTCGCCGAAGCCCGTCGTCTGCCGGGTGCAGGGCCCGACGCGGGCGGGGGGGATCGGCCTGGTCGCCGCCTGCGACATCTCCGTCGCGGCGGAGCGCGTGAACTTCTCTTACAGCGAGGTGCGGATCGGCGTCTCGCCGGCGATCATCTCCGTCGTCATCCTGCCCAAGGTGGGGCTGACCCGATGCATGGAGTACTTCATCACCGGCAACACGTTCAGCGCGACCGAGGCCGCGGCGATGAACCTGATCACGGCCGCCGCCCCCGACGACGCCCTCGACGACCGCGTGCAGGGCTACCTCGACGCGCTGCGCCTGGGCGGTCCCAACGCGCTGGGGGCCTGCAAGCGGCTCGTGCGCGACGTGCCGGAGATGTCGCTGGACGACGGCTTCGACTGGGCCTCGAAGTTCTCCGCCGATCTCTTCGCCTCGGCGGAGGCCCGCGAGGGATTCGCCTCCTTCGCCGAGAAGCGCAAGCCCGCCTGGCAGACGCAGGCCTGAGGCGTCCGCGGAACCTCACCCTGATACCCCGCTTCACCCTCTCCCCCTCTGATCCCCCCTCTCCATTGCTCTGCAACGGAGAGGGGGTTAGGGGGTGAGGTTCCCGCCGCCCGCCCCGCCGCCCTAAGGGGACACAAATCCCCCCGTCAACGGGCGTAAAAATAATTTTACCTTTCCGTTACCTCAAATTCGTTGCCCCCACCCCCCCCCCCCCCCCCCCGATCTATACTATGGGCAGCTCCGGCACCGGGCCGTCCCACATGAGGCCAGCCCGGAATCCAGAAAGGAACTTGCCATGAGCGACCGCAACTATTGGACGAGTCTGCGACAGCGAAAGATCTCGCGCCGCACCATGTTGGGAGCCAGCGCGAAGGCTGGCGTCGGAGCGGCCGGGCTCGCGCTCGTCGGCTGCGGCGACGACGACGAGGCCGGCGACGCCGTGGCCGCCGGGGCCGCGGCGGCGGAACGGGCCGCCGCGGCCGCGGAAGAGGCCGCTGCCGCGGCGGTCGCCGCCGGGGAGGCGCGCGCCGCCGACTCCGAGGCCGCGGCCGCCGTCGCGGCCGAGTCGGCCGCCGCCGCGGCCGACGCGGCCGACGCCGCGGGCGAGGCCTCCGCCGCCGCGTCGCAGGCGGCCAGCGCCGCCGATGCGGCCGCCGCCCTGGCCGCCGAGGCGGCCGAGTCGGAGGACGCCGCCAACGCGGCCGCCGCCGCCGAAGCCGCCGCCGCGGCTGCCGCCGACGCGGCCGCCGCCGCATCCGCGGCCGGTGATCAGGCTGCCGCGGCCGTCGCCGCTGCAGCGTCCGAGGCGGCCGAGGCCGCCGCCCAGGCCGCCCGCGACGCCGCCGCCGCGGTCGAGGCCGGCACCGCCACCGCCGAGGCCGCCCAGGCCGCCATCGACGCGGCCGCCGAGGCCGCGGCCGCGGCTGCGGCTGCCGCCGGGGAGGCGTCCGCCGCCGCCGGGCAGGCCGCCGCCACGGCCCAAGAGACCGCCGCCAGCGCCGAGGCCGTCGCCGAAGCCGCGGCCGAAACCGCGGCCGCGGCCGTCGCCGCCGCCGAAGAGGCCGCCGACGCGGCCCAGGAGGCCGCCGAGAGCGCGGCCATGGCGGCGGCGGAGCCGGAGGGTCCGGCCCCCGGCTCCACCGACTTCGACGCCACGGTGCGCATCGTCGTCCCGACGGTGTTCGGCGGCATTGACTGGCAGGGCCGGGGCGGTGGTGGAACCCAGTCGGCGATGCACTTTGATCTGTTGATGCAGTGGGACCAGTTCACAAGGGAACTGGTGGAGAGCGCGGGGAGCATGGAATGGGTGTCGGACGACTACACGGAGGCGCTGGCCCACCTCAAGCCGGGCATGACGTGGCATGACGGCGCGTCCGTGACCGCGGCGGACGTCAAGTTCAGCTTCGATCGCACAGCCGGCATTGGCCTCTACAACCCCGACGGCACATTCGACTCCGGCGCCACGTACAAGACCAACGCCGTCGCGGGTGAGATCACCGTGGTGGATGAACTCACCACGCGCGTGCCGATGAGCCCGGACGCGTCGGCGTTCGCCTTGATCGGGTCGGACTTGCCCCTGGTGCCAAAGCACGTCATCGAGGAGATCGGCGACCAAGCGTACAACAACTTCGCGGTGGCCAGCGGCCCCTTCAAGCTCGTGTCGTACGACCCGAGCGGTCATGCGACGAGTATTCCCTTCGCGGACTACCACGTGGAGACCGGCTCGACGCACCGCAAACACAAGCCCGCGATGAAGAAGTTCCAGCAGATCGCGCGGCCGGAGCCACTGAGCCGCGTGGCCGCGCTGGAGGCCGACGAGGCCGACATGGCGCTGTCCCTGCCGCCGGACCTGGCGGAGACCTTCCTCGACAGCGATGATTTCTCTGTGCTGACCACCGGCGGCGTCGACAACTGGAACGTCAGCTTTAACACGCTGCGGCCGCTGGCCGACGGATCGACGCCGTTCCAGGACATCCGCGTGCGCCGGGCGATCAACCACGCCGTCAACTGGGACGCGATCATCGACAACCTGCTCACCGGCCGGGAGAAACGGGCGTACGGGATCGCGTCAGGCGCGCAAGGCGCCATGACGGACGAACAGAAAGCGGAGCGGACCTACGAGTACAACCCGGACAAGGCGCGCTCCCTGCTGGCCGAGGCCGGGTACCCGGACGGCTTCCACACCCCCTTCTGGGTCCACAAGGGCTACCTCGCCGGCACGGAGGACGGCGGGCTGGCCATCGCGCAGGATCTGGAGAAGATCGGCATCACGACGGACTTCCAGGCCGACGTCCATTCCATCTTCCGGCCGCGCTTGGGGTCGATTGGCGACGACGGCATCCACGAGCTGCCGGGAATGCACTTCTACTTCATCAACCACTTCCCGGATCCGGTCGGCAATATCAACTCGCACATGGATGACAGCGGCTCGATCGCGCATGGGCGATACCCGGACACCAATCTCCAGGAGCTCATCGAGGCGCAGCGCACGGAGTTCGATCCGGCCGAGCGCGCGAAGCGCATCAACGATCTCGCGGTTGGCATCTACGAGAACGCGAGCTTCCTTTTCGGCGTCGAGCCGGTCAGTCTGGGTGTCCTGCGGAATAACCTCGAGTGGGTGAACTTCGGCCATCGGCAGGATTGGTTCAACTACTGGGGGATCCGCCCGATGGTGACGTAGGCGCGACCTCACCCCCGTCCCCCCTCTCCAGCGGAAGTGCTGGAGAGGGGGGACCGGAGGGGGAATTGGGGGTGGGGAGGGCGGTTCGCGAACCGCCCCTACGAGATCTCGCTCCCGCTCCGCTGCTCCGCAATTGAGAGTTCCAGTCGCGCGACGCCTTCGATCCGCGCCTGCGCATGATCCGCTAGACGCGGTTCCCTCCTCGTCCGCGCCGTTCTCTCCTCCCGCGTCGGCCGCCCTGCCCATTGGCGATCCGACCCACCGCGACGATAGACTTGCGCTGGGCTGGACACACCTTCGGCCGAACGACGGGAAGGACGGCGCGATGACGCAGACCTTGAGCGCGAAGCAGGTGCGGTTCTACCGCGAGAACGGGTACGTGGTGCTGCCGGCCGCGCTACCGGTCGAGACGCTGCGGGCGATGCGCGCGGAGACGGACCGCATCGTGGCGGAGGCGGCCTCGCTGACGGAGAGCGACGCGCGCTACGACCTGGAGGACTCGCATGCGCCGGACGCGCCGCGCGTGCGGCGGATCAAGGACCCGGTGAACGCCTCGCCGGTGTTCAAGGACCTGGTGGACAGCGAGACGATCTGCGCGCTTCTGCGGCCGCTGCTGGGCGACGACATCCGCCTCCTCCACGGCAAGATGAACATGAAGCACGCGGAGTACGGCGCGCCCGTGGAGTGGCACACCGACTGGGCGTTCTACCCGCACACGAACGACGATGTGCTGGAGGTGGGGATGCTGCTCGACGACTGCGACGAGGCCAACGGTCCGCTGCTGGTGATCCCGGGCAGCCACACCGGCCCGGCCTACAACCACCACGCCGGCGGCTACTTCTGCGGCGCGATGGACCCCCGCGCGCGGGAGGTGGACTTCGGTAAGGCGGTGCCGCTGACGGGTCCGGCGGGCACGATCACGCTGCACCACGTGCGCACGGTGCACGGGTCGTCGCTGAATCGGTCGGACCATCCGCGGCGGCTGCTGCTGTACGGCTACACGGCGGCCGACGCCTGGCCGCTGACCGGCGTGGGGGCCGACTTCGACATGGACGCCTTCAACGCGCGGATGGTGACCGGTGAGCCGACGCTGCGCCCCCGGCTGGAGGCCGTGCCGGTGCAATTGCCGCTGCCGTCGGCGCCGAAGGCGGGCTCGATCTACGAGAACCAGAAGGGGGCCGCGGCGCGCTACTTCGACACCTTTGAAGCGGTCGCCGGGGCGGCCGGGGCCGACTCCCCCGCGCAAGCGGCGGCGGGCAGCGGAGGAGCGCCGCCACCCGCTGATGGGCGCGGCGTTTAGGGCCGGTACGGGGCGGGCGGTCGCCCCAGCTGGTCGCGCAGGAGGGGCTGGGCGTCGCGCACGAACTCGACGGCCAGGGGCCGCGTGCGGCGGGGGTCGATGATCTCCTGGCCGGAGTTCTCGGCGGTGCGGAACGGCGAGGCGAGCGACTTGAGCATCGCCTCGATGCGGCGCTCCTCCGCGGCCGGATCGTCGGACGCGTCGATGCGGCGCCGGTAGGCGGCGCGCGTTCCCCCCTCGATGTGCATCGAGCCCCACGAGGCCGACGGCCAAACGAAGCGCTCGAACATCCCGGTCGGGCGGTGCTGGCACTGCCCCGCGACGCCGAACAGCTGCCCCACGACGATGCTCAGCCAGGGCGCCCGGCTCTCGCACACGGCGGCCACCAGGCGCGCCCCGGCCCGCTCGATACCCATCAGCTCGGACTGCAGCCCCACCAGGAAGCCGGGCTCGTCGGCGAACGAGATGACCGGCAGGTGGAAGGTGTCGCAGAGGGCGAGCAGGCGGATCACCTTGTCGCCCTCCTGGGGGCCGGTCGCGCCGCCCTGGTGCCGCGGGTTGTTGCCCATCACGGCGACGGGGTAGCCGTCGACCCGGGCCAGCCCGGTGACGCGGGCCTTGCCGTAGAGCGGCGCGATCTCGAAGAAGGAGCCCTCGTCGATGACGCTGTTGATGATCTTGCGCACGTCGTAGGGGCGGCGGCGGTTGCGCGGCACGGCCTCCAGCAGCCACTCGTCCTGCCGCATCGGGTCGTCGCCGATCTCCTGGCGCGGGGCCATCTCCCAGACGCTGGGCGGGAGGTAGCCCAGGAAGTCGCGGATCATGGCGAAGGCGTGGTCCTCGGACTCGGCCAGGTTGTCGACCGAGCCCGTGGCGCGATGGATGTGGACGTCCTCGCCGCCCAGCTCCTCCTTCGTGATGTCGTAGCCCAGCGACGCCTTGACGACGGGCGGTCCGCCGGGGAAGAGCTGGCTGATGCCGGAGACCATGAGATTGAAGTGGGCGATGCAGGCGTCGACGGCGGGCAGCCCGGCCACCGACCCCATGACAGCCGAGACGACGGGCACCTCACTGAGCAACGCGACCGAGATCTGCGACCACTCGTTGCCGTCGGGCAGGTAGGTGCGGCCGATCTCCTCGAAGTGGGCGACGCTGCCGCCGGCGGAGTCGAGCAGGCGCACGTAGGGCAGACGCCAGCGGTGCGCGCGGTCGCTGGCGCGGATCTCCTGGCCGATCCCCTCGCCGCCGCCGCCGGAGCCGCCGCGGACGGTGAAGTCGCCGGCGGAGACGACGACCTTGCGCCCGTTGAGCCGCATCGTGCCCTCGACGCTGCCCGTGGGCAGGAACGACTCGAGTTGGCCGTCCTCGTCGTAGGCGCCCGTGCCCATCAGGCTGCGGAACTCCTGGAACGAGCCGGGGTCGGCGAGGCCGTCCATGCGTTCGCGCACGGTGAGCTTGCCACGCCGGCGCTGCCGGGCGATGCCCTCCGCTCCCCCCATGCCGGCGGCGAACTCGTGCCGCCGCCGGATCTCTTCGACCTCGGGTTCCCAAGACATCGCGTTCTCCTGCACTGTGGCTTCAGCACTGTGGCTTCAGCAGCGAGGGCTCGGCCGCCGACGCACCGGCCGGGGCGGCCCGAAATGTTCCAACTGCCGCATGAGGCTACCGCGTGCGGCGCTAGCGGACGATAGGCTTCGCGGTAGGAGTGATCGATGGCCGGCCCCAGCACGGACAACGACTGGCAGCGCTATCTGAACTTCCGCTGCACCGGCTGCGGCAACTGCTGCCGTCGCACGCACGTGCTCATCACCGAGGACGACGTGCGGCGCATCGAGCGCGGCGTGGGCCGCGCGGCGCCGGAGTTCGTGCGCTTCGTGCCGGAGCGGGACATCGACATCGAGAAGCGCAGCCCCTGGTGGATCCGCTTCGCGGGCAGTCGCGCGGCGATGGCGCTGCGTCACCGGCCGGGCGGGGCGTGCGTCTTCCTCGACGATGCGAATCGCTGCACGATTTACGAGCATCGCCCGGTCACCTGTCGCGAGCACCCGTTCGAGCTCACGGTGTCGGAGGGCGGCACGCTGGAGTTCATCGCGCTGAGCGACATCGTGGAGTGCCCCCACGACTGGGACGGCTGCGTCAGCCGGCGCGAACTGGTGGCGGTGTCGCGCTGGAACGAGAAGCAGTCCGACACGTACCTCGACGACGTGCAGCGCTGGAACCGGCGTCGCAAGGGCCGCAAGACGCGCCCCGCCTTCCTGCGCTACCTGGGCTTCGACGTCTGAGCCGCCGCCGCGCGACCTGCCCCGGCGTCCCTGCACCGCCTGTCCCCCGCCCCTGCACATCGGCAGGGCCGATTATCCACCACGAATCGATCTCCGGCCGTCGACAGAAGATCGAGATCGGCGTCTGAGATCGTGCTGTGACGGGTATCGTCCGTGAGGCCTGATGGATGGGGCAACCTGTGGTGCAGGCTCGCATTATCTCCCGAATCCCCGTGCGAACGGCGTCATCTTGGATTGGCGATTCTGCTATCTTGTTCGTGGCTTCGGGGAGGGCGCAAGCCCGCACTGAAGTCCCGAGGGGCAAGCGGCCCAGGACGCGGATGTGGCATACATCCGCTCGGGACGCGGAGCAACGCTCGGGGATGTCGGCTGCAGCCGAGATAGCATCCCCGACCAGCGACCGCAGACCGGCCGTCCCAGCGCTCGGGGTCCGTGAGGACCGAAGCGGCTGGGAGTCGTCTGGGACCTTGAGGGGCGGGACGGAGACCCGCCACTGTGCCGCCTATCCGGCGCCCCGGCCATCGGCCCTCCGTTTCGATGGGGATGAATGTCGATCCCTGGCGAAACGCAGGGACGCCCGGCACTCCGGTCACAGCCCGGTGGGCGCCTGCGGACTTCGGCCGAACGTCCATAGGCAACCGCCGGGCTGCTGTCGTTAAGGCAGCACGCGGCGCGGGGATTCGTGGCCCCGCCGATTGCCGCCCTCGGGCGGTGGTGTTACGGTTTCGCCGTTCGTGCGACCGCGCGCCGCCACGGGGCGTCGCTGTTCCGGGAGAGGGCCCGAGTGCTGCAGGTAACGCGCAAGGACGGTGAGGACGGCGAGGGCCTCCTGCGCCGCTTCAACAAACTGGTCCAGCGCGATGGTGTCCTGCAGGAGGCGCGCCGGCGCCGGCACTTCATCTCCAACCGCGAGAAGCAGCGCCAGGCGGAACGACGCGCCGCGCGCCGCCGTCGGCGCTCCGCGATCAAGGCTCGGCCCCGCTAGCGACCCCTCGCCCCCCTGCCCACGACCCATCAGCCGGGCTCAGCCCAGCCGGGACTCCGGCGTGGGCCCAAACAGCACGCGCAGTTCCGCGTCCGCCACGAGGCAGGCCGCGTCGAAGTGGGCGAAGCTGGCGGGGTCGAGGCCCCGCAGCGCGATCGAGGCCGTCTCTTCCTGGATGGCGCGGAAGACGCCGACGTAGGTGATGATGCGGACGCTCGCGGGGGACCGCTCGAGGGCGGCGATCGCCGTCCGCGTGCCGGCGCGCAGCGCCTTGCGCACCGGGCCGCCCTGCTCCGGCGTGGCGGCCGGCGCGGCTGCGACGACGCGCGCGCCGGAGAGTCCCGGCAAGCGCTGGAGCGCCCAAGTGTCGTCGGCGGGGGCGGTGGTGGCCGTGCCCGCCGTGCGGATGCCGTTGGCGACCAGGACGAGGAAGTCGACGAGCTGCGTGACCGTGCCGGGGTCGGCCGGCAGCCGATGCAGGGCCGTACTGTCGAGCTGGAACTGGCCGAAGACCTGGTTCGTGAAGCGCGCCCAGTGCGGAGAGAGCCCCCCCTGCACGCTGAGGTAGGAGCCATCGTCGCCGGTCTTGCGCAGCCCCAGCGTGACCGGGAAGCCCACCTCGCCGCGGTCCCCCAGGGCCAGGGCGGCGGCGGCGTCGCGGATGCGCTGGAGCGTCGCATGGTCGCCGGCGTCGGGGAGGGGCGCGCCGGGCGGCGTCCAGAGCACCAGCCCGTCTCGACCTGCGGGGGCGTCCGCCGACAGCGCCCGGGCGAGGGCGGCGGCGCGGGCGTCGGTCTCCTCGTCCGGCGTGAACAGCGGGACGACCGCGACGGTCGCGTCGCGCTCGCCGGCGAGGGTCAGCCGGGCGAGGCCGATCCCCTCGCTCGACGATAGCTCCCGCAACTCCGCTTGCACGCCGCGCTCGCGCCGCAGCCAGTCCCGCGTCTGGGCGACCCCGACCTCCGCGAACGTGTCGATCGATTCCGGCATCGCGCCCCGGTGTCCAGTTGCCGCCGCACCGCCGCCGGAGGGCGGCAATCAAGCACGAGCGTCGCGTGACGCCCGGAGCCTACCCAGCCCTCCGCCCGCGGGCCACTCCCGGCACGGCGTAGGATGGTCGCGCTCCCGGTGGAGCACGACGGTCGATGGGGCGTGACGACGTGCGCAGCGGCAAGCTGGACCCGACGCTGTTGGAGGCGCTGCTCTCCCCTGGGCGGTCGGCCGACGGACTGGCGCTGGGGCCGGGGCCCGGGCGCGACGCGGCCGCCATCCGGCTGTCCGACCGCTACCTCGTGCTGGCGGCGGACCCGATCACGTTCGCCGGCTCGACGGCCGCGCCGGATCTGGCGCGGACCGGGGCGGCGGCGGTGTACGTCAATGCGAACGACGTGGTCTGTCTGGGGGCCGATCCACGCTGGTTCCTGGCCACGCTGCTGTTGCCGCCGGGCACGGATGCGTCCGACATCGAGGCGCTATTCGCGGGGCTGCGGCGAGGATGCGCGGCGGTGGGCGCCACGCTGGCCGGGGGGCACACGGAGGTCAGCGCGGCGGTGTCGCGTGTGGTGCTGGCGGGCACGATGGTGGGGGAAGCGCCGCTCGATCGGCTGTACGCACCGACGCGGATCGCCGCCGGAGACGCACTCATCCAGATCGGTGCGGTGGCGATCGAGGGGACGGCGCTGCTGGCCGCCGAGGCCGCCGAGGCGCTGCGCGCGGCCGGCGTCGGGGCGGCCGAGATCGACGCGGCAGCCGCCCTGGCCGACGACCCGGGCATCAGCGTCGTGGGGATGGCGCGGTCGGCCTGGGGGGCGGCAGGCTTGCACGCCCTGCACGACCCGACGGAGGGCGGCATCGCCACCGCCTGCTGGGAGATGGCCGCCGCGGCCGGCCTGGGCGTGGAGGTCGACGATGCGGCGCTGCTGGCGCACCCGCTGACCACCGTGGTTGCGGAGGCGCTGGCAATCGACTGGCGGGGGCTGCTGGCGTCGGGCTGTCTGCTGGCCGCCGTGGAGTCGGAGCAGGCCGACGCGTTCGTGGCGCGGCTCCGAGCGGCGGGCGAGCCCGTGCGTCGCATCGGACGCTTCAGCGCGTCGCGAGTGCGCGCGGGCGAACCCGCTATACTCCGGTCGTCTGCGGGGCCCCGCGCACTCCCCCGATTCACGCGGGATGAAGCGCTGCGGGTCCTCGCCCCGGGCGGCTGATCGCCAGCCCGGGGCGTCCGCTCGCGTCGCGATGTCGGGTCGCGATCCGCCGCGGACGTGACATCGATCGGGTGCGAGCCAGGCGCGGATTCAGCCGCGCGCCGAAGGGATCCGATTGTGGCCACTCCGACCGTCCGTCCACCCCGTCCGCGCACCCTGGGCGTATTGCGCGCCAGCGGCTACGAGCCGCGCCCGCTGCGCGTCGAGATGCGCGACAACCTGGTGGCGCGGCTGCGCGCCGGCGTGCAGCTCTTCCCCGGCATCCAGGGCTACGACGAGACCGTGCTGCCCGCGTTGCAGAACGCAATCCTGGCGGGACAGGACATGATCATGCTGGGCGAGCGCGGCCAGGCCAAGAGCCGCATCATGCGATCGCTGGCGTCGCTGCTGGACGACTGGACGCCGGTGCTCGACGGTCCCGATATCCCGGAGAACCCGTTCGCCCCCATCTCCGAGCCGGGACGACGCTTGATCGAGGAGCAGGGGGACGATGCGCCGATCCGCTGGATGGCGGCCGGGGAGCGCTACGGCGAGAAACTGGCGACGCCCGACATCACGATCGCGGACCTGATCGGGGAGGTGGACCCGATCAAGGTGGCCGAGGGGCGCTACCTCTCCGACGCGCTGACGATCCACTTCGGGCTGGTGCCGCGCACCAATCGCGGCATCTTCTGCATCAACGAACTGCCGGACCTCGCGGAGCGCATCCAGGTGGGGCTGCTCAACATCATGGAAGAGCGGGACGTGCAGATCCGCGGCTTCCGCGTGCGACTGCCGCTCGACATCCTGATCGTCGCCAGCGCCAACCCCGAGGACTACACGAACCGCGGCCGCATCATCACGCCGCTCAAGGACCGATACGGCGCCCAGATCCGCACGCACTACCCCGAGACGGTCGAGACCGAGATCGCGATCATGCGCCAGGAGATCGCGCCGATCTCGGTGGCGGGCCTGCGTATCGATGTACCTGAATACATGGAGGAGGTCGTGGCCGAGGTGACGCGGCTGGCGCGCCGCAGCCCGGACGTCAGCCAGCGCTCGGGGGTGTCCGTGCGGACGTCGATCGCGGCGCTCGAAACCCTGATCGCGAATGCCACGCGGCGGGCGATCGCGCTGGAGGAGTCGCACGTCGTGCCGCGGGTCAGCGATCTGCCGCATGTGCTGCCCGCGATTCAGGGCAAGATCGAGATGGAGACGGTGGAGGACGGCAAGGACGTGCAGGTCCTGGAGAAGATGTTGCAGGGCGGCGTCGCCGCGGTCTTCAACCGCCGCTTCAACGTCGTCGACATGGAGGAGGTCGTGGGGGTGTTCAAGGCGGGTGTGTCGGTGGAGGTCGGCGAGGGCGTCCGCGCGGACGACTACCCAGCCCTGCTGACGGAAGTCGAGGGCCTGCGCGAGTCGCTGCAGCCGCTGCAGGTGAGTGAGGATCCGGCCGATCTCGCGGCCGCCGTGGAGTTCGTGCTGGAGGGGTTGCACCTCAACAAGCGCCTCAACAAGGACCAGGTGGGCGCGCGCATCCAGTATCGCGGCTGATCGGCGTCGCGCGCCGGTAGTCCGCCGAGGGGGAAGCGCCATGGCGCTCCGCTATCGCTACAGCCAGTGGGACGGCAGCCAGGACGTCGCCGATCTCGACGCGGACGAGGTGCTGTCGGGCCTGACCGACGACCTGATGAACTTCGGCGACTTGCAGCACGCGCTGCGCAACCTGATGCAGCGCGGCATGCGCTCGCCCGAGGGGGCGCGTCGGCAAGGCCTGCGGGACTTGCTGCAGCGGCTGCGACAGCAGCGCCGGCAGGCGCTGGATCGCTTCGACCTGGGGTCGGTGTTCGACGACATCCAGCGGCAGATCGACGAGATCGTCGACATGGAGCGCGACACGCTCGACGAACGGCTGCAGGAGGCCGCCCCGCCGGCCCCGCCGCCCGCCGCGGACGGCGACGGCGACGCTGCGCCGGGGGAGGCCGGCGACCAGGCGTCGCCGGAGGGCGCGGAGGCCGCCGAGGGGGCGGAGGCGCAGGCCGAGTCGCCGCCGGGCGGGGCGCCCGCCGGGCCGTCGGACCAGCAGGCCGAGTTCGGCGACATGCTGCGCGCGATCATCGAGCGCAAGCAGGGCCAACTCGACGACCTGCCCGACGACGCGCCCGGCCGCATGAAGGCGTTGCAGGGCTACGAGTTCATGAACCCGGAGGCGGCCCAGAAGTACCAGGAGCTGGTCGACTCGCTGCGCCAGCAGATGATGAACGCCTTCTTCAAGGACATGGCCCAGTCGATCCAGAACATGTCGCCGGAGGACATGGACCGCATGCAGGAGATGGTCCGCGACCTGAACGAGATGATGCAGCAGCGTCTCGCGGGCGAGGAGCCGGACTTCGACGCGTTCATGGACAAGTACGGCGACCTCTTCGGCGACGACCCGCCGCAGTCGCTCGACGAGTTGCTGCAGCAGATGCAGCAGCAGGCGGCGGCGATGCAGAACCTGATGGATTCGCTGCCCGGCGGCATGCGCCAGCAGTTGCAGGACATGGTCTCGGACCGGTTGGGCGACCCCGGGTTGCAGCAGCAGCTGGCGCAACTGGCATCCAACCTCGAGTCGCTGATGCCCATGCGCGACCTGCGCAATCAGTATCCGTTCCGCGGCGGCGAGGAACTGGACCTGCAGGCGGCCATGCGCCTGATGGGCGAGATGCAGGACATGGACCAGATTGAGCGGCAGTTGGAGCGCACGCAATACGGCGGCGACCTGGACGATATCGACGCCGACAAGCTGGAGGAGCTGCTCGGCGAGGAGGCGCGGGAGACGCTGGACCAACTGCGGCAGTTGCTGGAGATCCTGGAAGAGGCGGGCTACATCCGCAAGAAGGGCAACTCCTGGGAGTTGACGCCGCGCGGCAACCGCAAGATCGGGGAGCGGGCGCTGGCCGAGATCTACGCCAACCTCAAGCAGCAGAACTTCGGCAAGCACAACGTGGCGGAGTTCGGCCGCTACGGGGAGCGCGCCGACGACAGCAAGCGCTACGAGTTCGGCGATCCGTTCCACCTGGACCTGCGGCAGACGCTGATGAACTCGATGTACCGCGAGGGGCCGCAGGTGCCCGTGTCGCTGGACCCGGGTGACTTCGATGTCTTTCGCTCCGAGACGCTGACCCAGACCGCGACGGTGCTGATGCTGGACCTCTCCTGGTCGATGGCGCTGCGGGGGTCGTTCCAGGCGGCGAAGAAGGTCGCGCTGGCGCTGAACAACTTGATCCGCATGAAGTACGCCCGCGACGACCTCTATCTGGTGGGATTCAGCGCCTACGCGCGGGAGCTCAAGACCGAGGATCTGCCATACGCCCGCTGGGACGAGACGGTGCTGGGCACGAACATGCACCACGCGCTGCTGATCGCCCAGCGGCTGCTGTCCAAGCACAAGCTGGGCACGCGCCAGATCATCATGATCTCCGATGGGGAGCCGACGGCGCACCTGCAGGATGGCGTCAGCCACTTCTCCTACCCGCCCAGCCAGATGACCATCCGCGAGACGCTCAAAGAGGTGCGGAACTGCACGAAGAAAGACATCGTGATCAACATCTTCATGCTGGATCGCAACTACTACCTCAAGGAGTTCGTCTCCCGCGTCGCGAAGATCAACCGTGGGCGGGTGTTCTACACGACGCCGGACGAGCTGGGCGAGTACATCCTGGTCGACTTCGTCAGCAACAAACGCAAGAACCTCTCCAGCGCCTGAGCGGCCCGGCGGCTGCACGCCGCCGGCCGGGGTTGCCATCGCGCGGGTCGGCGCCGACCGCTATCCTCGCCACCCACATCTCGTGCCTACCAGAAGG
Organism: Dehalococcoidia bacterium; assembly: GCA_965217625.1. Lineage (GTDB taxonomy): Bacteria > Chloroflexota > Dehalococcoidia > Bin125 > Bin125 > TK10-74A. The sequence continues at coordinate 1,568,960 of OZ244557.1, forward strand.
GCCTACCAGAAGGGCCCACCAGAAAGGACATCCCATGCCCGGACGACTCGACGGCCGTGTCGCGATTGTGACCGGCGGCAACAGCGGTATCGGTGAGGCCACCGCCCATACGTTCGCCCGCGAGGGGGCCCGCGTGGTGCTGATGGCGCGACGCGAGGCCCAGGGCGTCGCGGTGCAGGATGCGATCCGCGCCGCGGGCGGCGATGCCACGTTCGTGCGCTGCGACGTCTCCGACAGCGCCTCCGTGACGGCCGCCGTGGCGCAGGCCGTCGACACCTACGGCGGGATCGACGTGCTCTTCAACAACGCGGGCTACGGATCCGGCCAGGCCTTTCCCGACGAATCGGAGGAGAACTGGGCGGAGATCATCGGCGTCAACCTCACGGGCACGTTCCTGATGTCGCGGGCCGTCTGGCCGCACCTGGTCGCCCGCGGAGGCGGCGCCGTGGTCAACATGTCGTCGCTGGCCGCGACGCGCGGCTTCAGCCAGAGGCAGCAGGAGATGGGCCCGGGGACGGCCGCGGCGTCGTACTACGCGGCCAAGGCCGGCATCGATGCGTTCACCCGCTGGACCGCCGGCGCGGGGGGACGGCACAAGATCCGCGTCAACTGCGTGCGCCCCGGGCAGGTCCTCACCCCCGGCGCGACCAACCCCGCCACCGGCCAGCACTGGTTCAAGGGCGGATTCGACGTCCACCAGATCCTGGAGGAGCCCGGCCTGCCCGAGGACGTGGCCAACGTCGTGCTGTTCCTCGCCTCCGACGAGGCCAAGTTCCTGACCGGCGAGATCATCAACGTCGATGGGGGCTGCGCCGTCAAGCTGTAGGCGCGCCGCGCGCCCGGCCCGTCAGGGGTCGCGCGCCGGGAGCTCCTCCTCGTCGGTCGCGCCCTCGGCGCGCAGGGCCAGGAAGTCCTGCCAGGCGATGGAGAACTGCCGCAAGCCGCGCCGGTAGGCGTAGTCCTGGATCGCGACGTTGCCCAGGTACGAGGCCAGGTAGTACGAGCCCACGATCAGGAAGAGGATCGCGAAGACCTTGGTCCAGTCGGGCAGGATCACGATCAGCCCGGTCGACACGGCGGTCCCGAGCAGGATGCCCGCCCAGGCGGCGCTGTGGACGTAGCGGCCCTCGCGCTTGCGCTTGGCGGTGTAGACCTGCGCGACGGTGCGGGAGATCTTGTCTCGGACCGGGACGTCGTCGGCCGACGTGTCGCAGGTGGGGCAGACCGCGCGGCCCGAATCGAGTGGCGTGTAGCAGTAGCCGCAGAAGCGCCCCAGATTGGGGGCGTTGCCGGCGCGCACCTCGGCGATCATCTCGTCGAGGGCTTCGCTGAAGGGTACGTCGTGCGTCGGTACGAACTTCCCGTCCACGATCGTCGGCGCGGGTGGGGCCGTGGGCGGTGACTGGGCCTGCGCCATCGGGGTCTCCGTGCGCCGGCCTGACTGGTGGGGCCGGACGCCGCGCGGCTGAGCCGCTGAAGGCAGCGCGCTACTCCGCGGGACCGAACTCCGACAGCGGGTTGTCGGGGCCGTGCCCCGGCAGCCATTCGAAGAGCTGGTAGAGGACGCCGCCGGTGTCGCGCGGGTGGATGAACGTCTGCCGCCATTGGCCATCCGACCAGATGCCGCGGTAGGGCTCAATGCCCATCTCCTCACGCAGGTACTCCACGGCGGCATCGATGTCTTCCACCTCGACGGTGATGTGGTGCACGCCAGCCCCGCGCGTCTCCAGGTAGCGATGCAGGAACGAGTCGTCGCCCATCGGGGCCAGGATCTCCACCTGGCCCTGTCCGTCCGGCATGTTGAGCAGGCCGCCGCGGAAGCCCTCGCTGGGCGACCGGAAGACGTGGTCGCGCTCCAGCCCGAACAGCTTCTCGTGGAACGTGATCGCCTGGTCCGCGTCCGGCACCGCGATCGAGTAGTGGTCGAATCGCACCCAGCCCAGCGACTTCGCCATGCGCCCGCCCCTTTCGTGGTCTTCCGGTCTTGCCATCCCGCGGTTACGGTCGGTCGGGGCCGGCCAGCTTTCGGCTACCGAGCGGGCTCGGCATGATGAGAGCGGGCGCCCCGTCGCGCGCATGATGCCCTCCGGCCGGAGCGCGGGTCAACGATATCGGCCCCGGGGATATCACCCAGCGGAGATCGACGATCGTGAGTCCGGTGTCCAGACGCCGTGTCCTGTTCATCGCCAATCCGCGGGCGCGGGGACTGGCCGCGGGCAAGCGGCTCGATGGGGCCGTGCAGACCGTGGCGGCGGAGGCGGGGCTGGACGCGCGTTTGGTCTGGACGCAGCGGCCCGGTGAGGCGGGGGATCTGGCCCGGGAGGCGTGCGCCGACGGCGTGGATCTGATCTTCGCCTGCGGCGGCGACGGGACTCTCAACGAGGTCCTGAACGGGCTCGATGGTGTTCCGGCGGAGGCGGGGCCTGCCGTCGGGATCGTGCCGGGGGGAACGGCCAACGTGTGGGCGCGCGAGGCCGGGATCCCGCGCAGCAGCCCGGCGGCCGCGATCCGTGCCCAGATCGACGCCGCGCCGGTCCGGGTGGACCTGGGTCGCGTGCAGTTCGGCGCCGGCGAGGGCGCGCCGGCCGGCGGACGCCGGTTCCTGCTGATGGTGAGCCTCGGCTTCGACGCGGCGGCGGTGGCGTCGGTCAGCCCGGCGCTCAAGCGGCGACTCGGCCAGCTGGCCTACATCTGGGCCGGCCTGCGGACCGCGTGGCGCGACCCCGGCTTCGACATCGATCTGGAGTTGGACGGGGACGCGCCGCAGCCGGTGCACGCGTCGATGCTGGTGGTAGGAAACACGCGCAACTACGGCGCGATCGCCCATATCACGGCGCAGGCGTCGGTCGCCGATGGCGAGTTGGATTACGTGGCCTTCCTGGGCCACGGACTGTGGAACGCGGCGCGAATGCTGCCGCGGCTGCTGGTCCGGCGGCATCTCGGTGCGCGGGGCGTGCTGTTCCGCCGCGCGCGATGGGGGCGCATCACGCCGGCCGCGGGCGGGCTGCTGCCGCACGTACAACTCGACGGCGAGGTGGGGCTGGCGCCATCGGCGGGACCGATCACGCTGACCGTCGAGGTGGGGGCGGTGCGGATGCTGGCGCCGCAGCCGGGCCGCCCCCTCTTCGGGCCGTCGCCCGCACGACCCGGGCCGCCCGGCTAGCCCTGAGCCAGCGCGCACAGCGCGCCCTCCACGATGCGATAGCTCCCGGCCGGCGCCGGCAGCCCCGATGGCAACGCGGTGGCGTCCGCCGTCGTGACCAGAAGCTGGCCGGCCGCGCCGCTCCCGCCCGGCGGACGCAGAGTTTCGGCGAGGGCCGCCGCCGTGGTCTCGCGGCGGGCGGCGTCGAGTTCCGAGAAGAGGTCGTCGAGCAGCAGGATCGGCCCTTCCCCGGTGCGCTGTCGCAGGAGATCGGCTTCCGCCAGACGCAGGGCCAGCGCGATCGAGCGTTGCTGGGCCCGCGAGGCGTACGTGCCGGCCGGACGGCCGTCGAGCAGCAGACCGACGTCGTCGCGGTGGGGGCCGACCAGAGTCACGCCCGCAGCGACCTCGCGCCGCCGCGCGGCCGCCATCGCGTCGCGGAGCAGGGCGCTGGCGGCGTCGGGAGTGGGGTGGTCGCCGGGGGGCCAGGGAGTGGTGTGCAGGGCGGGGTGATAGCGGAGCCCCAGGGCGCCGGCGCCCGCGCTCGTGCCCGGCACCGACGTCAGGAAGCGGTGTCGCGCGGGCGCCAGCTCGGCCAGCGCCGCCACGGCCGACGCCCGCGCCGCGAGCACATCTCCGCCCGCCTCCGCCAGGACGTCGTCCCAGGGGGAGAGTTCGCCGGGCGACGAGGCGCCCTCGGCCATCCGCTTGAGCACGGCGTTGCGCTGGGTGACGGCCTTGTCGTAGCGGCTGTAGGCCCGGGCGTAGCTGCGGTCCGACTGGGCGATGAGCAGGTCCAGAAAGCGCCGGCGCCGGGAGGGTGGGCCCGTGAGGATGTCGATGTCCAGGGTGGTGAAGAGCACGGCGCTGATCTGTCCCACGACCTGCGTCGCGCGGCGGGCGATGCCGTTCAGCCGCAAGCGTTTGCCCGTCAGCGGCGCGCCCGCCCGCGTGGGACGGGGGCGGCCTACGGCGTCGGCGCGGGCGACCAGGGCGATCTCAACCTGCACCGGCCCGTCGCCGCGCTCGGCGCGCCCGGCGACCCGCGCGACCGCGGGCTCTTCGAGGCTGGCGGCGGCGAGCGCGGACCAGCCGATCATCTCCCCCTCGCTCGAGGCGCGCGGGGAGCGGGTCATGGCGAGCAGCGCGATGGCCTCCAGGAGGTTGGACTTGCCGGCGGCGTTGTCGCCGGTGAGCAGGGTCAGCCCCGGCGTGAGCGACAGCCGCAGTCGCTCGTAGGAGCGGAAGCGGTCGAGCTCCAGGTCGCGCAGGTACACGGGCGCCGCCTCGGCTCAGCGTCCGGCGGCGGCGGGGCGCTGGGAGCGCGGGACGCGGAACCAGTCATCGGCCATCGTCGCGATCTCCTGCCCGATGCCCAGCGAGGCGGTGGCGCCCGGCGAGGGCGCGTTGAGGACGTGGATCATGCCCGACTCCGCGATCAGGCGGAAGTCGTCCACGAGGCCGCCGTCGGCGTCGAGGGCCTGCGCGCGGACGCCCGCCCCGGCGCGGACGAGATCGGAGGCGCGCACGGCGGGGACCAGCGCTTGCAGCGCAGCCGTGAAGGCGCGGCGGCTGGCCGAGCGATACATCTCACCCAGGCCGGTGCGCCAGTAGCGCAGCGCCAAGCGCTGGAAGCCCGGGAAGCTGAGCGCATCCCAGACGTCCCCGGCGTCGATGTCGCGCCAGCGGTAGCCCTCGCGGCGCAGGGCGAGGACGGCGTTGGGACCGGCCTCGACGGTCCCGTCGACGCGCCGTGTGAAGTGCACCCCCAGGAAGGGGAAATTGGGGTCGGGCACGGGGTAGATGAGGTTGCGCACGAGGCCCGACGCCTGCGGTCGCAGCGCGTAGTACTCGCCGCGGAAGGGGATGATGCGCAGCGTCGGCCGGAAGCCCGCGAGCCGCGCGACGCGGTCGGCCATCAGCCCGGCGCAGTTGACGAGGTGGCGCGCTTCGATCGGGCCGTCGCTGGTGTCGATGCGGAGGCCGTCGTCGCCGGCGCGCAGGCCGGTGACCTCGACGCCGGTGCGGACGACCCCGTCGCGGGCTTCGACCAGCGCGCGGTAGCGCTGCGTGACGGCGTCGTAGTCGGCGATGCCCGTCGAGGGGACGTGCAGGGCGCGGACGCCGCGGGCGGCGGGCTCGAGCTCGGCGAGTTCTTCCGCGCCGATCTCGCGGATGCCGGGCACGCCGTTGGCCTGACCGCGGTCGGCCAGCGCGCGCAGGCGGCCGGTCTGGGACTCGTCGGTCGCAACGACCACCTTGCCGCAGCGCTCGTGGGGGATGTCGTGCTCCCGGCAGAACTCCAGCATCTGCTCGGCCCCGCGCACGGCGAGCCGGGCCTTGGCGGAGCCGGGCCGATAGTAGAGGCCGCTGTGAATCACGCCGCTGTTGTGACCCGTCTGGTGCTGACCGACGTCAGCCTCCTTCTCGATCACGACGACGGACAGCCCGGCGAAGCGCTCGACCAGGGCGAGGGCGGTGGCCAGCCCAATGATGCCGCCGCCGACGACGGCGACGTCGCAGGGAGTCGCGCTGCGGGAGTCCGGGCCGCGGGGGGAGGTCGCGGTGTCCATGCGGGAATCCTACCGGCACGGCGGGTGGGCGGCGCGGCGCGTGTGCTCAGTTCGTGACCCGGACGCCCGCGTCCGCCGCGTCGGCGGCCGGGACGACGGTCCCCACGCGCCAGCTCTCGACACCCGCCGCCTGGAGCCGCGCGGCGAGTTCGGCGGCGGCCGACTCGGGCAGGACGATGAGCAGACCCCCGGTCGTCTGCGGGTCGTAGAGCAGGGTGTCCTCCAGTCGCGTGAGCGGACGGGCGGCGCCGACGCGCGCGGCGAAGTAGTCGCGGTTGCGCGTCTGGCCGGCCGTATCGAGGTCGAGCGCGACGCAGGCCTCGAGGCCGGGCAGGGCGGGCAGTGCGCCGAGCGAGAGTTCGACCACGACGCCGCTGTTGGTCGCGACTTCGACGCCGTGCCCGGCGAGGCCGAAGCCGGTGATGTCGGTGAGGGCGTGCACCGGCAGCGCGCGCGCCACCTCGGCCGCCAGCTTGTTCAGGGTCGACATCTGCGCGACGGCGATCGCCTCGTGCGCCGCCGAGGCTTTCCCGTCGCGGATCGCGTTAAGCAACACCCCGGTGCCGAGTGGCTTCGTCAGCAGGATGGCGTCGCCGGGTTCCGCGCGGCCGTTGCTGAGCACGGCGTCCGGGTGCACGAGCCCGGTGACGCAGAGGCCGTACTTGGGCTCTCGATCGATGATCGTGTGGCCACCCGCGACGGCGCCCCCGGCTTCGCGCACCTTGCTCGCGCCGCCTTCGAGCACCGCGACGATCGTCTCCACCGGCAGGTCGCTGGGGAACGCGGCGATGTTGAGGGCGAAGAGCACGTCGGCGCCCATGGCGTAAATGTCGTTGAGGGCGTTGGCCGCGGCGATCTGACCGTACTGGAACGGGTCATCGACGGTGGGGGCGAAGAAGTCGAGCGTCTGCACGATCGCCTGGTCGGCGTTGAGCCGGTACACGGCTGCATCGTCGGGCTGGTGCAGGCCGACCAACAGCTCGGGATGCTCATGCTGCGGAAACTGATGTCCAAGCGCGCGCACGACCTGCGCGAGGGCCGCCGGCCCGTACTTCGACGCTCAACCGCCGCAGGTCGCGAGGTCGGTCAGCCGGATCTTCTCGTGCTGGGCCACCGCCACCTCCTTCCCGGCACACGCGTGCGGGTCGCACGACCCGGGGAGGACGCCCAGCATACCGGGCAGTCGGCGCCGGGGCGGAGTTACGCGTCGTCCAGGGCGGCGCGGGCGATCATCTCCAGCCCGCGGGGAGTGATGGGCGGGTTGGCCAGGGGGCCGCGGACGTCGCGGTAGTAGCGCTCCAGCGGCTCGCTGCGCTGGAACGAGACCCCGCCGACCACCCGCATGCAGCGATCGACGATCGCCACGGCCAGGTCCGTGACGCGCAGCTTCGCGGCCGCGACGCGCGGCGCCAGCCGGGTGCGCTCGGCGTCGGGCGCGTCCGTGGCGGCGGCGGCGTCCCAGGCCTCGGCGGCGCCGAACAGCACGGCCTGCGCGGTGAAGACATCGGCATCGATGCGGCCGATCTCGTGCCGGACGTAGGGCAGCGTCGCGATCGGCGCGCCCAGACCGGTGGGCCGCCGGGTGCGCGCGAACTCGACGGTGTAGTCGCGCGCCGCCTCCGCAACGCCCAGGCTCGCGGCCGAGACGAGCAGCGCGAACCAGGCGAAATCGTGGTGCGCCTGCCCGCGCTCGCCGGGCGCGTGGCGCACGAGGAAGTCGCCCGCCTCGACGGGCGTGTCCTCGAAGTAGACATCGTGGGAGCCGGTGCCGCGCATGCCCAGCGCGTCCCACGTTTCGGCGACACGGATGCCGCCGCGGTCGCGCGGGATGATGGCGCGGCCGAGTTCGTTGCTGCCGTCGTCGAAGCGGGCGGCGGTGAGGAGGTAGGCCAGCACGGGCGCGAGCGTGGAGAACGTCTTGCGGCCGGTCAGCCGCCAGCGCCCGTCGCCGTCGGGACGGAAGGCGGAGGTGGGCAGCCCGCCGCCCTGGAACGACCCGAGTTCCGGCTCCGTCACGACGGAGTTGATCGTCGCGCCATCGCGCACGACCGACTCGAAGACGCGCGCGCGCAGATCCGCCGGCCAGGAGGCCCGCGCCACTTCTTGGCCCACCGTCATCAGGTGCATGCCCACGCCGTAGGCGGTCGAGCCGTCGGCGCGGGCGATGGCGCGCTGCGCGTAGACGATGTCGGTCAGGCCATGGCCACCCCCGCCGATCTCGGAGGGCAGCGGCGCGGCCATATAGCCGATCGCGCGCAGCGCTTCGAAGTTCTCGAAGAAGAACCCGCCGCTGCGGTCGAGTTCGGCCGCTCGCTCCGCGAAGCCGGGAAGGAGCGGCGCGATCGCGTCGAGCAGGCGCGTTTGGGAGGCGGTCTTGGCGTGCATCGGCGTTCAGTCTACGGGTGTGTCGTCGTGACGGCGGCAAGGCCCGCGTCGGACGGCTGGGGCCGGACCCTCACGGGGAGAAGTCCCCCAGGCTGTGGCGTGCGCTCATCGCGCGCAGCCGGGCAAGGCCGCCGCCCGACTCGCGCAGCACCCGCAGCTCCCGGAACCAGCGCTCCAGCGGCAGGTCGGCGCTGAGCGCCGCGGGCCCGATCGCGCCGATCGTCGCGTCAACGACCTGCTCGGCGGTCTGCTGCGCCACGAGCCGGGCTGCGGCGGCCGTCGCGGCGTCGGCGGCGTCGCGGGAGAGGGCGGCGGCGGCGCGCAGACTGACGTCGGCATCGGCGAGGGCCCAGCGGGTGGACTCGGAGTCGCCGGCGCGGGCCCGCTCCCGCAGCATCGATCGAGCGCCCCGGCCGACGCCCGTCAGTTGCGCCGCGAGGCAGGCATCGTGCCGGACGTGTGCGTCCGGCGCGAGCACCGGTCCGTCGCCAAGCCGGTTCTCGCTGGGGAGCCGCAGATTGCTGAGATTGAGCTCCTGCGTGTCGCGCCCCGTGGCCAGCGTGGGATAGGGCCGCCAGCGCTGGAAGCCGGCGCGCTCCGTCTCGACGATGAAGCAGGCGGCGCCCAAGGGCTGCCCCGACTCATCCTCGGCGCGGGCGTAGACCACGCCGAAGTCGGCGACGCCGGCCTCGTCGTCGCGGCCGGCGTCCGCCACGAAGAGCTTCGTCCCGTCCAGCAGCCAGCCGCTGGACGTGCGCCGCGCGCGGATGCGCAGCCCGCCGCCGGCGTCGCTCCCGGTTGGATCGTTGAGCCAGGGGTCGTGCAGACCGACGAAGCAGCGTCGCTCGCCGCGCAGCAGGGGCAGCAGGAAGCGCTGCTGCTGCTCGGCCCTGCACGCGTAGAGGGCGGGTGGCGCCTGCGGGCCGAAGAGCCCGTAGCCGGGCGCCAGCACGCCCGCCCGATGCTGGGCCAGGTCTTCCAGGACGAGCGCCCGGGTCACGCCGTCGATTGGGGGTCCGCCCACCACCTCCGGCTCACGGAGCAGGGACAGGCCCATGGCGGCGACCTTGGGGCGCAGGTCGGCGGCGACCTCGGGCGGGAGCGCGAAGGCGTTGGGGTCGATGCGCTTCTCCCAGAGCCACAGTTCGCGGCGGACGAAGCGGCGCACGGCCTCGCGCAGGAGGCGGCGCTCTTCCGGCGATTGGCCCTCGGGCGCTCGGTCCACCGGCACGGGCGGTTGCATCGGCGCTGCGCTCACAATCTCCTTCTCCGTCCACTATTCTCTGAATCTAACCGATGATCGGACCGATCCAAGTCGCACCAGATAGGGAGGACGAACATGCGCGCACCATGGGGAGAATTCTTGCAGACGGCCGTGATGGGGCGCGGACGCTGGATGCTCGTCCTGGCGCTCGTCGCCGCGGCGGGCCTGGCGGTCGCGGCGTGCGGCGGCGATGACGAACCCGACGCCGAGCCGCTCAAGATCGGCTACCTGGGCGACTTTTCCGGGCCGATTGCCGAGTTCGGGCCGGTCATACAGACGGGCGTGGAGCTGGCCATCGAGCACATCAACGCCGCCGGCGGTGTCCTGGGCCAGCCGGTCGAGCTGGTCACGGGCGACACGCAGGTCGACACGGTGCAGGGGGTCGAGGAGGCCCGCCGCCTGGTCGATGTCGAGGGCGTGCACGCGATCGTGGGGCCGCTGTCGAGCACCGTGACGATCGCGGTGGCCGAAAGCGTGACCGGGCCCGCGGGGGTGCCGACGGTCTCGCCATCGGCGACGTCGCCCTCCATCACCGTCGCGGACGACAATGGCTACCTCTTCCGCAGCACCATCTCGGACGCGGCGCAGGGCGTCGTGCTGGCCGATCTGGCGTCGGATGAGGGCTACGACAACGTCGCCGTGCTCTTCCGCAACGACGCCTACGGGCAGGGCCTGGCGGACGCGTTCGAGGCCGCCTTCGACGGCACGGTCACGTCGGCGTCGATTGAGCAGGGCGCGACGAGCTACCTGTCGGAGTTGCGGGCCGCTGCCGATGGTGGCGCCAAGGTGCTGATCGCGATCGCCTTCCCCGCCGAGGCCCTGATCTTCATCCGCGAGTCGCTGGAGCACTCGATCTTCTCGGAGTTCCTGTTCGTGGACGGCACGAAGAGCCAGGAATTGATCGATGGGATCGGCCAGGACTTCCTCAACGGCTCCAAGGGCACGGCCCCCGGGGGCGGTCCGGCCAACGCTGCGACGAGGGCTTGGGACGCGGCCTACATTGATGCGCACGGCGAGTTGCCGGCGCTTCCGTTCGTGCGCGAGGCGTACGACGCCGTGATCGCGATCGCGCTGGCCGCGGAGCTGGCCGGTTCGACGGACGGCGCCGCCATCCGCGACGCGCTGCCGCGTGTCGCGGCGCCCGGCGGCGACGACGTGATCCCGGGCCCGGAGGGCATCGCGATCGCCATGGCCGCCGTCGGAGACGGTGACGACGTGAACTACGAAGGCGCCGCGACGACGCTGGACTGGAACGCTGCGGGCGACGTGCTCACGGGCTTCATTCAGATCTGGCAGTACAGCGATGGCGAGCCGGTCGAGATCGACGAGGTTCCATTCGACCTGAACTAGGCGGACGCGTCCGGCAGGGGCGGGCGGCCGCGCACGCGTCGCCACAGGCGTGACGCGAGGGACTCCGTGCGCAGCTCGTCGACGAAGCGGCTGATGCGCCGCTCCTCGCGCAGCAGCCCCGCCGGGCGCGCGAGGAGGAAGCCGACGATCAGCAGTCCGATGACGAGCTGACGCACCATGAAGACGCGCTCGCCCAGGAAGTCGGGCAGGTCTTCCTGGATAAGCGGGGCGCCGAACCAGACGAAGCCGACGACCAGCGCCCCCAGGACCGCGCCCCGATTGTTGCCGCTGCCGCCGACCATCAGCATCGTCCAGACCAGGAACGTGCCGAACAGGTCGGTAAACGACGTCGGTGCGATGGCGTTGACGCGGTGGGCGAAGATCGCGCCGCCGAGCCCCATGATCATCCCGCCCAGCACGAAGCTCTGCATGCGGAAGTTGACGGTGTCCTTGCCGGAGGCGCGGGCGGTGTCTTCGTTCTCGCGGATGGCGCGCAAGACGCGGCCCCAGGGCGAGCCGGTGAGGCGGCTCACGACGACGTAGACGACCGCCAGCATGACGACGGCGATGCCCAGCATCACCCAGCGGTAGTCCTCGCCGCCGGCCAGTTCGTCGAGCAAGCGGGGGATGCCGTTGAGGCCGCGCGCGCGATTGACCAAACCTTCGACGGAATTCGCCACGCTGCGCAGGATCGCGGCGATGCCGATGGTGGCGATGGCCAGGAAGTCGCGGCGCAGGCGCAGCGTCGGCAGGCCGATGATCACGGCGAGCAGGCCGGCGGCGCACATGCCGCCCAGCCAGCCGACCGGCACGGGCAGATTCCAGCCCCCCAGGTAGTCCTCGAATGCGGGGTCGGGTGGCGGCAGCGTCAGCAGGGCGCTGGTGTACGCGCCCACCATGAAGAACGCCACGATGCCGAAGTTGAAGACGCCCGTATAGCCCCATTGCAGGTTGAGGCCCAGCGCGACGATCGCGAAGATGGCGACCGTGGTGAGGAACCCGACGGTCCAATGCAGGCCGCCGCTGAAGCTGACGAGGGGGGCGAGGTCGATGAGCAGGGCGTCCATGTCGGGCCTACACGCTCGAGCCGAAGAGCCCGCGCGGTCGCACGAGCAACATCAGGATCAGGATCACGAAGGGCACGCCGGGTTTGAGGCCCGTGTCGATCCACTCCGTCGACACCTCCTGTGAGATGCCCACCACCAGTCCGCCGATCAGCGCGCCCAGGGGGTTCCCGATCCCGCCCAGGATCGCCGCCGCGAAGAGCGGCAGGATCAGGCTGAAGCCGGCGTCGAAGCGCAGCTGCGCCTGCAACGCCAGCATGATCCCCGCGATCGCGATCAGGCCGCCGCCGACGATCCAGACCCAGCGGCGCACGCTCTCCGTCTCGATGCCGGCGATCTCGGCGAGGGCCGGGTTGTCCGCGGTGGCGCGCATCGCCTTACCCAGCTTGGTCCGGTAGAGCAGGAGGTAGACGGCGACGGACAGGAACAGCGTGAGCGCGACGATCAGGAACTGGTCGGGCTGGACCTTGATCTCCCCGGCGATCGTGACGGCCTTGTTGATGCCGGTGCTGTAGCGGGTGGGGGAGGGGCCCCAGATCATCTGCACGACGGCGCGCACCCCGATGCCGATGCCCAGCGAGGCGACCGCCATCGTGATGATGCCGCTGCCCCGGCCGCGCAGCGGCCGGAACACGAGCCGGTCCAGGAGCAGGGCGACACCGGCCACGCCCACCATCGCGAAGAGCGCGGCGGGCAGCATCCCCCAGCCGAACGACAGCGGCCCAATCTTGCCGCCGCCGAGGCCCAGGTCGCTCACGATGAAGAGGGCCAGGAACATGCCCAGCGTCATCAGGTCGCCGTGGGCGAAGTTGGCGAACTTCATGACGCCGTAGGTCAGCGTCAGCCCGATCGCGCCCAGCCCGATGATCGAGCCGACGATGATCCCCACGACGACCAGCTGGAGGATGTCCATCAGGGGGCCTCCGGGCCGGCGTCCGCCGGCGCGGGCTCGGCCTCCTGGCCGAGGAACAGGCGCCCGACATCGGCGTTGTCCAACAGTTCCGCGCCGCTCTGCTCCAGGACGACGCGGCCGGTGACCATCACGTAGCCGCGGTCGGAGATCGACAGCGCCTCCTTCGCGTTCTGCTCGACGATGAGCAGGGCGACGCCGGCGTCCCGCACCCGCAGCAGGCGCTCGAAGATCTCGCCGCGCATGATCGGCGAGAGGCTGGCGGTGGGCTCGTCGAGCAGGAGCAGGACGGGGTCGAGCATCAGCGCACGGCCGATCGCGAGCGCCTGCCGCTGCCCACCGGAGAGTCGCGAGGCGCGCTGGCCGGCGCGGGCGGCGAGGTCGGGGAAGAGGGCGAGCAACTCGTCGATGCGGGCGTCGAGGCCGTCCTCGCGCGCGTAGCCGCCCATCTCCAGGTTCTCCCGCACGCTGAGCGAGGGGAACACGTTGTCCGTCTGCGGCACGAACGACGCGCCGGCCGCGACCATCTGCGGGGCGGAGTGCGCGCTGACATCGCGATCGCGGAAGCGGACCGTGCCGTGCATGGGGCGGATCGCGCCGAAGATCGCCTTGAGCAAGGTGGACTTGCCGGCCCCGTTCGGGCCGATGATCGTGACGATCTCCCCCGCGCCGATGCGCAAGTCCACGTCGTGGATGATCTCCACGTCGCCGTAGCCGGCGCGCAGCCCCGTTGTGCTCAGCAGTGTGCTCAGCAGTGCGCTCACCGGTACTGGCTCCCGAGGTACGCCTCCTGGACGGTGGCGTTGGCGAGCACGGCCGATGGGGGCCCTTCGACGAGCACCCGTCCGCCGGTCATCACGATGACGGGGTCGCAGATGCGCGCGACGAGGTCCATATCGTGCTCGATGAGCAGGAAGGTGACGCCCATCTCGTCGCGCACGCGCGCGATGTGGTCGGTGAGCCGCCGCGCGAGCGTGGGGTTGACCCCGGCGCCGGGCTCGTCGAGCAGGATCATGCGGGGCCGCGACATCAGCGCGCGCGCCAACTCCAGCAGTTTGCGCTGGCCGCCGGAGAGGCTGCCGGCGGGGTCGCGCATCAGTGGCGCGAGCTCCACCAACTCCAGCACTTCGCGGGCCCGGGCCACGTTCGCCGCTTCCTGCCGCCTGACGAGCCCTGGTCGCAGCAACGGCCCCCAGAGTCGTTCGCCGCTCTGACCGCCGGGCACGAGCAGCAGATTCTCCAGCACCGACAGGGAGGCGAGCTCCTGGGGGATCTGGAACGTGCGCGTCAGCCCGCGCCGAAAGATGCGATGCGGCGGCGCTCCCGTGATGTCGTGGCCGTCGAAGCGCACGCGACCGCCGTCGCCGCGCAGGAAGCCGGCGATGCAGTTGAAGCAGGTCGTCTTGCCGGCCCCGTTGGGGCCGATCAGGCCGGTGACGGTGCCCGCCTCGACGTGGAAGCTCGCGCCGTCGACGGCGCGGTGCCCGCCGAACTGCTTGATCAGCGACTGGACCTCGAGCAGGGCGGTCATTGGGAAGGCATCGTTCGGGCCGCCCCCGCGGGGTAGGGTGCGAGTGCGTCGCGGGGCCCGGGGCCGGCGCGGCCGACAGGCTACCACAGCGCCCGTCCGATCGCCGGGGACGCGGGAGCTGCGCAGAGGAGCGCGGATGCCGGCGCTGCACCGGATCGCGGACGACTACGTGGAGCGGCTGGCGGCCCTCGATCCGCTGGCGGCGACCGGCATGGGCGTGCCGGGGCACGACCACGAAGTCCCGGACTTCTCCCCGGACGGCGCTCAGGCCCGCGCCGCGCTGGACGCGGAGACGCTGGCGGCGCTCGACGCCGCGCCGGCCGCGTCGGCGCGCGACCTCCTCGCCCGCGACGTGATGGCCGAGCGCCTGGTGCTGGGCCGGGAGTTGTTCGACGAGGATGAGCATCTCCGCGACCTGAACATCATCGCCTCGCCGATGCAGCGCCTGCGCGGGGCCTTCGATCTGATGCCGGCCAAGACGGATGGCGACTGGGAGAACATCGCGGCGCGGATGGAGGCCGTCCCGCGGGCCTTGCACGGCATGCGGGCGTCGCTGGAGGCGGGCCGCGGCGCGGGACCGACCGTCGCCGCGCGGCAGGTCCGCGCGACGATCGCGCAGGCGCGGACGTGGGCCGGGAGCGGCGGAGCCGGCCGGTCCTTCTTCGCGGGGCTGCTGGAGAAGCCGGGCGCGCCGTCGCAGGGGGCGCCGGCGTCGCGCCTGCGCGACGCAGCGGCGACGGCGTCCGCGGCCTACGACGGCTGGGCCGACTACCTGGAGGCGGAGTACCTGCCCGTCGCCCGGCCCGACGACGGCGTGGGCGCGGAGCGCTACGCGCTGCGCACCCGCGTCTTCACGGGGCTGCGCCTCGACCTGGGGGAGACGTACGCCTGGGGCTGGGAGGAACTGCGACGCATCCGGGCCGAGATGGCCGCGACCGCCGATCGGATCGTGCCGGACGGCAGCCTGTCGGATGCGGTGCGGCTGCTGGAGACGGACTCGGCCCGCGCCATCGACGGGGAGGAGCCGTTCCGGCAGTGGATGCAGGACGTGCAGGACCGCACCATCGCGGAGCTGGGCGGGACGCACTTCGACATCCCGGAGCCGGTCCGCCGGGTGGAGGCGATGATCGCGCCGCCGGGCGGGGCGCTGGCGATGTACTACACCGGCCCCAGCGAGGACTTCTCGCGGCCGGGGCGGACCTGGTACCCCACCGGCGGGCGCACGCGCTTCCCGCTCTGGGCGGAGCTGTCGGTCGCCTATCACGAGGGCGTGCCGGGGCACCATCTGCAGATCGCGATTACGCGCTATCAGAGCGACGCGCTGACGCGCTATCAGCGCCTGCTGGCGGGCACGTCGGGCTATGTCGAGGGATGGGCGCTGTACGCCGAGCGGCTGATGTCGGAGCTGGGCTACTTCGCGAACCCCGACCACTATCTGGGCTACCTGAGCAGTCAGGGGCTGCGGGCGGCGCGGGTCGTGGTCGATATCGGGCTGCACCTGGGCCTGACGATCCCCGACGACGAGCCGGAACACGCGGGCGAGGTCTGGCGGCCGGAGTTCGCCCTGCCCTTCCTGCGCGCGCACTGCTTCTTCCCCGCCGACATGCTGGCCAGCGAGGTCGACCGCTACCTGGGCTGGCCGGGCCAGGCGATCAGCTACAAGGTCGGCGAGCGGGCGTGGCTGCGGGCGCGGGCGAACGCGCGGGCGCGGGCGGGCGACGGCTTCGACCTCAAGACGTTCCACGATCGCGCCCTGGCGATGGGCCCCATGGGGCTGGAGCAGTTGGAGCGAGCGATGGCGGCGCCGGCGTCGTAGGGGGCGCTGTTCCCCGAGGGGGGCTACTCCGCTAGACTCCCCGTCGGCCGGGTCCGTGGCCCGGCCTGCACCGGACAGGATCCCTATGGCTTCCCAGTCACGCGACGCCGCCATCGTCGGCATCTACGAACTGCCCGAGCGCAAGGTCGCGGGCCTCAGCCCACTGCAGATCAAGGCCGAATGCGCCGCCAAGGCGCTGGCCGACGCCGGGCTCGCGTGGTCCGACGTGGACGCGGTCTACGACGCCCAGGACGGCGGCGGCGGGCTCACCGTGGCGGAGTACTTCGGCCTGCACCCCCGCGTGATGGACACGACGCAGGTCGGCGGCTCGTCCTACGAGTTCCACGCCGCGCACGCGCGCGCGGACATCGCCGCGGGGCGCGCGAACGTGGCCCTGCTGACCTACGGCTCCACCCAGGCCTCCGCCGCGCGCCGGACCGGCACCGAGGTGCGCGCCGGCGGCGGCGTGCCGGACCCCGGCGCGAACATGGAAGGGCCTTGGGGCCAGACCCTGATCTCGATGTACGCCATGGCCGCCCATCGCCACATGCACGAGTACGGCACGACGAGCGAGCAACTGGCCGAGATCGCGACGGCGACGCGCGCGCACGCGATGCGCAACCCGCAAGCCGTCAAGGCGATGGAGGATCTGCTGTTCCTCAACATCCGCGAGACCACGATCGAGGACGTCGTGACCTCGCGGATGATCGCCAATCCGCTGCACCTGCTCGACTGCTGCATGGTGTCCGACGGCGGGGGCGCGGTGGTCATCGCGTCGCCGGAGGTGG
Organism: Dehalococcoidia bacterium; assembly: GCA_965217625.1. Taxonomy (GTDB): domain Bacteria; phylum Chloroflexota; class Dehalococcoidia; order Bin125; family Bin125; genus TK10-74A. Next base: position 1,585,783 of record OZ244557.1, read on the forward strand.
CGCGCGGCTGCGCCAAGCCGCCCGTCTGGATCATCGGCGCCGGCGAGGCGCTCGCCTACCAGGAGAACGGCGGCGACATCACGACGAGCGCCGGGGCGCAGTCGGCGCCGATCGCGTTCGGCGAGGCGGGCGTCCGCCCGGATGAGATCGACATCGCGATGGTCTACGACTCCTTCACGATCACGGTGCTCATCCTGCTCGAGGATCTCGGCTTCTGCGCCAAGGGGGAGGGCGGGGCCTGGGTGGAGGGCGGGCGGCTGCGCTGGGATCGCTCCGGCGGCCCGGCACTCAACACCGACGGCGGCGGCCTCTCGTCGAACCACCCGGGGATGCGTGGCATCTTTCTGCTGCTGGAGTCGGCGCGACAGCTGCGCGGCGAGTCCACGTCGCAGGTGGAGGGCGCGGCGCTGGCCGTCGCGCACGGCAACGGCGGCCAACTGGCGGGCCGGCACTCGGGCGCCACCATTGTGCTGGCGCGGGATTAGGGAGAACAGCGATGGCAGACGCGACCCGACCGCTCCCCAGCCTGGCGGACCCGGACACGGGGCCGTTCTGGCAGGCGACAAAGGCGCACGAGCTGCGCTATCAGGTCTGCGACGACTGCGACGCGGTGGTGTTCTACCCGCGGCGGCACTGCACGGCCTGCGTGGGCGGCGCGCTGAGCTGGCGCACCTCGAAGGGTGAGGGCGCGATCTACAGCTACAGCGTCGTGCAGCTCAGCCGGCACCCGTTCTTCGGGCAGAAGATCCCCTACGCGGTGGCGCTGATCGATCTCGACGAGGGCTTCCGCATGCTGTCGAGCGTCGTGGGCGTGACGGATCCGGTGGCGGAGTTGAGCGTGGGCCGGCGCGTCGCGTTGGAGTGGGAGGACCACGACGAAGTCGCGATCCCCCTCTTCCACCCGGTGTAGCGGCGCGGGCCTCGGTCGAGAGGAGGCGCGATGGCGATCGAAGTGGGGCAGCAGGCGCCGGCCTTCACGCTGCCGAACGCGGAGGGCGAGCCGCGCTCGCTGGAGAGCTACGCGGGCCGGCGGCTGATCGTCTACTTCTACCCCAAGGCGTTCACGCCGGGATGCACCGGCGAGAGCTGCGACTTCCGCGACTGCGACGCGCCGCTGCGCGCCGCCGGCTACGCCGTCGTGGGGGTGAGCCCGGACCCGGTCGCGAAGCTGGCCAAGTTCCAGGCTGAGTACGACCTGCCCTTCGACCTGCTGTCGGACGCCGACCACGCGATGGCGGAGCAGTACGGCGCGTGGGGCACGAAGAAGAACTACGGCCGCGAGTATGAGGGCCTGATCCGCTCGACGGTCGTGCTGGACGAGACGGGCACGGTGGAGCGCGTCTACCACAACGTGCGGGCGAAGGGGCACGTCGCGCGGCTGCGCCGGGAGTTGCTCGGCGAGGGCTGAGCCGGCTCGGGGCTAGCCGAGCCGCAGGGTGACGGGCGCGTGGTCCGACGGCTTGTCGCCGGCCCGCTCCGCCACGTCGATGACGACGTCGGCCAAGCGCGCGAGCAGGCGCTCCGTGACCAGATGATGGTCGATACGCAGCCCCTCGCCGCGCTCGAACATCGCTGAGCGGAAGTCCCACCAGGTCCACTCCCGCGCGTCGGGCCGCAGCGTGCGCAGGGCGTCGTGCAGGCCCAGCCCCAGCAAGGCCTGGAAGCGCTCGCGCGCGGGCGGCGCCGCGAGGACGGTGTCGGCCCAGCGCTCGGGCTCGGAGCAGTCGATGTCGCCGGGCGCGATGTTGTAGTCGCCGCAGGCCACGAGCTCGGCGGACAGATCCTGCGCGGCCAGCCAGCGCGCGAGGTGGTCGAGCCACTCCAGCTTGTAGTGCCACTTGTCGCTGCCGACGGTGCTGCCGTTGGGCACGTAGAGGTTGACCACGCGCACACCGCCGATGCGGGCCGCGATGCCGCGCGCTTGCGCATCGCCGGACCAGGGCAGGTCGGTCTCGACCTCTTCGATCGGCGCCAGCGAGGCGATCGCGACGCCGTTGTAGGCCTTCTGACCGGTCACGGCGACCTCGTACCCCAGCGCGTCGAAGCCGTCGAAGGGGAACTGCTCCTCGGTGCACTTGAGCTCTTGCAGGCAGAGGACGTCGGGGCGTTCCTGGTCGAGCCAGTTGAGGATGCGGTTCTCGCGCGCGCGGACGGAGTTGACGTTCCAGCTCACGACGTCCATGACACCCCCTGCGTAGCGGCTGTGGCGCGATGCGTCAAAGCGGCGCCGGCGCGATGATCAGCGGCGGTCCGACCAGACGCCCAGGATGATGCCGGCCGCCACCGCGACGTTGAGCGACTCTACGTGCGGGGCGATGGGCACGCCGACCCGCCGGTCGATCGTGGCTGCGATGTCCGGCGAGAAGCCCGCGCCCTCGTTGCCGAGCACGAGCGCCCGCCGGGCGTCAGCGGAGTCCGTGGGGGCTTCGTCCCAGACCGAGGGGCCGTCGGCCGCCGCGCCGACGATCTCGTAGCCGCGCCCCGAGAGCAGTCGCAGGTCGGCGGCGAGGTCGGGCGAGCGGGCGATCGCGATCCGGAACCAGGCCCCGGTCGCGGCGCGCACGACCTTGGGGTGGACCGGGTCGGCCGTGCCCGGGCCGGTCAGCACGGCGTCGGCGTCGAACGCGGCCGCCAGACGGATCAGCGCGCCGGCGTTGCCGGGGTCCTGCACGGCGTCGAGCGCGACCACCGTGGAGGGCCCCTCCGGGGGCAGCGCGGCGAGCGCGTCGGCGGCGGGCGACAGCGTGTCGCGAACGACAGCGAAGCAGCCCTGTGGGCTTCGGGTGTCGGAAAGGCGCGCGGCGTCCTTGGCGCTGATCGTGGTGACGTCCCCCTGCGGGAGCGCGGCGGCGCGATCGTCGATGGCGAGCAGCTCAGCGATGGGCGCGCCGACGTCGATCGCGTCGCGGACGAGCTTCTCCCCCTCGATCAGGAAGCAGCCGTGTGCGCCCCGGCCCTTGGCGCTGGACAGCGATCGCAGTTGCTTGAGGTGGCCCGCGCTGAGCGCCACGAGCGTCGCCTAACCCACCGGCGGCAAGACGAACGGCTCGCCCACGGCGATGGCCCCGGCGGCCAGCAGCTCGGCCGCCGCGGTCGCGTCGCGGCCCGTCTCGGCCAGCAACTCCAGCGTGTGCTCGCCCAGCCCCGGCGGGGACAGCACGCCGGCCTTCTCGGTGCGGCCGAAGCGGGCCAAGCGCCCGACGGTGTAGAGCGACTCCGGCCCGCCCGGCGCCCGCACGCCGGGAACCCACAGGTGCAGCGCCTCCGCGCCCTCGAGGAACGGGTCGCTGGACAGTTGTTGCACGCTGCGCACGCGCATCGCCGGGATGCCGGCGTCGGCGCAGCGGCGCTCGGCGTCGGCCGTATCCAACCCGCCAATGGCGCGGCAGAGGCCCTCCTGGAGGGCGTCGTCGTCGTGGGGAGGCGCGGACAGCAGCCCGGCGTCGCGCAGGGCGGCGAGGGCGGCGGCACGCTCCGCGGCGCCGTCGCGGGCGGCGGCGACATCGACGGCCTGGAGCCGCAGCCAGCCGTCGCGCGTCCGGTAGTAGCGGTCGAGCGGGTCGGGCCCTGCGAAGTCCGCGCCGCCGCGGTGGGACGGCCGGCGCCCGTCGTAGCGCACGATCTCGTCGCTCTGCATCATGCCCGACTGCCCGGCCAGCGACGTCCAGCCGCGTTGGCCGCCACCCCCGCGGCGCTGATGCAGCAGCGCCAGCACAGCGCCCAGCGCCAGCGTGGCCGCGCCGGAGACATCGTTGACGGGCAAACGGATGAACACGGGATCGCTGTCGCCGCCCTGGGCGCGCATCATCCCGCTGAAGGCTTGCAGCACCGGGTCGAAGCCGGGCTCGCTGCCGAGTGGGCCGCCCTCCCCGAATCCCGTGAGGGAGATCGTGATGATCTCCGGATTGACGGCCCGCAAGGAGGCGTAATCGATGCGCAGCCGCTCCAGGACGCCCTCGCGGTAGTTGTCGATCACGATGTCGGCGTCGCGGGCGAGGTCCAGGAAGATCGCGCGCCCCGCGTCGTCCCGCAGGTCGATGGCCAGTCCCCGCTTGCCACGGTTGAGCGCCACGAAGCCGGCCCCGAACACCCGCGTGAAGTCGCCGTCGAGGGGCTCCACCTTCACCACGTCCGCACCGAGTTCGGCGAGCAGGGCGCCCGCGTGCGCCCCCGCGATGATCGTGCCCAGGTCCAGCACACGGACGCCGGCGAGCGGGCCATCCTGCGTGGGGGCGTCGCGGGGGGCCGGCGGCTGCGCCGGCCAGGGCTCCGCGCAGGCGTCGTGCTGCCCGAGGGCCGGGGCGGGGCCCCGGATGGAGGCGGGCGACCGCGTGAGGTTCAGCGGCAGCCCCGGCATCACGACGCGGCCGCGCTCGGGATCGTCGACTTCGGCGCGCATGCCGATGGCCTTGATCTGGGGGTGGTCGAGCCAGTCGTCGCGATCCTCCACGGGTCCGACGGGGCAGCCGATCTCGGCCAGGATCTGTAGCCACTCGTCACGGGGGCGCCGCAGGAAGGCCTCGCGCAGCAGGCCGATGGCCCAGAGGATGTTCTCGGGCAGCGCCACGGCCATCGGATCGCCGCCGAGGCGTGCGTCCGTCACGACGTGCAGCAGGCCCAGCCGGTCCAAGACGGGCAGGAAGAAGGTGGGCTTGAGCGCCGCCGCGAAGAGCCATTGGCCGTCGCTGCACTCGTAGGGGTGGTAGTGGGGCATGGGTCCGCCCGGCCCGCCCGGGGTCGGCACGAACTGCGCGCCGGGGGTGTGCGTGACGCCGTGCGCCTGCAGCATGCCGTGCAACCCGCCCACGCCGACCGTCTGCCCCGCGCCCGACGCGTCCCGCTCGACCAGCGCCGCGACGGCGGCCGTCGCGCCCCACATCGCCTGCGAGTAGAGGACATTCGGAGCGACGCTGTCCACGGGCACGACATCGCCGCTGTACTGTCCGAGCGCGACCCCGGTCCCCGCCTCGATCATCGCGGCCGACTCCCCGCCGCCGGCCCAGGGGGTCGAGTCGGGCAGGAAGGGGGGCATGTGCAGGAAGATCAGGCGGCCGTTGCCGGCGCGGACCGTCTCCGGGTCCAGGCCGCGCTGCGCGAGCACGTCCAGGGTCTCGCTGAACAGGCAGACGTCGGCGCCGCGCAGGAAGGCGTCGCGCCGGGCGCGCGCGGCCGGATCGGCCGGGTCGATGACGATGCTCCGCTTGTTGCGGTTCCAGATCGCGAAGCCGGGCCGCGCGCGCCCGGGGTCGCCCGCGGGCGGCTCCAGCTTGACGACGTCGGCGCCGAAGTCGGCCAGGTACATCGCGGCCATGGGGCCGGCGATGCCCGTGCTGGCATCGAGCACGCGGATGCCGTCAAGCGGGCCCGGCGGGGGTGTGGCCGAACGGGGCGTCATGCGTCCGATTGGCCCAGCGACTCGATCAGGGCGGCGTAGCGGTCGAGGCGCGGGATGATCTCGGCCTCGCCCGCCGGCGGCAGCGGGAAGAGGATGCGCTGGAAGCCGGCCTCGATCAGCCCCGTCACGATCTCTTCCCGGGGCGGCACGCCGAACACGCTCAGGTCGATCGTGGACATGTCGCGGCCGGCCTGCTCGGCGACGATGCGCAGCGCAGCCAGGCTGTCGCGCACGTCGCTGCGGCCGAAGATCGGCATCCAGCCGTCGGCGTAGTCGACGACGCGCCGGTGGGCCCACTTCGTGTCGGCGCCGATCAGGACGGGCGGCCCGCCCGCCTGCACCGGCTTCGGGTAGGCCCAGATCTTGTCGAAGTCGACGTGCTCGCCGTGGAACTCCGCCTGCTCCTGCGTCCAGATCTGGCGCATGGCCAGGATGCGCTCCTTGGTCACCGGCCAGCGGTCCTTGAAGGCGGTGCCGTGGTTCTCCATCTCCTCCGCGTTCCAGCCCGCGCCGATGCCCAGCAGGACGCGGCCGTTGGAGATCAGGTCCAGCGAGGCGACCACGTTCGCCAGGAGGATCGGGTCGCGCTCGGGGATGAGGCAGATCCCGGTGCCCAGCTTGAGCCGCTCCGTGGTGGCGGCGATGGCGCCCAGGGCCACGAACGGGTCGTGGGTGTGCCAGTACTCCTGCGGCAGGTCGTCGCCGCCGGGCCAGCGCGACATGCGGCTGGCCGGGATGTGGGTGTGCTCGGGGAAGAAGACCGACTCGAAGCCGCGCTCCTCAAGCGCCCGGCCCAGCGCGACCGGCTGGATGGAGTAGTCGGTGGGGAACATGCTGACGCCGAACGTGGCCATTGGGACTCCTTCGGGGAATGTGCGGCGTGCGCGGCCGGACGCCGCTCAGGATAGCCCCCGGGCGGGATCCGCGGGCAGGGGCTATCCGCGCAGCCCGATCGACCGCATCAGCGCCTCGGGCGACTGGCGGCGGCAGGTGAACATGGGGGTGTCGCGCTCGGTGTAGCTCGTCGAGCGGGACGTGCGCAGCTCCCGCACCAGGGCCAGGAACCGGCCCGGGTTGTCGGCCTCGAAGGCGACGACGAACTCCTGGTCGTCGAGACCGTAGGAGTAGGTCGTGTTGATCTTGACGTCGTGGTACTTGTGCCCGACGGCGATGTGCTCGTTCATGATCGCCTGACGCTCGGCCTGGGGCAGCTGGTACCAGGCCTTCGTCTTCACCATCGGGTAGACGAAGAGGTAGTCCGCCGTGCCGCCGTCGTCGCGCAGCCGGTCGCGACCGCCGGCCCCGGCGTGCAGGGGGTTGCTGTAGATGGAGCGCATGGTCATGGAGAGGAAGGAGTGCGGCCGCTCCAGGGCGGGCCCGACATCAGACCCGAGCAGCGCCCCGTGCCAATCCTGGATCTCGCCGAGGTCGTCGGAGACCTGCCAGATCAGGAAGTCGGTGTCGGCGCGGGTGCCGACGGTGCTGTAGGTGCGCGTCAGCATGCGCTCGCCGGATCGCTCGATGAGGGCCGTCAGCGCCGACGCCAGCGCGGCGCGGTCGGCGGCGGGGGCGACGCGGACGTCGTCGCGCAGCCGGAAGAAGCTGAACTTGACGAACTGCTTGCCGGTGGCGGGTCCGGCGGCTGCATCCGTGGGGCGGGACTCCGTGGTGGTCATCGCGAGGCCGTGCCTCTGGCCGTCCCACTGGCCGCCGTGGCGGTCGCCTGCCGGCGATGGGTCTCCGGGTTCAGCCCGGCCTCCTGCTCGACCGGCAGCCCGTAGTTCGCGTCGTAGAGCGCCTCGACCGTCGCGGCCTGCGCGTCGGTCACGTCGGCCACGTCCGACGCGGCGGCGAACTCCAAGAGTTGCTCGCGGTTGTAGATGTTGGGCAGCGCACTCGCCACGAGCGGCTCGCGCAGGACGTAGCGCAACGCCTTCTGTCCCAGCGTCGCGCCGTCGTCGGTCAGGAAGCGGAGTTGCTCAATCTTCTTGAGGCCGTTCAGCAGCCACGCGCGCGGGCGGTGGCGGCGGTGGTCGTTCTCGGGGAAGACGGTGTCCTCCGTGTAGTGACCCTCGAGCATGCCCGAGGAGTGGGGCACGCGGACGAGCAGCGAGGTGTTGGACTCGCGGGCCGCGCACAGCAGGGCCCGGCCGGGGTCCAACTCCAGGGCGTTGTAGATCATCTGCACGCTGTGGATGGGGCGCTGCGTCATCGCGAATTCGCCCTCCTCCTGCCAGCCGATGGCCGGCCCCAGCGCCACGCCGATGGAGCGCACGTGGCCCTCGCGCTGCACCTTGTCGAGGAAGGTCCAGAGGTCGTCGCGCTGGAGGGCGTCCATGCGCGGATTGTGCAGCTGCCAGTGGTCGATGCGATCGGTGCCCAGACGCCGCAGGGAGCCGCGCAGCGCCTTTTCGAGGAAGGCGGGGTCCCAGCAGTGCTGCGCCTCCTGATGCCCGGCCTGACGGTCGGCGGCGCGCCGCTGCCAGTCGTAGCCGAGCTTCGCGCCGATCACGATCTTGTCGCGCGCCGCGCCGGGGAAGGCGTGCGCCAGCACGGTCTCGCCGCGCCCATTGCCGTAGGTCTCGGCGGTGTCGAAGAAGGTGACGCCGAGGTCGACCGCCTCCTGCATCAGCGCGGCGGCTTCGTCGTCGCTGAAGGCGCCCCACCAGCCGGCGGCGACCGTCCAGACGCCGAAGCCCACCTCCGACACGTCGATGTCGGTCCCGGCGATGCGGCGATATCGCATGCGGCCTCCTTCGTGCGGCGCGTCGCCCAGCCTACGAGGGCGGATTCGCCCCAGCAATACATCCCCGCGGGACGGTAGGCTGTCACGGATCATGTGCCCCGATCCCTGCCCTGCGCCCGACCCCCAAACCGCCGCGGCGGAGCGACTCGTCTTCGCGCAGCTCGACGCGCTGGGCGTCGCGTATGAGCGCATGGCCTGCGACCCGGCGCTGGCCGACACGGAGCAGTTCTGCGCTCACTACGGCATCGACCCGGCGGCGTCCGGCAACACGATCATCGTGGGGTCGCGGCGCGAGCCGCGCCAGTTCTCGGCCTGCCTCGTGACGGCGACGCAACGCCTTGACGTGAACCGCACGATGCGCCGGCTGATGGGCGTGCGCAAGTTGTCGTTCGCGAGCGCCGACGACACGGTCGCGCTGACGGGGATGCTGATCGGCGGCGTGACGCTGTTCGGCCTGCCCGACGACCTGCCGAAGTACATCGACGCGTCGCTGCTGACGCTGCCGGAGATCGTGATCGGCGGGGGAAGCCGCTCGTGCAAGCTGCGGCTCGCGCCGGGCGAACTGCGCAAGATCCCAGGCCTGGAGGTCGTGGAGGGGTTGGCGCTGCCGCGCGGGTGAGGTTCCGGCCGGCCCCCGGGGGAGGGGCGTGTCGCGAAGGCGCCGATCGCCGTCGGCGCGCGTGGCGCGCCGGGAGCGTGCACGATCTTGCACCCATATGCACGAATTCAGCGGGTTGGGCGGGGAGTGAGCGAGGGGTGGGACCGGGGTGGGCACGGGAGACGCACCGCCGCTCCTGCCCGGAGCGACCGCTGTCCGCGTGCCTCCATCGCAGTATAGCGGATACGCGGCGAGGTGGCTAGCCGCCGCCTCGACCTCACCCCCTCTCCAACTGAAGCGCTGGAGAGGGGGAACCGGAAGGGAAAGGGGGCGAGAGTCCGGGGTCGGCGCCCCGGCTTCACCGCCGCTCCCTCTGATCCCCCCGCTCCATTGCCGAGCAATGGAGCGGGGGTTGGGGGGCACACTTGTAATATGCCATACTGTGCGCACGCTCCGGCACCGGGCCGTCCCACATGAGGCCAGCCCGGAACCCAGAAAGGGGATTGTCATGAGCGACCGCAACTATTGGACCACCCTGCGACAGCGGAAGATCTCACGCCGCACCATGTTGGGAGCCAGCGCCAAAGCCGGCGTTGGTGTAGCCGGCCTCGCGCTCGTCGGCTGCGGCGATGACGACGACGACGGGGGCGCGGGCGACGCGGCTGCCGCCGAGGCCGCCGCCGCCGCCGGCGACTCCAGCGCCGCCGCCGCGGCGGCCGAACGCGCGGCCGCGGCCGCGGAGGACGCTGCCGCTGCTGCTGCCGCCGCTGGGGATGCCGGCGCCGCCGCGGTCGCCGAGGCTGCGGCTGCGGCGGCCACCGCCGCCGCCGAAGCGGCTCGCGAGGCCGGCGCCGAGCAGGCGCAAGCCGCCGCCGCCGCCGCTGCGGCGGCCGCCGCCGCCGCCGAGGACGCGGCGCAGGCCGCCCGCGAGGCCGCCGACGCCGCCACCATGGCCGACGAGGAGGACGCGCCGGCCGCCGCCGGCGAGATCGACACCGAGGCCACGCTGCGCATCGCGGTGGCGGGCGATCAGGGCGGCCTGGATCCGCAGCGCGCCGGCAGCCAGACCAACTACTGGAACTCGTACCAAATCTTCGACAGCGGCGTTCGTCCCCATGCCGAGACCGGGTCCGCCACGGCCAACCTCTACACGTGGGAGATCCCAGACGCGGTGACCTACGTCTTCACCATCTTGCCGGGCATTTCCTGGCACAACGGCGCCCCGCTGCTGGCGGAGGACATCATCTTCACCCACGAGCGCGTCGGCAGCATTGCCGAGTACCACACGGGTGGCGCGACCTCGGACCACCCGGCCGGCTGGGCCAGCGCCCGCGAGCCATACGGTGCGCAGCATTGGGCCAGCTATGAGGTGCTGGACGACCAGACGTTCGTCACCGTGACCACCGCGCCGGACGCCACCCACCTCGGATCGGCCATGCGGACCCCCCTCGTCATGTCGAAGTCGGATACGGAGACCCGCGGAGATGCGGCGGTGGACCAGTCGCCCATGGGCACGGGGAACATGCGCTTCGTCAGTCACGCGGAGGACACCGACTTCGTGTTCACGCGCAACGAGCAGTACCACCGGGAGTGGAGCCGGGAGCCCAGCCCGGCGGCGAAGACGTCCTACAAGGACGTGCTCCATCTGGTCCGCCCGGAGCCGCTGTCCCGCATCGCCGGCATTGAGGCCGGCGAGCTGGACGCGGCGTACAGCATGGCGGCGGACATCGCCAGGCCGCTGGAAGACGACCCGAGCTTCCAGGTCATCTGGGGCTATGCGGGCCAGGGCAACATGCACCTGATTCCCAACCTGCACATCACGGAGACCGATGGGGCGCCCAACCCCTTCCTCGACATCCGCGTCCGGCAAGCCGCCAACCACGCGGTCAACAAGGACGCGATCATCCAGACCCTGCTGGTGGGGACCGAGGGCTACTCGTACGGGCACTGGGCCGGTACGTCCCACTTCCCGAAGGCCGCGCTGGACGCGATTGGGCCCTACGCCTACGACCCGGATCTGGCCAAGGCCCTGCTCGCCGAGGCCGGGTACCCGGACGGCTTCTCCTACACGCTGCACCTGCCGACCGACTACGCCCCCCAGTACCCGACGATCGCGTTGGTCATTCAGCAGGACTTCGCGGCCGTGGGGATCGACCTTGAGCTGCGCGAGTACCCCAGCGGCGAGTTCTTCGCCACGACCCGCACCAAAGAGGTGCCGGGCCTCTATTTCTTCCAGTCCAACCTCAACACGGAGCCGGAGAGCGTGCTCGGATCGACGACCCGCCCGGACGGAAACGGGACCTACGCCCTCGCGCCCTTCCCGGAGATGCAGCCGCTGTATGAGGCGCAGAAGACCGCCACCGACCCCGACGACCGCGATGTCGCGATGGAGGAACTCCTGGTCACGCACTATCTGAACGCGTCGTACGTCTACCTGACGGAGCTCTTCGGGGCCGCGGTGCTGGCCCCCAACGTCGAGTGGAACGTGGGCGCAGCCCAAGCGCGTAACCATCACTCGCTGTACCAGATCAACGTGTTCAGGACCTAGAAGGGCTCGCCGGACACACGCTGGAGCAGCCGCCGCAAGGCGGCTGCTCTGGCTGCGATACCGTCTGTCCGGCGCCTCGCCGGCGCGCGTGGAGCGGGCTCCCGATGCAGTTCTGGAACTTCCTCGCGGTCCGTCTGCTGCAGGCGTTCGTCGTCGTCTTCATCGTTGCCAGCCTCGTCTTCCTCGTCTCCCGCATCGTCGGGCATCCCGAGGAGTTCCTCGCCTCCCCTGACGCCACAACCGAGGACATCGAAAACATCAAGGAACGCTTCGGCCTGAACGACTCGATCCTTGTCCAGTACGGGCGCTTCCTCGGTGAGCTTGCGCAGGGCGACTTCGGGCATTCCTTCGTGGGCGGCGGGGCCTCGACGATTTCCTCGATCGGCGACCGCGCGTTGAACACGTTCAAGCTGGGCGTCGCGGCCCTCGCCTTCGCGATCGCGACGGCGGTCCCGCTGGGCGTGGCGGCCGGGCTCAAGCGTGGACGCTCGCTCGACTGGCTGGCGCGCTCGCTCGCCGTCGTCGGCCAGGCGGTGCCGGGCTTCTGGCTGGGCCTGATGATGATCTTCTTCTTCGCCGTGCGGCTGGGCTGGTTCCCGACCGGTGGCGCCGACGGATGGAAGGCCTTGATTCTGCCGGCGGTCTCGCTGGGCATGCTGGAGATGGCCGCGATCATGCGGCTGACCCGCTCGGGGATGATCGAGGTCATGGACACGGACTTCATTCGCACGGCCCGCGCCAAGGGCCTGCCGGAGCGCACCGTGATCCTGCGGCACGCGATGCGGCACGCGATGCTGCCCGTCGTCACCATCCTGGGGATCGGGATGGGCCGCCTGATCGCCGGCTCGGTCATCATCGAGGTGGTCTTCGCCTGGCCCGGCGTGGGGCGGCTGATCATCGATTCGATCGTGCGCTCCGACTTCCCGATGGTGCAAACGGCGATCATCGTGCTCGCCGCCTCGATCTCCCTGGCCAACGTGCTCGTCGACGTCTCCTACCGGATCATCGATCCGCGCATTCGGGCGGGATCGCTCTGATGGCGCGAGAATCGGCCGCCACCCTGGCACTGCCCGTCCTTGAGCGCCGCCGGCCGCGCAACTGGCGCCGCTACGTGGGCCTCTCGGTTCCCGCCACCATCGCGGTCGTCTTCGTCTTCTGCGGCGCCTTCGCGGGGCTGCTGGCCCCACACGAGCCCAACTTCATCAGTCTCTTTGACCGGCTGCAGCCGCCCGTCTTCGACGGCGGCGCCTGGGACTACCCCCTGGGGACCGACGAGCTGGGCCGCGATATGCTCAGCCGTCTCCTGCACGGCGCCCAGGTGTCGCTCATCGTCGTGGCGATCGTGGTGCCCGGCGCGGCCGTGATCGGGACCCTGATCGGCATGGTGTCGGGCTGGGTGGGTGGCGTCATCGGCAGGCTGTTGATGCGGATCACCGACATCCAGCTGGCGCTGCCATCGATCCTCTTCGCCGTGCTGCTGGGCAGCATCTTCGGGCCCAGCCTGCGCAACGTGATCATCATTCTCCTGCTTTGGACGTGGTCCGCGTACTCCCGATTGGTGCGAGCGGAGGTCATCTCGCTGCGCGAGCGCGACTTCGTGACGGCCTCGCGGGCGGTTGGGGCGAGCGGGTTCTGGATCATGCGCAAGCACCTGTTCCCCAACATCGTCAATACGATCGTGATCGTCATGACGTTGGAGATCGCGATCGTGATCCTGGCGGAGGCGGCGCTGAGCTTCCTGGGCGTTGGCGTCCCCGCGGGAACGGCGTCGTGGGGCCGCATGATCACGGACGCCCGCAGCTTCATGAATCAGTCGTGGTGGATGATCTGGCTGCCGGGCATCGCGCTGATGGTCGTCTCGTTCACGGGCAACCTGATGGGCGACTGGCTCCGCGACGCCCTCGACCCCCGGCTGCGGCACGTGCGCTAGCGTCGCGGCGGCCGGACCGCCCGGCCGTCTGCCCGAGACGCGAACCGGCCGCCCCTTACGGGGCGGCCGGTTGGTCTCTGCGTCTCGGGACTAGACCGATTCGAGGATCGTCGAGATGCCCATGCCGGCGCCGATGCACTGCGTGGCGAGGCCGTAACGCGCCCCGGAGCGCTTCATCTCGCGGCCGAGCGTGTGCACGAGACGGGTGCCGGTCGCGCCCAGCGGGTGGCCGATGGCCACGGAGCCGCCGTTGACGTTGACCTTCTCCATGGGGATGCCGAGCTCGGCCATGCTGGGGATCACCTGCGCCGCGAAGGCCTCGTTGAACTCCACGCGGTCGATCTGGTCGGCGGTGATGCCCGCGTGCTCGAGCGCCTTGCGCGTCGCCGGGACGGGGCCCAGGCCCATGAGCTGCGGCTTCACGCCGGCCACGCCGAAGCCGATGATGCGGGCCAGCGGCTCCATGCCCAGTTCCTTGGCCTTGTCCTCGTTCATCAGCAGGGCGGCGGTGACGCCGTCGTTGGTGGGGCAGGAGTTACCCGCCGTGATGACGAGTTCGCGGTCGCCGTAGCTGGTGATGCCCTTGACGTTCCGCAGCGTGGACAGGGTCTCCATGTTGGTGCCGGGGCGGTAGCCCTCGTCGCGCGTGACGAGGACCGTCTCGCCGTGCTGACTCAGGTCCACGCTGCCGTCGTCGTTCATGACCGGCCGCTCGGTCTCGTAGGGGACGATCTCGTCCTCGTAGAAGCCCGCGGCCAGGGCCTCGCCGTACTTGCGGTGGCTGTCGACGGCGAACTGGTCGAGTTGTTCGCGCGTGAGGTTGTAGGTGTCGGCCACGTTCTGCGCGGTCTGCACCATCGACAAGACCGGGTCGGAGTCGAGGATGAAGTCCGGGATCTCCTGCGCGAAGTACTCCGCGTGGTCCTGCGCCATATTGCGCTGGACATCGTTCATGTCGTGGCGGGCCTCATTGAAGGACGTGATGCGGTTGCCCTCGCTGCCGCCGCCGCCGAGCTGGCGCCCCATGCGCTCCGCGCCCATGGAGATGCCGATCTTCGTCGCGCCGACCATGATGCCCTGGGCGATGCGGTGCAGGGACTCCATGCTGCTGCCGCACTGCCGCGACACATCGAAGGTGCAAACGGACTCCGGCAGGCCGGCCAGCCGGGCCATGTGGTTGCCCCCGAAGCCGCCGAACTCCGCGACGCCGCCCACGTTGCCGAGGCCGACCTCCTCGATCTCCATGGGGTCGAGTTGCGGGTTGCGCTCCAGGAGCGCCTTCAGCACCTGGACGCCGATCTCGTCCAGGCGGGTTGCGGCGAAGCCGCCGCGTCCACCCTTCGTGAACGGCGACCGCACGCCGTCGACCAGTACTACGTTCTGCAGATCCATTCTCGGTCTCCTCTGTTCGCCCGCAGGCTGCTGGGGCCGCGTCGGCGGCCGTCGATTCCAACGCAGCGTGTTCGCGCCCCGCTGCAGGCGTTCGCTCACGAGGTCCGGGTGACGGGCGTCACGCCAGCGTCTCCCTCGCCAGCCACGAACGATAGAGCGTTTCCTTGGTGGTGTTCCACTCTGGCTGATACATACCCTGTTTCGCCCGCTGACGGAAGAGCTCGGCCAGGATGATCGCGCCGGCGACGGAGACGTTGAAGCTCTGCGCCATGCCCTGCATGGGAATGGCGACCGTGGCGTCGGCGGCGGCGCGCATGGCCGGCGTGCAGCCCTCGTGCTCGTTGCCCAGGACCACCGCGACGGGGTGCGTCCAGTCGATCTCCAGATGGCTGCGCGCCCCGGCCTCGACGTGCGTGGCGACGATCTGCTCGCCGCGGGCGCGCAGCGCGGCGACGCACGATGCGGTGTCGTCGTACTGGTCGATGGTCATCCACTTGCGGGTGTAGCCGGAGACGCCCTTGGAGATCGCCGGCGTGGGATGCTCCGTGTAGAGCAGGGCCACCCGGCCGATGCCGAAGCCGTCGGCGGAGCGCAGGACGGCGGAGGCGTTGTGGGCGTCGTGCACGTTGTCCAGCACGACGGTGACGTCGTCCTGGCGTCGTTCGAGGACGCTGCGCAAGCGTCGCAGGCGCTGCTC
This sequence comes from Dehalococcoidia bacterium, assembly GCA_965217625.1. Taxonomy (GTDB): domain Bacteria; phylum Chloroflexota; class Dehalococcoidia; order Bin125; family Bin125; genus TK10-74A. Next base: position 1,601,089 of record OZ244557.1, read on the forward strand.
CGTGGGCATGACCGGCAGGCTAGCATCGCCGCAGCACGGATCGAACCGGCACGACGAGCCGCAGCAGAGGGAGCACGCCATGGGCGACACCGTCCTGTACCAGCGCGAGGGCCGCATCGCGACGATCACCTACAACCGCCCGGAGGCGCTCAACGCGATCAACGCCGAGCTGCGCCAGGACCTGAACGACGCCTGGCGCACCTTCCGGGAGGACGACGAGGCGTGGGTGGGGATCATCACGGGGGCCGGGCGCGCCTTCAGCGCCGGCGCCGACGTGCGCGGCTTCGGCAAGCCGGCCGACAAGGGCACGTTCTGGGAGGTGCCGTCGCTGACGTCGCTGGAGAGCGGACTCGAGGTCTGGAAGCCCACGATCGCGGCGGTGAACGGGTACTGCCTGGGCTTCGGCTGCACCCTGGTCGCGGCCTGCGACTTCGTCATCGCCAGCGAGCGGGCGCAGTTCGGCTTCCCGGAGGTGCGCCTGGGCGTGCCCACGATTCAGGGCGCGATCCGCATGCCCAAGCGGATCGGCTGGCAGAACGCGATGGAACTGCTGCTGATCGGGGAGCGCGTCGACGCGGCGCGGGCGAAGGAGATGGGCCTGGTCTGGAAGATCACGCCGCACGAGGAGTTGATGGCGGAGGCGCACCGGCTGGCCGAGCGGCTACTGCTGTCGGCGCCGTTGGCCGTGCGCGCGACGAAGGAGGTCGCCCATCGCGGCCAGGAGTTCGACTTCATGAACGCGGTCCGCTTCGGCGAGACGATGCGCAAGGTCGCGGGCGCCACCGCGGATGCCAAGTCGGGCCCGGCGGCGTATCGGGAGAAGCGTCGGCCGGAGTGGGAAGGTCGGTAGGGGGCGAACTCAGTCCTCCTGCCCGGCCCGCCTTCCCAGCACGAAGACGGATGAGATGCCCGCGATATTCGCAATCCCAAGCAGGGCGCCGACTTCCTCATGCCCTGAGACGGTCAGACCGATCGCTCCGCCCAGGACCGCGAGCGCGACCACGGTTCCGGCGCCTAGTCCGGCCCACGAGCGCCAGGACTCGTGATTAACGACTTGCGCCTCGATGCCCATACGATGAGCCGATTGCTTCTCGGCCAGCGTGATGATTCGCTCCGCAGCCCCAGGGAGCACGTCCTCGTATCCCTGCAAGATGGCAGGGTGCGGAAGGGGGCCGATAAACGCAGAGAACTGCGCCTCCAGCGTCGCGGGAGACTGGGGCGTGGGCTCACGATGCGGATCCTCGGGGCGGTCACCCTCGATCGCCCCGCTGCCCACGTTCGACGGATCGAGTTGGGACGCTTCCTCAGGTGTCACAGCGGCAAGCGCCCTTGAAGCGGGGACGTCAGTTCGCCCGCAGTTGGCTCCGCTCTGGTGTCCGATGTATCCAGCGCGAGGGACCGATCGATCTCCGGGGCTGACATCCCGGACTCCGTCGCGAACTCGTTGATCGCCCACCACAGATCGCCCGCGACGGCCTCCCAATCCGCGCGAAGAGCGTCCAGGTCCGACCGCCTCGTGAATCGCAATTTCCTCGTCGTGATTGAGCCAGAGAAGTCGAAGATCCTCGCCGCGCCATCAACCACAGAAGGACGCCCGGTCTCGTCGCAGGTCCTGCAGCGATGCTGGGAACGTGAAGCTTGACGTGGTCTCATTGCCCGTACCTTGATCATTGAACCACCCTGCGGACCCAGTATAGAGAGTACGACGCCCCGCACCGAGGCAATCGCACAGCTTCGGCTCGGGCGCACTGCGATCGTCGATCTTATCGGTCCAGCCCTGGCCGGTGAACGGAGGCAACCCCCACTCACCCCGGCGCGATCACGACCAACAGATCCTTCGCCTGCACCTGCTGCCCCGGCTCGACGAGCACCTCCGCCACCCGACCGTCGCAGGGGGTGTAGATCGTCGATTGGATCTTCATCGCCTCCAGGTCCAGCAGCTTCTCGTTGCGGGCGACGGCGGCCCCGGCCTTGACGTAGACGCCGGTGATCAGGCCCGGCGTCGGCGCGCCCACGTGGCCCGGCTCGCCCGGCGTGACCTTGGGCTGGCTGCGGGTCTCGGCCTTGAGCGACTGATCGCGCACGGTGACCTGACGCGGTTCGCCGTTGAGCTCGAAGAAGACGGGCCGCGTCCCGTCGAGGTGCGCGGCGCCGACGGTCAGGAACTTCACGATTGCGGTACGCCCGGGGGCAAGCTCCACCGGCATCTCCTCGCCGACGGGCATGCCGTAGAAGAAGGCCGGCGTGGGCAGGACGCTGACGTCGCCAAACTCGCGCCGGACGCTGTCGAACCGGGCGTAGACCTCGGGATAGAGCAGGGCGCTGAGCACGTCGCGATGCTCCGGCGCGCGACCCGCGGTGGCTTCCAGCTCCGCCGCCACGGCGGGCAGGTCGGCGGGGGGCAGGTTCGCGCCGGGCCGGCCGGCGAGCGGGGGCGCGCCGCGCAGGATGATGCGCTGCACGTCCGGGGGCCAGCCGCCGGGCGGCGTGCCCAGCGACCCGGCCAGCATCTCGCGTACGGAGTCGGGGAAGTTGACGTCGTGGTCGTCGGGCAGGGCCAGGACGTCCTCGGGCGTCATGCCGCCGACGAGCAGGAACATCGCCATGTCGCCCACGACTTTGCTCGACGGTGTGACCTTGACGATGTCGCCGAAGAGCTGGTTGACCCGCGCGTACATTTCCTCGACTTCCGGCCAGCGATGGCCCAGCCCCAGCCCCTGCGCCTGCTGCTGCAGGTTGGTGAACTGGCCGCCCGGGATCTCGTGGCGGTAGACGTCGGCGTTGCCGGAGCGCGGGCCGATGTCGAAGGGGCCGTAGAAGTCGCGCACCCGAGTCCAGTAGCGGGCGATGTCGCTGAGGGCGTGTTCGTCGAGGCCGGTGGCGCGCGGCGTGTGCGCCAGGGCGGCGACCATGGAGTTCAGGTTGGGCTGGCTCGTACCGCCGCTGAGCGGCGAGACGGCCGCATCGACGATGTCCACGCCGGCCTCGGCCGCCTTGAGGATGGTGTTGGCATTGATGCCGCTCGTGTCGTGGGTGTGGAGATGGATCGGGATGTCGATCTCCTTGCGCAGCTCCCGAACCAGCATCTCCGCGGCGTAGGGGCGCGCCAGCCCCGCCATGTCCTTGATGCCCAGGATGTGCGCGCCCATGTCGCGCAACTGGCGCGCCATCGTGAGGTAGTAGTCGAGGTCGTACTTCGGGCGCGAGGGGTCCAGCAGGTCGCCCGTGTAGCAGATGGCGGGTTCGCAGACGGCGTCCGTCTCAAGCACGGCTTGCATCGAGACAACCATGTTGTCGACGCTGTTGAGGGAGTCGAAGATGCGAAAGATGTCGATGCCCTGGCGCGCGGCCTCCAGCACGAACTCCCGCACGACGTTGTCCGGATAGCTGGTGTAGCCCACGGCGTTGGAGGCGCGCAGCAACATCTGGAAGCAGATGTTGGGGATGCGCGCGCGCAGTTCGCGCAGCCGCTCCCAGGGATCCTCGTGCAGGAAGCGCATCGAGGCGTCGAAGGTGGCGCCGCCCCACATCTCGAGGCTGAAGAGGTTGGGCAGGCGCTGCGCGATCGCCTCCGCGGGCTGGAGCAGGTCGTGCGTGCGCATGCGCGTCGCCAGCAGCGACTGATGGGCGTCGCGCATGGTGGTGTCGGTGATCAGCAGGCGCTCCTGCGATCGCGCCCAGGCGGCGAAGCCGGCCGGGCCCAGCTGCAGCAGCCGCTGCCGGCTGCCGGGCGGGGGTGGCTCGCCCAGCGTGTAGGGCACGACGGGGGCGTCGCCGAGCGTGTCCGGGGTGGCGCGGTCCTGCACCGCGGGGTTGCCGTTGACGATGATGTCGCCCAGGTAGCGCAGCAGGCCGTGGGCGGTCTCCTCGTCCTGCGGGAAGACGGTCAACTCCGGCGACGTGTCGAGGAAGCTGGTCGTGGCCTCCCCGGCCTGGAAGGTGGGGTGGTTCACGACGTTGAGCAGGAAGGGGATGTTCGACTTCACGCCGCGGATGCGGAACTCGCGCAGGGCCCGGTCGGCGCGACGGCAGGCGCGGTCCAGCGTGCGATCGGTGGTCGTCATCTTGACGAGCAGCGAGTCGTAGTAGGGGCTGAGCTCGGCCCCGCTGTAGGCGGTCGCGCCGTCGAGGCGGATGCCGGGGCCGGCCGGCGAGCGGTAGTTCGACAGCCGCCCATAGTCGGGCGCGAAGTTGTCCTCTGGATCCTCGGTCGTGACGCGGCACTGCACGGCGAAGCCGCGCGGGACCAGTTGCTCGTCCGGGGGCAGCGCCAGGGGCTCGTCGTCGAGGGCGATGCCCTGCGCGACGAGGATCTGGGATCGCACTAGGTCCAGGCCCAGGACGGCCTCCGTGACCGTGTGCTCCACTTGGATGCGCGGATTGACCTCGATGAAGAACCACTCGTTGCTGTCGGCGTCGAGCAGGAATTCGACCGTGCCCGCGTTGACGTAGCCGCTGGCGCGGGCCAGCGTGAGCGCCGCCTCGTGCAGTTGCCGTCGGACGCCATCGTCGAGATTGGGCGCGGGGGCGACCTCGACGACCTTCTGGTGGCGGCGCTGCACGGAGCAGTCGCGCTCGTGCAGGTGGCGGACGTTGCCGTGGGCGTCGGCGAAGATCTGGACTTCGATGTGCCGGGCCCGGCGGATGTAGCGCTCCAGGAAGACGGCGCCGTTCCCGAATGCCCCCTGCGCTTCCTTCTGTGCCTCTTCGATCTGCGATGACAGATCCTCCGGGCGGTGCACGACCCGCAGCCCCCGGCCGCCGCCGCCGAAGGCCGCCTTGACCATCAGCGGGAATCCGATCGCCGCGGCGGCCGTCTGCGCGGCGGCCACGTCGGTGATGGGGGCGTCGTGGCCGGGGATGACGGGGATGCCGGCCTCCTGGGCCAGCTTGCGGGCGGCGACCTTGTCGCCGAGCGCGTCCAGGATTTCCGCCGGCGGTCCCACGAAGACGATGCCGGCGTCGGCGCAGGCGCGGGCCATGGCGCTGTTCTCGGCCAGGAAGCCGTAGCCCGGGTGGATGGCGTCGACGCCGTGCTCCTTGGCCTGGCCAATGATGCCCGCGATGTCCAGGTAGGCGGCGACGGGTCCCTGATCGGCGCCCACCAGGTAGGCCTCGTCGGCCTTGAAGCGGTGCAGGCTCAGGCGGTCCTCCTGGGAGTAGATCGTGGCGGTGCGGAGCCCCAGCTCCGCCGCGGCGCGCATGATGCGGATGGCGATCTCGCCCCGGTTGGCGGCCAGCAGTTTCTGCATAGAGGCACGATAGCGGCCCGGCGCGGCTGGATCGCTATCGCCCCTGCGGATGTCGGGGGTGGTTGGGTGGCGCCTGAGGGAGTGGTCGACGGCGGGAAACCATGCTCCGGGTCCTCCCCCGCGCGCTGCGACGATGTCCTGGCCGAGTCACACGTTCCGGATCAGCGGACCGATCGCGGTCGCTGCATTCGCCGACTTAGGGTCTCACCGGACATACTTAGACATTCTCTAACTCGTCCTCTCGGTGAGGAACCCGAGCAAATGATGACCCACTTTCCTCGTTTGAGTCTTAAGGGATAAACTTAGAGAAACTTTAGGACGATTCTCCAAGGTCCGCATCCAAGGCCAGCAGATGACTCAAGACGAAGCCCCTCACGATGCCCAGGAAGTCTCGGAAGTGACGGATGAGGAGCGGGTGTATCTGCTCGGACAGTTCTTCAGTCCCCGATCTCCGATCAACTCCCGGGAGCTGTTCGCCGGCCGAGAGGGGCAGGTCAGTCAACTCCTTGATGCAATCGGCCAACAAGGAACCCATGCGGTCCTGTTCGGAGAGCGCGGCGTTGGGAAGACATCTTTGGCGACCGTCATTGTCGAGATTCTTCAGGCCGTCATGGGGGAGTCTTCCTGCCCCAAGGCGAACTGCGACAGCACGGACACCTTCACGACGATGTGGAGAAAGGTCTTCAACCGGATCGCCATGGTTGAGGAACGGGTGTCTGCCGGGTTCGCATCGGATGTCGTGAGATCCGTGCGCCGCCTCGGGGACGATATCGGGGGCGATATTTCTCCGGAAGCCGTCCGGGAAGCTCTGACTGCGGTTGGCAAGAAGATCCCACTCGTCATCTTCCTCGACGAGTACGACCGGGCGCCGGAGAGCGTCAGCACGGCCATGGCCGACACGATCAAGACGCTCTCTGACGAAAGTGTCCCAGCAACAGTGGTGCTTGTGGGAGTCGCGGACAACGTGGAGGAGTTGGTTCGGGAGCATCGGTCTGTGGAAAGAGCCGTGGTCCAGATCCGCATGCCACGAATGTCGGATGCCGAAGTTGAGGAGATCATGAGAAACGCTCTTGGCAAGGTCGGTATGAGGATCGAGCCTGCCGCGCTGGGGCGGATCGTCGCGATCTCGCGAGGTCTCCCACACTACACGCATCTTGTGGGGCTGGACTCGGCCCGCGTGGCTGCCCGGCGGCACAGCGCTGTTGTGGGGGAAGCGGATGTCGATCGCGGGATCGAATTGGCGGTGGAGAGTGCGAACGAAAGCATCAGGGTGGCATGTGTGCAGGCCGTCGATAGCCGACACCCCGCCGCACGGCTGCGAGAAACGCTGACGGCCGCCGCCCTTGCGAGAACTGACGAGCGCGGCTACTTCCGCGCGGCGCACGTGCAGGGTCCCCTGGCGGATATCCGCAGGCGGCCCGTTGCGATCGCGCAGATCACCCCACACTTGGATGCGTTCACGACGCCGGGACGTGGTTCAGTGATCGAAAAGAGCGGACCCCGGCACAACGTCACCTGGAGATTCGCGAATCCACTGCTACAGCCCTATGTCCTCATGGACGGGATCAAGCGGGGCCTCATCTCGAAGGATCAACTGCTGAGCTTCGGCGCGCAGTCCTAGCCTCGCTCCCCTGGCGCAGCCCTGCCCCGACGTATACTCCGCCGCCGGATGGCCCGATGGCGCACACTCGGATTGGACTGCTTGGCGCTGCCTGGAGAACGTCGATCACGCTGTCGGCACTGCCCGCTGCGGGTCAGCCCGCGCCGAGGGCGCGCAGCGCGATCGCTTCCGCCAGACAGGCGCGCTCCAGGTCGGCGAGATCCTGGCTCTCGTCGGGGCCGTGAATTTGGCTGGTTGGGTCGCCGGCGCCGGTGAGCAGGATCGTCGCCCCCGGCGACGCGGCCTGAAACGCGCCGACGAAGGGGATCGAGCCGCCGATCCCGATCTCCACGGCGGGACGCCCCCAGGCCTCCGCGAAGCCGGCACGGAAGGCGTCGTAGGCGGGGCCGTCCGTCTCGAGCGCGACGGGCGCCGCGCTGGCGCCCGGCCTGACCGATACGGTCGCGCCCCACGGGCGCTGCGCCGCCAGGTGCGCGACCAGCGCCGCCATCGCGCGAGCGGGGTCGTCGCCCGGGGCCAGGCGTACGCTGACCTTGGCGCGTGCGACGGGCACAAGCTGATTGATCGCTTCGGCGACGGGCGGCGCGTCGATGGCGAGCACGGAGATCGCGGGCTGGCTCCACGTCCGCGACGTCAGCGGGCCGTCGCCGATCAGGCGGGTCTCCTCCGCCGCGCCCGCCTGTTCGCGCAGCTCCGCCTCGGCGAGGTTCAGCCCGTCCGATTGGCGGGAGACCAGCCCGGCGACGGCGGGCCGTCCGGCGTCGTCGTGGAGCGAGGCGAGCACGCGGGCGAGGGCCATCAGCGCGTCCGGGAGCACGCCGCCGAAGAGTCCGCTGTGGACGCCCTGCCGCAGCGTGCGTATCTCGACTTCGCAATCGACGAGGCCCCGCAGCGTTGTCGTGAGGGCGGGCTCGCCGACGCGCCAGTTGGCCGAATCGGCGATCACGATGACGTCGGCGGTGAGGTCGGCGGCGTAGCGCGTGAGGAAGTCCGCCAGGTGCGCCGAGCCGATCTCCTCCTCGCCCTCGACGAACAGCTTGACGTTGACCGGCAACTCGTCGCCCAGCGCGCGCAGCGCGCCGAGGTGGACGGCGATGCCGGCCTTGTCGTCGGAGGCGCCCCGGCCGAACAGGCGTCCGCCGCGCTCGACCGGCTGGAAGGGGTCCGACGTCCATTGCGCAAGGTCGCCGGGCGGCTGTACATCGTGGTGGGCGTAGAGCAGCACGGTGGCCCGGTCGTCGCCGCTGTGGCGCTCTCCCAGGACGGCGGGGTGCGCGCCCTCGACCTCGAGCAGGTGCACGTCGCGGAGGCCCGAATCGCGCATGAGTTGAGCGGTGGCCAGCGCCGAGCGACGCACGTCCGCGGGATCGAAGCCACCAGCGCTGACCGAGGGGATGCGGACGAGGCTCTCCAACTCCGCCCGCGTGCGGGGGAAGCCGGCGGCGATGCGGGCGCGAAGGTCGTCGTGCATGGGGACTCCGGAGCTGGCGTCAGATCAGATCGGCCCGCTGGGGGGCGGGCCGCTGCTGCTGCCTGACTGGTGAGGCCAGCGACCTCATGGCGGCGCGCCTAGACCTCCACGCGGTCCTTGAGGCCCTTGGCGGGCCGAAAGGCGACGGCCCGCTTGGCCACGATCTGGATCGCCTCGCCGGTGGCCGGGTTGCGCCCCTCGCGGGCCTTGCGCCGGCGGGTCTCGAACTTGCCGAAGCCGGCGATGGAGACCTCGCGGTTCGCATCCAGCTCGACGGCGATGATGCCCTTGCCGTCCGCGGAGCTGAAGATCGAGTCAACGACCTCCAGTGACTTGGCCTGGCTGAGATCGGTCTGCTTCGCCAACTTCGCCGCCAGTTCGGTCTTGTTCACGTGTGTGTCCTCCTCATTCGCTCTGCCCGCCTGGGTCTGCCCGGGCTCTGTCCGAATTTCAAGTCAAGATACGCGGCGCGCCGGGTCGGTCAAGACACGATGTGTCACGCCTCATGGCCGCATCCAAGCGCCGGAGATGATTCCCAGTCTCGGCGTGACGCGTCAGCGACCGTGCATCAGCCGCTCGACGGCGGCGCGCTGGGGCATCGCTTCCTGGACGCCGGGCTGCGTCACGGACAGCGCGGCGGCCGCGTTGGCGAAGGCGGCGGCCGCGCCGATCGGGCGGCCCTCGCCCAGCGCGACCGCGAGCGCCCCGTTGAAGGCGTCGCCCGCGCCCACGCTGGCGACCGGCCGCACGCGGTGACCGGGCACGGTCGTGACCGGGCCCCCGCCCGCATCGGCGAGGACGGCCCCGTCCGCGGCCAGCGTGACGATGACGTTGGCGATCCCGCGATCGCGCAGCGCGGCGGCCACCTCCGGCGCGCTGGACGCTGGGCCGCCGCCCGGGCCGCGGATCAGCGCCTCGGCCTCGCCCTGGTTGGGCGTGAGGATGTCGGCGAGGGCGTGGAAACCCTCGGGCAGCTCGGGCCGGACCGGCGCCGGGTCCAGCACGACGCGCACGCCCTGCGCCCGGGCGAGGCGCATCGCGGCGGCCGTCAGGGACAGCGGGATCTCCTGCTGTACCAACAGCACGGCGGCGCGCGGCAGCGCCCGTTCGAGCGCCACGAGCTCCGCCTCGCCGCAGCGCGCGTTGGCTCCGTACACCGCCAGCACGGTGTTCTCGCCCTCCGCGTCGAGCACGATCATCGCGACGCCGGAGCGCGCCGCGGGGTCGGTCGCGACGCCGGCGCAGTCGACTCCGTCGCCGTCGAGCAGGGCGAGCAGGGCGCGCCCTTCGGCGTCGTCGCCCACGCGGCCGATGAGGCGCACCGCCGTCCCGGGGTCCGCCAGCCGCGCCGCCGCGACGGCCTGGTTCGCGCCCTTGCCGCCGCCGGAGGTGTAGAAGCGACGCCCCTCCATCGTCTCGCCGGGCCGGGGCAGCCGGTCGGCCTGCAGGACGAAGTCGTAGTTCAATCCGCCCAGCACCACGATCGCGTTGGCCATCGCGTTCTCCTCGTGTCTATCGTAGGAAGGGCGTCCATCGTAGGAAGGCCGGCGCGGACGCAGCGGCTATCCTCGTTCGGGAGGACGATATGCCCCACATCCAAACCGCGCTTGGTCCCATCGACGCCGCCGATCTGGGCTTCACGCTGAGTCACGAACACGCCGGGATGCGTGTGCCGCTGACGCGGCACTACTACCCCTGGCTCGACGCCCTTGAGTTGCAGCGGGAGGGATCGATCCGGGAGTTGCGGGAAGCGAAGGCGGGCGGCGTCGACGCGATCATCGAACTGTCGACGCCCGACCTCGGCCGCGATGCGGCGCTGCTGGCGGAGATATCGCGAGCGTCGGGCGTGCACATGGTCGTCGCGACGGGGCTGTGGCGGGATCTGCCCACCGCCCTGGACGGCATGGACCCGGACGAGATCGCGGACATCTTCGTGCGGGAGATCGAGGTGGGCATCGAGGAGACCGGCGTGCGCGCGGGCGTGATCAAGGTCGCGAACGACGCCGAGGGCGTGACCGCGCGGGGCGAGCGCGTGCTGCGGGCCGCCGGCCGGGCGGCCAAGCGCACGAACGTGCCCATCAGCACCCACCACTGGGCGCCGCTGGAGGTGGGTCGTCGGCAGTGGGAGATCTTCGATGACGAGGGCGTGCCGCCGCATCTGGTCTGCATCGGCCACAGCGCCGACTCGACGGACGTGGACTACCTGGAGGACCTGCTGAAGACGGGCGTGTACGTGTCGATGGACCGCTACCCGGGCGTCCCCCCGCGGCCCGAATGGCGTGATCGCAACCGCACCGTGGAGGCCCTGCTCGACCGGGGCTGGGCGCACCAACTCATGCTGGGCCACGACTACGCGCGCGACTACCGCAAGCCCCCCACGCCCGTCCAGGAACAGCACTACCTGTTCCTCTCGACGACGGCGCTGCCGGCGATGCTGGCGGACGGCGTCCCCCAGGAGACGATCGACGTGATGATGCGCGAGGTTCCGCGCCGCTTCCTGTCGGCGGAAACGCCGGCGGGATAGGGCGCGCGCGGCTCGGCTCAGGCGGGCGCGGGCTGCGCCCCGCGCAGCAGGACGCCCGGGCGCTCGCCCGTGTCCTCACCGTCGCGACGCACGACCGTCCCGCTGACGATCGTGGCGTCGTAGCCGGAGGCGCGCTGGATCAGGCGCTTGGCGCCGCCGGGCAGGTCGTAGGCGACCTCCGGCCGGGCGAGGGCCAGCGCGTCGTAGTCGATGACGTTGACGTCGCCCTTGTAGCCGGGCAGCAGCGCGCCGCGGTCGTGCAGGCCGAAGAGCGCGGCCGTGTCGCGCGTCTGCCACTTCACGACCTGCTCAAGCGGCAGACGGGCGCCGCGGGAGCGGTCGCGGGTCCAGTGCGTGAGCATGAAGGTGGGGGTGCCGGCGTCGCAGATGACGCGGCAGTGGGCGCCGCCGTCGGCGAGGCCGATCGCCGTGTGGGGGTCGGTGAGCATCGCCCGCGTGTGCTCAAGGTCGCCGCGGGCATAGTTGAACAGCGGGCTGAGCAGCATGTTGCGCCCGCCGTCGGCGGTGAGGAGGTCGTAGACCAGCGCGATCGGCTCCACGCCCTCGCGCTGCGCGCGGGCGGCGATGGAGTCCCGCGGCTCCGGCTCGTAGTCGAGCGAGTCGTCGAGCAGGAACATGCGCTCGAAGGCGACGAAGTCGAGGCTGGGGTCCGGACGTCCGTCGGCCTGGGCGAGGATGGCCTCGCGCCGCTCCGGGCGCAGCATCTCGGCGGCGCGCTCGGCCAGCGGCAGGTGGCGAATCTCGCGGTAGGCGGGCAGGCGCAGGAAGGGGTGGCGGCTGTCCAGCGTCATGAGGAAGGTGACGGTGCGGCCGTGCACCTGCGGGACGATGTTCGCGCCCTCCGCGCGGGCGGCCGCGGTGGCGTCGAGGATGCCGCGCCAGTGATCGGGGTCGTTGTTGACCTCAGTCAGGCCGAAGGTCACCGGCCGCCCGATCGTGGCCGCCAGCCTGCGCATCCAGGCGACCTCCTTGAGCGGCAGCGACAGGTCGTCGCCGGTGACGCCCGCGGCGGCGACCTCGAAGAGGCCCGCGTCGAGCTCGCCCAGCACGGCGCCGATGCCGAACAGCTCATCCTCGGCGGCGAAGGTGCCGGGCACGGGTTCGCCGTCAATCGCGCGATGCGCCAGGGTCCGCGAGGTGCTGAAGCCCAGCGCTCCGGCTTGCACGCTCTCCTTCACGACCCGTGCCATCTCGGCGATGTCCTCCGGGTTGGCGGGCTCGTTGTGGGCCCCGCGGTCGCCCATCACGTAGGCGCGCACGGCCCCGTGCGGCACCTGCGTGCCGACGTCGAGCGCCAAGGGCAGTTGCTCGATGTAGTCGAGGTACTCGGGGAACGTCTCCCAGTGCCACTCCATGCCCTCGGTCAGTGCCGCGCCGGGGATGTCCTCGACGCCCTCCATGAGGCCGATTAGCCAGTCCTCCTTGCCGGGCGCGACGGGCGCGAAGCCGACGCCGCAGTTGCCCATCACGACGGTGGTCACGCCGTGCCAGCTGCTGGGGGAGAGCGTGGGATCCCAGGTGATCTGGCCGTCGAAGTGGGTGTGGATGTCGACGAAGCCGGGCGTGACCAGCTTGCCCGTCGCGTCAATGGTCTCGCGGGCCTCGCCCGGAACCTCGCCGACGATGCTGATGCGGCCGTCGTCAATGGCGACGTCCGCCTGGCGGGCCGGCGCGCCGGTGCCGTCGACGACGCTGCCCCCGTGGATGAGGAGATCATGCATGGAACTGCCCTCTCGTCTGATGGAGCCGATCCCCGGCGGCGGGCGCCGCCGGGAGGTGGGTGCAGGATAGCGCCGCGCGCGTCACCCGTCGCGGGGCGGTAGGCTGCGGGGCGGGCGCGGAACGATGCCGGTGGGCCGCGGCCGGCGGAGAGCGGGAGGTGCGGGATGTCCGAACAGCGAGTGACGATCGCGGTGTGCGACGGCGTGGCCGATGTGCGGCTCAATCGCCCCGAGAAGATGAACGCGCTGGACCCGGCCATGTTCAGTTCGATCGGGGAGGCGGCCGACGCCGTGGCGGCGGATGCGTCGATCCGCGCGGTCGTGCTCTCCGGTGAGGGGCGCGCCTTCTGCGCGGGGCTGGACTTCGCGTCGTTCCAGGCGATGGGGGATGCGGGCGAGCGCCGGCCCGCCGCCGAGCGCCTGCTCTCCCGCGAAGCGGAGTCCCGCGCCAACGCGGCGCAGCGGGTCGCGTGGGCCTGGCACGAAGCGCCGATGCCGGTCATCGCGGCGGTGCACGGCGTCGCCTTCGGGGGTGGGCTGCAACTCGCCCTCGGCGCCGACGTGCGCTTCGTCGCCCCCGACGCGCGGCTGTCGATCATGGAGGGGCGCTGGGGGCTCGTGCCGGACATGGCGGGCCCGCAGCTCCTGCGACGGCTGGCGCGGCTCGACATCGTCAAGGAACTCACCTACACGGCACGGATCGTGCAGGGGGCGGAGGCGGTGGAGCTGGGCCTGGCGACGCACGTCTCGCCGCAGCCCAAGGAGGCCGCGATGGCCCTGGCGCGGGAGATCGCGGGGCAGTCGCCGGACGCGGTGCGGGCGGCGAAGCGGCTGCTCAATCAGTCGGTGGAGCTGGACGTGGCCGCGGGGCTGGCGCTGGAGGAGTCGACCCAGCGGTCGCTGATCGGCGGCGCCAACCAGTTGGAGGCCGTGCGGGCCAACCTGGAGAAGCGGCCCCCGGTCTACGCGGACCCGGCCTGACGATCGCGCTGGGGCGCCCGGGGCTGCGCATCGAGCCGGGGGGCGGGCCTGCCAGGACCCGGGATGCCGGCGACCGCCCGGCCGCTTAGCCCTGGCGCTGCTTGTTGCGCGGGTTCTTCTTGTTGATCACGTACAAGCGCCCCTTGCGACGGACGATCTGGTCGTCCTGCGAGCGCTTCTTGACCGAGGCTTGCACCTTCATCGCGGCCCTCCGGCTGGCTGCAAACCCTACCACAGCCCCGCCGTCGCTTCTGTCCACCCCGGCCGCCGTCTAGCGCAGCAGCGACTCCAGGTACGCGCCGACTGTCGCCGTGTCGCCCGGGGGCAGTTGCACCATCTGCAACTCCGCGCCCAGGGTGGCGCGCTCCTGCAGCTGCTCGCGCACCGACTCGATGGGTCCGATGACCTGGATCTCGCGCACCATCGCGTCCGTGATCGCGGCGATCGAGCCGGCCTTGTCGCGCTGCGCCCAGGCGTCGCGGGAGGCCTTGACCTCGGCCGCGAAGCCCTCCCGCGCGAGCATCTGCCAGTAGAACGTGCCCATCCGGTTGACGTAGAAGTGCAGCGGCGCGCGGGCCGCCTGCCACTGGACATCGTCGTTGCGGCCGTCCGTCACGTACACGTTCGTGGACGGCGCGATGGTGACGCAGCCGGCCTCGCGGCCGGCCCCGGTCGCGGCGTCGTCCAGCCGCTCACGCAGGCGGGCGAACTGCCCCTTGGGCCAGTGGATGGGGTAGATGCCGTCGGCGATCTCGCCCGTCTGCACGATCGACTTCGGCGTGATCGCGGCGATGTAGACGGGGATCTTGCTGCGCGGCCGCGGGTAGTCGAGCCGGAAGCCGCCCGCCAGCTTGAAGATCTCGCCTTCGTAGTGCAGCGCCTCGCCGGCGATCAGCAGGTTGAAGATCTCCGTGTACTCCCGCAGCCGCTGCAGCGGCCGCTCGAAGGGGACGCCGTGGAAGTGCTCGATGACCTGCGCGCCGGAGGAGCCCAGGCCCATGACCATGCGCCCGCCCGAGATCTGGTCGAGCAGGGCGATCTCCTGCGCCGTCACCGCCGGAGAGCGGGAGAAGCAGTTGAGGATGGTGGGGCCCAGCTTGATCTTCTCGGTGTTGGCCGCCAGGAGCGTCAGCCAGGGCAGCACCGACGTGCCCCAGGCCTCGCCGCGGCCGGCCAGCTCATAGCCCAGATCCTCGGCGATGCGGACCTTCGCCACCGAGTCCTGCCAGTCGGCGGAATCCAGTCCCGCGAGTACGCCCAGACGCATCGTGACCTCCGCTTCGGTTGTCGACGGCGCTCGGTCGGCACCGTGGCCGCGAGCCTATCACGGGGTCGCCTTCGGGCTCACGCCTTCTCGGCGCGCCACGGGCGCGACAGCGCCCAATCCTTGATCAGATGGTGGGCGATGGCCAGTGGAGGCGGGATGTGCAGGCGGGGCGTGCCGGCGGCGCGGTCGGCGCCGGGGTCGTCGCCGGGCTCGAACAGGCGGCGCGCCTGCGCACGGCTGAACCAGTACGCCTGACCGATCTCGTCCCCATCGACCGTGATGTCGGTGGTCTCGGCGCGCGCGCGGCAGCCCAGCATCAGCGAGCTGGGGAAGGGCCAGGGCTGCGAGTGGTCGTAGCGCACGTCGGTGACGCGGACGCCGACCTCCTCCCAGGCCTCGCGACGCACGGCCGCCTCGACCGTCTCGCCCTGATCGATGAACCCGGCGATGCAGGTGAACATCGGCGGCGGCTGGTCCGCCATCGCACCCGTGGCGGGGGCGCGGGCGGCGAGCAGGCAGCGGTCGCCGCCGTCGTGGATCAGCGTGATCACGACGGGGTCGGTGCGGGGGAAGTGCTGCACCTCGCAGCGGGTGCAGACGCGCTGCGCGCCGCCCTGGCGCGACGCCGTGGCCGCGCCGCAGGCGGGACAGAAGCCGTGCCGGGCGTGCCAATCGACCAGCGACCGCGCTTGGGCGGCGAGGCCGGAGTCGGCCGGGGGCAGGCTGGCCGCGACGCTGCGCAGGTCGCGGTAGGACACGCCCGCCGTGAGACCGAGGGCCACCGCCGGGTCGTCGAGCGCGCCGACGTCCAGGGCACTGATGTCTTGAGCAAAGTGCGGGACGCCGTCACGCAGCCCCAGCAGCACGGGATCCGGCATCGGATCGGCCGGGAGCGCCGCGATCGCCGGCGGCAGCAGCCAGAGCAACTCCGGCCCCGCCTCGGACCGCCAGGCGGCGTCGTGGCCGACGGGGAAGCGCAGGCGCCAGACCGGCAGGATGCGGCGCGCCGGGTCGTCGTACTGGGCCTGCAGCCAAGTGGGATCCTTGCGCTCGTTGGCGACCCGATCGAGTGGGTTGCCGGCGAACACGTTGTGGTCGGCCGCGGCGGTCGAGAGCGGTGGTCGGGTCATAGGGGGCTGAGTGTAGCCGGGCCCGGGATGCCCGGCGTGCGGGAGCGCGAAGGGGGAGGGCTGGCCTAGACTACGCGCCGATCGCCGGCCGCCCGGGGCGCCCGGAGGAGGAGGGCTGCGATGACGGCGCCATTGGCCGGGATCCGTGTGGTGGAGGCGGCGAACTGGCTGGCGGCCCCGAGCGCCGCGGCGATGATGCGCGACCTGGGCGCCGACGTGATCAAGGTGGAACCACCCGAGGGCGACGCCTGGCGGCACAATGTGCTGGGGCTGGAGATCAAGCACAACTACCCGTTCGAGTTGGACAATCGGGGCAAGCGCTCGATCGCGCTGGCGCTCGACAAGCCGGGCGCGCCCGCGCTCCTGCGCCGCCTCGTCGCCACGGCGGACATCTTCATCACGAACCTCGTGCAGCCCCGCCGGGAGCGCTTCGGCCTGACCGCGCCGGAGTTGCGGGCGGCGGACCCGGGGCTCATTTACGTCTCGTTCTCCGGCTATGGAACGTCGGGGCCGGACGCCGGCCGGCCCGGCTTCGACTTCACGGCCTTTTGGGCCCGCTCCGGCATCTGGGCGCTCATGGGCGACGTCTCCGGTCCCCCGGCGATGCCGCGCGGCGGCCAGGGGGACCATGCGACGGCGCTCAACTTGCTGGCCGCCACGCTGGTCGCGCTGCGGCTTCGGGAGCAGACGGGCGAGGGGCAGACCGTGGAGGTGACGCTCCAGCGCACCGGCGTCTGGACGATCGGCGTGGACGTGTCGCACGCGGTGGTGACGAAGCAGCAGCCCGATCGCTTCGACTATCTCCACGCGCGGAACCCGATCACCAACAACTACGAGACGCGCGATGGCCGCTGGCTGATGCTGATGATGCCCGCGGCGGACATGTACTGGGAGCGGTTCTGCCGGCTGATCGGGCGGGAGGAGTGGATCGCCGACCCGCGCTACGCCGACACCCTGAGGCGGCGGGAGCACGGTGCGACCCTGACGCCGCAAGTGCGGGAGGTCTTCCTCGGGGCGGACCTGGCGACGTGGGGGGAGCGTCTGGACGCGGCGGGGCTGATCTGGGGTCCCGGCGTGGAGTTGCCCGAGGTGCTGGAGGACCCCCAACTGCGCGAGGTGGGGGCCTTCGAGACGATCCACCATCCCGACCCCGCCGTGGGCGACTTCGAGACGCTGGCGACGCCCTTCAGCGTGGACGGCGCCGATATCGCCGTGCGGGGCCCGGCGCCGGAGATCGGGCAGCACACGCAGGAGGTCCTGGAGGAGCTGGGCGTCGATGTGGAGGAGATCGCGGACCTCGCCGCCGACGGCGTCTTCGGCTGATCGGCGTCGTGGCGGGCGTGCGATTCCGGCCTGGGATGGACGCCACGGGACTTCATCGAGACCGGCGGCTTCTGCCCGTCGGCTTGCGGCCGGCAACCCGCACGTCCCCGGATGATCGAAGCACTGGCCGCCCGTTCGCCGAGTAGCTGAGGGTGAAGTACCGCGGGCCGCGCGCATCGCGCACTTGCCGCGCGACTGCCGACAGGCGGTCCGTCAGCATGCGGTGGAGTTCAAATGCGTCGATGTTGTTCTTGGCCGGATGCTTCAAGCCGCGCACCCAAACCACGGACACGCCGGTCTCTCGCAACACGATCTCGTGTTCCGAGCGCGCGGCGTGGTCTTTGGTGATCCAGACCATCGACCGATCGGATGCGTGCTGAATCACGTCCGGATCGGGGGCGCCGCGCAGCCCGGCGTCTTCAGCCGCCACGATCTGGTACCCGACGAGGGCAAGCGCGTGCGCGACCTGCTTGGGCAGGCCCTCGTCCAGCAGGAATGAGACTTCCCTAAGCGGCTCGCTCGAGCCGGCGCTCCCAGGCAAGTGCTGCCTCCACGTCGGCCCTCGTCAGTCCGTAGAGCCTCACCATGTTCCCGGGGGTCTCTCCCGCCTCGCACAGGGAGGCGATCGTTTCGGCTGGTACCCGCGTGTCTTTGATGCACGGCTCCCCGAACCGAACCTCTGGATCGATAGTGATCCGGGGCTCTGGTCGCCAAAGCGACGCGGCATCGTCGACGCCGAACTCCATCCGGTGATGCGCGGGCTCGAGGAATTCGCGCAGCAGCGGCAGGGCGACTTGGCCTGCGCGCGTGGCCGCGATGAATCGTTCCTGGACCGCAAGGAAGATGTCGGACGAGTGCGTCCACATTGCTTCCGTCACGAACGGCTGCCGATGGCCCGTCAACTCGCGGGCGTATTGCTCGGCTTCCCTGATTCCTGCGTAGCGAATCCCTCGCGACCGGAGCAGTGCGATCATTCGCAGCCGCACCAAATCCGTGAACGTCACGACCCGGTCACGCTGCGAAACCCGACGTGGCCCATCCCAGTCCAGGCCATGCCGAATCCAGGCCGCGAGTGCGCTTGTGCTCGCGGCGAAGGTCGTGGGATCCCGCTCCCAGTCTGAGAGCGGGATCAGCGGATTCGGCGTCGTCGCGCGCAGGAGGACCGCGGCGTCCCGCAGTGGGAATGCACCGGCCCAGCACGTGCCGGGAGACTCGAGAACCGGGCTGCTGGTCGTCAGTGGAATCCCCCTTTGCCTTGGCGAACGTCCAAGTCAAGCGTAGCCCACGTGCGACCGGCCTGGGAGTGGACGCTACCGGTTGAAGCGCGGCTCCCGCTTCGCGAGGAAGGCGCTGACGGCCTCCTCATGGTCGGGGCCCCGCCGCGCTTCCGCGATCGCCGCCGTCTCGCGCTCGAGGGCCGTGTCCCAGGGCAGGTGGCGGTGGTCCTGGAGCGCCCGCTCGATCAGCATGGCGACACGCGTCGGCCCGTCGGCGATCTCGGTGGCGAGGGCGATCGCGGCGGGCAGGAGTTCGTCGGGCGGGTAGAGGCGATTGACGAGGCCCATCGCGAGCGCCTCGTCGGCGCTGACGAAGCGGCCCGTGAGGCACAGTTCGTTGGCCCAGCCCAGCCCCACGATCGCCGGCAGCAGCGTCGTCGAGGCCCCCTCGGGCACGAGGCCCACGCGCACGAAGCGCATCGACATGCGCGCGCTCGTGGAGGCGATGCGCACCGCGCAGGGCAGCGTGACGCTCAGCCCCATGCCGACGGCGAATCCGTTGAAGGCGACGACGATGGGCTTCGTGCGCCGCACCGCCTCGACCCACCTCAGCGGGACGGTGTCGTCGTCGCCTTGGGCGAGTTCGGCGAAGTCGGCGCCGGCGCAGAAGGCGCGGCCCTCCCCGGTGAGCACGATGGCGCCGATGGCCGGGTCGTCCGTCCAGGCGTCGAGGCAGGCGATC
The DNA here is from genome assembly GCA_965217625.1 of Dehalococcoidia bacterium. Classification (GTDB taxonomy): domain Bacteria; phylum Chloroflexota; class Dehalococcoidia; order Bin125; family Bin125; genus TK10-74A. Next base: position 1,620,359 of record OZ244557.1, read on the forward strand.
GTCTCCGCGGTCATGGCGGCGTTCCAGGCGTTGAGCTTCTCGGGCCGGTTGAGGGTCAGGATGCCCACGCGACCCTGGGTGTCGGCGCGGATGGCTTCGTAGTGCATGGGGCCTCCGGAAGGCGAGGGTCTCGAGCCGCTAGTCCACGTGGATGACGGCCTTGCCGGGGATCTCGCGGTTCCACAGCGCGTGCGCCGTGGGGACGAAGTCGGACCAGGGCGCCTCGTGCTCGATGGGCGCGACGAGCGTGCCCCGCTGCACGAGATCGACCAGCCGGGCGAGCCCCTGCGCAGCGGGCCAGCGGTGGAGCTCGTGGAAGAGGATGAAGCCGTACAGGCGCACCCCGCCGATGCCGAAGACCGGTGAGATGTCGAAGGTCGTCTCTTCGCCGGAGGAGTTGCCGTAGTTCACGCAGATCCCCTCCGGGCCCAGCAGCGTCAGCGCCTGGGCCAGCGGCGTGCCGCCGATCGACTCCAGGATGACGTCGTAGGGGCCGAAGGCGGGCGCGTCCCGGAGGTCCTCGCCGACGACGACTTCGTGCGCGCCGGCCTCCCGGACGATGGCTTCGCGCTCCGGGCGGCGCACGGAGGCGACGACGCGCGCGCCGCCCTGCCGGGCCATCTGCACCGCCAGGTGCCCAACGCCCCCGGATGCGCCGTCGACGAGGACGTTGCGCCCCAGCAGGTGGCCGCAGATGTCCAGGGCGTAGAGGGCGGTGAGCCCGGCGACCGGCAGCGTGGCGGCCTGCGCGAAGCTGACGTCGTCGGGCAGGGGAGCGATGGCGTGGGTGGGGACCGCGACCTGCCGCGCCCAGGCGCCGGAGGGCAGGAAGCCGACGACGCGGCTGCCCCGCGGCGGCCCCGATCCGCCGGCCGCGGCCTGCGCGACGACGCCGGCCAGGTCCCAGCCCGGGCGATGGCCGTGGCGAGCGCCGGTCAGGGCGCCGCGCACCTCGCCCAGGTTGAGCGACGTGGCCCGCACGTCGATCAGGGCTTCGCCGGGCGCCGGCTGCGGCGCGGCGACGGCCTGAATGCTGAGTCGTGCGTCCACGCCGGTGTCGACGACGATGGCTTCGTTGGCAGTCTGATTGGGATCGGCGCTGGACATGGGAAACCTCCGCGAGTGCACTTTGAGCTACAGCTTGATGGCCGCAGGATAGCGAGCCACGGCGCCCAGATGCGGGCCGCGGCCGCCCGCTGGTTGTCCGGGCGCTTGACGGGCGGCCCCGGAATCCTGAGCATGGGCGCGGCGGGCCGTCGGCCGAGGGCCCAGCGGACATGACCAGTGGACATGATCGGAGAAGGATTCATGAGTGATGAGATGACCTTGGGAGCCGAACTCGCGGGGTTGACGTCCGACGTGCTGGAGCAGTCGGCGGCGGCGATTGACGATCTCAGCCTGGAGCAGTTGCACTACCGGGCGGGCGACGATTGCAACTCGATCGCCTTCGACGCGTGGCACGTCGCGCGCACGGCCGACAACCTGATCCACTTCGCCTTCGCGCGCGAGATGCCCGTCTGGTTGCAGCAGGGGCTGAACGAGGCCTGGAGTCTGCCCAAGGCCGACCAGGGCACGCTCATGTCGCCCGAGGACGCGCATGCGCTGCGCTTCCCGGAGGCGGACAAGCTGGCCAAGTACTGCCGCGACGTGAAGGACGTCGTCGTGCCCAAGATCGCCGCCATGAGCGACGAGTACCTGGCCGGCACGATCTTCATCAAGCCGCAGGGCGAGATGCGGCGCGGGCGGATCATCGGGCAGGTGATCGTCATGCACGGGTCGGGGCACAACGGGATGATCAACACCCAGCGCACGGTGCTGGGCGTGGGCGGCATCGGCATCTAGCGCCGCCGCACCGTCGCACGAGCGCGGCCCCGATGACGCATCCCACGATCAGCCCCCTGCTCGACGACCTCGTGTTCCCGGAGGGACCGCGCTGGCGCGACGGGCGCCTGTGGTTCTCCGACATGCACGCGCAGGAGGTCGTGGCGGTCACGCCCGGCGGCGAGCGCGAGGTCGTCGCGCGGGTGCCCAAGAACCCCTCCGGCCTGGGCTGGCTGCCCGACGGCCGCCTGCTGATCGTCTCGATGGAGGACCGCCGCCTGCTGCGACAGGAAGCCGACGGCTCGCTGGTGGAGCACGCCGACCTCTCGGCGCTGGCCACGGGACGCTGCAACGACATGATCGTCGACGCCTCGGGCCGGGCCTACGTGGGGCACTTCGGCTTCGACCTGCACGCGCGGGCCGAGTTCGCGGAGGCGTCGCTGCTGGCCGCCACGCCCGACGGCCAAGTGACGCTGGCGGCCCCCGCGCTGCGCTTCCCCAACGGCGCCGTGATCACCCCCGACGGCGGCACGTTGGTGGTCGCGGAGACGTTCGGCAGGCGGCTGACCGCGTTCGACATTGGGGACGATGGGGCGCTGAGCAATCGGCGCGTGTGGGCGGAGCTGGGCGTGCCCCCGGACGGCATCTGCCTCGACGCCGAGGGCTGCATCTGGGTCGCCGTGCCGCGGCCGGGTGCCTTCCTGCGGGTCGCCGAGGGCGGCGACGTGCGGGCGCGCGTCGATCTGGAGGGCTGGGGCGGCTACGCCTGCATGCTGGGCGGCGACGAGGGTCGCACGCTCTTCCTGCTCGAGGCGCTGACCGCGACCCCTGAAGAGATGGCCGGCCGCGGCAACGGGCGCATCCGCACGATGGAGGTCGATGCGCCCCGATCGGGGCTTCCCTAGATCGCGGCGGCGCCTCCCCTGCCCCGGCGGATCCGCAGGGGCATGACAGGGCGGGGCGGCAGTGCCAGAATGCCGACACGTGCCCCGTCCCGGGGGACGCGCGCTCAGTGATCGCAGGCAAGAGTTTCGGAGGATGGGTGTATGTCAGACGTAGCGATGAAGACCCCAGCGATGAAAACCAACGTGGGCCAGTTCCTCACCCGGCGGGCGGCGCTTTCGCCCGATCAAGACGGCCTGGTCGACGCCGACACCGGCCGCCGGTTCAGCTTCCGGGAGTGGAATCAACGCTCGAACCGGACGGCCAACGCGTTGACCGGGCTGGGCATTGGGCCCGGCGACCGGGTGGCGCTGCTGGTGATGAACAGCGTCGAATACGCGGAGAGCTTCTTCGCGATCGCCAAGCTCGGCGCGATCTGCGTGCCGCTCAACCTGCGGCTCATGCCCGCGGAGGTGGCCTACATCCTGCGCGACGCCGGCGCGCGGACGCTCCTCTTCAGCGCGGAGTTGACGCCGATCGCGACGGCGCTGCATGCGATGGGCGGCGGCGACGCCGGCACCCCCATCGAAAGCTGGATCGGCGTCGGGCTGCCGGAACGCCCCGAGTGGGTGCAGAGCTATGAGGCGCTGCACGAGGCCGCTCCGGACACGGAGCCGGAGGCGGGGGCCTCGGAGGACGACGTCCTCTACATCATGTACACGTCGGGCACGACGGGGCTGCCCAAGGGCGCGGTGCACACGCACAACAGCGCGACCTGGGGCGTCCTGACGATCCAGGCGACGTCCGACTCCCGCCAGGGTGACCGCTACCTGCTGTCGCTGCCGCTGTTCCACGTGGGCGCGCTGACGCCGATGACGGCGAACGTCGTGGGTGGCGTGACGAACGTCGTCATGCGCATGTTCAACCCGCAGCGCGCCTGGCAGCTGATCAACGACGAGCAGATCACGATCATGCTGAAGGTCCCGGCGATGCTGAACTTCATGCTGCAGGTCTACGAGCCGGGCAAGTACAAGCACGACCAGCTGCGCTTCTGCTGGAGCGGCGCGGCGCCGCTGCCGGTGGCGCTGATCGAGGCCTACGCCAAGCTCAACATCCCCGTCCACCAGGTCTACGGCCTGACGGAGACCTGTGGCCCCGGCTGCCTGATCAGCGGCGAGGACGCGCTGCGCAAGGCGGGCTCCACGGGCCTGGCCTTCTTCCACACCGACGTCCGCGTGGTCGACCCGTCCGGCGCCGACGCCGCGCCGGGCGAGTCGGGCGAGGTGATCGTGCGTGGCAAGCACGTCATGCGCGAGTACTGGAACAACCCCGAGGCGACGGCGGAGACGATCCGCGACGGCTGGCTCTACACTGGCGACGGCGCGACCGTCGATGAGGACGGCTACGTCTACATCCAGGACCGCATCAAGGACATGATCATCTCGGGCGGGGAGAACGTGTACCCGGCCGAGGTCGAGGGCGTGCTGATGCAGCACCCGGGCATCGGCGACGCGGCGGTGATCGGGCAGGAGAGCGCCAGGTGGGGCGAGTCGGCCGTCGCGATCGTCGTGCGCAAGGATCCGGCGCTGGACACGGCGGGCGTGCTGGCCTTCGTCTCCGACAAGCTGGCGCGCTACAAGCAGCCGGTGGCCGTCGAGTTCGTCGACGAGGTGCCGCGCAACCCGTCGGGCAAGGTGCTCAAGCGCGTGCTGCGCGAGCAGTTCCCGGGGCCGGCCGCGGAGTAGGGCTAGCCCGGCCCGATCGCGACGACGCGCCCCGTCCGGGACGACTCTCGGGCGGCGTCCAGGACGAGTTGCGAGCGCAGGGCGTCGTCGAAGTTGGGCGCCGGCGACGTGCCCTCCGCGATGCCGCGCTCGAAGTCGCGCAGCAGGCGGCGCGATCCCGCGATGATACTCACGTCCGGCAGCGGCTCGATGTCGGCCGGGCGGGGCAGCGGCGGACCCTCATCGTTGCTGCCGAGCGCGCGGCCTGAGGCCTGCGCATCCATGGGCGGCGTGTGCGTGACGGGGCCGTCGGAGAAGAGGCCGCTGGCCCCGTGATGGGCGATCGTGCCCCCCGGCCCCGTGATGTAGAGGTCGCCGAAGCCCGGGATGCGCGAGCTCCAGACCATTGAGACGTTCGCCGCAGCGCCGGACTCGAACGTGAGCGTGGCGGAGAAGTAGTCGTCGGCGTCCGACGCGAGGTGCTCGCCCGTCTCGGGGTCGATGCGCAGCGGCTCGTGGACGGCGATGTGCGCAGACACGCTCGTGATCTCGCCCATCCAGACGCGCAGCGCGTCGAAGTAGTGGGAGCCCTGTTCGTTGAGCGCGCCGCCCCCCATCGCCTTCTGCGAGCGCCAGTCCAGGCCGCCGCCGGCCATGTCGCGGGCGAAGTAGAGGCTGGCTGTGGCGGACTGCGGCCGGCCGATGCGTCCCTCCTCGATCAGGCGGGTGATGTGCAGGCGGTGATCGGTGTAGCGGAACTCGAAGTTCACCATCGTGGTGCGGTCCGTGGCTGCGGCGGCGGCGATCATCTCCCGCGCCTCCGCCTCGGTCATCGTGAAGGGCTTCTCGCAGAGCACGTGCTTGCCCGCGTCGAGCGCGGCGAGCACGTGCTCGCGGTGCGTGGACGTGGGGGTGGAGACGACGACGGCGTCGATGTCGTCCCGGCTCACGACGGCCCGGAAGTCGTCGCTGTGGTGGGGGATGTCGAGCTTCCTCGCGATCTCCTCGGCGCGATGTGCGCGGCGCGAGAAGAGCGCGACGATCTCCCAGCCCTCGGCGCGCAGGGCCGGGGCCGTGACGCGGGTCCCAAAGCTGGACCCGAGGATGGCGACTCTCTTACTGAACGGGCGGCTGTTGTTCGACATGGCGTCTCTCCACTGCTGCGCGCGGGCGATCAGTCCCGGACCCAGGGCGCGCGCTGCCCGGGCGGGGGGCGGAAATCGGGTGCGACGGGGAGCGAGGGCGGCGGCGTCTCGACCGGACCGGCGTCTGTGGGGGCGCGGTCGCCCCCATCGTCGGCGGGGGTGGCGGGAGGCAGGGCGCCGCCGATCGCGACGCCGGCGGGCGCCGCCGGTCGCGCGGGGCCCCGGGCGCCGGGCGCGATCTCGGCGCGCACGTCGGCCGTGAGGTCGCGCTCGTGGTGCTCCAGGATGCGACCGTCGGCCATCTCCTCCACCCGCTCGGCGTAGTCCAGGACGGTGCGGTCGTGCGTGGCGGTGACGATCGTGACGCCGCTCTGCCGCACGAGATCCTGCATCAGTTGGAAGATGGCGCGGGCGTTGGCGTGGTCGAGTTCGCCCGTGGGTTCGTCGGCGACGACGAGCGCGGGGCGGTTGGCCAGCGCCCGCGCGATGGCGACGCGCTGCTGCTCCCCGCCGGACAGCTCGTAGGGCCGATGGTCGCTGCGGGCGTGCAGGTCGACCATGCGCAGCAGTTCCTGCGTGCGCTCCCGGCGCTCCCCGAGCCCGACGCCGGCGATTCGCAGCGCGACCTCCACGTTCTCGAAGGCCGAGAGCAGCGGCAGCAGCCCGAAGGATTGGAAGACGAAGCCGATCGTGTGGCGCCGGACCTCCAGCAGTTGCGGCTCGGAGGCGCTGGTGATGTCCTGCCCGGCGAGGCGGATGGTCCCGCGGTCGGGGTGGTCCAGGCCGGCCATGAGGTTGAGCAGCGTCGTCTTGCCGGAGCCGGAGCGCCCCATCAGCGCGACGAAGGTGCCCCGGCCGATGTGCAGCGAGACGTCGCGCACGGCCCAGACGTCCTCGTCGCCGACGCGGAAGCGCCGCGTGACGCCTCGCACATCGACGATCGTCTCCAGCTCGTCGCCAGACGGAGTGACCAGCGTGAGGGGGCGCTCGATGGTCATGTGGAATCACCAGTCATGGGGGGTTGCCATCCTCGCCGCTGCTCTCCCGTTGCAGGGTATCCCGCGAGATCACGACCTGGTCGTCGTCGAGCGCCACGACGACGTGGGCGCCCAGCCGGGCGGCCTCGCGCAGCTCCCGGGGGATCTGCAGCCGCCCGCTGCGGTCCACGACCGCGAACTCGTGCCGCACGGTGCGGGGGGCGCCGCTGACCGGCGTCTCCACGCGGTTGAAGGTCTCCGTCGAGATGCGCCCGTCGCGGATGGTGACGACGCGCGGGACGCGCTCGGCGATGTGGTCGTCGTGCGTGACGACCACGATCGTCACCCCGAATTGGCGGTTGAGGTCGGCGAAGAGGTCGAAGATCTGGTCGCCGGTGTGGGAGTCGAGTTCGCCGGTCGGCTCGTCGGCGAGCAGCAGCGGCGGGTTGTTGGCCAGCGCCACGGCGATGGAGACGCGCTGCTGCTCGCCGCCGGAGAGCTGCTCCGGCCGGGATTGCGCGCGGTGGGTCAGGCCCACCGCCTCGAGCAGGGCGGCCGTGCGGGTGCGGATCTCCCCGCGCGAGAGCCCGGTGACGACCATGGGCAGCTCGATGTTCTGGGCGGCGGTCAGGTAGGGGATCAGGTTGCGCCCCGTCTGCTGCCAGACGAAGCCCACCTCGCTGCGCCGGTAGTGGACCAGGTCCGCCTCCTCCATCGTGAGCAGGTCGCGCTCGTCGACGCGGACGGCGCCGGCGCTGGGCAACTCGAGCCCGGCCAGGATGCTGAGCAGCGTGGACTTGCCCGAGCCCGACGCTCCCACCAGCGCCAGCAGCTCGCCGCGCTCGATGCGCAGGTCGAGCCCGCGCAGCGCCACGACCTCGAGCGTGGCGACTTTGTAGATCTTGAAGACGTCCTCGCAGACCACGTGCCAGTCCGGCGGGGGCGGCGCGCCCGGCGTGGCGAGGGGACTCGGGCGGGCCTGGGGTGGTGTGGTCATGAGCTATTCGCCGAGGCGCAGGACGCGGTAGAGGGCGAGGTGGGCGTGCAGTGCGACGACCACCCCGATCGCCAGCAGGAAGACGAGGCCGAGAATGCCGTACGCGACGCTGATGGTACTCCAGTCGGTCACGAGGACGAAGGGCGGCACGACCTCCTCGCCGCGTTCGGTGACGCCCAGGAACTCGAGCATCAGGATACCCAGCCGCGATCCGACCAGCGTGCCGGCCGCCATCGCCAGCACGACGATGAAGATCTGCTCAAACGAGACGACCGCCAGGATCTGGCGCATCGAGAAGCCCATCGTGCGCAGGATGGCAAACTCGAGCGCGCGCGTGCGCGCCGCCGCCAGCGACGAGACGAGCACGCCCAGCGCGCTCAGCAGCAGCACCGCGATGAAGGAGAGCAGGAGCAGGCCGTCCCAGCCCGCCGCCGTGAGCGGGTCCTGATCCTGCGCCTCGCGCAGGGCGGCGGTATCGAAGACGGTGGGCTCGCCGAAGTCGCCCGCCGCGATCGCCTCGCGCAGACTCGCGAGACCGGCGTCTCCGCTGGGCGCGATCCACACCTCGTTGGGCGCGATATTCCCGGTGCGGCTCCCGTGGCGGTTCAGGAAGAAGCCGAGCCGCCCGATGTCGGCGATGAGCACGCCCGTGCCCGACCGCGGATCGTGGGTGGGGAAGAGCTCGAAGACGCCCACGATGCGCATGGGGATCGTGCCGTTGCTCGCATACGGGCGGATCTCGTCGCCGATCGCCAGATCGCCCTCTGCGAGGAAGGCCGCGTTGGCCAGCACGCTGAGCGGCGTCCCGTCGCCGCCGACGCGGATGCCGCGCGCGGCCGACGAGAAGCCGCGGTCCCAGATGTAGCGGGCGGCCGAGGGGCCGGAGATGACGTCCTCCCGCTCGGCGCTGAAGCGCTCGAAGCGGCCCCGCGTGTTGATCTCCAGGACCGGCTCCCAGTGATCGACCGCTGCGAAGTCCTCGATCACCACGCCGTCCTCAAACGGCTCGCCCAGCCGGCCCGGCGTGGGGCTGTATTGCAGGTCGTCCCACAGCGCCTGCCCGGCGAACGCGCCGGCGCGGCCCGCCCGGCGGACCAGGATCGCGGTGACGAGTTTCTCGCCGGCCGGCAAGCCATCCAATGACGTGCTGACCAGCTGCCAGCCGGCATCCTGACGCAGCGCGTCCTGCATCCGCATGTCGTGGTAGCTCCCGCCCGCGTCCAGGATGCGCAAGAAGACGACCGCGGCCTCGCTGCGGCCGATCCGGCTCCAGATGCCGATGCGCCGCGCCTCCGCGGGCACCGCGATGCCGGGCACGGCGCCCGTGCGCCCGGTCAGCGGGGCGACCAGCGTGGCCAGCGATCCGTCCGCCAGGTCGTCGCGGAACCAGGCGATGTCCGGGAGGCGCGACGGATCCACGCCCAGCAGCTCGGCCTCAAGCGCGTTACGGCCGCCGGCAGACCGCACCCTGGTGCGCAGCACGGCGGCGGCGGCCTCGACGTCGTCGCGGTCCTCGAACTCGGCGGTGAGCGCCCGCGGCCCCAGTTGTTCGTCCTCGTTGACATCGGCCAGGCGCAGCGGCGCGCCCGCCAGATAGGCCGCGCGATCGTCGAAGGAGCGATCGAGCGTGGAGCCGAAGGTCGCCGCGAACATGCCGATCGCCGTGGCGAGCAGCAGCAGCAGCACCAGCCGGGAGTGCCCCAGCGGGGCGCGCATGAGCTGCCAGATGCCCAGCTGCACGGCGGTCCCGCTGAAGCGGGACGTCAGGGCGTCGGCCGCGCGCAGCAGCAGCGGGAACAGGCGCAGGAAGACGACCGCCACCGTGACCAGGAAGACCGCCGGGGCGAGCAGCAGCAGCGGGTCGTAGTTGATGTCGCCGAACAATTCCTCGGTGACCAGCGAGTCGGACTGTTGCAGCTGGAAGAAGAGCAGCGCCGCCACGACGACGACGACCAGGTCGAGGTAGTAGCGGTGGAAGGCCGACTCGGTCTCGGGCCGGGAGAGCGACTGTTTGTACTGCACGATGCTGCGCCGCCCGGCGCGGATGGCGGGGATGAGCAGGGCGAAGAAGGCCAGCACGGCGCCCAGGCCGGCCCAGGCGTAGACGGTGGTCGTCAGGCGGACGTCGAGCAGCGCGCCGCCGCTGAGCCCGTCGAAGGCGGGCGTCAGCCCCAGCAGCGCCACCGCGCCCAGCGCCAGTGGGGGTCCCAGCCCGAAGCCCAGCGCGGCGAGCAGGAAGCCCTCGACCCCGTAGATGCCGAGGATGTGCTTCGCGCCGGCGCCGCGGCTCTTGAGCAGCGCCACTTCGCCCGCCTGCCGGTCGACCAGCAGGGCCGCCACCATGACGAGGTAGTAGAGCACGATGGCGACGATCTGTAGGGTCAGAACGAGCAGCGGCACCTGCGCGAAGAACTCCTTCTGCGAGAAGGCGGCCAGCGTGTCGGGCATCTCCGTGGTCACGCGGGTGCGATCGACGCTGGACCCGACCGCCCGCTCGAGCACGCGCAGGCTGTGGGCGAGCGGCTCGGCGTCGGCGGCGTCGATCGTCTCCAGGTCGAAGAAGGCCAGGTCGTCGATGCGGCCGTCGATGTCGGCGATGTGACGGGGCAGCAGGTCGATCAGCGTCTCCTGCGTCGTGAAGAAGAGGTACGAGGGCCAGTTCTGCGTGTCGAGGAAGAACTGGTCGCTGCGACGGCCCCAGTACTCGGCGCTGGCGTCGCGGGGGCTGATGATTCCCACGACCTGGACGCGGACGGGCGGCACGTCCTCGCGCCAGAACGGGTGCAGGTCGAAGCGGTCGCCCAGGCCGACGCCGTGCCGGCGCGCGGTCTCGCCGCTGATCGCGACCTCTATGAGCACCCCGCCGGCCGGAGTGGCGCCGGCCTGCGCCGTGGGGAAGCGCCCGGCGTCGATGCTGATCTGCGGGGCGAGGTCGGTGAAGAACTGCAGGTTGGAGCGCGGCCGGGCGGGGTCCTCGGTGCGCGGCGCGTCGAGGTCGGTGAGGAAGAACGTCGAGGAGATCGTGCGCTGCGTCTGCCCGCTGAGGTACTCCCCGATGCGGTCCAGCCGTTCGTCGACCAGCTCCTGGCGTTGGGCGTATGAGGCCGGCGTGAAGGGGTGGGTGCTGGAGGAGACCGAGAGGTCGAGCTCGACCTTGTCCGCGCGCGACAGGTCCACATCGACGCCGAGCTCCCGCAGGGCGTTGCGGTAGATCTCCGTCGCCGACATCAGCCCGACGGCCAGCACGACGCCGATGATGACTGCCGCGAGCAACCGCCGATGCCCCGAGGCGCGCCGCAGGACCAGCCCCAAGACCGTGCGGGTGAGGACTGCGGTCGCGCTGGGGGAGACGCTGGGGAGTTGCATCAGCGTGATCCTGCGCGCAGGCCGCGGCCCGATAGACTCAACGTCGCGACTCCGGCCGGCGCGGACATCCGATCGACGGGCGCTGCGTCCTCCCGGGGCGCCGGCGGCGAGCAGGAACGCGGGGCAGCGAGGGATACGTGGAGCATGCGGGCATGATCGCACGGATCGGCGTCATGGGGCCGTTCGGGATACTGCTGGCGGGACTGGCCGTCCTGGTCTTCGTCTCGACGCTGCTGCTGGGCTGGCAGATCGCGGACGAGCCCAACCCCGCGGCCAATCGCATCTTCGCGAGTGCGACCCTGCAGGACGACACGCCGCGCGCGGACATCGCCGGCACGGTCAGCGACGTCGACGGGGAGGTCATCTCCGTCCGGGTGGGGGAGGACCTCGTACGGGTCCGCGTGGGGGCCGGCGCGGTGATTCAACGCCTCACCCCGATCACGCCCGACAGCGTGGCGCCCGGCGACTGGATCATCCTGGGCGGCATCGATGACAACGTGCACACGCTGATCCTGCGCGCCGCGATCGTGGCGGGGCCGGACGAGGTGGTGGGGCCGGCGGGGGGCGCGCCATGAAGGGGCGCGGCTGGCGGGGTCTGGTGGTCTGGCTCATCGTCCTGGTGGGCGTGGGCATCGCCGGCTGGTTGGTGGGGACGGACGTCGTGGCGAACAAGGCGCAGCGACCGCCGCCGATCATCGTCGAGGCCCCCGATGTCGCGCCACCGGCGCCGGACGAGAGCGGCGTTGGGGCGGGCGTGATCGTCCCGCGCGGCGGCCTGAGCCCCTTCGGCCATCCCGACGGGTTGCGCGGCCGGCAGGTGCTGGTGGGCCGCGTCGTGACCGCGGATCGACTCACGATCACGCTCGATTGGGCGGGCGGTCGCACGATGCTGCGCTTCACCGAGGACTCCGACCTGCTGTTGCGCCTGGCCGTCGACGCGGCCCAACCGATCGAGCCCGGCTCGGCGATCGCGCTGCTCGTCTCCGAGGAGGCGGGCGAGATCGTCGCGCGGTCCGGCGTGCTGCTGCCCGAGGCGAGCCGCCCCATCAACAACGCCGAACGCTTCCCCGAGCGGCTCTTCCCCGAGCCGGAGCCGGACTCCTCCTAGTCCGGCTTGGGCGAATCCGGCCAGGGCGGCGCCGGCGCGCCATCGGCGGGTGGGCCGGGCGGCCATCAGACCGCGAGCCGCAGGGAGCGGGTGATCGACTCGCGGATGTAGAGCCGCCAGGCGATGGCGACGCCCACCGCCAGCATGGCGATGAGCACCAGGTAGGACGCCCCCACGGTGGTCCAATCCGTCGTCAGCAGGAATGGCGGCAGGACGCGGTCGCCCGCCTCGTCGACTTCCAGGAAGCGCAGCATGAGCCGGGCGATCCGATCGCCCAGGAAGGTGCCCAGGCCCAGCCCCACCACGGCCACGATCGTGTACTCGACGATCAACTGGCCCAGCAGCGTGCGCCGCCCGATGCCCAGCGTGCGCAGCACGGCCATCTCCAGCATGCGCGCGTGCGCCGTGAAGATGACGCTGACCAGGAAGGCCACGATCACCAGCAGGCCGACGGCGATGAACGAGACCAGCAGGATGCCGCTGCCGCCCGCCGCGACCAGTGGATCGTCGCCGGCGGTGGCCACCTGAAGCCGCTGATCGATCGGTTCCCCGCCCTCGCTCAACTCGGTCAGCGCCAGGATCGTGCGCTCGCGCAGGCCCGGGTCGCTGGGGCCGCTGACCCAGGCCTCGTTGATGGCGATGGGCCGGCGCAGGCTCAGCATGGTGCCGAGGTGGTAGAGGTCGAAGACATCGGCGATGAGGAAGCCGCCCTCCACCAGCGGGTCGAGTGTGGGGAAGAACTCGACGGAGTCGATGATGCGGACGTCGATGCTGTACCCGGTAAAGCGGAAGGGCGCGCGGCTGCCCACCACGAGCCCGTGCGTGCGCAGGAAGCTGTTGCTGGCGACGACGTTGAGCGCGCAGACGCCCGCGGGGTCGCAGAGGTTCGGGGCCGGCAGATAGACGCCGCGGCGGCCGGGCGAAACGCCGGCCGTCCAGCGGTATTCCATCGCGCCGTCGCCGCTGCGCGCCAGACCGTCGGTGCGGCGCGCCGCCTCATCGGTGGCCTCCGCGCGGGAGAGCGGCTGCATGCGCCACAGGTGGGCGGCCGACTCGAAGCCTTCCAGCAGCACGGCCTCCCCGTCGCGGGTGATCGCCGTAATGTCGTCGAAGCGGATCGTGCCGGGCTCCGTGATGCTGCGGTTTTCCGCCTCCGTGTACGCGACTGCGTGCAGCGTGTAGGGCGGCTCGGTGCGGTCCGCCTGAGCCGTGCCGAAGGCGGGCACGCGGAGCTCCTCCCACGTCCCACTGAGCGCCGGCGTGCCCATCAGAACCCGGAAAAAGCGCCCCGCGCCGTCGCGCACTTGCAGCCAGATGCTGATGTCGTCGCGGACTGCGCTGAGGTGCACGGCGACGCTGAACTCCGCCACGTCGTCCGGCACGGCGATGCCGCCCAGGCTGGGCCCCGGGGCGAGCGCGGACAGGATCTCCGCCGGCGGCGTCTCGGTGAAGTCGTCGCGGAACCACAGGAAGCCGGCCGCGCGCTGACTCTCGACGCCCAGCATTTGCACGCTGCCACCCGCGGCGGCGCCGGTGCGGGAGATGCTGCCGGTGCGCCGGATCGCGATCGCGGTGGGGCTGTCCCCCGGCAGACCGTCGAGCCGCTCCTGGAGCACGCCGGGCGCGGCCGGCTCGATCGGGGCGCGCAGATCGGCGCCCACGGCGTAGCGCTCGCGCTCCTCAAAGGAGCGCACCACGGTGCCGCCGTAGGACGCCGCAAAGGTGCCCAGCGCCGCGGCCAGCATCAGCAGCAGGCTGAGCCGCGCGAGCGGCCCCGGGTTGCGCACGGCCTGTCGCAGCCCCGCCGCGATGGGCATCGCCAGGCGGTCGCGCCCCAGCCAGGCGAGCGCGCGCAGGCCGACCGGCAGCAGGCGCAGGACGAGGATGACCGCGACCAGCCCCACCAAGGCCGGCGCGATCATCACCAGGGGGTCGGTGGCGAGCCCGCCCACCGTGTTGCGGGTGAACACGGCGTCGCGCGCGGAGACGGCCCAGACCAGGAACCCGGCGACGGCGAGGAAGGCGATGTCCAGGTAGTAGCGCTGCACCACGTTCGCGCCGGCGGGCCGGGCGGCCACGTAGCGCGCCGCGCCGGGCCGCACGTGCGCCGCCACGATGACCGGGATCAGCACCGCGACGACGGCCAGCGCCGCGCCGGCCAGCGCCAGCGCCCAGGCTTGCGGCGTGAGCGGCGTGGCGATCCACGTGGCGCCGGTCACGTCGCGGAACGCGCCCACGAATCCCAGCGCGCTGATCGCGCCGAACGCGACCAGCGGCGCGATCAGCGCCGCGACGAACACGATCGGCGTCAGTTGGACGACGTAGAGGCCCAGCACCTGCAGCAGTGACGCGCCGCGCCCGCGCAGCAGGATCAACTCCTCGGTCTCGCGGCCCACCAGCAGCCGCGCCATGACCACGATGAAGAAGAAGACGATCGCGACGACCTGGATCAGGATGATCAGGATCGGCACGACGCTGAAGTCCCGCTCGGCCTGGAAGCGGCGCAGGACGTCATCGATCCGGCTCTGGGTGAAGGCGTTGGCGGTAGTCACGTCCTCGCGCAGCGCGTCGAAGCGGGCCAGGTCGGCCGGCACGTCGTGGCTGTCGAACGCGGCGACCGGCACGGCGTCCTGGATGCGGCTGCGCACGTGGTAGCCGGGGAGGATCTGCGCTAGCGGCCCGGCCAGCGCGTCGGAGTGGACGAAGAGGGGCAGGGTGCCGAAGAGGCTGGGGTTCAGCGTGCCCCCCATGCTCCGCAGGCTGTGCAAGCCGGCGCGCCAGAGGGGCAGGGCCGGGTCGTTGGCCTCGAAGATGCCGACGACCTCGACCGGGATGCGCAGCGAGACGATGGCGCTCGTCTGGCAGGGCACCGCGTTGGGCGGCGGCGACCCGTCCGGCAGCGGCGGCTCGCGGTCGCACTCGTCGTAGACGTCGGCGATGGGGAACGCATCGCCGACCTCGATGCGCAGCAGGTCGGCGTGGAAGCGCGGGATCGCGACCTCCACCGGGCCGTCCAGCACCGGGAAGCCGAGGCCAGGGTCGAGGCGCAGCGCCGGCAGCCGTGGGGCGCGGCCTTCGAACACTGCCTCCGATTCCCAGCCCTCCACGCTGGTGATCTGCGCGCCGAAGTTGGCGTTGGAGACCAGGCCGCTGTCGAACAGCATGTGCAGGGCGCCCACCTGCTGGGCCCGCAGGTGGCCGGGCAGGGCGAGGTCGCCGAAGTGCGCCTCGAGGCTGCCCTCCACGAACGCCGTCACGTCGGCGCTGCGCTGCCCGCCGAGCAGCGTCTCGTAGGGGGTGACGTCCACGGCGCCGGTCTCGCCGGTGGCGCGCCGCAGGTCGTAGTTGAGCCCCAGGTCGGTGAGGGCGCGCGTGTAGAGCGTCGTCGAGGCCATCAGCACGCTGGCGATGAGGATGCCGAAGCCGACGACGCTGAGCAGTCGCCAGTTCGCACGCGCCCGCAGATAGAGGAGTCGGAGGGTGGTCTTCACATCGGCCCCGTGTCGGGGGCTGAGTGTAGCTGGCGGTCGCCGCTGGGGGGTGGGGGGTTAGCCCTGCGGGATCAAGTCGACTCAGGGTCCGGTGGCCTAGACTGGCGAGACAGTGAACTACTTCGGTTCATATCGACGGCTGCGGGACAACGCGAAGTCAGCGATCACGGCTGCGATTGAGGTCTACAACAAGCCGCGGTTTCCCTATCGCGATGAAGTGTTCATCATCCTTCTTCTCAACGGATGGGAGCTGTTGATCAAGGCGCTTCTTTCGAAGAAGCGTGTATCCATCTACTACCCAAAGAAACGTAGGCAGCCCTACCGGACGCTTGGGCTCACTCAGGCCTGCAATCGCGCAGTCGCGAATGGGGCGTGGCCGGCCACGATCCGATCCGAGGCAGTCCTTGCGAATCTTCAGCAGCTGACGGTGTATCGAGACGGGGCAGTCCACTTCTACAACGCGCCGGGGTTCGAGATCTTGATCTACAGCCTCTCCCAGACTGCGATCACCAACTTCCGTGACGTGCTTCGCGATTCGTTTGGGTACGAGCTTGCGGATGAGATCGGCTGGCGAATCCTACCGCTTGGGACCGAGCCGCCTGTCGATCCGATCGCATATCTGAGTGGAGCCCGAAAGGGGGGACGGGCGACCCAGACCGCGGTCAATCGCTTCTTGACGGGATTGCAGGCGAGGATGCGGCAACTCGACGCCGTCGGCGTGTCGACTCAGCGCCTTCTCACCATCCACGACGTGGCGCTCCAGTCGGTGAAGAAGGTGGAGCATGCAGACGTAGTCATAGGTGTTGACGCCTCAGTCGGCGGTGGGAACCCGGTCCTCATCGAACGCCCAACCGATCCGAAGCTGTCGCATCCCCTCCGCCAGAATCAACTGCTCAAGGAGGTGGGAGAGCTGCACGGGAAACTCTTCACGTCGTGGGACTTCTACGCGGTCCGCGAGCACTTGGGCCTGGGGACGCAGCAGCATCTGTGCTACCGGGACGAGGAGGTCGGATTGACGCGGTGGTCGAGGGCAGCGGTCTCCGTCATCAAGCGACTACCGCGAACTGAACTGGGGGCGGCGCGAGAGGCACACCGCTCACACCTCCGCGAACGACGACGGCAAAGGAACGCGAACTAGACCGGGTAGCGCGCCCACGCCGCCGACGACCCCGACCCTCTACGCCTGGAACGACGCCAGGACCTTCCGATACGCCTCCAGGTTCGACGACGGCGCGACATCCTGCTGGGCGGGACCGGCGGCATCGGCGAGGGGCGCGTCTTCGTTGACGAAGAGCAGGCCCGTGGGCACGTGCCCCTCCTGGTCGAGGGCCAGCAGACGCGTGAAGACGCCGCCCCGGTCGTGGGGGTCGTAGCCGGGCATGCGCTCAACATCGACGAGGTGCGAGGGCCACTCGTGGTAGCGGTCGTTGTACGCCACGCAGGGCGAGATGACCTCGAGGAAGGCGAAGCCGCGACCGCTGTTGGCGTGGACGATGGCGGCGTCGGTGAGCCGCTCCAGCTGGTCACCGTCGCCCGAGTAGCTGCGCGCCAGGAAGGTCGTGGCGGGGATGCTGAGCCCCAGCATCACCGGGTCGACCTGCTCGCGGGCCGCGAAGCCCTTGAACCCGCCCTGGCTCGTGGGCGAGGCCTGGCCCTTGGTGAGCCCGTAGGTGCTGTTGTTCATGATGATGTAGGCGATCGACGGGTTGTTGCGGAACGTGTGCATCAGGTGCCCGCCGCCGATGGCGAGGCCGTCGCCGTCGCCGCCGGCCGCGATGACGGTCAGCTCCGGGTTGGCCATCTTGGCCCCCGCGGCGCTGGGCAGGGCGCGGCCGTGCAGCGCGTGGTAGCCGTAGGCCCGCACGTGATTCTGGACGGTGCCCGAGCAGCCGATGCCGGCGACGATGAGCGCGTCCTTGCCGTCGATGCCGAGCCGCCCGAAGGCGCCATCGAGGGCGTTGAGCACGCTGAAGTGGCCGCAGCCGGCGCACCAGATGGTGTCCTTGATGGGGAAGGTCTGCGTCACACCGGGCTCGGTCGTCAGAGTGGTCATGCGGCTTCCGTTCTCCGTCGCTGGGCGATGGCCGGCCCCGTGCCCTACTGCTGCCCGCAGTAGGCGGCGATGGGCCCCACGACATCGTTGGGGCGCATGGGCTCTCCGTCGAAGCGGAGCACATTCTCGATCTTGGACGCGTCGGCGCCCTCGCGGATGAAGAGCTTGGCCATCTGACCGCTGGAGTTCAACTCCACGACGAAGACCCGGCGATGGCTGTTGATGAACTCGACCGTGTCCGGCATCACGGGCCAGAGGGTGCGCGGCTGGTGGTAGGCGACGCCGATGCCCCGCGCCGCCAGCCGCTCCAGCGCCTCCAGGATGGGGCCGAACGCCCCGCCGACGCCGATCACGCCGATCTCGGCGTCGGCGTCGCCCCAGAGGACAGACGAGGGCAGGTGGCCCTCGCGCAGCGCGGTCTCGATCTTGCGGTCGCGCTTGGCGACCATCGTCAAGCGGTTGCCCGGGTGCGTCGTGACGGTGCCGTCGGGGTAGCGCTCGTTGCCGGTGACCAGCGACATGCCGTGGGCGGTGCCGGGCACGGTGTAGGGCGAGACGCCGTCGGCGGTGACGGCGTAGCGGTCGTAGCGGTCGAGGGCGTCCACTTCTTCCTGACTGAGGCGCTTGCCCCGGTCGATCTGGATGGCGTCCAGGTTGAAGGGCTCGATCGTGGCGAGGTTCTGGCAGGTGCCCTGGTCCATCGCGACGTAGACGGGGATCTGGAACTGCTCGGCGAGGTTCGTCGCCTGGATGCCGATCTCGAAGCAGTCCTGCACGCTGCCGGGCGCGACCACGACGCGGGGGAAGTCGCCGTTGCCGCCGAAGCACATCAGGTTGATGTCGGACTGCTCGGGCTTGGTGGGCATGCCGGTGGAGGGGCCGCCGCGCTGGGTATCGACGATGACGAGCGGGATCTCGCCGCTGCCCGCCTGGCTGACGCCCTCCTGCATGAGCGCGAGGCCGGGGCCGGAGGTCGCGGTCATGGAGCGCACGCCGGTGAGTGCGGCGCCGATCGCCATGTTGATCGCTGCCAGCTCGTCCTCGGCCTGCCGGGCGATGCCGCCGAACTGGGGCAGCCACTTCTGCAGCCAGTCCAGGATGTCGGTGGCCGGCGTGATGGGGTAGCCGGTGAAGAAGCGCCCCCCGGCGACGAGGAAGCCGAAGGCCAGCGCGTCGTTGCCGGTGAGCTGGATGCGCTCGCTGCCGTGCCGCTGCGTGACGTTGTAGAGGCCCTCGCCCACCTGCATCGCTTCGGCGGCCCCGAAGCCCAGGTCCAGCGCGCGCAGGTTGTAGCCCAGGATGGGCTGGCCCAGGCGATTGAAGCGGGTGCGCACGGCGTCGCGGACTTCGTCATCGGGGATGCCGAGCGCGCGCGTGACGATGCCGGTGGCGACCATGTTCTTGTAGAGCGTGCGGCCCAGGTCGCGGACGGCGTAGCGGCCCATGGGCGCGGCGAGCAGGCGTGCGCCGTCGGGCAGCAGGCCCGCCGGCAGATCCCCCTCGGAGCTGTCGAAGACGACGACGGCGTCGTGCGCGAGGCGGGGGGCGGCGCGGCGGACGCCCTGCTCCTCGAACGCCACGACGATCTCCAGGTGGTCGCCCATGGCGTGGCGCTCGGGGGCGGAGGCGCGCAGCGAGGCGGCGGCGTAGCCGCCCTTGATCCGGGAGAGCACGTCGCGCTCGGTGTAGACGTGCAGGCCGTCGCGACGCAGCAGGTCGGCCAGGACCGTGGTGACGGTGAGCGAACCGTCGCCGCCCTGGCCGGAGCAGATCACGTTCAGGTCGTCGATGTGGCGGGCCGTGAAACGGGGCGCGTCGATGGTGGTCATACGATGCTCCCATTGCCGTTCCCGGCGGCGGCGGCGCGGGCGGCGGCTTCCTCTTCCGCCTTCTTCTTCATCTTCGACAGGCGGAAGCCCTTGGGGTCCATCTGACCGGTCTCGCGGCGCTCCTGCACGGTGGGCAGCAGCGGCGGCGGCAGCTTGTCGCGCTTGTAGCCCGACAGGCGCTGCAGCAGCGGCTTGCTGCGCGGCGCGTCCGAGACGGGGCGGGTCTCCAGCCAGCCGTCGTCGAGGCAGGCCTGGAAGGCCTCGTGCCCGGCCTCGGTGCGCACGACGGTGTAGGTCCAGCCGTCCAGCCCGATGCCCCCGGCGCCGATGTCGGCCTGATCGGTGGCGTAGTCCTGGCAGTAGAGGCAGGCCGGGCGGGCGTACTGCTGGAACTCCTTCAGCGACCGCTGCTCGACCACGCCGTCGGTGAAGCGGATGATCACCTTGCCCTTGATGTTGATGTTGTCGATCTCTTTGCGGTCGCGGCCGTAGTCGCGCGCCAAGGCGGCGATCGACTCGTGCGTGAAGGCCTCCGAGCAGAACAGCCCCAGCACGAGCTTGATGTTCTCGCGGTACCACTTGTTCATCGCCAGGCGGATGCCGGAGTGCTGCTGCTGCCGCACGCCGTCGACCTGGCAGGGCACGCCGACCACGGCGATCGGCTTGATGTCCTTCTCGATCGCCTCGCTCAGGGCCACGGTGTTGGGCGAGTAGGTGTAGCGCGATCCGCGCGCGTTCAGGATCTCGTCCGGCGTGGTGGCCAGCAGCTGTGTTCCCACTTGGGGGTCGTGCGGGAGGATGTCGCCGATGACGGCGCCCTTGATGCCGCCCTGCTCCAGTTGGTGCAGCAGGATGGCGCTGATAAGCCCCCCGTCCTGGGCGCGGGCCGCGATCTCGGGCTTGGTCGCGCGGACCAGGCACTCGTAGGCGTAGACGCCGTAGCCCTCGTCGAGCTTGGGCTCGCGGTAGTGCATGACGTCGGCGATCGTGTGGTCGGGCGGGCTGAGCACCGGGCAGACGTCGGCGCAGAGCACGCAGTGCACGCAGGCATCGGGGCGGGTGTCCACCGGCTCCTCGCCCACGTAATCGAAGACGTCGGTGGGGCAGATCGTGACGCAGGCGGCGCAGCCGACGCACTTGCCCGTGTCGACGACCTCGCGCATGAGGAAGTCGTAGGCGTCGAAGCCGCCGCGGTTGATCTCCGTGCGCCAGGCGAAGGCCCACTCGGAGGGGGGCGTGCCGCCGTCGACGAGGGATCGGTAGCGAGCGAGCACCGCGTCGGAGCGTGCCAGATCGACCATCGTCATCTCCCCGTCACGACGCCGCGCCGCGCATTCCAGTGCCCCACGGGCGTGCAGCACCGGCCAGTCGCGCCGCGCGCAATTCTGGCACAGTGGCGAAACGGTATCGCCACGCTGGGGTTTTGTCACGTACTCCGGCGACTTCCGCCCCGCGCGGCGGCGGTGGTCCCAGCGCGCCGCGCGCGAGACGATGGACGCGCGCCGCGTCCGCCGGTGCGAGGGAAGGGCGGCCGTACAGCCGATGTCGATTCTGGAGGTCGTCGTTCTCGCCATCGTGCAGGGGGTGACGGAGTTCCTGCCGGTGAGCAGCAGCGGGCACCTGGTCCTGGGGGCCTGGATCCTGGGCGCCGACGATCCCGGCGTCGCCTTCGACGTCGCAGTGCACGTGGGCACGCTGCTGGCGCTGCTGGTCGTGTTCCGGGCGGAGTGGTGGGCGATCGCACTGGGTCTCGTGGGACGGGGAGCGGCCGGGGCGGGGGGCGCGGGGAGCAGCGGGCTGCCCCCGTCGCGACTGCTGACGCTGGTCATCCTGGGGACGCTGCCCCTGGCCGTCGTGGGCCTGGCCGTGCGCGACGCGCTGGACGGCCCGCTGCGCGACCCGACCTGGGTGGGCGCGTTCCTGATCGGCACGGGCGTGATGCTGTGGGCCGCCGACCGCTTCGGCCGCCGCACGCGGGCGCTGGCGACGATCGGGGCGCGCGACAGCCTGCGCATCGGCGTCGCGCAGGCGGTGGCGGTGCTGCCGGGCGTCTCGCGATCGGGCATGTGCATGGCCGCGGGGATGCTGCACGACGTGACGCGGGAGGGGGCGGCGCTGTTTGCCCTGTACCTGGCGGCGCCGGCGATCGGCGGGGCGGGGCTGTGGGCCGCCTACCAACTGGCGGCGGACGGCGCGGAGGCGGGCGTCGGCCTGGGCGAGATGGCGCTGGGGGCGGCGGTGTCGTTCGCGGTGGCGGTCGTGGCCATCCGGGGGCTGTTGGCGCTGGTGCGGGCGCACTCGCTGCGGGTGTTCGTCGTCTACTGCCTGGTGGCGGGCCTGGCGGTGCTCGTCGCGCGGGCGTCGGGCTTGTAGGCGGGCCCGCGTCGGTCGGCGGCGCTCAGGGCAGGATCAGCTGCGACGGCCGCTCGAGGATGCCCTTCACGTCGCGCAGGAACTCCGCCGCCGGCGCCCCGTCGACGACGCGGTGGTCGATGGTGAGGCTGAGCGTCATGAACGAGCGCCGCTCCACGTCGTTGCTCTCGCCACGGAAGACGGGCCGCTCGCTGATCCGCCCCACGCCCAGGATCGCGGCCTGGGGCGGGTTGATGATCGGCGTGAAGACGTCGATGCCGTACATCCCCAGCGACGTCACCGTGAACGTGCCGCCCGTGAGGTCGTCGGGGCCCAGGCGGCGCTCGCGGGCCCGCAGCGCGAGGTCGGCGCTGATCGGCGCGAGTTCGTCGAGCGGCAGGGCGTCGGTGTCGCGGGTGACCGGGACGATGAGCCCCTCGTCGAGCGCGACCGCGAACCCGACGTGGATCTGCGGATGCAGCACGATCACGTCGTCGCGGAGTTCGGCGTTGAGGCGCGGATGCCCGCGCAGGGCCAGGGCGGCGGCCTTGATCACGAAGTCGGTGTAGGTGGGACGCAGCCCGCGGTCGGCCCAGAGGTCGAGCAGCTCGCGGCGCAGGGCCACCGCGCGCGTCATGTCGACGTCCGTCGCCATGGTCAGTTGCGCCATCTCCTGCAGCGAGGCGTGCATGCGGCCGCCGATGGTGCGTCGCATGCCGCGGTAGGGGAACGTCTCGGCGTCGGCCGGGGCCGCCGCCGCCGCCGCCAGCGCCGCCTCGACGTCCTCGACCACGATGCGCCCGCCGGGGCCGCTGCCGGTCACGGTCGCGAGGTCCAGGTCGTGCTCGCGGGCCAGCCGCTTGGCGGCGGGGGAGGCCTTCACGGGGCCCGCCGGCGCCGGGGGCGCTGCCGGCGCTGCCGCCGCCGCCTCGACGTCCGTCCGCAGGATGCGGCCGCCGACGCCGCTGCCGCGGATCGTCGCCAGGTCCAGGCCGTGCGAGGCGGCCAGCCGCTTGACGGCGGGGGAGGCGCGTCCGGGCTCGCTGGGGGCGTCACCGGCTGCGCCGCCATCGGGAGCGGGGGCGGCGGCGGGCGCGGGGGCGCTCGCTGCGGCGGCGGGGGCTGGGGCAGTCGCCGGGGCGGCCACGGGGGCCGGCTCTTCGCCGGCGGCGAGGATCTGCGCGACGACGGCCCCGGCGTCCACGGTCTCGGTGGCGGCGACGAGGACGTGCAGCGTGCCCTCCGCCTCGGCCTGGACCTCGTAGTTGACCTTCTCCGTCTCGAAGGCGAAGAGCAGGTCGCCCGTCTGCACGGCGTCGCCCGATTGCTGGTACCACTCGGTGATCGTGCCCTCGACCATGGTCATGCCGAGCTTGGGAAGGATGACTGAGGTGGGCATGGCGCTACTCCACGAAGAATCCGGCCTCCCGCGCGGCGCGGAGGCAGGCGTCGATATCGACGACGGGCGGCCCCGCGCGGGTGAGCCGCAGTTGCGCGGTCTGTCCGTCGGCCAGGAACACCTCGCGCTCGCCGTCGAAGGCGAGCAGCGCGGGCCCGGTCAGGGGGACGATAGCAGCGATATCGAGTTGCCGGACCGCGTCGATCGGGACGGCGCGCAGCAGGCCCGGGGCGAGCGCCACGCGGACCGTGCCCGCGCCGCCGTCCCCGCCGATGCGGAGGTGCAGGCCGGCGTCGTCGCTCGGGCCGATCGACGTGATCGACCCACCGATCGCGGCCAGGCCGACGGCCGCCGGATCGGCGCGGGTGAGGATGATCTCGCGCAGCGTGGCCGGGTCCCAGATCGCGCGGCTGCCCACGATCGAGCCCGCCAGCACCGCCACGTCGATCAGCGCGACCTCCTGCCCGCCCGGCAGGCCGACCTCGATCAGCTTGCTGCGCGGCGCGACGGCGTCCGCATCGACCCGGCCGGTCGCGATCGCGGCCGCGGCGAGCCCCGCGACGGTGCTCTCGCGCGCGCTGGGGAAGACGTTGTTCGTGCCCGTGGAGAGCGGGATGAGCGGGACGGCCGTCGTGCCCAGGGCGATGGCGCGGTTCGTGCCGTCGCCGCCCAGGCTGACGAGGCAGGCGGCCCCCTCCTCGGCCATGCGCCGTGCGGCGAGGGTGGTGTCCGATGCGACGCCCCGGAACGCGCCGCAGAGCGGCTCGAGCCGCAGCCGCAGTCCCTGGTCGCGGGCCGCGCGGGGCACCAGGTGCGACGTGTCGGGCATGTAGGGGACGCGCTCGACGCCGGCCGCGTCGAGCGCCCGCAGCAGCCGCCGGACGATGCGCACCTTCTCGTTGGTGCTGATGACCGAGGCGTGCGCGACCAGGCGCCGGATGTCGCGGCCGGCGGCGGGGTTCGCGATCAGGCCGACGCTGCCCACGCGGCCGGCGACCCCGCTAGACGCGGGCAGGGAGGATCTCGTCAACGGCCGCGACGATGTCCTCCGCGCCGGGCAGCCAGACCTTCTCCAGGGCAGGGCTGAACGGGACCGGGCTGAACGGCGCGCCCACACGCTTGACGGGCGCGTCGAGGTAGTCGAAGGCCTGCTCCTGGATCGCGGCGGCGATCTCCGCGCCGAAGCCGCAGAACTGGACGCCCTCCTGCGCGACGACGGCCCGGCTCGTCTTCTGCACCGAGGCGATGATCGTATCCATGTCGAGCGGCGAGAGGGTGCGGGGATCGACGACCTCCACGCTGACGCCGCGCTCGGCCAGTTGGTCGGCGGCGCGCTGCGCCTGCGAAACCATGTGGCCCGTGGCGACGACCGTGACGTCGCTGCCCTCGCGCTTGACCTCGGCCACTCCCAGGGGGATGGCGTAGGGCTCGTCGGGGACTTCGTCCCGTAGGGCCAAGTTGCGCTTGATCACGATGAAGATCACGGGGTTGTCGTCGCGGATCGCGCTGATCAGGAGGCCCTTGGTGTCGTAGGCGCTCGACGGCATGACGACCTTGAGGCCGGGGATGTGGCAGAACCACGCCTCCAGGCTCTGGCTGTGCTGGGCGGCCATGCTGAAGCCCGCCCCGGCGGCGGTCGTGACGACGATGGGCAGCGTGGCCTTGCCGCCGAACATGTACTTCATCTTGGCCATCTGATTGACGATCTCGTCCATGCAGACGCCCACGAAGTCCATGAACATGATCTCGATCACGGGGCGCAGGCCGGCCGCCGCCGCCCCCACCGCGAGCCCCGCGATGGCCGACTCGGAGATGGGCGTGTCGATGACGCGGTCGCCGTAGGACTTCTTCAGCCCCTGCGAGGTGCCGAAGGCGCCGCCCACGCTGAGATCCTCGCCGGCGAAGAAGATGTCGGGGTCGCGGGTCATCTCCTGGCTCAGCGCCTCGGGGACGGCCTGCGTGACGGATTTGATAGGCATCAGGCGTACGCTCCTTCCGCAGTTGGCTTGGTGTAGACATCGTCGAGGAGGAAGGCGGGATCCGCGTGTGGGCTCGCTTCGGCGAAGTCCACGGCCTCCTCGATCCGCGCGCGCGTCTCCGACGTGATGCGGTCGATATCGGCCTGCGTGAGCACGCCCATCTCCACGAGCCGGCGGGGGAACTGCTCGAGCGGGTCGCGCGCCTTCCACGAGGCGACCTCGTCCGGGTCGCGGACCAGCTTGCCGAAGTCCACGCCGACGTGGTCGTAGTAGCGATAGGTCTTGCATTCGAGCAGCGTGGGGCCCTCGCCGCGGCGCGCGCGGGCGATGGCCTCGCCGGCCGCTTCGTAGACCGCGAAGGCGTCCATGCCGTCGACGGTCACGCCGGGCATGTCGTACGAGGCGGCGCGGTCGGCGATGTCGTCGATCGGTTGGTGGTCGGCCTGCCGGGTCCACTCGCCGTAGAGGTTGTTCTCGCAGACCAGGACGAGCGGCAGCCGGAAGAGCCCGGCCATGTTGGCCGCCTCGTGGAAGGTGCCCTCATTCGAGGCCCCGTCGCCGAAGAAGCAGACGGCGACGTTGCCGTCCTGGCGGTAGTGGCAGGCGAAGGCGGCGCCCAGCGCGATGGGCGGGCCGGCGCCGACGATGCCGTTGGCCCCCAGCATGCCCAGGTCGAGGTCGGCGATATGCATCGAGCCGCCCTTGCCCTTGCAGTAGCCGGTCGACCGGCCGAACAGTTCGGCGTACATGAACTTGGGGTCGCCCCCCTTGGCGAGCAAGTGTCCATGGCCGCGGTGCGTGGAGGTGATGAAGTCGTCGTTCGTGAGGTGGGTGCAGAGGCCCACCGCCACGGCCTCCTCGCCGCAGTAGAGATGGACCGCACCCTTCGTGCGGTTCTCCTGCATCAGCCGCCCGCAGCGCTCGTCGAACTCGCGGAGCAGGACCATGCGTTCGTACATCTGGCGGAGCGTGTCGGGGGCGATGTCCATGCTGTCTTTCCCAATCGGCGTCTGCCGAGAATCGGCGCCTCTGCGGCGCCTGGGGGTGGGCCATCGAAGGCTAGGCCGCGAGGCGGGCGGGCGTCAACGGGAAGCGTGGCCCGGCGAGCCCGCTGCCGGTCCCGACGCTACGGCAGCCCCAGCAGCACCTCCTCGGCGAACAGCCGCATCGACGCCAGGACGCGGTCGTGCGGGATGCGCCCGCCGAAGCTGAACCAGCCCATGATGTGCCCGCAGCGATAGCGCGCATGCAGATCGGTCAGGCGGCGCAGCACCGTCTCCGGCGTGCCGACCACCGTGTCCGTGGCGACGGCCTCCTCGAACGTCATCGAGGCGAAGCGGTCGATGCGGGCCGCGATCGGCGATCCCCCCGGCGGTCCCTCCGGCGAGTCCGCGCGGGCGAGGCGGGCCACCTCGTGGTAATAGCTCAGGTGCGACGCTTCGGCGTCGCGGCGCGCCAGCGCCTCGGTCTCCGCGACGTGGATCGGAACCAGCAGCGCGATGTCGCGTTCGGGTGCGTCGGGCAGGGCCGAGCGGTAGCGGCGGCTGCGCGCCTCGATCTGCTCCGGCGTGGCGGTGACGGTCGCCATCATCACGGGGATCTGCAGCGCGATGGCGGTCTCCACCGACTCATCGCTGTTCGCGGCCATGAGCAGCGGCGGGTGGGGCTGCTGCAGCGGCTTCGGCACGACGCTGACGCCGTCGTAGTGGAAGTGCCGCCCCCGGAAGCGCAGCGGCTCCGGTCCCCAGGCGCGCCGCATCACCTCCAGCGCCTCGGCGAAGCGGCTGCCCCGCTCCGCGACGTCGACACCGAAGCCGGCGTGGTGCTGTTGGCCGTGTCCCCGGCCGATGCCCAGCCGCAGCCGGCCCCCCGACAGGTGATCGAGCATCGCCGTCTCCTCGGCGAGGCGCAGGGGATTGTGCAGCGGCAGCAGCACGACGGCCGTGCCCAGGCCGATGCGCTGCGTGCGCTGCGACGCGGCGGCGGCGACCAGGAACGGCGAGGGCATGACGCCTCGCGTGGACTCGAAGTGCAGTTCCGCCAGCCAGGCCACGGAGAAGCCGAGCGTGTCGCCCAGCTCGATCTGGCGCAGCGTGTCCTCATAGCGGTCGCCGGGGCGCTGGTCGGGCCAGGCGGGCAGCTGGAAGAAGAGGCCGATCTCCATGCGCCGGAGTCTAGACTGCCGTCCGCGCCGCCCGCGCGCCCGGCCCGCGGGCGCCCGCCCGCCTACTTCAGCCCCGGTCCCGCCCCCGCGCCCGGCGTCCGCTGCGCTTCGACCTCGGCGATCGCGGCGTCGTCGAAGCCGAGGGCGCGCATGATCTCCGCGGTGTGCTCCCCCTGCTCGGCGAAGAGCGCTTTCGGCGACCCGGGCGTCTCGCTCAGCTGCACGGGGTTGCCGACCAGCTTGCGACGCCCCACGTGGGGGATCTCCTTCTCCACGATGTAGCCGTTGGCCCGCGCCTGCTCGTCCGCCAGGACGTCCGCGTAATCGAAGACGCGCTGCGCGATGATCCCGTCGGGGTGGATCTCGAAGAAGTCCGCCCATTCGTCCGTGCGGCGGCGGCGCATGACCGCGGCGATCGCAGGTCGCAGCCGCAGGCGGATATCGTCGAGCTCCTCTTCGCTCGCATGCGGCAGGCCATCCGCCGGATTGCGCTTCCGGGCGGTGTCCCAGCGCGGATCGTCGGCCAACTCCGGAGTGCGGCCGAACTCGCAAAAGGCCCGCCAGCTCTCGTCATCACGGATCCCGAGGCAGAAGGCGCCGCCGTCGGCGGTCTCATAGATGCCCGTCATCTGGGGAGAGCCGGCGTGGTAGGCGCCCTCGCGCCGCAGCACGTGCCCCGTCACCGATGAGTGATTGATCTCCCAGCTCTGCATCCAGAGCAGCGCCCCGTAGGCGGACGTCGATACCTTCTGACCGGCGCCGGTCCGCTCCCGCGCGAGCAAGGCCGTGACGATGCCGAGGGCGAGCGCCATGGCGCCGCCGGTATCCCCGACGATCGCGCCGGGGATCAGGGGGGCGTCGCCGGGATGGCCGGTCACGCTCGAGATGCCGCTGCGCGCCTGGGCGAACGAGTCGCTCATGCGGTTCTGGCGCGCCGGTCCGAGTTGCCCGAAGCCATTGGCGACGGCGTAGATCAGCCGCGGATGTCGTTCGTGCAGCGCTTCATACCCCACCCCCATGCGCTCGAGCGCCGGCTCGCGAAAGTTGCTGAGAAACACGTCGGCGCCGGCGATCAAGCGATCGACCACCTCGCGTCCGACCGCGGTGTGGATGTCCAGCGAGATCGACCGCTTGCCGGCGTTCACGCCGAGGAACTGGGTGCCGACGGCGGCCTCGGGCAGGCGATTCCCCACGCTGCGGTACCAACGGTTCGACTCGCCGCCCGGCGGCTCCACCTTGATCACGTCGGCGCCCAGGCCGGCCAGGAGCCCGCCCGCCGCCGGCCCCTGCACGGCCACCGACAGCTCCACCACGCGAATCCCCTCGAACGGCTCCATCGGCTCCCGCTCCAAACGCCCCTCCAAACGAAAGTTAGGTGAACGAACGCGCCCTCAGGTGGGGGTGGAGACCACAGCGCCCGCGCTACGGACGCACGCCCGCCTTCCACACGATGCCGAGCTGGCTCGAGAGGCTCTCGTAGGCGAGCTCCAGGAAGCGATGGATGTAGGAGCGCGTCTGGCGCGGGTCGATGAGGTCCTCGATGCCGAAGGCCTCCGCGGTGCGGAAGGGGTCCCGGAACTGGCGCAGGAACGCCTCGATCTCGGCTCGCCGCTTGTCCGGGTCCGGCGCGTTGGCGATGTCCCGCTTGAAGGCGGCGTCGACGCCGCCCTCGATGGGGATCGATCCCCAGTCCCCGGAGGGCCAGCCGACGCGGTAGTTGAGCGCGCTGGGGTTGGCCGTGGCCTGCCCGGCCATGCCGTAGTTCTTGCGCGTGATCACCGTGAAGATCGGCACCTTGGCCATCTGCATGGCCCAGAAGGCGCGCATCCCGTGCCGCAGCGTGCCCGTGCGCTCGGCCTGGACGCCCAGCATGAAGCCGGGCACGTCGGCCAGGAAGACGACGGGCATGTGGAAGTGGTCGCACAACTCGATGAAGTGGCCCTGCTTGTCGGCCGACGCGGCGGTCATCGCCCCGGCCAGCATGCGCGGGTTGTTGGCCACGATGCCCACCGGGTAGCCGCCCACCCGGGCGAGCATGGTGTGCACGGTGACCCCGTGCTCCGGCTTGATCTCGAAGTAGTCGCCGTCGTCGACGAGCAGCTCCACGACGCGCCGCATGTTGTAGGGGCGCGTGCGCTCGCGCGGCACGATCGAGAGCAGTTCCTGCTCCTCGCGGTCGGGCGGGTCGCTGCTGGGCAGGACGGGGGGTTGCGAGTAGACGTTTTGGGGGAAGTAGGAGAGGAACTTCTTCATCAGGGCGATGGCGTCGTACTCGTCGGTCGCGCGATTGTCGACCGCGCCCGAGGTCTTGACGTGCACGTCGGTCCCGCCCAGATCCTCCTTCGTCACGTCCGTGCCCAGCGCGCGCTTCACCAGCGGCGGCCCGCCGGCGAACATCGACCCCTGCTCGGTCATGACCACGAAGTGCCCCACCATGGCCAGCGCGCCCACCGCGCCCGCCGACGCGCCGGACATGCTGTAGATGACGGGCACCTCGATGCCCGCGCGGATGTCGGGCCCGAAGGCGTCGAACGAACTCGGCAGGTGGGCGTGTCCCTCCATGCCCGCGGCCGCCACGTTGGCCCCCGCGCCCTCGTGGAACAGGATCAGCGGGATGCGGTACTCCTTCGCCAGCTCGGCGATGAAGACGCTCTTGAACCGCTCCTGCTTAATGGAGTCCGCAGCGCCGCCGCCGACCGTGAAGTCGTGCCCGCCGACGGCGACGGGGCGGCCGTCGACCTTGACCAGCCCGCCGACGTAGGGCATCGGCTTGAAGTCCTGGAACTCACCGTCCTCGTAGATGCCGGCTCCCGCCAGGCCGCCGATCTCGTGGAAGCTGCCCGGGTCGGCGAGCGCGTCGATGCGCTCCCGGACGGTGAGCTTGCCCAGCGCGTGCTGGCGGTTGACGCGCTCCTCGCCGCCGAGCTTGAGCGCCAGGCGGCGTCGCAGATTGAGTTCATCGACTTCGGGCTGCCAGTCGGTTGGGCGTGGGGTGTTGGGCATGTCGGCTCCATCCGTGAAGGGGGATGCCCAGGATAGCGCGCGCGCGAATCGCTCGCGTCCGCGCCGCCCCGCGCGCCCGGCCTACGGGCGCACGCCCCCCTTGCGCACGATGCCGAGCTGGCTCGACAGGCTCTCGTAGGAGAGTTCCAGGAAGCGATGGATGTAGGAGCGCGTCTGGCGGGGGTCGATGATGTCCTCGATGCCGAAGGCCTCCGCCGTGCGGAAGGGGTTGCGGAACTGCAGCAGGTGATCCTCGATCTCTTTGCGGCGCTTGTCGGGGTCGGGCGCGGCGGCGATCTCGCGCTTGTAGGCCGCCGCGACGCCGCCCTCAATGGGGATCGATCCCCAGTCGCCGGAGGGCCAGCCGACGCGGTAGTTGAGTGCGCCGGAGTTGGCCGTGGCCTGCCCCGCCATGCCGAAGTTCTTGCGCGTGATGATGGTGAAGACCGGCACCGAGGCCATGTACATCGCCCAGTAGGCGCGCATCCCGTGCCGCAGCGTGCCCGTGCGCTCGGCCTGGACGCCCAGCATGAAGCCGGGCACGTCGGCCAGGAACACGACCGGCATGTGGAAGTGGTCGCACAACTCGATGAAGTGGCCCTGCTTGCCGGCCGACGCGGCCGTCATCGCGCCGGCCAGCATGCGCGGGTTGTTGGCCACGATGCCCACCGGGTAGCCGCCCACCCGCGCGAGGATCGTGTGCACGGTGGTCGCGAATTCCGGCTGGATCTCGAAGTAGTCGCCGTCGTCGACGATCAGCTCCACCACGCGCCGCATGTTGTAGGGCCGCGTGCGCTCGCGCGGCACGATCGAGAGCAGCTCCTGCTCCTCCCGGTCGGGCGGGTCGTTGGTGGGCCAGACCGGGGGTTGCGCGTAGACGTTGTCGGGGAAGTAGGAGAGGAACTTCTTCATCTGCGCGATGGCGTCGTACTCGTCGCTCGCGCGATTGTCGACCGCGCCCGAGACCTTGACGTGCACGTCGGGCCCGCCCAGCTCGTCCTTCGTCACGTCGGCGCCCAGGGCGCGCTTGACCAGCGGCGGCCCGCCGGCGAAGAGCGACCCCTGCGGCGTCATCACGACGAAGTGCCCCAGCATGGCGTGCGCGGCCACGCCGCCCGCCGCCGCGCCGCCGACGTCGTAGATCACGGGCACCTCGACCCCCGCGAGGATGTCGGGCCCGAAGACGTCGTAGGAACTCGGCAGGTGGCCGTGTCCGTCGCCCTCGGCGGCCACGTTGGCCCCGGCGCCCTCGTGGAACACCATCAGCGGGATGCGGTACTCCCGCGCCATGTCGGCCAGGAAGAGGTTCTTGAACCGCTCCTGCGTGCTGATGTCCGCCGCGCCGCCGGAGATCGTGAAGTCGTGCCCCCCGACGACGACGCGGCGGCCGTCGACCTTGGCCAGCCCGCCGATGTAGGGCAGCGGCGTGAAGTCCTGGAACGCGCCGTCCTCGTAGATGCCGTACCCCGCCAGCCCGCCGATCTCGTGGAACGTGCCGGGGTCGGCGAGCGCGTCGATGCGCTCCCGGATGGTGAGCTTGCCCATCTCGTGCTGGCGGGTGACGCGCTCTTCCCCGCCGAGCTTGAGCGCCAGGCGGCGGCGCATGTTGAGTTCATCGACTTCGGGCTGCCAGTCGGTGGGACGGGGGGAGGTGGGCATGTCGGCTCCGTTCTAGAAGAGGGATCGCCATGGTAGCGGGCGCGCGCGACTCGCTCGCGCCCGCGCCGGGACCGGGGGGGTCGCGCTGGCCCGCGAACGGCTATTCCTCGACCACCCGCTCCTCGAACATCGACGTGCGCCCGCCATCGACGACCAGATCGTGGGCGTTCACGAAGCGGCCGGCGTCGCTGGCCAGGTACAGCGCGGCCTCGGCGATGTCGTCGGCCAGGCCCGACCTGCGCATCGGGCTCGCCTTGGCGAGGTTGCGCTGCAGCTTCGCCATCTTGCGCGCGTTCTCCTCGTCGCTGAGGGTGTTCGCGCGCTCCGAGCCGCCCCAGAAGATCGGCGTGGCGATGGCGCCGGGCGAGATCACGTTGACGCGGATGCCGTACGGCCCCAGCTCGACGCCGGCCAGCTTGGAGTAGTGCGTCACGGCGGCCTTGATCGCCGAGTAGAGCAGGTCCCCCTGCCGGTAGCGCAGCCCCGCGATGCTGGAGTTGTTGATGATCGCCCCGCCGCCGTTGGCCTTCATCGGCTCGACGGCGTAGCGAATCCCCAGCATCACGCTCGACAGCAGCAGCCGCACGCCCTCCTCGATCTGCTCTGCGCTGATCGTGTCCAGCGTCGTGCGCACGCCGGCCCCGGCGTTGTTGAACAGCACGTCGAGCTTGCCGAAGCGCTCGAGCGTGGTGTCGACCGAGGCGGCGATGTCGGCCTCCCGGGTCACGTCGGCGCGCACGTAGACGCAGTGCTCGCCCAGGCGATCGGCGATGCCCGCGCCCTTCGCCTCGGAGCGGCCGGTGATCACCACCCGCGCCCCCTCGGCGACGAACAACGCCGCCGTCGCCTCGCCGATGCCGCTCGTCCCGCCCGTGATCAGCGCGACCTTGTCTTGCAGTCGATTGCCCATGCCGATGCTCCTCCTGAACGCCGTTCCTGGATACCGCGTCGAGTGTACCGGTGCGGGCGCGGGCCCTCACCCCCTCACCCTCTCTCCAATGCGTGGAGAGGGGGGACCAGAAGCGCATGCGATCAACCCGCCCCTCTGCGAGTTCCCCCTCTCCATTGCTCTGCAATGGAGAGGGGGACAGGGGGTGAGGTTCCTACCGGATATTCCGCAGGCGTGGATCGAAGGCGTCGCGGACGCCGTCGCCCACGAAGTTGAAGGCCACCACCATCAGGATAATCGCGGCCGCCGGCCCGAGCATCGGCCAGCCGTTCCGACGGATCAGCGTCTCGTAGCCGCTCGACACCATGCTGCCCCAGGCGGGCGTGGGCTCTTGCACGCCCGCGCCGATGAAGCTGAGCCCCGCTTCGACGAGGATGACGCTCGCGGCCGAGAGCGAGGCCAGCACCAGGATCGGCGCGACCACGTTGGGCAGCAGGTGCCGCCGCATGATCCGCGCCGGCGTGGCGCCCACCGCCCGCGCCGCCTCGACGTACACCTCCCCCTTGATCGACAGCACCACGCCCCGCGTCAGCCGGGCGTAGGCTGGCGACCAGACGATCCCGATGATGATCATCGAGTTGGTGATCGACGGCCCCAGCGCGCCGGTCACGGCCAGGATCAGGATCAGCCCGGGCAGCGCCATCACCGCATCGACCATGCGCATGATCACCAGCTCGTCCAGCTTGCCGCCGATGTAGCCCGAGATCAGTCCCAGGGGGACGCCGACCGCGATCGAGATGCCGATCGCCGCGAGCACGATCTGCCAAGCGATTCGGGCGCCGAAGATCGTACGGCTGAGCACATCGCGGCCCTGCGCATCGGTGCCGAGGAGGTGATCCCAGCTCGGCGGCTGGAAGAGCGCTTCGCGCGTCAGCTCGATTTGCAGCGGATCGGCCGGCGCGATCCACGGCGCGAAGGCCGCCACGATGCCGAAGCCGAACAGCAGCAGCGCGCCCACGACGGCGGGCCGGTTGCGCACGTAGACCCGCACGATCGGCGCCGCCTCCCGGACCACCCCCGACGTGCGCAGGCGATGCAGCAGACCCGGCCATCCCGCCGGTTCGCCGCCCGGCGTCTTGACGATCGCGGTCATGTGCCGCCATCCGCCCCGAGCCGGACGCGCGGATCGAACAGCGGGTAGGAGAGATCCACCAGGAGGTTGACCAGGATGACCGCGGCGGCGAAGAACATCGTCGTGTTTTGCACGATGGCGTAGTCCTGCGTCTCAACGACCGACTCGACGAACAGGCGTCCCATGCCCGGGATGTTGAAGACGGTCTCGGTGATCACCGCGCCGCTGAAGATCAGCCCGGCCTGGAAGCCGAATACCGTGACGATTGGGATCAGCGCGTTACGCAGTCCGTGGCGGACGAGGACGACCCGCCCGGCCAGCCCCTTGGCCCGCGCCGTGCGGATGTAGTCGTCGTTGAGCACGTTGATCATCGCCGAGCGCGTCTGGCGCATCAGCAGCGTCGTCGCGGTCAGCGAGATGGCGATGACGGGCAGCGCCATGTGCTTCAGGTTGTCGACCGGATCCTCCCAGAGGGGGACGTAGCCGACGACCGGGAACCAGCCGAACTCCAGGCTCAACACGATCACCAACGCGATGCCGGTGAGAAACTCGGGAATCGAACTGCCGACGATCATCATTGTACTGGCGGCGACCTCCGTCCTCGAGCCCGGCCGCAATGCGGCCAGCACCCCCACCGGGATCGCGACCCCGATGACCACCATCAGGCTGAGGATGCCCAACTCCATCGTCGCCGGCGCCCGCCGCGCGAAGGTCTCGGTGATCGGGACATCGCCAATCAGCGACCCG
Source organism: Dehalococcoidia bacterium (assembly GCA_965217625.1). GTDB lineage: Bacteria > Chloroflexota > Dehalococcoidia > Bin125 > Bin125 > TK10-74A. Next base: position 1,655,076 of record OZ244557.1, read on the forward strand.
CCCAGTTCGCCCTGCAGGGCGTTGAAGATCCAGTCGCCGTAGCGCTCCACTAACGGGCGATTCAGGCCCGTCCGCTCCCGGAACGCCTCAACCTGTTCGGGCGTCCCATACTGGCCGAAGACGCCCGCCGCCGGGTCGCCCGGCAGCACGTTCATCAGCCAGAAGACCAGCACGCTGATCACCCAGAGGATGACGAGCGACGAGATGATCCGCGTCGTGATGTAGCGCAGCATCGGTGACTAATGCCTCACTACAACGTTCCGTGACGCCCGCGCGAAGAGGGCAGCCACAAGGGCTGCCCCTACATGAATTCGTAGGGGCGACCCTTGTGGTCGCCCTCCTTGGCACGTCTCCAATCAGACGTTGTTGAGCCAGACGTACTTGGAGCCACTTCCCCTGGGCAAGCCAAAGAAGGGAATGATCTCGAACCCTTCCATATGCCCCTGCGTCGCGTACGCGGAGGGCCACTGGAGCTTGTCGATCTGCAGCATGTTCTCCTCGAACGCCTCCCAGACCTTGGCATACAGCGGGATGCGGTCCTCCTGGGTGGCCGGCTTGGCGGCCGCCAAGACCAGTTCTTGGGTGCGGTGAAGCTCGGCCAGCACTTCGTCGTTGGGATTCTGGCTCAGATCGGCCGGGCCTGTCCCCGAGCCGTCGGTCGCGCCGTACATTGCCCCCAGGAACGTCTGGAACTGCGCACCGAGGGTCGGGTGGGGGTCGAACGGCGACTCCCACGAGAGCGTCGCGGTCGTCCAGGGTCCACTCCCCCCTCCTTCAATTTGGAAGTCGGGGATGATACGCGGGACGATTTCCGCAAAGCTGCCCGCGATGAACTGAAGGTCAATCCCGACTTCGCGCAACTGCGAGTTGAGCGGCTCGGTGACGATGCGCTGAGCCTGGTTGTCGTAGCTGAGCATGATGCCGGTGACCCCGTCGCCGTAGCCGGCGGCGTCCATCAGTTCGTGAGCCATCTGCTTGTCGTGCCCCGGGAAATAGCTCTTGTCCCCGGGCAACGCCCAACTCTCCGTCGACGTCGGCGCCCGGGACGGCTTGCCCGCCCCATCAAAGGCGGCAACGTTCAGCGCGTCGCGGTCGATCGCCCGGTTGTACGCGTGGCGCATGCGCGGATCGCGGAAGACGTTGTATCCCTCAGCAGCCGGATTCAGGTTGAACCACCCGTTCGACCAGATCTGATGCGTGTCCGTAATCACCTTGCGGCCGTCAGCTTCCAGCTCCGCCTTGAAGTCGGCGGGGATCCCCCCGGGCGGGGGGGTGAAGTCCAAGTCCCCATTGAGAAAGGCGTTCAGCGCCGTGTTGTCGTCGGCAAACAAGTGAACCTCGTAGCGGTCAATGTGGACGTTCTCGCTGTCCCAGTAACCGTCCCAGCGCTCCCCGGTCCAACTCTCGCCCGGCACTTCCTCCACCAACTTCATTGCGCCGGCGCCGACCGGATTCGTCGCGACATCGTCGAAGTTCTGCGGCGAGATCAGCAGGCTCGTGCCCGGGTACGCCTGGAAGAAGGACACTGTCGGACCGAAGGGCTCGCTGTTGACCATCTGCCAGGTCCGGTCATCGGTCGCCGCCATGGTGGCTGCTCTGGCAATCCCTTCCGCGACGAGCCCGACGGCCTCTGTGGCTTGGATGCGTTCCATGTTGAGCTGCACCGCGTTGGCGTCGACCGGCGCGCCGTCTTGGAAGATCGCGCCGTCACGCATCGTGAAGAGGTAGGTGACGTCGTCGGGAATCTCGAGTGCGCTCGCCAGCTCCGGCCTCACCGCCGCCGAGTCGTCAAAGCCGAGCATCCGGTCGAAGATGTGGCTGTGGTGGTGCCACGCATGGCCGGAGGTTACCTGGTGCGTGTCCCAGCCAACGCCGCTTGTCGCCGGATGTACGTGCCGGTGCGTCCGCACTGTGCCGCCCCGGCGGGGGCCGGCGGTCGCCACCGCCTGCTCCTCCTCCTCTTCCGCCGCCATGGCGGCGCTCTCGGCGGCCTCCTGGGCCGCGTCGGCGGCCTCTTCGGCGGCCGCGACGGCCGCGGCGGCGGTCTCGGCCGCGGCTTCGGCGACGGCCTCGGCGGTGGCGGCGGTCTCCGCGGCGGTGGCGGCGGTCTCCGCGGCGGTGGCGGCGGCCTGGCCCGCGGCGGCGGACGCCTCCCCGGCGGCGGCCGCGGCGGCCGCCGCCGCCTCAGCGGCCTCGTCGATGGCGGCCTGGGCGGCCTCCGCGGTGGCCGTGCCGGCCTCGACCGCGGCGGCCGCGTCGCGGGCGGCCTGGGCGGCGGCCTCGGCCGCCTCGGAGGCGGCAGCGGCGACGGCCGCGGCAGCCTGATCACCGGCCGCGGATGCGGCGGCGGCCGCGTCGGCGGCAGCCGCGGCGGCGGCTTCGGCGGCGGCGGCCGCGTTGGCGGCGTCCTCCGATTCGGCCGCCTCGGCGGCCAGGGCCGCAGCCGCATCGGCGGCGCTGGCCGCCTGCGCGGCGGCGTCGGAGGCTTCGCCGGCGGCGTCGGAGGCTTCGCCGGCGGCGGCGGCCGCGTCGGCCGCAGCGTCTGCCGCCTCGGCCGCGACCGCAGCTGCGGCCTCGGATTCGGCGGCGCGCGCATCCCCGGCGGCGACGGCCGCGGCGGCGGCCTCCTCCGCGGCCGCGGCGGCGCGTTCGGCGGCGGCGGCCCCAGCGTCGGGCTCGTCGTCGTCGCCGCAGCCGACGAGCGCCAGCCCGGCGGCTCCAACGCCCGCTTTGGCGCTGGCTCCCAACATGGTGCGACGCGAGATCTTTCGCTGTCGCAGGGCGGTCCAATGGTTCCTGGCGCTCATGACATGTTCCTTTCCGGTACCCGGCTGTCCCTTTGTGGGACCGCTCGGTGCACGAGCTTTCATAGTATAGATCGGGGGGGGGGGGGGGGGGGGGCTAGTGTTTTTTGGTAAACTTTTGGTAAAATCTTCCTATTTGCCTATTGACATCGCGTTTTATGTCGCTTGGGGCGGTGGGAAACTCCCCTCCTGGCCCCCTCTCCATTGCAGAGCAACGGATGAGGGGGAACCGGAAGGGAAGGGTCCGCCACCGCCGAGGATGAACGCGACGGCGCAGCGGTGTAGCCTCCTGCGGCGGAGGGCCCACGTACGATGTCCGACTCAGCGCTGGAGAGCCCCGGCGGGCGCACGCCGGACGCGACCCCGTCCGATCTGCCCCTGTCCGGCGTGACGGTGCTGGACCTGAGCGACGAGGCCACCGCTCAGGGCGCGCGCATGCTGGCCGAACTCGGCGCCGGCGTCGTGCGCGTCGAGCACCGCGCCGGCGACGACCTGCGCACCCGCCCGCCCTTCCTCGCCGGCCCCGGCGGCCGCGAGCAGGAGGGGGTCGAGCGGGCGCTGGCGCACCTGCTGTTCAACGCCGGCAAGCGCTCGCTGGCGCTCGACCTCGATCGCGCGGCGGCGTGGGGCGTCGTCGCGCGGCTGCTGCCCGCCGTCGACGTCGTGATCGGGCCGCTCAGCGTGCGGCCGGCCGGCCGCGCCTTCTTCGCGGCGCTGCGCGACGCCGATGGCGGTCGGCCCGGCTTCGTCGAGACGGTCTTCCGCCGTGGCGCCCCCGGCCCGGTTGGAACAGATCAGGTGGCGACGGACCTCATCGCGATGGCGGCGGGCGGCCACATCACGCTGAACGGCACGCCGGAGGAGCCGCCGCACTATCCGGCCGGGCAACTCGGCTACCGTCAGGCGTCGATGACGGCGGCCGAGGCCGCGCTGGCGCTGGTCCACGCCGCGCGGGCGGGACACCCGGGCGGGCACGTCGTCGTGAGCCTGCAGGAGGCGGTGAACTTCACGACACTGCAGACGGCCAACGCCAACTTCTGGCACTGGCGCAAGGAGCTGCCCAGCCGCCACCGGCGCATCTCCAGCGGCGCGGGCTACCGCAGCCGCGACGGCAAGTGGACGTCGTTCACGGTCCATCCCCCCAACTGGTTCCACTTCACGCGGTGGGTCGAGGAGACCATCGGCGACACCTCGCTGCGGGACCCGAAGTGGGAGAGCTTGCAGTATCGGGCCGACCACCACAAGGACGCCGCCGGGGTCGTGCGGCGGCTCTGCGCGGTGATCGACCAGGCGGAGCTGTGTCGCGAGGGGCAGGCGCGCGGCCTGCTCGTCATGCCGATCAACGAACTCGCCGACCTCGCCGTCAACGAGCACCTCGCCGCGCGCCACTTCTTCCACGACGTCGAGGACCCCGTCGTCGGCGCGACGCTGCGCCTGCCGCGCACGCCGTTCCTGTCCGACCAGTGGGCGTCGCCCTCCCGCCGCGCGCCCGCGCTGGGCGAGCACACGGCCGAGGCCCTGGCGGAGCTCGGCGGGCTGAGCGCGTTCGAGATCGAGGCGCTGTTCGAGGACGGCATCGCGGCCGGGAGCCGCCCGGCGGCGGGCGTGCCGCTGCCGCCGCGTCGCAGCGTTCCGCCCGCCGTCGCGCGCAACGGCGTCGCCGATCCGCGGCAGCCGCTGGCCGGCGTGCGCATCGTCGATTTCACCTGGGCCATCGCCGGGACGCTCTGCACCCGCCTGCTGGCCGACCTGGGCGCCGACGTGATCAAGGTCGAGTCGGAGTACCGCACCGACCCGATCCGCTACATCGGCGTGCAGCCCGGCGAGGAGATGAGCTACGACACGAACGGCCAGTTCAACGACGTCAACGTCAACAAGCGCGCGGTCACGCTGAACCTGAACTCGGGCGAGGGCCTGGCCGCCGCGCGCGACCTGCTGGCCACGGCCGACGTCGTGACGTGCAACTACACGCCGGACCGGCTCGACAAGTGGGGCATCGGCTACGCGGGGCTATGCGCCCTCAACCCCCGCGTGATCCTGGCCAACATGGCCGTGATGGGCACCTTCGGCCCGCTCAAGGACTGGCGCTCGTACGGCAACGGCATCGTGGGGATGTCGGGGCTGGCGGCGCTGACCGGCTTCCCGGGCGGCGCGCCGCGCGGCCTGGGCGCGCTGCACACCGACTTCACGGTGCCGTACTACGGGGCGCTGATGATCATGTCGGCGCTGCTGCAGCGGGAGCGCACGGGCCGGGGGCAGTCGCTGGAGCTGTCGCAGTTCGAGTCGGCGCTGCACCTGCTCGACACCGAGCTGGTGGAGTACCTCAACAACGGCGTCGCGGCGCCCCGGCAGGGCAATCGCTCGCGGCGCTTCGTGCCGCACGGGCTGTTCCCCGCGGCCGAGGACGATACCTGGGTCGCGATCGCCTGCCGGGACGACGCCGATTGGGCGCGCCTGGTCGAGACGATCCGGCGGCCCGAGCTGGCCGCGATCGCCGACCGGCGCGCCGAGGAGCCGCGCATCGAGGCGGCGCTGTCGGACTGGACGCGCGGTCGCGACCACTGGACCGCAGCCGCCGTGCTGCAGGCGTCGGGCGTGCCGGCCAGCCCCGTCGAGACGCTCAAGGACCTGCTGACCCGCGACGCCGCGATGCGGTCCGACTATCGCGAGCTGGATCTCGAGGTGGGCGTCACGGCGATGGTCCAGGAGGAGCCGATCCTCTGGAACGACGCGCGGCTGCCGCTGCGTCGCGCCCCGAAGTGGGGCGAGCACACGATGCAGGTGCTGCAGGGCGAGCTGGGCTTCAGCGACGCGCGCATCGCCGCGCTCGCCGCCGACAACGCGCTCTTCTAGCCCGCCATCCGTCCCCCGTCGGGCGGCCGCCCAGTGCGATCACCGCACAGTGCGATCACGGCGGCGTCGTTTTTACCCCGGCTTTTCGCGCCCCTGCTGACAGACCCGCGGGCATGTTGCACAGTGTGCCCCCGGTGCGGTGAGGGGTGCTGGAACACCTATGCGTGATCGCTGGCAGTTTGCCCTGCGCCAACGTCTCCTCCTGATGAGCGCGATCGCGGTCATGGGCTTGGCCGTACTCCTCGGCGTCTCGCTGCTGGGCACGGACCTGCTGCGACGCACGCACGCCGATCAGTCGCCCGCCAACTGCTCGTCGAACGACTTCGTGCTGACGGTGCAGAAGAGCCTGACCTACTTCAGCGACACCGCGGCGGTCCACTACACCGTGCTGGCCGGCAACCCCAACACGAGCGGCGCCGGCTGCGACGTGGGCGGCGTGACGCTGTCGCTCACGACGCCCGACGGCACGGTTCACCCGCTGGGCGACGACCTCGATTACCCCATCGGCACGGCCGAGGCGGTGATCGGCGGCGCGAGCTACGTGCCCTCCACGTCCGCGCCCGACTACAACGGCTGGTTCGGCTACAACGGCGTCGCCTGGGTCGCGATGGCGGAGGCCACCGGTCGGCTGCTCAACAACCCGGTGCAGGACGATCCCTGGCAGGTGCGCAAGACCGTCAGCGTCGTGCCGGTGAGCATCGCCATGTCGGCGCTGGCGTCGCCGCCCGGCGAGGTGCCGGCCGGGACGGTCGTGACCGTCAGCTTCGTGCTCCACAACGACGGCATCGGCCCGCTGGAGAATCCGCAGGTCACGTCGCCGCAGTGCAATGTGGCGCCGGTTCCGCCGACCGGATCAAACCGGGGCGATGTCAACGGCAACGGCGTGGCCGACCCCGGCGAGACCTGGATCTTCACCTGCCCGCTCGTGGTGACCGAGTCGATCGATGTGACGGGCGTGGGGTCGGGCCGACTGGCCGGCAGCGAGTTGGTGATCGATCCGTCGAACGACCCCGACGCGACCGTCACGCTGCGGATCCCCGTGGCCTCGGCGGATGATCCGTCGGCCGGCGATGTGTCCCGCGAGGGCCGGTCCGGCGACGACCCGACCGCCGACGGCCGGTCCGCCCACGGCGGCTCCGGCGATGACTCGCCTACCGATGACTCCACCGGCGATGACCCGACCGGCGACGACCCGACCGGCGATGACCCGACCGGCGATGACCCGACCGGCGATGACCCGACCGGCGACGACTCGTCGGCCGATGACACGTCCAGCGACGACACGCCTACCGATGACCCGTCCAGCGACGACTCGTCGGCCGGCGATGGCCCCACCGGCGACCAGCCGGCCACCGACGATCCGGCGGGTGATGGACCCGCCGGCGATGAGTCCACGGCCGACGACCCGGCTGGCGATTCCTCGCGCGACGGTGCGGCGGCCACGCCGCCGTCCGGCCTCCCCGATGCCGGCAGTGGCGGGCTGCTCGGCATGAGTGGCGCCGAGCCGGTCGCCTACGGGGCCATCGTGATGGGTCTGCTGACCCTTGGGTTCGCTTTCTTCCTCCGCCGGGTGGCGGGGAGGAGCGGGATGCGGTGCGGTGAGGGATAGCGCACACCCTCACCGCGCCGCCCCGCTCCCCTCGCTCGCCCCGGGGAGTCCCCGCGCCGTGGGCGTGAACGGCTATCCTCCCACGACGGAGGCAGCATGGACTTTGGACTGACGGAGACCCAGGAGGACGTGCGTCGCAACGTGAAGGCGGTCTGCGACCGCTTCGACGACGCGTATTGGAGCGCCCACGACGACAGCGGGGACTTCCCGGTCGAGTTCACCGACGCGATCGCGGCCGGCGGCTGGCTGGGCATCGCGATGCCGGAGGCCTACGGCGGAGCCGGGCTGGGCGTCGCCGAAGCGGCCGTGATGATGCACACCGTCGCCAACTCGTCCGGGGCGATGGCGGCCGCGTCGTCGCTGCACATCAACATCTTCGGGCCGCACCCTATCGTCGTGTTCGGAAGCGAGGAGCAGCGCGAGCGCTGGCTGCCCGACCTCATCCACGGCCGCACGCGGACGTGCTTCGGCGTGACCGAGCCGACGGCGGGCCTCAACACCACCCAGATCCAGACGCGCGCGGTGCGTGACGGCGACCAGTACGTCGTGCAGGGGCAGAAGATCTGGACGAGCACGGCGCAGGAGGCGGACAAGATCCTGCTGCTGGCGCGCACGTCCCCGCTGGAGGAGACGCCGCGCCCGATCGACGGGCTGAGCCTGTTCTTCACGGACCTCGACCGCGCGCACGCGGACGTGCGCGAGATCGCGAAGATGGGCCGGCACGCCGTCGATTCCAACGAGGTCTTCTTCGACGACATGCCGGTGCCCGCCGGCGACCGCATCGGCGAGGAGGGCAAGGGCTTTCGCTACCTGCTGCATTCGCTCAACCCGGAGCGGGTGCTGGTGGCGGCCGAGTCGGTCGGGATCGGGCAGAACGCGCTCGCCCGGGCGGCCGCCTACGCGCGCGAGCGGGTCGTGTTCGGGCGGCCGATTGGGCAGAACCAGGGCATTCAGCATCCCCTGGCCGAGAGCTGGGCGGAGCTGGAGGCGGCCTGGCTGATGACGCAGCGCGCGGCCTGGCTCTACGACCAGGGCGAGCCCTGCGGCCCCGAGGCCAACGGCGCCAAGTTCCTCGCCGCCGAGGCCGGCAAGCGCGCCTGCGAGCGGGCGATCCTCACGCACGGCGGGCTGGGCTACGCCAAGGAGATGCAGGTGGAGCGGCTGTTCCGGGAGTCGCTGATCAACTGGATCGCGCCGGTGAGCCCGCAGCTGGCGCTGTGCAACATCGCGGAGAAGGCGCTGGGGCTGCCGAAGTCGTACTAGCGCCGCCGCCCCGATCGCCGCGGCGGGCCGGGGCTCCCCGCCGACGCCCCATGCGGGTACGATGGGCGCTGGACTCGGCGCCGGCGCGCCCGACGCCCGGCGCAGCAAAGGAGACCCCATGACCGACTGGACATCGCTCGACGGCCGGCTGCGCGACGCGCTCGGCCTCTCCGTACCGCCGATCGCCATCACCTTCCGCGCCGAGGGCGCGCCCGACGTCGCCCCCGCCTACGGCGCGCCCATGCCCGACGCCGCGCCCGACGGCCGCACCGGGCGCGTGCCCGCGGGCTGCGTCTTTTGGATGGAAGGCGCCGCGTCGACGTTCTCGACCATCGCGGCCGACCACGGCAACTGCAGCGTGGGCAGCGTCACGCACGGCTTCAAGACGCTGGAGGACGTGGGCGGCAACGCCGACGTCGCGGCGCTCCTGGAGAGCAAGTGGGTCACGATGGACGTCGTGCCGCTGATCCCGGTCGTGCGCGAGCGGCCGGCGGCGGTGCTGTACGGGCCGCTAGTGGAGACGCCCGTCGACCCGGACGTCGTGCTGCTGCGGCTGACCGGCCGGCAGCTGATGGTGCTGCACGACGCCCTGCCCGGCCTGCGCATCGAGGGCAAGCCGCAGTGCCACATCGTGGCGGTGGCGAAGGAGCAGGGCGAGGTCGCGGCCAGCGTGGGCTGTCAGTTGAGCCGCGTGCGCACGGCGATGCCCAACAGCGAGGTGACCTGCGCGATCCCCTCGGCGCAACTGGGCGACGTGATCGATCGGGTGGAGGCCGCGGCGACCGCGGACCGCGCCGTCGCGGCCTACGCGTCGGCGGACATGGCCCGCTTCGGGTAGCGCCCCGGCCCTCGCGGCGATCGCTGCGCCGCGGGTTCAGTTGCGCGGCAGGCCGAGCCCGCGCGTGGCGATGATGTTGCGCTGGATCTCGCTGGTGCCGCCCGCGATCGTCGAGGCCACCGTGCCGAGCGCCTTGTTGCCGGCGTAGCGTCGCACGGCGTTGGGCCAGCCCGGCGACGGCTCGGCCAGCATCGACTGGAAGCCGGCGATGCGCGTGACGGTAGTCACCAAGCGCTGCGACAGCTCCGAGCCGAACAGCTTGCAGGCCGACGCCTCGTGGTTGGGGATCAGCCCGCGCGCCTGCATCGTGACGACGTTGTAGCCCAGCAGGGTGAGGACGTTGGCCTCAACGGCGCGCTCCGCCAGCTCGTGGCGGACGGCGGGCCGGTCGCTCACGTCGATCTCCCGCGCGAAGCCGGTCAGCGCCTCGACCGACTGCGCCAGCTCGACGGCCGAGCCGATGCCCGAGCGCTCGAAGTCGAGCGTGGTCACGCCCACGTACCAGCCGCGATTCTCCTCGCCGATGCGGTTGCCCACCGGCACGCGCACGTCCTCGAAGAAGACCTCGTTGAAGCCGGAGCCGCCGCTCATCTGGTTGATCGGCCGCACGGTGATGCCCGGCGAGTCCATCGGCAGGACCAGATACGAGATGCCGCGGTGCTTGGGCGCGTCGGGGTCGGTGCGCACCAGGGCGAACATCCAATCGGCCAGCCGCGCGCCGGAGGTCCAGATCTTCTGGCCGTTGATCACGTAGTCATCGCCGTCGCGGACGGCGCGGGTCTGCAGCGAAGCCAGGTCGGAGCCGGAGCCGGGCTCGCTGAAGCCCTGGCACCAGATCGTCTCGCCGGTGAGGATGTTCGAGAGGTGCTCGCGCTGCTGCGGCTCGCTGCCGTGGGCGATGATCGTCGGCCCGGCCATCATCACGCCGGAGTCGGTGCCGACGCGCGGCACGCGGCGCTTGGCGAACTCCTCGTTGAGCACGAACTGCTCCAGGACGCCCAGACCGGCGCCGCCGTACTGCTTGGGCCAGGCCGGCGCGATCCAGCCGTGCCCGGCGACGCGCCGGCGCCACTCCAGGAAGGCCTCCCGGAAGGGCGGGCTGCCGTCCCCGAAGTAGGGATCCTCGATGTCGCCGCCGGCGCGGAAGTAGTCGGGCTGTTCGGCGTCGATGAAGGCGCGCACCTCGTCGCGGAAGGCGGCCATCGTTGGCGTGTCGTTGAACTGCACGGGCGACTCCGTTTCTCCCCCGACCATCCCTAGCGGTCGTGGAACTGGGGCGTGCGCCGCTCGAAGAAGGCGGAAACGGCCTCCGTCTGGTCCTCGCTCGCGCCGCTGCGCACGTGCCGGACGGCCTCCAGGTCGAGCAGCTCCGAGAACGACACGCGGTCCGCATCGTTGAGATTCTGCTTGATGCTGCGCAGCGCGATGGGCGCGCGATTGTACAATCGCTGCGCGATCTCCCGCACGCGTTCCTGGAAGTCCGCGTCGGGGAAGACGCCCGACACGAGGTTCAGTCGCAGCGCCTCCTGCGCGTCGATGATGTCGCCCAGCAGGTACAGTTCGCGCGCTTTGGCCGGCCCCACGATGCGCGGCAACGTCCACGTGCCGCCGAAGTCGCCCGAGAGGCCCGCGGTGCCGAAGGCCGTGAGGAACTTCGCCGACTCCGCCGCGTAGCGCAGGTCCGCGGCGCAGGCCCAGGACATGCCCGCCCCCGCGCAGGCGCCGTTGATCGCGGCGATCGTGATCTTGGGCATCTCGCGCAGCATCTGCGACGTCTCCATGAAGCTGCGCAGGACGCTGATCTTGGCCTCGGCTGGCCCCTTGCCCAGCGGGTTGACCGACCGCAGGTCCCCGCCCGAGCTGAAGCCGCGCCCGGCGCCGGTGAGGATCACGACGCGCACGGTGTCGTCACTATTGGCCGCGATCAGGCCGGCGCGGACGGCCGTCTGCAGCGGCGCGTTCATCGCGTTCAGCGTCTCCGGGCGGTTCATCGTGATCGTGGCGATGCCGCCGCCGGCCTCGTAGCGGGCGGGGGCGTCGGGGGCGTTGCTGGGGGTGGGGTCGAACATGGGGGCTCTCCATCGCCCGGGCGAACGCCCGGGCCGCTCTTGCATGCGTTGCGGGGATGCTAGCCCATGCGGCCCCCGCGCGCGGCCGCCTGCCCCATGTCCGCCGGGCCGCTACCCTGCCTGCCAGTCCCCGGCATCCAACGGGCCGCCTCTGGGGGAGGGAGGACGCGATGAGCGAGACCACCGACGCCGCCGCCGGCGTGCTGGCCGGCGTGCGCGTGCTCGACTTCGGCCGCTACATCGCGGGGCCGTTCTGCGCCGCGCTGCTGGCCGACCTGGGCGCGGACGTGATCCGCATCGAGAAGCTGCGCGGCAGCGAGGACCGCTTCCTGCAGCCGGTCGCCGAGGACGGGGCCGGCACCATGTTCCTGCAGTGCAACCGCGGCAAGCGCGGCCTGACGCTGAACCCCATGAAGCCCGAGGGCCGCGAGGTCGTGCGCCGGCTGGTGCGGACGGCCGATGTCGTGATCGCCAACCTGCCGCCCGACACCATCGTGCGGATGGGCCTCGACTACGACACGCTGCGCGCCATCCAGCCCGGGATCATCCTCTCCACGGTGTCGGCGCTGGGGACGCGGGGACCCTGGGCGAACAAGGTCGGCTTCGACGGCATCGCGCAGGCGATGTCGGGCAACGCCTACCTCACGGGCCACGCCGACGAGCCCATGAGGGCCTGGGTGCCGTACGTCGACTTCAATACGGCGACGTGCTCGGCGCTGGGCATCGTCGCGGCGCTGCTGGCGCGAGAGCAGGGCCGCGGCGGACAGCGCGTGGAGGCGTCGCTGCTGCGCACGTCGCTGACGGTCAACAACTCCACCCTGATCGAGCAGCAGTTGCTGCGGCCGGACCGGGTGGGCAGCGGCAACCGGGGTCAGACCGCCGGCCCGTCCGACATCTTCCAGACGCGCGACGGCTGGGTTCTGATCGCGGTCTCGGGCCAGCCGCTGTTCGAGCGGGTGGCGGCGCTGCTCGGCGACCCCTCGCTGCTGACGGACCCCCGCTTCGCCGACGACCTGCTGCGCGGCGAGCACGGCGAGATCCTCAGCGCGATGATGGCGCCCTGGTTCGCGGCGCGCACGACGGCGGAGGCGCTGTCGGACTTGGAGCGGGCCCGCATCCCGGCGGGGCCCGTCTACTCGCCCCAGCAGGCGCTCGACGACGCGCACATCCAGGCCAGCGGCATCCTGGGCGCGATCGCGTATCCCGGCGCGCCGGGCGCCGCGCCGGTAGCGAATTCACCGATGGAGCTGTCCGCCACGCCGGCCCGGCCCCGCGGCCGCGCCCCGCTGCTCGGCGAGCACACGGACGCGATCCTGGGCGAGCTGGGCTACGACGCCGCCGAGATCGCGGCGCTGCGCGAGGGGCGCGTGGTCTAGCTGCGCCTGCTCCCGTTGCCGGCCGCTGGCTCGTCGGCGCGGCCGGCCAGGACACCCTCCAGCGGCGTCGGGGCGACGTCCTGCGGGCGGGGCGTGCCGGCGACCATGTGCAACTCGCCCTCGTAGCTGGCGCCGTCCTCGATCATGATGCGGGCGGCCGTCGCGGAGCCGCGGACGACGGCGCTGGGCTGCAGCTTGAAGGAGCCGTGGCTGTGCACGTCGCCCTCGACGCTGCCCGCGACGAGCACGTCGGCCGCCTCGATGCGCGCCTGCACGACGGCGCCCTCGGCGATCGTCAGCTTGCCCTCGCAGACGATGTCGCCCTCCACGTGTCCCTCGACGCGCAGATCCTTCGCGGAGCGCAGCGTGCCCTCGATGGTCGTGTGACGATCGAGGAACGTCGACTCCGCCGAGGGCCGGCGGACATCGTGGCTGGACGCGTCGCCGGCCGCGGGCTCGGAGTTGGAGCGGGGGGCGGGTCCGCGCGTCGGCGTCGCGACGTCGGAGTTGTACGGCATCGAAGTCTCCTCCTTGCTGATCTGCGTGCCACTGGGCCGTGCGCCACTGGGACGTGCACCGATGCCACCGCCCGGGTGACGGATGGGGCTGAGGCCGGGGTGGCGGGCCGTCGAGCCCCCGTCGGCGGAGGGCAGGCCGGGGGCCGGCCGGGCAGGCGGCTGGCGGGGCGGCTGGAAGTCGGCCGGGCGTTGCGTGGGCGGGGTGGGGTGGAACGGTGTGCGCATGGGACTCCTCTCGCGGGGTGGGCAGGGGCGTCCGGCGCCCCGCGGCGAGGCCCGACCCTCTCCGGCAGAACGTCGCTCGTGGGGGCGCGGTTCCCGCGCCGGGCGCGGTCGCGGGGGCGGCTAGCCGATCTCGATGCCGGCGCGCCCGATGCCGCTGAACTCGGCCTCGATGCGGGTGGCGCCGGTCACGGGGGTGCGCACGAACGCGCCCGTGATCACGTGCTGCCCGGCCTCCAGTCCGCGGTCGAAGCGGGCCAACTGCCGCACCAGACGGCTGAGCGAGAGGAAGTGGTCGTCGATGTGGCCGCGCGCACTCTGGCCGCCGACCTCGCGGCCGTCCTGCTCCAGGCGGACGTGCAGCGCATCGAGGTCGATGCCGGCGGGGACCGGGCTGATCCCGTCGCCCACGACGATGCCCCAGTTGGTCATGTTGGCGGCGATGCTCAGGGCCGCGACGTCGCCCGTGTAGCGCCCGCGGTCGTTCAACTCCAGGCCGGCCGCCACGGCGCCGCCCGGCGCGCAGACCGCGCGGCGCACGTCGTCCGGCGTGACGTCCGCCCCCGCGATCGACTCGCCCAGGCGGAAGCAGACCTCCCCCTCCACGCTGTCCGGTCCGCCCGCCAGCGGCGCGCGGTCGCCCGACGCGAAGATGCGGCCGGCCAGGATGAAGCCGAAGGGCCGGAAGCCGGGGCCCATGCGGTCGAGCGCCGTGCCCGACGTCAGCCCCACCTTCCAGCCGCCCAGCTGCTCGCCCCGTGCCTGCAGCCGCTCCAGGAGTTGGAGTTGGAGGGCGAGGCCGTCGTCGAGGCTGAGGTCGCCCACGGACAGATCGCCGTCGTCCAGGCGCCCGCTGTGCCAGGCCTCCAGCAGCCGATCGACGATCGCGGCCTGCGTCACGAGCTGGGTTCGCCGGCGTCCCCGGTCGCGGCGGCGCGCGCCAGAGCGCCCTTGCCGCGCTTCTTGAGCATCGCGACGCCGGGGCTCGCGACCAGCGGCTGCCAGTCGCGATAGGCGGTCTTCGTGTCGACGGGCCACGCGATGGGGACGTCGAGGCGGTACTCGGGCGCCGTCGCCTCGGCCAGCGCCCGCAGCGCGTGCTCGGCGACGCTGCGCTGCATGGCCGCGTCGCCGGGCATCCCGAAGGCGTGCCCGAAGGGGAACTCGACCCCCACGACGCGGGGCGCGCGCCAGCGCCGGGCGGCGTCGGGCATCATCGTCACGACGACGGTGGGGATGCCGGCCTCTTCGACGAAACGTGCCAGCACGGACACGTTGTTGCAGCAGGCCGGTCAAGCGGGCGCGAGCACCAGCGCGTCGACGCGGGCCTGCTTGAGCCGCCGCGTGATCGCGGGCAGGGCGTCCCGCCGCCACGCCGCGCCGTCGTCCGACTGGTAGCCCATGACGCTGTAGTGCTCGTCGGCCAGCCGGCCGATGCGGCCCTCCGCCTCCAGCTCCGCGAAGCGGTCCAGCGGCAGCGCGATGTTGAAGTCCTGGTAGTGGTCGCGGGTGTTGATGTGCAGGTGCGCGAAGGCCATCTCGGCCTGCCGCGTGCCGCGCGGGATCACGCGGTAGGTGGGGTCGCCCCAGGTCGGCTCGCGACGCTCCCGGTCCAGGTCGTACGACTCCTGCGAGGCGGGCAGGTAGAGCCCGGCCGTGGTGAGCAGCGCGACCGTCGCCTCCGGCAGCGGCGTCGTCATGCCGGTCCAGACGGTCGTGTCGGTCTTCATCGGCGCCGACTCCATGCCGGCGCGCCAGTTCCGCGGCACGAACTTGTAGCTGTCCACCTTGAAATTGGCGACCTCGAACTCGGCGATGGGCATCGCTTCCCCCTTGTCTCGCGGCCCGAGTCTAGGGGGTCCGGCGGGCCGCTGGCGAGTCGCGCGGGTCACGATTCACGACGGCGCTGCGATTGCGCTCCGGCCGGGCCGCCGCCCGGTCATCGTGGCAACGGCACGGCTCCGGCGGGCAGGTCGTGCTTGAACGTGTTGATCTGGAAGGAGAAGAGGGAGTAATGACCAACGACGGCGATCAGTTCGAATACGCCGTCCTCACCGAAGGTCTCTACCGCCTTCTGATAGGTCGAGTCGCTGACGTGCCCCGAGTTCAGCAGTTCTGAAGTGAAGTCGTACACGACTGCTTCCGACTCGTCTTCGAAGTCGGGGCGAGTCCTGGCCGCCACGGAGTCGATGACGTGCTGCGGCGTCCCATTGGCCAGCACGGCCGCGGGCAGGAAGTGCCACTCCAGGTCATTGTTCCAGTGGCGCACCGTGACCAGGGCGGCGAATTGGCTGAGTCGCTTCGGCAGCGTTGATTCGAAACGAAGATAGGCGCCCAACTGCTGCAGCAGGTTGCCGATGGACGGGTTGAGCAACCAGCCGATGTAGGCCTCGCTAAACGCACCCCGTGGGCCGTTGACGACACTGTCGTAGACCGTGCGCTGCTCGGGCGTCAGGTGGTCCAGGCGGACGGATGTGATTCGGCTCACGGTCGGCTCCCGTCGATTCCCCGGCGACGTTCCGGCGCCGCGACTGCTACTCCGATTCGTCCGACTCGGGCGCCTGGCCGGCCATCTTCTTGTAGTTCTCGTACACGAACGACGGGAAGATGACGAGCATGTTGCCGTCCGGGTCCTCGATCCAGCAGGCCGGATTCGACGGGTGCGCCCGGTGGATTTCGATGCCCTTGCTGGTGAGGTATTCCACCGCCGCGTCGAAATCCTCGGCCTCGATGCACATGTTCCGCAGGCCCGGCCTGAACGGCGGCCCGTTGTAGGTGGGATCGGTCTCGTCCGACTGGATCGAGAACATCTCGATCACCGCGCCGTCTCCGAGGGCGAGATTGGCCAGCCCGGCCACTTGCGAGGAGCCCCCACCGGGCTTGGAGTCCCATCGCTCTCGCACCTCGAAGCCCAGGATCCCCACGTAGAAGTCGAGGAACCGCTCGGCATCCGACGTTCCGACGCCGATGTGGTCGAGCCGCTTGAACATCACTCACCTCTTTCGTTTCGGCGTTCCACGCCGTGCTCCCGTGCGCCTGTCTACCGTGACAGCGCTGCAACGGTCTGATGAATGTCGGGCGGCAGCGGACCGGCCTGCGCCGCCACGACGCTCTCCTCGAGCTCCTCGGGGGTGGACGCGCCGACGAGGATGGTCGCCACTTCGCGATCCGCGAGCAGGAAGCGCACCGTCAACGCCGCGATCGAGATCCCCGTCGTCTTGGCCAGGTTGATGAGGCGCGCATCCGCGAATGCCGATCCGACCCGAGAGAGAGCACCTGCGCGGCCGAGCTGAAACGGCGAGGCGTCGCCTGGCACGGCCGGATCCGCGCCGCGGAAGATCCCCCCCACGACGTAGGCAATCCCCTGCGCCCGGACGACCGGCGCCACGATCCGCGGGGACCGACGGTCCAACGGCGTGTACTCGCCGGCCGACAGGCACATGTCCAACTCGACGCGGTTCAGGACGTGCGCCAAGGTCGTGGACTCGTCGCCGCTGAGGCCGATGTAGCGGCACGTCCCTTGCGCCTTCGCTTCACGCAGCGTCCGCACGAGGGGGGTGTTCCCGAAGTCGATCTCCGCATCGAGGTCGAGGCGCTGGTCATCGTCCCGCGCTTCCGCATCGGGGATCCAGGCCCGTGCCCCCTGGATGCTGTGCCCCAGCAGGACGTCGACCCGGTCGCGGCGCAGCGCCCGCAGGTTGTCCTGGAGTTGGGCGCGGCAGTCGTCCAGCGTGCGCCAACCGAGCGGCCGCGTCCCATTCGGGGCGCGGCTGATCGCGTGGCGCACCTCCGTCGTGTAGTTCACGAGCTTGGTCGCGAGGAGATGCGGTTTGCTGGTCCCCTCGAGCCCCTCGCCCATGATCAACTGCGACATCCCTCTGTCGGTCCACGCGCCGGCCTCGTCCGCTCTGCCGTACGCGGGAGAGGTGTCGAAGTAGTTGACGCCCAGGTCGAGCGCGTGCTTGACGGTCGCCAGCCCTTGCTCATAGGAGTGCTTGTACAGGGCGGCGCCGCCCAGACCGATCACGGTGACGCGCTCACCGGTCCGGCCGAAGGGGCGCTGCTCGAGTGGACTGGACATTCGTGGCTCCTAATCCCCGGAGATCGCCTGCTGCATCGCGGCGCCCCGTTCCGCCTGTTGCTTCGCGCCGCGGCCGAGCGTGATCCCGGTGTCGACGACGAGGTTCTCCCCGGTGGTGTGGGGGCTCTCGTCGGACGCCAGATAGACCGCCGCGTAGGCGATGTCGTCGGGCGTGCCGGCCCGCTTGAGCGGGTAGTCCTCCGCGAAGAAATCGCCGATCCGGCTTAGGGTGCGTTCGGCCTCGGCATCGGTCATGCCGTGGCCCGTGCGCCCGCCGATGAAGATGGGCGTGAGGATGCCGCCGGGCGAGATGCAATTCACCCGCACGCCGAACTCCGCCAGCTCGATCGCGGTGCAGCGGGTCAGGTGGATGACGGCGGCCTTGCCGGCGCTGTACAGCGTGGGCCCGTAGCCGACGCCCATGCCCGCGATGGAGGCGTTGTTGATGATGCTGCCGCCGCCCTGCCGCTTCATCACCGGGGCGGCGTACTTCATGCCCAGGAAGACCGACCCGATCTGCAGGTCCATCGCCGCCGAGAAGTCAGCGTAGGACAGGTCCTCGATCGGACCGGCGGCGGTGCCGCCGCTGGCGTTGTTGAACAGGCAGTCGATCCGGCCCCAGCGCGCCACGGCGGCGTCGATCATCGCCCGCGCGTCGTCCTCCCGCGTCACGTCGGTGCGGACGAAGCACGCGTCGTCGCCCAATCGATCGGCGAGCGCCTGCCCCACATCCTCGGAGCGCGCGGCGATCAGCACCCGCGCGCCCTGCTCGACGAAGATCTCGACCGTCCGGTAGCCGATACCGCTGGTGCCGCCGGTGATGACGGCGACCTTGCCCTGCAACCGGTCACCCATCGCGCGCCCCCGTTCGGCGAATCGGCCCGGCGCAGGCGCCGATCCACGCCACCGCGCCGGACGTCCCCGCCCTCACGATCCCACCCATTCCTGGAAGAGATAGTCGAACGGCTCATTTGCGAACGTGGCATTGGGGTCCAGGTCCGGGTGGCCGACCTCGGCTTCACAGCCGGTGAGGTAGCGCACCGGCAGGTGGCGGCGCTTGCGCCAGTAGATGTTGTGCACCGTGTGAAGCATGTGGCGGACTTCGTTGGAATGGTTGGTCATGCCGCGGTGCCAGATGCGGTTGTCGCGAAGCACGAGGCTGCCCTTCTCGGCCTCCGTGCGAATCGGCGGCGCGATGCGGCGTTGTGCGGCGACGTTCTCGTCGTCGATGGGCTTCGTGTTCAAATGCGATCCGGGCCAGATCTCGGTGGCGCCGTTCGCCTCCGACACGTCCCCGAGGCAGGTGTTGATCGCGAGGGAGTAGGGCGGGTGCGCCTGCTCGAGGCCGGGCCAGAGATGCGGCCAATCCATGTGCAGCGCCTGCTGCAGGCTGCCGGGACAGTTGGCGTTGGCGTTGTAGTAGCTGTTGAACATCTTGCCCAGGTGCGCCTTCGGACCGGTGGGCAACAGGCGCTTGGTCACCTGAATGACGAAGGGGTTGGCCACGATGTCGCGAAACACGTACGGCGCCATCGGCGGCGGATATTGCGTCAGATGGCCCTTGAGGGAGCCCGCGCCGCCCCACTTCTCGGCCCGGATGAGTATCTCCGAGTCCTCCGCCATCTTGCCATGCAGCAGGTCCAGGTGATCATGGTCGACGACGTCGTCCAGGATGACGTAGCCGTCGATGAGGATGGCCTCCATCGCCTGCTCGACTTTGGCTTCCGACATTTCGCCGGCGCGAAGTTCCTGTTCCGAGACGCGAATGTTCATGATGCGCGCTCCTTGCGCTGCGAGGCGGGGCCGCCTCGGTTTCCCTTTCCTGGCGATGGGTAATCCGCGATATCCGTCCCCTTCCGGTTAATCGGCGCCGCGGAGCCGCGGGTCGAGGAGGTCGCGCAGGACATCCCCCAGCAGATTGAAGGCTAGCACCGTCAGCACGATGGCCATGCCCGGGAAGAACGCCCCCCAACCGTTCGAGGCCATGTAGATCTGCGCCGACCTGAGCATGGTCCCCCAGGAGGGGTCGGGGGGCTGCGTCCCCAGACCGAGGTAGGAGAGGGCCGCCTCGATGATGATCGCGAAGCCGATGCCCAGCGACACCTGCACCAGCACGGGCGCCAGCACGTTCGGCGCGATGTGCCGGAAGAGGATGCGCGGGGTGGCCGCCCCCATCGCCTCGGCCGCCATGACGTAGTCGTTCTCCTTGGCCGACAGGGTGCTGCCGCGGACGAGGCGGGCGTACAGGGGCACGAACACGATGCCGATCGCGATCATCACGTTGACCATGCTGGAGCCCAACACGGCGACCATGATCAGGGCCAGCAGCAAGGCCGGGTACGCGTACAGCGCGTCCATCACGCGCATCATCGCCTCGTCCTTGCGGCCGCCGGCGTAGCCCGCGACCAGGCCGTAGGGCAGCCCCATGCCCACCCCGATGCCCACGGAGATCAGCCCCACGAGCAGGGCGGTTCGCGAAGAGTGAATGAGGCGGGAGTAGGTATCGCGGCCGATCGAGTCGGCGCCGAACCAGTACTCCCCCGTCGGCGGGCTGAGGCGCTGGTCGCTGAGCGCGATGGGATCATGGGTGGAAACGAGCCCCGGAGCGATCGCCGCGACGAGGACCAGCAGCACGATCGCCAGGCTCACGACGCCCGCGGGCCGGTGGCGGAAGCGCCGCGCGAACTCCCGCTCGCGCGCCCAGCGGCGCTCGCGGAGTTGCAGGGCCGGGCCGCCGGGCTGCTGCTCACTCATAGCGGATCCGCGGATCCAGGAACGCGTAGGACACGTCGACGGCCAGATTGGCGAGGGCGACGGCGCCGGCCAGCATGACCCCGATCGCCTGCACCGTCGGGAGTTCCCGGTGGAAGGCGGAGTCGACCAAGAGCTTGCCGACGCCCGGCAGGTAGAAGACGCTCTCGATGATGACGAAGCCGCCCACGATCGTGGAGACCTGGAGCCCCATCACCGTGACGACGGGGATGAGCGCGTTGCGGAACGCGTGCCGCAGGATCACGCTCCGCTCGCGCAGGCCCTTGGCGTAGGCCGTGCGCACGTAGTCCTGCCGCAGCACGTCCACCAGGGCGGCGCGGGTCTGCCGCGCCAGGATCGCCGCCTGCGTCGCTCCGATCGCGAAGGCCGGCAAGGCGACCGAGCGCAAGTTCTGGACCGGGTCGTCGAGGAAGCTGGTGAAGCCGGTGGCCGGGAACCAGCGCAGTTGCACCGCGAAGATCAGAATCAGCATCAGCGCCAGCCAGAAGTTCGGGATGGCGGCCCCCAGCACGGCGAGCGTGGTGCCCCCGTAGTCGAGGCCGGTGTTCGGCCGCGCCCCGGCGAGCAGCCCCAGCGGGATCCCGATCGCGAGCGTGATCAGCATCGCCAGGATGCCCAGTTCGACGCTGACCTCCAGGCGCTTGGCGATCAGCTCGCTGACCTCCTGGCCCACGCGCGCACTCCAGCCGAGGTCACCCTGCAGCGCGTCCCCCACCCAGTCGAAGTAGCGCACGACGACCGGCCGGTCGAGCCCCAGCTGCTCCCGCAGCGCCTCCAGGTGCCGGGGATCCCCCTCCGGGCCCAGCATGGCGAGGGCCAGGTCGCCGGGCAGCAGCGCCACGGCGAAGAACGTGATCAGCGAGATCAGGATGAGAACCGGGATCGTGACCAGGAGCCGCCGGACGATGTAGGTGGCCATCGTGCGCCTTCATGGGGGGCCTCGCCCCCCCTCCCTTGTCCCGCCGCCCGAGTCTCGGGGGCGCGGACCCTCACCCCCGCCCTCTCCCAGAGAGGGAATCGGATCCCCTCTCCCCTGGGGAGAGGGTTAGGGTGAGGGGGATCCAGCGCCCGCGCCCCTGTCCCCCCTCTCCATCGTCCAGATGGAGAGGGGGGACAGGGGGTGAGGCCGGCGGGCTACGTCTTCCAGCTCACGTCGTTCAGCCCCCAGTGGTGGTTGGCGTCCCCGAACCACGTGTGGTCGAGATCGGGGTCGTGGGCGACGGTGAAGGTCGGGTGCATCGTCTTGATGTGGTAGGAGCGTGACTCGACTAAGCGGTTGAGATCGCGCATCGCCTCGGTCCTCGGCTCCGATTCGAACGTCGCCGCCACCTTTTGGAGGGCAGCCTGCATCTCCGGATCCTTGTCGGGTGGCAGAATGAGGTCATGGGGCCCGCCCTCGAGCAGGTTCCAGGAGAGCTGCTGCCAGGTATCGGCCTTCATTGCCATGCCACCCATAAAGCCCGGGTCCTCTCCCGCAAAGAACCCAGCGAAGAAGTCGGGGAAGGGCTTCTGGACGATATTCATCGTGATGCCGAACTGGGCGAGCTGGGCCTGGGCGAATAGCGACGGGTCCACGTAGAGGGGGTCTTCGGCTTTGACCACCATGTCGAACTCGAAGCCGTCCTCCAAGCCGCCGGCGGCAAGGTGCATGCGCACGGCCTCCGGGTCGTACCCCCAGAACTTCTCGCCGTCGTGATGGACGGTCGTCGGACCAAGCCAGCCCCATAGGGCCGGGGTGTGTTGACCCCCGAAGGCGACTTCGTTCAATTCGGTGCGATCGAAGCCGGCGTTGAACGCATGGCGGGCGTGCGGATTCGTCCAGGGCTCGAAGTTCATGTTGATATTCCAGAAGTATATGATGTTCACAACTTCCTCTAGGAGGGTGAACCCCGCATCCCTGATGCGGCCGAAGTCCTCGATCGAGACCTCCCGTACGACGTCGTAATCGCCCGCGAGGAGGCCCTCGACGTTCCCCACCGATTGCAACGCACCCTGGAACCAAGTGATGCCCTCGATGCTGGGAGCGTTGGGCAGCCAGTAGTTGGGGTTGGCTTCCACGACGAAGGGGCTGTCGAGGTCCTCCTCGACGAATCGGAAGGCCCCGGCGCCGGCGGGCTCACTCCGCGAATTCGCCTCCGTGAAGTCGTCGTAGACTGCCGGGGAGGCATGATCATGCCGGCGCGGTCACCGAGAACCCAGAGCAGCGGCGAGAACGGCCGGTCCATCTGGAACGTCGCCGTCAGATCCGTCGGTCTCTTCGACACTCGCCCACGGCGGCTGAGGTCGCCCGCGATGGTCGAGACCGGTAGCGTCTTGCCGCGCTCAACCCAGAGTCGCACCGCCTCCGCGTTGAGCGGCGTGCCGTCGTGGAACTGCACGTTCCCGCGCAGGTTGAAGATGACGTTGAGCGGGTCTGGGATCTCCCAGCTCTGGGCCAGGCTGCGGGCTGGCTGGGGAACGTTGTCCTTGTCCTACGCCACGAGGGTGTCGTAGATCGTCCAGAGCATCGCGTGATCAGTGCCACTCGTCCCGGTCGCCCCCTCGGTCCCGCTAATGAGCGTTACTGGGGTGCGGATCTCGCCCGTCGGGACGTGGCCCACGGCCTCGTCCTCTTCCGCCGCCATGGCCGCGCTCTCGGCGGCCTCCTGGGCCGCGTCGGCGGCCTCTTCGGCCGCGGCGACGGCCGCGGCGGCGGTCTCGGCCGCGGCCTCGGCGGCCTCCTCGGCGGCGGCGACGGCCGCGGCGGCGGTCGCGGCCGCGGTGGATGCGGCGGCTTCCGCGGCTGCGGACGCCTCCCCGGCTGCGGCCGCGGCCGCCGCGGCAGCCTCGGCAGCGTTGTCGATGGCGGCCTGGGCGGCGGCCGCGGTGGCGGTGCCGGCCTCGACCGCGGCGGCCGCGTCGCGGGCGGCCTGGGCGGCGGCCTCGGCCGCCTGCGCGGCGGCGTCCGCGACGGCTGCGGCCGCAGCGTCACCGGCAGCGCCAGCGGCGGCAGCGGCCTGGGCGGCAGCCGCAGCGGCGGCTTCCGCGGCGGCGGCCGCGTTGGCGGCGTCCTCCGACTCGGCCGCCTCGGCGGCCAGGGCGGCGGCCGCGTCGGCGGCGTCGGCCGCCTGCGCGGCGGCGGCGGAGGCTTCGCCGGCGGCGGCGGAGGCTTCGCCGGCGGCGGCGGCCGCGTCGGCCGCGGCGTCTGCCGCCCCGGCCGCAGCGTCTGCCGCCCCGGCCGCGACGGCGGCCGCGGCCTCGGAGTCGGCGGCGCGCGCCTCCCCGGCGGCGACGGCCGCGGCGGCGGCCTCTTCCGCGGCCGTCGCGGCGCGTTCCGCCGCCACGGCCCCGGCGTCGGGCTCGTCGTCGTCGCCGCAGCCGACCAGCGCGAGGCCGGCTGCACCAACGCCGGCCTTGGCGCTGGCTCCCAACATGGTGCGACGCGAGATCTTTCGCTGTCGCAGGGCGGTCCAATGGTTCCGGGCGCTCATGACATGTTCCTTTCCGGTACCCGGCTGTCCCCTTGTGGGACCGCTTCGGTGCACGAGCTTTCATAGTATAGATCGGGGGGGGGGGGGGTGTGGGGGCTAGTGTTTTTTGGTAACCTTTTGGTAATAATCTTCCTATTTGCCTATTGGACATGGCGTTTTTATGTCGCTTGTGGCGGTGGGAAACTCCCCTCCTGGCCCCCTCTCCATTGCAGAGCAACGGAGAGGGGGCCAGGAGGGGGATGGGGGCGGAGTGTGTCCTCTGCGGCGGGAGGGGCTACCCCTGCCACGGCGACAACCGCGCCCCCACGCCGGCGCGCACGGAAAGCGAGGGACGACCGATGGGCGAGGCAGTACTCACGGGACTCGACGGCAAGGTAGCGGTCGTGGACAGGCGCGGGGCGGATGCGCAGCATCGGCCGGCCCATCGCGGTCGATCTGGCCAAGGCGGGCTGCGACATCGTGCTCACGGGCACGGGGCGCGACCCGTCGCGCTACCCCGACGATGAGAAGGCGGCCGGCTGGCGCGACATCGCCTCGGTCGCGGAGGAGGTGGAGGCGGCTGGGGCGCAGGCGCTCGCCGTGGTCAGCGACGTGCGCGACCCGGCGGCCATCGAGGCGCTGGCCGACGAGACGGTCGCGCACTTCGGCCGGGTCGACTTCGTGGTCAACAACGCCGGCGCCGCACGCGGCGAGGATCGCAAGCCGGTCACCGAGGTCGACATCGATGTCTGGCGCAACGTGATCGAGACGAACCTCATCGGCTCGTTCCTGATGTCGCGCACGTTCGGGCAGCGCCTGATCGACCAGGGCGAGGGCGGCGCGATCATCAACATGTCGTCGATCGCGGGCAAGATCCTGCCGCCGAACACCTCGGCCTACGCGTCGAGCAAGGCCGGCATCCAGGCGCTCACGGCCTGCATGGCGCAGGAGGTGGGCCGGTACGGCATCCGCGTCAACGCGATCTGCCCGGGCATCATCGACACGTTCCGCATGGACGACCTGGGCCGCGGCGAGACCTGGGACAACATGATCCGCACGCGCATCCCCATGGGACGCGCCGGCGAGGGCAGCGACATCTCCGCGATGACGCTCTTCCTCTGCAGCGACCAGGGATCCTGGACCACGGGGCAGTCGATCAACGTCGACGGCGGTACCGTCGTCCAGCACTAGACCCTTCGGCGCTAGATTCTTCAGCAGTGCGCGCCCGCGGGGCGGGCTAGGTGTCGGTGAAGTGCGGCGCGCGCTTCTCCGAGAAGGCGCGCGGCCCCTCCAGCGAGTCGCGCATGCCCTCCAGGTTCTGCTCCAGGGCGTCGCCGTAGGCGCTGCCGACCAGCGGCTCCATGTAGTAGCCGCGATACAGCGCCTGCTTGAAGTTGCGCACGGCGCGGGGCGCCATGTGCAGCATCCGCTCGGCGTACTCCATCGCCGCGGGCATCAGCTGCTCGGGCGGGACGACGCGCTGCACCCAGCCCAGCTCGTGGCAGCGCGCGGCGTCGTAGCGGGTGTCGCCCCAGAGGATCAGCTCCAGCGCCGACGCCAGCCCGATCTGCCGCGTGACGGGGATCATCCACGACGCCCCGCCCATGTTCCAGCGCGCCTCGGCGATGCCCACCCAGGCGGTGTCGGCCATGACGCGGATGTCGGCCTGCATGGCCAGCGCGAACCCGCCCGCGACGGCGGGCCCGTTGATCGCGCCGATGACGGGCTTCCAGACGCCCATGCCCTCGGCCAGGGTCGCCGCCGCGCGCCACTGGGCGCGGGCCGCCGCATCGGCCTCGGGGCCCGGCGCATCCGAGCGGGCCGCCGCGGCGCGCCGATCCGCCGTCTCGATCAGGTCGGCCCCGGCCGAGAAGGCGCGCCCCGCCCCGGTCAGGATCGCGACGCGCGCCGTGGGGTCGTCGCGGAAGTCCACCCAGGCGTCGTGCAGGGCGGTCCGCAGGCCGCCGCCCAGCGCGTTGAGCCGGTGCGGCCGGTTGAGCGTGATCACGTGGATGCGCCCCCCGGCGGCCCGATCGACCAGCACCTCGGGCCCGAAGGTCGCCTGGGGCGTGTCGCGGCCGTGGCGGGCGGGGTCGTAGGCTTCGCGGGCGGTCATGGTGCGGTTCCCCCATCGGTCGCGGGTGGGCCGGTCGTGCGCGCGGCCTGCTGGGCAGCCTGGTGGGCAGGTTAACGGAGACCGGGGCCCCGCGGGAGCCCCGGTCGGCCGATCCCTCGCCGGCGACGTGGATGCCGGCCCGCGGACGCCGGCGCGCTACGGCAGCGCGCCGACCTCGCGCAGCAGTTCCAGCGTGCCCTCAAGGTCGCTCAGGTCGGTGAGCGCGAGGGAGGGCGGCGACAGCTCGGCCAGGGACGGCACGCCCTCCGCCGGCCCCAGACCGTTGAGCGGGTACTCGAAGGTCTGGTCGCGGAAGTAGTTCTGCGCGGTGTCGCTCAGCAGGTACTCGACGAAGGTCAGCGCGGCCGCCTGGTTCTCCGCTCCCGCCAGGATGCCGAGGCCGGCGATGTTGATCAGCGCGCCCGCGCGCCCGGCGTCGGTGTAGTGGTTGGCGGCCGGGTAGTCGGCGTCCTCCTTCGTGAAGCGGAACAGGTAGTAGTGGTTGACGAGGCCGATGTCGATCTCGCCGTCGCCGACGGCCTGCACCTGCGTCGAGTTGTTGCGGTACTCGCTGACGCCGTTCGCGAGCATGTCGCGCAGCCACTGCGCCGTGCGCTCCTCGCCCTCGATCTGGCGCATGGCGGTGACGAAGGCCTGGAACGAGCCGTTGGCGGGCGCCCAGCTGACCCGGTCCGTCCACTCGGGGCCGGTCAGGTCGAAGACGGAGTCCGGCAGGTCGCCGGCGGCGACCCGCTCGGTCGAGTAGACCAGCACGCGCGCCCGGCCGGAGACGCCCGTCCAGGCGTCGCTCGTGGAGCGGAAGCCGGGGGCGACGGCGTCGAGCACGGAGCCCGGCAGGGCCGCGAAGAGGCCCGCCGCCTCGATCGCGCCCAGCGCGCCGGCGTCCTGCGCGAAGAACACGTCCGCCGGCGAGCGGTCGCCCTCCTCGAGCAGCGCCGCGGCCAGCTCCGACGTCCCGCCGTAGCGCACGCGCACGTTGATGCCGCTGTCGGCCTCGAACTGCTCGATGATCGGGCCGACGAGGCTCTCGCTGCGGCCGGAGTAGATCGTGATCGTGGCCGATTCCTCGCCGGCGGCGGCCTCGACCGCGGCGCGCGCGTCGCGCAGGTCCGCCTCCAGATCGGCGATGCGGTCCTCGAGTTCCGCCGCGTCGGCCTGCGCCGAGCTGGCGTCGCCCTCGGCGGCCGCGGCCGCCGCGTCGGCGGTGTCCTGGGCCTCGGCGGCGCTGGCCTGGGCCTCACCGAGGTCGGCCTCGAGCTGGGCGATGCGGGCGACGAGCTGCTGGTCGGCGTCGTCACCGTCGTCGTCGCCGCCGCACGCGACCGCGACCGCGGCCATCGCCAGCAGCATGAGTGTGATCAGCGTGACCCTGAGCAGGGCGACCCGGCGCCCCCGGAGGGCGAGGGAATGGAGAGAGCGGGGCATTGGCATTCATCCTTCGGCTACGTGATGTGGTTAAGTGAGCCTAATCTACACACGTAGTAGCGATGAATGCAAGCCCCAAGGCCACCCTTAGCGAACGCCGGCCTTGTCGCGCTGGCGGGCGCGCCCGTGCTGCGACAGCACGACCTTGCGCGGTCGCACGTGGCGCGGCGTGACCTCGAGGCATTCGTCTTCCGTGACGAACTCCAGGGCCATCTCGAGCGAGAGCGGGCGCGCGGCGTGCAGCGACTCCGTCTGCTCCTTGGTCGAAGAGCGGACGTTGCTCTGCTTCTTCTCCTTGGTCGGGTTGACGTTCATGTCCTCTCTGCGCGGGTTCTCGCCGACGATCATGCCCTCGTAGACGTCGACCCCGGGCCCGACGAACAGCGACCCCCGCTCCTGCAGGCCGAGCAGGGCGTAGGCGCTGCTGAGGCCGCTGCGATCGGCGACCAGGCTGCCGGTGGGCCGCCCGCGCAGTTCGCCGTACCAGGGCGCGTAGCCCTCGAAGACGTGATGCAAGACGCCGGTCCCGCGCGTCTCCGTGAGGAACGCGGTGTGGAAGCCGATCAGCCCCCGCGACGGCACGAGGAAGTCCAGCCGCACGCGGCCGCTGCCGTGGTTGACCATGCGCTGCATGCGTCCCTTGCGCGGGGCCAGCAGTTGCGTCACGGCGCCCATGTACGCCTCCGGCAGGTCGACCGACAGCCGCTCGACGGGCTCCTGCAGCTTGCCGTCGACCCGGCGCGTGACGACCTCGGGCTTGCCGACGGTGAGCTCGAAGCCCTCGCGCCGCATCGATTCCACGAGAATCGCGAGTTGCAGCTCGCCGCGACCGCGCACCGTCCAGGTGTCGGGCCGGCCGGCCGGCAGGATGCGCAGCGACACGTTGCCGACGGCCTCGGCCCGCAGGCGGTTGTGCAGCAGGCGGCCGGTCAGCTCGCTGCCGTCCAGGCCGGCCAGCGGCGACGTGTTGACGCCGATCGTCATCGCCAGGGTGGGCTCGTCGATGCGGATCGCCGGCAGCGGGCGCGGGTCTTCGAGGTCGGTCAGCGTCTCGCCGATCATGATGTCGGCGATGCCGGCCAGCGCGATGATCTCGCCCGGCCCGGCCGACTCCGCGTCGACGCGCTCCAGCCCCTGCGAGACGTACAACTCCGTGATCTTCACGCTCTGCAGCGTCCGCTCCGCGTCGTCCGCGTCTGCCCCGGCCGTCGCCTCCGCGGCCAGGCGGATGCGGGCGACGTTCGCGCCCTTGCGGATCGTGCCCTGGTGTACGCGGCACAGGGCCAGCCGGCCGACGTAGGGGGAGGCGTCGAGGTTCGCGACCTGCGCCTGCAGCGGGTGGTCGTCGTCGTAGGTGGGCGCCGGGACGGTCCCCAGAACCAGGTCCAGCAGGGGCCGCAGGTCGGCGCCGGGCCGGGCGAGGTCGCGCGTGGCCGTGCCCGCGCGGGCGTTCATGAAGATCACCGGGAAGTCGATCTGCGACTCCGAGGCGTCCAGATCGAAGAACAGCTCGAAGACCTCGTCCAGCACCTCGTCCGCGCGGGCGTCGTCGCGGTCGATCTTGTTGATCCCCACGATGATCGGCAGCCCGCGTTCCAGCGCCTTGCGCAGCACGAAGCGGGTCTGCGGCAGCGGCCCCTCGGCGGCGTCGACGAGCAGCAGCACGCCGTCGACCATGGTCAGGCCGCGCTCGACCTCGCCGCCGAAGTCGGCGTGGCCCGGCGTGTCGACGATGTTGATCTTGACGCCGCCGTACTCGATCGCGGTGTTCTTCGCGAGGATCGTGATGCCCTTCTCGCGCTCGAGATCGAGCGAGTCCAGCACGCGGTCGGTGACCTCGCGACGCTCGGCGAGCGCGCCCGACTGCCGCAGCAGGGCGTCGACGAGCGTCGTCTTGCCGTGATCGACGTGGGCGATGATGGCGACGTTACGGATGTCGGTGCGGGTGGGCATCGATCGATGGAACCTTGCCGGGGGCGCCGCGGTGGGTTGACGGGTACGGGGGAGACGCCCCCAGCGTACCGGTCGCCGGGCCGCCGGTCTGTTCCGCGGCGCTGGGGTCAGTCCTGGCGATCCAGCCAAGCGTCCGTCGCGTCCCACAGGCGGGCCAGTATATCGCGGCCCACCGTGCCCGCCGGATCGACGAACTGCGGCTGATAGTTGAGTTCGATCACGACCGGCCGCACGCGGTAGCCGATGATCCGCTGGGCGCTGAAGCCCACCTCCAGCAGCACGCTCTGCGTCGTCTCGATCGACCAGTCCTGGTCGAAGACGAAGTTGCCCAGCGCGAACGCGGCGAGGGCCCCGCCCTGCTCGACGAGCGGCTGCACGGCGTGGGGGTGGTTGCCGACCACCAGCGTCGCGCCCGCCTCCAGCGCGATGCGGACGGCCTCGTCCTGCTGCCGGATGGTGGACTGCACGTACTCGGCGCCGCTGCTGAACGCGACGATGACGTGATCGGCGATCGCCCGCGCCGCCGCGACGTCCTCCCGCAGCGACGGCTCGTTGAGCGGTGCGACCCCCGGCGTGTCCTCGCTCGCGAAGTAGTGGTCGGCCTGCCCCTCGTACGAGAGCACGGCGAGGCGGATGCCGCCGCGCTCGATCAGGGCCGGCCGGCGCGCGGCTGCGAGCGTCGCGCCGGTGCCGGCGTGCGCGATCCCGGCCGCCTCCAGGACGTCGATCGTGTGCTGCACGGCGAGGGCGCGGCCACAGCCGGTGTAGCAGTCGCCGGCGTGGTTGCCGGCCAGCGTGACGACGTCGGCCCCGGCCCCCGCCAGCGCCTCGGCGGCCTCCACCGGGGCGGAGAGCACCAGCGTGCGCAGGCAGGGGCTGACGTGCTCCTCCGGCACGACGGGCACTTCCATCGAGACGACCACCACGTCGGCCGCGCGCAGGTGGTCGCCCAGGTCCGCGAAGACCGCGTTGAAGTCACCGCCGCCGAAGCGACGCACGGAGTCCGGCACGCAGCGCGCCGGGATGTAATCCCCCGTCGCGACGAGGCCCAGCGGGTCGGATGCGGGCAGCGGCGTCCAGCCGAGCGCGGCCAGCACGGCGTCGCGGGTGGCGTCGTCGGGCGCGCGCAGCCAGCGTCGCAGCCCCAGCGGGTTGTCCGCGGCGGGGTCGCGCAGGGGGTCGTAGCCATCGACGACCAGGGGCAGCAACCCCGGTCGCAGCGCATCGAGCGGCACGAGCGCCAGGGCCCCCGGCGCCGACCGCACGTCGTCGACCAGCGCCGCCAGGGGGACGTCTTCGCCCACGTCGTCGGGCAGTTGCAGGATGCGGCGCGCCCGCGCCGCGATCTCCTGCGCGACGAGTAGCCGGATCGGCCGGTCGGCGCCGCCCAGCGTGGACCAGTTCTCAATGTCGCCGCCGAGCACGCCGCGCAGCTCATCGAGCGACAGCTTGAGCACGTCGTGACGCTGATGCGCCACGGCCGCCCAGGCGTCGAGCAGCAGCGCCTCCTCATCGGGCAGCGGCGCCTCGCTGATGACGACGCCGGCGTCCGACGCCGCCGCGTCCGACGGCAGCAGCGCGAAGCCCGCCTCGGTCAGGGCCTCCGCGAGCCGGTCGCGCTCCGCCCCCTCGGCGACGCGCAGATCGACGACCGCCGGTTCGTCTTCGGCGGGCTCCGCGGCGAACAGCGGATCGGGGGCCGCGGGATCGGCGTCCGCCGGCGCCGCGAGCGCGGGCTCGGCGGGGGCGGGCTTCGCGGCCGCCGGCTCTGCGACCACGGCCAGCGCGTCCGAGGCCGTGGTTTCCGGGCCGTCGGCGGGGCGGTCGGCGTCGCGCGAGCACGCCGCGAGCAGGAGTCCCGCGCAGAGGGCCAGACAGATCAGCGCGATGCCCGAGCGACGCAGCGGACACCTCCGGTCTGCACGACCTCGATTCGCATTGTCCGCACCGGACGGGCGTGCATCGAGCGTAGGAGCCGCCGCGCCGGGGCGGCAACGCGGCGACGGCCCGATCCGGCCGGCCGGGGGAGCGATGCGCCCGAAACCGGTAGGATCATGACAGGGCGGTGGCGACACGAGCGCGCCGATGACAGATGAGCAGCGGGAGGCCGATCCCGGCTCGCCGGCAGCGATCACTGCACTGGGCTGGCGGTGGTGGATCATCATCGCGGTGGTGCTCGTGGCCTCGGCCGGCCTCGGTGCGACGGTCGCGCTGCTTGATCGCGACGCGCCCGCCGCCGCCGGCCTCCCCGCGGTGATCATCGCCGATCCCGATGACGAACCGGCTGCCCCGGACGCCGATGTGCGGTCCGACAAATCCCCGGCAGCGCAAGCTACGTCCGATGAGGCGCCCGTGGAGCCTGCGCTCGCGCCCGTGGAGCCCGCGCCGGCCGAGCAGGCCACCGCGGTCGAAGACGCCGATGCCGTCCCTCCGCCGCCCGAGGCCCCGGCCGACGAACCGCCGTCCGACGTGGCCGAAGGATCGGCCGATGAGCAAGCGCCCGCCGTGGAGCCGCCCCAGGACGAACCGGTCGGGCAGCCACACGCGCCGCCCGCGCCCCAGCGGTTCTGGGCGGATCTGGCGGTCTGGTATCCACTGGCGCCCGAACCCGAACCGGCCGTCGAGCCACCAGCGCCGGCGACCCGGCCCCCGCCGGCCCCCGTGACCGTGGACATCGGGCCCTTCGCCATGCCCATCGCGGGCGCGTGCTTCCCGGAGTTCGCGGGACAGTTGCCCGGCGCGCCGCGCGACTATCGCAACGGGATTCATGAGGGCGTCGACTTCTACCCCGGCTGGGCCTGCGCCGAGATCCTGCTGGGCACGCCGGTGCTCGCTGTCGGCGAGGGGCGCGTGATCCGCGCCGACTGGGACTACGAGGATCTGACCGACGAGCTCTACTGGGAGATGGAGGCGCGCGGCTTCGCCGGCCCCGACGACCTCGACACCTTCCGCGGCCGGCAGGTCTGGGTGGACCACGGCGACGGCGTCGTGGCGCGCTACGCGCATCTGAGCGGCATCGCGGAGGGTATCGCCGAGGGAGCGCCCGTGACGGCGGGCGACGTGCTGGGCTTCATCGGTGAGTCCGGCACGCCGGGCGGGGTGCGCCAGCCGGGCAGCGAGATCCACCTGCACTTCGAGCTGCGCATCGGCGACGGCTACCTGGGCGAGGGCGAGGACGCTGAGCGCGCCCTCGCCCTCTATCGGGCGGTGTTCCCCGCCGGCCCCTGACATCATGGCGCCGCCGTTACTCCCCGTCAGGGGCGTCCAGGATCGGTCCCGGCAGCGTCACGGCGACGAGGGAAGTCCTCAGCCAGCGGCCCACCTCCGCGTCCGCTGGGAAGAGGCGCACCCGCGGCAGGATGGGCGCAGCCGCCACGGGGTTGAATCCGAACTCGATCTGCCCCGTCGGCAAGAGCCGGGCGGTGATGCGGCCCACCACTACGCCATCGGCCACCACGTCGGACGAGACCAGCCGGCGGTTCACCTGCGCATCGGCGGGGATGATGCGCCGGGCCGGCAGGATCAAGTCCCCTCCCGTGGACCGGAAGCCGACCTCGACCCGCCCATCGCTCAAGCGGCGCGCCCGGATCCGGCCCGCGACCGCCACGTCGTCGATCATCACCGTCACCGACGCGGGGCTGCCCTCGACGACCGTCCCGGGCAGCGAGCCCAGCGTCACCGTGAACGTCTCGTTGGCGGCATCGGCGTCCTGCCGCGTGCTGACCGTACCCGTGCCGCTGGTCTCCCCGGCGGCGATGGGGATGCTCGCCAGCGCCCCGTAGTCGTCCGGCTCGGCCGTGCCGGCGGTCAGCGCCAGTG
The DNA here is from genome assembly GCA_965217625.1 of Dehalococcoidia bacterium. Lineage (GTDB taxonomy): Bacteria > Chloroflexota > Dehalococcoidia > Bin125 > Bin125 > TK10-74A. The sequence continues at coordinate 1,688,264 of OZ244557.1, forward strand.
GGATGACCACGTCGCTCCCCAGCGGCGCCGATAGCGTTGCGGTCACCGTCACGTCCGCGCCTTCGTCCACCCGGTGCGGTGAGGCTGAGAGCGCCACCATCGCGGGGGACGGCGCGGTGACGGTTGCGGCGTCGTCCGGGCTCGGCCACACGATGCGCACGAAGGCGTCATCGGACCGGGCGATGATGGTGGATCCCAGCGCCGCGATGGCGGCCACGCTGGGGTCGCGCCGGAGCAGTTCCCCGAACTCCGCCGAGCCCACGACGTGCTCGACGGTGTCCTCCTCGTCGTAGCCCGTGTCGGTCCAGACGCCGTCCCGGAGGATGAAGCTGCGGTCGCCCACCACGCGCAGCACGTCGGTGCCCGTGTCGAGGTCGCCGGCGCGCAACGCCTCGATGTCGTCGGCGGCTCCGACGGCGGCTTCGCCGCTGGCGGGGGCCGCGTCCGCCGCATCGGCGAGTTCGTCCTCGGCCTCCTCCTGGTCAAACGCCAGCTCGGGCTCCTCCGCCAGGAACGAGGTGAACGGCGTCACGATGCCGAAGCGCGTCGCGATCTCCACGATCTCCGCGATCAGGGAATCGCGCGCGCCCTCGAGGCGAAGTTCGGTGAGCAGGTCGGCGATGCGCTGTTGCGCCCACACCTGCGCGACCGTGGGGTCGCCGTAGGCGCGCTCCGGGAACGACACGTCGTAGCGGAACGACTCCGGCCCGGCGGCCGTCTCGCCGCGCACGATGATCGTGGCGGCTCCTGGGGAGTCGTAGCGGCCTGCGAGCAGGACCTGCGTCTCGGCGAAGATGCCGATGATGCGTTCGGGGGCCAGGCCGGAGACGCCGCCGCCGTCGAACTCGATCTCCACGCTGGTCAGCACCGGCGTCGCGATGCGCTCGAACAGGCGGCCGACCTCGACGTCGATGCGCTCGTCCGGCGTGACGTAGTGGCTGGTCCCCAGGAAGTCGCGGGCCAGCGCGTCGAGCAGGATGGTGTCGACGTCGTAGCCGACGCCGAAGGTGAACATCTGCGTGCGTTCGGCGGCGCTGTCCAGCGCGATCGCCAGGATCGACTCCGGATCGGTCGGCCCGACGGTCGGCAGGCCGTCGGTGAGGAAGACGACCGTCGCGGGGCGGTCGCCGCTGGCCAAGTCCAGCGCCGTCGCCAGCGCAGCGGCGATGTTGGTGCTGCCGCGGGCCACCAGCCGATCGACGTGGGCGATGCCCGCGGCCGCGTCGCGGGCGTGCTCGAGGCCCTCGCCGAACACGGTCACGGCGCTCGCGAAGCTGACCACGCCGTAGCGGTCGCCGGCGCCCAGCCGGTTCAGCATGAAGCGCGCCGCCTGCTTGGCCTGATCGATCTTCTCGCCCTCCATCGACCCGGAGTTGTCGAGCACGAGGATCAGGTCGCGGTCGACGCGCGCCGCGGGCTGCACCGCCGGGGCGAACAGCAGGGCGAAGTAGCCTGCCTCGTCGCTGGGGCGGTAGGTGAGCAGGCGGGTGCTGAGCAGTCCCTCGCCGCCGCTGAGGTCGAGCCGGAAGTCGGTCGCCGGCGACCAGCCGTCGCCCGATTCCCAGCTCAGCGACAGGCGGCCGTCCGCGTCGCGGGTGGAGGCGAGGGTGTACGTCGGCGCGACCGCCGCGCGCACCTCCCAGGAAACGTCGATGTCGGCGTTGACGGTGGCGCGCGCCGGTCGCGGGGACATGCGCGACCAGGGCACCGAGACGGCGACCTGGTTCCCCTCCGCCGTCAGCGGCGTGGTCACGGTGAAGCTGACGCTGCGCGTCTCGCCGGGCGGCACCGGGAAGGCGCGCACCTCGTAGAGCGTGTCGCTGATCGATTGCAGCAGCGCCGGATCGATCAGGCGCCGCACGATGTCCTCGTAGATGCGCTCGGCGTCGCCCGCGTCGAGCAGGCGGCCCTCCAGCGTCTCGGGGCCGCCCGACAGCACGAGGTCGCCGACGGCGCTGCCCGGCGGCACCGGCACCACGATGCGCCCTTCGGCGAGGACGTCGCCGGGGTTGCTGAGGTCGAGCCGGTAGCGCGCGACGGCGGCCGCGTCGCGGACCGTGATGCCGACGTCGAGCGCGTCGAGCCGCGCCCCGTCGAGGGAGAAGGGGGGCGGCTCGACGGCTTGGGCCGCCAGGCGCATCGGGATCAGCGGCGTCAGCAGGGCCAGCGCCAGCAGTAGGACGAGCAGCCGGGCGGCGCCGCCGGGGGCGCGCCGGGGCGGCAGGATGGGGGATCGCGTCATTGCAGGGTCTCCTGTGTGGTCATGGCGCTGCGGTCGTGCTGCGTGCCAAGCGAGACGGCGCAGCGCGCGCCCTGGTTCCCCGACCCACGGTCGGACCGCGGGCGCGACGGCGCGGGGAAGGCGGGGCGTAGCGCCTCAGCCCCACGATTTCCCGGACGGGGTGAGGAAGACCTCCGCCGGGACGACCTCGCGGATCTCCGCCGCGACGAGCGTACGCTGCTCGCCCGCCCGCGTCTCCAGCACGCCCCGCACGCGTAGGAACGGCGCCGTGCGGATGGCCTCCTGGCGGCGCTCGCCCAGGGCCGCGCCGACGAGCACGTTGACCATGCCGAACTCGTCCTCGAGCAGCAGGAAGATGATCCCGCGCGCCGTGTGTGGTCGCTGCCGGCAGACGACCAGCCCCGCGATCTCCACCTGCGTCCCCGCCGGGAGGGCCTGCGCGTGCCGGCTCGAGGCGACGCCCTCGCCCAGCGCCGGCCGCAGGAACTGCATGGGGTGCGCATCGGGCGAGAGGGCGAGCAGGGCGTAGTCGGCGGTCATGCGCTGGAAGGCGTCGAAGTCGGGCAGCGGGACTTCGTCCTGGCTAGTGGAGAGCGGCAGGCGGAGCTGTCGCGACGGCGTCGCGACGGACTGCCGCAGCAGGGCCCGCGACATCCCCTCGCCGAACAGCCCCAGCTGCCAGAGCAGTTCGCGCCGGTTGAGCCCGAAGGCGTCGAACGCGCCCACCTGGATCAGGTGCTCCGTGCTCTCCCGCTGCAGCCCGGTGCGCTGCACGAAGTCGAACAGCGAGCGGTAGTCGCCGTCGCGCGTCCGCTCCGCCAGGATGCGGGCGCCGCCGGCCGCCCCCACGCCGCGCACGTAGCCCAGACCCACGCGCACGGCGCTGACGCCGTCGGCCTGCGGCTGTGCGACGACGCAGGCCGCCTGGCTCGCGTTGACGTCCGGCCGCAGCACCTCGATGTCGTGGCGCTGGGCGTCGTTGGTGAGGACGTGGGGCGGGTAGAAGCCCATGGGCTGGTTGTTCAGCAGCGCGCAGTAGAACGGCGCCGGGTGGTAGCGCTTGAGCCAGGTCGACTGGTAGGCGAGCAGCCCGAAGGCCGCGCCGTGGCTCTTGGGAAAGCCGAACTCCGCGAAGCCCAGCAGATTCTGGAACATGCGTGCGGCGGTGGCGCGGGGCACGCCGCGCGCGTGGGCGGCGGTCATGAACTGTGCCTCGTAGCGCTGCATCGCCGCCAGCGAGCGCTTGCGGCTCATGGCGCGACGGAACTGCTCGGCCTCCCCGGCGCTGAAGCCGCCCATCGCCCGGGCGACCTCGACCACCTGCTCCTGAAACAGCACCACGCCCAGCGACTCCGCCAGGATCGCGTCCACGCAGGGGTGCACGGCGGGCGGACGGTAGCGTGCGCCCTGGGCGCGTTGCTTCTCCCGCTCGCGCACGTAGGGGTTCACCGCCCCGCCCACGATGGGCCCCGGCCGCACGATGGAGACCTGCACGGTGATGTCGTCCAGCGAGCGGGGCTGCGTGCGCGGCAGCATCGCGATCTGGGCGCGCGACTCGATCTGGAAGACGCCCACCGTGTCGCCGCGGCAGATGTCGTCGTAGACGGCGGCGTCGGCGAAGTCGATGCGCGACAGATCGACGGGGCGCGCGCCCTGCTCCGCGATCAGCCCCACGGCCTCCTCCACCATCGAGAGCATGCCCAGGGCGAGGAAGTCGATCTTGACCATGCGGGCGTCGTCGATGCTGTCCTTGTCCCAGTGGCAGAGGTAGCGATTGGGCCAGGCGGCGGGCTGGCAGGGCACGTAGTCGATCAGCGGCCGGGAGGAGATCACCATCCCCCCCACGTGCTGCGAGAGATGACGGGGAAAGCCCGCCAGCTGTTGCGCCAGATCGACCAGGTCACGCCAGCCGCGCGCGCCGGCGCGGTCGGCGGATTGCGGGTCGCGGGCGAGGGCGGCGGGCAGCTGCCCGACGCCGTCGTAGGGGGTGGCGCGCTTGGCCAGCCGGTCCAGCTCGGCCGCGGGCAGACCCAGCGCCTTGCCCACGTCGCGGATGGCGCTGCGCAGCCGGTAGGTGGGGAAGATCGCGACGAGGGCCGCGTGCTCCTTGCCCCACTTCTCGTGTACCCGCTCGATCAGCCGCTCGCGGATGTCGCGCGGGAAGTCCAGGTCGATGTCGGGCAGGGTCTGCATGTCCTCGTTGAGGAAGCGATGGATCGTGAGCTGGTTGGCGATCGGGTCGATGTGCGAGAGGCCGATCAGGTAGCAGACGATCGAGGCCACCGAGGAGCCCCGCCCGCGCCCGGGGGGCAGGCCGGCCAGGGCGCGCGCGCTGCCCGGCCCCCGCACCTCTCGGGCGACTTCGTGCGCGAGCGTGAAGATCTCGTGATAGATAAGGAAGAAGCCGCTCAACTGCTGCCGCTCGATGACGCGCAGCTCGTGCGTCAGGCGCGCCTCCGCGCGCTCCTGCTCGGGGCTGCCGGCGTAGCGGTCGCGCAGGCGCGCCCAGCAGACCGCCGACAGCTCCTCGTGCGGGCTGCGCCCGCTCGGCAGGGGGGGCGCCGGCAGCGTGTAGCCCATGTCCTGCGTGAGGTCGAAGGTGCAGCGCCGGGCGATGCGCACCGAGTTGGCGGCGGCGTCGGGGTGGTAGCGGGCGAAGCGCTGGGCTTGCTCCACCGGCGGGCGCAGGAAGAACTCGGCGTTGGGACGGCGCTCGCGGTGGCTCTCGTCCAGCGTCAGGCGGTGCTTGATCGCGACCAGCACGTCCTGCAGGCGGTGCCGGTCGCGCTGGTGGTAGTGCACGTTGCCCGTGCCCATGACCCCCACGCCCGCCGACGCCGCCAGGCGCACGAGCGCCCGATTGCGCGGGCGGTCGTTGAACACCAGGTTGTCCTGCAACTCGACGAAGACGTTGTCGGCGCCGAACCACTCGATCAGCCGCCGGAGTTCGGCGGCCGCGTCGCGCAGCCGGCCGGCCTCGGCCAGACGGGGGATGCGGCCCGTCCGACAGCCGCTGAGCACGATCAGCCCCTCGCTGTGCGACGCCAGTTGCTCGATGGGCAGGCAGGGGTCCAGCCGCCGCGCCTCTTTGCCGGCGTCGCTCTCCTCCTGCAGGCCGAAGGCGAGGCTGGAGAGGCGGCAGAGGTTGGCGTAGCCGCGCTGATTCTCGGCCAGCAGGGTCAGGTGGGATCGTCGCGGCAGGGCGGCGGCGCCGTCCGCCGCCGGATCGGGCGGATGCGACAGCGTCAGTTCCAGGCCCGTGATGGGGCGCAGCCCCGCCTGCTTGGCCGCGCGGGCGAACTCCATGGCGCCGAACATGCCGTCGTGGTCGGTGAGCGCCAGCGCGCGATGGCCCTGCGCCCGCGCCGTCTCGACCAACTCGTCGATGCTCGACGCGCCCTCCAGCAGCGAATAGTTGGAGTGCGCGTGCAACTCCACGTAGGGAGCGCCGTCGATCGCATCCGGCGGCAGGGGGTCGGGGGCGTCACGCGGGGCCAGGGAGCGGGGCGTGTCCGGCTCCAGCGACCGCTCCAGATCCTGCCGCTGCTCCTCCCAGCGACGCCAGCGCCGGGCATCCGCGGGGCCGGGATCGTGGTGGGCGTGCGCGTCCGTCCCCGGGCACATCTCAATACTCCTGCGCGAACCAGGCGTCGGCCTCCGTACCGGCGGGCCCGAGGGCCGGGGCGTCGTCGGAGAAGCAGGTGAGGCAGCGGCCGTCGGCGAGGCGCAGTTGGTAGTAGGTGCGCCGCAGCGGTCGATCGCGCCACCACTCCTCGGCGATGCGCCAGACCTGATCGACGTCGTGGACCGCCACCGCCCGCGCCTGCTGCGGGAAGCGCACCCGGGCGGGCAGGCCGTCGGCGTCGCGGGCGACCTGCAGCGGTCGCGGCCGGCCCAGCGGACGCAGGCCCGACGGCTCGGGTGCCGGTGCGCGGCGCTCCTCCGAGAAGAAGCCCGGGCGGCTCATGGCTCGTAGTCCATCAGCGCGTAGCGCCGCTCGGGGATGCGCGACCAAGGCTCCACGGCCACGATCTGGCTCAGCGGACTGCGGCCGTGCTGCGCGGTCAGGTGGCGCGCCATCTCGTGCAGTTGCGCGCGCCGGCGGGCGGCGTCGCGGAAGAGCGAGGGCTGGCGGCCGCTCTCCGCCGTGAGCGCGCCCAGCTCCAGCTCCATCTCCACCACGGGGGCGTCCCACTGCGCCCGTTCCAGCGCGGCGCGAATCGGCAGCCAGAGGCGCTCGCGGTCGCTCGTCGGTTCGCGCAGCGCCTGGCTGCGCTCCCAGAGCCGATCCTCCTCCATCACGACGCGCAGACGCAGGCGCCGCACGAAGCGGCCCGAGGCGCGGGGGTGTCGCAGGGCCCGGCGCAGCAGTTGCCGGGCGCTGTGCAGGATCGCATCGCGACTGACCAGCGGCGGCTCCGCCTGGCTGCGTTCCACCACCGCCGCCTGCACGAAGGGGTCGGGCACGACCGGGGTGGGGTCGGCGCCGCCGGCGGCCAGCCAGGCGGCCTCGCCGGCCGCGCCGAACTGCGCCGCGACGGCGTGCCGGGGCAGCGCCGCCAGCGCCCCCATGGTGTGGATCCCGAAGAGCCGCAGGCGCGCCTGGTCGTCGGATGGGAGCGGCAGCCAGGCCGTGGGCTTATCGGCCAGGAAGGCGGCGCTCGCGCTGGCGGGCACGCGCTGCGCGTCGCCCGGCGCGGCGCTGCGCGCGGCGACGCCGGCCGTGAAGCGCTCCCCGGCGATGCCCAGGCGGGCGGGCAGGGACGGCGGCGCGGCCTGCAGGATCGCCCGCTCCACGTCGCCGGGGCGGGGGTAGAGCAGGTGCAGGCCGCGCAGGTCGGCGAAGACGGCGCCGGGCTCGGGCTGCTCCACGATGGGGCTGATGCCGGCCATCGCGTCGCGCAGGGTCGCCGCGACGCGGCGGTAGCGGGCGGGGTGGGGCGCCAGGATGGTGATCCGGGGGCAGAGGGCGGCGGCCTCGCGCAGGGTCTGGCCGGGGCGCACGTTGCGCCGGGCGGCGGGGTCGGTCAACTCCGCGACGCGCAGGCCGGCGGCGTCGCTGAGGACCACGGGGTGGTCGTGCCACTGCGGCCGGCCGGCCAGCTCGCAGGTGAGCGCCAGCGCAGGGACGACGAGGCAGGCGATCGGCATGGCTCCTCCTGCGCCGGGCCGTCGGCAACGTCCGGCAGGAGGGGTATCGTAGAGAACAAGTGTTCTAGATGGCAAGGGCATACTGATGGATAGAAGTGGTTTCGGCGATTAGACTTGGTTGCGGTGATCAATGGACGTGCGCTTCGAGGATGGATCGCTGGCGCGGCTCGAGACGGATGCTCGCTTCACGGCGAATCGCTCTCAGGCGATCGTTCGGAGCTACCGAAAAGTGATCACCTACGTTCGTGCTGCTGGCGATGAGCGAGATCTACGCGCATGGCCTGGCCTGCGGTTCGAGAAGCTAGAGGGGAATCGCGCCGATCAGTACTCAATGCGCCTCAACGATCAATTTCGCTTGATCGTTCGATTGGAGAGCGCGCCAGCGGCGAAAGTCGTCGTGATCGTCGCGATTGAGGACTACCACTAAGTGAGCAAGGCCAAGCAAATGGACAAGCAAGCACCAGCAGAAGGATTCCCCCCAGGAGAGTTCATCCGCGACTTCCTCGAAGGTCGGGGCTGGACCCAGGCCGATCTGGCGGATGTGTTGGCTTGGCCGGTGCAGCGCGTCGACCAGCTTGTTCAGGGTGAGCGGGGAATCACGGTGAGTACCGCGCAAGGACTCGCCTCGGCTTTTGGGACCACCCCGGAACTCTGGCTGAACCTCAATACAGCGTGGGAACGCCATCGTGCCCAGGGCGTCGGGGATGACCCCGTTCCTGTCCCTGCCGACTACAAGTCGTAGCCCCTCAGCCCAGCGCTCTCCAACGCGAGCGCCAGCCGGTGCCGGTGACATTGGGTGGGGTCAAGCTCCGTGCACATGAAGGCGAGGGGATGCTCGGCGCCGGGGAAGAAATCGTGCCAGTTCTCCCCCGCGACTGACGGCGCGACGTACTCGTCGTACCACTCCCAAATCGCGTTTAGCGATCCATCCGCAGCTTGTGCTCGGATCTCGCGCGGGACTCCCAGCGCCGGCCGGTGCAGGTACGCGATTCCATCCTCTGCGAGTCGCGTCTGCAGGTTCCGCTTGCTGAACTCCGGCCTGTACCGGCTCCCCGCTCTGAACCGAACGTCGACCAACGTGGCGACGCCTGCCCTCAACAGTGCTGCGATGAAGTCCGGGATGTCGCGGCCGGAGTAGCCAATGGTGAAGAAGTCCGCCTGCGTCACCGCCCGCGCGTCGTTCCAGGCGACCTTGTTCTGCCGCTGAACGCGCTCGGAGGGCATCGGGAGGCTCAATCCTGCGTCGCGAGACACGGCGCCTCGTCGCGCTCGGTCCGCTCGCTTGGCTGTGAACATACAGCCGATTCGCGTCGCACGGAGCGCCCCTAGATCACCCCCGCCCGGCGCAGCGACTCCATCTCCCCGACGCTCAGGCCCAGCCCTCCGTACACCGCCTCGTTGTCCTCGCCGATGAGGGGCGCGCGACGGCGCACGGCCCAGGGCGTCGCGCCGAAGCGATAGGGCGCGCCCGGGTAGCGGATGCGGCGGCCGACCTCCGGATGCTCGACCTCCACCGGGAACCCCCGCGCCGCGATGTGGGGGTCGGCCATGATCTCCTCCGGCGCGTTGATGATGCCGCACTGGAAGCCGCGCTCCTGGGCGCTGGTGAAGAAGTCGTAGGCGTCGAGGGCGCCGGCGATGCGGACGATGGCGTCGCGGCCGGCGTGGAACATCGCGCGCAGCAGGTCGTCCTCCCGGATCTGGGCGAGCGAGAGCACGCCCTGCTGCATGCCCTCCTCCAGCAGGACGGCCTCCGGGAAGTCGTCGAGCAGGCCCAACTCCCGCAGCCAGTCGCGCACGGTGCGGAACTGTGCGCCGCTGCGAGGCGGCATGCCCGTGTTGACCCAGCGGCCGTCGGCGCAGTGGGCCATCGTGGCCTGTGTGGGCTGGACGGCGGCGTGGCGGCCGGTCTGCCGCTGGACGGTCGCCCGCGCGACGTTCCAGCTCACGCTGGCCGCCTCCGTCGTGACGTTGTTGGCGGCGTGCATGTTCACGTCGACGCGCTGGCCGGGGCCGCCCGCATCGCGATGCAGCAGGGCGGTGAGCAGGCCCATGACGGCGAAGTGGCAGGCGGTCTGATAGCCCTGGTACCCGCCCCCGGCGACCGGCGGCAGGGCGTGGTCGTCGTAGCCGCAACTCCAGGCGGGACCGCCGCCGGCCAGCAGCGTGAGGTCCGTGGCCTGTTCGTGCGCGCGCGGGCCGTCGCGGCCGAAGGCCGTCATCGACACGTGGATCAGCCCCGGCCGATCCGCCCGCAGGGCGTCGTCGCCGAGGCCGTGGGCGTCGAGGGCGCCCGGCCCTTCCGCCTCCAGCAGGGCGTCGGCGCCGTCCAGCAGACGCAGGAGCAGGTCGCGCCCGGCCGGCCGGGTCCAATCCAGCGTGACCGCGCGCTTGTTGAGGTTGTAGTGCCAGAAGTGCAGGCTGCGCTCGGGATGGGGATCGTCGTCCAGGAAGGGGGGCAGGTCGCGGGTGGCGGCGCCGCCCGGCGGCTCCACGCTGACGACGTCGGCGCCCATGTCCGCCAGCAGCTTGCCGGCGAACGCGCCCGCCTCGGACTGCAACTCGACGACGCGGAGGTCCGCGAGGGGGCCGCGGACCGGCCCGTTGGGGGTGGAGGCCGTCATATCACGCCCGCCGCCTGGAGTTGATCCCGCTCCGCCCGATCGACGCCCAGAAGGTCGCCGAAGACCACGTCGTTGTGCTGCCCGAGCAGCGGCGCGCCCCGGGCGATCTCCCAGTCGGTCTCGGAGAGGCGCAGGGGGAGGCCGTCGACGCGCACGGCGCCCATGAGCGGGTGTTGCACCTCCGGCCAGAGGCCCCAGGCGGCGGTGGCGGGATCCTCCTCGATGCGCTGCTCGGGGGTCTGCACGCGGCTGGCGGGGACGCCCGACTCCTGCAGCCGCGCCGCCAGCGCGGTGGCGTCGTGGCGCGCGGTCCACGCGGTCAGGCGATCGTCGAGCGTGTCCAAGTCCGCGAGCCGGCCCGCCAGACCGGCGAGGCCGGCGTCCCGCGCCCAGGGCTCGGCGACCTGCGCGGCGAGCGCCGCCCAATCCGCATCGTGACGACAGGCGATGGCGATCCAGGCGTCGTCGCCGGCGGCCGGATAGATGCCGTGCGGCGCCATGCGGCCGGGCCAGCCGCGGTTGCTGTGCGGCATCCCGGCGCGACGCAGCGGGCGGCCGTTGGCGGCGTGGTCGAGCAGGGCGGGGCCGTTAAGCGTCACCCCCGCCTCGACGGTGGAGAGGTCCACCCACTGCCCCTCGCCGGTCACGTGGCGATGATGCAGCGCCATCATGATCGCCATCGCCATGTAGTAGCCGCCGGTGTGGTCCATGTACGAGTAGCCCCAGCCGGCCGACGGCTGATTGGGCAGGCCGGAGCTGAAGGTGAGCCCCGACACCGCCTGCACGACCGGTCCCCAGGTCTTGAAGCGCCGGTATGGACCCGTGTGGCCGAAGCCGCAGTTGGAGGCGTAGACGATGTCCGGCCGCAGGGCGCGCATCTCGTCGTAGGAGAAGCCGAGGCGATCCATGACGCCGGCGGAGAAGTTCTCGGCGACGACGTCGGAGACGGCGATCAGTCGTCGCAGCAGATCCTTGCCCGGCTCCGTGCGCAGATTGATGGTGACGCCCAGCTTCTCGACGTTGTGATTCTGGAACTGCCCGCCGAACTCCACGCCGCGGCGATCGTCGACGAACGGCGGCGCGCCCCGCAGGATGTCCCAGCGGCCCTCCGTAGCCGGATCCTCCACGCGGATCACCTGCGCCCCGAAGGCGGCCAGAAAGCGCGTCGCGCCGGCCCCCGCGAGTTGGCCGGTGAAGTCGCAGATGCGCAGGTGCGACAAGGCCTGAGCGGGCATCGGCGGCCGTCCTTCCGTTGCGACGGGGCATCCCGGACGCGGGTCGGGCCGGCAGGATAGCGCCCCACCCATCCGCTCCGCCGCTGGCGTGCGCCCCGGCGCTGCGCTATGCCGTGATCGTGCCGATTCGACCCCTCCGCCAACGCCTCAGCGTGACCGGCCTGCCGTTCTACTACGGCTGGGTCATCGTGGGGGCGGCGCTGACGACGCAGTTCATCGCCGTGGGCGCCCAGACGGGCGTGATCGGCGCCTTCACGAAGCCCATGACGGAGGGGTTGGACTGGAGCCGCAGCGAGCTGTTCCTCTCCGAGACGATCGCGCAGCTGGTCATGGCCGTGATCGGCGTGCGGCTGGGGCCGTACGTGGATCGGCTGGGGACCCGGCCCGTGATGCTGGCCGGCATCGCCGTGCTGGTGCCGTCGCTGCTGCTGATCAGCCAGGTCACGGAGCTCTGGCAGTGGCTGATCCTGCGCGGCTTCGTGATGGCCGGCGGCGTGGCGCTGGTGGGACTGTTCGTGGCCTCCGTGGCGGTGTCGAAGTGGTTCGTGACGCTGCGCGGCCGGGCGCTGGGCTTCGCCTTGATGGGGGTCTCGCTGGCGGGCGTCGTCTGGCCGCTGCTGGCGACGTTCGCGATCGACGAGCTGGGCTGGCGCGGGGCCTGGGCCCTGGTCGCGGGCGTGGCGCTGCTGGCGCTGATCCCCGCGGCGTTGCTGATGCGGCGTCAGCCCGAGGACTACGGCCTCGAGCCCGACGGCGGCGCGCAGCCCACGCCCGCGCGCCGCGCGGCGGCGGCCGTGGATTACCGGGAGTCGCTCGACCGCCGGGCGGCCCTGCGCACGCCGGCCTTTTACCTGATCGTCGTGACCTTTGGGCTGTGCATCGTGGGGGTCTTCGCGATCCTCACGCAGGGCATCCCCTTCCTGACCGATAGCGGCTTCAGCCCCGCCGAGGCCGCCGCGCTCTCGTCGACGATGTCGCTGCTGGCGATGCTCACCAAGCCGCCCTGGGGCGCGGCCGCGGATCGCTGGAACCCCAAGGCGCTGGCCGCGACCGGCTTCGTCATCGCCGGGCTGGGGACGGCCATGCTGGTGCCCGCCGCGCAGGCGGGATCGCTGCCCCTGGTCGCGCTCGCGATGGTGATCATCGGCATCGGCTGGGGCGGCAACATCCCCATTCACGAGGTGATCTGGGCGGCGACGTTCGGGCGCCGCTACCTGGGCGCCGTGCGCGGCCTGGGCTTCCCGGTCACGGCGGCGATCGCGGCGGCGACGCCGCTGGCGCTCGCGAGCTACTTCGACGCGGTGGGCAGCTACGCCGACGCGTTCTACTTTTGCGCCGCGCTGTGGTTCGTCGCGCTCTTGCTGATCTGCTTCGTGCGGCGCCCCGCCCGGCCCCTCGATCCGGCCGCGGCGGCGGCGGCGGTGGACGGCCCGGCCACGAGCGAGCACGCGGACCACTAGTCTGCATGCGAACGCCGGCCCCGCCGAGCGGCGCGGGCGGCGCCGGCGAGCGAGATGGGCACTCCCCTGGGCATCGAGATTCCCGTCCTGGCCAGCGCGGATGTCGCGGGCGATCTGGTGATCCTCGTGGCCGCGGCCGTCGCCGGCGGCTATCTGGCCGGGCTGCTGCGGCAGCCGCTGGTCGTGGGCTTCATCGTCGGGGGGATGGTGATCGGCCCCGTGACCGGCGTCGTGGACAGCATCGAGGATGTCGAGTTCATCGGCGAGCTCGGCGTGGCGCTGCTGCTGTTCACGATCGGGCTCGAGTTCCCGCTGCGACAGTTCCGCGCCCTGGGCGTGCGGGTGCTCGTCGCGGCGACGATCCAGATCAGCTTCATCGGCGCCGTCGGCTATGTGATCGCGGTCTCGCTGGGCTTCTCCGCCGTCGCCGCGACGCCCATCGCCGCAGCCGTGGCGCTCTCCTCAACGGCCCTGCTCGTGCGGCTGCTGGGCCAGCAGGGCAGCCGTCGCGACGCGCACGGCCAGTGGGCGCTGGGCATCGCGCTGGTGCAGGACCTGGTGGCCGTGCCGGTGCTGGTGGTGCTGCCGCAGCTGGGCGCCGCGACGGGCGGCGCGCTGGTCGAGGACGTGCTGATCGCGACGGCCAAGGGCATCGCCATGGTCGCGGTGGTGCTGGTCGTGGGGCGGTTCCTGGTGCCCTGGATCCTGGGCCAGGCGCTGGCCAACCGCTCGCGCGAGCTGTTCCTGATGTCGGTCTTCGCGCTGGCTAGCGGCATCGCGCTGGGCAGCTTCGCGGCCGGGCTCAGCGTCGCCTTCGGGGCCTTCCTGGCGGGCGTCGTGACGGCGCAGTCGATCTACGCGACGCGGGCGCTGCAGGAGGTCGTGCCCCTGCGCGACCTCTTCGCGGCCACGTTCTTCGTCAGCATCGGGGTGCTGTTCGACTTCCACGTGGTCGTCGAGCACTGGCCGATCTTCGTGTCGGTGCTGCTCTGGGGCGGGCTGGGCAAGGTCGTCCTGATCTTCGCCCTGGCGCGCTGGTCCGGCTTCGACGCCACCCGCGCCCTGCGCACCGGCCTGCTGCTGGGCCAGGTGGGCGAGTTCTCCTTCCTCTTCGCGGCGGCGATGCAGGGCGCCGCGACGGAGGAGGCGGGCGCCATCCTGATCGCGACGGGCGCCGCCAGCATGGCGATCTCCGCGGCGATGATCGGGCAGACCGATCGCATCGAACGCGCCCTGCTCCGCATCCCCGGGCTGGCCGGCCGCTGGACCTCCGAGCCGGTGGCAGAGGTGGGCGACGCCGAGCAGCGGCAGCACACCGTCATCGCCGGCTTCGGACACTCCGGCGCCGAGGTCGCCCGCGCGCTGACCCAGCGCGGCTTCTCCTACCTCGTCATCGACTCCGACCCCGGCCTGCCCCGTCGCGCCGAGGAGGCGGGCGCGCCCTACATCTGGGGCGACCTGGCCAACACCGGGATCATGGACGAGGCCGGGCTCGACCACGCGCGCATGCTGGTCCTGACGATCGCCGACAGCGTCGTCAGTGAGATGGTCGTGCGGATGGTGCGGGCCGACTACCCGCGCCTGCGGATCGTCGCGCGGGCCGACCATCCGGACGCGGCGGCGCGCCTGCTCGACGCGGGCGCCAACGCCGTCGTGCAGCCGTTGCTGGAGATCGGCCTGGAGCTGATGTACCAGGCGCTGCACGGCTACGGCGTCCCCGCGAACGAGATCCGGCAGGCGCAGGCGCGCCGCCGCCGGGAGAGCTGACCCGGCCCGGCGCCGCGCTCGCCCGCCGCGCCCGTCAATCCTCCGCCGGGGTGCGGGTCAGGGGCCCGCGTGGCGGCCGGCCGCCCCGCATCTCCCGATCGCCCTTCATGGCGATGCCGGGCAGCGCCAGCGCCGCGATCGCCCCCAGCACGGCGATGACCGTCGCGATGCGGAAGATATCCGTGACCGCGGTGGCGAGCGCTGCGCGGGCGCTCCCGAGCGCCGCCTCCGACGTGCCCGGGCCCTCGGCATCGACCTCGGCGCGGAAGCGCTCGACCTCGGTCGGGTCGAGCAGGATCTGCGGCCGCTCGGCGAGCAACTCGGCGCCGGCGACGTCGGCCGTCGCCAGCCCGCCGGCGAAGCCGGCGATCAGCACGGAGCCGAAGACCGCGATGCCCATCGTGGCGCCGATCTGGCGGAAGAATTGCACCGACGACGTGCCCACGCCCAGCAGCCGATGCGGCAGCGCGTTCTGCACGATCATCGAGTGCATCGGCATGGCCGCGCCCACGCCGATGCCCAGCAGCAGCATGTAGAGCCCGGTGAGGTTCTGGGACGAGCCCACATCCAACGTCGTGAGCAGGTACAGGCAGACGGCCATGATGCCGGCGCCGCCGACCGCGAGCGGGCGCGTGCTGCCGGTGCGATGCACGATCTGCCCCGCCACGGCCGCGCTGACCACGACGCCGCCCATCATCGGCATCGTCACGATGCCCGAGGCCGTCGCGGATGCGCCCTGCGCGCCCTGCAGAAAGAGCGGCATGAACTGCGCGCTGCCCATCATCGCGACGGAGGTCACGGCGGTGATCAGGATCGTGACGGCGTAGGCCCGCGTGCGAAACAGGCCCAGGGGGAGGACCGGCTCGGCGGCGCGCGCTTCCGTCCAGATGAAGAGCATCAGCGCCACGGCCGCGATCGCGAACGACACGACGACCGGCGCCTCCCCCCAGCCGTATTCGTTGCCGGCCCACGACAGGGCCAGCAGCAGCGGCGTCGCCGCGATCACCAGCAGCAGCCCTCCGCGCCAGTCGATCGATGCGGACTGGGCTTGCACGTGGTGCGGGATGAAGCGCAGTGCGACCGGCAGCGCGATCAGCGCCAGCGGCACGTTGATGTAGAAGACCCAGCGCCAGCTGAGGTTGTCGGCGATGGCGCCGCCGGCCAGCGGCCCCACGATGCTGGCCAGGGCCCAGGTCGACGCGAACACGCCCAGCCAGCGCCCGCGCTCGCGGGGGCTGAAGATGTCGCCGACCATGGTGAAGGCCATAGCGTTGATCAGGCCGCCGCCCAGGCCCTGGATGGCCCGGTAGACGATCAGCGACGTCATGTCCTGCGCCGTCCCGGCCAGCACGGAACCGACCAGGAACACGACGATGCCGGTCACCAGGATGGGCTTGCGACCGCGCAGGTCCGAGAGCTTGCCCACGATCGGCACGGTCACCGTCGAGGTCAGCATGTACGACGTGAAGGGCCAGGCGAACAGGTCCAGCCCGCCCAGGTCGGCGATGATGCGAGGCATCGCCACGCTCATCACGGTCTGGTCCAGCGCCGACAGGAACAGGGTGATCATCAGCGCGCCCATGATCACCGCCTTCTGGCGGCCGGGCAGGCGCATCATGGGCGGGCGGGCGTCGTCAGGGCGGGCGTCGTGCGGACGGGTGGCTGTGGGCGTCGGCTCCGGTGGGGGGAGAGCGGCGAAAGGGGCGTCGGCCCGGCCGGGCGGCCGGGGGCGCGGGGATCGGAGTCGGAAGAAGTGCGGCACGCGGCCTCCGCGGGCCGGCGCGACCGGCCCCCGGCAGAATACTCGTGCGGCCCGCGCGCCCGGCCTGGCGCGTGTCGCCCCGATGTCTGTGCCCGCCGGGGCTGCGCCCCTGGCGCCCCCGCGTAGACTGCGCGCGTGGCGAAACGCATCTCCGACGGCTGGACGCGCTCCTTCCGGGAGGACACCGAAGGCGGCATCTTCTACGGCTGGTGGATGGTCGGCGCCGGCTTCCTGATGAAGATGCTCTACGCGCTGCTGGTCTTCCAGGCCTTCGGCGCGTACGTGGCGGTGCTGCGCGAGGAATTCGGCTGGAGCAAGACCCTGTTCGCGGTGGCGTTCTCGATGTCGCGCGTCGAGAGCGGCGTGATGGGGCCGGCGCAGGGCTGGCTGGTGGATCGCATCGGGCCGCGGCGCGTGATGCAGATCGGCCTCGTGGTCATGGCGCTGGGCTTCTTCTGGTTCAGCCGCATCAACTCGCCCGAGATGTTCGTGTTGTCGTTCTTCGTCATCTCGCTGGGGGCCGGGCTGGCCGGCTTCATGACCCTGACGATCGCGGTCGTGAAGTGGTTCGAGCGACGCCGCGCGACGGCCCTGGGCCTGATGTCGACCGGAATGGCCGTCGGCGGGCTGCTGATCCCGCTGCTGATCCTGGCGCTGGGCACGTTCGGCTGGCGCGACACGGCGTTCGTGTCCGGCATCCTCGTGCTGCTGATCGGGTTCCCGATCACGCTGGTCATGCGCACGGCACCCGAGGAGCACGGCCATCACGTCGACGGACGGCGCGACCTCTCGCCGGCGCAGGCCGTGCGGGCGCAGCGCCCCGACTTCACCACGCGGCAGGCGCTGCGCACGCGGGCCTTCTGGTTCATCTCGCTGGGCCACGCGTCGGCCGTGTTGATCGTCTCCGCCGTGATGGTGCACCTGATCGTCTACGTCAACGAGGACCTCGGCTACTCGCTGGGCTTCGCGGGCGCGATGGTGTCGCTGATGACCGCCTGCATGATGGTGGGGCAGGTGGGCGGCGGCTTCCTGGGCGATCGCCTCAACAAGCGCCTCCTGGTCGTCGGGTGCATGGCGGGGCACGTGCTGGGCTTGCTCATCCTGGCCAACGCGACGGCCCTCTGGATGCTGCTGCTCTTCTCGATCGTGCACGGGCTCTCCTGGGGCACGCGCGGCCCGCAGATGGCCGCCATCCGGGCCGACTACTTCGGCCGATCGTCGTTCGGCACGATCATGGGCTTCTCCTCGATGATCGTGATGTTCGGCATGATGCTGGGGCCGATCATCGCCGGCGTCATGGCCGACGCGACCGACAGCTATACCACCGGCTTCAACCTGCTCGCCGCGATGGCCGCCGCGGGATCGATCTTCTTCATCATGGCCCGGCCGCCGCCGCGGCCCGTCGCGGCCGGCGTCCCGGCCCCGCGACCCGCGCTGACCCGTCATACTGAGTCGGCGGGGGCCAGCCCGCGCAGCGGAACCGAGGGGGCACGATGACATCAGCAGTGACTTCAGCAGCGACACCAGCAGCGACTCGCGACGGCATGGGGGAACTGCGGCATCGGCGCGCGGTGGCGGCCGGGCTCGGCGGTCCCGAGCGGGTGCAGCGTCAGCACGACCGCGGCCTGCTCACCGCGCGCGAGCGCGTGGATCTGCTGCTCGACGCGGGCACGGGCATCCCCTTCGGGCCGTTGGTGCATTCCGGCGTGCCCGGCGAAGAGGACCGCACCATGGGCGACGGCCAACTGCTCGGCTTCGGGCAGGTCGATGGCCGCTGGGTGGCCTACGAGGCCAGCGACGCCACGATCAAGGGCGCCTCCGGCGGGGCCGGGTCGGCGCGGCGGCGGCGCGCCTTCCACCGCGTGGTCGAGACGACGGGGCTGCCCATGTTCGGGCTGATGCAGGGCGGCGGCGCCCGCATCACCGACATCGTCACGTCGCGATTCGCCGGACTCCACGGCCCCAACGTCGGCGATCGGCTGGCCTTCCCGCGGCGCGGCGCGCACCTGATCGCGGTGCTGGGCAACTACTACGGCCCCGGTCCCACCATCGACGGCGACTACCGGGTGATGACGGCGCCGTCGAACTTCTCGGTCAGCAGCCCCCCGATCGTGGAGGAGGCCACGGGCGAGAAGGTCTCCCGCTTCGACCTGGGCGGCGCGGCGGTGCACGCCAAGATCACCGGCGAGATCGACGGCATCGTGCCCGACGACGCGGCGGCCATCGCGCAGCTGCGGCGGGTGTTCTCGTACCTGCCGGCCAATGCCTGGGAGGACGCCCCCGTCGTGCGCACGGGCGACCCTTGGGACCGCCGCGAGGAGTCGCTTCGCGACCTCGTGCCGGAGCGGCCGGGCCGGGTCTACAACGTCAAGAAGGCGATCGCGGCGGTGGTGGACCGCGACTCCTACATCGAGTGGATGCCGGACTTCGCCAAGCAGCTCACGTGCGGCATCGCGCGGCTCGACGGCCACACGGTGGTCGTGATCGCCAACCAGCCCGGCGTGCGCGCCGGCTCGCTCGACGTCGAATCGGGCACGAAGGTCCGGCGCATGCTGAAGACCTGCGAGTTGCTGCGGCTGCCGCTGGTCGCCTTCATCGACGTGCCCGGCGTGCTGCCCACCGTCGAGGAGGAGCACCGGCGGCTGCAGGACGCCGTCTGGGGCCTCGGCGTCGACCGCGTGCGGCTGCCGCAGCCCAAGATCAGCGTCATCCTGCGCAAGGCCTACGGCTTCGCGATCTTCGCGATGAGCGGCGCCGACCCCGAGTGGTACTCGTACGCTTGGCCCAGCGCGCAGATCGCGTTCGTGGGGCCGGAGCCGGGGGTGCGCGTGGCGTACCGCAAGCAGTGGCAGGCGGCGGCTGACAAGGACGCCTTCATCGCCAGCTACGCCGAGCAGATCCGTCGCGATTCGGAGCCGTGGGCGGGCGCGCAGATGGACTACCTGGACGACGTGATCGACCCCGCGGCGACGCGCCCCACGCTGGTGCGCGCGCTGGCCGTCGCGCGCGAACGGATGCGCAACTCGGAGGCGCACCGCGGCTGGGATCGCCCGCGCGGCTGAGCCGGTCGCGGCGCCGCGCGCCGGACCCGCGCCCTCGACCGAAATCGGGGGCGCGGGTATACCAAAGCCTCTGGACGATGAGCAGCGGCGAGGGAGATGCCGGTGACGCACGCGGCGATCAAAGGCGGCATCGCGGAGCTCGTCCGGCGCCGCACGATCGCGGCGGGCCTGGGCGGCCCCGAGCGGGTCCAGCGTCAGCACGATCGCGGCTTCCTGACCGCGCGCGAGCGCGTCGATCTGCTGCTCGATCCGGGCACGGCCGTGCCCTTCGGCCCGCTGGTTAACTCCGGCGTGCCGGGCGAAGAGCATCGCACCATGGGCGACGGCCAACTGATGGGCTTCGGCCAGATCGACGGCCGCTGGATCGCCTACTCGGCCAGCGACGCGACGATCAAGGGCGCCTCGGGCGGGGCGGGCTCGATGCGGCGCGGCGGCGCGTTCGAGCGCATCGTCGCCGACGCGGGGCTGCCCCGCATCGGCCTGATGCAGGGTGGCGGGGCCCGCATCACCGACATCGTCTCGTCGCGCTTCGCGGGCTTCCCGGGGCCGGCGCACATCTCCCGGCACCAGGGCTACCCGCGCCGCGGCGCGCTGCTGACGGCCGTGATGGGCAACTACTACGCCCCCTGGAGCGTCGCCGACGCCGACTTCCGGATCATGACGGAGCACTCGAACTTCTCGGTCAGCAGCCCGCCGATCGTGGAGGAGGCGACGGGCGAGGTCGTGACGCCGTACGAGTTGGGCGGGCGCGACATCCACGCCAAGGTCACGGGCGAGATCGACACCATCGTCGCCGACGACGCGGCCGCGATCGCCATGTTGCGCCGCGCCTTCTCGTACTTCCCGGCCAACGCCTGGGAGGAGCCGCCCGTCGTGCGGACGGGCGATCCGCCGGACCGCATGGAGGAGTCGCTGCGCACGCTGGTGCCGTCCAAGCCGCGGCGCGCGTTCAACGTCAAGAAGGCGATCACGGCCGTCATGGACCGCGGATCGTTCATCGAGTGGATGCCGGAGTTCGCGAGGCAGCTCGTCTGCGGCATCGCCCGGCTCGACGGGCACACGGTGACCGTGATCGGCAACCAGCCCGCGGTGCGGGCGGGCTCGCTCGACGCGAAGTCCAGCATCAAGGTGCGGCGCATGATGCGCGTCGCGCAGGCGATGCGCCTCCCCACCGTCTCCTTCATCGACACGCCGGGCGTGCTGCCGACCGTCGAGGAGGAGCACCAGCGCCTGCTGGACGGCCTCGTCGACATGTTCGCGGAGCGGATCGCGCTCACCCAGCCGACGATCGCCGTGCACCTGCGCAAGGGCTACGGCGCGGCCATCTTCGCGATGCACGGCGCCGACCCCGAGTGGTACTCCGTAGCCTGGCCCAGCGCGCAGATCGCCTTCGTGGGGCCGGAGCCGGGCGTGCGCGTCGCCTATCGCAAGCAGTGGCAGGCGGCGGCCGACAAGGACGCCTTCATCGCCGAGCACGCCAAGGTGATCCAGAAGAACTCCGAGCCCTGGGTGGCCGCGCAGCTGGACTTCCTCGACGATGTCATCGACCCGGCCGCGACCCGGCCGATTCTGGTGCGAGCGCTGGCCACGGCCCGCGCCCGCGTCCGCAACTCCGAGCGCCACCGAGGATGGGAGCGACCGCATGCCTGAGCAAACCGAACCGAGCGGCCTGGAGCGCGTCTTCGCCGAGCACGACGCCGTCGATGCGTTCGACCGCGAGCGGGCGCTGGGCCCCGGCGAGCTGTCGCCGCGCGCGCGCGTGCGGGCCCTGATCGACGCCGGCAGCGACAGCTTCGTGGAGCTGGGCGCGCGCACGCGGTCGCAGCGCCCCGAGGCGCGCGAGTCGAGCTACGGCGACGGCGTGGTCACGGCGTTCGGCGAAGTCGCCGGGCGCATGACGGCGGTCCTCGCCGACGACCCCGTCGCGATGGCCCAGAGCGACGGCGGCGTGGGCAAGAACAAGCGCATCCGCACGCTGATGCACGCGGCGCAGGGCTGCCTGCCCGTGGTCTACTTCGCGCAGGCCGCCCCCGCCGACCTGCCCGCTCCGCAGGAGGGCGGCCTGCTGGGCCGCTACTCCGACGGCCCCCTGATCGTGCCCGAGGTGCACTTCGACGACCGCGTGGCCCCGATCATCACCATCCTGGGCGGCGAAGTCGCCCCCGAGTTGGAGGCGCTGGCGCTCGACTCGGACGTCGTGCTGCGGACGCCGGGCGGCGCGGCGACGCCGATCCCGTCGGACCTCAGCCTGCCGGACGACGCCGGCGCCATCGCGACCGCCGCCACGTTGATGCGGCTGATCCCCACCCGCGACGCCACGGCCCTGCAACGGTCCGGCGACACCCCGGCCCCGCCCAGCCTCGGCCTGCCCGACACGGGCGCGTCTGACCTGGGCGCCGCGAGCGTCGTGGAGGCCCTCTGCGACGGCGGCGCCATCGTCCCCTTCGCGGCGGACGACGCGTTCGCCGCGGGGCTGGCGGGCATCGACGGCTACGCGGTCGCCTACGTCGTGGGCGGCGGCGCCGTCTTCACGCGCGCCCAGCTCGAGATCTTCCGGCGCGTGGTGGGGATCGGGGCCCGCTTCGCGATGCCGCTGCTGCTGGTGCAGCACGGCGTCGCCTACGACGAGGAGGCGCTGAGCACGACCGACTACCGCCGCCTGGTGGGCGACATCGCGGCCACGATCCACGGCGCCGACACGCCCAAGCTCGCGATCATCTCGCGCCGGGGCCAGTCCGCCGGCGACTTCATCCTGGGCGGGCGGGAGTTGGGCACGCACTACGTCGTCGCCTGGCCCGACGCCGACGTCTCGACCAGCGAGGCGTCGCCGTTCACGGCCGCGCGCGCCGGGGCGCTGGACGGCACGGGCCCCTGGGACGCCTCCGGCCTGGCCCTCGTGGACGACGTAGTCGCGCCGAGCGAGACGCGCGCCCGCCTCGCCACGATGCTGGAGATCATGGCCCCCATCCGCGCGCTGCCACCCATCGTCGAGGACAAGAAGGGGCGCGTCCCCTACCGCTGAGCCGGCGCCGCCCGCGCGGCCCGTCCAGCTAGCGGATATTGCGCAGGCGTGGATCGAAGGCGTCGCGCACGCCGTCGCCGACGAAGTTGAACGCCATCACCATCAGGATGATCCCGACGGCCGGGCCGATGATGGGCCAGCCGTTGCGCGTGACCAGCGTCTCGTAGGCCGACGAGACCATGCCGCCCCAGGCGGGCGTGGGCGGCTGCACGCCGGCGCCGATGAAGCTGAGCCCGGCCTCGACGAGGATGATGCCCGCGGCCGACAGCGACGCCAGCACCATGATGGGGGCGACGACGTTGGGCAGCAGGTGCCGCAGCATGATCCGGCTCGGTCCGGCCCCGAGGGCCCGGGCCGCGTCGATGTACACGCTCTGCTTGATCTGCAGCACGACGCCGCGCGTCAGCCGCGCGTAGCCCGGCGACCAGACGATGCCGATGACGATCATCGTGTTGGTGATGCTGGGCCCCAGCGCCGCCGTGACCGCGAGGATCAGAATCAGGCCCGGCAGCGCCATGACGGCGTCGACGACGCGCATGATCACCAGCTCGTCCAGCTTGCCGCCGATGTAGCCGGCGAGCAGCCCCAGCGGCACCCCGATGCCCATGGCCACGCCGATCGCCGCCAGGACGATCTGCCAGGCGATGCGCGCGCCGAAGATCGAGCGGCTGAGCACGTCGCGCCCCAGGGCGTCGGTGCCGGCGATGTGGTCCAGGCTGGGCGGGTTGAAGACGCCGTGCAGCGTGAGGTTTGGCTCCAGGGGGTCGGCCGGCGCGATCAGCGGTGCGAACGCGGCCACGATGCCGAAGGCGAACAGGAGCGCGGCCCCCACGACGGCGGGGCGGTTGCGGGCGTAGACGCGCACGATCGCCCGCGTCTCGCGGTACCAATGCTGGTCAGCGACATCGCGCAGCGCGAATGAGGGCGCCGCCGCGCGGTCGGAGGGGGTCGTGTCGGTGCTCATGCGGCGCTGCTTCCGGATCGGATGCGGGGGTCCAGGAACGGGTAGGAGAGGTCGACGATCAGGTTGACGAAGACGACCGCCACGGCGAAGAACATGACGACGTTCTGCACGACCGCGAAATCCTGGCTGATGACGACCGCGTCGACGAAGAGGCGGCCCATGCCGGGGATCGCGAAGACGCTCTCCGTGATCACGGCGCCGCTGAAGATCAGCCCGGACTGGAAGCCGAAAACGGTGACGATCGGGATCAGGGCGTTGCGCAGCCCGTGCCGGACGATGACGACCCGCCCCTGCAGCCCCTTCGCGCGGGCCGTGCGGATGTAGTCGTCGTTGAGCACGTTGATCATCGCCGACCGCGTCTGCCGCATCAGCAGCGTGGTCGCGGTCAGCGAGATGGCGATGACGGGCATCGCCATGAGCCGCAGGTTCTCGATCGGATTCTCCCAGATCGGCACATAGCCCACGATGGGCAGCCAGCCAAACTGCAGGCCCAGCAGGAGCACCAAGCCGATGCCGGTGAGGAACTCGGGGATCGAGTTGCCGATGATCATCATCGTGCTGGCCGTGACCTCGCGCTTGGATCCCGGTCGCAGCGCCGCCAGCACCCCGATCGGGATGGCCACCGCAACCACCACGAAGAGGCTGAGCAGGCCCAACTCCATCGTCGCGGCGATGCGGCGCTCGAAGATGTCGTTCTGCGGGATCTGCGTGACGAGGGTCAGGCCCAGATCACCCTGCAACAGGTTGAAGATCCAGCGCCCGTAGCGCTCGTGCAGCGGCAGGTTCAGCCCCAGGCGCTCCTTCGTGAACTCGATCAGTTCCGGGGTGGCGTTGATGCCCGTGACCGCGAACGCCGGGTCGCCCGGCAGGACGTTCATCAGCAAGAAGGAGAGGATGCTGATCACCCAGAGGACGAAGATCGAGGAGACGACGCGGGTGCCGGAGTAGCGAAGCATCAGCCTTCCTCGGACGAGGGCCGGCCGCACAGCGGCGGCGCCGTCCGATGGGAGCGGACGGCAGCGCGACGGCCGTCAGTCGACGGCCGTCGCGGGAAAGCCCTGGGGAGGCGGGGTGGGAGGCCCCGCCTCCGATTGATGGCGCTCCATCTACACGTTGTCGAACCAGTGGTACTTGAAGCCCATCCCCTGGTCGAACCCGAAGAAGGGTACCAAGCGCATGCCGCCCACGTAGCCCTGTCCGGCCGCCCCCGTGGGCCACTGGACGATGTGGTGATTCCAGCCGTGCTCCTGGAAGACCTCGTACATGTCGGCGTAGAGCGGGATGCGCTCGGCCTGCGTGGCCGGGGCGGCGGCCTTGTTGAGCAGGTCTTCCGTCTCGGCCAGCCCCACCAGCACATCGTCGGTGGGGTGCTGGCTGACGTCCGCGCGGCCGGTCCGCGCCCCACCCTCGGGCGAGCCGTACATCCAGTTCTGCATGCCTTCCAGCGACTGACGCAGCACCGGGTCCGGGTCGAAGGGGGATTCCCAGGACAGCGTGGCGATCGTCCAGTCCTGCACCGCCAGCAGCCGGTCGATGATCGGCGGCTCTTGGCCGTGCACGTACTCGAGGTCGATCCCCGCCGAGGCCCATTGGGCGTGCGCCGGCTCGGTGATGATGCGCTGGTACTCGGGGGAGTAGGCCAGCTGCACACCCTGGATGCCGTCGCCGAAACCGGAGGCGTCCATCAGCGACTGCGCCTCGTCCAGGTTGGGGGCGTCGGAGTAGTAGTCCGTGCCCGCGGGCAGCGACCAACTCTCCACCGACGTGGGCCCGCGGGAGGGCTTGCCCAGCCCCTGGTGGGCCACGTCCGTGATCGCCTGGCGGTCCATGATCAAGTGCACCGCCCGCCGCATGCGCGGGTCGCGGAAGACGTTGAAGCCCTCCTCCGAGTTGGGGTTCATGTTGTACCAAGTCTGCGTCCAGACTTGGTGGGAGCCGGTGATGACGTTGAAGCCGTCCGCCTCCAACTCTTCCTTCAGGTCCAGCGTGATACCGCCCGGAGGGCCGCCGGTGTCGAGGTCGCCGTTGAGGAACGCGTTCCACGACGTGTTGGCGTCCGGGATGATCCGCAGGTTCATGCCGTCCAGCCAGACGTTGTCGTTGTCCCAGTAGTCGTCCCAGCGCTCCCCGACGAAGGCCTCGCCCTCGGTGTAGGAGCTGAACTTGAGGTGTCCGGCGCCCACGGGGTCGGTCAGCGCCTCGTCGAACTTGTCCGGCGAGATCAGCATGCCCGTGCCCGGGAACGACTGGAAGGAGACGAGCGTCGGCCCGAACGGCTCCGAGTTGACCATCCGCCAGGCGAGGTCGTCCACGGCTTCCAGGCTGACGGCGCGCTTGATGCCCTCCGAGTTGCGGCTGCCACCGCCCACGTCCACCAAGCCCTGCAGGCGCTCCATGTTGGCCTGCACGGCGTGCGCGTCGACGGCGGCGCCGTCCTGGAAGACCACGCCGGGGCGCATGTTGAAGACGTACGTGACGTTGTCGGGGTTCTCGACGCTCTCCGCCAGCATCCCGGCGACCGCGCCGTCGTCTTCAAAGCCCAGCATGCGGTCGAAGACGTGGTTGATGTAGCCCAGGTTGTCGAGTCCGGTCGCCGCGGTGTGCGGGTCCCAGCCGGTGAAGAGGTTGTCGGCGATCGATCGCCGCAGCGTCCCACCCCGGCGCGGTTCGCCCGCGGCCACCGCCGGCTCCTCTTCCTCCTCCATCGCCTGCTCTTCGGCCTGGGCTTCCGCCTGCTCGGCCTGCTCCTCGGCCTCGGCGGCAGCGGGCGCCGCAGCGTCGTCATCGTCGTCGTCGTCGCCGCCGCAGCCGACCAAGGCCAGCCCGGCGGCGCCGACGCCAGCCTTGGCGCTGGCTCCCAACATGGTGCGACGCGAAAGCCTGCGCCGTCGTGCATTCGTCCAATAGTTGAAGTCGCTCATGGCAATTCCTTTCGCGGAAACACGGGCCAGCCATCCGGCGACCTCGCAGCAGGAGCGCGACTGGATTATCACTGAGGCGCGCTCGGGTTGTCAACCAGTTTGCTGAGAGTGTGTCGGGGAATCCACACGTATCATCCCCTCCCGGCGCCGCGCGCCTCGCCACGATGCTGGAGATCATGGCCCCCATTCGCGCCCTGCCGCCCATCGTCGAGGACAAGAAGGGGCGCGTCCCCTACCGCTGAGCCGGCGCCCAGTCGGCGTCGAACGCGAGCATGCCGCCGAACGCCAGGCTGATCTCGTCCGTCTGCAGATCCCAGATGTACGTCTGCGGGATGCCGTTGCGGGTGGAGGTGAACGCGATCCGGCGGCCGTCCGGCGCCCAGGCGGGTGCGTAGTCGCCCCAGACGGCGGCCTCCAGCCGGCGCAGCCCCGTGCCGTCGCGGTTGATCACCTGTAGCCACGACACGTCGGTCAGCTCGACGCCGCTGCGCGTCCACGAGAAGGCGATCCGCTCCCCGTCCGGCGACCAGGCCGCCCCCCAGTTCTTGCCCACGCCGCCCTGCAGCAGCTGCGGCGCGCCGCCGGCGGCGGGGATGATCTCCAGATGCAGCGGCGTCAACCCCGGATCGATGGGATGAGCCGCTCCGGCCGTGGAGTAGACGATCCACTGCCCGTCCGGCGACCAGGCCGGGAAGGCCAGGCCCTGCTCCTGCATCGTCACTTGCGACACGGCGCCGCTCTCCACCGCCACCACGAAGATGTTCGTGCGGTCGCCCTCCCGGTCCGACACGAACGCGATCCGCCCTCCCTCCGGCCCCCAGGACGGGCTGACGTCGTTCGCGGCGTCGGTCGTCAGCTGCGGCGGCTCGCTGCCGTCCGCGTGCATCACCCAGATGTCCAGGCTCCCGCCCCGGTCCGACACGAAGGCGATCCGGCGTCCGTCGGGCGAGAACGACGCCTCCCCATCCCGGAACGCATCTTCCGTCAGCGGGACCGGCGCCCCGCCCAGCGTCTGGACGACCAAGTCGGTGGACGACCCGGTCAGCGCGGTGAACACGAGGCGGTCCTGGCCGACGGGAATCGCCGCGCCCGGCGCGCCCTCGTCCGCGATCGCGAGCGCCGCCAGCACCGACGCCGCCACCAGCAACGCCGCCGTGACGAGCAGCGGCCGCCCGAGGTCGCGCATCCCAGTCATCGTCGGAGGATAGTGCGCGCGCCGATGCCCCGGCCGGCGAACCGTGCGGCTAGTCGGCGCCGCGCAGCCGCGGGTCCAGGAGGTCGCGCAGCACGTCCCCAACCAGGTTGAAGGCCAGGACGGTCAGCACGATGGCGAGCCCCGGGTAGATGGCGAGCTGGCCGTCCCCGGTGAGCAGGAAGCGTTGCGCCGCGCCCAGCATGGAGCCCCAGGAGGGGTCGGGCGGTTGCGTGCCGAGGCCCAGGAAGCTGAGCCCCGCTTCGGCGATGATCGCGAAGCCGACCGCCAGCGACGCCTGCACGATCACCGGCGCCAGGATGTTGGGCATCACGTGCCGGAAGAGGATGCGGGGCGTGCTGCCGCCGATCGCCTCGGCCGCGAGCACGAAGTCCATCTCCTTGACGGACAGCGTGCTGCCCCGCACGAGCCGGGCCATGACCGGTACGAAGACCACTCCGATCGCGATCATCACGTTGAACACGCCGGTGCCCAGCGCCGCGATGACGATCAACGCCAGCAGGATCGCGGGGAAGGCATAGAGGGCGTCCATGACGCGCATCAGCGCTTCGTCCTTGAGACCGCCCATGTAGCCCGACAGCAGCCCGTACGGCATGCCGACGCCCACCCCGATGCCCACGGAGATCAGCCCCACCAGGATGGCCGTGCGGGCTCCGTGCACGATGCGGGAGAAGGTGTCGCGGCCGAGGTTGTCGGTCCCCAGGAAATGATCGCCGGATGTGCGGGCGAAGAGGGCGTCGAAGTCCGTCTCGATCGGGTCGTGCGTGGCGACGAGCTCCGTGAAGATGGCGCAGAAGAGCACGAGCAGGATGACGCCGAGGCTCACCATGCCCGCCGGCCGGCGCGAGAAGCGGCGCGCGAAGTCCCGCTGCCGGGAGAAGCGCCGGGACCGTGCGTCCATCGGGAGCGCCCGCTCAGTCATAGCGGATCCTCGGATCGAGGTACGCGTAGGCGACGTCGACGAGCAAGTTACTCAGCGCCACGACGACCGCCAGCATCAGCGCCAGCGCCTGCACGGTGGGGAACTCGCGGAAGAAGATCGAATCGATCAGCAGCTTTCCGATGCCCGGCAGAAAAAAGACGGTTTCGATGATGATCGCGCCGCCCACGATGTTGGAGACCTGCAGGCCCAGGATCGTGATCACCGGGATCAGGGCGTTGCGGAATCCATGGTGCAACACCACGGTGCGCTCCCGCAGGCCCTTCGCGCGGGCGGTGCGCACGTAGTCCTGGCGCAGCACCTCCACCATCGCGGCGCGGGTCTGGCGGGCCAGGACGGCGGCCTGCGCGACGCCGATCGCCAGCGCGGGGAGGAGCAGACCGCGCAGGTTCTCGATCGGATCGTCGCGGAAGCTGGTCCAGCCCAGCGCCGGGAACCAGCCCAGCTCGACCGCGAAGATCAGGATCAGGACCATCGCCAGCCAGAAGTTGGGGATCGCGGCGCCAAGCACCGCGAACAGCGTGCCGCCGTAGTCGAAGGGCGTGTTGGGGCGCGATCCGGCCAGCAGGCCGATGGGGATCGCGATGATGACGGCCAGAATCAGCGACAAGATGCCGAGCTCGATCGTCACCTCCAGCCGGTCACTGACGAGCGCGGCCACGGTGTCGCCGGAGCGGCGGCTATCGCCGAGATCCCCCTGGAAGGCGCTGCCGATCCAGTCGAAGTACTGCACCACGACGGGCCGGTCGAGGCCCAGTTCGATGCGGATCGCATCGGCGACCGCCGGGTCCGCCTCCTCCCCCAGCATGGCCATCGCGGGATCGCCGGGCAGCAGGCGCATGGCGAAGAACGTGATGACGGAGATGAGGACGATGACGGGGATCGTCGCGACGAGGCGGCGAGCCATGTACGTCGCCATGCGCGTTCCCCTTCCCCCCGGCCTGGCCCCAGGCCGGCGAGGCCCCGGCGCCTCCCCGGAGCGACCCCGCGAGCCGGCTCCCGCGGAACGACCACGCCACGGGGCCGCGCCGCCGGCCCTACGTCATGCCGCGCGGCCAAGGGCCGGCGCCCAGCGGCGCCGGCCCTGCGGACTGCGAGACAGCGGGACGACTACGTCGCCCAACTGACGTTGTTCTGGCCGAAGTGCGGCTTGCCGTCCTTGTAGATGTTGAACTGGAGGTCCGGGTTCCAGGCCCACGTCTGCACCCCGAAGTTCTCCGGGATGATGAACGCGCCGTCCATGATCAGGTTGTTCAACTCCTGCATCGCGTCGACCCGGGCGTCCGGCTCGAAGGTCTCCGCCACCTTGGCGAAGGCCACTTGCACGTCCGGATCCTTGTCCGGCGGCAGGCTGAAGTCCATGGGGCCGTCCTGCGCGTGCCCGAACGCAATCTGCTGCCAGACGTCCGCCCGCACCGACATCCCCGCGATCAACGCGTTGGCCGCCAAGTCCCAGAACTCCAGGTAGTAGTCGGGGCTGGGACGGCCCACGATCTCCATCTCGATGCCGAACTCGGCCAGGCTGGCCTGGTGGAACTCCGCCCGGCTGATGTCGATCGGCGTGTTGAGCACGTTGGCCTTGAAGGCGAAGCCGTCGGCCATCCCGGCCGCGTCGAGCTCCTGGTAGACGCGTTCCGGGTTGAACTCCACCAGGACGTTCTCGGGCCGGTGGTAGATGCCCGTCGCCGGACCCAGCCAGCCCCATTGGTTGGGAATGCCGATGCCGTTCCGCACGACGTCGACGAGCCGGTCGCGATCCAGCGCGTAGAAGTACGCACGGCGCAGATTGGCGTTGTCCCACGGCGCCTGGTTCCGATTCAGCCAGACGTGCGCGGACCCATTGGTGGTGTTCTCGGCGACGGCCAGGGGGGAGGCCTCCAGCCGCGGCCGGTCCTCCGGCAGCGTCTGGTAGATCACGTCGAACTCGCCGGTCAGGAGCCCGTTCGCCTGCTGCGAGGGGTTGACGCCCTGCGAGAGGACCAGCCGCTCGACGCTGGGGGCGTTGGGCATCCAGTAGCCGTCGAACGCGCCCATGATGTACGGACCGTCGATGTCCTCGTCGATGTACTGGAAGGCGCCGGTCCCCACCGGGCGCTCGCGGCTGCTGGCCTCGCTGATCCGCTCGAAGGCGGCGGGCGAGGTCAACGCCCCGGCCCGGTCGCCGAGGATCAGCAGCAGCGGCGAGAAGGGACGGTTCATCTCGAAGTGGGCGGTCAGCGTGTCGACCTCCACGACGGTCTCCACCGCGTCGAGGTCGGCCTTGATGCGGGACACCTCCAGGTTCTTGCCCCGCTCGATGTGCAGCCGCACCGTCTCCGACGAGAGCGGGGTGCCGTCGTGGTACTGCACCCCGTCGCGCAGGCTGAAGATCACGTTCAGCGGGTCCGGGATCTCCCACGACTGCGCCAGACTGACTTCCGCGTCCGGCGACAGGTTGGGGTTGTAGACCACCAGGTTGTCGTGCACGGCCCAGAACGCCTGGTGGTCGTCGCCGCCGGTGCCCACCGTCGCCTCCAGAGCGCTCAGGTTCTGGACGGTCGGCCAGCGCACCTCGCCGCTGGGCATGTCCGCCATGGCCTCTGCTTCGGCCTCCTCGTCGGCCGCCGCGGTTGCGGCGTCGGCGGCCTCGCGGGCCGCTTGCGCCGCGTCCTCGGCTGCGGCCGCGGCGGCCGCGGCGGCGTCAGCGGCGGCTTGCGCCTGGTCGGCGCCGGCGTCGCGGGCGGCTGCGGCCGCGGCCTCGGCGGCGGCGGCCGCGGCCTCGGCGACCGCGGCGGCGCCCGCATCCCCGGCGGCCGCGGCGGCGGCCGCGGCCTCTTCCGCGGCCGCGGCGGCGCGTTCGGCGGCTGCGGCCGCGGCGCTGGAGTCGCCGGCGGCGGCGGCGGCCTCGGCGGCAGCCGCGTCGCCCGCGGCGGCGCCGTCATCGTCGTCGTCGCCGCAGCCGACCAGGGCCAGCCCGGCGGCGCCTACTCCGGCCTTGGCGCTCGCTCCCAACATGGTGCGACGGGAGATCTTCCGCTGTCGCAGGGTGGTCCAGTAGTTGTAGTCGCTCATGGCAATTCCTTTCGCGGAAACGCGGGCCAGCCATCCGGCGACCTCGCGGCAGAGGAGCGGGCGGATTATTGCTTAGGCGCGGCAGGGTTGTCAAACAGTTTGCCGAGTGTATGTGGGGGAATCCACAGATATCATCCCCTCGCGGCGCCCCCCGCCCCGCCCGGCCGGCGCCGCCGCCGATGCTATCGTCGCCCACATGCAGAACGCGCCCCGCTGGCGACGCGGCCTGGAGTCGATCACCACGCGGCGGCCCGTCGTCCGGCTGCTCAGTCACACCCTGCACCGCTTCGACGTGCCCCTCTTTCGCCTGATGAGCGGACGCTCCCCCTGGGGCTGGGGCTATCCCTTCCTCCTGCTCACGACGACCGGCGCCCGCAGCGGCCGTCCCCGCGCCGCGCCACTGCTCTACGTCGAGCTGGAGGACGGCGTGATCGCCGTCGTCGGGAGCAACTTCGGCGGTCCGCGCACGCCCGCCTGGTGTCACAACCTCCGCGCCGACCCCGCCTGCAGCGTCCTGCTTAACGGCCGTTCCTGGCCCGCCACCGCCCGTGAGCCCCAGGCCGCCGAACGCGACGCGATCTGGGCCGCCGCGACGGCGACCTACTCAGGCTACGCCCACTATCGCGCTTGGGCTCCAGGGCGGGACTTGCCGCTCTTCGTCCTGACTGCGGCCGCGCGGACTACACCTGACGCCGGCGCACCGGGTCGAAGCGCTCCGACATGACGTCGCTGAGGAAGTTGAGCGAGGCCATCAGCAGCGCCAGCACGACCGTGGGGCCGATGACGTAGTGCGGGTCGTCGCGCATGAAGCGGCTGCCGTCGAGCAGGATCTGCCCCAGCGTGGGGTCGGGCGGCTTCGCGCCCAGGCCCAGGAAGTTCAGCGCCGCCATGGTCAGCACGGAGGCGACGACGGCCAGCGGCAGCTGCACCGTGAACGGGCCGAAGGTGTTGATCGCCACGTGCCGGAAGAGGATGCGCCGGCCCGAGCAGCCGATCGTGCGCGCCGCCAGCACGTAGTCGCGGCCGCGCTCGCGGAGCACGCCGGCGCGCGCCAGCCGCGCGACCCAGGGGATGTTGAAGATCGCGATCGCGGTCGCCAGCGGCAGCAGGTCCCAGCCGAAGTTGATGTCGCGCAGGATGGTGATCATGACGATGGCGAGCAGGATGCCGGGGAAGGCCAGCAGCGTGTCGATCCCGCGCATGATGAGGATGTCGGTCTTGGCGCCGCGCCAGCCGGCGATGTAGCCGATCACGATGCCGGCGAACCAGCCCACGATGACCGCCCCCAGGCCGTTCACGATCGTGCGCCCGAGCCCGATCGAGTTGCGCGCCAGCAGGTCGCGCGACAGGTGGTCGGTACCCATGGGGTTCTCCCACGAGATCCCCTGGTTCTTGGGCGCATTGGCGATCAGGTTCGGGTCCGAGGGGTCGAAGAACGGCAGGGCGTAGGCGAAGAGCAGCAGCGTGACGAGGATGAAGATCGCGATGCCGCCGCGCGGCTCCTTCGCGATCGCCGCGACTTCGTGCAGCACGTCGGTATACCAATGCCGCTCGAAGAACTGCGGTGGGGCGGCGGCGGATTCTGTCTGTGCCATCGCTACGCCTCCGCCGTCGCGCCGATCCGGATGCGCGGATCCAGGCCGGCGTAGAGCAAGTCGACGAGCAAATTCACGGTGATGAAGATGAACACGAGCAGCAGCGTGATGACCTGCATCACGTTGTAGTCGCGGTCCCGCACCGCGACGACCAGCGCCCGGCCCACCCCCGGCCAGGTGAAGACCGTCTCAATGACCAGCGTCCCCCCCAGAATCGTGGCCATCTGCAGGCCCGCGAAGGTGACGACGGGGATCAGGCTGGGCTTGAGCGCGTGGCGCAGGAGCACGACGCGGTCGCGCAGGCCCTTGGCCCGGGCCGTGCGGATGTAGTCCTCGGTCATCGTGTCCAGCACCGACTGCCGCACGAAGCGCGAGATGCCCGCCGCGACGATCCCCCCCAGCGCCAGGCTGGGCAGCAGCAGGTGCTGGATCGATTGAAGGGGATTCTCGAAGAAGGGGACCCGCCCCGCGGCGGGTAACAGGTCGAGCTGCACGGCGAAGATCAGCAGATAGAAGAGCCCCGCGATGAACGAGGGGACGCCGATGTTCCAGCCCGTCCAGACCGCCGCGAAGTAGTCCCAGAAGCCCCCCCGGTTGACCGCGGCCAGGAGGCCCAGGACCGTGCCCCAGCCGAACCCGATGATGAGCGAGAAGAGCGTCAGCTCGATCGTCGCGGGGAAGGCGCTCCAGATGATCTCCGACGCCTCCGCGCCCTTGGTCGAGATGCCGAAGTCGCCGACGACGACCCCCCCGATCCAGTTGAAGTACTGCTCGTACCAGGGGTCGTTGAGCCCCAGTTGCTCCCGGTAGGCGAAGTAGGCCTCGGGCGTGGCGTTCTCGCCGACGGCGGCCGCGGCCGGGTCGCCGGGGATGAGCCGGACCGACATGAAGACGAGGATCGAGGCCAGGAAGAGCACCGGGAGCAACTGCGTGCCGAAGCGATTGACGATGTAGGGCAGCATGGTCTCGGCGCGCGCCTCGGCGGTTCCCGGTGGATACGAAGCAACGGCGGCGCCGCGTGCGTTCACACGCGACGCCGCCGCTGATGCTAACAGGCGCGGGCCCTCACGCGGGCCCCGCTCACGCAGGGATGTGATATCCCGGCGCGTAGGCCCACCCGTAGGCGTCATCCGGATGCGTCAGGCCGGCGCGCTCGCTGTTCTCCGACAGCAACGCGTACTGGCGCACGAGGCAGTTGCTCCAGGCGACGTCGAGGTACTTCTCGTTCCAGGCCTGCCAGTCGTCCCAGGTGCCGTCGATGGCCGCCTGCACCATGCTGGTCCACTCGGGCTCGTCGGCGATGCCGGGCCGTTCGAGCAGCGGCACGTTCTCGTCCACGGGCGCGTTCATGCGACCGTCGTAGGCGTCGGCGAAGAGCACCGTGACCGCCGGACTGCCGGGCCGAACCCAGTTCCCGAAGCCGATGATCATGTGATTGAACGAGCCGGTGGTCTGGAGCGTGATCATCTCCGTGTACTCACGCGGGGTGATCTCGGTCTTGATGTCGAACGCCGCGACCTCCTGCTGCAGGAGCTGCGCGACGGCGGGGGCGTCCAGGCGCTCCGGCAGGATGTCCATCTTGAGGACTTCGCCGCCGGTGAAGCCGGCCGCCTCAAACAGCCGCCCCGCCTCGGCCCGCGTCGCCTCGGGATCCACCGCGATCGGGTGCGGGTCCAGCTCGGCGACGAACGCCGGAGAGCCCGGC
Organism: Dehalococcoidia bacterium; assembly: GCA_965217625.1. Lineage (GTDB taxonomy): Bacteria > Chloroflexota > Dehalococcoidia > Bin125 > Bin125 > TK10-74A. Next base: position 1,722,978 of record OZ244557.1, read on the forward strand.
TGCCAGGGCATGCGGCCGGCGATGTCGAAGACGCCGAAGAAGTCCCGCTGGACGCGGGGGCCGTCGGCGAGCATCAGCACCGCCTGGCGGGCCAGCTTGTTGCGGAAGGGTTCGGAGTCGGCGCGGAAGCGCAGCACCCGGCCGCCCAAGCCGTAGCCCGAGACCTTGAAGAAGTCCTCGTCGGCGAGCAGGCGCTCTCCGATCTCGGGGACGCCGATCGGGACGCCGCGATGCGTGTCGATCTCACCGGCCTCAAGCGCGATGCCCATCGCGTTGACGTCCGCGAAGAGGATGTGCTCGATCTTGTCCAGCAGCGGGGCGCCACCAGAGAAGACCGAGTGGGGGTTGTTGGAGGCGAAGTCCGGGTGCGGGAGCTGGTCCCAGCCGCGGTTGGGGTCGTAGTTCGTGAATTGGTAAGGGCCCGTGCCGACGACCACGGCCTCGTCGATACGCTGGTCGTAGGTCTCGCGGTCGACGATGTTCGTCTGCTCGAGCAGCGTACCGATGTACCCCGTCGGCTTGGTCAGGGCCATGCGCACGCTGGTGGCGTCGATCGTCTCGACGCCGTCGATGTTCTGCGACATCAGGTGCATGGGCGAGCCGCCGCCGCCGGCGTTCTCGTCCTGGATCTCGTTCAAGACCCAGGCGATGTCCTCGGCATCGAAGGAGCGTCCCGTGTGCCACACGGGGTCGGTGCGGGAGTTGATCACCCAGGTCACGTCGTCGGGGGTCTCCCAGCCGGTGGACAGCACCGGCTGGATCTCGTAGTCGAATTCGGTCGCCCGATGGAAGTTCGGGCCGACCTCGTCCTGCCGCGTGAGTCCGCTGGCGCCCACCCGCGCGATGCGCTCGTAGATGCTGCCGTCCTGGTTGTAGCCGGTGTTGTTGCCGGCGTTGTTCAGCCCCAGGCGCACGAAGTTCGGCGTGGAGGTGTTGCCCCGGCGCAGCGTGCCGCCGGTCGGAGCGCCCGACATGGCCTGCTCCTCGGCCTGCTCCTCCGCGGCCTGCTCTTCGGCCTGCTCCTCCTCCTCCTCCATCGCCTGTTCGGCCTGCTCTTCGGCCTGCTCCTCGACGGCGGCGGCCGCGGGGGCGGCGTCATCGTCATCGTCGTCGCCGCCACAGCCGACCAAGGCCAGCCCGGCCGCGCCGACGCCGGCTTTGGCGCTCGCGCCCAGCATGGTGCGACGGCTGATCCGCCGCGCCCGCATCCGACGCCAGTAGTTCTGCTCCACGATGCTCCTCTTTCGTCCGCTGACGGCGTGCCCACGGGGCACTGCCGGACCCTCGTGCTACGGGTCGAAACGCCCAACCACCCGCCGAGAACCGGCGGAAGCGTACCACGCGAGTTGCTCTGGAAAACTACGGTTTGTGGAGGGATTCGCATCCCGCATTTGTGCGCCGCGACACAGTGCCCCGGCGATGCGATGCGCCCACCCCCGGACCGCGCACGATCCCGCGCCCGGAGGCGCTCAGACGGGCGTCGCCGCCCCGTGGCAGCGCTTGTACTTCTTGCCCGATCCGCAGGGGCAGGGCTCGTTGCGGCCGGCGGCTTTCACGGTGACGTCCACCATGCCGCCGCTGATCAGCGTGGGCAGGTCGCGCTGCACGATGCCCGTCAGGGCGGCGGCGTCGGGCAGCCCGTGCTCGCGCTGGACGGCGGCGATGATCTCGCTCAGCGGGCGACGTCCGTTCATCTTGCCGATGCAGCTCGCGATGACCGTCGTGACCGGATAGCCGTCCATCAGGGCCTCGGGCCCCGTCGCGACGATTTGGAAGCCCGGCGTGTAGCCCTTCGACCCCAGCACCGGCTTCTCTTCGAGCCGCAGGTGCGCCGGCAACGTGGGCACGGCGCGCAGCAGCGCCGAGGGGTCGCGCAGCAGCGCCTCGGTGGAGTCCTTGCGCTGCTGGAACCACGCCTCCATGCGGTGCACCTCGTCCAGCAGGCCCGCCGGCACGACGCCCCGCTCGATGACGGCCCGCTCGTAGCCCTGCGGCGTCTGCCCGCCCACGACCTTGACGAACGCGGCGCGCGGCGTCGCCTCGTCGTCGCCCAGGATGCGGCGCGCCTCCCAGAAGTACGAGTCGGCGCTGCGGTTGGTGCCGTAGAAGAGCTGCGCGGTGACGCGGAAGTACTGGTACTGCTTGTCGTAGAGCGACTGGTAGGCCTGCGCAGCCTGCGCGCGGCTGGCGGGGTTGGCGAGCGCGGTGCGCACGTAGGTGGCGGCGAGCGCCGCGCCGCCCAGCGCGAGGTGGACGCCCGACGAGAACAGCGGGTCCAGGAAGCAGGCGGCGTCACCGACGAGCACGTAGCCGTCGCCGGCGAACGAGGAGGAGGTGTACGACCAGTCCCGCTCGATCTCCGGCTCGGCCACCAGCGTCGCGCCGTCGAGCAGCCTGCGCGTGTGCGGCGCCTGGGCGATCTGCGCCTCCAGGAAGCCGCGCGCGCCGTGCTCGCGCAGCCCCGCCTGCCCCACATCCTTATCGACCACGGCGCCGACGCTGGTGACGCCGGTGTGCAGCGGGATCTTCCACAGCCAGCCGTGCTCGTACGACTCGATGAAGATGTTGCCGTCGTTGGGTGGGTCGAGGTGCGCGGCGTCGCGGTAGTAGCCGTAGACGGCCAAGTTGCGGAAGAAGTTGTCCCACTGCTGCAGCTTGAGCTTGCGGCTGAGGATCGCCGCCTGGCCGCTGGCGTCGACGGTGAAGCGCGCCGCGATCGCCCCCTGGGCGCCGTCGTGCAGGTAGCGCACGCCGGTCGCCCGCTCGCCGTCGAAGGCGGCGTCGAGCACCTGATGGTTCTCGCGCACATCGACGCCGTGCGCGCGGGCGTTGTCGAGCAGGATCTTGTCGAACTCGGCGCGCACGACCTGGAACGAGGTGGGCCGCTGGCCGGGGTCGTCGGCGAAGTACCAGCTCCAGGGGTCGGGCTCCTTGCCCCAGACCAGCGTCGCGCCGCGCTTGGTGACGAAGCCCGCCGCCTCGACGGCGGGCATCACGCCCAGCTGCTCGAGCACGGGGATGCTGGCCGGCAGCAGCGACTCGCCCACGTGCTCGCGGGGGAACGTCGTGCGCTCGAGCAGGATCACGTGCAGGCCGTGGTCGGCGAGCAGCGTGGCGGTGGCGGCGCCGCCGGGCCCCCCGCCGATCACGACGACGTCGCAGGACTCGCGCATGGCGCTTGCTCCTTGTCGGGCAGGGCCTCAACGGGCAGGGCCTTATCGGGCAGGGCGCCCGCCCACCGGCGCAGGATTCACCGCGCACTCTACAGCCGGCCGGCGACGATCGCCGTCACGCGGTCAGTAGATCTCCGGGCAGCCGCTGATCGGTCTCAGGAAGCACGCCTCGCTCACCTCGACGAGTTGGCCGCCGCGCGCCAGCGGGACGAGGCGGATGCCGGGTCGCAGAGCGCTTGACGTCTCCGCGTCCGCCGTATCGGCGGTGTTATCAGCAGTGTTATCAGCGGTGTCCCCGGCGCCGAGGCCGCTGTCGAAGCCGTCCTGGTAGGCCTGCCGGACGTCGTCCTCGGTCGGGCCGCCGGCGCCCAGCACTCCCACCACGGTCAGCAACGCCACCAGCCCGACGCCGGCCGCCAGCCCCACGGCGCCCAGTAACGCCCGGCTGTCGCATCCACGCTGGAGAGCCCGTGCACCGATCATCGACCGTCCGCCGCCCATCCATGTCGCGGATTCCGGGGCGCACCTTGAGTCTAGGGCCTGCTGCCGACCCGCGTGCGAAGCCTCCCTTCCGGTCCACCCTCTCCATTGCTCTGCAATGGAGAGGGGGTTAGGGGGTGAGGTTCCCACGCAGGGGGTGAGGTTCCCCGCGTCGCGCGGCCGATCGGGTAGATCAAACGGCCCCCGGGGCCGCCATGGACATGGCGACCCCGGGGGGACGGTTCACAAGCCGCAGACTCCTAGGTGCTCACCCCGAGGTACCGCACATTGAGTGAATGGTCCGCGTTGCGCCAGCCCTGGTAGGAAATGTCCTTCCGCGCTCCGTGCTGGTGCGAGAGGTTGAAGAGCGGGATGTTGAACGCCTCCTCGTAGTGGACCACCGCCGCGTCCCAGTAGATGTCGTTCCGCTTGTCCTCATCGAACTCTCCGTTCCCTTGTTCGATGAGCGCCTGGAACTCCAGGAACTCCGGCAGGAAGTCGTCGTCCGCATTCGTGTGCGCGTACGGGTTGCCGATCGCCGCGATCAGGGTCCAGGCGAAGCCCGCCCCCGCCGGCGACCCGTGCTTCGTCGCCCCGTTCTGACTCATCAGGAAGGGGTAGGGCACCACATGGTCGCGAATCTCCTGCAGCGCGCCGCCGAAGTCCAGGTAGTCCACCTCGCACACGAAGCCCACGTCGTTCAGGTACTGCTGGATGGCCGGCACCCAGCGCTCGTCGCCCCAGATGCCGGTCCCGATGTGCAACCGGATCTGGAAGCCGACCTGGCCCGCCTCCTCCAGCAAGGCGCGCGCCTTGTCCGGGTCGTAGCCCCGGTAGCCGGAGGGGCCCAGCGGCAGGTCGTAGCCGGCCGGGAAGGGCGCGACGGCCGGCAGTTCCAGGCCGGTCAGCAGGTTGGCGATGATCGCCTCCCGATCGAGGGCGTAGTTGGCCGCCGCCCGCACGCGCTTGTCGCGCCAGGGGTTCGGGCCGCCCGTGATCGGGTCGAGGCTCTGGTTGATCGGCAACTCGAGCCCCATGACGCGCAGGCCCGAGACGGTGATCACGTGGTGGTCGTCCGAATCCGCGAACAGGGCGGCGCCGTCCGGGCTGAGGCGATCGGCGACGTCGATCTCCCCCGCCTCCAGGGCGGCGATACGGGCCGACTCCTCCGGGAAGTAGCGGGCGGTGACCGTCTTGGCCCAGTTTCCGTACTTATCGTGCGGGCCTTCGTCGGCGGGGTTGGGGAAGAACCAGTCGTCCCAGCGCACGCTGACCATCTCCTGGTCCGGCGTGAAGGAGACGAACGTATACGGGCCGATGCCGACCGGGTTGCGGGAGAAGAACTCGTCCCCGTGCTCCACGATGTAGTCCCTCGGCGTCACGGGGGTGTTGCCGCCGCCCAGTTGCTCCGGCATGTTGACGCTGGGCGGGTCCATGCCGACGCGAAGCGTGAGGTCGTCAACCACCTGCAGGTCATCGATAAAGGCGATCCGGGCGCGGATCCCGCTCACGTAGTCCGGGTTGTACTCGGCGATACCCAGGTTGCGCTCGTAGAACCACTTCAGGCGCTCGGCGGTCAACTCCTCGCCGTTGTGGAAGAAGACGCCGGGCTGCAGCGTGAGCTGGGCGGCCGTGTTTTGGTCCACGAACTCCCAGTCCGCGTAGCCGCCGGTCGCCAGCCACTGACTGCCCTTGCTGTGGGCGAAGACCGGGTCGAAGTGCAAGCTGTTGGTGACCGCGGCGCCGCCCTGGTCCGTATTGACGTCCAGTGAGGCCGGGAAGGCGGGGTAGCCGATGCGCAGCGAGGCCTCCGTGTCGAATCGGCTGACCATGGGGGCCGCGTCTTCCTCGTCGGCCATGGTCGCGGCGTCGGCGGCTTCGCGGGCGGCCTGGGCCGCGTCCTCGGCGGCGGCGGCGGCGGCGGCGGCGGCGTCCGCGGCGGCTTGCGCCTGATCGGCGCCCGCCTCGCGGGCGGCTTCGGCGGCGGCGGTGGCCGCAGCAGCCGCAGCCTCGGCGACCGCAGCGGCACCGGCATCCCCGGCGGCGGCAGCCGCAGCGGCGGCCGCTTCCGCGGCGGCGGCCGCGCGTTCGGCCGCAGCGGCCGCGGCGCTCGAGTCGCCGGCGGCGGCAGCGGCCTCGGCCGCGGCGGCGTCGCCCGCGCCTCCGTCGTCATCGTCGTCGCCGCCGCAGCCGACCAAGGCCAGCCCGGCGGCGCCAACGCCAGCCTTCGCGCTGGCTCCCAACATCGTGCGACGGCTGATCTTGTGGTGTCGCAGTCTCGTCCAATAGTTCGGCGTGCTCATGGTCAGTTCCTTCCTGAATACCGGCTGTCCCCTTGTGGGACCGCCCGGTGCAAGAGCGCGCACGTAGTGTGACAGGTTTTGATGCGACCCCCCCGCCCCCCGGTATGTCGAATATAAGAATTAAGGTAACCTGCGTGTAAACTTTTCGCCCGTTGACGAGGGGTTTTGCGTCCGCTTGGGGCGGTGGGAACCTCACCCCTGGCCCCTTCCGGTTCCCCCTCTCCAGCGCTTCAGCTGGGGAGGGGGCCAGGGGGTGGGGTTCCGCGGTCGCCTCGCCACGTCTCCAAGCGTCCGCTATACTGCGATGGAGACCCGCGCAGCGCGGTCGCGACAGGCAAGGGCGGGCGTGCTGAAGCCCCGATCAACCCGTGCACACTCGTGCACACTCGTGCACACTCGTGCACACTCCTGCGCCCAGATGACACCCAGTGACCGCCCCTGACCCCGCCTGAGCGCCCCCGAACCCCCAGAAACGTCAGTGATTATGGGCTTTGTCGCGATACACCCCCCTCTCGGGCGGGGGAAGACCGCGGGACGCGTGCACGACCCCCTCCTCGCCCCACCCCCTGCGGCGGTCACGGCGATCCGATCGCGGGTCCGGCGGTCGCGGCAGGGGCCCGCGGGCATCCCGCGGCACACCCCGGCGGCATCGGCGCGGGCGGGCAGGCGGGGACGGGGGGATCTCGGTCAGCCAACCGATCTCGGTCGGCGGTGGGTCTTGCGTGGCGCGCCCGGAGGGACTCGAACCCCCGACCCTCAGATCCGAAGTCTGATGCTCTGTTCCACTGAGCTACGGGCGCCTGCCGTCGTCCGGACCATCGTGCCCCGGACCCCCCAATCGTAGCGCTTCGCGCGCCGGCCCCACCGGGCGCTGCCGGCGGACCAGGAGGCGGGCTATGAGTCGGTCGCGGCCAGGTCGAGGTCGGCGATCAGGATGAGGACCCCGCGGTCCTCCTGGTTGATCCGCAACTCACCCTCGAAGCCGGGGTTGTCGGCGTCGCGGAAGCGGATGAAGTCGATCCCGCGCACGCGCCGATCCCCCACGATCGACCAGGGCCCCTCGCGCAGCGCGTCGTCGTAGAACGTGAGCAGCGCGTCCGCGTGCGCGTCCGACTCCCAGCCCACGATCAGCCGGCGGCGCTCGTCGGTGTCGGTGAAGGCCGAGCCCAGCAGCGTCATGCCCTCGGGCAGGGGAAAGTCCGGGGGCAGTTCGTCAACGAATCCCTCGATCCGCACATCGGCCACGGCCGTGGCGTCCTGCTCAAGTAGCACATGGCGGAACAGCCGCTGCGCCGCGAGTCGCTCCGAGTTATCGGACGAGTCGCAGGCCGCGGCCATCAGCAACAGCAACGGCGTCAATGCGGTGAGAACGACAATCAGCGCCGTCATCGGCGTCCGGCGACCGGCGGTGCGCGGTGCTCGCGGCATGGAAACTCCCGGCAGACTCGCGCTGCTCCGCCCGGGCGGGCGGTGTGCGCTGCTTAATCAACGTATGGGGTGGACGGTGGGATTCGAACCCACGAATACCAGGGCCACAACCTGGCGCCTTAGGCCTCTAGGCGACGCCCACCACGATCCCCGCGCCGATGAGGCAATCTCGACGATTCCCATGGGCACGGGGCGATAATCAGGCTACCCACGCCCCGGCACAGCCGTCAACGCAGTTGGGGCCAGTCGGCGGGCGCCGACAGTCGCAGCCACAGCACGTCGCCCCGCTGCAGCGGCGCCGGCGTCGCACCCGGCAGCCGCGGGAACACCGTCTCGTAGCGATGCGCTCGCGGGTCCCAGCGGAACGCGGACTGCAGCACGTCCTCGATCGATGCCAGGCCGTCCCCCAGGCCAATGCGCCCCCCGCTCCAGCGCACGAAGTTGTGGCCCGCCTCCAGCCGCACCACATCCGTCGGGCCATCGGCCGGTGGGGCTTCCGGCTGGACCCACAGCACATCGGGGCCGGGGCTCAGCACCAGCCAGAGCACATCGCGCGGGTGCAGAACGTCCAAGTCGGAGAGCGCCGCCAACCCGGGCCGGTACGCCGACCACGCCTGTGCGGGCGCGTCGAAGCGGAATACGGCCTGCACTCGATCCCCCAACGACGCCAGCGCCTCGGCGATCGGCAGGTCCGGCCCCAGCCATGCCACCGCCGTGAACCCGGCCCGGAGCAGCGGCGGCGGATCCGATGCGAAGTTCGCCGCGAACTCCGACGTGTTCCCGAAGGGATCCACCGCGACCGCCGTCAGCACCGCTCCCGGCGCCAGCGCGTGCGTGATCGTCCAGGCGCCGTCGGCGTCGGCGCGGGCAAGCGCGATCAACTCCACGCCCGGCCCGTGGCCGCTGGCGTGCGGCAGCATCGACGGCATCGCGTCGCTGCCCACGCGGTAGAGCGCGACGCGATGCCGGCGCCCCGCCTGCCCGCGAGCCTCGGCCTGCGCGCCATCGTGCGCGACGGCCTCGATCACCGGCGCATTCAGCAGGTGATTGGGCCCGCTGTCGCGGTCGTTGCGATCGTTGGCGGTGGGCCCGTCGCCGCCGAGGTCGATGCCCAGGCCCCCGTTGGGCAGGAACACGTTCTCGTGGAGGGCGTTTCGCACCGATTTGTCCCCCAACACGACGATCCCCGCCCCGATGTTGCCGCCGATGCGGTTGCCGCGCACCACGTTGTCGTGCGCCCCCTCGCCCCGCCGATCGCGCAGGAGCAGACCGACGGCGTTGCCCTCCGACGCGCCGGCGCGGGTCAGGCCGATCCAGTTCCCCGCGACGGTCACCTGCGCGACGTCCTCGAGCAGGACCCCGGCCTGCGTCGCGCCGACGACGACGTTGCCGCGCCCCTCGCCCTCACGACCGATGGTGATGCGCAAGCCCCCCGACACCCGCACGCCCACAGCGCTGCCACGCAGGTGGTTGCCCAGCAGTTGCACGCCGCGGGTGGCGAACTCCCCGATCGCGACGCCGGTCCGGCCGCCGACGATCCGGTTGCCCTCGCCGGGGCCGCCGCCGCCGATCTCGATGTCGCGCGAGCCGCCGATCACCGACACCCCATCCTCGGTGTTGGGCGCGGGGTCGCCGCGCGGGTTCAGGCCGATGCGATTGCCCAGCACGCGCACGCCGTGCGCCCGATCCTCGACGGCGATGCCGACCCGGTTGGCCGACACGATGTTGGCCGTGCCCGGCCGCGCGGCGCCGATCTCGATCGGGCCGGAGGCGCCGTTGACGAAGATGCCGACATCGTTGGGGGCCGGCAGGCCGGCCTCGTCGAGGCCGATGCGGTTGCCCTCGAGCCGGACCGGCAGCAGCGACGCCGTGCCACGCAGCTCGATGCCCGCCACGCGGGACGCGCCCACGACGTTGCCCGCGCCGGCCCCGTCGCCACCGATCGTCGCGTGCGCGCCATCGACGATGAGGATGCCGTCGTCGTTGGGGAGGGGGAGGCCGCCGGGGCCCAGCCCCACGACGTTGCCCAGCACGCGCGCGCCCGTCGTGCCGGCGCCGCCCACGAGGATGCCGTGGCCGGTGCGACCCTCGACGCTGTTGCCCGCGACCCGATTGCCGCAGCCCACGCAGAGGTCGCCGATCAGGGCGCCGTCGGGCCCGGCGACGACGGCGATCCCGCTCAGCGCGTTGGGGTTCGATGCCGCGCCGTCGGGGCTGAGGCCGGCCCAGTTGCCCAGCAGGCGATTGTTGTCGGCGCCCTCGCCGATGACGAGGAAGCCGAAGTGCGCGAAGCCGCCCGCCGCCAGCGCCCGAACCTCGACGTCCGCCGCCCGCGACACGAGGCCACTGCCCTCGCCGGCCGCACTACCGTCGAGGTAGATCAGCGGCGCGCCGTCGTAGCCGGGCTGGGTGCGACCATCGATCGCGGTGCCGGGCGCGGTGACGGGGGGCAGCGGCGCATCGAGGCGGATGACGGCGGGGCCACGACCACTGTCGATGGCAATGTCGAACACGATCCGGCTGGGGCCGGGGCCGGCGTTGGCCGCGATGATGGCGTCGCGGAGTGTGCAGGTGGCGTCGCAGACGCCGTCGCCGGACGAGGCGGCCGACGTGACAACCAGCGTCGCGGACTGCGCCCGCGCGCCCGGATCGCCCAGCGCACCGGCGACGATCGCCGCCAGCCCGACGACCAACAGCCACCGCAGGACGATTCGGCGTGCGCGCACGGCATCCCCGGATCAACCCCCGCCCAGGCCCGCGCACTCTAGGCGCGCGCCGGGATAGCGGCCAGGGAGGGAGGTCAGGGGGTCGCGCCGAACAGTTCGGCGTTGGGCAGCAGGACGTCGCGGGAGACGCGGACGTAGAAGGCGTCGCCGTGGGCGATGAGGAAGTCCTGCCCGAAGGCCAGCGCTGGGAAGTAGCCCTGCCAGCCGGCGCCCTGGTCGAGGCGCCAGACCGACTCGACGACCCGCTCGATCGGCGCCACCACGGTGCTGATGAACCCGTGCGGGCCCGTGTAGGTGAGGGTGTTGAGGCCGGCCTGCAGGGGAGTCCCGCTCGTCGGGAGGGGGGTGGGCAGGACGGCCGCGGCCGCGACGACCGGGTCGCTGCCCACGACGACCGCCCGCACAGTGACCGATGCCGGCGGGTCGGAGACGACCGTGACGACGGTGTCGGCCGCGCCGCCGCTCGACAACGAGACCGGCGGCGCGAAGACCACCGTGCCGCCGGCCGGGACGTTCAGCGCTTGCCACTGGACCTCGTAGCCGGTCGCCACGGGCTCCCCGGCGGCGTCCCGCAGCAGGGCGCGCAGGGCGAAGTCGCCGCCGCCGAGCTCGGTGAGCAGCAGCAGCATCGAGGCGGGCGGCCCCGCGACGCGCACGTCGGCGCTGCTCTCCAGCCCCGCCGCGCGCGCCGTCACGGTGATCCTGCCCGGCTCCGAGCCCTCCCCAGACGACAGATGGGCGCGCACCGCCCCGGCGACGTCGGTCTGGAACGAGGCGCCGGCCGCATCCGACACGACGCTGAGGCCCGGCGCATCGATCTCGAACGTCACCGGCACGTCCGGCACGGGCTGCCCGATCGCGTCGTGCACGACCACGATCAGGGAGCGCGGCGGCGCCGGGGAGGGGTCGTCGTGCAGGTTGATCGTGGAGCGCAGGGCGAGCAGCTGCATCGTCGCCGGCGGGCCCACGAGCTGCAGACTCGCCATGGCGACGGCGGACCCCGACCGCGCGCGCAGCTGCAGGCGCCCCGGCGGCGCCTCGAGCGTTGCCCGGACGCGGCCGCTGGTATCGGCGGTCAGGCTGAGCGACGCCGCCGCGTCGCCGCCGCCGCGCAGCTGCCCGTGGTCGGTCGACAGCGTCACCTGCGCCCCGGGCACCGGGACGCCCGTGACGTCGTACGCCTGCACGATGAGGGGGTGCGACTCCTCGGCCGGCAGCACGCCGTCCGGCAGGCCGAGGAACGCCAGGCTGGAGGGCTCGCCGATGAAGCGCACCGTGACGCGCCGCGAGGCCACCAGCGACGAGGCGGTGACGGTCGCGCGGCCGGCGCTGCCGTTGGCCACGAGCACGGCCGTGGCCTCGCCCGCGCCGTTGGCGCCGGGCGCGATGGGGATGCGGATGCGGGTCGGGCCGGCCGCCGTGCCGAACGCGCCGCGCGTGGTCGCCAGGGTGATCGTCGTGCCGGCGGCGCCGATGCCGGAGACGGAGACGCCGATGGTGATGCGCCCGCCGTCGGCCGGGGCCTGGGTGGGCGTGGCGGTGAGGCGGTCGATGCGCACCGGGCCGGCCTGCGCGCCCGCCGTCGCCGAGGCGAGCAGAAGCGCCAGCAGGACGACGACGGTCAGCGCAAGGACCGCCGTCGGCCGGCCGGGGCGGCGCGGGAGGCGACGGGGGGCCGGGAAAGTCATGCGGCGCGCCTCGGTTCGCATCGCTCATGTGTGCCGCGTGCCGGGCGCCGCTGCGCCGCCGACCCTGGCCGCGGCGGGTATACTCGGCGAGCGGAAACCTCACCCCCTAGCCCCCTCTCCATTGCAAAGCAATGGAGAGGGGGGATCGGAAGGGGAGACCCGCGACGCTCCGGTTTCCGGTTCCCCCTCTCCACCGCTTCAGGTGGAGAGGGGGCTAGGGGGTGAGGTCGGTGAGGCAGCGGCCGGTATACTCGGCGGGCGGAAACCTCACCCCCTAGCCCCCTCTCCATTGCAGAGCAATGGAGAGGGGGGATCGGAAGGGGAGGCCCGCGACGCTCCGGTTTCCGGTTCCCCCTCTCCACCGCTTCAGGTGGAGAGGGGGCTAGGGGGTGAGGTTCCCCCTCCGCCTCCGGTTTCCGGTTCCCCCTCTCCACCGCTTCAGGTGGAGAAGGGGTTAGGGGGTGAGGTCGGTGAAGCGTGAGTACCTGAACCCGCGCGACGCGGCCCGCTCGTTGCGGCAGCGCCGCACGCCGGCCGAGGCGGCGCTCTGGGAGGCCCTGCGCGACCGTCGCCTCGACGGGCGCAAGTTCCGGCGCCAATACCCGGTGGCCGACTTCATCGCCGACTTCTGCTGCCTCGCGTCGAGGCTGATCGTCGAAGTCGACGGCCCGATCCATGCCGGCCAGGCCGGCGCCGATGAGGCGCGCGACGCTTTGCTGTTGCACCACGGCTACCGCGTCCTCCGTCTCAGCAACGACCAAGTCCAGCACGACCTCCCCGCGGCCCTACAGCGGATCCGCGAGGCCCTACAAAGCTAACCACCAACCCCACTCCCCTCCGATTTCCGGTCCCCCCTCTCCATCGCTTCAGATGGAGAGGGGGTTAGGGGGTGAGGTTCCCCTCCCCCTCCGACTTCCGATCCCCCCTCTCCACCGCTTCAGATGGAGAGGGGGTTAGGGGGTGAGGTTCCCACTCGCCTCCGGCTTCCGGTCCCCCCTCTCCATCGCTTCAGATGGAGAGGGGGTTAGGGGGTGAGGTTCCCCTCCCCCTCCGGCTTCCGGTCCCCCCTCTCCACCGCTTCAGGTGGAGAGGGGGTTAGGGGGTGAGGTTCCCTTCCGATCCCCCCTCTCCATCGCTTCAGATGGAGAGGGGGTTAGGGGGTGAGGTTCCCCCGCCGCGGGGAACAAATCGGGGCGGGGGAGGCGCTTGCGCGCCCCGCCCCGCCCCGACCGCACGCTCGGATGAGCGTTCAGGTGCGCGCTAGGCGCGGGTGCGACGGACAGCCATCACGCCACCCAGAGCCACCACGATGCTAATCGCGAGAGCCAAGGGGAGCACGGGCAGGCTGCTGCCGCCGGCCAGACCACCGCTGCCGGTGTCCGGGAGGGCCATGGGCTCGTCGCCCATGTCGTCGGCGTCGTCGGCGTCATCGGGGTCGCCCATGTCGTCGGCGTCATCGGGGTCGCCCATGTCGTCGGCGTCATCGGGGTCGCCCATGTCGTCGGCGTCATCGGGGTCGCCCATGTCGTCGGCGTCGTCGACCTCGTCGACGGGCTCTTCAGCGGCCGGCGAGCTGAGCGCCAGGCTGACGTTGGTGAGCCCGGAGGACTCGACCTCGTAGGACCCGCTCGCGTCCGAGCCGTCGATGCTGAACACGACGCTGGCCGCGTCGGTCGTTTCGACGTCGATGTTCCACTCGCCACCGGCGATGGTGGCCGTGCCAACGGCCTCGCCGTCCTCGTTCGATGCGGTCACGACCGCGCCGTCGGCGGCGGCTTCGCCGTCAACGGTCGCGCCGGAGCCGTAGAACGTGTGCGGGGGCGAAGGCGGGGCCTGCGCAAAGGCGCTGGCCGCGATGGCGAGGGCGAACACCGTCGCACTCATCACCGCGAGCAGGCGCCACATGGATTTTGTTGCCATGATGTGGGGCTTCCTTTCCAATACTTCCTGGTGAAGAGCGGGGCGCCTCCTGGTGAGGCGCCCCGCCCGCTAGTCGCTCGCTTAGCCGAGCGTGATGTCGACCGGGCCTTCGGAGACGACGAACAGGACGTCACCGTTGGACAGGGCGAAATCGGTCTTCAGGCTGGCCGGAACCGACGGGTCGGACACGTAGCGGAACCACGCGTTGCCCGTCCACTTCCAGACGATGGTCAGGTTCGCGACGTTCTCGAACTCAGCCGAGGAGGCGTCGCCGCCCTGCCACGACACGAACGTGGAGCCCATGCCGCTGACCAGGCTGTAGATCGTGGGACCGACAGCCGCCGCCTCATCGCCGCCGGCAACGATCAGGACCGCTTCGCCGCTCCCGCTGGTGAAGACCAGCGTGGTGCTCATGACATTGCCACCGAAGACGTAGCGCACGGTGGCGTCGCCAGCGTCGTCGGTCTTGTCAGGGACATCGCCGTCACTGCTGGCGCCGACGAAGTCGCCGCCGCTGGTGCTCACCGCGTTGATCACTTCGTCATTGGCCGGGGCAAGAGCGTCGCTGCCAATGGCGCTCAGCGTGATCGTGAGCAGCCGGCTCGACCCGGCCGCGACCGACTGCGTGCCGCCGTCGACGGACAGCAACTCGTCGCCGGCCAAGTTGGTCACGCTCGTGATCGCCAGACCCCTGACGTTGGAGGCGATGTGCGCCACCAGCGGGTTGCCGTCGGCGTCCTCCGTGATCGTGGCCTTCGCGCTGCCGGTACCAACCGTCACCGAGAAGGAGTGCTCGTCAACGGTCTTCGTGAGCGCGGTGATCCCTAACTGGTATGCGCCGTCCTTGCCCGCCGGCACGCCGCCCGGAAGCGGTGCACTAGAAGGAGTGGCGGAGTCCTCTGCTTCGTCTTCGGCGCGAGCTTTCGCAAGGTCCTGCGCGTCCGCCGCGGTCTTGGCGAACGCGAAGCCGAGGTGGTCGCCCGAGGCCTCCGACGTGTCTTTCACGACGATCCCGGGGGTCGCGGTATTGACGGGCACACCGTTCTTGTCGCGCAGGGTGACGATGCGCACGTGCGCGTTGCCCTGCGCCAGGTTCGCCGGGCCACGCGAGATGGCGCCCACGGAGGACATCGCGCCGCTCACGGGGCCAGCGACGGCGAAGGAGATCTCGGCCTCGCAGGCACCGTCGACGTCGACGTCGACGCAGATCCGGCCCATCCCGGAGTCGCCTTCATCTCGCTCAACCAGCCCGACAGCAACCAGACCGCCGGTCGCGCCCGTAACAGTCGTGCCCGGGTCCGGGTCTGGATTGTTGGCTCGGGCCGGGTACTGCGCACCGGTGAAGCTAGTCTCCTGCCCGATGCTGACAAATACGAGGTCGTCTTCGTCAGCGCTCGCCGGGACGGACAGGAGGTTGTCGATTTCGAACGGGTCGCCGAGGTCCGTCTCCACTGTGACGGCAACGGCGTCGCGATCATCGGCCCCGGCGGTCATAGCCACCTGGCCGGCGCTGTCCGTGATCTGGAACAGGAAGCCAGCCTGGCCCGTGTTCAGGCCGGGCGGGGTCACCGTGTTGAAGTTCCCCGAGCTGATCGCGCCGAATGCGGCGCGGTCCGCCGCGGTCCCTGCTTCGTCCACGGCAGTATCCGCATCGTCGCCGATGCGCACCTCGGATGTCGCCGGGGGTGCGGTCAGCACGGTCGCCGCAACCGGTTGGCCAACCCACTGGCCGCTCTTGGTGACCGATCCGCCGGCGACGCCGCCGAGGCTGGCCTCCACGCCGGAAATCGTGACGGAGAAGCCGCCGGGCGTGCCGTTGCTGTAGACCGCGAACTGGCAGACCCCGATCTGCGGCTCGCAAACTGTCGACGTGAATGTCGTGCTCCTCGACAGGCTGGCCTCGCCGCTGACCTCGATCGTCACGCTCAGCCCAGTAGTGGAACTCAGACCACCGGCGGCGCCATCAGTGCCCGTGCCGTCATCAACACCGGCTCGGAACTCCACCCATGTCGCGCGTCGCTCGATCGAGCCGCGGAACACGTTGTTCGCGGACGCGCCAGCGAAGGCCTTTTCGAGTTGGCCGGCTGTGCCCCTGCCCTCGGTGATGCCATTCCGCAACTCGGCGACGCCACCGCCGCCCCACGCGATTTCGTCAGTCCCGCCCGGATCGGTGAAGGTCTGCACTCCGGTCGGCTCGATGTCCTGGACCTCAAGTCTCACGTCGTCCTTGTCGACGGCCTGTGCGGGCTGGGTGGCCCAGAGGCCGCCGGCCAGTGCGATGATCAGCGCTGCGACGATCGCAAACGGCGCCGCGCCAATCCCTTTCTTCATGTATGTGCGATTCAAAACAGTTCTCCCTTTTCTTGAGAGCCCGGCCTTTCGTGGCCGGCGTTGTCCGTGCCTGCTGTGAAATCCGTTTCCGGTGCGGCTCCTTCCTGCCTCATCGCCCGTCAGGGGCTTGCGGACGCGGCGTGCGCCCAGCGTGGGCCCCTTACGGGCCCCAGGGGTATTCCTGGTCAACACTAGGGAGCCGGGGGCAGGGCGGCAATGCCATTGGGCCGCAATTAGGCCCCGAGGGGCAACTCTTTACGACGGCTTAACCCTAAAACGGCCATCTGGGGCGTCGTGGGCCACGGGGGAGTGTCGGGCCGGGGGCCGGGGGGGCGCGCGCCGACACGCCATCGCGACGCAGGATCACCCGCAGGGTTGACGGACCGAGCCCGCACAACGCGAGGGCCGTGCAGCACGTCCCGCGACCCGGTAGCGTAGGATAGAGTGGTCATGCGTCGGCGGGAAGGCGTTCCGATCGATGCGCTGGCGAACCCTGTTGCCCCTCCTCCTCACCCTCGTGGCCGTCGCCGCGCTCTCCCCGTCCCCCGCGCGGGCCGTCGGGCCGCCGGTCGTCTCCGGGGTTTCGCCCGCCACGGGCCTGGCGGGAACCGTCGTCACCATCACCGGGGAGCACTTCACCGGGACCACGTCCGTGACGTTCGGCCAGCACCAGGCCGGCTTCACCGTCCTCAACGACCGTGCGATCGAAGCCACGGTGCCGCGCCTGATCCGCGCCGGCGTCGTCCGCGTCTTCGTCACCAGCCCCGACGGAGCAAGCGCGGACACCGCCGCGGACGACTTCACCTACGTCATTCCGAGCCTCACGTTCGGAGGGGTCGCCGGGCTCCGCCTCACCGAGGGCGGAGACGCGAGCGTGTACACCGTCGCGTTGAGCATGCGCCCCAGCGGTCCCGTGACGGTGTCGATCTCCGGCGGCGAGCACATCGGCGTGACGCCCCGCACGCTGACCTTCTCCCGTGGGGACTACGCCACCCCCAAGCTGGTCACGCTCAGAGCCAGCGACGATCCGGACCGCGCCGCCGCCCGCGACGTCGTCATCACTCATACCGCCACGGGGGGCGGCTACACCGGCTCCGGCGACCACCCGCTGTCCGTCACCATCATCGGCGACGACAGTTTCACCATCATCGTCACGCACTCCGGCGGCAGCACGGAGTTGATCGAGGGCGGCCGCCCCGATTTCATTTCCCTCCGCCTCACCCGGAACCCCGGCGGCGAGGCGACCGTCACCGTCACCCCGGACGCCCATCTCACGACCTCCAGCTCGACGTTCCGCTTCAACTCTGACAGTTGGCGCAGCCCCGTCGAGTTCTCAGTGTCCGCCGTCGACGACGACGACCCGGAAGGCGATCACACCGGCGTGCTCACGTTCACCCTGGAGGGTGGCAGTCTCAGCGCCCCCGCGGTCGAGGTCAGCATCTCCATCGCCGACGAGCACTCGCCGGCGGTGCGCGTCACGGAGTCCGGCGGCGGCACGGCCGTCGCCGAGGACGGCGGCCACGACACCTACACGGTCGCGCTGCGCCGCCGCCCGTCCGCTCCCGTCACCGTCTCCATCCAGCCCGACGAAGACCTGCGCGTCAGCCCCGTCCGAATCGTCTTCCACCCCAGCGATTGGGCGCAGCCGCGGACCGTCCTGGTCGAGGCCGTCGATGACGACCTCGACGAAGGCGAACACGTCCACCATATCCACCACCTCGCCGCCGGCGGGGGCCTCGGGGTCGTCACGCTCAACGTCACCATCACCGACAACGACCACCAGGCGTTGCTCCCGCTGACAACCGGCCTCTCCGTGGTCGGCTGGTTCGGCGCCCCCACCACCGCCCGCGCCATCCTCGACGGCAACCCCGACATCGTCAGGATCTGGATTTGGGATCAGGTCAACGGCTGGCGCGGTGACAGCCGCGCACTGCCGTCCGGGCTGCGACGGGACATCCCCATCGCCCGCGGCGACGGCATCTGGGTCGTCGCCGCGGCCGACACGGACCTAGTCGTGCCACTGCCCTAGCAGGGTGCTGAGGAATGGGCCTCGGGTGGAGTTGCAGCCGCCAGCGGCGCGGCGGCGGCGCCGACCTCACCCCCTGGCCCCCTCTCCATCTGAAGCGATGGAGAGGGGGGATCGGAGGGGGAGGGGGATCTCACGCGGGCCGGGCGCGACGTGCGGGGGTCACGAACCCGAACCGGCGTCCCTGTCCGCCCAAGGCAGCGCGCCCGCATCGCGGGATCGCCGCGCTCGGGGCGTGGGGGCTAGGATGAGGGGACAGCGCGCCCATTGGGAGGCAGGTCATGATCGCACACGTGAAGGCCCGATACGCGAACGGCGTGCTGACGCCGCTGGAGCCGCTCGACCTGGCGGAGGGCGCGGAGGTGACGCTGTCGATCGACGGCGCGACGGCCGGCGCGCAGCGCGAGTCGTTGCTGGAGATGTTCGATCGGCTGCGCGACTCCGTCCCGCCGGATACCTGGGACAAGCTGCCCGCCGATGGCGCGAGGAACTACAAGCACTATCTGTACGGTCATCCGAAGGAAGATGACGAGTGAGCGAAGTCTTCGCGGACACGGGCTATCTGATTGCGCTGTTGAACGACCGGGATCCGCTGCGTGGCAGGGCGGAAACGGTGACCGCCGCCCTGCGGCCGTTTCAACTCGTCACGACGCAGATGGTGTTGATCGAGGTGCTCAACTACATGTCGAGAGCGGGGGCGGACAGTCGCGGGCTCGCATCAGGCATGGCACAGGACTTCGCTACCAACCCCGGAGTGGACATCGTCCCGCAGACGGACGCCCAGTTCCGGGCTGCCATCGAGCGATATGCGGCCCGGCCCGACCAAACCTGGAGTCTCACCGACTGCGCCAGCTTCCTCGTCATGGAGGAACGCAACATCACCGAGGCGCTCGCCTACGACCGGGACTTCGAGCAGGCGGGCTTCATTGCCCTGCTCCGCTAGGCCGCGCCCGCGCCACCGCGTGACCGATCACGCGGGGTGGGGCCGAGAGGCCGCGGTGCGCGGCAGGACTTGCCTGAACTGCAACTCCGAGTCGATCCGGAACACGAACGGCCGCGGCGTGGTCTCGAAGAGCGTCTCCATCTCTTCCAGCGCGTCGAGGATGATCCGCCGGTATTGCGGGCCTGTCGGACCCCGCTTCTGCGCGATGATGAACACCCCGACAGCGTGATCCCGGATCGCTTGCCGCTCAATAGCCCGCGTGACGATCTTCTTATCCCGGGTGATCACGAGCCAGCCGTTGACGCCGGCCTCCATGAGCCAGATCGTGTCCTCGGTGCCGATCGGGTAGATATCGGCGCCCGACAGCACATCGTCGCGAACCTCGCCGAGCGCCCGCGCGACGCCCGGCGCGATCGACGCATCGATCAGGATCATGCGGGCTCACGCGACAGCGACACTTCAAAATCGATCGCAGCGGTGATCGATTTCACCGGGAGGCGGTAGTCCTCCGCGATCGACGCCGCGGTCTCGCCGGCCTGGAACTGCTCCAGCACGAACTCGGTGCGCAGCCCAGTGCACAGCCCGGAGCACGCCACCACCGGCAGCCCGAATCCGAACTCGGGATCGACGGCAACCGGAACATCCCTGCCACAGGGCCACCAGGTCGAAACGTGGTCGCCCTCGTAGTCCAGGGTGTCCAGGAAGGCCCGGATCGTGTCCCAGGCCTGTTTCCGCTGCGGGCCGGAGAGGTCGGCGAAGTCGCCCGTCTCATGCAGGAAGACAGCCGGGGCCTCCAGCTTGAAGCGCCGTGTGATCAGCGGTCGCTCGACCTCGAAGATCGTCCGGCACTCTTCGACGATGGCGCGGATCGTGGCGAGCGACCAGCGC
Organism: Dehalococcoidia bacterium; assembly: GCA_965217625.1. Lineage (GTDB taxonomy): Bacteria > Chloroflexota > Dehalococcoidia > Bin125 > Bin125 > TK10-74A. The sequence goes on from OZ244557.1 coordinate 1,742,884, forward strand.
CGACGCCGCCAGTGGCGGACCGCCGCGATCTCCACCACGTCGGCGAACGAGACACCCCAATCCGTGTGTTCCCGCTGGATCAAGGGCTCTCGGAACTGCGGCTCACCATCCCGCCTGCGATCGGTGTAGCCCCGCAGCCATCGCTTCGCGGTGCCCCGGGAGACGCCCGCCAGCCACTCCGCTTCCACGTACGAGTACCGCGGCACGAAGACGGGAGACGTGGGGTCGATCTTGGAGGCGGTGACCATCTCGTCCTGCCGTTCTGCACCCCCGGGACGGAGATCCCGGCGGCGTGACGTCAGTCTACCCGAGGGTGGCCCCCATCCGCTGCACGGTTGCGCGCAACGTCGGTTGGGGGCGAGTGGGGGTTAGGGCGCTTGGGCGTCCGGCGCCGCCTCGACGACGGCGGCGAGGGCTTCGAGCCACGACGGCAGGTCGGGCTCCCAGGGGATGGGGCCGGAGGCGCGGGCGCGGATCTGGGCGGCGAAGATGAGGCTGCGGCCGACCTGCCGCCAGTAGACGGTCATGCGGCTCTCGACGGTGTTGCGGCGGAACTCGAGGATGAAGGCGAAGGTGCGCGCGTCGCTGGTGGGCAGCACGGTCATGCCCAGCACCTCGTGGTGCGTGGGCTCGACGTAGGCGGCGGTCTCGGCGGGGGTGGCCTCGCGCAGGCGGGCGAGGGCGGCCTCGGCCTGGGCCGCGTCGTCGCCGATGATGATGCCGCTGCTGATGTCGAGGTAGCGGGCGTCGGGGTCGCGGGCGGCCCAGCCCTGGCCGCCGCCCGAGGGGGAGTCGGCGAAGGCGGTGGCGGCGCCGAGGTTGGCGCGGCGCAGGGTGCCCCAGAAGCCGAAGCCCAGCCCGGTGGCCGCCCAGGAGTCGGGCAGGTCGGCCGGCGGCAGATCGATCGTCTGGGCCAGGGGCAGTTCGGCGACGGCCCGCGCCTCGCGATCCGCGCGGCCGCCGTCGTCGGAGCGGGGGAAGAGCAGCAGGACGATGGCCGCCACGCCGACCAGCGCCGCCAGCGCGCCGAGCTGCACGAGCAGCCGGTAGCGGCGACGCCAGGGCAGCGCCGGTCCGGTCACGGACGCGGGCCGCCGGGCGAGGCGTCGCTTGAGCGGGGCGATGCGGGGCATGCCTCTGATCCTCCCGGGGCGACTGGGCAGCGTCAATCCGGGGGAACCCAGGGCCGGCGCGTCGCGCTTAGCCGTCGGAGAGGGCGACCTCGAGGTCGACCACGGCCGTCAGGGCGGCGAGCCACTGCGTGCGGGTCTTCGCCGACCAGACGCCGTCGGCCGGGAGCAGTCCCACGATGGCGCCGACGAGGGTGTAGTCCTGCGGCTCGGGGGGCGGGGCGGGCGGCTCCTCGGCGACGGGCGCCGGCGGGGGCGGCGGGGGCGGGGCGGCGGCCGCGGGAGCGGGAGCGGGAGCGGCGGCGGGCGCCTTGCGCGCAGCACGCTTGCGGCCGCGCCGGCCGTTGGTCGCCTTCTTCGCGGCCTTCTTGGCGGCCTTCTTCGCGCCCGACCCGAGCCGGCGCTTGCGGGCGCGCTTCGAGACGTCGGCCTGCATGCCGATGCCGGCGGCCTTGGCGGCGTTGATGAAGAAGGGCAGCGCGCGGCGGTGGGTGGCGTCGGTCGTGCCGAGGGCGCGCAGCGCGTCCTCCACGGCGTCCAGCGTCTTGTCCCCGAGGTTATCGACGAGGTCGTCGCCGTAGGCGCCGCGCAGCACGCCGCGCAGGCCATCCTTGCGCGCGTCGCCGCCGGCCTTGGCGAGTGCGACGAGCGTGTCGGTGGGCGCGCCGCCGTCGAGCAGCCCCAGCGAGCGCAGGCCGACCATCAGCTGGGCGCCGCTGGCGGGGGCGAACTTCTGACTCCAGAGCTGGCGGTCGATCCGGGCGGGGACGGGGTCCATGCCGCCGAGCCAATCGAGGAAGACTTCGAACATCGAGTAGCTGACGTAGGCGGGCTGGCGGGACTTCGTGGCGGCGGGCGTCGCTTCGGCCTGTGTATCGGGCTGTGTATCTGGCTGTGTATCGGCCATCGGGCATATCCAATCGTGGTTACGCGAGGGGGACAACGGGGGGTGTTCTTGCGATCGGTATGCAGTGTAGCAGGCGATCGCGCCTGTGGGCGCGCAGCGTACACGTCACGCCGATGGACCACGACCCGACGCTCGGCGTCGCGTACGGGACGGCGCGGGCGGTCGTTCAGATCGCGCCGTCGTCCTTGAGCGCGGCGATGGCGTCCCAGTCGTAGCCGAGGTCGAGCAGGATCTCCTCGGTATGACGGCCCAGCTCCGGCGCCGCGGAGCGCGGCCCGGTGGGCGTCTCCGACATCTTGATCGGCGTGCCGGTGACCCCGATCGTCCCCAGCGAGGGATGCTCCAGGGTCGTGATGTACTCGTTGGCGAGCACCTGCGGCTCTTCGGCCAGGGCCGCGTAGTCGTGTACGGGGGCGACCGGGACGCCGGCCGCGCGCAGCAGCGTCAGCCACTCGTCGCGGGGGCGCGTCGCGAAGGCGGCATCGAGCTCGGCCACGAGCGCGTCGTGTGCATCCTCGCGGGCGAACGGGTCGGCGAAGCGGGGGTCGTCGGCCAGGCCGGGCCGGCCGAGCGCCTCGCAGAGCGGGCGAAACCAGCGCGGGTCCAGGATGCCGATGCTGAGGTAGCGGTCGTCGGCGGCGCGGAAGTAGTTGAAGACGGCGAACATGCGCTGCGGCGTGGGGCGCTGTACGCCGTGCCGCAGGAATTCGGTGATGTACCACGTCTGCAGCCAGATCTGGGCGCCCAGCAGCGACGACTCGACGTGCTGGCCGACGCCCTGGCGGTCGCGCGCGACGACGGCGCTGACGATCGCCAGGGCCAGGCTCATGGCGCCGATCTGATCGGCGAAGCCGAGTTGCACGGTCTGCGGGGGCTGGTCGGGGCCGCCGCCCTGGGAGTGCATAATGCCGCCCATCGCCATGCCGGTGATATCGAACGAGGGCTCCTGCGCGAGGGGTCCGCGCTCGCCGTAACCGGTACCGCTGGCGGTGATGATGGTGGGGTTATACGAGCGCAGCGATTCCAGGTCGATGCCCAGCCGCGCCGGCACACCGGGCCGGAAGTTATCGACGACGACATCGATGTCGGCGACGAGCTTGTGCAAGATCTCGCGCCCCTGGCGGGTCTTGAGGTCGAGTGTCATGGAGCGTTTGTTGCGGTTATGGGCCTGGTAGTAGGAGCACCAGCCGTCGGGCTCGAGGCCGAAGCTGCGCCCCAGGTCGCCGCCGCCGGGCGGCTCGACCTTGATCACGTCCGCGCCGAAGTCGGAGAGCATGACGGTGGCGGCCGGCCCCTGCTGGTAGCGCGTGAAATCGAGAATGCGGATCCCGTCGAGCGGTCCGGGCACGGCGCCTCCTCCTCTCGTGGCGGCCAGGATAGCCGACTCAGGAGTAGTCGAAGATGCCGCGGCCGGTCTTGCGGCCGAGGCGCCCCGCCGACACGAGACGGCGCAGCAGGGTGGGTGCGTTCCAGCGGGCGTCGCCGGTCTCGGCGCGCATGGCGTCGGCGACGTGCAGCAGGACGTCGAGGCCGGAGAGGTCGCAGGTCGCGAGGGGCCCCAGCTTGTGCGACACGCCGAGCTGGCAGGCGCGGTCGATGTCCTCCGCCGAGGCGACGCCGGACTCCAGCAGCCGGATCGCGTCCAGGGCGAAGGGCACGAACAGCCGGTTGACGACGAAGGCCGGCGTGTCCTGGACGCGGATGGGGGTCTTGCCGGTGGCGCGGCAGTAGGCCTCGGCGGCGTCGACGGCGCCGGCATCGACGGTCAGGGGGGTCACGACCTCGACCAGCGGCAGCACCTGTGCGGGGTTGAAGTAGTGCAGCCCCAGCACCCGTCCCGGCCGTGCCGTCGCGGCCGCGATCTCCTGCAGCGACAGCGACGACGTGTTGCTGGCCAGAAAGACCGCTCGCTCACAGAGCGCGTCGAGATCGGTGAAAATTCGCTTCTTCAGCGCCAGCTGCTCGGGCGCGGCCTCAATGACGGCGTCCGCGTCCGCGACGGCCTGCAGGTCGGTCACGCCGTGCAGCCGGGCCAGGGTCGCGTCGCGCTCGTCGGCGCTGAGGCGGCCGCGCGCGACCATCCGCGCCAGCCCGGCGTCGATCCCGGCCAGCCCCCGATCGACGGCGGCTTGGTCGACGTCGTGGAGGATCGTCGTGATGCCGGCCAGCGCGGCCGTCTGCGCGATGCCGTGGCCCATGCTGCCCGCGCCGATGACGGCCAGGGTGCGGACAGCGGGGAGGGGGGCGGCGGGTGCGTCGGGCGGTTGCGTATCGGGCATGGGGGTCTCCTTTTCCGCGGCGAATCGTAGGGCACACCGCAGTCACCGCTATGGAGCGGGGTCGGGGAAGCCCTCGGGTGGCAGCGGCTCCGCGACGACCCCGGCCAGCGTCACCTCCGCGTGCGGGGCCAGCGAATCCCAGACCAGCGCCCGGATCGCGTCGAAGGCCGGGCGGGTCTCGGCCTCGATGCGCAGCGACAGGTAGGGGTTGGTATTCGACGCCCGCAAGTGGAACCAGCCGTCGGGGAACTCGACGCGGGCGCCGTCGACCTCCAGCATCTCGTAGCACCCGCGGAAGGCGTCGGCGACGGCGTCGGCGATGCGGAACTTGGCGGCGTCGGGGCAGGGCAGCTTGATCTCGTTCGACGTGACGTAGCGGCGCATACCGGCGAAGTGCGCCGACAGCGGCACCGGCCCGGCCGACACGATGCGGGTGATCGCGCAGGCCGCGAAGACGCCGTCATCGAGGTACGGGTAGTCCTCGCCGAAGATCATGTGCCCGCTGGCCTCGCCGCCGAAGACGATGCCCTCGTCGCGCATGCGACGACGGAAGATCGAATAGCCGGTGCGGGCCAGCACGGGCTCCCCGCCGTGGCGGCGCACGTCGGCGATGGGGGAGCGGGAGCTCTTGAGGTCCATCAGGATGCGCGCGCCGGGGTGGCGGGAGAGCACGTCGCGGGCCAGCAGGGCCGCGATCCAGTCGGGGTCGTAGCGGCGTCCCGTCTCGTCGACCAGGCCCACGCGATCCCCGTCGCCGTCCCAGGCGACCCCGAGGTCGGCCCCCTCGGCGAGCACACGGGCGGCCAGATCGCGCATGCTGCCGGGCTCCTGTGGGTCGGGCAGGTGGTTCGGGAAGCCCTCCAGCAGCTCCGCGTACAGCCCCACGACCTCCGCGCCCAGGCCGCGCAGCGCCGCCGGCCCCGTCAGCGTCGCGACGCCGTTGCCGGGGTCGGCCACGACCTTCAGCGGCCGCTGGAGCCGGAAGCGGCGGCGCAGCATCGTCAGGTAGTCGGGCGTGGGGTCACGCTCGATTGGGGGCGCAGGATCGGCGGCGGGGGCGGTGAAGTCGCCCGCCTCGGCGAGACGCCGCACCGCTTGGATCTCGTCGGGCAGGAGGGGCATCGCGTCCTCGCGCAGCAGCTTGAGCCCGTTGAACTCGACGGGGTTGTGGCTGGCCGTGACGACGATGCCGCCGCCCAGGCCCCAGAGATGCAACGCGTAGTAGAGCAGCGGGCTGGGCGCGAGGCCGAGCGTGGTCACCTGCAAGCCGCACTCAGCCAAGCCACGCAGCGCCGCCGCGTATATCGCCGGCGAGCTGGGACGGCTGTCGTGCGCCACGATCGCGGTCTGGGCCTGGAACCGTCGTCGCAGGAACGTGCCGAGCGCCCGTGCCGTGCGGTAGGCCACGTCCGGCGTCAGCTCGTCGCCGGCGAGGCCGCGCACGTCGTATGCGCGGAAGATGTGCGGGGGCAGAGGGAGGTGTTCCACCGTCTCGATTGTAGGCTCGATTGGACGGCGACGCGCCGCGGGCCGCCCGCGCCGCTCCTGGAGGCCCATGGCCGGCTACTCCGCAACGCCACTGCCCACGAAGCTCGGCATCAAGCCGGGCCACGCGGTCGTCCTCGTGGACGCCCCGTCCCAAGCGGAGGGACTGCTCACGCCCTTGCCCGCCGATGTCCGCCTGCGCGGCGATCTGCGCGGCCGCGACGCGTTCGATGTCGCGGTGCTGTTCTGCCGCAGCGAGGCGGATCTGCGCCGCCGCTTCGCGGGGGTCGCCAAGCGGCTCACCCGCGACGGCGGCCTGTGGGTCGCCTGGCCGAAGAAGAGCTCCGGGCTGGAGACCGACCTGTCGGACTCCGTCGTGCGCGAGTTCGGGCTGTCGACGGGCATGGTCGACAACAAGGTCTGCGCCATCGACGAGACGTGGTCGGGCCTGCGCTTCGTGGTGCGGCTGCGGGATCGCTAGGCGGGCCCGCTCAGGCGGGCGGATCGGACGCGAGCAGGTCCTGCAGGGCCGCCGGCGTCGTCACCGGCGCGCTGCAGGCGAAGCCGTGGCAGACGTAGGCCGCCGGCGCGCCGTCGAGCGGCGTCTTGCCCTGGAGTTGCGGGACCACGCTCTCCGCGCCGTCGCGCCCGGCGAGCCGGGGCATCACGACGGTCGGGCCGGGCGGGCCCTCCCAGACGGCCCGCACGAGCGCCTGCGTCGCGGGATCCGCATCGTCGCCGACGACGGCGACCGCCTGATGCCGGTCCAGCCAGTCGAGGGCGGCGACGAAGCCGCTCATCATGACCGGCGCGCGGGTGAGAATGACGCCGAAGGCGACGGCCATGGCCTCGAGGCGGTCGGCGTAGAGGCCCTCCCCGGTCAGCGCGTAGAGCCGGGCCAGCACGCGGGCGGCCTGGGAGTTGCCCGACGGCGTTGCCCCGTCGTAGGTCGGCTTCTTGCGGCTGACCAACGCCTCGTTGCCCGAGCCGGTCGTGAAGAAGCCGCCCGCGTCCCGGTCCCAGTAGCGCGTGAGCATCGCGTCGGCGAGGCGGCGCGCCTCGACAAACCAACGCTCCTCGCCGGTCGCCTCGTAGAGCGAGAGCAGGCCGTCGGCGAGGGCGGCGTAGTCCTCCAGGAAGGCCGGCACCGACGCCCGCCCGCCCGCGAAGATGCGCAGCAGGCCCGCCTCGTCGCCGGGCGGGTGCATCGTGTCGAGCAGGAAGGCGGCGGCCTCACGCGCGGCGTCGATGAAGCGGGGCGCGTCGAGCACGGCCCCGCCGCGCGCCAGGGCGTCGATGGCCATGCCGTTCCAGGCCACGATCACCTTGGTGTCGGTGGCGGGCGGGACGCGCTGCGTCCGCTCCGCCAGCAGCGTCGCCCGCGAGGCCGCCAGGGTCTCGGCGGCGGCCTCTTCCTCAAGCTGGTGCCAGGCGCCCGCCTGCGCCGGCGCCATCTGCGGATGCAGGATGTTGCTCCCCTCGAAGTTGCCCGTCTCCGTCACGTCGTAGTAGCGGGCGAAGAGGGGCGCGTCGTCGCCCAGCAGTTGCGTGACCTCGGCCAGCGACCAGACGAAGTACTTGCCCTCCTCGCCCTCGGAGTCCGCGTCGGTCGAGGCGTAGAACGCGCCTTCCGGGGTGCGCATCTCGCGCAGCAGATAATCCAGCGTCTCGGCGGCGATGCGGGAGAAGAACGCATCGCCGCTCAGGCGCCCCGCGTCGAGGTAGAGCGGGACGAGGAGGGCGTTGTCGTAGAGCATCTTCTCGAAGTGCGGCACCAGCCAGCGCTCATCGACTGCGTAGCGGTGGAAGCCACCGGCGAGTTGGTCATAGACGCCGCCATCGGCCATCCGCCGCAGCGTCGTCAGAACCTGGTCGCGGGCGTGCGGGTGCTTGTCGGCGACGGCGTGCTGCAGCAGCAGGGCCACGAAGAAGGGCTGGGGGAACTTGGGCGCGCCGCCGAAGCCGCCGAACTGCTTGTCGTAGCTCTTCATGATCTGCGCGGCGGCGGCGCGACGGGCGGCGGCGGGGTCGGCGCGCTCCGCCCCTGGCTCCAGCGAGCCGGGCGCCTGCTCCAGGTGCGCGGCGATCTGGCCGGCCTGCCCTTCGACGGCGTCGCGCCGCTCGTGGTAGGCGGCGCCGACGGAGTCGAGCACCTGCCGCCAGGAGGGCATCCCCTGCCGCGCCACGGGTGGGAAGTACGTGCCGCCGAAGAACGGCCGGCCATCGGGCAGACAGAATACGTTCAGCGGCCAGCCGCCCTGGCCGCGCATGAGTTGCACGGCGTCCATGTAGATCTCGTCGACGTCGGGGCGCTCCTCGCGGTCGACCTTGATGCTGATAAAGAGTTCGTTCTGGCGGGCCGCCAGCGCCTCGTCCTCAAACGACTCGCGCTCCATCACGTGGCACCAATGGCAGGCCGCGTAGCCAATGCTCACCAGCACCGGCTTGTCCTCGTCGCGGGCGCGCTGCCAGGCGTCGTCGCCCCAGGCCTGCCAATCGACCGGGTTGTGCCGATGCTGCAGCAGGTAGGGGCTGGTCTCGCGCGCGAGCCGGTTCGTGTTCTGCGGGGGGTCGCCGGGGTGAGCCATGCGCATCCTCTCGGGGCTGGGAAGCGAGCCTAGCAGCGGCGTCGCGGGGCGATCCGGTACCCACACGATGGATCTCGCACGACGTTAACAAGCCGGTGCTTTCGCGACCCCCGCGGAAGTGGTTTCGTTTGCCCAGGACGGGGGACGCCATGACCACACGCAGCATCGCAGCACAACTCAGCCAGGACGGACTCGCCGCCATCGGGCGACCGCTGCCGCGGACGCTGCGCCGGCTCGCCGCCGAGATGTTCGGCACCTTCGGCCTCGTCTTCCTGGGCGTCGGGGCGGCCGTCGTCGACTACGCGACCGAGGGCTCTCTGGGGCGCGTGGGCAACGGCATCACGTTCGGGCTGGCGGTCTTCGCGATGGTGGTGGCCTTCGGGCGCGTCAGCGGCGCGCACATCAACCCGGCCGTCACGATCGGCCTGTGGGCGGCGGGCGAGTTCCCGGGGCGGCGGGTGCCCGGCTACATCGCGGCGCAGCTGGTCGGCGCGCTGATCGCGGCCTCGGTGCTGCACGGCCTGTTTCGCAACACCGGCGGGGAGCTGGGCTCCACCGTGCCGGCCGGGACGTGGGAGCAGTCGCTCGGCATGGAGTTCATGCTGACGTTCTTCCTGATGTACGCGATCCTGGCCGTCGGGCATCAGTGGCGGGCGTCGCTGCCGCTGGTGGCGGCGACGGCGGGGGCCATCGTGGGCCTGGAGGCGACGTTCGCGGGCGGCATCTCGGGGGCGTCGATGAACCCGGCGCGGTCGTTCGGGCCGGGCGCGATCGGCTGGTTCTGGGCGCACCACTGGATCTACTGGGTGGGGCCGATCCTGGGGGCGGTGGTCGCCGCCGGCCTGCACATCGTCATGCGGGAGGGGTCGGAGGAGGAGGGGGACTAGGGAGGTGAGTCCCCGGCGCCGGAGCCGCCGCTCTCGAGATCGAGGCCCGTCTCCGCCGCGTAGCGCTTCCATGCATCGAAGAAGGTGTCAACGAGGTTCACGGTCGGGAGGAACAACGGCCCGTGCGTGCCAAGCGCCGTGGCCGTCGCGATGAATCCCCGGACGGCGCCATAGAGAACGGCAGCGGCGTTCACCGAGATCAGGCGGCCCGCCTCCTCGCCTCCGGCACTGTCGTCGAGCCCGAACCGTGCGACGGACGCGGACTTGAAGTCGTAGGGCGATCCATCTCCGCTCGCCGCCGAACTCGCGAGGAACAACCGCAGGACAAACGATCTCCCGTCATCCACGAGTTCGACTTCCAAGTCCGCCTTGACGCCGACGGGTCCCGTCCGCTTGGCGGCGTCCGTCCTGGATGCAAAGTCGAATGATTCGATCCAGATTCGCTCAGGCCGCAGTGGCGAACTCTTGAGCTTCCGCAGTCTGGCCATTGGACAACTCCTTCGCGAAGTCGAGCCTCGACATCGCGTTCGGTGCGCTCGCCTGCTCCGCCCGATCGGAGATCTGGATCGTCAGCTCACCATCGAGCGCCGCCGCCAAGCGGACCATCGTCAGCATCCCCAGATTGTGGGGTCCGCCAGCGAACAGCTGGGATACCGCCGAACGACTGACCCCGAGCGTCGCTGCCAGGGACGCCTTCGTGATCTGCCGCTCCTTCATGCGGCGCACCGCTTGCTCAAGAACATCGAGCGCGACCAACTCCGCAATGAACTCTGGGTCCGATCGCAGGGCTTCGATCTCGGCCGCGAAGATTCCGTTTCTCATCCGTCGTCCTCCAAGCAGTGGGAGCGAATCGTCTGCGCTCGGGTTATCTCTGACTTCGGCGCCCGGGCCGTCTTCTTCCGAAACCCGTGCGTAATGATGACGCGCGCTCCAGGTTGGAAAAAGCACGTGAGGCGATGCTGGCCAGCCTTGAACTCATAGATGTCGCCCTCCAAGTGTTTGAACTTGTCCGTGTTCACGATCGGCCAATGGTCCCCCGCTCTGGAAAGGACCGCGAGAATCTTCCGCCGGTCGGCCATGCCAAGGCCATCGATGTACTCCCGGGCAGGGCATGCCCCACGCCGCACGACTGCCTCAATGGAGCGCCGGGAACCACGATAGAGGGTTTTCGTGGGCATGTTAAGTCACACATTAACAGCGGCGCAGGAACGAGGGCTACGTTCGACGCGAACCACGGGCACTTCTCGATTTCCGGGGAACCAGACCGTACCGAGCGTAACAAAGGCCCACCACGACCCCCGACCCGCCGGGCCGCCCTACCATGGCCCGCATGCCACCAGACCTCCCTCCCGCCGACCAGCCCTCCGCCCTGTCTGGGATCCGCGTCGTCTCGCTGGGGCAGGTGCTGGCCGCGCCTTTCTGCGCGACGCTGCTGGCCGAGTTCGGCGCCGAGGTGATCAAGGTCGAGCGGCCCGGCAGCGGCGACGGCCTGCGCGGCACCATCGCGTTCCCGCAGGAGAACCGCGGCAAGAAGTCCGTCACCTGCGACATCAAGGCGCCTGAGGGCAAGGCGCTGCTCAAGCGGCTGATCGACACGGCCGACATCCTGGTGGAGAACTTCCGGCCCGGCACGCTGGAGCGGCTCGATTTGGCCCCCGACGCCCTGCGCGCGACCAACCCGGGGCTGATCGTCGTGCGGATCAGCGGCTACGGGCAGACGGGGCCCTACCGCGAGCGGGCCGGCTTCGACCGCGTGGCGCTGAGCTTCGCGGGCATCACGGCGGTGACGGGCGAGGCCGACCGCCCACCTGTGCGGCCGGGCTACATGATCGCCGACTACGGGGCCGGCACGTTCGCGGCGCTGGGCGCGCTGCTGGCGCTGCAGGCGCGGCAGCGCACGGGCCGCGGGCAGGACGTCGACCAGGCGCTCTACGAAGCGGTCTGGCGCATGAGCGGCTCGCACATGAGCAGCTTCGGCCGCAGCGGCCGCAACCGCGAGCGGTCCGGCAACTACTTCCCCGGCGTCGTGCCCGCCGAACAGTTCCAGACCGCCGACGGCGAATACTTGATCCTCAACGCCACGACCGACCGCGTCTTCGCCCGCCTCGCGACGGCGATCGGCCGGCCGGCACTGGCCGACGACCCGGCCTACGCGCAGTCGGCCCAGCGCCGTAAGCATCCCGAGGAGCTGCACGCCATCCTGCGCGCCTGGGTGGGCGAGCGCTCGCTGGCCGACTGCCAAGCCACCTTCGACGCCCACGGCGTGCCCGCGGTGAAGCTCTACACGACCACCGACATCGCCGCCGACCCCCACTACGCCGCCCGGGCGCAGGTCCTGGAAGTCGACAGCGCGGACTTCGGTACACTGCTCCAGCCCGGGGTCGTGCCGCGACTCACCGACACGCCGGGCCGCGTCGCCCGCCGCGCGCCGCTGCTCGGCGAGCACAACACCGAGATCTACGGCGCGCTGGCCCTCGACGCGGACGAGCTCGCCCGGCTGGCCGCGGAGGGCGCGATCTAGCCGGCCGGGCCCACGCGAATGAAGCCCTCGCCGAATGAAGCCCACGCTGAACGAAGGAGGACCGCATGCCCTTGGACCTCAGCGGCCTGATGGTCGCCCAGGTGACGCCCTTTACCGAGGACGGCGCCGGCGTCGATCTCGACTGGCTGCCCGCCCACATCGCGTGGCTGCACGGGCAGGGCGTGTCCTCGATCCTGACCCTGGGCACAAACGGCGAGGGCCCCTCGGTGGGGCTGGACGAGCGGCGGCGCGTCGTCGAGGGGGTGGTGGCGCAGCGCGACGCCCTCGGTGGGAGCCTGGGGGTCGTCGCGGGCGCGGGCTGCCTCGCCCTGCCGGACACGATCCGCGCCGCCAACGACGCCCTCGACGCCGGGGCGGACGCCGTCGCGCTGCTGCCCGCGCACTTCTACGACAACACCGATGCGGCCGGGCAGCTGCACTACTTCAGCAGCGCGATCGACGCGCTGCCGGCGCAAGCGCGCGTGCTGCTCTACAACATCCCGCCCCGCACCAAGATGGACATCGCCGATGAGATCGTGCTGGCGCTGCTCGATCTCTTCGGGGAGCAGGTGATCGGCATCAAGGACTCCAGCGGCGATGTCGCCCGCACGCAGCGGTACATCGACGCGACGGCGGATGCCGAGTCGTTCGTGGTGCTGGCCGGGGCGGACCACGTCCACGCCGAGTTGTACGCCGCCGGCTGCGGCGGCGGCGTTAGCGGCATGGCCAACGCGGTGCCCGCCCTGGCCATCGCCATCCAGTCCACGTCCCGTCAGGGCGGCGACGCCGCACGCCCGCAGCGCCAGCTCAACGCCGTCAAGGATCTGGTGCAGGCCTTCCCGGCAGTGGGGGCGCTGAAGTCATTGATCGGGATCACGGCGGGCCTGCCGACGCCGCACTGCCGGCCGCCGAACCGCGATCTCTCGGCCGAGGAGTCGGCCGCCTTCCAGGAGGCGATCGGCCGCTTCCTCGTCGGCGCGCCGGTCTGACGCGGCCACGATCACGGCGCTGGAGCGGGATCAGCCGCGGGCGCCGCCAAGGGCCCACATTTCCAGCGCCCGCCGGGGCTATACTGCAACGGGGCGGCGGCGATCAATCCTGGGGGCGCGTGCCGTCGGCGACCGGCGCCCCGGGCGGCGCGTGCGATCCCGCTCGACCCCGAACCCACGCGACGCCGGCAAGTCACACGGAGCGAGGCCCCAATGCGCATCCTCGTCGCAGACGATGAGCCAAACATCCGAGAACTGGTCCGGCTGTACCTGTCCAAGGAAGGCTACGACCTGGAGTTCGCCAGCAACGGCCCGGAGGCGCTCGAGAAGGCCTTGCGGATGCAGCCGGACCTCGTGTTGCTCGACCTGATGATGCCCAAGCTGGATGGCTTCGAGGTCACCAAGGGCATCCGCGAACGGTCCGACGTGCCGATCCTGATGCTCACGGTGCGCAAGGAGGACGCCGTCAAGGTGGCCGGCCTGGAGTTGGGCGCCGACGACTACCTGACCAAGCCCTTCAACCCGAAGGAACTGGTCGCGCGGGTCAAGGCGATCTTGCGCCGGTCCGACGGCATCCAGCGTTCCGGCACGACCGTGCTCGTGGGCACGCTGCAACTCGACCGGCCACGCCGCGAGGCCTCGCTGGACGGACGCTCGATGAACCTGCGCACCAAGGAGTTCGACCTGCTCTTCGCGCTGGCCCAGAACGAGGGCATCGCGATGTCCCGCGAACAACTGCTCTCGCTAGTCTGGGGCTACACCTTCAGCGGTGAGACGCGCACAGTGGATGTCCACGTCAACCACCTGCGCCAGCACCTGGCGGGCAGCACCGTGCGGATCCAGACGCTGCGCGGCGTGGGCTACAAGCTGGTCGCCGACCCCCGCAACGCCCCCGGCGGCCGCGCGCCCGGCGGCCCCGATCATGGCCACGGATAGCGTCCGACTCGGAGGCGCCGCGGCGCCGACCGGCCGCGCGGGGGAAGAGGGGCAGGCCGGGCGCAGAAGCCGGCCCCACCTGCTCTCCACGCTGCAAGGGCGCATCTACCTCACGCTGGGCTTCCTGATCCTGCTCACGCTGGGCATCGCCGGCGTCGCCTTCTTCTTCCTGCTGGGCGGCTACCAGGACCGCCTCGCCGCCTCCACGCTGCGACAGATCGGCGGCCCCGTGTATCTGTCGGTCGTGACGCCACCCGGCTCCGACTTCCAGGCCTTCGAAGTCAGCCGCCAACTCGCGACCAGCGCCACCGTCGGCGGCATCCCGCTGGACCCCGACGTGCGCATCCTGTTCGTCGACGGCGCCGGCGCCGTTGTCAGCGAGGCCAGCGGCGCCCCGCGCTTCCTCGGGGAGCAGCTCGGCATCGACTTCAGCGAGGCGGGCACCGACACCTTCATCGAGGGACGCCTCACGGCCGGCGACCAGACCCGGCTCGACTACCTGGCCGCGGCGCTCTCCAACGAGGCCTCGCAGCGGTTCGGGGCCGAGTTCGTGGTCCTGGCGCTGCCGGTCGAGGACCGGCAGGCCGTGCTGGGCGACCTCACGCGGCAGCTGGTGCTGGCCGGCGGCGTGGGGCTCGCGGCCGCGATCATCGTGGGGCTGCTGCTCTCCCGCTCCATCTATCGCCCCCTGCAAGCCACGACCGCCGCCGCCCGCAGCGTCGCCCGAGGACGCTTCGACCAGAAGGTCAGCGTCGAGGGCACACGCGAGGCGCGGGACCTCGCCGAGTCCTTCAACCAGATGACCGAGGAGGTGCAGCGCCAGCAGAGCGCCCTGCGCGACTTCCTGGCCAACGCCTCGCACGACCTGCAAACGCCGCTGACCTCGATCAACGGCTTCTCCCAGGCCCTGCTCGACGGCACCGTCGACGAGGCGGTCGCGCGGCAGAACGCCTACCGCATCATCGAGGAGGAGTCGCGCCGCCTGCTGCGCCTCGTCGAGGGGCTGCTCGACCTCTCCCGCATGGAGGCCGGTCACGTGCACCTGGAGCTCAAGCCGGTCGACGTCAACGGCGTGCTGCACGACGTCGGCGAGCTCTTCGTCCTGCGTGCGCAGCAACTCGATGTGCGCCTGGAGGTCATCCCGGCCGCGCTGCCCCCGGTCGCGGGCGACGTCGACCGCATGGAGCAGGTGCTCGCCAACCTCGTGGACAACGCGCTGCGCCACACCCCGCCCGGGGGCAACGTCGTGCTCAGCGCCCGCCGCGAGAGCGACGTCTCCGTGGGCATCGCCGTCGCGGACACGGGCGCCGGCATCCCCGAGGACCAGATCCCGCACCTGTTCGATCGCTACTACCGGGCCGATCGCCCCGGATCGGAAGGCGGCACCGGGCTGGGCCTGGCCATCGCCCGGGAGCTGGTGCGCGCCCAGAAGGGCGAGATCCAGGTCGACAGCCGGCAGGGCGTCGGGACGACCTTCCGCATCCTGCTGCGCCTGCACCAGCCACTCCCCGTGCAGCGCGCCGAGCCGTTCGCGTGACCGGCCCCGACCGGCTCCGCCGACGGCGCGCGCCGACCCAGCGACCGCGATCGCGGCTGGCTCTGGTCGTGACGGGCCTGAGCGTGATCGCGGTGGGCGCGCTGCTGCTGGCGGGCTGCGGGGGCGACGAGGGTCCCGAGCAGGTCATCACGCCGACTCCGGTGGAGCAACCGCCGCCGGACGAGGTCGCACCGCCCGACCCGGATCCGCCGTCGCAAGATGTCCGAGGCGAGGCAGCCCCGGCGGCGGAGGCCGCAGCGGCGGCGGCCGCGGCGGCGGCGGAGGCCGCGCAGGCCGCAGCGGCGACCGCGGAGGCCGCAGCGGCGGAGGCCGCGGAGGCCGCGGCGGCGGAGGCCGCAGCGGCGGAGGCCGCGGAGGCGGCGGCAGCGGAGGCCGCGGAGGCGGAGGCCGCGGAGGCCGCGGCGGTGGAGGGCGCAGCGGCGGCGGCGGCGGAGGCCGCAGCAGCAGCTGCAGTCGCGGCGGCGGAGGCCGCGGCAGCCGCGGCGGCGGCCGCAGAAGAGGCGCGGGCGGCCGCGGCGGTGGCGGAAGAGGCACGGGCGGCCGCGGCGGCCGCAGCGGCGGCGGAAGAGGCGCGGGCGGCCGCGGCGGCGGCGGCGGCAGCGGCCGAAGCGGACGCAGACGAGGAACAGGACCCACCCCCCGACGACCCCGATCCGCCCGGCCCCGTCGCCGCCATCGTCGAGGTGCTGACCGACGACCTAGCCCCCGGCTTCGACGACATCCCCTTCTACGCCGACATCCCGGGACTGCTGCGGGAGTCCCCGGACGGGAATCTCGCCGCGCTCGGTCTGCGCGCCGCCGAGGAGGGGATGGCCCGCGGGCAGGGCTTCGCCAACAACGACACCGGGGAGTTGGTGTTCGTCGTCACGATCATGCTGGAATCGGCGGACGCGGCGCGCGCCGCCGTCGACTACATCGCCACGCGCGAGGCCATCCAGGTCAAGGAGCTGGTCGAGCCCATCGACACGCTGTTCGAGAGCGAGCGCACGCCCGACCCCATCCTCGGCGCCAGCGCGATCCGCTACGTCCTGCGCTACGGCGTCGAGGATGGGGGGCGCCGCACCCGCGACGTCGCGACGGAACTCGTCATCTTCGCCCAGGACGGCAGTCTGGTGTTCCTGCAGCGGTCGGTGAACGTCACCGGCAGCGACCCCGCCAGCGCCCAGGAGACGGACGTCGATCTGCTGGCGCTGGGGGAAACCCTGGCGGAACGCATCGGCGACATCGTCGCGGCGGGGACGCCGGCGAGCGACGAGTAGCCCTGCCCGGCGCGGCGCGGGCGCGCCTCACCGCGAGCCGGGCCAGACCGGCCGGCCGGCCGCCACGAACACCCACACCGCGTCCAGGTGCCGGACCGTCAGCGACGGACTCCGGCCCGGCGCAACGCGGGTGAAGCCGCGCGGACTCGCCGATTCCGCGTCCCAGACGAAGACCTCCAGCCGCCCTGCGACCGACCCCGTCCCGCCGGCCGCCGCGCCCGAACCGCCGGCCCAGGCCAGCAGATGCCAGCCGGGCGTCAGCGCCCGCTCGGGGATCGGCGCGCGTCGCTGCGGCCACTGCGCCGGCTCGGACCCGGCGAGGAACAGCCACAGCCCATCTCCGGCCCGGATCCGGCCGATCTGGAAGCGCGGGTCGCCGGGGACGGCCAGCTGCCAGCCCTGCCCCTGCCAGGCGAAGACGCGCTGCACGCCCGGGGGGAGATCCGCGAGCACATCGGCGCCCGACCCCGTCGCTCCCGCCCAGGCCAACAGGTTCCAGCCCGGCGTCAGCGTCGCCAAGTGGGGCAGCGCGAACGTCATCGGGGCGGAGGCTGGGGACGCCCGCTCCTCGGCCGCGTCGCCGCCGGCCGGATCAGGCGCGACTGCCCAGGCCGTGATCGTCAGCGACGAGCGGCGCTCGGGCACGCGATCCCGCGGCAGCGCGATGCGGAAGCGGCCCTCAGCGTCCGCCACGCCCGACGTCCGCACGCCGTCCGGCGAGACCAGCAGATCGACGCGACCACCCGGCCGCGCGCGACCGCTGACGACGAAGTCCGCGGCCGGTGCGTCGAGGTCGATGCCCTGCACCAGCGGGGCGCCGGGGGTCGCGCCGTGCAGACGTGCGATGGCGGCGGCGATGTTCAGCCGTCCGGCGCCGTCCCAGCCCGGATCCGGCCCATCGGGCAGCGGCGTCGCGGTCCCGGACAGCAACTCGAGCACCGCCGCTTGATCCAGCCCCGGTTCCAGGCTCAGCGCCAGCGCGACGGCGCCCGACACGAACGCGGCCGAGTAGGAGCTGCCACTCGCGTGCGTGAAGCCGGCCGCCGCGGAGACCGGCAGGACCTCCGTCGTGAGGATCGAGAAGCCCGGCGCGACCAGCGCCACGCCCGCCTGGCTGGGCGAGAACGGGGCGCGCGTATCCCGCTCGTCCCCGGCCCCGTGCGACCCCACGCCGATGACCTCGGGCATCGCCGCCGGGAAGGCCACGAGGCCGCCGTCGTTGCCGCCCGCCGCCACCAGGATCACGCCCGCCGCGGCGGCGGCGCGCACCGCGGCCTGCGCCGCCTGCGGCAGGAACGTCGTCGCGAGGCTGATGTTGACGATGTCCGCCCCGTTCGCCGTCGCGTACTCGAGGCCCCGTACGAACGAGGAGATGAAGCCGCTGCCCTCGGGGTCGGTCACGCGCACGGGCATGATGCGCACGCGCCAAGCCGTGCCCGCCACGCCCCAGGCGTCGTCGCCGCGCGCCGCGATGATCCCCGCGACGCGCGTGCCGTGCCCCACGGAGACGTCGGCGGCGCCGTCGCCGTCCTGGTCAATGCCGTCGCCGGCGGCGGGATCGCCCGCGAACACGTCCGGGTTGGCGTCCTCGCCCGGCAGCCCGTCTCCGCCGGGGAAATCGCCGACGAAGTCGTAGCCGTGGACATCGTCGATGTAGCCGTTGGCGTCGTCGTCGATGCCGTTGCCCGGGATCTCACCGGGGTTCGTCCAGATGTTCGCGGCCAGGTCGGGGTGGTCGAGGTCGACGCCGCCGTCGATCACCGCCACGACGACCTCACGGCTGCCGGTCGTGATCGCCCAGGCGTCGGGCGCGCCCAGCAGATCCCAGACCGCGGCCTGCTCGCCGTACCGGGGGTCGTCGGGGATCAGGCCCGCCACCTGGAGGCGGCCGTTGGGCTCGGCCCATGCCGTCAGACCCGACGCCTGCAGCCGGGCGATGGCGGCGTGGGGATCGGGGTCGGCGGCGCGCAGCCGCGTGACGTTGCTGCCGGGTGAGTGGTCGATCAGCGTCAGGCCCAGCCGGGCCAGCGCCGTCGGGTCGGGCTGCGCATGGAACGAGGCCAAGATCTCGCCGGGGGCCGCCCGCAGATCCGGGGCGTCCGCGGCGGGGGTCGCCACCGCGCCCGGCACGGGCCCGCGCAGGGCCAGCGCCGCCGCGACGAGCAGCAGCGCCAGCCCGTACCGTCGCAGCGCACGCCGTCGCACCGACGGGAAACGCACGGCAATCGACATACGCGCAGTCTATGGCGGCCCGGGCCGATCCCGGCGCGGCCGGCGCGCCTAGACTACGCACGATGGAGACCGGGACCGGGCACGCGGGATCCGCCGGGAGGGCACGGAACGCGGCGCAGGCGCCGACCTGGCACGCCGCCCTGCGCGCCGAGTGCCGCCGCCCGCGCTCCTCGTACGATGTCGTGCGCCTGCTCGCCTGGGCGTACCTGGTCGTCGCACTCGTGATCCCGGTCATCCGGATCACGGGGTCCTTCAGCCCCGCGGGCCTGCCCTTCGCGCTGGTCCCCGCGCTGGCCATCATCCTGTGGGTCGCGCCGCGGCAGGACCACTTCCGCACCTGGCTGCTCTACGCCGTTGGGATCTTCTTCTTCACGCAACTGCGCGACGCCGCCGACGAAACGGCGATTCAGGCCAGCACCGGCTACGTGCTGGACTGGGAACTCTGGATGTTCGGCGGCACGACTCCGTCGGCGTGGCTGCAGACGCACTTGGGGGGCGCCGACGGCGACCCCGGCCCCCTGGCGTTCTTCTCGACGTTCATGCACTGGAGCTGGTTCGTCTTCCCCCACCTCACCGTCATCGGCACCTACATCTGGATGCGGCCGATGTTCTTCCGCGTCGCCGTGATCATGCTGGGGGTCTTCTACACGGGCGTGGCGATGTACTACCTGATCCCCACGGTGCCGCCGTGGCTGGCGGTCGTGCAGGGCGACACGATGGGCATCGTGCGGATCATGCGCGACGTGGGGCCCACGATCTTCGGCCAGGACCTCTGGAACGACCTCTTCACGCTGGCGGCGGAGCCCAACCCGCGCGCCGCGATGCCCTCGCTGCACTTCGCGGCCGCCTTCCAGATCTTGCTGATCGCGCTGCTGCTTGGATCGGGGCGCCTGGTGGCGGCCGGCGTCGTCTACTGCGTCTGCCTGGCCTTCGCACTGATGTACCTGGGCGAGCACTACTTCGCTGACATCATCGTGGGCGGGCTGGCCGCGCTCGTCTCCTTCTTCATCGTCGAGCGGACGCTGCGCGGGCCCGGGTTGCGCCGCTGGCCAGGACCTCGCCCGCACCTCCGCCTGCCGCGCCCCCGACTGCGCTGGCGCGCGTGGAGTCTCCCCCGTGCGGGACCCGGCCGGTCGCTCGCGCGGGATGGCCCCTGATGCGACGCCGCGCCGTCCTGTCGCGCTTGACCGCCGGACCGGCGCGAACGGCGTTCGGGCTCGGCATCAGCGCGCTCTTCGGCTTCCTCTTCCTGCGGGGCACCGACTTCGGCGCCGTGCGCGACGCCTTCACCAGCGCCGACGTCGGCCTGATCTTGATCGCCATGGCGATCTTCTTCGGCGGCGTCGGGTTCCGGGCGCTGCGCTGGCACATCCTCCTGCGCCCCATCGTCGAGGCGTCGCCGCGGCAGCTGTACCCGATCATGGCCGTGGGCTACGCCGCCAACAACATTCTGCCCCTGCGCGGCGGCGAGATCCTGCGCGCCCACACGCTGTACCGCCAGTTCGGCGTCGGTCACACGGCCGGGCTCGCCAACGTCTTCCTGGAGCGCGTGCTGGACGGCGTCATGCTGACGCTCTTCCTGATCCTGGGCGTCGCGGCCAGCTTGGTCGGCATGGGCGGCATGGAATACGCCGGCGACGTCCTCCTCGCCGCGATGGCGTTCCTGGTGCTCGGGGTCTCGATCGCCGTGGGGGCGCTCTACGCGATCGCCCGTCACCCGGCGCGGGCCGAAGAGATCATCGTGCGCCGGCTACGCCGCGTCCCCATCCTGCGCCGGCACGACGCGACGTGGGTGTCGGGCCTGATCGAGGGCGTCCGGCCCGCCGGCGACCGGGCCCTGCTGACGGCGGCGTTCTTCGCCAGCGCAGCGGCCTGGGGCCTGGAAGCGCTGATGTACTTCCTCGTCGGCGAGGCGTTCGACCTGGACCTGCCGCTGCCCGTCTACCTGCTGGTGGCGGCGGCGGCCAACGTGATCATCAGCGCCCCCTCGACGAGCGGCGGCGTGGGCCCGTTCGAGTGGGCCGCGAAGGAGGTCGTGCTGATCTACCTCGTCGGTGCGCATGCCCAGGAGAGCGCCATCGCCTACGCGGCGGCGCTGCACGGCTTGGTCTTGGTCCCCATCACGCTGCTGGGGCTGGCGTTTCTCTGGTACTACCACCTGCCGGTGCGGCGTCTGCTGCGCGGCGGCGCGACGTCAGAGGAGGCGGAGGCCGGGGGCATCAGGGATCCGCGCTGACGAGCGAGGTGGCGTCAGCCTCCGGCGGCGCGATGCCCGGACGCCGCCTGCCGCGCGACGTACTCCTTGACGGCGCGCCGGATCAGGACGCTGGGACGCACGCCCTCGGTCGCGGACGCCGCGCGCAGTTCCGCCAGGTCGTCAGGACCGAAGCGCACCGAAACGATGGCGCGGAGGGGCTTCTTGACCCGGAGCGCCACTTCGTCGGTGAGATCGGTGGTCCCAGGCTGCTCGTCGTCGGTCATATCTGCATGCTATCTCACCCCGCCGGAGGATGCTTAGCGGGGGGCGAACTCGATGATCTGGACGTAGTTGCCGTCGGGGTCGGTCATGGTGGCGACGAGGCCGCCCCAGGGCTCGGCCTGGGGCTCACGCACGAATACGACGCCCTGGGCGGCGAGGCGGCGCCACTCGGCGCGCACGTCGTCGACGAAGAGGTTGATCTGCATGCGGGCGGGGTCGGCGCTGGGACCACTGATCGCCGAGTGATCGAGGATGCGGATGTACGCCCCGGCGACCTCGAAGACGGGGTCGTGCGACTGCGTCCGGCGCGGCAGGCCCAGCACGTCGCCGTAGAAGCGGGCCAGGGCCGCCGGCTGCTGGGTGCCGATCATGAGGGTCAGTTCGTGGACGTGCATCGGTTCGTGGCGACCCCCTGCGCCGCCCCATCGTACCGCCCGCTCAGAGCGAATCGAGGAACTCCAGGACGGCCGCGTTGACGGCGTCCGCGGCCTCCATCACGACGCCGTGGCCGGCGCCGGGCAGCAGCCGCAGGCGGGCGCCGGCGATCTGCTCGGCCAGCAGCGGGGCGTTGGCGGCGGGGACCATCCGGTCCTCGGCGCCGTGCAGGATCAGCGTGGGCATGCGCAGCGACTTGAGGCCGGGCAGGGGGTCATACGCGGCGACCGACTGCAGCGGCCCGAGCGTCGCGATGAGGGGCGCGGTGTTGGCCTCGCGCTTGGCGATGGCGCGCTGCAGCACTTCCGGGCGCCGGCGGGGGTAGTCGCTGGCGAAGACGATCTCCTGCGCCGCCGCCGCCGCTTCGATCAGGGGGAGGGCCGAGGCCTGGAACATCGCGGTCTGGGTTTCCGCGGGCATGGACGGCGCGGTGGGGCCCGCGGAGGTCGCGGCGAGGATCAGGGCGCGCACGACGTCCGGCGCGCGCAGGGCGGCGGTGATCGCGATGGAGCCGCCCAGCGAGTTGCCGAAGAGGACGCAGGGGGCGGCGTGCAGCGTCTCGAGCAGGGCGAGCGTGTCGTCGGCCATCTGCTCGATGGTGTAGCCGGTGGGGGGGCCGTCGGAGGCGCCGACGCCGCGCTGGTCGAAGCGGATCACGCGCCGCGTGGGCGCGAGGGCGGCCATCTGCGCGTCCCACTGGTCCATGTCCATCGCGCCGCCGGCGACGAGCACCACCGCGTCGCCGGCGCCGCGCTCTTCGCAGGCCAGTCGCACGTCGCCGGCGGCGACGGGGGAGGCCGGCGGCGCGGGGCTGTCCGGGGAGTGGGCCATGTGCGTTCCTGAAGTCGTCGCCGGGGGGCGGGCGCCGTGGCCGGGTGGCGAGCCGGCTACGCGCCCACGATCTGCTGGCTCTCAATGATGGCGAAGTCGTCGCTGTCCAACGGGTCCATCTCGCCCTTGCGATAGGCCTTGTAGAGCCGCAAGAGTTCATCCTTGTGCGGTCGCTTGCGACCGATGGGGCAGGCCTCCCAGGCCGCGTAGTCCTCGTCGCAGTAGCCCATGCGCAGCTCGCCGCACTTGGGCTGCAGCATGCGACCCAACTCCGGCGCCGCGCGCACCACCTCGGCGCGCATCAGCGCCATGACGCGCCGGAACTCCCACTGGGCGCGGGTGCAGAGCCGCAGGTCGGCGATGTGCAGCAGCGCCGCGAAGTTGACGGTGAGCTTGAAGTTGGTGTTGGTGGCGTTGGGCAGCAGGAAGCGCGCGTCCTCGGCCGGGACGCCGGCCGCGACGAGCCGCTCGTAGAGGTCGCCGACCTCGCGGAAGAGATCCTCCATCTCGCCGGCCATGCCGGCCGCCTCGACGGTCTTGGGGACGGTGTAGGGGAAGTCGCCGCCCTTGTAGGTGACGTAGCGCTGGCTCTGCTGCTCGAAGGAGATGCCGATGCGATGGCGCACGAACTGGTGCGAGAAGGCGCGCGACACGCCGCTGATGCCGAACTCGAAGTGCACCTGCTCCAAGGGCGAGACGTGCCCCGTCTTCAGGCGCTCCTGCACGAAGGCGGTCATCTTCTCGTGCGAGATGCGCTCGTCGGCGATGCGGGCCAGCACCTGGTCCGGCGTCAGCGCGGAATAGCAGACGCGGTAGGCCATGTAGAGGACCCGGATCGGATCCTGGGTGTGTTCGATCAGCGTGACTTGGATGGGCATCTAGGGTTGCTCTCGCGCCGACCCGCGCCCCCTGGGCTGGGGCTTTCCACCGTACCGTACCAGCGGCGATCAGATGGCCCTCGTTCTGTGGAGTTAGGCCCCAAACGTCGTCTCGAGCTGCGCCGAGGCGTCGAAGAAGTCCTGCAAGGTCTGATTGAAGCGATAGAACTTGTCGCGGCGGTGGTAGTCGTCGCCGCGCGCGAAGTTCTCGGGGGCATTCATGTCGAGCGTATTCAGCGTGTGATGCAGGTCCGCGCCGCCGTGCTGCGCGATGTTCTCCAGCATCTCGCGCCACGCCTCCGGCGGCATGCTGAGCACGAAGTCGAGCGCCGCGGCGGCCTCCCCGTCGATGGGGGCGACCTCCGTCACCTCGAACGCCTCGAAGACGATCTTCCAGATCGACGGCCCCACCTCGACGCCCATCTCGCAGTCGATCGTGCCGAACTTGCGGAAGGCGGGGTCGGCGTTGGCCAGGCTGGCGAGATCCTGGAACCATTCGGTGGAGGGGAAGACAGGCATGGGGGACATCCTCTGGCTCAGGGGCTGGTCGATCGCTCCCTGGGAATATACCGGCCTATCGCCGCTGGCGGTCGCGGAACGCATCGACGCCGCCGGGCCGGTGGTCGCGCCCGCGCCCGCGAAGGCCGAAGCGTCGCTTCTTCTTGGCCGGAGCCGGCGTGACCTGCCAATTGCCGGGCAGCCGCACGTCGTCGTCGAGGGGCGACGGCGGGGGCTGGGGCGGGGGGTCGCCGCGCAGGCGTCCCTGCCGGGGGATGCCGCGCCGGGCGCCGAAGCCGAAGCCGAACGTCGTCGGCATCGACCACTGGGGGCCTACCTCTTGCGTCGGCGCACGCCAGCGCCCAACAAGAAAGGGGTACACCAGCAGCAGTCCCGCCACGAAGCCGCCGATGTGCGCCCACCAGGCCGTGCCCGACCCGCTGCTCTCGGCCACCACCGACCCGACGCCGGGCAGCAGGTTGAGCAGGAACCAGAATCCGATCAGCAGCGGCGCCGGCACGACGGCGGGGATCAGCAGCACCAGCGGGATCAGCACCTGCACCAGGGCGCGCGGGAACAGCAGGAAGTACGCGCCCAGGACGCCGGAGATCGCGCCGCTGGCGCCGATCATGGGCAGCAGATCACCCGCGTCGATGTAGATGTGCGCGGCCGCGGCCAGGTAGCCCGTCGCGACGTAGAAGAGCAGGAAGCGCGCCGAGCCCATGCGGTCCTCGACGTTCGCCCCGAAGACCCAGAGGAACAGCATGTTGCCCGCCAGATGGAACAACCCGCCGTGCAGGAACATGGCCGTCAGCGGGGTCAACAGGATCAGGAAGCCCGGCAGCAGGGGCACGCCCTGATCCGCCACGGCGTCCTGGGAGCGGGTGTCGTCGTCGAGGTAGCCGGTGATGAACTCCGGCACCGCCCCCAGGGCGAGGTTGACCTTGTCCTCCTCCGAGTTGAGGTAGCGCTGGACCTCGCTGCCGTCGCTCTTCGGGATCCAGATCCATCGGCTGGGGACGTCGCTGAGGACGAAGGCGGTGAAGCCCCAGACGAGGATGTTGATCACGATCAGGGCGCGCGTGACGTGCGGCGTGCTCGCGCGGAAGCTGCTGTCGCGCAGGGGGATCATGCCGCGCCTCGCCCCGGCCGGGGGCCGGCCAGGATGATGAGCGCCGCCGCAGCCGCGGCGACGGCCAGCGCCGCCCGATGCAGGCGCAGCGCGCGCCGCAGGCCCGCGGCCGGCTCCACCGGCGGGCCCGCGGCGACCGTGGCCGCGGCGAGGGCGGGCGTATCGGCGGCCAGCGCGGCGCGCACGGCGCGGACGGGGTCGCCACCGACGACCGGGGCCGCCGCGCCGTAGGCGACGCCGGTCGCGCGGGCGGAGAGCCCCCGCAGCAGCACGAGGCGCGGGCCCGCGCCGAGCGCCCGGCCCAGCAGCGGCGCGCGCAGGACGATCGCCGGGACGTCGCCCCAGAGCCGCGCCAGCAGGGTCGGCAGGTGATAGGCGACCGCGCCCGGCAGGTCGAACAGGGCGTAGGCCAGCCAGGGCCCGACGGTGTGGTCGGCCGCGCCGCCGGCCAGCGACTCCTCGGCCCGGTCGGCGATCTCCTGGGCGGTCACGGCGGGGGGCAGGGGCTCCGCCCCCATGCGCTGCAGCGCCGCCCGCGCGGCGACCAGGTCATCGCGCTCCAGCGCGTCCGCGACCGCCTCCGCATTCCGGGCCGTCGACCAGGCGTCGAAGCTGAGCGACAGCAGCAGTGCCCGCATCGAGAGGCCCAGCGTCCCGGCCCGCGGCGCGATTCGCGGCGGGAGGGCGATCAGGGCGGCGCTGGTCGCGGCGGCCGCGACGGTCGCGGGCGCGCCGCCGGGCGTGAGCCCGCGGGGGACGCCCGCCAGCGCGATGAGGGCCGGACCGCCGGGCCGCCGCCGGGACAGCCACGCCTGCAGGGCGATCGCGATCACGAAGCCGAGTAGTCGGGAACGGCGGCCGGGGCGCGACGCGCGCTCACGGGTGGACATCGGGGGTCAGGCGATCCCCGTGACGGGGGGAAGCGGTGCGACGATGTGCATGGCCCGAGAATAGGCCATCGCTCCCTTGCGCCCCGTTCGCCCGTCGGCCGTAAACCGTTTGTAAATTCCATCACAATCGAGCCCCGAAACGCTACAGTGAGCCCGATCAACCGTTGACAGCCTGATCGGGCTGCGTCAAGAATGTTCCAGAAGTCACAAAGTCGGTGGCGGTCGGCAGGGGCGACTGCGAACCAGCTCGCGTCGCCGCTGTAAGCAGAAGGCAGGAGTCTCCTAAACATGACCGTCGCGACCCCAATTCAGTGTCCCCGTTGCACCGGCGCCATGCTCGCCGAATCCGACACCCACGGTGCGTTCAGTACCTGCCTGGCCTGCGGCTACGTCTACGAGAGCCGCGTCATCTCCGTCTTCGAGCTCGAGCAGGAGCAGGCCGTCGAAGAGGGCCGGCAGCGACGCCGCCAGCCCTCGCACGGGAAGCTGCGCCTCTAGGCGCTCACCTCGAGGCGCTCGCCTCAAGGATCCGGCCCCTCAGCCCAGTCTCCGTCCTCCATCGACGGCGGCGCGCGCGCCGTCGTCTTCGCGTGCGCCCCGGACCGCCCGGCGCCGGGGGTGGCGGCGTGCGGGCGTCGTAAACGGGGTGTGAACGGGGGCCGGATGGGCGGCGGCGCGTCATTGCCGCTAGCAAAACGCTGGCGTTAGAGTGGCCGCCCTTCGCCGCCGAGCGGGTCCACCCCCCGCGAGAAAGACGCCCCATGACGGACACGCCACGCGGTGCGCGCCCAGGCATCGACCACCTCCGCTCCGCGATCCGGCGCGGCGCCCCGCGCCCGCACCCGCGGTCGCGCGCGCGGGCGGGCTAGGGCCCAGGGAACATCGTGCAGGAATTCGTCACACCGCAACTGCAGGCGCCCGGCGGTGCGCCGCCGCCACCCGGGGGCTGGCTGAGTGAGCAGCTCCAGCGACTGCAGCGGCTGCTGGCGCTGCGGGACGCGCATGCGTCGAACCTCAACGCTGAGGGACGCCGCCTGCTGGACCACGCCATCTTCACGACCTTCGTGGACTGCCGCGACCTGGGGGGCGAGGCGCGGGCGTCGGCCCTGCTGACGCCGCCGCTGCCGACGACATCCGAAGTGAACGCCAGCGCGGCGCTGCCCGCCTCGGACGGCGACGGCCCGGGACCGGACGCCCCGGCGGCGCCGGCGGCGCCCGGCGCGACGGAGTCGTCGCCCAGGGACTGAGGCCCGCCCGGGCCCCGGCGCGGGTAGACTGGCGCGGCTAGACTGGCGCGGCAATGGCCTGGCGGAAGCGGGCGTAGCCGAGATGATGCGCGAATACAAACGGGCGCGGCGCTGCGAACGGCGTATCCGGGTGCTGGGCTGCCGGCAGCCGCTGGCCGGCCAGTGCCAGTACTGCGCGCGCGGTTTCTGCGCCAACCACGGGGACCGCTTCGACGACCGCCAGGAGGTCTGCCACCGGGACCGCTGCCAGGCCAGGAAGGCCGACGTGGACCGTCACCACGCCTTCCTGCGCGACGCGCGCGCCCGCAACGCCGACGGCCGCTGCGGGATGCCGGAATGCGCCGCCGCGCCCGTGACTCACTGTGAGCGTTGCGGTCCGCGCTTCTGTGTCGCGCACTTGCAGGAGACGCTGGTCATGGCGCTGCATCAGGGGGAGCGCGGCTCGGACGTGCTGCGGATGTGCACGCACTGCCTGTCGCGGGTCAATCTATGGGGGGACGACTAGCAGCCGCCGCGTCAGGCGCGACGCCGAACTCCGCCGCGAAGGCCGCGACGAAGCGCCGCTTGACGGTCGCCATGTCGCAGGCGGCGAGTTCCCTGGCGCCCGGACCCGGGGCGCCCGCCGACGCGAGTTCGGCGCGCAGCGAGGCGGCCCGCACCCCGGCCTGACCGCACGGATCGATGCAGGCCCAGTGCTCGGCGCTGGGATCGACGTTGAACGCGATGCCGTGCCGCGTGACGCCGCGCGAGACGTGCACCCCCAGCGAGGCGATCTTGCCCCCGGCCGTAAAGACGCCGTGCATCTCGGGATCGCGACGCCCGCCCAGGCCGTAGCTCTCCAGCAGCCGCAGCACGACGGCCTCGAGCGCCCGCACGTAGGCCCGGACGTCGAGTTGGAAGTCGGCCAGCCGCAGGATGGGGTAGGCGACGAGCTGGCCGGGGCCGTGGTAGGTGACGTCGCCGCCGCGCTCGCTGTCGACGATGGGGATGCCCAGGCGCTCGAGGCGGGCGGGGGCGCGGACGCCGTCGCGGTTGCCGCGCCGGCCCAGCGTGACGACGGCGTCGTGCTCGACGAGGAGCAGGGCGGCGCGCGCCTCGCCGGCCACGACGGCGGCGTGCGCCGCGCGCTGCTCGGCGAGCGCGGGCGCGTAGGCCATCCGTCCCAGATCCCGCACGCCGAGGGGGATCGCGGCGCGGTGCGGGGCGGTCATCGGCGGGCGCGCCAGCGGCGCAGGATCTCGGGGTCGTGCGGGAAGGCGGGCGGGGGCAGGCAGGCGAGCGGGAAGAAGCGGACGTCGCGGGCTTCGGGGCCGGCGCGCAGCGTGCCGCCGACGGCGCGGCCCGCGAAGGCGATGAAGACCAGCGGGTCCCCGGCCCGGGAGTAGGCGCCGAGCAAGTCGTCGATGACGGCCTCGATGCCGGTCTCCTCGCGCACCTCGCGGGCGGCGGCGGCGCGCAGCTCCTCGCCGCGGTCCACGAAGCCGCTGGGCCAGGCCCAGGCGCCCATCGCGGGCTGATGGTCGCGCTGGGTGTAGAGCAGCCGCCCGGCCTCGTCCTCGATCAGCGCCCCCACGGCCAGCTTGGGGTCGTCGTAGTGGATGAACTCGCAGGCGGGGCAGGCGAGCCGCGACGCGCCGGCGTGCTCACGGGTCTGCAAGGGCGTGGCGCAGAGGGGACAGTAGCGGGGCGCGATCGGGGCGGGGTCGTGGGGCATGGCGACAGCCGCCTCTCGCGGCGCGGTCAGGAGGGCAGATCGACGCGCAGGAAGCGCTCGTAGAAGTGGCCGTCCGGGTCGCGGAAGCGATCGCGCATGCCGGACGCGAAGGCGTCGCCGCGCGAGCCGAACTGCGTCTTGTGCTCCATCAGGCCGCTCAGCTTGCGTTCGACGCTGTCCGTGATGTCGACGCTGAAGTTCGCCTCGGGATGGCCCCAGATATAGACCTGCGAGACCTTGTGCGTCTCCAGGCCCTCTTCGCGGATCTGCTCCGGGAAGTTCATGTGGTCGCGCGCCGTGGGGTAGACCGCGTCGACGGCCATGGCGCCGGTGTTGCGGTGGTCGCGATGGTTGATGAAGCCGACGAAGCGCTCCGCCTCGTCGGCGTCGACCGCCCCGGGACGCCGATGGATGATCTGGTCGCTGTGGGTGAACACGGCCAGGGGCTTGAGGCGGCGGATCTCGCGCACGATCTTGCCCAGCAAGGCGCGGCTGTAGTCGAGTTCGCCGTCCTCCCCGCCCAGGAAGACGCAGGAGGAGACGCCGAGGACGGCGGCGCAGGCGCGCTGCTCCTGCTCGCGCGCGGCGACCAGCCGGTCGCGCGTCATCGTCGGGTCGTCGGAGCCCTTGGCGCCGTTGGTGACGACGATGTAGTGGAACTCCCAGCCCTGCCGGGTCCACAGCGCGGCGGTCCCGCCGGCGCCGAAGTCGGGGTCGTCCGGGTGCGCCGCGATGACGGCGGCGATCTTCGGCGGGGCCGGCGTCCCTGGCGTGCCGTCGGCGGCGTTGGCGATGGCGGGCTCCTCTGGGTCGTCGTGGCCGCCCGGTGGGGGCGGGGCGGGGTACGGATCCTGCGTCGCCGAGCATAGAGTCCCCGCCCGCCAGGGTCCGCCCCGGGGTGTGGCCGGGGCTGCGAAACGCCGGTCCAAGACGGCACGTTGACACGGGCGCGGGAATGGGGGATAGTACCAGAACACACGTTCCAGCGGTGGACGAACGTGGACAGCGTGGACGCACGGGGCCATCCGGCAAGCCCCACGGCGTCCCGGAGTCGGCGGAGGAAGCAAGTCATGAAGCGGCGCTCCGACAAGCAAGAACGCATCCTGGACTTCCTGCGGGAGTTCCTGGCGCGGCACGATTACCCGCCCAGCATTCGCGACATCCAAGCGGGCTGCGCGATCTCGTCCACCTCGGTGGTCGATTACAACCTCAAGGCGCTGGAGGCGAAGGGGCTGATCCAGCGCGACCGCGAGATCTCGCGGGGCATCAAGCTGGTGGGCGACGATCGGCGGGCGGACACCGAGCACACGATCCGCGTGCCGCTGCTGGGCACGATCGCGGCCGGGCAGCCGCTGCCCGTCCCGACGGCCGAGGGCGTGGACCCCGACTACGCCGACGAGGCCATCACCGTGTCCCCGCAGGTGCTCGGGGGCCGGGCGCGCGAGAACGTCTACGCGCTGCGCGTGCAGGGCACGTCGATGATCGACGCCCTGATCAACGACGGCGACATCGTGATCATGGAGCCCGCGCAGGCGGTGAACGACGGCGAGATGGCCGCCGTGTGGGTCAAAGACGCCAACGAGGTCACGCTCAAGAAGTTCTACCGCGCGGGCGCGCAAGTGCGGCTGCAGCCGATGAACACGACGATGGCGCCGATCTACCACCGGGCCGGGAACGTGCAGGTCCAGGGCCGCGTCGTGGGGGCGATCCGCTCGATGTAGGCGCGGCCGCGGCAATGTCCCGAACGGCGTCCCGAGCGGCATCCCGAGCGGCGTCCCGAGCGGCGGCATCCTAGACTGATCCCGGCCGCGCCGCGGGCCGGCGCCGCCCGGAGGGACCGTGGCGCCCGTTCTGCGCATCGAAGACCTGTCCGTCGAATACCGCACCAAAGAGGGAACGGTCCCCGCCGCGCGGCACGTCAGCCTCGACCTGGAAGCCGGGCAGGTGACGGCGCTGGTCGGCGAGAGCGGGGCGGGCAAGACCACCGTCGCGCTGAGCATCCTGCGGCTGATTCCGGAGCCGGGCGTCGTGACGTCGGGCGCGATCCGCCTGCTGGAGCGGGGCGCGGAGCGCGACCTGGCCACGATCCCCGAAAGCGAGCTGCGCAGCGTGCGCGGTGACATCGTCTCGATGATCTTCCAAGACCCCGTGGCGGGCCTGAACCCCGTGCTGGAGATCGGCCAGCAGGTGGAGGAAGCGATCCTGGGTCATCGGGCGGTGACGCGGAAGGATGCGCGCGAGATCACGATGGACGTGCTCACGCGCATGCGCCTGCCCGACCCCCGGCGGGTCGCGCGGTCGTTTCCGGGCGAGCTGTCGGGCGGGATGTGCCAGCGGGTGATGATCGCGATCGCGACCGTGCTGGACCCGCTGGTGCTGATCGCGGACGAGCCGACGTCGGCGCTGGACGTGACCGTGCAGGCGCAGATCATCCACGAGCTGAACATGCTCCGCGAGCTGCGCGGCACGGCGATCCTGCTGATCACGCACGATATGGGCGTGGTGGCGCAGATCGCGGATGTGATGGGCGTGATGTACGCCGGGGCGCTGATGGAGGTCGGCGACACGCGCGAGACCTTCCGCGCGCCGCGACACCCGTACACCTGGTCGCTGCTCGAGACGCTGCCCCGTCTCGACGCGCCGCGCCGGCGGCTGCTGCCGCAGATTCGCGGCGCGCCGCCCGACCTGCTGGCCCTGACCGGCCATTGCAGCTTCCTGGAACGCTGCCCGAAGGCGCTGACGACCTGCCGCGAAGAGCCCGAACCGCCGCTCGAAGCGCCGGCCGGCGCCCTGACGGACCGATCGCGCGTGGCCTGCTTCAACCCGATCGAGGGGGCCCGGCCCCGCTAACCGGCCGCCAGGTCGACGACGAGCAATTCCAGCGCCACGTCATCGTGCAGGCCGCCGGGCAGGTCGCGGCGGTAGCGCTGGATGGCGGCGTCGCAATCGCGGATGCGGGGCAGGGCGGCGGCGGCCTGGGCGGGCGTGACGCGCCGCGCCTGCTCGGCCAGCTTCTGCGCCGGGTAGGGGTGCCCCATGCGGAAGTGCTTGCGCACGGCATCGGCGTCGCCGCCCTGCGCCAGGATCTCCTGCGCGACGGGGATGCGCCGCACTTGGTTGGCGAGGGTTCTCAGCAATCGCACGTTGTCTTGCCCCGACTGGCGCAGCGTCTCCAGCGCCCGCAGCGCCGCCTCGGGACGCCCCTGGCCGACGGCGTCGGTCAGGTCCCAGATCTCCGCCTCGAGGTTGCGCGGGCAGATGCGCTCGATGACGTGCTCGTCCACGGTGTCGTCGCCGGCGTAGAGCCGCAGCTTCTCGATCTCCGAGGCCAGCGCCCCTTGGTCGGCCCCGACCCGTGCGACCAGGGCGCGCTCGGCGCGGCCGGTCAGATGCACACCCGCCCGCTGCGCGCGCGCGCGCACCCAGGCGTCGAGTTGCCGGCCCTTGGCGGGCTTGAACTCCTGCGACTCCTGCGCGACTTTCGCGAGCAGGCCCTTCATGCGGTTGCCGGCGCGGATTTCGCCATCCAGGAAGACCAGCAGCGTGCTCGGCGGGAGGTCCTGCAGGCGGTCGGCCAGGCCCTCCCAGTCGCCGAGTTCACCGCGGCGGCGACGTTTGCCGGCGGGCTGGTTGCCCTGCCGGTTGTACGGCCGGCACAGCCCATCGACGCGGACGAGACGATAGTCGGCGAGGAAGGGCGCCGACATGGCCGCCGCCGCGACCTCGCCCGGGGTGGTGCGCGGCCCGTCCAGCACGAGCGTGTTGGCCGCCAGGGCGCCGTCGCCGTCGTGGTCGGCGCGCAGCTGGTCGTAGGCCTCGCGCTGGGAGAAGGCGTCGGCGCCGAAGTAGTGGAGAACGGGCACGAGAGACGACCCCCGCCGCAGCCTAGCAAGGCGCGACCCGCCGCCGGCGGCTACTCGTCGAGCTGGTAGGTGGGCTGCTGGGCCCAGGTGTCGGTGGGGGGGTTCTCCTGACGGCGCAGCTGCTCGCGCCGCTGGGCGGCCTCGAAGCGCTTGGCGCGACGGATCACCGCCCGGCGCTCGCGGTCTTTGGCCTTGCGCCGCGCGACGACGTCGGCGCGGGGCGTGCGCTTGCGCCCCGGCGCGACGCGGATCCGGGCCTCGGCACGCAGTTGCTCCAGGTGCGCCCGGACGTTGCCATCGGCGGCGGCGCGCAGCCGCGTGTCGATGTCGGGGTACAGCTGCAGCATGATCTCCCAGCTGGTGCGCGGGCCGCCCCGTCGCAGCACCTTGAGGATCTGCTGCTCGCGCATGTTGCGGTGGTCGATGTAGGTCTGTAGCCGCTCGCGGGCATCGTGGACGAGCGGGCCGTGGCCGGGGCAGAGCACCTGCAGATTGGGCAACTCCACGAGGCGCTGCAGCGACCGCCGATAGTCGCCCAGGTTGCCCACGGTGGTCGTGCCGACGCCGAGCAGCGTGTCGCCGGTGAAGAGCACGCCGTCCTCTTCGATGTAGTAGCAGAGCGAATCGACGCTGTGCCCGGGCGTGGCCAGAACCTGCACGCGCACGTCGTCCAGATCGATGATCGCGCCGTCGTGCAGGGTCTGCACGCCGTCGGCGGGGAGGCGGCCGCGCAGCAGCCCGACGCCGTTGTCCGGCACCGCGACCTCCGCGCCCAGCGCCTCGCGCAGCTCCTTCAGGTTGCCGCTGTGGTCGTAGTGGTGGTGGGTCACGGCGGCGACGCCGATCTCGGAGCGCTCGACGGCGGCCAGGTAGCCGCGGATCATCCAGCGGAACTTGTCGATCGCTTCGCCGGAGTCGATCGTGAGCGCTTGGCCGCTGCCGACCAGGTAGATGTTGGTCGAGCCGGGCCGCATGGGCTCGTCTTCGGGCACCTGCACGGCGCGGACGTGGGGGGTGACCTGCATGGCGGGCGCCGGCGCTCTAGCCGCCGCTCTCCTGGGCGCTGGCCGGGGCGCCGCGGGCCGTGACGTCGTAGGCCATGACGAGCAGGTCGCGCTCCGCGCCCTCGCGGTCGACCACGAAGCCGGGCAGCAGCGCCACGGGCTCGAAGCCGAGGCCGCGGAAGACCGACTGCGCGCCCAACTGGTCGTGCGACATCTGCGCGGCGAGCTTGCGCAGGCCGAACAGCTCGGCGATGACGAAGATCTCTTCGGCCAGGTAGTGGCCCAGCCCTTCGCCGCGGGCCTGCGGGCCGACGATCATGCGGATGTCGCCGCGATGCCGCGTCCAGCCCGCGCCGCTCTGGAGCAGCGACGCCTCGCCGATGATCTTGCCGTGCTCCAGGGCCAGGATGGTGACGATGTTGAGGCGCTCAATGTCGTCGACCCAGCCGTCGACGACACCGGCGTCGGTGATGTCGCTGCGGAGGTAGAGCAGGTCGTCGGTGGGCAGGGCGCGGGCGAAGGCGAGCACCGCGTCGCGGTCGGCGCGGTGCATGAGGCGCACGTCGAAGCTGCGCCCGCCCCGCAGCGTGCCGCTGCGGGGATAGCGCTCTCGGACGAACCCGGCCTGTTTCTGACGTCGTTCGGCGGCGGATAGCATTGCGGATACTCCCGTCTGCGCGGATCGGTCGCTCTTTCATCGCGCATTGAGGCCGCTCTGTCAACGGCCGAGGGGCGAAGTGTGGGTAACCCTGGGCTGTCCCCTGCGGCGCGTGCGACTATCATGGGGCCGTTGAGCGCAGCGAGGAGGGAATCGCGTGCAGGGAATTCTGCGGTCCATCGTCCAGGGAGCGCGGGTCTTCGCCCGCCCACCGGTCACCGTGCACTACCCCGACGAGAAGCGGCAGCTGCCCAAGCGCGCCCGCACGTTCCCCTACCTGATCTGGAACCACGATCTGGACGAGGCGAACTGCACGGGCTGCGGGAAGTGCGCCAAGGCCTGCCCGGTGGACTGCATGACGACGACGCTGCAGAAGAACCCCGGGTTCGCGGCGGGGACCAGCAACCACAAGTCGGTGATCAAGGACTTCTACATCGACTTCGGGCGCTGCATGCGCTGCAACATCTGCGTGGAGGTGTGCCCCTTCGACGCGATCGCGATGCTGCCCGAGTGGGAGGGCCACGAGCAGTCGAAGTTCGACCGGCGGGAGCTGGTGATGGACCTCGACGACCTGCTGGCGCCCAGCCGCGCGCGGCCGGACCTGCCGTTCTGGATCCCGGAGACGGTGCTGGAGCAGACCAGCAAGGAGCGCGACGGCCGCCAGCGCTTCATCGCCGAGCGGGCCGCCGCCGAGGCCCCCGCCCAGCCCTAGCGTCCCTCCGAAGAGGCCGCCGGGCCCGACGCGCCCCGACCTAGCGCACGTGGCGCAGCCGGGGGTCGAGCGCGTCGCGCAGCCAGTCGCCCATCAAGTTGCCGGTCAGCGAGATCGTGAGCAGCGCCAGCCCCGGCAGCCAGATCGGCCACCAGGCGACGTTCATCGTCTCGCGACCCTCCGTGATCATCGCGCCCCACGACGGCGTGCCGGGCGGCACGCCGACGGCCAGGAAGCTCAGCGCCGCCTCCGCCAGGATCACGAGCGCGACCTCCAGCGTCATGATGATCACGATCGTGTTCACGACGTTCGGGAAGAGGTGCTTGCGGATGATCCAGACCGGCCCCGCCCCGGTCGCCCGCGAGGCCGTCACGAAGTCGCGTTGCTTGAGCGAGAGCACGTCCCCCCGCACCAGGCGTCCGTAGGAGGGCCAGGTCCAGATCAAGAGGATGATGATCACGTTGCGCAGGCTCGGCCCCACCAGGGCCGCCAGCAGCACCGCGAAGAGGATCGCGGGCAGCGCCAACTGCACGTCCACCAGCCGCATCAGCGCCTGCCCCCAGATGCCGCCCCGCCAGCCGGCGATCAGTCCGACGAGCGTCCCGAACAGCGCCGCCCCCGGCACCACGATCGCCACCACGATCAGCGAGACCCGCGCCCCGTGCAGCAGCCGGCTGAAGATGTCTCGCCCCAGCTTGTCCGTGCCCAGCGGGTAGTCCCAGCTGCCCCCGTCGAACACGGGCGGCTCCAGCCGCACCGCGATGTCGAGAAACTCCGGGTCGTGCGGCGCCAGCCAGTCGGCCCCGATCCCCCCCACGAGCAGCAGCGTCACGATGAGCGCCGGAAAGGACAGCCCCAGCCAGCGCCGCCAGCGGATGCCGCCCCGCCGCCGCTCGAGTTCACCAGCCACCGCCTGCGTGGGGGTCTCCTGCGTCATCAGGCCTCCCCCGCGCTGATCCGCGGGTCGACGAACCGGTACGACACGTCGACCAGCAGGTTGGCCGCGGTGATCGAGATCGCGAACACGATGATCGACGCCTGCACCATGGGGAAGTCTTCCCGGAAGATGGAGTCGATGATCAGCCGCCCGACGCCGGGCCAGGAGAACACGATCTCCACGATCACCGAGCCGCCGATCAGGCGGCCGAGCGACAGGCCCAGCAGCGTCACGACGGGCAGCAGCGCGTTGCGCAGCGCGTGCCGCACGACCACCGTCCGCTCGCTAAGCCCCTTGGCCCGCGCCGTGCGCACGAAGTCCGTATCCATCACCTCGATCATCCCGGACCGGGTCAGCCGCATGATCGCGGCCATCTCGAAGACGCCGAGCGCGATCGCCGGCATGATCAGCGCGCGGAACCCCTGTGAGCCGCCGGTGGGGAACCAGCCCAGCTGCACGGCGAAGAAGAAGATCATCATCAAGCCCAGCCAGAAGCTGGGCGTGGCCTGACCGATCACCGCCAGCAAGCGCGCGAGCCAGTCGATCGCCGTGCCGCGCCGGAGGGCCGCGATGATGCCCAGCGGCGCCGCCAGCGCGATCGCGAACACCAGGCCGGCCGCCCCCAGCTTGACGGTGTTCACCGCCTTGTCCCCGACCACGCCGATCGCCGATTGGCCGCCGCCGCGCCACGAGGTCCCGAAGTCCCCCTGCACCAGGTCCAGGAGGAAGTTGCCGTACTGCACGATCAGCGGGTCGCTCAGTCCCAGCAGCTCCCGCACGCGCTCGCGGTCCTCGGCGTCCGCCTCGAGCGGCAGCAGCTGCGCTTCCGGGTTCCCGATGCTGCGGGCGACGAAGAACACCACGGTCACGACGATCCAGACGACGATCAGCGCCTGGAAGAGCCGGATCGCGAGGTAGTTCCAGAACTCCATCAGGTCCCTCGGGCGCCAGCGGGGCGCGGTCCCCTCTCCCAGAGGGAGAGGGGACCGGAGCCCCCTCTCCATCTGGACGATGGAGAGGGGGACAGGGGGTGAGGTTCCGCGTTAGGCGAGGGCCTTCTGCGCCGACCAGTGCGTGTCGAAGTTCAGCTGCCCCAGCCGGCCGCCCTTGGGCCAGTTGACGTCGGATCGGGTAATGACGGCGTCCGGCGGCTCGACGAGGAAGACGAAGGACGCCTCGCGCGAATGCCACAGCAGCAGTTCCGTGGTCATCTCCAGCCGCCGCTCGGGATCCTGCTCCACCTTCTGCTGCTCGTACAGCTCCTGCATGCCCGGGTCCACGGGCGGGCCCTGCGAGAAGAAGCCGTCGGCGGCGGTGCAGCATTCCCACAGCGATGCGATGTCCGGGACCGTGTTGGCCCACCACCAGTAGAGGCCCGGCCTCGCGACGAGGTTCTTGGCGTTCAGGGCGTACTGCTCGGTGGCGTAATCCCCGACCAAGACCGGCACGGGCTCGGCCCGGATGCCCACCGCCTGCAGATCTTGCGCGACGAGCAGCGCCAGGTCCGGCGACAGCTCGCCGCCCCAGTCGGGCGTCCAGAAGAGCTTGATGTCGAAACCGTCGGCGTAGCCGGCCTCGGCCATCAGCGCCTTCGCCTTCTCCACGTCGTACTCGAAGAGCACTTCCTGCTTCTGCTCCGCGCTGGGGTAGCCCGGGACACCGCTGTACACCATCAGCGCCTGCTCGCCCACGCCGAGGAAGAGGTTGTCGATGATCGCCTGCCGGTTGATCGCGTGGTTCGCGGCCTGGCGCACGCGGATGTCCAGGAACGGGTTGGGGCTGCCGTCCTCCATGGTCTCGTGGTACAGGTTGGGCATCAGGTTGTGCACCGAGAAGGACCGGCCCGCCTGAAACTGGACGGTGAAGTCGGGGTCGTCCACGAAGGGCGCGGCGGTCGTCGACCCAATCCCTTCTCCCCCCACGATGTCGATCTCGCCTGCCTCGAGACCGGCGAGACTCGCCTGCATCTCCGGGCGGACCAGCGCCGTCAGCTTCTTGAAGTGCGTCGTGCGCGGCACTCGGAGGGGATAGTCCATCCCCCGGTAGTGCCGGTCGAAGCGCTCGTACACGAAGTCTTCGTCGTCGGTGTGGCTGACGAAGCGCATGGGACCCGAGCCCATCGGCTCGTTGTCGACCGCCGTGTCGCCGCGGGCCTCGGTGTCCGCCTGCGACATGATCGTCACCTCGCCGGTACTGTCCATGCGGACCGTGAGGAAACCGGCGTCGGGCCCCGCGATCTCGATCGCCCAGGTGCGGTCGTCCACCGCCTCGTTGCGGAGCCAGTCGCCGGCCCCTCGCCCGGGCAGCGCGGCGGCCCAGCCGCTCGCGTGATCGCTCGTCTCGCCGCCCTGGTGATACTCGGCGAGGCCGCCCATGCGGTTGTAGCTGAAGACCAGATCGTGGGCCGTCATGATCGACCCGTCGTGGAACTCCGCCGGGAGGATGTCCAGCCGGATGTTCGTGGCATCGATCCACTCCGGCGTGGCGACCCCCGGGAGATGGCGGTTGGTGCGCGGATCGCGGACCAGGGGCCCGCTGAAGACGAGGCCGTGCGAGATGGTGTTGGTTACGCTCCCGATGCGATGCTGATCGAGGCCGCCCGGGTCGCCGACGACGGTCATCACGATCTCGGCGTCCAGATCCACCTGGTCGAGCGGCCAGGCCACGGAGAACTCGGGGGCCTCGCCGGCGACCGCGGCCTCGATGGCCGCCGCAGCCGCGCTGGCGGCCTCCCCGGCCGCCTCGGCGGCCTCTTGGGCCGCCGCGACGGCGGCGGCGGCGGTCTCGGCGGCGGCCTCGGCGGTCTCCTGGGCCGTGGCGGCGGCCTCCCCGGCGGCGGCGGACGCCTCCCCGGCGGCAGCCGCAGCGGCGGCGGCCGCTTCGGCGGCGGCGTCGATAGCGGCCTGGGCGGCCGCCGCGGTGGCGGTGCCGGCCTCGACCGCGGCGGCGGCGTCGCGGGCGGCCTGGGCGGCGGCCTCGGCGGCCTCGGAGGCGGCGGCGGCGACGGCCGCGGCAGCCTGATCGCCGGCCGCGGATGCGGCCTCGGCGGCTTGGGCCGCGGCCGCGGCGGCGGCTTCCGCGGCCGCGGCCGCGTTGGCGGCGTCCTCCGACTCGGCGGCCTCGGCGGCCAGGGCGGCGGCCGCATCGGCGGCGTCGGCGGCCTGGGAAGCCGCGGCGGAGGCCTCGGAGGCGGCTGCAGCCGCATCGGCGGCGGCTTCCGCGGCGGCCCCGGTCTCGGCGGCGCGCGCCTCCCCGGCGGCGATGGCCGCGGCCGCGGCCTCCTCCGCGGCCGTGGCGGCCCGTTCGGCCGCCACGGCCCCGGCGTCGGGCTCGTCGTCGTCGCCGCAGCCGACGAGCGCGAGGCCGGCCGCTCCAACGCCAGCCTTCGCGCTGGCTCCCAACATGGTGCGGCGCGAGATCTTTCGCTGTCGCAGGGCGGTCCAATGGTTCCGGTCGCTCATGACAAGTCCTCTCTGGATTCCCGGCCGTCCCTTTGTGGGACCGCTCGGTGCAAGAGCGCACACAGTATGCCAGACCAAATCTAGACCCCGCCACCCCCTTATGTCACTCAGGAAGGAAATTATTGCGTTCCCCACGGAATTTATCGGCTTCGGGCGCCGTGGGAACCCACCTATCTCACTCCAGGGGTGACGGCGTGCGATCGCGCGGGGGAACCTCGCCCCCGAACCCCCTCTCCCTTGCGGGGCAATGGAGAGGGGGGATCGGAAGGGATGGGGCGATCGCGAGTGGGTGGCGACCGGTGTACCGGGGCCTAACCGTCGGGCCCGGCAGGCCTCACTTGGGGGGCAGGGAGCCCGCGAAGTCGAGGCCGCGCCCGACCCAGCGGCGCAGCGCACGGCTGTCGCGGAGGCCGGCGGCATCGACCCAGACGAAACCGCGCATGGGGCGGCCGCTGAAGTCCATCGGCCGGGCGTGCGGCTTGGCGAGCGCGTCGTCGTAGGCGGCAGGGCCCACGCGCACCATGAGGCGGTCGGTTTCGACGCCGACGGCCATATTGCCGTCGAGCATGTAGCAGAGCCCGCCGAACATCTTCTGCTCGCGGATGCCCGGCTGCGCCGCGAGCACGCGGCGCACGCGGGCGGCCAGCGCTTCGTCGTAGGGCATTGGGCGTCCGGCCGGCGTCGCGGCTAGTCGTCGACCGTGGTCACCGAGGTCGCGCCGACGACCATCAGGTGCGACATCGGCGATCCGGTGTCGGAGGCGCCGTGCCAATGGCTCACGTTGGCCGGGATCACGGCCATGTCGCCGGCGGTGATGACGTGCTCCCCGCCGGCGTCGCCGACCTTGCCGATGCCCGAGACCACGAAGAGGATCTGGTCGCTGGTGTGGCGGTGGGGCTTCGTGCGCGCGCCCGCGGCGAAGCTCACGACCGCGGAGGTGAAGTCGGCGCTCTCGGACGCCAGCGGCCGACTCCACACCTGCGCGCCCTCGAAGATGGCGTCGCCCGTGCGCTCGGTCGTCTCGCCCTCGGCTGCTCGGATGATCTGCATCGCAACTCCTATCGATGTGGGGGACACCGGCCGGCGGCCGGGCCGACGGCCAGACTAGCGCCGGTGGGCGCGCAGGAACCAGGCTTGGCGGTCGACCTCGCGCTGCACCTCGATCAGCAGGTCCTGCGTCGTGGGATCCACGCCCTCGCTCTCGCGGATCGCGTCGCCCAGCATCGCGGAGTAGTCGGCGAAGCGGTTCTCGAGGACGCCCGCGGTGCTGCGGGCATCGACCTCGCCCTCCGGGAACTCCGCCAGCGCGCTGGCCGCGGCGGCCTGTCGCACGGTGCCCAGCGGCACGCCGTCGAGGGCGCGGATGCGCTCGGCGTACTCATCGGTATACCCGCGCATCAGGTCGGCCTGCTTGTCGAACAGCTCGTGCAGGGCGATGAAGTTCTCGCCCACGACGTTCCAGTGCGCCTGCTTGAGCTGGCTCACGAGGTCGCTGGTCGTGGCGAGATGGCGGTTGAGGATGCCGATCATGTCGGTCTGGATGGAGGCAGTGGTGGTCATTATTCCCCTCGTCTCTTGCGATTCCGCGCTGGGTTCAGGGTATCAGCGAGGGTCGCGGAGAACCGCCATCGGGGCGTCGGTCGGGGTGTCGCTGAGGGACGTTGGGGGCCTAGCAGCCGAGCTGATCGGCCAAGTCTTCGAGGCTGCTGGCGGAGAAGTCGAAGTCGTCACGGTCCGGCATTGCGACCGTGCTCCCGGATCCCATCTCCGCGGGGCGATGGACGTAGGCGGTGCGGAAACCCAGCGCCGCCGCGGCGTCGAGGTCGCCGGGGTGGGCGGCGACCATCATGCACTGGCCGGGGTCGAGGCCCATGATGGCCGCGGACCGGAGGTAGGCGTCGGGGTGGGGCTTGTACTGCCGGGCGGGCTCGGCGCCGAGCACGACGTCCCAGGGCAGTCCGGCCTGCTTGGCCATGTTGACGATGAGCTCGATGTTGCCGTTCGACAGCGTCGCGATGATGAAGCGGGACTTGAGCCGGGTGAGGCCCGGCACGCTGTCGGGCCAGGGGTCGAGGCGGTGCCAGGCGCGATTGAAGTGGTCGATCTGTGCGTCGGTCAGGCCCTCGACGCCGAACTCGGCGAGCGTGGCGACGAGATTCTCGCGGTGCAGCACGTCGAGCCGCACCCAGGGGCGGACGCCGTCGCGGATGGGGCCCATGGAGGGGCCGTAGCGCCCGCGCCAGGCCGTCGCGAAGGCGGCCCAGTCGATGCCGCTGATGCCGCACTCGGCGGCGAGCTGCTCGCCCTCCCGGGTGATGGCGGCGTGCCAATCGACGACGGTGCCGAAGACGTCGAAGGTGAGCATGCGGGGGGAGTCAGTCATGGGGCCATCCCTACTCGTACCAGCCGGCGCCGAAGAGGAGGCCGCCGTGACGGACGATCCAGGTGTACTTGAGCTCGTCCTGGCCGCTGGCGGGGTTGAGGATGACGTAGTCGACCCAGTGGCCGTCCGCGGTGGTGGCGGCGAAGGCGGCGCCGTAGTCGACGCCGCGGACGTCGATGCGCTCGCGGGTCGTGCCGACGAGGTCGGGCCGGGTGGCGTGGGAGATGGTGTAGAGGGCGCCGTCGATCTCTTCGATGACGAAGACGTACCACTCGCCGTCGACGCTCTGGGGGGAGTTGTAGTAGTCGAGGGTGGCCTGGCGGCCGTCGGCGTCGTAGCGGGCGAGGGCCTGCGCGACGAACCACTGGGTGTAGGCGCTGCGGTCGGCCTTGGCGGGGGGTGGGGCGGCGGCGGGCGAGTGGGTGTGGTCGCCGAGGAGGGCGAGCAGGCCGACGATCAGAGCCGCGATGGCGAGGGCGGCGGTGAGGCCGGTCGTGATGCGTTGCGCCATGGGGGAGTCCTTCCTGCGCGGCGGGGGGCGGGGGCGCTAGCAGCGTAGCCGGGGGCGGTTGGGCGGGGGAGAGGTAGTGGGCTCGGCGGCCGGCCGTCGGGTGTTCGACGGGCGGGCCAAGCAGGGATCGAGGCGGCTACCGGACGCTGTAGTCCGTGTCATCTCGCACGGACTCATAGTCGCTCTTGGTGAGCATGTGGAACCAGTTGCGGCGCGGCCCGCTGACAAGCAGGGGCCGGTTCGCTCGGTCACTGCTCCACGCGGCGGTCTCGGCGCGCGGATAGGACGAGTATCGAGCCAGGACATCCTCCAACGCCGGCAGCATGTCCGTGTCGGTCGAGAAGATGATCCCGACGTCGTACTTGCCATCAATCGCCATCGTGACGAAGTCCACGGCGAGAGCGACGTCGACACCCTTCTCCCGCTTCTTTGACTTGGGCCAATCGGGGGGGTACTTCAGCGGGCGCGCGACCACGGTCACGCCCGCGGCCTCCCATGCCGTACTCTGGCGCCGATTGGCCGCGTAGCTTCTCGAGTCCTTTATCGCCGCTGGTCGTCCGTAATACACTCGCACTTCCTGGAGCGTTCTGTCGAAGCCGGATGGCGCGCGGCTCGCGATCAACTCGCCCAGAGCAATTGGGGCGAACTGGCCCACGGTATGGAAATCGCCAGGGGAGTAGAACGAGTCGCGCGCTCCCATGTAGGTGTTGAAGTAGTCGATGAAGAGAACGACCCGATCCGGCACGGCAGCCTCCGGCAAAAAAATAACCCCGCCATTGCATCGCCTCAAGGGCGATGGAAGGCGGGGAACGTTGGAGTCCGAAGACCCAGCCCAATGATGGACCGGATGGACCCGACCTGTCAAGTGCGTCGGTGCGACCGATCCCGGCGCTTACAGGAACCCGCAGGCGTCCCGACCGCCCAGACATCCGGGCGACGGCGCTGGCGGGAGCGCATGGGAGTCGAACCCACCCAGGACAGTGCGAACTGCCCTGCAACGGTTTTGAAGACCGGGGGGGCCACCGGGCCCCTTCCGCTCCCCCGCGACGCTGTGGCCGGCCGGCGCGGGGTCGCCGGGCGCGGCTAGGCGAGCGCTTCGTCGAGGCGCTTCTTGAGGTCGCCCTTAGGACGGAAGCCGACGATCTGGCCGACGGGCTCGCCGCCCTTGAAGACGAGCAGCGTGGGGATGCTGCGGATGCCGTACGTGGTCGCGACCTGGGGGTTGTCGTCGGTGTTGAGCTTGTAGAAGGAGACCTTGCCGTCGTATTCCTCGGCGAGCTCCTCCACAACGGGCGCCACCATGCGGCAGGGGCCGCACCAGGGCGCCCAGAAGTCGACGAGGGCGGGCAGTTCGTTGTCGAGCACCTCGTCCTTGAAGGTGGCGTCGGTCGTTTCGGTTGGCTTGGGCATGGCTCTCCTTGTTGGCGCTGGGGTTGCGCTGACTCCGCCGGAGTGATCGCGGAGCCCAATTCTATACCGAATCGCCGGTCGGCCCGGGGCTGGGGACTTGTTTTGGGCAACACACGGGCCGGGCTACTCGGCGACGACGGTCTGGGAGGGGGCATCGGCGGGCGCGGGGCTGTCCGGGGCGGGCGCAGTGCGCCCGGCGACGGCGCGTCCGGCCAGGGCGGCGCGAATCGCACCGACGAACTCCGATTCCCCGACGGTGCGCGCCGCGCGGATGCCGGCGGCGACGGTCTCGGGGTCGGCGCGGCCGTGGCCGATGAGGACGGCGCCGTTGACGCCGAACAGCGGCGCGCCGCCCGATTGGCGGTAGTCCATCTCGTCGCGCAGCGTGCGGAATGCGCCGCGCAGCAGCCAGGCGCCCAGCCAGTAGTGCGGCTTGCTGGCGATCACGCGCCGGAGCGAGCCTGTGAACAGCGAGCTGATGCCCTCGGAGACCTTGACGGCGATGTTGCCGTCGAAGCCGTCGGTGACGACGATGTCGGCCGCGCCGGCGATCATGTGGTTGCCCTCGACGTTGCCGATGAAGCTGGGCTCGTCGCGCTGGAGGATGGCGTAGGCCTCCTGGATGAACTGGTTGCCCTTGCCCTGCTCCTCGCCGACGTTCAGCAGGCCCACGCTGGGGTTGCGATGATGCAGCACGCGCTCCAAGTAGGCCTTGCCCATGGTGGCGAATTGCAGCAGGTAGGCGGGCCGGCAATCGACGTTGGCGCCGACGTCGAGCAGCAGCGTGCGCGAGCCGCGGCCGTTCTGGAACAGCGCGCCCAGCGCCGGCCGGTCGACGCCGCGCACGCGGCCCAGCTTGACGAGGCTGGCGGCCATGACGGCGCCGGTGTTGCCGAATGAGACGAAGGCGTCG
The DNA here is from genome assembly GCA_965217625.1 of Dehalococcoidia bacterium. Lineage (GTDB taxonomy): Bacteria > Chloroflexota > Dehalococcoidia > Bin125 > Bin125 > TK10-74A. The sequence continues at coordinate 1,787,611 of OZ244557.1, forward strand.
GCGCGGCCGCGCTTGAGCAGTCCGAGGCCCACCATGATTGACGAGTCGGGCTTCTGGCGGGTCGAGGCCACGGGCGACTCGCTCATGCCGACGGCCTGCGAGGCCTCCTCGATGCGGAGGTTGGGCGGGGCGACCGGCAGCAGCCCGCGCAGTTCCGCGCCGCGGCCGACCAGGATGATCTCCAGCCCCGGATCGCGGGCGGCGAGCAGTGCGCCTTGGACCGTCGCTTTGGGGGCGTGATCGCCACCCATTGCGTCCAGCGCGACGATGGTCATGCTGCCTCCGCCGGTGCTGGGGCCCGCGCTATTCGCTCGTCAGGCAGCGAAATCCGTCGAGTACGGCGGGCCGCTCGTCCTCGCTGATCGATTGTAGCGTGAACGAGCGACCGCCCTCTTCGCAGTACCAGGAGAAGACGCGCACGGGGATGCTGTTGCCGGCGGCGTCGGCGGCAGTGAAGATGCCCACGCGGCCGCTGATCGCATCAGTGAGCTGGAAATCGGCGCGCGAGTCCTCGACCGAGGAGACCGCGCCGGGGGGCTGCGCCCCGGCGTCGATGGCGGTGTCGGCGTTGTAGATCGCCTGGCTGAGCGACTCCCAGGTGAGGATGTATTGCAGGACGCCCTCGGCGTTCTGGGCGAAGAAGCGGCCGCCGTCGGCGGTGGGCTGGTTCGCGACGCCGGCCAGGGGCAACTCGCCGACGAAGCCGCTGACGTCGTAGGCGACGCCGAAGCCGAAGCGGGTGTAGTCGCCCGGCAGGCTGCCGGGCTCGGGGACGGCCAGGAACGAGTCGAGCGTCTGCTGCAGCACCGGCTCCAGCTCGGCGAAGGCGTCATCGATCGCGCCGGCGTTGACGATGTAGGCGATCGGGCCGACCTGCGTGACCAACGACCGCCAGCGCTCGACGACGCCGCCGGTCGCGCGCCGGTCGACCTCCCAATCGATGATCAGGGCCGGCGTGACCCCGTCCGTCGCGAGGCTGACCTCCTGGCGCGCGAGGATGGTCGGCTCGCGATCGCCCACTGTCTCGGCCTGCCAGACGGCCTGCAGGTCGTCGAGCGTTGCGTCCGCCGCGACGGCGCGGGTGGTGACGTTGATGGCGGTCGGATCGGTCTCGGATCGGAAGATGACGAGGTCGATGCCGCCGGGGTTGATGTCGCAGAAGGGGCCGCAGACCAAGTCGAGGCTGTAGCCGTAGGTGGGGCTGCGGTAGCGCCGCACGATGTCGTCGGCGAGTTCGAGGCCGCCGTCGTCATCGGCGGCGTCTTCGGCGGCGCCGTCATCGGCGGGGGCGTCGGCGGCTTGGTCGGCGGCGTCGCCGTCGGCCGCGTCGCCCGACTGAGCGTCGTCCTGGGAGTCCTCGCGGCTGTCGCTCTGGGTTGCGCTCTGGGCGGCGTCGTCATCGGCCGAGGCCTGGCCGGCGTCGCCGGCTTCGGACGCGGCGGCCGCCGGGCGGAAGAACTCGTCGGATTCGACCGCCTCGTTGCTGACGCTGCAGGCCGCCGCGAGCAGCGACCCGACGATCAGCAGCCCGATGGCCGTGAGCACTGCAACACGCGTGGAGCGAAGGGGGAGGGTCACACGGTCTCCTAGCCGGGGGCGCCGGCGGGCTTGCGGGCCACGGCGATCAATCGCTCTCCCGCATCGTGCGGGGGGAGATCGTCGAGGTCGTACGACGCGAAGCAACGCTCCGGCCGCAACCCAGCGGTCTCCAGCAGCCCTTCCAACTCGAAGCGGAAGATGTGGCGGAGCGGGAATCGTGCCAGCGTGCGGTGGACCACTCCGTCGCTCCGCGTTTCATCATACAGATACGTGATCCATTGGATTTGGATTGCCGGGGCCGGATCCGACGCGGCGAACTTCATCACGGTGTGGCCGCTGCGAGGGTCGGTGCGGGTCCATTGCAGGCGCAGCGTGGCGAGTTCCGGCGACCAATCGCCCGGGACGAAGGCGGGCAGATCGGCGACGAACCAGCCGCCGGGACGCAGCAGCCGGGCGACGTTGCGCAGCGCCTCCAACTGGTCGCTGCGGGTGAGGAGATGGCAGAGCCCGGCCAGCGGGACGATGACGAGGTCGAATGCGCCCGCCGCGAGGGCGGGATCGGGCGGCGGCCGGCGGATGTCGGCCTGCAGGACCGTGACGCCGGCAGCGGGGTCGGCGAATCGCTCGCGGGCATGCGCGAGCATGGCCGGGCTGGCGTCGATGCCGACGACGCGGCAGCCCGCGGCGGCGAGGTGGGCGGCGACGCGCCCCGTGCCCACCCCGACGTCGAGGACGGCGGGGCCGGCCAGCCGCGCGTACTCCCGATAGAGCGGCAGATCATCGACGAGCGCGCCCATGTCGAGCTCGTAGAACGGAGCGATGCGGGCCATGGCCGCCTCGATCTCGGCCGCGCCGACCGGGAGGCCGTCGGGGTCGATCAGCGGGGGGTCGGGGGGAGCGGTCATGGGGGGTCTCGTGGCTCGGCGAGGCCACGTGGCTCGCGGGCTACCGGTACGGCCTGACAGTACCAGTGACCGGCGATGGGGCCCGCGATCCGGTTTGACCACGCCTCGGGCGGCTGCGTAGCCTGCGGCTGCGCCGCCCACGAGAGCACCGGCGGCAGCCGCGGAGGACGAGCGATGGTCGTGCAGGCTGACCTGCGGGCGCTGATCCGCGACATCCCCGACTTCCCGGCGGCGGGCATCCTGTTCCGCGACATCACGCCGCTGCTGGGCGACGCGGCGGCGTTCGGCCGGGCGCTGGATTGGTTCGCGGCGCTGCCGGCGGCGCGGGAGGCGACCGCGATCGTGGGGATCGAGTCGCGCGGGTTCATCTTCGGCGCGCCGCTCGCAGCGCGACTGGGGGTGGGGTTCGTGCCGGTGCGCAAGGAGGGCAAGTTGCCGCACGCGGCGCACGCCGAGGAGTACGCGCTGGAGTACGGCACGAACACGCTGGAGATCCACCGCGATGCGCTGTCGGCGGCGGACCGCGTGCTGGTGGTCGACGACCTGCTGGCGACCGGGGGCACGGCGCGGGCGGCGGCGCGGCTGATCGAGATGACGGGGGCCAGCGTCGCCGGACTGGCGTTCCTCATCGAGCTGGGCGAACTGGATGGGCGCGCGCTGCTGCCCGGCTATCCAGTCGACGCCCTGATCACGTACTGAGCGCCCGCCGATGCCCGCCACACCCCCCGATCCCGCCACGCCCGACGCCACGCTCGCCGTGATCGGCGGCTCCGGCTTCGCCCGCATGGAGGAACTGGACGCCCCCCTGGTCTGGGAAGCGACGACCCCGTTCGGGGCGCCCAGCGCGCCGATCACCATCGGCACGCTGCACGGCCGCCGCGTGGCCTTCCTACCGCGGCACGGGCCGGGGCACTCGCTGCTGCCGGGGGAAGTGCCGTATCGGGCCAACGTCTGGGCGCTGAAGGCGCTGGGCGTGCAGGGCGTCATCGCGGTGAGCGCGGTCGGGTCGCTGCGGCAGGTGATCGCGCCCGGCGACATGGTCGTGCCGGACCAAATCATCGACCGCACGCGGCACGACCGCCCGGCGACGTTCTTCGGCGACGGCATCGTCGCGCACGTGGGCTTCGCCGACCCGTTCTGCGCCGACCTGGGCGCCCGGCTCGTGGCGGGCTGCGCCGCCGTCGGCGGGCGCGTGCACGCGGGGGGCACCTACATCGCGATGGAGGGGCCGCTGTTCTCCACCCGGCCGAGTCGCACCTCTACCGATCCTGGGGCGGATCGATCATCGGCATGACGGCGCTGCCGGAGGCGAAACTGGCCCGCGAGGCCGAGATCGCCTACGCGATGCTGGCCACCGCGACCGACTACGACGTCTGGCACGAGACCGAGGCGGACGTGTCGGTCGAGGTGGTGCTGGCGCGGCTGCGCGAGAACGTCGCGCGGGCGCAGCGGGCCGTCGCGGAGACGATCCGCGCGCTGCCGGCCGACTGGACGAGCACGGCTCGGGGCGCCCTGCGGCACGCGATCGTGACGGACCCGTCGCGGATCCCCGACCGCGTGCGGCGCGACCTGGCGCCGATCATCGGGGAGTACCTGCCGTGACGGCCCGACCCGCCACGGCGGCGGTGGCGATCGTGGGGGCGGTGACGTTCGACGACATTGCGACGCCGGCGGCCTCCGTGCGGCGGGAGCTGGGGGGGTCGGCGCCGTACGCGGCGCTGGCGGCGGCGCTGCTCGGACCGGTGCAACTGGTGTCGGTCGTCGGCGACGACGCCCCGCCGGCCTGGCTCGAGCGCCTGGCCGGGCGGGGGATCGACGTCTCCGGCGTGCGCGTCGTCCCGGGGCCGACGTTCCACTGGAGCTGCCGCTACCGCGCCAACCTGGAGGACCGCGACACCGTCTTCTCGCGGCCCGGCACCTTCGCGACGGCGCGGCTCGAGGCGCCCCGCGACGCGGCGCAGGTGTCGCACGTCTTCCTGAGTTCGAGCGACGCGGAGCAGAACCGGGCCGCGATCGCGGCGTACCGGGGGCGCCGCCTGACGATGCTGGACACGATCGAGGGGGAGATCGTGCGGGCGCGGCCGGCCCTGCTGGACACCGTCGCCGAGGTCGACATCGTCTCGATCAACGACTCCGAGGCGCGGCTGCTGATCGGCGCAGCGGAGACGGCGTCGCGGGCCGATCTGGCGACGCGGACGCTGGCCCTGCTGACGCGGCTGGGGGCGCAAACGCTGCTGCTGAAGCACGGCCCCGGCGGCGTCACGCTGGCCGACGCGCGCGGGCTGCGCCGGGTGGCGGCGGCGCGCGCCGCCCGCGTGGTCGACCCGACGGGGGCCGGCGACGCCTTCGCGGGGGCGGCGCTGGCGGCGCTGGCGCGGGGCGCGGCGCTGGAGGACGCAGTGCGCTGGGGCTGCGCGACGGCCTCGTTCGTGGTGGAGGCGTTCGGGATGGCGCGCCTGTGGGAGATCGGCCGCGGGGAGGTGGAGCAGCGCGCCGCGACGATCCCCGCCGCCGCGCCGCTGCCCGCGGTGGAACGGGCGCTGTCGTGAGGAGGCGGCCGTGACCGACGCATTGCGCCGCGAGGGCCGGGCGCGTCGCGCGGGGCGGGCCCGCCGCGACTTCGTGCTGCGGGAGTCGCGCGACCCGCGGGCGCTGGCGGCGATCCTGGGCCGGGACCGGCTGCACGCGGCCTACGCGCTGGCGCAGTTGGACCCCGAGGCGTTCGACCACGCCCGCTACTGGCTGTGCGAAGGCCCGGCCGGATCGGCCGCGGACGGGACGGGGCGGGTGAGCCTGGTCTGCCACTCGCAGGCGGGGCTGGGCGACACGACCTACGTCATGGGCCCGCCCGAGGGGGTGGCGCACATCCTGGCGCTGCACCCGGGCGCGTATCAGACGTTCATCACGGCGCGACCGGCGCACCTCGAGGCGCTGGCGTCGGCCTACCGGCTGCGCAACCCCCGCACGATGCGGCGCATGCACGTGACCCGCGACAACTTCCTAACAGCGCCGCGAACAGCGCCGGGAACAGCGCCGGGGCCGGGGCCGGCGTTCCGGCTGCGTCCCACGCACGTGCGTGCGCTCAACCGGCTCTACAGCAGCGAGGGGGCCCCGGCGACGTATGGGGCGCGGCACCTCCGGGAGGGCTGCTACTACGGCGTCCAGCACGAGGGGGAGCTGCTGGCGGTGGCGGGGACGCACTCGCTGAGCGCCCGGGCCGGCGTCGCGGTGCTGGGCAACGTCTTCACGCACCCCGCGGCCCGCGGGCGGGGCCTGGCGACGCTCACCACCAGCGCCGTCACGGCGGCGCTCTTGGCGGGCCATCCCGACGTCGTGCTGTCCGTCGAGCCGGAGAACGGGCCGGCGGTCCGGGCCTATCGGCGGCTGGGCTACCGCGACGCGGGCGCGATCGTGGAGGCGCAGGGGCAGCGCCGGGCGGGCAGCGTGACGACGGCGCTGCGCCGCCGCCTGGCGGCGCACCGGGGACGTCACGCGGGCGTGGAGATCGTGCGCGGCTGACCGAAACCGCGCCCCCCCACTTCAGATGCGACGGCGTGCGGCCGGCTCGGCTACCCGCGCTCGCCGGTCAGGGTCGGCACGAGGTCCCCCAACGTGATGGCGAAGTCGTTTTCCTGGGTGTGGAGAAACGCCGGGAGAGTCAACCGATTCTGCTTTGCGAGGTGTCTCATCATTGCAGGTGTGGAAATGCCGGCCACCCGATGCCAGTCGATTGGCGTCTCCGGATCGCACGTGCGTAATGACACCGCGAGGCGCCGATCGTCGGTCGTCTGCGTCGCGTGGATGGTGTTGAGGCTCAGCAGCAGCAGGTCGCCGGGCCCCACCTCCGGCGTCTCCATGACCTCCTCGATTTCGAAGTCCTCCTCCACCCAGTGGACGCCGCTCCAGTCGGACGTGTAGACCGTCCCCCCGTCACGCAGCGAGCGCAGAAAACTCGCGCCCGAGCGCCGGCAGAGGTTGAAGAGTCGCGGCGACTTTTCGCGAAGCCGATCCCAGGGAATGACGCGCAGGCCCGCCTCGGTACGCGAAGGCTTGACCAACGGAATCCAGTAATTGAGATGCGTCCGGTTGAACTCCGTCAGGAAGAAGTGCTCGTGATCCTGATGCACGGGAAGATTGGTGACCGGCGTCTGCAGATAGAGGATTTGATAGAGCGCGGCCTTGGCTCCGGTGAGTTCCTGGGCGAACGCTTCCATCCGCGGACGGATGCCTTGGAAGGTTTCTTTGCGGCCCATTGCATTCGAACGCAGAGCTCCCGTCACTGGCTGATCGCCACGGAGCCGCGCCGCCCGCTTGTCTTGCGGTGGGGGGGGGGGGATAGTCCGGGCAGACATCGAATTCGTCCACGAGGAAGTCGATCTCCTCACGGCTCAGGCAGTCCGGGATCACGCAGAAGCCCCGTTCATCGAGCTCGGCGGCGATGGCGTTGAAATCAGTCAGATCGTTGCGGTGGCTCATGACCGTGCCTGTCCCTGCAACACCCGCGCCCGCGCCCCCTCCCGGAGGGAGAGGGAATCGGATCCCCTCTCCCCCTTGGGGGAGAGGGTTAGGGTGAGGGGGGCCTCGGCGGGCGCCGGACCCTCACCCTAGCCCTCTCCCAGAGGGAGAGGGGACCGGAGCCCCCGCTAGACGCCGGGCTTGCCCTCGAACCACGACCGGTACAGCGCCTGGGTGGCGGCGGTGCTGCTGTTGGTCGGGCCGTAGCCCTTGACCCAGGGACGGTGTCCGACGATCGGCAGGCCCCAATTCCAGTAGATCTGGGGATTGTGCTCCTCGAGCAGCTTGGTCTGGATCTCGTCGTAGATCGGCACACGGTTCTCGGTGCCGATGGTCGTGCGTCCCTGCTCCAGCAGCGCGTCGATCTCGGGGTCCGAGAGTTCGCCCCAGTTCCGTGCACCGTCGGTGTGGTGGCCGCTGTGGAGGGCGTCGGGGTCGAACGCGCCCCCGAGGCCATGGAAGTGGATGGAGAAATTCCCCGACGTCCGCCTGGAGTGGCCCTCCGCGTTGTTGACCTCCTCGATCGCGACGTCGAAGCCGATTTCGGCAACGCTCTGCTGGAACACCTGACCGTGCTCGATGACTCCGGCCCAGACGCTCATCGGCGGCACGCTCGCCGGGTCGTAGCCGCTGGCGTCGAGCAGCCGCCGGCCCTCGGCCAGGTCCTCCTCGCGCAGGGCGCCGGAGCGGTAGCCGGGCAGTTGGCGCAGCTCGTCGACGCTCCACGCGTATACGCCGGCCGCGTGGGAGATGGGCCCGCCGATCTCCGTCGCGGCGTTGGGGATCGCGTTGGCCAGTTCCCGGTTGGTGGCGAGATGCAGGGCGAGGCGCACGCGCGGGTCGGTGTAGGGCTCGACCTTGGTGTGGATGTGGCACGAACACCAGTTCCAGGTCGCATTCATGGGCACGTCGACGACGTTCTCCTCGCCGACCTGGGCTCGCACGGCATCGTTCTCCGGCTTGAAGCCCAGCCACGGATGATTCAGGATGTCGGCCTCGCCAGCGACGTACTGCGCGGCCCGATACGCCGGGTCGGCGTAATTCCAGTTCGCCCGGAAGCCGTCGAAGTAGGGGAGCGGGTTGCGGAAGTAGTTGGGGTTGCGCTCGAGCTCGGTTTGGACATCGGCCTCACGGGAGACAAACTGCATGCCGCCGGTGCCGATGGCGGCCTCGGGGTTGGTGGCGATGCCGTCGTCGCCGAAGGCCTCGACCGCGTCGCGTGAGATCATCAGCATCTGGATCTCGCCGACGGCGGTGAGCAGCGGCGCGAACACCTCTTTCATCTTGAGGCGCAGGGTGAGCTCGTCGGTGACCTCGTACTGGTCGACGCTGGAGAAGCGGTCTGTCCAGATGAACTCGGGGTGGTCCTGACCGAAGCGGGCGAGTCCGAACGCGGCGTCTTCGGCGACGAACTGGCGGCCGTTCAGCGGCGGCTTGTCCTGCCAATGCACGTTCGGCTTGATGTTGTAGACGAAGGTGAGGTCATCGACGACCTCGGGCAGCTCCGCCATCGCCGAGGTGAGCACACCGCCGTTATCGAGGTAGTTGATGTGGTCGTAGATCGGGAACCAGCCGCTGTCGAGGCCGCCGTGGTCGGCGATGGCCGGGTCCAGGATGCCTCCATCAGGCGCAAAGAAGGTGATGACGCCTCCATGCTGCGGGCCGGTGGCCGGGGCCGCGTCCTCCTCCGCCGCCATGGCCGCGCTCTCGGCGGCCTGCTGGGCCGCGTCGGCGGCCTCCTGGGCGGCCGCGACGGCCGCAGCGGCGGTCTCGGCCGCGGCTTCGGCGGTCTCCTGGGCCGTGGCGGCGGCCTGCCCGGCGGCGGCGGACGCCTCGCCGGCGGCTTCGGCCGCAGCGGCTGCGGCAGCCGCAGCCTCGTCGATGGCGGCCTGGGCGGCCTCGGCGGTGGCCGTCCCGGCCTCGACCGCGGCGGCCGCATCGCGCGCGGCCTGGGCGGCGGCCTCGGCCGCCTCGGAGGCGGCGGCGGCGACGGCCGCAGCAGCCTGATCGCCAGCCGCGGACGCGGCATCGGCAGCCTGGGCGGCCGCCGCGGCGGCGGCTTCCGCGGCGGCGGCCGCGTTGGCGGCATCCTCCGACTCGGCCGCCTCGGCGGCCAGCGCGGCCGCGTCTGCCGCAGCGGCGGCGGCCTGCGCGGCCGCGTCGGAGGCCTCCCCCGCGGCGTCGGCCGCGTCGGCCGCGGCGGCCGCGGCGGCCTCCGTTTCGGCGGCGCGCGCCTCCCCGGCGGCGATGGCCGCCGCCGCGGCCTCTTCCGCGGCCGTGGCGGCGCGTTCCGCCGCCACGGCCCCGGCGTCGGGCTCGTCGTCGTCGCCGCAGCCGACCAGCGCGAGGCCGGCTGCTCCAACGCCGGCTTTGGCGCTGGCTCCCAACATGGTGCGGCGCGAGATCTTTCGCTGTCGCAGACTCGTCCAATAGTTGCGGTCGCTCATGACATGTTCCTTTCCGGTACCCGGCTGTCCCTTTGTGGGACCGCTCGGTGCACGAGCTTTCATAGTATAGATCGGGGGGGGGGGGGGGGGGGGGGGGGGATAGTGTTTTTTGGTAAACTTTTGGTAAAATCTTCTTATTTGCCTATTGACATGGCGTTTTATGTCGCTTGTGGCGGTGGGAAACTCACCCCTAACCCCCTCTCCGTTGCAGAGCAATGGATGAGGGGGGATCGGAGGGGGAGGGGCGATCGGCGCGCGCGTCCGCTTCCCCCTCTCCAGCGCTTCCGATGGAGAGGGGGCCAGGGGGTGAGGTCAGGCGGCCCGTGGGGGCCGGCTTAGCGCTTGGTGTACTGCGGGGCCTTGCGCGCGCGCTTGAGGCCGGGCTTCTTGCGTTCCTTGATGCGTGCGTCGCGGGTCAGCATGCCGGCGCGCTTGAGGGTGGGGCGCAGGCCGGCGTCGGCCTCGATCAGGGCGCGGGCGATGCCCAGACGGATGGCGCCGGCCCAGCCGCTGCGCCCGCCGCCGCTGCACTTGACCTGCGCGTTGAAGCGGCCCTCCATCTCGGTGACGGCCAGCGGCTCGAGGAACTCCCGGCGCTGGACCTCGCGGGTGAAGAACTCCTCGGCGGGCTTGCCGTTGACGACGACGGCGCCGGCGCCGGGGTAGAGCCGCACGCGGGCGACGGCCTCCTTGCGCCGGCCGACGCCGTAGTAGTAGTGCTGCGGGGGGCTGGTGGTCATGCTATTCCTCCGTCGTGGCGGCCGGCGCCGTCGTGGCGATCTGCCCGGCATGGGGATGATGCGGGCCGGCGTAGACCCGCAGGTGGCCGAATTGGCGGGCGCCGATGCGGTTCTTGGGGAGCATGCCCTTGACCGCCTTCTCGACGGCGCGCTCGGGGTAGCGCTCGATGAGGTCCTTGAAGGGCATCTGCCGCAGGCCGCCGGGGTAGCCCGAGTGGCGGTAGTACATCTTCTGCTCGCGCTTGTTGCCGGTGACCGCGACGCGCTCGGCGTTGATCACGACGACGTAGTCGCCCACGTCGAGGGCGGGGGTGTAGGCGGGCTTGTGCTTGCCGCGCAGCAGGATGGCGATCTCGCTGGCGACGCGCCCCAGGGGGCGGTCGGCCACGTCGATCACGTGCCAGGTGCGCTCGACCTCAGCGGCGCGAACGGCGTGGGTCTTCGGTGTCATCGCAGTCATCGTCGTCGTCATTCCAATCCGCCAGCTCCGCCAGCGTGTATCGAACCCCAACCAAGTACAAGCCCCGCGGCGGCGCCGACGGTGCGGCGGTCCCGTAGACCGGCCGCTGCAGCAGCGCCGCGATGCGCTCCGGCTCCGCCCGCCCGCGGCCGATCTCGACGATCTGCCCGGTCATGCGCCGCACTTGGTGCGGCAGGAAGGCGTTCGCCTCGAACTCCAAGCGCCAGCCCCCCGGCCGGGGCCGCAGCCGCGCCGCCGTGAGGCGCCGCCGGCTGTGCCCCGTCGCGGGCCGGGCCGCGAAGGAGGCGAAGTCCCGATCGCCCGGCAGGAGCGCCAGCGCTTGGGACATCTTCGCCGCATCCAGCGGCCCGCGCATCACCCAGGCCCCGGAGTCCCAGAGCGGCTGGCGCACGGGGGCGAGGCGCAGGTGATAGTGGTAGCGCCGGGCGCAGGCATCGCGCCGGGGATCGAAGTCGGGCGGCACGAGGCGCGCATCCTGGACGGCGACGGCGGCGGGCAAGAAGTGGTTCAAGCCGTGGCGCCAGCGGTCCGGGCTGAGCGCCGCATCGCTGCTGAGCGCCGCCACCTGGCCGGTGGCGTGCACTCCTGCGTCGGTGCGGCCGGCGAAATCGACCCGGTGCACGGTTCCGGTCAGCGCCTGCGCCGCCGCCTCCATCGCGGCCTGCACGGTCGGGGGACCGGCCTGCCGCTGCGACCCCGCGAACGGGCCGCCATCGTATTGGAGGAGGAGCGCAATGCGGCGCCGGTGCGCCGGGGGCGTGGTCAGGCGTCCTCCTTTGTTCCTACCGCGTCCCGCGGGGGTGTTGCTACCGCGTCCCGCGTGGGCGTTGCGGCGCCCGTGGTGGGCGTGGTGGGCGTGGCCGCGTCCGGGGAGCCGGTCTCGGCGGCCGACTCGATGATGCTGTCGCCGGCGGCGCCTTCGACCAGCTCGATCTGGGCCATGCGGGCGCCGTCGCCCAGGCGCGGGCCCAGCTTGACGATGCGGGTGTAGCCGCCGGGGCGATCACGGAAGCGCGGTCCCAGCTCGTGGAAGAGGCGGCGCAGGACGGCGTTGTCGGTGAGCACGGCGCCGGCGCGGCGGCGGGCGGCGCTGTCGCCGCGCTTGCCGAGCGTGATGACCCGTTCGGCGATCGGCCGCAGCTCCTTGGCCTTGGCCTCGGTCGTGACGATGCGGTCATGGCGCAGCAGGGCGGTGACCTGATTGTGGATCAGGGCCTTCCGGTGCGTCGCGGTGCGCCCCAGCTGACGCCGTGCAATGCGATGGCGCATGGCTGTGTCCGTTCCTGTCCGTTCGCCCCGGCGCCGTCGCTAGGGCCGGATGCCGGGCTCCTGGCCCGCCTCGCGCAGCGCCTCGAGCAGCGCCGTGCCCAGCGAACTGATTTCTTCTTCGGCTTCCCCGGCCGGCTCGGCGTCGGGGGCGTCTTCGCCGGCCGCGGCCGCGACCGCCTCCAGCAGCTCGGCGCTGCCGAGCCGGCCGCGGGGGTCGTCCGGGGCCACGTAGCCGAGCTCGCGCAGGCGGTCCATCAGTTCGAAGAACGACTTATCGCCGAAGTTGCGCAGGCCCAGCAGCTGCTCGTCGGACTTCTCCAGCACCTGCCCAACGGACATCAGACCGCTGCGCTTGAGGCAGTTGAAGGCGCGGACGGAGAGCGAGAGATCCTCGATGGAGACGTTGTAGCGCTCGTGGCTGAGGCCCAGCGCCACGCCCGGCAGCAGGTCGTAGGAGGTGGCCGGGGTGCCCATGTGGACGAACAGGCGCAGCTCGCGCTGGAGGATTTCGGAGGCCCGGCGGACGGCGTCCTCGCCGGTCAGGGAGCCATCGGTCCAGACTTCCAGGATGAGCCGGTCGAGGTCGCTCTCCTGGCCCACGCGGGTGGGCTGCACGGTGTAGTTGACCTTGCGCACGGGGGTAAAGACGGCGTCCATGGGGATGACGCCGATCGGCATGCCGTCGGTGTGGCCGGCGGGCACGAAGCCGAGGCCGCGCTCGACGTCGAGGGCGGCGCTGAGCCGGGCCGCGGGGGCGTCGAGCGTGGCGATGTGCAACTCCGGGTTGACGATCTCGTAGTCGCCGGGGACTTCCAGGTCGGCGGCGGTGACGACGCGTTCGCCCGCAACATCGAGGAAGATCTTGGCGGGGCGGTCGGAGAGCGCGCGCAGGCGGATGCCGCGCAGGTTGAGCAGCAGCTCCGTGGTGTCTTCCTTGATGTGGTCGATGGTGGAGAATTCGTGCTGGACTTGGTCGATGCGGGCGGCGACGACGGCGGCGCCGGGCAGCGCGGCGAGCAGCACGCGTCGCAGGGCGTTGCCGACGGTCGTGCCGAAGCCGCGGGCGAGCGGCTCGGCGACGAGCCGGACGTAGGTGGCGGTGGACTCTTCGATGGCGAGCCGGGGGTTGTCTTGCTCGGTAGTCACGTGGGGCGGTCCCTCCCGGGCCGTCTCTCCGCTGAGGCGGAGGACGTCTTGGATGGCGGTGCTAGCGGGAGTAGTACTCAACAATGGCATTCTCATCGAACTTGGTATCGACGTCGGTGCGCAGGGGCAGGGCGGTCAGCGACGCTTCCAGCTGCAGCGGATCGACGGCGATCCAGCCGGGCACCTCGCGGCCTCCCTGCCACTCTTTCACGTTCTCAAAGAACTTCGTGCCCTTCCCCCGCGCGGTCCAGCCGATGCGGTCTCCAACCTTGGCCTGAATGGATGGGATGTCGGCCTTGTGGCCGTTGATCGTGATGTGGCCGTGACAGACGATCTGGCGCGCCTGGGGCCGCGATTCGGCCAGCCCGGCCCGGTAGACGACGTTGTCGAGGCGCAGTTCGAGCAGCTGCACCAGGTTGTCGCCGGTCGCGCCGGAGCGGCGGGTGGCCTCTTTGTACATGCGCCGGAACTGCCGCTCCAGCACGCCGTAGGTGTAGCGGGCCTTCTGCTTCTCGAGCAGCTGGCGGGCGCGGTCCGAGACCTTGCGCCGGCGCGGTGATCGCTGGCCGGGCGGGTTGGGGCGCCGCTCGAGGGCGCAGCGCGCCTTCGAGCACAGGGTTTCGCCGGTGCGACGGCAGAGGCGACACGTGGGTCCGGTGTAACGCGCCATGGGTCGCTCCTAGACCCGGCGCCGCTTGCGAGGGCGGCAGCCGTTATGCGGGATGGGTGTGATGTCACGGATGGTGCGCAGCGCGATGCCGCTGGCCTGTAGGGCGCGGACGGCGGATTCGCGCCCGCTGCCGGGGCCCTTGACGAAGACATCGACCTCGCGGAGGCCGTGGTCCATCGCCTTGCGGGCGGCGTTCTCGGCCGCGATCTGGGCGGCGTAGGGGGTGCTCTTGCGGGAGCCCTTGACGCCGGTCGAGCCGGCGCTGCCCCAGGCGAGCGTGTTCCCGTTGAGGTCGGTGAGGGTGATGATCGTGTTGTTGAAGGTCGATTGCACGTAGGCGCGCCCGCGGGGCACGTTCTTGCGCTCCCGGCGCCGGCCGCGTGCGGCGCGCGCGGGCGCGGGCGCGGTGGTGGCGGGCGCCGTGGCGGCGGGCGCAGCGGCGGCGGGCGGCGCCGGGGCGGCGGGGTCGGGCGGGGGCGTTGGCTGGTCTTGCACCATGCGGTCCTCGGGCTCCTTGGATTCCCTTTGCTGGCGGGCTACTTCTTGAGGGCGGCGCGACGACGGCCGGCCACGGTCCGGCGCGCGCCGCGGCGCGTGCGGGCGTTGGTGCGGGTGCGCTGGCCCCGCAAGGGCAGGTTGCGACGGTGGCGCTGGCCGCGGTAGCAGTTGATGTCGATCAGCCGCTGGATGTTCTGCCGCGTCTCGCGGCGCAGGTCGCCCTCGACGAGGTAGTCGCGGTCGATGATCTCGCGCAGGCGGGAGATCTCCGACTCGGTCAGCTCGCGCATGCGCTTGTCGGGGTTGAGCTGGCTCTTGCGCACGATCTCCCGCGCGCGAGTGGCCCCAATGCCGTAGATGTAGCGCAGGGCGTACTGGATCTTCTTGTCGTCCGGCACGTCGACGCCGGAAATGCGGGCCATCGTGCTCCTCCTCGTTCCGTTTCCGTTCGTTCCCGATTCCCGCTCCGCGCCCACCCGGACGGCGACATCCCCCGGCCGGGAGGCCCCAAGCGGGTCAGTCCCAGGCGGTCAGGACATCTGCCGGCTCCCCGTCCCGGAGGGCCATTGTGTGTTCGAAGTGAGCAGAAAGTTTGCCATCTTTTGTGCAGACGGTCCAGCCGTCCGCTAACTCTACGGTCTCCGGGCTGCCAATGGTGGCCATTGGCTCCAGCGCGACGACCATTCCGCAGCGCATAATCATGCCGCTGCCCGCGCGGCCGTAGTTCGGCATGCTGGGCGGCTCGTGCATGGCGCGGCCGACGCCATGCCCGACATACTTCCGCACCACACCATAGCCCGCGTCCTCGAGCACCGCCTGGATGGCAGCGCCGATGTCGCCCTTGCGGACGCCGACGCGCGCGACATCGATGCCGACCCGCAGCGACTCCCGGGTGACGTCGATCAGGCGCTGGGCCTCAGCCGACACCGTCCCGACGGGCACGGTGATGGCGGAGTCCGCCACCCAACCACCGACCGTCGCGCCGTGGTCGATGGAGAGGATGTCGCCGTCCTCCAGGATACGATCGGTGGCGAAGCCGTGGACGAGCTGTTCGTTCACGGAGGCACAGATGGCGTCGGGGAAGCCGTGGTAGCCCACGAAGGTGGGCACGACGCCGAGGCGGTCGTACTTGCGCACGACGTGCTGGTTGAGGGCCGCGAGGCGGCGGCCAGGGCGCACCATCGCGGCGAGCTCCTGCAGCGTTTCGGCGACCAGGCGGCCGGCCGCGCGCATCTGCTCGATCTCCGCCGGGCTCTTGAGGATCACCTGGTTCGCGCGCCCGTCGAGCATCAGCGCCCCTCCGGCAGGCCAGTCGGCAGAGCGGCCAGCAGGTCGGCGCCGACGCCGGCGGGAGGGCGGGCGCCGTCGATGCGGACGAGGCGGCCGGCCGTCTCGTAGAAGGCGATCAGGGGGGCGGTCTGCTGGGCGTAGACGGAGAGCCGCCGATCGATCGCGGCCGGGGTGTCGTCGTCGCGCTGGGTCAGCGCGGCGCCGCAGCGGTCGCATGCGCCGGCGGTCGTGGGGGGGTTGTTCGTCTCGTGGTAGACCGAGCCGTCGGCGGGGCAGGTCCAGCGGCCGCCCAGGCGGGCGCGGACCTCGTCGGGCGGCACGTCGATCAGGAGCGCCGCGTCGACCGCTTGGTCGCGCTCGGCGAGGGCGTCATCGAGGGCGCGCGCTTGCTCGACGGTGCGGGGGAAGCCGTCGAGCAGGGACCCGGCGGCGGCATCGGGCCGGTCCATGCGCTCGCGCAGCATGGCGATCGTGACGGCGTCGGGGACGAGTTCGCCGCGGTCCATGTACTGCTTCGCCAGGCGGCCGAGGTCGGTGCCGCCGCGCACATTCTCGCGGAACATGTCGCCCGTGGCGACGTGCACGAGGCCCGTCGCCTGCACGATGCGGGCGGCCTGGGTGCCTTTGCCGGCGCCGGGGGGGCCGAGCAGGATGATGTGCATCGCTAGCGGATGAACCCTTCGTAGTTGCGCATGAGGAGTTGCGACTCGACCTGCTTCATGGTGTCGAGGGCGACGCCGACGACGATCAGCAGGCCGGTGCTGGAGATCGTGAGGGCCTGACTGTCGGGGATGAACTCGGTCGTCAGGAAGGGCACGATCGCGATGAAGCCGAGGAAGAGGGCGCCCGCGAAGGTGATGCGAACCAGCACCTTGTTGACGTAGTCCTGCGTGGGACGGCCGGGACGGATGCCGGGCACGAAGCCGCCCTGCTTCTGCAGGTTCTCGGAGATGTTCTGCTGCTGGAAGGTGACCACGGTGTAGAAGAACGTGAAGCCCATGACGAGCAGGAAGGAGAGCGCCCAGTACAGCGGGCGGCCGGGGGAGAAGTTCTCCTCGACCCAGGAGGCGGCGCGCACGGCGACGCCCGGGCGCTGGCCGGCGATCTGCCCCTCGACGGCGTCGACGGTGAACGGATCGTCGGGGCCATCGAGGTGGGTGCGCACCGCCGTCTGGGCGATGAGGTCGCCCTCGATGTCGTCCAGGACGATGAGCCCGGTTCCGATCTCGTTGTTCTCGATGCTCCAGGTGGGCACGATCTGGCCGCTGCCGGGGTCGGTTTGCGCTTCGACGCGGGTGAGCACGTTGGCCTTGTTGGCGCGGTTGATGTCATCGATGACGTCGCGGAAGGTGTCCTCCTCGGCGTTCCAGGCGACCTCGCCGGCGTTGACGAGGATCGTCCCCTCGGCGGCGATGCCGGGGAAGGCCTCGGCCAGCGACAGTTCGTCGGCCTGGTCGGCGGCGAAGGGCAGCTCGACGCGGGTGCGGGTGGCGGTGTCGTCGCCGGCCGTGCCGGTCACCCAGCCGGCGATGACGGAGGGGAAGATGATGATCGAGAAGGCGAAGATGAGCGGGATCATGCCGGCGCTGTTAACGCGCAGGGGGATATGACTCTGCCCGCTCTGCCGGTACATGCGTCCGCCCCGGAAGACGGACCGGGCGTACTGCACGGGGATGCGTCGCTGGGCTTCCTGGAAGAAGACGATCAGGGCGACCAGGACCAGGGCGATGGCGACCACGATCAGGATGCCGCTGGCGCCGGTGTCGCTGGCGCGGATGGAGTTGAACAGCGTGGGGAAGCTGGCGATGATGCCGCCGAAGATGATCAGCGAGATGCCGTTGCCGATGCCGCGCTCCGTGATCAGCTCGCCCAGCCAGATCAGGAACATCGTGCCGGCGGTCATCGAGATGACGGCCGAGAGCGTGGGCAGGGCGTCGGCGCCGCTGAAGCCGATGCCGGAGATCGCGTTGGCGTTCTCGAGCAGCAGCAACTGGCCGTAGCCCTGCACCACCGACATGGGCAGCGCGAACCAGTAGGTGTAGAGGCCGATCTTGTTGCGGCCCGCCTCGCCCTCCTTGGAGAGCGCCTGCAGGCGGGGGATCATCGGCGTCATCAGCTGCATGACGATGGACGCGGTGATGTAGGGATAGACGCCCAGCGCGACGATGCTGAGGTTCTCCAGGCCGCCGCCGCTGAACAGGTTGAGGAAGCCCAGCACGGGGTTGTTCTGCAGGGCGTTGTCGAGCTGGACGAGGTTGACGTTGGGCACGGGCACGTGCGCGAGGAAGCGGAAGACCACCAGCATCGCCAGCGTGAAGGCGAGCTTGCGGCGGACGTCCGGCTGGCGCCAGGCGTCGACGAGGGCCTGGAGCAGGCGCGGTCTAGTTGGACTCTGCGCCGTCGGGGCTCGCTGCATTCAGCTCCTCAATGGTTCCACCCGCGGCTTCGATCTTCCGGCGCGCGGCAGCCGAGACCTTGGGGGCGCGCAGCGTGAGGGCGTGGGACAACTCGCCGCCGGCCAGGACTTTGAACGGCTCATCGGCGCGCTTCAGCAGCCGCGCGCCCACGAGCGCCGCCGCATCGACGGTGGCGCCCGCCGGGAAGCGATCGCCCAGCGCGCCGACGTTGATCGCGGTGTACTCGACGCGGAAGGGATTGCGGAAGCCCGGTTTGCGCGGCAGCTTGCGGATCAGGGGCATCTGGCCGCCCTCGAAGCCGGGACGGAGGTCGTGCCCGGAGCGCGACTTCTGGCCCTTGAGGCCCTTGCCGGCGTAGGTGCCGCCGCCGGCGGCGTTGCCGCGGCCGATGCGCTTGCGGGGCCGGGTGGCCCCAGCGGGCGGACGCAGGTCGTTGGCGCGAAGTGGCATGACTCAATCGACCTCACTCACCGCCACCAAGTGCGCCACCTTGCGGAGCATACCACGCACATCAGGCGTATCCGGCTTCTCGACGCTCTGTCCCAGGCGGCGCAGACCCAGGGATCGGACGGTGTG
This sequence comes from Dehalococcoidia bacterium, assembly GCA_965217625.1. Classification (GTDB taxonomy): domain Bacteria; phylum Chloroflexota; class Dehalococcoidia; order Bin125; family Bin125; genus TK10-74A. The sequence goes on from OZ244557.1 coordinate 1,806,104, forward strand.
CTCCTGGTCCGATCGATGGCCGATGGCGCTCTTGACGTAGGTGATCTGCAACGTGGCCATGGGCTACTCCGTCGCCGGGGCGGCCGGCGCCGGCTCGGGCGGCGCGGCGGGCAGGCGGCCGGCCAGGGCCAGGCGCTCGCGCCGCACCTCCACCGGGTCGCGCAGCAGCTGCAGCGCTTCGATGGTGGCGCGCACGACGTTGATCACGTTGTTGGATCCCAGCGACTTGGTCAGCACGTTGCGCACGCCGGCCGCCTCGAGGATGGCGCGCACGCCACCGCCGGCGATGACGCCGGTGCCGGGCGCGGCGGGCTTGAGCATGACGCGGGCAGCGCCGAAGTCGTGCGTGATGGGGTGCGGCAGGGTGCCGTCGCGCAGCGGCACGGTGATCATGTTGCGGCGGGCGACGGTCGCGCCCTTACGGATCGCCTCGGGCACCTCGTTGGCGCGGCCGATGCCGACGCCGACCTTGCCCTTCTGGTCACCGGCGACGATGACGGCGGTGAAGGAGAAGCGCCGCCCGCCCTTGACGACCTTCGCGACGCGGTTGATGGAGACGACCTTCTCGACGACATCGTCACCGGGGCGATCGTCGCGGCGGCGGCGATCCCCGCGGTCACGTCCACCGCCGCCGCCTCCGCCTCCTCGATACTGGACCATGGGCAGCTCCCTAGAAGTTCAGGCCGCCGGCACGGGCGGCGTCGGCCAGCGCTCGCACGCGGCCGTGATATTGGAAGCCTCCACGGTCGAAGACGACCCGCGTGACCCCGGCGGATGTGGCGCGTTCGGCGACGCGGGCGCCCACGGTCGTGGCGCGGGCGGTCTTGTCGCCGCTGCTGCGCAGGTCGGCTTCGACGTCGGAGGCGGCAGCGAGGGTGCGCTGGGCGTCGTCGTCGATGACCTGGCAGTAGATGTGGCTGTTGGACCGGAAGACGGCGAGGCGCGGGCGATCGGCCGTGCCGCGCACGTGCTTGCGCACGCGGGCGTGGCGGCGGATGCGGGCGGCGCGCGAATTGCGGCGGCTGCGTCGGGTTCCCATCTGTCGCTCCTAGCCGCCGACGCCGGCGGCGCCCTTGCCGGCCTTGCGGCGGACCCATTCGCCCTGGTAGCGAATGCCCTTGCCCTTGTAGGGCTCGGGGGGCCGAATCTTTCGGATCTCGGCGGCCTGCTGGCCGACGGCCTGCTTGCTGATGCCACTGACCCGGACGAGCTGGCCTTCGACCGCGAGGCTGATGCCCGGGTGCGGCTCGACGACGACCGGGTGCGAGAAGCCGACGCGCAGGTTGACGTTCTCGCCCACCATCTCCGCCCGGTAGCCGGTGCCCTGGATCTCGAGCACCTTGGTGAAGCCCTCGGAGACGCCGAGCACCATGTTGTTGATCAACGCGCGCGTGAGGCCGTGCAGGGCGCGCATGCTGCGCTTGTCGGTGGGGCGCGTGACGGTGACCTCGTCGCCCGCGACGCGGATCTCGATGGGCGCGGGCGCCTGCCAGGCGAGCTCGCCCTTGGGGCCCGTCACGGAGACCAGACCAGCATCGACGCTGACCGCGACGCCGCTGGGGATGGGGATTGGCAGTCGTCCAACTCGGCTCATGAGGTCACCATACGTAGCACAGCACTTCCCCGCCGACGTTCTGGCGGCGCGCGTCGCGGCCGGTCATCACGCCGCGCGGCGTGGACATGATGGCGACGCCGAGGCCGCCGTACACGCGGGGGATCTCGCGGCGCTGCACGTAGACGCGCAGGCCGGGACGGCTGACGCGCTGCAGGCCGGCGAGGACGGAGTCGCCGCCCTCCTTGTAGAGCAGTTCGATGTCGATCTCGGGCTGCGGGCCGCGGGTGGAGTCGCGGGTCTGGTAGCTCTTGATGAAGCCTTCCTCGGCCAGCACGTCCGCGATCGCCACCTTCATCTTCGAGGCGGGCACGCGGACGCGGGCGTGTCGCGCGGTGACCGCGTTGCGGATCCGGGCGAGCATGTCGGCGATGGGATCGGTAACGGGCATCGCGATGGCTCCTAGTTGTCCGACCGGGCGAAGGGCATGCCGAGCAGCTCGAGCAGGCGCCGCGCCTCGGCATCGTTCTGGGCGGAGGTCAGCACGTTGACCTGCAGACCGCGGATGCGGTCGACGGTGCTGAACTCGATCTCGGGGAACACGATCTGTTCGCGCAGGCCAATGCTGTAGTTGCCGCGGCCGTCGAAGGCGGTGCGGGAGAGGCCCTGGAAGTCGCGGATGCGGGGCAGCGTGGCGTTGATCGTGCGGTCGAGGAACTCCCACATGCGATCGCCGCGCAGGGTCACGGTGACGCCGACGGGGTTCCCCTCGCGCAGCTTGAAGTTGGCGATCGATTTGCGGGCGCGGGTGATGACGGGGCGCTGGCCGGTGATCTGGCCGATCTCGGCCGCGACGATGTCGAGCACGCGGGCGTTGCCGAGCGCCTCGCCGAGGCCCACGTTGACCACGACCCGGGTCACGCGCGGGACCTGCATGATGCTGGAATAGCGGAACTCCTCCTGGAGCTTGGTTTGGATCTCGTCGCGGTAGCGCTGCTTGAGCCGGGGGACGGGCATCAGTCCAGATCCTCCTCACAGCGACGGCAGAAGCGGACCTTGACGCCGTCGGACCGGCGACGGAAGCCCACGCGCGTGCGCTTGTCGCAGTCGGCGCAGACGACGGCCACCTTGCTCCAGTGCAGGGGGGCCTCGACCTCGATGATGCCGGCCTGCGTGCCGAGCTGGCGCGCCTTCATGTGTTTCTTGACGATGTTGACGCCTTGCACGATCACGCGGCCGCGCTCGGGCTGCAGCTCGCGGACCTGGCCGCGGCGGCCGCGGTCCTTGCCGCTGATGATCTCCACGACGTCGTCCTGGCGCAGGCGGCGCATCAGATCACCTCCGGGGCGAGCGAGACGATGCGCATGTAGTTCTTCTCGCGCAGTTCGCGGGCCACGGGCCCGAAGATGCGCGTGCCCTTGGGGTTGGTGGCATCGGTGAGGATGACGGCGGCGTTGTCGTCGAACTTGATGTAGGAGCCGTCGGACCGCCGGTAGCCCTTGGCGGTGCGCACGACGACGGCGCGCACGACATCGCCCTTCTTCACCTCGCGGCCCGGATCGGCCTGCTTGACCGTCGCGACGATGACGTCGCCCACGCTGGCATAGCGCCGGCCGGTGCCGCCGAGCACACGGATGCAAGAGATCTTGCGGGCGCCGGAGTTGTCGGCAACGACGAGGCGACTCTCCTGCTGGATCATGACTCCGTCTCGGCTTCTGGTGCTGCGTCGGTGGTGGCATCCGCGGTCGTCTCCGCGGCCGTTTCCGCAGTGGCTTCCGCAGTGGCTTCCGCGGTCGCGTCGGACGGCGGCGACTCCGCATCCTCCGGGGCCGACTCGGGCGTGGCGTCGGCGCTGACCTCCGCGTCCGGCGGCGCTTCGGCGGCTGCGGCGGCTTCCGCGGCCGGCGTTTCGTCCGGGAGCCTCAGCGGCCGGCGGCTCCGGTTCGTCCTGGGTTTCCGGCGCTTCGGGCTTCGGGCTCCTCCGAGGCCGCAGCCTCGGGCTCGTCCGGGGCTTCCGGCTCGTCTGGCGCTTCGGGCTGCTCGGGGGCGTCGGCCTCCGGTTCGTCCAGTGCTTCCGGCTCTTCCTGTGCTTCCGGCGCCTCGGGTTCTTCCGGCTGTTCCGGTTCTTCCGCGGCTGGCGCCTCCGATGCCTCAGCGGGGGGCTCCGCCGGCGTGTCGGCGGGCGTTTCGTCCGTCGCCTCGGCCGTCGTGTCGGCGGGCACCTCCGGCGCCTCTTCGGCGGCGGGGGCGTCGGCGACCTCAGCCGCGGGAACCTCAGCCGCGGGGGCGTCGGCCGACGCTTCCTCGGCCACTGGGGCCTCGGGGGCCGACGGCGGGTCCACCGCGGGGGCGGCGGGCGGCCGGGGCCTCGTCGACGGAGGGCGCCTGGATATCGCGGGGCTGGAGCTCGGCGACCTCGTGGTGGGCCAGGATCTCGACGACGCGCCACTGCTTGTGCCGCGAGAGGGGCCGGCACTCTTCGATCAGGACCTGGTCGCCGAGTTCGCAGACGTTGGTCTCGTCGTGCGCCTGGAACTGCTTGCGCCGTCGCAGCACCTTCTTGTAGCGCCGATGCGTGACGGTGCGTTCCACGCGCACGACGACGGTCTTGTCCATCTTGTCGCTCACGACGACGCCGGTGCGCTGCTTGCGTGCCATCGCTAGCTCGTCTCCTTCTCGGGGGCGGTCTCGGCGTCGCCGGCGGCGGCGGCGGCGGATGAGGTCAACTCGACATCTTCGACGGCGTCATCGACGAGGTCGTCGGCGAAGGCGGCGGGCGGGACCAGCGCGCGGGCGTCCTGGGGCAGCGCGGTCGCGGCCTCCGCGCGCTCGTCCAGCGCGCGCTGGCGCTGCGGGGAGATCGGGGCGGGCGCGGTCGCGGCCAGCGGCTGCAGCGGCGCGCCGGCGACGATGGCGAGTTCGCGCTCGCGCAGGATCGTCCGCAACCGCGCGATGCGGCGCCGGGCGCGCCGGATCGCCGTGAGGTCCTGCAGCTGATGCGTGCCCTTCTGGAAGTTCAGGTTGAAGACCTCGCGATAGGCCTCGTTGACCGCGCTGGTGAGCGCGGCGTCGTCCATCTGGCGGGCTTCGTCGGCGAGCGGGTTGGGCATGGTCAGATGACCTCCATTTCGCGCTGCACGACGCGGGTGTGCACGGGGAGCTTGTGGGCGGCGAGGCGCAGCGCCTCGCGGGCGTCGAGCTCGGAGACGCCGCCGATCTCGAACAGGATGCGGCCGGGCTTGACGACGGCGACCCACTTCTCGGGCGCGCCCTTGCCCTTGCCCATGCGCGTTTCGGCCGGCTTCTGGGTGACCGACTTGTCGGGGAAGATGCGGATCCAGACCTTGCCGCCGCGCTTGACGTGGTGGGTGATCGCGCGACGCGCGGACTCGATCTGGCGGCCGTCGATCCAGGCGGCGTCGAGCGACTGCAGGCCGAAGTCGCCGAAGGCCACCTGGCTGCCGCCGTGGGCGACGCCGCGGCGGCGGCCGCGATGGTGCTTGCGCCACTTGACGCGCTTGGGTTGCAGCATCAGACGCTCCCCCGGGTGGCGGCGCCGCTGGGCCGCGCCAGGGGCGACGAGGGCGGCGGCGGCACGGCGTGCGCCGGGCCGGTGACCTCGCGCGCCTCGGGCTTGTTGGCGGCGGCGGGCAGGATGTCGCCCTTGTAGATCCAGCACTTGACGCCGATGCGCCCGAAGACCGTATGCGCCTCGACAAAGCCGTAGTCGATGTCGGCGCGGATCGTGTGCAGGGGGACGCGGCCGTCCATCTCGCCGGCGCTGCGCGACATCTCGGCGCCGCCCAGACGGCCGCTGATGTGAATCTTGACGCCCTCGGCGCCCCGCTGGCGGGTGCGCAGCACGGCCTGCTTGATGGCCCGGCGGAAGGCGACGCGGCGCTCGAGTTGGTCGGCGACGTTGCGCGCGACGAGGTAGGCGTCGAGTTCCGGGGTGCGGATCTCCTGGATGTTCACGCGCACGCGCCGGCCGGTGAGCTTCTCGAGGTCGGTGCGGAGTTCGTCGACCTTCTGGCCGCCGCGGCCGATGACGATGCCCGGCTTGGCCGTGTGGATGGAGACCGTGAGCTGGCTGATGTTGCGCTCGATCTCGACGCGGGAGATGCCGGCCTCGCCGCGGGCGTCGGCCAGGAAGTCGCGAATCGCGCGGTCCTCGCGCAGGAGCTTGGCGTAGTCCTGGTCGGCGTACCACTGGCTGCGCCAGGTGTAGATGGTGCCGATGCGGAAGCTGGTGGGATGCACCTTGTGGCCCATGGGCTACTCCTGCTCGTCCGTGACGATGACGGTGATGTGGCACGTGCGCTTGAGCAGCGGCTGCACGCGGCCGCGCGCGGCGGCCCGGAAGCGATGCAAGGTGCGGGCGTCACCGGCGTAGATCTGCGCGATGCGCAGGTCGCCGGCGGCGAGGTCGTAGTTGCTCTCCGCGTTGGCGGCGGCCGACTCGACGACCTTGGCGACCTGCTTCGCGCCCGGCTTGGGGGTGAAGCGCAGCGTCGTGAGGGCGGCCTCGACGGGCATGCCGCGCAGCCCCTGCAGGATCATGCGGGCCTTGCGGGGCGACATGCGGACGTACTTGGCGGTCGCGCGGACTTGCATGATTTATCGCACCCGGGTGCTACGGTCGGAGCGGCCCACGTGACCCCGGAAGGTGCGCGTGGGGGCGAACTCGCCGAGCTTGTGGCCGACCATGTTCTCGGAGACGAAGACGGGGATGTGGCGGCGGCCGTCGTGGACGCCGATCGTCATGCCCACCATCTCGGGCGTGATGGTGGAGGCGCGCGCCCAGGTCTGGATGACCGTGCGCTTGCCGGAGACGCGCACCCGCTCGACCTTCGCCTGCAGGCGATGGTCGATGTAGGGCCCCTTCTTGGTCGATCGGGACATGGGGTCTCCTAACGCCGCTTGCGCCCGCGGCGACGGACGATGTACTTGTCGGAGGGCTTCTTGCCCCGCGTGCGATAGCCCAGCGTGGGCTTGCCCCAGGGCGTCTTGGGCGAGGGCAGGCCGATGGGCGCCTTGCCTTCGCCGCCGCCGTGGGGATGGTCGACGGGGTTCATGGCGGAGCCGCGCACCTGTGGGCGCCGGCCGCGATGCCGGGTGCGGCCCGCTTTGCCCAGCTTGATGTTGCCGTGCTCCACGTTGCCGACCTGGCCGATGGTGGCGTAGCACTCCTGGCGCACGCGGCGCATCTCGCCCGAGGGCAGGCGCAGCAGGACGAAGTCGCCCTCCTTGGCCATGATCTGGGCGGCGGCCCCGGCGCTGCGCACGATCTGCGCGCCGCGGCCGGGATTCAGCTCGACGCCGTGCACGGCGGTGCCGTTGGGAATGAGATTCAGCGGCATGGTGTTGCCGGTGCGGACGGGCGCCTCGGGGCCGGTGTGGATGCGGGCGCCGACGGCCAGGCCCAGCGGCGCGAGGATGTACCGCTTCTCGCCGTCGGCGTAGAAGATGAGGGCGATGCGGGCGCTGCGGTTGGGGTCGTACTCGATCGCGCGCACGCGGCCTTCGATGCCCACGCGGTCGCGGCGCTTCCAGTCGATGATGCGGTAGCGCCGCTTGTGGCCGCCGCCGCGATGCCGCACGGTCAGGCGGCCCTGGTTGTTGCGGCCGGCCCTCTTCTTCTGCGGCGCGAGCAGGCTCTTCTCGGGCCGCTTCTTGGTGATCTCCTCGAACGTGTGTCCCGAGGAGTTGCGGCGGCCGGGCGAGGTGGGCTTGAACTTCTTGAGCGGCACCCTACACCCCCTCGAAGAGTTTGATCTCGTAGCCGTCGGCCAGGGTGACGACCGCCTTCTTCCAGCTCGGCTCGGTGCCGTAGTGGCGGCCGAAGCGGCGGCGGCGGCCGCGCACGTTCATCGTGTTGACGCGACGCACGACGACGTTGAAGCCGATCTCGACGGCTTCCTTGATCTGCATCTTGTTGGCGCGCGGGTCGACCTCGAAGACGTACTGCCCCGCGCCGGCGAGCTCGGTCGACTTCTCCGTGATGATCGGCCGTCGCACGACCGAGAAGGGGTGAATGTCCTTGGGCATCTAGGACTCCTCCTCGTGCGGCGGGGGCGGGGCGGCGGGGGAGCGGCGCGCGGCGCTGCGCTCGCCGCCCCAGAGGGCCTCGGCGCGGCGCAGGGCGGCCTCGGTCATGACGATGTGGTCATGCGTCAGCAGCGATTCCACGTTGAGCGTGTCCGCGGGGCAGGTGTCCATGGCGCGCAGGTTGCGGATGCCGCGCTTGAGTGCGTCGTTGCTGCGGCTGGTCACGAGCAGGGCGCTGCGCTGCACGCCCAGATCGGCGAGCAGTTGCTGCACCGCCTGCGTCTTGGGCTCGAAGGCCTCGCCGTCGAGGACGATGAGGCCACCCTCGGCGGCGCGCTGCGAGAGCATGGAGCGGATCGCCAGGCGGCGCATGCGCCGGGGCATGCGCTGGCGGTAGGAGCGGGGGTGGGGGCCGTGGGCGACCGCGCCGCCGCGACGCACGGGCGAGGAGGCGCCGCCCTGGCGGGCCCGGCCGGTCCCCTTCTGGCGGCGCGTCTTGCCGGTGCTGCTGCGGTGGTCGGAGCGATTGAGCGTGCTGGCCGTGCCCCGCCGCCGGTTGGCGAGCTGGGCGACGTGGGCTTGGTGCACGACGGGCAGGTTCGGCTCGATGCCGAAGACGGCGTCATCGACGTCGATCTGGCGCAACTCCGCACCGCTGCGGTCGACGAGAGAGAGCTTCATGCCCGGCTCCGTGACTGGCGATTGGTCTGGCGGATGCGCACAAGGCCGTCGGTCGCGCCGGGGACGGAGCCGTTGACGAAGACGAGGCCGCGCTCGGGCTGCACGCGCACGACTTCGAGGTTGATCGTGGAGGCCGTCTTGCCGCCCATGCGGCCCGCCATGCGGGTGCCCTTGAGGACCCGGCCCGGCGTGGAGCCGGCGCCGATCGAGCCGGGCGAGCGGTGGCGGTCGCTCTGGCCGTGCGTCTTGGGGCCGCCGGCGAAGTGATGGCGCTTGACGCCGCCCTGGAAGCCCTTGCCCTTGCCGATGCCCTGCACGTCGACGCGGTCGCCGACGTGGAAGACCTCATCGGCGGTGAGCGTCTGGCCGACGCTGAGCGCGTCGTAGTCGTCGGCGGGGAACTCCGCCAGGTGCTTGAGGGCGCCGTTGGAGCGGGTGTGTCCGCGCTCGGCCTTGGTGACCTTCCACTCGGGCATGGGGCCGAAGCCGACCTGCACGGCGGCGTAGCCGTCGCGCTCGGGGGTGCGGATCTGGGTGATGGGACAGGGGCCGACTTCCAGCACCGTGCAGCCGGCGACGCGGCCATCCTCCTGGATGACCTGCACCATGCCGCGCTTTTTGCCGAGGAGTCCCAGCACCGCCACGATTATCCGTCCCCGTCCCTTCTGCTCTTGTTTCTTCGCTGCGCCGGTTCTGGGCGCGGGCGTCTTGGCCGGCCTACAGCTTGATCTCGATGTCGACGCCGCTGGGCAGCTGGAGCCGCATGAGCGTGTCCACCGTGCGACCGGTGGGCTCCAGGATGTCGATGAGGCGCTTGTGGGTGCGAATCTCAAACTGCTCGCGGCCGTCCTTGTGGACGAACGGCGAGCGGATCACGGTGTACTTGTTGATGTCGGTGGGCAGCGGGATCGGCCCCGCGACGGCCGCGCCGGTCTTCTCCGCGGACTCCACGATCTGCGCGGCGCTCTCGTCGAGCACGCGGTGGTCGTAAGCCTTGAGTCGGATGCGGATTTTCTGACGCGCCATGCGACGGCTACTCCAATATCTGCGCGACGGCGCCGGCGCCGACGGTGCGGCCGCCCTCGCGGATGGCGAAGCGCAGGCCAGGTTCGAGGGCGATGGGGCTGATGAGGCGGATGCGCATGACGACGTTGTCGCCGGGCATCGCCATCTCGACCTCGCCGGGGAATTGGATTTCGCCGGTGACGTCGGTGGTGCGGATATAGAACTGGGGGCGGTAGCCGGGGAAGAAGGGGGTGTGGCGGCCGCCCTCGTCCTTGCCGAGGATGTAGACCTCGGCGTCGAAGGTGGTGTGGGGGGTGATCGAGCCGGGGGCGGCGAGCACCTGGCCGCGCTCGATATCGGCGCGCTCCTTGCCGCGCAGCAGGCAGCCGACGTTGTCGCCCGCCTCGCCGGCGTCGAGCGTCTTCTTGAACATCTCCACACCGGTCACGGTGGTGCGCTCGGTCTCCTTGAGGCCCACGATCTCGATCGGGTCGCCGATGTGCACCTGGCCGCGCTCGATGCGGCCGGTGACGACGGTGCCGCGGCCCTTGATCCCGAAGACGTCCTCAATGGGCATCAGGAAGGGCTGGTCGGTGAGCCGCGGCGGGGTCGGCACGTAGTCGTCGACGGCGGCCATCAGTTCGTGGATGGCGGCGTACTCGGGGGCGGCGGGGTCGCTGCTGGCCGACTCCAGGGCGTGCAGGGCGGCGCCGCGGATGAAGGGGATGTCGTCGCCGGGGAAGTCGTACTGGCTGAGCAGTTCGCGCACCTCCAGCTCGACCAGGTCCAGCAGCTCGGGGTCGTCCATCTGGTCGCACTTGTTGAGGAAGACGACCATCCGCGGCACGCCCACCTGACGCGCCAGCAGGATGTGCTCGCGGGTCTGCGGCATCGGCCCGTCGGGCGCGGCCACGACCAGGATGGCGCCGTCCATCTGGGCGGCGCCGGTGATCATGTTCTTGATGTAGTCGGCGTGGCCGGGGGCGTCGATGTGCGCGTAGTGGCGCGCGTCGGTCTCGTACTCGACGTGCGCGATCGCGATCGTGATGCCGCGCTCGCGCTCCTCGGGGGCGTTGTCGATCGAGTCGAAGGAGCGCACTTCGCCCTCGCCGCCCAGGGCCAGGGTCTTCGTGATCGCCGCCGTCAGCGTCGTCTTGCCGTGATCGACGTGGCCAATCGTGCCCACGTTCACGTGCGGCTTCGTGCGTTCGAATTTCTCGCGCGCCATGGGATTCCTTCCTGCGTTCCTGACCGGCGGCGCTCGCGGCGCCCCGGCACTCTATGCCTTCGTGGCCGCCTCGGCGACCGCCGCGGGCGCCTCTGCGTAGTGATCGAACTCCATGCTGGATGTGGCCCGGCCCTGCGTCATCGAGCGCAGCGACGTCGTGTAGCCGAAGGTCTCGGCGAGGGGGATCATCGCGCTGACGATCTGCGTCACGCCGCGCGCCTCGATGCCGTGCACCTGTCCCCGCCGGGCGGAGACGTCGCCGACGACGTCGCCGAGGAAACGCTCCGGCGTGGAGATCTCCAGCTTCATGATGGGCTCCAGCAGCACCGGCTTGGCGCGGCGCATGGCCTCCTGGAAGCAGATGCTGGCCGCCGTCGTGAAGGCCATCTCGCTGGAATCGACCTCGTGGTAGTTGCCGTCGACGAGGGTGACGCGGATGTCGACGACGCCGTGCCCGCCCAAGACGCCGTTGCGCTGGGCCTGCGCGACGCCCTTGGCGACGGCCGGGATGTACTGCTGCGGGATGGCGCCGCCCCGGATGCTGTTCTCGAACGCGTTCTCGGAGCCGGGGGGGAGGGGCTCGATGCGCAGGATGACGTGCGCGAACTGGCCGCGGCCGCCGGTCTGCCGCACGAAGCGGGTCTCGTGCTCGGCCGTGCGGCGCACCGTCTCGCGGTAGGCGACCTGGGGCCGGCCGACGTTGCAGCCGACGCGGAACTCGCGCGTCATGCGGTCGACGATGACCTCCAGGTGCAGCTCGCCCATGCCGGAGATGATCGTCTGGCCGGTCTCCTCGTTGTAGGTGGCGATGAAGGTGGGGTCTTCCTCGGAGAGCTTGCGCAGCGCCTGGCCCATCTTGTCCTGGTCGGCCTTGCTCTTGGCTTCGATGGCGATGGAGATCACCGGGGCGGGGAAGGTGATGTCCTCCAGCACGACCGGGTGCTCGCGGGGGGCGAGCGTGTCGCCGGTGAAGGTGTCCTTGAGGCCGATGACGGCCGCGATGCCGCCGGCGTAGACCGCGTCGATCTCCTCGCGGCTGTTGGCGTGCATGCGCAGCAGCCGGCCGATGCGCTCCTGCTTGTGGCGGGAGGTGTTGGCTACGGAGTCGCCGCTGCGCAGGACGCCGGAGTAGATGCGGGTGTAGGCGAGGCGGCCCACGTAGGGGTCGGTGACGATCTTGAAGGTCAGCGCGGCCAAGGGGGCGTCGTCGTCGGGCGGCCGTGCGACATCGACGCCGTCGGGGCGGCGGCCGGTGATGGGCGGCACGTCGACGGGCGAGGGCAGGTAATCGACGATGCCGTCGAGCAGCCGCTGCACGCCCATGTTCTTGAGCGCCGCGCCGCAGAAGATCGGCGTGAACTCGTTGGCGATGGCGCCGCGGCGCACGGCCTTGCGGATCTCGTCCGGGCCGACGGCGTGGCCCTCGAGGTACGAGATCATGATCTGCTCGTCGTGCTCCGCCAGGCGCTCCAGCATGGTGTCGCGCCAGCGCTCGGCGGCGGCCTGCAGCGCGGGCGGGATGGGGCCCTCGACGGGGGGGTCGTCGCGCTTGCCGCTGTGGGTCCAGGCCCGCATCGCGATCAGGTCGATGATGCCGCCGAAGGTCTCCTCGGCGCCGATCGGCATCTGCACGGGCACCGGCAACATGCCCAGCCGGTCCGCGATCATGTCGATCGTGCGTTCGAAGTCGGCGCCGACGCGGTCCATCTTGTTGATGAAGCAGAGGCGCGGGACGCGGTACTTGTCGGCCTGCCGCCAGACCGTCTCGGACTGCGGCTCGACGCCGGCGACGGCATCGAAGACCACGACGCCCCCGTCGAGCACGCGCAGCGAGCGCTCCACCTCGACGGTGAAGTCGACGTGGCCGGGGGTGTCGATGATGTTGACGCGGTGGCCGAGCCACTCGGCGGTGGTGGCAGCGGCGGCGATCGTGATGCCGCGCTCGCGCTCCTGGTCCATGAAGTCCATGACGGCGGTGCCTTCGTGGACCTCGCCGATCTTGTAGGTGCGGCCGGTGAAGTAGAGGATGCGCTCGGTCACGGTCGTCTTGCCCGCGTCGATGTGGGCGATGACGCCGATGTTGCGCACGTACTCAATGGGGATGTCGCGGGGCATGGGGCAGCGGTCCTACCAGCGGTAATGCACGAAAGCGCGGTTCGCCTCGGCCATCCGGTGGGTGTCGTCACGACGCTTGACGGCCGTGCCTTGGTTCTCGGAAGCGTCCATCAGCTCTTGCGCCAGGCGCTCGGCCATGGAGCGGCCGCCGCGCGCGCGCGCGGCGGTCAGGATCCAGCGCACCGCCAGCGCGGCGCGGCGGTCGGCGCGGATCTCGACGGGCACCTGGTAGGTCGCGCCGCCGACGCGGCGGGGCTTGACTTCCATCTGCGGCGTGACGTTGCGCATCGCCTGCTGGAAGACGTCGATGCCGTCGCGGCGGGTGCGCTCTTCGATGTGCGCCAGCGCGCCGTAGACGATGCGCTCGGCGGCGCCCTTCTTGCCGTTCATCATCACCTTGTTGATGAACTGCTGCAGGACGTGGCTGTTATAGCGCGGATCAGGCGGGATCTTGTGCCGCTCGGGCCGATTCCGGCGTGGCATATCGCTCGCAATCCTTCGCTGATCAGGCCGGCGCGGCCGTGGTGGGCCCGCCGGTGCGACGGGTGCCGTACTTCGAGCGGCCGCGCTTGCGGTCGCCGACGCCCTGGGCGTCGAGCGCGCCGCGGATGACGTGGTAGCGCACCCCCGGCAGATCCTTCACGCGCCCGCCGCGGATGAGCACCACCGAGTGCTCCTGCAGCGTGTGCCCCTCGCCGGGGATGTAGGCCGTGACCTCGATGCCGTTGGTCAGCCGCACGCGACAGACCTTGCGCAGGGCGGAGTTGGGCTTCTTGGGCGTCATCGTGCGGACGGCCGTGCAGACGCCGCGCATCTGGGGAGAGCCGCGCCCCTCGCGGGTGCGGTTAGTCAGCGAGTTATGCATGAACCGCAGCGCGGGCGCTTTGGTCTTCTTGACGGTCTTCTTGCGACCGCGGCGCACCAACTGATTGACTGTGGGCACGAGCCCCGCCCTTCGCTTGGCCTGCACGCTTCGTCCACGCGCTTCGTGCGCCGCGGACCCCCGCCGTCCCGATCGGGGCCGGCATGGCCGGGCAATCCCCGGCGCCCTCTCCGGAGCAATCAGAAAGGGCCCAGGCCGTCCGATAGAACCCTTCCGGCACCACGTGCCGGCGGTTGTCTCCGGTTTCGGCCTCGACCCGTACGGGGGACGTGAACCTCGGCGTACAGCAGCACAGCCTACGGACGCCGGATCGCCGCTGTCAAGGGAGGCAGCGGGCGATCGCGGGGCAGTTTACGCGCGGCGGGCTCACCGCGTCGCCGCTCAATCGGCCGCGGCGGCGTCCCCGGCGGTGAGTTCCGGCGCGGCGGCGGCGCGGACGCTGTGATCGATCGGCTCCACGATGTCGATGCGCTTGGCGCCCGACGCCGCCGGGCCGAGCTCCTCAAACCGCCGGGCGCGAACCAGCACCCGCCCTTCGAGCGAGCCCACGCTGTCGTTGTAGGCGCTCAGGGCCTGCTGGAGCCCCTTGCCCACGCGCCCCACGTGGCCGGCGTAGACCTGCAGGCTCTCGTACAGCCGCCGCGCCTCGTCCGAGATCTGCTGGGCGTTCTCCTGCATGTCCTGCCGCTGCCAGGCCAGCGCCACGGTGCGCAGGAACGCCACCAGCAGCCCCGGCGTCGCGATCAGCACGTGGTGCTTCTGCCAGGCGTCCTCCCACAGCGACGGCTGGACCTCCATGGCCGCCTCCAGGATCGCCTCCGTGGGCAGGAACATGACGACGAAGTCGGGCGAGACGGCCACCGTCGCCGTGTAGTCCTTGTCGCCCAACTCCTTGACCCGATCGCCCAGCGACTTCGCGTGCCGCTGCAGCAGTTCCCGCTGCTGCTGCTCGTCGGCCGCGTTGTGCGCGTCGAGGTAGGAGCTGAGCGGCGTCTTGGCGTCGATCACGACGTGCACGCCGCCGGGGATGCGCACCACCGCGTCGGGCCGCCGCCGCGCCCCGTCATCGTCCGCCGCCGTCGTGACCTGCTCGTCGAAGTCGATGCCCGGGCGCAGGCCCGACAGCTGCAGGATGTTGCGCAGCTGCTGCTCGCCCCACTGCCCGCGAATCTGCGGCGAGCGCAGCGCCTCGCTGAGGCTGCCCGTCACCTCCTGCAGCCGGCCGATCTGCACCTTCAGGCCGGCGTAGGCGCCCTCGCGCTTCTGCTCGATGTCGTTGACCTGCTTCTCGAACTTGTCCAGGTGGTCGCGGACCGGCTTGACCAGCGCCGCGACGGCCTGCTGGCGCTTCTCCAGCTCCGCGTCGCTGACCTGCAGCTGCTGGGCGAAGTGCGCCGTGGTCTGGACGCGCAGCGCCTCGCTGTTGGCCTTCAGCACGCCCGCCGCGAGGCCCTTGAAGTGCGTGTCGATCTGCGCCTGGGCCTTGGCCAGCTCCTCGTTGCGAGCGATGTGGTCGGCCCGCACCTGCGCGAGCTCGACGCGGGCCTGCTGGCCCGCCGCCTGGGCCGCATCGCGGTCGCGGCGGGCCGCGTCGCGGTCGGCCCGGACCTCGTCGAGCTGGCGGTCGCGCTCGGCGATCTGGGCGCTGAGCCCCGCGATGCGCTCGCCCGGCCGCTCCCCGTCGGCCCGCACCGCCCGCCGCGCCAGGTACGCCGTCGCCAGCACGCCGATCAGCGCCACCAGCCCCACGAGGACGAGTGCGATCTCCATGGTCGGCAGCATAGGGGGTGGGGTCGGGGGTCGGGGGGTCGGGGGGCTACGACGCCTGCAGGACGCCACGCTCCCGCAGCACCGACAGCAGATAGGCCTGCGGGCGATCGCCCTTGAGGCTGTTGCAGGCGCCGCACAGCAGTTGCAGGTTCGACAGGTGATCCGTCCCGCCTTGGCTGCTCGGCACGACGTGATCGACTGTGAAGTTGCGGAACGGGAAGAAGACCCGGCAGCCGGCACAGACGCCCTCCTGCTGCCCGTAGAGGTGGTGCTTGTGCGTGCGGTAGGCCGGCAGGTCGCCGATGTCGGTGCGCTGGGGGATGTCGTCGCGGCGGATGCAGCGCGCGAAGGTGCGCGCGCGGTCTCGGAGCCGGCGCTCCACCAGTTCGGCGGCCAGGGGAGAGAGGTCGATCCCGACCCACTGCCGCTCATGATGCTCGGCGGCCACACAGGCCGTCGCACAACCGGCGAACGGGTCGAGGATGACATCGCCGGGATTGCTGCTCGCGAGGACGATGCGCTCAAGGAGCCTGAGGGGCTTTTGCGTCGGGTACCCGACGCGTTCTTTGTTCTTGGGGCCGCCGAGAATCTTGATATCTTCCCACCAGTCGCTCAGGGGCGGGTTCCCACCCTGGAAGGCAACGGGCTTTAGATCAGGCGGGATTACACCGCTCGCGACGGCCGCGTGGTACTTGTCCCAGTCGAAAACGGTGACCATCCGCTTCGCGTTGTTGGCGTTGTAGCCACGTCGGCGGCCGGAGGCGAACGTGCGCAACGACCCCGCAGTTGGTGGGCCGGTGATCTTGTTGAACGTCGCGGCGTTGTCTCGGGCGTAGAACAAGATGATGTCGTGCTTCGCTTGGAACTTCTTCGCCCTCGACGGCAGCCCGCGGTAGCACCAGGCGATCTCGTTCCGGAACTGGGCCACCCCGAACACGGCATCCAGCAGCAGCTTGAGATAGTGGCTCGCAGTCGGGTCGCAGTGCAAATACAGGCTCCCCGTGTCTTTGAGCAGCCGGTGCATCTCCAGCAGCCGGACGGCCATCATGATGAGGTAGGACTGCATCCCCGGCCCGTGGGTCTGGCCCGCGGCGGCGATGGCTGCGTAGACGGCCGGAGCCTGCTCCGCGATCTCTCCGTGCCACGCCAGGTCCACATCGTCGAGCGTCCACGTGTCCTTGAAGGCAACTCCCGCCGCCTCGGAACCGATGGGGGCGCTGTAGGTCTTGTTCGAGTTGAAGGGCGGATCCAGGTAGATCAGGTCGACGCTGGCGCTGTTCATGCCGCGCATGATGGGCAGGTTGTCGCCCGTCCAGATCGTCCGGTTGGCCCAGTTGGGATCCGCCATGCGGTCGCCCGGCGGCACCGGTTGCTACGCGACTGGAATCGGCCGCGCGATCGCGCCGACCGCCAAGCTGCGGTGGCAGGTGTGATTCGCCGGCCGTCCCCGCACCGCTACGGCCCGCGTCTGCAGGCCCTGGTCCTCCACGAGGTGCCCCCTCTCGGCAACGGACGGATGGGGACTTGCCAGTCATCCAGCTGTCTCGCGTGAGCCTTGAGGGGGCAGGAGCCCGCCCCGCGGCCGAAGCCCACGCGGAAAACATGCTCAGACGACTGGCAAGTCGGAAGGAAAGCTATGGGCAGGGGGTAGTCGCGTCAAGCAGGGTCAGGTTGAGGCACTGCCCGGGAGGAGTTGGGAGTCCACGTCCGGGGGGTCCGTGCGGGCCGACGAAAGATCACGCCCCCGGCGATGACCGATCAGTTGTTCTCCGAATGACGCTGGTGTTGCGTGCGCTGCCAGACCTGATGCTCGCGGGAGATCAATTCCTCCGTGCGCAGCGTGAGTTCCTCCGCAAGATCGTCATCTCCAAGACCGCGGTAGGGCCCTGTCCGAGTGTCATAGAATGCTCGCTCTTTCTTCAGGGCCTCCGCGTTCCCGCGAAACTGAAGCCAGTTCTCTTGCCACTTGAACAAGGCGAGCAAAGAGAGGGCAACGGTGGCGAGCGCGCCCAGCCCCGCCAGTGCCCAGCGATCGAGGTCCACAGTGGCGGCGACCGGGATGCTCGCAGCAGCGATGATGGCTAGCACCGACGCGCAATGGAAGCAGCGCTTGTTCGCCGCCGCCCGGCGCTCGTAGTACTCGATCTCTGGCGCAAGGCGCTCGGCGACGTACTTCTCTGCGTCTAGTTGCACGGGCGATTGTTCTTGAAAAGGTCGCGCCTGTTGTCGGGAGTATGCGTCGAGCGCCGGTCGAACGCCTCCTGGATCCACTTCCGAACTGTGCTTTCGGACGAAGGGTAGGCGTAGTACCGGGCATACGAGGAGGAGTCATCCTTCGTCCAGTTGTCCTGGAGTCGAACTGGCGCTGCGTTGCGGGTCCCCAGGCTCTTGAGATTGATGCCGAGCAGCCCGCTCCGGCCGTTCTCGGGATCGTTCCGGAGCGTCGAGGCGATCTCCCAGTCGACGTACTTCCGCGCCTGGGTGCATTCGCCGATGAGGACGATGGTCACCGTAGAGTCCGTAAGATACTCCTCGCGGATCCTCCGCATGACGTAGTTGCGGTTCTCGGAGTTGATGAAATCGTCGGTGTCTGATACTCCCACCGTCTTCGCGATGAAGACATCCTCGAAATCATCGAGGAAGCGCTGGACGGCCACCCGATTCTTGGCGTGGTAGGAAACGAAGCACTTGTGCCGCACAGCCATGGAGCAGTCTTCCTCACCCGTTAGTCACCCGGTGCCATCTCAGACGCACCATCACAGCCTACTCCATGCTCAGCAGTCGAGCCCGGCCTTCACACCCCCGCATACGAGTGCAGACCGCTGACCCACAGGTTGACGCCCAGGTACGTGAACAGGACGGCGGCGAAGCCCACGACGACGATCCAGGGGCCGGGGGGCGGCCACAGGCGGCGTCGGCGGGGGCGGGGAGCGGTGGCTTTGACGGTCCGGGCGCCGGGGCCGGCGGCGGCGGGCTGCAGGCCGCGGGCGTGCAGGTAGACGGCGAAGATGAGCCAGGTGACGAGGGCGGCGGTCTCCTTGGGATCCCAGCCCCAATAGCGGCCCCAGGCGTCGTTGGCCCAGAGGGCGCCCAGGGCGACGCCGGCGCCCAGCAAGGGGAAGCCCACGAGGACTGCGCGGTGGGTGAGCTCCTCGGCGCGGCGGGGCGAGGGCAGCCAGGCGATGCGCTGACGGTCGTTGCCCTGGACGATGTGCATGACGGCGGCGCCGAAGGCCACGGCCAGGACGGCGTAGGCGAGGATCATGACGGAGACGTGGATGGTGAGCAGGGTGGGGTTCTGCAGCGCCGGGACGAGCGTCGGCTGGCCGGCGCTGGGGAAGACGAGGGCGCTGGCGTAGAGGCCGAAGGAGACGGGCATCACGAACGCGCCCAGCAGCCGCGTGCGGTAGGCGCGCTCGAAGAGGAGGTAGACCAGCGCGATGGCGAAGCCGAAGGCCATCGAGAACTCGAACAGGTTGCTGAACGGCGGGTGGTCGAGGGCGATGGTGCGGAAGACGAGGCCCAGGCCGCCGAAGACGACCGACGTCCAGGCGGCGAAGGTCGCGAGGCCGCCGAGGGTGCGCGGGCGGGCGGCGCGTCCGGGCGGCGGGGCGGTCGCGACGCCCGAGGGCGCGCCCTCGGGGAGGGGGGCCGCAGCCGGGGCGCGGGCGAGCAGGCGGATCCGCGGCGCGGCGGCGAAGCCGATGTACAGCGGGGCGGCGATGCCCGCCGCGACGAGTCCGGCCCACAAGCAGTAGAGGGCGAGGTCTTCCACGCTAGCTCTCCGGGTCGTCCTGTGAGGCGGCGGCGCGTTTGCCGACGGCGCGCAGGGCGGCGGCGCGCGACGGGGGGGCGGTCCCGCCGAAGGTCAGGCGGCGGAAGCCCTCGGCCCAGGGGATGCGCCCCTGCGCGGCCGCCTCCGACTGTCGCTTGCGCATGCGCCCGCCGAGTTCGTCGCGGGTGGACCCCACCTGGCTGGCGTGGCAGAGCAGGGCGTCGATCTTGCGGTCGAACTGGCGGCCGACGTCGACGAAGTAGTCGGGCTCGCGGCTGCCGGCCAGGAGGACGGTGTTGACGCGGTGCCAGCGCAGGCCGGCGTCGGCGTGGCCGGGGAAGTAGTGCGGCGTGCGGGCGAGCGGGAAGGCGGCGTCGAGGGCGACGAGGCCGACGGTGCGGTGGTCGCGATGGTTGAAGCCGCGGTAGCCGTCCCAGGTGACGAGCATCTCGGGCTGCTGCTCGCGGATGACGCGGACGAGGCGCTCGCGCAGTTCGGCCGAGTCCTCGACGAAGCCGTCGGGCCAGCGTAGGAAGACGCACTCGGCGACGCCGAGGCGGGCGGCGGCGGCCTGCTGCTCGGCCTCGCGCATGCGGCCCAGCTCCCAGGCCCGGATGGTGTCGTCCTTGCTGCCCTTGTCGCCGCTGGTGACGAGGCAGAAGGTCACGCGCCAGCCGTCGTCGGCGAAGTTGGCGGCGGTGCCGCCGCAGGTGAACTCGATGTCGTCGGGGTGCGCCATGATGACGAGCGCGCGGCGGGGACCGTCGGCGGCGGGGGAAGCAGAGGCGGCGGCAGGCGTGGCGGCGGTCATCGCTGGCAGTCTATCGCCGTCATGGGCGGGGCGGGGGCGGAATCAGGAGGCGTGGCACGAGGCGGCGCCGGTCGCGTGGCGCTCGAGCAGGTCCTCGTAGACATCGACGATCTGGCCGGCGACGACGTCCCAGTCGAACTGGCGCACCGAGGCGGGGGCGGCGGCGGCGAAGCGGGCGCGCAGGTCGTCGTTGGCGAGCAGCGCTTCCAGCCGCTCGGCGAAGGGCTCCGGGCAGCGCCACGAGATCAGGTGGCCGGTCTGGCCGTCGCGGACGGTGTACTGCAGGCCGCCGACGCGGGTCGCGATGACGGGCGTGCCGCAGGCCAGCGCCTCGACCGCGACGAGGCCGAAGCTCTCGTAGTACGACGGCACGACGCAGACGTCGGCGGCGCGGTAGTACTGCGCCAGCGTGTCGCGATCGACGGCGTCGAGGAAGTGGATGCGCTCGCCGATGCCCTGCGCCTCGGCGAGCGCGCGCAGCCGCGCCCGTTCGGGGGCATCGACCGCGTCGCCGCCGACGATGACGAGGTGCAGGGGCGGCTCGACGTCGGCCAGGGCGGCCGCGCGGACGAGGATGTCGACCCCTTTGAGCCGCTCCAGCCGGCCGACGAAGAGGGCCGTGGGCTCGGCGGGGAGGCCCAGCGCGCGGCGGGCGGCGGCGCGGTCGTGGGGAGGATCGGCGGGGCGGAAGCGCTCGAGGTCGACGCCGCCCGGCACGACGCTGACGCAGTCGGGGTGGGCGCCGTAGATCTGCACCAGGAAGATCTGCTCGTGCGGGGTCGCGCAGATCACGCGATCCGCGCGTGCGACGATGCCGCGCTCGGCGTCGATGCGCAGGGCGGGCTCGCGCTCGGCGCGGCGGGCGCGGTTCTTGACCTCGCCCAGGGTGTGGAACATCGCGACGTGGGGACGGCGCCAGTCGTCGGCCAGGGCCATGCCGGTGATCGCGGAGATCCAGTAGTGGGAGTGGATGAGGTCGTAGGGCGCGCCGTGGCCGGCGGGCTCGGCGTCCTGCTCGACGAAGGCCTGCACGCCGGCGCGGAACTCGGCTTCCACGGCGTACACGTCGAGCGGGGGGAGGGACGCGGGCGGGCCGGCGCTGATGTTGACGACGCGCACGTTGCGATCGAGGGGCACGACGGCGGGCAGGGCGGGGTCGTCGCGGCGGGTGAAGATGTCGACGCGGCGGCCGGAGCGGCCCAGCCGCCGGGTGAGGGCGTCGATGTAGACGTTCATGCCGCCGGCCTTGGTCGTGCCGGGCATGGCCAGCGGCGAGGAATGCGTGCTGAGGAAGGCGAGGCGCTGCAGGTGGTGCGACATCAGGCGGTCCCCCCGTCGGCGGGGGCGCGCTGCAGGACGAGGCGGGTGACCGGCGTGGGCTTCGCGCCAAGCTGGAACTTGTAGGGCTCCTCGCCGCGCAGGAAGTTGACCCGCGCCAGCCCGCGCTCGATGGCGTCCCGCACGACGAAGACCTTGGAGGCGAGGCCCACGGAGAGCTCGCGGAAGTCGGGGTCGTAGCCGCTGTTGTACATCTGCAGTTCACCGTCGGCGAGGAAGCAGAGCACCGCCGCGACGCGCTTGCCGTCGACGTGGAAGAAGTAGAGCCGCAGCAGCCCGGCCGGGGCCATGGCCGCCGTCAGGCGGTGGAAGAAGTCGGCCATGCGCGGGGTCAGGAAGCCGGCCTTGTCGGCGCGGGAGCCGGCCATCAGGGCCAGGAACTCGGGCAGGGCCGCGATCAGCGCCTGCGGCTCGTCGATCGCCTCCAGCGCGACCGTCGCGCCGCCGTCGAGCAGGTTGCGCATCTTGCGCCGCACCTCGCGCCGGTGGCGCGTCTTGATGCCGGCCAAGTAGCCGTCCCAGTCGGGCGCGAGTTGGAGCACGGGGCAGACGGCCTCGGGCTCGGAGCGCACGTCCCAGCCGCGAGCGGCGGCGGCGGCCGGCAGCAGCGTCAGCGTGCCGGAGCCGTGGGGCAGGCCGGGCAGCGACAGCAACGTCGCGCCGCTGGCGTCGAGGTGGTCGAGCAGCGCGCCGGCGACGTCGGCCTCGCGGCCGGCGCTCGCCACGATGTCCATGTAGTCGCAGACGTCCGGGTCGCCGATGAGGCCCAGGCCGCCATCGTGGCGCATGAGCGGCAGCACCCCGATCAGCTCGCCGCCGTCGCGGACGGCGTGCAGGTCGATGCGGCAGTCGGGGCCGGTGGCGAAGGCGTCCCACCAGGCCGACTGGAACTGGGGCGTCGCGAACGCGCCGGCGGGCGGGCGGGCGCGGGCCAGCAGGGCCGACCACTCCGGGGCGACGCTGGCCCAGACGGCGGGGAGGGTGGTGAGGCTCATGGGCGGGGTTTCACCGGCCCAGGGGGCCGATCAGGGAGAGGAACTCGGTGCGGGTCTCGGGCTGCGACTGGAAGGTGCCGCGCATGGCGGAGGTGACCATGCGGCTGCCGGGTTTCTTGATGCCGCGCATCGTCATGCAGAGGTGCTCCGCCTGCACCGCGACGGCGACGCCGTCCGGCTCCAGCACGTCGATCAGGGTGTCGGCGATCTGCGAGGTGAGGCGCTCCTGCAGCTGCGGCCGGCGGGCGACCGCGTCGACCAGCCGCGCGATCTTGCTGATCCCGACGACGCGGCCGCGCGGCACGTAGGCGACGTGGGCGCTGCCGTGGAAGGGCAGCAGGTGATGCTCGCACATGGAGAAGAAGGGGATGTCGCGCAGGATGACCATCTCATCGTGGCCCTCCTCAAAGCCGACCCGCAGCAGCGCGGCCGGGTCGGCGTGCATGCCCGCGAAGACCTCGGCGTAGCCCTCGGCGATGCGGCGGGGGGTGTCGCGCAGGCCCTCGCGATCGGGGTCTTCGCCGATCGCGTGCAGCAATTCACGCACGGCGGCCTCGATGCGCTCGCGGTCGAAGGCGGGGCCGGTGGTCGTGTCGAGTTGGAGGGTCATGTCATCCCCGCTGCCGCGGATGCGCTCGTCGCGGCGGAGCCCGCCGGCCGCGGACCGGCCGGCACGAGTGGACGCCGCGCCCAGCCTACCGGACGCGCGGCCTCCGGCCTGTCGCGCCGGGGCGCGCCGGTAAATCGCTCCGTGACGTGCGAGGCAGTCGCGCCGCGGCGCCAGCGTGCGGGCCGGCGTCAGGCGAGCGCGGCCTCGACGGCGTTGATGTCCACCGGCACGTCGCGGACGTCGGCTTCGATCGAGAGCGCCGTCTCGGGGTCCTTGAGGCCGGAGCCGGTGATGATGCAGACGATGCGCGCGCCGGCGCAGTCGATACCGCGCGCCGGCAGGGCGAGCAGCCCGGCCACGGACGCCGCCGAGGCCGGCTCGCAGAAGACGCCTTCCTCGCGGGCGAGGTGGCGGTAGGCGTCGAGGATTTGGGCGTCGCTGACGGCCTGGATGTCGCCGCCGGAGGCGTCGCGGGCGTTGATCGCGCCCCGCCAGGAGGCGGGGTTGCCGATGCGGATCGCGGTCGCGACCGTCTCGGGGTGCTCGACGATCGCGCCCGACACGATGGGGGCGGCGCCGGCGGCCTGGAAGCCGAACATGCGCGGCGGCCGGGTGAGCCGCTCCTCGGCCTGATAGTCGCGGTAGCCCATCCAGTAGGCGGTGATGTTGCCGGCGTTGCCGACCGGCATGCAGTGCAGGTCGGGGGCGTCGCCGAGGTCGTCGACGATCTCGAAGGCGCCGGTCTTCTGGCCCTGGATGCGATGAGGGTTGACCGAGTTGACGAGGGCGATGGGGTGGCGGGCCGTGATCTCCTGGGCCAGGCCGAGCGCGTCGTCGAAGGAGCCCTGCACGGCCAGGATGCGCGCGCCGTGCGCGATCGCCTGGGCCAGCTTGCCCTGCGCGATGGAGCCGCGCGGGACCAGCACGTAGACCGTCAGCCCCATGCGCGCGGCGTAGGCGGCGGCCGAGGCGCTGGTGTTGCCCGTCGAGGCGCAGAGCACGGCCTCGTGGCCGTCCTCGATCGCCTTGGCGACTGCCAGCACCATGCCGCGGTCCTTGAAGGAGCCCGTGGGGTTGCAGGACTCGAGCTTGAGATGCACCGACGCGGCGCCGGTGGCCCGCTCGAGCGAGGGGGCGCGCACGAGCGGGGTCGCGCCCTCGCCCAGGGTGATGCGCGGCGTTGCGTCGGTCAGGGGCAGGTAGGCGGCGTAGCGGGCGATGATGCCGGCGGATGCGCCGGTGGCGGCGGGCGCGGCCGGCTCCGTCGCGAGGCGGGCGCCGGGCAGGTCAGGCATCGCGGCTCTCGGCCTGCTGGCGGATGTGGCCGCGGATCTCGCGGACCTCCTGTTCGAGGTCGGAGATCTGGCGGCGGCGCAGCTTCTCCTGGAATCCCAGCAGCCGTTCCGAGTCGCGCTGCAGCAGCTCCCGCAGGTCGTCGAAGGCGGCGCGGATCTCGGTCAGGCCGCGCTCCTGCTGCTCAGACCGGGTGCGCGACCGCTCCAGCGATCGCTCGAACTCGCCGAAGCGGGCCTGGATCTGCTCGTGCTCGCTCTGCATCGTGCTGACGCGGGCGATCGCGGCCTCGTTGTCGACGCGCATGCCCTCGAAGCGGTCGCGCAGGGCGTGCGCTTCCTCCTGTGACCGTTCGCTGTCCTCGAGGCGTTGCTGCACGCGGCGGGCCAGCTCGGTGAAGCGCTCCATGCGGTCGCCGATCTCGGCGAAGAGGCGATCGTGCCCCTCGATCTCAGCGCTGGCGGTGCGACCGTCGTCCTGCACGCGGCGCACGGCTTCGCCGAGCGCGGCCAGGCGGGCATCGAGCCCGGCGACGTGGATGTCGCTCTGTTCCAGGCGCTGGCTGACGACGGACATCGTCTCCTGGGCGCGCTGCGACATCTCTTCGGCGACGCGGACCTTCTCCGCGCCGGTCAGCGCGGCCTGCTCGGCGAACTCGGTGCGGCGGCGCAACTCGGCGCGCTCGTCGCGTTCGGACTGCATCTCCGCGCGCAGTTGCCGGCCCAGGAGCTCCATCTGCTCGGAGTCCTGGCCCAGGGCGGCCTGCATCCGTTCGGAGCGATCGCGCAGCAGGCGGACCTCCTCGGGCAGGTCGGACAGGATCTGCAGCTGCGTCACCATGTTGGCCGCGCCGCCTTCGGCGCGCTGGACATCCTCGCTGATCTGCCACAGGCGGGTGCGATCCTCCTGGGCTTGTGCTTCGGCCTGGGCGAGCTTGGCCTTGAGGCTGCCGACTTCGGCCTCCAGCCAGTCCACCACGCTGGCCAGCTGTTCGGGGTCGTGTGGGGTGGTCACGGGCTGCTCCCAATCCGGATGCGGACCGCCAACTCACGGACCACATCCAGCATGGCGGCCGTCGCCATGAAGCGATCGATGTCTGATTCGCGGGCCTCGTGGGTCGTGATGATGAGTTCCGCGGTTCCCGCCACCGCGTCCGCCTCGACCTGCAGCAGGGAGGCGATGCTGATGTGATTGGTGGCGAAGACACGGCCGATCTCGGCCATCACGCCGGGGCGGTCGCGGACCAGCACGCGCAAATAGTACCGCATGCGCAGGTCGCCCCGGCGCACGAAGCCGGGCGCGGGCGTCGCTGGCCCGGCCTCTCGCGCGCCGGCCGGGGGGCGCCGCGCCCCCGCGCGGACCCCGTTGGAGACGATGTCGAGCAGGTCCGCCACGACCGCGCTCGTGGTGGGGCGCGACCCCGCGCCCTCGCCCTCGAAGATGGCGCGGCCCAGGAGGTCGCCCTCCACGGCGACCGCGTTCAGCACGCCGTCGACGCGCGCCAGGGGGTCGTGCGAGTCCAGCAGCGTGGGGTGCACGCGCACGTCCAGGGCGCCGCCGGCGTCGCGGCCGGCGATGGCGAGCAGCCGGATGACGTAGCCCAAGTCGGCGGCGTAGCGGAAATCTCCGGCGCTCAGGGCGGTGATGCCCTCGTGGTAGACGTCGTCCGGGTGCACGCTGGTGTGGAAGGCCAGGCTGGCGAGGATCGCGAGCTTGAAGGCGGCATCGACACCCTCGACATCGCTGCTGGGGTCGGCTTCCGCGTAGCCCCGGCGCTGCGCCTCGGCGAGGGCGTCGGCGTAGGACATGCCGTCCTGCGCCATGGCCGTGAGGATGAAGTTGGTCGTGCCGTTGATGATCGCCTGCAGCGAGCGGATCTCGTTGGCCTGCAGGTCGCGGGTGAGGGGGGCGATGATCGGGATGCCGCCGCCCACGCTGGCCTCGTAGAGCAGCGCGACGCCGCGCTCCTGCGCCAGCGCCAGCAGCTCCGGGCCGCGGCGCGCCATCACTTCCTTGTTGGCCGTGACGACCGACTTGCCCGCCCGCAGCGCCGCCGCGATGCAGTCCGCCGCGGGCGCCATGCTGCCCATGAGCTCGACCACGATGTCGATGTCGTCGCGGGTGGCGAGCGCCAGCGGGTCGTCGCCGAGCAGCGCCGCGTCGACCCCGGGGCGGGGCCGGGCGCCGTCGCGCACGGCGATGCCGCGGATCTCGATCGCGCGCCCCGAGCGCTGGGCGTAGGTCGTCGCGTTTGCGCGCAGGGCGTCATGGACGCCGCGCCCCACGACACCGAGACCGAGCAGCCCAACCCCCACCGTGCCGGAGCCGGGGGACTCCTGCGTAGCGGCCATTGCTTGCGCGCCCATCGCCGCCGGCCGCCGGCCTAGGGGGAGGCCTCGGGCGTCGGGGGGGCGTCGGGGGTCTCGGGGGTGTCGGCCGGGGGGTCGTCGGAGGTCGTGGCTGGGGCCTCCTCGGGCTCGTCCGTGGGCGTGTCCGCCTCCGCGACCGCGTCCGTCGCGGGGGCCTCAGGGGTCTCGGCGTCGGCCGGGGCGTCCGTCTCCGCGACGGCGGTTTCCGGCTCGTCCGGGGGCGCTTCCGGCTCCGCGACCGCGTCCGTCGCGGGGGCCTCGGGGGCCTCGTCGGCCGGGGGGTCGTCGTCCTCCGCGGCAGCCGCTTCCGGCTCGTCCGCGGGCGCCTCCGCCTCCGCGACCGCGTCCGCCGCGGGGGCCTCGGGAGTCTCGTCGACCGCCGGGGTCTCGTCCTCCGCGGCAGCCGCTTCCGGCTCGTCCGGGGGTGTGTCCAACTCTGCGGCAGCGTCCGTCGCGGGGGCCTCGGAAGTCTCGTCGACCGCCGGGGCCGCTTCCGGCTCGGCGGGGGGCGCTTCGGGCTCGGCGGCGGCGGGAGGGGGGGCGTCGTAGCGGGCGGCGCGGCTGGCCTGCCGGTAGGCCGAGGTGACCCGCAGGTGGGCGGCCGTGTACGGCAGCAGCGCGACGTGGCGGGCGCGCTTGATCGCGCGGGTCAGCTTGCGCTGGTCCTTGGCCGTGAGCCCGGTCTTGCGTCGCGGCTCAATGCGGCCGCGGTCCGAGACGAGCCGGCGCAGCCGGTCGACGTCCTTGTAGTCCATCGTCTCGACTTCGGCCGGGACGAACATGGGGGCCTTGCGGCCGCGCCGGCGGCCGGAGCGCCGGTCGCGATCACCGTCGCGGTCGCCACGGTCGCGGTCGCCACGGTC
Organism: Dehalococcoidia bacterium; assembly: GCA_965217625.1. GTDB lineage: Bacteria > Chloroflexota > Dehalococcoidia > Bin125 > Bin125 > TK10-74A. Next base: position 1,833,440 of record OZ244557.1, read on the forward strand.
GCGGTCGCCCCGATCGCGCCGATCGCGGCCACCGCCATCGTCGCGGTCGCGACGCGGGGGGCCGCCGCGGGGGCGGGGGGCCGGCGCCGCAGCGGGGGCGGGGCGGGGCGGGGTGGGGTCGGAAGCGGGCGCGCCCGCTCCAGCATCGGTCGTCATGGGCGGTCTCCTCTGGAATCCCCCACCACGACCGGCGGCGCCACGCGGCGACGCGCCGGGCCCGGGAAGGATGCCCTATTCAAAGGGCAGGTCGTCGGGATCCACGCTGCCGGCGGCGCCGGCGGCGGGCTTTCCAGAATCCCCATCGTAGTCACCGCCCCCACGGCGGTCGAGAAACTGGACGTCCCGGGCGACGACTTCGGTGGTGAAGCGGCGCTGCCCCTCCCGGTCCTGCCACTCGCGGGTCTGCATGCGGCCCTCGACGTAGACCTGGCTGCCCTTGGAGAGGTACTGGCTGACCAGTTCGGCGAGTTTCGCCCAGGCGACGACGCGCACCCATTCGGTCTCTTCGCGGCTGTCCCCGTCCTGCGTCGTGTAGCGGCGGCTGCAGGCGACCCGCATCGAGGCGACGGCGCGGCCGTTGGCGGTGAAACGCATCTCCGGGTCGGCGCCCAAGTTGCCGATGATCTGGACTTTGTTGAGGCTGGCCATGGCGATGTCCGTCTCCGCCCCCGCGGCCCGCTCGCGCCGGTGCGCGGGCGGCGGAGGAGCTAGTCGTCGGTGCGGATGATGAGGTGCCGCAGCACGCTCTCATCGATGCGCAGCGTCCGCTCGACTTCCTGGTTGCCGGCGCCGTCCTCGCTGGTGAACTCCGTGATCAGGTAGTGCCCCTCGAAGTTGCGGCGGATGGGGTACGCCAAGCGGCGACGGCCCCAGTCGATCACCTCGGTGACGCTGCCGCCGTTCTCGCTGACGAGGCTGCGCAGCCCCTCCATGCGGTCGGGAATCTGCTCGGCGTTCACGTCGCCACTGAGGACGACCATCATTTCGTAGGCTCTTGCCACTGCGTACTCCTGCTTCGCCCGCAGGCCGGTCGACGGGCGGCGGTCATTATAGACAACCCCGGCCGTCGGGGCCCATTCCCCGGCACACTCGCGCCGAATTCGCCCGACTCAGCGTGCGATGCGACGCCAGCTGCCCGGGCGCGTCAGCTGCCCAGACCGGGCACCGGGAAGCCGGCGACGAGGTCGCGGACGGCGGCGCGCACCGCGGCGTGCGTGGCCTCGTCCTTGATGTCGTCCAGCACGCGGCCGATCAGCCGGGCGATGGCGCGCATCTCGTCCGGCCCCATGCCGCGCGTCGTGAGCGCCGGCGTGCCGATGCGGATGCCGCTGGTCACGGTGGGCCGGCGCTCGTCGTAGGGGATGGTGTTCTTGTTGACCGTGATGCCGGCCGCGTCGAGGGCGCCCTCGACGGCCTTGCCGGTCAGGCCGCGGACGCCGACGTCGACGAGCAGCAGGTGGGTATCGGTGCCGCCCGAGACGAGCCGCAGCCCCTCGCCGCGCAGCGCGTCGGCCAGCGTGCGCGCGTTCTCGATGATGCGGATCGCGTAGTCCCGGAACTCCGGCCTGGCGGCCTCGCCGAAGGCCACGGCCTTGCCCGCGATGACGTGCATGTGCGGGCCGCCGGAGGTGCCGGGGAAGATGGCCCGGTCGACGGCGCGCGCGTGATCGGCGTCGCTGAGGATGAAGGCGGAGCGGGGGCCGCGCAGCGTCTTGTGGGTGGTGGACGTGATGACCGGCGCGGGACCGACGGGGGTGGGGTGCTGCCCGGCCGCGACGAGCCCCGCGATGTGCGCCATGTCCGCCATCAGGACCGCGTCGACGCTGCGCGCGATCTCCCCCGCGCGGGCGAAGTCGTACTGCCGCGGGTAGGCCGTCGCGCCGATGACGATGACCTTGGGGCGCACCTCGCGCGCGACGGCGGCCATGGCGTCGTAGTCGATGCGCTCGGTCTCGCGGTCGACGCCGTAGGAGGCGAAGTTGAACCACTTGCCGGAGACGTTGACCTTGAGGCCGTGCGTCAGGTGGCCGCCGTGGCTGAGCTCCAGCCCCAGCGCCACATCGCCCGGGTTCATGAGCGCGAAGTAGGCGGCGAGGTTGGCCTGGCTGCCCGAGTGCGGCTGCACGTTGGCGTGGTCGGCGCCGAACAGCGCCTTCACGCGCTCGATGGCGAGCGTCTCGACCTCGTCGACGAAGTCGCAGCCGCCGTAGTAGCGCTTGCCGGGGTAGCCCTCGGCGTACTTGTTGGTCAGGACCGAGCCGACCGCGGCCAGGACGGCCGGGCTGGTGTAGTTCTCCGACGCGATCATCTCCAGGGACTCGCGCTGACGCCCGGCCTCGCGGCCGATGGCGGCGGCGACATCGGCATCGGCGGCGGCCAGCAGATCGGGCGGCGACGTCTGGACCATGGCGCTCCCTGCGCGCGTGCCCGGGGGCACGACCTCGGCGACGGCGTCCCCGGCCGCCGAGGGGCGAGTCTATGGGCGGCGCCGTCCATCGGCAATGCGGCGTGAGCTCGCGTCCTTCGCAGATGCGCGTGGGCGGAGAGTTGACATCATGTGTTCCACATATCTAATATTATAACTCTCCCTACATTTAGTGATGCGAGTTGTAATGTCTCAAGAATTCCGGAACCCATTCCGGCCAGGAGCCGGACACATGCCCCCCTATCTCGCCGGGCGCGAGCAAGAACAGCAGGAGTTCGCGAGGCTCCTGGGTCAGGAGACGATCTTCGAGAATCTCGTCTTGACCGGCCTCCGAGGCGTGGGGAAGACCGTCCTCCTGGAGACCCTCAAGCCCATGGCCACCAGTGGCGGCTGGCTGTGGGTTGGGACGGACCTGTCGGAGTCGAGCAGCATCAGCGAGGAGCGCCTCGCCCTGCGCCTGATGACGGACCTCGCGGTCGTGACCTCACCGATCGTGATCGCCGAAGAGGAGCGGCGCCACATCGGACTGACGGCGCCGACCGAGATCGTGCGACGGACGCTCGACTTCTCCGCCCTGCTTGAGATCTGGAACTCCACCCCCGGAATCGCGTCGGACAAGCTGAAGGCCGTCCTGGAGACGGTCGCGGCGGCGATTGCTCCGCTCGGCAAACACGGAGTCGTCTTCGCGTACGACGAAGCGCAGAACCTCGCCGATCACGCGGCCAAGGAGGAGTACCCGCTCTCGCTGCTGCTCGATGTCTTCCAGTCGCTGCAGCGGAAGGGGATCCCGTTCATGCTCGCATTGACGGGGCTCCCCACCCTGTTCCCAAAGCTGGTCGAGGCGCGGACGTTCTCCGAGCGGATGTTCCGGGTGGTCTTCCTGGACCGGCTCGACGAAGCCGCTGCCCAGGATGCGATCCTGCGGCCGATCGATGACAGCCAGTGTCCGGTCCGCTTCGCGGAAGAGTCCGTGCAACGCATCTACATGCTGACGCGGGGGTACCCCTACTTCATCCAGTATGTCTGCCGCGAGGTCTACGACGTGTGGACTCAGCACGTCACCGCGGGAGCACAGCCGGCCGATATCCCGGAGGCGGCGATCGTGCGGAAGCTGGACACGGACTTCTTCGCCGGGCGCTGGGCGCGGGCCACGGATCGGCAACGGGATCTGTTGGGCGTGATCGCGCGGCTGCCGAACGCCGGGGACGAGTTCACGGTGCAGGAAGTGGTCGCCGAGTCCCAGCGCGGCGAGGCCAAGGCCTTCACGTCGAGCCACGTCAGCCAGATGCTCTCCACGCTCAGCGACGCGGGCCTGATCTACAAGAACCGCTGGGGGCGGTACTCGCTCGCCGTGCCGCTGCTGGATCAGTTCATCCGGCGTCAGTCCGGACCGTGAGCTAGCGCGCGCTGGCGACGGCCCAGCCATCGACGGAGGCGGCGCCGGCCGACAGCAGGGCCTCCGCGCAGGCGTTGAGCGTCGCGCCGGTGGTGGTCACGTCATCGACGACGAGGACGGCGCGGCCGCGCACGCGCTCGGGGTCGGCGGCGAAGGCGCCGCGCACGTTGGCGAGGCGGGCGGCGCGATTCGGCTGCCCGACTTGCCGGGGGGTGCGCCGCCGACGCCGCAGCGCCCGCTCGTCGAAGGGGCGGTCGAGACGCGCGGCCAGCAGCCGGCCGAAGACGGCGGCTTGGTTGTGCCCGCGCCGGCGGCGCCGGCCGCCGGGCATCGGCACGGCCGTGACGAGGTCGAGGTGCGGGGGGAGGTCGGTCAGGTCCGCGACCTCCAGCATGGGCGCGGCGGTGGCGGTGAGGCTCTGGTACTTCACGGCGAGCACGGCCCGCCGCGCCGTGCCCTGGAACACGAAGGCGGCGCGCAGCGCCGGCGGGTCGAGGCGGCAGCGATGGCAGACCGCGGCGCCGGGCCCGTCGCCGGGTTCCCAGCAGCGCGGGCAGCGCGGCGGCGCGGCGGGCGTGAACGTGGCGCGACAGTCGTCGCAGAGCAGGGCGCCGTCGGCGGCGCAGACGGCGCAGCGCGGCGGGAAGAGGAAATCGGCGGCGCGACCGCGCCAGCGGCGCAGGCGATCGCGGTCGATGACATCGGTTCGCACAGCGCACCCCTCCTCATCCGGCCGGGCAGAGCCCATCCGGCCGGGCGAATATAGACTGCGCGCATGACGATCACGGTGCAGCTCTTCGCCAGCCTGGCCGAGTCGGCGGGGACGCGGCGCATCGAGCTGCCGCTCGACGGCGCGACGACGGCCGGATGCCTGACCAGCGCCGTCGTCGAGCGCTACCCGGCGCTGGCGGCGATGCGCGACTCGGTCATCGTGGCGGTGAACGCCGAGTACGTGTCGGCGGACTTCCCGATCCGCCCCGGCGACGAGGTGGCGCTGATCCCGCCGGTGAGCGGCGGCGCCGCGGACGCGGACTGCGACGCCTACTTCCGCATCACCGACGCCCCCCTCGATGTCGCCGCGCTGCACGACCTGGTGCTGCGCCCCGAGGCGGGCGCGGTCTCGGTGTTCAGCGGCGTCGTGCGCAACAACAACCTGGGCCGCGAGGTGGACTACCTGGAGTACGAGGCCTATCCGGCCATGGCCTGCAAGATCATGCGCCAGATCGCCGACGAGGTGCGGGCGCGCTGGGAGGTCTGCGCGGTGGCGATGCACCACCGCCGCGGCCGCCTGGAGATCGGCGAGGCGAGCGTGCTGATCGCCGTGTCGTCGCCGCACCGCAAGGAGGGCATCGAGGCCTGCCACTACGCGATCGACCGGCTCAAGGCGATCGTGCCCGTGTGGAAGAAGGAGGTCTGGGCCGACGGCGAGCACTGGATCGAGGGCAGCCTGACGCCCCAGGCGGAGGCGCGGGGGGCGGACTAGCGCACGTTGCGCAGGCGCGGGTCGAGGGCGTCGCGCAGCCAGTCGCCCATCAGGTTGCCGGTCAGCGAGATCGTCACCAGGGCGAGGCCCGGCAGCCAGATCGGCCACCAGGCGACGTTCATGAAGTCGCGGCCCTCCGAGATCATCACCCCCCACGAGGGCGTGCCCGGCGGCGCGCCGACGGTCAGGAAGCTGAGCGCCGCCTCGGCCAGGATCACCAGCGCCACCTCCAGCGTCATGATGATGACGACGGTGTTGACGACGTTCGGGAACAGGTGCCGGCGCATGATCCAGACCGGGCCCGCCCCGGTCGCCCGCGATGCCGTGACGAAGTCGCGCTCCTTGAGCGAGAGCACGTCGGCCCGCACCAGCCGCGCGTACGAGGGCCAGGTCCAGATCAGCAGGATGATGATCACGTTGCGCAGGCTGGGGCCCACTAGGCTCGCCAGCAGCACCGCGAAGAGGATCGCCGGCATCGCCAGTTGCACGTCGACGAAACGCATGAGCAGTTGGCCCGTGAGGCCGCCCACCCAGCCGGCGATCAGCCCCAGCAGCGTCCCCAGCAGCGCCGCGCCCGGCACCACGATGCCCACGACGATCAGGGAGATGCGCGCCCCGTACAGCAGCCGGCTGAAGATGTCCCGCCCCACGTCGTCCGTGCCCAGGAAGTAGTCCCAACTGCCCCCGGCGAAGACGGGCGGCTCCAGGCGCCCGCCCAGGTTGATGAACTCCGGGTCGTGCGGCGCCAGCCAGTCCGCCCCCACGCCCGCCACGAGCAGCGTCAGCGCGATCGCGCCGGGGATGGAGAGCCCCAGCCAGCGCCGCCAGCGCAGGCCGCGCCGCGGGCCCAGCTCCACCGCCGCCGCCTGGCCGGCCATCAGGCGGCCCCCGCCCGGATGCGCGGGTCGATCAGCCGGTACGAGACGTCGACCAGCAGGTTCACGATCGCGATCGACGCCGCCAGCACGATGATCGAGGCCTGCACCATCGGGAAGTCGTTCTTGAAGATCGAGTCGACGATCAGCCGGCCGACCCCGGGCCAGGCGAACACCACCTCGATGATCACGGAGCCGCCGATCAACCGGCCCAGCGAGAGGCCCAGCATCGTCACGACCGGCAACAGCGCGTGCCGCACGGCGTGCCGCCCAATGACCACCCGCTCACTGAGCCCCTTGGCCCGCGCGGTGCGAATGAAGTCCGTGTCCATCACCTCGATCATCCCCGAGCGGGTCAGCCGCATGATCGCGACCAGTTCAAACAGGCCGAGTGCGATCGCGGGCAGGATCAACGAGCGCAAGCCGGCCTCTTCACCGCCGGTCGGGAACCAGCCCAGCTCGACGGCGAAGAAGAAGATCATCATCAAGCCCAGCCAGAAGCTGGGCGTGGCCTGGCCGATCACCGCCACGAAGCGCGCCAGCCAGTCGAGGACGGTGCCCCGCTTCAACGCGGCCAGGATGCCCAGCGGCACCGCCAGCGCGAGCGCGAACACCACGCCCGCCACCCCCAGCTTGAGCGTGCTCACCGCCCGGTCACCGATCGCGCTAAGCGCGGGTCTGCCCCCGCCCAGCCATGAGCTCCCGAAGTCGCCTTGCGCCAGCTTGCCCAGGAAAATGGCGTATTGGACGTGGAGCGGGTGGTGCAGCCCGAGATCCTCCCGCAGGCGCTCGACGGCTTCGGGCCGTCGCTGATCGGGCGCCAGCAAGGTCGACTCGGGATTGCCCACGAGGCGCGAAACGAAGAAGACGGTCGTCGCGACGATGAAGACGACGAAGAACGCCTGGACCAGCCGGATCGCGAAGTAGCTCCAGAACTGCATCAGGCTCCGTGCGGATTGCGCGCCGGGGTTCCGCCGAGTGGGGCTCCCCCGACGCGGTACCGGCGGCAAGTGTAACGGCCGCGCCCCGGGCCCTCACCCTAGCCCTCTCCCAGAGGGAGAGGGGACCGGATCCCCCTCTCCACCGTTCAAATGGAGAGGGGGACAGGGGGTGAGGTCCGGCAGGCGGCGCCTCAGGCCTTGCGCCGCTGGATGGCGTAGGCCGAGCCGCCCCACGCGAAGCCGGTGCTCCCGCCCTTGGGCCAGTTGACGTCCGCCGGGGTTAGCACCGCGTCCGGCGCCTCGACGATGAAGATGAGCCACGCTTGGCGCGCGTGCTCCAGCATCAGTTCCGCGGTCATCGCGCTGCGCCGTGCGGGATCGAGCTCGGCGCGCTGTGCGAGGTACAGCTCGTGCAGGGCCGGATCCATAACCCCCTCGCCGCCGAGCTTCGTGAAGTAGGATTCGGGCCCGACGCAGCAATCCCACATCGATCCGATGTCGCGGACGATGTTGGACCACATCCAATAGAGGCCCACCGGGCGGTCGCGGCCGCCGACGAGGTAGGCGTCGGAGAAGTACTCGGAGACGATGGCCGCCTCCGGCTGCGTGCGGATGCCGATCGCGGCCAGGTCCTGGGCCACGGCCGGCACCATGTCCGCCATGGCCTGGCCGCCCCAGTCGGTCGTCCAGTACAGCGGAACCTCGAAGCCGTCCGCGTAGCCGGCCTCCGCCATCAACTGCCGCGCCAGTTCGGGGTCGTAGTGGTACTCGACTTCCGCCCGCTGCTCCGGGGTCGGGTAGCCGTACACGCCGGCGAACGTGAACAGAGGATAGTGGCCCTGGCCGAGCAGGAGGTTGTCGATGATGGCTTGGCGGTTGATCGCGTGGTTCGCGGCCCGGCGGACGCGGAAGTCGAGGAACGGGTTCGGGCTGCCGTCCGGCATCGTCTGGGGGTACAGGTTGGGATAGAGCACCTGGATGGCCGCCCCGTTGATGCCGGGTTGGTACTGCACCGTGAAGTCGGGGTCGTCCAGGTACGGCTGCACGTTGTTGGGGCCCAGGTCCGGCACCACGTCGATCTCCCCGGCCTCGAGGCCGGCCAGCTGCGACTGGATCTCGGGCCGCACCACGACCCGCTGGTGCTTGTGGTGGGCGTAGCGCGACACGACGACGGGATGGTCGACCGGGAGGAAGTGCTCCTCGAAGCGCTCGAAGACGAAGTCCGTGTCGTCTTCGTGGCTGACGAAGCGGAAGGGGCCGGTACCCATCGGTGAGGTGTCCATCGCGAGGTCGCCGCGCGCCTCCGTGTCCGCCTGCGACATGATGACGACCTCGCCGGTCCCGGCCAGGTTGACGACGAAGAAGCCCGCATCGGGCAACGGCAACTCGATCGACCAGGTGCGGTCGTCCACGGCCTCGTTGCGGACCCAGTTCGCGGAGCTCCGGCCGACGTTCGAGGGGGTCCAGCCGCTGGGGTGATCGGTCGTCTCGCCGCCCTGGTGGTAGGCGGCCTTCCCGGCCATGCGGTCGTAGCTGAACACGATGTCGTGGGCGGTGAGGATCGAGCCGTCGTGGAACGGCGCCGGTACCACCGACGCCACGATCGACGTGGCATCGACCCACTCCGGCGCGGCGAGATGCGGGATCGCCACGGCGGCGGCGGGCTCCCATTCCATGGTCGGACTGAAGACGGCGCCGTGCGAGTACTGGTTCGTCTTGCTGCCGGTCCGCATCTGGTCCAGCCCCCCCGCGTCGGAGGGGACCACCGGGATGATCGTGGCGTCCAGGTCGACCTGGTCGAGTGGCCAGGGCACGGAGAAGTCCTCGGTGTCGCCCAGGACGGTGATGGCGGCGGCGGCGGCCTCCTGGGCCGCTTCCGCGGCCTCTTGGGCCGCCGCGACGGCCGCCGCGGCGGTCTCGGCCGCGGCTGCGGACGCCTCTCCGGCGGCAGCCGCGGCCGCAGCGGCGGCATCGGCCGCGGCCTGGGCGGCGGCAGCGGCAGCGGCGGTGTCCTCGGCGCCCGCCTCGCGGGCGGCGGCGGCGGCGGCCTCGGCGGCATCCGCGGCCGCCTGCGCGACGGCGGCGGCGCCCGCGTCGCCGGCGGCCCGGGCGGCCTCGGCCGCGTCAGCGGCGGCATCGGCGGCCGCCTGGGCGGCGGCGGCGGCCTGTTCGGCGTCATCGGATTCGGCCGCTTCGGCCGCCAGGGCCGAGGCCGCCTCGGCGGCTTCGGCGGCGCGGCCGGCGGCCTCGGCGGCGTCGCTCGCGGCCTCCGCCGCCGCGCTCGCGTCGCCCGCCGCCGCGTCGATCGCGGACGTGTCGACGGCGGCCGGCGCGGCGTCATCGTCGTCGTCGCCGCAGCCGACCAAGGCGAGGCCGGCCGCTCCAACGCCAGCCTTCGCGCTGGCTCCCAACATGGTGCGACGCGAGATCTTTCGCTGTCGCAGAGCGGTCCAATAGTTCCGGTCGCTCATGACAAGTCCTCTCTGGATTCCCGGCCGTCCCGTTGTGGGACCGCTCGGTGCACGAGCGCGCACAGTATGGCACATAGAAAAAACTATTGATGCTTCCATGGAATCTATCGGTGCCGGGCGGGGGAACCTCAGCCCCCTCCGGTCCCCCCTCTCCAGCGCTTCAACTGGAGAGGGGGTTAGGGGGTGAGGTTCCGCCCGCCGGACCGGCGGCGCGGCCCCGACCGCGGCGCGACGGGCCGGGGAGACGTGCCGGTGCGGTAGTCGCGCACGGCCAGCTCGTAGACTTGGCTGAGGCGTGGGTCGAAGATGCGCGAGGCCAGCCGCGGGTCGAGATCGCCGGGCCCCATGTTGGTCGTGATCAGCGTCGGCGACTCCTGCAGGTAGCGGTAGGAGAGCAGCTGGTAGAGCTTCTCCTCGGCCCAGGGCGTGGTGGAGTGCGCGCCGAGGTCGTCGAGCACGAGCAGGCCGGCGTGGCGCAGGGCGTCGAGCACGTCGTCGTAGGTTTCGGCGTTGTCGGGGCGGTAGGCGCGCCGCAGGCGGTCGAGCAGGTCGGGCACGACGGCGAAGAAGACCGAATCGGCGGCGGCGATGCGCTGCCGGGCGGCGGCGGCCGCGAGATGCGTCTTGCCCGTCCCGGTGGGCCCCATCAGCACCATCCAGCCGCGCGGGCGGGCGGCCCACTGCCCCACCATGTTGCGCACCAGCCCCAGGTTCTCCGCCTCCTTGGCGCTGAGGCGGCCCTCCAGGCGGAAGCCGTCGAACGTGCAGCGCTCGAGCTGCTCGCGGGAGAGGCCCCCGATCTCCCGGTAGCCGCCGGCCGGGTCCGCCGCCGACCCCGCGGGGCCGGCGAGGTCGTGCCGATCGACGAGTTCGTCCCGGTCGAGCATGGGCAGGGCGCGACGCAGCGCGGCGCCCGGCGCCGCCGAGGCCAGCAGCACGGTGGGCAGCCGGGCCGTCATGCGGTGGTTGGCGATCTGGAAGATCTTCTCGCCGGCCCAGTCGGTGGGGTTGGCGGCGTCGAGGTCGTCGAGGATGAGGAAGGGCGCGCTGCGCACCTGCTCGAACAGTTGCGGGAAGGGCGTCTCGGCGTTCTTGCGATAGGCGGCGCGCAGATGGTCGAGCAGGTCGGGCACGACGACGTACAGGGCGGCGCGCCCGCGGCCGATACGGTCGTTGGCGATGGCCGCCGCCAGGGACGTCTTGCCCGCGCCCGACGGCCCCGTGATGAGCAGCCAGGGTTTCGCGCCGGCCTCGCGCGCGGCCCCCTCGGCCGCGGCCCGCGCGGCGCCAAAGGCCGCCGGCCGATCGGCCGGGAGCTGCTCGAAGGTCACGCCCGACAGGGGCCCCAGGTTGCTGTAGCGCTGCAGCCGCTCGGCGCGCTTGCCGACCGATTCCTCGCGCGCGCAGCGGCAGGCGATCGCCTTGCCGAAGGCCGGGTCGTCGAGCGGCGCGTCGCGGCGCACGAAGCCGGCGTCGTTGCACAGCGGGCAGGCGGGCGCGGGCGGCGGGGGCGGGGCCTCAGCGGCGGATGAGGTGGTCGAACTGCGACGCGGATCGCCAGCCAGCACGTCGCTCAGACGGCGCATCGTCATCGTCCCTCCCCTCGTCGTCCCAGCGCTCCAGGATGCGCTGGATGTAGCGCCAGCTGCGCTTGTTGAGCTCGGCGGCCTCGCGGAAGGCGTCCTCGATCCAGGCCGGCGGGTAGAGACCCTCGGCCTCGGCCAGGGCGTCGGCGATCTGCGGCGTGATGGGGCCGACCGTCGCCTCGTAGAGCGCGTAGACGTTGATCTCGGCGCCCGCTTGGGGGCCAGGCTGCGGCGCGATCACACTGGTCTTGCCGATCGGAACCTGCCCCGTCGCGGCGAGTTGCCCGCGCCGCCAGCGATCGAGGGCGCGCGCGTCGGACTCGCTGTTGAGCGTCAGCACTTCGGCCCGAACCGGCGCGCCGTCGGCCGGGACGGGCTGGGCCGCGGCGCGCAGCAATGTCCCGCGCGACACGGCCGCCTCGAGCCCCCGGCGGAAGACCGCGTCGACGTCGGCGTGGGGGAAGAAGCGGGCCAGCGCGGCGACCAGGGGACGCTCGGCGCGCAGCGCGGCGACGTCGAGCAGGCGCGGGAAGCGGCGCAGCCGCTGCACGCCCGCGACGCCGTACAGCGTGACGAGCAGCTCCGCCGGGTCGTCCATCCGCGGCACGGCCTGGTGCAGCAGCGCCGCGGGCAGCACCACCTGGCGCGCGCCGGCGGGCAGCGTGGGGGACGGGCGCGCCGGGTCGCCGGGGGCGGTCATTGCGGTCCGTCGTTGCGCAGGTGCGGGGGCGGGTCGTCGAAGTCGGCCAGATTCCAGGAGGCGTCGCCGCCGGGGAGCGTGCCGGGCGCGGCCCCGACGGAGGCGAAGTCCGGCCGGGTCGGCGGGGCATCCTCGGCGTAGACGAGCAGGTCCTCGAACTTCGCCAGGTCGCGGCGGAAGCGCACGTTGACCGTGCCGATGGGCCCGTTGCGGTGCTTCGCGACGATGATCTGCGCCAGGCCCCGCTGATAGCCCTCGGGCTCCTCGGGGTGCATGGTCTCCCAGTCCTCCTGGCGGACGTACATGTCCTCGCGATAGATGAAGATCACGATGTCGGCGTCCTGCTCGATGGAGCCCGACTCGCGCAGGTCGCTGAGCAGCGGCACGTGCGGCTGGCGGGTCTCGACGGCGCGCGACATCTGCGAGAGCGCGAGCACGGGGACCTCCAACTCGCGGGCGAGTTCCTTGAGCGAGCGCGAGATGTAGCTCATCTCGGAGACGCGGTTGACGTCGAAGCCGCTGCCGGCGCCGCCGTGCACCAGCTGCATGTGGTCGACGACGATCAGGTCCAGCCTCACCTCGTGCGCCAGCCGCCGGGCCTTGGCGCGGATCTCCGCGACTGTGCCGCCGGGCGTGTCGTCGATGTAGACCTCGGCGCGCGAGAGCACGCCGATGGCGCGGCTGATGCGCCCCTCCTCCTGCTCCGTGTGCTGGCCGTAGGGCAGCCGTTGGGAGGTGACCTCCGCCTCGGCCGAGACGAGGCGCGTGGCGACCTGGTCGGCCGACATCTCCAGGCTGAACAGGGCCGCCGTGCCGCCCTGGCCGATCGCCAGGTTGCGCGCGATCGCCAGGGACAGCGCCGACTTGCCGACCGAGGGGCGCGCGGCCAGCACCACAAGGTCGGACTTCTTGAGCCCGCCGAGCAGGCGGTCCAGCTCCATGAAGCCGGTGCGCGCGGGCTCGCGCAGCCCATCGCCGTCTTCCTCGTCGGGCGGGCCCAGGAAGCTCTCCAGCAGGTCGCGCAGGGTGACGAAGTCGCGCAGGCGCTCGCCGCCGCGCAGGGACAGCAGCAGGGCCTCGGCGCGGCCCAGGCTCTCGGGCAGGTTGGGCGCGGCCTGGTAGCCGATGCGGGCGATCACGCCGGCCGCGTCGATCAGGCGGCGGTAGGTGGCGTCGCGCTGGACGATCTTGGCGGCGTACTCGACGCCGACCGTGGTGGGCAGGTCGGCCATGATCTGGCTGAGGTAGGCGTGGCCGCCGGCCTCGGCCAGCTTGTCCTCCCGCGCCAGCTCGTGCGCCAGCGTGATGGGGTTGATCGCCTCGCGGCGTTCGTCCACGGCCAGCGCGGCGCGGTACATCGCCTGGTGGCGATTCTCGAAGAAGTCCTCGGGCTGCAGGAAGGAGGCGACGCGGGAGAGCGCCTCGGGATCGACGAGGATCGAGGCGAGAACCGTGGTCTCGGCCTCGATATTGCTGGGCGGGGCCTGATCCAGGACCACCGGGGCTCCCCTCCGCGGGGAGCCGGCTGGCGCCCCGGGCTACTCGGTCTCGGCGGCCGCGTCGGTCGACGCCTCCACCGCTTCGGACTCCGTCGCCGCCTCGCCGTCGGGCGGCTCATCCTCCATCTGTTCCAGCGCCGGCTCGTCCGGCTCCATCTGCTCTGGCTCCGGCTCCGGCTGGTCCGACGCGACCGTGACGCCGACGGTGGCGAACACGTTGCGGGTCAGCCGGACGCGCACCTCGTGCGTGCCGACCGTGCGGATGGCCTGGCCCAGCAGGACCTGGCGGTGGTCGACATCGCCGTCCGCGAGTTCGGCCAGCCGCTCGGCGATGGCGGCGGCCGTGATCGATCCGTACAGCCGTCCCTGCTCGCCCACCAGCGCGGTGAACGACAGCGCGGCGCCATCGATCTTCGCGGCGATGACGCTCGCCACGCCGTCGAGCTTGTCCTGGCGGATGCTGTCCGCCCGGGCGAGGCGCTCGCCACGCTCCAGGTTGTCCTTGGTCGCCGGGACGGCGAGGCCACGCGGAAGCAGGAAGTTGCGCGCGTAGCCCCTCTTGACCTCCTTGACCTCGCCGACCAGCGCGGAACCGGGCACTTCTTCAACGAAAACGACCTTCATGGCGACTCTCCGTGCTGCCCGGAATGCGCCGGACTTCAGTGTCGGCCCATCCGGGAATCGAGCCAAATGGGGGCTCGTGGATGACCCGGCTTATGGCGGGGCTCCTCCACGGAGTCCACCGGGGGTCAACACGATAACTCGCGGCGGCGCGACGCTGTAGCGGTTCTGTCACAGCCGACGCCGGGGCCCTGCGTCGAGAGTCGTGCTCCTGCCTGCGCCCACCCTCACACCAGGACCATGGTAGTACAAATGTGCTAACCCTGGCGAGGGGCGGATTCAGCCGTCGAGGGCGCGGGGCAGGGCCTCGCGATGGGCCGCGGTGGCCTCGGCGACGGAGACATCGATCGCCGCGCCAAGGCGCAGCCGCGCGGCGGGGCCGGCCGCGGCGACCGTGCCCAGCGGCGTGACCACCACGCCGATCTCGGCGGCGAGGGCGGCCAGCGCGTCGGCGTGGGCGGGGTCCAGGCTGACGACGGCGCGCGCGCCGGCCTCGCCGAAGAGCGCCGCGTCGCGTCGGCCGTCCCACGTCACGCCGGCGCAGTCGGCGCCGAGCGCCCCGGCGATCGCGCACTCGGCCAGCGCGACGGCGAGGCCGCCGTCGGAGCAGTCGTGGGCGGAGCGCAGCAGGCGCCGCTCCGCCGCCGCGACCAGCAGCCGCACCAGCGCGGCCTCGGCGTCGAGATCGACGGGGATGGGGCCCGCGACCCGGTCGTGCTGCTGGACGAGGAACTCACTGCCGCCCAGCGTCGCGGCGGGCTGCCCGATCTCCGCGCCCAGCAGCCAGATGACGTCGCCGGGGCGCTGGAAGCCCATGCGCACGACGGTCGTCACGTCGTCGAGCACGCCCAGCATCCCGATGACCGGCGTCGGCGTGACCGCGACGCCGCTGCTCTCGTTGTAGAGCGAGACGTTGCCCGAGACGACGGGCGTGCCCAAGGCGCGGCAGGCGTCACCGATGCCGCGCACGGCTTCGCGCAGCTGGTAGTAGATCTCGGGGCGCTCGGGGTTGCCGAAGTTGAGGCAGTCGGTCACGGCGAGCGGGCGGGCGCCGGTGCAGGCGACGTTGCGCGCCGCCTCACAGACGCTGCGCGCGGCGCCGGCCCAGGGGTCGAGGCTCACGGCGCGGCCGGCGCCGTCGGTGCAGACGGCGATGGCGCGGTCGCTGCCCTTGATGCGGACGACGCCGGCGTCGGCGCCGGGCACAAGGACGGTGTTGGTCAGCACCTGCTGGTCGTACTGCTGGGTGACCCAGCGCTTGTCGGCGATGTTGGGGGCCGCGAGCAGCGCGAGCAGCGCCGCGTTCGCATCGGCGACATCGGGCAGGCTGGCCGGGTCGAAGGCGGCGCGGGCGGCGGCCCGCGGGTCGGGGCGGGCGTCGGGGACGTAGGCGGGCGGGTCGGTCAGCAATCCGACGGGGGCCGCCGCGACCTCGGCGCCCGCCTCGTAGATGCGGGCGCGGTCGCCGTCGGTGGTCGCGCCGACGACGGCGGTGGGCAGGTCCCAGTACGCGAAGTGGGCGCACACGTCATCGACGTGCTCGGGCTTGGCGATCACGAGCATGCGCTCCTGGGACTCGGAGAGCATGACGTCGTAGGCGGTCATGCCGGCCTCGCGGCGGGGCACGGCGTCGACGTCGATCTCGATGCCGCTGTTGCCGCGGGCGGCGCACTCGACGCTACTGCTGGTCAGGCCGGCGGCCCCGAAGTCCTGCAGGCCGACGATCCAGTCGCGGTGATCCTGCACAAGGTCGACGCAGGCCTCCATGAGCAGCTTCTCGAGGAAGGGGTTGCCGACCTGCACGGCCGGACGCCGCTCGGCGCTGCGCTCGTCGAGTTCGACGCTGGCGAAGGTCGCGCCGTGCAGGCCGTCGCGGCCGGTGTCGGCGCCGACCAGCAGCAGGACGTGGCCGGGGCCGCCGGTGGTCGCGCCGATCAGCGTGCCGCGCCGGGCGATGCCGACGCACATGGCGTTGACCAGCGGGTTGCCGCTGTACCGCGGCCCGAAGCGGACCTCGCCGCCGATGTTGGGGATGCCCAGGCAGTTGCCGTAGCCGCCGACGCCGGCCACGACGCCGCGCAGCAGGCGGCGGTTGCGCGCGCCGGCCTGCGGGTCGTCGAGGGGGCCGAAGCGCAGCGAGTCGAGCAGGGCGATGGGTCGCGCGCCCATGGCGAAGATGTCGCGCACGATGCCGCCCACGCCGGTGGCCGCGCCCTCGTAGGGCTCGATCGCGCTGGGGTGGTTGTGGGACTCGACCTTCATGACGACGACCCAGCCGTCGCCGATGTCGACCGCGCCGGCGTTCTCGCCGCCGAGTTCGGTGAGCACGTGCGGGGCCTGGGTGGGGAAGTGGCGAAAGAGGGGCTTGCTGTGCTTGTAGCCGCAGTGCTCGCTCCAGAGCGCGCCCAGCATGCCCACTTCGACCGGCGTCAGGTCGCGGTCGAGGTGGTCGCGGGCGCGACGGTACTCGTCGCGGGAGAGCGCGAGTTGCGCCAGCGTCTCGTCATCGACGGCGACGGGCGCGGCATCGGCGACGCGGGCGCCCGGTCCATCAGCAGGGCGGCCGGCGGGCATCAGCCCCACCACTCGATCATCGACCGCCAGATCAGCAGGCCATCCTCGCTGCCCAGCAGGGCCTCGCTGGATCGCTCGGGGTGGGGCATCATGCCCAGCACGTTGCCGGCGGCGTTGATCACGCCGGCGATGTTGGCGCGCGAGCCGTTGGGGTTGGCGTCGGGCGTGACGCGCCCGGCCGGGTCGGAATAGCGGAAGACGATGCGGCGCTCCGCCTCGAGCTCGGCCAGGGTGTCGTCGTCGACGAAGTAGTTGCCCTCGCCGTGCGAGATGGGCAGCATCAGGGCGTCGCCGGCGCGGCTGGCGCAGCTGAAGCCGGTGTCGTCGCGGGCGACGCGGACGTACTGCTCCTGGCAGCGGAACTGCAGGCTGTCGTTGCGCAGCAGCGCGCCGGGCAGGAGCCCCGCCTCGCACAAGATCTGGAAGCCGTTGCAGGAGCCGAAAACGGGCCGGCCGGCCCGGGCGTGACGCTGGAGCGCGCCCATGACGGGCGAGAAGCGGGCGATTGCGCCGCAGCGCAGGTAGTCGCCGTAGGAGAAGCCGCCCGGCACGACGACGGCGTCGTAACCGTCCAGATTCGCCTCGCGATGCCAGACGCGGTCGGCCTGCTGACCCAGCCGGGCCTGCAGGACGTGCTGGCAATCGCCGTCGGACCAGGTGCCGGGGAAGACGAGAACGGCGAAACGCACCGAACCCCCTCTGGCCCGCAGCGTATCAGCGGCCGGGCCAGGGGCCAGTGGGTCAGGCGCGGCGGGCGGGGCGCTCCAGCTCGGGCAGGGCGCCGCCGTCGACGGGGGCGTCGCTGCTGGGGGCGGGCGCGCCGCTCGGCACGGGCACGACGCCGCGGCGTCGCTCGGCGTCGCTCGGCTCGGGGTATTCGATGCGGGGGTGGTAAACGCCGTTGAGCGTGACCTTGAAGGACTCGCCGATGGCCTGGATCTGGCGCAGGGTGAGGTCGCAGTCGTCGAACTGGTGCTCGTTGAGCCGCTCCTGGATCACGGCGTCGACGAGCCGCGCGATGGTCTCCTCGTCGCGCGCCTTGCTGGAGCGCACGACGGCCTCGGTCGAGTCGGACATCATCACGATCGCGGTCTCCTTGCGGCGCGGCCGGGGTCCGCCGTAGGTGAAGAGCCCGGGGTCGACGCTGGGGTCGCGCTGGGCCGCCTTGCGGTAGAAGTAGGTCACCAGCCGCGTGCCGTGGTGCTCGGGGATGAAGGCCCGCACCGGTTCGGGCAGGTGGTAGCGCTTGGCCAGCTCGACGCCGCGGCGGACGTGATCCTGGATCACGCTGGCGCTCTCGAGCGGGTCCAGCGCGTCGTGCGGGTTGCCGCCGTCGGCCTGGTTCTCGATGTACATGTGCGGCTGGGCCAGCTTGCCGATGTCGTGGTAGTAGGCGCCGACGCGGACCAGGAGGGCGTCGGCGCCGACCTGGGCGGCGGCGCGCTCGGCCATCGTCGCGACGAGCAGCGAATGGTGGAACGTGCCCGGGGACTCTTCCTGCAGGCGTCGCAGCAGGGGCTGGGTGAACTGCGCCAGCTCCAGCAGCTGCAGGCGCGTGGCGATGCCGAAGACCTGGCCCAGGAACGAGAACGCGCCGATGACCAGGACCGAGGTCGCGATCGCGAGGACGACGGAGGAGAGGGCGAGCAGCCCCAGGTCGACGGTCGCGCGGGCCGGGTCGAGCAGCCAGAAGGAGAGCCCGGTGAGGAAGGCCGTGGCGCCGACCACGCCGCCCGTCGCGCCGTACTGGGTGACGTGCATCACGCGCTGGGTGGCGAGCACGCCGGCCACGCCGGTGAACAGGAAGACGATCAGCGGGCGCAGGGCCTGGGCGCCGGCGAAGCCCTCGCCGGCGGCGAAGCTGGGGTGGATCACGGCGGCGACGCCGGCGAGCACGGCGACCACGACCGCGACGACGATGGCCAGGCTGCGCTCGAGCAGGGCGGCCACGAGGACGGCGGCCGTGGCGAGGGGCAGGCCCACGTCAAAGTAGTCGTCCAGGTGGCCGGGCAGCATCTCGGGCAGGAGCCAGCGCGCCAGCGCGACGAACACCACGACCAGCAACACGATCATGCCCAGGCGGCGGTTGCTGGCCGCGGCCTCGGGCGCCGCCAGCAGCAGATACGCGCCCAGCGTGGCGGCGCCGGCCAGGGCCAGGATCAGCATCGCGACGAAGTCATCGACCGGGATGCCGCCGCCCTGCAGGGGGAGCAGGGCCAGGGCGCCGGCGGCGGCGGGTCCGACGGCCTCCCCGGCGGGCACGATCACGTCGCCCTCGGCGAAGCTCACGCTGACCTCGTCGACGCGCAGGCGCGCGTCGGCGCGGCCCGCCTCGGTGGCCTCGGCGTCGATGGTGATGTTGGCCGAGACGCGGGGCGCGACGAGGGCCGTGACGAGGCGCATCTGCTCGTTGTTGAGGTCGTCGGCGACGCGCTCCTCCATGGTCTCCCGGACGGTGACCACGTCGGCGTCGCTGATGTTGCCGGTCAGGATGTCGGTCAGCAGCCCCAGCGATTCCTCGCGCACGGTGCGCCAATCGCGGGGGCTGAGCTCCAGCAGCAGGAAGTCCGCCGGGCCAACGCTGAGGTCGGGGATGGCGTCGAGGGCGCGGCCCTGCTCGGTCTCGCTGAGGCCCCGGTCGCCGCGGACCGCGTCGATCGCGTCGAGGGTGGCGCTGAGCGTGGCGACCTCGCGCGGGCGGACGCCGGCATCGAAGATCAGCACCGGCGCGACCTGCGCGGCCGCTTCCGCCCGCGCGAGGTCGGTGGCGCCTTCGTCGACGACGCGCACGTCGATCACGGCGACCACGTCGGCGTCGGCCACCTCGCCGAGCATCGGCAGCCGTTCGGCCGCCCGGGTGGGGATCAGCGCGAGCGTGAGCAGCAGCGTGAAGCACGCGATGAAGATGGCGATGCGGGCCGGGGAGTAGAACGTCGCGGGCGACATGTCGTCATCATACGGCGGCCCGCGCGAGGCGGGGCGGGGCGGATCAGGCGCCGAGCAGTTCGCCCACGACTTCGTTGACGAGGCGGCCGTCGGCCTTGCCGCGCAGCTGGCCCATCAGCGGCCCCATGACCTTGCCCTTGTCGCCGGGCCCGCTCGCGCCGGTGCGCGCCACGACGGCCTGGGCGGCGGCCATGATCGCGTCGCGGTCCATCTGCGCCGGCAGGTAGACCTCGAGCACGCCGATCTCGGCGCGCTCCCGGGCGGCCAGGTCATCGCGCCCGCCGGCCTCGAACTGCTCGATCGAGTCCTGGCGCTGGCGCAGCTGCTTCTGGATGATCGTCAGCACCGCGGCGTCGTCCACCTCGGCGCGCTGTTCGATGTCGGCGTTCTTGATGGCCGCCTGCAGCAGCCGGATGGTGTCGCGACGCAGCGCATCCTTGGCGCGCATCGCCGTCTTCACGTCCTCGCGGAGTTGATCACGTAATCCAGCCATGCCACCCCCTCGCGCCGCGCCGACGCTTGCCTCCCACCGACGATACGCGAAAGGCCGCCGAGCGGCGGCCTCGTCGATCGCGCCGGCCAGTCAGCGCCAGCCAGTCAGCGCCGGTGCGTCAGCCTCAGTCCGTCAGGCTCAGTCCGCCGACGGCAGCACCTTGGGCTGCATCAGCTCCATCTCGCGATCGCCGACCTTGAGGTCGCACTCGCCCGGCTTGATGCAGAGCACCTCGATGCCGGTCTCTTCGTCCTTGTAGCGCTTGCCAAGTTGCACAGCCATGGGATCGGTCTCCTGGACGCCGGGGCGCGGTCCGTTTTCGCTCCCCGGGCTCGACTACTTCTTCTCCACGAGCGCCGCGTCGCCGCAGCGCAGCTCGGCGTCGCCGCCGCGCGTCACGATGAACTCGGCGCCGCAATTGGGGCAGGTGTAGCGCTTGCCGGTCTGGGCAGGGGGCATGGGGTCGCTTTCCAGAGAAGATTCTCGATAGCGGAATGGCGGGAAGTGTACCCAGCGAGCGTCAGAGCGTCAAAGCCGGGCACCGGATCAGCGCTGGCCGCAGGTGCCGCGGGTCAGTTCCAGGGGCAGCGGCTGCTGTTGGATGGGGCGGCCCACCTCCACCTTGCTGATGGCCAGATCGAGCGCCTCCCGCGCCTCGGCCAGCTGGACCCGGGCGAGCGCGTCGTGGGCGCGGATCAGCGCGACTTCGGCGTCACCGTCGGACGCGTTCAGGGCGTCGGCGACGCCCTCCTCCAGCAGCGCGGCCTCGCGGGCCTCCATCTCGGCCTCGAGCGCCTCCAGCGCATCGTCGTCGTCCTCGGCCGCGGCGGCGGCGAGCGCCTCCGCGAACTCCGCCTCGATTTGGGCGGCGATGCCCTCGCGGGTGAGCTCGAGGATCGCCGTCTCCAGCGCGACGGCCAGGTCGCCGCCGGCGGCATCGATCGCGGCGTTGACCGCGGTGGCGACGAAGGACGCGCGGGTGCCGGTCAGCGCCAGGTCGGCGGCCTCTTCCAGGCCGGCGAGGGCCAGCTCGTCCTGCTCGACGGCGAGGTGCACGGCCTCTTCCCAGGCGTTGCCGGCGTTGGTGGTGATCAGCGTGACCAGGTTCTCGATGTGGAAGAAGTTCAGCGAGCCGCCGTGGGCCACGGCCCAGGGCGGCATGGCGGTGCCGTTGCGCCCGCACTCGATCGTGCCGCGGTAGCGGGCCTGCAGTTCGTCCAGGGCGGGGTCGTTGAAGGAGCGGAAGGCCAGGGTGTTCGCGGGCGTGTTGAGGGCCAGGCCGATCAGGCCCTCGCCGGCGTTGCCGTGGCAGACGCGGCAGTTGTTGGCGAAGATGCGGGCGCCGCGTTCGGCGGCTTCGATGAGGTGCTGGTCTTCGGCCTCGGCGCGGCGGCCGTCGTCAAACCAGACGTAGGCGCCCAGGCTGGCGACGCCCAGGAACATCAGGATCGTCATCGCGATGATCTGCTTGTGCGTGTTCTGGCTGCTCATGCCGCGACCTCGCGGTGGCGACGCCCATCCATGGACCGCTTAGGCATAGGGGACCGTCCGTTGCGGGTTGTCCTGGTCGCCCTTGCGAACCACGCCGGTATCGACGCTCAGGGAGCCGTCGGGGTTGACGGTTACCTCCATCGTGTCCATGGGCCGCGGCGCGGGGCCGAAGACGCGCACGCCGGCGGGGGTGTAGGTCGAGCCGTGGCAGGGGCAGCGGAACCAGCCGGTGACGCCCTCGAAGTTGAAGGCGCCGCGCCAGGGCACGGTGCAGCCCAGGTGGGGGCACTTCCACCACAGCGCCAGCAGGCCGGTGTCGCCCTCGAAGCCGAAGCCGCCGTGGGTGCCGGCGCCGGCCTCGAGGTGGCTGAGCCAGAACTTGCCGGTCGTGATGCGGACGGGGTCCTCGCCCGCTTCCGGGACGAGCGTCGCGGAGACGGGCACCTTGCCGCCGAAGCCCTGCACGCCGCGCGGCCAGAAGAACGACAGGAAGGCCGCCAGCGCGCCGGTCAGACCGAAGCCCATGCCGCCCCAGAAGGTGGCCTTGACGAATTGGCGGCGATTCATCTCGGCGCGGTGGGCGCGGCGGCGCTGGGCGCGCGTGACGATGGCCCGCTCGCCGGCCTGCTCGTCGGTGACGACGGCGCGGCCGCTGGTGTCGAGGTGGGGGGCGCGGGCGGGGCGGGAGCCGGAGGCGATCTCGGCCGGCGCGGGCTCGATCTGGGAGGGGCCGCCCTCGCCCAGGGGCCGCGCCACGACGCCGCTGCCGGGGGCCGCGGGCGGCGGCTCCTCATTCACGGCGGGCGGCGGCCCGGGGGCGGTCTGGTCGTCGGGGGCCGTCACTCTTCCACCACCACAATGTCCCACGGCGGGCGCAACTCCTGGCCCTGGCCACGGAAGAACTGGCCCACGGACGTCGTGACGATGAAGACGGCGATGAAGCCGGTGAAGACGACGAGGGCGATGTCGCGCCGGCTGTGGATCCAGCCCAGCACGTTCTTGGTGAAGCCGATCAGCAGGAGCGGCAGGCCGACCATCGTCGCGACGGGCACGACTTGTTGGCTGAGGAAGCTGGGGAAGTTGAGGTTCAATAACCAGGGGTCCTCGGTGGTGCCGGGGATGCCCAGGGGGATCGCGCGCCAGTCCTCGAACATAGTGAAGGGGCCGATGGTGAAGCTGAGGGCGCTCCAGTTGATGCCCGTGTCGAGGCCGCGCAGGTTGCGCGCCCAGTCGAGCCAGGCGGGCCAGAGGAAGTCGCTGTTGAGGCCGGTCCCGCGGATGATGTCCTCGGTCCACTCCACGTGCTTGGAGGCGTCGTAGAGGATCAGCCAGATGGTGAGCAGGCTGGCGATGCTGAAGGCCCAGATGGCGATCTTCGAGGCGTGCTGGGTGCCGAACCAACTGCCCTGGCCCTCGGAGGAGCGGTCCCAGTAGGGGATGGCGGCGAGCAGGATGAGGGCGATCGTGGGCACGATGACGCCCGCCCAGGCGGGCTCCATGTGCAGCAGGAGCTCCTGCAGGTTGAGGAAGTACCAGGGCGCCTTGGAGGGGTTGGGCGTGGTGTTGGGGTCGGCGCGGTCGAGCAGCGGGGCGTTGACGAACGCCGAGAGCACCATCAGGCCGATGGTGAAGACGATCGACGAGATGAACTCGACGAAGACGAGATCCGGCCAGACGAGGACCTCTTCCTCGCGCTCCCGCCGGGGACGGGCGCGTACCGCCGAGACCGCTTGACTGACCATGCTGTCCTATCCGCTCGCGGTCCGTACCGGGGGGCCGGGCGGCGGCGGCGCGCCGTCTGGTCCCACTGCCCACTGTGGCCCCTAGAGGGGCCGCGCCAAGCCGCCGTCGCGCCGCACGCGCCAGAAGTGCACGGCCAGGAAGATGGAGATGATCAGCGGCAAGCCAATGACGTGCAGGGTGTAAAAGCGAATCAGGGCGTTGGGGCCCACTTCAAAGCCGCCCAGGAGCAGGAACCGGCTCTCGTCGCCGAGCACCGGAGCGGAGCCGACCATCGTCGTGCCGACGGTGATGGCCCAGAAGGCGAGCTGGTCCCAGGGCAGCAGGTAGCCCGTGAAGGAGAGCAGCAGCGTGAGGATGAAGAGGATCACGCCCACGACCCAGTTGAACTCGCGCGGGGGCTTGTAGGCGCCGGTGTAGAAGACGCGCATCATGTGCAGCAGCACCAGGATGATCATCGCGTGGGCCATCCAGCGATGCAGGTTGCGCAGCAGCAGCCCGAAGCGCACGTTCGTTTCCAGCGCCTGGATGTCGGCGTAGGCCCGTTCGACGGAGGGCACGTAGTAGAACATCAGCAGCACGCCGGTGACCGTGAGGCCCAGGAACATGAAGAACGAGAGCCCGCCCAGGCAGTAGGTGTGCGTGATTTTGACGTGCGTGCGATGGATGCGCGTGGGGTGCAGGTGCAGGAAGACGTTCGTCGCGACGACGAGCATCTGGTTGCGCGGGGTGTTGGGGTAGCCGGTCCGGAAGATGGACTGCCAGACGTAGTTGCGGAAGAGCAGATCGTAGATCTGGTCATTGACGCCCTTGCTGGGGGGTCGCTCGGCTTGGGCCACCGTCTAGCGCTCCCACCAGCGGCCGAGCAGCACCATCGCGCCCAGCGAGAAGATGGTCGTCAGCGCGACCAGGGGGAGCTCCATGATCTCGGAGCGGAACGGTATCTGCAGCAGCACTTCCATGGCCTCATCCGCTCCTGCCCGGGGGCCGGATTCCGCGCCGGCCCGGGCCGGCACGGAGGCGCACATCACCCTCCCGAACCCACCGTTCGTGAAGGATCGTGCAATTCGAGAATCTACGGCCGGGCCTGGGCAGTGTCAACCTGATCGGGCGCGCCGGGGTCACCCGCATGGCATCCGGCGCGCTATCTGGAGGGGCCCCTCGGCGACGCGCGAAGTCAGCGCGCGGCAGTCGGCTCGGCCGGTGCCACGACGACGGCCGGGCCCGCGCCGCGCGCGACGACTTGGCCCACCGCCGTCGCGCCGGGCAGGGCCGCCAGCACGTCCGCGGCGTCGGCCGGGTCGACCGCGATCACGAGCCCCAGGCCGATGTTGAACACGCGCATCATCTCGTCGTCGTCGATCTCGCCATCGGCGCGGATGCGCTCGAAGATCGGCGGCTCGGGCCAGGCGCCGGCCCGCAGATGCGCCGCGCAGCCCGCCGGCAGGATGCGCGCCACGTTGCCGGGGATGCCGCCGCCGGTGATGTGCGCGATGCCCTTGCAACGCTCGATCACGGGCGCCAGCAGCGGCCAGTATGGCGTGTGTGGGGCCAGCAAGGCGTCGGCGAGGGAGGCGCCGAGTGCGTCGTCGTGCGCCGCGAGATCGGCCGCGGGGGCGTCGTCCAGATGCAGGACGGCGCGCGCCAGGGTATAGCCGTTGGTGTGCAGCCCGTTCGACGGCAGACCGATGAGCGCATCGCCGGGGCGGATGCCGCGGCCGTCGATCTGCCGCCCCTTGCGCACGACGCCGACGATCGTGCCCGCGAGGTCGAAGTCGCCGTCGCGGTAGAGGCCGGGCATGTCGGCCGTCTCGCCGCCCAGCAGCGCCAGCCCGCCGTCGGCGCAGGCGGCGGCGGCGCCGCCGACGATCGCGACCTTCTCGTCCTCGCTCAGGCCGTGGCCGGCCAGGTAGTCGAGGAAGAAGAGCGGGCGGGCGCCGGCGGTGAGGATGTCGTTGATGCAGTGGTTGACGATGTCCCGGCCGACGCCGTCGAGCCGCCCCAGCCGCCGCGCCACGAGCACCTTGGTGCCCACCCCGTCGGTCGAGGCGACGAGCACGGGGTCGTCGAAGGCGGTGAGGTCGAAGAGGCCGCTGAACACGCCGACGCCGCCCAGGACTTCGGGCCGCGTGGCGGCGCGGGCGAGCGCGCGGTAGCGGGGGATGAGCCGGTCGTTGGCGGCGATATCGACGCCGGCGGCGGTGTAGCGGGGCGTCGCGGCGGCGGACTCGCGGGGCGCAGCCGGATCAGCCACCCGACCCCTCGTCCGTGCGCGGCGCGACCCGGGAGAAGCTGGGCGGCGCGCTGTGCACCGTCGCGGTCGCGACGAGATGGGGGGAGTCGCCGTCCAGCATCGTGGGGCGCTCGAGGGCCAGCTTGTCCATCTCGAGCTGCACCGGCACGGGGTAGTCGCCGGTGAAGCAGGCGAGGCAGTGCCGCTCGCCCAGGCCGATGGCGCGGACCAGCCCGGCGAGGCTGAGGTAGCCCAGGCTGTCGGCCCCGACGTGCTCCTGGATTTCGGGGATCGTGCGCTGCGCGGCGACGAGTTCGCCGCGGTTGGCCATGTCGACGCCGAAGAAGCAGGCGTGGCGGATCGGCGGCGCGCAGATGCGCATGTGCACCTCGGCCGCGCCGGCCGCGCGCAGCATCTGCACGATGCGCGGCGTCGTCGTGCCGCGCACGATCGAGTCGTCCACGACGGCCAGGCGCTTGCCCTCGATGACCTCGCGCAGGGGGTTGAACTTCAGGTTGACGCCCAGCTCCCGCAGGCGCTGGTCGGGCTGAATGAAGGTGCGGCCGACGTAGCGATTCTTGACCAACCCCTCGGCGTAGGGCAGGCCCGACCCGCGGGCGTAGCCGACGGCCGCGGCGGTGGCGGAGTCGGGCACACCGATCACGAGGTCGGCGTCGGCGGGCTCCTCGCGCGCCAGCTCCTCGCCCATGGCGAGGCGGCTGGCGTAGACCAGCGTGCCGTCGAGCCTGGAGTCGGGGCGGGCGAAGTAGATGTGCTCGAAGACGCAGCCGGCGGCGGGCGCGTTCGAGGCGACCTGCTCCGACTTGACGCCGTCGGCCGTGATGGTGACGAGTTCGCCTGGGGCGATGCTGCGCACGAAGGTCCCGCCGATGTGGTCCAGGGCGCAACTCTCGGACGCGACCACGTAGCCGCCGTCGATCCTGCCCAGGCAGAGCGGGCGCACGCCGCGCGGGTCGCGGGCGGCCATCAGACGATCGGGCGTCAGGATGACCAGCGAGTAGGCCCCGGAGAAGGTGCGCATCATCTGCGCGAAGCGATCGCCCCAACTGCCGGGCGTCGCCAGCAGGTACTTGCCGATCACCTCGGAGTCGGTGGAGGTGTGGAAGGCGTGGCCCTCGCGCTCCATGCCCTCGCGGATCTGGCCCGCGTTGACGACGTTGCCGTTGTGGCCCAGCGCCAGCTCGCCCTCGACGCCCTGCAGCAGCAGCGGCTGGGCGTTGCGGGCGCGGGACGCGCCGGTGGTCGAGTAGCGCGTGTGCCCGATGGCGGCGATGCCGTTCAGGGGGCTCAGCGAACTCTCGTCGAAGACCTGCGAGACGAGGCCCATGCCGGTGCGCAGCCGCAGCCGGGCGCCGTCGCTCGTGCAGATGCCGGCGCTCTCCTGCCCGCGGTGTTGCAGCGCGTAGAGGCCGTAGAAGGTCAGCCGGGAGACATCGAGATCGGGGGCGAAAACACCGAACACGCCGCAGGCTTCCCGCATCTGGTCGCCCACGAGTCCCTCCGCTGCAAGCACCTCGCCAAGTGCTAAGCGCCGGTCGACGTTCGCTAGCGCGAGTGTATCACGAGGTCGGCCGCGGGCCGCCGTTACGTCCGCTCGCGCTCCCGGGCGGCGCGCCGGCGCCGATGCTCGACCATCAGGCAGCGGTCCTGCACGGACAGCAGCCCGGCCGCGCGGGCGCGGGCGAGGCCGGCCGGGTTGCGGATGCCCAGCTGCAGCCAGACCGCCTTCGCGCCCACGGCGATCGCCTCATCGATATGCGCGTCCGTGAACTCGGGACGGCGGAAGACGTCGACGAGGTCGATGGGCTCCGGGATCGAGGCCAGGTCGGGGTAGGGGCGCTCGCCGAGCACGGGCGCGGTGAGCCGCGGGTTGACCGGGATGATGCGCAGGCCCTGCCCCTGCAGGTAGCGGGCGACTTCGTGGTCGTCGCGGGTGGGACGGTCGGTCAGGCCGACGACGGCGATCGTGCGGGCGACGGCCAGGATGGCGTCGACGTCGTCGGGCGGTTGCGGTGTGGGGGCTGGGTCGGTCACGGCGTGTCTCCTGCCAGAACGGGCCTCCTACCAGTACGGGCCGCGCACGGGGGCGCCGGAGAGCGCGGCGAAGGCCTCGCCGACGCCCATGACGATATCGAGGCCGGCCTCGTCGTGCTCGCGCGGCAGGCTGTAGCCGCCCAGGCGGATGCGCTTGCCGCTCTTCTTGACCAGCGTCAGATCCCACTGCGCGATGTCGTGGGCGGGCTCCCGGCCGTGGGCGTGCTCCTGCGCGCGGGCCACGTCCTCGACGACGAACTCGCGGATCTTCCAGAACGGGATCAGCTCCGTCGTGCCGACGCCGAGGCCCAGGAAGCGCTGCTTGACGGAGACGTTCTGCCCGGCGCGGTCGGCGACGATGTTGGCCCCGAAGATCGCGTAGACGAGCGTGATGCCCGACAGCGGCAGGACCACGACCGAGGCCAGCAACACCAGCGGCAGGATCAGGAAGGGCAGCGAGTCGATCCAGACGACGGCTGCGGCCAGCAGCGCCGACATCAGCACGCTGCCCACCAGCGGCAGCAGCATCGTGCTCTTGGGGGGGCGGATCTCGATGCGCCGCGGGTTGATCGTGACGATGCGCCGGTGCAGGAACAGCTGTCGCGTCGCGAGCGCGTCCTCACCGGCCGGCCCATCGGCCAGCGCGGGGGGGCGTTCGTCGTTCGGGGGCAGGGGGTCGGCGTGCACGGCCATGGGCGGGGCCAGTATACCGGGGCCGGCGGCGGCGGCGGGGTCGGTCGGCCCGGCGCGGAGCGCGGCGGCCCGATACCCTGCGCGCATGGATCGCACACGACTGACCGGGGCGCTGCTGATGGCGGCCTGCGCGCTGCAGGTGCTGCTCTTCCTGGCCGGGGCGATGAAGCGCAGCTACGCCGCGCTGGCGCTGCCGGTCGGGCTGCTGGTGGGCGTGGGCTCGGTGCTGGGCTTCTGGGTCGGCTGGACGCTGCTCTCGATGGAGGACGACCTGTCGGGCCTGGAGTACGAGGCCGAGCCGCTCACGCCCGAGTAGGGCCCGGCCCCGGCGCCCACTCGGGCCCGGCGACACGGCGCAGCCCCTCCTCGCCGATCGCCGCCAGCGCCGCCGCGACGCTGCGCTCCCAGCCGGGCGGCACGATCTCGGGGGCGAGATCGGCCAGCGGCCGCAGCACGAAGCCGCGCTCGGCGATGCGGGGGTGGGGGATGATGAGCGCCTCGTCGTCCAGCTGGAGATCGCCGTAGAGCAGGATGTCGAGGTCGAGGACGCGCGGGCCCCAGCGACGGCCGGGCGTGCGGCCGGCCCCGGCCTCCACCGCCTTGCACTTGGCGAGCAGGTCGTGGGGGGAGAGCCGCGTCTCGACGCGCAGGGCGGCGTTGAGGAACGGCGGCTGGTCGGTGACGCCCCAGGGGGCCGACTCGTACAGCGCCGACGCCGCCGCGACGCTGACCTCGGGCGCGAGCAGCGCGACGCCGCGGCGCAGGTGCGCCAGGCGGTCGCCGAGGTTGCCGCCCACGCCCAGGAGGACCGTGGGGGGCGGTCGCCAGCCGCGCACGACGGCGTCGGTCATGCGGGCGACCTGGGCCATCTCTGCCACGTCGTGGACGCGGACGATGTCGGCGCCGTTGGCGATCGCCATCGCGACGGTGGCCGCCGTGCCCAGCAGACGCTCCTCGACGGGCAGGCCGAGCACGGCGCCGATGGCGCTCTTGCGCGACGTGCCGACCAGCAGCGGCCGGCCGAGGTCGCGCAGCTCGCCCAGCCGTCGCAGCATCTCGATGCTCTGCTCGGGCCGCCAGCCGAAGCCGAAGCCGGGGTCGAGGATCAGGCGCTCGCGGGGGATGCCGGCCCGCTCGGCGACGGCGCAGCCGGCCAGCAGGCCGTCGCGGATGTCGGCGGCGACGTCGTGGAAGGGGCGGTTGCGCTGGTTGTGCATGATGACGACGGTCGCGCCGGCCGTGGCCGCAGCCTCCGCGACGCCGGGATCACCGCGCAGCCCGCGCACGTCGTTGACGACGGTCGCGCCGGCGGCCAGCGCCGCCCGCACGACGTCGGCCTTGGTGGAATCGATGCTGAGCGGGGCGTCGGTCTCGCGCGCCAGCCGCTCGATCACGGGCACGACGCGGGCCAGTTCGACATCCGCGCCCACGGGCTGGAACCCCGGCCGGGTCGACTCCGCGCCGACGTCGAGCAGGTCCGCGCCCTCGGCCAGCATGCGCAGGCCCTGACGCACCGCGGCGTCGGCGTCGGCGCGCAGGCCGTCGCCGGAGAAGGAGTCCTCGGTGCAGTTGATGACGCCCATCAGGAAGGTGCGGGCGCCCCACTCGAAGCGGCGGCGGCCGATCAGGCCGGGCGGGGGCGGGAGGGGCGGGGGGCTGGCCATCGTGCCGGACTCCTTGCCGGGCGGGCGGCGGGTCAGTCGCCGAGCGGACGCTCGCTGACGACGGGACGGCGATCGTCGCCGCTGCTTTCGAGGCGCAGCATGACGCTGCCCGGCGGCAGCGGGGCCACCTCGTAGCCCACTTCCAGCGGCTTGACGCCGTTGACGGCCTCCGGGTCGTCGTCCGCGGCCTCGACGATGCGCCAGACGCGGACGTCGGGGGGCTCCGTCGCCAGCGAGACGAGCAGCCAGTAGGGCCAGGGATCGACGCCGACCAGCGGGCGCGCGAAGCGCAGGTCGGTGGGGGAGGGGCGCGCCTCCGACATCGTGTGGGAGTGATAGACGATGTAGTGGTCGGCGTCGCGGTCGCTCATCAGGCGGTAGAGGTGCAGCAGCTCCCCGGCCGGGATGTCGAAGCGGAAGGGGCGCTGGGCGGGGTCGGCGGCGTTGGTCGTGCGGTAGAGCGACTGCGCCCCGCCGGGGAAGCGCAGCACGACGCCGCAGCACTCGTCCGGGTAGGTCTCGCGGGCGTGCGCGACCATGGCGTCGAGGAACTCCCGCGGGATCTGGACGGTCTCGTCGTTCATCGCAAGGGGTTCATCGGGCGCACGCTCACCACCAGAGCTGCCCCTCGATCGTCTCGTCGCCGGCGATGTCGTCGTAGTCGCGGCCCCAGAGGCCGGTCGAGAGGTACTTCCAGCCGCCGTCGGCCAGCAGCACGACGATGTCGCCGCTCTGCATGCGCTCGGCGACGCGCTGCGCGGTGCGTACCGCCGCGCCGCAGGAGATGCCGGCGAAGATGCCCTCCCGCTCCAGCAGCTGCTTCGTCACGGCGAAGGAGGTACGGCTGTCGACGACGATGCGGCCGTCGAGGACCGACTCGTCGAAGACGGGGGGGATGTAGCCCTCCTCCATGCTGCGCAGCCCCTGCACCAGGTCGCCGGGGTGGGGGGCCGCGGCGACGATCTTCACGTCGGGCTTGTGCTCCTTGAGGTAGCGGCCGACGCCGGTCAGCGTCCCGCCGGTGCCGAGCCCGGCGACGAAGTGCGTGATGTCGGGGCAGTCGCGCAGCACCTCGGGGCCGGTGCTGCGGTAGTGGGCGCCGGGGTTGTCGGCGTTCTCGTACTGCATGGGCATGAAGACCGAGGGATCCTGGGCGTAGAGCTCCTGGGCCAGCCTGACGGCGCCGTTGGTGCCCAGGTCGCCGGGGGAGAGCACGAGCTCCGCGCCGTAGAAGCGCAGCAGGTCGCGGCGCTCGTGGCTGACGCTCTCCGGCATCACGCAGCGCACGGGGTGGCCGTAGAGCCGTCCGATCATGGCGAGGGAGAGGCCGGTGTTGCCGCTGGTGGGCTCGAGGATGGTCTGGCCCGTGGCCAGGGAGCCGTCGGCGCGGGCGGTGGCCAGCATCGCCTGGGCGATGCGATCCTTGACGGAGCCGCTGGGGTTCTGCCCCTCGAGCTTGGCCCAGATGCGCACGCCCTCGCGCGGCGACATGCGCCGCAGCCGCACCAGCGGCGTATTGCCGATCAGGTCGAGCAGCGACTCGTAGCGCGCGCCCGCGGACGCCGCGCCGGCCACCGCCTCCACCGCTCAGGCCTTCCCGGCCCGCCGCGGCCGCCGCGGCGCGCGGGCCGATCCGCCGGCCAGCGCCGGCAGGATGGCGAGCACGTCGCCGTCCTCCAGCGCGGTGTCCATCCGATCGAGGAAGCGGATGTCCTCGTCGTTGCGGAAGATGTTGACGAAGCGGCGCATCTCGCCGTCCTCGACCAGTTGGTCGCGGAAGCCCGGGTAGTCGGCGTCGATCGTCGCGAGCAGCGCGCCCACGGTGGAGCGCTCGTAGCAGAGCGTCTTCTGGCCCTGCGTGAACTTGCGCAGGAGGGAGGGAACGCGGACCTCTACCGCCATGACCGCACCTCAGGACGCCGACTGGGCGGCGGGCCCCTCGTGGAAGGGCGAGCCGCAGAACTCTTCGTAGTCGATCAACTCGGTAACGCTGGGGGCGTCACCGCAGAGCGGGCAGGCGGGGTCGCGGCGGATCTTCACCGTGCGGAACTCCATCGCCAGGGCGTCGTAGAGCAGCAGGCGGTTGGTCAGCGGCTCGCCGATCTCCAGCAGCAGCTTGAGCGCCTCGGTCGCCTGGATCGCCCCGACCGTGCCCGGCAGCGCGCCCAGCACGCCGGCCTCGGCGCAGGAGGGGACCATACCGGGCGGCGGCGGGCTGGGGTAGAGGCAGCGGTAACAGCCCTCGCCGGGCAGGAACGTCGTCACCTGGCCCTCGAAGAGGAAGATGCTGCCGTCGACGAGCTTGACCCCGGCCAGGAAGGCGGCGTCGTTGACGAGGTAGCGGGTGGCAAAGTTGTCGGCCCCGTTCACCACGATGTCGTACTGGGGGATGATCTCCATCGCGTTCTCGGACGTGAGCGGCTCGGCGTGCTTGACGACGACGACGTTGGGATTCATGTCGGCGATGCGGTCGGCGGCGGAGTCGACCTTGGGGCGGTCGAGGTCGCCGGTGCCGTGGATGATCTGGCGCTGCAGGTTGCTGCGATCGACGACGTCGAAGTCGACGATGCCGAGCGTGCCGACGCCGGCCGCGGCCAGGTAGACCAGCACCGGCGAGCCCAGCCCGCCCGCGCCCACGACGAGCACCTTGCCGTCGTTGATCTTGCGCTGCCCGATGGGGCCCACCTGCTCCATGATCAGGTGCCGCGAGTAGCGGTCGACCTGCTCCGCGGTCATGACGGAGCCGCCGGCGATGGCGGGGATGACGGAGACCTCGTCGCCGTCGCCGACGGCGGTCTCGGAGCCGTCGAGCGTGGAGATCTCGTGGTTGTTCACGTAGACGTTGACGTGGCTCAGGATCTGGCGGTCCTCGGTGAAGACGAGCGCGCCGAAGCCGGGGTAGCGCTGCTCGAGGTCGCGCAGCACGCCGCCGACGTCGCTGCCGTCCGCGTCGACGAAGATGCGGTTGCCCGTCAGCCGCCGGAACGGGGTGGGGATGTAGACCTTCACTGCCATCGCTGTTCCTCCGTGCTCGCCGTGTTCGTGCTCGCCCTGTTAGCGCAGCCGGGCCGTGAGGCTCCGCGCCGCGGACTCCAGATCAACACTCAGATACCGCTCCCCGGTGTCGCAGAGGATCGTCACGACCCGCTGCGTGGCGTCCATGTCCTCGGCCACCCGCAGGGCGGCGTATACGTTCGCGCCGGCCGAGACGCCCACCAGGACGCCCTCCTCCCGCGCGAGCCGGGCCGTCATCGCGTAGGCGTCCTCGTCGGAGACGCCCATCACTTCGTCGTAGACGTCGCGGTTGAGCACGCCCGGGACGAACGATGCGCCGATGCCCTGAATCCCGTGCACGCCGAAGCGCCCGCCGCGCAGCACCGGCGACTTCGCCGGCTCGACCGCGATTACGCGCACGTCGGGCAGCCGCTCGCGCAGGACTTCGCCGACGCCGGTGATCGTGCCGCCGGTGCCGACGCCCGCGACGAAGGCGTCGATGCGGCCGCCGGTGGCGGTCCAGATCTCCTCGGCCGTGGTGCGCCGGTGGACCTCGGGGTTGGCCGGGTTCTGGAACTGCTGGGGCATGAAGTGGCCGGGCTCCCGGGCCAGCTCCTCGGCCGCGAAGACGGCGCCGCTCATGCCCTCGATGGCGGGGGTGAGGACGAGTTCGGCACCGTAGCGGGCGAAGAGCTTGCGTCGCTCGACGCTGTAGTCCTCGGGCATGGTGAGGATCAGGTGGTAGCCCTTGGCGGCGGCGACCAGGGCCAGCCCGACGCCGGTGTTGCCGCTGGTCGGCTCGACCAGCGTGTCACCCGGGTGCAGCAGGCCGTCGCGCTCGGCGGCCTCGATCATGGACTTGGCGATGCGGTCCTTGACGGAGCCACCGGGGTTGAGCGATTCGAGCTTGCCCAGCAGCTCCGCCCCGCTCGCCGGGACGACCCGCTGCAGGCGCAGCATGGGCGTCTCGCCCACGAGGTCCAGGAGGCTGTCGACGATGCCGCTGCGGTTGCTCATCAAGGGCCTCGGCTCAGATGGAGTAGCGGCCGCCGGCGCGGACCGCGTCGCGCTCGGCGAGGTCGGCCAGGGTGCGGTCGCGGAGGACGCCGACGATGGCGTCGCGGACGTCCTCCCACATGCGCAGCTGGCCGGCCGATCCGGTGCAATCGAGGTTGGGGCTGTCCAGGCAAGCGCCGACGCTGATGTTGCCGTCGAGACTCCGCACGACGGCGTCCATGCGGATCTCGCTGGGGTCCATGGCCAGCTCGTGGCCGCCCTGCGCGCCGCGGACCGAGCGCGCGAAGCCGGCCGTGCGCAGCGC
This sequence comes from Dehalococcoidia bacterium, assembly GCA_965217625.1. GTDB lineage: Bacteria > Chloroflexota > Dehalococcoidia > Bin125 > Bin125 > TK10-74A. The sequence goes on from OZ244557.1 coordinate 1,867,641, forward strand.
GCCCAGCACCTGCCCCACGAGGGACTCGGGGATGCCCTGCCGGGCGGCGATCTCGCCGCTGGGGATTGGCCCGCGACCGCGATGCTGCGCCAAATCGACGAGGGCGCGGATGCCGTAGTCGCCCTTGTTCGAGAGTCGCATCGGCCATCGCTCCGCCGGGCAGGCCCCTCGCGCTCCCTCGGCGGGGCGACGAACGGGCGAATCCGGGTAATCCTAACCGGAATGGTAGCATTTAGCGTGCCCGCTCCCCGGACGCCAATGTGTCGTGGTTAAACTGGGACGGCGGCCCCGCGGAAGGGCGGCGCGGATGGACGGATGGGCATGACTTCGCTGGACCCGACGGCACTCGCGGCCGATCTGGACCCGCTCGACCCGGCCGCCACGATCGGGCGGGCGCTGGAGCTGTTTCCCGGCGAGACGCTGATCTCGTTCAGCGGGGCCGAGGACGTCGTCCTGATCGATATGGCGGCGAAGAGCGGGCGCCCCTATCGGGCCTTCACGCTCGACACGGGGCGGCTGCATCCCGAGACGCTGGAGTTCCTGGAGCTGGTGCGCAAGCGCTACGGGACGGCGATCGAGGTCGCGTTCCCGGATCCCGCGGCGGTGCAGGCCCTGGTGCGCGAGCGCGGTCTCTTCTCGTTCTACGAGGACGGCCACGAGCAGTGCTGTGGGATTCGCAAAGTCGAGCCGCTGCGGCGCATGCTGGCGGGGGGGCGCGCCTACATCACGGGCCAGCGCCAGGACCAGAGTCCGGCGACGCGGGCCGCGATCCCCCTGGTGCAGGAGGACGCCGGCTTCTCGGCCGACCCGGCGCGACCGCTGATCAAGTTCAATCCGCTGGCGCGGTGGACGTCGGCGCAGGTGTGGGACTACATCCGCGCCTACGACGTGCCCTACAACCCGCTGCACGACCGCGGCTTCAAGTCGATCGGCTGCGCGCCCTGCACGCGTCCCACCAACCCCGGCGAGCACGAGCGCGCCGGTCGCTGGTGGTGGGAGGAAGCGACGCAGAAGGAGTGCGGCCTGCACGCGATGAACCTGCCGCCGGGCGGTCCCACGTCGGTCGTGTAGGGCCTGTGCACGTCGCGCCGGCGCCGCCGGGAACCTTGCCTCCAGTTCCCCCTCTCCATCGCCGAGCAATGGCGAGGGAGCGAGATCTCGTAGGGGCGGTTCGCGAACCGCCCCTACCCACGCCCGTTCCCCTCCGGTCCCCCCTCTCCATCGCTTCAGATGGAGAGGGGGTTAGGGGGTGAGGTTCCGCCGCAGGGGGTGAGGTTCCCGATGTCGCGCGTCAGGCCTTGCGCCGCTGGGCGGCGAAGGCGGGGCCGCCCCACATGGTGCGGCGCGAGATCTTCCGCTGTCGCAGGTTCGTCCAATAGTTGCGGTCGCTCATGGCAAGATCCTTCCTGGATTCCCGACCGTGCCCTTGTGGGGCGGCCCGGTGCTTGAGCGAGAGTCGGATGGGCGGCGGAGGGGAGTTTGTCAACCACGCTACGGAATCCGTGTCTGGGGATATACGCAACAATTTCCCGCGAAATGCCCGCGAAATGGGAGCGGGACGCGGGGGCGGCCGTCAGATCAGGGTCAGCGCGAGCGGCAGCGCGACGATGCAGGCGATGAAGCCGGCGAGGCTGGTTCGGTCGCGGCCGATGCGGTGCGCCGCCCCATGGATGGCGCGGCCGTAGGGGCGGTAGACGACGGCCAGCACGAACAGTGCCACGAGGGTCGCGAGGATCATCGTGGTGACGACGATGACCGCGGCGCCGCCCCGCTCCAACGCGGCCGCGGCGAACAGCGTGTCGACGAAGGTCGTGATGTTGGCGCCGAGCACGTAGGGCACGATCGCGTCGCGGCGGATCGTGCCGCGCAGGGCCATCGGCACGAGCAGCGTGAGCGAGACCGCGACCGACAGCGTGGCGAGCGTGACGCCGGCGCCCAGCGCGAACATCGGCCAGCGGCCGCGCAGCCGGCCCGGGGCCGCCGCCAGGCGGTCGCCGGTGTTCTCGGCGCTGGGCAGCGCGTGGTCGACGAGGCGCAGCGCGGCGAGCAGCAAGAAAACCGCCGCCACGAACATCAGCCCGGCGGGAAGCACGTCCTGCAGGCGGGCGAGGATAGGGTCGTAGATCGCGTCGCTGAGGGCGGTGAGCGGCGCGACGGCGCCGAATCCCACCCCGTCGAACCAACCGCCGTCGAGCGCGGCGAGGCCGAGCAGGGCGACGGGTACCCAGGTCGTGGCCGTGACGAGGAAGGCGACGATCCCCACGTGGACGCTGTCGGCCAGGCCGCGCCCGCGCAGGTAGTAGATGAAGCCGACCACCAGCACGATGAACGACGCGCCGATGCGCGAGCCGACGAGCTGCGCGAAGGCCTCGGACCGGGTGAGCACGCCGGCGTCGAGCAGGGTGAGGGCGGTCGCGGCGATGGGAGAGCCGCTGAGCACCACGTACGAGCCGAGCCAGCCCAGCCCCACCAGATTGAGCGCGCCCTGTGCGCCGAGCACGTCCAGGAGATCGGCCAGCGCCCCGGCGCTGAGCACGAGCGCGCGCAGGGCGAGCAGGAAGAGGAAGAACGCGACCGGCGCGGCCAGCCAGCGGCGAGGAGGCCGGGTCGGGACGCGGCCGCGGGTGAAGGCGGGGGGCGCTAGACCGCGCACTCCCCCTCGCCCATCTCGTCGAGGTTGAAGAGCTTGTTGGCCTCGTGGTCGACGAACATGAGCGGGTCGTCGGTGAACTTGGGCGGCGCGCTGAACTGCCCCAGCAGGCCGCGGAAGTGCTTGAGCCCGCGGCGCTGCGAGTAGTGACGGAAGATCTCGCCATCGTCGCGGCTGGCCTTGTAGTCGTCGATGACGGCGTGCACGGCGTCCGCCACGCGCTTGGCCGGGACCTTGCCGACGATCCGGGCGATCGCGGCGCCCTCAATGTCGGTGCCGCCGCCGATGAGCACGTTGAAGGAGGGCACGAGGCGGCCGTCGGCGTGCATCGCGGCGCCGTGGAAGCCGATGTCGGCCATGTGGTGGTGGCCGCAGGAGTTGGGGCAGCCGCTGATCTTGATGCGCATGCGCTCCACCAGGTCGTCCTCCGGCCCGCGCGCGATGACGCTCTCGCGCAGGACGTCCGCCAGCCCCTTGGAGGAGGTGATGCCCAGCGCGCAGGTGTCGGAGCCGGGGCAGGACATGACGTCGGCCAACTGGTGGGCGCTGGGCTCGTTGAGCTCCAGTTCGCCCAGGCGCAGGTAGAGGTCGGCCAGATCCTGCTCCCGAATCCAGCGCAGGATCAGCGCCTGCTGCGCGGTGATGCGCAGGCGGCCGCCGGAGAACTCGCGCGTGAGGTCGGCCAGCGCGTGCATCTGCTCGACGGTCAGGTCGCCCAGCGGCACGGTGACGTAGGCGGCGTAGAAGCCGTCCTGGGACTGCGGCACCAGGTTGGTGCGCTTCCACTCGGCGAAGGCCACATCGGGCAGGTCGGCCGTCCCGACGAGGCGCGGGGCCGTCGTGGGGGCCTCCTCCTCGACGTCCATGAACTCGGAGACCTGGCGGAAGTGCGGGTCGTCGGCCGGCGGCAGCTGCTCAAGCGCCTCTTGCACCTGCAGGCGGAACTGCTCGATGCCGACGGACTTGATGTAGAACTTGATGCGCGCCTTGTTGCGGTTCTTGCGCGGCCCGTTGGCGTTGAAGACGGTCAGCACCGCCTCCGTGATGCGCGCGACCTCATCGGCCGGGAGGAACTCGTCGAGCGTCTCGGCCAGGTGGGGCGCGGCGCCCAGCCCGCCGCCCACGACGACCTTGAAGCCCCGCTCGACACGGCCGTCGACCTCGCGCGTGCGGGCGACGAAGCCGATGTCGTGCATGGGCACGAGCCCGAAGTCGTGGTCGCTGGCCGAGAACGAGGGCTTGAACTTGCGCGGCAGCAGCTGGCAGACGTCGAGGCGCAGGCAGTGCGCCGAGACCGCCGCCGCGTAGGGCGTGACGTCGAAGGCCTCGTCGGGCCCGACGCCGGAGAGATGGTCGCCGGTGACGTTGCGCACGGTGTTGCCGCAGGCCTCGCGCGTGGTCAGGTCCACCGAGCTGAGCATGCGCATCACGGTGGGCGTCTTGTCGAGCGGCACGAAGTGCATCTGCAGGTCCTGGCGCGTCGTCAGGTGCCCCACGCGCCGCGGCGCGTAGTGATCGATGATCTCGGCCAGCATGTCCACCTGATCGGCGTCGAGGCCGCCGTAGGGGATCTTGACGCGGATCATGTGCACGTCGGGCTGGCGCTGGCCGTAGATGCCGTGCTGCAGGCGGAAGAGGCGGAACTCCAGCGGGTCGATCTCGTCGCGCTGGAAGCGCCGCACCTGCGCCTCGTAGTTCTGGATCTCGGCCTCGATCTCGTCGGGCAGGTCGAAGTGGGTTGGGGGGTCGAGCTGTGCGGTGGTCATGATGGCTCCCGTGCGGTCACGCGTCGGACGGACTGTAACCATAGCGCGTCCGCCCGCAGACCGATCCGTTCACGGCGATCAACCGGTCTGCTCGATCAAAGTGTACAAACATCACCAGGATTATCAAGATTGGGCGCGACGCACCCGCCGGCGGCTCAGCGCGAGAGCGCCCGCGCGATCGCGACGCGCAGGGCGGGCGGCTCGAACGGGGCCGCGATGATCTCGTCGGCGCCACAGGCCACGACCGGCACGCGCTCCCCGTAGCGGGCGGCGAGGGCGGGGTCGGCATCGACGTCCAGCACCGTGACGTCGAAGTCGAGCACGGGCGCGAGGCGCTGGAGTTGCGCGCGCGCCTCCTCGCAGAGGTGGCACCCGTCGCGGTCGTAGAGGATGAAGCGGGGGCGGGCGGCGGCGGCCATGTCAGCCGGGGTCCCGGCGCTTGCGCCGTCGCACGCCGCCGGGCCCCGATCGGGCCGCGGGCGGGCGGGGCGGCGCCTTCGACGGCGGCGCGGAGTCGGGCGTGCGCGCGGCGTCGCGCGCGGGGGCGCCGCGGCGTCGCTCGCGGGCCTCTTCGCGGTGCAGCGCGCGCGACAGGGCGACGGGTTCCGGCCGGGCGGGCGGGTTGCGCCACAGGTACCAGGCCATCGCCAGCGCCAGCAGGCCGGTCAGGATGGCCAGCAACTGCGGCACCGAGAGCCCGCCGAAGGCGGTCTGCTCGTCGGTGCGGAGCAGGGCCAGGAGACCGCGCACGGCGGCGTAGGCCAGGACGTAGAAGACGAAGCCCCAGCCGGGCACCAGCCGCGTGCGACGCAGGAGCAGCAGCCCACCCAGGATCATGAAGTCGAGGATCAGTTCGTAGCCGCCGGCGACGGGGTGCACCGGCACCGGCGCCTCGGCCAGAGCGCCGGTCTGACCGCGGAACCAGTTGGCGGTGGACGGAATCACGCCGTCGACGATGGAGGCCCAGGGGCCTTCGGTGCTGGGGTGGGTGTAGCGGAACGCCCACGGGAGATCGCTGGCCTTGGCGAAGTGCTCACCGTTGATCGTGTCGCCCAGGCGACCGACGGCCTGGCCCAGGATCATGCCCGGCGCGGCCGCGTCGAGCGCCAGCCAGCGGGGGAAGTGCGGCTTCCAGATCAGGACGTAGATGAAGCCGCCCAGGGCGCCGCCGATCATCGCGCCGTAGACCGAGATGCCGCCGTCGGTGAGGGCGAAGATGTCGCCCACGCTGTGGATCAGGTCCGTGTGTTCGAGCACCCACAGGGCGCGCGCGCCCACGATGCCGCAGGGCACCGCGACCAGCGCGATCGTGAAGGCGTCGTCCTCGGACAGGCCGACGCGGCGGGCGCAGCGCACCGCCAGCCAGACGCCGCCCGCGATGCCGACGGCCGTGAAGAAGCCGTGCCAGGTCAGCGCGAAGGCCCCGTCGAAGATGTGGGGGGAGATGTGGATGTTGATCGCGGCGACGAGGTCGTGCATCAGCGGTCCCAGTCCTCGCCTTCCTCGGGCGCCGGCGGGGGCAGATCGGGCGCGCCGACGTCGCGGGCGAGCCCGTGGAACTCCCGGCGCGTCATGTCGACGCCGTGCGTGGCCAGCCCCGCGAGCAGGGTGCGATCGTCGGTGATACGGGCCCAGATGCGCCGCCGGGGGACGAAGAACGTCGTCAGCAAGGCAAGCACTCCCAGGATGATCGCGACCCAGAAGACCGTGCCGCCCGGGTCGCGCCGGAGGTTGAGTCCGGTGAACTCGCGCGGGCCGAGGAAAGCGTACTCGTAGTCGCCGACGACGCGGGACTGCCCCTCGTCGAGGTCGAAGCGGGGCACGTCGCCCAGGCCGACCGCCAGGCGGGCGGGCCGGTCGGCGTACAGCCCGCTCACCGTCGAGCGATCGAGGTCGACGTCCTCCCCGCCGAAGGCGTTGAATTCGCTCGTCGTGCGGGCCCGGCCGAAGCGTTCGATGGCGACGATCGACTGGCCGCTCGACCCGGGCAGGTCGTCGACCACGGCGAAGAAGACCGACTCGGCGCCGCCGTAGCGCAGCTCGACGCGGCCCAGCAGCTGGCTCTGGCCCGGTTCGAGGCTGCCGTGGCCGGCGCGGTCGACGCCCTCGCCCACGTACTCCAGGCGGGCGTCGCCCAGGGCGACCGACTGTCCGGCGGCGAGCAGTCCGCGGCGGCGCTCGTCGGCGGGGTCGAAGTAGAAGAAGCGGCGCGGGTCGCCGGCGTAGCCGACGGTGAGCAGGCTGCCGTCGGGCAGGGGCAGCAGGCCCAGGCGCTCGCCGCCGCCCGCGCCGGCGGGGAGCGCCTGCAGCGGCACGACGGCGTCGAGCAACTGCGCGCCGGCGGCGTCGGTCAGGCGGATGCGGGGCGCGACGGGCTGCCGCTGCCCGATGCGCAGCGCGGCGCTGTCGAGCGCCCGCCCCTCCGGCGACGACGCCCCGATGGGCAGCAGCGCGTAGTGGAAGCGCACGCCCTCGCCTTCGAGCAGCAGCACCAGCGCGAGGCTGACGGTCTCCGCCAGGGGAATGAGTTCGTACGCGCCACCCTCGACATCGGCGACGGGGAAGCGCAGTTGCACGACCTCGTCGGTGAAGAGCACGCCCGTCGCGGCGGCGCTGATGATGATGCGCGGTCCGAAGAACCGCTCCTCCAGCATCAGCGCCTCGGAGTAGAGCAGCTGGCCGCTGCCGCTATCGCGGACCTGCAGCGCCGCGCCGTGCTCCCAGTACGCGGCCTGATGGACGCGAAAGCCGGCGGCGTGCAGGGGACCGTTGACGGTCACCTCGCCGGCCCCGACCTCCTCGCCACCGCTGGTGACGCGGACGTGGCTGCGGAAGTCGAGCGCCTGGCCGTCATCGTTGAAGCGGGCGATGGCGTCATCGACGATGACCTGCACCTGCTGGCGATCGCCGCCGGTCGCGAAGAGCGGGTGGCTCTGCCCCTCGGCGACCCAGAACTGCAGCTCCTCGCCGGCGAACTTGGTCAGCAGCGCCCCGATCACGAGCAGGATCAGCGCCAGGTGCGAGACGAACGTCGCGAGTTGCACCCAGGCGTACCGGTCGGCGAAGAGGTAGTGGGCGCCGTCGCGCGCTTCGGCGCGGACGCGGAAGCGGCGCCGGCGCAGCGCCGCGGCCAGGGCGTCGGCGGTCGCGGCCGGCGGGGCCGGATTGGCGAAGTCGAGCCGCTGGCGGGCGCGCTCGAAGTAGCGGTCGTTGACGCGCCGCTGGGGACGGCGCACGTTGCGCCAGATGGGCGGGAAGCGGCTGGTCGTGCAGGTCGTGATCGACAGCGCCAGCACGGCCACCAGCGCGAACCAATAGGGCTGGTTGAAGAGATTGAAGACGCCGCCGTTGGTGTCGTAGAGCCAGGGGAAGCCGGCCAGGATGTCGGTCAGGGGCAGCCCCCCGACGCCGCCCAGGCGGTCGATGGCGAGCCCCAGCAGCAGCCCGAGGCCGAACAGCGAGGGGCCGAGCGGCAGGCGTCGCAGGGGGCGCGGGCGCAGGGCGGCGCGGAGGCCCGGCGCGGCGAAGCGGATGGCGAGCGCCAGGCCCAGGCCGATCAGCGGCAAGAGCAGCGAGGCCGCCGGCACGTGGTCGAACGTCCCGCGCTGGTTCTCGATGTGCTGCGCGACGGCGGCCGGGGAGCCGAGCAGCTGCGGGGGCACCTGGGGGATGATCACGCCGGCCAGGGCGAACGTGGTCAGCGTCGCGATGAGCAGGATCGCCGCGCGCACCGAGGTCAGCCAGCGCCAGATGGGGTAGACGGGGTCCGGCAGCGCGACACGGCCCGCTGGGCGCGCGCTGCCGGGTTGGAGGGCGGCCATGGACCTCCGCCTCGCTACTTCCTATGGATGGGGCGTCGTGTGGAGGGGGCGTCCCGCGCGGCGCGGCTTAGCGTATCGGATTCCCAGCCGCGGTCCGGGCCGGGATCAGCCCCCGCGCGACGGCTCCACGATGGCGAACGCCTCCAGGTACAGCGCCCGCGCCTGGGCGATCGGCAGGCCCTGGCCCAGGTAGCCGTCGCCGACGCGGATCTCGAAGTGCAGGTGCACGTCGGTGCCGGGCGCCTGGACGCTCTCGGGCGTGCCCGACTCCCCCGCGAAGCCGATGATCTGCCCCGCCGCGACGGTCTGCCCCACCTGGATGCCGGCCGCGATCGCCCCCAGGTGGGCGTAGCGGCTGACGATGTCGTCGCCGTGGTCGATCCAGATCTGTCGGCCGCGGAAGCGGTCGAGGATCTCCTCGCCCTGGAACCCGGCCGCGGCCGCCGCGTCGAGCTCGGCCTGCGTCGTCTCGACGTAGTCCCAGTCGGCGCGGATGACGACGCCCTGCTTCGCCGCCAGGACCGGCGTCGCCAGGGTCACCGACAGCTCGGCCGGGCAGCCGCCGACGTCGCCGCTGTAGAAGTCGACGCCCTCGTGGATGCCGTTGCGGTAGGCCCGCGGCGAGCCCGGCAGCAGCAGTTCGGAGGCCGGCACGCAGGCGCCCGCGACGGGGATGCTGAAGCCCAGCAGCGGCGCCGCTGATGTGGCCGGGGCCGGCGGGTCGGACGTGGCCGGGGCCGGCGCGTCGGCGCCGGCAGGGGGGTCCGGCTGGGCCGCCGACGCTTCCGACGTGTCCCCGGCCGGGGCGGCGGAGGCCGCGGCGTCGGCGCCCGAATTGGACGGCTGGGGGGCCGCGCTGCCGGGCTCGCTGCCGGCGGGGGCCGCGACGGCCGCGGGCGCGGCGACGGGCGCGTCGTCGTTGAGGATGAAGGCCAGCGCGCCCGCGATCACGAACACCACCAGCGCGACGACCACCCAGACCTCCGTCGCGCCGGGCAGGGGGGCGCCGCCCTGCCGGCGGGCGGCCTCGAGCGATGTGCGTGGGTCGACGACCCCGACCGGGCGCGAGGGCCGGCGCGCCCGGCTGGCCGGGCGTCGGAGGGCGGCGTCCTTCGCAGGGCGCCTGCGATCGTCAGACGGCGGTGGCGGGATGACGCAAACCCTCCGTCTCCGTCGGGCCGCGGGCGGCGGCGTGCCCGGACACCGCAAGAGCGTAGCGACGGGCCCGTCCCACGGTGGCGCGCCTACCGGCGCAGGCCGGCGTGCAGCGCCTCGGCGTGCGCGCGACTCTCGTAGCGGTCGTCGAGCGGGGGCAGGGGCGCGGGGTCGGGGGCGCCGTCGCGGCGGGCCAGCGCGAGGGCGATGAGGCGGTCGGCGAGGCGCGGGTTCTTGGGCAGCAGCGCGCCGTGCAGGTAGGTTCCGAAGGCGTTGCGCGTGCGCGCGCCCTCGGTGCCGTCGCCGCCGTTGTTGCCGAACCCCGCGACGACGGTCGCCAGCGGCGCCGCGCCCTCGTTGAGGTAGGTGCGCCCGCCGTGGTTCTCGAAGCCGACGAGCGTGTCGTCCTCCCACATCGCGACGACGTTGCCCACGCAGCGCTCGAAGCGGCGGCCCGGGTGCGCCGAGACGATGTCGAAGACGCCGGCGCCGTCCATCACGCCGCCGTCGATGTCGCGGTAGCTGCGGCCGAACATCTGGTAGCCGCCGCAGACCGCGAGGATGACGCCGTCGGCGTCGCGGTAGTCGCGCAGCGGCCCGGCGCGGGCGACCAGGTCCTGCTGGATGCGGCGCTGCTCCCGGTCCTGGCCGCCGCCGATGAAGATGAGATCGGTCGTCTCCGGGTCCCAGGCGTCGCCGATCTCGATCGCGCGGACCTCCAGGTCGATGCCGCGGGCCGCGCTGCGCGCGCGCAGCGCCATGATGTTGCCGCGGTCGCCGTAGAGGTTCATCAGTGACGGGTAGAGGTGGGCGAGCGTGAGCGTGCGCCGCGGGGGCGGGGCGGCGGATCGGCGGCGAGGCATCAGGCGCCCTCCCAGATGCCCTGCGCGCCGGCCATGCGGCCGAGCTGCTCGCGGACGTCGAGCAGGGCCGTGTAGGTGGGCAGCACGACGAGCGGCTCACCGGGGGGCAGGGCGTCGAGCCGGGCGCGCAGGGCGGCCGCGATCGAGCGCTCGACGGCGAGCGGCTCGGGGAAGCCCGCGTAGCGCAGGCGCAGCGCCATGTCGGCCGCGCGCCGCCCGCCCACGACGAGCGAGGCCGCGTCGCGCAGGACCTCCCAGTCGGTATCCCAGATCCAGGAGACGTCGGTGCCGTCGGCGAGGCCGTCGTTGAGCAGCACGAGCAGGTGCTGGGGACCGGCGGGGGTCAGGGTGCGCAGCGCCGCGTTGACGCCGGCCGGGTTCTTGCCCAGCAGGATGCGCACGGCGTGCCCCTCGACGAGCAACTCCTCCTGGCGTCCGAATGCGGCGGCGGTGCCGGCGAGGCCGGCGGCCACATCGGCCGCAGGGAGGCCCAGGGCCGTCGCGGCGGCGGCGGCGGCGAGCGCGTTGTAGACGTTGTAGAGGCCGCGCAGCGGCGCCTGCACACGGCGCTCCGCGTCGCCGCTGCGGAGCGTGAAGGCGAGCCCGTCGGCGGCGTCGAGGTCGATCTCCCGCGCGGCGACGCCGGGCTCGGGTCGCGCGGGGCCGTCGCCGGCCGCGCCCGGGCAGGCCCACAGGCCCAGGTGCGCGAGGTAGCGGCGCTCGTAGACGTAGTCCGCGCCGCTCTCCTCATCCCACAGCGCGTCCAGCGAGCGCTGGGCCGCATCGGGCGGCTCCGCGACCGCCGCGTCGTCGATGCCGAACTGGAGGACCGGGCCGCGGGCGTCGCGGGCGAGCGTGGAGACCGACGGGTCGTCGGCGTTGAGCACGACCGTGGTCTCGGGCGGGAGTTCCGCGAGCGTCTCCCGCCACTGCTCGCGCACGGCCTCGATCTCGCCGTAGCGGTCGAGCTGGTCGCGCGAGAGGTTGCCGATTAGGAGCGCGCTGGGCCGGACGGCGCGGGCCGCCTCGCGCAGGGTCGCCTCGTCGGTCTCGAAGACGCCCGCCGCGCCGGGCGGCAGCGCGCCGGAGGGGCCGGCGGCGTCGATCAGGGCGGCGCCGATGCCGCGCATCAGGTTGGACCCGGCCCGGTTGTGCACCACGCGGCGGCCGCCGGCTTCGAGAATGCCGGCCAGCATGCGCGTCGTCGTGGTCTTGCCGTTGGTGCCCGTGACGAGCACCACGGCGTCGAGCTGGGCGGCCAGCCGCGCGACCAGCCGGCCGTCGATGCGCTCCGCGACGAGGCCGGGCAGGGCGGTGCCGCCGCGGCCCAGGCGCCGGCTCGCGCGCTGCGCCAGCTTGCCCGCCAGCACCGCGGCGCGCGCGCGGGCCGGACGCGCGGGCGGCGTGCGACGGGCGGCGCCGGCCGCCTCAGGCGGGGCTGGCATCGGTCTGCAGGGCGGCGACCACCTGGTCCAGGCCCACCAGGCCGAGCAGCCGCCCGTCCTCGACGACGGGCAGGATGGGGCTGTTCTCGGCCTGCAGGCGCTCCAAGGCCTCCTGCCCGGTGGCGCCGGGATGGATGGGGGTGATGTTCGCGGCCGGGATCATCACGTCGGCCATGCTGGCGGTCTCGTAGCGTTCGGCGTCGATCAGCAGCAGGCTCGCGCCCGTCGCGAGCCCGACGACCGTGCCGTCGCGGGTGATGAGGTAGGCGGTGTGGGGGTCGACGCGGTTGCGGAAGGGGGCCGTCCAGCGCACGGGGGCGCCGGCGTCGACGCTGCGCAAGTCGGTCGACATGAAATCGCGCACGACGACGCCGGCCAGGGCCCGCTGCGTCGCGGCGGAGCGCAGCGTCTGGCTGGCGGCGTTGAACAGGAAGACGCCGATGAGGATGAACATCAGCCCGCCGAAGCCGGGGCTGCCGAAGCCCAGGTCCAAGTCGAGGAAGCTGACCACGCCCCAGACGACGAAGAGACCCGCGAAGGCCTGCCCCACGCGCGCCGCCCAGCGGGTGGAGCGGTCGCGGTTCCCGCTGATGCCCCAGACCACGGAGCGGAAGACGCGGCCGCCGTCGAGCGGGAAGCCGGGCAGCATGTTGAAGGCCGCGATGATGATATTGCCGGCGCCCAGCCAGAGCACCAGTTCGGTCAGCAGCTCGTGCGGCTCACCGGCCAGCAGCGCGGCGGCGATGAAGAGCCCGCCGATGATGGCGCTGGTCAGCGGCCCCACGATGGCGATGACGAACTCCTGCATCGCGGAGCGGGACTCCTGGTTGATCTGCGAGACGCCGCCCAGCACGAACAGGGTGATGCTCGAAACCTGCAGCCCGTACAGCCGTGCCGCGACCGAATGCGCCAACTCGTGCAGCAGCAGGGAGGTGAAGAAGACGACCGCGCCCAGCACGCCGAGGCTCCAGGCGACCACGGCGTCGGGCGGCGGGCTGACCCGGTCGGGCAGCATGCTCGCGCCGAGCAGGTAGGTCACGAACGCCAGGGCGAGGAAGAACGAGTAATCGAGCAAGATTGGGATGCCGAAGATCTTGCCCAGGCTGACGCCGCCGCCACTGCGCATACAGGCCCCCTCTCGCACCGTGCCCCACCCATCATACGGCGCAATCAGCATACGGATCGCGCGGCGTGTCTGACGTCGTCCGGCGAGACCGGCGTCGTCAGGCGGGGATCAGCCGTCGCTCGCGCAGGGCGACGCCGACACGACGGACGCGCTGGGCGGCGCGCTCCCGGCCGCGGCCCGGCGGATCGGCGACCAGCGTGCCCCAGAGGTCGAACGCGATCGCGCGCAGCATCGCCGCCTCCGCAGGCGGGCCGTCAGGCCGCACCGGGCGACGCCCAACGACACAGCCCCCGGACTGAGCCGGGGGCTCGGGACGCCGCGGACGGGCGGTGCTGCTTAGGTCTTGTCGTCCGGCGTCGCGGGGGGCGCCTCGGCCGGCTTCGCCTCGGCGGCGACGCCTTCAGCTTCGCCCTCAGCGTCCTTCTCGGCGTCGTCGTCACCCTCGCCCTCGCCCGGCCTGATGGAGGCCTCCTGGCGGAACTCGCGCAGGCCCATCCCCAACGCCTTGCCGACGCCCGTGAGCCGTCCTGCGCCGAAGATGACGAGAACGATCACGACGATGACCACCGCCTCAATCGGCCCGAAACTCATACCGACACTCCCAGCGCAACCGTTGGAACAGAACCGCCGATCCTGCTGCGCGGCCGAGCGCAGATGACGGCCCCTCGGACATCCCCCGTCTGCGCATCGGCGCACGACCGCGGGGGCCCGGTGAGTTGCCGCGTGAGTGTATCAGCGGCTCCGGGGCGAGGCCATCCACGGGCGAACGGGGCGGCCGCGACAGTGCGATCAGGGTGGCGGCCGGCGTGCGGTGGCCGTCGCGCTGGGGTCGTCTCACTTGCGGAGCAGGCGGCGCAGGGGGGGCAGCAGTAGACCGATGACGAATCCCCCGACGGCGGAGATCAGCAGCGCGCCGGCCAGGCGGAACTCCGCCGTGCCGACGATGAGATTCACCTTCACCGGCTCACTGTTGAGCAGGATGAACGCGATCAGGATGCCCACGACCGCGGCGCTGCCGGCCAACAAGGCTGCATGACGCCGCAGGAAACCGGGCTCGGACGGCGCCAGTGGGGCGAGGGGCGCGGGGGTCAGGGGTGGCGGGGCAGGCGGCGGCGGGACGGATGGCGTAGTCATTGATCGACTCCGGGTGCGGCGGCGCCCGAGGCGGGCGCCCGGTCGGCGGGGCCAGGATAGCGGTCAGCGCCCCAGTGGTTCGACGAAGATGCGCATCACGCCGCCGCAGATCTTGTCCTCGCCGTCGGTGGGCTGCGTGAGGTCAACCGTCACGACGCGGGCGGCGCCGCCGTCGAGGACGTCCATCGCTTCTTGCCAGACCTCGGCCTCGCCGCAGCCGCCGCCGATCGTGCCGACGAAGGAGCCGTCCTCGCGCACGACCATCTTGGCGCCGGTCTTGCGCGGCGTGCTACCGAATGTCTGCGCCACCGTCGCCAGCACGGCCGGCTCCCCGGCCGTGACGGCGCTCTCGATCGCGCGGTAGACCTCGTCGCTGGGCATCGCGTGCTCCCCGGCCGGATCGGCCTGCCCGGATTATAGGGCGGGCGCCAGCCTCTGCCCATGCGCCGAGAGCGGCCGGCCGCCGCCGCCGCGCCGCACCAGCGTGATCTCGGCCAGGACGGACAGCGCGATCTCCTCGGGAGTCTCGGCCTGGATGTCGAGGCCGATGGGGGTGAAGACGCGCGCCAGCGCGGCGGCGTCGAGGCCGTCGTCGGCCAGGTGCTCCAGGACGGTGCGGGTGCGGCGCTTGCTGCCGATCATGCCGACGTAGGCCGCGCCGCGCTCCACCACCCGGGCCAGGCTGAGCTCGTCGACCTTGTGGCCGCGCGAGACCAGCACGATGAACGTGCCGGCGTCGATCGGGAAGCGGTCGAGCTCCTGCGCGAAGTCGCCGCAGATCACCTGGTCGGCGAAGGGGAAGCGGTCGCGGTTGGCGTAGTCCTCGCGGTCGTCGAGCACGGCGACGCTCATGCCGAGGATGGCGCCGATCTCGCCGATCGCCCGGCCGACGTGTCCGCCGCCGACGACCAGCAGCGTCGCCGCCGGCTCCACGACCTCCATCAGCACCTCCACCACCTCGGGCGCCTCCGCCACGGCGCGGCGGCCGGTCAGGCGATCGCCGGCGGGCGTGAAGAAGACGGTCTCGACGGCGTGGCGGGGGATCGCTTCCAGGGCGGCGCGGCGCACGGCGTCGTGCAGGGCGGCATCATCCGAGGCAGCGCCGGGCAGCGCGCCCAGCGTGCCGCCGTCGGCGAAGACGAGGAGCTTGTCGCCCGGCTGCGCGGCGTGGCCGGGCGGGGCCGCGATGACGCTGCAGTTCACCAGTGGCGGCCCCTCCCGGCTGGCGCTGAGGATCGCCGCGGCGATCCGCGCGGGCAGGGAGGAGCCATCCGAGGAGCCAGTGGAGGTCGTCATGCTGCACTGATCATAGCGATCGCGGTCGCGTAGACGAGTCTCAGACGTTGAACAGGACGTGCACGACATCGCCATCCTGCACGACGTACTCCTTGCCCTCGGTGTGCTGCTGGGCGCGCTTGCGGGCCTCGGCTTCCGAGCCGGCGTCGAGCAGGTCCTGCCAGCCCACGACCTCGGCGCGGATGAAGCCGCGCGCCAGGTCGGAGTGGATGTGGCCGGCGGCCTCCTGCGCGTTCTGCCCGGCCCGGATCGTCCAGGCGCGACATTCGTCCTCGCCGACCGTGAAGAAGGAGAGCAGGCCCAGGATCTGGTAGGAGAGCCGCACGCCGGCCTCGAGCGCGCCCTCGCTGGCGCCGATCTCGCGGCGGTACTCGGCCGCTTCGTCGGGGGTGAGGCCGCGCAGCTCCATCTCCAGCGCGGCGCAGGCCGCCGCCGTGGCCGTCCCGGCGGGTTCGTCGGCGGGGCGGAACTCGGCCGCGATCTCCGCCGCCCGGCCGGCGTCGGCCTCGTCGATGTTGAGCAGCGTCAGTAGGGGGCGGTCGGTGAGGAAGCGGTAGTGGCGCAGCTCCTTGCGCTCCGCGTCGCTGAGCGCGACGGCGCGCACCGGCACGCCCCCCGAGAGATCGTCGTTGAGGCGACGCAGGAGCGCGGCGTCGCGGTCGGCGCGCTCGCGCTCCGCCGCCTTCAGCGCCTTCGTCTCGGCCGCGATGCGGTCCAGGCGCTTCTCGATCAGGCCCATGTCGGCGAAGACGAGCTCCAGCAGCATGTCTTCGATGTCGCGGGCCGGGTCGACGCGCTGCCGGGGGTGGGGGACGGCGTCGTTGTCGAAGGCGCGCACGACGTGGATCAGCGCGTCCTGCTGGCTCAGCTCGTCGAGGAAGCGCACCTGCGGACCACCGGCGTCGCCGCCCGGCCCGCTGCCCGGCCCGACGGCGCCGCGGAAAGACGCGCCGGGAAAGTCGACGTAGCTCAGGCTGGCCGGGGTGGTCTTCTTGGGCCGGTACATGGCCGAGAGGCGGTCGAGGCGCGCGTCGGGCACCTTGGCGACGCCGACGTGCGGCTCCTGGTGCGTTGCGAAGCCGACCGCGTGCTCGCTGCCGGTGACGGCGTTGAAGAGCGACGTCTTGCCGCTGCGCTCGAAGCCGATGATGCCGAGACCGGGCACGTGATCCCTCGCTAGCCGTCGCCGTCGGCGGGTGGGCGGGCGCGTTGCTCCCAACGCGCGCTCAGCGCGGCGACGTCCATGCGCTCCAGCTCGGGCCCCGTCCGGGGCCAGCAGCGCGTGGCGGCGATGATGGCGTCCAGGTCGTCGCGCTGCGTGGCCCAGCGGAAGACGTCGCGGGCCTCGGGCAGGGGGCGCCAGGCCGCGGCCTGGTGCTCGGCCGACAGCCGCACGACGGCGCCGGGCGCGGCCAGCGCCACGAACCCGGGCACGAGGTAGACGGCGTCGGTGGCGGGCTCGTAGAAGCTGGCCACGCGGATCAGGCGGAACCAGTCGCTCGGCTCGATGCCCGTCTCCTCATCGAGCTCCCGCAGCGCCGCCTGCCAGGCGGCCTCGCCGGGCTCGATGTGGCCGTGCACGCCCTGCCAGTCGCCGGGGAAGCGGTGATCGGGGCCGCGCTGCAACAGCAGCACCTCGAGCCCGGCCGGGGCCTCGCGCAGCAGGTAGACACTGATCAGGCTCGCCCTGACGTCGGACATCAGCGCGGGCCTGCGATCCGGGGTACGCGCATCATTGGGCCCACTTGGGGATCTCAGCGTCGAAGGAGTCGTAGAAGGAGACGTACGGCTTGACGTCGAGCACGGGCGTGCCGTTGACGACGTCGAGCCCGACGACCTTGACGACGTTCCGCGACACCCCCTCCATCGGCACGATGCTGACCCCGATGGGGTTGGGCCGGTGCGCGGTCCGGGTCGCGAAGACGCCGACCTCGGGCGAGCGCTCGTCGCCGCTGGGGTGGATGCGCAGCAGCGCGCGGCCGTCGTCCGTGACCTGGTCCAGCCAGGTGACGACGAACAGATGGCTGAAGCCGTCCAGGCCGTCGAGGGCGGGGGCGAACTCGTCGCGGAAGACGATCTCGGAGCGGACGGCGGCCCAGGTGCGGCCGCTGGTGTCGTGGATCGCGTTGCGCACGACGCCCACCGGCTCCAGGTCGCCGAGGCGCGCGGGCAGGCCGCGCAGCGCCGCATCGCGCGCGTCGCGGGCGCTGCGCAGGTGCAGTTTTTCGCGCCAGCCGACCATCGGGTTTCCCAGGCTTGCGGAGCCGCCGGCGGCGGCCCCGATCGGGCCCAGTCTCGCACGCGGGCGGGGCGCCGCCCAGCGCGCACGATGCAGTCGATGGGCCGGCCGGCGGCCGCACAGGAGGGCGTGCCGCTCTCTCTGGTAGCTGATACCTGGTGGCTGATACAGTGGGGGCAGAGCCGACCGCGCTCCGGCGGGAGTGGTGGGGCTCGCCGGGACCATTGCATGGCCAAAGTCACCAGCGATTACACCGCCTCCGACATCCAGGTGCTGGAGGGGCTGGAGGCGGTTCGCCGCCGGCCTGGGATGTACGTCGGCTCGACCGACGCGCGCGGGCTGCATCACCTCGTCTACGAGATCGTCGACAACGCCGTCGATGAGGCGATGGCCGGCCACTGCGACCGCGTGGCGATCACGATCGGGGCCGACGACTGGGTCACGGTGACCGACAACGGGCGCGGCATCCCGGTCGACCGGCACGAGAAGACCGGCCTCTCGGCGCTGGAGACCGTGATGACGGTGCTGCACGCCGGCGGCAAGTTCGGCGGCGGCGGCTACAAGGTGTCGGGCGGGCTGCACGGGGTGGGGGCGTCGGTCGTCAACGCGCTGGCGGAGTCGCTGCAGATCGAGGTCCGGCGCGACGGCAAGGTCACGACGCAGAAGTACGCGCGCGGGAAGGCGCTGTCGCGTCCCACGACGACCACCGCGGGCAAGCGCGCCCGGGCGTCGATGGAGACCGGCACGACGGTGCGCTGGCTGGCCGACCGTGAGGTCTTTGAGGACCTGAACTACGACTTCGAGATGCTGGCGCAGCGCTTCCGCGAGGTCGCGTACCTCAACCGCAAGCTGTGGATCTGCCTGCGCGACGAGCGCGCCGCGGCCGGTCCCGCCGGGCGCGAGACGAACTTCTTCTTCGAGGGCGGCATCCGCTCCTTCGTGCGCTACCTGAACCGCGACCGCGGCGTGCTGCAGCCGCTGCCCTTCGACATCAGCCGCGAGATCGCGGGCACGGCGATCGACATCGCGTTGCAGTACAACGACGGCTTCAGCGAGCACGTCTTCGCCTTCGCGAACACGATCAACACGATCGACGGTGGCAGCCACATGACCGGCTTCCGTTCGGCGCTGACGCGGGTGCTGAACGGGCACGCGCGGCGCAACAAGCTGCTGGCCGAGGCGGACCCGAACCTGACGGCGGAGGACGTGCGCGAGGGGCTGACGGCCGTCGTCAGCGTGAAGCTGGGCGAGCCGCAGTTCGAGGGCCAGACGAAGACCCGGCTGGGCAACCCCGAGGTGAAGGGGCAGACCGAGTCGGTGATGGGCGAGGCGCTGACCGAGTACCTCGAGGGCAACTCGCGCGAGGCGCGGCGCATCATCGACAAGTGCCAGACGTCGGCGCGGGCGCGCGAGGCGGCCCGCAAGGCGCGCGACCTGGTCGTGCGCAAGGGCGCGCTGGAGGGCGCGACGCTGCCCGGCAAGCTGGCCGACTGCAGCGAGCGCGACCCCGCGCGGTCCGAGATCTACATCGTCGAGGGGCCGTCGGCGGGGGGCACCGCCAAGCAGGGGCGCGACCGCCGCACGCAGGCCATCCTGCCGCTGCGCGGCAAGGTGCTCAACGTCGAGAAGGCGCGGCTCGACAAGCTGCTGGCGCACGACTCGTTCCGCACGCTGATCACGGCGCTGGGCACGGGCATCAAGGACGAGTTCAACGCCGAGAAGCTGCGCTACCACAAGGTCATCATCATGACCGACGCCGACGTCGACGGCTCGCACATCCGCGCGCTGCTGCTGACGTTCTTCTATCGCTTCATGCCGGAGTTGATCGAGCGGGGCTATCTCTACATCGCGCAGCCGCCGCTCTACAAGGTGCAGAACGGCAAGAACGCCACCTGGATCTTCTCGGACGCCGATCTCGACCAGCACGTGGCCGGCCTCAAGGAGGGCAGCAAGCACTCCATCCAGCGCTACAAGGGGCTGGGCGAGATGAACGCCGAGCAACTCTGGGAGACGACCATGAACCCCGAGGACCGGCTCATGCTGCGGGTCGGCGTCAAGGACCAGATCGACGCCAACCACGTGTTCGCGCAGCTGATGGGCGACGACGTGCCGGCGCGCCGCAAGTTCATCGAGAGTCACGCCGACCAGGTCGTCAACCTGGACGTCTAGGCGCCGGCGACCGCCGGGCCGCCGCCCAGGAGTTGCGATGCCGGCGCTGTTCGTGGAGACCGACCCGGCGACGGCCGGCGCGCCCCGCTTCTCGACCGACCCCCGGCCGCTGCTGGCGCTGATCTCGTTCGGCGTGGCGGAGCCGTTCGGCACGCAGCACCCGCTGACGGAGGTGATCCGCGGGCTCAAGCGCGGGCACGGCATCGACGTGGGGCCGCTGCTCACCTTCTACGACCGCGATGTCGAGGACGCGGAGGACGCGGCCAAGCTCGACGCCGCCTGGCAGCCGGCGGCGGCCCTGCGCGACTGCGTGGCGGCGGCGCGGGCGGCGATCGCCGCGGACGTGGCGCTGGCCGAACTCGCGGCGGGGGAGCCGGATCTACCGGCACTGCTGGCCGAACTCGAGGCGATGGCGGCCGCCGCGGGCGGGGGCCGCATCCGCATCTCGTTCCGCCTCGACGACGGCTGAGCCGTCGCCGATGGCCTGGCTAGGCTTGCTCCCGTGACACACTCATCGCCGCCGCGCCGCCCGGCCACGCCCGCCCGTCTGCGCGACGGCGTGCCCGCGTCGCTGCGCCGCTGGTGGTCGGGCCAGCCGCGGCTGCTGCTGCAGGACACCGGCGCGTACCTGCTGCCCGCGCTGCTGCCGCTGCGCCCCGAAGACCGCGTGCTGGTGCTCGACGACGCCGCGCTGGCCGACGCCCTGGCGGAGCGCGGGCATCTGTCGGCGCGGCCGCTGGTGCTGGACACGCGCGCGGGCCCCGGGCAGGGGCCGCGGGTCAGCCCGGCCGCGCTGCCCGTCGCCGACGCGGCGTTCACGGTGATCGTCGCGGGGCACCGCCTGCGGGCCTGGGACGACGAGACGCTGCTGGCCTTCCTGCGCGAGTGCTGGCGGGCGCTGACGCACAACGGCATCGTCGTGCTGTGGGAGGTGGCGCCGTCGCGCTCGGCGCGGGTGAACGCGATCTGGCGCCGGCTGCTGCCCGAGCGGTCGCCGCGGCTGCGTCGCTTCGGGGAGGTCGGCGCCTGCGGTCGCGAGGCGGGCTTCGCCTGGATCCAGACGCTGTCCCTGCGGCCCTTCCTCTGGCCGCCGGGGCCACGCCTGGCGGTGCTGATGCGCAAGGAGCACTACACCCCGGAGACCGTCCACCTCGCGCCCGGCGAGACGCCGCCTCAGGCGTCCGGCCCGGCGTAGAGCCCGCGACGGCTGGAGCGGCGTCGCTGAGCGGGAGTAAGATCGAGCGCACCATGAACGTGCTCTATGACGCCACCGTCGACGCGCTCTACGTCTCGTTCCGGCGCCGCGCGGACGGCGATGTCGCGCGCACCGCGCACCTCGACGCGCGCCGCCTCATTGACTACGACGCGGACGGCCATCCCCTCGGCGCCGAGTTCCTCGACGCCTCCGCGGGCATCGACCTCGACGGGGTCCCGGAAGCCGCGACGGTCCACGCCACGCTGCGCCGCATTCCCCACGGCGCGCCGCCTCAGGCGTCTGGCCCGTCGTAGAGCCCGCGACGGCGGGCGTACTCCACGACGGCGGGAGCGGCATCGGCGCCGACGGGCTCGCCCGCGGCGATGCGGCGTCGCAGGGCGGTGGCGCTGAGCGGATCGGCGGCGAGCGTCAGCCAATCAACGCGCGCGGCCAGGCCGGGCAGGATCGCGTCGAGCGACGCCGGATCGACCGTCGCGCCGGGCCGCGCCACGACCGCCAGCCGGGCCAACTCGACGAACCGCTCCGGCGCGTGCCAGTTGGGCAGATCGAGCACGGCGTCGGCGCCGAGGATGAACCAGAGCGGGGGCGCGTCCTGGGCCCGCAGCGCCGCCAGCGTGTCGAGCGTGTAGGTGGGGCCGCCGCGGCGCAGCTCCATGTCCGAGCAGGCGAAGCCGGGCTCGGCCGCGACGGCGAGGCGCGCCATCGCCAGGCGGTCGGCGGCGGGGCTGACGCGGGCCTCCGCCTTGCGCCAGGGGTCGCCGGCGGGGACGAACAGCACGCGCGTCAGCCGCAGTTGGTCCATGGCCGCGCGGGCCATCGCGAGGTGCATCCGGTGCGGCGGGTCGAAGGTGCCGCCGAGGACGCCCCAGCGCGCCGTCGCGTCGCCCGCTAGGCCTCCCATGTCCACGTCGCCTCTCCGATGCGGACGCGGTCGCCCGGCCGCATCCCGGCCCGGCGCAGCGCCCCGCGCACGCCGCGACGGTCGAGCCAGCGATAGACCTCGTCCATCGCGGCCTCGTCGTCCGTGTCCATCATCTCGATGAAGGTCTCCACTTGGCCGCCGCGCACGCGGTAGGACGTCCCATCGCGCTCGACGTTGAAGCGGCGCCGGTCGGGCCGGGGGGTGATGATCACGGGGCCCCGCGGTCGCTCGGCGGCGCGGGCCTGCTCGTCGCGGCGCAACTCCGCCAGCCGTTCCCAGGCGCGCGCCACGAGGGCCTCCGTGCCCTCCCCGGTCGCCGCGGAGATCGGCAGCGACTCGGCGCCGCGCTCTCGCAGTCGCGCCTGCAGCGCCGGCAGGGCCTGCTGGGCCTCGGCCGTGTCGATCTTGTTCAGCACGACGATCTGCGGGCGCGCCGCCAGGGCTGCGTCGTAGGCGCCCAGCTCCGCGTTGATCGTCTCCCAGGCGGCGACCGGGTCGGGCCCGGCGGCGTCCAGCATGTGCACCAGCAGCCGCGTGCGGGCGGTGTGGCGCAAGAAGTCGTGGCCGAGGCCGGCACCGTCCGCCGCCCCCTCGATGAGGCCCGGCAGGTCCGCGACGAGGAACTCCTCCCAGCCCACCGAGACGACGCCAAGGTGCGGCTCCAGCGTCGTGAAGGGGTAGGCGGCGACCCGCGGGCGGGCGGCGCTGAGCCGGCCCAGCAACGTCGATTTGCCCGCGTTCGGCAGCCCCACGAGGCCCGCGTCGGCGATCAGGCGCAGCTCCAGGCGCAGACGGCGGTGGCGTCCGGGCTGCCCGCGCTGGGCGACGCGCGGCGCGCGGTTCGTGGAGCTGCGGAAGAACGTGTTGCCGTGGCCGCCGCGGCCGCCGCGCGCGATCAGGATGCCCTGGCCGTCGTTCGTCAGGTCCGCCAACTGCTCGATCGGCTGGCCGTCCCCGCCGACGCCACACGCGATCGTGCCCACCGGGACCTCCAGCATGAGGTCGGCGCCGTCGCGACCGCGGCGCTTGTTCACGCCGCCGGGCTGGCCGGCGTCGGCGCGGAACGTCGCCGCGCGGCGGTAGCGGCGCAGCGTGTTGATCTGCGCGTTGGCGATCAGGATCACGTGCCCGCCGCGCCCACCTCGGCCGCCGTCAGGCCCGCCCTCAGGGATGAATTTCTCGCGGTGGAACGAAACGGCCCCATTGCCGCCATCCCCCGCCACGATTTCGATCAGTGCCTGGTCGATCATGCCGGCAGTATATGGAGCCCGGGGGCGCATACCGATTCCAGGTATTGTCCACGGCCTCTCCGAGCGAAAGAACAGCAGTCGTTGATCTTTAGATCTGTCGAAGTCGGCGTCGTAGGGCGGTGGACTGTGCGGAGAGTGGGGACAGCGGCTGAAGACCCGATGCGCGACGGTCGCCGGCTGTGCACTGCCCGGCGTGGACCGGACGCGCGCACCTGGGGAGGGCCGTGGATGAAGAGCGGGGCCAGCGCGACGGGGAGAGCCGTGCGTGCAGTCGCGGCTGCGCACGTGGACCGATCGGGGAGGCGGCGTCAGCGGGCGGCGATGGTGGAGCGGATCTCCGTCAGGTCGCGGCGCACGTCGGCGTCCGTCTCGAGCAGCTTGTCGATGCGGCGGAAGCCGTGCAGGACGGTCGTGTGGTCGCGGCCGCCGAGGATGCGCCCGATCTGGGCGTAGGACTGCTGGGCGATGTCGCGCAGGAGGTACATGGCCAGGTGGCGCGCGTAGGCGACCTGCTTCTCGCGGCGCTTGCTGGTCAGCGCCTCGACGGGGATGTTCATGACCTGGGCCACGGCGTCGAGGATGACCGACGGCATGGGCACCGCCGTGCGCGGCGTGGTGGTGATGGCGTTGAGCGCCTCGGCGGCGAGCTCCCGCGTGATCGGCTGGCGCTGCAGGCGGGCGAGCGCCGCGATGCGATTCAGCGCCCCTTCGAGCTGGCGGATGTTGTCCTGCACGCGGTGGGCGATCAGCAGCAGCACCTCTTCCGGGGGCTGCAGCCCGTCGCGCGCCGCCTTGGAGCGCAGGATCGCGAGGCGCGTCTCGACGTCGGGCGGGGCGATGTCGACGATCAGCCCCCACTCGAAGCGGGAGCGCAGGCGCTCCTCGAGCAGCGAGAGCAGCTTGGGCGAGACATCGCTGTTGATCACGATCTGCTTGTTGCGGGTGTAGAGCGCGTCGAAGGTGTGGAAGAACTCCTCCTGCGTCTGCTCGCCGCGGCTGATGAACTGGATGTCGTCGACCAGGAGGATGTCGACGTTGCGGTACTTCTCGCGGAACTGCTCCATCGAGTGTTCGCGCAGGGCGGTGACGAATTCGTTGGTGTAGTTCTCGGCGCTGACGTAGATCGTGCGCAGCTTGGGCCCGGTGACGCGCGCGATGGCCTGCAGCAGATGGGTCTTGCCGAGGCCGACGCCTCCGTAGATGAACAGCGGGTTGTAGGTCTGGCTGGGCAGCTCGGCGACGGCGATGGCGGCCGCATGCGCGAGCCGGTTGCTGCGCCCCACGACGAACGTGTCGAACGTGTAGTGCTTGGCCAGCACGGGGCGGGAGTGCGGGGTCGCGCCGCGCTGCCCGGGCGACATCGCCTCGGCGGGCGCGTCGGCCTCGGTGGCGCGGTGCACGACCAGCTCGAACTTCAGGCGCCGCCCGACGACGCTGGTCAGCGCCTCCGAGATGGCCGGGTAGTACTGCGCCGTCAGGGCCTCGCGGGCGAAGTCCGAGGAGACGCCGATGCGCAGCACGCCGCCCTGCATGCCCATGGCGTGGGTGGGGGCGAACCAGGTGTCGAAGGAGGGGCCGGGGACGACGCGGCGCATCCGGTCGAGGACACGGCGCCAGATCTCGCTGGGCGCGGGCGCAGGACTTGGGCGTTGCGCAGCGCGGTCAGACGCGTCGCCGGGGGCAGCCACCATGTCGGCGCGCAATCCTGTCATCGCTGCCCCCGCACATCTCGACGCCTGCAGGCCCGCCCGCGGCAGCGGGTGAGTGGAGGCGCGCGATCCGTTCGGGGGTCCGTTTCTATCTGGACCGAGGGGGTCCGCCCGGAGTCTACGTCCGCCCTCGCGCGGGTGACAACCCATCCCCGATCGAGCCCGCGATGACGGGGGTTTCGCGTGGACGGCGATCGCGGGCGGACGCACGGATCGTCCTACATGCGCCGCCCGGCGGCGCACACACGCCGCGCGGTCCGCGTTGTAGCCTGCGTGCTGCACGCCCTGGGGCCGCCCGGGGCGCGCTGGATGGGGCGCCCTCGTGACGCTGCTGGCCGTCGACATCGGCAATACGACGATCCAGGCGGGGATCTTCGACGACGGTGCGCTGGGACCTTCCTGGCGCCTGGCGACGGACCACGACCGGCTGTCGGACGAGTACGGCATCCTGCTGTCCTCGCTGCTGCGATCGATGGATGTCGACCCCGAGAAGGTGGACGGGGCCGTCGTCTCCTGCGTCGTGCCCATCCTGCTGCCCGTCTTCCAGGCGGTCTGCCGCCGCTTCTTCGACGTCGAGCCGGTCGTCGTGGGGAGCACGATCCGCACCGGCATGCGCATCCGCTACGAGCACCCGAACGAGGTGGGCGCGGACCGCATCGTGGATGCGATCGCGGCGCGGGAGCGGCACGGGCCGCCGCCGCTGATCATCGTCGACTTCGGGACGGCCACCGTGTTCGACGCGATCGACGCAAACGGCGACTACCTGGGCGGCGCGATCGCGCCGGGCGTGGGCATCGCCGCGGAGGCGCTGTTCTCCCGCGCCTCGCGGCTGGCGCGCGTGGAATTGGAACGTCCCGCCCAGGCCATCGGCCGCACGACCACGGAGTCGATCCAGGCGGGCATCCTGTTCGGCTACGTGGGGCTGGTCGAGGGCATCATCGCGCGCTTCAAGGCCGAGCTGGGCGGCGGGCGGGTCGTGGGCACGGGCGGCTGGGCCGACCGCATCGCGCGGGAGACGCGCGCCGTCGACGTGGTCGACCAGGACCTCAGCCTGTGGGGGCTGCTGCGCGTCTATCAGCTGAACGCCGAGGGGACGCCGTGAGCGGCGCCCCGGGCGACGACGCGGTCCCGCCGCCCCGGCCGCTGGCCGGCCGCCGCATCGTGCTGGGGGTGACCGGGTCGATCGCCGCCTACCGGGCCTTCGAGATCGCGCGGCGGTTGCAGGAGGCGGGCGCGACGGTGGACGTAGCGCTGACGCCCAACGCCAGCCGCTTCGCGCCGGGCTTCACGTTTCGCAACCTGGTGGGCGGCGTCGTCGGCGACGACCTCTGGACGACCGCCGAGGAGCCGGAGCTGCACGTGGCGCTGGGGCGGCGGGCGGACGCGCTGGTCATCGCACCGGCGAGCGCCACCACGATCGCGAAGCTGGCGCAGGGCATCGGCGACAACCTGCCGACGCTGACCGCCCTCGCGACGACGGCCCCGGTCGCGGTCGCGCCGGCGATGGACAGCGCCATGTTCGCGCACCCGGCCGTGCAGGCGAACCTGGAGACGCTGAAGGCGCGCGGCGTGATGATCGTGGGGCCCGAGCGGGGGCGGCTGGCCAGCGGGCACGTGGGTCTGGGGCGGCTGTCGGAGCCGGCCGACGTGGTGGGCGCGACGCGGGCTCTGCTGGGTCGGCACGACGGCGCCCTGCGCGGCCGGCACGTGCTGGTCACGGCGGGCGGCACGCGCGAGGCGATCGATCCCGTGCGCTACGTGGGCAATCGATCGAGCGGGCGCATGGGCTTCGCGCTGGCCGAGGCGGCGCGCGACCGCGGGGCGGCGGTGACGCTGGTCAGCACGCAGCCGCCCCCGCCGGGGCTCTACGGCGTGATGCTGGAGCGCGTCGAGAGCGCCGAGGAGATGCGCGCGGCCGTCGCGCGGCGGCGCGAGGGGATCGACGCCCTGATCATGGCCGCCGCCGTCGCGGACTACCGGCCGGCCAGCGTGGCGGCGGAGAAGATCAAGAAGGCGGGCGGCGGCGCTCCGACGCTGGAACTGGAGCAGACGACGGACATCGTGGCCGAGGCGTCGGGGCGGTTCGTCAAGGCGGGCTTCGCGGCGGAGACCGAGGATCTGCTGGCCAACGCCGCGAACAAGCTGACCGCCAAGGGCCTGGACCTGATCGTCGCGAACGACGTCGGGGCGGACGGGTCCGGCTTCGGCAGCGAGACGAACCAGGTCACGCTGCTCGCGCCCGGCGCCGAGCCGGTGGCGCTGCCGCTGCTGCACAAGTACGACGTGGCCTGCGCGGTCCTCGACCGCGTCGCGGCCTGCATCGAGGCGCGCGAGCCCCAGTGAGCAGGCTCTAGTCGAGCCCCTCGGCGAGGGTTTCCTTGAGCGGCCGCTTGCCCTCGGGCAGCGAGAAGAAGTTGCAGAAGCAGGTGCCCTCGAAGTCGACCAGGCCGTTCAGCACCGGCGGGCAGACGCAGATCGTGTCGTCGTCGTTGGCGGGCTGGCAGGGGCAGTAGAACTTGCCGAACCGCAGCCGCATGTTGACGAAGTCCTCGATCGTCATCTCGGCGTTGGTCAGGACGTAGCCGCGCTCCTCGCAGAAGCGATCGGCCAGCTCGACCATCTCCTGGCGGTACTTGTCGCGCAGGCGCGCCTCTTCCTCGGGCGGCAGGTCGGTGATCTGTTCCTGTGTCATGGCTGCGCGGCCTCCTCACTCTGATCCTCGCTGGGACGCTGGGCGCGGTCGAGTACCCAGCGCACCAAGGTCCGCACGGGCACTCCGGTCGCGCCCTTGACGGTTGTGCCGTGGTCCTTGTCGGCGTCGTCGGTGCCGGCCATGTCCAGGTGCACCCACGGCGTGTCGCCGGCGAACACCTGCAGGAACTTGGCCGCCGTGATCGCGCCAGCGTAGCGGCCGCCGACGTTCTTCACGTCGGCGATGGGGCTCTTAATCAGTTCGGCGTACTCCTCGAACATCGGCAGCGCCCAGATCTTCTCGCCCGCCGCCGCGCCGGCCGCGATGACCTCCGCGCCGAGCGCGTCGTCGTTGGTCATCAGGCCGGTGGTCGTCGTGCCCAGCGCGACGGCGCAGGCGCCGGTCAGCGTCGCGACGTCGATCAGCGGCGCGAGGCCCAGGTGGTTCGCGTAGCAGAGCGCGTCGGCGAGCACGAGGCGGCCCTCGGCGTCGGTGTTGAGCACCTCAATGGTCTTGCCGTTCATCGCAGTGAGCACGTCGCTGGGCTTGATGGCGCTGCCGCCGGGCATGTTCTCGGTCGCGGGGACGATGGCCGTGACGTTGATCGGGGCGCCCAGGCGGGCCAGGGCGCCGGTCGCCGCGATGACGGCCGCGCCGCCGCTCATGTCCTGCTTCATGGTGACCATGCTGGCCGACGGTTTGAGCGAGATGCCGCCCGTATCGAAGGTGATGCCCTTGCCGATCAGGCCCAGGCCGGGCTCGTCGCCGCCGCCGCGGTGGCGCAGCACGATCAGCTTGGCCGGCTGATGGGAGCCCTTGGCCACGCCCAGGAAGGAGCCCATGCCGAGCGCGGCGGCGTCGCTCTCCTCGAGCACCTGGAACTCCAGGCCGGTGTCGCGGGCCAGCGCCTGGGCGCGGGCGGCCATCTCGGTGGGCGTGAGCAGGTTGCTGGGCTCGTTCGCGAGGTCGCGCGCGAGGTTGGCCGCCTCGCCCAGGATGACGCCGCGGCGCACGCCCTCGGCGACCGCCGCCGCGTCCGTGCCGAGCACGCGCGCCCCGCTGATCGACTTGGGCGCCTCCGCGGGATGCAGGTGGCGGTCGAAGCGGTAGAGGCCGAGCGTCAGCCCCTCGGCGACGGCCTGCGCGACATCCGTCTCGTCCAGCGCGTCCAGGGGGGCGCCCGCGATGGCGACATCGATCGCGCCGTCGGCGAGCCCGCGGGCGCGGCGCGCGGCGCTCGCGGTGGCGTGGCGCACCCGGTCGAGGTCGATGCCGGCGGCGTCGCCCAGCCCGGCGATCAGGACGCGCGTCATGGGCGCGCGCCCCAGCGTGTGCACGACGCCGACCTGGCCGCGCTTGCCGGTCAGCTCGCCCTCCGCGACGAGCGCGGCCAGGCCGCCGTCGAGCAGGGCGTCGATCGCGCGGGCGGGGCCGCCGGCCAGGACGTCGTCCCCGGCGGGGACGAAGACCAGCAGGTGGGCGGCGCGGCTCTGCGTCGCGGCGGTCGTGGCGGCAGCGATCTCCATGAACTCTCCCCCGTGTCGCTCGTTCCGAGCGGTGGGCGGCGCGATCCTAGCATCGCGCGGGCGTGACGGCGCGGTCGCTACCACGGCGTGTGTGGCCTGGCTACCGTGGGCCGTATGACGATCCTGGCACGCCCCCAGCAGGGACCGTCCCGCCTGGGCTCGCGGCTGCGCGCCGCCGCGCTGCGCGCCGGTCTGCAGGCCGGTCTCCGGGGCTGTGGCCGCGAGCTGGCGCTGGTCGTCGTGGGGGGGCTGGTCTACTACCTGATTCGGGGGGCCGTGATCGATCGGGCGGCCGAGGCATTCGCCCGGGCCGGCGACCTGATCGCCCTGGAGCGCCGCCTGGGCATCTTCTGGGAGCCGGCGATGCAGGACTGGATCCTGGGCTCGCGGGCGCTGATCGATCTGTCCAACGCGGTCTACTTCTGGCTGCACATGCCGCCCATCGTCGTGCTGGCGGTGTGGCTGTTCTGGCGCAACCGACACGTCTACCGGCTGACCCGCAACGCCTTCCTGGGCTCGGCCGTCGTGGCGCTGGTTTGCTACGCGGCGCTGCCGGTCGCGCCGCCGCGCTTCTTCCCCGAGCTGGGCTTCGTCGACACGATGGCGCTCTACAGCGAGGCCAGCTATCAGGCCCAGGAGGTGGGCCTGTTCGTGAACCCGTACGCGGCGCTGCCCAGCCTGCACTTCGGCTGGGCGCTGCTGCTGGGGCTGGCGATGTGGCTGGCTCGGCCCCCGGGTCGCTGGGCCTGGGCGTTCGCCGCGGGGGCGGCGCTGATCGTGGGGGGGCAGGGCGTCGCGATCGTGCTGACGGGCAACCACTTCATCCTCGACGCCGTGGCGGGAGCCGGGGCGGCGGGCCTGGGGCTGGCGGCGGCGCTCGTCTGGCGACGGCGCTCGTCTGGCGACGGCGGCGCGCGTCTGGCAGAGTGACGGGGACCGAATAGGCGCCGAAAAGCCGAAGGAGCTGCATCATGCTGATAACGACGTCGGACGACGTCCCGGGCCGGGAGATCGCGGAGACGCTGGGGCTCGTGACCGCCAACACGGTGCGCGCCCGTCACCTGGGCCGGGACGTCCTGGCGAGCCTGAAGGCCATCGTGGGGGGCGAGATCGGCGCCTACCGGCAGCTGCTCAGGGAGGCGCGGGCGCAGGCGCTGGCGGAACTGGAGGCGACGGCGGAAGCCGAGGGCGCGGACGCGATCGTCGCCCTGCGCATGACGACCTCGTCGGTGCTGCAGGGGGCGTCGGAGATCATGGTCTACGGCACGGCCGTCAAACTGCGCTGAGCGCTGGCGCCGGCCTGGCCTAGTTGCGGCGTCGCCTAGTTGCGGTCGTGATACGCGTCGATGGGGCCCAGCGGCGTGTAGATCTCGGCGCTGAGTTCCTGCAGTTGGGCGCGCCAGTGATCCCAATCGCGGCGGGCTTGCTGCGCCTCGGTCGAGGCGAGGGCGGGCTGGACGGCGGCGTTGTCGGCGAACTCGAACATCATCAGGTGCGTGCCCGCCGGGTCGTGGGGGCCGCGGACGCGCTGCGCGCGCACGATGCCGGGGATGCCCAGCACGTGCGGCAGGTGGGTGTCGCGGTACCACGCCTCAAACTCCGGCATCACGTCGGGCGCGACCCGGGCCCGCACCCAGAGGCTGGGATGGTGATTGAGGTCGCTCGTCACATCAGCGCCCGTCCCGTGCCCGCGGCCAGCCTGGGCGCGCGGGGCATGCGTACGATTCTCCCAGGCGCGGTGTCAGGGGTCTATGCGCCTTATCCTTCTGTCAACGCCGTGTCAGCGCTGGTCGCGATCGACGCGCGCGGCCCGGCCGTCGCGGGGCCGACATTCGCGATCGGGCCGGCGCCGGGGCGTGTGTTGCCCGCGCGCGGGGCTGTGGTAGGATTCCGTCGAGACGAAGCCCGTGCGCATCGCGGATGCCACGGATGGCGAGCGCGGCCCCGGCCCCGGACACGTGGGGCGGCAGGTCAGGCGGACCACAGCCGACGCTCGCAGTCTACCGTCCTTCCGACTAGCCGCGTTTCGGGCCATGCTTAGGGCCATGTCTAGGGAACAATGCTGACGCAAGACCAGAAGACCGTGATCACGCGTGAGTACCGGGTCCACGACACGGACACGGGGTCGGCCGAGGTCCAAGTGGCCATGCTGACCAGCCGAATCAGCGGTCTGACCGATCACCTGCGGGCCAACAAGCACGACTACAGCTCGCGGCGCTCGCTGATGAAGTTGGTCGGCCGCCGCCGCCGCCTGCTGGCGTACCTGAACAAGACGGACGTCGGGCGGTACCGCCAGTTGATCGGCAGTCTGGGGCTGCGCCGCTAGGCGCCCCCAAGTCGCGACGGTACGCGTCGCGACCACACGCGTCGCGACGGGGAGGATCCCGGCGGCGCGGGCAGAGGAGACCGGCGGCCCCGCAGGGACGCGCAAGCGCGCGACCCGGGACGGCCGCAACGCCGCGAACGCGGCATGAGGATTGGTACACGCGCCCGAGAACGACGGCGCACCACACGCGCGGGAACGAAGGAAACGTTACCCCCGCACCCACGGGCCTCCGGTGCAGGACATCGGCGCCCCCCATATATGCCCCGACGTATCGCTCCGGGCAGAGAAAGAGGAACACGGAAACGCATGAAGCATTCGTACGACATGGACCTGGCCGGGCGACCGCTCAGCCTGGAGACCGGAGAGCTGGCCCAGCAGGCCGGGGGCGCGGTCACGCTGCGCTACGGCGACACGATGCTGCTGGCCACGGTCACGGCCAGCGAGCCGCGGCGCGGGATCGACTTCTTCCCGCTGTCGGTGGAGTTTGAGGAGCGGCTCTACGCCGCCGGCCGCATCCCCGGCTCGTTCTTCCGGCGCGAGGGCCGGCCGACCACGGCCGCCGTCCTCTCGGCCCGCCTGACCGACCGGCCCCTGCGGCCGCTCTTCCCCAAGGGCTACATGGACGACACCCAGATCGTCATCACGGTGCTCTCCGCCGACATGGAGAACCCGCTCGACACGCTGGGCACGATCGCCGCCAGCGCCGCGCTGACGATCTCCGACGTGCCCTTCGACGGCCCCGTCGCCTCGGTGCGGATCGGGCACGTCGACGGCGAGCTGGTCCTGCAGCCGACCTGGGCGGAGATCGCCACGAGCGACCTCAACCTGGTCGTCGCGGGGACCAAGGACGCGATCATGATGGTCGAGGCCGAGGCCGGCGAGGTGCCGGAGTCGCTGCTCGTCGACGCCATGGCGCTGGGCCAAGAGGCGATCAGCGAGCTCGTCGCGCTGCAGGAGCAGATGCTCGACCTGGCGAAGCCGAAGCGGGCCTTCACGCCGCGCAGCGTCGACCCCGACGCGCTGGCGCGGGCCGAGGCCGCGATCGGCGACGACCTCGTCGCGTCGCTGTCGCCGAGCTCGGGCCTGACCAAGGCCGAGCGCGACACCGCGCGCAACGCGCTGCGGGCCAAACTGCTCGACGGCGCCGAGGGGGAGGAGAGCGAAGCGCTCGGCCTGGCCTTCGACTCGCTGGAGAAGCAGGCCGTGCGCCGCGAGATCCTCGAGAACGGGGCGCGGCCCGACGGTCGCGGCCTGGGCGACCTGCGGCCGCTGTCGGGCAGCGTGGGGATGGTCCCGCGCACGCACGGCTCGGGGCTGTTCCAGCGCGGCGAGACGCAGGTGCTCTCGCTGACGACGCTGGCCGGCACCGGCATGGCGCAGCGCCTCGACGACCTCACCCCCGACGACAGCAAGCGCTTCATGCACCACTACAACTTCCCGCCCTTCTCGGTGGGGGAGACCGGGCGCATCGGCTCGACGGGCCGCCGCGAGCTGGGCCACGGGATGCTGGGCGAGCGCGCGCTGGCGAACATCCTGCCCGACGTTGAGACGTTCCCCTACACGATCCGCATCGTCTCCGAGGTGCTCTCGTCCAACGGCAGCACCTCGATGGCGAGCGTGTGCGCCGCCGTGCTCTCGATGATGGACGCCGGCGTGCCGATCAAGAAGCCGATCGCGGGCATCGCGATGGGACTGATCAAGGGCGCGGCCGCCGACGACATCGCCGTGCTGACCGACATCGCCGGGCTGGAGGACCACCTGGGCGACATGGACTTCAAGGTCGCCGGCAGCCGCGACGGGGTGACCGCCCTGCAGATGGACATCAAGGTCAAGGGCATTGAGTTGCCGATCATGGCGCAGGCCCTCGCGCAGGCCAAGGACGCGCGGCTGAAGATCATCGACCTGATCCTGGACACCATCGCGCAACCGCGCGAGGACATGTCGCCGTACGCGCCGCGGATGCACCGCGTCGACGTGCCGCAGGAGAAGATCGGCGCCATCATCGGCCCGGGCGGCAAGACGATCCGCCAGCTCGAGGCCGACTCGGGCGCGGGCATCGACATCAACGACGACGGCGCGGTCTACGTCACCGCCGTCGATCAGGCGTCGGCCGAGAAGGCGATCAACGCCATCCGCGCGCTGACCAAGGAGGTCGAGCGGGGCGAGAAGTACACCGGCAAGGTGTCGCGCATCCTGCCGTTCGGGGCCTTCGTCGAGATCCTGCCGGGCAAGGACGCCCTGGTGCACATCTCCGAGTTGGCGGACTACCACGTGCCGTCGGTGGAGGATGTGGTCAAGATCGGCGACGAGATCGAGGTCGTCGTGACGGAGATCGACAACCTGGGCCGCATCAACGCGTCGCGCCGCGCGCTGCTGAGCGGCCAAGAGGGCAGCCGCGAGGGCGGTGGCGGTGGCCGTCGCGAGGGCGGCGACGATCGCGGGCCCCGCGGACGGGGTCGCGGCGACCGCGGCGACCGCGGTGACCGCGGCGACCGCGGCCGGCGCGGCGAACGCAGCGACCGTGGCGGTCGTGATAGTCGGCCCCGGGACGACCGGCCCCGCGACGATCGGCCTCGCGACAGTCGGCCCCGTGACGACCGGCCCCGTGACGACCGGCCCCGCGAGGACCGGCCCAGTGACTCCGCCCGCGACGAATCGGGCGACGCCGGCCGCGAGCGGCCCCCGGCGGCCCCCCGCTACGCCCCGCGCGACCGCGACCAAGACGCCGCCCCCGAGCGTGCAGCGGCCCCGGCCGGCCGCGCGCCGCGCGCCGCGGAGGATGAACCCGCCGCCGATGGGGAAGGCCGCCGCCGCCGTCGCCGCCGCCGCCGGCGTCCCGAGGACGGAGACGCCCCCGCCGCCGACAGCGCGCCGGCGGAGCGTCAGCCCGACTCGACCGACTCGGGTGGCCGCCGCCGCCTGCGGCTGGGCTTCAGCCGCGACCGTCGCTTCGGCGGCCCGGACGAGCCGCCGGGACCGCCGCCGCCACCGCGCTCCGACTTCGGGGCGCCCGCCAACCACTGAGCGCACAGGGGGCCCCTCGCCGAGGGGCCCCGCTTGACGGAGGCCCGGCATGCCGATTCGCGTCGTGGTGAGCGGCACGGGCAACATGGGCCGCCGCCTGCTGGAGACCTTCGGCGCGACGGCCGACACCGACGTCGTGGGCGTGCTGGAGAAGTTCTCCGCCGGCGACCGCTACCCGCTGCCCGGCGGCGGCGAGGCGCCGCTGGCCCAGGATGTCGCGGCGCTGGCCGACTTCGGCGCCGACGTGGTGGTGGACTTCAGCAACGCGGCCTGGACGGGGGCGCTATTGCCGGCCGCCGTCGCGGCGGGCGTGCGGCCGGTGATCGGCACCTCGGGCCTGTCCGACGCGCTGATCGCCGAGACGGCCCAGGCCTGCGCGGCGCGCGGGCTGGGCGGCGTGATCGCGGCGAACTTCGCGCTGGGGGCGGTGATGATGATGCACCTGGCGCGCGTCGCGGCGCCGTTCTTCGACGCGGTCGAGGTCATCGAGCAGCACCACGACGGCAAGGTCGATGCGCCGTCGGGCACGGCCATGGCGACGGCGCAGGCCATGCGCGAGGCCCGAGGCCGCGACTTCACGCGCAACGTCGCGGAGCGGGAGACGCTGCCCGACGCGCGCGCCGCGGCGCTGGGCGGCGTGACGCTGCACGCCGTGCGGCTGCCGGGGCTGGTCGCGCATCAGACGGTGCTGTTCGGCGGGCTGGGCGAGACGCTGACGATCCGCCACGACTCGATGGATCGGGAGTCGTTCATGCCGGGCGTGCTGCGCGGCGTCCGCGCGGCGATGGAACTCGACCACCTGGTGGTCGGCCTGGACCGCGTGCTGGGCCTGCGGGGCGACTAGCCGGGCGCGGCGCCGCGCGCGATCAGTCGCCGGCGATGCGCCGGTTCCGCTCCAGCCGTGTCGCGGTCAGGTCCGCCGATGCGCGCACGGTGGGGGGTGAGGTTCCCCCTCCCGGTCCCCCCTCTCCATCGCTTCAGATGGAGAGGGGGTTAGGGGGTGAGGTCGCGCCTACGTGACCATCGGGCGGATCCCCCAATAGTTGAAGTGATCCCGCCGCGTGCCGTAGTTGATCCACTCCAGGTTCTTCCGCATGACGCCCGTACTGACGGGCTCGATGAGGAAGAGGAATATCGCTTGCTCGTAGACGGCAACAGCGAGTTCGTTGATCTTCTTCGCGCGCTCGGCCGGGTCGAACGCGTTCTTCTGCGCGTCGACCAGCTCCTGGATGTTGGAGTCCGGGACTTGCCCCATCGCGATCGAGCCGCCCGCGGACACCTCCGCGTTGATGAAGCTGGCCGGATCCGGGTTGTGGTTCGCGAAGTAGAAGTGCATCCCCGGCGCCTCGTGGATGCCGTCGTCGCCAATCGACCCCAAGCGCGGCCGGAAGACGGCATGGACATCGGCCTGGAAGTCGGACGTGATGCCGATCTTCTCCAGGTCCTGCGCGACCGCCAGCCCGGCCTCCTCCGTGCCGGCGTAGGTGCCCTTGTGGACCCACATGGGGGTGTGGAAGCCGTCCGCGTAGCCGGCCTCGGCCATCAAGGCGCGCGCCTTGTCCGGGTTGTACTCGTAGGTCAGCTCCCCCTTCTGTTCGTCCGTCAGGGAGCCGAACGCGCCTGACGGAACCCCGTAGTTGCGTTCCTCCTTGCCGGTGAGGGACCCGATGATCGCGTCGATGTTGACGGCGTGGTTGATCGCCCGGCGCACGCGGAGGTCCTGGAACGGCGTCGATCCGTCGGCCAGCGGGCGCAACGTGTTGAAGAACATTTGCCAGTTGTCGGCCCAGGGGCTGTACAGCACATTGAAATCATCGCTGTCGAGGAAGTTCTCCGCCAGGTCCACCGGCAGGGCCATCGCCAAGTCGATCTCGTCGGCCTCCAGCGCGGCCACGCGGCTGATCGGCTCCGGCCGCACGATCTGCTGCATCTTCTTGATCCAGGGCTTGTGCTGGCGGGTCGTCGAGCCGGCCTCGACGTGGTAGTCCTCGTAGCGCACACTCGTCACCTGATCGTCCGCCCCGTACGACACGAGCTTGAAGGGGCCGCTGGCCACCGAGAAGGTGTTGTACGCCCGGTCGCCGATCTCCTCGACGATGTGCTTCGGGACCACCAACCCGCCCGTCCCCATCAAGCCAAACGCCGACGCGTCCGCTCGCATCGGGAAGTGCACGGTTCGCTCGTCCACCACGGTGATCTCGCCCTGGACGGCGGCGGTGATGTAGGTGGCGCGGGCGTCGAATTTGCCGTCGGGGTTGTAGGGGGCAATACCGGAAATGCGATCGTAGCTGAACTTAACGTCCGCGGCGGTCACGGGCGCGCCGTCATGGAACCTCTGGCCCGGCTTGACGTTGAACACAGCCTCCGTGTAGTCGTCCGCGACCCATTCGAAGGCCCCCATGTTCGCCACGAGTTCCCTTGAGTACTGGTCATACTGCATGCATTGGTCGTAGTGCATCCACGTCTGAGGCCCGTTGCCGCCTCCCGGCCCCCCGATGTCGGTGCCGCCCGCCGCCTGCGCGATACCGGCTCGCACCGTGGCGTTCAGGTCGGTGGAGCCCACGGCCGGGCCCTCCGGCTCCGCCGCCGCCATGGCCGCGCTCTCGGCGGCCTCCTGGGCCGCGTCGGCGGCCTCCTCGGCCGCGGCGACGGCTGCGGCCGCGGTCTCAGCCGCGGCCTCGGCGACGGCCTCGGCGGTGGCGGCGGTCTCCGCGGCGGTGGCGGCGGCCTGGCCCGCGGCGGCGGACGCCTCCCCGGCGGCAGCCGCAGCGGCGGCCGCGGCCTCGGCGGCGGCGTCGATGGCGGCCTGGGCGGCCTCCGCGGTGGCCGTGCCGGCCTCGACGGCGGCAGCCGCGTCGCGGGCGGCCTGGGCGGCGGCCTCGGCGGCCTCGGACGCCGCGGCGGCGACGGCGGCGGCAGCCTGATCACCAGCCGCGGATGCGGCGGCGGCCGCGTCGGCGGCAGCCGCGGCGGCGGCTTCCGCGGCGGCGGCCGCGTTGGCGGCGTCCTCCGACTCGGCCGCCTCGGCGGCCAGGGCGGCGGCGGCATCGGCGGCGCTGGCGGCCTGCGAGGCGGCGGCGGAGGCCTCGCCTGCGGCGTCTGCCGCGTCGGCCGCGGCGTCGGCTGCCCCGGCCGCGGCGTCTGCCGCGTCGGCCGCGACGGCGGCCGCGGCCTCCGAGTCGGCGGCGCGCGCCTCGCCGGCGGCGACGGCCGCGGCGGCGGCCTCTTCCGCGGCCGCGGCGGCCCGTTCGGCCGCCACGGCCCCGGCGTCGGGCCCGTCGTCGTCGCCGCAGCCGACGAGCGCAAGGCCGGCCGCTCCAACGCCAGCCTTCGCGCTGGCTCCCAACATGGTGCGACGCGAGATCTTTCGCTGTCGCAGGGCGGTCCAATAGTTACGGTCGCTCATGGCAAGTTCCTTCCTGGATTCCGGGCTGGCCTCATGTGGGACGGCCCGGTGCCGGAGCTGCCCATAGTATAGATCGGGGGGGGGGGGAGTGGGGCAATCGATTTTAGGTAACGGAAGTGTAAAATTATTTTTACGCCCGTTGACGAGGGGTTTTGTGTGCGCTTAGGGCGGCGGGGCGGGCGGCGGGAACCGCACCCCCTAACCCCCTCTCCATCTGAAGCGATGGAGAGGGGGAACCGGAGGGGAGGTTCCGCCCGCCGCACGCCGTCGTATCGGAAGCAGGGGGTGAGGTCGCCCGGCCGCCGTGAACGCATCGCGGGTTACGTCTGGCCGGCGCCGACGGGTGGCGCGCGTTGATACGGCGGAACGGCCGGCCGTATGATCCCCTCTCAGCGGCTGATATCCGCCGGTTCCGCCCCATCGTCGCGTCCAGCAGCCCGATGCCGCGTCCGACGGCGCCGGCGGCCTGCGCCGGCGGCCTGAGACACGAGGAAGGTTCCATGCCCCGAGAGTTGACCGTCGCCCTGGTCGGCGCGAGCGGCGTCGTGGGGACGGAGTTCCTGCGCACCATGGAGGAGCGGGCGCTGCCCGTGAAGGAGTTGCGCCTGCTCGCCACGCAGCGCTCCGCCGGGCAGACGCGGCGCTTCCGGGGCGAGGAGCTGACCATCGCGGAGACGACGCCGGACGCGTTCCGGGGCGCGGACATCGCCTTCATCTCGGCCAGCACGGCGGCCTCCCAGGCGTTGTGCCCGATCGCGCGGGACGCGGGCGCCATCGCCTTCGATGACTCGTCGGCGTTCCGGCAGCGCCCGGACGTGCCGCTCGTCGTGCCGGAGGTCAACCCGGAGGACCTGCGCGACCACCGCGGCATCATCGCGACGCCGAATTGCAGCACCGTGCCGCTGGTGCTGACGCTGGCGCCGCTGATGGCCCGGCGTCGCGTGACGCGCGTGATCGCCGATACGTATCAATCGACGTCGGGCGCGGGCACGGCGGCGATGGCGGAGCTGGCCGGCCAGGTGCGGGCGCTGGCCGCGGAGCAGCCCGTGACGATCGCGAACTTCCCCAAGCAGATCGCCTACAACGCGATCCCGCAGGTGGATGCGTTCCTGGAGAGCGGCTACACCAAGGAGGAGTGGAAGATGCTGGTGGAGAGCCGCAAGATCCTGCATCAGCCGGATCTGCCGCTCAGCGCCACCTGCGTGCGCATCCCCACGCTCGTCTCGCACGCCATCGCGGCGCACGTCGATTTCGACGCCCCGCTGGCCGCGGCCGAGGCGCGTACGCTGTGGGCCGCGCAGCCGGGCCTGACCGTCGTCGACGACCCCCTGCACGGCGGCTATCCCACCCCGCTAGACTGCGCGGCCCAGGATGCGGTGTTCGTAGGACGGGCGCGGCAGGACGTGTCGAACCCCAACGGGCTCGCCTTCTGGTGTGTGACGGACAATCTGCGCAAGGGCGCCGCCCTCAACATGGTGCAGATGGTGGAGTGGATGCTGGCCGACGGCTGCCTCTAGGCGCCGGACAGCGCACGGTTCCCCAGGCGGGAACGGCAGGAGCGCCGCGATGACCGACTTCGCAGATTTTGGCCGCGTCTTTACCGCCATGGTCACGCCCATGCGCGACGACGGCTCCGTCGACCTGGACCAGGCGACGGCGCTGGCGACGGCGCTGCTGGAGAACGGCAGCGACGGGCTCGTGATCTGCGGCACGACGGGTGAGGCGTCGACGCTGGAGTTCGAGGAGGAGCGGTCGCTGTTCAGCGCGATCCTGCCGGTCTGCCGGGCGCATGGCGCGGCGCTGGTCGCGGGGACCGGGTCGAACAGCACCCGCACGGCGATCGAGAGCTCGCGGCGCGCCGAGTCGATCGGCGTCGACGGGCTGCTGCTGGTCGTGCCGTACTACAACAAGCCGTCGCAAGAGGGCATGTACCGGCATTTCCGCGCGATCGCGGAGTCGGTCACGCTGCCCTGCATTCTCTACAACGTGCCCAGCCGCACGGGCGTCACGATGAGCGCGGCGACGCAGTTGCGGCTGGGCCGGGAGGTGTCGAACATCCAGGGGACCAAGGAGGCCAGCGGCGACCTGGACCTGGTCGGCGCGATCATTGAGGGCGCGCCGGACGGCTTCCGCGTCTGGAGCGGCAACGACGGCGACACGCTGCCGATCCTGGCGATGGGGGGCTACGGCGTGATCAGCGTCGTCTCGCACCTGGCCGGGCGTCAGGTGCGCGCGATGATCGACGGCTTCCTGGCCGGCCGTCGCGACGAGGCCGCGGCGATCCATCGGCGCCTGCAGCCGCTGACCAACAGCCTGTTTCTGGAGGGCAACCCCGTGCCGGTGAAGTACGCGCTCAACCAAAGCGGGTTCCGCGTGGGGCCCACGCGCCTGCCGCTGGTCGCGCCGGCGGCCGCCGTCCGCGCCCGCATCGACGCCGAACTCGCGGGCGCCCAGATCGACCTGCCGGCCCGCGTCTAAGCCCGGCCGCCCGAGCCGCCCGAGTCAGATGAGTCGCGTGGCGGAGCGCCCCTCTCGCTTCGACGCCTGGGATCCGCCGCAGGGCCGCCTGGAGGCGCTCGCCTTCGCGCTCTTCACCACGCGGCGCACGCTCACGCAGACCCTGGTCGGCCTGACCGATGCGCAGCTGTGGTCGCCGGGCCGCGACGGGCGCCCGGCCGGGGCCGTCGCCCGGTCGGCCTGGGACCGCGAGTTTCACTGGCTCTGGCCCCTCGACGTCGAGGCGCCGGCGCTGCCCGTCACGCCGACGCTGGTGGAGGTGCTGTACGCGCTCGTCCGGCATCGCGCGGTCAGCGAGGAGCTGTTGATGGCGGCGTCGGACGCGGACCTGGAACGGCCGCACCGCTCGCGCGCCACGCGGGACGCCCCGCGCAGCCTGGCCGAGGTGCTGGCGTTCGTCGCGGGCGCGGAACTGGCCGATGCGGAGCGTCTGGCCGCGCGCCGGTTGGAGGTCGAGCCGGACTGGCCCGGCGTGGATGAGTTGCTGACCCGCGCCCGCGGCGCGGTCGCGGCGCTGGTCGCGGAGGGCTGATGCGCGTCGTCCTCTGGACCCACGAGCGTTGAAGCGCCTGCCGGGTGGTCAAGAAGTTTCTTGACGAGCGGGCGGTGTCGTACGAGGTGCGGCGCGTCGGCGTGGATGCGGCGGCGGGCGCGGCGTTCCAGTCCCGCGGCTGGCGTCTGCCGCCCGTCGTCGAGATCGGGAACGCCGTCGTGGAGGGCTACGACCCGCAGCGCCTGGAGTCGCTGCTCGATGGGGCGGAGCCCGCCGGCTGAGCCGCGGCTACTCCGGCGTGCCCTCGCCGGGGACGATCGTGGCGGGCAGGGGCAGGGTCTGCAGCCAGGCGTGCACGTGCGCGACATCCTGGTCGGTGATCAGGTCGGTCGGCTGGTGGGGCATGAGTTCGCGCGGGTTGCGGTACTGGTCGATCTGCTGGGCGAGGGTGAAGCCCGTCTGCGCGATCGTGGGGCCGATACCGCCCTCGCCGGTCTCGCCGTGGCAGGCTTGGCAGCCGTTCTGGAAGAAGAGTTGCTGGCCGATGGTGGGGTCGCCCGGCACGAGCTCGGCGGGGGGCGGCGTATCGGCGTCGACCTCCTCCACCTCCGGGGCCTCGGCGCCCTCCGCTTCCAGGCGGATGCGAAGCGGGTCCGTCTCGTCGAGGTCGGCGAGGGTGATGCGTCCGGAGTCGAGCTGTGCGATCACGGCCTCTTCGGCGCCCGCGCGCGCGATGTTGGCGTCCTTGGCGCCGGCCTTGTCGATCGCGAAGCCGGCCAGCGCGATGATCCCCGCGCCGAGCAGGCCGAAGACCATGGTGAGCCAGAAGGAGTGGGGAATCCCCCGCGACGGCATGGCGACCCTTCGCGCCGGTCCACTGGGGCGCCTGCGGAGGCCAGGCGCGCGCGCATGGATGGGCGCGCCCCATGGTAGCGAAGGCCCCGCTTTGCGGAAACCGTCACAATGTGCGTGGTGGATGCGCTATCGGGGGTCTTGGGTCTGGAAAGCGTCGAAGCGGGCTTGGCCGTCGCCCAGCACGTCCTGCCAGTCGGGGATCGCGGGCGTCACCCCCATGTCGCGGATCAAGAACGCGACCACCTGCTCGATGGAGACGCGGGCGCCGGTCGGGATGTGGAGGTCGACGCCCTTGCCTTGTGGGTCGGGGACCGCGACGTGGACGTGGGGTGCGGGCCAGTTCGGATCATCCCGGTTCCAGTGCCAGCGGATCAGCGCCTCCGCGCTTTCGATCTCCGGGCGATCGTAGACGGCGTAGGTGTAGCTTGCGGTGCTGATCTTCCACTCCCCGCCGTAGCGCGGATCGGGAACGACGAGGCCGGTCTGGAGGACTCGGAGATAGAGCCCGGGGCCCGCCGCGGTGTTGAGCTTGATCGGTTCAACGGCCGTCCGAAGGGCGACCGCGTTCCCACCGGGCCGAATCACTCGGCAGAAGACGTTCGCATCCAGACACGACAGCGCGCGCTGGATGAAGTGGGCGTACCGATCCAGTGCCTCAGCTTGCGTCGAAGCCTTCTGCCTCCACGCATCCGGTGTAGGAGTCACCGACGAGCGCCTCCACGTAGTCCCGCGTGGCGTGCGGGACGGGCGGGAGAGTCCCCGCCGCCCGAGCAACGCGGAACTCTTCGAGCGACATGTTGTACACCCGCCGCACGTCCTCGCGCAGAACCTCGACGGTTTCTTCGGGTGTGATGTCCCAGACTCCCTCTCTGACCATGACGCCCTCTCTCAGTGGATGGGATGACGGTACCGACCCCGCGCCTCAGTCCCAGTCCATCTCTCGCCACTCCGGTGAGTTGACGAGGTTGTCGCAGAGCAACATCTCCACGTAGTCCCGCGCGGCATTGGGGACGCTCGGGAGGGTTCCCGCCGCCCGCGCGCTGCGGTACTCCTCGAGCGACATGTTGTAGACCCGGCGCACTTCCTCGCGCTGGACTTCGATCGACTCCTCCCGTGTGAGGATGATGACGTTCTCGCTGACCATGACGGCTACTCCTAGCTCACACGGATCATACAGCGCGCTAGCCGGCGACGAACGAGAACGAGCTGTTGCCCAGGAAGGCGCCGCAGCCCAGCACCAGCAGCGATGTCAGCATGCCCAGCCCTGCGACGACGCCCGACTGCACTTGCAGCCGCCGGATTCCGGGGTCGCCGTCCTGCACCTGGTCGATGGCGCGCTCATTGAGCTCCATCAGGCGGGGCCCCAGGACGAAGCTGTGCAGCGCCACCAGACCGGCCATCAGCATGAAGAGCGCCATCTTGATGGCGAAGATCCAGCCCCAGCGCAGGTCGTAGATGCTGTCGAAGCCGCTCAGGATCGTCTCGATGCGGTCCCCGGTCAGGAGGCCGCCCGTGATCAGCACGATGAGCAGCGAGCCCCAGGCGAGCAGGCCGAAGCGCCGGGTGAAGGCGCGCAGGAGGTCCATGCGGTCGGCGCGACTCTCGATCCGTCGCAGGGTGGGGACGACCGCGAAGCCCGTCAGGACCTGCGATCCGATCCACACGGCGATGAAGAGCAGGTGCAGCCAGAGGATGATCGAGCGGACTTCTTCGGACATGGCCCCTCCCATTCCCGCGGTGGTGCGGCGCGCCCGGGCGGGACGCGCCCGGGCACGACCCGTCAGATGATCGGGTCGACGATGATCGCCTGGTCGCGCTCCGGGCCCACGCTGACCAGCGCCGCGGGCACGCCGATCAGCTTCTCGATGCGGCGCACGTAGTCCTGCGCCGCGAGCGGCAGATCGTCGAAGTTGCGGCAGCGGCTGGTGTCGGTCTGCCAGCCGGGCAGCTCCTCGTAGATCGGCCGGGCGCCGGCGAGCGCGCGGCGACCAGCGGGGACGGTGGTCGTGCGGCGCCCGGCGACTTCGTAGGCGACGCAGACCTTGAGCG
Source organism: Dehalococcoidia bacterium (assembly GCA_965217625.1). GTDB lineage: Bacteria > Chloroflexota > Dehalococcoidia > Bin125 > Bin125 > TK10-74A. The sequence goes on from OZ244557.1 coordinate 1,911,290, forward strand.
CCTCGAAGCTGTCCAGCACGTCGAGGCGGGTGAGGGAGATGCTCTGGCAGCCGTTGAGCTGCACGGTGTAGCGTGCCGCGACGCCGTCGAACCAGCCGCAGCGGCGCGGGCGGCCGGTGGTGGTGCCGTACTCCTGGCCGCACTCGCGCAGGCGGTCGCCGGTGGCGTCGGTGAGTTCGGTGGGCATGGGACCGCCGCCGACGCGCGTCTGGTAGGCCTTGTAGACGCCGACGACGCGGTCGATGTCGCGCGGGCTGATGCCGACGCCCATCGCGGCGCCGGCCGCCATCGACGTGGGCACCGACGAGGTCACGTAGTCGTAGGTGCCGTTGTCGAGGTCGAGCAGGGTGCCCTGCGCGCCCTCCAGCAGCACGCGCTCCCCCCGGCGCAGGGCCTCGCGGCAGAGTTCGCCGGTATCGGTGACGTAGCGTGCCAGGCGACTCCAGTGCTCGCGGTACTCCGCCTCGATCGCGTCCGGCTCCAGCGGCTCCAGGTCGTAGAAGCGCGTCAGCAGGCGGTTCTTGTGCTCCAGCACGAAGCGCAGCCGCTCGGCGAAGCCCTCGGGGTCGGAGAGGTCGGCGATGCGGATGCCGAGCCGGCCGACCTTGTCGACGAAGGCGGGCGTGATGCCCTTGCCCGTCGTGCCGACGGCGTCCTTGCCGCGCAAGCCCTCGTCGGCGGCGTCGATGAGGGGGTGCCAGGGCATGACGAGCTGCGCCCGGTCCGAGACGCGCAGCCGCTCCGTGCTCACGCCGCGGGTCTCGAGCGCGGTGATCTCGTCGATCAGTACGGCCGGGTCGATGACCAGGCCGTTGCCGATGACGCAGGTCTTCTCGGGGTAGAAGATGCCCGCCGGCACGAGGTGCAGGGCGAACTTGCCCAGGTGGTTGACGATCGTGTGGCCGGCGTTGTGGCCGGCCGAGTAGCGCGCCACGATCGACGCCTTGCGCGCCAGCAGGTCGACGATGCGGCCCTTGCCCTCGTCGCCCCACTGGCCACCAATCACCACCACCGCGGGCATCCGCATCCATCCTTGTCCGACCGCGCGCCGGCCGCGATCGCTGAGCGCTCAACGACCCCGCCAGCGGGGCGGGGCCGTGCGCACGACGCTATGTGGGGATCGTACCACTCCCGCGGCCGTCCGTCGGGGGGCGGCGGACGTGGGGGCGCGGCTAGCGGGCCTTGAAGTTGGGCGTGCGCTTCTCGGCGAACGCGCGCGGGCCTTCGACGGCGTCCTCCGTGGTGTAGAGCTGCAGCGAGAAGTAGTCCTCCAGCCGCAGGGCGTCCTGCAGGGGCATGTCGGCGCCGCGCAGGATGAGCTCCTTGGCGGCGCGGACCGCCAGGGGGCCGCGCGTGCCGATGACCTCCGCGATGCGCGTCGCCTCGGCCAGCAGCCCATCGGCGGGGACGATGCGGCTGATCAAGCCGGCCTGCAGCGCGCGCTCGGCGTCGATCGGTTCCGCCGTGAGGATCATCTCGTTGGCCAGGGCCAGGGGGATCGCGCGCGGCAGGCGCTGCGTGCCGCCGCCGCCCGGGATGATGCCCCAGCGCACCTCGGCCAGACCGAAGGTCGCGCTGGGCGCGGCGATGCGGATGTCGCAGGCCAGCGCCAGCTCCAGGCCCCCGGCCAGGCAGTAGCCGTTGATCGCGGCGATGATCGGCTTGTAGATCGGCGGGCCCTTGGCGAGCCCCGCCTGCGTGATGTGGACGCTGGGCCGGCGCTTCTCGCCCTTGGAGCGCGCCACCAGGTCGGCCCCGGCCGAGAAGGCGCGCTCGCCGGCCCCGGTGAGGATGGCGACGCGCAGGTCGTCGTTGTAGCGGAAGTCCTCAAAGGCGGCGCGCAACTCCTCGCCCGTCTGCCGGTCGGTCGCGTTCATGCGCTCGGGCCGGTTGATCGTGACCCGCGCGATGAAGCCGTCGCGCTCGTAGCGGATCTTCTCGAAGTTCGGCAGCTGTCCTGCGTCGGTCATTGGCTCTCCCTGCAAGCTCGCGGCCCCGGCGTCGTGCGGCGGGCGTCGCAGGATAGAGCACGCCCCGACTCCGATCGTGCCGCCGCCGGCGACGCGGGGTCCGTGCTCACACTGCCGCCGCCGATACACTGACCGGCGATCGGCTGCGCGCGCGCGACGGGGGGACGCATGGCGTCGGAGATCGACTTCGCTCCCCTGCTGCTGGTCTGCGCGCTGGCCTTCCTGATCCCCCTGGTCGTCCACCGGGTGTCGGGCGGCGCGATGCCGTCCGTGGTCGGCGAGATCCTGGCCGGGGTGGTCTTCGGCTCCTCCGTGCTGGGCATCATCGAGGACAACGTCTGGCTCGAGTTCCTCTCGCTGTTCGGCTTCGCCTATCTGATGTTCCTGGCCGGGCTCGAGGTCGACGTGGCCTTGCTGATGCGGCCGCTGGGGCGCCGCTGGCTGTATCCGCGCGTCGCTCTGCGACACCCGCTCGTGGCCGGCGTGCTGCTGCTGGTCTCGATCCTGGGCGTGACCGCGGGCGGGGTCGCGCTGATCAACGACTGGGGCAAGGCCGACGACTTCCCGCTGCTCTTCCTGGTCCTCTCGGCGACGGCCGTGGGCATCATGGCGCCGGTGCTCAAGGAGCGCGGCGGCCTGGGCGGCTACGCGCAGGTGCTGCTGGTGGCCGGCTTCCTCGTGGAGTTCGTGGGCATCGTGGGGATCGGCATCGTGGCGGCGATCGATCGCGGCGGCCTGGGCGTCGAGGCGCTGCTGCTGCTGGCGCTGCCGGCCGTCTTCGCGCTGCTGCTGCTGAGCGTCCGGCATGGCAGCACGCGGGCGCCCGAGCTGGCCGGGATGATGAGCGAGCTCGCCCACGCCTCCTCGCAGATTCAGATCCGCGGCGCGCTGGCCCTGCTCGTGATCTTCGTCGTGCTGTCGCAGGTCGTGGGCACCGAGCTCGTGCTGGGCGCGTTCTTCGCCGGGCTGGCGCTGGCGATCCTGTCGCCCAAGCACGGCTCGTCGATGCGCATCAAGCTCGACGCCATCGGCTACGGCTTCTTCATCCCGATCTTCTTCATCACCGTGGGCGCGACGCTGGACCTCAGCGCGCTCGGCGAGGGCAGCGACGCGGTGTTCCTGATCCCGGCGTTCTTGCTGATCGGCCTACTGGCCAAGCTGCTGCCGGGGCTGCTGATCCTCTGGCCCGCGTTCGGGCTGCGGCGCGCCGCCGCGGGCGGCGTGCTGCTCAGCGCCAACCTCAGCCTGGTGCTGGCCGCGATCACGATCGCCGAGGACCTGGGCCGCTTCGAGGAGGCGACCTCGGCGGCGCTGCTCGTGCTGGCGCTGGTTACGACCGCGGCGGCGCCGCTGGGCTTCAACGCCCTGCTGCCGCGCCGCGGGGTGGCCGCGCGCGCCCGCGCGATCGTCGTTGGGGCCAGCGACACGGGGCGCTACGTGGCGCTGCGCCTGCACCGCGAGGGCATGACGGTGGTCGCGGTCGACCGCGACGCGGCGGCGCTGGCGCCGCTCGCGCAGGCCGGCTGCCACACCGTGGTGGGCGACGCGCGCGACGCCGGGATCATCGCGCGGGCGCGGCCGGAGATCAGCGAGGTGGCAGTGATCGCGGTGGCGGTGACGGAGGACAGCTTCGAGATCGCGCAGGCGCTGCGCGCGGCGGCGCGGGGGCTGCGCATCGTGACCTGGCGCGCCGAAGCCGACCATCGCCTCGCGGACCTGGACGTCGATGTCTACTTGCGCTCGCGGGCGACCGCCGTCGCGCTGGCCGGCGCGGTGCTGCGGCCCGGGCTCTATCAGGCGCTGGGCAGCGAGGACTTCGGCGGGCTGGAGGAGGTCACGCTGCGCAACGTCCGCGCGACCGGCATCGCGCTGCGGGATCTGGGCCTGCCCGGCGGCGCGCGGGTGATCCTGATCCTGCGCGAGGGGGAGATCGTGATCCCCGAGGCCGACACGCCGCTGCTGCTGGGCGACCACGTCACGCTGGGGGGCGAGCCGGAGGCCGTCGCCGATGCGTTCGAGATGCTCAGCGGCCGGCGCCTGGTGCGGATGGAGGACGGGGAGATCCCGCCGCCCCTGGGGGCGCTGGACCCGCAGGCTGAGGAGGAGTCCGGCCCGCCGGCCGCGCCGAGGCCGCCGGGCAGGCGGCGGCGCGGGGTGCGTGCGCCGGGCCCGACCCCGCCCGTCGCCGACGAGTTCCTGGAGGCCGCCGACCAATGAGTCTGCAGGCCGAGGCCGGCGAGCGTGGCGGGCGACTGCCCCCGGCGCCGGCGGCGCGGCTGGTCGAGGTGAAGCGCAAGCTCGACGGCCAGGAGCAGCGCTTCGACCTGGAGCGCTGGCTGGTCAGGCCCGACCTCGTCGTGGGGCGCTGGCTGGCGGGGCCGGACAACCCCTTCGGGCTGCCCGCCGACAGCTACTCGTGGGGCGTCTGGCGGCCGCGGCTGCCGATCGGCGTGTACCGGCTGCACGCGCCCGATGGGACGCTGCTGCGCTACCGGCTGGACGTGGTCGAGGATGTCGAGGTCGGCGATGGGGAGGTGCGCTACCGAGACCTGCTGCTCGACGCGAGCTTCCTGCCGGGCCCGGCGCCGGGCGACTACGCGCTCCGCTTCGAGGATGAGGACGAGGTGGCGGCGGCCGTCGCGGCGGGGCGGCTGAGCCGGGCGCAGCGCTGGCGCATCGCATGGGTGCGGGGGGTGCTGGCGGAGCGGCCCTCGGAGGTGCGGGGCTGGGTCGATCGGGCGATCGCGGCGGCCGTCGCGGCGCGCGACCTCACTCCCTAACCCCCGCTCCAGCTGAAGCGCTGGAGCGGGGGGACCGCAGGGGGAAGGTTCCGGTACAGCGCCGCAGGGCCGCCGCTCCGGTCCCCCCTCCGGCGCGGCCGGCGTCAGGCTTCCTGCTTCTCCTGCTCGTGACGCCGCAGCGCGTCGAGCGTCAGTGGCCGGCCCTCGCGCTTCGCCGCCAGCCAGCGCTTGAAGGACCGCGGGCTCTCCCCGGACGGCCTGCCCGCGAGCAAGCCTTCGACGCTGAGATCCTCGTCGAGGGCGGGCCAGTGGATGTGATTGCCCTTAGCGAACAACTCCCACCGGTTGCGCTCCTGCGGCGTGGCGTGGACCAGCCGGGGGTACCAGTCGAGCGGCACGGAGATCGTGCGGCCGTCCGAGAGCTCGGCGGTCAGCGTGTCCTCGGTCACGACGATGGTCGTCGCTTCCGGCACTTCGAACTCAACGATTGAAGTAGTCATCCCACTCCTCCAGAAACGCAGGTTGATTCCGCTCCACGATCCGCTGGATGCGGCGCATCTCGGCCCCCCTGAAATTGCCGCTGTGCTGCAACGCTACGGGGCTCAGCCAGAACTTGGCGAATCCGGCATCGCGCCGCACGTGCACATGGGGCGGTTCCCCCCGATCACCGGCGACGAAATAGAACTGGTAGGGCCCCTCCCTCAGAATCACCGGCATCGCGGGATTGTAGCCGGATCGCCCAAACCCCAGCTCCGATGCTGGGTCACGCGGGGACGAGACTGGCGCTGGCCTGTGGTGCCGGTACGGGGTCGCCGTGCTCGCGGAGCATCTCCACGTGGCAGGCCACAGCCTCCCGAATCAGCGCCTCCGTCTCCTCGCGCGTGTCCCCGGCCGCGATGCAACCGGGCAGGTCGGGGGCATACGCGCCGTAGCCGTTGCCCGTCTTCTCAATGACCACGACGTAGTCCATCACAGGGCTCCCTTCTCGAGTCCCGCCTGCTTGAGGATGCTGTCGCGCATCTTCGGCGAGAGTTCCTTGCCCATCCTTCCGGCGATCGTCACCGTCCCCGGTTTCTCCGGGTGACAGAACGGCCGGTGGCTGCCACGAGTGCGCACCGCCCCGACCTAACCCCCTCTCCATCTGAAGCGATGGAGAGGGGGGACCGGAAGGGGCCAGGGGTGAGGTTCCCACCGCCCCAAGCGGACACAAATCCCCTCGTCAACGGGCGAAAAGTTTACACGCAGGTTACCGTAATTCTCATATTCGACATACCGGGGGGCGGGGGGGTCGCATCAGAACCTGTCACACTACGTGCGCGCTCTTGCACCGAGCGGTCCCACAAGGGGACAGCCGGTATTCAGGAAGGAACTGACCATGAGCACGCCGAACTATTGGACGAGACTGCGACACCACAAGATCAGCCGTCGCACGATGTTGGGAGCCAGCGCGAAGGCTGGCGTTGGCGCCGCCGGGCTGGCCTTGGTCGGCTGCGGCGGCGACGACGATGACGACGGGGGCGCGGGCGACGCGGCTGCCGCCGAGGCCGCCGCCGCCGCCGGCGACTCGAGCGCCGCCGCCGCCGCGGCCGAACGCGCGGCCGCTGCCGCCGAAGAGGCCGCCGCAGCTGCCGCCGCCGCCGGGGATGCCGGCGCCGCCGCGGTCGCCGAGGCCGCTGCCGCGGCTGCGGAAGCCGCGGCCGAAGCCGCCCGCGAGGCGGGCGCCGATCAGGCGCAAGCCGCCGCGGACGCCGCCGCCGCCGCCGCCGCCGCCGCCGAGGACGCGGCCCAGGCCGCCCGCGAAGCCGCCGACGCCGCGACCATGGCCGACGAGGAAGACGCGGCCCCCATGGTCAGCCGATTCGACACGCAGGCCACGCTGCGCATCGGCTACCCCGCCTTCCCGGCCTCACTGGACGTCAATGTGGACCAGGGCGGCGCCGCGGTCACCAACACCTTGCACTTCGACCCGCCCTTCGCCCACGACAAGGGCCGTCAGTGGCTGGCGAGCGGCGGCTACGTGGGCTGGGAGTTCGTGGACCAAAACACGGCCGCCCTGCTCACGGTGCAGCCCGGCGTCTTCTTCCACAACGGCGAGCAGTTGAACGCCGAGCGCCTGAAGTGGTTCTACGAGCGCAACCTGGGTATCGCCGAGTACAACCCGGACTACGTGAGCGGGATCCGCGCCCGGATGGCCTTTATCGATGACCTGCAGGTGGTTGACGACCTCACGCTTCGCGTCGGCATGGATCCGCCCAGCGTCAACATGCCGGAGCAGCTGGGCGGCGGCACCATCTGGCTGACGCCGAGGGACTACATCGTGGACAACGGTGACGAGTTCTTCGCCCGCAACCCGGTCGGCACGGGCCCGTATACGTTCGTCTCCTTCACGCCGGACCAGGAGATGGTCAGCGAGCGCTGGGACGACTGGTTCTTCCCCACCCCCGCCGACGAAGGCCCGCACGATAAGTACGGAAACTGGGTCAAGACGGTCACCGCCCGCTACTACCCGGAGGAGTCGGCCCGTATCGCCGCCCTGGAGGCGGGGGAGATCGACGTCGCCGAGCGCCTCAGCCCGGACGGCGCCGCGCTGTTCGCGGATTCGGACGACCACCACGTGCTCACGGTGCCGGGCCTGCGCGTCATGGGGCTGGAGCTGCCGATCAACCAGTCCCTCGACCCGATCACGGGCGGCCCGAACCCCTGGCGCGACAAGCGCGTGCGGGAGGCGGCCAACTACGCCCTCGATCGGGAGGCGATCATCGCCAACCTGCTGACCGGCCTGGAGTTGCCGGCCGTCTCGCCATTCCCCGCCGGCTACCCCTTGCCGCTGGGCCCCTCCGGCTACCGGGGCTACGACCCGGATAAGGCGCGCGCTTTGCTGGAGGAGGCGGGCCAGGTCGGCTTCCAGTTCAGATTCCACATCGGAACCGGCATCTGGGGCGACGAACGCTGGATGCCGGCCATCCAGCAGATGCTGAACGACGTGGGCTTCGATGTGGAGGTGGACTACCTGGACTTCGGCGGCGCCCTGGCCGATATTCGCGACCACGCGGTGCCCTTCCCCTTCCTGATGAGTTCGAACGGGGCGACGAAGCACGGGTCGCCGTCGGGCGCCGGCTTCGCCTACAGCCTGATCGCGGCGATCGGCAACCCGTACGCGCACACGAATGCGGACGACGACTTCCTGCCGGAGTTCGTGGAGTTCCAGGCGATCCTCGACGAGGCGAACGCCACGTTCGATGAGCAGAGACGGAACGACCTCTACTGGGACGCGGCCGTGATCCACTACGAGGAGGCGTTCAACATCCCGCTGTTCAACCTCACGCAGCAGCACGGAGCGCGGAAAGACATTTCGTACCAGGGCTGGACCCACGGGGACCATTCACTCAATGTGCGGTACCTCGGGGTGAGCACCTAGGAGTCTGCGGCTTGTGACCCGTCCCCCCGGGGTCGCCATGCCCATGGCGGCCCCGGGGGCCGTTTGATCTACCCGATCGGCCGACCTCACCCCCTAACCCCCTCTCCATCTGAAGCGATGGAGAGGGGGGACCGGAGGGGGGCGGGAGGTGTCGGCGTCCGGAGCCGCTACGTCGGCAGGCAACTCAATCGTGACCAACCCGACGCAGCAACTCGACGGGTGATCGCGGCTGTGCGAGACTGGCACTGGTTGAACAGGGGCGGCGATACGGGTGCCATGGGTGCCCTTCTCACTGGGATAGCCGCCCCGCTCACCTCCCAAACATCGCGCTGCGGCCGGCGGCTAATCCGCCGCCGCCGCGCGCTTCGGCAGCATGACGGCGCGCTGGAACTCCAGCACGACCTCGTCCTTCTGGTTGACGCCCTCGGTCTTGACGCGGACGATGCCGCGGTCGGGCTGGCTCTTGGAGTCGCGCACGGCGAGCACCTCCGTGCGGGCGTAGAGCGTGTCGCCGTGGAAGACCGGGGCCAGGTGGCGCATCTCCGACGTCGCCAGGTTGGCGATCGCCTTGCCGCTGACGACGGCCACGGTCATGCCGAAGACGAGGCTGTAGACCAGCGGCCCGGCGACGATGCGCTGGCCGAACTGCGTGTCCGCCGCGTACTTGGCGTCGGAGTGCAGCGGGTGGTGGTTCATCGTCAGCATGCAGAACAGCATGTCGTCGGCCTCGGTGACCGTGCGGCCCGGCCAGTGCTCGATCACCTCGCCGACCCGGAAGTCCTCCAGATAGCGGCCGTACAGCGCCTTGGTCGGCATGGTCTTCCTCCCCGGACTGCGCGCCTGCCTAGTCGATCCGATGCAACTCCAGCAGTCGCCGCGCGATGACGATGCGCTGGATCTCGTTGGTGCCCTCGGCGACGGCCATGAGCGGCGCGTCGCGGTAGTAGCGCTCCACCGACATCTCTTTCGTGTAGCCGATGCCGCCGTGGATGCGCAGCGCCTCCATGGTGCACTCCAGCGCCACCTCGGTGGCGAAGAGCTTGGCCATGCCCACGTCCAGGTCGGCGCGCCCGCCGCCGTCCTTCTTGCGGGCGGCGTCGCGGGTCAGCAGCCGGGCGGCGCGGATCTTGGTCGCCATGTCGGCCAGCTTGAGCTGGATCGCCTGGTGCCGGGCGATGGGCACGCCCATCGTCTCGCGCTGCTGGGCGTAGCGGATGGAGTCGTCGAAGGCGGCCTGCGAGACGCCGACGGCCCGCGAGGCGACGTTGATGCGCCCGATCTCCAGAGCGCCGATCATGTGCTGGAAGCCGCGCCCCTCGACGCCGCCCAGCAGGTTGCGGGCCGGCACGCGCGCGTCCTCGAAGAACAGTTCCGTGGTGCCCGGGCCCTTGTAGCCCAGCTTGTCGATCAGGCGGCCGGTGCTGAAGCCGGGCGTGTCCGGCTCGACGAGCAGGGCGCTGATGCCGCGGTGGCGCGGCTGCGCGCCGGGGTCGGTCTTGACCATCGTGAGGAAGACGCCCGCGCGGTCGCCGTTGGTGACGAAGAGCTTGTTGCCGTTGACCACGTAGTCGTCGCCGTCCCGGACGGCGGTGGTGCGGATGGCCTGGGCGTCGGTGCCGGCGTTGGGCTCGGTGATGCTGAACGCCGCCTGCACCTCGCCGCTGGCCAGGCCGGGCAGGAAGCGCTGCTTCTGCTCGTCGGTGCCCCAGGATTCCAGCGCGTAGCCGTCGATGGCGTTGCCGTTGATGATCCCGCCCAGGCCCATCCAGCCGCGGCAGATCTCCTCGATCACGGCGGAGTAGGTCTCGTAGGAGAGGCCCAGGCCGCCGTAGTCGGGCGAGAAGGTGATCGAGTAGAGCCCCATGTCCACCATGTCGCGGTGCAACTGCGTGGGGAAGGCGCCGGCGTGCTCCAGGGCGTCGGCCGTGGGGATGACCTGCTCATCGACCCAGCGGCGGACGGTGCGCACGATGTCGGCGCCGACGGCGCCGTCGCCGGCGATGATCTCGCGTGCGTCGCTGGTCGCGGCCATCGCGGACATCCTCTCGATGCGCGTCGCCGGGGCCGGCTAGCGGCCGAGCTGAGCGTCGCGGGCGGCGACGCGCTGCGTCCAGTCAAGCAGTTGATGCGCGCGGTCGACGAGCGGGTCGTCGATCATCTCCCCGTCGAGGGCGATGGCGCCGCGGCCCTCGGCCTTGCCGGCGGCGTAGGCGTCGATGATGCGGCGCGCCCAGGCCAGTTCGTCGTCGCTGGGGGCGAAGACGCGATTGGCGATCTCGACCTGCGTGGGGTGGATGCAGAACTTGCCGCGGTAGCCCAGGTGGCGCGCGGCCGTGAGGTCGCGCTCGAACTTGGCGAGGTCGCGGAACTCGGTCGTGGGCGTGTCGATGGGGACCACGCCGGCCGCCGCGGCGGCGTTGCTGGTCACGGCGCGGGGGTAGTTGAGTTCGGCGGCCTCCGGCGTGCGCACGACGCCGCTGTCGGTGGCGTAGTCGTCGGCCCCGAAGGTGACGCCCAGGACGCGGGGCGAGGCGGCGCAGATCTCGTAGGCGTGGACCACCGCGGCGGCGCCCTCGATCCAGGGGATGAGGCGGATGCCGCCCGGCGCCAGGCCGCGCGTGGTCTCGAGCAGCGTGAGGTAGTGGTCGACCTGCTGGATGGAGCCGGCGTCGATCACCTTGGGCAGGTTCACGATGTCCAGGCTGGGCCCGACGATCGCCGCCAGGTCGTGCTCGGCGAGGCCGGTGTCGAGGCCGTTGATGCGCACGCAGAGCAGCCGGCCGCGGGCGTCGAAGCGGGGCAGCGCGGCCGCGACGGTGTCGCGGGCGGCGGGCTTGTCGTCCCAGGCGACCGAGTCCTCAAGGTCGAAGCAGATGATGTCGGCCGGCACCGCCAGCGCCTTGTCGATGAAGCGCTGCTGGTTGCCGGGCACCGAGAGCATGCTGCGCAAGATGGGTGCGGTCATGGGGCGGCAGCATAGCGGTCGGGCGGCGTGGGCGGTGTCAGGATGGCGTCGGGTGGACCCTCGTCGGAGCTAATGCAGTGAGACTTGAAGCTCTGGGGGGTTAACTTGAAGTCGTCGGGCGGGAGGGTAGGGGTTGAGATGGCCCTCGATAGGCCTGGAGAGCCGTAGGATCACTGCGTGGCCGGTTCAGGTCGTCGCAAAGTTCAGGATGACACGCGTGAGGTGACTCTCGCGCGCCTTCTGGAGTTGCAGCCGAGTGAGCGTCGGATCGGGCCGGACGCGACCGATGAGAACGGGAACACATACGAACTGAAGACGACGACGACCAGGGGCCTCAGCACGAGCCGCGTCGTCGGCCAGCGCTTTCTCGACGGCCTTCGCCAGAGCTATTTCGTCGCGGCGAAGGGTCGCCAGACGACGTACGCGTTCGCGTTCGAGGAGATCTACTTCCTTCACCCCGACGATCTAGAAGACTGGATTCAGGGGATCGAAGATCGGTTGCGTGATGACCTGACCGTCGTTGCGGAGGCCCTCCGAGCGCTCGAGCGGGAGGGCGCGGACAAGGTGAAGTTGGAGCGACTTCGCTCCATCGGCGAGCGCGGCGTCACGTTGAACAATCCGAAGATCCCATGGGCCTACGTGGAGAGCCATGGGGCACGCCTGGGCTCTACGCCGTCGGCCGACCTGCGAAGGCTAGTTGCCGAGCGTCCACTCGCTTCGTCCTAGGACGAAGCGGCCGCCGACCCGCCCAGGCTTCGCATGCCGCTCTCTTCTGCGCTTCTGTCAGGGGGCGTGCGAACTCGAACAAGAAGGATGTCTTCGTGTGGAGATAGTCGGGGTTCAACTGGTCGTGACCACCATTCCTTCGGTGCGCGCTGCCATGGAGGGATCCGCCACTCTTCCCGATCTCTGAGAAGTTGGCCGCACGATAGATCGTGCCTTCATGATGGACGTCGTCTGCCCACGACACGCAGGCCGCGATGTCTGGGAGGTGAGGGTACTTGCCGTGCCAATCCTGACGGATCCCGCGGAGCGATCTGCCGACGGCACAGCTTGCGATCGAGAGTGTGTGTTGCACCCCCTCCGAGTCGGTGACTGTCTGCCCCTGCACTTCAGGGTCGATCCACAGGCGAGCCAACTCCACGAGGTTCATCGGGCCATGGCCCTGAAATTTCACGCTGAGCCGGGGGAGGGCGAACAGCAGGACCCCACAACGCTGGCCGTCCAGCAGAATCCAGTAGGACATCTGCGCCATCGTGCGACCGCGGCGGAGGTAGTGGTTCTCAACGATGACCTGAGTCGCCTCCTTCAGGTTCGCCACCTCAAGTGCGATTCGGCTGCGGAGCGTCGGGCTGGAAGTCATGCTTGCTCCGCCCCGTATGGAGCCTCCTCCTCCGCGGCTCGGCGCTGTTTGCGCGGGGAATCCCAGTAGGCGCTCTTGCACCTCGGGCAGACTTTGGGCACTGCTTTGGTCCGCGGCACCCATTCGTGGCCGCACCGTTCGCACTGGTAGCCGAGGAAGCTCACCCTGCCCATAGTCGTAGTATATGAGTAGTAGTAGCCACCCGCAACGGTGTTATTGGAAAGAGCGCCCCTCAGCCCGACGGGAACGCGACGTTCAACCCCCCGACCTCCGACGGGTGGCGGGTGAGGCGTCCGCGGAGGCCGTGGGCGCGCAGGGCGGCGTCGTCGGGGGGGAGGGACGGCAGGGGCAGGCCCTCGACGGCGGGCAGGCCCGACGCCTGGGCCGCAAAGACGACCGCCGCACGGGCGGCGTCGAGCAGGGACGGCGCGGGCGCGTCGAGGGCCAGCTCCATGGCGAGCGGGGCGGTCGCGACGCCGAGCCAGGTGAGGCGGCTGCTGGCGGCGGCCAGTTGGGCGACGCGCCCCAGCGCGGCCGCGCTCTCGATCCAGAGGCCCAGGGCGGTGAGGCCCGGCTCGATCCCGGCGCGCCCCTCGACGTCCTCCAGCAGCGAATCGACGAAGCGCAGTTGGTCGACGTGCACGACGCCGGGCAGCGAGACGCCGTAGACGCCGTCGCGCAGGGTGGCGAGCAACTGCTCGCGCAGGTCGGGCGACTGCGGGCCGCGCGTGTGCAGGTAGACGCGATGGCCGGCCTGCCGCAGCGCATCGATCGCCGCGACGGCGGCGTCATGGCCGCCCGCGTCGGTGTGCATGAGGTCGACGAGCGTGGCGTCGGGGAGTGCGGGGGCGTCGGCGCCGATCCCGGCGACGCCGTCGAGGTCGGCGGGGACGAGGAGCAGTGAGCGGACGGTGTCCATCGCCGTTCCCTTCAGAACAGAGCCCTTCGAGACAGAGATCGCGGCCGGGTCAGGCCCCGACCAGGTCGGCCAGCTTCGCCTCATCGTCGTACGGCCCCACGACGGAGACCGCCAGGTTGCCCGGCCGCACGACGCGCTGCGCGACGCGGCGCACGTCGTCGGCGCTGACGGCGGCCAGCCCGGCGATGTGCTCGTCGACGGTGCGGATGCGGCCCTCGCTGAGCAGCATCGCGCCCGCGCGATGCGCGTGCGACTGCGCCGTCTCGAGGCTGAGGCGGAAGGAGCCGGTGGCGTGCTCGCGGGCCTTCTCCAACTCGTCGGGCGGGACCAGGTCCTGGGTCAGCCTGTCCAGCTCGGACAGCGTCACCTCGATCGTCTCGACTAGGTTCTCGGCGGTCACGCCGGCGCCGATGCTGAGATGCCCGGTATCCCGGAAGCGGCCGACGCCCGAGCCCACGCTGTAGGCCAGGCCGCGCCGCTCGCGCACCTCCACGAAGAGGCGGCTGCTCATGCCGCGGCCCAGCACCTCGTTGAGCAGGCTGAGCGCGTGGCGGTCGGGGTCGTCGCGGGGGAAGGTGCGCAGCGCGAGGCCCAGGTTGCACTGCTCGATGTCGCGCTGCTCCAGGCGCACGCGGGCGTCGTCCATCGCGTCGCGGGCATCGGCGATTGGGGGCGCCCCGCCGGGGGCGGCGTCGTCCCAGCAGCGCCGGGTCATCGCCAGCACGGCGTCCGGGTCGACGTTGCCGGCGACGCTGAAAACCATGTTGTGGGGCCGGTACCAGGTGTCGATGTGGGCGACGAGGTCGGCCCGATCGACGGCCGCGACGCTCTCCAGATCGCCCGCCACGTCCCAGCCCAGGGGCTGGTCGCCGTAGGCCGCCTCGGCCAGGAGCTGCGAGGCGCGCTGGGCCGGTTCGTCATCGGCGCGGCGGATCTCCTGCTGGATCACGGTGCGCTCGCGCTCGACCTCCTCGGGGTCCAGCAGCGAGTGGCGCACGCTGTCGGAGAGGATGTCGAGGGCCAGATCCAGCTTGTCGAAGGGCACGCGGTTCCAGAAGCAGGTCAGCTCCTTGGTCGTGAACGCGTTGAGCATGCCGCCGGCGCCCTCGATGGCGGCGCTGATCTCGACCACGCCGGGGCGCGACTCGGTGCCCTTGAACAGCATGTGCTCCAGATAGTGCGAGAGTCCCAGGGTGCGCCGCGCCTCCTGGCGGCTGCCCACGCCGACGTAGACCGCCAGCGAGGCCGCCTGCGACTGCGGCAGCGGCGTGACGACGAGACGCAGCCCGTTGGCGAGCGTCGCGATGCGCCAAGTCGCGCCGGGTTCCTGCGTTTGCCAGACTGCCGTGCTCATCGCGGCGGCTCCTCCTTGCAGCGTGCGGGCCTGCGGCCCGCGGGCCGACGGTCGGCAGGCTAGCACGGGCTGGCTACGCTGCCGGGGTGCCGAGTGACGTCCCGTCCCTCCGCTACGAGTACAACTGGAACCCCCTGGTGGGGTGCCTGCAGGGGCTGCTGCGCGCCGCCGGGCTGCCGTACGACGCCGCGCGCGTGAGCGCCGTGAGCGGCGAGGCGTTCCGCCTGCCGTCGTTGGCCGCCGAGCCCCGGCAGCTGGCCTTCGCGGCGGGCGCGGATCAGCCCCGCGACCTCTCGGCGCTCGCCGACGACTTGGCGCTGCTGGGCCTGCGCGCCCGCGTCGACGTGTGGGACCTGCGGTCGGGCCGGCCGCCGCTGCTGGGGCGACGGCTGGGGCGGCGGCTGCGTCGCGCCCTGGCCGACGGGCGCGCGTCGGCGGTCTCCGGCGCAGCGGGCGGCGACTTCGGCCTGCTGGTGGGCTACGACGGCGAGCGCCGGGCCTACCGGGTCGACGGTCCGCTGAGCGAGGAGATCGGCGGCTGGCTGCGCGCGGACCGCGTCCCGGACCCGGACGCGGCCTGGCTGGCGGCCGTGACGCCCGAGGCGGCGACGGCCGGGGGGCCGGCGGACGCGGCCCGGCTCGTGCGGCGCGCGGCCGCGCACCAGCGCGACGCCGGCCGCGCGCGGCGCCTGCGCGACTGGGTGACGCTCCTGCGCGCGCAGGTCGAGATCGACGCGCCGGGGCACGCCCGGACCGCGCAGGCGCTGGCTGCGGCGTCGGGCGAGGCGGCGCGCTTCTACCGGCAGGCGGCGGCGGAGGGGGTCGCCGAGGCCGCGCCGCTGGCCGGGCCGGCGGCCGATCTGGCGCTGGCCCTGTCGCGCTTCGCGACGCTGTTCCCGTTCCCCGGCGGCGGCGACGTCGTCGCCGGCGGGCGCGAGGCGGGGGCGCGGTCGCTGGAGTCGGCGTTGCACGCCGAGGCGGAACTGACGGCCGCGTTGGCGCCGCCGGACGCAGGCGCGAATCCCGGCTAGGATCGCTGCGGAAGGATGATCATCGTGCCGGTACACGTGCGCATGTTTACGACGCTGGTGGCGCTGTCGAAGACGAAGCAGCCCAAGTTCGACATCGACTGGCGCGCGGGGATGACCGTGGGGGACATCGTCGCGGCGGAGGGCTTCAGCGAGCAGGACGCGGAGGCCATCGCGGCCGTCGTGAACCGCGAGCAGTCCGAGTTCGACCGCACGCTGCACGACGGCGACGAGGTGGAGCTTATCGTCAACCTGCAAGGTGGAGCGGCCGTGCATGCGATGGTGGAGAACGTGGCCGGCTGCGTTGACACGCCCCCGGCCCGCTCATAGCATTCCGAATAGAACAGACGGTCGAATCGCCGTCGCGGGCACACAAGCGAGTTGATGCCGAAGTACATCTTTGTCACGGGCGGGGTTGTCAGCTCGGTCGGCAAGGGCATCAGCACCGCCTCCCTCGCGAAACTGCTCAAGAGCCGCGGCCTTTCGGTCAGCGTCCAAAAGCTCGACCCCTACCTCAACGTCGACCCCGGCACGATGTCGCCCTACCAGCACGGCGAGGTCTTCGTGACCGCCGACGGCGCCGAGACCGACCTGGACCTGGGCCACTACGAGCGCTTCCTGGGCGAGGACCTGACGGGCGCCTCGTCGGTCACGATGGGGCAGATCAACTCCGCCGTGATCGAGCAGGAGCGCCGCGGCGACCACCTGGGCGGCACGATCCAGACGGTTCCGCACATCACCGACGAGATCAAGTCGCGCGTGCGCGGGCTGGCGAAGGCGGCCGGGGCGGACGCGCTGATCGTCGAGGTGGGGGGCACGGTCGGTGACATCGAGGGGCAGCCGTTCCTTGAGGCGATCCGCCAGATGCGCTCCGAGGAGGCGCGCGAGGACACGCTCTCGGTCCACGTCACGATGCTGCCCTACCTGCGGGCGTCGCGGGAGTTGAAGACCAAGCCCACCCAGCACTCGGTGCGCGAGTTGCGCTCCATGGGCTTGCAGCCGGACATGATCTTCGCCCGCGCCGAGATGCCCGTCGAGGAGAGCATCAAAGCCAAGATCGCGCTCTTCTGCGACGTGGAGGCGCGCGCCGTGATCCCGCTCGAAACGATGCCCAGCATCTATCAGGTGCCGCAGGTGCTCGAGGACGCGGGCGTCTCCGACCTCGTCGTCGAGAAGCTGGCGCTGCCGGCCGCCGAGCGTGACCTCGCCGACTGGCGCGATTGGGTGCGGCGGCTGCGCAACCCGGTGGGGCACTGCACGATCGCCGTCGTCGGGAAGTACGTGGAGCTGCACGACTCCTATCTCTCCGTGCGCGAAGCGCTGATCCACGCGGGCGTCGAGCGCGGCGTCGACGTCGACGTGCGCTGGGTGCAGTCGGAGGGGCTGGAGGCGCGCGACCTGGCCGCGGAGTTGGACGGCGTCGCGGGGGTCATCGTGCCGGGCGGGTTCGGCAGGCGGGGCGCCGAGGGCGAGATCGCCACGGCCCGCTTCGCCCGCGAGACCGGGCTGCCCTACCTGGGGCTGTGCCGCGGCATGCAGCAGATGGTGATCGAGTTCGCCCGCAACGTGCTGGGCGAGCCGGAGGCGACATCGACGGAGTTCAAGAAGAAGACACCCGTGCCGGTGATCTCGCTGCTCTCCGAGCAGGAGGGGGTCGTGGACCTGGGCGGCACGATGCGGCTGGGGCACTACCGCTGCCGGCTGGTCGCGGGGACGCGCGCGCGCGCCGCCTACGGCGTGGAGGCCGTCGATGAGCGGCACCGGCATCGCTGGGAGTTCAACAACCGCTACCGCGACGCGCTGGATCGGGCCGGACTGCGCGCCAGCGGGGTCTCGCCCGATGGCCGCCTGGTCGAGATCGCCGAGCTGCGCGACCACCCCTTCATGATGGGCTCGCAGTTCCACCCGGAGTTGCGCTCGCGGCCCGGCCGGCCGCACCCGCTGTTTGTCGCGCTCATGGACGCCGCGCTCGCGGGCGGACAGCGCGCCGAGCGGCCCGTCGCGGCGGCGAGTCGCGCCTGAGGCCTCTCCGCGGCCCGATCCGGTAAGCGAGCGCCCCGCATGACCGAGGACACCCGATGAGCGAAGACGACGTCTTCCGGCTGCTGCACATGCTGTCGCTGTTCGTGTTTCTGGCGGGGCTGGGCGCGACGATGCTGCCGCTCTACCGCGCCTGGAACAGCGACGACGTGCAGCGGCAGGTCTACGCCTTCCAGGAGGCCGCCCGCAACCAGGCGGGCGTGCTGCTGCCGGGCATGATCCTGACCGGCGTCAGCGGCGTCGTCTGGGCGATCGTCGCCGACCACCTGGACCCGGTGGAGACGGGCTGGCTGCTGGCCGTGGAGTTGCTGTACCTGGGCGCCCTGTTCATCTGTCTGCCGGGCATGGTGGCCGGGCTGCGCCGCGCGCGGCTGCTGGCGCTGCAGGCGCAGCACACCGGCGAGGTCAGCGACGAGTTACGTGAAACGCTGGCCGACAAGGGGCCGGTCGTCTTCGGTACACTGATGCTGGTGCTGGTCGTGCTGATGACGGCGCTCTCGATCAGCAAACCGTTCTGAGCGACCCACCGGTGGTGGCTCGATGCAGGCCCAGGCGGCGCGCGGCCGCCGGAGCGAAGGGAAAACCCCATGCGGCTCTTTCTGGATACGGCGGACAGCGACGAGATCCGGCAGGCGGTGCGCTGGGGCGTCTGCGATGGGGTGACCACCAACCCCACGCTGTTCGCCAAGGTCAGCGACCGCGCGGGCTCGTACAAGGAGCGCGTGCAGGAGATCGCGGCGATCGTCGATGGCCCGATCTCGGCCGAGTGCGTGAGCCGCAGCGCCGACGAGCTCGTCGCCGAGGCGCGCGAGATCGCGAGCTGGCATCCCAACGTGGTGGTCAAGATCCCACTCGACGCGGCCGGGCTCGAGGCGATCCATCGCGTCAGCAGCGAGGGCATCCGCGTCAATACGACGCTGATCTTCTCCGCCAACCAGGCCCTGCTGGCGGCGAACGCCGGCGCCGCCTACGTGAGCCCGTTCATCGGGCGGCTGGACGACATCGGCCAGGACGGCGTGACGCTGGTGGCGGAGATCGTGGAGATGCTGGACCGCTACCACAGCCCGGCGCAGGTCATCGCGGCCAGCGTGCGGCACGTGGGGCACGTCAGCGCCTGCGCCGCTGTGGGGGCGCACATCGCGACGCTGCCCTTCCCGGTGCTGAAGGCCATGCTCCAGCACCCGCTGACCGACAAGGGCATCGCCTCCTTCCTGGCCGACTGGGACCGGGCGCAAGCGCAGCAGCGGGCGCGCGCCGAGTCGTTGCCGGGTCGCTGAGCGGCCATCGGGCCCCGTCTGTATCATCGAGTGTGTCGTCGGCGGTATCGCAGTTGCTTGCCATGCGCCCGATCGGCGGGCTAGGCTCGACATAGCGGAGTGGTCGCAAGACGACCGCCGCGCCCCTTCCGACCCTCTGGATGAAACACCGCCGCAGCGTCGGCTGGTGGAGGTTCACAAAGCGTGAATATCGCTGAACTCGAACCCCTGACACGGGAAGAACTACTGGAACGAGCCCGGGATCTGGCGATCCCCGGCGTCAGCGCGCTGCGCAAGCAGGATCTCATCTTCAAGCTGCTGCAAGCGCACAGCGAGAAGCAGGGCCACATCTTCGCCGGCGGCGTGATCGACATCGTCGACGACGGCTACGGCTTCCTGCGCGGGGAGTCGCTGCTGCCCACGAACACCGACGTCTACGTCTCGCAGTCGCAGGTGCGCCGCTTCGGGCTGCGCACGGGGGACTACGTGACCGGGCAGGTGCGCGCGCCCAAGGAGGGCGAGAAGTACTACGGCCTGCAGCGCGTCGACGCGCTCAACGGCATGAGCCCGGAGGAGGCGTTCAAACGCCCCCACTTCGAGAACCTCACCGCGGTCTTCCCCAACCAGCGCTTCATGCTGGAGACCCAGGACCCAACGGACCTCTCGGGCCGGCTCGTGGACCTGATCGCGCCGATGGGGCGGGGCCAGCGGGGGCTGATCGTCTCGCCGCCGAAGGCCGGCAAGACGATGCTCCTGCAGGCGCTGGCCAACGGCATCGCCTCCAACTACAAGGACGTCCACCTGATGGTCGTGCTGATTGGGGAGCGGCCGGAGGAGGTCACGGACATGCGCCGCCACGTGCGCGGCGAGGTCTTCGCCTCGACCTTCGACGACCCGGTGGAGGATCACACGCGCGTGGCGGAGATGGCGCTGGAACGCGCCAAGCGTCTCATGGAATGTGGGCGCGACGTCGTCATCCTGGTCGACTCGGTCACGCGGCTGACGCGGGCCTACAACCTCGAGATGCCGACCAGCGGGCGCACGCTCTCGGGCGGCATCGACCCGGTGGCGCTGTATCCGCCCAAGCGCTTCTTCGGCGCCGCCCGCAAGGCCGAGGACAACGGCAGCCTGACGATCATCGCCACCTGCCTGGTCGACACCGGCAGCCGGCTCGACGACGTGGTCTTCGAGGAGTTCAAGGGCACCGGCAACTGGGAAGTGCGGCTGGACCGCAAGCTGGCCGAGCGCCGCATCTACCCGGCGATCGACATCGCCGCCAGCAGCACCCGCCGCGAGGAGCTGCTGCTCAGCGGCGCCGAGCTGCAGAAGATGTGGTTGCTGCGCCGCATGATGTCGATGCTGAGCAGCAACGGCAGCTCGACGGAGCCCACCGAGCGCCTGCTCGACCGGCTCTCGCGGACCAAGTCCAACTCGGAGTTCCTGGAGTCGCTGGCCACCGCCGACGCCTAACGCGCCGCGGCTCCTCCCCCATCGTCCCCTGTAGTCCCCGGCTGGCGCAGTCCCCCGCTGGCTCAGTTGCCGCGCGGGGCGAGCACCTGCACGGCGGTGTGCTCGCTCAGGCCGGCCCGCGTGACGTTGATGTGGTTGTCGAGCTGGGCGGGCGCGTCCGGGTCGCTGGTCGAGCCGCTGCTGAGGCCCATGGCGCTGAGAAACGTGTCGACCGGGTCGAGCGCCGCCGTCTCGGGGCCCACCTTGTGCAGCATGGGGATCACCAGCCGGGGGTCGATCGCGCCGGCCACCTTGACGGCGGTCTTCGCATCGAGGTGGCCGTTGCCGCCCACCGGCACGAGCAGCACGTCGGCCCGGCTCAGCTCCTCCATCGCCCGCGGCGACGGCTCGCCGCGCATGTCGCCCAGGTGCGCCACGATCACGTCGTCGATCGTGACGACGAAGGCGACGTTGCGGGCCGGCGCCGGGGCCTGGTCGTCGGTGACGACGCCGGTGATCAGCACGTTCTGGATCTCGTACTCGCCCGGGGCGTCCAGCTGAGCGCGCTCGCAAGCGACCCCGGCGAACCAACCGTGCTCGGGAGCGGGGTTGGAGACCGTGACGATGTCGGCCTGCGGGCGTCCCAGGCGGAAGCCGGTGCTGGAGGGGCAGGGGTCGAGCACGACGGCGGCCTCGCGGCCGCGCAGACGGAAGGCCGCGTGCCCGATCCAGGCGATGTCCATGGCGATCGTCCCTCCGCCTCCCGGACGCCGCGCCGCGGCCCTCCGGCGTGCCCGGCTAGACCATCGGCAGTTCGTCGCCGGGCTCGGCCCGATGCGCGCCGATCAGCAGCGCGGCGTTCTGGCCGGCCGATCCGTAGGCGCTCACAAGGGCGGCGTGCAGGTGGTCGCGCTGCGGCCGCACGGTGATGTCCAGGGCGCAGTCCGGGTCGGGCTCAGCGTAGCTGGGGTGCGGCGGCATGACCTGCTCGGCCAGCGCGAACAGCGCCGCCACGGCCGCCAGGGGGCCGCTCGCGCCCACGGTGTAGCCCAGCACGGGCGTCGTCGCGGTCACGTACATGTCGAGGATGCGCGAGCCGAAGGAGCGCTCGAGGATGTCGGTCTCGCGGGCGTCGCCGGCCTTGGTGGCGGCGCCGGCGGTGAAGACCATGTCGATCTCGCCCGGGCTGAGGCCGGATTCGCGCAGGGCGCGCCCGACGGCCTGGCGCGCGATGTCGACGTCGGTGGGGGGCGCCGCGTCGCCGGCGGGGCCGGCGGTGATGGCGCCGCCGATGATCTCGCCGTAGACGTGCGCGCCGCGCAGCACGGCCACCTCGCGGTCCTCCAGCACCAGCACGGCGGCGCCCTCGCCCAGGACCATGCCGTCGCGGAGGAGGTCGAAGGGGCGCTGGGCGGTGGGGGCGGCCTGCCAGGAGAGCAGGCCGCGGGCCTCGTAGGCGGCGAAGAGCTCGGGGCGCAGGGGGGCCTCGGCGCCGCCCGCCAGCGCGACGCGCACGCTGCCGGCGCGGACCATCTCGACCGCCTGGTGGATCGCGACGAGGCCCGACGCCGCCCCGGCATCGATCGCGTAGCTGGGCCCGGCGATGTTGAGCCCCGTGCTCGCGCCCGCCAGCCCGGCGCTGAACAGCGGCGCGGGGGGGCCGCCCGGGTCGGGCCCGTGGGCCGAGCCGATCAGCGAGGCGACGGCGTAGGCGTTCTCGGCGGTGAAGCCGATGCGGGCGTCGGCGGTGGCCTGGATGGCGGCGTCGAGGGCGAATTGCGAGGCCCGGCTGAGTCGCCCCGCGAAGTCGGGCGGCACGCCGGCGGGGCCGTCGTAGTGGGCGATCTGTGCCGCCACGGCGGGCCGGCCCAAGGCAGTGGTGGAGATCGGCGTCAGCGCCGGGCGGCCCCGGAGCAGCGCATCCCAGATGGCGGGGGGATCCTGGCCGGCGGCGCTGATCGCGCCGACGCCCGTGATCACGACTCGGCGGGGTTCATCCGGCATGTCTTGCAGTGTGGCCCTCCGCCGCGCGATGGCCAAGCCGCGCAGTCGTCAGAGGGGCGATAGTGGTCGCGCGCCCGACGTTCTCGCACGTTTGATTGACCCCCCAGGCGGGGCGCTGCTAGTCTGCTATTGCGAAGTTAGCACTCTCATAGGGAGAGTGCTAACGGATGGAGAGTCCAGATGGCTGCGGTCACGAATCGGCGTGCCGGCATCCTGCGGATCATCGTGCGGGAGTACGTGGAAACCGCCGCGCCGGTCGGATCGCGCACCATCCACGACAAGTACGGCGTCTCCGCCTCGCCGGCCACGATCCGGCACGAGATGCAGGCGCTCGAGGAGGAGGGGCTGCTCGAGCAGCCGCATACCTCCGCCGGCCGCGTGCCCTCGGACCGGGGCTACCGCCTGTTCGTCGAGTCGCTGATGGGGCAGACCGACCTGCCCGTCGAGGAGAAGGCGACGATCCGTCACCAGTTCTACCAGGCCGCGCCCGAGCTCGATGAGTGGGCCGACCTGGCCGCCGCGCTGCTGGCGCGGTCGCTGGGGCTGCTGGCGCTGGTCTCGCCGCCGCGCTCGCGCGAACTGCAGGTCAAGCACCTGGAACTGATCGGCCTCAACGAGATCCTGGCCCTGCTGGTCGTCGTGCTGCGCGAGGCGCGGGTGCTCAAGCAACTGGTGCCGCTCGACGGCCCCTTCGAGCAGGCCGAGCTGAGCGTGCTGGCGGCGCGCCTCAACGAGCGCGTGTCGGGGCGTACGGTGACGGAACTGCGCCGCGAGCCCACCGTCGACGACGCCACCGAGCAGCGGATGATCGAGACGCTGACCGGCATCCTCAGCGAGGAATCGGCGCGCGAAGCGGCCGTGCGGGTCGAGGGCGTCGCCGGCATGCTGGGGCAGCCCGAGTTCCGCCAGGACCACCGCGGCCTGCTCGACATCGTGACGCTGGTGGACCAGCGCGCGACGGACCGCGTCGTGCCCCCGGAGTCGCTGGGCGGCGACGGCGTCAGCGTGATGATCGGCGACGAGAACCCGGCCGGCGAACTCCAGCACTGCTCGCTGGTCGTCGCGCCGTACGGCGACCGGGCCGACATGTCGGGCTACGTCGCCGTGGTGGGGCCGACGCGGATGCGCTACGGGCGCGGCGTCGCGACGGTGCGCTACCTCAGCGGCCTGCTGGAAGAGATGATGGACCGGGTTTACGGATGACCACGGCCGATGCAGAGGGGCTCGACGGGGCCCAGCCCAGCGACACGAAGTCCGGCGGCGCCGACCAGGTCGCGCCGCCGGAAGCTCCCGAAGACGCCGCCACCGCGCCGCCGGAGGCGTCGCAGGAGGTGGAGCGCCTGCGGGCGGAGTCGCAGCAGCACCTCGCCGCCTGGAAGCGGGCGCGGGCCGACTACGACAACCTCAAGCGTCGCAGCGCGACCGAGGTCGGCGAGCGCGCGGCGCAGGCGACGGCGGGGCTGCTGCTGGCGCTGCTGCCCGTGATCGACAACTTCGACCGCGCCTTCGAGGCCGACCGCGAGGATGACCCCGAGGCGTGGGCGGAGGGCATCGTGCTGATCCGCAAGGACGTCGTGCAACTCCTGGAGCGCCTGGGCGTGCAGCCGATCGCCGCCGCCGGCCAGCCCTTCGACCCCCAATACCACGAGGCCGTGGGCCAGGCGCCCGGCCCCGACAACGAAGTCTTGGAGCAGGTGCGCAAGGGTTACCTGCTGGGTACGCGCGTCTTGCGGCCGGCGCTGGTGGTCGTGGGGACCGGCGGCGACGGCGCAGACGCTCCCGCGGCCGCGCCCGCGGACGACAGCGAGAACGAGAACAGCGAGCACGCGTAACGCTCCAGCGGGCGACACGGCCCGGCTGGCATGGAAGGCAGACTCATGGCGAACGTCATTGGCATCGATCTCGGGACGACGAACTCGGTCGTCGCGGTCATGGAGGGCGGCGAGCCGATCGTCATCCCCAACCAGGAGGGCAACCGCACGACGCCGTCCATGGTCGCGATGAGCAAGGACGGCGAGCGGGTGGTGGGGACCGTCGCCAAGCGCCAGGCGATCACCAACCCCGACAACACCATCTTCAGCGTCAAGCGATTGATGGGGCGGCGCTACGACAGCCCCATCGTGCGATCGTCGGCGGCGCTGATGCCGTTCGAGATCGTCAAGGCCGGCAACGGCGACGCCTGGGTGCAGATGAGCGGCAAGGCCTACGGCCCGCCCGAGATCGCGGCCATGATCCTGCAGAAGCTGAAGGCCGACGCGGAGGCCTATCTGGGCGAGAGCGTGACCGAGGCGGTGATCACCGTCCCCGCCTACTTCGACGACAGCCAGCGCAACGCCACCAAGGACGCCGGCAAGATCGCCGGGCTCAACGTCCTGCGCATCGTCAACGAGCCCACGGCGGCGGCGCTCGCCTACGGCCTGGAGAAGTCCGACGAGCAGCTCATCGCCGTCTACGACCTGGGCGGCGGCACCTTCGACGTCTCGATCCTGGAGATCGGCGAGGGCACCTTCCAGGTCAAGTCGACCAACGGCAACACGAACCTGGGCGGCGACGACTTCGACCAGCGCGTGATCGACTTCCTGGTCGATGAGTTCCGCAAGGATCAGGGCATCGACCTGCGCGAGGACCGGATGGCGCTGCAGCGGCTCAAGGAGGCCGCCGAGCGCGCCAAGATCGAGCTCTCCAGCACGCAGGCGACCGAGGTCAACCTGCCCTACATCACGGCTGACGCCAGCGGGCCCAAGCACTTCAGCATCCCGCTCTCGCGGGCCAAGCTCGAGCAGCTCACGGAGGATCTGGTGGAGTCGACGCTGGGCCCCTGCAAGGCCGCGCTGGCCGACGCGGGCGTGCCCGCCTCGCAGGTCCACGAGGTGGTGCTGGTGGGCGGCCAGACGCGGATGCCCCTGGTGCACGCCCGCGTACAGGAGTTCTTCGGGCGCGAGCCCAACCGCTCGGTCAACCCCGACGAGGTGGTGGCCATCGGCGCGGCGATTCAGGCGGGCGTGCTGAAGGGCGACGTGAAGGACGTCCTGCTGCTCGACGTGACGCCGCTGACGCTGGGCATCGAGACGCTGGGCGGCGTGCGCACGTCCCTGATCGAGCGCAACTCGACGATCCCGACCAGCAAGAGCCAGGTCTTCTCGACCGCCGCCGACAACCAGCCGCAGGTCGAGATCCACGTCCTGCAGGGCGAGCGCGAGATGGCCATCGACAACAAGTCGCTGGGCAAGTTCGTGCTCGACGGCATCCTGCCCGCCCCGCGCGGCGTGCCCCAGGTCGAGGTCACCTTCGACATCGATGCCAACGGCATCCTCAACGTCGCCGCCGCCGACAAGGGGACCGGCAAGGAGCAGAAGATCACCATCCAGGCGGCCTCGGGCCTGGCGGAGGAGGAAGTGGAGAACATGCGGCGGGACGCCGAACTCCACGCTGAGGAGGACAAGGAGCGCCGCGAGACGGTGGAGCTGGTCAACGTCGCGGATTCGTCGGCCTATCGCGCGGAGAAGATGCTGGCCGAGCAAGAGGACAAGATCGACGCCGAGCTCAAGACCGAGGCCGAGGCGAAGATCGCCGCGGTGCGCGAGGCCCTGGCCGCGGATCCGCTGGACGCCGACGCCCTGCGCACCGCGCTGGACGATCTGAACGTCGCGCTGATGAAGGTCGGGGAGAAGATCTACAGCAGCGGCGCGCCGTCGCCGGACGAGGCCGCGCCCAGCCCCGACGGCGAGACGCCCGGCGCGGACGGGACCGGCCCGGACGGCGCCGGCCCAGACGCGACCAGTGAGGAGGCCGGCACCGTGGAAGGCGAGTTCCGCGAGGTCTAGCGCGGGCGTCGCGCCGCATCGCCGGAGGCAGGGAGGGGCGCGACCGCGACCCTCCGCTACGATTACGAACTATGGCCACAGCCAGCAAGCGCGACTTCTACGAAGTGCTCGGCGTTGATCGCTCCGCATCCGCGGAGGACATCAAGGGCGCCTTCCGCAAGCTGGCGATGCAGTACCACCCGGACCGCAACAAGGCGCACGATGCGACCGAGCGCTTCAAGGAGGTGGGCGAGGCCTACGAGATCCTCTCGGACCCGGAGAAGCGCGCCCGCTACGACCAGTACGGCCCGAGCGCCGACTTCGGCCCCTCGCGTGGCTTCGAGGGCTTCGACTTCGGCGGCTTCGGCGACATCTTCGATGCGTTCTTCGGGGGGCGCGGCTCGGCCCGCGGTCCCATCCGCGGCGACGACCTGCGCCTGCGGCAGGAGCTCAAGTTCGAGGAGGCCGTCTTCGGCGTCGAGCAGGAGATCCGGGTCAGCCGGCTGGAGGACTGCACGCTCTGCAGCGGCGCCGGCCACGAGCCCGGCCGTCCGCCCGAGGGCTGCCCGCAGTGCAAGGGCAGCGGCGAGGTGCGCCGCGTGCAGCGCAGCGTCTTCGGGCAGTTCGTCAACGTCTCCGCCTGCGATCGCTGCGGCGGGGAGGGGGCGATCATCACGCACCCCTGCGGCAACTGCGGCGGGCTGGGACGCGAGCGCCGCAACCGGCGCTTGCAGGTCAAGGTGCCCGGCGGAGTGGACAACGGCTCGCAGATGCGGCTCAGCGCCGAGGGCGACGCCGGCCAGCGGGGCGGGCCGCGGGGCAATCTGTACGTGGAGTTCCGCGTCAAGCCGCACGAGGTCTTCGAGCGCGACGGCGACGACCTGCGCGTGACGCTGCCGATCACGGTGGCGCAGGCGGCGCTGGGCGCCGTCGTGGAGATCCCCACCCTGGACGACCCCGCGGAAGACCTGGAGATCCCCGCCGGCACGCAGGCCGGGTCGATCTTCCGCATCCGCAAGCGCGGCGTGCCGCATCTGCGCGGCCGCTCGCGGGGCGACCTGCTGGTCGGCGTCGATGTGCAGGTGCCGACCAGGCTGAGCGCCGAGCAGCGCCAGCTCTTCGAGCAGTTGGACGGGGTGCTCGACGAAGCGACGCGGG
Source organism: Dehalococcoidia bacterium (assembly GCA_965217625.1). Classification (GTDB taxonomy): domain Bacteria; phylum Chloroflexota; class Dehalococcoidia; order Bin125; family Bin125; genus TK10-74A. Next base: position 1,938,758 of record OZ244557.1, read on the forward strand.
GCAACGGTCGCGGCTTCTTCTCGCGAATCAAGGATGCCTTCAGCGCCTGAGCCCGGCGGCGAGGAGACGTGGTGGCGGATCTCGCTGCCCGTGCCCGCCCACGACGTGGAGCCCGTGACGGCCCTGTTCGAGCGGCTGACGCCGTCCGGCGTCGTCGTCGAGTGGCCGTTCCGGCAGGCGGCGGACCTGACCACGGCCGGCCCTGCGGCCGGACCCACGCAGCCCTGCGTGCGGACGTACGTCGCGGCGTCGCAGCTGCACGACGCGCGGGCGACGCTGGGCCGGCTGCTGGAGCAGGCCGGCCGCGGCGCGGACGTCGCGCGCGTGCGCTTCGAGGCGCTGCGTCGCTCGGAGTGGGAGACGGCCTTCCATCGGCATCTGCGGCCAGTGCGCGTCGGGCGGTTGCTGGTGCGGCCGCGGCCCTGCGCCGAGGTCCCGCGCGCGGGTGAGGTCGTGGTCGACCTGGAGCCGGGGCTGGCCTTCGGGACGGGCGACCACCCCACCACGCGGATGGCGCTGGCGGCGCTGGAGCGGGCCGTGCGGTCGGGCGACCGCGTGCTCGACTTCGGCACGGGGTCGGGCGTGCTGGCCTGCGCGGCCGCCCGGCTGGGCGCGGGCGCGGTGCTGGCGCTCGACATCGACCCGCAGGCCGTGGACGCGGCCCGGCGCAACGTGGCGCTCAACGGGCTCGGCGGCGTGACCGTCGCCCAGGCCGATGCCCCGCCGATCGGCTGCGCGTCGTACGATGTGGTAGTGGCGAACATCAGCGCCGGCGTGATCGTGAGCATCCTGCCGGCGCTGCTCGCCAACGTGCGGCCCGGCGGGCGCTGCCTGCTGGGCGGCATCATCGCGCCGCAACTGTCGCGCGTGACGCGGGCCCTGGCGGCCACGACCGCGGATCAGCAGCCGCTGCAGCCCCCGGAGGTGCACAGCGATGGTGAGTGGCGCAGTCTCGAAGTCATTCGTCCCGCGCGTCTTCGTGGATGACCCGGGCGCGATCGATGGGTCGCGCCTGCAGATCCAGGGCTCGCTGGTGCGACGGCTGGGGAGCGTGCTGCGGCTGCGGCACGGCGATCGGCTGGAGGTGATCCACGACGAGTCGCTGTACGAGGTCGAAGTCAGCCGCGTGAGCCGGGACACCGTGCAGACGCAGATCCTGCACTGCCGCCCGACCCGGCCCGATCCGCCGCCCCGTATCGAACTCTGCCCCAGCTTGATCCGCCCCCAGCGCTTCGACCTGCTGGTGGAGAAGGCGACGGAGCTGGGGGCGTCGGAGATCCGCCCCGTGCGGGCGGCGCGCTCGCTGGCGCGGGGCAAGAGCAGCGAGCGGCTGGGTCGCTGGAAGCGGCTGATCACGGAGGCGGCGGAGCAATGCCGCCGCGAGCAGCGTCCGGCGGTGCACGAACCGATTGAGATCCTGGAGCTGCTGTCGGAGCCGGTGGCGCCGGGCACGCTGCGCGTGATGTCGTCGGCGCTGGAGCCGGAGCGCACGATCCCCGACGCGGCGGCGCACGTGCCCGACCTGCACACGGTGCAGATCGTCGTGGGGCCCGAGGGCGGGTTCAGCGCCGAGGAGTCGCAGGCCGCGCTCGACGCCGGCTGGGCGCCGGTCACCCTGGGCCCGCGACCGCTGCGCGCGGAGACCGCCGGGATGGTGGCGCTGGCCGTCGTGCAGACGGCGCTGGCGCTGCGCACGCTGCCGCAGTCGCCGCCGCGCTAGCCCCGTCGCCGGTAGGGACGCCGCGGGTGCGCGGCCGCGGGCTCGCGGGTCAGCCGGGAATCTGCAGCGGGGCGGGCAGGGCGTCGAGCGGGTCGAACTCCTGCGTGGGGCTGGGGAAGCCCAGGACGCGGATCCACTGCACCGGGTTCACCGTGATCCCGTGCACGACGATCTCCCAGTGCAGGTGCGGCCCCGTCGCCAGCCCGGTCGCGCCCATGCGGGCGATGAACTGCCCCGCCTGCACGACCTCCCCCGGCGCCACCGCGAAGTCGGACAGGTGGTAGTAGCCCGACGTGACCCCGCCGCCGTGGTCGACGATCAGGCCGTTGCCGCGTCGCTGCGTCTGGCCGCCCCAGAGCACGATGCCGCCGCTGGGCGCGACGATCGTGTCGCCGGCGCCGCCGGCGAAGTCGACGCCGGCGTGGTACTCGCTGGGCGGGCGGAAGTTGTACGAGCGCAGCAGTCCGTAGCCCGAGGTGATCACGCCGCCGCTGGGCGGGTCGAAGATGTCGTTCCAATAGCGGTTGTTCGTGCGGCTGCGCAGGAACGGCCCGCGCGTCTCCGTGTCCTCCCGGATCACGGCCGGGTCGAGCAGGGAGCGATTGTCCTCGTCCAGCTGCACGACCTCGGTCTGCCACTGGGAGTCCTGCACGTCGATCAGGGTTTCGCGGGTCACGACGGGATCGCCGGCCCCGTTCGCGACGGAGAGGATCAGCGGCAGCGGCCCGATGGGCGTCAGCGCGTCGAGGCCGAGGATGGTGTAGAAGCGCGACCCCTCGCGCTGCATGGAGAGGATCTGGCCGCCGAAGGCGATCGATGCGAAGCCCGCCCCGGGCGCGTCAATCACGACGATGAAGGACGAGCCTTGCTGCACTTCGCGGGGCTCGACCCAGATCAGCGGCTCGGCCTCCAGTTCCAGCGAGACCTCCTCGGCCTCGCTCTGGGCCTGTTCGGCGACCGCCTGCTCGGCGGCGGCGGCGGCGGCGGCCTGGTCGGCGGGGGCGGCGTCGGCCGCGGCCGACTGGGCCCCTGCCTGGGCGTCGCTCTGAGGATCGACGCTGACGCCCGGCTCCTCCTCGCCGTCGCTGCAGGCGGCCAGGACCAATCCGGCGCCGGCGACGCCGAGCGCGCCCAGCAGCTTGCGACGGCTGAAGCGGCGCAGCGCGCGGCGTCGATCGAGGCTGGTGGGCATCGTCACGGGCAAACCTTCGGGCCGTCCGGCGCACGCCGCGCGCCGCCGCCCGATCCCATTGTACCGCCGATGCGCGCTCTCGATCCGCCCCGCGCTCCGATCAGGGGTCCGCGGGGCGGGGGGCGTTGACCGCGCGGCCGGGGTCGAAGTGGGCCAGGGGATCGGGGACTTCCAGCGCGCGCAGCCAGGGCGCCGGGTCGACGGGGACGCCGTTCACCGTCAACTCCCAGTGCAGGTGGGAGCCCGTCGAGAGGCCGGTGTTGCCCACCCGGCCGATGGGGGCGCCGCCCGCGACCACCGTGCCCGGCGTCGTGGCGACGCTGGCCAGGTGCCAGTAGCTGCTGAACACGCCCTGCCCGTGGTCGATGATGACGCCGCGCCCGCGCCGCTCGGTTTCGCCGGTCCAGGCGACGACGCCCGCGTTCGCCGCGACGACCTCGGTCCCCCGCGGCGCGCCGAAGTCGAGGCCGCTGTGGTAGTCGCTGGCTGGCGCGCCGTTGTACGCGCGCCGCACTCCGAAGGTGGACGTGATCACGCCGTCGGCCGGCGCGCGGAAGGGGCCGTCCCAGAGGCGCCGCGGGGAGTGCGCCCGCTGCACGGCGTCGCGCAGCGCGCGGTCCTCCGCGACGACGGCGGGGTCCAGCAGCCGCGACAACGCCGGGTCGAGCTGCACGTGCTCGACGGGGAAGTCGGCGGCCAGCACGGCCAGCTCGATCAGTTGCCGCAGGGCCAGGTTCCCGGCCGGGCCCGCGACCTCGACCTCGATCATCAGGCCGCCCGCCGGCTGCCCGAACGGGACGGGCAGGATCGCGTAGAAGCGGTCGCCCTCGCGGGCCAGCGGCACGGGTCGTCCGTCCAGCGTCAGCCAGGCCGCGGAGGCGTTCGTCGTGTCGATCGCGACGAGGAAGACGCCGCCGGGCCGCACCGGCGCCGGCTGCACGAATATCGCCACTCCATGATCTGGGATGGCAGGCGCGACGACCGGCGCGACGGCGGGCGCCGGCGTGGCGTGGCCGCCGGCCTCGGCGGCAAGACCGGCGGCGGTCCCGTGCCGGCGCGAGTCGCTTTCGGGCCCGACGGGCTGGTCGCTGGACTGGGCGCTGGATTGGGCCTGGGCGGCGCCCGCGACGGTGGACGGGTCGGCCGCGGCCCGCTTCGTCGTTGAAGCAGGCGCCCGCCAACAGCGCGCCGCACAGCGCGATGGGCGCGAGGCCGGCAAGCCAGCGTGGGGGCACCGCTCCGCTCATCCCTTGTCCGGCCGCCAAGATCAGGATAGATGTGGGGGACGTAGTCACAATTGCAGACCAACCACGAGGGCGCCCCGGGCCCGCTGTGACTGCTATGCTCGGCTGCGCCCGCGGGCGCGGGGAGGCAGGGGGTCCGCATGGACGATCCGCAGGCCACACTGCGTCAGATCACGGCGAACATTGAGCGCGTAATCCTCGGCAAGGGCGCCGAGGTACGCCGGGCGGTGCTCGCCCTGGCCAGCGATGGCCATCTGCTGGTGGAGGATGTGCCGGGCACCGGCAAGACGATGCTGGCGCGAGCGCTGGCCGTCTCGACCGGCTGCCGGTTCAGCCGCATCCAGTTCACGCCCGACCTGCTGCCGTCGGACGTGACGGGCGTCTCGGTCTACAACCAGAAGTCGGGCGACTTCGAGTGGCGGCCGGGGCCGATCTACGCCCAGATCGCGCTCGCGGACGAGATCAACCGGGCCACCCCCAAGACGCAGTCGGCGCTGCTGGAAGCGATGGAAGAGCGCCAGATCACCACCGACGGGGTGACGCGCTCGCTGCCGCGCCCCTTCATGGTCATCGCGACCCAGAACCCGATCGAGTACGAGGGCACGTTCCCGCTGCCGGAGGCGCAGTTGGACCGCTTCCTGATGCGCATTCACGTGGGCTACCCGTCGGCGCACGATGAGATCGCCGTCCTCGAGGGCCAGCAGACGGCCCACCCGATCGATTCGCTGGAGGCGGTGACCGACGCCGAGGATCTGCACCAGTTGCAGACCGCGGTGCGCGCCGTCTGGGTCGATCCGCTGATCAAGCAGTACATCGTGGAGATCTCGTCGGCGACGCGGCAGCACGACGCGGCCTACCTGGGCGCGTCGCCGCGCGGATCGCTGGCGCTGTTCCGCGCCGGGCAGGCCAACGCGCTGCTCAGCGGCCGCGACTACGTCACGCCCGACGACGTGAAGGAGCTGGCCTATTCCACGCTGGGGCATCGCATCATCATCAGCCCCTCGGCGCAGGTGCGGAGCGTCAGTTCGCTGACGGTGGTGGAGGACGTGCTCGACCGGGTGCCCGTCCCGGGCGCGCGGGTGGGTGTGGGGTGAGCGCGGGATGCGCCGGCTCTACGGTGCGACGTTCGGTCGGCGGCGATCCCTGACACTGGTCTCGCTGCTGACGCTCATCGTCTTCGGGATCGGCTTCTCGACGAACTTCTGGCTGCCCCTGCGGCTGGGCTACCTGCTGGTGCTGGGCCTGCTCGCGGCCGCGACCTGGACTTGGCTGAGCAGCCGCGGCTTGCAGGTGCGCATGCGCCGCGACGCGGAGCGCGTCCAGGTCGGCCAGGCGATCACCGAGCAGCTGCAGATCAGCAACGCGTCGCGGCTGGGCAAGTTCTGGCTGGAGGTCGAGGAGGAATCGGACCTGCCGGAGCATCACGCCGAGCACGTCGTCAGCCTGGGCGGACGGGCCCGCCGGCAGTGGCGGGTGGATACGCCGTGCCGCCGCCGCGGGTTGTTCACGCTGGGACCGGTGCACGTCCGCGTCGGCGACCCCTTCGATCTGTTCCACCGCGAAAGGATCTTCGGGGGCCCGCGGCAGTTGCTCGTCTATCCCCTGGCGCTGGAGCTGCCGCGCTACAGCGTGCCGCCCGCGAATCTGCCCGGCGAGGGGCGCTTCCGGCGTCGCACGCACTACGTGACGCCCAACGCCTCGGGCCTGCGCGAGTACGCCCCCGGCGACAGCGTCAACCGCATCCACTGGCCCAGCACGCTGCGCACCGGCCGCATGCAGGTCAAGACCTTCGAGCTGGACCCGGCCTCGCAGCTGTGGATCGTGCTGGACCTGAACCGCAGCGATCACGCGGGCGAGGACGACGAGTCGACCGTGGAGTACGCGGTCACCGCCGCGGCCTCGATCGCGCGGCTGTTCCTGGCCCAGAACCGCTCGGTGGGCATGATGATGTTCGCCGACCGCTTCCGCCTGATCGAGTCCGACCGCGGCAATCAGCAGCTGACCCGCATGCTGGAGGACCTGGCGCTGGCGCAGCCCGTCGGCGACGTGCCCATCTCCACGCTGCTGGCCCAGCAGTCGCCCCGCTGGGGGCGCCACACGACCGTGATCGTGATCACGCCGGCCAGCGAGCGGCGCGCGCTCGACGGCATCCGCGCGCTCACGCAGCGGGGCGTGCAGGTGGCGGCGGTGCTGATCGACGCGGCGTCGTTCGGCGGGCGCGCGGGCGGGGAAGAGGCGTGGAGCACGCTGCGCGCCTTCGGCGTGCAGACGAACCTCGTGCAGCGCGGTGACTTCCTCGCCGAGGCGCTCGACGCGGCGCAGGGCGCGCCGGGCCGCGTCGCCGTGGGGGGGCGCGCATGACCACGCGTTCCACGGCGGCCGATCTCTCGCCGGCGGCGCTGATCCGCGGCGCCGTCGCGCCCGAGCAGCAGCGGACGACGCAGGACGGCCGCTCCTGGCGGTTGATGGAGTCCGCGATCACGCTGGGCATCCTGCTGCTGGTGATCATCGCCGTGTCCGATTCCATCGCCGCCGCGAACTGGGTCGATGGCATGCCGGACGTGCGCGTCACGGCGCTGCTGGCGCTGGGCGTGGCGCTGGGGCTCGCGCGGCGGGTCGTGCCCTGGCCGCTGGCGTATGGGGGCGCCGTCGGGCTGGGCGTGATCGTCGTCTGCTGGCAGCTGCTGCGCATGGAGCACTTCACCGGCCAGATCTGGTTCTGGGAGCGCTTCATCGACCTGCGCTTCCGGCTCGAGGACTGGTTCACGCAGGCCTTCAACGACGGCATCACGACGGACAACGTGCCGTTCGTGTTCTTCATCCTGGCGGCCGTCTGGCTGGCGACCTGCCCCACCGCGCTGATCGTGCTGCGGCGCCGCAACCCCTGGCCGCTGCTGATCCTGCTGGGCGTGCTGCTGTCGGTGAACGTCAGCTACCTGGGCGGCCGGCAGTGGGATCTGCACTTCGGCTTCTTCGTGGCGGGGGCCGCGCTGCTGGTCATGCGCGCCAGCCTGCTCTCGCGCATGACCGAGTGGCGCAGCCGCGGGACGCGCTTCCCCGACTTCATCAGCCTCAGCTTCCTGGGCGTCACGCTGCTGGCCGTGCTGAGCATGATGGTCGTCAGCCGGGTGCTGCCGCGCCCCGACCGCGCGGAGCCGCTGGCCGCGCTGTGGACCGGCGTCACCCAGCCGTTCGACGAACTGAGCCTGGACATGGAGCGCCTCTTCGGCGGCATCGACTCCAAGCGCGGCGCGCCGATCCACAGCTTCAGTTCGAACTTCGTCCTGCAGGGCGACATCAACCCGGGGCAGGGCATCATCGTGCGCGTCGACGCGCCCGAGGCCGGGCTGCTGCGCGGCGCCAGCTACGACCGCTACACGACGCGCGGCTGGCAGCAGAGCGCCGTGGTGACGACGAAGCCGGAGCCCGATCGCTCCTTCGGCGGCGAAGACGACAGCGTGTATAACTCGCGCCGCGAGGTCGTCGTGCGGTTGTCGGTCGAGCAGTCGGCGCGGGTGCTCTTCACGTTCGGCCTGCCCCAGGCGATCAGCCGCGAGGTGACGGTCGACCAGACGGCGCCGGGCGCGGTGCGCCTCGACATCGAGGACACGGGCGCGCGCGTCCCGCCCGAGCTGTTGGGGGTGGCGGAGGAGATCGCGGCCCGTGAGGAGGCCGGCGAGCCGTTCTCGGCCGAGGTCATCCCCGAGGGCTGGGTGCCGGTCGGATCCGAGGTCGGCGACGAGGGCGAGCTCTTGGCGCTGGAGTTGGAGAGCCGGCCCGCGGAGCCGGACGTGCTGCGGGTGCACCCCTCGGAGCCCATTCGCCCCGGCTTCACCTACGAGGTCACGGGCTCCGTGTCGGCGGCGTCGGTGGAGGAGTTGCAGGAGTCGGGCGGCGAATACCCGTTCTGGGTGCTGCAGCGCTATCTGCAGCTGCCGGCCGACTTGGACGACGCCAGCCTGGCCCGGCTGCGCAGCCTGGCGGTCAGCATCGTCGAGCGGGCCGACTCGCGCTACGACGCCGCGGCCGCCGTCGAGGGCTATCTGTGCTGCACGCCGCTGCGCGATGACGCGGGGGAGCTGCTGCTGGGGTCCGACGGGGAGCCGCGGCTGCTGTACCCCTTCACGCGGGACGTGGGCCTGCCGCCGCTGCGCAGCGACGCCGTGACCTGGTGGCTGTTCGACAACCTGGACGCGGACGGGCTGCACGTCGGCGGCTACTACGACTACCACGCCAGCGCCATGGCGGTGCTGCTGCGCACGCTGGGCATTCCCGCCCGCGTGAGCACCGGCTACGTGCTGGCGGAGGACAACTTCGATCCGCGCACCGCGACCTACATCGTGCGCGGGCAGCACGCCTATAGCTGGGTGGAGGTGTTCTTCCCCGAGTACGGCTGGGTGGACTTCGACCCCACGCCGGCGGTCGTGTCGGAGGGCTTCGCGGCGATCGCGGGGCAGCGCATCGCGGAGCAGCGCCTGCGCCCCTTCGCCTCCGACCTGCTGGACGACGCCGGTCTGCTGACCGGGCTGGACCCGTTCGACGAGTTTCTGTCGCTGCAGGAGCTCGGCGACCAATTCGACGATGAGGGCTTCAGCCGCGACACGGGCTTCAGCCCCCGGGTCTGGTGGGTGCTGGCGCCCCTGGGCCTGCTGCTGGCGCTGCTGGCAGCCGGTGGGAGCTCGGTGGCCGCCTGGCAGCTGTCGTTGCGCGGGCAGACGCCGGTCGAGCGGCTGTGGACGTCGACGCAGCGGTTGTCGCGCTGGGGCGGCGTGCGGGTCGATCCGGCCAACACGCCGCGGGAGTACGCGACCACGCTGGGCGCCGTCGTGCGGGACCCGGAGGCCTCGCAGCGCTTGGCCGACACCTACACCCGCGAACGTTTCTCGGCCGGGGCGCTGCCCGAGTCGCACTACGACCAGGCGCTGGGCGCCTGGCGGGCGCTGCGCGGGCGGCTGCTGCGTCGCATGTTCCGGCTGCCGATGCCCGCCACGCCCGGCGAGGCCGCGCCCCCCGAATCCCCTGCCCCGCCCCCGCCCACGGAGTGACGCCGGCCCGCTAGTAGTCGTCCTGGCCGGCGACCTCGACGTCGAGCAGTCCCAGCGTGGAGCGCCGCGCCTCCTCGATGGCGCGCAGCGCGTCGAGGATCGCGAGCGCCGCCTCCGGGCTGGGGTTGTTGCGGTCGAAGGCCCGGATCGCGTCCCGCAGCGCCTCCTGGGCGGGGCTGTAGCCGATCCCCGAGTCGTCCGCGCCCGGGACGGGGGCGCGCCCCGCCGGCCGGCCCGGCGCGGTGTCGACGGGGGAGCTGCCGTCGCCGCCCCCGCTCCCTTCGTCGCCGGACCCGCCCTCGCTGCCGGGTTCGTCAGAGTCGCCCGGCGCGCCGTCGTCGCCGGGCGGGGGAGCGAGGGCGGCCAGCAGCGTGTTGACGATCTCCAGATTCAGCTTGGCGTCGATGTCCGACGGTTCGATCAGCAGCGCCTCGATGTAGGCGCTGCGCGCCGCGACCAGATCCTCGCGCTCGAAGTGGTGGACGCCGAGCTGGTAGTAGGCGCGCGCGGCCAGGGCGTCATCGTCGCCGGCGAGGGCGCGGCGCGTGGCGTCGATGGCGGCGTCGTACTCCTCGAGGGCGTGCAGCGCGCGTGCCAGGTTCATTGCCAGCCGCGGGTCGCCGGGGGACGCCGCCAGCGCTTCCCGGTAGGCGGTGGCGGCGTCGTCGAAGCGGCCCTCGTCGAAGGCGGCCGTGCCGGCCGCGTTGCGCTCGGCCGCGAAGTCGCCGCAGGACGCGGCCGCCAGCGCGACGACGGGCAGCAGCCCGGCGAACAGGAGCCGTCGCCGCAAGCGCGAGGGCGCGCGCGCCGCGACCGGCGCCGCGCGCCGGGGGGGCCGCGCGGCGATCAGCGGCTCGATGAGCAGCAGCGCCAGCGCGAGCGCCAGCGCGATCTGGAAGCGCTCGCGGGGGCGGCGCTCCGTCGTGACCGCGAAGCGCGACGCCTCCAGCGCGTCGAAGTCGGCCGCGAGGTCGCTGAGCGCGCCCGGCTGATCGAGGCGGACGAAGCGGCCCCCGCCGCGGTCCGCGAGCGCCGCCAGGGCGGCGCTGTCGAGCCGCGTGACGATGGGTTCGCCGCTGCGGGCATCGATCTTATCGACCGTCTGCCCGGTGTTGCGGTTGACCACGGGGATCGTCGCGCCCGCCTCGCTGCCGGCGCCAGCCGTGAAGATGTGCACGTCCGCGGCCGCCGCCACGCGCGCCGCCGCGAGTGCGTCGCCGCTCAGGCTCTCGCCGTCGCCGACCAGCAGGATCACGCGCGTTCGGGCGGGCGTCGTCTCCAGCAGCGCCAGCGACTGCGTGATCGCGGCCGCGACGTCCGTCCCCGGTCGCAGCGCCCGCTCGCCGGGCCGCATCGTGTCGATGATCGCGCGGGCGGTCTTCAGGTCGCGCGTGAGGGGGAAGCGGACCAGCGCCTCGCCGGCGTAGATCACGAGGCCGACGCGGTCGCCGGACATGCGGTCGAGCAGCGCCGCCAGCTCGGTCTGGGTGGCGAGCATGCGATTGGGGGTCGTGTCCTGCGCCGCCATGCTCAGCGACGCGTCGAGCGCGACGACCATCGCGACGCCCTGCTGCTCGAGCGGCCGCGTGCGCGCGCCGAACTGCGGCCGCGCGATCGCGATCGCCAGCAGCACGACGACCAGGCAGATCAGGCCGAACTTCCAGAGGCCGCGCCGGGGGTCGGCCCCGGCCAGGATGCGTCCGCCGCCGCGGTCGAGCAGGCGCGTGACCTGACGCGCGCGCCAGCGCAGGATGCGCAGCGAGATCCCGCCCGCCAGGATCCCGGCCAGCAGCAGCGCGAGGAGGGAGGGGTCTCCGAACTGGGCGAGGGGCGGCAGCGACAGGGCGACGAGGCTCATGGCGCGCGCCTCCACCAGGTGGCGTGGCCCAGCAATTCGATCAGGATGAGCGCGATCGCGGGGAGGAGGAACCAGGGCATGCGCTCGCGGAAGACGGTGAACTCCTCGGTGTCGAGCCGCGCCCGCTCGAGGGCGTCGATGGCGGCGTAGGCGTTCTCCAGGTCCTCGATCTCGGAGGCGCGGAAGTACTCGCCGCCGGTGCGGTCGGCGATGAAGCGCAGGGCGATCTCATCGACGACGCCCTGGTAGGCGTCGGGATCGGCGATGGCGATGGTGTAGACGCGCACGCCCAGCGCCTCGGCGATGCCCGCCGCGTCGACGGGGCGCACCGTGCGCACGTTGTCCTCTCCGTCGGTGAGCAGCACGACGATGCGGCTGGGCGCCTCGGAGTCGCGCAGCAGCTCGACCGATTGCGCCAGCGCCAGGCCCACGGCGGTGCCGCCGGGCAGCAGGCCGGGGCGCATCGTGTTGGCGATCAGGCTGTCGATGGCTTGCAGGTCGAGCGTGGGCGGGCTGAGGACGAGCGTGCGGGACTCGAAGATGAGCAGCCCGACGCGGTCGTCGCCGCGCCCGGCGATGAAGTCGCGCGCCACGCGCCGGGCGGCGTCGAGCCGCTCCTCGGATCCGAGCATCTCCTGCGCCATGCTCAGCGAGGCGTCGATCGCGAGCATGATGTCGATGCCCTCGGCGGGGGTGCTGGCCTCGGCGTCGGCGGTCTGGGGGCGCGCCAGGGCGACGATGATCAGCGCGGCGGCGGCCAGTCGCAGGGCGGGCAGCCAGGGCAGGCTGCGCAACCGCCAGGAGCGACCGCCGCCGCCGTCGGCGGGCAGCGCGGTCAGGCTGGGCAGGCGCAGGCTGGCGGGATGGCGGCGTCCGTCGCGGCGCAGCAGCCAGGCGAACAGCGGCAGCAGCGCCAGCAGGGCGAGCAGTTCGGGGTCGGCGAAGCGCATCACTCCACCTCGCTCGTTGGGCCGGCGGCGATGGGGCCGGCCCCCACGATGGCCTGCGCCAGGTCGAGGTAGCGCGCGACGCGGGCGGCGCTGGGCGTGGAGCCGGCGTAGGCGATGCCGTCGCAGGCCTGACAGAGGCTGCGCACGCGCTGCACGGTGCCCGCGTCGGCGCCGGCGCGGGCGAGCCGCTCGGCCAGCTCCGACGCCGTGAGGTTGCGCGCCGGCAGCTCGTAGCGGGCGGCCAGGTAGCCGCGCACGGCGGCGTTGATGCGGGCGCAGAACTCGTCGACGGCGTGAGGCAGCAGGCCGGCGTCGGCGATGGCGCGCAGGTCGCGGCCGGCCAGCGCGCCGGGGCCGGGGGCCGGGGTCGCCGCCGGCGACGGTCGCCGTCGCCAGACGACGCCCATGCCCGCGACGACGAGCAGCACCGCGATCGATCCGCCCAGCGCGACGGGCGCCAGCGGGAACCCCGCCCCGCCGATCGCCTCGGCCGGCTTGAGGCCGCGCGGGACCAGCGATCCATCGGCGGGCAGCAGCGAGCGCACGGCGACCGTCTGCGTGGGCGGCTGGATCGGGGTCGTCAGGCCGTCGCGGCGATAGGAGAGCGCGGGCGGCGTCAGAGAGAGCAGGCCGGTCGCGAAGGCGCGCGTCTCGTAGACCAGCGTGACCCGGATGCGGCCGTCGCCAGCCGTGTCGCGCGTCACGACCGGCGCCGCCGGATCGAGGTCGCCCAGCGGCCCCTCGGGCGGCGGGACGAGCAGCTCGCCCTCGGGCGGGTGCGTCACGACGACCGTCAGCCGCACGGGGTCGCCGATGGTGTCGCCCTCGCGCTCCACCTCGACGCCCACGGCGACGCCGGGCGGCAGCGCGGGCGGCGCCTGCGCGACGGCCGGGGGCGCGCCCGCTGCGAGCAAGGCGGCCAGACCCGCGAGCGCGACGATCAGGCGGCGGGCCCTCATCGGCGCTGGGTCCGCTGGCGGAAGAGCCGCGCCAGGGCGGGGCCGGCGGGGGCGTCGCTGGGCAGCGACAGGTAGTCGGCGCCGGCCCCGCGCAGCAGCCGCCGGACATCCTGCGCGCGGTCGGCGTCGGCGCGGGCGAAGTCGAATCGCCGATCGCGGCGGGGTCGGCCGTGACGACGCGGCCCGACTCGGCGTCCTCGATCGTCAGCAGGCCGCCGCTGGGCAGCCGCGCCTGGGCGGGATCGTGGACGTGCAGCGCCAGCACGTCGTGCGCGACGGCGAGGCGGCGCATGGCGGGCTGCCAGTCGCCATCGCCCCCGGCCGCGCCGTGGAAGTCGGAGATGACGGCCACGATGGCGCCGCCGCGCAGCGTGCGCGCGGCGTGCTCGAGCGCCGCGGCGAGGTCGCTGCCCGTGCCCTGGGGCTGCAGGTGCAGGAGGTCGTGCAGCAGGCGCAGGACGTGCGCGCCGCCGCGGGCGGGCCGCAGCAGGTACTCGGTGCGGTCGCTGAAGGCGATCGCGCCGACGCGGTCGCGGCTGGCGGCGGCGGAGAAGCCCAGCAGCCCCGCCACCTCGATCGCGAAGCGGCGCACGCTGCGGCCCGTCGTCCCGAAGCCGGCCGAGCGGCTGACGTCGAGCACGATCAGCAGCGTGCGCTCCCGCTCCTCGACGAACTCCTTGACGTAGGGCGCGCCGCGCCGGGCGGTGACGTTCCAGTCGATCATGCGCACTTCGTCGCCGGGGGTGTAGGCGCGGATCGAGGCGAACTCCAGGCCGCGGCCGCGGAAGGCGCTGCGGAAGTCGCCGGCCATGCGCTCGCGCAGCGCCGTGCGGGCCTGGATCTCGATGGCGCGCACCTCGCGACGGATGCGCGCCTCCGCGTCCGCCGGCGCCTCGGCATCGCCCTGCAGGGCGCCGGGCGGGGAGAGCCAGCCCAGCAGCCGGTCAGCGAACCGCGACACCGTCCAGCATCCGCTCCACGATGGCCTCCGGCACGACGCCGTCCGCCTCCGCCTCGTAGGTCAGGATGAGGCGGTGGCGCAGCACGTCCGGCGCGACCGCCTTGACGTCCTCCGGCGTCGTGTAGGCGCGGGCGTCGAGGAAGGCGTGGGCGCGGGCCGCCTGGGCCAGCGCGATCGAGGCGCGCGGCGACGCGCCGTAGCGGATCAGCCGCTCCAGGTCGGGGTCGACGCGCCCCGGCTGGCGGGTGGCGCGGATCAGCCGCACCGCGTAGTCGCGGATCGCCGTCTCCAGCCGCACCTCCGCGACGGCCGCGCGGGCCCGCAGCAGCGCCGCCGTCGTCATGACGGCGCCGGGCGGCGTGGGGGGAGCGCCGAGCTGGCGTTCGAGGATCTCCCGCTCGTCGTCCTCGGGCGGGTAGTCGACGACGACCTTCATCAGGAAGCGGTCGAGCTGGGCCTCGGGCAGGGGGTAGGTGCCCTCCTGCTCGATGGGGTTGCGGGTCGCCAGGACCATGAACGGCTGCGGCAGCGGGAAGCTCTCGCCGCCGATCGAGACCTGGCGCTCCTCCATCGCCTCCAGCAGCGCCGACTGCACCTTGGCGGGCGCGCGGTTGATCTCGTCGGCCAGGACGATGTTGGCGAAGATGGGCCCCTTGCGGGTCTCGAACTCCGACGTGCGGGCGTTGTAGATCTCGGTGCCGGTGAGGTCCGCGGGCAGCAGGTCGGGGGTGAACTGCACGCGCACGAAGTCGGCGTGCAGGCTGGCCGCGAGCGTGGAGACGCTGAGCGACTTGGCCAGCCCCGGCACGCCCTCGAGCAGGCAGTGGCCGTCGCAGAGGAGCGCGATGATCAGCCGCGAGATCAGCGCCTTCTGGCCGACGATCGTGCCCGCGACGGCGTCGCGGACGGCCTGCAGGTCGGCCGCCGCCGCGGCCAGGGCGGCGGAGGCGCGCGCGCTCTCCGGGTCCGGCGCCGGGGCGGGCGCTTCGGGCGCCGCGGCGCGGGCGGCGCGGTCTCGCCGTCGTCTGCGGTGGGCGTCTGCGGCGCCGGGGGCGGGGCCCAATCGCGCATGAGTGCTCCCGGTGTGCGGTGACCGTCGGTGCGCTGAGTGTAGCCGTCCGGCGGGATCGCCGATCGCGCCCGCCGGGCTACCCGCCCGCGACGGCGACGGGCGCGGCCTCGATCTCCGCGCCGCCGCACTCGCCCAGCGCCTGCCGCAGCGATTCGACCAGCGCGTGGCTGGTGGCGCAGTCGGGCAGCGCCAGGGTCACGGTCTCGCCCAGCCCCGCGATGGTGAGGTAGGCGGGCTGGTCGCCGGGGGTGTCGCGGACGAGGCGCAGGACCTCCTGCAACCGCGCCCGATCGGCGGCCTCGTCGTCGGTTTCGCGCAGCCGCACCTGCAGCGCGGGGGGCGCGCCGGTCGCCGGGCGGGGCGCGGCGGGCGGGGCGGGCGCGGCCGGCGCGGGCGGTGCGGGCGGCGCCTCGGCGACGGCGGGTGCGGCGGGTGCGGCGGGCGCGGCGGCGGGCGCCGGCGAGGCGGTCTTCCCATTCGACGATGCGGGCGCCGATCGGGCGGCGCCGTTGGCGCGCCGGGGTCGCGGCGTGCGCGCCGTCAGATCCCAGTGCGCGGGGTCGTCGCGCAGTTGGCCGCCGTCGGGGCCGTCCTCCCAGATCGTCGCGCGCTCGACGGCGACGGTGACGCGGTCGCCGCGCAAACGCACGCGCGCGTGCGCCACGATGATGTTGCCGTCCGCCCAAAGGTCGCGCGTGGTGGCGTAGAGATCGGGCCAGACGGTGAGTTCCACCGCGCCCGTGAGGTCCTCGATCTCGACGGCGGCGAAGGGCTCGCCCTTGCGCGTCGTGAGCGATCGCACCAGCGTGACCGCGCCCGCCACGATCAGGTCCTGGCCCTCGTGCTCGGCGCTGATCTCTCCGGCGGCGATCGTGACGTAGGGGTGCAGGGCCGCGCTGGGCCGCTGGAAGGGATGCGCCGAGACGTACACGCCCAGCAGTTCCTTCTCCCACTGCAGTTGCTCCGCGCCCGTGACGTCGGCGGCGGCGACGTCATCGAGCGCGAGCGCGGGGCGCGGCGTCTCCACCTGGTCGCCGAAGAGGTCGAACATCGTCGTCTGGCCGCTGTCGCGCAGCTCGCGCTCGCGCTGGGCCAGGCGCAGGATGCGGTCGACGGCGGCCAGGGCGGGCCCCCGCTCGACCAGGGCGTCGAGGGCGCCGACCTTGATCAGGCTCTCCAGGGCGCGCTTGTTGACGCCGCCCAGGTCGGCGCGCCGGCAGAGATCCTCCAGCGAGGCGAAGGGGCCGCTGGCGTCGCGCTCGGCGATCAGGGTGTCCATGGCCAAGCGGCCGACATTCTTCACATTCGTGAGGCCGATGCGGACGCCCCGCCGGTCGCCGGCCAGGGCTTCGGTCTGGAAGTTCGCGCGGGAGCGATTGATGTCCGGCGGCAGCAGCGGGGCGCCCATCCGGGCGCACTCGGCGGCGGCCAGCCCCACGCGGTCGGAGTTGCCGCCGGCGGCGCGCAGCACGGCCGTCATGTAGGCGACGGGGTGGTGCGCCTTCAGGTAGGCGGTCTGGTAGGCGATGCTGCCGTAGCAGACGGCGTGGGCCTTGTTGAAGGCGTAGCCGGCGAACGGCTCCACGAGGTTGAAGACGGTGTTCGCCTCGGCGGCGCTGTAGCCCAGCCGCTCCGCCCCCTGCACGAAGCGGCCGCGCTCGGCCTGCATGACCTCCGCGATCTTCTTGCCCATGGCCTTGCGCATGATGTCGGCCTGGCCCAGCGTGTAGCCGGCGAACTTGCGCGCGATCTGCAGCACCTGGTCCTGGTAGACGATGACCCCGTAGGTGGCGTCGAGGATCTCGGCGAGGTCGGGGTGGGGGTAGCTGATCGCCTCGTCGCCGTGCTTCGAGCGAATGAAGCGCGGGATGTGGTCCATGGGCCCGGGCCGGTACAGCGCCACCATCGCCGCCAGGTCCGACAACTGCGTGGGCTTGAGGTCCTGCACGTAGCGCCGCATGCCCGCCGACTCGAGCTGGAAGACGCCAAAGGTGTCGCCCGTGGAGAGCATCGCGAACGTCTCCGGGTCGCCGTCGGGCAGGTTGACGTAGTCGGGGCGCTCGCCGGTCTCGTCCTCGACGATGGCGACCGCCGCCTCAAGGATGGTGAGGTTGGTGAGCCCCAGGAAGTCCATCTTGAGCAGGCCGATGGCGGCGCACTGGTTCATCGCCCACTGGGTCATGGGCACGGCGCTCTCGTCGTCGTCGTCGGCGCGGGCGGGGCGCTGCAGGGGGACGTTCTCGATCAGCGGCTCGCGCGCGATGACGACCGCGGCGGCGTGCGTGCCGGCGTGCCGCGCGACGCCTTCGAGCTTGCGCGCCTGGTCGACGAGCTTCTTCGTGTCCGGCTCCGCCTCGTAGGCGGCGCGCAGCTCCTGGCTGCCCGTCAGGGCGGAGTCGAGCGTGGTGTTGACCTGCGTCGGGATGAGGCGGGCGATGCGGTCGGCGGCGCCGTAGGTCATGCCCAGGGCGCGGCCGGTGTCGCGGATGGCGGCCTTCGCGCCCAGGGTGCCGAAGGTGATGATCTGCGCGACGCGGTCGTGGCCGTACTTGTCGGCGACGTAGCGGATCACCTCGTCGCGGCGGTCGTCGGCGAAGTCCATGTCGATGTCCGGCATCTCGTGCCGCTCGACGTTGAGGAAGCGCTCGAAGATGAGGTCGTGCGCGAGCGGGTCGATGTCGGTGATCTCGAGGCAATAGAGGATGATGCTGGCCGCGGCGCTGCCGCGCACGCCCATCGCGATGCGCTGCCGGCGCGCGAACTGCGCGAAGTCGCGCACGATCAGGAAGTACTCGGCGAAGCCCGTCTGCTCCACGACGCTGAGCTCGTATTGCAGGCGCGCGACGTGCGCGGGGGTGGGGGCGCCGTAGCGCTGCTGCAGCCCCGCGGCGCTCAGATCGGCGAGGTGCTGCTGGGCGGTCGTGCCGGGGGGCAGGTCGGGGTCGGGGAGCTGCAGGCGGTTGAACGCCAGCTCGACGCCGCAGCGCTGCGTGATCGCGACCGTGTTGCGCAGCGCCTCCGGCAGCTCCGGGAAGCGCTCGGCCATCTCCGACTCGGCCGCCAGATAGAAGTCCTGGCCGTCCAGCTTGAAGCGGTCGGCCTGGTCCATCGTGGCGTTGGTGCCGATGCAGAGCAGGACTTCGTGGCTGATGGCGTCCTCGGGGGCGGTGTAATGCGAGTCGTGCGTGGCGACGAGCGGCAGGTCGAGCTCGCGGGCCAGGTCGACGAGCTTGGGGATCACGGGGGTGAACTTGGGGTCGTGGTGGTTCTGCAGCTCGATGTAGTAGCGGTCGCCGAAGACCTCGCGGTACCAGCGCGCGGTGGCCAGGGCGTCGGCGTCGCGGGCCTCGTGCAGCGCCCGGTGCACCTCCGCCGAGGGGCAGCCGGAGAGGGCGATGAGGCCCTCGCTGTGGGCGCTCAGGCACTCCCGGTCGATGCGGGGGCGGTAGTAGAAGCCCTCCAGGTGCGCCTTCGTGGACAGCGCGACGAGGTTGCGCCAGCCGGTGTTGTTCATCGCCAGCAGCGTGAGGTGATGGGCGTTGGCGCGGGCGGCGGCGTTGCGCTCGGTCATCTTGCCGGCCGCGACGTAGGCCTCCATGCCCAGGATGGGGTGGACGCCGGCGCGCCGGCCGGCGCTGTAGAAGTCGAGCGCGCCGTACAGGTTGCCGTGGTCGGTGATGGCCAGGGCTTCCTGCCCCAGCCGCTGCGCGCGCTCCATGAGCGCGTCGATCTTGGCCAGGCCGTCGAGCAGGCTGAACTCGGTGTGGGTGTGGAGATGGGTGAACATCGGCTTGGCGAGCGTAGCAACGCGCGGGCCGCCGGCGTCGCGCTTGTGGCCGGTGTGGGGAAATCATGTGGACGGAGGGGCGAAGGCCTGCCCACATCGGGCGCGACCTCACCCCCGAACCCCCTCTCCAACTGAACCGCTGGAGAGGGGGAACCGGAAGGGGCCAGGAGGGGAGTTTCCCACCGCCCCAAGCGACATAAAACGCGATGTCAATAGGCAAATCGGAAGATTTTACCAAAAGTTTACCAAAAAACACTAGCCCCCCCCCCCCCCGATCTATACTATGAAAGCTCGTGCACCGAGCGGTCCCACAAAGGGACAGCCGGGTACCGGAAAGGAACATGTCATGAGCGCCCGGAACCATTGGACCGCCCTGCGACAGCGAAAGATCTCGCGTCGCACCATGTTGGGAGCCAGCGCCAAAGCGGGCGTTGGAGCCGCCGGGCTGGCGCTCGTCGGCTGCGGCGACGACGACGAGCCCGACGCTGGGGCCGCGGCCGCCGAACGGGCCGCCTCGGCCGCGGAGGAGGCCGCCGCCGCGGCCGTCGCCGCCGGGGAGGCGCGCGCCGCCGAATCCGAGGCCGCAGCTGCGGTCGCGGCCGAGGCGGCAGACGCTGCGGCCGACGCGGCCGCCGCCGCCGGCGAAGCCTCCGCCGCCGCCGGCGAAGCCTCCGACGCCGCCGCGCAGGCGGCCAGCGCCGCCGATGCGGCTGCGGCCCTGGCCGCCGAGGCGGCCGAGTCGGAGGACGCCGCCAACGCGGCCGCCGCCGCGGAGGCCGCCGCCCAGGCTGCCGCCGACGCCGCTGCCGCCGCATCCGCGGCCGGCGATGAGGCTGCCGCGGCCGTCGCCGCCGCCGCCTCCGAGGCGGCGGAAGCCGCCGCCCAGGCCGCCCGCGACGCGGCCGCTGCGGTCGAGGCGGGGACGGCCACCGCGGAGGCCGCCCAGGCCGCCATCGACGAGGCCGCCGAGGCCGCGGCTGCCGCCGCGGCTGCCGCCGGGGAGGCGTCCGCCGCCGCCGGCGAGGCCGCCGCCACCGCCCAGCAGACCGCCGAAGCCGCGGCCGAAACCGCCGCCGCGGCCGTCGCGGCGGCCGAAGAGGCCGCCGATGCCGCCCAGGAGGCCGCCGAGAGCGCGGCCATGGCGGCGGAGGACGAGCCGGCCGCGACGAGCGGGCCGGTATACGGCGGCAAGATCGTCCGCACTGCCAAGCAAGACATCGACGAGAGTTGGAACCCGACCCAAGGCATCTCGGGCACGGATACCTTAGAATACCATAATTTCATCTACGACTCTGTGTTGGGGTTCACCGACGATGGCTCGGGGAAAGCGGAGCTGGCCGAGAGCTGGGAGACCCCGGACGACGTCACCTACCTCTTCAACTTCGCGCCTGGCCGCGCCCTGTTCCAGGACGGCGCGCCGGTGGACGCCAACGCGATGCAGCTGAATATGGAGTATCGGCAAACCGACGAGGTCGCCTCCCTCAACACCCGCACCAATACGGGTCTCGCCAACGCGGCGTCCTTCGAAGCGGTGGACGACGTCACCTGGCGGATGGTCAACAGCGAGCCGTCCGGGCCCACCCTCGCGGCCTTCTGGAGCTGGGGACTCTCGGGCGAGTTGATCTCGCCGAACGCCTTCGAAACCGCCCATGAAAATCCCGTCGGCGCCGGACCCGCGCGCCCCGTGGAGCACGTCCCTGGGGAGCACTGGCTGGGGGAGAAATGGGACGGCTACTGGGATAACGAGCACGTCTACGCCGACCAGTTGGAGACCCGGATCACTCCCAACGAGAACAACGCCTGGGCCCAATTCCTTGATGGGGAGATCTCCTATGAAACTCCCCCCGGGGTAATGACCCCGGATCTGGCGGCGGAGTTGGAGGCCGACGGGTTCAACGTGTTCACCGGGCTCGACCTGGCTTGGCAAGCCACGAATTTCAATCTCAACCCGGAGGACGAGGGCGTCAACATGTTCCGCGACCCCCGCCTGCGCTGGGCGTTCGGCCTCAGCGTGGACCGGGACGTCCTCAACGAAGTGTCCATGGACGGCCTGGCCAAGCCCTCCGTGTGCAACACCAGTACGGAGAGCTGGGCCATCCGGGAGGGCGCGAACTACTACGACCCGCCCGACTTGGCGAAAGCCGCCCAACTGCGGGACGCCGCGGGCTTCGGGGACGACAACCCCGTCACCGGCGACCATCTGGCCTTCAGCTGGGAACCCGCGCTGCGCACGGCGAAGGCGGTCTTCGCCCAGCTGCAGCAAGCCGGCTGGTCGGGGTTGAACTTCGTGGAAGGCTCTGAGTCGGCGATCCTGGACATCTACTTCTCAGGAAACGGCTACGTCACCGCCACGCTCCCCTGGGGTTCGCCGTACGACCCGGACGGTGTGATGGGCCCGTACATTGATCTGGCCCTCAGGAGCTGGCTGTACGGCGCTCCCGAGGACGGCCCGGGGACCGGGCGCGCGAGCCTGGCGGAAAACCCGAACGACCAGGTGCTGCAGAACATCGCGGAGACCGAAGCGTACACCGTGGCGGCCACGAAATTCTCCCGCCAGGAGGACCGCATCGAGCCCTACGACAAGGCGTTCGCCAGCTACGGCGACGGCCACTCCTGGTCCGACCCCGACATCCAAGGACACCGCTGGTTGTACCACTGGATCCAGTTTCCGGCGAGCCAAGCCACCCAGGGGAACCTCGGGGGGTTCCATCTCAGACCCGTCGATGGCCATCCGTCCTCGACGAGCGGCGGGTGGGGCTACAAGGGGTTGTGGCACAACGCCTAGCTTCGCGCCGGCCGGAACCGCACCCCCTCCCCCCTCTCCATCTGAACCGATGGAGAGGGGGGACCGGCGGCGCCGGCGGTCGCCGGCGCGCCCGTTGATCTGAGCGAACGCCGATGGCGCGCTACATCACCACGCGGTTCCTCTCCTCGCTGATCATCCTGTGGATCATCAGCGTGCTCGTCTTCCTGCTCATGACCCTGTTGCCCGGCGATCCCACGATAGCCGGGCTGGAGGCGACCCCCGAGCAGCGTGAGCAGCTCCGCGAACGCCTGGGGCTGAACGATCCGCTGCCGCAGCGCTACTTCGACTGGTTGTTCCACGCGTTGCAGGGCGATCTCGGGGTGAGCCTGGCCAGCGTCAACGAGAGCGTCTCGATCAGCCGCCTGTTCGAGCGGCGCATCCCCGCCACGGTGGAGTTGGGCGTCTTGAGCCTCATCGTGGTCGTGGTCGTGGCGGTGCCGATCGGCGTGCTGGCGGCGCTGAAGCCCGGGTCCAAGCGGGAAGTGGCGGCCAGCACGGCCATGATCGTGGGCAACTCGATCCCGGAGTTCGTCACCGGCATCGCGCTGATCCTCGTGATCGGTCTGCACTTCGACCTCCTGCCGGTCGGGGGCTACGTCGCCTTCACGGACGATCCGATCGAGAACCTGAAGCGCATGGCGATGCCGGTGCTGGCCATCTCGCTGACCGCGACGACGCTGCTGATGCGCCAGACGCGCTCGGCCATGATCACCGTGCTCAGCGATGACTACATCCGCACCGCCCGCGCCAAGGGGCTGCGCGAGCGCGCCGTCGTCGTCCGCCACGCGCTGCGCAACGCCCTGATCCCGGTGATCACGATCTTCGGCTTCCAGGCCGGGCTGATCTTCAGCGGCGCGGTGATCACCGAGAGCGTCTTCAACATCCCGGGCATGGGCCGCCTGTTCGTCGAGAGCGTCGTCGAGGAGCAGGACTACACCGTGATCCAGAACCTCGTCATGTTCTTCGCGATCGCCACCCTGCTCCTGAATCTCCTCGTCGACCTCTCCTACACGCTGATCGATCCGCGCATCCGGACGGGACGGGGGACCGCATGAGCGCCGGCCGGACGCCTCCGGCATCGGCCGTCCGGCCGCTCGCGCGGGTGGGACTGCGCGAGCGCCATTGGTACCGCGAAGCGCGCGCGATCGGGCGCGTCTACCTGCGGAACCGCCCGGCCGTCGTCGGCGCCGTGCTGCTGCTCGGCTTCGGGCTGATCGCCGCCTTCGCCCCGTGGATCGCCCCCGCCGACCCGTACCTGCCCGCGACCACGCGCGAGGGCGTCTTCAACCCGCCCAGTTGGGATCACCTCGCCGGCACCGACCACCTGGGCCGGGACGTGCTCAGCCGCGTGTTCTTCGGCGCCCGCATCGCCTGGCAGATCGTGCTGGTGGCGACCGGCGTCGCGGTGGGCCTCGGCGTGCCGCTGGGCCTCCTGGCGGGCTACGTCGGGGGCAAGCTGGACGAACTGGTGATCATGCGCTTCGTCGACGCCGTCATGGCGCTGCCGGGCCTCGTCCTCATTCTCGCCCTCACGGGCGCCGTCGGGCCCAGCATCACGAACACGATGATCATCATCGGGATCGTCTGGTCGCCCGGCTACGCGCGCCTGACGCGGGGCGTCGTGCTGCAGATCCGGCAGGAGGTCTACGTCGACGCCGCCCGCGCGATCGGCGCGACCCCGGCCCGGATCATGGCGCGCC
Organism: Dehalococcoidia bacterium; assembly: GCA_965217625.1. Classification (GTDB taxonomy): domain Bacteria; phylum Chloroflexota; class Dehalococcoidia; order Bin125; family Bin125; genus TK10-74A. The sequence continues at coordinate 1,962,052 of OZ244557.1, forward strand.
ACCTGCTGCCCAACGTCGTGGCGCCGATCATGGTGCTGGCCTCGCTCTCGGCCGCCGGCATCATCCTCGTCGAGGCGGGGCTCAGCTTCATCGGCGCGGGCGTGCAAGAGCCCACGCCCGCCTGGGGGCGGATGGCCGCCGAGGCGAATAAGACCATCCTGACGCGCAGCGCCTGGCCGCTCGCCGGGCCGGCGATCGCGATCATCCTGCTCGTGATGGCGTTCAACTTCGTCGGCGACGGCATGCGCGACGCCTTCGACCCGCGCCTGCGGAATATCCGCTAGGGGCGGGCGCTATCATCGTGTCGGCCCTTGGGGCGGGCCAAGTCCGAGAGGGGAACCGACAATGACGACCGCCACCGCGACCCGCACCTGGGAGCCGCTGAGCGAGGTGCGCAAGCGCCTGCGCGTCAAGTGGTACCGCTCGCCGATCGACAAGCCGACGCTCTGGGAGTTGATGGAGCGCAGCGACCGCAAGGGCCTCACCCATGCGCTGGGGCACTTGGGGCTGATCGTGGCGCTGGGGGCGCTCACGGCGGTCGCGTTCGAGCAGGGCTGGTGGGCCGTGTTCGGCGTCGCGCTGTGGTTCTACGGGGCCGTGACGGCCTTCCTCCCCGGCCTCGCGACGCACGAATTGGCGCACGGCACCGTGTTCCGGACGCCGGCGCTCAACCGCTTCTTCATGCGGCTGTTCAGTGTCGTCGGCTGGTGGAACTACAACGAGTACCGGATGAGCCACACGTATCACCATCGCTACACGCTCTTCCCGGACGGCGACCGCGAGGTCTTGCTGCCCAAGGAGCCGTCGCTGCATCCGCTGCTCCTGCTGGAGATGTGCACCGTCAACGTGCGGGGCATGTTCCGGCTGCTGCGCTCGGTGGGGCTGACGGCGCTGGGACGCTTCGACATGAACACGGTCAGCTCACACAGCGGCGTGCACGCGACGCAGTGGACCGCGGCGCTCTCGGAGGTGCATCCCGAGACGTATCGGGCGGCCGTGCGCTGGGCGCGCTTCCTGCTGCTCTTCCACGGCGCGGTCATCGTGCTGTCGATCGTGCTCCAGCTCTGGTGGCTCATGATCCTGCTCAGCGGCGGCATCTTCGTGGCCAACGCCTGGAAGTACTTCCTCGGGCTGACGCAGCACGCCGGCCTGCGCGACAACGTGCCCGACTTCCGGCTCTGCGTCCGCACGGTCAAGGCCGATCCGCTGTCCTCGTTCCTGTACTGGCACATGGAGCGGCACATCGAACATCACATGTACGCGGGCGTGCCCTGCTACCACCTGAAGCGCCTCAGCCGCGAGATCGCGGACGACCTGCCGGAGCGGCGCTCGGTGCTCGGCGCCTGGCGCGAGATGCGCGGCGCTTGGCTGCGCCAACTCGCCGAGCCCGGCTACCAGTACGACACGCCGCTGCCGGCCACGGCCCGCCCGGCGATGACCATCGAGGCGGCGGTGGTGGGCCTGCCCGCCCCGCCCGAGGGCACGGCCGAGATGGCGGCGTCGATCGGGGCGCTGGACCCGGACGAGGACCTCGTGCGGGTCTGACGGGACGCCCTCGATCCGCGCCTGCGGAACGTGCGCTAGGCAGCGCCGGCACCGCCCGGACGCACCGGCTCGTCGAGCTCGAAGGCCGCGTGCAGCACCTGGACCGCCGACTGCCCGTCGTCCTCGTGCACGATCGCCGTGATGCGGATCTCGCTGGTCGAGATCAGCTCGATGTTGATCGCGGCGTCGGCCAGGGCGCGGAACATCTTGGCGGCGTAGCCAACGCCCGACTGCATGCCGGTGCCCACGATGGAGACCTTGGCGGCGTGCTCATCGAGGATCACGTCGCTGGCGCCGAGGTCGCCGGCGCCGTCGCGGCAGAGCGCGTGGGCGGCGGCGGCCTGGTCGTGCGCGACGCTGAAGGTCATGTCGGTCAGGCGCTCGGCGCTGGCGTTCTGGACGATCGTGTCGACGTTGATGCCCGCCGCGGCGAGCGGGCCGAAGACCTGCGAGGCGATGCCGGGCCGGTCGGGGACGGCGCGGATGGTGATCAGGGCGACGTCGCGGTCGAGCGCGATGCCGCGCACACGGTTGCTGGGTTCCATCTGGACCTGCTTTCGGATCAGGGTGCCGGGGACATCCTCGCGGAAGGAGGAGGCGACGAGGATGGGGAGGTCGTAGAGCAGGCCCAGCTCGACGGCGCGGGGATGCATCACGCCCGCGCCCTGGGAGGCGAGTTCGAGCATCTCCTCGTAGGCGATGTCGTGCAGCTGGCGGGCCCGCGGGTCGATGCGCGGGTCGGTGCTGTAGACGCCGTCGACGTCGGTGTAGATCTCGGCCCGGCGTGCGTGCAGCGCCGCGGCCAGCGCGACGGCGGAGGTATCGGAGCCGCCGCGGCCCAGGGTCGTGAAGTCGGAGGCGGGCGTGATGCCCTGGAAGCCGGCGATGATCACGACTTCGCCGGCGTCGAGCTCGGCCTGGATGCGGTCGGTCTCGATGCGGGTGATGCGGGCGCGGGTGTGGGTGTCGTCGGTGTGGACGCCGGCCTGCTGGCCGGTCAGCGCGATGGCGGGCAGGCCGTGCTCCTCGATGGCCATGGCGAGCAGGGCGGCGCTGACGATCTCGCCGGAGGCGAGCAGCATGTCGTACTCGCGGCCGGCGGGGTGGGCCGTGATCTCGCGGGCCAGGGCGGCGAGGCTGTCGGTCGTCTTGCCCATCGCCGAGACGACGGCGACGATGCGGTCGCCGCCCGCCGCCCGCGCCGCGATGCGGCGGGCCACGCGCTGCAGGCGCTCGGTGCTGCCGACGCTGCTGCCGCCGTACTTCTGCACGACGACGGGGACGGGGCGGGGGGCGCTCACACCCCGGCCCAGGGATCGTCGGCGTCGATGACGACGGTGGCGCCGATTGGCGAGGGCGCGGCGATGAACGGCCGCCCGCTGATCTCGAAGCGCGCCGCGGCGTCGGAGAGGGCGTCGCGGACCGCTTCGGCGCGCTCGGGCGTCGTGAGCGCCAGGATCGTGGAGCCGCCGCCGGAGAGGTAGGCGCAGAGGGCGCCGGCGGCGCGGGCGGCGGCGAAGAAGTCGAACATCTGGGGGAAGAGCCGGCTGCGCGGGCGCTGGTGCAGCCGTTCCTCGCTGGCGACGGCGAGCGCGTCCCAGGCGCCCGTCGCGAGGGCGGCGACGAGCAGCGCGGCGTGGCCGCTGTTGAAGACGGCGTCGGCGCGGCTCAGGGTGTCGGGCAGCGAGGCGCGGGTCTCGTTGGTCGGCATCGGGAAGTCGGGGGAGAATCCGGCGCAGGTGATGCCCGCCGGGATCGGCACGGGCACCCGCTGGAAGCGTGGGCGCTGGTTGCCCTGGCCGGGGGCGGTGTCGGCGGCGGCGACGACCTGCAGGCCGCCGAACAGGGCCGGGGCGATGTTGTCGGCGTGTCCCTCCAGCCGGGCCCCCACCGCCAGCAGCGCCCGATCGTCCAGCGGCCCGCCGAGCAGGGCGTTGGCCGCCACGACGCCGGCGCCGCGCGCCGCGGCGCTCGCGCCCAGGCCCCGGCCCAGCGGGATGTCGCTGGCGACGTCGATGTCGATCCCGCGCGGGGCGTGCTGCCCCGCGCGCTTGTAGCCGGCGCGGAGCCCGGCCTTGGCCATGCTGCTCATGGGGTCCAGGCGGCCGGGGCCGCGCCCCCCGTCGTGCACGCGCACCGTGAAGGTCGCGAACATCGACACGGCCATGCCCACGGCGTCGAAGCCCGGCCCCAGGTTGGCGGTCGTCGCCGGGACGCGGACGGAGACGGAGGCCGGATTCATGGGTGGGCTCGCGCGGTGTGCATAGGCGGGCGGTCGGCCCGCCTGGGAGGGCTGAGGCCAGCCTACGGTTCGCCCGCCGGACGGGGCAATCGACGGGGTTGCGCGGGGCGCGCACATCCATCAAGCGCGGGGCGCGCACATTCATCAAGCGCGGGGCGGTCAGGCGCGGGTCGATCAAGCGCGGTCGGGGAAGCCGATCCGCGAGAGCCGCGCCGCCACCAGCTCCCAGGCGTCGGCGATCACGGTGTCGATCGGTTGGGCGGCGTCGATCGACTTGATCCGATCCGGCTCCATGATCGCCAGGCGTCCGAAGCCCTCGTAGACGCGGGTGTGGAAGTCGGCCGTCTCGTGACCGATGCGGTCGAACGTCTCCAGGCGGGTGCGCGCCAGGCCGATCGCGACCGGGACGTCGAGCAGCAGGGTGAGGTTGGGCGTGGTGTTGCCGGTGGCGGCGCGGTTGAGTTGCTGCAGCAGGTCGAGGTCGAGGCCCCGGCCGTAGGCCTGATAGGCGATGGTGGAGTCGGTGAAGCGGTCGCAGATCACGACCGCGCCGCGGGCCAGCGAGGGCCGGATCACGCGCGCCACGTGCTCGGCCCGGTCGGCCAGGAAGAGGAACGCCTCTGCCCAGGCGCCTATCGGCTCGTCGCTGCGCTCGTCAGTACGGAAGAGGGACTCGCGGATCGCCATGCCCAGGGGCGTGCCCCCGGGCTCGTGCGTGAGCACGACCTCCGCGCCGCGTTCGCGGGCGCGGTCCGCCAGCGCCGCCGCGACCGTGGTCTTGCCCGCTCCCTCGCCGCCCTCCAGGGTGATGAACAGGGCCATCGCGGCGCTCAGGTCCGGAAGACGCGCACGCGACGGTGGGGGTCGCGGCCCTGACTGGTCGAGAAGAGGTCGAAGCGCTCGGCGAGCTGGTGCTGGAGCCGGCGGATGTAGGCGTTCTGGGGCGCCAGCTCGACGGCCGACTCCGCGCCCGCGTTGAGCGCCTCGATGGCGGTCTCGGCCTCGGCCAGGGCGCTGGTCACGGGGTCGAACTCCGACTGTCCCTGGGACAGCGCGCGCAGGCTCTGCTCCATCTGCACGACGGTGTTGTGCTTGAGCACGAAGATCGGCAGGCCGCGGGCTTCGGCGTCGCGGACGGGGCCGGGCCGGCGGCGGAAGATCGAGCGCAGCGTCATCATGGCGTCGCAGCCCTCCAGGTCGGCCGCGACGGAGGCGTTCGCGCCCGACTCGCGGATGGCCTCGTTGAGCCGGTCGGGCGAAACGCCGAAGGGGTGGATGCGCCGGTGCGGGCCCACCGGCCGCAGCTGGACGGGCGGGCGCTCCAGCTCCACCCCGGCGCCGGGCAGCGTGCGCGCGACGGCGCCGCGCGCGGGCGGGCGGTCGGCGATGTGCACCGCCCCGTCGTCGTCCATCTCGCGCTGCGTGGGGTCGACGGCCTCGCCGCGCAGCAGCGCGTCGACGGTGCGCGCGACGTCGCGGTGGATCGAGACGCGGTGGAAGGACTGGATCTCCACCAGCACGTCGAAGGTCGGCGGCGCCATGCGCTCGAGCACCGACTTGCGGGTGCCGCGGCGGCGGGCCTCCTCGTCGGACAGGGTGACGGTCTGGATGCCGCCGATCAGGTCGGCCAGGGTGGGGTTCATCATCAGGTTGGCGAGCGTGTTGCCGTGCGCCGTGGCGACCAACTGCACACCGCGCTCGGCGATCGTGCGGGCGGCCTGGGCCTCGAGTTCGGTGCCGATCTCATCGATGATGATGACCTCGGGCATGTGATTCTCGACGGCCTCGACCATGACGGCGTGCTGCTGGGCGGGCGTCGGCACCTGCATGCGCCGGGCCGGGCCGATGCCGGGGTGGGGGATGTCGCCGTCGCCCGCGATCTCGTTCGAGGTATCGACGACGATCACGCGCTTGCCCGTCTCGGAGAGCACCCGCGCGACCTCGCGCAGCATCGTCGTCTTGCCGACGCCGGGCCGCCCCAGCAGCAGGATGCTCTCGCCCGACTGCACCAGGTCGTCGATCACGCGGACGGTGCCGTAGACGGCCCGGCCGACGCGCATCGTGAGCCCCACGATCTCCTCGCGGCGGTTGCGGATGCATGAGATGCGGTGCAGCGTGCGGGTGATGCCGGCGCGGTTGTCGCCGCCGAACTCGCCCAGCTTGCGCACCACGGCCTGCAGCACGGCCGCCTCGACCTCGTCGTCGCCCAGCACGATCTCGCGATCGGGATAGCGCGCCGAGGCGGGCCGGCCCAGGTCCAGCACGATCTCGAGCAGCAGCGCGTTGTCGGGCTGCCGGGCCAGCGCCTGCCGCAGCGGGGCGGGCAGCACGCCGAGCAGGGCGTCGAGGTCGTCGGTGATGGCGTCGGTGGGCGCGGGCGCGGGCGGCGGCGGGATGTGGCTGGGCGGGGGCGCGTCGGCGGGGCCGGGCGCGGGTGGGATGTCGAAGGGTTCGGGGTCGCGCATGATGCAGGTCCACTGGCCGGTCGAGTGGGCGGGTCTATCGGGCGGGGTCTACTGGATGGCGGGCCAAACCGCCCCTTCCACCGACCGCTCGGCCAACTGTAGCCGCTGCGTGCGCTGGGCGATGGGGCGGACGCTGAGATCGAAGTGGGCGGCGTCGTGGTAGCCGTGATCGCGGAAGGCATCGGCGACCACCGGCAGGTGGCCGGGCAGCAGCACCTCGGTCGTGCCGCGCGGGCCGCCCCCGCGCGCGCCGCTGCGACCGAGGCGGCGCAGCAGCGCGACGGCGGCGTCGGCGGGCTCGCGGCGGTCGTCCGACAGCAGCGTGGCGCGGATGCGGCCCTCGCCGCGCCGGACGCGCAGCAGCGCCGCTCCGCCGTCGCCGGCGCAGACCCATTCCTGGCCGCCGCGCCCCAGCGGATCCTGGGCCGCGCGCCATTCCTGGGGCGTCAGCGCGACCTGCCAGCGGGTGTCCTGCGGCGCCGTGTCGCCGAAGAGGCGGAACAGGTCGTGGTCGTCGGCGCGGGTGCGACGCCGCCACGCCGCCGCGCCGGCCGCGGCCGATGCGAGGTCGGATGGGGCGTCGGCGTCGGACTCGGCGCCGCGGACGAGCAGGGTCTCGCTCCCGGCCGCGGCGAAGCCCTGACGCCGCGCCGCCGGCAGGGCCGGATTGCCGTCCGACAGGCGCAGAAAGAGCCGATGCGCTCCGCGTGCGCCCGCCGTCGCGACGCAGCGCTCCAGCAGGTCCAGAGTGAGGGCCTCGGAGTGGACGCCGAGCACCAGCACGTCGATCTCCCAGGCGCTGGCGCCGCCGCGCGGCCGCACCGCCGCCAGGCCGCGCAGCGAGAGCCCGTCGCGGCTGATCCAGACCTCGCGGCCACCGGGTTGGATGCTGTTGCGCAGGAGCCGTGTCCAGCCCGGCCGGCTGCGCACCGAGGCGGCGCCGTGCTCGAGCGTGACGGCCTCGTTGGCGTAGGGCGCGCGCCCCGCCAGCGCCATCAGCGGCAGGTCGGCGACTCGCAGGGGGCGGGTATGGGCCGTCACGCCGCGCCTCCGCCCGCCGCCTCCGCCGCGACGGCGACGCCGGCGCCCGCGGGATCGCCGTCAACCCGGCCCTCAACCACGGTCTCCAGGAAGTACTGGTGCCAGCGACGGTCGGGCGTCAGCTCGGGGTGGAAGGTTGTCGCCAGGAGCGAGCGATAGCGCACCGCGACGGGCTCCGCCTCGCAGGTCATCAGCACCTGCACGCCGTCGCGCAGCCCGCGGATGCGCGGCGCGCGGATGAAGATCGCGTGGTAGGGCGGGCGCGCCCCGGCCGCCGTGGGGGGCAGGGCGGGCGCGTCGAGGTCGGTCTCGAAGGAGTCGATCTGGCGGCCGTAGGCGTTGCGCTCGACGGTCATCGGCAGCAGCCCCAGCGGGGGGCGGTCGAGGCCGGGGACGTCGTCGGCGAGCAGGATCGCGCCGGCGCAGGTGCCCCAGATGGGCAGCCCGGCCGCGCCGCGCTGCCGCAGCGGGGCGTGCAGATCGTAGGCCAGCAGCAGCCGCGCGATGGTGGTCGATTCGCCGCCCGGGATGATCAGGCCGTCGAGGCCGTGCAGCTGCTCCGGCTTGCGGATCTCCCGCGCGACCGCGCCCAGCGCGCGCAGGCTGACCGCGTGCTCGTGGAAGTCGCCCTGCAGGGCCAGGACGCCGATCGTGGGGGGCAAGGCGCGCCTCACCAGCCCCGCGCGGCGAGGCGCTCGCTGGCCGGCAGGTCGTCGAGGTTGAGGCCGGGCATGGCGTCGCCCAGGCCGGTCGAGACCTCGGCCAGGATCTGGTCGTCGTTGTAGTGGGTCGTGGCGCGGACGATGGCGTCGGCCATGCGCTGCGGCTGCTCGGACTTGAAGATGCCGCTGCCGACGAAGACGCCGTCGGCGCCCAGGCGCATCATCAGCGCGGCGTCGGCGGGCGTCGCGATGCCGCCGGCCGCGAAGTTGACGACCGGCAGCCGTCGCAGGCGCTTGGTCTCGCGCACCAGCTCCACGGGCGCGCCGATCTCCTTCGCGTAGTTGACGAGCTCCTCGTCGGCCATGCCGGCCAGCGCCCGGATCGCGCCCTGCACGGCGCGCATGTGCCGCACCGCCTCGACGATGTTGCCGGTGCCGGCCTCGCCCTTGGTGCGGATCATCGCCGCGCCCTCGGCGAGGCGGCGCAGCGCCTCGCCCAGGTCGCGGCAGCCGCAGACGAAGGGCACCGCGAAGCCCCACTTGTCGATGTGCAGCTTCTCGTCGGCGGGGGTGAGGACCTCCGACTCGTCCACGTAGTCGACGCCCAGCGCCTGCAGGATCGAGGCCTCGACGAAGTGCCCGATGCGCACCTTGGCCATCACCGGGATCGTGACGGCGCCGATGATCTCGCGGATCTTGGTGGGGTCGCTCATCCGCGCGACGCCGCCGTGCTTGCGGATGTCGGAGGGGACGCGCTCCAGCGCCATGACGGCGCAGGCGCCCGCCTCCTGCGCGATGATGGCCTGCGGGGCGGTGACGACGTCCATGATGACGCCGCCCTTGAGCATCTCCGCGAGGCCGGACTTGACGGTCTGCGTGCCGGTTTCCACGACCATGGGGGCCTCCGTCGCCGCCCGGTGGCATGCTGCCGGCCGCGGCGGACAGGGGCAGTTTATCATCGCCCGCACGCCCTCCGGGCCCGTGCAGCCGCCCCGGGCGCTCTCAGGGAGTCACTGTGACGCACGACACGCTCCTCATCGGCCCCCTGACCCGCGATTTCATCCGTCGCGAGGCCGCTCCGGCCGGCGCCGGGCGGCGATGGTCGCAGCCGGGCGGGGCCGTCTGGCACGCGGGGCTGGCGCTCGCCCTGGCCGAACCGATGGCGGGCGCGCGCGTGTCCGTCGTCGCGACGGCGGGGCCGTGGGCGCGTCGCGACGCGCTGCCCGGGCTGGCCGCCGCGGGCGTGCGCTGGCGCGGTGTGGACTCGCCCCGCGATACGGCGTTCGTCAATCGCTACGACCGCGACCGTCGCCGGCAGGTCCTGCTCTCGCGCGCGACGCCGCTGCCGGCGTCGGCGATCGAGGCCGGCGCGATCGACGGCCCGGCGGCCGTGGTCGTGTCGCCGCTGATGCCGGGCGACACGCCGCCCGGGACGGCGCGGCTGATGCGCGCGCGCGGGGCGTTCGTCGCGGCCGACGCGCAGGGCGACCTGCGGGTCGCCGGCGCCGGCGGCCGCATCGAGACGCGCGCCGCCGACCTGCGCGCCGCGCTCGCCGGCGTGCAGGCGGTCAAGTTCTCGCTGCGCGAGTTCCAGGTCTACGCGGGTGCGGCGGCGCGGGCCGATTGGCGCGCGGCGGCGGCGCGATCGGCGGACGCGCTGGGCGTGGAGATCGTGGTCTCGCTGGGCGGCGCCGGCGCCGCCGTCGCGGCGCCCGGCGCGGCGGGCGTCATCGACGTGCCCAGCCCGTCGCCGGGCGGGACCGGCGACACGACCGGCGCCGGCGACATCCTCATCGCGACGTACGCGCGGGCGCGCAGCCTGGGCCTCGGGCCCGGGCCCGCGCTGGAGCGCGCGGTGCAGCAGACGCACGCGGTGCTGCGTCGCCGGCCCGACGTGGACGGCGAGGCCGGGCGGGCGCTGCTGCCGGTGCTGCGCGAGCTGCAGGGGCTCGCGGCGCTGGCCCGTCGCCGGGTGCGTCGCGGTGACGCCTGCGACCGCGCCTTCCGGCCCGACGGCGCGCTGGCGCAGGCCGTGTTCGCGTCGCTGCCGTCGGGAATGCCGGCGGCGGCCGCGGACGATCGGGCGGCGGCGCTCAGCGGGGCCTGCTGGGCGCTGTTCAGCGCCGGCTGGCCCGGCGACCCGCGCCTCGACGCCGGCGCGCTGTCGGCGCTGGTGGCGGCCGAACGCGAGCGCGTGTGCGGCCCGGCGCCGTCGGGCTGTTAGGCCGGGGGGCTGCTAGGCTGGCCGGCATGTTGATCGGCCTGATCTCCGACACGCACATCCCGGAAGCCGGCCCCGAGTTGTGGCCGCAGGCCTACGACCGCATGCGGGGCGTGGACCTCATCCTGCACGGCGGCGACATCCACGTGCTGGAGGTGATCGACAAGCTCGAGGCGATCGCGCCGATCTACGTCGCGCGCGGCAACGGCGACGACGGCGGCGCCGGGCGCCCCATCGTGCCCGAGGACCCGCGGCTGCGGGAGGCCTGGGCGCTCGACATCGAGGGCTTTCGCGTCGGCCTGACGCACGACCTGTCGCTGCCGGAGTGGCCGCCGTACCGCACGCTGCACACGGTCATGGACCACTACTTCGGCGGGCCGCAGCACATCCTCGTACACGGCGACACGCACGTCGCGGGGGTCGAGACGATGCGCGGGGTGCTGATCGTGAATCCCGGCAGCCCCATGTACCCGCGCAACCTCAACACGCGCCTGGGCACGATCGGCTTCCTGGAGCTCAAGGACGGCCGCGCGCACGCCTGGCTGGAGCAGCTCGACGAGACGGGCAGCCACCCCGTCGCGACGCAGCCGCGGTACGTCTGAGCGCCCGCGGCGCCCAAAGATCGCACTCCACATGACGATCCCGCGTGACCGGCTCCGGGGCGAGGTCTATGCTGCCCGGTGCGCGCTCCCGACGAAGACACGCCCGCAGGCAGGCGTGGGGAGGTAGCCGTGGCGTCCGGCTTGACTCTGCTCGTCCCGTTCGACCGATCTCCCGCCGGGCAGCGCGGGCTGGAGACGGCGTTCCGTATCGCCCGCAGCGAGAAGAACTCCACCGTGCACGCCGTCTACGTGGTCGTCGTGGACCGGCGCATGCCGCTCGACGTGGACCTGCCCGATCAGGCGGAGCGCGGCGAGCTCTGCCTGGCGGAGGCCGAGCGCCTGGCCCGGCGCTACAAGCTCGACGCCCAGGGCGAGATCCTGCAGGCCCGCGACGCCGGCCACGCGATCGTCGATGAGGCGCTCGAACTCGGCGCCGACGCGATCGTGATCGGCGTCCCGCGCAGCGGCCGCGAGGGCATGGCGCTCAACCTGGGCAAGACCTCGGAGTACATCCTGCGCCACGCGCCCTGCGAGGTCGTCGTGGTGCGCGACCGCAGCTCCGCCGACGGACGGTCGGGCCGATGAAGGTCGTGATCATGGGCTGCGGCCGGGTGGGGGCGCGCGTGGCCGCCGAGTTCGATGCGGAAGGCCACGACGTGTCGGTCATCGACCTGCAGCCGGACGCGTTCCGGCTGCTGCCGCGCGAGTTCGCGGGGCGCATGATCGTCGGCAACGGCGTCTACGAGGAGGTGCAGCGGGAGGCGGGCGGCGAGGGCGCGGAGATCTTCATGGCGCTGGCCAACGGGGACAACCGCAACGCGATGGCGGCGCAGGTGGCGAGCCACCTGCTGGGCGTGTCCCGCGTGGTGGCGCGCATCTTCGACCCGGAGCGCGCCGAGGTGTACCGGGAGCTGGGGGTGGAGGTCGTGAACCCCACCGTGGTCGTGTCCAATCTGGTGCGCCAGGCGGCGCTCAATCCGGCGCGGCAGCGCTGATGTACATCGTGATCGTGGGCGGCGGCCAGGTCGGGGCGCAGACCGCGCGGGAGCTCGTCGCCTTCGGGCACGAGGTAACCGTCATCGAGCGCGACGCGGCGACGGTCCATGCGCTCAACAACGAGCTGGGCGAGATCGCGATCCTCGGCGACGGCACCGAGGTCTCGACGCAGGAGGAGGCGGGCGTCAACCGGGCCGACCTCGTCGTCGCGACGACGGGCCGCGACGAGGCGAACCTCGCGGTCGCGCAGGTCGCCAAACAGCGCTTCGGCACGGCGCGGGTGATCGCGCGGATCAACTTCCCCAAGAACGAGGAGATCTTCCGCGTCGTGGGCGTGGACATCACGGTCTCGGCGACCTCGGCGATCATGTCGCAGATCGAGCAGGCCCTGCCGTCGACGCCCTTGATCCGCCTGCTGGAGTTGCACGGCAGCCCCTTCGAGCTCGTGGAGGTGGTGATCGGGGAGGACGCGGCGACCGTGGGCCAGTCGGTGCGCGACCTGCAGCTGCCCGACCAGGCGCTGCTGGCCCTGGTCGTGCACACGGACGGCCGCCCGGAGTTGCCGACCGGCGACACACGCCTGACGGCCGGCGCGGTCGTGCTCGCCGTGACGCTGCCCGAGCACGAGGCGGAGCTGCGCCGCGGGCTGACCGGCGGCGTCTGATGCCCCAGCGCCCGATACGCGAGCGCTTGGCGTTCCTGGGGCCGCGGGGTACGAACACCGAGGCCGCGGCCCTGCGCTACGCCCCCGGCGCGACGCTCGTCGCCGGGGAGTCGATCACCGGCGTGACGGAGCTGGTGCTGCGCGGCGCCGCCGACGAGGCGATCGTGCCGATCGAGAACAGCCTGCAGGGCTCCGTGACCGAGACCGTCGACCTGCTGGTGCACTCGCTGCCGCTGCGCGTCAAGCGCGAGGTCATCGTGCCGATTCAGGCGGCGCTGATCGCCGGGCCGGGCACCGCGCTGCCGGACGTGGGGACGGTCTACTCGCATCCGCAGGCGCTGGCGCAGAGCCGCCACTACCTGCGGGCGACGCTGCCCGATGCGGTGCAGGTCGCGACGCTATCGACGGCGCAGGCGGTCGAGCGGGTGGTGGGCGAAGCGGGCGCGGCCGCGATCGCGCCGGCCCGCGCGGCCGGGATCTACGGCGGCGTGGTCCTGGCCGACGGCGTGCAGGACGATGCCCGCAACAGCACGCGCTTCGTCGTGCTGGCGCAGGAGGACGCAGCGCCCAGCGGCGCCGACAAGACGTCGATCGTCTTCAACGTCGACGACCGGCCCGGGGCGCTGGTGCGGATCATGCAGCTGTTCGCCGACGCCGGCATCAACCTGACTAAGATCGAGTCGCGGCCGGCGCGGGAGGTCCTGGGGGTCTACGTCTTCCTGCTGGACTGCGAGGGCCATCGGCTGGACCCGGCGCTGCGCGACGTGCTGGCGACCGTCGACGGGCAGTGCCGCTGGCTCAAGATCCTCGGCTCCTACCCGCGCGAGGCGGGGTCCGCCCCGGACGGATAGCACGTCGTGCCCGAGATCCCGGACCTGGAGCACATCGGCGCGGTCTTCAACGCGCAGCTGCCGGGGTTGCGGGTCGAGCGGGTGGACCTGCTGCGGCCGATCGTCGTGCGGGTCGCCCGCGAGGAGTTCGAGCGGCGCCTGCGCGGTGCGCGTCTGGGACCGGTGCGGCGCCGGGGGAAGTTCCTGCTGTTCGGGCTCGAGTCGGGCGACGTGCTGGCCGTCAACGCGATGCTGGCGGGGCGCTTCCAGTACGTCGAGGCGGGGGCGAAGCGGCCGGCGCGCACCTGCGTCGCGCTGACCTTGTCGAACGGGCGGGAGCTGCGCTACGTCGATGATCGCTTCATGGGCAAGGTCTACCTGCTCGACGAGGGCGCGCTGGACCAGATCCCGCAGTTCGCCGAGATGGGCCCCGACGCGCTCGACCCCGCGCTCAGCGAGGACGCCTTCCTGGAGCGCCTGCGCCGCTACCGGGGCCAGGTCAAGAGCGTGCTGGTGAACGCGCGGTTCATCGCCGGGATCGGCAACGCCTACGCCGACGAGATCCTGTTCGTCGCGGGGGTGCACCCGTTCACGAAGGTCGCCACGCTGGACGAGGCGCGCCGGCGCGGGCTCTACCGCGCGATGCACGCCGTGCTCGACTGGGCGATCCCGATCGTCGCGCAGCAGATGGGCGATCGGACCGACCGCAAGCCACGCGACTTCCTGCGGGTGCATCGCAAGGGCGGCGCGCCCTGCCCGTCCTGCGGCCACGCGATCTCCGAGGTCAGCCCCAGCCGGCGGGTGACGTCGTTCTGCCGCGCCTGCCAGCCGTCGTAGATCAGCCAGCCGTCCTGGATCAGCCCGCGGCCGGCTCGCCGACGGCGTCGCTCGTCCGGCGGGCGTCCTCGTGCTCGGCGCCGGGGAAGAACGGCCGCCAGCCGGGATGCCGCTCGATGTGCCGCCAGAAGACCGCGGCCAGCGTCGCGCGGGGGCGGCGGGGGTCGCGGATCAGCCGCATGCGCGCCTCGGCGGGGGTGCGCCCGGCCTTGCGGTGGTTGCAGGGCCGGCAGGCCGAGACGAGGTTCTCCCAGGTGTGCGGCCCCTTGCGATGGCGGGGCAGCACGTGGTCCAGGGTCAGGTCGTGGCTGTGCTGGCCGCAGTACTGGCAGGTGAAGGCGTCGCGGGCGAAGACCTCGCGGCGCGACAGCCGGGCCGTCGGCCGGGGCCGCTTGATGTAGTACACCATGCGGATCACGCTGGGGATGTGGAAGGCGCGGGCCACCGAGCGCAGCGCCCGCTCGCCGTCCGCCACGACCTCGGCCTTGCCCCGCTCGAGCAGCACGAAGGCGCGCCGCGCGTTGCACACGTTGAGCGGCTCGTAGTTCTGGTTCAGCACGAGTACGGGCGCGTTGACGAGGCTCACGGGTCGCCGACCTCCGGGCGGGCCGGCCGCGGACGCGGAGCGACCCTCGATAGCGGCCATGCTACCAAACCGTGAGCGACGTTAGGTGGCGACGAAGTCGCGCAGGGCGCTGTCGAATTCCTCGGGCAGCAGGGCGACGACGACGGGGGCGCTGTCGAGCAGGAACGCGCCGATCTCGGAGTCGGCGATGGCGGCGTCAACGCCCAGGGCCGGTTGCAGCACGAAGATCACCGTGATCGCCTGCACGATGACGACGCCCTTGAGGAAGCCGAAGCAGGCGCCCGCCGCCCGGTCGGCCCAGCCCAGCATGAGCAGGCTCGCCGTGCGGCGCAGGAAGATCGACAGTGCCCAGCCGGTCACGGCGACGATGGCGAAGATCGTCAGGAAGGCGACCACCCGCGTGGCGGTCTCGTCGTCGATGAAGATCTGGAAGTTCTCGGCCAGGTTGTCGTGGAAGAGGCCCGCGATCAGGACGCCGAGCAGCACGGCGGCGAGGCCCACCGTCTCGCGGATGAAACCGCTCAGGTAGGCCGCGACCGTGAACCAACCCACGATCGCGATGATGAGGAAGTCGAGCCAGTTCACCGTGAAATGCCGGAACCCCTCCGGGGTCACCCGCCGCGCCGCGTACCGTACCATTGCCGCCCGGTACGTTGCAGCGCGGGGGATGCGAAGGAGGCTGGTCGTGGAGCGCGCGTCGCTGATCGCCCTGCTGCACGCGGTCCGGGCGGGCGAGATTGGCGTGGACGAGGCGCGCGCGCGTCTGTCGACGCTGCCCGCCGAGGACCTCGGCTTCGCCCGGCTCGACCATCAGCGCCCGCTGCGCGACGGCCTGCCCGAGGCGATCATGGCCGAGGGCAAGACGGCGGCGGAGTGCGCCACGCTGGCCGGGCGCATCGTGGCCCAGGGTGATCGCTTGCTCGTCACGCGCGCCGGCGCCGAGCAGGCAGACGCGGTGCGCGCCGTCGTGCCGGGCGCGCGCTACCACGAGCGGGCCCGCTGCCTGACCTGGCGGTCGCCCGACGCCGCGCCGCGGCCGACGGCGCGCGGCGTGCTGATCTGCAGCGCGGGCACGGCCGACGCCGCCGTCGCGGAGGAGGCGGCGCTGACCGCCGCGATGATGGACTGCCCCGCCGAGCGGCTGAGCGACGTGGGGGTGGCCGGGCTGCACCGCCTGCTGGGCGAGCTGCCCACCCTGCAGCGCGCGACCGCGATCGTGGTCGTGGCGGGCATGGACGGCGCGCTGGCCAGCGTCGTGGCGGGGCTGACCGCCGTGCCGGTGATCGCGGCGCCGACCTCGCAGGGCTACGGCGCCGCCTTCAAGGGGCTGGCGCCGCTGCTGGCGATGCTCAACGCCTGCGCGCCGGGGGTCAGCGTCGTCAACATCGACAACGGCTTCGGCGCCGGCTACCTGGCGGCCACGATCGCGCGGGCGGCGGCGGCCGCCCCGGCCCCGTCGCAAGCACCGTCGCTGCCGCGGCAAGAACAATGAACGACGCCGCCCAGCCCGGCCGCGCCTGCCTCTACCTCGACTGCCCCGGCGGCGTCAGCGGCGACATGCTGCTCGGCGCGCTGATCGACCTCGGGGTCGAGCCGGAGGCGATCGCGGCGCCGCTGCGGTCGCTGCCGCTCGGCGACTGGTCGCTGTCGGCGCGGGAGGTGCGGCGGGCGGGGCTGCGCGCCACGCACGCGATCGTGCAGGTGGCGCAGGAGGCGGAGCCGGCGCGGACGCTGGCGGAGATCGAGGCGCTGCTGGGCGCGGGGGCGCTGCCCGAGGGGATTCGGGAGCGGGCGGTGGCGGTCTTCCGGCGTCTGGCCGAGGCCGAGGCGCGGGTGCACGGGGAGCCGCTGGAGCGCGCGCACGTGCACGAGGTGGGCCGCACCGACGCGGTGATCGACATCGTGGGCACGCTGCTCGCCCTCGACCGGCTGGCGATCGCGGCGGTGCACTGCTCGGCGCTGCCGCTGGCGACCGAGGGGGCGACGCGCAGCGCCCACGGGCCGCTGCCGCTGCCGGCCCCCGCGACGCTGGAGATCCTGAGCCGGGTGTCGGCCCCGATCCGCGCCGGCGCGACTGTGGCGCGGGGCGAGCAGGTCACGCCGACCGGGGCGGCGCTGGTCGCGGAGCTGGCGACGTTCGGCCGGCCGCCGCTGCGCCTGGAGCGCGTGGGCGTGGGCGCCGGCACGCGCGACGACCCGGACCACGCGAACATCCTGCGCGCCTGGATCGGCGTGGCCGCGGCGCCCTCGGAACCCGCAGCCCCCGCGGCGGCGCTGCCCGTGCGGCCGGTCGTGGT
Source organism: Dehalococcoidia bacterium (assembly GCA_965217625.1). GTDB lineage: Bacteria > Chloroflexota > Dehalococcoidia > Bin125 > Bin125 > TK10-74A. The sequence goes on from OZ244557.1 coordinate 1,979,040, forward strand.
GCTGGAGACGAACGTCGACGACGTGACGGGTGAGCAGGTCGGCTTCGCGGTCGAGCGGATGCGGGCCGCGGGGGCGCTCGACGTCTGGCTGGCGGCGTCGGCGATGAAGAAGGGCCGCAGCGGCCTGCAGGTCACCGCCGTCGCGCGGCCCGAGGCGGAGTCGGCCGTGGCGATGTCGATGCTGCGCGAGCTGCCGACGCTCGGCGTGCGCGTGCGCGACGAGCGCCGCTACGAGGCGGAGCGCGAGCTGCGGCGGGTCGAGACGCCGCTGGGACCGGCCACGGTCAAGGTCCGGCGGCTGCCGGGCGAGGCGCCCGCCGTCGCGCCCGAGTACGAGGACTGCGCGACGCTGGCGCGGGAGAGCGGCCGGCCGATCGGGGAGGTCTTCGCGATCGTCGAGGCGGCAGCCTGGGCCGCGATCCTCGCGTCGCCGGACGGGGCGGCCTCAGCTGAGTAGGCCGTCGGTCACCATCGAGACCCAGCGCCCGTGCTCGCCGATGATGACGTGGTCGAGCACCCGCACGTCGAGCAGCTTGCCCGCCTCGACCAGCTGCTTGGTCATCACCAGGTCGTCCGGCGAGGGCGCGGGGTCGCCCGACGGGTGATTGTGCACGGCGATGATGCCGAAGGCGTTGCGCGCGACGGCGGGGCGTAGCATCTCGCCAATCCGCACCTGGGTGCGGTTCACCGAGCCGGTGTAGGCGTTGTGGGTGGCCAGCACTTCGTTCTTGGCGTTGAGCACCAGGATGCGCAACTCCTCCACTTCGAGCGCGGCCATCTCGGTGGCCAGCAAGGCGACGACGACCTCCGGGCCGTTGATGCGCGGCCGTTGGTCGGGTTGCAGCGCGCTCAGCCGGACGCCGAGCTCCAGCGCCGCCTTGATCTGCGCGGCCTTGGCCGGTCCCAGCCCGCGCTCCCCGGCCAGCAGGTCGGCGTCGAGGCGCTGCAGGCCGTCGAGGCCCTGGTCGGCGAGCAGCCGCGCCGCGATGTCGAGGGCGCTCTCACCCTTCATGCCCGTGCGCAGCAGGATCGCGATCAGCTCCGCGTTCGAGAGGGCGGCGGGGCCGGCGCGCAGCAGCCGCTCCCGCGGGCGCTCGTCGCTGGGCAGGTCGAGGATGCGGACGTTGTACGGCGCTGCCTCGTCGGACGCGCGCCGGGGCCGGGGCGGGCGGACGCGGTCGCCGCCGGCCGGGCTCACGCGTCGTCGCTGTCGGGTGGGTCGCCGGGTCGCCGGCCCGGCGATCCGCCGAAGCGCGGCGGATCCACGCGCCGCGCGGGTCGCTCGCGCTGCTCGACGCGGCGCGGCGCCGGCGAGGCCCCGAACGAGGGCGGCCGGACGGCGCCGGCGGGCGGCGCGGTGGGCGGCGTCGACGCGAGGGCGGGCCGCCCACCGAGCGGGGACGCGGGCTCGGCCGCCTCGTCGTCGGGCGGCTCCACGCGTTGCCAGTCGACCACGGTGTTGGTGTGCGGGTAGTGCAGCAGCAGGACGCGGCCGGGCACGTCGGGCATCTCCAGCCAGACGTGCCCCGCCACGCGGAAGACGCGCTTGCCGACCATCAAATAGTGGCTCTTGGCGATGAAGAAGTCGTTCTTGCGCCACTTCCGCTGCACCGCCCCCTCGGTCTCGACGGGATCCGTGCGCAGGTCGCGCAGCGCGGCGACCAGCAACGGCAGCGTGAGCAGCGCGATCAGGCCCATGATGGCGAACCCGATCCAGGCGCCGCCGGTCTCCGTCACGGCGCGCACCAGGAAGAAGACCGCGACGGTGGTGAAGAAGACGAACAGCGGCGCCCAGCCCAGCGCCGAGCGCAGGATCTGGCGTCGCACGCGGGCGCGCTGGTCCGGGCTGGGCTGAATCGTCGTGGTGGGGGGGCGATCGAAGTGAACGGCTATTCCTCCGGAACGAAGATGATCTGGCCGACGAGGATCTGCGTGCCGTCGCCCAGGGCGGGGTTGAAGCGCAGCAGGTCGTCGATGGAGACGCCGTAGACGACGCTGACGTCATACAGGGTATCGCCGGGCTGCGCGATGAAGTGGATGAAGGCGGCCGGCTGGATCGGGTCCGCCGGCTCGGGGGGCCGCGGCAAGGCGTCGGCGCGCAGGCGCGGCAGCACGATCGCGGGGGCGGGCGCGGCGCTGAACTCGGCCGGCGCCTGGGTGGCCACGGTCGCCGTCGGCAGCGAGATGCGCGCTTCCGGCGCGGGCGCGGGGTCGGCGCGCACGACGCTGATCACTTGCGGCGGTTCGACGGCGACGGGGGCCGCATCGTCGCGCCGGCTCCACACCATCACGACCGCCACCGTGAGCACCACCACCGCCAGCAGGCGGACGGGGCTCTGGGGCGGGCGCAGCGCCGGCGCCGTGACGGGGCGCCGGCCGGCGCTGCCCCGCAGGGATCCGGCGGCGTGCGAGGTCGAGAGCATGACGCGGGTGGCGCTCCCCTCAGGCCCCGGCGCGGCATCGCCGCGGGGGCCAGGGGTCAGGATACCCGATCGCGCCGTGATGACGGCGCGCCGCCGTGCCGCCCGGCGCTACTGGATGGCCACGCTGGCGCCGGCGGCTTCGAGGTCGGCCTTGACCTTCTCGGCCTCCTCCTTGGGGACGCCCTCGCGGACGTTGGCCGGGGCGCTCTCGACGAACTCCTTGGCCTCCTTGAGGCCCAGCGTCGTGAGGGCGCGGACGGCCTTGATGACGTTGATCTTGTTCGCGCCGAAGTCCTTGAGCACGACCGTGAACTCGGTCTGCTCCTCCTCGGGCTCGGCCTCGGCGCCGGGGGCCGCCGCCATCGCCACCGGCGCGGCGGCGCTGACGCCGAACTCTTCCTCGATCTTCTTGACGAGATCCCGCGCTTCGAGCACGGTCATCCCGCTGATCAGATCGAAGGCCTCTTGAACCTTAGCCATTGCTGTCTCCTTCCGCGTTCGCGGTCTCACTGGCGGCCTCATCGGCGGCCTCACTGGGGGTCTCACTGGGGGTCTCACTGGGGGAGCCTGGGTCTTGCGTGCTGTCGAGCTGCTCGGCGCGGGCCTCGATGATCGCCGCGACCTCGCGCAGCAGGGCGTTGATGCCCGCCGCGATGCCGCCGACGGGGCCGTTCACCCCGCCGGCGATGCGGGACATCAACTCGGGGCGGGTGGGCACCGACGCCAGCTCGTCGACCTGCGCGGCGGAGAGGACCTCCCCGTCCAGGTAGCCGCCGTGGATGGGGATCTCCAGGCGGGTCTCGCGCAGGTACTTCTGGAGCGCCTTGGGCGGTCCGACCTCTTCCTCGTAGCCGAGCACGAGGGCGGTCGACTGGTTGGCGATCGTGCCCACGCCGGGGCGTCCGGCGTTCTCGGCGGCGCGCTTGAGCAGCGTGTTCTTGACGACGCGCAACTCCATGGACGGCTCTTGCGCGCGCAGCGTGAGGCGCAGCGCGCGCATCTGGCCCACGCTGAGGTGGCGGAAATCGAGTCCGATCGCCATCACCGCGCGGCCAAGCCGCTCCTCCAGGTCGGCGACCTGTTGGATCTTGCGTTCAGTGGGCATAGGCGGCTCCTTTCGAAAGTTCCTGCATGGGCCAGAGGTTTGTGCATCGGGGCGGGGAGGGCGAAAAAAGCCCTCCGCGTCCTGCCGGTCTGCCGTGGCGGCGCCGATGGGACGGGAGGGGCGGGACGCCCGGCCGCAGGGCCGGGGCGTTGCATCCGCACCTGCACTGGAGATTAAGGCGAGGGGTTCGCCGCCAGCGGTCTTCGGCGCCGGGAGCGGAGGTTTACTCCGCGGTGGTGCTGATCGTGCTTTGCAACTCCAGTTTGACGCTCGGTCCCATCGTAGAGGTGAGATGGAGCCCGCGGATATAGCTGCCCTTGGCGCCGCTGGGCTTGGCCTTCACGATCTCACTGACGAGCGCGGCGATGTTGTCGTGCAGCTGCTGATGCTCGAAGCTGGCCTTGCCCACGGGCACGTGCATGATCGCGAGGCGGTCGAGGCGGAACTCGACGCGGCCCGCCTGCGCCTCCTCGACGGCCTTGCCGACGTCGGCGGCGCCCACGACGGTGCCCGCGCGGGGGTTGGGCATCAGGCCGCGGGGCCCCAGGATGCGGCCCAGCCTGCCGACCTTGCCCATCATCTCGCGCTGCGCCAGGGCGACATCGAAGTCGGTGAAGCCGTCGGTGACTTTGGCGATCAGGTCGTCGCCGCCGACGATGGTCGCGCCGGCCGCTTCGGCGTCGCGGGCGGCCTCGCCCTCGGCGAAGACCGCCACGCGGACCGTCTTGCCCAGGCCGTGGGGCAGGTTGGTGGTGCCGCGCACCTGCTGGTCGGCGTGGCGCGGGTCGAGGCCGGTGCGAATGTGCAACTCGACCGTTTCGTCGAACTTGGTGGTGGCGCCCTGCTGGACGCGGGTGATGGCCTCCCCCAGCGCGACGGGCGTCTGCCGGTCGAAGTCCGCGAGGGCGGCGTTGTAGCGCTTGCCGTGTTTGGGCATGTCTTACTCCGAAACCGTGATGCCCATGCTGCGGGCGGTGCCGGCGACGATCTTCATCGCGCCGGCGATGTCGTTGGCGTTGAGGTCCGGCATCTTCTTCTCGGCGATCTGCCGCACCTGGGCCGCGTTGATCTCCCCCACCATCTCGCGCCGGGGCTCGCTGGAGCCCTTGCTGAGGCCGGCGGCCTTGCGAATCAGGTCCGAGGCCGGCGGCGTGCGCAGCTCGAAGGTGAAGGAGCGGTCCTCGTAGATCGTGATCTGGGCGGGGGCGATATCGCCGGCCATGCTGGCCGAGCGTTCGTTGTAGGACTTCACGAAGTTCATGATGTTGACGCCGTGCTGGCCCAGCGCGGGGCCCACCGGCGGCGCCGGACTGGCCTTGCCGGCCTCCATTTGCAGGGTCAGAACCGCGCGGATTCGCTTCGCCATCGCTACACCTTCTCGACTTGCATGAAGTCCAACTCCACAGGGGTGTCGCGCCCGAACATGGAGATCATGACGCGAACCTTGCCCTTTTCGATGTTGATCTCGTCGACTTCGCCCGAGAAGTCCTGGAAGGGCCCCTCCATCACGCGCACCATGTCGGCGACTTCGAAGCCCACGCGCACCCGCGGCTCGGCGACGCGGGTCTGCTTGAGGATGCCGGCGACCTCTTCGCGCGGCAGGGCGTGCGGTTTGTCGGCGCCGACGAAGCCGGTGACGCCGGGCGTGTTGCGCACCACGTACCAGGTGTCGTCGTCGAGGATCATGCTGACCAGCACGTAGCCCGGCAGCAGCTTGCGCTGCACCTGGCGGCGCTGCCCGCCGCGGATCTCCAACTCCTCCTCGGTGGGCACGACGACGTCGAAGATGCGGTCGGCGACGTCCATCGACTCCACGCGGCGCTTGAGGTTCTCGTCGACCTTGTTCTCGTGGCCCGAGTAGGTGTTGAGCACGTACCAGGCGCGGCCGTCGCCGGCGTCGGGGCCCAGGATCTCGTCCGCCTCGGCGGCGGCGAGGCGGGCGGCGGCGTCTTCGGCCGCTTCCGGCTCCAGGGGGGCGGGCGGCTTCTCCTCGCCGAGGCCGAGCTGCTCGGCCAGGCGTTCGGCGGTGGCGGCCTCCTGGTCGATGGCGGCCGTGGGCGCGCTCTCGTCGAAGCCGAGCGCCTTGACGGCGCGCATCGCGGCTTCGTACTCGCGCTCGGCGGCGCTGAGGCGGGCGTTGGCGTCGTCCGTCGAGGGCGCGGCGGTGGTATCGACGCCGAACAGGGCGGCGGCCGCGGCCGCGGCGTCGGCGTCGCGGGCGCTGGCCTCGGTGGGGACATCGTCCGTCAGCGCGACGGGCGTCAGCGGCACGGGCGCGTCCGGCTCCGCGGCATCGTCGTCCACGGCATCGTCGAGCATCGGGGCGTCGTCCACGGGGGCGTCGACCATGGGGGCGTCGCCCTGATCGGCGTCGCCCTGGTCGGCGTCGAGCGTGGGGGCGTCCGCGGCGTCGGTGGTGGTGTTGGGGTCGATAGTCATCGTGGGTTCAGGAGTGTCAGTTCCGGTGCGCTAGTTGAGCAGGACGTTTTCCATCAGGCGGTTGAAGACCCAGTCGACCGAGCCCAGCAGGATGCCGACCGCGATCGCGATCACGATCACGACGGTCGACAGGCTGCGGGTCTCGGCGCGGCTCGGCCAGACGACCTTGCGCAACTCCGAGATGATCTCCATCACGAAGCGGGGATGCGTGAGGCGGTAGAGCCGGCCGCGGCGACCGCCGCTCTGGGCGCCGGCCGCCGGTCGCGGCGTGCCGCGACGGGGCCGGACGGTCTGCGCGGGGGGCGGCGTGGTCGCGGGGGCGGGCGGCATGCTGGGCGGCGTCCTGGGCGGTGGCGTGACCGAGGCGGCCTCCCGGGCGCGTGCTTGCGCACCCGATTCGGGGGACTGGCCGCCGGTCTGGCGGCGGCGACGTGGGCGACGCCCGGCGCGAGGCATGATTGGTCCTCTCGCCGCTCAACGGGTCTCGCGGAACGGGTGATGCGCGCGGCAGCGGGGACAGTACTTGCGCAACTCCAGCCGGGCCGTCGTGTTGCGACGGTTCTTCTTGGAGTGGTACGAGAAGCGCTGGCACTCGCGGCAGCGCAGCGTGATGTGAACGCGATCGCCTTTGGCCATGGGGGAAGCCTACTCCAGGATCTGCGCGACGGCGCCGGCGCCGACGGTGCGGCCGCCCTCGCGGATGGCGAAGCGCAGGCCGGGTTCGAGGGCGATGGGGCTGATCAGGCGGATGCGCATGACGACGTTGTCGCCGGGCATGGCCATTTCGACCTCGCCGGGGAACTGGATCTCGCCGGTGACGTCGGTGGTGCGGATGTAGAACTGCGGGCGGTAGCCGGGGAAGAAGGGGGTATGACGGCCGCCCTCGTCCTTGCCGAGGATGTAGACCTCGGCGTCGAAGGTGGTGTGCGGGGTGATGGAGCCGGGGGCGGCGAGCACCTGGCCGCGCTCGACCTCGGCACGCTCCTTGCCGCGCAGCAGGCAGCCGACGTTGTCGCCCGCCTCGCCGGCGTCGAGCGTCTTCTTGAACATCTCCACGCCGGTCACGGTGGTGCGCTCGGTCTCCTTGAGGCCGACGATCTCGATCGGGTCGCCGGTGTGCACCTGGCCGCGCTCGATGCGGCCGGTGACGACGGTGCCGCGCCCCTTGATCCCGAAGACGTCCTCGATGGGCATCAGGAAGGGCTGGTCGGTGAGCCGCGGCGGGGTGGGCACGTAGCTGTCGACGGCCTCCATCAGTTCGCGGATGGGGGCGTACTCGGGGGCGTCGGCGTCGGTGCTGTCCGACTCCAGGGCGTGCAGGGCGGCGCCGCGGATCATGGGGATGTCGTCGCCGGGGAAGTCGTACTGGCTGAGCAGTTCGCGCACTTCCAGCTCCACCAGGTCCAGCAGTTCGGGGTCGTCCATCTGGTCGCACTTGTTGAGGAAGACGACCATCCGCGGCACGCCCACCTGACGCGCCAGCAGGATGTGCTCGCGGGTCTGCGGCATGGGCCCGTCGGGCGCGGCCACGACCAGGATGGCGCCGTCCATCTGGGCGGCGCCGGTGATCATGTTCTTGATGTAGTCGGCGTGGCCGGGGGCGTCGATATGCGCGTAGTGCCGCGCGTCGGTCTCGTACTCGACGTGCGCGATCGCGATCGTGATCCCGCGCTCGCGCTCCTCGGGGGCGTTGTCGATCGAGTCGAAGGAGCGCACCTCGGCCTGGCCGCCCAGGGACAGGGTCTTCGTGATCGCCGCCGTCAGCGTCGTCTTGCCGTGATCGACGTGGCCAATCGTGCCCACGTTCACGTGCGGCTTCGTGCGTTCAAATTTCTCGCGCGCCATGGGATTCCTTCCTGCCCCTCGCACGGGTCCCTGGGTGGGCGGGGCCGTGCCTGCCGACTGACTGGAGCCCACATCCAGATTTGAACTGGAGACCTCGTTCTTACCAAGAACGCGCTCTACCGACTGAGCTATGTGGGCCGGACGTTCATCCTTACCTGCTCGGCTCGGCCGCGCGACCGCCGGGGCGGGACGCGCGGGGGGCCGCGATGTCTGGTGCTGGGGGCAGGATTCGAACCTGCGTAGCCCTTCCGGGCGCCGGTTTTACAGACCGGTGGTATTAGCCACTCACCCACCCCAGCGCGCTCGGCGCAGGACTGGCAGGCCGTCGCCGGCGGTTGGAGCCCGAGAAGGGATTCGAACCCCCAACCTGCCGATTACAAATCGGCTGCGCTGCCAGTTGCGCCACTCGGGCTCAGCCCGACACGAAAAAGACACGCTGAACCGCGCGTCTGTCAAGCAGTATATGGGGGCCCGAAAAATCGGGTCAAGGCGATCGCCGCCCGGGAGCGGCGCGGGAACACTAGAAACGTAACGTATCCGCCGCTTTGCCGGTCGCTTTGGCCGCCGATGGGGCGCCGGCGGGCGTCGCGGCAGCGGGCACGGTCGGTTCGGCGCTGCGCCAGGTGGTGCCGTCGCGGCCGTCCTCCAGCACGATGCCCCGCTCGCGGAGGTCGTCGCGCAGCTCGTCGGCCAGGGCGTACTGCTTCGCCGCCCGCAGCCGGCGGCGCACGTCGACCAGCAGATCGATGAACGGGGCCGCCTGCGCGTCGTCCCGCCGCGCTTCGAAGCGCAGGCCCAGCACGCCGCCCAGCTCATGCAGCAGCGCCAGCGCCGTCCCGGCGGGGCGGCCCGCGGCGGCGGCGCGGTTGATCGCGTGCGCGATCTCGAAGAGCACCGCCAGCGCCTGCGGCGTGCCCAGGTCGTCGTCCATGGCGCGCCGGAAGTGATCGCGCGCCGCCGCGGCGTCGAAGTCGCCCGGTCCCGCCGGCAGGGTGGCGCCGGCGGCGATGCGCAGGCGCTCGGCGCCGCGCGCCGAGGCCACGAGCGACTCCTCGGAGTAGGTCAGCGGGCTGCGGTAGTGGCCGCCCAGGATGAAGATGCGCAGGCCGTCGGCGCCGTAGCGATCGAGCCCCTCGCGCAGGCTGATGATGTTGCCCAGCGACTTGGACATCTTCTCGTCGCCCAGCTGCATCATGGCGTTGTGCACCCAGTGGCCGACGAAGGGCCGCTTGCCGCTGAAGCCCTCCGACTGGGCGATCTCGTTCTCGTGGTGGGGGAAGATCAGGTCCATGCCGCCGCCGTGCAGGTCGATCTGCTCGCCCAGGTAGCGCAGCGCCATCGCGCTGCACTCGATGTGCCAGCCGGGACGGCCGGGCCCCCACGGGCTCTCCCACGACGGCTCGCCGGGCTTCGCGCCCTTCCAGAGCGTGAAGTCCATGGGGTGGGCCTTCTGCGAGTTCTGCTCGATGCGGGCCCCGGCGATCATGTCCCGCAGGCTGCGATTGGAGAGCTTGCCGTAGTCGGGCGGCGCCTCGACGCGGAAGTAGACGTCGCCGCCGGCGGCGTAGGCGGCGTCCTGGTCGATCAGCCGCGCGATGACCTCCTGCATCTTGTCGATCTCTTGGGTGGCGCGGGGGTGCACGTCGGCGGCGCGGATGTGCAGCTCGCGCCATTCCTGCTGGAAGCGATCGATCTGGCGGGCGGCGAGCTCGGGCACGCTGATGGCCAGCCGGCGGGCGCGGGCGATCATCTTGTCGTCGATGTCGGTGAAGTTGTAGACCAGCCGCACGGCGCGGCCGTCCCACTCGAGGTAGCGCCGCAGGACGTCGAAGACGACGATGCTCATGGCGTGGCCCAGATGGGCGTCGTCGTAGGGCGTGATGCCGCAGACGTACATCGAGATGGGGTCGTGCCGGGGCTGGAAGGGCGCCTTGCGCCGGGTGAGGGTGTTGTACAGCTGCACGCGCGTCTCCGATGTCGTGGCGCCGGTCAGGTTAAGCCAGCCAGTTCAAGCCGGTCAGTTCGCGCCGGGCGTCTCCGCCGGGGGCGGGGTCTCGACGGCGGCGTCCCCGTTCTCGTGCGGATATTCGTGGTCGCTCAAGCGCGATTCGAGTTCGAACAGGCGCTGCTCGACGATCTCCAGGCGGTCGTGCTCGGGGTCGGGCAGCCGCAGCACGGTGTCGTTGCCGGGGTCGTAGAACGAGACGACGTGGCCGGGCACGCCGACCACGGTGGCGTACTCGGGCACGTTCCCCACGACGACGGAGCCGGCCCCGATCTTGGCGCCCTTGCCCACGGTCACGGCCCCGATGATCTGCGCGCCCGCGCCCACGGTGACGTCGGCGCTCAGCGTGGGATGGCGCTTGGTGCGCCGGGTGCTGGTGCCGCCCAGCGTGACGCCCTGGTGCAGGTGGCAGCCGTCGCCGATCTCCGCCGTCTCCCCGATCACGACGCCCATGCCGTGGTCGATGAAGCAGCGGGCTTCGATGGTCGCGCCGGGGTGGATCTCGATCCCGGTGAGAAAGCGGCCCAGGTGCGAGAGGGCGCGCGGCAGGAACGGCACGTGCAGCCGCCAGAGGGTGTGCGCCAGCCGGTGCATCTCGCGGGCCTGGAAGCCCGGGTAGAGGAAGATCACCTCAAGCGGGTTGAGGGCGGCGGGGTCGCGGTCGAGGACGAAGCGGATGTCGTCGCGGATGCTGCGCAAGACGAACATGGGTCTCCTGCGGACACTGGTCGTCGATGGAGGGGCCACCGACGGCGGGGCCGGCGGGGCGCGCCGGGCACGCGTCGGTCGGGGGGCGGACGCGGGCCGTCGCGGTCGCTCAGGGACAGCGCGCCAGGGGGACGCCGGGCAGCACCGCGCCATGACGCTTGAGCGTGCGGACGTAGGGATTGGCCGGCGTCATCTGCCCTGCTCCTCCTGCGTCCGTCCCGGGCGCGTCAGTCGCGGCGGCGGATCAGCGCGATCGCTTGCGCCTGCATGCCCTCGGCGCGACCCAGCGCGCCCAGCCCCTCGGCCGTCGTGGCCTTGACGCTGACGGCGTCGGACTCGACCGCGAGGACGGCCGCGAGCCGCGCCCGCATCGCCTCGACGTGGGGCCGCAGTCGCGGCCGTTCCGCGACCACGGTGGCGTCCACGTTGCCCACACGATACCCCCGTTGCGCCAGGCTGGCGACCGTGCGGCGCAACAGATCGAGGCTGTCGGCGCCCGCCCAGGCGGGATCGTCGGGCGGGAAGTGCGTGCCGATGTCGCCCAGGGCGGCCGCCCCCAGCAGCGCGTCGATGATGGCGTGCGTGAGCACGTCGGCGTCGGAGTGGCCGGCGAGGCCGTCGCTGCCGGGGATCGTGACGCCGCCCAGCACCAGCGGCCGATCGGCGCTGAAGCGATGCGAATCGCTGCCCAGCCCAATGCGGTCGGTGGCGGGGCTCATCGCTGCGCCGCCGCCGTCGCGCCGCCGGCTTCGGTCAGGGCGCGCAGCAGCGCCTCGACGATGGCCAGGTCCTGCGGGCGGGTGATCTTGGGGTTGGGCGCCTCCGCGTCGTAGACGAAGACGGGGGCGGGCAGCGCCTCCACCAGCGCCGCGTCGTCGGTGGCCTCCGATGTCGTGCCGGCGGCGTGCGCGCGGCGCAGGAGGTCCAGGCGGAAGGTCTGGGGCGTCTGGGCGGCGCGCAGCGTGGCGCGGTCGATCGTGCGCTCGATGCGAGCGGGGCCGTCACACGCCGCGGGGGGCCCGATCTGCTTGATCGTGTCGGTCACCGCCGCAGCCACGACGGCGGCGCCGTGGCGCGCGGCCAGGTCGATGCCGCGACGGATCATCGCATCCGTGACGAGCGGGCGGGCGGTGTCGTGCACCGCCACCAAGTCGACGTCGGGGAGCGCCGCCAGGCCCGCCGCGACGGAGTCGCGGCGCCGCGCGCCGCCGGGCGGGATGGCGTGCACCTTGCCGCCGCCGTAGCCGTCCGCGAGGCGGGCCAGGATGTCGCGGTTCTCCGGCCCTGCGACGAGCACGATGTGGTCGATCGCGCCGCAGGCCGCGAAGGCGCGCAGGGAATGCGCGACGACGGGCAGGCCGGCCAGCGCGGCGGTCGTCTTGTCGATGCCGCCCATGCGCGCGCTGCGGCCCCCGGCCAGCAGGATCGCGCCCGTGTGGGGGCGGCTCACGTGGACGCTCCGGCCGGCGTCTCGGCGCTGGGGGCCGTCTCGGCGCCGTCGGCGTCGGGCTCCGGCGGCCGCAGTTGGGCGAAGAGCATGCGCCCGGCGGCCGTCTGGATCACGCGCTGCACCTCGACCGAGACGTCCTCGCCCACGAGGTCGCGGGCGTCCTCGACGACGACCATGGTGCCGTCGGCGAGGAAGCCGACGCCCTGGCGGCGCTCGCGCCCGGGCTGGTGGATGGGGAGGTGGAGCGTTTCGCCGGGCAGCGCCACGGTGCGGACGGCCTGCGCGAGCACGTTGATGTTCAGCACGCGCAGGTCCTCGACGCCCGCGACCCGGTTGAGATTGAAGTCGGTGGTGAGCAGGGCGGCGCCGCGGATGCGGGCCAGCGCCAGCAGCTTGGCGTCCACGTCGGGCGCCTCCGGGAAGCCGCGCTCGTCGATGATCGTCTTGACGTGCGTCCCGGCCTGGATGCGGGACAGCAACTCCAGCCCGTGACGCCCGCGCCGGCGCTTGAGGGCGTCGCTGCTGTCGGCGACGCGGCGCAGTTCGTCCAGGACGAAGCGGGGCACGATCAGGTCGCCGAGCAGGAAGCCGGACTCGACGATCTCGGCCAGGCGGCCGTCGATGATGGCGCTGGTGTCGACGACCACGCCGCTGCGGACGCCGCGCGCGACGCCGGGCGGGACGATCGCCTCGGTCACGGTGTCCGTGCGCTCCCGCACGCCGCTGAAGAAGCGCTCGACCTCGGGCCGCCGCCCCAGGGCGACCGCCATGCCGATCGGCACGAGCAGGATCGCGACGCCGATGGCGGCGAAGTTGCCCGCGGCGCCGGGCAGCTGGTTGAGCGCGGGCGTCAGCAGGGCGGTCACGACGAGCGCCGCCACGGCGCCGAAGGCGGCCAGTAGGATCTCGAGCGTGGAGAGGCCCAGGCGGACGCCCCGGCGCAGGACGTTGATCGGCCAGAGCAGCAGGCGGGTGAGCGAGGCGGTCGCGCGCTGGCGCGAGTGCATGGCAGGCCCCGTCGGGCGGATCGACGCGCAAGCCGCGCAGCCTGCATCGATCGCGCCGGAAATAGAAAGGCGGCCTTGCGGCCGCCGAATGATGCCGGGGTGGGACGCGCCCACCGAATGAATTCGGGCCGCACCCGTGGGTAACGACGGCAGCAGTCTAGCAGACCCGGCAGACGCCTTGCAACGGGCGGCCGGCCGCGGGGCCGGGCGCGGTCCATGTAGGATCAGCACGGCGAATCAAGAGCATGGTCGCCGGGGCGCAGGCGTGCCCCGGCGACGGACGGCGGAGGCAGACGTGCCGCGTATCGAACTGGACCCACTGCTGAACGGCGTCTCGAAGCCCGCCCGCTACAGCGGCGGCGAGTGGAACAGCATCGTGCGCCCCTGGGACGACGCCGAGATCCGCTGGGCGCTGATCTACCCCGACGTCTACGACGTGGGCATGTCGAACGGCGGTCTGGCGATCCTCTACGACCTGCTCAACCACACGCCGCGCACGCTGGCCGAGCGGGCCTTCGCGCCCTGGCCCGACATGGAGGCGTCGCTGCGGGCGCACGGCGCGCCGCTGTTCAGCCTGGAGAACCGCCGCCCGCTGGGCGAGTTCGACGCGCTGGGCTTCTCGCTGAGCTACGAGCTGACCTACACGAACCTCTGCAACATGCTCGACCTGGCGGGCATCGCCGTGCTCGCCGCCGAGCGCGCCGACGACGCCCCCATCGTCTTCGCGGGCGGCTCCGGGGCGCTGGTGCCGGAGCCGCTGGCGCTCGTGATCGATGCGTTCATCCTGGGCGAGGGCGAGGACGTGATCCTCGAGGTCACGGAGGTCCTGCGCGCCTGGAAGTCGGCGGGGGGCGGGCCACGGGTCGAGCTGCTGCGCCAGCTGGCGCGCACGCCCGGCGTCTACGTGCCGCGCTTCTACCGCTGGCACTACGGGCCCGACGGCACGGTGGCCGAGGTCGAGTCGCTCGACGCGGCGGCGTCGCTGCCGGTGGTCAAGCGCTTCATCCAGGGCATGCCGCCGATTCTGACCAAGCCCATCGTGCCGTTCCTGGAGACGGTGCACGACCGTGCCGGGATCGAGATCCAGCGCGGCTGCACGCAGGGCTGCCGCTTCTGTCAGGCGGGGATGATCTACCGGCCGCTGCGCGAGCGCACGCCGGAGGAGGTCGTGGCGGGCGCGCGCGAACTGCTCGCCAACACTGGCTACGACGAGCTCTCGCTGGTCTCGCTGAGCAGCACCGACCACAGCCAGATCGACGGCATCGTCGCGGCGCTGCGCCGGGAGTTCGGCGACGGCCTGGGCATCTCGCTGCCCAGCACGCGCGTCGATTCGTTCAGCGTCGATGTCGCGATGGCCTGCGCGCCCCGCCGCCGGCGCTCGATGACCTTCGCGCCGGAGGCCGGCAGCCAGCGGCTGCGCAACGCCGTCAGCAAGGTGGTCGCCGACGAGGATCTGCTCACGGCGGCGCGCAACGCCTTCGAGAACGGCTGGGGCAGCATCAAGCTGTACTTCATGGTGGGCCTGCCGACGGAGACCATGGACGACGTGCAGGGCATCGTGGACTGGGCGGCGCAGGTCAAGCAGATCGGCCGCGAGGTGGTGGGCAAGCGGGCGCGCGTGCGCGTCTCGACGTCGAACCACGTGCCCAAGGCGCATGCCCCCTTCCAGTGGGCGCGGCAGGACACCGCCGCGGAGTTGGAGCCCAAGCATCAATTGCTGCGCGAGGGCTGCCGCGGCGCCCGGCTGGACTTCACCTGGAACGACCCGGCGGAGTCGATCCTGGAGGGGGTGCTGAGCCGGGGCGATCGGCGCGTGGGCGAGGCGGTCGTGGAGGCCTGGCGCCGGGGCGCCCGCTTCGACGCCTGGAGCGAGCATCACGACCCGGCCATCTGGCAGGCGGCCTTCGCCGCGCACGGCATCGACCCCGACTTCTACTGCCACCGCGAGCGCGACCTGTGGGAGAAGTTCCCCTGGATGCACATCGCCAGCGGCGTCAGCGAGGCCTACCTGCGCCGCGAGTGGATGCGCACGCAGAAGGAACTGACGACGATCGACTGCCGCGACGGCTGCCAGGTCTGCGGGCTGGAGCACGCGGCGCAGTTGTGCGAGCTGAAGTTGCAGGACAAGGTGCTGACGCAGCGGGCGCGCAAGGCGGGGACCGAGGTGCCCGTCGTCGTGTGACCTGTTGGGGCGGGCCGGCCGGGTCTGACCGCCGGGGCTGGAGCGAGATGAGCGAGCAGTCGGAGCGGGACCTCAGCGACGAGACGCGCGACATCCTGGACTTCCTGGTCTGGCAGTTGGATCAGTCGTTCGAGTTCAAGCCGGAGCACTCGCTGCTGCGCAACCTGTCGACGGTGACGCCGGCGATGCTGGACCAACCGCCGTCGTCGGGCGGGCGCACGCTGCGCGACCTGATCGCGCACTGCGCGTCGGTCAAGCGGATGCACGTCGCGCACGCCTTCGGCGACGGCGCGATGGGCTGGTGGGAGACCTGGGACGGCGAGGGGGAGCTGAAGGACGCGGACTTCGAGTCGCTGGTGGCGTGGCTGCGGCGGGCGCATGCGGAGGCGCAGGCGGCCGTGCGCGCGCTCGAGGAGGACGCGGAGCTGCTGATGGATCGCCGCACGCACTGGGGCGAACTGCGCCAGACGCGCTTCATCATCGACGCCATCGTGATCCACGACGTGTATCACGCGGGCGAGATCAATCACCTGCGCGGGCTGCTGCAGGACGCCGATCAGTTCCCGCACGGCGGCCGGACGTAGACCCGCGGGCCGCGGGTGGGGGCTATCGTGCCCCGGATGCCTGCTCCCGACCCGACGGCCCCCGATCCGACGGCGGCGCGCTCCCGCCTGGATTCCACCTCGTCGTGGGCGCCGTTCTCGGTGCGGGACTTCCGGCTGCTGTTCCTGAGTTTCGTCGGCTGGCAGATGATCTACCCGCTGCAGGTGGTCTCGCTGATCTTCTGGATTCAGGACAACGCGGAAGACGATACGCGGATCATCCTGATCGGCGTCCTGGGCAGCCTGCGCGGCGTGGGGGCGCTGCTCTTCAGCCTGGTGGCGGGGGCGCTGGCCGACCGCTTCGATCGGCGGCGGCTGTTGCTGGCGGCGCAGGGCTTGGGATTCCTGATCGCGCTGGCGGTCGCGCTGCTGATGCGGGTCGCGCCCGGCGACACGCTGGGCTTCGCGCTGATCTTCCTGCTCGCCTTCCTGAGCGCGGCCCCGGCGGCGATCGACTTCCCCACCCGGCAGGCGATGGTCCCGGAGATCCTGGGGCCTCGCCTGACGTCGCAGGGGATCGCGCTCAACTCGGCGGGGATGCAGATGGCCATGCCGCTGGGCATCTTCGGCGTGGGGCTGGTGATCGAGGCGCTGGGCACGGGCGGCGCGTACGCGCTGAGCTCGGCGGGCCACGCGACGGCGTTGCTGCTGCTGCTGCCGATGTCGTACCGCACGGGGGCTCGCCCGCACGTGGTCGGCGCGGCGGTGCGGCGCACCCTGGCCGACATCGTGGTCGGCTTCCGCTTCGCGCGCGGCCACGCGGTCGTGTTGTGGGTCATCGTGCTGGTGGTCGTGGTGCTGGGGGTCGGCTTCCCACCGACGGCGAGCCTGGGCCCGACCTGGGTCACGACGGTGGTGGGGGCGTCGTACGCGGAATTCGGCTTCATCGCGCTGACCTGGGGCGTGGGCGCGCTCTTGGCCTCGCTGTGGATGACGCGCGTCGCGGCGGTGCAGCGTCAGGGGCGGATGCTGTCGCTGGGCGCGCTGATCTTCGCCGGCGCGTTCGTGCTGTTCGCCGCCGGGCACACGTGGCCATTCGCGGTGGCGGGGAATCTCGGCCTGGGCGCGGGCTTCGCGGTCACCCAGATCGCCGCGACATCCCTGATCGCCCACCACACGCCCAACGAGGTGCGCGGGCGGGTGATGAGCCTGCTGATGATCGGCATCTTCGCGGCGCAGTCGCTGGCCCTGCCCGTCGCGGTGGCGGGGCAGGCGCTGACGCTGGAGACGCTGTTCCCCATCCTCTCCTACGTCTGCGTCGGTAGCGTCGTCGTGCTGCTGCTGGCCCGCCGCGAGTTGTGGGGGCTGCGCGTCGTTCCCGGTGCGCCGCCGCCCGGCAGGCCGCCCGACGGCCCCAGGCCCACCGGCGACGCGCCCCCTCAGTCGACGGGGGGCCGCCCCGGCCGGTAGTCCGTGGCGTGCTCGTAGGCGCGGCCAATGCGGAACAGCGTGGGCTCGCTCAGCGGCTTGCCGGCGAACTGCACGGCCAAGGGCGCGCCCTCGTCGTTGCGGCCGGCGGGGAGCGTGATCGTGGGCCAGCCGTTGAAGTCGAAGGGCACCGTGAAGCGCATGCGCCAGGCGGGGAAGGCGTCGGGCGGCGTCATGTAGAACTCGCGCGTGACGGGGAAGGGCGGCGTGGCCATGGCCGCACTGATCAGCACATCGACATCGGCCGTGGCCTGGCGCAACTGCTCGACCAGCTCGAGCCGCCCCTGATTGGCGCGGGCGTAGTCGACGCCCGAGGCGTCGGCGCCCATGCGCAGGAAGTGCCCGAAGTAGGGACCGTACTCGCCGGCGCGACTGGGGTAGGTCTCGGCGTGCGCCGCCGCCGCCTCGACCGAGCAGAGCACCGGCCAGCCGTCGATGGCGGTTTCCATGGCCGGCAACGTCAGCGGCACGATCTCGGCCCCGCGGTCGCGCATGAGGTCGGCCGCCGCCTCGACGGCGGCGGCGATGCCCGCGTCGATGCGGTCCAGCGCCCAGACCGGGTCCAGGCCGATGCGCAGCCCGGCCACGCCGTCGTCGATCGAGGCGGTGTAGTCGGGCACGGGGTCGGGCAGCGCGGTGGGGTCGTCGGGGTCGGGCCCGGCGATGGCGGCCAGCACGACGGCCGCGTCCCAGCTGGAGCGGGTCATGGGGCCGACGTGGTCGAGCGACTCCGCCAGCGCCCAGACGCCGGCGCGGCTGACGCGCCCGTAGGTGGGCTTGAGCCCCACGATGCCGCAGGCGGCGGAGGGGAAGCGGATCGAGCCCCCCGTGTCGCTGCCGAGCGAGGCGTAGCACTGCCCGGACGCCGTCGCGACCCCGGAGCCGCTCGACGAGACGCCGGTCCAGAGGTCGGGGCGCCAGGGGTTGATGGGGATCGGCAGGTCCGGGTGGTAGCCGCCCATGGCGCCCTCGGTCAGCGTGAGCTTGCCCAGGATGACCGCCCCAGCCGCCCGCAGCCGCGCGACGACCGTTCCGTCGGCGTCGGGTGTGAAGTCGCGGCGCACCATCGCGCCGCCGCCCGTCGCGACGCCGGCCGTGTAGCAGAGGTCCTTGACCGCCACCGGAACGCCGTGCAGCGGGCCGCGGTAGTCGCCCGCGGCGATCGCGGCCTCGGCCGCCTGCGCCTCGGCCAGGGCGGAGGTGGCGGTCAGGGTGACGTAGGCCTTGAGGGAGGGGTTGAGCCGCTCGATGCGGTCGAGTTGCGCCCGCGTCACGTCCACGGGCGAGAGCTCCCCCGCGGCGATCCGCGGCGCGAGCTCCTCAATGGCGCCATAGGCGAGGTCGAGGGCGGAGTTGTTGGGCATGGCGGTCCTCTCTGCGTGGGCGCCGTCGCGCTGCTGCTGCTGTCCCGCCGCGAACTGTGGGGGGCGCGCGTGGTCCCCGGCGCCACACCGCCCGGCGAGCGCTCTCAGTCGACGGGGGGCCGCCCCGGCCGGTAGTCCGTGGCGCGCTCGTAGGCCCGGCCGATGCGGAACAACGTGGGCTCGCTCAGCGGCTTGCCGGCGAACTGCACGGCCAGGGGCGCGCCCTCGTCGTTGCGCCCGGCGGGCAGCGTGATCGTGGGCCAGCCGTTGAAGTCGAAGGGCACCGTGAAGCGCATGCGCCAGGCGGGGACGGCGCTGGGCGGCGTCATGTAGAACTCGCGCGTGACGGGGAAGGGCGGCGTGGCCATGGCCGGGCTGATCAGCACATCGACATCGGCCGTGGCCTGGCGCAGCTGCTCGACCAGCTCGATCCGCCGCTGATTGGCGCGGGCGTAGTCGATGCCCGCGGCGTCGGCGCCCATGCGCAGGAAGTGTCCGAAGTAGGGGCCGTACTCATCGGCGCGGCTGGGGTAGGTCTCGGCGTGCGCCGCCGCCGCCTCGACCGAGCAGAGGACCGGCCAGCCGTCGATGGCGGTTTCCATGGCCGGCAGCGTCAGAGGCACGATCTCGGCGCCGCGGTCGCGCATGATCGCGACGGCCGCCTCGACGGCGGCGGCGATGCCCGCGTCGATGCGGTCCAGCGCCCAGACCGGGTCCAGGCCGATGCGCAGCCCGGCCACGCCGTCGTCGATGGAGGCGGTGTAGTCGGGCACGGGGTCGGGCAGCGCGGTGGGGTCGTCGGGGTCGGGCCCGGCGATGGCGGCCAGCACGACGGCCGCGTCCCAGCTGGAGCGGGTCATGGGGCCGACGTGGTCGAGCGACTCCGCCAGGGCCAGCACTCCCGCGCGGCTGACGCGGCCGTAGGTGGGCTTGAGCCCCACGATGCCGCAGGCGGCGGAGGGGAAGCGGATCGAGCCCCCGGTGTCGCTGCCCAGCGAGGCGTAGCACTGCCCCGACGCCGTGGCGACCCCGGAGCCGCTCGACGAGACGCCGGTCCAGAGGTCGGCGCGCCAGGGGTTGATGGGGATCGGCAGGTCCGGGTGGTAGCCGCCCATGGCGCCCTCGGTGAGGGTGAGCTTGCCCAGGATCACCGCCCCAGCCGCCCGCAGCCGCGCCACGACCGTGCCGTCGGCGTCGGGTGTGAAGTCGCGGCGCACCGTCGTGCCGCCCCCCGTCGCGACGCCGGCCGTGTAGCAGAGGTCCTTGACCGCCACCGGGACGCCGTGCAGCGGGCCGCGGTAGTCGCCGGCGGCGATCGCGGTCTGGGCGGCCTCGGCCTCGGCCAGGGCGGAGGACGCGGTGAGCGTGACGTAGGCCTGGAGCGTGGGGTTGAGCCGCTCGATGCGCTCAAGCTGCGCCCGCGTCAACTCCACCGGCGAGAACTCACCGGCGGCGATCCGCGGCGCGATCTCCTCGATGGTGCCATAGGCGAGGTCGAGGGCCAGGTCGAGGGCGGAGTCGTCGGGCATGGCGGTGCTCTTTCCGTGGGCGGGGCCGGCTCAGGGGCACATTAGGGGAAGATACCCCGCAGTTCGATGGCGCGCACGACGCGATCCACGCCCAGGACGTTGGCGGCGTCGCGCAGGGAGAGCCCGCGCTGCTCGGCGCTGTCCCAGACCTCGGCGAAGGCCTTGCGCATGATCCGGGCCAGTTGCCGGTTGACCTCGTCCTCCTCCCAGAAGAAGGACTGCAGGTCCTGCACCCATTCCATGTAGGAGACGGTGACGCCGCCGGCGTTGGCCAGCACGTCGGGCACGAGCACGCGCCCCCGGTCGAGCAGGATGCGCTCGGCTTCGGGCGTCGTGGGGCCGTTGGCCGCCTCGACGATGACGTCCGCCCGGATGCGCTCCGCGTTCGAGGCCAGGATCACGTTCTCGATCGCGGCCGGGATCAGGTAGTCGCAGTCGATTTCGATCAGCTCGGCGTTGCTGATCCGGTCCGCGCCGGGCGCGCCGCCGCCGATCATGCCGCGCTCGTCGGCGCGGGCGATCAGGGCGGCGACGTCGAGGCCGTGGCCGTTGTGGTAGCCGCCGCCGGCGTCGGAGACGGCGACGATCCGCGCCCCGGCCTCGGCCAGCAGCCGCGCGGCGACGCTCCCCACCTGGCCGAAGCCCTGCACCGCGACGCGCAGCCCCTCCAGCGCGTCGCCGCGGCGCTTGGCGATCTCCTCCGTCGCGAAGAGGACGCCGCGGCCGGTGGCCTCGTAGCGGCCCTGGCTGCCGCCCACCTCCACCGGCTTGCCGGTCACGATGGCGGGCACCGTGTGGCCGTGGCCCATCGAGTAGGTGTCCATCATCCAGGCCATGACGCGGGCGTTGGTGCCCATGTCGGGGGCGGGGATGTCGCGGTCGGGGCCGATGATCGGCTCGAGTTCGGAGATGAAGCGGCGGCTCAGGTTCTCCAGTTCGCAGTCGCTCAGCGCGGCCGGGTCGACGATGACGCCGCCCTTGGCGCCGCCGTAGGGCAGGTTGACGATGGCGCACTTCCAGGTCATCCACATGGCGAGGGCGCGCACCTCGTCGAGGGAGACGGCGGCGGAGTAGCGGATGCCGCCCTTGTGCGGGCCGCGGGCGTCGTTGTGCTGCACGCGGTAGCCCGTGAAGGTGCGCACGCTGCCGTCGTCCATCTCGACGGGGAAGTGCACGGTGAACTCGCGGCGCGGCCGGCGCAGCGTTTCCCGCAGGCCGCGGTTCAGGCCCAGGATGTCCGCCGCCGCGTCGAGCTGCTGCAGCGCGGACTCGTAGGGGTTGGCTTCCTGGTACGGGGCCGGGGGGGCGCTGGTCGCGGGCTGCGTCGCCGATTCGGTTACTGCGTCGGTCATGGGGGGCTCCCTGCGGGGCGCTTACAGGTGCAGCGCGTCGCGGAAGGGCTCCTCCGCCTCGAACGGGCCCACGACGCCGAGGTGCAGGGTGTCGTCGCGGATCAGCCGGGCGGCCAGGTCGGCGATCTGCTCCGCCCCCACGGCCTCGATGCGCTCGACGACCTCGTCGACGCTGCGCGTGCGGTTGAGCAGCAGCGCCTGCGCGCCGTACCACGAGGAGACGGCGCGGGTGTCCTCCATGTTGAGCAGCATGCGCCCTTTGATGTACTCGCGGACGCGATGCAGTTCCGCCGCCGGGATGCCGTCGCGCAGGCCGGCCAGCTGGTCGAGCGCGGCGCGCAGCGCGGGGAGCGCGTTCTCCGGGTCGACGCCCAGGTAGATCAGCAGGCTGCCGGTGTCGCGCAGGTTGCTGGCGTAGGAGTGGACGTCGTAGGCCAGGCCCATCTCTTCGCGCAGCGAGACGAACAGGCGGCTGCTCATGCCGTCGCCCAGGATCGTGGTCAGCAGGCTCAGGGCGTAGCGGTCCTCGTCGAGGGCGGAGAGCCCGGGCAGCCCGATCATCAGATGCGCCTGCTCCGACTGCTTGGCGTGCAGGCGCGTGCGGGCGCGACCGTCGGCGGGCGGGATGTACGTCTCGGGCGGGCACGCCGCGCCGTGCTCCCAGACCGCGACGCTGCGCTCCGCCATCGCGACGGCCTGCTCGGGGTCGACGGCGCCGGCGATGGAGATCAGCGCGTTGCTCGGCGTGTACTGCGCGCGGCGGTAGTCCACGGCGCGGTCGCGGGGGATCGCGCGGACGCTCTCGGGCGTGCCGGCGACGTCGCGGCCCAGCGCCTGGCCGGGCCAGAGCAGCCCGTCCAGGACGACCTCGGCGAGCTGGCCGGGGTTGTCCTCGACCATGGCCAGCTCTTCCAGGATGACGCTGCGTTCCTTCTCCAGCTCCCCGGCGTCGAACAGCGGCCGCAGGACGATGTCGGCCAGCACGTCGATGGCGACGCCGGCGTGCGCCGCGGGCACCTTGGCGTAGTAGACGGTGTACTCGCGGTCGGTGCCGGCGTTGAGCACGCCGCCGATGCCCTCGATCGCGGCCGAGATCTCGGGCCCCGTCGGCCAGCGCGGTGAGCCCTTGAAGCAGCAGTGCTCGACCAGGTGGGAGATGCCGGCCTCCTCCGGCCGCTCGTAGCGCGAGCCGGCCCCGAAGTAGAAGCTCACCGTCACCGATCGGCTGTGCGGCATGGGCGTCGCCAGCACGCGCAAGCCGTTGGCGAGCGTGCGCCCATGCAGCGCCGGGTCGGCGGTGGGCGCCACTAGTCTCGCTCCCAAAGCACGTCGCCGTGCAGGTCGGGTGCGTGTTCGCGGGCGGCGAACACGGCGTGCTCCGCTTTGCTCTGGCCGATCGTGCAGTCGTCGCCGTGGCCGTTGAACATCAGCGTGTCGTCGGGCAGGGCGTAGATGCGCTCGCTGATCGACTGCACCAGCGTCTGCAGGGCGTCGTTGCTGCGCGAGTGGCCGGGGCCGCCGGGAAACAGCGTGTCGCCGACGACGAGGAAGGACGGCGCGTAGTAGCAGATGCTGCCGGGCGTGTGCCCCGGCGTGTGGATGGCGGTCAGCGTCGTCTCGCCGAGCTGGATCGTCTCGCCGCCGGCCAGGTGCACCTGGATGCGGCTGTGGTCGGCCCAGGGCTCGTCGGGGTGCATGTAGAACGGCACGTCGAGGGCGGCCTCGAGGTGGTCGAAGCTGTCGATGTGGTCGTGGTGGGAGTGCGTGAAGAGCACCATCGCGACGCTCGTGCCGGCCGCGCCGGCGAGCACCTGCTCGGGCTCCGCCACGGCGTCGATCAGGGCGCTCTGCCGCGTCGCCTTGTCGATCAGGATGAAGGCGTTGTTGGAGATCGGGCCGAAGGGGCCGAGCTTGCGGATGATGAGCGAGTCGCTCTCGGCGTGCGTGGCTGGGGTGGTCATCGTCGGGCTCCTCTGCGGGCCTGCGTGCGCGGCCGGCGGGCCGGCGTGCGGCGGAGTCTACTCGACGACTGGGTGGGCGTCGTCAAGGGGTGTGTGGACCGGCTGCCAACGATCAGAGCGCGGCTGGCCCCGCGACGATACACACCCGTAGACTGAAGACGCCGACCGCCGCGGCGGGACCGCGGCGCGGCTGGGATACGACATCGATGGCCCGAGCGGCCGCCCGGCCGGCGCGACGCGTCGCAGGGGCGGGCCCGGCCGTCGTGATGATGCTGGGCGACCGCCATGGGCGAGACTCCCTTGGAGCCGCTTCCCGCGTGTGTGGGGGGCCTGCTCCCGATCACGGCCGCAATCGACGACGCCGGCCACCTGCGGGTGGCGGGCTGCGACGTCGTGCAGCTCTGCCGCGACTACGGCACGCCGCTGTATCTCTACGACGAAGCCACGATCCGCCAGATCTGCCGCGAGTACCGCCGCCAGTTCGAGGGGCGCCTGCCGGGCGCGCGCGTCCTCTACGCCGCCAAGGCCTTCCTGAACCCCAGCCTGGCCGCCCTGCTGGCGGAGGAGGGCGTGGGCATGGACGTCGTGTCGGGGGGCGAGCTGTACGTCGCGCGGGCGGGCGGCTTCCCGGCCGATCGGATGGCGTTCCACGGCAACAACAAGAGCGCCACGGAACTCGCCGAGGCGGTCGAGGCGGGGGTGGGGCGGATCATCGTCGACAACGACCACGAGCTCGCGCTGCTGGAGGGGGTCGCCGCCGATCGCAGCCTGCGGCAGGCGGTGATGCTGCGCGTCACGCCGGGCATCGACGCGCATACGCACGTCAAGACCACCACCGGCCTGGTGGACAGCAAGTTCGGCTTCCCCCTGGTGGGCGGCGCCGCCGAGGCCGCCGTCGTGCGGCTGCGCGATTCGGCCTCGCTGGAGCTGACGGGCTACCACGTGCACCTCGGCTCCCCGATCTTCGACACGGCGCCGTACGAGGCGGGCATCGAGGTGATGACGGACTTCGCCGCCGCGATGCGCGACCGCCACGGCGTCACCTGGCGCGAGTTCAGCCCCGGCGGCGGTTTCGCGCTGGGCTACACGCCCGATGCGCCGCCTCCGCCCATTGCGGTCTACGCGGAGGCCATCGCGGCGGCGCTGCGCGCGGGCTGCGAGCGGCACGGCCTGCCCCTGCCCGAGCTGCACATCGAGCCGGGGCGCTCGGTGGTGGGGCGGGCGGGGGTCGCGGTCTACACGGTGGGCGCGCGCAAGCGGATACCCGGCGTGCGCACCTACGTCGCCGTGGACGGCGGCATGGCCGACAACGTCCGCCCGGCGATGTACGGCTCCGCCTACACGGCCGTCGTCGCCAATCGCATGCGCGACGCCGCCGAGGAGACGGTCGCGATCGCGGGCAAGTTCTGCGAGAGCGGCGACGTGCTGATCGACGCCGTCGCGCTGCCGCGGCTCGTCCCCGGCGACCTCGTGGCGCTGCCCGCCAGCGGCGCCTATAACCTGGCGATGGAGAGCAACTACAACCAGGCGCAGCGACCGCCCGTCGTGTTCCTGCGCGACGGCGCCGCCCGCGTCGCGCGGCGGCGGCAGACCTACGCCGACCTCGTCGCGCTGGAGGCCGTGCCATGACGGCCGGCTGGGGCGCGATGGCGGGCAGCGCCGCCGCCGGCACGCTGTCGCGGATGATCGCGGGCGGACGCCTGCCGCACGCCCTGCTCCTGGCGGGGCCGCCGCAGGTGGGCAAGGCGCAGCTGGCGGCGTCGCTGGCGCAGGCGCTCAACTGCGCCGCGCGCCCGCCCGGGCAGGGCGACCCCTGCGGCGACTGCGCCCCCTGCCGCCGCATCGCGGGGGGGCGCCACGCCGATGTCGAGACCGTCGCGCCGGGCGGGATCTGCCGGGTGACGGACCACTCCCACGAGAACAGCGCCACGGTCGGCATCTGCCAGATCCGGCGGCTCGAGGTGAGCGCCGCGCTCAACCCGTACGAGGGCCGCCGCCGCGTCTTCGTGATCGACCCCGCCGACGCCATGACGACCGATGCCTCCGACGCCTTCCTGAAGACGCTGGAGGAGCCGCCCGACGCAGTCACGATGGTGCTGGTGACGGACTCGCCGGCGCGGCTGTCGGAGACGGTGCGGTCGCGCTGCCGCCGCATCGACGTGACGCCGTTGGCCCGCGGTCTGCTGGCGGCGCGGCTGGCGGGCGAGGACGGGGTCACCGCCGAGACCGCCGATGCCCTGTCGCGGATGGCGCGCGGCCGCGCGAGCTGGGCCACGAACGCGCTCGCGGACGACGATCCGGTCGCGCAGCGGCGCGCGGAGATCGAGCAGTTGCGCGCGCTCAGCGCCGGGGGCGCCCGCGAGCGCATGGAGTTCGCCGAGCACCTCTCCAGCCGCCGCGGCGACCTGGGGCCGGCGCGCACGGCGCTGGAGTATTGCCGGGAGTGGTGGCGCGACCTGCTGCGCGTGCGCCTGGGCGTCGCGGCGGGGGTCACACACGAGTTCCTGCGGGCGGAGCTCGAGGCGGATGCACCGCGCTACCGCCCGGGCGACATCGTCGCCTTCCTGCGGGAAGTGCGGCGCACGGAAGAACTACTGCGGATCGGCGTCGACGTCCGCGTCGCGCTGGAAGCATTGATGCTGGCCGCGCCCCGTCCGGGGCCGCCGGCGGTGAGGAGCGCGGCATGAGCGCCAACATGATCGGCGTGCGCTTTCGCGAGGCGTCGAAGATCTACCACTTTGCCCCCCCGGCCGACCCGGTGCTGGAAGGCGAGTACGTCGTCGTGCGGACGGCGCGCGGCCTGGAGATGGCGCGCGTCGTCACGCTGCCGCCCGACGACGCCGGCCCCGTCCCCCGCGACGCGCGACCGATCGTGCGGCTGGCCGGCGCGGACGACCGCGAGCGGGCGGAGCGCATGCGGGAGCGCAGCGAGAAGATCCTGACCCGGGCGCGGGCGCTGATCTCGGCGCGCAACCTGCCCATGTACGCCGCCACGATGCAGCTCAACCTGGCCGGCGAGGAGGCCACCTGCCACTTCCAGTCCGACAGGCACGTCGACTTCACGCCCGTCGTGCGGGAGGTGGAGGAGGAGTTCGACGTCCGCCTGCACATGCAGCAGGCCGGCCCGCGCGACCGCGCCAAGCTGGTCGACGGCCACGACATCTGCGGCCTGCGGCTGTGCTGCTCGAGCTGGATGACGGACTTCCCCAGGGTCGGCATTCGCATGGCGAAGGAGCAATCGCTGGCGCTCAACCCCGACAAGCTGTCGGGCGTCTGCGGCCGGCTGCTCTGCTGCCTGACCTTCGAGTACCCCGTCTACCGGGAGATGCGCGGCACGCTGCCCAAGCTGGGCAAGCGCGTGTCGACGCCGGCGGGGATGGGCAAAGTCGTGCAGGTGAACGTGCTCAAGCAGACGATCGCGCTGGAACTCGACGACCGCGCGGGGCGGGTGGAGGTGTCGGCCGCCGAGATCGGCATGGCCGTGCGCATCGAAGACGAGCCGAACGCGGCGCTCGAGGAGACGCTCAGCGACGTGCTCGGCCGTCCGGCGACCACCGCGCCCGCCGCGGCCACTGAGCCCACCGCGCCCGCCGAGCGGCCCGCGACCCAGCCCGTGCGCCGCGGCGGGCGTCCGCCCCGCGGCGGGGGTCGCGCGGCGACGCCGGTGGATGGCGGAAGCGCCGCCCCGGCCGATCCGGCCGCCGCGGGCGGGGAGCGTTCCGGCCGGCGCCGTCGGCGGCGCGGCGGTCGCCGTCGGGGGCGCGCGGCGGCCGGCGACGCGACGACTGCCGATGCGGCGACGCCCGGCGCCACGACGGCCGGCGCGACGGACGAGCGGGCATCGGGCGCCGACACGCCGGCGACGCCGGGGGCTGCCGCCGAGGGCGGCGACGGGCAGGACGCCCCGCGACGCAAGCGGCGTCGCCGGCGACGCGGTCGCGGCGGCCGCGGGGGCGGCGCCGGCGGAGATCAGGGCGGATCGACGGCGTAGGACCGCGTATAGCGGACTATCCGCCCTCCCGGCCCTATGCTTCGACTTCGAGAATCACGTCGACCTCGACGGGCACGCCCGCGGGCAGCGCCGCCAGGCCGACCGCCACGCGCGTGCCGACCCCGGCGTCGGGGCCCAGCACGTCGCGCATCAACTCCGAGGCGCCGTTGATCACCTGCGGCTGCTGCGTGAAGTCGCTGGTCGAGGCGACGAAGCCGGTCAGCCGCACGACCTGGCGGATCGCGTCGAGCGAGCCCAGCGCGCCGGCCGCCGCCGCCAGACAGTTGAGCGCGCACTGCCGCGCCGCGGCCTGCCCCGTCGCCAGGTCGACCTCCGCCCCCAGCCGGCCGATCGCGGTGAACTCGCCGTCGGCGACGGGCAGCTGGCCCGACACGTAAAGCAGATTGCCGCTGCGGACGGCGGGCTTGTAGACCCCCACGGGTCCGGGCGGCGGCGGCAGTTGGATGCCGAGTTCCTGCAGGCGGTCGTCGATGGACATGGTCACTCCTTCGCTGCTGCGGTGTCGGTACTGGCGGGTCAGATGGTGAGGTGCGCGGGCGGGGGCGGCAGCGCGTCGGCGGCCCGCGCCGCCAGTCGCCCGGCGAGCTGCCCGAGTTGTTCGTCGTCGTACCAGCGGATCTCCAGCGTGCCGCCGCGGCCGCCGCGACGCAGACGCACCCGTGTGCCCAGCGCCCGTTCGAGGTCCGCGATCAGCGCCGCGTCGGCGTCGGCGTCCGGCGTCGGGGCGTCCGGCTCGGGGGCAGGCGCGGCGGCGGCGGCGTTGAGGGCGCGGGCGGCGCGCTCCGTCTGACGCACGTTGAGCCCCTCGGCGACCACGCGCCGCCACAGTGCCTCGCGCGCGCCGGGGTCGCCGACGGCGAGCAGGGCGCGGGCGTGGCCCTCGCTGATCTCGGCGCGGGCGAGGCTGTCGCGGATGGGGGCGGGCAGGCCCAGCAGTCGCAGCGAGTTGGCGACGGTGCTGCGGCTCTTGCCGACGCGCTCCGCGATGCGCGCCTGGCTCTCGCCGCTGGCGGCCAGCAGCCGCGCGTAGGCCCCGGCCTCCTCCAGCGGGCTCAGGTCCTCGCGCTGCACGTTCTCGACCAGGGCCGCCGTCAGCAGCTCGTCGCCGGCCAGGCTCGTGACGACGACGGGCACCTCGCGCAGCCCCGCGAGCCGGGCCGCCCGCCAGCGCCGCTCGCCGGCGACCAGCGTGAAGCGGCCGCCGTCGCCGGCGGTGACGAGCAGCGGCTGCAGGACGCCGATCGAGCGCACGCTGGCGGCGAGTTCCTCCAGCGCGGCGGGGTCGACGGCGCCGCGCGGCTGCTCGGGGTTGGGGTCGATCTGGTCGATCGCGACGCGCTGCGGGCCGGGCTCGTCGCGGCGGTCCTGCGACCGCGCGATCAGGGCGTCGAGCCCGCGGCCCAGGATCGGTCGGGCGGTGGTCATGCTGCGCCTCCTGCCGCCGCGACGAGTCCGCCGCGGGTGGAATCGATCGCGCCGGACGCCGGCGCGGGCGGTGTGTCGGGGGAGGGGGCGACGCGGCGCTCTTCGCGCGCCAGGAACTCCCGCGCCAGGGCGCGGTAGGCGCCGGCCCCCGACGAGGCGGGGGCGTAGTCGAAGATCGTGCGGCCGAAGCTGGGCGCCTCGCCCAGCCGCACCGAGCGCGGGATGACGGTGGCGTAGGTCTGCGGGAAGTGACTGCGCACCTGCCGCACGACCTCCTGCGACAGCTTCGTGCGGGCATCGAACATCGTCAGCAGGACGCCGTCCACGCGTAGCGACGGATTGAGCCGCTCGGCGACGCGGCCGATCGTGTCCGCCAGATAGCCCAGCCCCTCCAGGGCGAGGTACTCGCACTGCACCGGGATCACGACGCGGTCGGCGGCGGTCAGGGCGTTCAGCGTCAGCAGCCCCAGCGAGGGGGCGCAGTCGATCAGGACGAAGTCGTAGCCCGAGCGCAGCGTCGCGATCGACGTGCGCAGGCGGTATTCGCGGTCGGGCAGCGCGGCGAGTTCCACCTCGGCGCCGGCGAGGTCGCGGGAGGAGGGCAGGATCGCGAGGCCCGGCTCCGCGGTCTGCTGGACGCAGGACGCGGCCGGGGCGCCGCCGAGGACGTCGTACAGGCTGTCGTGCCCGCCGGGCACGAGGCCGAGGCCGCTGCTGGCGTTGGACTGCGGATCACCGTCGACGAGCAGGATGCGCCGCCCCGAGCGGGCGAGCGCGGCGCCGAGGTTGACGGCGGTCGTCGTCTTACCGACGCCGCCCTTCTGGTTCGCGATCGCAATGACCGGCACGGACCCCGCCTTCGTAGCAGAGCCGACCCCAGCTACTCGCCACGGTAGACGATTTGGACCCGTCGCGCAGCGCCCACGCCGGTGCTCTCCGTCTCGATGCCGTCGATCCCGGAGAGGTTCAGGTGGATGATGCGGCGCTCGGCCGGCGGCAGCGGCTGCAGTTCGACCATGGCGCCCGTCTCGCGGGCTTCGGCGGCGGCGGCGGCGGCCATCGCCAGGAGATCCTGCTCGCGGCGCTGCTTGTAGCCGTCGACGTCGACCGTGAAGGCGTGGCGGCCCTCCAGCGCGCGGCTGGAGATCAGGTTGATCATGTATTGCAGGGCGGCCAGGTGCTGGCCGTTGGGACCGATCAGGATGTCGAGCCCGTCGCCGTCGTCGTCATCGTCCGCCGGCTCATCTGGCGGCGCGATGATGAGCACCGCCGCGGCGTGGTCGAGCCCCTCGATGGGGGTGGCCGGCGGGCGCGCCGTGACGACGGCGTCCACGCGCATCAGGTGCAGCAGGTCGGTCAGCACGGCCGTCGCGAATTCGGTGGCGTCCTGGTCGTCCTCGGGCTCGAACTCGGGATCGGCGAGCAGTGCGAACGGCAGCGGCTCGGGACGGATGATCGGGTCGCGGTCTTGGCCGCCGCGGCCGCGTCCGCCGTAGCGGCCCCTGCCCTGGTAGCTGTCACGGCCGCGATCACGGCCGCGATCGCGATCGCGGTCGCGGGCGCCGTCACGACGGGGGGGCGGGCCGGAGCGGGACGAGCGGTCGCGTGGTGGGCGATCTTGCGGCGTGCGGGCCACCGGCGGACCCAGCGACGGGTCGCGGCGGCGCGCGCCGGGCGGACCCCCGGAGCCGCCCCGGCCCCGTCCGGGCCCGGAGGGCCGCCGATCGACTTCGGCGTAATCGGCGTAGTCGTCGATCTTCGGCAGCGGCGCCTCGTCGGGGTCGTCGTCGGCGGGGGCGGCGCCGATGACGCTCACCCGCACGCGCGCCTCGTTGGCCCCGATGCCGAACACGCCGGGCCGCCCCTCGCTGAGGACGCGCACATCGACTTGGTTGCGCGTCCGGTTGAGCCGGCGCAGGGCCTGCAGGACGGCGTCGTCCACGGTCTTGCCGGTCGTTTCCACGCTGCTGGGGTTGTCTGGGGGCATGGCTAGTCGGCCCTTTCCGGTCTTGCGCCCCCGCGGTTGCGGCGGCGCCGGCGTCTGCGGCGACGCGCGGCAGCCGATCGGCTGCCGGACGCGTCATCGGTGGTGGGGGTGGCACTCGAGTCGGGGGCGGATTCGTCCGCCGGCGTCGCGGAGCTGGTCTTGGCGGCCCCGCCCGAGGCGTCGGCGGAGATGGCGGCGCTGCGCGCGCGCGCCTTCGCCGACGGAGGCAGCGCGTCGAGGGAGACGAGCCAGCGCCAGGTGATGTTGTCGGGCTTGTAGTAGAGGTACGACGTGATGATGCCCACCAGGCTGGTCGTGAACCAGTACAGGCCCAGGCCGGCCGGGACGGTCATCGTGAACCAGCCGAAGAGCAACGGCATGAGGTAGAGCATCATCTTGTTGGTCGCGGCCTGGCGGTCGTCCTTCACCTGCGAGCGGGTCGCGGTCGAGAGCTTCTGCTGGTAGAACGTCGCGGCGGCGACCAGCACGGCCAGCGGGATCGATCGCTCCGCCAGGTCGATGAACAGGAAGTCGCTGCGCAGCGGCACCGACTCGGTGATGTAGTCCCAGTCGTAGAGGCGCGAGGCGAGGCCCAGCAGGGCCTCGGGCGTCGTGCCCACGGTGTGGCGGATGACCTGGAACAGCGCGATCCAGATGGGAATCTGCACCGCGAAGGGGACCAGGCAGCCCAGCGGGTTGAAACCCACCTCGCGGTAGAGCTTCATCATCTCCTGCTGGCGGCGTTTGGGATCCTTGTACTTCTTCTGGATCTCCTGCATCTGCGGCTGCATCTCCTGCATGGCGCGGGTGGTGCGCAGTTGCCGGATCGTCAGCGGGAAGGTGACGAGGCGGATGAAGATCGTGAACGCGATGATGGCCAGGCCGAAGTTGTCCAACATGGCGTTGGACATGATGATCAGCGCGTTGATCATCGGGTTGACGAGCAGGTCGTTCCAGATGAAGCTCACGCGCGCCGCCCTCTAGCCCTGGACCGCGTCGAGCAGGCGCTCGCAGTCGAGGTTGCGCTCGGGGAAGATCTCGCAAACGCGCCCGGCGCCGACGCGCGAGCGCCAGAGCACGCCCTGGTCGTCGCTGATCAGGACCGAGTCGTCGGCCAGGATGAGCGGCGTGGCCAGCACCCGGTTCGACGTCTTCAGCGGGTTGCTGGGGTCGCCCCAGACCTGCCGCCCGGTGTCCGGATCGATGGCCAGCAGCGTGCCCTCGCGGGTGATGATCACCAGCTCGCCGGCGGCGGTGAGGGCGGGCCGCGCGCGGATGCGCTCCCCGGCCTGGAACGGCTCTGGCCAGCGCGGCACGCCCGTCGCCGCGTCCCAGGCCCAGACGGCGCCGTGCAGATCGCCGACGAAGACCGTGCCGTTCACCAGCAGCGCGCTCGTCCAGAACCAGTGCGCGCCCTGCTTGCGCCAGCGCTCCTCGCCGGTCTCGACATCCAGCGCGTAGAAGGTGCGGTCGAAGCCGCCGAAGAAGGCGAGGCCGCCCCCGACCACGACGTCGCTGGCGATGCCCGCGCCCGAGCGGAACGTCCACACGGCGGCGCCGTCGCCGGTGCGCAGCGCGATCACCTGGCCGGCCATCGTGGGGACGATGAGCAGCGGCCCGTGGGCATCGGTGTGGGCGATGGCCGGCGTGCCCCAGATGCGCCCCTCGATCCCCTCCGCGATCCAGACGAACGCCTCCGCATCGTCGACGCTCAGGGGGGGACTCTCGGTGTCGATGGCGTACACGCGCTCGTCCGTCGTCGCGACGAAGACGGTGCGGCCGTCGGCGGCGGCGACGATGCCGGCGATCACCGGGGCTCCCGTCTCGAGCAGGACGCGGGCGCTCGAGCCGTCGCGCTGGATGGCGTAGACGATGCCCTCGTTGTGGTCGGCGACGACGATCTCCTCGGCGTCCGCGCCGACCACGGCGGGCGCGCCGTAGAAGCCCTGCGTTTCGACCGGCCCGTCGAGGCCGGGGAAGGGGCGCTCGTCGTCCTGCGCGGGGGCCTGTCCGGCGGCGACGCCGGGGAACATCCAGACGACCGGGTTCGCCCGGTCGAGGTCGATCGCCGCCATCGCGTTGTCCTCGACGCGGGCGATGACGATGGGCCGCCCGTCCAGCTCGGTGGCGATGGGCGGGGCCCAGCCGTCGGGGTCGTTGCTGACCGTGCACGCCGCCAGGATGGGGATCGCGGCCAGCAGCGCGAGGCCACGCAGGCGGCGGCGGAGAGGGTTTCGCATCAGCGGGACGTTCCGGGGCGATGTTTCACGTGAAACACCCGCCAGCGCGAGGCAGGCGGGTGTTCCGCCGCCGCGGGCGTCTCGTCGCACGGTGGGTCGTAGCCACCGGCCGACAGGGGGTTGCAGCGCAGGAGGCGCCAGACGGTCATGGCGCCGCCCCGCACGACGCCGTAGCGCTCGATCGCCTGCAGGGCGTAGTCGGAGCAGGTGGGGAGGTAGCGGCAGGCCGGCCCCAGCCCCGGCGAGATGCCGGTCTGGTAGCCGCGGATGAGTCGCGTGACCAGCCGGGCGACCGGACGATGCACGACGCCTCTCTGGGTACTCACGGCGTGCTCACTGGGCGTCGTCCTCGCCCGGCTCGGTTCGCGTCAGCCCGGCGCGACGCAGCAGGCCCGACAGCGCCGCATGCAACTCGTCGTAGCTGGCGTGCTGCGCGCCGTTCCTCGCGATCACGACGATGTCCACCTGTCCGGCCGCCCCGCAGAGTCGCGCGGCTGCCCGCAGGCGGCGCTTGATGCGGTTGCGCGTGACGGCGCCGCCCAGCCGCTTGCCGACGGCGAAGCCGTAGCGCGGCGCGTCCGTCTCCGGATTGGCGCGGATGCGGAGGGCCAGGGGGCCACGGGCATAGGTACGCCCCGATCGGTACACGGCCGCGAAATCCCGCCGCCGCCGGAGTCGCTGATGGCGCTGCATCGGCAGCTCCCGCCGGGCGGCCGTCAGTGGCGCAAGCAGGGAGGGAGTTCCGCGCGACGCCTGCTGAACGGCCTGCTGAACGGCCAGCTAAACGGCCGACTCGGCGGCCGGTTACACCACTGTCAATCTCGAGCCCCAGTCAATCTCACACCACCGTCAATCGATGACGACCGCGCTGCCGGCGGCGGTGCAGCACCGCCCGTCCGCCGCGCGACGCCATGCGCTTGCGGAAGCCGTGCTCGCGCTTCCGCGGGATTCGCTTGGGTTGCCAGGTGCGCTTGGGCATGGCCCTGCCAGCATCGGACGCGGCGCGATCGGCGATGCGTCCGGGAAAGCGACGGCGACCCGCCGTCGCGACGTGGAATCAGTATATCCAGCCGCCCTCTGGCCGCAACCGTCGCCGCAACGAGGGCGGCGGCGCCACTGTGTGGCGGCGCACGCGTCAGGGGACCGGCGGCAGGAGGGTGGGGGCGCTCGCGCCGCGATAGACGTACTGGTACCAGGCGTAGTTCTCGAGCACCAGGCGCAGGTAGGCGCGGGTCTCGCTGAAGGTGACGGCCTCGTAGAAGAGATCGGGGTCGAGCGCCGCCGCGCCCTGCGACCAGCGCGCGGCGCTGCCCGGTCCCCCGTTGTAGGCGGCCAGCGCGATCGGCGCGGCGCCGTCGAAGCTCGTCAGCTGCCAGCCGAGATACGCCGCGCCGTAGCGGATCGAGCGCTCGGGACGGAACAGCAGCGTGGTCTGGAAGCCGCCGTCGTCGAGCGTGCGCGCGATGTCGCCGCCGGTCGCGGGGATGACCTGCGTCAACCCCAGCGCCCCCGCGACGGAGCCGGCCCGCGGGTTGAAGAGGCTCTCCTGGCGGATCAGCGCGTAGAGCAGGAGCTCATCGACATCGAAGCGGCGTGCCGCCGTCGCGGCCAGCTCCGGCCAGCCGCGCGGGTAGGCCCAGCGCAAGATCTCGATCGGGGCGGCGGGGCGATCGGCGTCCGGGACGCGCAGGAGCAGATTGACGGCCGCCGCCAGACGCAGATGCACGGCGCCCATCGCGTCGAAGGCGCGGGCGGCGTGGACGATCGCCCAGGGGTTCGCGGACCGCGCCAGGGCCAGCCGGAAGCGCGGCTCGGCCTGCGCGCCGAGGCCGACGGCCCACAGATCGACGGCGGCGCGCCAATCCTCCGACGCCTCGATGGCGTCGGCGGTCGCCGCATCGGCGCCGGGCAGCGCGTCCAGCCAAGCGTCGAGGGGCGACGCGGCGGGCGGATCCTGCGGCGTGACGGGGCCCGCGAGCAGCCGCGGCGTGTCCAGCGCCCCGGCCGCCAGCGCCTGCGCGCGCAACGCGGCGTAGTCGTGCGGGGCGCCGGCCCCGCCCGTCGGCTGGCCGGCCGATTGGGCCGCCGCGAAGGCCGACGCCGCGCCGCCCGCGTCGCCCAGGGCGTCGAGGCTCTTGCCCAGCCACAACCAGGCCCGCTGGGCCTGCGCCGCGTCCGCGCTGTCGGTGAGGGCGCGGAAGTCGTCGGCGGCGGCGGCCAGCGCGCCCGCCCGGTAGCGCGCCAGCGGGACGCGGAAGCCGGCCTCGACCGCGAACTCGCTGTCGCGGTAGCCCTCCGCGAGCCGCGCGAAGACGATCCAGGCCAGCGTGTTCGACTCCTGCTCCTCCAGCAGCCGGCCCGCCCACCAGAGGGCGTTGTCGGCCTGCGGGCCGTCCGGGTCGGCCGCGACCGACGCTAGGTAGCCCTCGATCGCGTCGGCGCCCGCGCCCAGATCCTCATCGATCGCGGCCAGGTAGTACAGCGCGACGCCCGTCTCCGCGGCCGTGGGCTCGCCGTCGAGCAGCGCCTCGTAGACCGCCGTCGCGTCGTCGAAGCGGGACTGGCGGTAGAAGTAGAGCCCGGCCACGAGCGGGTCGACGGCGATCCCCTCGGCGATCAGGCCGTCGTAGGCCTCGACGGCGCGCCAATGCCCCGGATGGTCGATCAGGAGCTGCGTCCAGGCCGCGCGGACGCCGGACATGTCGTCTTGCCGCAGACGCACGGCGCCGCTGCGATGCAGCGCGAAGGCGTCGTCGGAGATCCACGGCGAGACATCGCCGAGCGCGAGGTACCACTCGTCGGCCTCGGCGTAGCGGCCGGCGTTCTCCAGCAGCAGCCCGCCCTCCAGCAGCGCGCTCTCCAGGTCGAGGGCGGGGGTGGCGGGATCGTCGCGAATCGACTCATAGTCGCGTAGTGCGAACGCGGTATCGCCGATCGCGGATCGCAGCCGCGCCCGCTCCAGCAGTGCGTGATGCCGGGCGCCGCCGCCGGCGTCGAGGTAGGCGTGGTAGGCGGCGACGGCCGGCTCGGCCCGGCCGATGGCCGTCAGGACGCGGGCGCGAATCAGCCAGCGCTGCGCGGTCGTGACCGGCGCCCCGCTCGCGTCGAGCGCCGCCAGCGTGCTCTCCGCCCGGCCGGGCGCCTCCAGTTCCAGCAGCAACCGGATCTGCGCCAAGTAGGCATCGCCGAGGTCGCCCGGTGAGAGCGTCGCGGCCGAGGCGTCGCCGAGGGCCTGCGCGCGGGCCTCGGCGGCCGCCTCCCAGAAGCCGTCGTGCTCGAGTTGCGCCGCCCGTTCGAGCAGGATGTGCGCGCTGACCGGCGGCGGGGGCGCCGGCGTCGCGGGCGCGCGCCGTGCCGAGGCGTCCGCCGCCGGTGCGTCGGCTTGCGCGTTGGGTTGGCCAGTGGATTGGGCGGCGGATGGGTCCGCGGGCGCGGGATTGGGCGCGACCGTGGGCTGCGATGGCGGGTCGCCGGGGTCCGGCTGGGGTGGGTCGTCGCCGCTGCAGGCGGCCGACAGCAGGGCGCACACGACGATCAGCCAGAGCGCCGCCCGCTTTGACCCGCATTTTCCACGGGTGGTACGGTGCGAGCGGTCCCTCGGCGGGGATCCAGAAAGCCGAGCCGCCTCTTGTCGCATGCGTGGTCCATCCCGCCTTGCACACGGGATGCTCGGCACCGCCGCCCCCAACAGCCCCGTGCGCACCGTACCCGCGAGCCCGAGGGCTGTCCACGCGCCCCACGCCCGGAGCGCCGGTCGTGAGCGCGTTGAACTGGGTCGATGTCGACCTGGCGGCCGTGCGGCACAACGTGCGCGCCCTGCGCGCGCGCGCCGGGGGGGCGGAACTGGCCGCCGTCGTCAAGGCGGACGGCTACGGGCTGGGCGCGGTCGCGATCGGGCGGGCGGCGCTCGACGCGGGCGCGGGCCGGCTCTGCGTCTTCACGCTCGATGAGGCGCAGGCGCTGCGCGAGGCCGGCATCGACGCCGCAATCCTGGTGCTGGGGCCGTGGCCCCCGGACGAGGCGCCGCGCGTCGCTCGCCTCGGCGTCGCCTGCACGCTGACGCGGCCGGAGTTGGTCGGGCCGCTGGCGTCGGCGGCGGCGGCCGCGGGGCGCACGCTGCCGGTGCACGTCAAGGTCGACACGGGCATGCACCGGCTGGGTCCGCCGGCCGCGGTCGCGGAGTCGTTGGTCGCGGCCGTGCGGGCCGAGCCGGGCCTGCGCCTGGAGGGCTTCTACACGCACTTTCCGAACGCAGACAGTCCGAACGCGGACGAGGCCGGCCCGAACGACACCGGCCCCGACGACACCCAGCGCCGCTTCGCGCGATTCCTGCCGCCGGCCGAGCGGGCCGGCGCGCCGCTGCGTCACGCCGCGAACAGCGCCACGCTGCTGCGCTAC
Source organism: Dehalococcoidia bacterium (assembly GCA_965217625.1). Classification (GTDB taxonomy): domain Bacteria; phylum Chloroflexota; class Dehalococcoidia; order Bin125; family Bin125; genus TK10-74A. Next base: position 2,016,502 of record OZ244557.1, read on the forward strand.
CCCGGGATGTCGCTCGACCTGGTGCGCGTGGGGGCGGCCGTGTACGGCTTTGGGCCCGGGGCGTCGGCCGGGATCGCGGCCGGGCTGCTGCGGCCCGTCGCGACGTGGCGGGCGCGGCTGGTGCAGATCCAGGATGTCGCGGCCGGCGAGGCGGTCTCGTACGGGGGCACGTGGACGGCGGCGCGGCCGACGCGCGTGGGCGTCGTCGCGGTGGGCTACGCCGATGGCTTCCGGCGCTCGCTGTCGAACCGGGGCGTGATGCTCGTGCGGGGGCGGCCCGCGCCGGTCGTCGGCACGGTCTGCATGGACATGACGCTGGTCGATCTGAGCGCCATCCTCGAGCCGGCCGTGGGCGACACCGCCACGCTGATCGGCCGCGACGGCGACGCGGTGGTCAGCCTGGAGGCCTTCGCCGAGCGCTGCGAGACGATCCCCTACGAGGTCCTGACGGGCCTGGGTTCGCGGCCGGAGCGCCGCTACCTCGATACGGCGGCGGAGCCGGGCCGCGCGTAGCGCGCCGGGTGAGGATCAGTCGTCGTCGAAGTCGTCATCGCCGCCCTCGGGGCGGACGCCGGTCACGACGGGGGAGTCGTCGTCGTGGCGGCGGGGGCGGACGGGCAACTCGGCGATGCGGGCCCGCAGCGTCGCCACCTCGTCTGCCGAGGGCGACTCCAGCAGCAGCACGACGACGCCGGAGTCGCGCAGCACCTCCAGCAGCCGCGTGGCGGCCGTCGCCGGGACGGGGACGGCCAGCGGCGCGCCGACGCCCAGTCCGATGCGGCGCAGCGCGATCAGCCCGGCCACCGGCATCGGCGCGGAGACGGCGGGCGCGATCACGAGCGCCGGGCGCAGGCTGGCGACCGCGCGCAGTTCCGAGTCCTCGATGCTCCGCGCCGGCAGATGCAGCACGTAGTCCAGATCGACGCGCAGCAGCGCCTCCGCGTCGGCGTCGTCGGGGTCGTAGACGACGAAGGCCGCGCCCGCCCCTTCGGCCGCCTCCGCCGCCTCCGCCGTGAGCGGGCTCAGCTCGACGCCGGCCAGCGCGTCGCTGCCGGCGACGGCGGCGGCCTCGGGCAGGATGGCGAGGTCGGCCCCGACGGGGTCCGGGCTGCGGGCCGCGATCAGCAACCCGCGCTCCGCGCCCTCGGGCGCACCGGCGAGGCCGAAGCCCAGGCGTCGGCCGCGGCGGCGGGCATGGCGGAGGCGCTCGGCGAGCTTGTTCATGGCACGGCTTTCCGGGCTGGGTGGCGCGGGGCCGATCGTATGGACGGCGCGCCCGGCGCGTCAATCCGGCCCGTCAATCGGGCGCCGCCGGTCGACGGCGGCGGCGCGACGCGCTAGCGTCCGCGGGATCGTCCCCACGGGGGCTGGAGAGGGCGCCGACGATGGACTGGCTGACCGAGCCCTGGGGCCTGCAGAACCTGGAATGGGCGGCGGTGCCCCTGCGCATCGCGCTGGGCGTGATCTTCATCGACGCCGGGCTGGGCAAGTGGCGGCGCGGCATCCGTGGCACGGGCGACTGGTTCGGGAGCCTGGGCTTCCCGCAGCCGCACCTGCTGGCGATGGGCGTCGCCTCGCTGGAGTTGGTGGGCGGCGCGCTGCTGCTGCTGGGGCTGGGCGTGGCCTGGGTCGCGATCCCGCTGGCGGGCAACATGCTCGTCGCGACGTGGGTGCAGAAGACGAAGCTCAACGCGCCCTTCCAGGGCGGCGAGGTGCAGGGCTACGAGTTGGACGTGCTGCTGCTGCTGGCCTGCGTGTCGCTGATCTTCCTGGGCGCGGGGCCGGTCTCGCTCGACAGCGTGATCAACTGAGCCCCCATCAACTGAGCCGGACTCACTCGCCGGGCAGGCCGCCCTTCTGATAGACGCGGTAGCGCTTGTAGGGCCGCGCGCCGGCCCGCCGCAGGCCGGTGTTGAGCAGCTGGTTGTCCTCGAGGACCCAGCCCAGCTCGGCCCAGTCGTAGCCGCGGCGCTGCCCGCGCCGATGGATCTGCGCGAACAGCAGCAGCGCGATCCCGGCGTAGCGGCGCCTGCGGTACTCGGGGCGGATGCCCAGCAGCATCACGCGGCCGGTGCGGGGGCCGCGCCAGAGCCGCCACTTGACCTTGATCCAGCCGAAGGGGAACAGGCGGCCGTCGATGTCGCGGGCGACCTCGTTGAGGTTGGGAATCGCGAAGACCATCGCCACGGGTTGATCGTGGATGGACACCAGCGCCGTGAGGTCCGGGTCGGCGAACTGCCCCAGATCGCGGGCCAGCTGGTCGACCTCGTCCTCGCGCACCGGCACAAAGCCCCAGTTGTCCCGCCAGGCGTCGTTGAAGATGTCGATGCCGATGCCGATGTCGCGGCGCAGGTGCTTCTTCTCGAGTTCGCGCACCGCGAGGCCGTCGATCTCGCGCAGCACGCGGTCGTGCACGCGCTCCATGCGGGGGTCCGGCTCGTGCACCGGGTACTTCCAGGCGAAGAGGTCCTTGGCTTTGGCGTAGCCGGCGCCGCGCAGCAGGGCGTCGTAGTAGGGGCGGCCGTGCGGCATCGCGACCATCGGCGGCGTGTCGAAGCCCTCGACGAGCGTGCCCATCTCCTGGTTGATCGTGAACGAGACGGGGCCCCGCACCCAGTCGACGCTCTCGCCCGCCAGCCAGTCCTCGGCCGACTCGATCAGGGCGCGGGCGCAGGCGGCGTCGTCGATGCACTCGAAGAAGCCGAAGAAGCCGGCCCGCTCGCCGTGGCGGGCGTCGTGTGCGGGGTTGGTGTGGGCCGAGATGCGCCCCACGACCTCGCCGTCGCGCTCGACGACGAAGAGCTGCGCCTTGCCGTAGCGCAGGAACGGGTTGTGCTTGGGGTCGAGCTGCCCCGACAGCTGGACGCGCAGCGGCGGCGTCCAGACCGGGTCGCCGGCGTAGACACGCCACAGCGCGTCGATGAAGGGGCGCGCCTGCCGGCCCTGGCCGATGGGCCGGATGCGGACGGTCATGCCGCCGAGTCTTACAGAGGCTCGGGGCGGCCACAACTCGCCGGTATGCTGGCGCCATGCCGGAGCCGGGCTGGGACGCCGAACGCTACGCCGAGGCCTTCGCCTTCGTGCCGCGGCGCGGCCGGGAGTTGCTGGTCTGGCTCGACCCACGGCCCGGCGAGCGCATCCTCGACCTGGGCTGCGGCACCGGCGCGCTGACCGCCGCAATCGGCGACGCCGGCGCCGAGGTGGAGGGCGTCGATCAGGACGCCGCGATGATCGCCCTCGCCCGCCGCGAGCACCCCGGCATCGCGTTTCGGCAGGCCGACGGGCAGCGGCTGCGCGTCGACGAGCCGCTCGACGCGGTCTTCTCCAACGCGGCCCTGCACTGGATGCCCGACCAGGACGCCGTCATCGCGTCCGTCGCGCGGGCGCTGCGGCCGGGCGGCCGCTTCGTCGTCGAGATGGGCGGGCGGCGCAACGTCGCCGCGATCCTCGCGCCCCTGCGCGCGGCGCTCGAGCGCGAGGGGCTGCCCGTCGCGCGGCAGCCGCGGCCCTGGGTCTTCCCCTCGCCGGCCGAGCAGGCGGCGCGCCTGGAGGCGCACGGGCTGGAGCTGCGGCGGCTGTCGGCCTTCGATCGGGCGACGCCGCTGGAGGGCGGCGCGGACGGCATGCGCGACTGGCTGCGGATGTTCGCGGGGGCGTTCCTGGCGGCCGTGCCCGCCGATCGCGCCGAGGTGCTGATCACGGCCGTGGAAACCGCCGCCCGCCTGCAACTCTTCGACGGCGAGCGCTGGGTCGCGGACTACGTGCGGCTGCGCTTCGTCGCCGTGCGCGTCCCAATCATCCGTCCCGCGCCTGCGGGCGGCGCGGTCGCGTAGGATCGGCGGGCGAGACAAGGAGGAGATCGATGGTGGACACCTGTTGCGACTCCGAACCCAGCTGCGACGCTCCTCCAAGCTGCGACGTGCCGACGGTGACCACAGTCGCGCCGGCCCGATCGCTGCGGCGCCGCGCGCACCCGCTCGCCGACCCCGCGGCGCAGCGCGCCCTGCTGGCCGACCTGGCGCCGCCGCGCGCCTTCCCCCACGCCGTATCGGAGGCGGGCGCCGGGCCGCTGCGGGCGGGGACCATTGAGGTGCTGCAGATCAACGTCGGCAAGTACTGCAATCAGACCTGCAGCCACTGCCACGTCGACGCCGGGCCGGACCGCACGGAGATCATGCCCGACGCGGTGGTCGAGGCCTGCCTGGACGTGATCGCCCGCCACGATGTCCCCACGGTCGATATCACGGGCGGCGCGCCCGAATTGCACCCGCGCTTCCGCGACCTCGTGGCGGCGGCGGCCGATCGCGGCGCCCACGTGATCGATCGGGCCAACCTGACCGCCTTCCTGATGCCCGAGCAGCGCGACCTGCCCGCCTTCCTCGCCGAGCGGGGCGTGGAGATCATCGCGTCGCTGCCCTACTACCTGGCTGGCCCCACGGACGCGCAGCGCGGGGTCGGCGTGTTCGATCGCAGCCTCGAGGCGCTGACGACGCTCAACGCGCTGGGCTACGGCATGGAGGGGTCGGGGCTGGAGCTCAACTTGATCGCCAACCCGGTGGGCGCGTTCCTGCCGCCCGATCAGGCGTCGATGGAGTGCGACTGGCGGGGCGAGTTGGATCGGCGCTACGGGGTCCACTTCAACCACCTCTACACGCTGACCAACCTGCCGGTGGGCCGCTATCTGGAGTCCCTGCAGGACTCGGGCCACCTGGAGGACTACGTGCACCTGCTGGCGCGGTCGTTCAACCCGGCCACGCTGCCGGGGCTGATGTGCCGCAACACGATCTCGGTCGGCTGGGACGGCGCCCTCTACGACTGCGACTTCAATCAGATGCTCGAGATCGACCTGGCGCTGCCCGTCGCGGAGCCGCGGCCGCGCATCTTCGATCTGGAGTTGGAGGAACTCGGCGGGCGGCCGATCGCGGTCGGGACGCACTGCTTCGGCTGCACGGCCGGGGCGGGGGCGAGTTGCGGCGGCGCCCTGGCCTGAGCGTCGCTGCCGTCGGATCACTAGCGCCCGGGAACCTCGACCTCCTCGACGATCTCCTCGGCCGCGTTGCGGCAGAGCACGACCTCCGCGTCGCCGTCGTCGCGGGGGTTGGTGATCTGGTGCAGCGCGTGCGGCGGCACGAAGAAGAAGTCGCCGGTCTGCGCGACGTGCTCCTGCCGCAGCCCCTCGCCGTGGCGCATGATCAGCGGCCCCTGCAGGACGTACATCGCGGTCTCGCAGTTGACGTGGGTGTGCGGCGTGCTCTGCATCCCGGGCGGGATGCGCTGGCGCGTCATGAAGACCTGCGACGACCCGCTCAACTCCTCGGAGACGCCGAACTGGATGCCCATCCCCGAGCGATGCTCGGACCAGGGCAACTCGGCCCCGTGGCTCATGCGGATTTCCGTGCTCATGCGCGTGTCCTCCCGTCGTGCTGTGTCGCCGCAGTATCCCACGACCGCAGGCGTCGCGGTCGCGCCGGGCCGTAGGCTGTGTTGGGCGGCGCGACCCGGGCGCAGCGCCGCCGCAGCGCAAGGGGGAGCGGATGTCGGACGTCGGAGAGCAGGCCATGGCGACGGCGCGCGCGTTCATCGACGCGTTCAACGCCCAGGACCACGAGCGTCACGCGGACACGCTCAACTACCCGCACGTGCGCCTGGCCAAAGGCGAATTCGAGACGATCGCCACGCGGGAGGACTGCGTGGCGCGCAGCCGCCGCACGGAGGCGGCGCTGGCGGCGGAGGGCTGGCATCACACCGTCGTCGCGGCGATGGAGGTCGTTCACGAGGGCCCCGACAAGGTGCACCTCGCGATCACGAACCACCGCTGTCGCGCCGACGGGACCGTCTACAATCCCTTCGACACCTTCTGGATCGTGACCCTGCAGGACGGTCACTGGGGCGTCCAGTTTCGTTCCAGCTACCTGCGCTAGCCGGGGGCTGACGATCGTTGACGATCGGACGCTGATCGTCGAAGAAGTGAGGGACTACCATGACTGACGAGACACTCCCCTTCGTCGAGCCCGACTACGCCTCGCACCCCGGGGCGCTGCTGGCTGAGGAGTTGGAGGCGCGCGGACTGTCGCAGCGGGAACTGGCGCGGCGCATCGGCCGGCCGTTCCAGGTCGTGAACGAGATCGCGCGCGAGCGGAAGGCGATCACCGCCACGACGGCCGTACAACTCGAGGCCGAACTGGGCATCCGGGCGTATCTCTGGCTCGCCATGCAGGCGCAGCACGACTTGGTGGCCGCCCGGCGGAAGCTGGCGGCGGCATCCAGCGCGTCCTGACGACGCGACGCCCGGCGCCGGCGTCGCCTCTCGCGGCGGTCGGGGCGTGAGGGAGAAGTCTGGGGCCGGCGGGGGGATTCGAACCCTCGGCCTGCTGTTTACGAAACAGCTGCTCTACCACTGAGCTACACCGGCATGGCGGCGACTCTATCAGAGCGCCGGCCCGCGTTCCGCACCCGTGCCGCGCGGGCGTCCGGGCGGTACCCTCGGGAGAGCGCCGTCCCGTGGCGCGCAGGGGAGCGTGATCATGGACTACGGCATCCTGCTGCCGACCTACATCGACATGTGGCGCGAGGTGCAGGCCGCCGAGGAGGCGGGCTTCAGCCACGCCTGGTTCCCCGACTCGCAACTGATCTGGTCGGACTGCTACGCCGCCATGGCGCTGGCCGCCGACAAGACGTCGCGGATCACGCTGGGCACGCTGGTCTCGATCCCCAGCAACCGCATCGCGCCCGTCACGGCGACCGCCGTCGCATCGATCAACAAGCTGGCCCCGGGGCGGGTCGTGCTGAGCCTGGGCACGGGCTACACGGGGCGCAACACGATGGGCCTGCCCTCGTACCCGGTGGCCGCCTTCCGCGAGTACGCCGCCCAGGTGCGCGGCCTGCTCGACGGCGAGGACGTGCTCTTCCGCGAGGGCGAGCGCAAACGCTGGATCCGCCTGATCCACGGCGACCACCCGGACTTCATGAACCTCGACGATCCGATCCCGATCTTCCTCGCGGCCAACGGCCCCAAGGCGATGGCCGTCGTGGGGGAGATGGGCGACGGCTGGGTGACGGCCGGCGCGAGCCCCCGCCTCGCGGAGGGCTTCGACGTCATCCGGGCGGGCGCGGAGGCGGCCGGGCGCGTCTACGAGAAGCCGTACACGGTGGTGCTGGAGGGCGCGTGCGTGCTGCGCGATGGCGAGTCGCTGATGTCGCCGCGCGTGCTGGACCGCGTGGGCGCCATCGCCGCCGTGCGCCTGCACACGATGTGGGAGGCGAAGTACGGGCGTTGGGGATCGAACCTGCCCGTCGCCGACGCCGACCTCGCCGCCCGCTACAACCGCTACATCGGCGAGTACGCCGCCGCCCGCGGTCACCCAGACGACCGGCTCTACCTGGACGTGCACGAGGGCCACTACACCTACCTCAAGGAGGGCGAGGCGGCCTTCCTGGAGGAGGAGCGGATCGGCCAGACGATCACGGGCACGGGCCCGCAGATCATCGAGAAGCTGGAGCAGCTGGAGTCGATAGGCGTGGACCACGTCGCGCTGGCGACCGTCAGCCGGGAGGGCGCGCGCGACCTGATCGCCGACTTCCGCCGTGAGGTGATCGACAAGCGGGGCCGCTGAGGCGGCCGCGCGGCCGCGGGAGCACGAAGGAGCACGACGGTGAGCGCCCTAACCCCCCATTTGCGCGATGCGCCGGGCCATCCATTCGACGTAGGCGCGGCGGGTCATGCCGCGCCGCCGGCGCTCCTCGTCGATGAAGGCGGCCACCCCGGCGTCGAGGGAGAGGTTGGCGCGCACGGGGACGCCCGACGGCCGAATCAGCGGGACGGAGACGAGGGCATGGCCCGTCGGCACGTCGATCGCTTCCAGCGCGCTCGGAGGGGGAACGGGATCGCCGTCCTCCTCCGCGACTTCGACCCAATCGCGGAGCGCGTCCTCGGCGTTCAGCAAGGCTTGGTCGATGCTGGCGGCGGCGGCCACGCAGCCGGGCAAATCCGGGAAGATGACGCCAATGGCGTCGGGGCCATATTCGATCAGCGCCGGGTATCGCATCGTCTAGCCTCCTTCACTTACCCATCCGGCGGACTGGGCAATGCTGCGGGCCGTGCCCGGCGGGATGGTGCGATGCCGTGGCACCGCGATGCGGGTGTTCGGCCGCGCCGGATGGGTGTAGATATCGTGGTTCCCGCCGTGACGCCGGAGAATCCAGCCCTCCCGCTCCAGCCGTTGCCGGATCCGCCGTGTTTGCGTCTCCATGTGCGAATATTCGCACATGCGATGACCGATGGGAAGCCTTGGGCGACGGCGGGGTCACGGCCGGAGCAGGACGGAGCAGTGAGGAGCACGCGATGAGCTACGAACAGATCATCTACGAGCCGGGGCCGGTGGCGCGGATCATTCTTGACCGGCCCGACGTCAACAACGCCCAGAGCCGCGTGCTGCTGGCCGAGATGGACGACGCCTTCAACCGCGCCAGCGACGATCGCGGCGTGCACGTCGTGGTGCTGTCGGGGAACGGGCGGAACTTCTCGTCGGGGCACGACATGGGCAGCGAGGCGGAGTTGGTCGACCGCGCCACGCACGGCTACGACGAGGAGCGCCCCGGCAGCTATGACCGCCTGCGCGAGCGCAACCTGAGCAACACGCTGCGCTGGCGCAACTTCCCCAAGCCCACCATCGCCATGGTGCACGGCTACTGCATCTACGGCGGCTGGATGATCGCCTCCGCGATGGACGTGATCTTCGCCTCCGACGACGCCCGCTTCCTGCCCGCGCACAACCAGTACTTCGGCGTGCCCTGGGACCTGGGCGCGCGCAAGACTAAGGAGCTGCTCTTCCAGAACCGCTTCCTGACCGCCCGCGAGGCGCACGCGGTGGGCTTCGTGAACCGCGTCTACCGGCGGGACGACCTGGAGCGTGAGACGCTGGCCTACGCCGCCGAGGTGGCCGCGACGAGCCCCATGCACAACCGGCAGGTCAAGTTCTCGGTCAACAACATGCTCGACGCGCAGGGCTTCACGGCGCACGTCACGGCCGCGTTCCAGACCTATGCGATGAACGCCTCCGGCCTCGGAGCGGCGACGGGCAGCCTGGCGGCCGAGGGGGCGCCGCGCCGCATGGAGGGCGTCGATGGGGCGCTGGCCAAGCTCAAGCAGGGCCGCACGGCCTTCAGCGACTACCCGCCCGGCCCCGAAGACCCGGCCTAGCGCCGCCGCGAGATCGAGAGCCCGTCGAAGGCGGGCAGCAGCACCGTCTCCAGGCGCTCGTCGTCCACGGCGAGCCGGCTGAAGCGGCGCAGCCCGGCGGTGCTCTCGCGGCGGTCGGCGTCGTCGGCGACGGCGCCGCTCCAGAGCACGTTGTCGGCCAGCAGCAGCCCGCCCGGGCGCAGCCGCGGCACGAGTTCCACGAAGTAGTCCGGGTAGCGCTCCTTGTCGGCGTCCAGGAAGGCGAGGTCGAACTGGGGCCCCGCGGGCAGCGCCCGCAGCGTCTCGATGGCGGGCGCCAGCCGCAACTCGATGCGGTCCGCGACGCCGGCGCGGCGCCAGTAGCGCCGCGCGATCGCGGTCCACTCCTCGCTCACGTCGCAGCACAGCAGCCGCCCGCCCTCGGGCAGCGCCGACGCCATCGCGAGCGAGGAGTAGCCGGTGAACGTGCCGACCTCGATCAGGTCGCGCGCGCCACTGATCCGCACCAGCAGCGCCAGCAGGCCGGCCTCGTCGGGCCCAATCTGCATGCCCGACATCGGCAGGGCGGCCGTCTCCGCGATCAGGTCCCGCGCGATCGGGCCCGGCGGCTCCGTGTGCGCGCGCACGTAGGCGTCGAGCGCGTCGTCGAGCAGGAAGTTGCGAGCCGTCATGCGCGATCCCTCGGCTGGCGCGGCGTGTCGTGCCCGGCCCCGCCGCGGGCGGCGCTTCGAGACATCCCTCAGGACAGATCGACGAGCGGGATCAGGCGGCTCGACTCGCGGGCGCCGTCGCCGCGGCGGGGCCGCGGGACCTGCCGCTCGGCGTGGTACGACGAGCGCACCAGCGGCCCCGACTCCACGTGCCGGAAGCCCATCGCGCGGGCGCGCACGGCCAGCGCGTCGAACTCCGCCGGCGGCACGAAGCGCGCCACCGGCAGGTGCTTCAGCGTGGGGCGCAGATACTGCCCCACCGTGAGGACGTCGCAGCCCACGGCGCGGAGGTCGCGCAGCACGGCGTCGATCTCGTCCATCGTCTCGCCCAGCCCCAGCATCAGGCCGCTCTTCGTGACCGGTCGCGGCGACCACGCGCCGGCCCGGCGCAACAATTCCAGGCTGCGCTCGTAGCGCGCCTTGTGGCGCACCGTGCGGTAGAGGCGGGGCACCGTCTCGGTGTTGTGATTGAGGATCTCCGGCGCGGCGCGCAGGACGGCGTCGAGGGCGTCCCAGTTGCCGTCGAAGTCGGGCGTCAGCAGCTCGACCGTGGTGCCCGGGGAGAGCCGCCGGATCCAGCGCACCGTCTCGACGAACAGGCCGGCGCCGCCGTCGGGCACGTCGTCGCGGTTGACCGACGTGATCACGGCGTGCTCCAGCCCCATCCGCTCGACGGTCAGCGCGACGCGGCGCGGCTCGTCCGCGTCGAGCGGGCCGGGGCGGCCGCTGGTCACCTGGCAGTAGCCGCAGGCGCGGGTGCAGACCTTGCCGAGGATGAGGAAGGTGGCCGTGCCGCTGTTCCAGCACTCGCCGATGTTGGGGCAGCGCGCCTCCTCGCAGACGGTGTGCAGGCCCTCGTCGCGCATCAGCCGGCGCAGGCGGTCGTAGGTGGGGCCGCCGGGCGCGCGCGCCTTGAGCCAGGCGGGCTTGGGTCCCGACGCGCCGCGACCGCGCGGCGGGGCTGGGGCTGGCGTGCTGCTGCGCATACCGCGATCCTAGCGCGAGTGACGCCGGCGGGTCGCGATGGCCGCCGGTCGCCGGTAGGGTGAACCCATGTTCCGGGTGACATTGATCACGGCCGACGCAGCCCTGGCCGACTCCGTGGGCCCGCTGATCGAGCGCGCCGGCCTGGAGTTCGTCACGCTGCCGGCCTTCGACGAGACCGCGGAGCCCGACCCCGCCGCCGCGCCGGACGTGCTCTGCCTGGACCTGCGGGAGTCGCGCCCGCCGGCCCGCTCGCCCTTCCAGGATCCCTGGCCGAAGGCCTTCGCGCTGGGCATCGTCGCGCCGGTGCAGGTGCCGGCGCTGGATCCGGCGCTGGGCCTGGACGACTTCATCACGACGCCGCTGCACCCGCCCGAGTTCGTGGCGCGGGTGCAGCAAATCCTCTGGCGGCACGGCCGCGCGCCGGCCGGCAAGACGCTGGCCGCCGGCGACCTGGTGATGGACCTGACCACCTACCAGATCTTCGAGGCCGGGCATCCGGTCACGCTGACCTACAAGGAGTACGAGCTGCTGCGCTTCCTGATGACGCACGCCGGCACGGTCTTCAACCGCGAGCAGCTGCTCAACCGGGTCTGGGGCTACAACTACTACGGCGGCTCGCGCACCGTCGATGTGCACGTGCGGCGGCTGCGCAGCAAGCTGGAGCGCGGCGGCCAGGTCTACATCGAGACCGTGCGCAACGTGGGCTATCGCTTCGGCCAGCCGCTGCGGTAGGGGCGGGCGGAACCTCACCCCCTAGCCCCCTCTCCATCTGAAGCGATGGAGAGGGGGAACCGGAGGGGAGGTTTCAGAGCAGCGCTGCGGAACCTCCCACCACCCGTTCTGATCCCCCCTCTCCGTTGCTCTGCAATGGAGAGGGGGTTAGGGGGTGAGGTTTCAGACGCCGCGCGTCGGGGGCGCTCGCTCCGGGGAGTGCAGGGAAACGCCATTGGCCTCTAGGCCCCTGCAGGGAGGATCACAACTTCCCGTCCCCGGCGTGTGCAGCCTAGCAGACCCCGCACCCGGATGCGACATGGAGCGAGGGCGAGATCCCGTAGGGGCGGTTCGCGAACCGCCCATCCCCCTCCGGTCCCCCCTCTCCATCGCTTCAGATGGAGAGGGGGTGAGGGGGTGAGGTTCCCACGCAGGGGGTGAGGTTCCCTCCTACACGCCCGGCTTGCCCTCAAACCACGACCGGTACAGCCGTTGGGTGGCGGCGGTGCTGTGGTTGGTCGGGCCGTAGCCCTTGAGCCAGGGACGGTGTCCGGCGACCGGCCGGCCCCAACACCAGAAGATCCGGGGCACGTGCTCTTCGAGCAGCTTGGTCTGGATCTCGTCGTAAATCGCCACACGGTCCTCGGCGCCGAGGGTGGTGCGTCCCTGCTCCAGCAGCGCGTCGATCTCGGGGTCCGCGAACTCGCCGTAGTTCCGTCCGCCGTCGCTGCGGACGTCGCTGTTGAGGATGTCGGGGTCGTGCGCGCCGCCGAGGCCATGCCAGTGGATGGAGAAATTCCCCGATGTCCGCTTGTCCTGGCCCTCCATGTTGGCAAACTCCTCAAGATCGACCTCGAAGCCGATTTCGGCAACGTTCTGCTGGAACACCTGCGCGAAGTGGATGGTGCCGTCCCAGGAGCTCATCGGCGGCACGCTCGCCGGGTCGTAGCCGCTGGCGTCGAGCAGCCGCCGGCCCTCGGCCAGATCCTCCTCGCGCTGGGCGCCGGAGCGGTAGCCGGGCCGTTGGCGGAGCTCGTCGACGCTCCACGCGTATGCGCCGGACGCGTGGGCGATCGGCCCGCCGATCTCCACGAAGCCTTGGGCCACCGCGAAGAGCTGTTCCCGGTTGGTGGCGAGATGCAGGGCGAGGCGCACGCGCGGGTCGGTGTAGGGCTCGACCTTGGTGTGGAAGTGCGTCGAGTTGCTCCAGGTCGCTTGCATGGGCACCTCGACGACGTTCTCCTCGCCGAGTTGGGCAATCACGCCCTCGTTCTCCGACGGGAAGCCCAGCCACGGAAGAAAGACGAAGTCCGACTCGCCGGCGACGTACTGCGCGGCTCGGTACGCCCCGTCGAGATTATGGTTCGACCGGAGCCCGTCGAAGTAGGGAAGCCCTTCGCGGAAGTAGTTGGGGTTGCGTTCGAGCTCGGTGACCACGCCGTCCTCACGATTGGCATACTGCATGCCGCCGGTGCCGATGCCGGCCTCGGGGTTGCTGGCGATGCCGTCGTCGCCGAAGGCCTCGACCGCGTCGCGTGAGATCATGAGCACCCGCTGCTCGCCGACGGCGCCGAGCAGCGGCGCGAACACCTCTTTCGCCTTGAGGCGCAGGGTGAGATCGTCGGTGACCTCATACTGGTCGACGGCGGAGAGGAGGTCTCTCAAGACGAACTCGGGGTTGTCCTGGCCGAAGCGGGCGAGTCCGAAGGCGGCGTCTTCGGCGACGAACTGGCGGCCGTTCAGCGGGGGCCTGTCCTGCCAGTGCACGTTCGGCTTGATGGTGTAGATGAAGGTGACGTCATCGACGACCTCGGGCAGTTCCGCCATCGCCGAGGTGAGCACCCCGCCGTTATCGAGGTAGTTGATGTGGTCGTAGATCGGGAGCCAGCTGCTGTCGAGGCCGCCGTGGTCGGCGATGGCCGGGTCGAGGATGCCGCCGTCGTCCCCGGAGTAGGTGAGGACGCCTCCGTGCCGCGGGCCGGTGGCCGGGGCCTCGTCCTCTTCCGCCGCCATGGCGGCGCTTTCGGCGGCCTCCTGGGCCGCGTCGGCGGCCTCTTGAGCGGCGGCGACGGCCGCGGCGGCGGTCTCGGCTGCGGCGTCGGCGGTCTGCTGGGCCGTGGCGGCGGCCTCGCCGGCGGCGGCGGACGCCTCCCCGGCGGCTTCGGCCGCGGCAGCGGCAGCTGCGGCGGCTTCGTCGATGGCGGCCTGGGCGGCGGCCGCGGTCGCCGTGCCGGCCTCGACCGCGGCGGCCGCGTCCCGGGCGGCCTGGGCGGCCGCTTCGGCCGCCTCGGAGGCGGCGGCCGCGACGGCGGCGGCAGCCTGATCGCCGGCCGCGGATGCGGCGGCGGCCGCGTCGGCGGCAGCCGCGGCGGCGGCTTCGGCGGCGGCGGCCGCGTTGGCGGCGTCCTCCGACTCGGCCGCCTCGGCGGCCAGGGCGGCGGCCGCATCGGCGGCGTCTGCCGCCTGTGAGGCCGCGGCGGAGGCCTCGGACGCGGCGGCAGCCGCCTCAGCGGCGGCGTCCGCGGCGGCCTCGGTTTCGGCGGCGCGCGCCTCGCCGGCGGCGATGGCCGCGGCGGCGGCCTCCTCCGCGGCCGTCGCGGCGCGTTCCGCCGCCACGGCCCCAGCGTCGGGCTCGTCGTCGTCGCCGCAGCCGACGAGCGCGAGCCCAGCCGCTCCAACGCCGGCTTTGGCGCTGGCTCCCAACATGGTGCGACGCGAGATCTTTCGCTGTCGCAGGGCGGTCCAATAGTTGCGGTCGCTCATGGCAAGTTCCCTTCTGGATTCCGGGCTGGCCTCATGTGGGACGGCCCGGTGCCGGAGCCGCCATAAGTATAGATCGGGGGGGGGGGGGGGGCGGGGCAACGAATTTCAGGTAACCTCTATGTAAAATCATTTTTGCGCCCGTTGACGGGGAGATTTGCGTCCGCTTAGGGCGTCGGGGCGGGCGGCGGGAACCTCACCCCCTGGCCCCTCCGGTTCCCCCGCTCCATCGCTTCAGCCGGAGAGGGGGTGAGGGGGTGAGGTCGCCCGCCGCACGCCGTCGGATTGGCCGTAAGGGGGTGAGGCCGGGGCCCGCGGGCATCCCGCGACACACCCCGGCGGCGGCGGCGGACGCCTGCGCGGTGAAGTTAATCGGGACGTAACACCGCCGCCACGGGACTGCGGCGGGCCGATCGTACAATTGGCGCGGGTCAGCGACGGGCGTCCCGGCCGACGACGCCGGGCTCGTCGCACGCACTGCAAGAGCACCGTGAATGGGAGGCCGCCCGGATATGGACATCACCGGACTGAGGCAGTACATGGACGACAACGATGTGGAGATCGTTGATCTGAAGTTCGCCGATCTGCTCGGCACCTGGCAGCACTTCTCGATCCTGCCGTCGCTGCTCGACGAATCCGCGCTCAGCGACGGACTCGGCTTCGACGGCAGCAGCATCCGCGCCTTCCAGGGCATCCACCGCTCCGACATGGTCCTCATCCCCGATGGGTCGACCGCGGTGATGGACCCGGCGACGAAGCGCAACACGGTCTCGCTGATCTGCGACATCAAGGACCCGGTCACCGGGCAGCCGTATCACAAGGACCCGCGCGGCCTGGCCGCTCGCGCCGAGGCGCACCTGCGGAGCAGCGGCATCGCCGACACGTCGTACTGGGGCCCCGAGGCCGAGTTCTTCGTCTTCGACGACGTGCGCTACGACTCCGAGCGCGAGACGTCCTACTACCGGCTGGACTCCGTGGAGGCGGCCTGGAACACGGGGCGCGACGAGGGGCCCAACCTGGGCTACAAGACCGACCACAAGGAGGGCTACTTCCCCACCGCCCCGCGCGACACGCTGCAGGACCTGCGCTCGGAGATGGTCCTGGAGATGCAGAAGGCGGGCATCGAGGTGGAGGTCCACCACCACGAAGTCGCGACCGCCGGCCAGTGCGAGATCGACATGCGCTACGACACGCTGCGGACCATGGCCGACAACCTGATGATGTACAAGTACATCGTCCGCAACGTGGCCCGCGCCCACGGCAAGACGGTCACCTTCATGCCCAAGCCGATCTTCGAGGACAACGGCAACGGCATGCACGTCCACTCCTCGCTCTGGAAGGACGGCACGAACCTCTTCTTCGACGCCGAGGGCTACGGCATGATCTCGCAGCTCGCGCTCTACTACATCGGCGGGCTGATCAAGCACGGCCCGGCCCTGATGGCGTTCTGCGCCCCCACCACGAACAGCTACAAGCGGCTCGTGCCGGGCTACGAGGCGCCCAACATCCTCGTCTACAGCGCCCGCAACCGCAGCGCCGCGATCCGCATCCCCATGCTCTCCTCGAAGCCCCAAACCAAGCGGCTGGAGTTCCGGGCGCCGGATCCGACGGCCAACCCGTACCTCGCGTTCGCGGCCATCCTGATGGCCGGCCTGGACGGCATCCAGAACAAGATCGACCCGGGCGACCCGATCGACGACGTCGACCTGTTCGACGTCGACCCGGAGGAACTGGGCTACCCCACGGTCCCGGGCTCGCTGGAGGAAACGCTGCAGGCGCTGAACGACGACCACGACTTCCTGCTCAAGGGCGGCGTGTTCTCCCAGGATCTGGTCGACACCTGGATCAGTTACAAGCTGGAGAACGAAGTCGCCGCCGTCCGCATCCGCCCGCACCCGCACGAGTTCCACCTCTACTTCGACGCCTAGCGCGGCCTGGGACGCGGCCAGGGGACGCTGGCGCACGCGCAGGTCCCACGGAGGGAGCGGCCCCGGATGGCTGCCGAAACCACGGAATACGTCATCGCGACGGCCCGCGAGGCCGACGTCAAGTTCATCCGGCTCTGGTTCACCGACATCCTGGGCTCGCTGAAGTCGTTCGCGATCACGGTCGGCGAACTCGAGGCCGCGCTGGAGCGGGGCATGAGCTTCGACGGCTCCTCGATTGAGGGCTTCGCCCGCGTCGATGAGTCGGACATGATCGCCCGGCCGGACCCCGCGACCTTCGTCGTGCTGCCCTGGCGGCCGCAGCAGCACCGCGTGGCGCGCATGTTCTGCGACATCCACATGCCGGACGGCTCCCCGTTCGTCGGCGACCCGCGCTTCGTGCTGCGCCGCCAGCTCGAGCGCGCGGCGGAGGCCGGCTTCACGTTCTACGTGGGGCCGGAGCTGGAGTGGTTCTACTTCAAGGCGCCCGACACCCCGGAGCCGCTCGACGCCGGCGGCTACTTTGACCTGACGCCGCTGGACACGGCCAGCGACCTGCGCCGCGAGACGGTGCTGATGCTCGAGGAGATGGGCATCGCGGTGGAGTACAGCCACCACGAGGTGGCGCCCTCGCAGCACGAGATCGACCTGCGCTACACGGACGCCCTGACGATGGCCGACGCCACCATGACCTACCGGCTGGTGGTCAAGGAGATCGCGATCAAGCACGGCGTGCACGCGTCGTTCATGCCCAAGCCGCTGACGACCGAGAACGGCAGCGGGATGCACCTGTATCAGTCGCTCTTCCGGGGCGACGAGAACATGTTCTTCGCGCCCGAGGCGGCGTCGCACCTGTCGCCGATGGCGGGGCACTACATCGCCGGGCTGCTGCGGCACGCGCGGGAGTTCACGCTGGTCACGAATCAGTGGGTGAACAGCTACAAGCGGCTGCGGCCGGGCTACGAGGCGCCCGTCTACATCACCTGGGCGACGCGCAACCGCAGCGACCTGATCCGCGTGCCCGAGTACCAGCCCGGGCGCGCCAAGGCGACGCGCATCGAGTACCGCGCGGCCGACGCGGCCTGCAACCCCTATCTGGCCTTCGCGGTGCTGCTGGCCGCCGGCCTGAAGGGCATCGAGGAGGAGTACGAACTCCCCGCCCCCACCGAGGAGAACGTCTTCCTGCTCGACGACGCCACCCGGCGCGCGCGCCGCATCGGGCTCCTGCCCGGCTCGCTGGGCGAGGCGATCGACCTCTTCGCGGCCAGCGACTTCATGCGCGAGACGCTGGGCCGGCACGTGTTCGACAGCATCCTGGCCAACAAGCGCATCGAGTGGGACGCCTACCAGGCGCACGTCACCGACTTCGAGCGCGAGCGCTATCTGCCGATCCTGTAGTCCGGCGCAGACACGCAGGCCCCGCGGCTAGAGCCCGGGGAACAGCATCGACGTGGACGCGTCGATGGCCTTGAAGAGCGGCGCCGGGTAGAGCCCCAGCAGGAACACCACCCCGGTCAGCACGGCCAGCGCGCCCATCATCGGCCGCGGCACCGAGAAGCGGCCCGTGTCGGCGCCCTCCGGCTTGTAGAGGTACATCTGCTTGATCACCATCAGGTAGTAGTAGAGCGACACGAACGAGACGGTGACGGCGATCGCGGCCAGCCAGAGATGGCCGTTGTTGGCCGCGACCTGGAAGATGATGAACTTGGTCGCGAAGCCGGCGAAGAGCGGCATCCCGGCCAGGGAGAACAGCCCCACCGAGAGCAGCAGGGCCAGCACGGGCTGCCGCTCGGCGAGCCCGCGCAGGTCGGCGATGTCGTCCTTGCCGGTGCGGTTGTAGAACGCGATCAGCGCCGTGAAGACCAGCACGTTCGTCGCCACGTAGCCCATCAGGTGCAGGACCAGCGCCGTGGCGGCGTCGTGCGACTGCACCAGCGATCCGGCGTCGAGCGCCACGATGCCGATCAGCAGGTAGCCCACCTGCCCGATCGAGGAGTAGGCCATCAGGCGCTTGAGGTTCGTCTGGCGCAGCGCGATCAGGTTGCCGGTGATCATCGTCATGGCGGCGATGACCGCGACCAGCCAGGACCACTCGGCGGCGGCGGGCAGCAGCGCCTCCGCGAAAAAGCGCAGGAAGAAGGCGAAGGCGGCGCCCTTGCCGGCGGCGCTCAGGAAGGCCGTCACGGGCAGCGGCGCGCCCTGGTAGGCGTCGGGCGTCCACTGATGGAAGGGCACGGCCGACACCTTGAAGCCCAGCCCGGCGACGATCAGCACCAGCGAGACGATGATCGCGGGGCGGACGTCGCCCGGGATCGGCAGGGCGCGGTCGATCGTGGCGGCGCTGAAGTTGCCCAGCTGCTGCGCGATGTTGCGTCCCGCCTCGATGCCGTCGGGCTCGATGGCGCTGTAGGTCGTCGTGCCGGTGACGCCGTAGAGGATGCTGAGCCCGTAGAGGAACAGCGCCGACGAGAAGGCGCCCAGCAGCAGGTACTTGAGCGAGCCCTCGTTGGAGAACGGGTTGAGCTTGTTGAAGCCCACCAGGATGTAGAGGCTGAACGACATCAGCTCGAGCGACAGGTAGGCGGTGATCAGCTCGCGCGAGGACGCGAGCAGCATCATGCCCAGCGTCGCGAACATGATCAGGCCGTAGAACTCGCCCTGATGCTTGAGCCGGTCGCCCGCGAATTGGATGCCGGCCAGGATCGCGAAGGCGGCGATGCCCAGGAAGAAGACGCGGAAGAGGACCGTGTAGTTGTCGATCGCCAGGACGTTGGCGAAGTCGTCGTTGACGTTGATGTAGAAGACCGCCGTCAGCACCAGCAGCACGACCAGGCCCACGACGGAGAGGTAGCCCCAGACCTCCTGCGGCACGCGCCGGAAGCTCACGGCCCCCGCCACGATCAGCGTGGCGAAGCTCGCCAGGACGAGTTCGGGGATGATCAGGCTGTATTCGAGGTCCATCATCCGCCCCGAACCACGGGCAGGTTGGCCAGGCCGCCACCCACCTCATCCACGCTGGGCAATTCGAGCACCGCGCTGGCGATGCGGTCGACGAAGGGGTCGGGCCAGACGCCCATCGCGACGATCGGGATCAGCAGCATCAGCCCCGCAGCCAGCTCCCAGCGGGTGATGTCGCGCAGGCTGTCCCAGCGCTCGTTGAACGGGCCCAGCGCCGCCCGGCCCAGCAGTCGCAGGACGTAGACGGCGGTCAGCGCGGCCGAGAGCACGCCGATGGCCGCCCAGAAGGGGAACACGCTGACGGCGCCGACGAAGATGTGGAACTCGGCCACGAAGCCACTCAGCCCCGGTAAGCCGAGCGAGGCCAGCCCGGCGATGCCGAAGAAGATCACGAACAGCGGCATGCGTTTGATGATCCCGCCGAACTGGGTGATGTCGCGGGTGTGGGCCTGGTCGTAGATCGCGCCGACCATGGCGAAGAAGAGGGCCGTCATGACGCCGTGGCTGAACATCTGCAGGGTCGCGCCGGTGACGCCGATCGTGTTCATCGTGCCCAGGCCCATGAGCACGAAGCCCATGTGGCTGACGGAGGAATAGCCGACCACGAATTTGAGGTCGGTCTGGTGGATGGCCGAGAAGGCCCCGTAGATGGCGGCGATGCCGCCCAGCACCAGCAGCACCGGCATCCAGAGGTCGGTGCCGGCGGGCAGGATCTCGATGCCCAGCCGGATGATGCCGAAGGCGCCCAGCTTCATCAGCACGCCCGCGTGCAGCATCGAGACGGCCGTGGGCGCCGCGACGTGGCCGTCGGGCGACCACGTATGGAAGGGCCAGAGGCCGGCCAGGACGCCGCAGCCGATCATGAAGAACGGGAAGAAGGTGTTGGCGAAGGATTTGCCGAACTCGACCTCGCGCAGGACGCCCATGTCGAAGGTGCCGGCCCCGGCCTCGGTGAAGACGGCGAAGATGCCGATGAAGACCAGCACCGATCCGCCCACCAGCACCATGGTGAGCTTCATGGCGCCGTATTCCTTGTTGGTGCTGCCCCAGACCACGATCAGCAGGTACATGGGCAGCACGGCGAGCTCGTAGAAGAAGAACCAGAAGAACAGGTCCTGGCTGATGTAGACGCCGAAGACGCCCGCCACCAGCGCCCAGAAGAGGACGAAGAAGTCCTTGTTGCGGTAGTCGATCTTCCACGACACCAGCACGCCGGCGCAGGCGACGATGCCGTTCAGCAGCACCAGCGCCGCGGCGATCCCGTCGATGGCCAGGAACAGCGAGACGCCGTTCTCGCGGAACACGCCGACGTTCTCGATCCAGACGTAGCGCAGCGCGAACTGCAGGCCGCCCTCCTTGTAGTCGAAGGCGGCGAAGACGATGACGGAGACGACGAAGACGGCCACGCCGGTGACGAGCGCGATCACCCGCACCACCTGGTCGTGGCGGCTGGGCGTGAGCATCGTCAGGATGCCGGCGGCGCCCGGGATCAGCAGCAGGACGAGCAGCAGTGCGCCGACGTCGTTCACCGGTCCCCGTTTCTCAGCCCCCGGCGCACCTGACGCCGGTGGTCCCTGCGCACCCGGCGTCGTCGCCGGGCGCGCCTCTTAGTTGAGCCGCAGCAGGAAGCCCAGCGCTCCCAGCAGTGCGACGCCGACGATCATCACCAGCGCGTAGTCGGGCAGGCGGCCGGTCACGTGCTGGCGCACCCGCTCGCCGGCCCAGCGCGTCAGGTTGGCGGGGCCGTTGATGCCGGTGTTGTTGACGACCATGCGGTCGAACCCGGCGACCAGATGCCCGAAGGGCAGCACCGCGTGGTCGATGACCCACTGGTAGGCCTCATCGAAGTAGAACTTGTTCTCCAGCGCCGCCGCCATGCGCGGCTGCCGCTCGCGCAGCGCCTGGGCGCGCCGGGCGTTGTGGCCGTAGAACAGCCACCAGGCGGTCCCGATGCCCAGCAGCGAGACGAGGCCGGTGGCGGCGGCGAGCAGCGAGTTGAAGTGGAACGCCTCGGGCTCGGGGTAGTAGATGTATTGGTTGATGCCGCCCGGGAAGCCGAACCAGTCGCCCACCTGGTCCATGGCGAACCAGCCGGCGAGGGCGGTCAGCACGGTCAGGAAGACGAGCGGGATCAACATCAGCGCCGGCGCCTCGCGGGTGCGCCGGATGACGTCGAGGTCCTTGGGCGCGCCGAAGAAGGTGATCATCACCAGCCGCGCCATGTACACCGCCGAGAGGAAGGCGGCGACGCCCAGCAGGATCAGGATCGCTTCGTGCTGCGTCGACTCGACGACGGTGAAGATCTCGTCCTTCGAGAAGAAGCCCGACAGCGGCGCGATGCCCGCCAGCGCCAGCGCGGAGAGGATGAACGTGCCGGCCGTGACCGGCATGCGCCACCAGAGGCCGCCCAGCCGGCGGGCGTCCTGCTCGTCGCTCATGTGGATGATCGAGCCGGCGCCGAGGAACAGCGTCGCCTTGAAGAACGCATGCGTCATCAGATGCAGCATCGCGATGCCGACGGCGCCGGCGCCCAGCGCCACGAACATGAAGCCCAGCTGGCTCACCGTCGAGTAGGCCAGCACCCGCTTGATGTCGGTCTGGGCGAGCGCGATCAGGCCCGCCAGCAGCGCCGTGATCAGGCCGACCGCCAGCACCACCTCCAGCGCGCCGGGCGTCACGTCGAACAGCGGCAGCAGGCGCGCCACCAGGTAGACGCCGGCGACGACCATCGTGGCGGCGTGGATCAGCGCCGAGACCGGCGTCGGGCCCTCCATCGCGTCCGGCAGCCAGACGTGGAAGGGGAACTGCGCGCTTTTGCCCATCGCGCCCAGGAAGACGAGCAGCACCGACAGCGTCAGGTAGGCGTCGCCCATGACCTGCGGCAGGTCGTTGAGGCGGCCCGCCTGCGCGGCCGCGATGATCTCGCTGATCTGGAAGCTGCCGGTCGCGCGCCAGAGCAGGATGATGCCGATCAGCAGCCCCACGTCGCCCAGGCGCGTCGTGATGAAGGCCTTCTTGGCCGCTTCCACGGCCGACGGGCGCTCGTAGTAGAAGCCGATCAGCAGGAAGGAGCAGACGCCGACGCCCTCCCAGGCGACGTAGAGCAGCAGCAGGTTGTCGGCCAGGACGAGCGCCAGCATCGAGCCGACGAAGAGGCTCAGCACCGCGAAGTACCACCAGTAGCGCGCCTCGGGCTTGCCGTGGTGGCGCATGTACTGCGTGGAGTAGAGGTTGACCATCAGCCCCACGGTGGCGATCACGCCGATCATCACCACCGCGATCGAATCCAGCGTCCAGCCGATGCGCAGGGAGAAGTCGCCCGCCTCCAGCCAGGTGAAGCCGCTGTTGGCGATCCCGCCCAGCCCGTCGCCGATGGAGCCCAGCTGCTCGGTCAGCACGACGAAGAACAG
This sequence comes from Dehalococcoidia bacterium, assembly GCA_965217625.1. Taxonomy (GTDB): domain Bacteria; phylum Chloroflexota; class Dehalococcoidia; order Bin125; family Bin125; genus TK10-74A. Next base: position 2,039,141 of record OZ244557.1, read on the forward strand.
CACGAAGACGGCCCCGATCGCGCCGATCGAGAGCCAGTCGCCGCCGCGCGGCAGGAAGCGGCCCACCAGGAACAGCACGAAGAAGGCGCAGACGGGCAGCGCGGGCAGGATCCAGACGTGCTCCATCCAGAACATCTAGCGCCGCCCCCTCGTTGCTGGGGCCGCGGGCGCGCAGGGCGGCGTCGGCGGGAGGGTCAGCACGGCGCCTACCACTTGAGAAGGTTCACTTCGTCGACGTTGGCGGTGGCGCGGTTGCGGAACGTGCGCACCACGATGCCCAGCGCCAGCGCCACCTCGGCGGCCGCCACGACGATCAGGAAGAAGGCGAAGATGATGCCCGTGAAGTTGCCGAACTCGATCTTGCCGTAGACCGCGAAGGCCACCAGGTTGAGGCTGACGGCGCTCAGCATGATCTCGACGGACATCAGGATCAGGATCGCGTTGCGGCGCGTGAGCACGCCCATCACGCCGATGGCGAAGAGGATCGCGTTGATCACGAGCACGTGCTCGATGGGTGGCACTAGCCCTCCTCGTCTTCCGGCGTGGCTAGCAGGATCGCGCCGTCGAGGGCGATCGAGAGCAGGATCCCCACCACGATGAAGGGCACGACCCAGACCGTGAAGATGACGTCGCCGATGGCCTCGAAGGGCACCGGCTCAATGCCGCCGCGGTCGGCGGGGGTGACCCAGTCGGTGCCCACGGCCGCCCCGATCAGCGCGGCCAGCAGACCCAGCGAGGCCAGCACGCCCAGCGGGCGCGTCTTGCCGAACAGGGCCTGGGGGCGTTCGCGGGCGCGCGTCAGCATCAGCGCGAAGAGGATCAGGATGACGACCGCGCCGCCGTAGATCAGCAGCTGCACCAGGGCCAGGAACTCCACCGTCAGCAGCAGGTAGAGGGCCGCCACGCCGCCCAGCGTCGCGATGAACAGCAGCGCCGCGTAGACGATGTTGCCGGCCATCGTCACGCCCAGGGCGCTCAGCAGCGTCAGCACGGCGATGGCGTAGAAGATGATCTCGGTTGCGCTCATGCTCCACCCGGATTGGCCCCTTCCGGGGGCCTGCGCGTTCAACAGTGGGGCCCGTGCCGTGGCGCGGGCCCGCTCGCACGTCAGTCGCCGGACGCGACCTCGGTGCTCGTGACGAGGCGCGGTCGCGCCGGTTCCAAGTGAATCGACTGGCCGCCCGCCTTGGAACGACTCAGAACGTAAATCAGGGCCACCAGTGAGACAAGCAGCGCTAATGAGACCAGCGCCACGATCCAGTCGGCGCCGCCGTAGGCGAGGATGATGCCGTTGGCCAGCACCTGCAGCAGGGCGAAGGGCAGCAGCACCTTCCAGGAGAAGGCCATGAGCTGGTCGATGCGCAGGCGCGGGAACATGGCCCGCAGCCAGAACAGCACGAAGATCAGCGCGCCGGCCTTGAGCAGCGTCAGCACGATCTGCACGCCCAGCCCGCCGTCCTCGCCGTAGGGGAAGTTCCAGCCGCCCAGGAAGACGGTCGAGGCGAGCATCACCATCAGGAAGAGGCCGGTGTACTCGGCCAGGAAGAACAGGCTCCAGCGGATGCCGCTGTACTCGACGAAGTAGCCCCCCACGACCTCCGACTCCGCCACCGGCATGTCGAAGGGCGGGCGATGCAGCTCGGCCAGCGCCCCGATCATGAAGATCACGAAGCCCAGCGGCTGCAGCACGATGTAGGGCGTCGTGCGCTGGTCGCCGGCGATGAAGTTGAGGTTCAGCGCCCCGCCCACCAGGCCGTCGTCCTGCAGGTGGCCGGCCGCGATCATGATCACGCCCGCCGCCGCCAGCAGCATGGGCAGCTCGTACGAGATGGCCTGCGCCGCGGCGCGGATGCCGCCCAGCAGGGCGTACTTGTTGTCCGACCCCCAGCCGGCCATGATCACACCTATGATGCTGAGTCCCAGCACCGCGAAGACGTAGAGGAAGCCCAGTTCCAGGTCGCGGATGAACCAGGTCTCCGTGAAGGGGATGGGCACGAACATCAGGAAGACCGGCACGAAGACGAAGAACACCGCCAGCTCGAACACCCAGCGGTCGGCCGAGTCGGGGCGCACGTCCTCCTTCGTGAGCAGCTTGATGGCGTCGGCGAGGGACTGCAGGATGCCCATCGGGCCGGTGCGGGTGGGGCCCACGCGGGCCTGGAAGCGGGCCAGCACCTTGCGCTCCAGGTAAATCAGCGCCAGCGCGTTGATCGTCATCAGCGCGACGATGAAGACCAGCCGGATCAGGGCGTCGATCCAGTCGGGCATGCCGATCCCGGCGAACTCGCTGAGGATGACGGCGTCGGGCATCTAGCGGTCCACCTCACCCAGCACGATGTCGACGGAGCCCAGGATGATGACGGCGTCGGCGATGTAGGAGCCCACGGTCATCTGCTTCAGCGCGCTGAGGTTGTGGAAGCAGGGCGAGCGCACCTTCATGCGCCAGGGCTTGTCGGTCCCGTCGGAGACCATGTAGATGCCGTACTCGCCGCGCGGGCCCTCCTGGCGCTGGTAGATCTCGGCCGGCGCCGGCCGCAGCCGGGTCGGCAGCCCCTCGGCCACGATGGGCCCGCTGCTGGGCATCTGGTCCAGCGCCTGCCCGATGATGCGCAGCGACTGCCGCATCTCCTCCATGCGCACCAGGAAGCGGTCGTAGACGTCGCCGCGATCGCCCACCGGGATGTCCCACTCGAAGCGGTCGTAGATCGAGTAGGGCTCGTCGACGCGCAGGTCGAAGGCGACGCCGGAGGCGCGCAGCATGGGCCCGGTGACGCCGTGGTTGATCGCGTCCGCGGCGCTCAGCACGCCGACGTCGCGGCAGCGCGCGATCATGATCTCGTTGCGGGTCATCAGCGCGTCGAGGTCCTGGATGCCGGCGTGCATGCGCTCGATCAGCCAGCGGCCGTCCTCGACGAAGGTCTCGTGCGGCTCCCAGGCCAGCCCGCCGACGCGGAAGTAGTTGTACATCATGCGGTCGCCGGTGACGGCCTCGAAGTAGTCCTGGATCAGCTCGCGCTCCTTGAAGGCCCAGGTGAAGGCCGTGCCGAAGAAGCCCACGTCGGTGCCGAACGCGCCCGCGAACATCAGGTGCGACAGCACGCGGTTGAACTCGGAGAGGATCAGCCGCACGTACTCCGCCCGCTCGGGCGCCTCGATGCCGGCCAGCCGCTCCGTCGCGTTGACGTGCACCCACTCGTTGCAGAACGCGGCCAGGTAGTCGGTGCGGTCCTGGAAGCCCAGCGAGCCCCGGTAGTCCATCGACTCGCTCAGCTTCTCGGCCCCGCGGTGCAGGTAGCCGATGTAGGGGATCACGTCCTTGACGATTTCGCCATCGACGGTCAGGACCATGCGGAACACCCCGTGCGTCGACGGGTGCTGCGGCCCCATGTTGATGTTCATGTCGACGGTCTGGAACTCGCGCTCCACGACCACCGGCTCCGTCATCATGACCGGCTCCGCCATCAGCCCTCTCCTCGCAGTTCGGCGCGGCGGGCGGCGGCCAGCTCGCGGGCGCGCTTGACGCGTTCGGCCTGGGCCTGCTTGCGCTCGGCCAGTTCCTCGGGCGTCATGTCGGCCGTCGCCTTCTTCGCCGCCGCGGCGGCGGGCGCGGCGGCGGCGGCGGGCGCGGGCGTCGCCGCGGGCGCGGGCGCGGGCGGGGCAGCGCCGCCCGATGCGGGGGCGTCCGTCGCGGCCGCCGGCGCCGCGGCGGCCTTCTCACCCATCGGCGTTTTGGGCCCCTCGCGACGCCGGGCGGCGGCCAGCTCGCGCGCCTTCTGGACGCGCTCCGCCTGCGCCGCCCGCTTGGCGGCGAGTTCCTCGGGCGTCAGGTCGCTGGCGGGCTTCTTCTCGGCCGCGGCCTGCGTCGCGGCGGCGGCGGCCCGGCCGGCGTCCGGCGCGGCGCGCCGTTCCGGCGGGTGCTCCTTGGTGAAGTACTCGACATCGACGCCCTGCGGCAGCTCGATCTCCGCCAGCGGGTGGCTCTTGAGCAGCGGGTGGATGTCGAGGTCCTCGTCGAGCAGCAGGTTGCGGGGGTCGGGGTGGCCCTCGAACTCGACGCCGAACATCTCGCGCACCTCGCGCTCGGCCCACTCGGCGCCCATGTAGAGGTCGGTGATCGTCGCGATCGACGGGGCCTCGCCCTCGAGCCGCGTCTTGACGCAGACGCCGTGCCGCTGGCGCAGCGAGTACAGGTGGTAGACCAGCTCGATGCCGTCGTCCTGCCAGTCGACCGCCGTGAGGTTACGCAGCAGGTCCATCGACAGCCGCGCGTCGTCGCGGCCGGCCGCGATGACCTCGTGCAGGTCGCCCGGCGCGACGGTCAGGGCCACGTCGATCTTGGTCGGCTCGGCCGCGAACTCGAGCATCGGCAGGACCTCGCGATAGAGATCCGCGACGCTGCCGGCCTCCGGCGTCGATCGCGCGGCGTCGGTCTGCGTCGTCATACGCCGCGCGCCCGGGTCTCCATGATCTTGTCTTGCAAGGCCAGGAAACCGTCCAGCAGCGACTCCGGCCGCGGCGGGCAGCCGGGCACGTAGACATCTACCGGGATGATCTTGTCGACCCCTTGCAGCACGCGGTCGTACTGCGTGTAGGGGCCGCCGTTGGTCGCGCAGGCGCCCATCGCGATGGACCACTTGGGGTACGGCATCTGCTCCCACAGCAGCTTGACGGCGGGGGCCATCTTCTTCGTCACGGTGCCGGCGACGATCATCACGTCGCTCTGGCGCGGCGACGGCCAGGGCACGATGCCGAAGCGGTCGAGGTCGTGGTGCGCCATGTAGGTCGAGATCATCTCGATCGCGCAGCAGGCCAGGCCGAAGGTCATGGGCCACAAGGAGGCCTTGCGCGCCGTGGCGATGAGCGTGTCGGCGGGCACCTGCATCACGCCCGGCAGCGCGACCTTGTAGGGGATCAACGGGGCGCCGTCATCGATCGGCAGGAGCCGCAGCTCCTCCGGCGAGACCGGCGCGGTTAGATCGGTGACTAGCGAGCTTGGTCGGTCGACCATTCGAGGACGCCTTTCCGCCATGCGTAGGCCAGCCCCACCAGGAGGGTGAAGATGAACAGCACCATCTGCCAGAGGATCACTTTGTCGAACGCCGCCGGGCCCACCGATCCGCCGCTGTCCATCAGCCCGAGGAACGAGGCGGCCCAGGGGAAGAGGAAGACGATCTCGACGTCGAAGACGAGGAAGAGGATCGCGAAGATGTAGTAGCGCACGTGGACCTGGGCCCAGTTCTTGCCGATCGGCAGCATGCCGCACTCGTAGACTTGGCCCTTGAGCCGGGTGGGCCGGCGCGGCGCGAGCACCTTCGTGACGACGAGCGCGTTGAGCACCAGGAACGCCCCGACGGGCACCGCAAGGAGCACCGCGCCGTAGTTCTCGATGAGCTGTTCCACGGCCGTCTCCGTCTCGCCTGGGGGGTGATTGTGCGAGATTTCGCAGCCGGATCGTATGGCCGCCCTAGATCGGTGTCAATCGAGAGCGGGCGGCCAGCGGGCGCTAGCCCAGATCGGCGCGGCGCTCGCGCAGGCCGTCGAGCCGCTGCTCGAGTTCGCGCAGCCGCTCCCGCTCCCGCGCGACGACCGCCGCCGGCGCCTTGGACGTGAAGCCCTGGTTGGAGAGCTTGCCCTGCAGGCGGGCCCCATGCTGCGTCGCCTCGGCGATCTGCTTGTCGAGGCGGGCCCGCTCCCGCCCCAGATCGACCAGCCCCCCCAGCGGCAGGACGACCTGGGCGTGGTCGAGCACCTGCGTGACGACCTGCGCGTCCGGGGCCTCGGCGCGGGTGTTCACGACGTGCAGCGGGCGCGCCCGCGCCAGCGCCTCGATCACCGCGGCGCGGTCGCGGAGCGGTCCCGCGTCGTCGTCCTGTGGGCCGGCGACGATGTAGGCCTCGATCCAGCGCGGCGCCTCGACGCCGCGATCGGCGCGCACCTGCCGGATCGCCCGCACGACCTCCTGCACGGCCGCGAAGCCGCGCTCGGCGGTAGCGTCGGCAGCGGCCTCGCCGACCGCAGGGGCGGCGGGCCGGGGGTAGGCCGCGATGATCAGGGCCGGGCCGTCCTCGCCGGCCAGATGCGACCGCAGTCGCTGCCAGATCGCCTCGGTGGCGAAGGGCAGGAAGGGGTGCAGCAGGCGCAGGCCCTGGTCGAGCACGTGCGCCAGCACGCCCAGCGGGGTGTCGTCGCCGGCGCGCAGCCGCACCTTGCTGGCCTCGACGTACCAGTCGAAGAAGTCGCCCCAGAGGAAGTCGCTGATGCGCCGCCCGGCCTCGCCGAGCTGGAACTGGCCCAGCAGGCCGTCGACGCCGGCGGTCAGGCCGGCCAGCCGGGAGAGGATCCAGCGGTCCTCGAGCGCCAGCGACGGATCGCCGGCCGCCGTGCGCGGCGCGACGACGCGGTCGCCCAGCTCGCCCAGCACGAAGCGCGCGCCGTTCCACAGCTTGTTGACGAAGTTGCGGGCGCCCTGCAGGCGCTCGTCGGTCAGGCGCATGTCGTTGCCGGGGGTCGAGCCGGTGGCCAGCGTGAAGCGCAGCGCGTCGGTGCCGAACTGATCGCTGACGTCCAGCGGGTCGACGCCGTTGCCCAGGCTCTTGCTCATCTTGCGGCCCTGGGCGTCGCGCACGAGGCCGTGCAGGTAGACCGTGCGGAAGGGCGGCACGCCGTCCATGTTGTGGCAGCCCAGCATCACCATGCGCGCGACCCAGAAGAAGAGGATGTCGTAGCCGGTCTCCATCACGCTGCCGGGATAGAAGCGCGCCAGGTCGTCGCTGGGCTGGGGCCAGCCGAGCGTCGAGTGGGGCCAGAGCCCGCTGCTGAACCAGGTGTCGAGCACGTCCGGGTCCTGCACCAGCGGACCCCGGCCGCAGCGCCCGCAGCCGTCGGAGGCGGGCTCCTCGGCGGCGACGATCGGCGTCACGTCGCGCCCGACCGTCAGCTCCGTCGTCAGCGCCGCGATGCGCTCCCAGGGCAGCCCGGCGGCGGCGATCGCGGCGGCGGCGCCCGACCACTGCGCGCCCGCGCCGCTCTCTTCCAGCCCGGCGCCGCCCCCCGGCAGGCTGGACCGCGGCACGCTGACCTGGATGGCGGCCCCGTCGCAGCGCAGGCAGTACCAGGCCGGGATGCGATGCCCCCACCAGAGCTGGCGGCTGATGCACCAGGGCCGGATGTTGTCCATCCATTGCAGGTAGACCTTCGCGAAGCGCTCGGGCACGATGCGCACCTCGCCCTCGCGCACGACGGCGGCCGCCTTGGCGGCCAGCTCCTCCACGTCGACGAACCACTGATTGCTGATCAGCGGCTCCACGACGGTGCCGCAGCGCTGGCAGTGCCCCACGCTGTGCTCGTGCGCTTCCGTCCGCACCAGGTGACCGGCCGCCTCCAGATCGGCGGCGGCCCGCTCGCGGGCGACGTCGCGGTCCAGGCCCTCGTAGGGGCCGGACTCCGGGGTCATCGTGCCGTCCCAGTCGATCACGCTGATCGCCGGCAGACCGTGCCGCTCGCCGATCTCGAAGTCCAGCATGTCGTGGCCGGGGGTGATCTTGAGCGCCCCGGTGCCGAAGCCGATCTCCACGGCGGCGTCGGCGACGACCGGGATCGCGCGGTCGATGCCGGGGATCGGGACCATGACGCGCCGGCCGATCAGGTCGCGCCAGCGATCGTCGTCGGGGTTCACGGCCACGGCGACGTCGGCGGGGATCGTCTCGGGCCGCGTCGTCGCGATCACGATGCCGCCCTCGCCGCCCGCGTCACCGGCGCCGTCGTGGTCTTGGAAGGGGTAGCGCACGTACCAGAGCTGCCCGGGCTCCTCCTCGTACTCCACCTCGAGGTCGGAGAGCGCCGTGCGGCAGCTGGGGCACCAGTTGATGATGCGGTGGCCGCGGTAGACCTTGCCGCCCGCGTGGAGGTCGCGGAAAGTCGTGCGCACCGCCTGCTGCGGGCCGGGGTCGAGCGTGAAGACCTCGCGCTCCCAGTCGCACGACATGCCCAGCCGCCGCTGCTGGTCGGCGATGCGCCCGCGGTAGCGCGCGACCCATTCCCAGACGCGCTCCAGGAAGGCCTCGCGGCCGACGTCGTGGCGGCTCAGCCCCTGCTTCGCGATGTCGGCCTCGACGACGTTCTGCGTCGCGATGCCGGCGTGGTCGACGCCGGGCAGCAGCAGCGCCGCGTCGCCGCGCATGCGCCGCCAGCGGATCAGGATGTCCTCGATCGTCGTGGTCAGGGCGTGGCCCAGATGCAGCGCCCCGGTCACGTTGGGCGGCGGCACGATGATGCAGTAGGGCTGTCCGTCGGGATGGCGGGCCGCCGGACGGAAGTAGCCGCCCGACTCCCACATCGCGTAGATCGGCGCCTCGACGGCGGCCGGGTCGTAGGTCTTGGGGAGGGCGCTGATCGGGGGCGCGCCGACCGGGGCCGCGGGCGATCGGGGGCTGGAGGGGGCGGTGTCGCTCACTGGGGCTCCGCTGCTGTCGCTGCTGGGGGGATGGGGACGGCCGGGGTCTCAGGCGACCGGCACGGCGACGCCGTCGATGATGGCGGCCGGCGCCTGGGCGTCCGATGCGGGCTGACGGCTGCGCTTGAGCTCCTCCAGCGCGTTGAGCCGCTGCAGGCCGCGACGCGTGTCACTCGCCACGCGGGCCGGATCCTGCGCGGCCAGGCGGCGCTTGAAGAGCCAGTAGGTGAACTCCTTCAGCTCCGACAGGCTGATGCGGTCCAGCATCGCGCGGCCGGTGGCGGTGCGGAAGTCGCGGATCAGGTCCGCGCGGGCGGCGCCGTAGATGCGCTGGAACGCGTCGTCCTCGTGGGTGGCGTCACGCCGGAACGTGGCGTTGCCGCGCTCCTTGCGCACCTCCTCCTCGACGGTCAGGTGCAGCGCCTCCTCGACGCGCACGCCGTAGGTGAAGTTCAGGTGCGCCCGGTACTTGCTCGGCCCCAGCGCCTGCTGGAACGTCTCCTCGCGCATCGGCGTGGGCCAGCGCTCGTCGATCAGCAGCGCCTCGACCTCGGCCTCGGGCAGCAGCGCCGGCTCGACGGCGTCGAGCAGGCGCTCGGCCAGCACCAGCCAGTCGAACGCCTCGCCGCCGACGAGGTAGTGGTACTCCCGCCCCTCGACCTCCTCGCTGGTCACGTCCCAGGCCGCGATCGCCGCCAGCAGCGCCTCGGTCCAGGCGCGGCCGGCCTGCAGGTCGGCGCGGAAGGCGGCGATGTGCGATGCCGGGTCGCGGTGCAGGAGTCCCGTCATGCCGCCGCTCCGTGGCAGCGCTTGTACTTCTTGCCGGAGCCGCAGGGGCAGGGCGCGTTGCGCCCCGTCTTCGCGACGCTCACGGCGGCGCCGGCGCCGGCGCCCGACGGCGCGGTCGCGACGGCGCCCTCGCCGCTGATCTCGCGGACGGCGCGCACGCCCATGCGCTCGGCGGCCGCCCCGGAGTCCGCCGCGGCGGAGGCAGCCGCGGCGGCTCGGCGCGCCCGGCGGCGTGGCGACCGCCCCGTGGACGGCCGTCGGCCATTGCCACTGCCATTGCCGGCAGCGGCGGCGGCGCCCGTCGCCGGCGGCGCCGGCGTCGCGGCGGCCGGGCGCACGCGCAGCACCGCCCGCGCGACCTCGCGGCGAATGGTCGCCGTGAGCTGATCGAACATGTCGAAGGCTTCGCGCTTGTAGGTCACCAGCGGGTCCTGCTGGCCGTAGGCCTGCAGCCCGACGCCCTGGCGGAAGGAGTCCATCTCGGTGAGGTGGGCGATCCAGGCGCGATCGATGACCCGCAGCGCGATCTGCCGCTCGGCCTCCTCGAACACGCTGTCGCCCAGCTCCTCGCGCCGCTCCTCGTAGAGGGCGATGGCGTGCGCGCTCAGCGCCGCGATGACCGTCTCGTTGTCGGCGCCCGAGACCGCGCCGGTGTCGAAGCCGTCCAGCGGGATGACGCCGCCCAGCTCCGCCCAGAACGTGTCGATGTCGCCGGCCGCGAGCGAGCCGCCGCCGCCGAACTCCTGCACCTGCGCCCGCACCTCGTCCTCGATCATGCCGCGCGCGATGCCGTGGATGTCGTCGCCGGCCAGCACCTTGTCGCGCTCCGCGTAGACGACCTCGCGCTGGCGGTTGATCACGTCGTCGTACTCGACCAGGTGCTTGCGGATGTCGAAGTGATGCGCCTCGACCTTCTGCTGCGTCTGCTCGATCGCCCAGCCCACCATGCCCGACTCCAGGGGCGTCTCGTCGTCCCAGCCCAGCTTGCCCATCATTCCGGTCACGCGCTCGCTGGGGAAGCGCCGCATGATCGTGTCCTCGAAGGAGACGAAGAAGCGCGACGCGCCGGGGTCGCCCTGGCGGCCCGAGCGCCCGCGCAGCTGGTTGTCGATGCGGCGCGACTCGTGGCGCTCGGTGCCCAGGACCAGCAGGCCGCCGGCGTCCTGGACGCCGGGGCCCAGCTTGATGTCGGTGCCGCGGCCGGCCATGTTCGTCGCGATGGTGACGGCGCCGGCCTGGCCCGCCTCGGTGACGATGCCGGCCTCGCGCTCGTGGTTCTTGGCGTTGAGGATGTTGTGGGGGATGCCCTGGCGGGTCAGCATGCCCGCCAGCCGCTCGGAGGATTCCACCGACGCGGTGCCCACCAGCACCGGCTGTCCGTGGCCGCGGGCGCTGGCGATCTCGTCCACGGCCGCGCGGAACTTGGCCGCCTCGCTGCGGAAGATCAGGTCGGCCTGGTCGTCGCGCCGCATGGGCGCGTTGGTGGGGATCACCATGACGTCGAGCGAGTAGATCTTGTGCAGCTCCTCGGCCTCGGTCTCGGCCGTGCCGGTCATGCCGGCCAGCTTGCGATACATGCGGAAGTAGTTCTGATAGGTGATCGTCGCCATGGTCACGGTCTCGCGCTCGACCTGGGCGCCCTCCTTGGCCTCGATCGCCTGGTGCAGCCCCTCCGAGTAGCGCCGGCCCTCCATGACGCGGCCCGTGAACTCGTCGACGATGACGACCCGGCCGCCGCGCACCATGTACTCCTGGTCGCGGTGGTACATGAACTCGGCCCGCAGGGCCGACTCGAGGAAGCGGGTCAGGCGCGCGTTCTCGCCCTCGAAGAGGTTGCCGATGCCCAGGCTGCGCTCGACCTTCTCGATGCCGGGCTCGGTCAGCGCCACCGTGCGCGACTTCGGGTCGGTCGTGAAGTGCTGCCCCTCGGTCAGCGTGCGCACGATGCGCGCGAAGGTGTGATAGGTGTCGAGCGGCTCGGCCGCCTGACCGCTGATGATCAGCGGCGTGCGCGCCTCGTCGATCAGGATGTTGTCGACCTCGTCCACGATCGCGTAGGCCAGCGGGCGCTGCACGCGCGTCTCCAGCGTGGTCGCCATGTTGTCGCGCAGGAAGTCGAAGCCGAACTCGTTGTTCGTGCCGTAGGTGATGTCGCAGTGGTAGGCGCGGGCGCGGGAGCAGGGGCGCAGGTGCCGCAGGTCGCCCAGCCCGGCCCGGCGCACGCGCTCCTCCGCGTCGATCTCCTCGTCGTCGGTGACGCTCGTGGGGTCGTAGGCCGGGTCGTACTCGAACGAGGCGCGGTGTTGCAGCACGCCGACGCTGAGCCCCAGGCCGTGGTAGACGGCGGCCATCCAGCGGGCGTCGCGCTTGGCCAGGTAGTCGTTGACCGTAACCAGGTGCACGCCGTCGCCCTCCAGCGCGTTGAGGTACATGGGCAGCGTCGCGACCAGCGTCTTGCCCTCGCCGGTGCGCATCTCGGCGATCTTGCCCTGATGCAGCACGGCGCCGCCGATGATCTGCACGTCGTAGTGGCGCATCTGCAGCCAGCGCTTAGCGGCCTCGCGCACCACGGCGAAGGCCTCCGGCAGGACGTCGTCCAGCGCGGCGCCGTCCTCCAGCCGGGCGCGGAACTCGGCCGTCTTGTCGCGCAGGCCGGCGTCGGTCAGGGCGGCGGCGTCGTCCTCCCAGGCCGCGACCTCGGCCACGAGGGGTTGCAGCCGCTTCAACTCACGACTGTTGGAGTCGCCCAGGATGTGCTTGGCTCGCTTGAAGATGCCCATGTCTCGTCCCGCCGCGCGCCCCGGCCCGCCCGGTCCGCCGCGCGCAGTCGATCTCAGGATAGCGCCGTCCGGCCTCACCCCCTAGCCCCCGCTCCACCAGGACGATGGAGCGGGGGAACCGGAGGGCGCCAGGGGTGCGGTTCCCGGCGCCCTAAACGGACGAAAACCCCGTCAACGGGCGAAAATTTTACACGCAGGTTACCTTAATTAACATGTTGGACATAACGGGGGGGGGGGGGGTCCTATCAGAACGTCTTAGACTACACGCGTGCTCGTGCACCGAGCGGTCCCACAACGGGACAGCCGGGAATCCAGAAAGGGGATTGTCATGAGCCGCCGTAACCATTGGACCGCCCTGCGACAGCGGAAGATCTCACGCCGCACCATGTTGGGAGCCAGCGCGAAAGCCGGCGTTGGAGTTGCCGGGCTCGCGCTCGTCGGCTGCGGCGACGACGACGAGCCGGACGCCGGGGCCGTGGCCGCGGAACGGGCCGCCGCGGCCGCGGAAGAGGCCGCGGCCGCGGCGGTCGCCGCCGGGGAGGCGCGCGCCGCCGACTCCGAGGCCGCGGCCGCCGTCGCGGCCGAGGCGGCCGCCGCCGCGGCCGACGCGGCAGACGCCGCGGCCGACGCGGCAGACGCCGCCGGCGAGGCGTCCGCCGCCGCCTCACAGGCGGCCAGCGCCGCCGATGCCGCCGCTGCCCTGGCCGCCGAAGCGGCCGAGTCGGAGGACGCCGCCAACGCGGCCGCCGCCGCCGAAGCCGCCGCCGCGGCGGCCGCCGACGCGGCCGCCGCCGCATCCGCGGCCGGCGATCAGGCGGCCGCGGCCGTCGCCGCTGCCGCCTCCGAGGCCGCCGAGGCCGCCGCCCAGGCCGCCCGCGACGCGGCCGCCGCCGTCGAGGCCGGGACGGCCACCGCGGAGGCCGCCCAGGCCGCCATCGACGAGGCCGCTGAGGCGGCGGCGGCCGCCGCGGCCGCCGCCGGGGAGGCGTCCGCCGCCGCGGGCCAGGCCGCCGCCACCGCCGCGGAGACCGCCGCCACCGCCGCGGAGACCGCCGCCACCGCCGAGGCCGTCGCCGAAGCCGCGGCCGAGACCGCCGCCGCGGCCGTCGCCGCGGCCCAGGAGGCCGCCGACGCGGCCCAGGAGGCCGCCGAGAGCGCGGCCATGGCGGCGGAGGACGAGCCGGCCGTGGCGGCTGGGCAGCCCCGACGGGGCGGCACCATGCGTCGCTCCTGGGCAGAGAACCTGTTCAGCGGCTGGGACCCCCACACCAGCACGACCGGCGCCGACGCGCTGGGCTACATCCAGCACGTCTACGACCGCATGCTGGGCTTCAACGACGACGCCTCGGTCAAGCCGATGCTCGCTGAGAGCGTCGAGAACCCCGACGAAGTCACCTACATATTCAACATGCGGCCGAACACGATCTTCCAGGACGGTGCGCCGGTCGATGCGAACGCGGTGCAGCTCAACATGGAGCGGGTCAAGGAACAGTCGGACATCGGCGGCGGCACGCGCAACGGCCAGGGCGTCGCCCGGGCCGTCAACTTCGAACCGGTGGACGATCTCTCCTGGCGGATGGTCAACTCGGAGCCCTTCGGGCCGACGTTGGCCGCCTTCCAGGGCTTCCCGGGCACCGGCCTGCTGATCTCGCCGGAGCACTTCGACACCGCCCTGACCGACCCTGTCGGCGCCGGCCATCTCAAGTTCGTGTCTTACACCGAGGGTGAAGACTTCGTCGGCGAGCGCTGGGATGGCTACTGGGACGCTGAGAACGTTTGGCTGGATGGCCAAGAGGTCTCGGTCATCCAGGACACGAATACGGCGTACAACGGCTTCCTCAACGGCGACTTCGACATCGGCCGACCTAGCGGCGGCGTCACCGCCGAACTCAAGGATGAGCTCGAGGCCGACGGATTCAAGGTGATCACGGGCCCCGCCCAGAACTGGACGCAGACCTGGTACAACCTCAACCCGGGCGCGTCCGAGGACATCAACTACTTCCGCGATCCACGCCTGCGGCGCGCGGCGCACCTGATCCTGGATCGCAACGCCATCAACGATGCCGCCTACAAGGGAATCGGCGTGCCCTCCGAGGGCCCGACCGGGGTCGAGAGCTGGGCGTTGACGAAGGACTACTACGCCGACTCGCCCAACCTGGACGAAGCGCAGCAACTGATGGACGCCGCCGGATTCGGCGACGGGCTGACCGGGGTGATGCTCGGTTTCGGAACGGTCCGCCAGCGCCTCGTGACCGAGCCGGCGCACGCTCAGTGGGCCGGAAGCGGCATGAACTTCGATTTCGTGACCGGGGCGGAACCCCCGATCATCGACCGCCTGCTGGCGACCCAGGACTGGTCGATCGCGGCGCTGACCTGGGAATCGCCGTTCGACCCGGACCCGGTGCTGCGGGCGAGCCTGGAGGGCCTGCAGAACTGGATGTACGGCTCGCCGGAGGGCGGGCCCCGCACCGGGCGCGCCAGCCTGGACGAGAACCCGAACGACCAGGTCCTGCAGGGCCTGGTGGAGACGGAGGAACAACTGAACGCCGCGGCCGCCCCGCCCACGCAGGCGGAGCGGATCCCGCTCTACGACACGTTCTTCCAGACGTTCCAGGATCACGGCTGGAACCACCACATCGTGCAGTGGCCCGCGGGCTTTGTCGCACAGGGATACGTGGAGGGGTTCCGGCTGGTGCCGTTCTTCGGCCTACCCGAGGGCGGAGGCTTCAAGGGGATCTGGTACAACAACGTCTAACGGCGTGAGCCGGGCGCGGGGTCGCACCAAGGTCCCGCGCCCTTGCCGGATCTCTCGCGACGGCCGTTCCCGACGGCCGTCGCGCTGCCTCCGGATCTTCTGCCTCCTGCTCGGGGGCAACTGAACGACGCACCATGCTCCGCTACATCGCGACCCGAGCGCTCTCCTCGCTGTTCGTGCTTTGGGTCGTCAGCGTCCTCTCGTTCCTGTTGATGAACGTGCTGCCGGGTGATCCGGCGTTCGCGATCGCCGGCATCGACGCCACGCCCGAGCTGATCGAGGCGACGAAGGACCGCTTAGGGCTCAACACGCCACTGGTCGAGCGCTACGCCAACTGGATATGGAACCTGCTGCAGGGCGATCCCGGCTTGACACTCGTGAACCAGCTGCCGCAGAACGAGATCTTCGAGCGACGCATTCCCGCGACGCTGGAGCTCGGTCTGCTGAGCCTCTTCGTTGTGGTGAGCGTCGCGATCCCCGTCGGGGTGCTCGCCGCCCTGCGACCCGGGTCAAAGAGCGAGGTCGCAGCCAGCACGATCATGATCATCGGGAACTCGATCCCGGAGTTCCTCACCGGCATCGCTCTTGTGCTCGTGATCGGGCTGGAGCTGGACCTGCTCCCCATTCTGGGCTACGTGCCGATCTGGGAGGACCCGGTCGAGAATCTCAAGCACATGGCGCTGCCCGTGATTGCGATCGCGCTGACGGCGACGACGCTGCTGATGAGGCAGACGCGCTCCGCGATGATCAACGTGCTCAACGATGACTACATCCGCACCGCCCGCGCGAAGGGGTTGCGAGGGCGCGTCGTGATCGTGCGGCACGGCCTGCGCAACGCGCTGATCCCCATCGTGACGGTCTTCGGATTCCAGGCTGGGCTGATCTTCAGCGGCGCCGTGATCACCGAGAGCGTCTTCGCGATTCCGGGCATGGGACGACTCTTCGTCGACGCCGTGATCGACAGTCAGGACTTTGCGGTCGTGCAGAACGTCGTGATGTTCTTCGCCGTCTGCGTGGTCGCCGTGAACCTCGTCGTCGATCTGTCCTACCCGCTGCTCGATCCGCGGATTCGCGCGGGGCAGGGAGTGACATGAGCAGCGACGCAGCTCCCACCGGATCGGCCGCGCCGCCGGCGCTCTCCCTCACTGCGCTGGAGGAGCGCCACTGGTACCGCGAGTTCCGCGCCATCCTCCGGGTCTACACGCGCAACCGGCCCGCGGTGGTGGCGGCCGTGCTTCTGATCGGCTTCGGAATCGTCGCGGCCTTCGCGCCGCTTATCGCTCCGGCCGACCCGCTCGAGCCCAACCTCACACTCGAGGGGACCTTCCAGCCTCCCAGCTGGGACCACATCGCGGGCACGGACAAGCTGGGACGTGACGTACTCAGCCGCTCGATCTTCGGCGCCCGCATCGCCTGGCAGATCGTGCTCGTCGCGATCGGCGTGGCGGTGGGCGTCGGCGTGCCGCTGGGGCTGCTCGCGGGCTACATGGGCGGCAAGCTGGACGAACTGGTGATCATGCGCGTCGTCGACGCCGTCATGGCGATGCCGGGCCTGGTCCTGGTCCTTGCCATCACGGCCGCCCTCGGACCCAGCCTCACCAACACAATGTTGATCATCGGCGTGATCTGGGCGCCGGGCTACGCACGGCTGACTCGCGGGGTCGTCCTGTCGATCAAGCAGAGCGTGTACATCGACGCGGCCCGCGCCCTCGGGGCCGGACCAGGCCGGATCATGCTGCGGCACCTGCTGCCCAACGTCGTCGCCCCCATCATGGTGCTGGCGTCGCTGTCGGCCGCGGGCATCATCCTCGTCGAGGCGGGGCTCAGCTTCATCGGCGCTGGCGTGCAGCCGCCCACGCCGGCCTGGGGCGGCATGGTCTCCTCGGCCTACGAGACGCTGGTCACGCGCAACGGCTGGCCGATCATCGGCCCGGCCGTCGCGATCATTTTGATGGTGATGGCCTTCAACTTCGTCGGCGACGGCATGCGCGACGCGCTCGATCCGCGCCTGCGCAACGTCCGCTGAGCGCGGGCGCCCCGACCTCACCCCCTGTCCCTCCCTCCATCTGGACGGTGGAGAGGGGGCTCCGGTTCCCTCTCCCTCTGGGAGAGGGCTAGGGTGAGGGCCCGCGCTAGCGGAAGAGCGCGCCGACCGACTGCCCCGTGTGGATGCGATGGATGGCCTCGCCCAGCAGCGGGGCCACGCTGATCGAGTCGATCTTGTCGCTGCGCGGCTCGTGCATGGGCAGGGTGTCGGTCACGATCAAGCGGCTCAGCGCGCTGTGCTCCAGGCGCTCGAGCGCGGGGCCCGAGAGCACGCCGTGGGTGCAGGCGGCCGAGACCACGTTCGCGCCGTGCCCCTTGAGCAGCGTCGCCACCTCGACGATCGTGCCCGCCGTATCGACCTCGTCGTCGATGATCAGCGCGTCCTGGCCGGCCACGTCGCCGATCAGATGCAGCACCTGCGCCTGGTCGTCGTTGGCGACGCGGCGCTTCTCGCACAGCGCCAGCGGCGCGCCCAGCCGTTCGGCCATGTTGCGCGCCCGCTTGGCGCTGCCCAGGTCGGGCGCGACCACGACGCCGCGGAACTCGCGCGCCTGCACGGCGTCGCCCAGCAGGCCCAGCGCGGTCAGTTCGTCGGTGGGGATGTTGAAGAAGCCCTGGATCTGGCCGGCGTGCAGGTCCATCGTCAGGATGCGGCTCGCGCCCGCGGTCTCCAGCAGGTTGGCGATCAGCCGGGCCGTGATCGGGACGCGCGGCTGGTCCTTCTTGTCGGAGCGCCCGTAGGGGAAGTAGGGGATCACGGCCGTGATGCGGCCGGCGCTGGCGCGGCGCACGGCGTCGATCATGATCAGCAGCTCCATGAAGCTGGCGTTGACCGGCCGCGCCCCCGACTGCACGAGGAAGACGTCGCGCTCGCGCACGTTCTCGCAGATGCGCACGAAGATGTTGTCGTTGGAGAAGGCCGACACCTCGGCGCGCCCCATGGGGATGTCGAGCGACTCGCAGATCGCGTCGCCCAGCGCCGGGTGGGCGTTGCCGGTGAAGATCAGTGGGCCGAGCAGGGTCACAGGTGCTCCAGGTCACCAAGTGCTCCAGGCGGCGCCACGGGCGGCGCGTGACCGAGTATCCCCCGCCCTCGCGATGCCAGCAAGCCAACACCCCACGCCCGGCCCTTGGGAGGGCGTGTGTCCACCGTTTGTCCCCATGATCGGAGGGGAGGCGCGCGTTCCGGGTCAGCTGGGTGACAGAACGGGCGCGGATCGGCGCGATTCGGGGGGGCGGGCCCCCTTGCGCCTTGAAACCGTGCCGCGAAGGACGTAGCATCAGTCTTGGCCACGAATGCCCCACACACGTATCCGACTCACCAGAGGTCCGCGTTGATGGCCGGTTGCCGTGCACGGGTTCACCGTGCATGCCTCGTGATCGAGACCGGCCTCCCACGTCGAGGAGGCGTTGTTCTGCAATGACGCCACGATCCCGGACTTCGGCCCGGCCGTCATTGGTCGGCGCCCCCAGCCCGGCGTCGTGGGTCGGCGTGCCGCCCCCCGGCGCCGCCGCCCCCCGCCGCCACCGGCCCCCGACGGCCCGCCGCGATGCTCCCGGTTCCGTCCGCAGCGTCCCATCCCCGCCCGGCTCACCACTGACGAGTTCCGCACTGACGAGTTCCGCACTGACGAGTTCCGCACTGGCCCGTTCAGCACAGAGGAGTGCCCCGCGATCATGACGACCACCACCCCCAAGCCCGCCGGCGGCCCGATTGGGCGCAGTCTCGTGCCCGAAGAGCGCCGTGTGTACTCGTCGATCCCCGAGCGGCACGCGCTGCCCAACCTGATCCGGGTCCAGCTCGACTCCTACCACTGGTTCTTGGACCAGGGGCTGCGGCAGCTGTTCGACGAGCTCTCCCCGATCGAGGACTTCACCGGCAAGCGCATGGAGCTCATCTTCGGCGGCTACCGGCTCGACGTGCCGGCGTACTCCGAGCACGAGTGCCGCCAGCGCGACCTGACCTACGCGGCGCCGCTGCGCGTCACGGTGCAACTCGTCGTCAAGGACAGCGGGGAGATCAAGGAGCAGGAGCTGTTCTTCGGCGACTTCCCGCTGATGACGTCGACGGGCACGTTCGTGATCAACGGCGCCGAGCGCGTCGTCGTCTCGCAGTTGGTGCGCTCGCCGGGGGCCTACTTCAGCACCGTCACCGACCCCACGACCGGGCGCGAGCTGTGCTCGGCGAAGCTGATCCCCAACCGCGGCGCCTGGCTGGAGTTCGAGACCAGCAACCGCGACCTGCTGACCGTCAAGGTCGACCGCAAGCGCAAGATCCCGGTCACGACGCTGCTGCGCGCGATCGATACCGACCCCGAGATCAGCGACGAGACGCTGCTGGGCAGCGACGAACGCATCCGCGCGATGCTGCCCGACGCGGACAGCAACCCGATGCACCCGTACCTGGAGGCGACCCTGGCCAAGGAGCCCCGGCCGCTCGACGGCGAGGATCGCAGCAAGGCCTGGGCGCTGCTGGAGGTGTACCGCAAGCTGCGCCCCGGCGACCCGCCGACGGCCGACAACGCGCGCGGGCTGCTGGACAGCCTGTTCTTCAACCCGCGGCGCTACGACCTGGGCCGCGTGGGGCGCTACAAGGTCGATAAGCGGCTGGCGGCGCTGCTGGGCGGGTCCACGGACCAGCGCACGCTGCGCCTGACCGACATGCTGGCGATCGTCCAGCAGCAGATCCGGATCAACAACAGCGAGGACCAGCGCGACGACATCGACCACCTGGGCAATCGGCGCATCCGCGCCGTGGGCGAGCTGATCCTGAATCAGTTCCGCGTGGGCCTGCTGCGCATGGAGCGCGTGATCCGCGAGCGCATGACGATCACGGACCCCGAGCAGGCGACGCCGAGCGCGCTGATCAACATCCGCCCGGTCGTCGCCGCGATGAAGGAGTTCTTCGGCGGCAGCCAGCTGAGCCAGTTCATGGATCAGACCAACCCGCTGGCCGAGCTGACGCACAAGCGCCGGCTGAGCGCGCTGGGCCCCGGCGGCCTGAGCCGCGACCGGGCCGGCTTCGACGTGCGCGACGTGCATCACAGCCACTACGGCCGCATCTGCCCCATCGAGACGCCGGAGGGCCCCAACATCGGCCTCATCGGCAGCCTCGCCACCTACGGCGTGATCAACGAGTTCGGCTTCATCCAGACGCCCTACCGGCGCGTGATCTCGGAGTTGCCGGTGGACTCCGAGGCGCTGGTGGGGCAGGTGCTCACCACGACCCTGAACGGGCCCCGCGGCGGGCAGATCGGCCAGGCCGGCGACGTCGTCACGGCCGCCATGCAGACGCGGCTCGCGCACGCGGGCATCGACACGGTGCCGGTGCAGGCCTTCGTGGAAGACGAGATCCAACTGCTCACCGCCGACGAGGAGGACCGCTTCGTCGTCGCGCAGGCGAGCGCGCCGCTCGACAGCGCCGGGCACTTTCTCGAGGAGCGCGTGGAGGTGCGCGACGGCGCGCACTTCGAGGAGATCGAGCCCGACCATATCGACTACATGGACGTCTCGCCGCGGCAGATCGTCTCCGTGGCCACGTCGCTGATCCCGTTCCTGGAGCACGACGACGCGAACCGCGCGCTGATGGGCTCGAACATGCAGCGCCAGGCCGTGCCGCTGCTGCGGCCGGAGGTGCCCATCGTGGGGACCGGGATGGAGCGGCAGGCGGCGCACGACTCGGGCCAGGTGGTCTTCGCGCGCGCGGCCGGCAGGGTGACCAGGGCCACCAGCTCCGAGATCGCGATCAGGTACGACGACGGCAAGGCGGAGCGCTTCACGCTGCTCAAGTTCATGCGCTCCAACCAGGGCACCTGCATCAACCAGCGCCCCATCGTCGCGACGGGCGACACGGTGGCGGCGGGCCAGGCGCTGGCCGATTCCTCCTCGACCGACAAGGGCGAGTTGGCGCTGGGCCAGAGCATTCTCGTCGCCTTCATGGCCTGGGAGGGCTACAACTTCGAGGACGCCATCATCCTCTCCGAGAACCTGGTGCGCGAGGACAAGTTCACCTCGATCCACATGTCGAAGTACGAGGTGGAGGCCCGCGAGACCAAGCTGGGCCCCGAGGAGATCACGCGCGACATCCCCAACGTCGGCGAGGAGTCGCTGCGCGACCTCGACGATCAGGGCATCATCCGCATCGGCGCCGAGGTCGGGCCGAGCGACATCCTGGTGGGCAAGATCACGCCCAAGGGCGAGACCGAGCTGACCGCCGAGGAGAAGCTGCTGCGCGCGATCTTCGGCGAGAAGGCGCGCGAGGTGAAGGACACCTCGCTGCGGGTGCCGCACGGCGCGCGCGGCACGGTGGTGGAACTGCGCGTCTTCCGGCGCGCCGAGCACGACGAGCTGCCGGCCGGCGTCGAGCAGATGGTGCGCGTCACCATCGCCGAGCGCCGCAAGCTCTCCGAGGGCGACAAGATGGCCGGGCGGCACGGCAACAAGGGCGTCATCTCGCGCATCATGCCCTCGGAGGACATGCCCTACCTGGAGGACGGCACGCCCGTCGAGATCATCCTCAGCCCGATCGGCGTGCCGAGCCGCATGAACCTGGGCCAGATGCTCGAGACGCAGCTGGGCTGGGCGGCGCACAACCTGGGCTTCCGGGCGGTGACCCCCGTCTTCGACGGCGCCACCGAGGGCGCCATCGCCGACGCCATGGGCCGGGCCTGGATCGTCCGCGCGGCCGGCGCCAACGGCTATGCCGACGTGCCCGACCAGCACGCGGTGGTGCCGGCGATCGACCGCCCGCGCGCCGACGAGTGGCTGCGCGAGCGTGGCTACGACGCCACCGCGATCTTCGACGAAAGCCAGGAAGGGCCGGCCAAGCGCGGCGCTCTGGAGTTGTGGCTGGAGCAGGTCGGCGAGCTGCTGGTGCGCGGCCTGCCCGACGAGGAGCTGCTGGCCCGCGCCGACGCCGTCTACCAGGCGGGCCGCGGCGCGCCGCCGTTCTTCGGCAAGCAGTGGCTCTACGACGGGCGCACCGGGGAGCGCTTCGACCAGCCGGTCACGGTGGGCTTCATCTACATGATGAAGCTCAGCCACATGGTCGAGGACAAGATCCACGCGCGCTCCACGGGGCCCTACTCGCTGATCACGCAGCAGCCGCTGGGCGGCAAGGCGCAGTTCGGCGGGCAGCGCTTCGGCGAGATGGAGGTCTGGGCCCTGGAGGCCTACGGCGCGGCGCACATCCTGCAGGAGCTGCTGACCGTGAAGAGCGATGATGTCGTGGGCCGCGTCAAGGCCTACGAGGCGATCGTCAAGGGCGAGGCCGTGCTGGAGCCGGGCGTGCCCGAGTCCTTCAAGGTCTTGGTCAAGGAATTGCAGAGTTTGGGCCTCTCGGTGGAGGTCCTCAACGAGTCCGACGAGCGCGTCCTGATCGAGGACACCTCGCGCCAGGATGTGCCCGAACTCGGCGTCAATCTCAAGGGATTCGAGGGGGAGGAAGTGCCCAGTGCTTGAGGTCAACGACTTCGACGCGATCCGCATCGCCCTGGCGTCGCCGGAGCAGATCCGCTCCTGGTCGTACGGCGAGGTGCAGAAGCCGGAAACGATCAACTACCGCACCCTGAAGCCGGAGAAGGACGGGCTCTTCTGCGAGAAGATCTTCGGCCCCCAGAAGGACTTCGAGTGCATGTGCGGCAAGTACAAGCGCGTGCGCTACAAGGGCATCATCTGCGACAAGTGCGGCGTCGAGGTGACGCGCAGCAAGGTGCGCCGCGAGCGCATGGCGCACATCGAGCTGGCGGCGCCGGTCAGCCACATCTGGTACGTGAAGGGCACGCCCAGCCGCGTGGCGCTGCTGCTCGACATCTCGCCGCGGGCGCTGGAGCGCGTGATCTACTTCGCGCAGTACATGATCACCGGCATCAACGAGCAACAGAAGGCCAAGGCGATCCGGCACCTCACGCTCGACGCGGAGGACGCCATCGAGGGCTCCGAAAAGGAGATCGAGGACGCGCTGCGCATGCTGAAGGTGGCCAGCGAGGGTCGGCTGACGGCGATCGCGCAGGCGCTCGAGGCGGGCAAGCAGGCCAACACCGCCGCCGCCGCGGCGCGCCGCGCCCAGCTCGAGGAGGCCGGCACGACCTTCGCGGACCTGCTGCGCGAGTTCGACGGCAAGAAGGCGCGGCGCAACGTCAAGGTCGATGACCTGACGATCGCCGCCCGCGGCGACCTGGTCGTCGCCGACAAGATGACCCGCAAGCTCAACCAGACCGTCCAGCGCAAGCTCGGCCGGGCCGAGCGCGACGCCGTCGCCGCCGAGGCGAAGCTCGTCGCGCAGGCGGAGGCGGACGAGAAGCAGATCAAGGACGACGTCTTCGCCCAGGAGGAGCAGCTGCGCGAGCGGCTGGCCTCGGTGCGCGAGCGGGCGGAGAAGGAGCTCGAGGACCGGCTGGCGGAGTTGGAGGGGCTGACGAACCCCCGCGAGACGATGGACTTCAGCGAGGCGATCATCACCGAGCAGCGCGCCGCCGAGCTGCAGGAGCGCTACCCGGGCGTGGTGCAGGTGGGCATGGGCGCCGAAGCGGTGATCCCGATCCTGGAGAAGATCGAGCTGGACGCGCTCAGCGAGGAGCTGCAGCAGGAGGTCGCCGTCACCTCGGGCCAGCGCCGCAAGCGCGCCATGAAGCGCCTGCGCGTGGTCGAGGCGCTGCGCAAGTCGGGCAACAAGCCGATCTGGATGGTCTTCCGGGCGCTGCCCGTGCTGCCGCCCGACCTGCGCCCCATGGTGCAGCTCGACGGCGGCCGCTTCGCCACCTCCGACCTCAACGACCTCTACCGGCGCGTGATCAACCGCAACAACCGGCTCAAGCGGCTGCTGGAGCTGGGCGCGCCCGAGATCATCATTCGCAACGAGAAGCGCATGCTGCAGGAGGCGGTCGATTCGCTGATCGACAACGGCCGCCGCGGCCGCGCCGTGACGGGCAGCGGCAGCCACAAGCTCAAGAGCCTCTCGGACCTGCTCAAGGGCAAGCAGGGCCGCTTCCGCCAGAACCTGCTGGGCAAGCGCGTCGACTACGCCGGCCGCTCGGTGATCGTGGTCGGGCCCACGCTGAAGCTGCACGAGTGCGGCCTGCCCAAGCGCATGGCGCTGGAGCTGTTCAAGCCCTTCATCATGCACGAGCTGGTGGCGCGCGGCCTGGCGCACAACATCAAGAGCGCCAAGCGGGTCGTCGAGCGGGCGCGGCCGGAGGTCTGGGACGTCCTGGAGGACGTCGTGCGGCAGCGGCCGGTGCTGCTCAACCGCGCCCCCACGCTGCACCGGCTGGGCATCCAGGCCTTCGAGCCGGTGCTGGTCGACGGCAGCGCCATCCAGATCCACCCGCTGGTCTGCTCGGCCTTCAACGCCGACTTCGACGGCGACCAGATGGCGGTGCACGTGCCGCTGAGCCGCGAAGCCGTCGCCGAGGCGCGGCAGATCATGCTCAGCACCAAGAACCTGCTGCTGCCCTCGTCGGGCGAGCCCACGATCGCGCCCACGCTGGACATGGTGATGGGCTGCTACTACCTGACCCTGAGCCGCGACAACGCCCAAGGCGGCTACCGGCCGGGCCCTCCGCCGCGCGGCCTCTACGCCTCGTTCGAGGAGGCGCGGCTGGCCTACGACCTGGCCGCACTGCACCTGCACGCCAAGATCCGGGTGCGCGACGCGCGCAGCGGCGACGCGCTGGTCGAGACGACCGTGGGGCGCATCATCTTCGACGACGTGGTGCCGGACGGGATGCCCTTCCAGAACGCGCTGATGGACAAGAAGACGCTGCGCGACCTGGTCTCGCGCTGCTACAAGGAGCTGGGCGGCGACCCCACGGCGCTGATGGCCGACAAGATCAAGGACATCGGCTTCCGCTTCGGGACCCAGTCCGGCGTCACCATCGCGGTCGACGACCTGCGCGTGCCCAAGATCAAGCACAGCGTGCTGGCGCAGGCCGAGTCGGCGGTGGAGGAAGTGCGCGAGCAGTTCCAGATGGGCCTGATGACCGAGCACGAGCGCTACGGGCAGACGGTCAACATCTGGCAGGGCGCGACCGACGCCGTCAGCGACGCCATCTCGGAGCACATGGAGGAGTACGGCTCGGTCAACATCATGGTCTCCAGCGGCGCCAAGGGGAACATCGCGCAGGTGCGGCAGATGGCCGGCATGCGCGGGCTGATGTCGGACCCCGCGGGGCGCATCATCGAGCTGCCGATTCGCTCCTCCTTCCGCGAGGGGCTGTCGGTGCTGGAGTACTTCATCTCCACCCACGGCGCCCGCAAGGGGCTGGCCGACACGGCGCTGCGCACGGCCGACAGCGGCTACCTGACGCGGCGGCTGATCGACGTCTCGCAGGATGTGATCATCCGCGCCGAGGATTGCTCCACCGACCGCCCCGCCCCGCCGGGCCTGCTCTTCCAGGAGGAGGCCCGCGAGCTGGGGTTGCTCGAGACCCTGCGCGAGCGGGTCCTGGGGCGCTTCACGGCGGCGCCGGTCGCGCACCCGGAGACGGGCGAGATCCTGGCGGCCGCCAACGCGCTGCTCGACGAGGAGACGCTGGCGCCCCTGCTGGAGGCCGGCGTGAGCAGCTTCCGCGTGCGCTCGCCCATGCTCTGCGGGACCCGCAACGGGCTCTGCCAGTACTGCTACGGGCGCAGCATGGCGACGGGCAAGCTCGTCTTGATGGGCGAGGCCGTCGGCATCATCGCGGCGCAGAGCATCGGCGAGCCGGGCACGCAGCTGACGATGCGCACCTTCCACACGGGCGGCGTCGCCGGCGTGACCGACATCACCAGCGGTCTGCCGCGCGTGGAGGAGCTGTTCGAGGCGCGCACGCCCAAGGGGCAGGCCGTGATCACGGAGATCGACGGCCAAGTCAGCATCCTGCGCGAGGGCGAGATCCGCAAGGTGCGGGTGACCGCGACGGAGACCTACCGCGACGAGTACGAGCTGCCCACCGGCGCGCGCGTGAGCGCCAAGCACGGCACGCTGGTGGCGGAAGGCGACGTGCTGGCGACCCTGCCCGCCTCGGCCACGGCGCCGGAGCCGGTAGCGGCCGGGCCGGGGCCCACGGCCGCGAAGAAGTCCGCCAGGAAGTCCTCCGCCAAGAAGGCCTCCGCCAAGACCGACGAGCGCAACTACCTGCTGGCCCGCGTCGCGGGGCGCATCGAACGCAAGCCGCGCGCCCGCAAGCTGGCCATCGTCTACGAGCACCAGGACGTGCGCGAGTACGCCATCCCGGCGGCCTCGCGCATGCGGCTCAGCGAGGGCGACCAGGTGCAGGCCGGCGATCGCATCACCGAGGGCTCGGTCAACCCGCAGGAGATGCTGCGCATCCTGGGCGTCGACGCCGTGCACCGCTACCTCGTCACCGAGGTGCAGCAGGTCTACCGCGCGCAGGGCGTCAACATCAACGACAAGCACATCGAGGTGATCGTGCGGCAGATGCTGCGCAAGGTGCGCATCGAGACGCCCGGCGACTCCGACCTGCTGGCCGGGGAGCTGCTGGACCGCTTCCAGTACGACGACCTCAACCAGCGCCTGATCGCGGAGGGCCGGGAGCCGGCCAGCGCCCAGCCGGTGCTGCTGGGCGTCACCAAGGCCTCGCTGTCGCAAGACTCGTGGCTCTCGGCGGCCTCCTTCCAGGAGACCACGCGGGTGCTCACCGAGGCGGCCCTGACGGGCTCGGTCGACCGCTTGGCGGGGCTCAAGGAGAACGTCATCATCGGCAAGCTGGTGCCGGCGCGGGCGGAGATCGAACTGCCGCCGCTGCCCGAGCCCAGCACGATCATCACCGGCGGCGACGCCGCCGCCCTGATCGGCGACGACGCCCTGGAGGGGCTGACCGAGGAGCTGATGCGCGAACTGGGCTTCAGCACGCAGGAGCCGGAGGCCGAGCAGGCCGCGCCCGTGGCCGCCGGCGCCGCCGGCTCGCCGCTGAGCTTCATCGCCGAACCGGACGAGCTCTGAGCACTCCCCGCCGCGAGACCGCCGGCCACGGCGGTCCGCGCCGCGCCCGTCTCAGGAGGCGGACACGAAGAAGCCGGGGCCCTTGGGCCCCGGCTTCTCGGTGTTTCGCTGTCGCAATGCCGCGGGGTCGCGCTGTCTGCCCGGCCGGGCCGCGGGCGCCCGGCCTGGTCGCCGGGGCGGGTCGCCCGGCCTAGTAGTCCATCGCCGGCTCGCCGACGGGGGCGGCCGGGGCCTGCGGGATGTCCGCCACGAGCGACTCGGTGGTCAGCACCATGCCGCCGATCGAGGTGGCGTTCTCGATCGTCGAGCGCACCACCTTGACCGGGTCCACGATGCCGAACTTGAACATGTTGCCGTAGCGATCGTCCTTGGCGTCGTAGCCGAAGTCCCAGCTCTTGTTCTTGCGCACCTTGTCGATCACGACCGAGCCTTCCTCGCCGGCGTTGTGCGAGATCTGGCGCAGGGGCGACTCGATCGCCTGGCGCAGCAGGCGCACGGCGGTGCGCTCGTCGCCCTCGGACGCGTCCTCCAGGTCGGCCAGGACCTGGTCGGTGCGCAGCAGGGCGATGCCGCCGCCGGCCACGATGCCCTCCTCGACGGCGGCGCGGGTGGCGCTGAGCGCGTCCTCGAGCTTGGCCTTCTTCTCCTTCAGTTCGACCTCGGTGGGGGCGCCGACCTTGATCACGGCCACGCCGCCGGCCAGCTTGGCCAGCCGCTCCTGCAGCTTCTCGCGGTCGAAGTCGGAGGCGGTGCCGTCGACCTGGGCCTTGATCTCCTTGATCCGGTTCTGGATCGCCTCGTCGGAGCCCGCGCCCTCGACCAGGGTCGTGTCGTCCTTGCTGGAGATGATGCGGCGGGCGCGGCCGAGGTCGGCGATCTGCGCCTGGTCCAGCGTGCGGCCCAGCTCCTCGGTGATGACGGTGGCGCCGGTCAGGACGGCGATGTCCTCGAGTTGCTGCTTGCGGCGGTCGCCGAAGCCGGGCGCCTTGACGGCCAGCACGTTGATCGTGCCGCGCAGCTTGTTGACCACCAGCGTGGCCAGCGCCTCGCCGTCGACGTTGTCGGCCATGATGACGAAGTTCTTGCTCAGCTGCAGCACCTTCTCCATCAGCGGCACGATGTCCTGGATGGCGGAGATCTTCTTGTCGGTGATCAGGATGTAGGGGTCGTCGATGGCCGCTTCCATGCGCTCGGGGCTGCTCACGAAGTAGGGCGAGACGAAGCCGCGGTCGATCTGCATGCCGTCCGTGAACTCGGTCTCCATGCGGATGCCCTTGCCCTCTTCGACCGTGATCACGCCGTCCTTGCCGACCTTCTCCATGACGTCGGCGATCATCTCGCCGACCTCGGGGTCGTCGGCGCTGATCGACGCCACGGAGGCGATCTCGTGCTTGGCCTGGACCGGGCGGGCCTGGCTGCGCAGCTCCTCGACGATCACCTTGGAGCCGCGGTCGAGGCCGCGCTTGAGGCTCATCGGGTCGGCCCCGGCGGCGATGTTGCGCATGCCCTCGCGCACGATCGCCTGGGCCAGCACGGTCGCCGTCGTGGTGCCGTCGCCGGCCACGTCGTTGGTGCGGATCGAGACCTCTTTGGCGAGCTGCGCGCCCATGTTCTGGAACGGGTCGTCGAGCTCGATCTCCCGCGCGATGGTGACGCCGTCGTTGATGATCAGGGGGGCGCCGTACTTCTTGTCCAGCACCACGTTGCGGCCCTTGGGCCCCAGCGTCACCCGGACCGCGTTGGCCAGCGCGTCGACGCCGCCCTTGAGCGCGCGCCGCGCCGTCATATCGAAAGCCAGTTGCTTGGCGACCATGTTGTCCGTCCCTTCCACCGGCCCGGGGGGCCGTCTGCTGTGGGCGGGACCCGGCGAGGGTCCGCCGCCCTTGCGCTCGCCTCGGCGCCGGCGTCGCCGCCAGGGGCCCGCGCCGCCCCCGCGGGGGGCCGGGCCCGATCGGGCGCCGCCACGCGCTAGACGATGACCTTGGCCAGGATCTCGCTCTCCTGGAGCACGACCAGATCCTGGCGGTCGATCTTGATGTCCTGGCCGGTGTACTTCTTGTACAGAATCCGGTCGCCGATCTCGATCTCGATCGGCACGCGGCCGCCGGAATCGTCGCGCTTGCCCGGGCCCACCGCGATCACTTCGCCCTGCTGGGGCTTCTCCTTGGCCGTGTCCGGGATGACCAAGCCGCTGTCGAGTACCTGCTCCTGCTGCACCGGAGTGACCACCACCCGGTCGTTCAGCGGTTCCAGCCGTGCGCCGTCCTTTTTCGCCATTGCTTTCAGTCCTTCGTCGTCTGCATGCGCCCGCCCGGCTGGGGATTCTCCCCGCCCGCGGCGGCCCTTCTCGGTTGATTAGCACTCCCAGGCGGCGAGTGCCAATAGGCATCCTATCCGAGCCGCGGGAGATCGTGCAAGCCTGCGCGTGGCACAGGCCGCGCCCCGCCCGCCGGGCCGCCGCCGCGCCGGGGGACTCGCGAAATTACCTGTTAGCGTGTATCCTGGGGCCATGGCCCCGTATACCGCCCGCGGGCGGCAGCCGCGCGACGACGACTGGAACGAGGACGCCGTGCGCGCCCTGCGCGAGCACCTGCGCATGAGCCAGCGCCAGTTCGCCGGCGAGGTCAACGCGCGCCAGCAGACCGTCTCGGAATGGGAGACCGGGCGCTACCGGCCGCGCGGCGCCTCGGCCCGGCTGCTGACCCTGATCGCGGAGCAGGCCGGCTACTACGGCCCGTCGCCGCCGGACGACGCGCCGGCCGATCCGCCGCCCCCGGACGTCGCGTCCGCCGGGACGTAGCGCGGTCGCTGGAGACACTGCTGGAGACACCGCGTGGAGACACTGCTGGAGACACCGCTGGAGATGGAGCTGCAGCGCGGCTGGGCGACCGCGCCGCCCGCCCGCCTGCGCGAGGACTCGGGCCGCGAGTGGCGGGTGCTCTTCGCCGGGACCTGGAACCACGGCGCCGGTCCGGACTTCCGCGACGCGCTGCTGCTGCCCGCCTGGGGTCCGGCGCTGCGCGGCGACGTGGAGATCCATCGCCGGCCGGCCGGCTGGCACGCGCACGGCCACGACGCCGACCCGGCCTACGCACGCGTGCTCTTCCAGCTCTCGGCGGATCGCCCGCGCGGTGTCGTCCCTGGGCCGGGCGCGGCGCGGTCCGGCCCGGACCGCCCGGCGCCGCCCCGCGACGCCCAGCTCGTCCGCGGCCCGCCGGCCGCGCCGCCGCCCTGCGCGCAGGTCGTGCAGCGGGGCGGCCCGGCCGCCGTCGCGGCGGCCCTGCGGCGTCTCTCGCGCGAGCGGCTGCTGGCCAAGGCCGATCGGCTGCGCGCGGCCGCGGACTGCGACGGAGACGGCGAGGCGGACGCGGCCGCCTACGGGGCCTTGTTCGCCGCCCTGGGCGCGGGCTCGCTGGGTACGCGCTCGATCGGTACGGAGGGGGGCGGCATCGCGCGGATCCCCGATCGGCTGCCCTGGGCGCAGCTGCGCCGGGGTCTGGGGCCGTCGGCGGTGGCGGGTGATCCGGGCGGCGCCCATGGCGGTTTCGCTCCCGGCGGGCCTCGTGCGATCGCGCTGGCGGCGCGGCTGCGGGGCGCCCTGCCCGCAGCCGCCGCAGCCCCGGGACGGCCGGCCAACGCGCCGCGGCGACGCCTGGCGGCCGCGGCCACGCTGCTGCTGCGCCTGCACGAGTCGGGCGGCGGCTCGCTCGCGGCGGGGCTGATCGGGCTGGCGCGCGCGCCCGAGCGCGAGGCCGTCGCCGCCCTGCAGGTGCCGCGCCTGCTGGGCGCCGAGCGGGCGCGGCAGCTCCTGGTCGACGCGGCCTACCCCTTCGCGCTGGCCTGGGCGCCCGACGCGGATCTGATCGGCGCCTGGCAGCGGCTGGGCGGGGCGCGCTACGGCCGCACGCAGGCGCTGCGCGCGCGGCTGGCCGCGGGCGGGCTGCGCGATTGGCGCAACGGCTCGACGCAGGCCCTGCTGGGCCTCGAGCGCTGCTACTGCCGGGCGGGGGCCTGCGCCGTCTGCCCGCTGGCGCGGGTGGCCGGCCTGCGGCCCGGCCGGGCGCCGCTGCCCAGTCCCAACGCCGGCCCCGAGGGGCCCGTGGCCAGTCCCAACGCCGGGCGCGGCTAACCGCCGCCGGCCTGGAAGACGCCCGGCCCCGAGGTCGAGAAGAGGTCGAAGGCGAGCGCCGGGTCGGCCTGACGGCGGTAGAAGGCGGCGCCGCCGATCATGGCCGCGTTGTCGGTGCAGAGCCGCGGCGGCGGCCAGCGCACCGGGACCGGCGATCGCTCCCGCAGCGCCGCGCGCAGCGCCCCGTTGGCCGCCACGCCGCCGGCCACGATCACCGAGCGCGCCCCGTACTCCCCGGCCGCGCGGGCCGTCTTGGCCGAGAGCACGTCCACGACCGAGTCCTGGAAGGCGCGCGCCAGCGGGCCGGGGTCGCGCACGATGGCGGCGCCGCCGTCGGCCTGCCCCCGCACGCGCTGCAGCACCGCCGTCTTGAGGCCGCTGAAGGAGAAGTCGTACGTCTCACGCAGCCAGGCCCGCGGCAGGCGCTCGGCCGGGGCGCGGTCGCGCGCCGCCCGCTCGATGGCGGGGCCGCCGGGGAAGGGCAGCCCCAGCAGCCGCCCCACCTTGTCGAAGGCCTCGCCGGCGGCGTCGTCGAGGGTCTGGCCCAGGCGGCGGAAGTCGCCGTGGCCGCGCATCAGCAGCAGCTCCGTGTGACCGCCGCTGACCACCAGGCAGAGCACCGGGAAGGGCGGCGGCGCGCCGTCGTAGGCGTCCAGCGAGGGGGCCAGCCAGTTGGCGTAGAGGTGCCCCTCGATGTGGTGCACGGGGATGCAGGGCAGATCGCGCGCCCAGGCCACGGCCTTGGCGGCGTTGATCCCGACCAGCAGCGAGCCGCCCAGGCCGGGGCCCTGGGTGACCGCGATGGCGTCGATCGACGGCCAGTCGCGGCCCGCCTCGGCCAGCACGGCCTCCAGCACCGGGGCCACGCTGCGCAGGTGCTCGCGCCCCGCCAGCTCCGGCACGACGCCGCCGTAGCGCGCGTGCAGCGGCGCCTGCGAGGCGACGACCGAGGCCAGCACCTCGCGCCCGTCCCGCACGACCGCGGCGGCGTATTCGTCGCAGGAGGATTCCAGCGCCAGGATGGTGTCGCTCATGGCCCCCGCTTGACGTTCCCTGCTTGCTGGTCCCATCCGATGAAGGGCGCCTCGTGCCCGATCAGCTGCCGATGATCGGCGGCAGCGCCGAGCTGAGCAGCCGGTCGGCGGTGACGAAGTAGAGCCGGCCGTTGAGCTCGTCCGGCGCGACGCCGCGCACGCCGCTGAGTTCGTCGGCGCGCAACTGCACGACCAACTCGCCCGCGGCGCTGAACACCGCCACGCGATTATTGCCCCGGTCGACGGTGTAGACCAGCCCCGTCAGGGCGCCGACGGCCAGCGAGTCGGGCACCAGCAGGGGGCGGTCCAGATCGAGCAGCGGGAAGCCCTGGTCGGCGCCGTCGCTGAAGCGGCGGATGCGGCCGTCGGAGCCGGCCACGAACAGGGAGTCGCCCACGGCCAGCGATCCGGCCGCGCTGAGGTCGGTGCGGGTGATCGCCAGCTGCGGCTCCAGCAGCGTCCCGTCGGCGAGCTGCGGGAAGCGCCAGATGGCGCCGCCGGCCACGTCCAGCACAAAGATGCCGCCGGCATCGACCGCGACCGCGTCGGGCGAGCCGATCAGCTCGCGGCTGGGCATCGTCAGGGCCTGCGCGCCCTGGCCGGGCAGGACGCGGAAGAGCCGGCCGTTGTCGTCCAGGATGGTCAGCGACTGCCCCGCCGCGCCGCTGGCCCAGTGCATCCCCACGGGCGCGCCCGCCTCCTGATCGGCGGCCAGGGACAGCACCGGGTAGCGCTCGCCGGCGGCGAAGACCAGCGCCGGCTCGCCGCCCGCCAGGGGCAGGGCGAAGACCCGCTGCCCGCTCTCGTCGAGCAGGTACAGCGACGCGCCCCCCACCTGCACCAGCGACAGGGCCAGCGGCGGCGGCACGATCGCGGACAGGTTCGCCACCTCGACCAGGCCGGGCGGGCGCACGACCGCGTTGATCTGCGACAGCGCGGTCGCGACCTCCCCCTGCAGGGCCAGCGCGCTCTCGTCGAGCGGGCGCAGATCGAGCGCCGATGCGACCGCCGCGCGGGCCTCGGTCAGCTCGGCCCGGCCGGCCGCCGCGTCGCTGGTCAGCGAGGCGGCGGTGAGCCCGCGGCGCGCCTCCTCGAGCAGCGACTCGAAGCGGCCCTGCTCGGAGTTCTCCAGCAGGTCCGGGACCAGCAGCACGCCCACGACGACCCCCAGCACCGCGACCACGGCCAGCACGGCCAGGGCCAGGGCGCCCCAGCCGCGGCGCGGCGCGGCCGCCTCGCCGGTTCGGTCGGCGTCGGCCTCGCGGCGGCGGCGGAAGCGCGGCATGCGCCCTTCGAGCCGGAACATGGGCAGCGGGAAGCGGGCGCTGTCGGCGTCCCGGCCGGTCTCCAGGACGGGCGCGGCGGGCGTGTTGAAGGGGTTCGCGGGCCAGCCGGCCGCCTGCGGCTGCAAGGCGCCGGGGCCGCTCTCGCCGGGCGCCAGCCGGTATTCGACGGTGCGGGCGGCGCCGGGCGCGTCCTCGCCTGCGTCAGGGTCCGTCTCCGCGGCTGTGTCTTCGGCTGCGCTTTCGGCTGCGTCTTCGGCTGCGTCTTCGGCTGTGTCTTCGGCTGTGTCTTCGGCTGTGTCTTCGGCAGTGTCTTCG
This sequence comes from Dehalococcoidia bacterium, assembly GCA_965217625.1. Classification (GTDB taxonomy): domain Bacteria; phylum Chloroflexota; class Dehalococcoidia; order Bin125; family Bin125; genus TK10-74A. Next base: position 2,072,670 of record OZ244557.1, read on the forward strand.
GCAGTGTCTTCGGCTGTGTCTTCGGCAGTGTCTTCGGCAGTGTCTTCGGCAGTGTCTTCGGCAGTGTCTTCGGCAGTGTCTTCGGCAGTGTCTTCGGCTGTGCTTTCGGCAGTGTCCGCGGGGTCGCCCGGCGGCTCGTCGCCGTCCTCCGGGCCGTCGTCGTCGGCGCTGTCATCGTCGGCACTGTCATCATCGGCACTGTCGTCGTCGTCCGAGGCATCGGCGTCTTCGGGCGCCTCGTCCGCGGGCGCCTCGTCCGCGGGCGCCTCGTCCGTAGGCTCGTCGTCCGCGGGTTCGTCATCCGTCGGCTCGTCGCCCGGGGGCTCGTCGTCTGAGGGCTCGTCCTCGGCGTCGCCCGCGGCGACTTCCGGATCAAAGACGGGGCTGGCCGTCCAGCTGGGCCCCGGCCACGCCGCATCCTCCTCCTCATCGTCGGCCTCGGCCCAGGGGTCGGGGCCGCGCGGCTTGCGACGGAAGACGCCGCTCAACCCCGAGAACAGCCCGCCGACGGCGTCGCGCAGCGAGGTGCGCTCGGGGAAGTCGTCGTAGAGGTCGCCATCGGGGTCGCCATAGGAGTCGCCAGCGGCGGGATCGCCATCGGGGTCGCCGGCGTAGGGGTCGTCGAGCTGGGGGCCGGCGGCGGCGGCATCGTCCCGCGACCAGTCGCGCGCGTCCGGCGGCGGGCTCGCGGCGGGCCCCGGCGCGTCCGTGATCGGATCGCTGGGCTCAGTCGGCGCAGTGCGCTCAATCGGATCGTTGGGCTCAATCGGCGCCGCCGAGTCGGGCGCAGGCATCCCTCCCGGCGCCACGACGAGCGCCGAGACGCGCGGCAGCGTGCGCAGCCTGGAGTACAGCGCCGGCAGCACGTCCTCGGCGGGCCGCTCGCGCAGCGCGGCGATCGCCTCCTCGCCGACCGTGCGCGCGACCTCGCTGCTGATCAGCAGCACCCAGTCGTCGTCGCCCAGCCGCAGCTGCGAGAACTCGGGCGCGGAGGTTTCGGCGGCGCCCAGGGGCGCGGCCGCCGCTTCGGACGTGGGCCGGCGGCGCAGCAGGCGTCCGCCGCGGCGGTAGTACGCCAGGCAGGGCCCGACCTGCATCAGGAAGACTTCGCCCTCGTGCACGACGAGGCAGGAGAGGCCGTAGCTGGCCTGGTCGCGCGGCAGGCTGGTGCGGTTCCAGTCGAGCAGCTCCGCGTGGCGCTCGCGGATCACGCGCTGCAGCACCCCGGTCAGCGATCCGTCGCCCTCGAGGAAGTCCTCGCCGATGCGGCTGACGAGGTCGCCGATGTAGGGCTCGCTGCCGGGCCGGTCCGGCTCCGCCAGGATGTACAGCGCGGCCGGACGGCCGATCGCGTCGCGCCGCTCGGCGTAGGCGATCTCCGGCGCATCCTCGCTGGCGAGACCGTCGATGATATGGAGTTGGGCGGTCCAGTTCTCCGCAGCCACCCGGCTGACCCCTCCCGCCGCCCGTATGCTCCCAGCCTATCGTGCGGACAGCGCCGAGGCCAGACGGTCGCGGGCCCCGGCGCCTCGCTATGATCACTGGCGTATCATCACGGGCATGACCGACCTCTCCGGCCGGGCCGCCGCGGACCTGCGCGCGGCCGACCGCATCCTGGAGCGCGCCGCCGACGATCTGGAGGCGCTGCTGCGCGACGCCGCCCGGCGCTTGCGCCCCTTCCCGCCCTTCCCCGGCGCGCTGTTCAGCTACGGCGTGGAGGTGGAGGCCGAGGGCGTGCGCGACCGCAGCCTGGGCTGCGTCGTCGTGACGGAGACGGGCGAACTCAAGGAGCTGCAGATCGGCTTCGACGCCGAGGGGCCCGCCCTGGGCCCGCCGGACCCGGTCTCGATGCGCGAGGAGCGCCTCGTCGATATCGCGCCGGCGCCGCTCGATCGGCTGCTGCTGGCCGCCGAGGGCCTGCGCGCCGTGACGGCGCTGCTGGCGCAGCGGGGGAACCTCACCCCCTAACCCCCTCTCCAGCTAAAGCGCTGGAGAGGGGGGACCGGAAGGGAGGTCTGGGTACAGCGCCGCTGGCCTTCACCTCCGATCCCCTTCCGGTCCCCCCTCTCCATTGCTCCGCAATGGAGAGGGGGTTAGGGGGTGAGGTTCCGGCCGGCGCGCCCCGACCTCACCCCCTGGCCCCCGCTCCATCTGGACGATGGAGAGGGGGAACGTGACCGCGGCGCGGCGGGATTGGTGGCGAGGCCCGCGGGGGCCAGAACCTCTCCACCCGCTGGCGGAGCATGGACAGGGGGGGACCGTTGCCCCCATCACCTATTCCGTCCCGTGTAAAGAAATCGCTTGCGCCTAAACCCTTGACCTGCGTCTCCCTTAGGCGTCATAATGCGGGCGCTCTGGTTTCGCGAGCCCGTCCCCAGGTGGCCGGCGTCCGCGTTCCACAGAAGGGAATCAACCATGAGCAACTACTGGACCGCCCTGCAACAGCGAAAGATCTCGCGCCGCACGATGTTGGGAGCCAGCGCGAAGGCTGGCGTTGGCGCCGCCGGGCTGGCCTTGGTCGGCTGCGGCGGCGACGACGATGACGACGGGGGCGCGGGCGACGCGGCTGCCGCCGAGGCCGCTGCCGCCGCCGGCGACTCGAGCGCCGCCGCCGCCGCGGCCGAACGCGCGGCCGCAGCCGCGGAAGAGGCGGCCGCTGCGGCTGCCGCCGCTGGGGATGCCGGCGCCGCGGCGGTCGCCGAGGCAGCGGCGGCTGCGGCCACCGCTGCCGCCGAAGCGGCCCGCGAGGCGGGCGCCGATCAGGCGCAAGCCGCCGCGGACGCCGCCGCCGCCGCCGCCGCCGCCGCCGAGGACGCGGCCCAGGCCGCCCGCGAAGCCGCCGACGCCGCGGCCATGGCCGACGAGGAAGACGCGGCCCCCATGGTCAGCCGATTCGACACGGAGGCCTCGCTGCGCATCGGCTACCCCGCCTTCCCGGCCTCACTGGACGTCAATACGGACCAGGGCGGCGCCGCGGTCACCAACAGCTTGCACTTCGACCCGGTCTTCGCCCACAGCAAGGGCAGTCAGTGGCTGGCGACCGGCGGCTACGCGGACTGGGAGTTCGTGGACCAAAACACGGCCGCCCAGCTCACGCTGCAGCCCGGCGTCTTCTTCCACAACGGCGAGGAGTTGACCGCCGAGCGCCTGAAGTGGTTCTACGAGCGCAACCTGGGTATCGCCGAGTACAACCCGGACTACGTGAGCGGGATCCGCGCCCGGATCGCCTTTATCGATGACCTGCAGGTGGTTGACGACCTCACGCTTCGCGTGGGCATGGACCCGCCCAGCGTCAACATGCCGGAGCAACTGGGCGGCGGCAACACCCCCGTGACGCCGAGGGACTACATCGTGGAGCACGGGGACGAGTTCTTCTCCCGCAACCCGGTCGGCATCGGCCCGTATACGTTCGTCTCCTTCACGCCGGACCAGGAGATGGTCAGCGTGCGCTGGGACGACTGGTTCTTCCCCAACCCCGCCGACGAAGGCCCGCACGATAAGTACGGAAACTGGGCCAAGACGGTCACCGCCCGCTACTTCCCGGAGGAGTCGGCCCGTATCGCCGCCCTGGAGGCGGGGGAGATCGACGTCGCCGATCGCCTCAGCCCGGACGGCGCCGCCCTGTTCGCGGATTCGGACGACCACCACGTGATCACCGTCTCGGGCCTGCGCGTCATGGGGCTCGAGTTGCCGATCAACCAGAGCCTCGACCCGATCACGGGCGGCCCGAACCCCTGGCGCGACAAGCGCGTGCGGGCGGCGGCCAACTACGCCCTCGATCGGGAGGCGATCATCGCCAACCTGCTGACCGGCCTGGAACTGCCGGCCGTCGCGCCCTTCCCGGCCGGCTACGACCTGCCGCTGGGCCCCTCCGGCTACCGGGGCTACGACCCGGACAAGGCGCGCGCCTTGCTGGAGGAGGCGGGCCAGGTCGGCTTCCAGATCCGGTTGCACATCGGGACCGGCATCTGGGGCGACGAGCGCTGGGTGCCGGCCATCCAGCAGTACCTGAACGACGTGGGCTTCGTGTGCGAGGTGGACTACCTGGACTTCGGCGGCGCGCTGCAGGAGATTCGCGACCATGTGGTGCCCTACCCCTTCCTGATGAGTCAGAACGGGGCGACGAAGCACGGGTCGCCGGCGGGGGCGGGCTTCGCCTGGACCCTGATCGCGGCGATCGGCAACCCGTACGCGCACACGAATGCGGACGACGACTTCCTGCCGGAGTTCCTGGAGTTCCAGGCGCTCATCGAACAAGGGAACGGAGAGTTCGATGAGGACAAGCGGAACGACATCTACTGGGACGCGGCGGTGGTCCACTACGAGGAGGCGTTCAACATCCCGCTCTTCAACCTCTCGCACCAGCACGGAGCGCGGAAGGACATTTCCTACCAGGGCTGGCGCAACGCGGACCATTCACTCAATGTGCGGTACCTCGGGGTGAGCACCTAGGAGTCTGCGGCTTGTGAACCGTCCCCCCGGGGTCGCCATGTCCATGGCGGCCCCGGGGAACGTCATCCGCTGGCCCCCTCCCCATCTGGGCGCTGGAGAGGGGGCTCCGGTTCCCTCTCCCTCTGGGAGAGGGCTAGGGTGAGGGCCCGCGCCCACCGAGGCGCCCTCACCCCCACCCTCTCCCTCAGGGAGAGGGGGTGAGGGAAGGGCGGTTCGCGAACCGCCCCTACTCGCCCTCTCGCCATGTCGCGTCCGGGTCCGGCGTCTGCTAGGCTGGGTGGACCGGGGATGGGAGGACGCCTTACTCCCCCTGCGGGCGGTGCTGAGCACCGGTGGTAGCCCGCACTCCCCGGAGGGAGCATCCCCGACGCGCCCCCGACGCTAGCAGGTGTTCGGGGGCGCGTCGCGTTTCCCGCCGATTCCCCCGCTACGCCAGCCGGATCTCGCCCGAGCGGCCGCCGCTCTTTTCGCGCAGCCGCACGTCCGTGATGCGCATGCCGCGATCGACGGCCTTGGCCATGTCGTAGACGGTCAGGGCGGCGACGCTGACGGCCGTCAGCGCCTCCATCTCCACGCCGGTGCGTCCCCGGCAGCGCACGCGCGCCCGGATCGCGACGGCCCCGCCGAAGCCGGGCGGCGTCTGGGGGTCGCGCTCCAGCGCGCATTCGACGCCGACGTGACTGAGGGCCAGCGGATGGCAAAGCGGGATCAGCTCGTGCGTGCGCTTGGCGGCCATGACGCCGGCCAGCTCGGCCGTGGTCAGCAGGTCGCCCTTCTGGAGCGCGTTGTTCGCGATCAGCGCCGCGGTTTCGGCCTGCATCAGCACGCGCCCCTCGGCGACGGCGGCGCGCTCGCTGACCTGCTTGTCGCCGACGTCGACCATGCGCGCCCGGCCGGCCGCGTCGACGTGGCTCAGCGACGGATCGTCCGGCGCGCCGCGCGCGGCCTCAGCCACCGATGTACGACATCTCGATCTTGCGGCCCGGCTCGGGCAGCCCGGGCGTGGCGGCCGCGCGCAGCTCCGAGTAGCGGTCCTCGCGCGCCGACCAGACCGCCTCCAACTCTCGTCGCGGCGCGTCGGGGTCGTCGCCGCGCAGCAGGGCGCGCAAGTCCGTGCCGCGGGTCGCGAAGAGGCAGGTGTAGAGCACGCCCTCGGCCGACAGCCGGGCCCGCGTGCAGTCGCCGCAGAAGGGCTGCGAGACGGAGGTGATGACGCCGATCTCGCCGCCGCCGTCGCGGTAGCGCCAGCGCCGCGCGACCTCGCCCCGGTAGGCGGGCTCGACCGGCGCCAGGGGCAGCGCGGCGTCGATGCGGCGCAGGATCTCCGCGCCCGGCACGACGTCGTCCAGCCGCCAGCCGTTGCTGGCGCCCACGTCCATGTACTCGATGAAGCGCAGGCTGTGGCCGCTGCCGTGGAAGTGCCGCGCCAGGTCGACGAGCGTGTGGTCGTTGACGCCGCGGCGCACGACGGCGTTGATCTTGACCGGCCCCAGGCCGGCCGCGGCCGCCGCCTCGATGCCCGCCAGCACCTGCGCGACGGGCGTCTCGGCGTCGTTCATGGCGCGGAAGACGGCGTCGTCGATGCTGTCCAGGCTGACGGTGACGCGGTCCAGCCCCGCCGCCGCCAGGTCCGCCGCCTGCGCCGCCAGCAGCGAGCCGTTGGTCGTCAGCGCGATCTCCAGGCCGGGCAGGGCGCGCAGCATCGCGACCAGCGCCGGCAGGCCGCTGCGCAGCAACGGCTCGCCGCCGGTCAGGCGCAGCTTGCGCAGCCCGCGGCCGTGCAGGATCGCCACGACCTGCGTGATCTCCTCGAAGCTGAGGATCTGGTCGCGGGGCAGGAATTGGAAGTCGGCGCCGAAGACCTCGCGCGGCATGCAGTAGCGGCAGCGGAAGTTGCAGCGGTCGGTGACCGACACGCGCAGGTCGCGCAGGGGGCGTCCCAGGCGGTCGCGCAGCGGGACCGGCGTTGTGGTCGTCATGGCGCGGCTCCCGCGGGCCCGTCACCGGGCAGCGGCCCGGCCAGCGCGTCGAGCGCCCAGGCCAGGTCGCGCAGGGCCCGCCCGCGATGGCTGATCGCGTTCTTCTCGTCCTGGCCCAACTCGGCCATGCGCCGCCCGTCGGGCAGCGCGAAGACGGGGTCGTAGCCGAAGCCGTGCTCGCCGCGTTCGTCCATCGCGATCCGTCCCTCCACCGCGCCCTCGCCGAACCGCACGTTGGGGCCGTACGGGAACGAGAGCGCCACCACCGCCCGGAAGCGCGCCCCGCGCCGCGCCGCCGGCACGCCGTCGAGCGCCGCCAGCAGCTTGGCGCGGTTGTCCGCGTCCGATGCGCTGTCTCCAGCATAACGGGCGCTGCGCACTCCGGGGGCGCCGCCCAGCGCATCGACCTCCAGGCCCGAGTCGTCGGCCAGCGCGGGCAGGCCCGAGGCGTTGGCGTAGGCGCGCGCCTTCTTGGCCGCGTTGGCCCGCAGCGTGTCCCCGTCCTCGACGACCTCCAGCCCCGCGATGCCGGCTTCGGCGGGCGTCACGACCTCCCAGCGGGCGGGGTCGAGCAGCGCGCGGATCTCGCGGATCTTGCCGGCGTTGCCCGTCGCGATGAGCAGCCGCCGCCGCGCGGGCGCCGCCGCTGCGTCGTCGTGGGGCCCGGCGCCGCCGGCGGAACGCGACACGCCCGCCCGGTCAGACGCCGGCCGTCGCCGGCGCGGGGCTGTAGGCGCCCTGGCGGGCGGCGCTGGTGGCCTGCGCGCGCTCCTGGAAGGCGGCCTGGGCCGCGGCGACGCGCGCCGGGTCGCCGCCCCAGGCGCGCAACGGCGTCGCCTGCAGGCCGCGACCGTAGGAGTAGCTCAGCTGCCAGGGCGCGCCCCCCTGCGCTTGCGCCAGCCGGTTGATCGCATCCAGGTTGACGGTCGCCTCCTCGTCGCCCTGGCCGCCGGAGAGGAAGACGACGCCCGGCATCGCGGCCGGGATCGTGCGGCGGAAGCAGCCCAGCGTCGCCGCCGCGACGCCCGCCGCGTCGGCCCGCTCGGCCGCCTCCTTGCCCGACAGCACCATGTTCGGCTTCAGCAGCATGCCCTCCAGCGAGACGCCCTGCGCCGCCAACTCCTCGAAGACGCGGCGCTGAGTCGCCTCGGTCACCTCGAAGCACCGCTCAATGCTGTGGTCGCCGTCCATCAGCACCTCCGGCTCGACGATGGGCACCAGCCCCGCCTCCTGCGACAGCGCCGCGAAGCGCGCCAGCGCGTGCGCGTTGACGTCGATGCAGTAGCGCGACGGCAGCCCCGGCCCGATCGTGATCACGCCGCGCCACTTCGTGAAGCGGGCGCCCAGCTCGCGGTACTCGTTCGCGCGGTCGCGCAGCCCGTCCAGGCCCTCGGTCAGCTTCTCGTCCGGCGAGCCGGCCAGCGCCTTCGCGCCCGTGTCGACCTTGATGCCCGGCATTACCCCCTGCGACGCCAGCACGTCGGCCAGGCGGCGGCCGTCCGACGCCTCCTGCCGCAGCGTCTCGTCGTACAGGATCACGCCGCTGACGGTCTCGCCGATGCCGGGGCAGGTGAACAGCAGCTCGCGCCAGTCGCGCCGGGTCTCCGCCGTCGACGGCACGTTGATGCTGGCCAGCCGCTTCTGGATCGTGGGCGTGCTCTCGTCGGCCGCCAGGATGCCCTTGCGCGGCGCGACGAGCGCCCGCGCCGTCGCCGCCAGTTGGTCCGCGTTCATGGTCTCCTCCGGGGCTCGCCCGCCGCGCGGGCGGAATTGATGCTAGCGCGCCGCTGCGTCGCGGACGATGCCTGGGGAGCGGCTGGGGATTCGATGGTGGAAATCTCCCGCCGGTCAGGCCCCGGCCAGGACGCGCTCGACTTCGTCGACCAGGCCGGCGTTGCCCACGATCAGCGGCGTGCGCTGATGCAGCGCCTGCGGCGGCACGTCGAGGATCGACCCGGCGCCGGTGCTGCCGCGTCCGCCGGCCTGCTCCGCGACGAACGTCAGGGGGTTGGCCTCGTAGCCCAGGCGCAGCTTGCCGGCCGGGCTCTTGACGTCGCCGGGGTAGAGGAAGATGCCGCCCTTGAGCAGGTTGCGGTGGAAGTCGGCGACCAGCGAGCCGACGTAGCGCAGCCCGTAGCGCGCGCGCAGCGCGGCCACGGCGTCCTGCATGGGCGCCGTCCAGCGGTCCTGGTTGCCCTCGTTGACGGAGTAGCAGGACACCTTGGCCGGGATGCGGATGTCCCGATGCGTGAGCCGGAACTCGCCCGAGTCGGGGTCCAGCGTGAAGCCGTCGACGCCGGCGCGCGTCGCGACGACCAGCACGGTGCTGGAGCCGTAGATCGCGTAGCAGGCGGCGATCTGGTCGCGGCCCGGGCGGCGCAGCGTCGCCTCGCCGACGGGCGCGTCGTCGAGGCGGCGGTAGAGCGCGAAGATCGACCCGATGGTGACGCCGACGTCGATGTTGCTGGAGCCGTCGACGGGGTCGAACAGCGCCAGGTAGGGGTGATCGGGCGCGTCGCTGACGTGCACCATCGCCTCCAGCTCTTCGCAGGCCAGCCCCGCCACGCGCCCGCAGTCGCGCAGCGCGGCCACGAAGATGCGCGTGCCCTCGGCGTCGAGGCGCTGCACCAACTCGCCCTGCACGTTGGTCTCGCCGGTGTCGCCCAGCACGTCGGCCAGCGCCGCCTGCCGCGTGAGGCGCTCGACCGCGGCCGCCCCGCCCGCGATCGCCTCGATCACGACGCCCAACCCGGCCGTCGTCTCGTCCGGTGGCAGCTGCCGGGCCAGGGCGTCGTGCAACGTGTCTCCCGGCGCCGGCGCCGCGTTCGCTCCTGACATTGGTTCGCCCCGTTCCTGTCACGCAGTCCCGCGGACTGACTCGCCGCGGACTGACTTGTGTGGGCAGCGTCGCCCCAGTCCCGCGAGAAGGTCAAGCGTCCCGTACCATGGCCGGGCCGGCGCGGGCCGCCGGCGCGGGAGCACGATGGACTACGCGGCCGCCGTCGAGTACATCCTGGGCTTCGCCGACTTCGAGCGCGCCCGCAACCGCCGTGTGCCGGAGGCCTTCGCCCTCGACCGGATCAACGCCCTGATGGATCGCCTGGGCCGGCCGCAGGACGGCGCCGTCGCGGCCCCGCGCCTGACCGTGCACGTCGCCGGCTCGAAGGGCAAGGGCTCCACCGCGGCGATGATCGAGTCGATCCTGCGCGCCGCCGGGCAGCGCACCGGGTTCTTCAGCAGCCCCCACGTGCACGACTTCCGCGAGCGCATCCGGCTCGACGGCGAGCCGCTCGCCCCGCCGCGCTTCGCCGCGCTGGTCGAGGGGATCCGCCCCGTCCTCGAGGCGGAGCTGCACGACGCCCCGGGCCGCCTGAGCACCTTCGAGATCCTCACCGCGATGGCCTTCAGCGCCTTCCGCGACGCCGCCGTCGATGCGCAGATCATCGAGGTCGGCCTGGGCGGGCGGCTGGACTGCACGAACGTGATGCGCCGCAAGGACGTGGCCGTCGTGACGGCGCTCTCGAAGGAGCACGTGCACGTCCTGGGCGACGACATCCGCAAGATCGCCTGGGAGAAGGCGGGCATCGTGCACGCGGCCACCAACGCCGTGGTGCTGGGGCCGCAGCGCGACGCCGCGGCGGCGCAGGCGGTGCGCGCGCACGTCGACGACATCCCGGCGCCCCTGGTCGACGTCGCGGAGCGCTACGCGACGGAGCCCGCCGGGCACGAGGCGGCGGGCCAGTGGTTCCGCCTGCGGCGGCGCCGGCCGGCGGCGGGCGAGCCCGCGGAGACGCTGCACCTGCTGTCGCTGCTGGGCCGGCACCAGATCGAGAACGCCGCCACCGCGGTCGCGACGATCGACGAACTGCGCCGCCAAGGCCTGCCGGTGTCCGACGCCGCGCTGCACACCGGCCTCGCGACGGTCGTCTGGCCGGCGCGGCTGGAGACGATCGCGCGCGATCCCCAGATCGTGATCGACGGGGCGCACAACGAGGAATCGCTGATCCGGGTGCTGGACTCGCTGCCGCACTATTTCACCTACGATCGGCTCATCGTCGTGATCGGCGTCCTGCGCGACAAGGACTTGGCGACCATGGCCGAGCGCCTGGCGACGCAGGCCTCGGCGGTCGTCGTGACGGCGGCGGGCCATCCCCGCAGCCGGCCGGCCCAGGACATGGCGGAGGTGTTCGCCTCGCGCATCCCGGAGATCGTCGTCGAGCCGCGCGTCGCGACGGCGGTCGAGACGGCGCGCTCCCTGGCCGGCCCCGGCGATCTGGTCTGTGTGTTGGGCTCTCTCTTTGTGGCGGCCGAGGCGCGTGCATATATTCAACGGCAGGCGGGCGGGCGGCCGGCGCCGTCGCGCGCGGACCGGGAGCCGTGAGGTGTCGCCTGTGACCACGACCCCCGCAGCTGACAACGAACAGCCGGGCAACGAACAGCCGGGCAACGAACAGCCGGGCAACGAACGGCCGGACAACCAACGGCCGGACAACCAACGGCCGGACAACCAACGGAGAGTGCGATGACCGATTCCCGTCCTCGCGTCTTCATCACCGGGCTGGGCGCGATGACCCCGCTGGGGCTGGGCGTCGACGCCTTCTGGTCGGGCCTGGTCAGCGGGCAGAGCGGCATCGGCGCGATCACCTGCTTCGACACGACCGGCTTCCCCTGCCGCATCGGCGGCGAGGTGCGCGGCTTCGACGCGCGCGACCACATGGATCGCAAGGCCGCCCGGCGCATGGCGCGCTTCTCGCAGCTCGCCGTCGCCGCGACGCGCGAGAGCATCGAGGACGCCGGCCTGGACCTCGACGCGGAGGAGCGCTCGCGCATCGGCGTGGTGCTGGGCAACGGCAACGGCGGCTTCCCCGACGTCGAGAAGGCGGCCGGCGTGCTGGGCGAGAAGGGCGGCATGCGCATCGACCCGTTCTTCCTGCCGCGCATCCTGCCCAACATGGCCGCCGCCAACGTCGCCATGCAGTTCGGGCTGGGCGGCTTCAACAACACCGTCGTGACCGCCTGCGCGGCCGGCACGCAGGCCATCGGCGACGCCAGCGAGGTGATCCGGCGCGGCGCCGCCGACATCATGATCTGCGGCGGCACGGAGGCCGGCTTCTGCCAGCTGGGGCTGAGCGGCTTCGCGGTGATGCGGGCCCTCTCGACCGGACGCAACGACGACCCCGCGGGGGCGTCGCGCCCCTTCGACGCGGATCGCGACGGCTTCGTGCCCGCCGAGGGAGCGGCCATGGTGGTGCTGGAGAGCGAGGCGCACGCGCGCGCCCGCGGCGCCCGGCTGCGGGCCGAGGTCGCCGGCTTCGGCTGCAGCAGCGACGCCTCGCACCTCGTCGCGCCGGACGCCAGCGGCGCGGGCCCCGTGCGCGCCATGCGCTGGGCCATGGCCGACGCCGGCATCACGCCCGAGGAGATCGACTACATCAACGCCCACGGCACCTCGACGCCGCTCAACGACGTCTCCGAGACGGAGGCCATCAAGATCGCGCTGGGCGAGGCCGCGGCGCGCGTGCCGATCAGCTCCAGCAAGTCGATGACCGGCCACAGCTTCGGCGCCGCTGGCGCCTTCGAGACCGTCGCCGCCGTGCGCACCCTGGAGACGGGGACCATCCACCCCACCATCAACCAGCGGACGCCCGACCCCGACTGCGACCTGGACTATGTGCCCAACGTCGCGCGCGAGGCGACCGTGCGGGTCGCGCTGAGCAACTCCTTCGGCTTCGGCGGGCAAAACGCCTGCCTCGTCTTCCGCGCCGCGCCGTAGCGGCGCCGTGATGGCGCCGGGGGCGCGTGGCCGCTGCGGCGGAGGCTAGGCGGTCGCGGCGGGGGGCAGCGCCGGCTCGGCGGGCAGCATGCCCGACAGGATGCGCCCCATCGCCATCGCGTGGCTACAGGTGTGGTAGCCGGCGAAGAAGTGGCAGTCGCACTGCCAGACGCCCTCGCGCAGTTGCACCGTATGGCTGGCGTTGTCGCCGCGGATCTCGCAAGCGATCGATTCGATCGTGATGCGGTCCCGCTCCTCCGCGTAGATGCGCGCCTTGGCGATCTTGCCGATGAGACTGCTGTGCATGCCGGTGCCCCGTCCTCGCCGATCCGCTGCGCCGACCGAAGTGGGGGAGCGATCGTCCACGGCGGCGGACACGAAAAGGCGCCAGCCCGCCCGCTGACGGGCCGACGGCGCGTCAGCGGCGCGTCCGGCGCGCCGCATCGAGTCCAGCCGGTGTGTGAAGACCGGTTTCCACCACGTGGGGCAGTGTACCGTCCCGCGACCCGAATGCGGCGCGCCGTTATGGCGGATGCGCAATTCGGTCGCCCCAGTCGCCGTCTGGCTCCTGCTTCCTGGCCGCGTCCCCCCGCCCCGCGCCCGGGGACAGCGTAGCCGCTGCCGCGCCCCGAACCGCACCCCCGCTCCAGCGCCGAGCGACGGAGCCGGGGCGAGATCTCGTAGGGGCGGTTCGCGAACCGCCCCTCCCTCACCCCCTCTCCCTGAGGGAGAGGGTCGGGGTGAGGGGGCCTCGGCGGGCGCGGGCCCTCACCCTAGCCCTCTCCCAGGGGGAGAGGGAACCGGTCCCCCCTCTCCATCGCTTCAGATGGAGAGGGGGACAGGGGGTGAGGTTCCCGACGTCGCGCGTCAGATGTGCTTCTGCGCGGCGAAGGCGGTACCCCCCCAAAGAGTCCCTATGCGCCCGCCCTTCGGCCAGTTGACGTCGCCACGGGTCAGGACGCCGTCCGGCGGCTCGACGATGAAGATGTAGTACGCCTGACGCGCGTGCTCCAGGAGCAGTTCCGTGATCATCTCGAGGCGCCGCGCGGGATCTTGTTCGACCTTCTGCGCGAGGAACAACTCGTGCAGGCTCGGATCCAGGGGCGGCGAGAGCGTGTAGAAGCCGTCGGGCCCGGCGCAACAGTCCCACATCGATGCGACGTCGGGGACGGTGTTGGCGAAGAACCACATGAGGCCCGGCTTGGCGGTTTCCCGGCCGCGCGTGTAGGCGTCGGTGAAGTAGTCGGTGATGGGGACCGACACGGGCTCCGCGCGGATGCCGACCACCGTCAGATCCTGCGCCACGGCCAGCACCATGTCCGAGATGTACGAGCCGCCCCAGTCGGGCGTGTAGTACAGGGGCGTGTCGAAGCCGTCCGGGTAGCCGGCCTCGGCCATCAGCGCCCGCGCCCGCTCGGGATCGTAGTCGAAGAGCACTTCCCGCTTTTGCTCCGGGGTCGGGTAGCCCTGGATGCCGCTGAATGCGAAGAGGGCCTGCTCGCCGACGCCGAGCAGGAAGCTGTCGATGAGCGCCTGGCGGTTGACCGCGTGGTTCCCGGCCTGGCGGACGCGGAGGTCCAGGAACGGGTTCGGGCTGCCGTCGTCCATCGTCTGGGTCCACAGGTTGGGATAAACGTTCTGCAGGGACCACGCGGCAGCGGCCTGGAACTGGACGGTGAAGTCGGGGTCGTCCAGGAACGGCTTGACGGTCTCGGGGCCCAGATTCGGCACCAGGTCGATCTCGCCGGCCTCCAGGCCGGCGAGCCGCGACTGGAGCTCGGGCCGAACCAGGACCGTCAAGTGTTTGTTGTGGGCGTAGTGCGACACCACGACGGGGTGGTCCACCGGGAGGAAGTGCTCCTCGAAGCGCTCGAAGACGAAGTCCTCGTCGTCCGCGTGGCTGACGAAGCGGTAGGGGCCCGTGCCGATCGGCGAGGTATCCACCGCGAGGTCGCCGCGCCGCTCCGTGTCCGCCTGCGAGAAGATCGCCACCTCGCCGATGCCGGCCAAGTTGACGATGAAAAAGCCCGCATCGGGCACCGCAATTTCAAACGACCAAGTGCGGTCGTCCACGGCCTCGTTCCGGACCCAGGACTCGGCCCCCCGGCTCGGGTTATTGGGGCGCCAGCCGCCGGGGTGATCGGTCGCCAAGCCGCCGTCGTGGTATTCGGCGTGACCGCCCATGCGCTGGTAGCTGAACACCATGTCGTGGGCGGTGAGGATCGAGCCGTCGTGGAACGGCGCCGGAACCACCGACGCCCGGATCGTGACGGGATCGATCCACTCCGGCGCGGCGAGCGATGGGATCGGATTGCCATCGCGGGGATCCTTGTCCACGGCCGCGTTGAAGATGGCGCCATGCGAGTAGTAGTTGGCGGCGCTGCCGGTACGCGCCTGATCCAGGCCCCCGCTGTCCTCGCTGGTCGCGGCGACGATCGAGGCGTCCAGATCGACCTGGTCGAGCGGCCAGGGCACGGAGAACTCGTCGGTCTCGGCCATGCCGCCCGCGACGATCGCGGCGGCCTCCCCGGCCGCCTCGGCGGCCTCTTGGGCGGCGGCGACGGCAGCCGCGGCGGTCTCGGCGGCGGCGGCGGAGGCCTCCCCGGCGGCGGCCGCAGCCGCAGCCGCGGCGTCGGCCGCGGCCTGGGCGGCGGCGGCGGCCGCAGCGGTGTCCTCGGCGCCCGCCTCGCGGGCGGCGGCGGCGGCGGCTTCGGCGGCATCGGCGGCCGCCTGCGCGACGGCGGCGGCGCCCGCGTCGCCGGCGGCCCGGGCCGCGTCGGCCGCATCGCCTGCCGCATCGGCGGCGGCCTGGGCGGCAGCGGCCGCCTGGGCCGCGTCATCAGATTCGGCCGCTTCGGCCGCCATCGCGGCGGCGGCTTCGGCGGCTTCGGCGGCGCGGCCCGCGGCATCGGCGGCGTCGCTCGCGGCCTCCGCCGCGGCAGCGGCGTCACCGGCCGCAGCGTCGATCGCCGACGAGTCAACGGCGGCCGGCGCGGCGTCATCGTCGTCGTCGCCGCAGCCGACGAGCGCCAGCCCGGCGGCCCCAACGCCAGCCTTCGCGCTGGCTCCCAACATGGTGCGACGCGAGATCTTTCGCTGTCGCAGACTCGTCCAATAGTTCCGGTCGCTCATCACATCTTCCCTTCTGGTTCCCGGCTGTCCCTTCGTGGGACGGCTCGGTGCGTGAGCGCGCGTAGTCTAACACGTTCTGGTAGGACCCCCCCGCGCCCCACAGTTATGTCACGATGATAATTAAGGTAACCTGCGTGTAAACTTTTCGCCCGTTGACGGGGGGATTTGTGTCCGTTTAGGGCGGCGGGAAGGCTGCCTAGGCACGTCGCCCAGCATCCGCTATACTGCGATGGAGACCCGCGTACCGCGGTGTCTCCGGGCAGGAGCGCCGGTGCTCAACCCCCGCTCAACCCGTGCACGCCCATGCACACTCGTGCACACTCCTGCGCCCAGGTGACCGCCCCTGACCCCCACTGCGCGCCCGCGCATCCACAGAAACGCCAGTGATTATCGGCCCTTTCGCGATCCACCCCGCTCCGGGGACGGGAAGAACTGCGCGGGGCGTGCACGTGTCCCCTCGACCTCCCCTGCCGACGCCCCCATTCCCCTTCCGATCCCCCCTCTCCACCAGGATGTGGAGAGGGGGTTAGGGGGTGAGGTTCCCTCCGCCCCCCAGGGCGGTTGTTAGCAGGGTCGTGTAGCGCGGACCATCGGGTCGCAGCTCGCTGCGGATCAGCTCCAGCGCCTCGACGCGGAAGCCGGCCTCGGTCGGCTTCGATGGCGCCGCCGCGACGAGCGACCGCAGGCGGGCGTGCGCGTCGCGGCCGGCCCGCCCGGACAGCCGGGCGAGGGTGAGGTGCGGCCGCAGGGGACGCGGGTCGTCGGGGAACCCCTCCGCGGCCAGCGACCGGTTGAGCATCGCCGCGCAGGCCGCCAGCGCCGCCAGGTCGCCCTCGATCCCCACCCAGACGACGCGCGGCCGGCGCCCCCCGAACGTGCCCAGCGCGCCCAGGCGCAGGTCGATCGGCGCGCTCGCGGCGGCCGTCGCGGCCAGCGCCCGCTCGATCGCCGGCGCCCGGTCGCCGGGCGTCTCGCCCAGGAAGCGCAGCGTCAGGTGCATGGCCTCGGGCCGGACCCAGCGCAGCCGCGGCCCGGCGCCGGGCGGCGCGATCCCGGCGCGCAGCGCGTCCTGCGCGGCGACCAGGGCGGCCCGCACCGACGTCGGCGGCACCGCCGCGATGAACAGCCGCGACGATCGCCCGCCGCCACCTGCCGCCGACCGATCAGTCGCCGGCACGGGCTTCGAGGTGCAGCAGCTGTTGCAGGTTGCCGCCCAGGATCGCGGCCTCCGCCTCGGCCCCCAGCCCCAGGCCGCGGATGCGGGCGATCTCGGCCGCCGGGTCGCGCAGCGGGTAGTCGCTGCCGAAGAGGATCGTGTCGTAGCCCAGCACCTCCCCGACGATGCGGAAGACGGCGTCGTCGTACAGCAGACCGCCGGCGGCGCTGTCGACGTGCACGCGGTCGAGGTCGTCGCGCACCTCCGGCATCAGCGCGAAGAACGGCAGCCCGCCGGCCCAGTGCGCGCCGATCACCTGCGCCTCGGGGTGGTGGTTGAGGAACTCGGCGAAGGCGGCCATCGGCGCGCCCGGCTTGCCCGGATAGCGATGCCCCACCGGCTCGGTGACGTGGATCAACAGCTGCAGGTCGTAGGCGCTCGAGCCCCAGGCCAGCAGCGCCGGCGCGCGCCCGCTCGACAGCGAATAGCCCTGCTGCTCGGGTCGCAGCTCGCCGATGCCGCGCGCCCCGGCCAGGGCCACGCGCTCCATCTCGCCGCGCACGTGCGCCTCGCCGGCCGCGCCCTGCACCATGCAGAACGGGATCAGGCGGCCGCCGCTGCGGCGGGCCGCGTCGAGCACGTAGTCGTTCGTCTCGCGGATGCGATCGAGGTCGGTCCAGGCGAAGTTGCAGATCACCGCCGCGTCGAGCTCGCCCCCCTCGACCAGGGCCAGCACGTCGTCGGCGCTGGCCAGCTTCGCGTTCGGGTCGGGGTAGACCTCGCGGAAGGCGGGCTCGCTGTGCAACAGCTCCCCGCGCCGGGCGATCAATTCCGGCGGGAAGACGTGCGTATGGGCGTCGATAATCACGCGTGGGGCCTCCTTGTGCCCGGGGCCGCCCGCGCGCTCGACTTATGGCGTCCCGAGCGTCGTCAGGGTAGCGCGGGGATTTTACCCGCCCCGGCCGCCTCCATATACTCGCCGCACGTGCCCCCCGCGATCGCCGCCACCTATCGCCGGCGCCGGGCACGGCAACCAGACGGGCCGGGATGACCACGCTCACTTCCCTGGAGGCGTTGCAGCACACGGCGCAGCGCCTCCGGCGCCACATCGTCGAGATGACGCACGCGGCCCAATCGGGGCACCCCGGGGGGTCGTTGTCGGCGGTCGAGATCCTGACGGCGCTCTACTTCGGCGGCGTGCTGCGCTACGACGCCGCCCGGCCCGATTGGCCCGATCGCGACCGCTTCGTGCTCAGCAAGGGCCACGCGACGCCCGTGCTCTACGCCACGCTGGCCGAGGCCGGCTACTTCGACCTGGCGCTGCTGCCCAGCTTCCGCCGCCTCGGCTCCAAGCTGCAGGGCCACGTCGTGCGCGGCGCCCCGGCCGGCGTCGAGATGAGCGGCGGCGCGCTGGGCATGGGGCTGTCGTTCTGCCTGGGGCTGTCGCTGGCGGCCCGCATCGACGGCGCCGCCTGGCGCTGCTACTGCCTGCTGGGCGACGGCGAACTCAACGAGGGCCAGAACTGGGAGGCGGTGATGGCCGCCGCCCACTTCGAACTGGACCAGGTGACGGCCATCGTCGATCGCAACCGCTTCCAAAACGACGGGCCGGCAGCGGACATCATGCGCATGGACCCGCTGCCCGAGAAGTGGCGCGCCTTCGGCTGGCACGTGATCGAGATCGCCGACGGCCACGACGTGGGCCAGGTGCTCGCGGCGCTGGAGGAGGCGAAGCGCGTCAGTGGGCGGCCGCAGGTCGTGATCGCGCCGACGCACAAGGGCAAGGGCGTGTCGTTCATGGAGCAGAACCCGGCCGGCTGGCACGGCAAGGGCCCCACCGACGATCAACTGGCGCAGGCGCTGCTCGACCTCGGCTTCGATGGGAGCGACGCATGACCACTAGCGCCGTCAGCAGCGCAGCCGTCAGCAGTGCCGTCCGCAGCGCCGCGACCCGCGAGGCCTACGGCCCCACGCTGGTCAAGCTCGTCGACGCCGGCGTCGACCTGGTCGCGCTGGACGCCGACCTCGCCGCCTCGACGGGCGGCAACAAGCTGGGCATGGCGCACCCCGATCGCTGGTACACCGTGGGCGCGGCCGAGGCCAACATGATCAACATGGCGGCCGGTCTCGCCGCCGCGGGCAAGGTCGCCTTCGCGGCCTCCTTCGCCGTCTTCCTGCCGGGGCACTGCTTCGACCAGATCCGCGTCGGCATCGCCCAGCCCCGGCTCAACGTGAAGCTGATCGCCAGCCACGGCGGCGTCAGCGTGGGCGAGGACGGGGCCTCGGCGCAGGCGCTCGAGGACCTGGCGCTGATGACCTCGCTGGCCAACATGCGGGTGATCGTGCCGGCCGACGTCGTGGAGATGGAGCAGGCGCTGACCGCCGCCGCGTACAGCGACGGCCCCATCTACATCCGTATGGGGCGGCCGAAGATCCCCGTGATCCACGACGACGGCTACCGGTTCGAGATCGGCAAGGCGCACCTCGCCCGCCCCGGCGACGACGTCACCGTGGTGGCCTGCGGGCTGCTGGTCGGCGTGGCGCTCGAGGCCGCGGCCGCGCTGGCCGGGGAGGGCGTCTCGGTGCGGGTGCTCAACATGGCGACGGTCAAGCCGCTCGACGCGGCCGCGCTGGCCGCCGCCGCGCGCGAGACCGGCGCCATCGTCAGCGCCGAGGAGCACAACGTGATCGGCGGGCTGGGCAGCGCCGTCGCGCGCTGGCTGGCGCTCAACGCCCCCCTGCCCATGGAGCAGGTCGGCGTGCAGGACCGCTTCGGCGAGTCCGGCACCTGGACGCAGCTGCTTGAGCGGCACGGCCTGACGCCGGCGGGCGTCGCCGACGCCGTGCGGCGCGTGCTGGCGCGCAAGGCGTAGCCCCGGCGCCGCGCCCCGATGGTCCCGGCGGGCGGTCCGCGTCAGCCCGGGGAACGCTCGATCGACTGCGGCGCGATCTCCACCACCACCCACTCCACCGATTCCCAGTCGCGCAGCGTCTGCGCGTGCGCCGGGTCGGTCATGTCCCAGTAGCGCGCGGCCAGCCGCTGCGCCAGCGCCAGGCCGTCGTCGTCGACGACCGACGCCCGGCCCTTGATCAGCACCCACTGCTCGGGCTCGTCGGGGTTGTTCGGCGCCAGCAGCGCGACGCGCGGGTCGGCCGCGATGCGGCGCAGCTTGGGCGCGCCGGCGGCGCTGAACAGCCGCGCCCGCTGCCCGTCCCACTCGAACCAGAGCGGGATCGGCATGGGGGTGCCGTCGGCTCCGTTCGTCGTCAGGATGCCGTATCGCCGTCCGGTCAGGAACGCGTCCCGCTGCTCATCCGTCATCCGCGCCATTACGCCCTCCCTTGCCTGCCCGGCGCCACCGTGACGCCGGACCCTGTGATCTCGGGCGGTGGCCCGCCCGACGATAGCGCCGCCGGCAACTCGCGCAGCGACGCGATGATCGCGCAGTCGTGCCCGCGGGCCGGCGACGGCCCGGTCGCGCCGGCCTCGCGCAGCCAGACGGCGGCCAGCCCGGCCTCGCGCGCGCCCACGACGTCGGCCGCGACGTTGTTGCCGACGTGGACCGCCGCGCCCGCCTCGACGTCCAGCGACGCCAGCGCGCGGGCGAAGATCGCGGGGTCGGGCTTCGAGGCGCCGGCCTCGCCCGAAATCGTGACGCTCTCGAAGGCCGCGGTCAGGCCGGCGCGGCGCAGCTTCTCGCGCTGCTCCGGGCCGGGGCCGTTGCTGATCAGCCCCACGCGGTGGCCGGCGCGGGCCCAGGCCAGCGCCTCGGCCGCGCCGTCGAGGGGGCGGACGTGGTCGAGGCGCGTGCGCAGGTACAGCGCCGCCAGCTCCCCGGCGTCAACGCTGGGCAGGCCCAGCCGCGACAGCGTTTCGGCGATGGCGCGCTGCCGCGAGAAGACGGGCGGCCAGGCGCCCCCGTTCGCGGCCAGCAGATCCTCGATCACCGTATCGGCGGCTGCGCTGTAGGCGGCGTCGCTGACGGCGTGGCCGCCGGCGCGCAGCGCCGCCGCCACGCGGGCGCGCGCCTCCGCGACGCCCGCCCGCTCGTCGATCAGCGTGCCGTCCAGGTCGAAGAAGATCGCGCGGTAGCGGCAGGTCATGCCCGCGGCCTTAGTCGCCGTCGTCGTCGGCGTCCTCGTCCTCGTCCTCGTCGTCGGCGGCGTCCGCTTCGTCCTGATAGATCTCGAAGGGCCAGATGGGCCAGTCCTCGAACGCCTCGGGCGGCTCCTCCGTGGGTCCCTCGGGGTGCTCGACGTCGGCCTCGTGGTCGGGGATGTATGACTGCGTGGCGTTGGCGTTGAACTCCAGCCCCTCGTCGTGCGTGACGACGTTGGAGAGCGCGTAGCCAATCCAGGCCAGGCAGGAGCAATCCAGCCGGAAGGAGACCGCGAAGCGGCGGCGCATCAGCGCCTCCTCGCGGATGAAGTCGTGGAACTCGCCCAGCTCTTCGGGCGGGATGAGCTCCTCGGTCCGCCCCTGGAAGAGCATGTCCAAGGCGCTGGACGCCTCTTGCGCCGCGACGGCGTCTCCGGAATCTGTCATCGTTTCATCCTGACGCTTCCGCGGTCTGACACTCGCAGCCGCGATCCTGATTGCTCGGCGCTGATTGCTCTGGCGCTAACTTTACCGGCGCTGACTCTACTGGGGCGCGGCATCGCGGCGCCCGCGATGGGGCCGCTCATTCGGCGAGTCCAACGGGCACGCCCGCCGGCCCTGCCCCGGCGATCACGAGGTCGTCCAGCGACTCCTCGTCCGAGTAGACCGCCAGTTCGTCGCCCGACCACACGGTCACCACGAAGTCCTCCCGGAAGGGGTCGGCGGTGCGCACGATGCGGTCGTCGAGGTCGGCGATCACGTCGCGGATGTCGTCCTCGCTCCAGTCGGCCGGCACGCACAGCGTGCTGTAGACGATCGTGGGGGTGAAGTGCAGGTCGGCGCGGGCCCGGCTGCCGCCCTCGTTCTCGATCACGTACGCCTCGGACTGCGGCGTGCGACTCTCGCGCTCGTAGCTGAACATGGCGTACTCCTGCCGGCGCGAGGGGCGCGAAGGCCTGCCGGGTGGCTGCCCAGTGTAGCGGGCTCAGCGAGGCCGGGTCTGCCCCGTGCCGCGCACGACCCACTTGTAGGACGTCAGCTCGCGCAGGCCCATGGGGCCGCGGGCGTGCAGCTTGCCGGTGCTGATGCCCACCTCCGCGCCCAGGCCGAATTCGCCGCCGTCGGTGAATTGGGTCGATGCGTTCACGTACACCGCCGCGGCGTCCACCTCGCGCAGGAAGCGCTCCCCCAGCGCGGCGTCGGCCGTGATGATCGCTTCCGAGTGGCCCGAGCCGTGCGCCGCGATGTGCGCCAGCGCCGCCTCGGCCGTGTCCACCACCCGGACGCCCGCCACCATGTCCAGGAACTCCGTGTCGAAGTCGTCGGGGCCGGCGGGGCGGGCGCGCGCGGGCGTGCCGGCCAGCAGCGCGGCGGCGGCGGCGTCGGTGCGCAGCTCCACGCGCTCCCGCCAGCGTCCGGCCAGCGACGCGAGGAACGGGGCCGCGATGTCGCTGTGCAGGATCATCACGTCCAGCGCGTTGCAGATCGAGACCCGCCGCGTCTTGGCGTTGTCGACGATGTCGAGCGCCATCGCCAGGTCCGCCGCGCGGTCGACGTAGGTGTGGCAGATGCCGATGCCGCCCGCCACCACGGGCATCGACGCCTCGTCGCGGACGCGCTCCACGAGGCCCTTGCCGCCGCGCGGGATCATCAGGTCGATGAGGTCGTTCATGCCCAGCAGCGCGCCCACCAGGGCGCGGTCGGTGTTGGCGACGAACTGCACGGCGTCGCCGGGCAGCCCCGCCGCGGTCAGCCCGGCGGCGATGATCGCGGCCAGGACGCGGTTGCTCTCGATCGCCTCGCGGCCGCCGCGCAGCACGCAGGCGTTGCCGCTCTTGAGGCACAGCGCGGCGATATCGATCGTCACGTTGGGCCGGTTCTCGTAGATCACGGCGATGACGCCCAGCGGCACCCGCACGCGGCCGATCTCGAGCCCGTTGGGCCGCAGCTCCGATTCGATCGTCTCGCCCACCGGGTCCGGCAGCGCGACTACGTCGGCCAGGGAGGCGGCCAGCCGCTCGACGCGATCGGCGTCCAGGCGGATGCGGTCGATCACGGACGGCGTGACGCCGTCGGCCCCCGCCTTGGCGATGTCGCGTGCGTTCGCCGCCGCGACCTCGTCGCGGCGATCACGCAGCCCCTCGGCGATCGCGGCGATGGCCGCGTTCTTCTGCGCGCTCGTCGCGACGGCGAGCGCCGGGCTGGCCGCGCGCGCCGCCGTCACCTGGGCGCGCAGGGCATCGAGGGCGGACGTGCTGGTCATTGGACGCTCCCGACTGGCGGCTCCCGATCGTTACAGCTGCGGCGGGTCGCCCGCGCCGCGGAATTCGTACTCGTCGCTGGTGACGCCCAGGCGGACCTCAGCCCCCCGCACGATCTGGATGCGCGCGGCGACGTCCCCATCCCGCGGCCGCAGCCCGTACAGGCCCCCGTACGCGTGCTGCGGTTCACTGAGCGACGTGAGACGGCCCTCCCAGGCGACGCAGCGCACGCCTTCGGAGACGGTCGTCACGATCTCGATGAAGGCGTAGCACTCACTCAGCACCTGGCCCTGCGGGGTCAGCAGCATGGCGGGGAAGTCCTTGCGCCTGCGCAGCGTGGGCATCGCTCGCTCCCCCTTCCCGGACGCGATCCCGCGTCCGCCGTTGCGCTGATCCTACCGGCTCGCGGGCTCCGCGGCTCCGTCGCCGTCCCGCCATCGGCGCCGGTCAGGCCGGCGCCAGGCCAGTCAGGCCAGCACCAGGTTGTTGCGATGGATGACCTCGTCGCCGTAGGCGTAGCCCAGCGTCGCGGGGATCTCACTGGAGCGCCGGCCGCGGATGCGCTCCACGTCCTCCGACGCGTAGTCGCTGATGCCCACCGCCAGCCGCGTGCCGGCGGCGTCGCGCACCGCCACGATGTCGCCCCGGTCGAAGCGGCCGCGCACGGCCACGATGCCGGCCGGCAGCAGGCTGCGCCCGTGCCGTCGCAGCGCCTCGACGGCGCCCGCATCGACGGTGATCTCGCCCGTCGTGGAGACGTCCGACAGCAGCCAGCGCTTGCGGCTCTCCAGGCGCGTCGCGCGGGCGGGGAAGCGCGTGCCCAGCGCCTCGCCGCGCGCGATCCGTACGAGCGCCCGCGGCTCCTCGCCGTGCGCGATCACGACCGTCGTGCCGGCGGCGGCGGCGCGCGTCGCGGCGGCCAGCTTGGCCCGCATGCCGCCGCGCCCGACGCCGGCCGGGCCCGTCGTCTCGGCCTGCCGCGCCACGTCCTGGCTGGCGACCGCGATCAGCTGCGCGTCCGGGTCCGTCGCCGGGTCGCGGTCGTAGAGCCCGGCGACGTCGCTGAGCATGACGAGCAGATCGGCGTCCAGCAGATTCGCGACCAGCGCGGAGAGGCTGTCGTTTTCGCCGAAGGCGCCGCCGCGCAACTCCTCGCTGGCGACCACGTCGTTCTCGTTGATGATCGGGATTACGCCGTACGCGGCGGCGTCGCCCTCTCCGGCGGCCAGCAGGCCCTCCAGCGTGTTGCGGGCGTTGAGATAGCCGGCGCGGTCGGCGAGGTCGGTGCGGGTGAGCAGCGCCTGGGCGGCGATCAGCCCGTGCGCGCGCAGGAGCCGGTCGTAGCGCTCGATCAGTTGCCCCTGGCCGATGGCGGCCAGCACCTGCCGGCGCTGGATGTCGCGGGTGGGCGCCGCGCCGACGCGGGCGCGCCCGGCCGCGACCGCGCCGCTCGACACGACCGCGACCTGCGCGCCCTCGGCGTGCAGCGTCGCGACCTGCGCCACCAGGTCGGACATGATGGCGGTGTCGAGCTGATCCCCGCCCCGGCAGAGCAGCTTCGTGCCGAACTTGACGACGATGCGCCGCCCGATCATGCGTCGTCCTCCCGCTCGTCTCGGCCGGCCGCGATGGCGCCGGCGATCACGGCCACGATTGCGCCCACGATCGTGGGCATTGAGCGAGCTTAGCGGCCCGTCGCGGGCCACACCGCGCCGGGCCGTTCCGCGCGCCTCGCGGACCCCGGCCGCTGCGCGCGCGCCGCCTGTCCCATGCATACTGCACGCATGCACCTCAACGCCGATAGCTGGCGCCACTGGGCGCGGCGCCTGGGCTGGTTCGGGGGCGACGCCCTCCTCCTGTTCCGGCGCACGGCGCAGGAGTTCGCCGCCGACCGTTGCACGCAGCTGGCGGCCGCCATCGCCTACTACGTGCTGTTCTCGATCTTCCCGCTGGCGATCCTGCTGGTCTCGATCAGCGGCCTGCTGCTGACCGACGATCGCCTGCGCGCGGACGTGGTCGAT
Organism: Dehalococcoidia bacterium; assembly: GCA_965217625.1. Classification (GTDB taxonomy): domain Bacteria; phylum Chloroflexota; class Dehalococcoidia; order Bin125; family Bin125; genus TK10-74A. The sequence continues at coordinate 2,097,543 of OZ244557.1, forward strand.
GAGATCTTCCTCGCGCTGCCGCTCTCCGAAGACGAAGGGCGGGACAACCTGGAGAGCGCGGTCGACGGTATCGCGACCGGCTTTTCGCTGATCGGGCTGGTGGCCATCCTGGGCCTGGTCTGGTCGGCGACGATGATGATGGGCGCAATCCGCCAGGCCCTCAACCAGGTCTGGGGCGTCCCCCATCGCTACCCCCTCCTAAAGGGCAAGCTGCTCGATCTCACGCTGGTGTTCAGCGTTGGCGTGCTGATCAGCGCGTCGATCAGCGCCACGGTCCTGCTCCAGGTCGCGCGCAACCTCTCGGACCGCCTGTCCGACGCCCTGGGGCCGCTGGGCGTGGGCGCCAGCGGCGCTGTTGAGGTCGTCGCCATCCTCGTGCCGCTGCTGATCTCGTTCGGCACCTTCGCGGCGCTGTACAAGTACGTGCCCCGGGTCCGCACGCACTTCCGCCACGTCTGGCCGGGCGCCCTGCTGGCCGCCGTGCTCTTCGAGTTGCTCAAGAACGGCTTCGCGATCTACCTGCGCTTCTTCGGCGACTACGACGCGATCTACGGGTCGCTGGGCGCGGTGGTCATCTTCCTGTTCTTCGTCTACCTGAGCGCCGTGGCGATGTTGATCGGGGCGGAGATGGCGGCTGAGTGGCCGCGCGTCTCGCACGGTCACTACGACGCCGGCGTCGCGCCGGTCGGCGCCGGCCCCCGCGTGCCCTGGTACCGGCGTGCCCTGGCGGCCGTCGCGGGCCTCGTCTCGAGCGGCGCGCCCCCGCCCGCCCACGTCGATGACGCCGACGCCCGTGCGCGCCGCGCACGTCGCGAGGCGGACGCGGCCCGCGGCCGGTCGGACGCCCCCGAACCCCCGGACCCGGAAGCCCCGCCGCCCGGCTGACCTGCGGTCGTGCGGCTACGCGCGCCGCACGCCCAGGCGTGCGCGCTGCCCCGCCACGCTCTCCTCCACGACGTGCGCATCGTCGGGCGGCGCGGCGCTGTGCAGCGCGACCGCCAGCGTCTCCGCGCGCACGTAGTCCGCGTGCGCCGCGACGGCGGCGTCCGCGTCCGCGCCGCCGTCGATCCAGACGACGATGCGGTCCGTGATCGCGAAGCCGGCCTCGCGGCGCAGGGATTGCAGGCGGTGCACGAACTCGCGCGCCGTGCCCTCCCGCACGAGCGCCGGGGTCAGCGTGGTCGTCAGCGCGACGGTGGCGTGGGCGTCCTGCGCGGTGGCCGCGCCGGCGCGCTCCCGCAGCTCGATCAGCAAGTCCGCGGGGGCGAGGCTGACGCCGGCGATCTCGATCGTCTCGCCCGCCTCCGCGGCCTGCGCGATGCCCGTCGCGACCGCCGGGTCCAGCTCCTGCATCGCGCGGCGCAGCGGGCCCACCGCCTTGCCCAGCCGCGGGCCCAGGACCGGCAGGTTGGGCTTGATCACGTACTCGACCAGCGCGCCGGATGCGCCGCCGCTCTCGGCGCCGCCGGCGGAGGCGTCGCGGAACGTGATCGTCTTCACGTTGAGTTCGTCCAGCAGCATCGGGCCGTAGCCCTCGACGAGGGCGCGCTCGCGGGCGGAGCGCAGGCCCACCAGCAGCGCGGGCAGCGGCTGGCGCACCTTGACGCCGGCCTTGCTGCGCGCCGCCCGTCCCAGCGACGCCAGCCGCTGCACCAGCCGCATCGCCTCGATGCGCTCCGCGTCGATCAGCGACGCATCCGCCGCCGGCCATGCGGCCAGGTGCACCGACTCCGGCGCTGCGGGGTCGGGCCCGGCGACGAGGTTGCGGTACATCTCCTCCGCGACGTAGGGGGTGAACGGCGCCAGCAGCGTCGCGACGGTGGCCAGACACTCGTGCAGGGTGTGGTAGGCGGCGGCCTTGTCGCGGTCGTCCTCCGACTTCCAGAAGCGCCGCCGGCTGCGCCGCACGTACCAGTTGCTCAGCTCGTCGACGAACGACTCGATCGCCCGGCCCGCGCGCGTGGGGTCGTAGCCCTCCAGCGCGTCCGTGACCTCCTGGATCGTGGCGTGCAGCGCGCCGCGTACCCAGTCGTCGAGCTCGGCGCGCTCCGCGGGCGGGGGCGACGTCGGGTCGAAGCCGTCGATCTCCGCGTAGGTGACGAAGAACGAGTAGGTGTTCCACAGCGTCAGCAGGAAGCGGCGCCGCGCCTCGCCGACCAGGTTGCTGCTGAAGCGTCGCGGCGCGCCGGTGGGGGAGGCCGTGAACAGGTACCAGCGCAGGGCGTCGGCGCCGTGCTCGTCGAGCACCGACCAGGGGTCGACCACGTTGCCCTTGGACTTGCTCATCTTCTCGCCCTGCTCGTCCTGGATGTGCCCCAGCGAGATCACATGGCGGTACGAGATCGGCTCGGGCGCCGCCTCCACGCGGTGCAGCAGCGCCGCCTCGGCGTGCAGCGAGTAGAACCAGCCCCGCGTCTGGTCGACGGCCTCGCAGATGTAGTCGGCGGGGAAGCGCTCCGCGAACAGCTCCCGGTTCTCGAACGGGTAGTGCCACTGCGCGTAGGGCATCGCGCCGCTGTCGAACCAGGCGTCGGCGACCTCCGGCACGCGCTGCATCGTCGCCCCGCAGGCGTCGCAGGGGATCGTGATCGCGTCCACGAAGGGGCGATGCGGGTCCGCGATCGGCGGCGCGCCCGATCGCTCCGCCAGCTCCGCGAACGAGCCCACCGCGTCGGTCGCGTTGCAGGACCCGCAGCGCCAGAAGGGCAGCGGCGTGCCCCAGAAGCGCTCCCGGCTGACCGCCCAGTCGACGTTGTTGGCCAGCCAGTCCCCGTAGCGGCCGTCGCGGACGTGCGCGGGGTACCAGTGCATGTCCTCGCGGTTGCCCCGGTTCAACGACTCCGCCACGCGCGTCGTGGCGACGTACCAGGACGGCTTGGCGTAGTAGAGCAGCGGCGTGTCGCAGCGCCAGCAGAAGGGGTACGTGTGTCGCACCGTGCCGCGTCGCAGCAGCAGCCCCCGCGACGCGAGGTCCGCCATGATCGGCGCGTCGGCGTCCTTCGCGAACAGGCCCGCGAAGGGCCCGCCCGTGAAGCGGCCCTGCAGGTCGATCGGTTGCAGGAAGAACAGCCCGTGCGCGCGGCCCAGGTCGTAATCGTCCTCGCCGAAGGCCGGCGCGATGTGCACGATGCCCGTGCCGTCCTCCATCGAGACGAAGTCGCCCGGCAGGACGCGGCGCCGGGGGGCGGTCTCCGCGTCGTCCAGGCGGGCGTCACGGAAGCGCAGCACGCGGTCGCCCCAGTCGCCGGGCTCGTAGAGGCCCTCGTACTCCACGCCCACCAGCGCCGACCCGGGCAGCGTGCGCACGACCGTCGGCGATGCCAGCCCCACCTCCTCGCCGTCGAGCCGCGCCTGCGCCAGGATCAGTCGCTCCCCCCCGTCCGTTTCGACGACGGCGTACGTCTCTCCCGGCGCGACGGCCAGCGCCGTGTTGCCCGGCAGCGTCCAGGGCGTCGTCGTCCAGGCGACGAAGTACGTCTCGCCGGCGAAGCCCCGCAACTCGGCCGGCAGCGACTCCGGCAGTGCGCGAAACTTGATCGTGATGCTGGGGTCCGGCGTGTCCTCCTGATACCCAAGCGACAGCTCGTGGCTGGACAGCGAGGTTTCGCAGCGCGGGCAGTGGGGCGTCACGCGCCGCGCCTCGTAGATCAGGTCGCCGTCCCAGAGCGACTTGAAGATCCACCAGACCGACTCCACATACTCGGCGTGGAAGGTGACGTAGGCGTCGTCCATGTCGATCCAGAACGCGATCCGGTCCGTCAGGTCGCGCCACTGCGACACGTAGCGCATCACCGATTCCCGGCAGCGCCGGTTGAACTCGGCGATGCCGAAGGCCTCGATCTCGGCCTTGGTGTCCAGGCCCAGCTCCCGCTCCACCTCCAACTCCACCGGCAGGCCGTGCGTGTCCCAGCCCGCCTTGCGGGGGGCGCGGTAGCCGCGCATCGTCTTGTAGCGCGGGAAGAGGTCCTTGTAGACGCGCGAGAGGACGTGGTGCACGCCGGGCGCGCCGTTGGCCGTGGGCGGGCCCTCGTAGAAGGTGAACAGCTTTCCCGCGGGCCGCTCGGCGATGGACCGCTCGAAGATGCGGCGCTCGCGCCAGAAGTCGCGCTGGCGCTGCTCCATATCGAGGTAGGGCATCGTGCTGCCCACGGCCGTGAATCGACTGCGCATCGCGTCCTCCGCCGGGCCTGCGGCGGGCACACAAACGGCCCGCCCCACTCAGGGACGGGCCGACACGTCGGTCCGCGGTACCACCCTGCTTCCCCCCACTCCGGCCGGGCCGACATGGGAGGCGCCTCGCGGACGGCAAGCACCGTCCGGCCCTGTGCTAACGGGGGGTCTCCGGCCGCGCCTACTGATGCGCCGCGCGGGCGCACGTTCGGGCGGCGGCTCGGGAGGGATGTTCGATGCGGGGGCCGGCGTGTCCGCTTCCACCGTCCGGACTCGCTGGTGCGCGGCGCTCCCCGTCGACACGGTCTCCGTCGCAGCCTTTGATCGAGCGTAGGCGGTCGCTCCGGGGCGGATCAATCGCGTCCGCGTCACCACGATCGCGGCTTGGAGAACGTCCCGGTGCGATCGGTGAGCGTGGGCGGGAACTGGCTGTTGGCCAATACTCCGCGCCGCACAGGGCGCTGGAAGTTGGCCGCTCTGCGAAGAGCCTGACTCGTCCCGTGGCGCTGGGGGTTCAGGACCTCGACTCTCTTCCCGAACCGTTGCCGCACGACCTCAATCGGATGCACGAGGTCTGAATCGTTCGAGACGACGATGGCGGTGTCGTAGTCGTCGTCGAACGCGTCGAGCAGGAGGTAGGTTGCGAGGTTGACATCGGAGCCCTTCTCCTCGGTGCGGAGGACGGCAACGGTCCGCGACGGGTCGCGAGCCAGTGGCATGCGATCGGGCCGGGTCAAGAAGTGGCCGTAGTGGATCGAGAGATCCGGCAGGGTCTCCAACGCGCGGAGGTATACCTGCTGACGGCGCGGCTGCTGCCGGTCAGGAGGACGGGATTCCACCCGGGCGGTGAAGTAGCGAATCCGCCCGATCGTGTGCCCCGGGAAGATCTGCTGGAGGAGCGCGCTGAAGTCGAGCCACTTGTAGGGAGTGCCCCGCACGGCGCCGTAGTAGAAGTTGAAGCCGTCGATGTAGCAGTTCGTCGTCATCGACGAGCCTCAATCAATGAGAAGTTAATGAGCAGAGGCCGCCCTGAGGCGGCCTCGCACCCGACCGCCTAAGCAGTCGGGGGGTTGCAGGCGCATTGTAGACGATCCCCGGCTGCTTGGGCAAGACTGCTCGTCAGCCGGTTAACCCGGCGCCCGGGGATGGATCAGCAGGCGAATCGCCCTCGTGACGCCGATCAGGGCTCATCGCTCATGCCGCGTGGTCGCGAGGTCTCCCATGGCAGCTCGGAGGTCGTCCCCAATCGCGTGCCAGTCGGCCCAAAGTGCGCGCTTGTCGCCGGCCTCCGGATCAGTTGAAGTGTTGTAGACGCTCAGGCTGTTCGCGAAGTCGAAGACCCGCGCGCAGCCCTCAAGGAACGAGGGGCGCGCGTACAGGAAGTCGGTGTAGATCGAGACTTGGCGACGCGGCCCCGTTCCCATGGCTGCTGCCCTTCGTGGGAAAGATTCTCCCGGAGCCTCCCCAGAATCGCAAGACGGCGCGCTGCTCAGAACTCGGCCACCCCGCGTGGTGATCACAAACGACAGATCCGACCTCCTGCATTAACTAGCAGAGGCCGCCCGAAGGCGGCCTCGCGCCCGACCGCCTAAACAGTCGGGGGGATCCGAGTGGAGTGTAGGCGATCCGCGGCTGGCTTGGAAAGGCCCCCCGTTGACGAGTTGACCCGGACTCGTCAGCCCGGCACCCGACGACGTACCTCCGCCTCCGCCTGCCGCCCGATCGCCGTCCGCAGGTCCGACGGCAGCAGCGTCGCCAGTTCCGACAGGCGCTCCTCGATGAACGCCAGCGCGGCCGCGGCCGACGTCACGTCGTCCGACGCCAGCGCCTCGGCGACCAGCCCATCCGCGACGGCGTGCGGATTGGCCCGCGCCCGTGCGACCAAGCCCGCCGCCTCAAGGCCGGGCGCCCCCGGCGGGTCGCCCAGCAGCCGCGACAGACGCCGCGCCGCCGCGCTCGACATGCGGTGCTCGATCCCCGGCGCGCGCGGCTAGTTCCGTCGCGCGTCGCCCGGCCGGCCCGGGCCCCGGCCGCCGAACCCCGGCCCGCGGTCGCGCGGTCCGCCGCCGAACCCCCCACCGAAGCCGCCGCCACCGCCGCCGCCAAACCCGCCGCCGAAGCCACCGCCACTTGCGCCACCGAAGGCGCCGCCGGTCGTCGCTCCCTCGCGCGGCTCGCCCTCGCGGGGCGGGGGCGGCGCGTTGCGCAGGAACTCGCGCGCGTCGTCGTTCTGACAGGGGCGCTGGCCCCACTTGTTGGCGACCTCTTCCAGCTGCATGCCGTGGGTCATCAGGCGCTTCACCGCCGAGCAGAACACGGGCCGGTCGCCGCGCGGGATGAAGGGGACCTCGATCATGTCGCCGCACAGCGCGCAGGCCGCCGGGTGCATCTGACGCGGCGTGCGCCCCCCAAACGACGCGGCGCCGCCGTAGCGGATGTAGCCGCTGTCGTTCTCCAGCGTGTTGCGCGCGCTCTTGCGCGCGTTGCGGCAGTCGGGGCAGCGCACGGGGTCGTTCTGCAAGCCCTTGCTGGCGTAGAACTCCTGCTCGCCGGCCGTGAAGACGAACGCGTTTTGGCAGTCGCGACAGGTCAGGGAACGGTCCTGCATACTTACCTCAGCCTTCCGGGATCGGGGCGTTTCGGGATCGGGCCCCGGCGGTCCGATCGTGGCGGGTCACCGGCCCGCGGGCGCCGCGCTGCGCCTTAACGAGAAACCCCGCCAGATGCGGCGGGGTCGCGATGACACCTGGACCGTTGCAGCGTACCAGCTTCGGCCGGGTCTGTGCGATCGCTAGCGTCCGCGTCTGCCAACCAGCGACCACACGCGCGCCGTCAGCGCCTGCGCCTCCTCGACGCGCATCGCCAGCATCGCGCCCTGATACACGACCGCGCCCACGGCCGTCCCCGCCAGCAGCGCGAAGAACGACTCCGGCCCGAAGTCGCCGCGGGAGTCCAGCGCCAGCAGCACCAGCACCAGCGCCTCCGTCATCAGCAGGGTCCCGATCACGATGCGGTAGACCGTGGTCGCGGTTTGGCGGTCCCACAGCCCGCCCTCCATGCGACGGTGCAGCACGAAGAACAGCCCCAGCGCCTCGACGATCGTCGCGGTCGAGAGGGCCAGCGCCAGCCCCCGGATCCCCAGGGGCTCCACGAGCAGGGCCGACAGCACGATGTTGATCAGCATCGCGCCGACCGCGAAGGTCACCGGCGTGCGCGTGTCGGCCATGGCGTAGTAGCCGCGCGACAGGATCTCGATCGAGGTGTGGGCGGCGAGCGCGATGCCGTAGTAGAGCAGGGCGTCGGAGACGAGCGCCGTGGCCTCGGCGTCGAACGCGCCGTGCTCGAGCAGCGCCCGCACGAGTGGCTCGCGCAGCAGGATCATCCCCACCGACGCGGGCACCGCGAGGTAGAGCGTGAAGCGCAGCGCGCGCCGCACCATCAGCCGCACCTCGTGCATGCCCCCTTCCTCCGCCGCCCGCGCCGCCATCGTGGGGAAGATGGCGACCGCCAGCGACATGCCGAACAGCCCCACAGGGAAGAGCAGGATCAACCAGGCGAAGTTGAGCGCCGAGATCGAGGAATCGCCCACGAAGGAGCCGAAGAAGGTCAGCACGACGAAGTTGATCTGCGCCGCCGCCAGCCCGATCATCCGCGGCCCCATCAGGCGCAGCACCTCCCGCGCGCCCGGATCCCAGATCTTGATCGACGGCACGATGCGCGCCCCGGCCGCGATCAGCGCCGGGATCTGAATCGCCAAGTGGGCGCCGGCGCCGACAATCACGCCGATCGCCAGCGCCTCGACGCCGTAGCGGTCGGAGAGCAGCAGCGCGCCCAGGATGATCGCCAGGTTGTAGAGCATGGGCGCGAAGGCGGGCAGCAAGAAGTGCTGCCGCGCGTTGAGGATGCCGGTGATCATGCCCGAGACGCAGAACAGGATCGGCGCGACCAGCATCACCCGCGTGAGGAAGATCGCGTCGGCGCGCAACTCCGCCTGCATGCCCGTGTCTTCGCCCAGGCCGGGCGCCATCGCGGGCACGATCCACTCCGCCGCCACGAACATCGCCAGCGCCAGCCCGATCGTCGCCAGGAGCACGACGTTCAGCACGATCGACGCCAGCCGCCAGGCTTCGGCGTCGCCGCGACGGTGCAGGTAGCGCGCGTAGACCGGGATGAAGGCGCTGGCCAGCGTCGCGCCGGCGAGCAGCTGGAAGACGAGCTCCGGCAGCCGCTGCGCCACGAAGAACGCGTCCAGGTCGGCGCTGGCCCCGTAGTCGTTGGCGATCACGACGGCGCGCAGCGCGCCCAGCAGGCGGCTGCCGAGGAAGCCGAGCGCGACGAGGATCGCCGCGTTCGTGACGGTGCGGCTGGAGCCGGTCAGCACGGCGGGGGGGACGTTTCCGGTGGCGGCCGGCCCCGCCGCCGCGGAGCGCGCGGTCCGTGTCGCACCATGTGTGGACACTCCTCCGCCACGGTCCCTACGATAGCGGCGCACTGTTCTAAATAGCAGTCCGCCCGTGCGGGGACGGTTTGCGAGGAGTTGTCATCGCGAACAAACAGGGCGCTGAGAAGTACCTGCGCGCGTCGCAGCGCCGGCGCATGCGCAACAAGCCCGTGCGCACGCGGGCCCGCACGGCGGTGCGCGACGCCCTGCTCGCCATCGACGCGAACGACTGGGCCGACGCCGACCAGCTCGTGCGGGACGCCGTCGCGGCGCTGGACCGCGCCACGCAGCGCGGGGTCGTGCACGCCAACAACGCCGCCCGGCGCAAGTCGCGGCTGCTGCGGCACTACCACCGCGCGAAGGCGCCCGACGTGGCCGTCCGCCCGCACGTGCGGGCGCCGGAGCCGGTCAACGTCCCCTAGCCTTTTCGGATAGGCGCCTCGCTCACGATCGACGCCGGCGACTGGACCGGCGCCCCCGGCCGTCCGTCATGTCGTGGCTGCCCCGCGATGAAAGGGAACCTGGATGCGCGCCCTCATCTTCCATGCCCCCCGGCGCATCGTCGTCGAGCAGCGCGACGACCCCGACCCCGGCCCCGGGGAGGTGATTCTGCGCACCGACGCCGCCGGCATCTGCGCCTCCGACCTGCGCGTCTACCGCGGCGAGAAGCACGCCGCGGCGGGCGTGATCCCCGGCCACGAGATCACCGGCGCCGTGGCCGCCGTGGGCGCCGGCGTCGAAGGCGTGGCCCTGGGCGACCGCGTCGCCGTGTACCCGATCGTCGCCTGCGGCCGCTGCGACTTCTGCCGGCGCGGGCTGCGCAACCGCTGCCAGTCGCGGCGCACGCTGGGCTACGACCTGGACGGCGGCATCGCCGAGTACGTGCGCGTGCCCGCGCCGATCGTGGGGCAGGGCCAGCTGATGCCCGTCCCCGACGGCGTCCCCGCCGAGCGCGCCGCGATGACCGAGCCCACCGCCTGCGTGCTCAACTCGCTGGAGTCCTGCCGCTTCCGCGCCGGCGCGTCGGTCGCGATCATCGGGGCCGGCCCCATGGGGCTCTCGCACATCATCCTGGCGCGCGCCCTGGGCGCCGGGCCCGTCGTCGTGGCGGAGCCCGTCGCCTCGCGGCGCGCCGTCGCGACGGAGCTGGGCGCGACCGCGGTCTGCGGCGGCGACCCGGCGGAGATCAAGCAGGCGGTGTTCGACGCCACGCGCGGGGCCGGCGCGGAGGTGGTGATCGTCAGCGTGGGACTCGGCGGTCTGACGGAGCTGGCGCTGCCGATCGCGGCCAAGCAGGGCGCGATCAACCTCTTCGCCGGCTTCCCGCCCGACACCAGCGCCATGCTCGACGTGAACTTCCTGCACTACAACGAGATCGTCCTGACGGGCAGCCAGAACGCGACGGCGGACCAGTTCCGCCGCACGACCGACCTGCTCCCCTCCCTGCGCGGCCTCGACCGCCTGACCACGCATCGCTTCGCGATGGCCGACGCGGCCGGCGCCTACACCACCCGCGACGACCCCGACGCCCTGAAGACGATCGTCTTCCCGGCAGGCCTGCCGCAGTGAGCCGGCCGGCCGCGGAGCGCGCGCGATGACGGCCGAACGCGGTCCCCGGCGCAAGCTGACGGGCATTGGCTCCGAGCTGCGCGACGCCCGCCTGGCCCGCGGCTTCTCGATCGAGGAGTGCCAGCGTGTCACCCGCATCTCGCGCCGCTACTTGGAGGCCTTGGAGGTCGAGGAGTTCAGCGCCCTGCCGGCGCCCGTCTTCGCGCGGGGCTTCCTGCGCTCCTACGCGCAATTCCTGGGGCTCGATCCCACGGCCATGGTGTCCCGCTTTCCCGCCCACCCGCGCTCGCCCGCCGGCGCCCAGGGCGACGGCGGCTACCCGCGCGACATCGCTCCCACGCGCCTACGCAGCGCCGCCCCCTACTACGACGACGAGTTCGCCGAAGACCAGGCCCTGCCCCCGATCCCCAGCCTGGAGACCACGCCCAGCAGCTTCCGCCTGGGGCCCTGGCTGGTCGCGGTGTTCGTGGTGCTGGTGGTCGTGGCGGGGGTGGTGGTGGTCGTGACAATAGGCAACGAGGACTCGGAGCCCGGCGCCGAGAGCGCCGCGCCGCCGCCCGGCGTCCCGGCCGGCCCGTCCGATCTGGAGGGCGAAGACGATTCGTTCACGGCGCCGCTCAGCGTGCCCTCGGGCACGCTGCTGCCCAGCTTTGCCAACGTCGGCATCAGCGATGCGCAACTCTGGTTGCGCCGCTCCGGCGTGCCGTTCGTGCTGGTGGAGGTCTACGACCCGGCCGAGGCCGGCCGCGTCATCGATCAACTCCCCGCGCCCGGGACGACGCTGGATTCGGGCACGGCCGTCACCGTGGTGGTCAGTCGTGGGCCGGCCCCAACCACGCCGCCGGCGGCGGACGCCGACCCCGGCGCCGACACTGCTCCGTCCGACGCCGCCCCGGTCGATGCGGGGGCGCAGTGATGCGCTACCACCTACGGACCCTGGGCTGCCCCAAAAACACGACCGACTCCGAGCAGCTCGTGCGCGCGCTCACCCGCGCCGGCCATCGCCCCGACGCGGCCGACGCCGCCGACGTGCTGATCGTCAACACCTGCGGCTTCATCGACGCGGCCAAGGAGGAATCGGCCGGCGCCGTCACGGACCTCGAGCGCGGCAAGCGCCCCGACCAGCGGCTACTGGTCGTCGGCTGCTGGTCCCAGATCGAGGCGCCGCGCATCCGCCGCGAGCACGCCGGGGTCGATGCGACGTTCGGCATCGAGGCCTGGGACGCGATCGTCGAGTCGCTGGGGCCCGGCACGCCGGGCGACATCCCGGAGACGGGGCCGGCCGGCGTCGCGCCGCGGGCCAGCGCCTACCTCAAGATCTCCGACGGCTGCGCGCGCCCCTGCACGTTCTGCAACATCCCCGGTATCAAGGGGCGCGCCTTCCGCAGCGCCCCCATCGACGCGCTGGTGCTGGAGGCGCGGCGGCTCGCCGAGGCGGGCGTCCGGGAGCTGGTGCTCGTCGCGCAGGACTCGACCGCCTACGGCGAGGACATCGGTCTGCGCGAGGGGCTGCCGCGGCTGCTCGAACGCCTCGCGAGCGAGGCGCCCGGCCTGGCCTGGATCCGCCTGATGTACGCCTACCCCGGCTTCGTCACGCCGGCGTTGGTGGAGACGATGGCGGCCATCCCGCAGGTCTGCCACTACCTCGACATCCCGCTGCAGCACGGCGCCGCCTCCGTGCTGCGACGCATGAAGCGCCCCCACAACGTGGGCATGGTGCACGACACGCTCGACCGCCTGCGCGCCGCCATGCCCGACATCGCCATCCGCTCGACCTTCATCGTGGGCTTCCCGGGCGAGACCAAGGCCGAGTTCGAGGAGCTGCTCGACTTCGTCCGCGCCGGCCGCTTCGACCGCATCGGCGCGTTCACGTATTCGCCGCAGGCCGGCACGCCCGCGGCGACGCTGCCGGACCAGGTGCCCCAGCGCCAGATGGAGCGTCGCTACCGGCGGCTGATGAGCGTGCAGTCGCGCATCTCCGCCGACATCGGCGCGGCCCAGGTGGGGCGGGAGTTGCCCGTGCTGGTCGAGTCGATGGACGGGCAGACGGCCGAGGACGGCAGCCCCATCTTCGTCGGCCGCTCCTACCGCGACGCGCCGGAGGTCGACGGCTTCGTCTTCTGCCGGGGTGTGGCGCGGCCCGGCTCGATGCCCACGGTGCGCATCACGGGCGCGCTCGAGCACGACCTCGTCGCGGAGCCCGTCGCCAGCGACACGCTGCTGCTGATCCCGGTCTGATCGCGCCCCCAACTCTCAGCACGTCCGGGGTCAGAACGCCTGCACGATCTCCGTCTCGACGTCGCGCAGTTCCGCGTCGAGCCCGAGATCTTCCACGAAGTCCCGGATCGACATCAGCACGGCGTGGCCGTGGGCGGCGTCGGTCGTGACGCAGGCGACGCCGATCGTGATCAGGCGGCGGTCGTCGAGGCTCTCGACCTCGGCCACCGCGACCGGGAAGCGCTGCCGCACCCGGTCGCGCAGGCGCCGCACGACGGCGCGCTTGCCCTTGAGCGAGTCGTTCTCCGGCTGGGCCAGCGTCAGCCGCAGGCAGGCGATGAACATCCCGGATCCCCGGCCCCGCGCGCCACGCTATGCGCCGCCCGCCGCGGCCTGGCCGTCGGCCTCCGCGGCGGGCCGCGACTCGGCGCTGGCCGGCAGGGGCAGCGCCGGTTGCGCCGCCGGGCCGGCCAGCCCGGGCAACGGCGGCAGCTCCCCGAGGTCGCGCAGGCCGAAGTGAGCCAGGAAGGCGGGCGTCGTCGCCCAGAGGTGCGGGCGGCCGGGCGCGTCCGACTGCCCCACCGACGCGACCAGCTCCCGCCGGCGCAGCGTCGCCATGGGACCGTCGCAGCAGACGCCGCGCAGGCGCTCGATCGCGCCGCGGGTGACGGGCTGCTGGTAGGCGATGATCGCCAGCGTCTCGAGCGCCGCCTTGGAGAGTTTGTTGGGCCGTTCCAGCCCCAGCAGGCGGCGGATGAACGGCGCCGCCTCGGCCGCGGTCACGAGCCGCAGCGTTTGGCCGCTGCGTTGCAGCCGCAGGCCGCGCGTCGGCGCCGTGGCGGCGAGCTCGTCGAGCGCCCCCTCGACGGCGTCGCGGGAGACGTTGGCGGCGCTCGCGATCTGCGACACCGTCGGCGGCTCGTCGGCGGCGAACAGCAACGATTCGATGATCAGGGGCAGGTTGCGCGCCGGCTCGGGCGCGCCCGCCTCGACGAGGGCGAGCACCGCCGGCATCGCGGCCGGCGGCGCGATGTCACGCAGCAGGTAGTCCGGCGGAGTCGCGCTGTGAACTGTGGATGCAGGCGGGGCGGGCGCCGACGCCGCCGGGTGGGCGACGGCGGACGCGCCGGAGGCGGGTCCGGTTTCCATGTCGGTCATCCTCGGCCGCCACCAAAGCGAGCCCGATCACCCTAGCAGCCGCCCCGCGACGGCTCCAGCCGCGCCGCCCCCCGCGCCGCACTGCGCCGCGCCGAGGCGCAGCGCCAGCAGCCGGTTCGCGAGGTCGGGGCCGTCCGGATCGGCCGCGACCTCGACCGGCACGTAGGTGTCGGTCAGGCCCCGCCAGACGTCGCCGCGCTGGGACTCGGTCAGCACCGCCGCGACGCTGCCCGCCAGCGCCGCGCGGAACGACGCGCGACTCTCCGCCACGACCGCCTCCACGGCGCGCAGCCGCTCGCGCTTGACCTGCGGGGGGACGTCGTCGGGCAGCTTTGCGCCGCTGGTGCGCGGGCGCGGCGAGTAGGGGAAGACGTGCACATCGGCGAAGGCCGCCTCGCGGCAGACCGCCAGCGTGGCGGCGAAGTCGTGCGCGCTCTCGCCCGGGAAGCCCACGATCACGTCGGCCGTGATCGCGACGCCGGGCACCGCCGCGCGGATCTGCTCCAGCGCGCGCAGGTAGCCGCCGGCGGTGTAGCGACGCCGCATGCGGCGCAGCACCGCGTCGGCGCCGCTCTGCAGCGCCAGGTGGAAGTGACGGCAGAGCCGCGCATCCTCCCACTGCGCCAGCAGCGCCGGCGTCACGTCCTGCGGCTGAATCGACGAGTAGCGGATGCGGGGCAGCGTCGTGGCCGAGAGCAGCGCGGCCAGCAGCGACGCGGCGTTCGTGCCGGGCGCCCCATCCGGCGTCGCCGCGTGGTCGGCGCGGTCGCGGCCGTAGGCGCCCGGCTGCGTCCCCGTCAGCACGACCTCCAGCGTCCCGCGCGACTCCGCCGCCTGGGCCTCGCGCACGATCTCCGCGATCGGCCGCGCCCGCTCGCGGCCGCGCACCGCCGGCACGATGCAGAAGGCGCAGACGTCGTCGCAGCCCTCCTGGATCTTGATGAAGGCGCGGGTGCGCCCAGGCGCCGCGACCGCCGTCGCCGGGCGCGCCGCCGGACGCGCCGGCAGTGCCGACAGCAGCACCGTCGGCGCGCGCGCCTTGTCGCGGTTGGGCAGCACGACGTCGGCGCCCGTCTCGCGCGCCAGCGACGCCCCCGCCCACTCCGCGTAGCAGCCCGTCACGACCACCGGCGCCGACGGCGCCAGCCGCTTCGCGGCGCGGATCAGGCGGCGCGCCTTGCGGTCGGCGACGTGCGTCACCGAGCAGGTGTTGAGCAGGTAGCCGTCGGCCGCCACGGGCCGGTCCACGACCTCGCAGCCGGCCGCGCGCAGCGTCCGGCCCCAGGCCTGACTCTCGGCCTGATTGAGCTTGCAGCCCAGGGTCAGCACGCCCACCAGCGGGCGGTCGGGCGCGGCGGGGCTGGGAGGTCGATCCGTCATGACGCTGATCCTACGTCCCCCGCAGCGCCGCGACCCGCTACTATCAACGCATGGCGGAGATCGGCATCGCAATTTTGTTCATGGGCGTGCTGCTCGCGGCCGACCGCGCCCACATGCAGATGCTCACCGAGAGGGTGCGCGAGCTGCTCGATTGGCTCGAGCGGTCGTCCTGACGCCCCCCGTTTCCATCGCCCGGCAGGCGTGTTCGCGCTCGCAGCATCGACTGGCGGCGTCGCGCGCTGCCGTGTTCCCATCCATAGAACGCATGTGCTACGCTCCCCGCGAGAGGAGTCGCCATGCCGATCACGATGACGCGCGGCATCCAGGTACCGCTGGCACTGCCGACGACACTGCCGACCACACCGGCCACCACCCACGCGACCCCCAACCCGCGCCGCCGCATCCGGCCCGCGATGCCGCGGCGACGCCCGGCGCCGCGCTTCTGCGACAACTGCCGCGGCCCCGTGGCGACGGGCGAGGGCTTCCTCACCTGCGTGGTCTGCGGGCTGCGCCGCGCCGCCTAGCCCCGGCCTCCGCGACGCCCGGGCGCCGGACCGGCTGGCCTGGAGCGATGCCCGCTGCGTACGATGCGGCGGCGGGCCGGGATCGGTACCCGGCCCAGCGCAGCGAGGCGGAGCGGTCGTGAGTGGCTTCGAGGGCCTGCTGGTGATCTTCATCGTGCTGGGCGTCATGTACGCCATGGGGGTAATGCCCACGGCGGGCGTGATTCACGTTTACAAGCGCATCCGCCTGGCCGGGTTGCTGTGGGCCGCGGCGCTGACCCTGATCGCCGCGGGGCGCATCTTCGACTTCCCGTAGCCGTCGTATCCTGTCGGCGATGCGCATCGTCTTGGCCCCCCAGGAGTTCAAGGGCAGCCTGACGGCCGCCGAGGCCGCGGCCGCGATGCGCGCGGGCGCGCTGCGCGCCCTGCCCGGCGCCCGCATCGACGCCGTGCCGCTCGCCGACGGCGGGCCCGGCACGGTCGAGGCCGTCGTCACGGCGGCCGGCGGGCGCTACTCCCATGCGCGCGTCGAGGGGCCCCTGGGCGACCCCGTGAACGCGCGCTGGGGCCGCATCGACGACGGACGCACGGCGATCATCGAGATGGCGGCGGCCTCGGGGCTGCTGCTCGTCCCGCCGGGCCGGCTGGATCCGCGCCGCGCCTCGACGATCGGCACCGGCGAGCTGATCGGCGCCGCGCTCGACGCCGGGGTCTCGCGGCTGCTGGTGGGCGTCGGCGGCAGTGCCACGAACGACGGCGGCGCGGGCATGGCGACGGCCCTGGGCGCGCGCTTCCTCGACGACGACGGCCGCCCAATCGCGCCCGGCGGGGCGGCCCTCGCGGGCCTGGCGCGCATCGACGTGGGCGGCCTCGACCCGCGGCTCGCGGCCGTCGAGGTGCGCGTCCTCGCCGACGTGCGCAACCCGCTCACCGGGCCCGACGGCGCCAGCGCGGTCTACGGCCCGCAGAAGGGCGCCGATGCGACCACGATCGCCGAGCTGGACCGGGCGCTGACGCACTTCGCCGACATCGTCGCCCGCGACGTGGGCGCCGACATCCTGACGCTGCCCGGCGGCGGCGCGGCCGGCGGGCTGGGCGCGGGCCTGATCGCCTTCACGGGCGCGCGCATCGAGCCCGGCATCGAGGCCATCGCCAGCGCCGTGCGCCTGGACGCGCGGCTCGCCGGGGCCGACGTCGTGCTGACCGGCGAGGGGTCGCTGGACCGCCAGTCGGCGTTCGGCAAGACGGTGGCGGGCGTCGCGGGCCGGGCGGCCGCCGCGGGCGTGCCGTGTCTGGCGGCGGGCGGTCGCGTTCGCGACGCCGACGCCGTGCGCGCGATCCCCGGCCTGCGCGACGTCGAGGCCGCGGCCGGTGCGGATGTCGGCGATGCCGAGGCGATGGCCCGGGCGTCCATCCTGCTGGCCGCCGCCAGCGAGCGCCTGCTGCGTCGCTGGCGGGGTTCCGGTCAGGCCTGACCTCACCCCCTGCCCCCTCTCCTGCTGAACGATGGAGAGGGGGGACCGGAAGGGGAATCGGGGCGAGATAGCCGCTCACCCACGAAACGATAGGGTCAATAAACTGGTTGACGAGCCCCGGCTGCATCCGTCATACTTCCCCCGCTCACGCACCGGGCGGTCCCACAACGGGACAGCCGGGGACCGGAAGGGAACATGTGATGAGCGACCGGAACTATTGGACCACCCTGCGACAGCGAAAGATCTCGCGTCGCACCATGTTGGGAGCCAGCGCCAAAGCCGGCGTTGGTGTAGCCGGGCTCGCGCTGGTCGGCTGCGGCGACGACGACGAGCCCGACGCCGGGGCCGTGGCCGCCGAACGGGCCGCCGCGGCCGCGGAAGAGGCCGCTGCTGCGGCCATCGCCGCCGGCGAGGCGCGCGCCGCTGAGACCGAGGCCGCCGCCGCCGCCGCCGCCGCGGCGGCAGACGCCGCGGGCGAGGCCTCCGACGCGGCCGCGCAGGCCGCCGCGGCGGCGGCAGACGCCGCCGCCCTGGCCGCCGAGGCGGCCGAATCGGAGGACGCCGCCAACGCGGCCGCCGCCGCGGAAGCCGCGGCTGCCGCCGCCGCCCAGGCCGCCGATGCCGCGTCCGCGGCCGGCGATCAGGCTGCCGCGGCCGTCGCCGCTGCCGCATCCGAGGCCGCCGAGGCCGCCGCCCAGGCCGCCCGCGACGCCGCTGCCGCGGTCGAGGCCGGTACCGCCACCGCCGAGGCTGCCCAGGCCGCCATCGACGCGGCCGCCGAGGCCGCCGCTGCGGCTGCCGCCGCGGCCGGGGAAGCGTCCGCCGCCGCCGGGGAGGCCGCCGCCACGGCTCAGGAGACCGCCGAAGCCGCGGCCGAGACCGCCGCCGCCGCCGTCGCCGCCGCCCAAGAGGCCGCGGACGCGGCCCGCGAGGCCGCCGAAAGCGCGGCCATGGCCACGGCGGAGGACGAGGGTCCGGCCGCCGGCGAGATCGACACGGAGGCCACGGTGCGGCTCGCCCTGGCGGCCGACAACGGCGGTCTGGACCCCCATCGGTCGGGTAGCCAGGTCAACTACCAGAACTCCCACGGCGTGTTCGAACGATGCGTGAACGTCGATCCCAACAACGGGAATCCCGCGCCGAACCTGTTCACGTGGGAACTGCCCGACGAGGTGACCTGGAATTTCACCGTCAAGGACAACGTCTTCTTCCACAACGGGCAGCAGTTGTCGGCGGAAGACATCATCTTCACGTACGAGCGGATCGGGCACCTCGCCGAGTACCACAGCGGTGGCGACACGTCGGACCACCCCGGCGGCTGGTCGTCCGCGCGCATCACATTCGGCGCCCAGAAATGGGCGGGCTATTCCCAGACCGACGACCTGCACTGGACGCTGACGACCCACGGCCCCGACGCGACGATCCCGGGTGGGGCCATGTCCGTTCCGTACGTCATGTCCAAGGCGGACACCGAGGAGCGCGGAGATGCGGCCGTGGACGCCTCGTCCATGGGCTCGGGCTACATGAAGTTCGTCAGCCATGCCGAGGACACCGACTTCGTCTTCGACCGCAACGACGACTACCACATCCCGTGGTCGGCCACGCCGACGCCGATCGCGGGGGCGTCCTACCGGCGGCAGGTGCACCTCGTGCGGCCCGAGCCCCTCTCCCGCATCGCGGGGATGGAGGCGGGCGAGATCGACGTCGCGTACAGCCTGACCCCGGACGTGGTGGAACCGATCCTGGACGACCCCGATTTCAACGTCGGCACGGGCTGGGCCTTCAATCCGAACCAGTACCTGAAGGCGAACTGGTTGATCCCGGAACTCAACGGCGGACCGAACCCGTTCCTCGACGAGCGGGTGCGCAAGGCCCTGAACCACGCGATCGACAAGCAGGCGATCATCGACAACCTGATGACCGGCGAGGAGGGGTTCTCGTACACCGGCTGGCGGGGGAGCGCCTTCTACCCGCAGGAAGCGCTCGAGGCGATCGGCCCGTACGAGTACGACCCGGATCTCGCGCGGGCGCTGCTCGCCGAGGCCGGCTACCCGGACGGGTTCTCGACGCCGTTCCACTTCGGCGTCGGCCATATTCCGACCGAGCCCCAGGTGGCGCTGGTCATTCAGCAGGATCTGGCGGCCGTCGGCGTCGAGCTCGATATGCGCTCGTACCCGGCCAGCGAGTTCTTCGCCATGATGCGCACCAAGGAGCAACCCGGGCTCTACTTCTTCCATAACGGCGCCATCTATGAGCCGGAGGTCATGATCGCCTCGCAGATCGCTCCCGACGAGGGAGGGACCTACGCGGTCCAGGTGAACCCGGAGCTCGACGACCTGCGTGATCGCACGCGGACCGCGCTCAACCCGGATGATCGGGCCCAGGCGATCGAGGACCTCTACGTGGCGCACTACAAGATCGCGTCCTACATCTACCTGACGGAGCGCTTCGTGTATCACGCGACGGTCGGCAACGTGGAGTGGAACCTCGGCCCCGCGCAGATCGCCGACATGCACCAGGCCCACCAGGTCAACGTGCGGACGGCGTAGGAGGGCCAAGCGAACGCGCCCATCGGCCGCAACCGGAGCCGCCGCCGCAAGGCGGCGGCTCTGCGCGCGGGCCGGCCGTCCGGGTCGCCGCCGGCCGGCCCCGCGCGGATTGCCGGCACGCGCAAGGCGTAGCGGAGCAACGTCGTGCCGACCTAGACTGGGGCGGCCGGCGCGGAGGCGGGAGGAGCCGGCGCCGTCCGGCGGGCAGCGGGGATCGCGATGCAGTTCTGGAACTTCCTCGTCGTGCGTCTGCTGCAGGCGGTCGTCGTCATCGTCATCGTCGTCAGTCTCGTCTTCCTCGTCTCGCGGCTGGTGGGCAACCCCGAGCAGTTCCTCGCCGGGCCCGACGCGACGGAGGAGGATCTCGCCGTCATCGAGGAACGCTTCGGCCTCAACGACCCGCTGATCGTGCAGTACGGCAACTTCCTGGCCGATCTCCTCCGGGGCGACTTCGGCCATTCCTGGATGGGGGGCGGCGCCTCGGCGATCGCCTCGATCGGCGAGCGCGCCTGGAACACGTTCAAGCTGGGCATCGCGGCGCTCGCCTTCGCGATCGTGACGGCGGTCCCGCTGGGCGTGGCCGCCGCCCTGCGCCGCGGCGGCGTGGTCGACTGGCTGGCGCGCGCGCTGGCCGTCGTGGGGCAGGCGGTGCCCGGCTTCTGGCTGGGCCTGATGATGATCTTCTTCTTCGCCGTGCGGCTCGACCTGGTGCCCACCGGCGGCGCGGCGGGCTGGCAGTCGCTGATCCTGCCGGCGATCTCGCTGGGCATGCTGGAGATGGCCGCGATCATGCGGCTGACGCGCTCGGGGATGATCGAGGTCATGGACACCGACTTCATCCGCACGGCCCGCGCCAAGGGCCTGCCCGAGCGCACGGTGATCATGCGGCACGGGCTGCGCCACGCCATGCTGCCGGTGGTCACGATCCTGGGCATCGGCATGGGCCGGCTGATCGCCGGCTCGGTGATCATTGAGGTCGTCTTCGCCTGGCCCGGCGTCGGGCGGCTGATCATCGACTCGATCGTGCGCTCCGACTACCCGATGGTGCAGGCCGCGATCATCGTGCTGGCGGCGTCGATCTCGCTGGCCAACGTGCTCGTCGACCTCTCCTACCGCTTCATCGACCCGCGCATCCGGGTGGGGTCGCTCTGATGGCGCAGGACGCAACCGCCGCGCTCGCTCCGCCGATCCTCAAGCGGCCCCGGCGCCGCAACTGGCGGCGCTACGCCGGCCTCTCCATCCCCGCCACCGTCGCCCTGGTGTTCGTCGTCTGCGGCGCCTTCGCGGGGCTGCTCTCCCCCGACGATCCCAACTTCATCGTCCTCGCCGACCGGCTGCAGCCGCCCGTCTTCGACGGCGGCGCCTGGGATCACGCCCTCGGCACCGACGACCTGGGCCGGGACATCCTCAGCCGCATCCTGCACGGCGCCCGGGTCTCGCTCATCGTCGTGGTCACCGTGGTGCCCGGGGCGGCGGTGATCGGCACGCTGATCGGCCTGGTGTCGGGCTGGCGGGGCGGCCTCACCGGGAACCTGCTGATGCGGCTGACGGACATTCAGCTGGCGCTGCCGTCGATCCTCTTCGCCGTCTTCCTGGGCAGCGTTTTGGGCCCCAGCCTGCGCAACGTGGTCATCATCCTGCTGATCTGGACCTGGTCGCCCTACGCCCGCCTGGTGCGCGCGGAGACGATCTCGCTGCGCGAGCGTGACTTCGTGACCGCCTCGCGCGCGGTCGGCGCCGGCGGCGTCTGGATCATGCGCAAGCACCTGTTCCCCAACCTGATCAACACCGTCGTGGTGATCATGACGCTGGAGGTCGCGATCGTGATCCTGGCCGAGGCGGCGCTGAGCTTCCTCGGCGTCGGCGTGCCGCCCGGCACGCCCTCCTGGGGCGCCATGATCACCGAGGCCCGCAACTACATGGTCCAGGCCTGGTGGGCGATCTGGTTGCCGGGCATCGCGCTGATGGTCGTCTCGTTCACCGGCAACCTGATGGGCGACTGGCTCCGCGACGCCCTCGATCCGCGGCTGCGCCACGTGCGCTAGCGAACCTCACCCCCTAACCCCCTCTCCATTGCAGAGCAATGGACAGGGGGGATCGGTTCCCTCTCCCTCTGGAGACCTGCGCGTAAGTCGATTTGGCGGGGTCTGGGTGGCTCGCGGTGTGTTTGGGGGGGCGGATGCCGGCGGGTGGCGGGGGTCGGGCGGCCGCGGTGCAGCCCGTCGGCGTTGGCGGGCGGCCGCGCGGCGCCGCGCGGGGGCGGTGGCGGGCGGCCGGCGGGGCGCCTCAGGCGAGCAGCGCGTCGGCGCGGCGGAGGTTGTAGGCCATGCAGGTGAAGAGCAGTTCGAGCGCGTTGCGTTCGAGCCCGCGGTAGCGCACGCGGCGGTAGCCGTAGTGCTGTTTGAGCGTCGCGAAGACCCGCTCGACGGCCGACCGGCGGCGTTCGATCAGGCGGTTGCGGCGCTGCTGCCAGTGGGGCAGCCGGGC
Organism: Dehalococcoidia bacterium; assembly: GCA_965217625.1. Lineage (GTDB taxonomy): Bacteria > Chloroflexota > Dehalococcoidia > Bin125 > Bin125 > TK10-74A. The sequence continues at coordinate 2,119,492 of OZ244557.1, forward strand.
CAGGTGCTTGTGCCGCCGGTGCGCGATCCGGTCCTTGACCCCGGCCGCGCGCAGCCGCCGCCGGCGGTCCTGATGCTCGTAGGCGCGGTCGGCGTAGACGGCCCGCTCGTCGCCCACGATCAAGTGGTCGGCGACCTGCGACTCGTTGACGTGGGCGGGGTGCAGCTCGGCCCGGCGGACCAGGCCCGACCCCTGGTCCACGCCCAGATGGGCTTGGTAGCCGAAGTACGCGCGGCCGCGCTTGCGCGTCCAACTGGCGTCCGGGTCGCGGGGGCTGCGCCCGCCCGGGCCGGCGCCCGGGCCCGGGCGGCGCACCTGCGCCTCGACCACGGTGGCGTCCAACAGCGCGCCCTGTTTGACCACCAGCCCCCGCGCCTCCAACTGCCGGTTCAGTTCGGCGAACAGCCGCGGCGCCAGCCCGCGCCGCGCCAGCTGCCGCCGGAAGCGGCTCACGGTCGCCCGGTCCGGCGCGTCCTCCTGCAGCCCCAGCCCGACGAAGCGGCGGAACGAGAGGCGGTCCCAGAGCGCCGCCTCCAACTCCTCGTCCGAGAGGTCGTACCACTCGCCCAAGAGCAACGCCTTGACCATCAGCAGCGGCGGGTAGGCCGGCCGGCCGCGCGGCGCGGCGTACACCACCGCCACGATCTCCGCCAACGGCGCCCAGTCGACCAACGCCGCGATCCGCTCCAACTGCGCGTTGCGCCCCAATCGCGCCGGCGCCAAGGCCTCCATGAACGTCTCGCCGCTGGACTCGCGATGCATGGCCTATCCCCCTTGCGAGACCCTCAGCCGCTCCCATGATCCCACATCCACCGACTTACGCGCAGGTCTCCTCTGGGAGAGGGCTAGGGTGAGGGCCCGCGCCCGCCGAGGCCCCCTCACCCCCACCCTCTCCCTCAGGGAGAGGGGGTTAGGGAAGGGCGGTTCGCGAACCGCCCCTACGATGTCTCGCCCCGGCCCTCCGGTTCCCCCTCTCCAGCGCTTCAGCTGGAGAGGGGGTTCGGGGGTGAGGTTCAGGTGGGCGCGCTAGTACGCGCCGATGTCGTGCAGGCGCTCGTCGTCGATGCCGAAGTGGTGCGCGACCTCGTGCAGCACCGTCCGGCGCACCTGCGCGAAGACCTCCGCATCGCTGCGGCAGACCGACTCGATGGCTTCCTGGTAGATCATGATCCGGTCCGGCAGCGTGTTGCCGTAGTAGCTGCCGCGCACCGTCAGCGGATGGCCCACGTAGAGCCCCAGCAGCTGGTCGCGGGGGCCCAGGCCCGCCTCGGCGCGCTCCTCGGCCGTGGGCCGCATGCGGACCAGGATCTCGACGTTATCGAGCTGCTCGGCGAACTCGGGCGGGATCGCCGCCACGGCCGCCTCGACCACCCGCCGGAATCGCGCGCGATGCATGCGCCCACCATACCGGCCCCAGGCCGGACGCTCGCTATTGGAGCGTAGGCGCCCAGCCCGCGAACATCGTGCGCTCCAGCACGATCCGCGCGATCGGGCCGGCGTCGCCGGCGCCGGATTCGCCGTCGTCGAGGACGACCGTCACCAGCAGCGACGGCTCCGGCACATCCGCCCAGACGACGAACCAGGCGTGGTTGCGGGTGCCGTCGTCTTCCTCTTCCTCCTCCTCGGCATCGTCCTCCTCGCCCTCCGCCGGCTCTTCCTCTTCTTCCTCCTCCTCGCGCTCCTGGAAGACATCCTCCAGCCGCACGAGATCTTCCGCCGTGCCCGACTTGCCCGCCGCCAGCAGCGGCGAGCCCTGGAAGATGTAGAAGCCCGTCCCGCGCCGGGTCGAGATCACCTCGCGCGTGCCCTGCAGCAGGATCGCGTGTGACTCCGACGAGATCGGCAGCACGCCGATCGGCGCCGCCTCGAAGCGCTCGACCACGACACCGTCCGGCGTGCGCAGCGAGTGCGCCGCCAGCGGCGTGCGCAGGATGCCGTCGGTCGCCAGGGCGGCGTAGGCGTTGGCGAGCTGCATCGGCGTGACGTCGAGGAAGCCCTGGCCGATGCTGACGTTGATCGTGTCGCCGGTGAACCAGAAGTCGTTGCGGTTGAGGCGTTTCCACTCGGGCCCGGGGTTGATGCCGGGGACTTCGCTGAGGCCCAGCACGCCGGTCTCGCGCCCGAAGCCGAAGCCCGCCGTGTACTCGCGCAGCAGGTTCTCGCCCTGCAGGTGCAGCTCCATGCCCACCTGGTAGAAGAACGTGTTGCAGCTCTCGGCCAGCGCCTGGGCCAGGGTCAGGTTGCCCGCGTCGTCTTCCTTCCAGTTCTTCAGCGGCACGTCGGGGCCCAGGCCGAACCAGACCGAATCACAGGGCAGGATCTTGTCCGGCGTGTAGTCGAGCGCCTCCAGGGCGGCGGCGGCGGTCACGACCTTGAACGTCGAGCCGGGCGCGTAGGTCTCCTCGGTCACCCGATTGACGAACGGGCGCTGCTCGTTCTGCAGGTAGGCGTCCAACTCCTCCTCGCTGATCCCGCCCACGAAGTCGTTGGGGTTGAAGCGGGGGTACGACGCGGCCGCCAGCAGCTGGCTGGTGCGCGGATCCATCACGATGATCGCGCCGGCCTCGTCGCCCAGCGTCGCCTCCGCCAGCTGCTGCACGCGCAGATCGATGGTCAGGTACACGTCGCGGGCGGGCGCGGGCGGGCGCTCGGCCAGCAGGCGCACGGTCGAGCCGTTGGGCGCGATGACCGTCAGCCGCCCGCCGCGCGCGCCCGCCAGCGTCGATTCGAAGATCGCCTCCGCGCCGTCGCGGCCGATCGCGTCGCCGGGGCGGAAGCCCTGCGACTCGAGGGCGGCCAGCTCCTCGGGGTTGACCTCGCCCATGAAGCCGATGATGTGCGCTGCGGTCTCGCCCTGGGGGTAGAGCCGGATCGTCTCGCGGCGCACCAGGATGCCGAGCGCGGCCAGCTGCTCGAACTCGGCGATCAGCGCCGGCGACGTGTTGTGGTCGAGCCGCACGATGGGGATGAAGTAGTACGACGGCACGTCCTGGAAGACCAGGTTGCGCACCGCCAGCTCGTCGAGGCCCAGCTTGTCGACGAACGTCGAGACCACGAGGTCCTCGTCGCGGGTGTCGATCAGGTCGTGCGAGATGCCGATCACCGCCTGCTCGCCCTTCACGGCCAGCGGCACGCCGTTGCGGTCGAAGATGTCGCCGCGGATGGGCACGTCGACGAAGCGGTGGACCAGATTCCCGGGCTCACCCAGCCCGTCGAAGATCAGGTCCGGGGTCCAGTCCAGCACCCAGTTGGGCTGCCGCAGCGTGCGCACGAAGATCCGATCCGGCACGTCGCCGAAGAACTCCGTCTCGTAGACCAGGTTCACTTCCAGGCCGGCCACGTTGGGGCCCGGGGGCGGCACGATCGCCCAGCGCAGCCCGGTGATCGTCGCTTCCGCCCAGATGTCGTGGTGCCGCCCGACGAAGGCGTCGATGGCGATGCGCTCCCGCGCATCAAGGGCCAGCAGCCGGTAGGCGTCCTCGAAGCGACCGCTGGCGATCAGCGCGAAGTACTTCTGCACGGCCTCCAGCGCCGTCTCCGGCGGGACGCTGACGTCGAGCAGCCGCTCGTCCACGGGTTGCGCCGGCACGGCGGTGGGGTCGCTCGTCGTGGGGTCGGCGGCGGCCTGCTGCTCGGCCGTCGTCGTGCCGTCGGCGGTCTCGGCGGCAGCGTCTTGCGCGACTTCGTCGGCCGGGGCCTCCGGGAAGAACTCCGAGAGGTCGCGTTCGCCCTCGCCGCCGAACACGCAGGCAGCGCTCGCGGCGGCGACGATCAGCAGGCCGATGCTGAGTATGAGCGCGGAGCGTGGGCGCGCGAGCATGACTGCCTGGCCCCCCGCCGCCGCATCGCACAGTGTACCCCAACGGAACCGCGCGGCGCGAGCCGCCGTCACGGTGGGGGAGGCCGTACGATCGGACGTATGCAAGTGCGACACCCGCGGCGGAGACATGCGCGATCATGGTCAGCGACGCTGGCGCTGATTCTGGCGCTGGCGCTGGCGCTGGCCGCCTGCGGCGGCGAGGACGCGCCCGCGGAGGCGTCGCCCACGCCGTCGCCCGCTGATCCGGCCGCCGACGCGGAGCCAGAGTCCGTCGCGGCCGAGTCCCCCGTCGATGCGCTGCGCGCCCGGGTGGCGCCGGCGCGGCCGCCGCGCAGCGGCCCCGCGCGCCCGTACGCGCTGGGCTTCACCGCGACGCCCGCCACGCTGACGCCCGACGCCTACGTCGATGTGTTCGACGCCGCGGCCCGTCACGCGGACCTGATCATGCTGCAGCGCCCCGTCGCCTGGGCCGCGGTGGCGCCCGGCGGCGCCGTGCCGCCGGAGACCCGCGCGACGGTCGCCTGGGAGCGCCAACTGCTGGACGAGCGCGGCCTGGACCTGCTCTTCGCCATCGACCCCTGGGAGGCCGCCGATCGCGGCCGCCTGGCCGGCGACGCCCCGGGCGACGGCTTCGGCGACGCCGCCGTCGCCGACGCCTACGTCGCCTACGCGGAGTTCGTCGTGCGCGAGTACCGGCCGCGCTGGCTGGCGCTGGCCGTCGATCTGGACGCCGTGGCGCGCGCCCGCCCCGACGACCTGGACGCGATCGAGGCCGCGTACCGGCGCGCCTACGCCGCGGTCAAGGCGATCGCGCCCGAGACACAGGTCTTCGCGACCTTCCAGCTCGAGGACATGCAGGGGTTGGTGCCCTGGTCGAACCACCTGCCGCAGTGGTCGTTGGTGCTGCGCTTCCAGGACGTGCTCGACCTCCTGGCGGTGAGCAGCTACCCGTCGTTGATCTTCCCCTTCGCCAGCGACATCCCCGACAGCTACTACTCGCGGCTGGAGACGTTCCAGAAACCGATCGCGCTGGTGCCCAGTGGATACGCGTCGGCCCCCGCGCGCGAAGGCGTGACCTTCGGGACGATGCGCGGTCAGCAGCGCTTCCTGGAGCGGCTGCTGCGCGAGGCCGAGGCCGGCGCCTGGGCGCTCGTCGTCTGGCTGACGCCCGACGACCCGGCCTTCGCGACGGACCCGCCGTTCGACCTCTTCGCGCAGATGGGACTTCGCGCCGTGGACGGCGCCGAGAAGCCCGCCTGGCCGGCCTGGGTCGAGAGCGCGTCGCGCCCCTGGCCGGCCGGCGACGGGCTGGGCAGCGATGACGCGGGGCCCGACGCCGCGCCCGAGTAACCGGGCCGGCGGCGGACGCCCGCCCATCCGTGCTCAGCATCCGCGGGCCGCACCCGGCCTATACTGCCGTCGCGTTCCCGCGCCGCGCCGCGGCGCACGCGGAGAGGGGGTGCGGCATGACCCAGGCGGACCCGGCCTACAGCGAGCAGAATCCCATGCCCGTGGCGGTGGTCTCGGACTACATCTGACCGTGGTGCTACATCGGCACGGCGCGCGTGGACCAGATGTCACGCGAGTTCGCCGTCGAGATCGAATGGGTTCCATTCGAATTGCACCCCGAGACGCCGCCCCAGGGGCTGGACAAGGACCCGGGCCGGGGGCCCTCCGAGATGCGCGACCGGCTCTACGCCATGGCGGCGGCCGAGGGCCTGCCCATGCAGTCGAACCCCCACCAGGCGAACGGGCACAAGGCGCTGGAGGCCGCCGAATGGGCGCGCGAGCAGAGCGTTGAGACGTTCGACCGCGTGCATCGGGCGATCTTCCAGGCCTACTTCGCCGGCGGCGCGAACGTCAGCACGATCGACCAGGTCGACGCCGCCGTCGCCGAGACGGGCGTCGACCTGGCGGCGCTGCGCGCGGCGCTGGAGGCGGGGACCTATCGGGACCGCGTCGACGAGTACACCCAGCTCGCGCGGGGGAACGGCATCAACGGCACGCCGACCTTCATCCTGGACGACAAGTACGTGATCTCCGGGGCGCAGGACTGGCCGGTGTTCGAGAACGTCCTCATCCGCCTGGGCGTCCCGCGCCGCCAGGCTGCCGACCCCGCCCCCGGCGCCGGGCCGGACGCATAGGACGCAGGACTGCGATGGACTTCCGTCACGACACCACCCTGGAGGGGTTCCGCGGCGAGGTGCGCGAGTTCATCGGCGAGCACCTGCCGCCGGATTGGACCACGCACAGCGACGACGACGGCGGCTACGGCGCGCGTGCGATCGCGGATACGCGCACGTTCCAGCGCGCCCTGGCCGAGCGCCGCTGGCTGACGATGGCCTGGCCCCGCGAGTACGGCGGGCTGGGCGCGTCGCACTGGCGGCAGCTCGTCATGAACGAGGAGATGGCCTACCACCGCGCCCCCGGCGGCAACATGGGCGTGATGTGGGTGGGCCCCGCGCTGCTGCTCTACGGCAGCGACGCGCAGAAGGACCAGCACGTCCGCGCGATCGCCGAGGCCGACGTCTGGTGGTGCACGCTCTACTCGGAGCCGGGCGCCGGCAGCGACCTCGCCGCGATGCAGACGCGCGCCGTCGCCGATGGCGACGACTACTTGATCAACGGCCAGAAGATCTGGACGTCGGGCGCGCACCGCTCCGACTGGGGCTGGCTCGCCGCCCGCACCGACCCCGACGCGCCCAAGCACAAGGGCCTGACGATGTTCATGGTCGACATGCGCAGCCCCGGCATCAGCGTGCGTCCGCTGGTCAACATGGCCGGCGGCCATTCCTTCAACGAGGTCTTCTTCGAGGACGTGCGCGTGCCCAAGACGAACGTCGTGGGGGAGGTCAACCGGGGCTGGTACCACATGGCCGTGGCGCTCGACTTCGAGCGCTCCGGCATCGCCGCCTTCGCGGGCGGGCGCCGCGTCGTCGAGGAGTACGCGGACTACGCCCGCGAACACCCCGAGACGACGCGGCGACGCCCGGGCCTGCGCTACGACCTCGCCGATCGCGCCATCGAGGTGCAGGTGGGCACGCACTTGGCCTACCGCATCACCGACATGCAGAGCCGGGGCGTCGTCGCGAACTACGAGGCGTCGGTGTCGAAGCTGTTCGGATCGGAGCTGGCGCAGCGAATCCAGGCCACGGGGCTGGCGATGCTGGGGCCCTTCGGCGCGCTGATCGGCCCCGGCGACGACTGGACGCCGCTGCGCGGCAGCCCCGGCCGGGGCTATCTGCACGCCGCCAGCGCGACCATCGCGGCCGGCACCAGCGAGATCCAGCGCGGCATCATCGCGACGCGCGGCCTCGGTCTGCCGCGCGGCTAGCGCCGTTACGTCACGGGCGGGTGTGGCAGCGCGGGCCGTGCGATAGGCTGCCAGGAGTCACGGGGCGCCGCCTGCGGCCCCGTGCGTATCTCCAGCGCGCACGTCCGCCTCGCCGGGAGAGACGTGAAGGAACTTCCCATGCCGACGCCCCTGCTTGGCCCCCTCGCCCGACGGCCCCTGCTCGTCGTCGCGCTGCTCGCGGCGACGCTGCTCGCCGTGCTGCCCGCGGTCGCTTCCGCGCAGGACAATCCGGCGCAGCCAGCGAGGCTGTTCCACGGGACCAACGCCAGCGTGACCATCGACGGCGAGCCGTGGGATGGCTCCCCGATTCACGTGATCAACGCCGCGGATGAGGTCGTCGCCACGGTCATGACCGAGGACGATCACTGGGACGTCGAGATTCCTAACGACGTTGATGCATTCCGCTTCCGCGCGGCCAACGGCGCCGTCTCGGAGGAATTCCGCCTCGACCCCTCCGCGGTCCGTCTGTTCTTCGTCCTCACCATCGGCAGCGCCCCCCGCGCCACCCGGGACGTCGCCCTGCTGCCGGGCTGGAACTGGGTGGTCTGGACCGGCCACACCCAAGCGATCGGCGACGCGCTCGAGGCCTTCCCCGATCTGTCCCAGTTGTCCGTGATCTTCGAGCGCCCCGCCGAGGAGCAGCGCTGGCGCTCGTACCGCCCCGGCCTGCCCGCCTCCGTGCAGAGCATCGCGGAACTGCGATCCGGCGTCTCCTACTTCCTGCGCGTCGACAGAGCGATGACCTGGGAGATGCCCGTCGACGGCGATCTGACGGGCACGCGGCTGATCGCGAACGGGTTCACGGCGATCGGCTGGGTGGGACCGGACGGGACGCCGCAGGACGTGCTGGACGCCATTGCGAACCCGGACGCCATCACAGCCTTCTTCCGCTTCAACGCGGCGACGCAGAAGTACGAGTCGTACCGGCCCGGCCCCGGCCTGCCCGCCAGGGTGCGGGGCGACCTCCGCACGATCCAGCCCTTCGACGTGCTCTTCACCAGCGCGACCTCGCCGACCACGATCACGCAGTAGCGCGGGATCGCGCGCCGCCTGCGGGATCGCTACGCGCCCACCGGCGCCGCCTCGCGCGGCGCTCCGGCGGGCGCCGCCGTCTCCGAGCCGGCCGCGTCGAAGGCGCCGGGACGCCGCGAGAAGCGATAGCCGCCGCCTTCGTCGTCGGGCTCCCCGTAGTCGACCGTGATGCAGTCGCCCGGCTCGTAGCCGCCGCGCAGCAGCTCCTTGCTGAGCGGGTTCTCGACCCGGCGCTGGATGATGCGGCGCAGCGGGCGCGCGCCGAAGGCGGGGTCGTAGCCCTCCTTGACGAGCGCCTCCCGGGCAGCCGGCGTCAGCGCGAAGGTCAGCCCGCGCTCCTCCAGCCGCTGCCGCTCCTCGTCCACCAGCAGGTCGACGATTTGCGTCAGTTCGTCGTGCGTCAGCGGCTCGAAGACGATCACCTCGTCGAGCCGGTTGAGGAACTCGGGCCGGAAGAAGTCGCGCAGGGCCCGCTCCGCCTTCTCGGCCCGGGCGCGATGCTCGCCGGCGTCCGCGGCGCGCGAGGCGGAGAGGAAGCCCAGGCCGGATTGCGCCGCGCGCGCCGTGCCCAGGTTGCTGGTCATGATCAGGACGGTGTTGCGGAAGTCCACGACGCGGCCGTGGCCGTCCGTGAGCCGGCCGTCGTCGAGCACCTGCAGTAGCACGTTGAAGACGTCCGGGTGCGCCTTCTCGATCTCGTCCAGCAGGATCACCCGATAGGGCCGCCGCCGCACGAGTTCGGTCAGGCCGCCGGCCTCGTCGTAGCCCACGTAGCCGGGGGGGGCGCCCATGATGCGGCTCACCGTGTGCGGCTCCTGGTACTCGGACATGTCGAGCCGCAGCAGCGCCTCCTCATCGTCGAACAGGTAGGCCGCCAGGGTCTTCGCGAGCTCCGTCTTGCCGACGCCGGTGGGGCCCAGGAAGATGAACGAGCCGATGGGCCGCTTGGGATCCTTCAAGCCGGCCCGGGCCCGGCGGATGGCGTCGGCGAGCACGCCGATCGCCCGGTCCTGGCCGATCACCCGCCGGTGCAGGTCCGTCTCCATGTGCAGCAGCTTCTCGGCCTCAGCCTCGAGCATCCGCGCGACGGGGATGCCCGTCATGTCGGCCAGCAAGGCGGCGATGTCCGCCTCGCCGACGTCGGTCGTGATCGCGTGCGCCTGCTCCCACTCCGCCTTGCGCGCCCGGTAGGTCTCCTCGATCTGCAGCAGCTCCGACTTGATCCGCGCCGCCGCCTCGAAGTCCTGCCGCGCCGCCGCGGCCTCTTGCTGGTCGCCCAGCTCGCGCACGCGGCGCTCCAGGTCGGTGACCGGCGCCGGCCGCGACTGGTTGGCGATGACCCGCTTCGAGGCCGCTTCGTCGATCAGGTCGATGGCCTTGTCGGGCAGCTGGCGCTCGGTCAGGTAGCGCTGACTGAGCCGCACCGCGGCCTCCAGCGCGGCGTCGGTGATGGTCACGCCGTGGTGCGCCTCGTAGCGGGCGCGCAGCCCGCGCAGGATCGCGATCGAGTCCTCCAGGCTGGGCTCGTCGAGGTAGACCGGCGCGAAGCGACGCTCCAGCGCCGCGTCCTTCTCGATGCGCTGGCGGTACTCGTCGGGCGTGGTGGCGCCGATCACGTGCAGCTCCCCGCGCGCCAGGGCGGGCTTGAGCATGTTGGCCGCGTCGATGGCGCCCTCGGCCGCGCCCGCCCCCACGACCTGGTGCAGTTCATCGATGAAGAGGATGACCTGGCCCTCGGCCGCCTTGACCTCGTCCATGACGGCGGTGAGGCGCTCCTCGAACTCGCCGCGGAACTTCGCCCCGGCCAGCAGTTGCCCCATGTCCAGCGCCAGCACTTGCTTGTCGCGCAGGTTTCGCGGCACGTCGCCGGCCGCGATGCGCTGCGCCAGCCCCTCGACGACGGCCGTCTTGCCGACGCCCGCCTCCCCGATCACGACCGGGTTGTTCTTGGTCCGCCGGTTGAGGATCTGCATCACCCGCCGCACCTCCGCCTCGCGGCCGATGACCGGGTCCAGCTTCGACTCGCGGGCCAGCAGGGTGAGATCCGTCGTGTACTTGCGCAGCGAGCCGTAGCGCGACTCGGCCGTGGGCTCGGTCACGCGATGGCTGCCGCGGATGCGCTGCAGGGCGTCGTAGATGCGCTCCTGGCTAAGGCCGTGCTCGCGCAGGATGCTGGCCCCGTTCTCGTAGGGGCGGGGGCCGTCGGTGATCGCGGTGATCGCGATCAGCAGGTGCTCGACGCCGACGTATTCGTCCTTGAGGCGGGCCGCCTCGGCGTTGGCGCGCTCCAGCATCTTGACGACGCGCGGCGTCGTGTAGACCTGCACGACGTCCTGCGCCAGCTTGGGCGATTGCGCCAGCGCCGCCTCGGCCTGCCCGGCGAGCCGTTTGGTATCGACCTCCAGTGCCTCGAAGATCTGCGCCGCCAGGCCGCCCTCGGTCGCGAGGGCCAGCAGCACGTGCTCGACGTCCCACTGGTTGTGGCGGCTGCGCCGCACGAGATCCTGGCTGGCCGCCAGCACCTTCTGCGCCTGCTCCGTGAAGCGGTCTTGTCGCATCATCGCTGTCGCTCCCTGTCCCTTCCGCGCGTCAGCCGTCCGCCGGGGCGCCGCCGGTGCGGCCCGGGTCGACGGGCCGCGGCGCCGGCAGGTGGCGGTCGCGTTCGCGCTGCAGGTCGTCGCGCAGCCGCGCGATCTCCGCCTGCAGCTCCTGCATGCGTTCCATGAGATTGAGGATCACGTCGACGCCGGCCAGGTTGCAGCCCAACTCGTCGACGAGCGTGCGAATGCGGCGCAGACGTTCGATGTCGTGGTCGGAGTACATGCGCACGCCGCCGCGCGACCGCGCCGGGCGCACGAGGCCCTCGCGTTCGTAGGTGCGCAGCGTTTGCGCGTGCACGTCGAGCATGCGCGCGGCCACGCTGATGACGTACAGCGGCTCGCCGCCGTGCTGCTCGATCCGCACGCGGATGCGCTCCCGGGCCTCTCGCTCCATCATGCCGTCCTCGCATCCCCGGCGCCGGCCGGCGCATCGCGGCCGGGCGCGGCCGCGCCGCCGTCCGACTCCAACTCGCGCAGCCGCTCGAACAGCGCCCGGCGCTCGTCGTCGATCTGCTCCGGCAGGACGACGCGCACCTTGGCGAACAGATCGCCGGCGCGGTCGCGCTTCATCACCGGCATGCCCTTGCCGGCCAGACGGAAGACGCGGCCGTTCTGCGTCGCCGGGGGCACCTGCAGGGCGAGCTGGCCCGTGATCGTGGGCACGATCACCTCGCCGCCCAGCAGCGCCGTCGTCAGGCCGACGGGTACCTCGGTGTGCAGCGCCGACCCCCGGCGCTCGAAGCGCGGGTCCGTCGCGACCTCGACCTCCAGCACGACGTCGCCCGGGGGGCCGCCGGCGCGGCCGGGACCGCCCTTGCCGCGCAGCCGGATCTTGGCGCCGGTCTCGATGCCGGCGGGGATCGTGACCTCGATCCGCTTGTCGCCGCGCGTGCGGCCCTGGCCCAGGCACTCGTGGCAGATGGCGGCGCCGACCCGGCCGCCGCCGGCGCAGGCCGTGCACGGCTCGATCGTCGGCAGGCGCACGGTGCGCGTGCTGCCCGAGAAGGCCTCGGCCAGCGAGACGGTCACCTGCTGGCGCAGCTCCTCGCCCTTGCGGGGGCGCGGGCCGGCCGGGCCGCCGCCGCGGAACAGCCGCTCGAAGACGCCATCGTCGCTCCCACCGCCGAATGTCCCGCCCCCACCGCCGAAGACGTCGCCCAGGCCGCCGAAGGGCCCGCCCTGGCCGCCGAACTCGAAGCGGACGCCGCCGGACCCGCGCCGCCCGCGGGCGAAGCCGCCCTGGCGCTGCGCCTCCTCGAGTTGCTCGGCGTGCATCCAGCGATCGCCCCACTTGTTGTAGGCGGCGCGCTTCTTCTCGTCGCCCAGGACCTCGTGGGCCTCGTTGATCGCCTTGAAGCGGGCCTCGGCGGCCTTGTCGCCGCCGGTGACGTCGGGGTGGTACTTGCGCGCCAGACGCCGGTAGGCGGACTGGATGTCCTTTGGCGTGGCGCCGTGCTTGACGCCCAGGGTTCGGTAGTAGTCGTTGGCCATGGTGGTCCGCCTGGGGTCATGATATGAGACACGCCAATAGATGACCAGTGCTTCTGGATACGATGAGAGTTGATAGGTAAACACTCAAGTCTGTTGACATCCGATTCGCGCGGACGTACGATTCTGTCAGTCGGGTGGAATCCAGTCCCGCCCAAGCAGTTCTTTGGAAAGGAACCGACCCAGATGCCTCGTACCATGATTGTTCCCCGCACCCGCACCGTTCGCGACCCCTTCCAGGACGTGCGACAGCTCATGCGTCGCGCCTTCGATGACATGCCCGGCTGGTTCGACGACCTGCCCGCCGTCGGCGCACCCACCGAGCGCGGTCACACGCTCCCCCTCGACGTCTTCGAGTCGGCGGACGGGCTGACCGTCGAGGCCTCGCTGCCGGGCATCGCCGCGGACGACGTGGAGGTCACCCTGGAGAAGGGCAAGCTCTCGATCCGCGCCGGGAAGCCCGCGCCGGAGGAGGGAGAGGAGACGGCGGACGACGGCCGCACCTACTTCCTGCGGGAGCGCCACCACGGCGTCAACGCGCGCAGCATCCTCATCGGCGACGGCTACGACCCGGACTCCGTGCAGGGCAGCCTGAAGGAGGGCGTCCTCACGATCAGCGTGCAGAAGGCCGCCCGGGCCCAGCCGCGGCAGGTCGTGATCAGCGGCGCCTAGCCGCCCCGCGCCCCGCGGGGTCCATCCCCGCCAGGCCTGCCGCGCTGCGGCCACGTTCCCCCTCTCCATCGCCCGGATGGGGAGGGGGCCAGGGGGTGGTCTTCTTATCCCCTCTCCCTCTGGGAGAGGGCCAGGGTGAGGGTCTGCGCAGGCTGAGGGGCCCTCACCCCAACCCTCTCCCTCAGGGAGAGGGGGCCGGGGGGATGGTTCAGAAGCGGCGGACTGCTACGTGCTCACGCCCAGCTGGCGGGCGTTGAGGCCCGGGTCCGAGTGCAGCCAGCCCTCGTAGCTGATGTCCTTCCGCGCCCCGTGCTGGTGCGAGAGGTTGAACAGCGGGATGTTGTACGCCTCCTCGTACCAAATCACGGCCGCGTCCCAATAGAGATCGTCTCGTGTCTTCGGATCGAACGTTGACTTCGCCGCGTCGATGAGCGCTTGAAATTCCAGGTACTCCGGCAGGAAGTCATCGTCCGGGTTCGTGTGCGAGTAGGGATTGCCGATCCCCCCGATGATGGACCAGGCGAAGCCGGGGCCCGCCGGCGACCCGTGCTTGGTCGCCCCGTTCTGACTCATCAGGAAGGGGTAGGGCACCGCGTGCTGGCGAATCTCCTGCAGCGCGCCCATGAGGCCCACGTAGTCCACCTCGCACACGAAGCCGACGTCGTTCAGGTACTGCTGGATGGCCGGCATCCAGCGCTCGTCGCCCCAGAGGCCGGTCCCGATGAACAACCGGATCTCGACGCCGACCTGGCCCGCCTCCTCGAGCAGGGCGCGGGCCTTGTCCGGGTCGTAGTCCCGGTAGCCGGAGGAACCCAGCGGCAGGTCGTAGCCGGCCGGGAAGGGCGAGACGGCCGGCAGCTCGTAGCCGGACAGCAGGTTGGCGATGATCGCCTCCCGGTCGATGGCGTAGTTGGCCGCCTCCCGCACGCGCTTGTCGCGCCAGGGGTTCGGGCCGCCCGTGATCGGGTCGAGGCTCTGGTTGATCGGCAGCTCGAGCCCCATGACGCGCAGACCCGAGATGGTGATCACGTGGTGGTCGTCCGACGCCTCAAACAGCGCGGCGCCGTCCGGGCTGAGGCGGTCGGCGACGTCGATCTCGCCCGCCTCCAGGGCGGCGATGCGGCCCGACTCCTCCGGGAAGTAGCGAGCGGTCACCGTCTTGGCCCAGTTGCCGTAGTAGTGGAACGGACCTTCGTCGGCGGGGTTGGGGAAGAACCAGTCGTCCCAGCGTTCGCTGACCAACTCCTGGTCCGGCGTGAAGGAGACGAACGTATAGGGGCCAAAGCCGACCGGGTTGCGGGCGAAGTGCTGGTCCCCGTGCTCGACGATGTAGTCCCGCGGCGCCACGAGGGTGTTGTTCCCTCCCGTCTGCTCGGGCGCGTTCACGTTGGGCGGGTCCATGGTGACGTGCAGGCTGAGGTCGTCGACCACTTGCAGGTCGCCGACAAAGCTCATGCGCGCGCCGATCCCGCTCACGTAGTCCGGGTTGTACTCGGCGCGGCCCAGGTTGCGTTCGAACCACCACTGCAGGCGCTCGGCGTCGAGCGGCTCGCCGTCGTGGAAGGCGATGCCGGGCTGGAGCGTGATCAGCATGGCGCCGTTGTCATCCACGTACTCCCAGTTCGCGAAACCGCCGGACGCGAGGTAATTGCGCCCGCGGTCGGTGGCGTAGAGCGTGTCGAAGTGCAGGTAGTTGGTGACCCCGGTGCCGCCCTGGTCCGTGTTGACGTCCAGGGAGGCCGGGAAGGCGGGGTAGCCGATGGTCAGCGTGGCCTCCGTGTCGTATCGGCTGACCATGGGGGCCGCGTCTTCCTCGTCGCGCATGGTGGCGGCGTCGGCGGCCTCGCGGGCCGCGTCGGCGGCCTCTTGGGCCGCCGCGACGGCCGCCGCGGCGGTCTCGGCCGCGGCGGCGGACGCCTCTCCGGCGGCAGCCGCAGCCGCAGCGGCGGCATCGGCCGCGGCCTGGGCGGCGGCGGCAGCGGCAGCGGTATCCTCGGCGCCCGCCTCCCGCGCGGCTGCGGCGGCGGCCTCGGCGGCATCGGCAGCCGCCTGCGCGACGGCGGCGGCGCCCGCGTCGCCGGCGGCCCGGGCCGCGTCGGCCGCATCGGCTGCCGCGTCGGCGGCCGCCTGGGCGGCAGCGGCCGCCTGTTCGGCGTCATCGGATTCGGCCGCTTCGGCCGCCAGGGCGGAGGCCGCCTCGGCGGCTTCGGCGGCGCGGCCCGCGGCATCGGCGGCGGCGCTGGCGGCGGACGCCGCGGCGGCGGCGTCACTCGCGGCCGCCGCGACCGCCGACGAGTCGACGACCGCCGGCGCGGCGTCATCGTCGTCGTCGCCGCCGCAGCCGACCAGCGCCAGGCCGGCCGCGCCAACGCCCGCCTTGGCGCTGGCTCCCAACATGGTGCGACGCGAGATCTTCCGCTGTCGCAGGGCGGTCCAGTAGTTGCTCATGGTTGATTCCCTTCTGTGGAACGCGGACGCCGGCCACCTGGGGACGGGCTCGCGAAACCAGAGCGCGCACATTATGACGCCTAGGTGGGGGGCCAGGTCAAGGGTTTTGGGGCAAGCGATTGCTTTACACGTGACGGAATAGGTGATGGGGGCAACGGTCCCTCCCTGTCCATGCTCCGCCAGCGGGTGGAGAGGTTCTGGCCCCCGCGGGCCTCGCCACCAATCCCGCCGCGCCGCGGTCACGTTCCCCCTCTCCATCGTCCAGATGGAGAGGGGGACAGGGGGTGAGGTCGGCCGCCCCCCCGCTTGACGGGCGCGCCGCGCCGACCGCAGGCTGAAGCCATGCCCACCCGCAGCATCGCCCTGCTCTTCGACGACGCCACCGCCGGCGACATCGATCTGCTGCGCACGCTCTACGACCGCGACCGCGTCGACGGCGCGCCGCCGCACGTGCCCGTCGTCGCCCCCTTCGACGAGAACACGCCGGCGGCGGATCTGCTGGAGATGATCGGGCTGATCGTGGCCGTGCATCCGCCGTTCATGCTGCAGCTGGGCGCGCCGGAGCAGTTCTTCGACGGCGACGACCAGTTGCTCCAGTTCGTCGCCACGCAGGGGGCCGAGGAGTCGCAGCGACTGTCGGAGGCGCTCTATCGCGACATCTTTCCCCACCACCGCCCCGGCGACGCGGAGGACTCGCCCCTGCGGCGCCCGGCGCTGACCGTGGGGCGCTTCACCCGCGCCGACGAGGCCGCCGGCGCCGCGCGGCAGCTGGCCGCGAAGTCGTACTTCTGCGTCATTACGCAGGTGGCCATGCTGGAGGCCGGCGACGACGGCGGCTGGACGATCCTGCACACCGCCGACCTGGGATCGATGATCTCCACTCCCTGAGACCACAGTGCCGCGGGCGCGCTAAGATCGCCCCAGGGCCCTCCGCCCGGCGGAGCGCCCAGTGCAGGGGGTGCGGTCATGCCCGTGGTCACGGTCTCCAGCCAGTTCGGCGCCGGTGCGCGCCAGGTGGGTCGGGTGATCGCCGATCGGCTCGTGCTCCAGTACGTCGACCAGGCCGTCCTGGTCGACGCGGCGCGGCAGCTCGGCGTGACGGTGAAGAGCGTCTCCAAGCATGACGAGCGCACGGATTCCCTGCGCCAGCGGCTGGGGCACTTTCTGCAGCGCGCGCTCGAGCGCTCGGCGGTCGGCGGCAACGTCGATCCGCTGATGGGGGCCGGCAACCTGGAGCTGATGCTCGCCCAGTCCTACCAAGATGTGATGGAGTCCGAAGTCCCCGCCTTCATCGACGACCGCGCCTATCTCGAGACGGTGACGAGCATCCTGCAGGACGTGGCCCAGCGCGGCGACGTGGTGTTCATCGGGCGCGGCAGTCAGATGATCCTGCGCGACCGTACCGACGTCCTGCACATCCAACTCATCGCCGACGAAGAGAAGCGCTTCGAGCGGGTGATGCAGTGGGAGGCCGTCGATCGCGAGGAAGCGCGGCGGCGGGCGCGCGAATTCAACCGTCACCGGGCGGCGTTCCACAAGAAGTTCTGGCGCGTGGACGTGTGGGATCCGCGGCTCTACGACGTGGTGATCAACACGACCAACATCAGCTACGAGGATGCCGCCGCCATCGCCTGCGTCGCGGCCGAGTCGAAGTTGGGCGTCGCGGCCGGCGCCTAGCAGCCTGCTGAAGAAGCCCCCACGGCCGCAGCCGGCGCGTCGCCGCCCTCGCCCAGCAGCCGGCGCAGCACCTGCGCCCCGTCGTCGATGCGCACCGCCATGCCGTGCGCGCCATCGATCTGCAAGCCCTCGGAGTCCAGCGGGTCGATCGGCCCGACGGCGGCCTGGAAGGCCGCGCGCAGCGGGTGCTCGGCGCCCACCAAGTCGGTCAGCAGTTCCGCGCTGCGGTCCCGCCAGCGCAGATACGCATCCGTCGGGGGGCCGGCGGCGCGCAGGCTCGCGGCCTCGTCGATCTGGGCGCGGATGACGCTGTCACGATCCATGCCCCGAGTATCGAGCGTCGCAGGGTGGCGGTCCAGCGCCGGGCTCAGGCCCCGATGCGCGTGAGCCCGATGCCGCGCTCGCGGCCCAGTCGGGCGCGCTGCGCCGCGAGCCGCGAGCGGGCCGGGGGCGCGCCCACTTCGGCGAGCACCATGATCAGCGCGTCCTCGTCGTCGGCGTAGTAGCGCCGCCGCCGCCCCACGACCTCGAAGCCGAAGCCGCGGTACAGCGCCTGCGCCGCCTCGTTCGAGGCCCGGCATTCCAGGCGCACGGCCGGCGCCTGGGCCTCGAGCGCCAGTTCCACCGCGCGCATGACGAGCACCGCGCCCAGCCCCCGGCGTCGCTGGTCCGGGTCGACGCCCAGCGTGACGATGTGCACGCCGTTCGGCATCAGCCAGCAGCCGGCGTAGCCCAGCGGCGCCCCGTCGGGCTCGCCCAGCACGAAGTAGCGCGCGAAGCGGTTCTCGCGCAGCTCGGCGAGGAAGACGCGCCGCGGCCAGGCCCCGGCGCCGAAGGCGCGCAGGTCGATCGCGGCCACGGCGGGCACGTCCCGCTCGGTCATGGGTCGCAGCACGAGTGCGCGCGGCGGCGGTGGTGCGGCGGTGGACATCGCGGCGAGTCTACCGCCGCGACCGCCCGTCGCGGGTCGGCCTGGGAGGCGACGCGGCCGGCGCGGCCGGGCGGCCCCAGTGTGTCGCCAGTGTGTCGCCGCGCACGCAGCCGGCGACAACGGCGCGGCAAGCCGCCCTATACTCGGCGCATCCACGAAACCGAGCCAGATGGCTGAGTCTGCGTCCTCACGCGGAGCTTCCGCTCCGCCGCCCGCCCCCGATCCCGCCGCGTCCGCGCGCGGGCAGATGCTGGGTATGGGCAGTTCGATCCACGTGATCGGCCGTCTCCTGCGCTACGCCCTCCCGTACCGGCGCGGCCTCAGCATCACCCTGGTGGCGATCGTCGCCACCGGCGGCTTCGCCATCGCGACGCCCGTGCTGCTCGAGTGGGCGGTCAACACCGGCCTCGGCGTCCAGGTCAGCAACGGCGTCACGACCGTCGATGTCGACGAGCGCCTGCTGGTCGTCGCCGGGCTGGCGCTGCTGGGCGCGGCGCTGCTGCGCGGCCTCTCGCAGTTCCTGCAGTCCTACCTGGGGGAATCGGTCGCCCAGGCCGTCGCCTACGACATCCGCAACGAGATCTACGAGCGCCTGCAGCGCCTCTCCTTCGCCTACCACGACGAAGCGCAGACAGGGCAGGTGATGGTCCGCGCCACCCAGGATGTCGAAGTCGTGCGGATGTTCCTCAACATGGGCGGCGTGCGCCTGCTCTTCATGCTGGGCCTGCTGACCGCGGTGGGCGCGCTGATGTTCCTCACCAACTGGCTGGTGGCCGTGGTCGTGCTGCCGTTCATGATCGTGCTGCTCATCCAGTCCTATCGCGTGGCGCGGACGCTGGTCCCGCTCTGGCGCGACGTCCAAGAGGGGCAGGCGCAGCTGGGCATCGTCCTGCAAGAGGCGCTGACGGGCATCCGCGTCGTCAAGGCGTTCGCGCGCGAGCCGGTGGAGGGCGAGAAGTTCGCCGCCAAGGCGAACTGGCTCTACCGGACGAGCTTCCGCACCAGCATGGTCCAGGCCAAGCATCAGCCGCTGATGACCGCCCTCTGGATGGGGGCCATGATCGCCACCGTCTGGGTCGGCGGGATCGAGGTCGCCAACGGCAACCTCTCGGCGGGCGGCCTGACCAAGCTGCTGTTCTTCGTCGCGCTGGTGCAGATGCCGGTGCGCGTGCTGGGCTTCATGGTGATGATGATCCCGCGCGCCGCGACGGCCGGCCAGCGCATCTTCGAGATCCTCGATCACGAGTCGGAGGTGCTGGAGTCGGCGTCCGCGGTCGCGCCCGCCGCCCCCCGCGGACGCATCCGCTTCGACGACGTCAGCTTCAGCTACGACGGCACGCACCCGGTCCTGGACCACGTCAGCTTCGAGGCCCAGCCCGGCGAGGTTGTGGCGCTGCTCGGTCCCACCGGTTCCGGCAAATCGAGCGTCGTCAATCTCATCCCGCGCTTCTACGACGCCGGCTCGGGCGCGGTCACCTTCGACGGCGTCGACGTGCGCGACCTGACGCTCCTGGGCCTGCGGGCCGAGGTCGCCATCGTGCAGCAGGACGTGTTCCTGTTCTCCGCCACGCTGCGCGACAACATCGCCTACGGCCGGCCGGACGCGACCGATGAGGAGGTCGAGGCCGCGGCGCGGCTGGCGCGCGTGCACGAGTACATCCACTCGCTGCCGTCGGGCTACCGCACCTGGGTGGGCGAGCGCGGCGACACACTGTCGGGCGGGCAGAAGCAGCGCATCGCGATCGCGCGGGCGCTGCTGATGGACCCCCGCGTGCTCGTCTTCGACGATTCCACGTCGAGCGTGGACACGGGCACCGAGCAGGAGATCCAGGCCGCCATGGCGGCGCTGATGCAGGGGCGGACGACCTTCATCATCGCGCACCGGCTGCGCAGCGTGCGCGACGCCGACCAGATCCTGGTGCTCGATGGGGGCCGCATCGTCGAGCAGGGCCGGCACGCGGAGTTGCTCGCGCGCGGCGGCCTGTACCGCGAGATCTACGACCTGGAGCTGCGCGATCAGGCCGAGGCCTACGCCCAGATCGCCGGGGGGGCCGACTAGTGGGCTTCCACGGATCCATGGCGCAGGGCTGGTCCACCAACATCGGCGGCCAGGGGCACGGCTCGCGCGGCGGCAACTGGGGCAGCGCCTCGCAGGGCGACTGGGCCGACGAGTACGGCTCGCTCTACAACCCGAAGCTCGCCCGGCGCATCGTGCGCTACCTGGGCCCGCACAAGAAACAGGGCAGCCTGGCCTTCCTGTCGATGGTGGTGTTCGCCTGCTTCTCCTACATCCAGCCCTTCCTGATCACCCTCGCCGTGCGCGACTTCATCACCGAGGGCGACCTGGCCGGCCTCAAGTGGCTGATGATCGCCTTCATCGGCGTGGCCATCGGCGCCTGGGGGGCCGAGTACGTGCGGCAGTGGGCCATGGCTCGCGTGGGCCACAGCGTGCTGCTGCGCATGCGCCGCGAGATGTTCGACCACCTGATGAAGCTCTCCCAGCGCTTCTACGACGACGCGGAAGTGGGGCGTGTGATGTCGCGCGTGACGTCCGACGTGCAGGTGCTGCAGGAGCTCCTGACGTCCGGCGTGCTGACGGCCATCGCCGATGTCATCGGGCTCGCCATCGTCGTCGCGGCGGTGCTGATCCTCGACTGGCAGCTGGCGCTGTTCACCTTCGCGGTGCTGCCCATCCTGATCGGCGTGATGATCATCTGGAGCAAGTTCGCGCGCCGGGCCTTCCTGGAAGTGCGCATCACCATCGCCGGGGTCAACAGCACCCTGAACGAAGACCTCAACGGCGTCCGCGTGGTGCAGGGCCTGAGCCGCGAAGAGGAGAACGCGCGGCGCTTCGACCGGATCAACGCGCGCAACCTGCGCGCCACGCGCCGCGCCGGCATGCTCTCCGCCTCGGTCATCCCCGTCGTCGAGGTGCTGGTCGCCGCCGCCACGGCGCTGGTCATCGTCGCCGCGGGGGTGCGCATCGCCGGCGGCGGGCTCGACCCCGCGCTGGGCTTCGCGGCGGTGCTGGGCTTCTCGCTCTACATCCAGCGCTTCTTTGACCCCGTGCGCGACCTCGTCCTCCAGTACACGATGTTCCAGCGCGCCGTCGCGGGCGCCGAGCGCATCTTCGAGGTGCTCGACACCGAGCCCGAAATCACCGACAAGCCCGGCGCGGTGGAACTCGACGACATCGCCGGCGATGTCGTCTTCGAGAACGTCAGCTTGGCCTACGTCGAGGACCTGCCGGTGCTGCACGACATCAGCCTGCACGTCCGCGCCGGCGAGACGGTCGCCTTCGTCGGCGCCACCGGGGCCGGCAAGACGTCGATGACCTCGCTGATCTCGCGCAGCTACGACGTCACCGAGGGGGCCGTGCGGGTGGATGGGCACGACGTGCGCGACGTGCAGCGGCGCTCGCTGACCCGCCGCATGGGCGTCGTGCTCCAGGACCCGTTCCTGTTCTCCGGCACCGTCGCCGAGAACATCCGCTACGGGAACCTGGACGCCACGGACGCGGACATCCGCCGGGCCGCGCAGATCGTGGGCGCCGACGACTGGATCCGCCGCCTCGGCGACGGCTACGACACCGTCCTGGCCGAGCGCGCCCAGAACCTCTCGCTGGGGCAGCGGCAACTGCTGGCCTTCGCGCGCGCCGTCGTCTCCGACCCGCGCATCCTGATCCTCGACGAGGCGACCGCCAACGTGGACTCCCAGACCGAGGCCATGATCCAGGCCGCGATCGCGCGCGTGATGCATGGCCGCACGGCGTTCGTCATCGCGCACCGGCTCAGCACCATCCGCTCCGTCGACCGCATCCTGGTCATGAGCGACGGGCGCATCGTGGAGTCCGGCAGCCACGAGGAGCTGCTCGCCGCCGGCGGACGCTACGCCGACCTCTACCGGCTGACCTACGCCGAGCAGCAGGACGAGGAAGAGTTCGACGAGGGCGCGTCGCTGGGCGTGCTGGCTCGTCTCTGGGAGCGTGCGCGCATCGAGAAGGCCGGCGGCGCGCCGGCCGCGGCGCCCGCCTCGGGCGGCTGACGCCGACACTGTGTCGTCGGCTACGTATCGCCGGGGTTCTCCGGGTCCGCGGGATCGACGTCGGGGTTCACCGCGGCATTGAACAGCGACGGCTGCGCCGCGCCTGCTGCCGTCCCCTCCGGCAACTCGACGCCCAGGTGCGCCCAGGCGGCGGGCGTGGCCAGGCGGCCGCGCGGCGTGCGATGCAGGAACCCCAACTGCAGCAGATAGGGCTCGTACACGTCCATGACGGTGTCGGACTCCTCGGCCACCGACGCCGCCAGCGTCTCCAGACCCACCGGCCCGCCGCCGAAGCGCTCGATCAGCGTGCGCAGCAGCGTGCGGTCGCGGTCGTCCAGGCCCAAGCTGTCGACGCCCAGCCGGGCCAGCGCCGTGTCGGCCACGCCGGCGTCGATCGTGCCGTCGCCGCGCACCTCCGCGTAGTCGCGCACACGGCGCAGCAAGCGGTTGGCGATGCGGGGCGTGCCGCGCGCGCGCTGCGCCAACAGCGTGGCCCCGTCGTCGCTGATCGGGATCGCCAGCTTGGCCGCGTTCGTGTGCACCAGGCCCACGAGGTCGGCGGGCTGGTAGAACTCCAGCCGCTGCACCATGCCGAAGCGGTCGCGCAGCGGGGAGCTGATCAGCGCGTAGCGCGTCGTCGCGCCCACCAGCGTGAAGCGCTTGATCTGCAGCCGCACGCTGCGCGCGCCCGGCCCCTTGCCGATCAGCAGGTCCAGCGCGAAGTCCTCCATCGCCGGGTAGAGCACCTCTTCGACGGCGTGGGGCAGGCGGTGCATCTCATCGATGAAGAGCACGTCGCCGTCCTGCAGCGTCGTCAGCAGGCCGGCCAGGTCGCCGGGCCGCGCGATGGCCGGCCCCGACGAGGCGCGCAGGTTGACGCCCAGCTCCGCCGCGACGATGCGCGCCAGCGTCGTCTTGCCCAGCCCGGGCGGGCCGTAGAACAGCAGATGGTCGAGCGGCTCGCCGCGCCGCTGCGCCGCGGTCAGCGCGATCGTGAGGGAGTCCTTGAGCAGCGGCTGCCCGACGAAGTCGGCGAGCCGGGTGGGGCGCAGCGACCGGTCGAGGACGTCGTCGGCCACGTCGGGCTCGGGCGCGACGATGCGCGCCGCCGTCGTCTCGGTGGAGTGCTTGGATGTGCGCGCCATGGGATCCCGCCCGCCGCCAACCCGACTACTATACACGCACAGGTGTTCTGGCCTTCCAGGTCACACCGCAGGTTGCTAGACTACGCGCGTCGAATGTCTGTTCTAGGCGGGTTCCAAGTGCCAAGCCTCCCGATCCCTGCCAGCCGCGTCGCCGACTACTTCCTCGCGATCGCCGACGAGGACGATGTCGTCTCGCACCTCAAGCTGCAGAAGCTCTGCTACTACGCGCAGGGGTTCTGCCTGGCGGAGACCGGGCGACCATTGTTCCCGGAGCGGATCGAGCGCTGGCAGCATGGGCCGGTTGTTCGCAGCCTGTATCACGCGTTCAAGGAGTACGAGCGGCAGTCGATCCCCTTCCCTGACTCGGTCCAGTTGGGCGACTACCCGGAGATCGCGCTGGAATTGATCGATCGGGTCTACGGAACCTACGGGCCGCTCGAGGCCTGGGCGTTGCGCGACATGACGCATCGTGAGCCCCCATGGCGCGACTCGACGCCGAGTGGGGTGATCACCAAGTCCCGGATGCGGCAATACTTCAAGACACAGGAGCTCCCGCCAGACACGGTCATGCTCCGGTTCCGCCGCGCCGTCTTGCGGGATTCCGCGCTGGCGGCCATGACCAGGCGGAGCCACGAGGAGTTCCATGCCTTGGGAGTGGGAGCTGTCGCCAACAGCTGAACGGTCCATCGCGCAGCTTGACACGGGACTCAAGGGCGCATTCAACAAACGCATGGGGGAACTCATGCGGGATCCCACGCCCGCGAATCCCAAGGTGACCGTGATCCCCCCGATCGGCTACGCCCAGCGAACGCTGGGCTATCACGCCTATCCGTTCTGGATCACGTTCTACATCGATGGTGACGTCGTGCAGGTTGAGGGTCTCATTCACGATCCGCGGGACTTCTAGCGCCGCTCGCTCGTCACCTGGCCCAGCGCCCAGTTCCGCGTCGCCAGGGCCACGGGATGCAGCACCCGGCCGTTCGACACGTAGTGCGTGATGCGACGATCGAGGAAGGCCAGCAGCGCCCCGGCGGGATCGTGCTCGGCCAGGACACGGATGCCGGCCAGTCCCGGGTCGGCCGCGACTTTCGCGGGCTCCAGCTTGTCGGCCAGGAAGAGCGTCAGCGCGACCGGGCTCATGGCCGGATGGCCCGTGGTGTGGAAGCGGATCGCCTCGAGCACCTCCGCGTCGCCGACGCCCCAGGCCCGCTCGGCCCGCGCCGCCGCGACGGGGCCGTGCAGCAGGATGGGCGCGGCCTGCTCGGCCGCGTCGGGCGTGATCGCCAGCTCGCGGGCGGCACGCAGCAGCGCCTCGTCGTCGAGGTGGCGATAGAGGTCGTGGCCCCAGGCGGCGGCTTGCACGCGCGACGGGTCGACCTCGTGCAGCTGCGCCAAGCGGCGCCCCTCGGCCACGACCCGCCCCGTGTGCGCCCGCAACCAGGGCGGCAGGTCCGCCGCCCGCGCGCGCAGCGTTTCGAGGGCCAGCGTCGTGTCCGCGCCCGCGCGACGGTCCGGCACGCGCGCTAGCCCTCGGCGGCCAGCCGCCGCCCGCCGACCAGATGCAGGTGCAGGTGGGGGATGGTCATGCCGGCGGCCTCGCCGACGTTGAACGCCAGGCGGTAGCCGTCGGCGGCGACGCCCTCCCGCCGCGCGACTGTCGCGGCGGCCGCGAACAGTTCGCCCAGCAGCGGCGCGTCCGCGGGACGCAGCGCCCCGGCGTCGGCGATGTGCCGCCGGGGGATGATGAGCACGTGGATCGGCGCGCGCGGGTTGATATCGCGGATCGCGAAGAGGTGCGTGTTCTCGACCAGCGGCTCGACGGCGATCTCGCCCGACGCCATCTTGCAGAACAGGCAGTCGCCGGGGCGGTCGCTCATGCGTCGCGCGTTCCCGGACGCCGCGGGGGCCGCTCGTTGCGACGCACCGGCACGCCGATGAACGTCCCCAGCGGCACGGTCGCGGCCATGACTTCCTGGTCGGTGTGGTACGTGCCCAGCGCGAGCGGCGGGCGCTCGTAGAAGCCGATCGCGGCGTAGTGGGTCTCGTTGAGCTTGAAGATGAAGCGCCCCCGCTTCATCCACACGTAGATGCGCTCCACCTCGTCCAGCTCGAAGTCCCAGCTGCGCCCCCAGCGCCACAGCAGCCGCTGGTCGACCTCGCCGGTCTCCGTCGCGCCGTCCAGGCGGATCTCCAGCCGGTCGCCGCCCACCGCGCCCACGATGGCCCAGAGGATCGCGCCGGCCAGGTAGGCGCCCAGGATCACGAAGCCGCCCAGCCGCACGGCCTCGTCGCTGGTCTGCCCCGCGGCCGAGGCGACGGCGATCGAGATGCCGCCCACGGCCAGCGAGAACGTGACCGGGATCACCCAGGCCGGGAACGGATTCCAGATCGTGCGCAGGCGCAGGCCGTCGTCGCCGATCTGCTCGATGCGGGCGAAGCCGGTGCGCTTGGCGTCATCCTTGGGCCCGGATTGTCGGGGATTGCTCATTCGCGCAGGCTACCGACGCGCGGCCCGGCCCGTCCACCCGCACCGTCCACCGGCATCGTCCAGTGGCATCGTCAAGCGGGGCCGCGCGTGCGATGCTGCGGGGGCCCGTGGGGAACCGCTCGCGCGTCGCCGGCGTCCTGCCCGGTGGAACGGAGACGCCATGCCTCGTGCCCTCGATGTTCGCCCGACACCCGTCCTGATGCTGGCCCTCGCGCTGTGCGCCGCGCTCTTGGCGCTGGCGCCGGCCGGGCGCCTGCACGCCCAAGTCCCGCCCGACGTCGTTCAGGCGGCGCAGGCGGACCTTGCGGAGCGGCTGGGCGGCGAGGACCCGGCTGTGTACGAGGTGCTGCGCTCGGAGGCGGTGACCTGGTCCGACGGCTGCCTCGGCGTGAACGAGCCCGACATCGCCTGCACGACCGCCCTGGTCGATGGCTTCGCGCTCTGGCTGAGCGACGGCGAGGTGGCCTATCGCTACCACACCGACGCGACCGGGAGCGCGGTGCGGCTCGCCGAGTCGGGCATCGCGCTGGGCGAGGTCGCGGGCGCACCGCTGCCCGAGGGCCAGATCGCGCCGCCAGACGACGAGCCGACGCCGCCGCAACCCGACGCCCAAGGCCCGGCGGGAGCCGTCAACGCGGCGACGGCGCACCTCGCGGAGCAGTTGGACGTCGACCCGGCCGGGCTGGAGCTGCTGCGGGCGGAGGCGGTGACCTGGTCCGCCGGCTGCCAGGGCGTGCAGGATCCCGACATCGCCTGCACGACCGCCCTGGTCGATGGCTTCGCGCTCTGGCTGAGCGACGGCGAGGTGGCCTATCGCTACCACACCGACGCGACCGGGCGCGCGGTGCGGCTCGCCGAGTCGGGCATCGCGCTGGGCGAGGTCGCGGGCGCACCGCTGCCCGAGGGCCAGATCGCGCCGCCGCCGGACGACGAGCCGGCGCCGCCAGACGACGAGCCAGCGCCGCTGCCGGACCCCGAGCCGGCGCTCGTGGACGACTCAGCGAGCCCCGACGCCCTGCCCGCCTCCGGCAGCGGCGGCCTCGCCGACGACACCGACGCGCCGCTGTGGGTCTGGGCCGTCATCGCGGTGGTCGCGCTGAGCGCGATCGCGACGGGCGGCGCCTACCGCCTCTGGCTGCGCTCCCGGCGTCACTGAGCCGCCCGCGCTGAGACACGGAGTCGCACGCGCTCCTATCCTGCACTGGCCTATCCTGCACTGGATATCGCCCGCGCCGGGCGACCGCCGCGCCCGGCCACCGATGCAGGACGAGGAGCGTCATGACCAACACGACCCGCGCCGCGGTGCTCTACCGCGCCAACGAGCCGCATCAGATCCGCGAGTTGCAGATGGAGGACCCGCACCCCGGGGAGGTCGTCGTGCGGGTGGGGGCGGCCGGGATCTGCGCCAGCGACCACCACGTGATGGAAGGGCTGACCGCCCTGCCCCTGCCCTCGGTCCTGGGACACGAGGGGGCGGGCACCGTCGAGTC
This sequence comes from Dehalococcoidia bacterium, assembly GCA_965217625.1. Taxonomy (GTDB): domain Bacteria; phylum Chloroflexota; class Dehalococcoidia; order Bin125; family Bin125; genus TK10-74A. Next base: position 2,146,682 of record OZ244557.1, read on the forward strand.
GGTGGGGCCCGGCGTCACGGGTGTCCAGCCCGGCGACCGCTGCATCCTGTCGTTCGTCTCCAGCTGCGGGCACTGCAGCAGTTGCCGGCGCGGGCGCCCGAACCTCTGCGACAGCAACGCCGCCACCGGCACCCGCCAGTACGACGGCACCACCCGCCTCACGGACGCGGAGGGCCGCGGCATCCCGCAGATGGGCAAGCTGGGCGTCTTCGCGGAGCGGCTCGTCTGCCCCGCGCAGGCCTGCTACCCGATCCCCGATGACGTGCCCCTGGACGTTGGGGCGCTGATCGGCTGCTGCGTCACGACCGGCGTCGGCGCGGTCGTCAACACGCCCGACATCCGGCCCGGCTCGACCGTCGCCGTGTTCGGCTGCGGCGGCGTGGGCCTCAACGTCGTGCAGGGCGCGGCGCTGACGAGCGCGTCGCGGATCATCGCCGTCGATATCCACGACCACAAACTGGAGTTCGCGCGCGGCTTCGGCGCCACCGACACCATCAATGCGCGCGACGTCGACCCGGTCAAGGCGATCCGCGAGCTGACCGGCGGCGGCGCCGACTTCGCCTACGACGTGCTCGGCAGCCCCGAGACCACGCGCAACGCCGTCGACTGTCTGGGCAAGGGTGGCACGGCCGTCGTGGTCGGGCTGGCCGGCATCGAGGACAGCGCGCCGATCAACCTCGTCGACCTCGTCCGCACCCAGAAGCGCATCCTGGGCTGCTACTACGGCTTCGTCAGCCCGCACGAGTCCTTCCGCACGATGGTCGACCTCTACCGCAGCGACCGCCTCGACGTCGACGGCCTGATCCAGCGTCGCTACCGCCTGGAGCAGATCGACGCCGCCTACGCCGACCTGGCGCGCGGCGAGAACGGTCGCGGCGTCATCGTGTTTGAGTGAGCGCCCTCAGCAGAAGGGGTCCGCCGCGACCGGCGGGCGCACGATGTCCAGGTTCGCCTCGATGACGCCTGCCTCGCTGACGATCAGGCCGGCCGCGATCAGGTAGTCGAGGTCGCGCGAGAGCGTGCGGGCCGATCTGCCGCGATAGAAGCGCGCCGCCCGATGCGTCCCGTCGAGCAGTTCCGAGACCGGGATCGGTGCGTCCGCGGCTTCGAGCGCGAGATTCAGCCGACGCTCGCCGGTCGCCGATCGCAGGCTGCCCGATCGCTGCATCTCGTCCGCTGCGTGTGCCCGGAACGCGATCCGGGTGAGGCCGTCGATGGCCTCTTGCTGGACGTCCGCCAGCTCTTCGAGCAGCCCGTGAAGCGCGAACCGCGCGAACTCGGTGAGGTCGCCGTCATGGACGAGGCGGGTTTGGTCCAGCATCTCGATGTACTCCGGGCGCTGGCGGTAGTAGAAGTTCGCGAGCGAATAGAAGCCGAGCCTGTTGATCCCGGCCTGGTACAGGATGAAGCTCTCGGCGGCCCGCGAGGTTCTGCCGTTGCCGTCGCCGAAGGGGTGGATGGAGACCAGGTAGAAGTGCGCGGCGATGGCGCGAATCGCGGCGGGCCAGGCGCGGATGGGCCCGGAGCGGAACCAGGCGAGGAAGTCGCGCATCAGGCGCGGCACGTCCGCGGCCTCCGGGGCGAAGTACGTGCCCACGGAGACGCCGTGCTCCCGGTAGCGCCCCGGCGTGTTGTGCGGGTAGTTGATGCCCCGCGTCGTGCGGAAGTGGATATCCTTGACCAGATCCTCCGCCAGCGCCTGCCCGGGATCGGCGGCCAGGCTGTCGGCGACGAAGCGCATGACGTCGGCCGCGTTGCGCGCCTCCCGTTCCTCGCGCGCCCGCTCCGGCCCGAGCACGGGGCCGGGCGAATCGATGATCTCCCCGGTCTCGGCCTCCGAGAGGTGGGTGCCCTCGATGCCGATCGTGCCCCGGACCGCGCGCACGATGTTGATTCGATTGAGGCGTTCGCGCAGGCGGGGCGGCAGCGGCAGGCTGTCGAGCACCTCGCCCTGCGCTTGGACTCGCGCGAGCAGGAGCGCGATCTCGAGATCAGCGTGCGGAGGCGTCGGGTCGAAGCGAACGGACCAGCTTGGGATGACGCACGACCTGTCGTGAGAACTGCCGTTCTTTTGTCACGTGATATCGCCCATCATAGCAGGTCTATGGTGCATATGCGGAGAGAACATGTCATCGCTGATGACGCACGAAATGTCCGGCCATCTGTCAGCCCGACTGCCCCGGACGCCGGGAAGCCCGGGCGATGCCCGGGCTTCCACAACGGGTGGCCACCCCGCCACCAACACGCTTGAGCGGCGCTAGATCGCCAGCAGGTCCGCGACCTTCTCGCGATGGTACTCGCCGTCGCCCCACATCAGCTCGGCCATCTTCTGCCGGCGGAAGTAGAGCTGGATGATGTACTCCTTCGTGAAGCCGATGCCGCCGTGGATCTGCTGCCCGTGCGCGACCACCCGGCGGCTCGCGTCGGAGCACCAGGCCTTGGCCATGCTGACCTGCAGGTCCTGGTCGGCCTCATCCTCGTTCACGGCCCAGGCCGCGCGGTACATGATGAAGCGCGAGCCATCGACGTCGGTGACCATGTCGGCCGCCTTGTGCTGGATCGCCTGGAACGAGCCGATCGGCCGCCCGAACTGGATGCGCTCCTTGGCGTAGTCGACGCTGATCTCGAAGTCGCGCTGGGCCAGCCCGACCAGGTAGGCGCAGTAGGCGACCGTCGCCCGGCGCTGCAGCTGCTGCATGATCGCCCAGCCGCCGCCGACCTCGCCCAGCACGGCGTCGGCGCCGACCGCGACGTCCTCGAACTTGACCTCGCACTGCTTGTCGGCGGCGATCGTCTTCAGGACGGTGCTGGTCACGCCGGTCGCCGTGCCGTCGACCAGGAAGAGCGTGATGCCGTCCTCGCCGCCCCCGCCGGTACGCGCCACGACGACCATCTTGTCGGCCACGTGCGCGTCGGGGATGAAGAGCTTCGTGCCGTTGAGCACGTAGCCGTCGCCCTGGGCCTCGGCGCGGAGCGCCACGCCCTCGGCGTCGAAGCGGGCCGACGGCTCCGTGAAGGCCAGCGTCATGACGAGGTCGCCGCCGGCGACCTTGGGCAGGATCTCCTGCTTCTGGGCGTCGCTGCCGGCCAGTTGCACCGGGATCGCGCCCAGCACGACGGTGCTGATGAACGGCCCCGGCACCAGCGCCCGGCCGAACTCCTCAAGCAGCACGCACAGGTCGAGGAAGTCCATGCCGATGCCGCCGTGCTCCTCGGCGATCATCAGACCTTGCCAGCCCTGCGCGGCCATCCCCTGCCAGAGCGCGTCGGTGTAGCCGCGCTCGTCCTCTTCCATTTCGCGGACGAGCTTCTCGGGCGACTCCTTCTCGAGGAAGTCGCGCGCGAAGGTCTTCAGCATTTCCTGTTCTTCGGACAGGCCCAGATCCATGAGTGCTCCTAACGTCTTGCGCGTCTCGCGCCGCGCCGGCGGGCACGGGGAGCCCGCGCTCTCGCGGCGTCGCGGGCGGCAGGCTATCCGATCGACGGGCGTCCGCGCTAGCCGCGGGGCAACGTTGACGGAGCGCAGTGCGTACGCTGCGACCGACGGGAGGCCGGCGATGGGCGCAGCCCTGCACGATCGACGCTGCATCGTATACGGCGCGGAGGCGGGGCACGGCCCCGCGCTGGTGCGCGCCCTGCGCGAGGCGGGGGCGCAGGTGGCGATCACCTCCGCCACGACGGACGGCGCGGCCCTGTTCGCGCTCAAGCGGCTGGCCGGGCCCGGCGGCGCGGCGCAGGCCGTCGATCTGACCAACCCGACCAACATCCGCGTCGCGACGCGGAAGCTGGCCAAGCAGTTGGGCGGCCTCGACGTGGCCGTCGTGGTCGGCGCGGCGGGCGGGTCCGCCCTGCTCGACATCGCCGCCCGCGAGCTGCGCCGCGCCGAGCGGCCCCGCCTGATCGTCGTCGGCGCCGTGGCCGCCGCGGCCCCCGCCGACGCCGTCCGCGACGTGCCGCTGCACGCGATCGGCGGCCCCGATCCGGTCGCCGATCTGCTCGGCCTCCTCCAGGACGGCGGGGCGCGCTAGACTCCCGCCCACACCGGGCCGCGCGGTTGCGTCCCGGCGACAACGACAGAAGGAGCCCCCATGGAACTCGAGAACATCCGCTACGAAGAACGCGGCGGCGTGGCCTACGTCACGCTCAACCGGCCCGAAAAGCTCAACGCCCTCTCCACCGACCTCCTGGAGGAGTTGAACCAGGCGCTCTGGGAGGCCGACAACCGCACCGACGTCCATCTCGCCGTGCTGAGCGGCGAGGGCCGCGCGTTCAGCGCCGGCTACGACATCACGCCCGGCCGCCGCGACGCCGGGCCCGGCTACCGCGGCCGCAGCGGCATCGACGACGACTCCTGGCGCATGGAGAAGTCGCAGCGCGACAAGATGGCGCTGTTCGACATGCACAAGCCGATCATCGCCAAGGTGCACGGCTACTGCCTGGCCGGCGGCACCGACGTCGCGCTGCTCTGCGACCTCGTCATCGTCGCCGACGACGCCGTGATCGGGTTCCCCCCCACCCGCGCCCAGGGCACGCCGCCGCACCAGATGTGGCTCTACCACGTGGGCCCGCAGTGGGCCAAGCGCATGCTCTTCAGCGGCGACAGCATCAGCGGCGTGGAGGCGGCCCGGATCGGCTTCGCGCTGGAATCGGTCCCGGCCGACGAACTCGACGCGCACGTCGACGCGCTCGCCGCCCGCCTGGCGATGATCGACTCCGATCTGCTCGCCGCGCAGAAGCGGCTCATCAACCTGGGCCTGGAGATGATGGGCGCCCGCACGATGCAGCGCGTCGCCTGCGAGATCGACTCCCGCGCCCATCAGGCCCCCGCCGCCATCGAGTTCAACCGCATCAGCCGCGAGCAGGGGCTCAAGTCGGCCCTGGAGTGGCGCGACACCAAGTTCGGCGACGGCCGCGGCACGGCCGCCTACCAGCGCCGGCGGGCGGCCACCCTGGGCTGACGGACATTGGGCTGACGGGCGCCGGCCCGACGGAGATCGGCATGGAGCTGGCGGGCCGCACCGCCCTGGTGATCGGCGCGCAGCGGCCGCTGGGCCGCGCCATCGCGGTCGCGCTGGGGGAGCGCGGCGCCGACGTCGCGGTGGCCGGCGTGGGCCGCGACCAGCGCGAGGACTTCCGGGTCCACTCGGTCGCCAACGAGCTCTGGGCGATGAACCGGCGCAGCCTGGCCGTGCCGATCGACGTGCGCGTCCCCAGCCTGGTCGAGGCCGCGGTGCAGCAGGTCGACAGCGAGTGGTCGCGGCTCGACATCCTGGTCAACGCGCAGGACCGGCTGCTGGCGCTGCCCTTCGACGAGACAGGCCCCGACGAGTGGGCGGAGATGCTGGACGCCAACCTGACGTCGGCGGCGCTGGCCTGTCAGGCGGCCGGCCGGGTGATGATGCGCGACCACGCCATGCACGCTCGCGGCGGTGCGATCGTCAGCCTGGTCAGCGCCCCCGCCGTCGAGGGGCGGCTCGGCTTCGCGGCCTACGCGGCGGCGGCGGGCGGCCTGCTGGCGCTGACCCGATCGCTGGCCGCCGAGTGGGCCGAATGGGACATCGCCGTGTCCGCGCTGGACGTGGGCTTCGGGCAGGACCAACTGGAGGAGGCGGCCCCGGCCGGGGCCTCGCACCCGGTGGCGCTGCCGGGCGAGGCGGGCACGCCGAACACCGAGATCGCGACGGCCGTGGCCGCCATGATCGAGAGCGGGGAGTCTGGCGTCGTGCGGCGGCTAGACTGACGGCACGCCGCCCCGCGGTGGCGTCTGCTACGATGAGGGCGGCGCCGGGGGAGCGACCCCCGACGAACGGGCCGGGTGCTCCGCCCCGAGGGGCGGAGGTTGGGATCCGGCCCGCCCGCCACCCGGAAGGGCGACGCCGCCGCCCCCGACCATCGCGCCGGGGGCGTTCTGTGTCTGGCCGATCGTCCTACCGGCGGCGCCCCTCCGGCGGCTAAACTGAAGCCATCCGCACCGTCCCGCCACGGCGTCTGCTACTGTGGGGGCGGAGCCGGGGTCCCAAGCCCCGACGCTGCGGGCCGTGGTAAAGGGAGAGCGGCTCGCACCGACACCGCCGAAGCGGCGGCCCCGCCGCCCCCGACCATAGCGCCGGGGGCGTTCTGTGTCTGGCCGATCGTCCTACCGGCTGCGTCCGTCCGGCGGGTAAATTGGCCGCATGGCGCAGCACTCCGGGCCGGAAACCGTCACCCGTCCCGGCGCCGGCCATGCGGAGTCGGCCGAGCCCGAGAAGCGCCACGACGTCTGCTACAGTGGGGGCGGCGCCGGGGGAGCAACCCCCGACGAGCGGGCCGGACACTCCGCCCCGAGGGGCGGAGGCTGGGGCCCGGCCCGCCCGCCACCCGCAAGGGCGCCGCCGCCGCCCCCGACCATCGCGCCGGGGGCGCTGTGTGTCTGGCCGATCGTCCTACCGGCTGCGTCCGTCCGGCGGGTAAACTGGCCGCATGGCGCATCACTCCGGGCCGCAGCACATCGTGGCGCAGCGGTCAGCGCCCGAGACCGTTACGCGCCCCGGCGTCGGCCACGCCGAATCGACCGAGCTCGACAAGCGCTACCACCTGATCCTGCTCGACGACGACGACCACAGCTACGCCTACGTGGTCGAGATGCTGGGCCGGCTGTTCGGCTACAGCAAGGAGAAGGCCTTCGCGATCGCGGCCATGGTCGACACGCAGGGCCGCGCCATCGTCGAGACCGCCTCGTACGACCGCGTCCGCCACGACCAGCAGCGCATCCACGACCACGGCCCCGACCCGCGCATCGCGCGCTGCCTGGGGTCGATGTCGGCGCTGGTCGAGGAGGCCTGATCAGGCCAGGCAGCGCACGGGGCCGCCGTTGAGCACCACCATGTCGGCGGCCATCCGGGCGGAGTCGATCGGCGCGCCCAGCGCCTCGCCGCGCAACTCCGAATAGGCCCGATGCAGGTTGCCCACCAGGCGCTCGCTGTCCAGCAGGCCGGCGAAGCGCCCCAGGTCGGTGTCACGGGCCAGCTCCAGCGGGGTCGCCCCGGCCTCGAAGCCGCGCCGCGCGACCTCCTGCACGAAGCGCAGGTAGGCCGCGACCTCGTCGATGGCCTCGGGGCCGCAGACCGGCCCGTGCCCGGGGATCAGCGTCTCGGCACCGATCGCGCGCAGATCCTCCAGGGTGTGCAGCCAGCCCGCGATCGAGCCGGCCACGGCGAACGGCGTGCCCTGGTTGAAGATCACGTCGCCCGTGATCAGCACGCGCCGCTCCGGGATCCAGGCCACGACGTCGTTGGTCGTGTGCGCCGGCCCCACGTACTCCAGTTCCACGGACAGGTCGCCCGCGTACAGCGTCACCGACTCCTCGAACGTCAGCATCGGCGGCACGACCTCGACGTCGCCGAAGTCGACGGCCGGGAAGAGGCGGCGCGCCCCCGTCATGACGCCGTCGCCCGCCGCGACGATCTCCTCGCGGCAGAGTTCGTGCCCCACGATCGTCACCTCCGGCCCGAAGAGCGAGTTGCCCAGCGTGTGGTCGAGGTGGTGGTGCGTGTTGAGCAGCGTGCTCACGGGCTTGTCGGTCGTGCGCGCGATCGCGGCCCGCAGGTCGCGCGTGCGCCGCTCCGTCGCCCCGGCGTCGACCACGATCACGCCGCGGCCGCCGGTCAGGAAGGCCATGTTGTTCAGGCACCAGCTGCCGTCGGGCTGCAGGTAGGCGAAGATGCCCGGACCGACCTCCTCGATGTGCGGCGGCGGCAGTGCGGCGCCCTCGGGGATCTGCTGGCTGGTCATCGTGCACGCTCCCCCGTTCAGTCTCAGTTGCGACGCCGGCAGCGCCGGGCGTCGAACAGCGCGATACCGAGGCCCAGCGCCAGGAAACCGATCGTCAGGCCCAGCAGGACGGCCGCCGTGGTGGCGTCGTAGTCGCCCAGGGCGCGCAGCGCGAGGAACGCCGCGCCCAGCAGCGCCGCGACGAAGATCCCCGTCCAGTGCCGCACGGACTCGCTCAGGAACGCGATCGCGATGCCCGCCGTCGCGGCCCCACCGACGACCAGCGCCAGCACGATGTCCTCCTCGCGGTTCCAGCCGCCGCGGGCCGTGCCGGTGAGCGCGTCGACCTCGTCGCCGGGCTCGCCGCCGCGGATCGCCAGGAACGCCACGACGATCGCCATCGCCACGCCCCCGCCCAGCAGCGGCCGCCCCCAGCGTCCGGCCAGATCGTCGAGGCTCGGCCGGCCGTAGCGCGTGCGCTCGCGGCGCGCGTGCTCCGGCGTCGGCGTGGGGTTGGAGGAGTCGGTCATGGCTGCGGCGGTCGCTTCTCCCGGCCGTATCAGGTATTCGAGCGGCTCTGGCCGCCATCGACGTTAATGCACGCGCCCGTGATCCACGAGGAGCGGGACGAGGCGAGGAAGGCGACGACGTCGGCCACCTCCTCGGGCCGCCCGAAGCGCCCCCAGGCGATGCCGTCCAGGATCGAGCGCTGGATGGTGTCCGGGTCGTCGTCGTAGCGGGTCTGCCAGCGGCTGCCGGGCCAGGCGATCGAGCCCGGCGCGACCGAGTTGACCCGGATGTGCGCCGGGGCCAGCTCCTCCGAGAGCGCCTTGGCGTGGCTGTGCATCGCCGCCTTCATGGCGTTGTACTGCGCCGAGCCGCCCGCCTCGCGCCCGAAGATCGAGCCGATGTGGATCACGGCGGCCGGCGCATCCGCCGTCGCGCGGGCGCGCAGGTGGGGCAGCGCGGCGCGCGTCGTGCGCACGGCGGCGAGCAGGTTGAGATCGAACATCTGCCGCCAGACGTCGTCGCCCTCGCCGCGGATCGAGACGCCCATGTTGTTGACGACGATGTCGATCCCCCCCAGCCCCGCCGCCGTCTCCGCCACGACGCGCTCCACGTCCGCCGCGACGCCCATGTCGGCGGGCAAGCCCAGACAGCGGCCCGGGCCGGCGGCGTCGATCTCGGCGCGGGCGCCCGCCACGACGTCCGGCCGGCGGGCGCAGATCGCGACGTCGGCGCCCTCCGCCGCCAGGGCCAGCCCGCAGGCCTTGCCGATCCCCTCGGACGCGCCCGTGATCAGCGCCACGCGGCCCCGCAGTCCCAGATCCATCGTGTCTCCTCGCCGATGCCTGCGCGCGGCGACGTCGCGCCCGCGGACGCCAGCATACGGCCCGTAGGCGGCGTCTCCGTACACTGCGCCCAAATGCCCGATTTCCCATCCCCAACCGTCGCGGGGCTGCGCTCCCGCGAGCGCGCCCTGCGCCTGACGCTGTCGCAGGGCGGCGCCTTCGCCCGCGCGATGGGAGGCGAGTTGCTGCGCCGTCCCGCGCCGCCCCAGATCGACGGCGCGCTGCGGGCGGACGGCCTGCGCGCGCCGGTCGAGATCATCCGCGACGCGTCGGCCGTGCCCCACATCTACGCCGAGTGCGAGGCCGACGCCCTGTTCGGGCTGGGCTTCGTGCACGCCCAGGATCGCTACTGGCAGATGGAGTTCTACCGCCGCGCCGCGCAGGGCCGCATGGCGGAGGTCGCCGGGCCCGCGGCGCTGCCATCGGACCGGCTGATGCGATCCGTGGGCCTGCAGCGCGCCGCCGACGCCGCCTGGGATGCGCTGCCGGCGGCGTCGCAGGAGCGGGTGGCGCCCTACGTCCGGGGCGTGAACGCGGCCATGGAGCGCGGTCCGCGCCCGCTCGAGGCGCGCATCCTCGGCTACCAGCCGGAGCCGTGGCAGGCGCGCGACTCCGCCCTCTGGGCGAAGCTGCTGGCCTTCATGCTCTCCCCGGCCTGGGAGGTGCAGATCCAGCGCGCCCGGCTGATCGAGCAGGCCGGCGTCGAGGCGCTGGTCGCGCTCGACCCCGGCTACCCCGCCGACGGCCCCGCGATGATTCCCCCCGGCGTCCCCTTCGGCCACCTCTCCCGCGAGTTGGGCGCCGCCTACGCCGCCCTCGCCGGGGCGACCGGGCTGGGCGCGACCGGGGCCGGCAGCAACGCCTGGGCCGTCGCCGCCGACGCGACCGCCACCGGGACGGCGCTCTTCGCCTGCGACCCCCACCTCACCGCCGTGAATCCACCCTACGGCCACTTCGCGCACATCGAGTGCCCCGAGTACAGCCTCGCCGGCGCGACGGCGCCCGGCTTCCCCGGCGTCATCTGGGGCTGCAACCGCCGCATCGCCTGGGGGGCCACTGCGGGGCTGGTGAGCACGCAGGACGTCGTCGTGGAGGAGTTCGACGACGCGGGCCGCTACCGCACGCCCGACGGCTGGGAGCGCGCCGGCGAGATCGAGGAGCGCATCGCGGTGCGGGGCCACCCCGACGAGATCCTGCGCATCCGCACGACCCGCAACGGCCCCATCGTGTCGCCGCAGATCCGGGGCGTGCGGCACGCGCTGGCGCTGCGATCGGCGGTGCTCGACGCGCCCGCATCGGTGCAGGCGCTGCTCGACCTCCCCCGCGCGGGCAACATCGACAGCTTCCGCGCCGCGGTCGCGTCGTTCCAGGAGTTCAACCTGGTCGTCGGCTACGCCGACGTGGGGGGGCACATCGGGTTGCAGATGACGGGCGCCGTGCCGCAGCGACCGCCGGGCGCGGCCTGGTTGCCGGCCTGCGGCTGGGACTCGGCCGCGGAGCCCGGCCGCCTCGTCCCGGCGGAGGAGCTGCCCCAGCTCTTCGACCCGCCGGGCGGGCGCGTCTGGGCCGCCAATCACGCCCCCCTGCCGATCGACGCGCTGCGCTTCGACGGCGAGTTCCTCGACGCCTATCGCGCGGCGCGGATCGGGGAGGTGCTGATGGGCTCCGACCAGCACACCCCCGAGACGATGCGCCGGCTGCAGGTGGACCGCCATTCGCTCGGGTTCCGCGCCGTCGCGCGTCACCTCGCCGCGCTGGAGGCAGCCGGTGAGCGCGAGCGCCGGCTGCTCGACCGCGTGCGCGACTGGGACGGCGAGGCCGGCGTCGAGTCCGTCGCCGCCGCGATCGTGGGCGTCACATATACGCGGCTGCTGGAGGCGGTCGTGCGGGCCAAGCTCGGCGACCACGTGGCGCTCTTCTTCGGCGACGTGCACGCCGTGCCCAACCTCAACATCCTGCTCGCCCGCGCGGCCTCGCTCGTCGTCGGGCTGCTCGACGAAGCGCCCGCCGATTGGTTCGGCGCCGCCCCGCCGGCCGGTGGCCGGGATGTCTGGAGCGCCGTCCTGCTGCGCAGCTTCCGCGACGCCGTCGCCCTGCTCGAGGAGCGGCTGGGGCCGGACCCCGATCGCTGGGCCTGGGGCCGCGTGCGCCGCGTCACGCTGAAGCACGGCCTGGGCGACGTCCCGATCCTGGCCAAGCTGTTCAGCCTGGGGCCCATCGGCGTGGGCTCCGACGCGCAGGCGCCGCTGCAGGCGGGCCCCCTGAGCCCCGACCCGTTCGCGCCCGTGACCGGCATCCCCGCCCTGCGGCTGCTCGTCGAGATGTCGGACCCGCCCGTCGCCCGCTTCACGCTCGCCGGCGGGCAGGTGGGACGTCGCGGCGACCCGCACCACGACGACCTGTTGGAGGACTGGCGCGCGGGCCGCCTGCGGCCGCTGCACACGCAGCGCGAGGGCGTCGAGGCGGACGCGGCGCATCGGTTGCGGCTGGAGCCGCCCGGCTAGCCGGCGTTGCGCTGTTGCGGCAGGCGCGTAACGGGGCGACCCTGCGGGGGGAACGCAGAGATGGACGCACTCACCCGGGACGGGCACATCGCGCGACTGACGCTGCCGGCGGCGCTCGACGCCCAAACGGTGGCGTTGCTGCGCGACGCCTGCGCCGCCGTCGCGGAGGAGGCGGAGATCCGCGTGCTCGTCGTGGACGCGCCGCCCGACTGCTGGCGCGGCTGGCCCGAGGCGCTGCTCCCGCGTCTGGCCGGCGAGGGGCTGGTGGGCGACCCCTTCGGGCCGCTGGCGGCGCTGCCCCAGCCGACGGTCGCCGTGCTGCGCGGCGACGTCCTCGACGCCGGCCTGGAGCTGGCGCTGTGCGCCGACCTGCGCGTCTGCGACGGCGTGGCCCGCTTCGGGCTGCCCGGCGTCGCGGCGGGGCGTCTGCCCGTCGCGGGGGGCCTGCAGCGTCTGGCCCGCGCGGTGGGGCGATCGCGCGCCACCCAGCTCCTGCTGGGCGACCCGATCGACGCCGCCGCCGCGCGCGACTGGGGCCTCGTCAGCGCAAGCGAGACCGGCGATGACCCGGCCGCGCTCGCCGGGGCGCTGGCCGGCCGCATCGCGGCGCGCGGCCCCATCGCCACGCGGCTGGCCAAGGAGGCCGTCGCGCGGGGGCTGGAAATGCCGCTCGATCAGGCCCTGCGCTACGAAACGGATCTGACGATCCTGCTGCAAAGCAGCGACGATCGGGCGGAGGGCGTACAGGCCTTCCTGGAGAAGCGACCGCCGCACTTTCATGGCCGTTGAGCGGCCCAGTGGCGCGCCGCCGTGACACTGGCGCTGGTATCAGGCATGATCGATCAATGCGCCGTCCACAGGGGCGGCGCGGAGCGGCGCGCCGGTGGCCATCGCGGCCGCCGAAATCGACGCCATCATCAGCGACGCCGCGGGAGGCAGCGGGACGCCCCGCGGCCCACAGCCATCCCGCGTAGCACAGGCAAGAGGAGACCACCGTGCACATCATTCTCGACGAGGAAGAGGCCCTGTCGGTCCTGCAGCTGGTCACGGCGCAAGTCGTCGATGGGGTCGAGCTGTCGGAGCCGACGGTGGACGCCATCCGCGACTGGCGGAACAAGACGCTGGAGCGCGGCAGTGCGGACCTGCTGAACTTCGCCACGGCCCTGAACGAGACGCTGGGCAACACGATCGACGAGGAACTGAAGCGGACGATCCGCCGCCGCGACTACTACCGCAACGCCTAAGCGCACCAGCGCGCCGCCGAAAGCGAGCCGAACTCATGGCCACCATTGAATTCAACATCGACGAGTCGTGGGAGCTGATGTCCTTCATCGTCAGCCACATGCTCGACAACGTGCCGATGGACAAGTCGGACCGCGCCAAGGTGCGACGCTGGAAGTCGGGCGAGATGCGCGCCTCCAGCGAGGACATGCGCGCGCTGCATGAGAAGATCAACGCCGACATCGCCCGCCTCTGGGAGGTGCGCCGGAAGAGTGAGCTGCGGCGCCCCGACTGGCGTTGATCGGCCGTCGCCATGCCCGCGGCCCCCTCCGACGACACGGCCGACGACGCGGCCGGTGACGCCCCCGATGCGTCCGTTCTGCTCTACGCGAAGCCCGCGCCCGGCGTCGCCACGCTGACCCTGAACCGGCCTGCCGCGCTCAACGCCATCAACCTGGCCATGCGCGACGAACTCTGGGGCTACCTCGACGCCGTGGCCGTCGATCCCGACGTGCGGGTGCTGCTCTTCCGCGGGGCCGGGCCGCGTGCCTTCTCGGCCGGCGCCGACATCACCGAGTTCGGGACCGCGCCCAGCCTGCTCGCCGCCCGCGCCGCCCGCCACCAGCGCGACATCTGGGATCGGCTCGAGCGTCTGCCCGTGCTGACCATCGCGGCGCTGCACGGCTTCTGCTTCGGGGCCGGCATCGAGTTGCCGCTGTACTGCGACCTGCGCATCGCCGCCGACGACACCCGCATCGCGCTGCCCGAGGTGACGCTGGGCTACATCCCCTCCGCCGGCGGCACGCAAATGCTGCCCCGGCTGATGCCCCCCGGCGTCGCGCGCGGCTTCGTGCTCAGCGGCGACGCCATCGACGCGGGCCGCGCCCTCGCCTGGGGCCTGGTGCACGAAGTCGTCCCCCGCGCCGATCTCGACGCGCACGCCCTGCGTCGCGCGACGCAGCTGGCCTCGCGGGACACCGCCACGCTGACCGCCGCCGCGCGCGCGATCCGACGCGGGCTCGACCTGGGGCTGCGCGACGCCATCGCGGCCGACGCGGCGATGGCCCTCGCCGGCTGACGTGCTCGGCGCAGCCCTGCGGGCTCGGTAGGCTGGACCGTGGCGCGCGCAGCCGCTATGCCGGTCTGCGTGCCCCCGGCATGCGCCGGGGCCGGTTGACCGGGGCCGGTTGACCGGGGCAGCGTGATCGGCGGCGGCAGCGGAATCGACGGCAACGGCGCGCCCGTGCACGCGGGCGCCCGGTGGAGGGGTCAGGCATGAACACCGCGGAATTCTTGGATATCTCGGCGGCCGTCGTGCCCGACCGGGCGGCGCTGGTCACGGGGGACCAGCCCACGACCTTCGCCGAGATGAGCGCGCAGGTGACCCGGCTCGCCAACGCCCTGCTGGGCCTGGGCCTGCGCAAGGGCGATCACCTGGGCATAATGTCGGTCAATTCGTCGCAGTACGTCGTCACCTACTACGCCTGCGCCCGGCTGGGCGTGACCTTCGTGCCGCTCAACTATCGCGCCAAGGCGGAGGAGCTGGAGTACATGATCAACACGGCGGAGGTGAAGGCGCTCTTCCTCTCCGACCGCTACCAGGACCTGGTCGCGGCGAGCCGTGCCAACCTCCCCAGCGTGGAGCACGTGGTCGCGCTCGACAGCCCGCGCGACGGCCAGATCGCCTACGCCGCACTCATCAAGCAGGGCTCCGACGACTACGTCTACACGGAGATCGACGACGACGACCCGACGATCATCATCTACACCTCCGGCACCACCGCGCTGCCCAAGGGCGTCGAGGTCACCTACCAGGATCTCACCGTCTACGTGACCAACACCATGGCCCCCGCCGACCCCGACGGCGAGCACGAGAAGACGCTGCTCAGCGTGCCGCTGTTCCACATCGCCGGCGCCACCGCGATGATCTCGGCGATCTGGGGCGGGCGCAGCCTGGTCATCCTGCCGCAGTTCACGCCCGAGGCCTGGATGGCTGCCGTCGACACGCACGGCGTCACGCACAGCATGGTCGTGCCGACGATGGTCAAGCGCCTGATGGACCACGAGGACTTCCCCAGCTTCAGCGGCGCCAGCCTCAAGCTGCTCGCCTACGGGGCGGCGCCGATGCCCTACGAGGTCGTGCGGCGGGCCATCGACGAGTTCGACTGCGGCCTGATGAACGCCTACGGCCAGACCGAGGCCACCTCCGCCATCACCTTCCTGGGCCCCGACGACCACCGCCTGGAGGGCTCGCCCGAGGAGGTCGCGCTCAAGGAGCGCCGGCTGCGCTCGGTGGGCAGGGTCATGGACGACGTCGACCTCGCGATCCAGGCCCCGGACGGGACGATCCTCCCCTCCGGCCGGGAGGGCGAGATCTGCGTCCGCTCGGGCCGCACGATGAAGGGCTACTACAAGCAGGAGGAGGCCACCCACGAGGCCATCCGCGACGGCTGGCTGCACACCGGCGACGAGGGCCTGCTCGACGACGACGGCTATCTCTTCATCACCGGGCGCGTGAAGGACCTGATCATCCGCGGCGGCGAGAACATTGCGCCGGGGGAGATCGAGCAGGTGCTTGAGGACCTGCCGGCGATCGAGGACGTGGCCGTCATCGGCGTGGCCGACAGCGAGATGGGCGAGACCGTCAAGGCCGTCGCGGTGCTCGCGCCCGGCGCCGCGGTCACGGTCGACGAGCTGCGGGCGTTCTGCAAGGGACGCCTCGCCAGCTACAAGGCCCCCGAATACCTGGCCGTCGTCGACGACCTGCCGCGCAACCACATGGGCAAGCTGCTCAAGAACGACATCCGCAAGTTCCACGGCGGGCCCAACAACGAGTAGCCTGCGTCCGCCGCGCGCCCCGGCTCCGCCGGGGGCCGGGGAGAGGCCCGCCGTGCCGCCTGCTGCACCTCGTGGTCCGCTGCCGATCGGCCGTCCCGCCGCGGGATCGCGCCCGCCCGCCGTGACCGACGGCCCGCCCCCGCGTCGCGTTGCGCAGCCCGGCCGGCTGCGCCGCACGGTGCGGATCGGCGGCCTGGCGGTGCCGATCTGGGTGCCGCTGGGCGGACTGGGCCTGCTGGCGGCGGCCGAGACGGGCCGCATCGACGGGCCGCACCGCGAGCTGTTTTTCAACATCGCCGACTTCTGGGTGCTCTACGCGCTGCTGCCGCTGCTCGTCGTCGTCGTCGCCTACAGCGTCGTCCGGCGGGCGCGCATCTGGCGCATCGGCCGCGCCGACTTCCACTTCGACCAGCCCCGTGCGCGGCTGCGGCAGGCGCTGCGCGGCGGCGCCGGCACCGAGCGCGTCCTGCGCGACCCCTACGCGGCGGTCATGCACCTGTGCATCATGTCCAGCATCCTGGTGCTGTTCCTCGTCACCGCCCTGCTCGCCATCGACGACTACCTGCCCGACGACAAGGTGCGCATCCTGGTCGGCGATCGCTATCTGGGCTACTCGCTGGTGGGCGACCTGTTCGGGCTGATCGGGCTGATCGGCGTCGGCATGGCGATCGCCCATCGCCGCGTGCGCCCGCGCACGACGTGGCTGCCCAGCGCCGAGGACAAGCTGATCGTGGGCGGGCTGGGCCTGCTGCTGGTGACCGGCTTCCTGATCGAGGGCTTCCGCATCCAGACGTCGGAGATCGCCGAGCATCGCGACTGGTCCTACTGGTCGCCGGTGGGATTCGTGGTCGCGGAGGCCGTGAGCGGCGTCGAGACCGGTGCCCTGCTCAGCGCGCACAAGGCGCTGTGGTGGTTCCACATGCTCCTGGCGCTGAGCTGGATGGCCCTGCTGGGCTTCACGAAGCTCAACCACCTCGCCTACGCGCCGGCCAACGCCTTCCTCAAGAGCCCCGGCTCCAGCGGCAAGCTGGCGCTGATCGCCAACATCGAGGAGCAGGAGCACTTCGGCGTCAGCCAGCTCGAGCACTTCACGCAGAAGCAGCTCTTCGAGCTGGATGTCTGCGTGCGCTGCGGCCGCTGCACCGACCACTGCCCCGCCGACATCGCCGGCCAGCCGCTCTCGCCGATGCACATCATCCAGGACCTCAAGGCCTACGCCGGCGACGTCGGCGCGCGCAAGGCCCGCAACCTCGCCCGCGGCGCGCCCATCGATGAGGGCCTCGACGACGCGCCGGCCATGGTCGGCGAGGTCATCCGCGACGAGTCGCTCTGGGCCTGCCGCACCTGCGGGGCGTGCGTGCAGGAATGCCCCGTCTTCATCGAGCACATCCCCACCATCGTCGACATGCGCCGCAGCCTCGTCATGGAGGAGGCGCGCATGCCCGACACCGTGCAGTCGACGCTGGAGACCCTGGAGCGGCAGGGCCACCCCTGGCGCGGCACGCCGTACACCCGCGAGTCGTGGATGGACGGGCTCGACGTGCCGCGCTGGACGGGCGAGCAGGAGTACCTGTACTTCGTCGGCTGCACCGGCGCGCTCGTCGACCGCGTGCAGCCCATAACCCGCGCGGTCGTGCGGCTGCTGCGCGACGCGGGCGTCAGCTTCGGCGTGCTGGCCGGGCAGGAGTCGTGCAACGGCGACCCGGCCCGGCGCCTGGGCAACGAGTACCTCTTCCAGATCCTGGCCGAGGGGCTGATCGCCAACCTCGACGCGGGCGGCGTCAAGAAGATCGTCACCCACTGCCCGCACTGCTTCAACACGTTCAAGAACGAGTACCCCGACCTGGGCGGGCACTACGAGGTGCTGCATCACAGCACGCTGCTGGAGCGTCTCGTCGACGAGGGCAAGCTGCGGCCCAAGCCCGGCGCCGCGGCGCAGACCGTGACCTTCCACGACTCCTGCTACCTGGGCCGCCACAACAACCTCTACGACGCGCCCCGCAACATCCTCAAGCAGATCCCCAACCTGACGCTCGTCGAGATGCCCCGCAGTCGCGAGCGCGGGCTGTGCTGCGGCGCGGGCGGCGGCAACATGTGGATGGAGGAGGGGGGCCGGGCGCGCGTCAACGAGGTGCGCGTCGCGGAGGCGCTGGACACCGGCGCCGACAGCGCCTGCACGGTCTGTCCGTTCTGCGTGCAGATGTTCGAGGCCGGCGTGGGCACGGTGCAGATGGGGACTGACGAGTCGCAGCGGCTGGGCGTGTTCGACGTCGTGGAACTGCTGGACGTGGCGCTGCCCGACCCCGCGTCTCCCGCCCCTCCGTAACCCAGCCGTTTGATTCGGCCCCGTCGCGGCGCAAGAATGCCCCCGGCTGGATGCCCGCCGCGGGCGGCACGAAGGAGCAAGCGCGATGGACGCGATCGTCTGCGTCAAACAGATTCCCGACCCCGAGACGCCCGCCGCCGCCTTCAGCGTCGACGAGGCGGCCATGCAGGTGGTGCAGGCGCCCGGCGTCTCGCCGGTCATCAACCCCTTCGACCAGCAGGGCGTCGAGGCCGCGCTGCGGCTGCGCGAGGCCGACGGCGGCGACGGCACGATCTCGGTGCTGTCGCTGGGCCCCGACTCCGCCCGCGACGCCATCAAGACCGGCCTCGCCATGGGCGCCGACGAGGGCTACCAGCTCAACGATCCCGCCTTCGAGGGCGGCGACGCCTGGACGACGGCGCTCGCCCTGGCCAAGGCGATCGAGAAGATCGGCCTGCCCGACGTGGTCATCTTCGGCCGCCAGTCCGCCGACCTCGACCAGGGCACGGTGGGCAGCATCGTGGCGGAGTTGCTGGGCCTGCCGTCCGTGACGGTGCTGCGCTCGGCGGACCTGGCCGACGGCGAGATCCGGGTCTCGCGCGTCGTCGCCGACGGCTTCGAGTCGATCAGCACGCCCACCCCCGCCGTGCTCACGATCAGCAACGAATTCGGCGACCCGCGCTACCCGCAGCTGCGCCAGATCATGCAGGCGGCGCGCAAGCAGGTCGTCGTCTGGACGCCGGCCGACATCGGCCTCGACGCGTCCGACGTGGGCGCGGCCGGGGCGCGCGTGAAGCTGCACGCGCTCTTCCAGCCCAAGAACGAGACCGAGTGCGAGTTCATCGAGGCCGACAGCGCCGAGGAGAAGGCGAGCCAACTCGCCGCCAAGCTGCGCGAAGCCAAGCTCGTCTAGCCCCGGCAGCGCCTGAAAAAACGCCAGAAAGAGCCCCCATGGCCAGCATCCTTGTCTTCGGAGAGAGCGCCCCCGGCGGCCGCCCCGCCGCCGTCACGGCCGAGCTGCTGGGCGCGGCGACGCGCCTCAACGCGGCCCTCGGCGGCGACGGCGGCGTCGCCTGCGCCTTGATCGGGGCCGGCCTCGATGCGCTGGCGCAGGCGGCCATCGCCGCGGGCGCCGACACCGTCTACACGGCCCAGGACGACGCCCTCGCCCAGTACCAGACGGACGCCTACCTGCCGGTGGCGGCGGCGATCGTGGAGCAGGCCGCGCCGTCGGTGGTGCTCCTGGGTCAGACCAGCATGGGCCGCGACCTCGCGCCGCGGCTGGCCACCCGGCTGGGCAGCGCCGTCGCGATGGATGCGCTGGCGCTCGACGCCGGCGACGGCCGCGTCCGCGTCACGCGCTCCTGCTACGGCGGCAACGCCCGTCAGGTGGTCACCGTCGAGAGCGACCCGCAGGTCGTGACGGTGCGCGCCAAGTCGCAGGATCCGCTGCCGGCGGACGCCGGTCGCAGCGGGGAGGTGGTCGCGGTGGCCGCGGCCCCCGGCGACGCGCGCGCCCGGCTCCTGGAGAAGCAGACCGCCGACGCGGCCGGCGTGCGCCTGGAGGACGCCGGCATCGTGGTGTCGGGCGGGCGGGGCCTGGGCGCGCCCGAGGCCTTCGCCGACCTGGAGCGCATCGCCACCGATCTGGGCGCCGCCGTGGGCGCCAGCCGCGCCGCCTGCGACCTGGGCTGGTATCCGCCCAGCCAGCAGGTGGGGCTGACCGGCACGGTCGTCTCGCCGGATCTGTACCTGGCGATCGCGATCAGCGGCGCCAGTCAGCACATGGCCGGCTGCGGCGGCAGCAAGAACATCGTCGCGATCAACAAGGATCCCGACGCGAACATCTTCCGCTACTGCCGCTTCGGCATCGTCGACGACTACAAGAAAGTGCTGCCCCAGCTGGAGGCGGAACTGCGGCGGCTCGTCGCCGACAGTTAGGCGTTGCCGCGGGCCTTGCGCCAGGCCCGGATCTCCGACGCGTGCTCCGCGTCGTGGTCGATGAAGCCGTCGATGAACTCGTCGGGCGACATCGGGTGGCCGCCCAGGTCGTAGCGCTCCTGCGAGCGCTCGCTATCCGACATCGTCGACAGCTGCGCGATCATCTCCGCGCGGGAGGTCCGCAGCAGGCGCTGCAACTCCAGCCCCGTCAGCGAGCGCGTGTGCTCCAGCCACTCGCGGGTCATCCGGTCGTCGTCGGGCTCGGCGACGTCCTCGCCGCGCTCCAGCGCCGCGATCGCCGTGACGCCCCAGGCGTCCCAGCTCAGCAGGTGCGCCAGCGTCCGGCGGATGCACCACTCCCCCACCACGCCCGGCACGTCGAGCAGCGTATCGTCCAGCGTGGCGAAGCTCTGCACGAGCTTCTCGCGCGAGTCGGCCAGATCGGCGGTGCTGCTGAGTGCTTGAATGACCATGCGAACTCCGCACTGGGGTGTCGGCGCGGGAACCCGGCTGCGCAATTATCGCAGCCCGGACCCCGAGCCATCACGCTGCACTGTCGCTTCCGACACGGTCTCCGTCCGGGGCGAGCCTCAGAGCCACGGCTGGCCCATCCGGCGCCCCCGGCGCCACGGTCTGCGCGGGACCGTACCAGACCGCAGGCCGGGTCGTCGCTATCTTGCGGAACACACGCCGGTCGGGCCGCGAACGGCGGGCGACCGGCGCCGGCCGGCAGACCGGGCCGCCCGGCGCCGTTCAGTTGTCTGGTTGACGCTGCCGATCGGGGCTGGCTAGCCTCCGGGACGGGTCCGCAGGGGCCCTTCCGTATGATCCGCAGCAGCATCGCTGGCCCCAGCCCTGCGCAGACGGCGGCAGGGCCACGTGTTCCCGCGACGGGAGAGCAGGCGCATGCGTTCGATCGGCCTCAGCGGCGGCATCGCCTCCGGTAAGTCCACGGTCACGGCCACGCTCGCCGATCTCGGCGCGACGGTCATCGACGCCGACAAGCTGGGCCACCGCGCGTACGAGCCCGGCACGGCGCCCTTCGGCCAGGTGGTCGCCGCGTTCGGCGAGGAGATCGTGGCGCCCGATGGGACGATCGACCGCGCGGCGCTGGGAGCCAAGGTGTTCGCGTCGCCCGCCGCGATGACCCAGCTGACCGACATCGTCTGGCCCGCCATCGCCGGCCTGGTCGGCGAGGAACTCGATGCGGCGCGTGCGGCCGGCGCGCCCGTCGCCGCGGTCGAGGCCGCGGTCCTCTTCGAAGCGGGCTGGGACCACCTCTTCGACGAAGTCTGGGTGATCAGCGCGCCGCCCGATGTCGCGCGGCAGCGGCTGATGGATCGCAACGGCTTCAGCGCCGAGGAGGCCGGCAAGCGCATCGCCTCGCAGATCAGCAACGCCGAGCGGGAGAGCCGCGCCGGCGTCGTCATCCACACCGATTGCTCACTGGACGATGTGCGCGGGCGGGTAGAAGCTGCCTGGAGCGCGCTGCAAGAGCGGCTCGCCGCGACGGGCTAGCGCCGCGGCGGCCGACACGCACCAATGCCCCCTGCGGGCGCCAGGACCGGAGTTCACGCTGATGACCACCGCACCCGAAGGCACCATCGCGCAGTACCGCTCCTGGGCCGTGGAGGAGTTCCGCGCCGAGCAGGAGCCCTACTACGTGCCGGTCGGCGACGAGGTCGAGCTGTTCCGGGCCGCCTGGGAGTCCAAGATCCCCGTCTTGCTGAAGGGCCCGACGGGCTGCGGCAAGACCCGCTTCGTCGAGTACATGGCGTACCACCTCAACCGCCCGGCGGTCGTCATCCGCGACGGCCACAAGGTGATCGAGAACGAGGACAACCTGCCGCTCGTCACGGTCGCCTGCCACGAGGACCTGACCGCCAGCGACCTCGTCGGCCGCTACCTGCTGGAGGGAGAGGAAACGAAGTGGATCGACGGGCCGCTCACGCGCTCGGTCAAGGCGGGCGCGATCTGCTACCTCGACGAGGTGGTGGAGGCGCGCAAGGACACGACCGTGCTCATCCACCCCCTCACCGACCATCGCCGCATCCTGCCGATCGAGAAGAAGTCGCAGCTGCTGCAGGCGCGCGACGGCTTCCTGCTCGTCATCTCGTTCAACCCCGGCTACCAGAGCGCGCTCAAGGATCTCAAGCAGAGCACCCGCCAGCGCTTCATCTCGATCGACTTCGGCTACCCGCCGCGCGAGATGGAGGCGCGCATCGTGGCGCACGAGTCGGGCGTCGACATGGACGTCGCCATGAACCTCGCCAAGATGGCCGAGAAGGTGCGCAACCTGCGCGAGCACGGCCTCTCGGAGGGCGCCAGCACGCGGCTGCTGATCTACGCGGGCAAGCTGATGCAGAACGGCATCACGGCGCGTCGCGCCTGCCAAGTCGCCGTGGCCTGGGCCCTGACCGACGACGGCGACGTGCAGCGCAGCATCGAGGAAGTCATTTCCTCGATCTTCGAGTAGCGGCGTGCGGCTCGGCATCGTCTCCGACGTGCACGGCAACATCGAGGCGCTCGACATCGCCATCGAGCGCATGGGCGACGTCGACGAGCTGCTCTGCGCCGGCGACGCCTGCTACCAGTTCCGCTTCTCGAACGAGGTCGCCGCGCGCCTGCGCGAGGTCGGCGCCCGCTACGTGCTGGGCAACCACGAGGAGATCCTGCTGAGCCCGGCGGGCGTCCGCGCGCAGCAGTCGTCGCGTGTCGACCAGGAGTTGCTCGAGTGGACCCGCGGCCAGCCCTCCACGATCACCACGCAGCTGGGCGGCAAGCGCCTGCTGATGTTCCACGCGACGCCCTGGCAGCCCAATCGCGACTACCTCTACCCGTCGAGCCCGGAACTGCGCCGCCTGGCCGCGGAGGAGGCCGACTACATCATCTACGGGCACACCCACTATCAGATGGCGCGCCGCATTGGGCGGGCGCTGGTCATCAACCCCGGCTCCACCGGCGACCCGCGCGACCCCAACAACGACTTCCAGGTCTCCTATGCTGTTCTCGACACGCAAACCGACGCCGTGGAGATTGGCAACTTCACCGACCCCACCCGCACCATTGCGAAGCACTCGGGATAGCCGCCGCCGATGAACCAGCGCCCCCCACCCCCCAGCACCCTCGACTCCGTGGCGATCTGCCGTGGCTGACGCGCCCGACCGCCTGCGCGACGCTCTGAGCGCGTTCCCTCCCAGCCTCCAGCAGGACTTCGATCGGGCCGAGACGGCGCTGCGCGAGGTGCTGGCGCCGCAGGAACTCGCCGCCTGGGCCGGCGACGGCGTCGAGATCGCGCGGCATTCCTTGCGCTCCTGGGAGGCCGCCGGGGAGTACTTCCGCGCCAGCCCCGGCATGCTCGAGCAGCTCACCTTCAGCCGCTTCCGCGAGTGGACCAAGACCGGCACGGAACTCGCCGAGTCGTCGCCGGCGCTGGCGGGGGCCTACTTCCGATCGAGCCCCACCTCGCTGCAGTACCTCTCCGTCACGCAGGCGCCCGACTGGGCCGCGCAGGGCCGGTCGCTGTACAAGGGCACCTGGAAGTCGGGCTCGCTGGCCGCGCAGTACTTCGAGGTCAGCCCGCTGGTGCTGCCGAAACTGCCGCTCAACCAGATGCGGCTGCTGGTCGAACTGATCGACTCCCTGGCCGGCCACTCCTACGAGCTGGCCAGCGCCTGCCTGAACATGGCGCCGGGCGTGCTGGAGCAGCTCGACCGGCCCGACCGGGCGCCCTTCCTGGAGTTCGGCTCGGTCGTCGCCGGCACCGCCTGGGTCGACGCGCGCGTCTACTTCGAGCGCGGCCCCGCGCTGGTGCGTCACCTGCACCCGCAGCAGCGGGCGCGCTTCCTGGCGCTGGCGGGCCGGGTGGCGGTCAACGTGGGGCGGCTGGGGCATCCCTACTTCATGGAGGCCTCGCAGGCGCTGGCCGAGATCGATCGCGACGCCCACCGCGACATGCTCGAACTGGCTGAGGGGATCATGCCGGTCTCCGGCATCGCGGCGATGGAGTTCGTCAAGTCCGCCCCCGAGGTGCTGCGGCGGCTGCGCCCCGAGGATCTGCCGCGCTGGCAGGAGGCGGGCCGGCAGATCCTGGAGGTCAGCCCGGAGGGCGGCGAGGCCTTCTTCCGCCTGGAGTCGTCGAAGGGCGAGGACATCATCGACGCGCTCTCCTCGCGGGTGGAGCTGGAGCGCGTCTCGGAGCTGATCCGCATGTACTGCAAGGCGCTGACCGGCGCCGACGTCGCCGTGCACTCGTCCGAGCAACTGACCGAGAAGGGTGTCGGCTGGGTCAACGAGAGCAGCCCCACCACGGAGGGCACCGCGATCTACCTGCCCCCCATCGTCGAGCAGTACACCGAGAAGGACGAGAACTTCGCCGTCTACAAGGTCTTCGCGACGCATCAGGCCGCGCGGCTGGAGTTCGGCTCCTTCGCCTTCGACTTCGCCCGGCCCGGGCGCCTCTTCCAGCGCGCCGCCCGCGAGGACGCGCCGCCGCGCGACCCCGAGGCGCCGGAGGCCGTCACGGCCATGGAGCGCTTCTTCGACGGCTTCGAGGACCGCCGTCTGGCGCACGACATCTTCACGATCGTCGAGGACACGCGCATCGACACGATGGTCAAGCGCGAGTACGCCGGCATCCGCCGGCCGATGTCGCGGCTGCAGGAGGCCGCGCTCGAGCGTCGCCGTCCGCTCGAGGACATGCCCGTGCGGCAGGCCATGATCGAGAACCTGCTGCGCGCCTCGCTGGACGAGGAGCTGCGCCTGCACTGGCCCGAGGACCTGCACGAGGTCATGCAGCGTCCGCTGCGCATCATGAGCCGCATCCGCGACGACGGCGCCACCGTCGAGGACTCCGGCGCCGCCACGCGCGTGCTGTACGACTGGATCCGCCGCATCCCCAACGTGGAGTTGGACGACGCCGACTGGTCGGAGATGACGGGGGGCGCGGCCGACGAGGAGATGGTCGACATCGGCCCCGGCGCCGGCGGCGAGAGCGGGCTGGAGTCGTACCAGCCCAATCTGCCCCACGGCGAGGAGCAGCCCTACGAGTCGCCCGAGCCGATCGACTTCCGCGGCGACTTCAAGCCGGAGCTCGTGCAACTGCTCATGAAGCTCAAGAATCAGCAGATGGGCGACGGCGATACGCCGCCGGTGAAGCTCAGCAAGGAGCAGTTGCAGGAGTTGCTGGAGAAGTCGACCGAGATCAACATCACCGAGATGTCGGAGGGCGACCTGGACGAATCATCGGGGATGTTCCTCGACAACCTGATGAAGGAGGTCGAGCAGCAGCTCCAGCAGGCCGCCCAGCAGCAGGCGGGCAAGCGCGGCGACGGCAGCGACCCCGAGGACAGCGGCGAGCCGCTGCCCGAGATCGCCGAGTCGTTCTACTACGACGAGTGGGACTTCCGCGCCTCCGACTACAAGCCGCGCTGGTGCCGCGTCGAGGAGAAGCGCCTCGACCACGGCGAACTCGACTATTACGAGCGCACGCTGGCCGACTACTCGCAGCTCGTGCAGGAGACGCGGCGCCAATTCGAGCAGCTCAAGCCCGAGATGTTCCGCAAGATCAAGCGGCTGCCCGACGGCGACGACTACGACCTGGACGCCGTCATCGAATGGATCGTCGAGCGCAAGGCGCAGGCGCAGTCGGATGCAAAGCTCTACTACCGCCGCAACAAGGTCGAGCGCGACGTCGCCGTCGCCTTCCTGCTCGACATGTCCGCCTCGACCGACGAGGAGATCACCAAGCACCAGCCGCGGCCGCAGGGCGCCGACGACAACTTCGACGACGACCCGCGCAAGTACCTGAGCTGGTGGGCGCAGAAACGCGCCCAGGAAGCGCGCCATCCGGCCAAGCGCATCATCGACCTGGAGAAGGAAGCCGCCGTCCTGCTGATCGAGGCGCTGGAGACCATCGGCGACACCTACGGCGTCTTCGGCTTCAGCGGCTACGGCCGCGACAACGTCGAGTTCTACGTCATCAAGGACATGGACGAGGCGCTCAGCAACCACGCCAAGGCGCGGCTGGACAAGGTGGCGCCGGTGCGCAGCACGCGCATGGGCCCGGCCATCCGGCACTGCATCTACAAGCTCAAGCAGACCGCCGCCAAGGTGCAGATCCTGGTGCTGCTCTCGGACGGGCGGCCGCAGGACCACGGCTACGGCCGCGACCGCACCGAGAAGGAATACGCCATCCACGACACGAAGATGGCGCTGACCGAGGCCCGGCGCGAGGGAATGACGCCGTTCTGCCTGACCGTCGACCGCGCCGGCCACGACTACCTCAAGCAGATGTGCGAGGACATGGGCTACGAAGTCGTGGGCGACATCGAGTCGTTGCCGCGCCGCCTCCCGTCCCTCTACCGCCGCCTCACGCAGTAGCGTCGGGCCGGGCGCAGCCGCAGCGACCCCCGCGACCGCTCCGCCACGATCGCGCCGCGCTCCAGCAGGATGTCGATGTGCCCCTGCACCTCCGCGAAGGCGGGCAGGAGGCGGGTGTCGGGGCGAGGACGGAAGAACTTGAGCAGCAGCTCGTAGGGGGTGAGGGGTCCGTCGCGCAGGCAGCGCAGCAGCCGCTCCCGCCGCCGGTCGTGACGCGCGAGCGTCCAGCCGATCGCCTGCGCCACCGGAACCTGACCGGGCTCGCCGTGTCCGGGGTAGAGATGCTCGGCGCCCAGCGTCGCGATGCGCTCCAGCGAGCGCGTGTAGGCGGGCAGGCCGCGGAAGCGCTCGCGCGGGCTCAGGAAGTGGATGCCGGGGTTGGGCGTGATCCGCGGCAGCAGTTGGTCGCCGCTGAACAGCGAGCCCGATGCCTCCTCCAGGCAGACCGCGTTGCCCGGCGTATGCCCCGGCGCGCTGATGAAGCGCAGGCGGCGCTCGCCGCCCTGGAGCAGGTCGCCGTCGTGGAGGGCGCGGTTGGGCGCGAAGGGCGTGCCGCGCAGCACGGCCGGCCAGCGGTCGCGGGCGGCGGCCCGCGCCGTGCTGCGTGCGCGCCGCCGACGCTGCAACGCCTGCTCGCGCTCCGCGTCGGGGAAGCCCGACTCCCGCAGCAGCCCATCGACCAACTCCGACTGATAGCCGTACAGCCGCTCGCCCAGCCCGAAGCGCTCCACCTCCGCCGCCGAGCCCACGACCTCCGCCCCCGCCTCCTGCCAGCGACGCGCCAGCCCACAGTGGTCGAGGTGGGCGTGCGTCACGACCACCGTGCGGACATCGGCGGGCGTCAGCCCCGCGGCCTGCAGCTGGGCCGTCAGCGCCTCCCAGCCGCCGTCGTAGTCGGGCCCGGCGTCCACCAGCAGCACGCCGTCGCGGGCCGGATCGGCGGCCGGCAGCGCGTAGATCCAGTTCGCACCCAGCGCGATCGGCAGCACGCGCCGCTCGTCGAGCATCGTCGTGTTGGGCGCGGCGGTCCTGTCGTCCATCGGCCGCACCGCTAGAAGTGGTGGAAGCAGTGCGGACGGCTCCGCGTCGCGAAGGCCCGGTCGACGGCGGCCAGGTCGAGCCCCGCCGACGCCTCGGCCCGCCCCATGCCGACGAGCGCGCGGGCGCTGCGGTAGCCCGTCACCAGCGCCGCCAGCGACTGCACGGGCAGCGTCAGCTCCGGGGCGCCGTCGCTACGCACGACGGTCGTCTGCGCACCGTCCGTCTCCATCGACCAGACGCCGTCGTTCCAGGGGCAGAGCGGATCGATCACCCGCAGCCGCAGCGAGAGCGGGCCGCCGTACGGCCGCTGCGGCAGCCCCGCCGCCACGTCGACGACGCGCGCCATGATCCCGTCCTGCGTCCAGCGGCGCAGCATCCGCGGCTCCTGCACGAGGTCGAACAGCGGGTCGTCCTCCGGCACGTTGTCGTAATGGATCCAGCGCACGAGGTCGTGGCTGCCGACCACCCGCCAGAGCGCCTCGTAGGCGGCCGGGCTCAGCGCGACCAACTCGCGCAGCGTCAGCCGCTGCGTCTCGTCGGGGTGCCGATCCTCCGTCGTGGGGCCGTAGACGCCGTCGCGCACGGTGTAGAGCGCATAGCCGCGCGCCGCGCCGCCCTCTTCGTAGATCGCGGCGTAGAGCGGCCCCTCGCGCTGGCGATCACGCAGCGGGCCGCGCTCCCACATCGGCCGGCTGCGATGCAGCTCCCCCGTCCGATCGGCGATCCAGGCGTCGTAGACCGCGCGCAGCGTCGCCACGTCCGGCTGGGCGCTCAACTGCACTTCGCCCACCGCCTGCGGCGCCCCCGCGCCCGGCAGCACGGCGAAGTCGATGTCGCCCGGCCGCATTTTGTAGTGGGCGTCCTGCGTCACGACCTGGTAGCCGAAGCGCCGGTAGATGGCCGTGTGCGTCCCCCACAGGATCGCGAACGCTTGGCCCGCCTCGCGCTGCCGCCGCAGCGATTCTTCCATGATCCGCCGCACGTGACCTCGCCGCCGACGATGCGGCAGCGTCCCCACGTCCGCGATCCCGGCCGCCGCCACCTGCGCCCCGTTCAGCATCCACTGGAACGGCCAGGCGTTGAATGCGGAGACCATCGCCCCATCCTCGAAGGCGCACAGCGTCGTCTCCGCCGGCGTCCACGGCGGCCCCTCCGGCCGATAGGCGAACACGGTGCTGTTGATGAAGCGGTAGGCCTCGGCCTCTTCGGCCGTCGCGGGCCGGATCTCGATGTTGGGCATGGCGGCTCCTCCCGTCCTCAGTCCGACCCCGCCCGCCGCGCGTCCTCACGCGACCGGGCGAAGATCAGCTCCTTCTCCCGCAGTTGGCCCAGCGCCGCCCGTCGCAGCAGCAGCAGGCACGACGTCACGGCCCGGCGCTTGATCGCCGCCCGCGTCTGCGCGAAGACGTACTCCGAGTGCGAGCGGCCCGTCGCGGTGGCGACGCCGATGTGCGTCGTCCCGACGGGCTGCCCGCCGTGCGTCGCCGGCCCCGCCACGCCGGTCACGCCGATGCCGATGTCGGCGCCGAGCGCCTCGCGCACGGCCGTGGCCATCGCGACCGCCGTCGCTTCGCTAACGACGCCGTGCTCCGCGATCGTCGCGGCCGGCACGCCGTAGCGGATCTTGGTCGCCTCGCTGTAGGTCACGAGGCCGCCGCGGAAGTAGTCGCTCGAGCCGGCGACGTCGGTGAGGGTGCTGGCCAGCAGCCCGCCCGTCAGCGACTCCATCACCGCGACGCTCAGCCCGCGCTCCCGCAGCAGGTCGCCCACGCCGCCGGCCAGCGTCGTCTCGTCGGCGCCCCAGACGGCCGTGCCGAACAGCGCCCGCACCTGCTCCTCGACGGGCTCGATGCGGGCGCGGGCCTCGGCCTCGGTGGCGGCCTTGGCGGTCAGACGCAGGTGGATGCCGTCCGACTTGGCGTACACGCCGATCGTCGGGTTGCGGCTCTTCAGCAGCGGGCTGGCCATCTCATCGACCGTGGCCTCGCCGATCCCCACGGTCTTCAGCGTGCGGCTGACGATCACGTCGCCGTCGCTGCGGGCGGCCAGCCGCGGCGCGACCTCGTTGGCCCACATCCCGGTCATCTCGGCCGGCGGCCCCGGCATCGCCACGACGATGCCGTCGGCGTTCTCGACCCACCAGCCCGGCGCCGTGCCGCGCGGGTTGGGCAGGATCGTGCCCGAGGGGATGATCGTCGCCTGCTTGATGTTGCGGGCCGGCATGTCGCTGCCCCGCCCCGCGAAGAAGGCGCGCAGCGTCGCCGCCGCGCCGGGGTCCACGCGCGCCTCCTCGCCGACCGCCCGCGCGATGGCGTCGCGGGTGATGTCGTCCTCGGTCGGACCCAGGCCGCCGGTGCAGATCACCACGTCGGAGCGATCGAGCGCCGCGCGGATCAGCCCACCCAGCCGCTCGACGTTGTCGCCCACCTGGTGCATGTAGTACAGGTCGACGCCC
Organism: Dehalococcoidia bacterium; assembly: GCA_965217625.1. GTDB lineage: Bacteria > Chloroflexota > Dehalococcoidia > Bin125 > Bin125 > TK10-74A. Next base: position 2,176,469 of record OZ244557.1, read on the forward strand.
AGTGCCGGCAGCCGCTGTGCGATGTAGTGGCTGTTGGTGTCCTGGATGTCCGCCAGCAGGATCTCGGTCCCGATGGAGATGATCTCGGCGCGCATGCTCCCTCTCCCGTCCGGCGTCCCGGCCCCTGGCGCAGCCTAACGCCGCACGACGATCCGGCCCGCGTCATCGACGCCGGCCCGCGGCACGACCGTCTCGCTGTCCATCTCGGCCGCGAAGCCGATGTCCGCCTCGTAGCCGATGCTCGTCAGGTAGTCGGCGTGGGGAGCGTCGGCCAGCGCGCGGCGCGGGTCGCGGCCGTAGGCGTCGAAGATGCGCAGCGCCAGCCGCGCGCCCGACTCGAGGAACGGCGCGCCGGGCGCATCGTGATCGGCCAGCAGCGCGACCAGCGCGCCCGCAGTGAAGGCGTCCTCGACCGAGGCGGCCGTGGCGTGCTGCTCGCCGGCGCAGATGATGGCGATGTCGTGCTCGCCGGCCGCCGCCGTGTCGCGCAGCGTCCGCGCGGCCGCCGCGCGGTTGCGCAGGCAGACGACGAAGGCCGCCGCGGCGTGTGCGGCCAGCGCCGCCGCGCGGGTGCCGTTGCTCGTCGTCTGCACGAAGCGCATCCCCCGCACGTCCATCGCCGCGAACTCGGTCGGCGAGTTGCCGAAATCGAAGCCCGCGATACGATGCCCGCCGCGCTCGCCGCACAGCCGGGCGCCCGGGATCGCGGCCGCGAGGGCGCGCGCCTCGGCCTCGCCGGGGACCGGGTAGACGGCGTCGGCGCCGCCGGCGATGAGCGTGGTGAGCGTCGTCGTCGCGCGCGCCGTGTCGATCACGGCGATGGCCCGCCCGCGCACGCGGTCGGGCGGCGGCGGGCTGAAGAACACGTTGAGGCGTCGTGCAGGCGACATCGCCGGCGGCTCCCCCGATTTCGTCCCCGCCATTCGGGTGACGACGATTAGTATGCCCGTATGACCCGTGTGTTGGCATGACCCCATCAGCGACATTCGCAGAGAAGCTCGCCGCGGCCGCGGAGCGCAACCGCTCATGGCTGTGCGTGGGGCTGGATCCCCAGCCGGGGCGCACGCCGCTCGATGAGATCGTGCCGTTCACGCGCGCGATCATCGACGCGACGAGCGACCTGGTCTGCGCCTTCAAGCCGCAGGCGGCCTTCTTTGAGGCGCACGGCCGCGCCGGCTGGGACGCCCTGGCGGCGACCATCGCGGCGGTCCCGGACGACGTGCCCGTCGTGCTCGACGCCAAGCGCGGCGACATCGCGCATACGGCCGAGGCCTACGCGACGGCCTGCTTCGACGCCCTGGGCGCCGACGCCGTGACCGTGAATCCCTACCTCGGCCGCGACGCCGTGGCGCCGTTCCTGGCCCGGCCCGACAAGGGGGCGTTCATCCTCTGCCGCACCTCGAACGCGGGCGGCGCCGACCTGCAAAGCCTCGACGTGGGCGGCGAGCCGCTGTTCCTGCGCGTCGCGTCGCTGGTCCAGGAGTGGAGCGCCGAGCATGGCAACGCCGGCCTCGTCGTGGGGGCGACCTACCCGCGGGAGCTGGCCGCCGTGCGCGATCGCGCCCCCGGGCTGCCCATCCTGCTGCCCGGCATCGGGGCGCAGGGCGGCGACCTGGAAGCGTCGGTGCGGGCGGGCGGCGTCGGCGGCGGCCTGCTGGTCAGCGCCTCGCGATCGGTGATCTACGCCGCCGCCGGCCCCGGCTTCGCGACCGCCGCGCGCGCGGAGGCCGAGCGCCTGCGGGCCGCCATCACTGCCGCGATCAACGGCGCGACCGCCGGCGCGACCAGCAGCGCGCCGGCGTCCGACTGAGCAGCGTGGCCCCGGCCGGGCCGTCGGAGGGGCGTGCGCCGATGACGCTGGTCGACTTCCAGCCCGGCGACCTGCTGGAGTTGCGCAAGCCGCACCCCTGCGGCAGCCGGCGCTGGTCGGTCGTGCGGATCGGGGCCGACATCGGCATCGTCTGCCAGGGCTGCGCACACCGCGTGACGCTGGAGCGGCGGCTGCTCGAGCGGCGCTTGAAGCGCGTGCTGGCGCGGGACGATCCCGCATGAGCGACTCCGCCGACCTCCCGCCCGGCCGCGATGGGCCCGCCAGCGATGGGCCCAGCAGCGCCCCGCGGCGCGTCCGGCGCTGGCCGCCGCGCGTGCCGGGGCTGGGCCGGGCGCTGGGATCGGTCTCCTCGCACGACACGGCCCACGCCGGTCGCGCCGTGCGCAGCATCGCGCCGCCGCCGATGGCGGCCGCCCCGCAGACGGCCGACCTGCCGGAGGCGGAGTCGGAGTCGCCGCGGCCGTCGCGGCCCGGCGAGCCGGCCGTCTCGATCTTCCGCAACCGCGACTTCCTGCTGCTGTGGTCGGCGCAGGGCCTCTCGCTGGTGACCAACACGGCGCTGCAATTCGTCTTGCTGATCCTGATCGTGGAGCGCACCGGCAGCAGCATCGCCGGGTCGGGGCTGATCATCTTTCTGGCCGCCCCGCCGGTGCTCTTCGGCCCCATCTCGGGCGTCATCGTCGACCGCATTGACAAACGCACGGTGCTGATCGCGACCAACGTCGTGCGCGCCGGCGCCACGGCCATGCTGCTCCTCGCCGATGCCTCGCTCGCGTCGATCTACGCGGTCGCCTTCGTCAGCGCCACGATGGGGCAGTTCAACCTGCCCGCGGCCAGCGCGGCGCTGCCGGCCTTCATCCCCCGCCCCCAGTTCCTCACCGCCAACTCGGTCTTCCAGCTCACGACGGCGGTCGGCCAGCTCGCGGGGATGGTCATCGTCGCGCCCGTGATGCTGAAGGCCCTGGGCTTCGACTGGTCGTACATCGTGGGCGCGATCCTGATCCTGGCCACGGCGCCCCTGCTGGCCCGGCTGCCTGCCCTGCCCCCCGAGGCCTCCCAGCAGGGCGACGCCTGGCGGCAACGCGTGCGCGCCGTGCCCCGCGACCTGCGCGATACCTGGCTGGTCGTGCGCCGCGACCGGCTCACGCAGCTGGCCATGTTGCAGCTCTCCGCGGGCGGCATGCTGCTGTTCATGTTCGCGCTGCTGGTGCCGCGCTTCGTGACCGACGTGCTGGGGCGGCCGGCGGAGGACTCGGTGTTCGTGTTCTGGCCGGTGGGCGTGGGGGCGCTGCTGGCCCTGCGGGCGCTGCCCGCGCTGGGCCGTCGCTTCACGCCCACCGGCATCGTGACCACGGCGCTGTTCGGGCTGACCGTCTCGATCGGCGCCTTCGCCGCGATCCACTTCCTCGTCAACGCGCTCCAGGGCACGCTGTTCGGCTTGGACCGCGTCGAGGGCGACGTGCTCTTCATCGGCGTCACGCTGGTGCTCGCCTTCCCGATGGGCGTCACCTACGCGATGGTCAACGCCCCCGCCCAGACGGTGCTGCACGAGCGCACCCCGGCCGGCATTCGCGGCCGGGTCTTCGCGTCGCAGTTGATGTTCGCCAACGGCGCATCCATGGTCGCGCTGCTCGTCGTCGGCGGCATCGCGGACGCCGCGGGCGTGGAGTCGGCGCTGTTCGCGGTCGCCGTGCTCACCCTGCTGGCGGCGTCGGCCAGCGTTCACATCCGGCGGCAGGTAAGCCGCACCGGCGACGTCCCGCCGCCGCCCGGGGACTGAGCCGCCCCCCGGCGCCGGCGGGCGCTGGAGCCCGACGGCGGGGGGGTTGTAGGCTGCGCGGCAGCGGACCGCGCGCGGCGCGCAGTGTCGGCTTCAGCGATTGGGGGTCACGATGGTCGAAGTCACGGAAGTCACGATCGAGAGCATCCGCGTTTCCCTGATGAACTACAACCGCGTCGTCGTGCTGCGCGAGCCCGAGAGCAACCGCTACCTGCCGATCTACATCGGCGCGCCCGAGGCCGACGCCATCGCCATGCGCCTGCAGGGCGTCTCGGTGGCGCGGCCGATGACGCACGACCTGCTGGCCACCGTCCTGCAGGAGCTGGGCGGCGTCGTGCAGCGCGTGGTCGTGAGCAACCTCTCCAACGCCACCTTCTTCGCGCAGCTCTACGTGCGCGTCGACGAGCGCGAGCTGGAGATCGACGCCCGGCCCAGCGACGCGCTCGCCCTGGCCGTGCGCAGCGAGGTGCCGATCTTCGTCGCCCAGGCGGTGCTGGAGGAGGCCGGCGTGACGCTGGACGACAGCACCGAGGCGGAGGAGGGCGAGGGCGGGCGCCAGCGCGGCCCCGCCGTCAAGCCGGAGGAACTCGAGAAGATGTCGGCCTTCACCGACTTCATCGAGAGCCTCGATCTGGACGATTTCGACCAGCGCTAGCGGCGCCCGCGGGCGCCGTCGCGCGCCGCCGTCCGTGTCCTGGGCGTCGTTGCCCGCACCAGATGGCTTGTGATACGGTTCACCAGGTTTGCACGGGGGTCGGTTTCGGATGAGAAACCTCCCACCAGCACTAGGCCTGATCGGGATCGGTTGGTACGTCGCAACCTGCATCGTTCTGGGGACGGTCGCCGGGCTCTGGATCGATGACGCACTGGGCGCGAAACCGGTCTGCACGCTGCTCGGCATCGGCGTGGGACTGCTCACGGCGGGGTACGGGGGCTACCGCATGTTGATCGACGTAGTCCGGCCGGCGAGGCAGCGGCGGCGCTAGCCGCCCAGCGGGGGACGACGGAGTGCCACAGCGGCACCGCGGCAAACTCATCGGGCTGCTCTGCCTGGGACTGATCGTCCTGGGCTTCGTCCTGATCAAGCCGCCGACGCCGATCATCTCCATCGCGGCCGAACCCATCATCGACGGCGGCTACGCCATCACCAACACGATGATCTCCGCCTGGGTGGTGATCGTCCTGCTGGCCCTGATCGTCTTCTGGCTCTACTTCACCAAGCTGCGCGACATCGAGAAAGCGATGGTGCCCAGCGGCTTCCAGAACGTCATCGAGGGCCTGCTCGACGCCTTCTTCGGCATCGTCAAGCTGGTCGCCGGCGAGAAGAACGGCCGCCGCTTCTTCCCCGTCGTGGCCTCGATCTTCCTGATCCTGCTGTTCGCCAACTGGTTCGGCCTCTTCCCCTGGAACAACTCCTTCGGCCGCACCGTCGACCTGCGCTTCGAGTACGTCGAGCTGCTCGAGATCGACGTCCACCACAGCCTCGAAGACCTCGCACACGACGACGCGCCGGCTGAGTACATCTCGCTGTTCAACACGCACTTCAGCACGTACTACTTCGACCCCATCCCCTTCGAGACGGCCCACCTGGACGAGGCCGACGAGCGTATCGGCGCCATCCTGCGCGATGAACTGAGCGCGTCCGAAATCGCCGTGCGCGACGTCTTCGCGCGCGATCCCTTGCCAGAGGGCCTCAGCGTCGCCGACCTCGTGCACGGCATCGAGGAGCGCATCGAGCACGGGCTGGAGGCGGCGGGCCTCACGGAGGAGGTCCGGCACCGCTACGAGGCGGATGACCTCGAGGCCGCCGTCGAGCACGCCATGCTGTTCAACTTCCCGATCGCCGTCACCGACGTCGGTGAGCCCGAACTGTCGGGCTGGGTGATGGACACCGGCGGCGTCAACGTCGTGCCCGTCAAGGCCGACGACTTCACCTACGACCCGTTCCTCGAACCGGTCATCGCTGGGCTCGACGGCAGCTTCGCGAACGGCCGCGTCGCCATCGACCGCGAGCCGCCCGGCGACGGCGAGGGCGCCCTGGGGGTCAACCTCAACACGGCGCACATCGGCATCATCCTCAAGCAGGAGCAGGCGGGCGTGATCGACATCGAGGGCGGCGTGATCGAGCGCAGCAAGGGCGTCGGCGAGATCTTCCCGCTCTTCCGCGCCATCGCGACCGACCTCAACCTGCCCCTGGCGATCGCGCTGTGGTCGTTCATCTTCGTCCAGTTGTGGGGCATCCAGAGCCTGGGGCTGCGCACCAACTTCGGCAAGTTCATCGGCATGGGCGGCGCGGCCGTGGTCAAGGGGCCCATCGGGGTCGTCGTCGGGCTGCTCGAAGTGATCTCGGAGCTGGCCCGCATCATCTCGTTCACCTTCCGACTCTTCGGCAACATCTTCGCCGGGGAGGTCGTGCTGTTCATGGCCGCGTTCCTGGTGCCGCTGCTGGCGGCGACGGTGTTCTACGGCCTGGAGTTGTTCGTGGGCTTCATCCAAGCGTTCGTCTTTGCGATGCTCACGCTCGTTTTCGCGGTCACGGCGGTCTCCCACGGGGAGCACGGCCATGATGAAGAAGAGGCAGAGGAGACTGCCGGGCACTAGCGTCGGCCGACGCACGGGCCCGGGGATGTCATAAGCAGACGGAGCGGCCGAGGGCGCCGCGGGAGGGAAACCTGATGGACCTGCTACTGCAAATTGGCGACGCCGGATTTTCCGATGGACTGAAGTTCATCGGCGCCGGCCTGGCGATCGGCTTCGGGGCGCTGGGCCCCGGAGTGGGGATCGGCTTCCTGGTGGGCAAGGCGATGGAGGCCCTGGGGCGCAACCCCGAGGCCGCCGAAGTCGTGCAGCCCAACATGATCTTGGGCATGGCCTTCGCCGAGGCGATCGGCATCTACGCCCTGGTCGTCGCGGTCATGATCGGCTTCGTCTTCTAGCGAACGGACACAGCCGGGCGGCCGCATGGCCGCCCGCCCTCCGTTCGCCCGGCGGCGCGGCCACGCGTGTGGTGCGGCGCCGTCGCGACGACGGTCGTAGAAAGGTGAGGGGTCGCCGTGGATGGTCTCGGCATCAACCTCCCGAGCCTGATCACTCAGTTCATCAACTTCGGCATCCTGCTGGCGTTGTTGTGGCTCTTCCTGCACAAGCCGCTGGCGCGCGTCCTCGACGAGCGCCGCCGCCGCATCGAGGAGGGCCTGCAGGCCTCCCAGACGGCGCAGGCCGAGGCGGAAGAGGCCAAGGTCCAGGCCGAGGCCCAGATTCAGGCCGGCCGCGAGCAGGGCCAGGAACTCGTCGCGCAGGCGCAGGCGATCGGGCAGCGCATCGAAGCCGATGCGCGCGCGGCCGCCGGCGCCGAGAGCGAGACGATGCTGGAACGGGCCCGGCAGGAGATCCAGCGCGAGCGGGATCTCGCCATCGCGCAGCTGCGCACGGAGTTCTCCGACCTCACGATCCGCGCCGCGGAGCGCGTGATCGGGCAGTCGCTGGACGCCGAGTCGCATGAGCGCCTGATCGACGAAGTCCTCACGGATTCCTCGATCGGCGGCCGGCAGAATTAGTTGTAGGACGGGGGCCGCGCGATGCCGGGATCCGAAGTCGCCGCCAAGCGCTACGCCCAGGCCGCGTTCGCCATCGCGACCGCGGACGACAGCGTCGACGCCTGGCAGACGGCGCTCGACGGCCTCGCCGCCCTGACCGCGGACCCCACCGTGGGCCGGTACCTACAGACGACCAAGGTGGAGGAGGCGACCAAGTTCGCCACCCTCGACCGGGCGCTGGCCGGCGTCGATCCGAAGGCGCGCAGCTTGGCGAAGCTGCTCGTGCGCAAGCGCCGCACGGCGCTGGCGGGCGACATCGCGCGGGTGTTCGGCGGTCTGGTCAACGTCGCGCGCGGCCGGGCCAGCGCCCGGGTGACCACCGCGCGGGCCCTGACCGACGACGGCCGGGCGTCGCTCGTGCGCAGCGTGCGCGCCAGCACCGGCGCCAGCGACGTCGATCTGGACGAGCAGGTGGATCGGGACATTCTGGGCGGCGCAATCGTCCAGATCGGGGACCACATCATCGACGGCAGCGTGCGCACGCGCCTGCGTGGCTTGCGCCGCAGTATCTCCGGCAGCATCGGCTAGCCAGCCGACGGACAACCGGCCGGGGGACAGCCGGTCCCACAAGAAAGCGAGGAGTACAGCATGGCGGTTCGACCAGAAGAGATCGCCTCCATCATCCGGCAGCAGATCGAGGGCTTCGATACCGGCGCCGTCGCGGCCGACACGGGCACGGTCGTGGAGGCGGGCGACGGCATCGCCCGCATCTTCGGGCTGGCCGGCGCCCTCTCCGGAGAACTCCTGGAGTTCTCGCGCACGGATGACACCGGCCAGCCGATCATCGGCATGGCGCTGAACCTCGAAGAGGACATCGTCGGCGCCGTGGTGCTGGGCGACTACCGCCCCATCGAAGAGGGCGACGAGGTCCGCTCGACCGGCCGCGTGGCTGAGGTGCCCGTCGGCGACGCGATGATCGGCCGCGTGGTCAACGCCCTGGGCGAAGCCATCGACGGCAAGGGGCCGATCGCCTCCACCCAGCGGCGGCCCATCGAGCAGATCGCGCCCAATGTCGTCACGCGGGCCGGCGTGAACACGCCCGTGCAGACCGGCATTCTCGCCATCGACTCGCAGATCCCGATCGGCCGCGGCCAGCGCGAGCTGATCATCGGCGACCGCCAGACCGGCAAGACGGCCGTCGCCATCGACACGATCATCAACCAGAAGGGGCAGGACCTGCTCTGCGTCTACGTCGCCATCGGCCAGAAGCAGGCCAAGGTGGCGCAGGTCGCCGGCGTGCTGGAGAAGTACGGCGCGATGGACCACACGGTCATCGTCAACGCCTCCGCCGCCGAGTCGGCCGCCCTGCAGTTCATGGCGCCGTACGCCGGCGTCGCCATCGCCGAGCAGTTCATGGCCGAGGGCAAGGACGCGCTGATCGTCTACGACGACCTCAGCAAGCACGCCTGGGCCTACCGCCAGATCTCGCTGCTGCTGCGCCGTCCGCCCGGCCGCGAGGCCTACCCCGGCGACGTCTTCTACCTGCACTCCCGCCTGCTCGAGCGGGCCGCCAAGCTCAACGACGCCCACGGCGGCGGCTCCATCACCGCCCTGCCGATCATCGAGACGCAGGCCGGCGACGTCTCCGCCTACATCCCCACCAACGTCATCTCGATCACCGACGGCCAGATCTTCCTGGAGTCCGACCTGTTCAACGCCGGCCAGCGCCCGGCGGTCAACTCCGGCGTGTCCGTGAGCCGCGTCGGCGGCTCGGCGCAGCGCCGCTCGATGCGCTCCGTCGCCGGGCAGTTGCGGCTCGACATGGCGCAGTTCCGCGAGCTTCAGGCCTTCGCCCAGTTCGGCACCAGCGACCTGGACGACGCGACCCGGCGCCAGCTCGAGCGCGGGCAGCGGCTGTCGCAGCTGCTCATCCAGCCCGAGAACGCGCCCCTCTCGCTGGCCCAGCAGGTCGTGCTGCTGTTCGCCGCCAACGACGGCCTCGCCGACGATGTCGCGGTCAACAAGATCACCGACTTCGCCAAGGCCCTGGGCGACTACATGACCAGCAGCGAGCCCGGCATCCTGGACACGATCAGCGCGACCGGCGAGCTGGGCGACGACACGAAGGCGGCCCTGCGCACCGCGATTGGGACGTTCAAGCAGTCGGTGCCGTTCTAGGAGCGGCCGGCTGCGGAGAGATCGCTAGAGAAGGGCTGCAATGCCGAGCACGCGGGAGATTCGCCGGCGCATCCGCTCCGTCGAGAACACGGCGAAGATCACCAACGCCGTGCAACTCGTCGCGGCGTCGAAGATGCGCCGCGCGCAGTTGCGCGCGGAGGCGGCGCGCCCCTACGCCGAGAGCATGCGCGGCCTGCTGGCCAACCTGGCCACGGCCGGCGGCGACGGCGAGGACACCGGCCCGCTGCATCCGCTGCTGGAGCGTCGCGAGGTGCGCGAGAGCGCGATCATCCTGATCACGCCCGACCGCGGCCTCGCGGGCGGCCTGATCTCGAACCTGCAGCGCCACGCCGGCTCACTGGTGCTCAGCCCCGAGCAGGCCGGCGGCGTCTCCATGATCCCCGTCGGCCGCAAGGGGCTCGACTACTTCGCCCGCTTCGACGTGCCCTTCCGGGGCGAGTTCCAGCGGCTCGGCGACTACCCCAGCCTCGACGACACGCGCCCCATCTCGCAGATCGCCATGGACGACTACATGAGCGGCGCCGTGGACCAGGTTTCGCTCGTCTTCGCGTCGTTCGTGAGCACGGTGCAGCAGCGCCCCACGACCGTGCCGCTGCTGCCGGTCGAGGCGCCGGCCTCCGACACCGGCGACGCCGCGTCGGAGGTGGAGTACATCTTCGAGCCCAGCCCGCAGGCGGTGCTCGACGAGCTGCTGCCCCGCTACGTCGAGATGCAGGTCTACCAGGCCGTCCTGGAGTCGGCGGCCAGCGAGCAGTCGGCCCGCATGGTCGCGATGCGCAACGCGACCGACGCCGCCAACGAGATGGTGGGCGACCTGACCTTGCAGTACAACAAGGCGCGCCAGGAACAGATCACGTCCGAGTTGCTCGACATCGTCGGCGGTGTCGAGGCGATGGCCTAACCCGCGATGCCCTCCCTCCCGTCCCGCCCCCTGCCGTCCAGCGGCGCCGTGATCTTCGACATGGACGGCGTCCTCGTCGACGGCGAGCCGCTGCACTTCGCCGCCGCCCGCGACGTGCTGGCCGGCTTCGGCGCCGAGCTGACCTGGGAGACCTACACGGACTGGATTGGCGAGACGTTCGACACCATCTGGCCCGACATGCAGCGCCGCTTCGCCCTGCCGGTGGACCGCCGGGAGTACGAGCGCGCCTTCGGGCCGCGCGTGCAGGAGCAGTACGAGCGGCACGCCGTCGCGATGCCGGGCGCGCGCGACCTGCTCGCCCGCCTGCACGCCGCCGGCGTGCCCCTGGGCCTGGCATCCTCGACCAAGCGGCCCCGCGTCGACGCCGCGCTGGCGCGCCTCGACCTCGCACGCTTCCTGCCCGTCACCGTCTCCGGCGACGAGGTCGCGCGCGGCAAGCCGGACCCCGAGATCTACCTGGCCGCCGCTGGCCGCCTGGGCGTGGCGCCCGAGCGCTGCCTGGTCCTGGAGGACTCGCCGGCGGGCGTCGCATCGGCGCGCGCGGCGGGGATGCGCGTCATCGGCGTCTGCATCAACGGCGGCAGCGGGCGGCCCCTGGAGGGCGCGGAGCGTATCATCGAGGCGCTGTCGGACTTCGACCTCGGCTGGGTCGGCGCGGCGCCACGCGAGGAGGCGCGCAGTGGCGCCTAATTCATTGTCTCGTTCACACACCCATTCAGATGAGGCCCGTTCAGACGGAACCAAGTCACCGGGCCCGCGCGCCCGCGAGAGGAGTACGTGATGGCTGCAACAGGACGTGTCGTACAGGTCATCGGCACGGTGGTCGACGTCGAGTTCCCGCCCAACGCGCTGCCGGCGCTGTTCGACGCCGTGACGATCACCATGGGCAACGGCGCCGAGGTCGTCACCGAGGTCCAGCAGCATCTCGGCAACAACCGCACCCGCTGCCTGGCGATGGACGCCACCGAGGGCATGAAGCGCGGCGACGCGGCCGAGGACACCGGCCAGCCCATCGCCGTGCCGGTCGGCGAGGTCGCGCTGGGCCGCATCTTCAACGTGCTCGGCCAGCCGCTCGACGACATCGGCCCGATCGATCCCGGCGCGCTGCGCTGGCCCATCCATCGCAAGCCCCCCAGCTACGAGGAGCAGGTCTCGGAGACGCAGATCTTCGAGACGGGCATGAAGGTCGTCGACCTCATCGCCCCCTTCACGCGCGGCGGCAAGATCGGCGCCTACGGCGGCGCCGGCGTCGGCAAGACCGTCGTCATTCAGGAGTTGATCCGCAACATCGGGACGGAGCACGGGGGCTTCTCGGTCTTCACCGGCGTCGGCGAGCGCTCGCGCGAGGGCAACGACCTCTGGACCGAGATGAAGGAGTCGGGCGTGCTGGCGAAGACGGCGCTCGTCTTCGGCCAGATGAACGAGCCGCCGGGGGTGCGGCTGCGCGTCGGCCTGACCGGCCTGACCATGGCGGAGTACTTCCGCGACGAGGAGGGCCAGGACGTCCTGCTCTTCATCGACAACATCTACCGCTACACCCTGGCCGGGCAGGAGGTCTCGGCGCTGCTCGGTCGTATGCCGTCGGCGGTGGGCTATCAGCCCACGCTGGGCACCGAGATGGGCGAGCTCGAGGAGCGCATCACCACGACGCCCAAGGGCTCGATCACGTCGTTCCAGGCCATCTACGTCCCGGCCGACGACTACACCGACCCCGGCGTCGCGACCACCTTCGGCCACCTCGACGCGGTCATCGCGCTGGAGCGCTCCATCGCCTCGCAGGGCTTCTACCCCGCCGTCGACCCGCTGACCAGCTTCAGCCGGGCGCTGGACCCGGCGATCGTCGGCGACGAGCACTATCAGGTGGCGCGGGGCGTGCAGCAGGTGCTGCAGCGCTACCGCGACCTGCAGGACATCATCGCCATCCTCGGCGTCGATGAGCTGTCCGAGGAGGACAAGCTCGCCGTCGCGCGGGCGCGCAAGATTCAGCGCTTCCTCACGCAGCCCATGTTCGTCGCCGAGCAGTTCACGGGGCTGGCCGGCCAGTACGTCTCGACGCGCGACACCGTGCGCGGCTTCGGGGAGATCCTGGAGGGCAAGCACGACGACCTGCCCGAGCAGGCCTTCTACAACGTGGGCACGATTGAGATGGCGGTCGAAAAGGCCGAGTCGATGCGGGCCGGGTCGGCCGCATAGGCGGCGCCGGGTACGCGAAAGGGCGCCGAGATGGCGAAGCTCACGCTGGAGATCATCACGGGCGAGCGGCTGCTGCTGCGCGAAGAAGAGATCGACGAGGTCGTCGCGCCCGGCAGTCTGGGCGAACTGGGCATCCTGCCCAGCCACGCCCCGCTGGTCACGAGCCTGCAGGCCGGATCGCTGCGCGTGAAGCGCGCCGGCGCCGAGGACGACTTCTTCGTCAGCGGCGGCTTCCTGGAGATCCGCGCCAACCACGTCAAGGTCCTCGCCGACTCCGCCGAGCGCGGCACGGAGATCGACCTCGACCGCGCCGAGGTGGCCCGGCAGCGCGCCGAGGATCGCCTGCGCGGCGAGGCGACGGTGGACCGCGTGCGGGCCGAAGTGGCGCTGCGGCGGTCGCTGATGCGCCTCAAGGTCGCGCGGCGCCGGCGTCGCGGCCGGGCCGACATGGGGCCCGGGCAAGGCGGAGCCGAGTAGCCGTCGCCGCCCCGGCGCGAGCGTCAGACGCCCCGGGTCGTGGTACGTTGATCCGAGGCTGACGCGCGCCCCGGCGCGGCGGAAGGGCGTCCCACGATGGAGCCGCTGTACCGCGTGCAAGGCGGCGGGCCGCTGCGAGGCGACGTCCGCACCAGCGGCGCGAAGAACGCCGCGCTGCCCTGTCTGGCCGCCACGCTGCTCACCGCCGAGCCCTGCACGATCCGCAACCTGCCCGCCATCGCCGACGTCACCGGCTTCCTGGAGATCCTGCGCCGGCTCGGCGCGGAGGTCGATCACGACCCGGCGGCGCACTGCGTCACCGTGCGCGCGGCCGGGCCGCTGGCGGAGGCGCCGCCGGATCGCCTCGTCGCCAACCAGCGCGCCTCGTTCCTGGTGATGGGGCCGCTGCTGGCCCGCGAGGGTCGCGGCGCCTGCGCGGCGCCCGGCGGCGACATCATCGGCCAGCGCCCGCTCGACGTGCACCTGCGCGGCTTTCGCGCCCTCGGCGCCGACGTGCGCACCGAGGCCGGGCGTTTCGTCGCCGCCGGGCGCCTGCGCGGCGCGCGCATCGTGCTCGACTACCCCAGCGTGCTCGGCACCGAGAACCTGATCCTGGCCGCCGTCCGCGCCGAGGGCGAGACGGTGATCGTCAACGCCGCCGCCGAGCCCGAGGTCGAGGCGCTGGCCGCGCTGCTCTCGGCGATGGGGGCCCGCATCCGCGGCGCGGGCTCGCACACCGTCACCGTGTCCGGCGTCGGCGCCCTGCGCGGGGCCGACTACACGCTGATCCCCGACCGCATCGAGGCGGGCACCTTCGCCATCGCGGCCGCGATCACCGGCGGCGACGTGCGCGTCCACGACGTGCGCCCGCGCCACCTCGACGCGCTGCTGTTCAAGCTGCGCGAGATCGGCGTCGAGATCGACGAGGACGATCACACGCTGCGCGTGCGCCGTCGCGGGCCGCTGCGCCCGACCACCGTGCAGGCCGTGCCCTTCCCCGGCCTCGCCACCGACCTGCAGGCCCTGGTGACCACGCTGCTCACCCAGGCCGAGGGCGTCAGCGTCGTCAACGAGCGCGTCTTCGAGAACCGCCTGGGCTACGTCGCGGAGCTACGCAAGATGGGCGCGCGCATCGTCACCGCCGGCGCCACCGCGATCGTGCAGGGCCCGGCGCCGCTGCACGGCGCGGTCGTGCAGGGCCTCGACGTGCGCGCCTCGGCGGCGCTGGTCGTCGCCGCGCTCGTCGCCGACGGCGAGACCGAAGTGCAGGACATCGTCCATCTCGAGCGCGGCTACGAAGACCTCGGCCGCAAGCTGCGCGGCCTGGGCGCGGTCGTGGAGCGGCGGGACGGCGCGCCGGCGACCGTCGCGTCCGATCCCAGCGGCGCGCCCGGCGTTTGACTGTCAGCCGACGCCGGGGCCGGTATGATCCTCTCGGTGCGCTCGCGGTCCGGCCGGCCGCGCCGCGCTGCACGTCGCACGGAAGCCTGAGGGAGCCATGGCGCTCGGCAAGAAGATCGGCATCGACCTGGGCACGGCGAACATCCTCGTCGCGATCCGGGGCCAGGGGGTGGTGCTGCGCGAGCCCGCGGTGGTCGCGCTGTCGCAGCGCGACAACGCCGTCGTCGCCGTGGGCGAGGACGCCCGCGCGATGATGGGCCGCAGCCCCGAGGGGATCAGCATCGTGCGGCCCATGCGCGACGGCGTCATCGCCGACTACGTCGTGGTGGAAGCGATGCTGCGCTACTTCCTGGGCCGCGTGACGGGCCGCCTCAACCTGGTCCGGCCGGAGGTCATGATCAGCGCCCCGGCGGGGGTCAACACCGTCGAGCAGCGGGCCGTGCGCGACGCCGCCGAGCAGGCGGGCGCGCGTCGCCCCGCGCAGCTCGTCCCGGAGCCGCTGGCGGCGGCGATCGGCGCCGGCCTGCCCGTCGCGACGCCGCGCGGGAACCTCGTCGTCGATATCGGCGGCGGCCGCACCGAGGCGGCCGTGATCTCGATGTACGGGATGGTCGTCTGGCACTCCGAGCGCGTGGCCGGCAATCGCTTCGACGAGGCCATCCAGAACTACGTCAAGCGCCGCCACAGCCTGATCATCGGCGAGCGCACCGCCGAGGACCTGAAGATCGCCATCGGCTCGGCGCTGCCCGTCGAGGACACGCTGCGCACGCAACTGCGCGGGCGCGACCAGGTGAGCGGCATGCCGCGCACGGTCACCGTCACCTCGAACGAGATCGCCACCGCGCTGCAGGAGCCGCTGGCCGGCGTCGTGGGCGTGATCCGTTCCGTGTTGGAGGAGATGCCGCCGGAGCTCTCGGCCGACGTCATCGACCGCGGCGTCGTGCTGACCGGCGGCGGGGCGCTGCTGCGCAACGTCGACCGCCTGCTGACCGAGGAGACGGGCATCCCCTGCCACATCGCCGACCGGCCGCTGGATTGCGTGGCCGAGGGCGCGGCGATCGCGCTGGAGTACATCGACGTGATCCGGCGCTCGCTGCCCAGCGACGAGGGCATGCTGGCCGGCGCGATCGAGTAGCGCGCCGATCAGCCGCCGGGCGCCGCCGCGGATCCGTCCTGCGTGAGGAGGCCCTCCCGCGTGAGGAAGCCCTCCCGTGTGAGGAAGTAGGTCATGCTCTGCAGCGAGAGCACCGGGTCGATCTGACGCAGTTGCACGCCGCGCGGCACGCGCACGGCGACAGGCGCGTAGTTGATCACCGCGTGCACCCCGTTCGCGACGAGCACGTCGATCACGTGCTGGGCGATCTCGCCCGGCACCGCCACGATCCCGATGTCGACCGGCTGCTCCCGCAGCGACTCCCCGAGCTGCCCCACGTCCTCGATGACCAGCGATCCCTCGCGACGGCCGATCAGGCTGGGGGAGGAGTCGAACGCCTTGACGATGTGGAAGCCCTGCGGCGCGAAGCCGCCGTAGCTCAGGATCGCCTGCCCCAGCCGGCCCGCCCCCACCAGCGCCATCTGCCACTCGCGGTCCAGGCCCAGGATGCTGCGCAGCGTGTCGAGCAGGTGGCGCACGTTGTAGCCGCGCCCCTGCTTGCCGAAGCGCCCGAAGTACGACAGGTCCTTGCGAATCTGGGCGGGCGTCACGCCCAACTCGCTGCCCAGCTCCCGCGAACTGACCACGGGGCGGCCCTCCATGTCGAGCAGGGCCAGGGCGCGCACGTAGACCGGCAGCCGGTTGATGACGACTTCGGGGATTTCGTGGACCGTCACAGCGCTCGCCCCCGAGCGGACCCCAGCGGGTCCGGCGGGTCCGGCGCCGCCACCGCGACTCCTCCCCGTCTGGCACGCCCGTGTATGACGTGTCAGTGTATCGGCTGCCGGGGTAGCTACAAACGCGGACCCCCCCGCCCGGCGCAACCCATAGAGTGAGCCGATGCCGGGATCGCGAGTCGTGCTGGACGCCGGGCTGCTGCCGTCGCTGCGGGAGCGTCCCTGCGCCTACCCCGACGCCCGGCCCCCCGATCAGCGCGCGCCGTACGTCTACGCCGCCGGCAGGGCTCACCTGCTCGGCGAGGGCGAGCGCCCCGACGAACTCCTCCGGTCACTGGGCGGCGCCCCGATCGCGGCCCGCATCCCCGTGCTCGCCGTGGGCTCGAACGCCTACCCCCGGCAGCTGCTCGACAAGTTCGCCACGGCCCGCCTCGCCGACGACAGCGTCCCCACGCTGCGCTGTCGCGCGCCGCACGTCGCGATCGCCTACGCCGGGGCGCTCTCGCGCTGGCGCTACATCCCGGCGACGCTGCGCGCCCTGCCGGGCGTGTCGTGCGACACCTGGCTGCAGTGGCTGACCGTGGAGCAACTCACGCGCATCTCGTCGACGGAGGGGCCGGCCTACCGGCTCGTGGCGGCGCCCGGCGTCGTCGCGCCGATGATGGGGGCGCGGCCGGTGACCGCGCTCGGCTGGGCGCACGAGTCGCTGCTCGACCTCGGCGGCGGGCCCGTCGGCCTGGCGGAGATCGGCCAGCGGGCGCTGCTCGATCACGTCCTGCACGGCGTCGATGCGGGGGCCGCGTGGGACGGCTGCGCGCTGCCGGCGGCGGCGATCGCGCCGCTGCGAGGCTGGCTGCGGCAGCGCAGCGCCCCGAATCCGCTGCCGCCGTCGTGGCGCCGAATCGAGCGCGAAGCGGCGTCCTTCGCGGCCTACCTGTCCGGATAGCCGAAATCCGGCGGATCGCCCGTGTTTTCGGTCGTTTATGGGCCTATGTCGCAAGCCCCGGAGTGCTAGAATGATGGGGCATATGGCGCTGGACCCCAGCCCCATCCCGCTCCGAGAGGGACAACGCTCATGGTGAGTGGCGAGGAAGCGATCCGTCCGCCGCGGCCGCGCGACATCGAGACGGAGATGCGCACCTCGTACCTCGATTACGCGATGAGCGTGATCGTCTCACGGGCCCTGCCCGACGTGCGCGACGGCCTCAAGCCGGTGCAGCGCCGCATCCTCTTCGCCATGGACGACCTGGGGCTGCGCTCCGGCTCGGCCTTCAAGAAGAGCGCCCGCATCATCGGCGAGGTGCTGGGCAAGTATCACCCGCACGGCGACTCCCCCGTCTACGAGGCCATGGTGCGCATGGCGCAGGACTTCTCGCTGCGCTACCCGCTGGTCAATGGGCAGGGCAACTTCGGCTCGATCGACGCCGACCCGCCGGCCGCGATGCGCTACACCGAGGCCCGCCTCAGCCAGATCGCCGAGGAGATGCTGGCCGACCTCGACAAGCAGACCGTCGATTTCTCCCCCAACTTCGACAGCTCGCTCAACGAGCCCACCGTGCTGCCCGGCCGGCTGCCCAACTTGCTGGTCAACGGGGCGCAGGGGATCGCCGTCGGCATGGCGACGAGCATCCCGCCGCATCACCTGGGCGAGATCGCGGCCGCCGTCAAGCTGGTGCTGGCCAACCCGGGCGCCGGCGTGGACGAGCTGATGGAGGTCGTGCACGGGCCCGACTTCCCGTCGGGGGCGCTGCTCTTCGTCGGCGAGGGGCGCTCGGCCCTGCGCGACATCTTCGGCACCGGGCACGGCCGCGTGACGCTGCGCGCCGTCCATCACACCGAGGAGACGGCCCGCGGCGGCCGCATCCAAATCGTCTTCACGGAACTGCCCTACCAGGTCAACAAGGCGGCCCTGATCGAGCAGATCGCCAATCTGGTGCGCGACAAGCGCATCGACGGCATCGCCGACCTGCGCGACGAGTCGGACCGCGACGGCCTGCGCGTCGTCGTGGAGCTTAAGCGCGACGGCAGTCTGCAGATGATGCTGGCGCACCTGTGGAAGCTGACGCCCCTGCAAACCACCTACGCCGCGAACATGGTGGGCCTGATCGACGGCCGCCCGCGCACGTTCTCGCTCAAGCAGGCGATCGAGGCCTACATCGAGCATCGCCGCGAGGTCATCCGCCGGCGCTCCGAGTTCGACCTGGAGAAGGCGCGCGACCGCCACCACGTCGTCGAGGGGCTGCTGCGGGCGATCGACATGATCGACCAGATCATCGCGGCGATCCGCGAGGCGGAGTCGGCCGACGCCGCCAAGAGCCGTCTGCAGCAGCCCCCCTTCGGGTTGTCCGAGCGCCAGGCGCAGGCGGTGCTCGACATGCAACTGCGCCGTCTGGCCGCGCTGGAGCGCACCAAGCTCGAGGAGGAGCACCGCGAGCTCTCCGAGACCATCGCCTACCTCGAGGGGCTGCTGGCCGACGCGAAGAAGATCGATGCCGTGATCACGGAGGACGTGGACGAACTGACGGAGCGCTTCGCCGGGGAGCGGCGCTCCCAGGTCATCGAGCGGGACGCGGAGAGCTTCAGCCCGGAGGACCTCATCGACCACGCGGAGACGGTGATCTCCTACTCCGGCGGGGGCTACA
Organism: Dehalococcoidia bacterium; assembly: GCA_965217625.1. Taxonomy (GTDB): domain Bacteria; phylum Chloroflexota; class Dehalococcoidia; order Bin125; family Bin125; genus TK10-74A. The sequence continues at coordinate 2,195,280 of OZ244557.1, forward strand.
TCAAGCGCATGCCGCTGGCCACCTATCGCACGCAGCACCGCGGCGGCAAGGGCATCAAGGCGATGCAGACGCGGCCCGAGGACGCCGTCCGGGAGCTGCTCGTCGCCGACACCCACGACAGCCTCCTGCTCTTCACCGACCGCGGGCGCGTCTTCAGCCTCAAGGCGCACGAGGTCGAGGAGCGCACCCGCGAGTGGCGCGGCCTGCCCATCCGCAACCTCGTGCAGGTCGAGCCCGAGGAACGCATCACCGCGATGGTCGCCGCGCCCGACCTGGACCACGACTACCTGCTGCTGGCGACGCGGGACGGGCAGATCAAGAAGACCGCGCTCAAGGAGTTCGCCGACGTGCGCCGCGCCGGCCTGATCGCGTTCAACCTGCAGAACGGCGACGAACTGGTGCTCGCCACCACCGCGCACGCCGGCGACGACGTGCTGGTCGCGTCGGACGGCGGGCTGGCCGTGCGCTTCCCCGTCGATTCGCTGCGCGAGGCGTCGCGGACGAGCGGCGGCGTGCGTGCGATCCGGCTGCCCGCAGACGGACACCTCGTCGGCCTGCTCACGATCACGGCGGACCGGGAGTTGCTCACCGTGACCGCCAACGGCTTCGGCAAGCGCACGCCCGAGTCCGAGTACCCCTGCAAGGGGCGCGGCGGCAAGGGCATGATCGCGCACAAGGTGACCGAGGATAGCGAGGACGCCAAGGGTACCGGCAAGCTGGTATCGCTGCATCAGGTGGACGGCGACGAGGACCTCGTGCTGATCTCGGCCGAGGGCAAGTTCATCCGCACCACCGTCGAGTCCATCCGTCCGCTGGGGCGCTCGACGAAGGGCGTCACGGTGATGAAGACCGACGGCATGGACGTCGGCGCCGTCGCCGTCGTGCGGCCGAGCGCCTGGGAAGGATCGCCGCCGCCGGAGACGCCCGCGCCCGTCCCGAACGGCAGCCGGCGCGGCAAGCGGTCGAGCGCCGGCGCGCGCGCGGGCGGACGGGGCGGCCCGTCCCGAAACGGCGCCGGCAGCACGAAGAAGCGTCGCAACGGGCGCTGATTATCCGCCCGGCCCGTGGTGGTGGTCGTGGTGTCCGTGCGAGGGCTCCGCACCGGAGCCCGGCGCATCCTGTCAACAGCCCGGCTGGCCCGGGTTCCCGCAGCAGAGCGACAAGTGCCGCAGCTTGAGCCAGTTGTTGCGCGCGAACAGCCCCAGCGTCGTCGCCGTGGAGGCGTCGGAGTGGCGCCAGCTGAGCAGCATCCGGCGTAGTCTGGGCCAATTCCGGCGCACGAAGCGGTACAGGCCGGCCGGTATGGAAGCGCAGGCGGTGAGCGCGCCGCTGAGCACGGCGAGGAGTGGCAGGTGCGGCATCGATCGCTCCTCGCTGACCGGCGTTCCTCACCGACCGAATCAGGGGGCCCGCAGCCGGACCTCCCCACTGGCCCTACGTACTGGCCCCATCCTATCCGCTCCAGCACACTGGCCCCATGACCGCCGACCCGCAGCTCGCCGACGCCCCGCCCGCCGTTTGGCAGGTCCGCACGCACGACCCCGCGGAGACGCGGTCCCTCGGCGCGACGCTGGGGGCGCTCGCGCCCCGCGGCGCGGTCGTGCTCCTGCAGGGCGACTTGGGCACCGGCAAGACGGTCGTCGCCCAGGGCGTCGGACGCGGTCTCGGCGTGCCGGGCATCGTCAACAGCCCCACCTTCGTGCTCGTCAACGAGCACCTGGGCGGTCGCCTGCCCATGCTGCACGCCGACCTCTATCGCCTCGACGACGCGGCCGAGATCGCGGAGCTGGTGCTCGATGAGCTGGCCGCCGACGGCGTGCTGCTCGTCGAGTGGCCCGAGCGCAGCGCCGAGCCCATAGCCGAGGACGTCCTTCGCGTCACGATCACCCCCGGCGCTGGCCCCGAGGAGCGCACGCTCACCTGGGAGGCGCGGGGCGCCCGCTCGCGGGCCCTGCTGGACCGTCTGCGCGCCGCATGCGGCTCCGAACCCGCCCAGCCCGAAACCATCTAGCCGTGGAACTCTCCATCGACAGCGTCGGCCTGCAGTCCAGCGTCGCCGTCAGCGATGCCGGCCGGCCGCTCGCCGAGGTCAGCTGGCCGACGGGCCGCCGCCATACGCCCAGCCTGCTGCCCACCGTGGACGCGGCGATGCGCCTCGCCGGCGCCGAGCGGGCTCAACTGACCGCGGTCTTCGTCGACGTGGGGCCGGGCGCCTACGGCGGCATCCGCGCCGGCATGGCCGCCGCGACGGGGATCGCGCTGGCGCTGGGCCTGCCGGCCGTCGGCGTGGGGCGGCTGGAGATCGAGGCCTACGCCCAGGCCGCGGCGGGCGTTGTGGCGGCCGTGCACGCGGCCGGGCGCCGGCAGTGGGCCGTCGCGCGGTACTGCGGTCCGGCGTCGGAGTGGGTGCAGGAATCCGGGCCGCGCTTGGTCCCAGCCGACGATCTGCTCGCCGCTATGCGCGACGGCCCCGCCGGCGTCTGCTGCGGCGACCTGGAGGCCCTGCCCGACGCGACCCGCGCCGCTCTGCAACGCGACGGCTGGACCCTGAGCGGCCATGCCGCAACGATGCGCCGGGCCGGGCTGCTGGCCGAGCTGGCCTGGCGACGTCTGGAGTCGGCGCGCGCACGCGGCGACGACTTGCACCCGGCGCGGCTACAGCCGATCTACCTGCGCGAGCCGGCCATCGGCCCGCAGCCCCCGCAGCCCCCGCCGGCGGCGAAGCAGCCCGAGGCGATGACGCCCGGGACGATGAAGCCCGGACCATAGAGGGAGTGGGTCGATGAGCAGCGAGCGGACGTTGGTCCTGGTCAAGCCCGACGGCGTGCAGCGCGGCCTGATCGGCGAAGTGCTGGGCCGGCTCGAGCGTCGCGGCTTGCAGATCGTGGCGCTCAAGCTGATGCGTATGGACGAGGCGCTGGCGGCGCGCCACTACGCGGAGCACGTCGAGAAGCCGTTCTACCCCGGCCTACGCGACTTCATGACCAGCGGCCCCCTGGTCGCCGCGGTCTTCGAGGGCGAGAACGCCGTGCGCGCCGTGCGTCAGGCGATGGGCGCGACCAACCCGCTGGAGTCGCCCCCCGGCTCGATCCGCGGCGACCTCGCCGTCGACCTGGGGCGCAACATCGTGCACGGCTCCGACTCCCCGGAATCGGGCGCGCGCGAGGTGGCGCTGTTCTTCCGCCCCGAGGAACTGCTGTCGTGGACGCAGGACGCCGCCCGCTGGGTGCGCGAGTAGGCGCCGCCCCTCCGCGCCGCCTGGCGAGCGCTAGGCTGGCCCCATGCCCTCACTCGATGCGCAGCAGCTGCCGCCCCGCCGACCACAGCCCCTCGAGGTTGTAGTAGGCGCGTTCCTCGCGGCCAAAGATGTGCACCACGACGTCGCTGAAGTCGAACAGCTGCCAGCCGCCGTCGCTGCCGCCCTCGCGCCGCAGGTGGCGGTCGCCCGCCCCGCGCGAGACCGCCAGGCTGAGCGCCTCGAACTGCCGCGACGACGTGGCCGAGGCGATCACGAAGTAGTCGGTGAAGCCCGCCACCGCGCTCACGTCCAGCAGCACGATCTGCTCCGCCTGCCGGTCCGCCAGCGCGTCGGCGATGCGCCGTCCCAGCGCCTCCGCTTCCTCCAGGCGCGGGGCTGCGCCTGTGGGAGCGTCGGGCGGGCGGGCGTCGGCGGACATGGGCGGGGGCGGCTCCTTCGTGCGGCGCGGCGGTCGGGCCGCTCGCGATGTGGCTGCTCGGGACATGCTAGCCGCCCCGGTCGGTGCGCGGGAGCGGCGTCGTGAGCCGGGTGGTGGTCGCGATGAGCGGCGGCGTCGACTCCAGCGTCGCGGCGGCGCTGCTCGTCGAGGCCGGGCACGAGGTGATCGGCGTCACGATGCGGCTCTGGACTGAGCGCCGCCCCGAGGCCTTCCGCGGCCGCACGCAGTGCTGCGGCATCGAGGACATCGACGACGCCCGCCGCGTCGCGCAGCGGCTCGGCATCCCGCACTACACGCTCAACCTCGAGCAGCCGTTCCGCCGCTTCGTGGTCGATGCCTTCGTCGCCGAGTACGCGCAGGGGCGCACGCCCAATCCCTGCCTGAACTGCAACACCTTCATCAAGTTCGACGCCTTCCTCGAGCGCGCCCTGGCGTTGCGGGCCGACTACATGGCCACCGGCCACTACGCGCGCCGCGTCGAGCGCGACGGCGCCGTGGAGCTGCATCGCGCCCGCGACGCCGCGAAGGACCAGTCGTACGTGCTCTACACGCTGTCGGCGCGCGCGCTGGCGCAGACGCTCTTCCCGATCGGGGACCTGCCCAAGCCCGAGGTCCGCGCGATCGCGGCAAGGCACGGCCTCGCCGTCGCCGAGAAGCCCGACAGCGCCGACATCTGCTTCGTGCCGGGCGGCGACTACCGCGACTTCGTGCGCCGCCGCCTGCCCGACCGCCCCGGCGAGTTCCGCGACGCGGCCGGCGACCTGCTGGGCGAGCACGCCGGCGTGCAGCACTTCACCGTCGGGCAGCGCCGCGGCCTGGGCGTCGCGGTGGGCGAGCCCCGCTTCGTCACGGCCATCGAGCCGGCCGCCAACGTCGTGCGGCTGGGCTCCCGCGAGGATCTGCGCGTCGACGCGCTGTCGCTGGCCGAGCCGCACTGGCTCATTGACGGCCCGCCCGTCGATCAGCCAGTGGCGGTGCAGGTGCGGGCGCACGCCGATCCGGTCCCCGCCCGCCTGCAGGCCGAGCCCGCCGCGGGCGACGCCGCCCTGCACGTCCGGCTCGACGCCCCGATCTACGGCGTCGCGCCGGGACAGGCGGCCGTCCTCTACGACGGCGACCGTGTCCTGGGCGGGGGAACCGTCGCCGCCACGTCCTGACGCCGTTCGGGCCGCGGCGGCCAGAGTGCGGCGACGGGGGTGCTATAGTTTCGTTCGCTTTGCCGCGATCCCGCCGCAGTTCGGCGGCGACGACGGGATTCCGCCGCCCATGGACGTTCTCTCCACCCTGACCGACATCCGCGACATCGTCGTGATCGTGGCCGGCATCACCGGCATCGTCGCGCTGACGCTGTGCATCATCTTCACCGTGCTGATCGGCTGGGCGGCGCTGAAGCTGATCAAGACCACGCGCGGCACCGTGCGCGACGGCCTGGGCCCGATCCTGGACAACGCCCGCGACACCACGGCCGGGGTCAAGGGCTCGACCGACTTCGTCACGGAGACGGTCGTGCGGCCGCTAATCAAGGCCTACGGCGTCGTGGCGGGCGTGCGCAAGGGGCTGTCGGTGCTGGGCAAGGCGCGCGGCGGCAAGGACCGCGACGGCTAGGGGCCGGCGACACAGGCCGGTGCGGGGATCGCCCCGGCGCTGCCCGCCCACGAGCGGCGGGCCACACGAAGGAGACGCGACCATGGACTTCAATCACAGCCCCAAGGTGATCGAACTGAAGGCGCAAGTCGAGGCCTTCATGGACGACCACATCTACCCCAACGAGGCCGAGTACCACGCCTACACGCACGATCACCACAACCTCTGGACGCAGCCGCCGTTCATGGAGGACCTCAAGGCCAAGGCCCGCGAGGCCGGCATCTGGAACTGGTTCCTGCCCCGCGACTACGAGCCCTGGAGCCCCGGCCTCAGCAATATCGAGTTCGCGCCGCTGGCCGAGGTGATGGGGCGCTCGCCCTGGTCCTTCGAGGTCTTCAACTGCTCCGCGCCCGACCGCGGCAACATGGAGGTGCTGGCCAAGTTCGGCACGCCCGCGCAGCAGGAGCGCTGGCTCAAGCCCCTGCTGGCCGGGGAGATCCGCTCGACCTTCGGCATGACGGAGCCGCAGGTCGCCTCCTCCGACGCCACCAACATGCAGCTCACCATCGTCCGCGACGGCGACGACTACGTGCTCAACGGGCGCAAGTGGTGGAGCAGCAACATCATGCACCCGCTCAACCGGCTGCTGGTCGTGCTGGGCGTCACCGACCCGGACGCCGAGCGTCACGAGCGCCACTCGATGATCCTGGTCCCGCGCGACACGCCCGGCCTGGAGATCGTGCGGCAGCTGACGGCGATCGAGAGCTACGACTCGCCCGGTGGCCACGGCGAACTGCGCTTCAGCGACGCCCGCGTCCCCGCCGAGAACCTCATCTGGGGCGAGGGCAAGGGCTTCGCCATTGCGCAGGGGCGGCTGGGACCGGGCCGCTTCCAGTACGCGATGACCTGCGTCGGGGCGGCCCAGCGCGTCCTCGACCTCATGTGCCACCGCGTCGAGGAGCGCGTCGCCTTCGGGCAGAAGCTCAGCAAGCAGTCCAGCATCCGCCAGGACATCGCCAAGTCGCGCTGCGAGATCGAGCAGGCGCGCCTGCTGGTGCTGCGCGCCGCCGCCGCCATGGACGAGGGCGGCATCGAAGCGGCGCGGGAGTACCTGCCGATGGTCAAGATCGTCGGCCCCAACATGTGCTGGAACGTCGCCGAGCGGGCGATGCAGGCCTTCGGCGGCAAGGGCGTCAGCTCCGACACCATCATCCCCAAGGTCTGGGCGATGGCCCGCACGATGCGCATCGCCGACGGCCCCGACCAGGTGCACATGTCGCAGCTCGGCAAGATGACCATCGCGCGGGCGCTGAACGGGGGCTAGGCATGGGCTTCCGTCGCGGCTGGCTGCTGGGGCTGCTCGCGGGCATCGTCGCCGCCGTGATCAGCGGCCGGCCCTCGCAGCCCTCGCGGCCCTCGAATGATGAGGCCTCCGGCGGGCGTCCCGCCGCTGGCGCCTCCGGGTCGCTGCTCGACGAGGCGCGCGCCGCCGCCAACACCGAGCGCGCCGCCACCGAGGCCCGCATGGAGGAGCGCTTTCGCTTCGCCCGGCGCACGGGTCACATGCCCGAGGATCCGTCCTAGCCCGTCCGGCCCCGCCGTCGCGCAACAGAGCGCGGACCCCAGCCTTGCTACGATGCCCTCGGAGAGGTGTCCGAGCGGTTTAAGGTGCCGATCTCGAAAATCGGTAGGTCTCAAAAGGGCCTCGTGGGTTCGAATCCCACCCTCTCCGCCAACTCGACTGCAACGCGACCCGCCTGGAGAGGTGACCGAGCGGCTTAAGGTGCACGCCTGGAAAGCGTGTGGGGGCGCAAGCCCCTCGTGGGTTCGAATCCCACCCTCTCCGCCAGGCCTCCCCGGTCAACTGATCGAGAGGCCGATGCTCGCCCCCAATCTCAGCGCGTCGTGCCCCGCCACCAGTCGGCTGTGCTCCAGCCCGCGCGCCTTGGGCGGCGCAGTCTGATGCGCCTGTCGTGGAACGAGATTCGCGCCCGCGCCGCTCGCTTCGCCGACGACTGGCGGGACGCGGCCTATGAGAAGGGCGAGACGCAGAGTTTCTACAACGACTTCTTCGAGATCTTCGGGGTCAAGCGCCGCGCAGTAGCGCGCTACGAGGAACGCGTCGCCAAGCTCGATGATCGTTCGGGGTTCATCGACCTGTTCTGGCCGGGTGTCCTGATCGTCGAGCAGAAGAGCGCCGGCCGCGATCTCGCCCGCGCCTACGGGCAGGCCGGGGAGTATTTCGACGCGCTCCCAGAGCACGAACGCCCCCGCCACATCCTGGTCAGCGACTTCCAGACCTTCGAGCTTCACGATCTCGACGAGCGGGAGACGGTTGCGTTCCCGCTGGCGGACCTGCCCGACTACGTGGAGGCGTTCGGCTTCATCCTGGGGGTGCAGCGCCGGACGTTCCGAGATCAGGACCCAGCGAACATCAAGGCCGCTGAACTGGTCGGCCGTTTGCATGACGCGCTCGCCGCGTCCGGGTACCGGGGCCACGACCTGGAGCGCTTCCTGGTGCGGATCGTCTTCTGCCTGTTCGGCGACGACACCGGCATCTTCGAGCCGCGCGACATCTTCCTCGAATTCATCGAAAGCCGGACGAGCGAGGACGGCGCCGACCTGGGGCCATGGCTGTCGAAACTGTTCCAGGTTCTGGATACGCCCGAGGAGGAGCGTGCTGCGACGCTCGACGAAGACCTGGCTCGGTTCCCCTATGTGAACGGGACGCTGTTCGACGGGCCGCTGCGCATTCCCGACTTCGACGCTTCCATGCGCGGGTTGCTGCTCGACGCCTGCCATTTCGACTGGTCGGGCATCTCGCCCGCCATCTTCGGGGCGCTGTTCCAGTCGGTGATGGACGCAAAGGAACGGCGCGCCCAGGGCGCGCACTACACCACCGAGCAGAACATCCTGAAGGTGATCGAGCCGCTGTTCATGGACGATCTGCGGACCGAATTCACACGGCTCAAATCGCGGAAGGACAGCCGGCGCCTCGCCGATCTGCGGCGGTTTCAGGAGAAGCTGGGGCAGTTGCGGTTCTTCGACCCGGCCTGCGGTTGCGGCAACTTCCTCATCATCGCCTACCGGGAACTGCGGATGCTGGAGATCGAGCTGATCCGAGAGATTCGCTCCGCAGCCGGGACGCAGCAGCAGGCTGGACTCGACGTGGCGTTGCTCTCACACGTCGACGTGGATCAGTTCTACGGCATCGAGCTTGGCGAGTTCCCCGCGCGAATCGCGGCGACCGCGATGTGGATGATGGACCACATCATGAACAACCGGCTCAGCCTGGAATTCGGCCAGACCTACACGCGCATCCCGCTGCGAAAGTCGCCGCACATCGTCCACGGTGACGCGCTGGAGACCGACTGGGCGGATCTGCTGCCGCCCGCAGAATGCTCCTTCGTGTTCGGCAATCCGCCCTTCAGCGGCTTCGTCATGCGGAGTCAAGCGAAGCAAGCGCAGTCGAAAGAGCTGATGAAGCGGCTCGGCGCGTCGGGATCGCGTCTGGACTATGTGGCCGCATGGTTCCTAAAGGCGGGGGCGTACTTCAAGGGGCATCGGGCCCGTATTGGCTTCGTGGCCACCAACTCCATTACTCAGGGCGAGCAGGTGGCGCAATTGTGGCCCGCCTTGTTTGAGCGGTACGGCCTGGAGATCGCTTTCGCCCACCGCACGTTTGCCTGGGGTTCGGATGCCCGCGGCGTCGCCCATGTGCATGTTGTGATCATTGGCCTGTCCGATAAGGAAGGCACTCCAAACGAGCGACGCTTGTTCACCTACGAGAAGCTCGACGGTGATGCGCAAGAAACCCGGGTTGCCGCGATCAGTCCGTATCTCGTTGATGCGGGACAGCTGGCCAATCGGCACCTTGTCGTGAAGAGGCAGAGAACAGCAATCAATGGCTTCCCAAGAGTGAGCGTTGGGACGAAACCCGTCGATGGTGGCAACTACATTTTCGACGCGGCGGAACGCGCCGCGTTTCTGGAGGCGGAGCCGGAGGCCGCGCGCTGGCTTCGACCGTTCATCGGGGCACGCGAATATCTCCAGGGCCGCGAGCGCTGGATTCTGGCTTTGCACGACGCTCCGCCCGATGTCTTGGCGCGTCTGCCGCGCGTGCGGGAGCGGATGGCCGCCGTCCGCACCCACCGCGAGACCAGCACGAGCGCGGACATGCGAAAGCTCGCGGAGACGCCAACGCTCTACCATGTCAACGTGCTGCCCACCGCGCCGTTTCTGGTGATTCCCGAAGTAAGTTCCGAGCGGCGGGAGTACGTCCCCATCGGTTGGCTGGAGCCGCCGGTGATTCCAAGCAACAAGCTCTATCCACTGCCCGACGCGACGCTTGCGGACTTCGCCTTGCTCACGTCCGCCATGCACATGGCCTGGCTCCGCCACGTCGGCGGACGGCTTGAGAGCCGCTACAGCTATTCGAGCGGTCTGGTCTACAACACCTTTCCGACGCCGCCTGCTGACGCGGACCGATCGAAACTGGAGCCGCTCGCGCAGGCCGTGCTCGACGCCCGCGCCGCGCATCCCAACGCCACGCTCGCCGATCTCTACGGTCCGGACCTGATGCCGCCCAACCTGCGGCGGGCGCACCAAGCCCTCGACCGCGCCGTGGACCGGCTCTATCGCCACAGCCGCTTCGCCTCCGAACGCGAGCGGGTCGAGCATCTGTTTATGCTCTACGAGAAGATTCGCGCGCCACTGGAGGCTGGATTAGTGGGGAAGCCGAGGCGGCGGCGGAAGAGGTGACTACGCACTGCGAATCCCACCCTCTCCGCCAGGCGTGGCCACGCATCGGGCCCGCCCACCGCGGCTGACAACGCGATCGCCCGTGTGCTAGTTTGTGGGCGGAGCTGGGGTTCCAAGGCCCCGACGCCGGCCGGCCCGTAGGTCCGTTGGGAGAGCCGGCCAACGCCACCCGCGATGCGGGCGACTCTGCCGCCCCCGAGCCTAGCGCCGGGGGCGTTCGCGTTGCAGCGGTTGCCCGTGCCGACGGAGGCCATCGGGGCGTCCGTCGCGGCTGACAACGCGATCGCCCGCGTGCTAGGATGTGGCGACGCCGGGGATGTCACCCCCGACGATCCGGCGGGCCGGCGCCGACCATGGCCCAGCGGCCCGCCCTCGCCACCCGCCATCGGGCGACGCCGCCGCCGCCGAGCCTAGCGCCGGGGGCGTTTGCGTTGCAGCGGTTGCCCGTGCCGCCGCGGCTGACAACGCGATCACCCGTGTGCTAGTTTGTGGGTGGAGTTGGGGAGAGTCACCTCCCCGACGATCCGGCGGGCCTGCACTGCGGCCAGAGGCCCGCCCTCGCCACCCGCCATCGGGCGACGCTGCCGCCCCCGAGCCTAGCGCCGGGGGCGGTTGCGTTATACCGGCGGCCCGTGCCGCACGGCGGCCGTGGCGGCGCCGACCGCGGCCGCCACGGGAACCCCGCTCGCCGGCGACTCGTTACGCTTCTATGCGAGGTACTGCCATGCGACGACTCCTGACGCTGATCCCCATTGCGCTGCTCGTGGCGATCGCGTTGGTCGCCTGCGGCGCCGGCGACGACGACGAACGCTTCTTCGAATCGACCGCGACCTCCGGCCAGTCGACCGTGGCGATGGCCGCGCCCGACGCCGCCTTCGCCGAATCGGAGGAGATGGCGGACGAGGAGATGGCCGAGGAGGCGATGCCCGAGCCGGCGGCGGCGATGGCCGAGGCGCCGGGCGGGAGCGACGGCGGCGACGCGGCGCTGCAGGTGTCCGAGCGACGCGTCATCTCCACGGGCTTCATGAGCCTGGAGGTCGACGACGTGCCGGGCGCGGCCGGGCAGGTGCGCATCGCGGCCGAGGCGCTGGGCGGATTCGTCGAGAGTTCGACGGTGTCCGGCGACGATGAGGACGCCTTTGCGGAGGTCACGATTCGCGTCCCCCAGGAGGCCTTCCCGGAGGCGCTCGACCGCGTCCGCCGCATCGGCGAGGTGCGCAGCGAGGACCTGCGCGCGCAGGACGTGACCGAGCAGTTCATCGATCTCAACGCGCGGCTGCGCTCGGCCCTGCGCACGGAGGGCAGCCTGCTCGACCTGCTGGACCGCGCCACCGACGTGGAGGACGTGATCAGCATCGAGCGGGAGCTGAGCCGCATCCGCACCGACATCGAACGCCTGCAGGGGCAGCTCAACTTCCTGGAGCGGCGCGTGTCGCTGTCCACGCTGACCGTCTCCCTGTTCACGCCCTCGGCGATGCGCACGGAGCCGCCCTTTGCCTACTTCGGCATCGAAGCCAGCGATGTCGAGCGCGCCATCGCGACCGTCGAGGGCATCGCGGCCTCCGCCGGCGGCCTGGTCGACGCCTCCGAGATCACCATCAACGACGGCGAGGCCGGCGGCTACGTGCGCATCCGCGTCCCCCGCGACGCCTTCCAGCGCGCCGTCGCCGCCGTGGAGGCGGCCGGCGACGTGCGCAGCAAGACCATCCGCACCGGCGAGGGAGCGGACGACCCCGACGCTGCCTACGGCGATGAGCCGGATGCGCGCATTGAAGTGAGCCTGGGGGAGGCGCGCGGTCCGGGCGCCGAAGACATCGTGCCCGTCGTCGTATTGGTCGCGGTGATCGTGCTGGCCGTGGCGCTCATCGCCTATGGCGGACGGCGCGTCCGCCGCCGGCGCCCGCCATCGCCGGAGCCGCCGCCGGCGGCGTGATCCGGCATCCGCCGATGGGGTGTAGCGGCCGCGTGCTCTAGCGTCGGGGCATGCGCAACGGCCCGACGTTCGTCCCGCTCGCGGTGGTCCTGATGCTGGCGCTCGCCCTCGTCGCGGCGGGCTGGGCCGCCGGAGGGCGCACTGTCACGGCCCAGGATGCGGAGTCGCGGGCGCCGGTGATCCAGCCCATCGCCGGCGGCTGGTCGCTGCTGGCCAACACCGGCCCCGCCACCGCGCCCGCCGACCTGCTCGCGCCGATCGAAGATCTCGTGACGGCGGCCTTCACCTTCGACCCGATTCGGGATCGCTTCCGCGCCTACCGCCCGGACGCGCCGGCCCGGACCGACCTCGTGCAGGTCGAGACGGGGGAGGCGCTGTGGGTCTTCGTGCCGCCCGACCGGCTCGACGGCGATATCGCGTTCCTGGAGGTGCCGGCGTCCGTGCGCGACCTGCCCGCCACGCTCGAGCCCGGCTTCACCCTCGTGGGCTGGACGGGGACCGACGGCCTGCGCATCTCCGAGGCGACGGAGGGGCTGCCCGTCCGCCGGGCCTACCAGTGGGAGGCGGCGTCGCAGCGGTACCGCACCTGGATCCCCAGCCTCCCGGCCTCCGCGCGCGATGATTTCCCCCTCGAATACGGCGCTGGCGTCTGGATCGACCTGGGCGGCGACGAATCCGTCGTCTGGATGCAGCGCTAGATTCCCGGGTCCTCGGAGCCGGGCTCGACCCCCGCGGCGAAGACGGTCTCCGGCGCCAGTCGATTCCGCATCACGGCGATCGCGTCCGGGTTCTCGTCGATCAGCAGGAAGCGGCGCCCCAGCCGCGCCGCGACCGCCCCCACCGTGCCGCTGCCCGCGAAGGGGTCGCAGACCAGGTCGCCGGGGTTGCTGGAGGCGCGGATGATGCGCTCCGCCAGCGCCTCGGGCTTCTGCGTGGGGTAGCCGGTGCGCTCGTGGCCGCGCGTCGGGACGACGGTGTGCCACCAAGTGTCGGTGGGCAGCTTGCCGCGCGCCGCCTTCTCGGGCCCCACCAGCCCCGGCGCCATGTAGGGGATGCGGTCGATGTCGTCGCGGTTGAAGGTGTAGCGATCGGCGTCCTTCACGTAGAGCAGGATCGTGTCGTGCTTGGCGGGCCAGCGCCGCTTGGGCCGGCCGCCGTAGTCGTAGGCCCAGACGATCTCGTTGAGGAAGCAGTCGCGGCCGAAGATGCCGTCGCAGAGCACCTTGACGTAGTGCACCTCGCGCGCGTCGAGGTGCAGGTACAGCGAGCCGCCGGGCGCGAGCAGCCGCCGGATCTCCACCAGGCGCGGCTCCAGGAAGGCCAGGTAGTCGTCGAAGGTGTCGCCGTAGGCCCGGTCCGAGATCGTCTCGCTGCGGTAGCGCCGCCCGGCGAAGCCGGTGCGGTCGCCGTCGCGATCGGCGGTCGTGCGCAGGCGGCGCTGTCGGCGTGGCGCCCCGGTGTTGAACGGCGGGTCGGTGTAGACGAGGTCCAGGCAGGCGTCGGGCAGGGCCCGCAGGATGGGTAGGTTGTCGTGCGCGACGACCGTCCCGCCGGCGCGCAGGTCGAGACCGTGATCGGGCATCCCGGCGCGCCGGCTACTGCTCCGGACGCGGACGCGGCAGCTCCGACGTCTCGGGTTCGGCGTCCCCGCGGCGCTGCTGCTCGAAGCGCGCCTCGGCCGCTTCCTCGCGCTTGATCACCCGTTCCGCCTCCGCCTCCTCCAGCTCGTGCCCCAGCCCCTCCTCCGCCATCTGCTCGGGCGAGCGCTGGTCCACCTGCGCATCGAACGCGGCCGACAGCACCGAGTAGGTGCGCCCGCCGAGGTAGCTGAGCGGCTTGTACTCGTCGTCGGCGAGCGACCAGAGGCCGGTCTCGAAATCGAAGGCATCGGTGTCGGCCTGCGCCGCCATCACCCGCCCCACGAAGAGCGTGTGGTCGCCGGTCGTGTACGAATCGTGGACCGTGCACTCGATCCAGCCCACGCAGCCCTCCAGCAGCGGCGCGTCGCCGATCTTGCCCCGGAAGTAGGGCAGGCGGGAGCTGTCGAGCTTGTCGCCCTGCACCCCGCTCACCATGCCCAGCCACTGGGTGTGGTTGAGGATGACCTTGCTGGGGAAGTTGAGCGCGAACTCCTCCCCGAAGGTGATCATGTCGTGGCTGTGCCGCGATTGGTGCACCGCGATCGCGATCAGCGGTGGGTCCACGCTGACCGGCATCGACCAGGCCACCGGCATGGCGTTGGGGACGGCCTTCCAGCGCGTCGTGACGATGGCGACGGGCGCGCCGCCCAGCAGGCGGCGGGCGTCGAGGTCTTCCAGCTTGCGTCGGACCATGGTCCCCCCTCGTGTCGATCGCCGGGATCGAGCGTCTGGATCCGGCGGGTGGATCGAGCGTACCGCGCCCGGCCCGCGCCTGCGGCATTCCCCGCTGTGCGCCCGCGGTGACGGCGGTATCCTCCCCGTAGCGCTAGCATGCGGGCGCAGTCATGAGGAGTGCAACATGGTTCAATTCGCCGACTCAGCCCCGGAAGCCGCGTTTCGCGACGAAGTGCGGACGTTCATCGAGGATTCCTACAATCCCCTGCGCGAGGCCATCCGCGTCGAGACGGCCGCCGCGGAGACCAAGGCCGACACCACGCCGACGAAGCGCAAGTGGCTGTCGACCCTGGCCGGGAAGGGCTGGATCGCGCCGGCCTGGCCCGTCGAGTACGGCGGGGCCGGCATGAGCGTGATGGAGCAGTTCGTCTACAACGAGGAGATGGCCGAGGGCGGCGTGGCCGGGCCCAGCGGCATCACGGTGGGCTTCATCGGCCCCACGATCATCACCCTGGGCACCGACGACCAGAAGCAGGAGCACCTGCCGCCCATCCTGCGCGCCGAGACGCAGTGGTGCCAGGGCTACTCCGAGCCGGGCTCCGGCTCCGACCTCGCCTCGCTGCAGACGCGCGCCGTCAAGGACGGCGACGACTGGGTGATCAACGGCGAGAAGATCTGGACCAGCAGCGCCCACGTCTCCGACTACATGGTGCTGCTGGCCCGCACCGACCCCGACGCCCCCAAGCACAAGGGCATCACCTACTTCATCGTCGATATGCACGCCCCGGGCGTCGACGTGCGCCCGCTCGTCAACATGGCCGAGACGCACGAGTTCAACCAGGTCCACTTCGAGGACGTGCGCGTGCCCGGCCGCAACATCCTGGGCGAGGTCAACCGCGGCTGGTACGGCGCCGTCACCACGCTCGACTTCGAGCGCTCCAGCATTGGCTCCGCGGTGGGCATGGGCAAGCACGTCAAGACGCTGATCCGCGCCGCCCAGGAGCACCAGGGCAACGGCGTCTCGCAGCTCGGTCACCGCGCCGGCCTGCGCGTCGAGCTGGCCGACCGCTACCTGGAGTCGCAGATCGCGCGGCTGATCTCCTACCGCATCGTCACGATGCAGGCGCAGGGCCTGATCCCCAACCACGAGGCGTCGATGGGCAAGCTCTACGCCATGGAGCTCAACCAGCGCATCGCCTCGACCGCGATGCACGTCTTCGGCCTGCACGGCCAGCTCTGGACCGGCGAGGGGCGCGCTCCCCGCGGTGGGTCCTACAACTACGACTACATGCGCACGGTCGCCAACACGATCGAGGGCGGCACCAGCGAGATCCAGCGCAACATCATCGCCGGGCGCGGGCTGGGCCTGCCGCGCTCCTGATCCGTCGAGAGGTGGGGGAGGATGGAGGAGCCGTCGCCCGAAGGCCAGCCCGGGCGGACGCCGGCGCCCGGCGGTCTGCTGATCGATGACTGGCTGCCCGAGTTCGACGTCCGCGACCTCGCGACGGCGACGCTGCGCGGCTCCCCCGCGCACGCCTTCGCCGCCGCCCGCGAGATGAACGTGCTCGACGACACCCTGATTCGCGGGGTGGTCAGCCTTCGCGAAGCGCCCATGCGCATGCTCGACTGGTACCGCGGCGTGAAGCGCCCGCCCACGCAGCCGGGGCTCGTCACGTTCGAGACGCTCGCCCGCGGCGAGCGGGGCTTCGTGCTGCTGGGCGAGGACGCCTGCTCGCCGGACGGCCGGCTCGAGGTCGTGCTGGGCGCCGCCGGACGCCTCTGGACGGCCCACCCGATCTTCCGCGCCCTGACCGCCGACGAGTTCCGCGCCTACGACGTCGCCGGCGACGCCCGGGCGGTCCTGGGCCTGCGCAGCGAGCCCGCCGCCGACGGGCGCAGCCGCGTCGCCGTCGAGTTCCGGGTCGCGCCCATCGGCCGGGCCGCGCGGCTGGCCTTCCGCGCCTACTGGACGGCGATCGGGCCCGCCTCGGGTCTCGTCCGCCGTCGCGCCCTGGATCGCCTCAAGCAGGAGTTCGAGGACTAAGCTGCCCCGAGACGCAGCAGATGTCGGCTCCCCGGGGCACCTGACGGTCTCGCTCGGTGACGCTGGAAGTGTCTTCACCGCAACCGTGAGCCGGCGTACGGTAAGATCAATGCAGCGCCACCACAGCGGGACTTGCGACGATGGCTGATGCTTGGGTCCCGGGCGGTGGCCGGGCCGTGAAGGTGGCCATCGGTGAGCTTGGAGGCGCGAGCGGCGCTTCGAATGCCGTGTTCGTCCTGACTTCGAGCTTGACGGAGTACATTGTCAAGACGACGAGTGCTGCAGCACGGCTCGGGCCGTACGTCCCAGCGAACGAGGTGATCTGCGCGACACTCGCGGACATTCTCGATCTCCCCGTGCTTCCGTGGGACTTCATCCGCATGCCGGGGGGTGAGATCGGATTCGGTTCGCTTCGAATGCCGAGTCATCAATTCGCGATGATGAGCCCCGGGATCGTGGCGGACTTGGAGAACGCCGAGTTGTTCGGTGTGGTTGCACTATTCGACTTGTGGCTCTGCAACACAGACCGGCACCGGGGAAACCTGCTTGCTCGGAGGGCGAGAGGCGGGAAGTATCGGCTCCTCCTGAACGATCACAGCCATGCCCTCGTTCACGGACGCGCGTCCCCGGAGAATCTTGATGAGGTGTTCAAGAATCAGGTCCGCCCGGATCGCTTCTTCCGCTGTCCGGAACTGGTGAGCGGCGCCGAAGCGAACGCTCTCATGCGGGAGAAGCTCGACTTGATCGAGGGATTGCCGCTGACGACGATCGAGGAGGTCGTCAGTTCGCTGCCCGATGATTGGATGACTCGTCAGGACCAGCAAAGGGTGGCGAGCTTCATCCATCGCAGAAGCCGGGAACTTCGATCCCTCATGAATGGCGTCACCGATCTGTTTCCCCGGATGAAGGGAGAGGTGTTGTGACTTCTGGCCAGTACCACGTCGTTCGATTCACGCCGGACCCGATCCGCGACGAGCCCCTCAACATCGGTCTCGTAATGGTCGGTGAGTTCGAACCGCTCTTTGATTTTCCGGACGATGCGTTGGAGCGCGCGTCGCGATGGTGCTCGGCCCTGGACAAGGCGGGCTTCGTGGCTCTGCGGGATGACCTGCATGAGCTAGTGGAGAGGGCCCTCTCAATCCAGGCCGATCTCGGGGATGCGCTTGATCCTGGCTTCCTTGGCGAACAGTTCGGTCCGCTGGCGGTCTCCGAGCCGAGGTGGGTCGACTTGGAGTCGCCGCGGCCCGCGGAGACGAAGCGGGTGTTCGACTTCCTCCTCTCTCGAATCGTCAGCCCACCGAAGCCCGCCGTCTACGGTGGTCCCTCAGCCCACAGGAAGCTCGCTGAAGACGTGATCCGCTCAGTGAGACAGTTCCGGCCTGATGCGAGGCGCGGAGAGCGGCTCATCGGCCGGAGTCAACGAGAGTTCGAGGCCGACGTATTCGCGGGGGGCAGTCACCCGCTGGTCTTGTCGACGCTCGCGCTGAACTCCACACCACAAGCGATCAAGGCGGTGGAAGCGAAAGCGTTCCAACTCATCGACGTGGGCGCGTCGCTTGAGAATGCGCACCTCGTTGCGTGCTGTAGTTTTCCCGCGATCGATCCCAAGGGCGTGGCGAAGGCCTCCCGAATGATCCTGGATTCGATCGACGTGACGGTTGTTGCGCCCGACGAGGTTGCCCAACTCGCGTCACGTTCGAACTAGTCACCCCGCCCGCGGGACGAGCTGCGGGATGGCCTGGAAGCCGTGCGGCAGGGCCAGCACGCGCGCCCGCTCCTCGGTGCGACGCTCGTGCGCGGCGGCCAGCCGCGACACCGTCGCGCTCACGTCCGCGATCGGTTCCAGGTGCGTCGCCCGCACGCTGGCGTCGTCGAGCGCCGAGTACAGGTGCAGCCGCGCCCGCTGCTGGACCGTGACCTGCATCTGCACCTGCCACTGGTCGATGCGATGAAAGTCCGGTTGCAGCATCTGCTCCATCGCCGCCGCCGGCGACGCCGCCGCGGCGAGCAGCTCGGCGTACTCCGCGCTGCCGAGGCCGTCGCGGCACTCGGCCGCCAGGATGATGTCGCCGCCGTCCCGCACGCCCAGCGCCGCCGACACGATGCCCTTCACCGACTGATACAGGTTCAGGTCGGCCGGATAGCCGCAGTTCGTCCCGACGACGATGTCGTACGGCTGCGCGATGGGGCGCAGGGCCTGGCGGTTGACCTGCGCGATGGCGGCGTCGTGCGCGGCCGCCAGCTCGCCGCAGAAGACGCCGGTCACGCGCTTCTGGGCGTCGAGCGTGACGTCGCAGAGGAAGTCGACCCCGGCGCGCAGGGCGATCCGCCGCACGTCCTCGAAGATCGGGTTGCCCTCCGTCACGCAGTAGGTCGCGTGCGGGTGGGCGAGGTTGGCGACGCCGTGGTTGCGCATGATGTTGTGCGCCGCCGCGACGCCGGGGAAGACGCCCTTGCCGCCGCCGCTGTAGCCCGCGAACAGGTGCGGCTCGACGAAGCCCGTGACGATGCGCACCGTGGCCTGCATGAAGGCCGCGTTGAGGTAGATGCCGCCGCGCGGCTCGCCCGGGTAGCGCTCGAGGAAGATCTGCTGGTCGGGGTCGCGGGCGTCGTGCGCGATGGTGCGGTAGCGGGCGGTCACGGCGGGGCCCAGCAGCCCGTCGATCTGCGCGCGCGTCATCGGCGTGTGCAGGCCGCCGCCGACCAGCAGCGTGATCTGTCCGTCGGGGACGCCCGCCGAGGCCAGCGCCTCGAGCAGCGCCGGCGCGATGACCGTGCTCGGCACGGGGCGCGTGTTGTCGCTGAAGACGATCGTCACGTGGTCGTCGGGGGTGACGCGGCCGGCCAGCGGCGGCGCCCCGATCGGCGACGCGATCGCCGCCCGCAGCGCCCCCGGGAAGTCGGCCAGCGGCGGGCTGACGACCGGCTCCAGGACGTCGCTGCCGTCGGGCAGTTCCACGGGCAGTCCGCCGTCGCCGTAGGCAAGGTCCACGCGCATGGGGGCAGGATATCCGTTTGCGCCCCCGGCGTCCCGGCGCCCCCCGCCTGAGCGCCGCGGACCGCCGCCTCCCCATCGATCTGCCTCATCGATCCGCGCATCGATTTCACGCTGGGATCACACGCCGCGGGAACCACGCCCCCCGCCCCCGCGTCCTGCTACCTGCAACGCAAATGCCGGGACACGGGGTGGTCGAACGCCCCGGCCCTCGCAAGCCGAGAGGAAGCAGTATCCGATGAGTGTGCCGCGGTTCGCCCGGCATCTTGTTGCCCGGCCCGGCGCCGCGGTCGCGCCCGCCCCGCGCCGGGGCGCCGATCGACCGCCGGCGCCACGCGGCGGCGACGGCCCGCCGGCGCAGCGGCGGCCTGGGTCGGCTGCCCGGCCGGTCGCTAGCGCGCTGCCGCGACGGCGCGCTCCCGCTCGAAGACGTACGTCTCGTGCACGTCCCGGACGGTCTCCTCGAACTCGGTGTAGCCCGACCGGATCAACTGGATGAAGTCCTTCCGCGTGATCGCGCGGCGCGACCAGGCGCTGCCCTCGGGCAGGTCCTCCAGCTTGCCGGCCATGCCGTAGAGGAAGAGGTCGTAGCGCATGCTGCCCGGCGGCGCCGTGGTGTTCTCGTCGGTGGCCTCCTTCTCGAAGCGGGTGTGCTGCGTCCACTGTTTGAGGTTGATGCCCCACTGCCCCCGGCAGACCGGCTTCAGCCAGCGCCCCAGTTGCGCGCCCGGGCCGCCCCGCGCCGACGTGTCGCGCGCCGCGGCGTCGACGCCGAGCGCCGGGATGAGGAAGTGCGAATCGCCCTCGGCCCGGACCACGACCATCCGGTCCTTGTAGCCCAGGACCAGGAAGACGCGGTCGGTCTGGTCCAGCGGCGGCGTCTCATCCGACTCGACAAGCCGGCCGACCCACTCGCCGCCGAGCTCCTTCTCGTACGTGAAGTGACGAATCCGTCTCCGTTCGGCCGCGATCTTCTGCTGGGCGGCCTGCATCTCCGCCTCGTTGATACCGCCACCTTGCATCAGGCTCCTCCTTTGCGCTGGGCGCTCGTGTGCTGGACGCTCGGCGCGACAGCCTCGTCGTCACGCTCCGGCGCCTCGTCGATGAAGTGGTTCCGGCCCTCGCGCCGCACCAGCCGCCCCGCTCCGGGGTAGGGCGTGTGCACCGAGAGGACCAGGTGGTTGCCGGCGATGGCCTCGCGGATGAGGCGCTTCTTCGTCTCCAGGCTCACCAGCGGCAGCACGTCGAAGGCGCTGATCCAGGCCACGCGCTCGAGTTGCACCCGGTGCTGCGCGATGTCGCCGATGTAGATCGCCGTCTCGCCGCCGTCGCGGATCAGCACCGCGGCGTGGTCGGCGGTGTGCCCCGGCGCCTCGATCACGGTGATCTGCGACGTCACCGCGGTCTCGCCCTCGATCAGATCGAGCTGGCCGGCCTCCCGCAGGGGCAGCAGGTTGTCGGCCAGGTAGGTCGCGCGGGTGCGCTCGTTGGGGTGCGTGGCGACGTCCCATTCGCCCGCCTGGATGACGTAGCGGGCGTTCGGGAAGCTGGGCCGCAAGGCGCCGTCGATCCGGCGCGTGTTCCAGCCGCAGTGGTCGTTGTGCAGGTGCGTGTTGATCACGATGTCCACATCGCCCGGCGCGACGCCCTGGCCGGCCAAAGCGTCGAGCAGCTTACCGTGCCCCACGACGCCGCCACGCTCGCGCAACTGCGCGAAGTCCTTGTCGCCTTGGCCCGTCTCGATCAGCACGGTCTTGCCATCCGATTCCAAGAGCAGGCAGTTCAGCCCCAGCGGGATCTGGTGCTGCGCGTTCAGCCCCGTCGTCACGCGTTCCCACATCACGCGCGGGACGAGCCCATGCACCGCCCCGGCGTCCTGCCACGACTGGCCGTCGGAGAGGACGCGAATCGGCACACCGCCGACGTTGTAGCGCGCTGCCGGCATCCGCACGCCCCTTCGGGTCGCACGCCGGCCGCCCACGCGGGCGGCCGCTCGTGGTCGCGACAAACCGTGGCCCAAGCCCACAGCCTACCGGCATCGTCGGCCCGCTCGCCAGCGCGGGCCGCCAGTGAGGCCCGCCAGCGCGACGGACTTGGCAGGGCGGTGGGCCGTCGTGCGCTTATACTGGCGCGGTTGCGAAGGAGAATCGCCCATGTCCGGCACCCCCTACGCGTTTCTCAAGGGCGAGATGATGCCCTTGGCCGACGCCAAGATCGGCCTCATGACGCACGCCTTCAACTACGGCACCGCCGTCTTCGAGGGGATCCGGGCCAATTGGAACGTCGAGCACGAGACGCTCTATCTGTTCCGCGCCCGCGAGCACTTCGAGCGCCTGCGCAAATCGGCCCACGTGCTGATGATGGACCTGCGCTACAGCGACGACGAGCTGATCGACCTCGCGCGTCAGCTCGTCACGCACAGCGGCTTCCGCGAGGACCTCTATATCCGGCCCATGGTCTACAAGTCGCAAGAGGTGCTGGGCGTGCGCCTGCACGATGTCGAGGACGACCTGCTGATGTACTGCGCGCCGTTCGGCGCCTACCTCGACCTCGACGCCGGCATCCGCTGCTGCACTTCGTCCTGGCGCCGCGCCGACGACACCTCGATCCCCGTGCGCGCCAAGGTCAGCGGCGTCTACATCAACTCCGCGCTCGCCAAGACGGAGGCCCACCACCACGGCTACGACGAAGCGATCATGCTCAACGCCGACGGCCACGTCGCCGAGGGCAGCGGCGAGAACATCTTCATGGTGCAGGACGGCGCCCTGATCACGCCGCCCTCGTCCGACAACATCCTGGTCGGCATCACGCGGGCCACGGTGATCGAACTGGCCCGGACGGAACTCGGCCTGCCGACCATCGAGCGCAGCATCGACCGCAGCGAGCTGTACGTCACCGATGAGGTCTTCATGACGGGCACGGCGGCGCACGTCACCCCGATCCTGGAGATCGACAGCCGGCCCGTGAACGGGGGCGGCATCGGCGTCGTCTCGGCGCAGTTGCAGCAGCTGTTCTTCGACGCGATCCTCGGCCGGCTGCCGCAGTACGAACGCTGGCTGATCCCGATCCCGGGGGCGGATCTCGCAGGGGCCTGACCCCCGGCCCCGCCGGCCCGCGTCCCCGGAGGGCAGCCGCACACGAGGGCGCAAGCGCGGGCGAAAGCGAGGCCGCGGCCGTGACCGAGTTGCTCGCCGTCGCGCTGGCCTACGGCATCGGGTCGATCCCGATCAGCTGGCTGATCTTCTACTGGCGCAGCGGCGGCCAGGATCTGCGCGTCGTGGGCGACCTCAACGTGGGCTCCGCCAACGCCATGCGAGAGGGCGCCGGCCCGCCCTGGGGCCACATCGCGCTGCTGGGCGACATCGGCAAGGGGCTGCTGGCCGTCTCGGTCGCGCGCTGGCTCGATCTGCCGGTCAGCTGGTGGGTCGCCTGCGGCTACATCGTCATCCTGGCGCACATGTTCCCCGTCTGGCTGGGCTTCCGCGGGGGACGCGGCGCCGCCACCGCCGTGGGCGCGGTGGGCGCGTTCCTGCCCGCGCAGTTCGGCATCACGATGTCGGCGGCGACGGCCGCCTTCCTCCTCGTTCACATCGCGGAGATCGGCATTCTGGTGGCGGTGGCGCCGCTGCCGTTCCTCGCCGTCGCCGCCGACCTGCCCGTCGCGGCGATCGTGTTCTGCTTCACCGCGCCCATCCTCGCCGGCCTCAAGGCCGCCTTCGACCGCTGGCGGCGCTGGCGGTCGGCCCGCGCCATGAGCGAGGACCTGTGAGTGAGGAGCCGGGAGCGCCCCCAATGAGCACACCATGACCAGCGCGCCGTCGTACGACTGCATCGTGGTGGGCGCGGGCCCGGCCGGATCGGTCGCGGCCTACGACCTCGCCGCCGAGGGCGCGCGCGTGCTGCTCGTCGATCGGGCCGCCTTCCCGCGCGACAAGCCCTGCGGCGGCGGCGTGCTCGTCGGCGCGGCCAAGCACCTGCCGTTCTCGATCGAGCCCGTCGCCGAGCGGACGCTGTCCGCGTTCCGGGTGCGCTACCGCCGCGACTGGGAGTTCGAGCACGACGCCGGCCGGCCGCTCGTCTACATGACCCAGCGCGCTCGCCTCGACGCCTACCTGGCCGAGCAGGCCGCGGCGGCGGGCGCGACGTTCCAGGACGGGCGCCGCGCGCGCGAGGTCGAGGCCGGCGCGGACCAGGTTTGCGTCCGCTTCGACAACGGCGACCTCGCGACGGCGCCCGCGCTCATCGCGGCCGACGGCGTCAACGGCGTCTGCCGCCGCGCCGTCGGGCTGCCCGGCCAGCGCACCGCGGTCGCGCTCGAGGCCAACACCCCGGGCGTGCCGGACAGCTGGTCCCACCACGTGGGCGTCGAGCTGGGCAGTCTGCCGGGCGGCTACGGCTGGATCTTCCCCAAGGGTGACCACTGCAACATCGGCGTCGGGGGCTGGCCCGTCACCGGCCCCCGCCTGCGCGCGGAGCTCGACGCCTACGGCATCGCCGAGCGCTTCTCGGCCCCGGCGCTGGCCGGCCACCGCGGCTACCGCCTGCCCCTGCGCGACGCCGGCAGCCCAGTCGTCGTCGGGCGGGTCGCGCTGGTCGGCGACGCCGCCGGCCTCGTCGACCCGCTCTCCGGCGAGGGCATCGGCAACGCCTTTCGCTCCGCGCGCATGGCCGCGGCGGCGGTGTCGCGGCTGCTCTCCGGCGAGGCCCCCGACCTGCGCGACTACGAGCGCGCGCTGGAGCGCAGCATCGAGCCCGACCTGGCCATCGCCCGGCAGCTCGCCGACCTGCTCCAGGACCACCCCTGGCCGTACGTGCAGATCATGCGTCGCTCGGGCTGGTTCCGCGGGCTGCTCTGCCGCATCGTGCGGGGCGAGGACGACTACCAGGGCATGCGCGCCCGCCTGGGCCCGCTCGCGCCCCTGTTCGAGTTCGCCGCGCGCCGGGCGGCGCGCAAAGTGTCGCGCCGCAAGCAGCGCGCCGCCGGCCGGGCAACCGTCAGTTAACGTCGCCGCTTCACAGGCCCGGCCGCGCTGGGCTACAGTACCCATGGCTCGATGTATCCAGAGCCGGGAGTGCAGACGTGGCGCGACTCATCCTGCTCGGCGTGACCCTGCTCGTGGTAGTCGTAGCGGTGCGCTCCGTTGGGGGCGGCGAAGCGTAGCCGTCGCCCAGCACAGCGGAGCGCAACGCCGGTCGCCGTGACCGGCGTTTTCTTTTCCCGCGATCCCCGAAGGGACGCGGCCGGCGAACGAAGAGGTCCAACCATGAAACTGACCGGCGCACAGATCCTGCTCGAGTGTCTCAAGGCCGAGGGCGTCGAGACGCTGTTCGGCTATCCCGGCGGCGTCGTGCTGCCGCTCTATGACACCTTCGTCCAGTACCCCGAGATCCGGCACGTGCTCGTCCGGCACGAGCAGTCGGCCGCCCACGCCGCCGACGCCTACGCCCGCGTCAGCGGTCGCACCGGCGTCTGCCTGGCGACCTCCGGCCCCGGCGCGACCAACCTCGTCACCGGCATCTGCACGGCCTACATGGATTCCGTGCCGATGGTCGTGCTGACGGGCAACGTCGCCCGCGACCTGCTCGGCCGCGACGGCTTCCAGGAGGCCGACATCACCGGCATCACGCTGCCGATCACGAAGCACAACTACCTCGTCATGCGCGCCAGCGAGGTGGCGCAGGCCGTCAAGGAGGCCTTCCACATCGCCTCCACGGGGCGTAAGGGGCCGGTGCTCGTCGACATCCCCAAGGACGTGTTCATCGAGACCGCCGACTGGGACGGCTACCCGGAGGGCGTGCATCTGCGCGGCTATCCGGTCGTCACGCGTCCGGCCCAGGACGACGTCGAACGCGCCGCCGAACTCATCAACGCGGCCGAGAAGCCCGTCATCCTGGCCGGCCAGGGCGTGATCCTCTCCGGCGCCGCCGACGAGCTGCGCGCGGTCGCCGAGAAGGTCGACGCCCCCGTCATCACCACGCTGCTGGGTATCTCCTCGATCCCCGACGCACATCCGCTCTCCTACGGCTTCCTGGGCATGCACGGCCACTACTACTGCAACATGACGGCCGACGCCGCCGACGTCGTGATCGGCATCGGCATGCGCTTCGACGACCGCGCGATGGGCCGCTTCAAGGACTTCAACCCGGGCGCGAAGATCGTCCATATCGACATCGACCCGGCCGAGATCGGCAAGAACTTCCAGACCCACGCGCCCGTGCAGGGCGACGTCGCCGAGACCCTGCGCGCCCTGGCGCCCCTGCTCAAGCCGGCCACGCATCCGCAGTGGCGCGCCTGGATCGACGGCGTCAAGGCCGAGCACCCCACGGACTACTTCGGCGCCGAGGACGAGCTCACCGGCACATGGCTGGTGCGCGCCATCGCTGAGGAGACCAACGGCGACGCCACCGTCGTCACGGGCGTCGGCCAGCATCAGATGTGGGCCGCGCAGTACTACCCGTTCAAACGCCCCCGCCAGTGGGTCACGAGCGGCGGCCTGGGCACCATGGGCTACGAGGTGCCGGCCGCCATCGGCGCGCAGTTCGCGCAGCCGTCCGACCCCGTCTGGTCCTTCTGCGGCGACGGCGGCTTCCAGATGACGCTGCAGGAGCTGCAGACCGTCAAGGACCACAACCTGCCCATCCGCTACGCGCTGTTCAACAACGGCTTCCTGGGCATGGTGCGTCAGTGGCAGGAGCTGTTCTACGGCGACAACTACCACTCCGTCGACCTGGGCCAGCCCGACTTCCTGAAGCTCGCCGAGGCCTACGGCATCACCGGCCTGCGCGCCACGACCCGCCAGGAAGCCCGCGACGCCATCCGCGCCGCCCAGGCCGTCGACGGCCCCGTCCTGATCGACTTCCAGACCGCCAGGGTGGAGAACGTCTGGCCCATGGTCCCGGCCGGCGCCGCCCTGTCCGAGACGATTGAGGAGCCCGCCCAATGACCGACTACAGCACCATCGTCGCGCACGTGGAGGACCGCCCGGGCGTGTTGGCCCGCGTCGCCTCGCTCTTCCGCCGCCGCGGCTTCAACATCGAGAGCCTGACTGTCGGCAAGGCCGACGAGCCCGGCCTGAGCCGCATGACCATCGTCGTCGAGGGCGGCGCCGGCACCGTGGCGCAGGTGGAGCGCCAGCTGTTCAAGCTGATCGACGTCGTCTCCGTCGTGGACATCAGTAATCAGCCCGTGATCGACCGCGAGATGTCGCTCATCAAGGTCGCCTGCGAGCCCCCCCAGCTCGTGGAAGTGGGTGAGCTGGTGAAGGCGTTTCGCGCCGACATCGTGGATGTCGGCCCGCAGTCGATCATCGTGCAGGTGCTCGGCGACGGCCGCAAGGTCGAGGCGCTCGAGGCCATGCTGCGCCCCTACGGCATCCTGGAGATGGTGCGCACCGGCCGCGTGGCGATGGTGCGCGGCCCCTGCACCAGCAAGCCCGCGCCCATCAGTCCCGGCGAGCAGCAGGCGGAGGCCGCACGGGCGCAGCTGGGCCGTCGTCCGGAGGGCGCCCTGCCCTTCACCAGCGACTAGCCCCGCGCCGCCGCCCGGGCGCTCGCGCCGGGAGAAGCCGCGGGTATAGCATCCGCCCTGCCGCGAGCACACCGCGCGATCAGCACGCGCCGCCGCCCGACCCCCGCGACGGCCGCAGAAAGAGGAGCCCCCATGGCCGCCAAGATGTACTACGACCAAGACGCCGACATGTCCTACCTCCAGGACAAGACGATCGGCGTCATCGGCTTCGGCAGTCAGGGGCACGCGCACGCGCTCAACCTGCAGGACAGCGGCCAGCGCGTGATGGTGGGCCTCTACCCCGGCTCCCGCTCGTGGCCCAAGGCCGAGGCGGCGGGCTTGCAGGTCGGCAGCGTCGATGACGTCGCCGAGGCGGCCGACATCATCATGGTGCTCACGCCGGACCACATCCAGAAGGAGATCTACGAGAACCACATCGCGCACGGCATGCGCGAGGGCAAGACGCTGATGTTCGCGCACGGCTTCAACATCCACTTCGGGCAGATCGAGGCGCCGCACGACGTCGACGTCTCGATGATCGCCCCCAAGGGGCCCGGGCACCTCGTGCGGCGCGTCTTCGAGGAGGGCGGCGGCGTGCCGGCCCTGCTGGCCGTGCACCAGGATGCCTCCGAGACCGCCCGGCAGACGGCGCTGGCCTACGCCCGCGGCATCGGCGGCACCAAGGGCGGCGTCCTCGAGACCACCTTCCTGGAGGAGACCGAGACCGACCTCTTCGGCGAGCAGGCCGTGCTCTGCGGCGGCGTCTCCGCGCTCATGCAGGCCGGCTTCGAGACGCTCGTCGAGGCCGGTTACCAGCCCGAGTCGGCCTACTTCGAGACGGTCCACGAGGTGAAGCTGATCGTCGACCTGATCTACGAGGGCGGCTTCGCCAACATGCGCTACTCCGTGTCGGACACAGCCGAGTACGGCGACTACACGCGCGGCGCGCGCGCCGTCGGCCCCGACATCAAGGCGCGCATGAAGGAGATCCTGGAGGAGGTCCAGAGCGGCCAGTTCGCGCGCGAGTGGATCCTCGAGAACCAGGCCGGCCGCCCCGGCTTCGAGGCGATGCGGCGTCGCCACGCGCAGCACCCGTCCGAGGAGGTCGGCGGCGAGCTCCGCGGCATGATGTCGTGGCTCCGCGAAAAGGCGGACTGACCGCCCCCGATTGCAAACGCGACGCAAATCCCGACGGCCCCCGCTAGGCACAACTCCCCCCGCCCTGCCATACTGGGAGCGTGATGCAGAACCACTTCCTGGCAGGGACATCTCGGCGGGCCCACTCAGCCCGCCGCAGCCTTGGGGGACGACGCTGATCCAGCCGTCCACCCCGCCGGGGCGTGCCCTCCTGCACGCGCCGCGCTGAGTCCAGGAGTCCGACCCCATGCCCGACCGAATCAAGATCTTCGATACCACGCTGCGCGACGGCGAGCAGGCCGCCGGCGTCAGCTTCTCCGCCGAGGAAAAGCTGCAGATCGCCAAGCTGCTGGAGCGCATGAACGTCGACACCATCGAGGCCGGCTTCGCCGCCGCCTCGCCCGCCGACTTCGACGCCGTCGCCCGCATCGCCAAGGAGGTCCGCGGCGCCTCCGTCGCCACGCTCTGTCGCGCCGTCCCCAACGACGTCGACCAGGGCTGGGCCGCCATCCAGGACGCGGAGGAGCCGCGCCTGCACGTCTTCCTCTCCAGCTCCGACATCCACATCGCCCATCAGCTGCGCAAGGACCGCGAGTTCGTCCTCGGGCAGGCCCGGGAGATGGTCGCGCGGGCCAAGCGCTACGTGGACAACGTCGAGTTCAGCCCGATGGACGCCACCCGCTCGGACCGCGACTTCGTGATGCGCATGCTGAAGGAGTGCGTCGAGGCCGGCGCCACCACGATCAACATCCCCGACACCGTGGGCTACGCCATCCCGGAGGAGTTCGAGGCCTTCATCCGCCAGATCATGGAAGACGTCCCCGGCATGGACCACGTCACGGTCTCCGTCCACTGCCACAACGACCTGGGCCTCAGCAGCGCCAACAGCCTCGCCGCCGTGCAGGCCGGCGCGCGCCAGATCGAGTGCACCATCAACGGCCTGGGCGAGCGCGCCGGCAACGCCTCGCTGGAGGAGGTCGTGATGGCCATCCGCACCCGCCCCGACTTCCTCGACGCGGAGACCAACGTCGACCCGCGCTACCTGGTCCCGGCCTCGCGCATGGTGCAGGACTTCGCCGGCATGCACGTGCAGCCCAACAAGGCCATCGTGGGGCTCAACGCCTTCCGGCATCAGTCGGGCATCCACCAGGACGGCGTCATCAAGCTGCGCGAGACCTACGAGATCATGGACCCCGAGGAGGTCGGCTGGAAGGAGGGCAGCCAGTTCGTGCTCAGCAAGCTCTCCGGCCGGGCCGGCTTCCGCTCCCGCCTGCACGACCTGGGCTACACGCTGGAGGACGAGGAATTCAACCGCGCCTTCCTGCGCTTCCAGGAGCTGGCCGACCGCAAGAACACCGTCGATGACCGCGACCTGGAGGCCATCGTCTCCGACCACATCGGGCAGGCCGAGGAGGCCTGGCATATCGAGTCGGTCAACGTCACGACCGGCACCGGCGCGACCCCCACGGCCAGCATCAAGCTGCGCGGCCCCGACGGGGACTTCCACCAGGCGGCCGACACCGGCACCGGCCCCGTGGACGCCGTCTACAAGACGATCCGCGGACTCATCGGCACCCAGGACGTGCTCACCGAATACGCCGTCACGGCCATCACCGAGGGCCTCGACGCCCAGGGCGAGGTCACGATCCGCATCGAGATCGAGGGCGTCACCTACACCGGGCGGGCGCTCGATCAGGACATCCTGGTCGCCAGCGCGCGCGCCTACGTCAACGCCGTCAACCGCTACCTCACCGGCAAGGTGGGCGCCCGCGCGTCGGTGACGCAGCGCCGCACGCCCTAACCGCCGCCGGCGACCCCGCTCGCCCGCGACGACGAAAGGACTCACGCGTGGCCGAAGCTCGCACACTGGCCCAGAAGATCTGGGATGAGCATCTCGTTCGCCAAGGCGACGGCGAGCCCGACCTGCTCTACGTCGACCTCCACCTGGTGCACGAGGTCACCAGCCCGCAGGCCTTCGAGGGCCTGCGTCTGACCGGACGGCCCGTGCGCCGGCCCGACCTCACCCTCGCCGTGCCCGACCACAACGTCCCCACCGACAACCGCGTCGAGCCCTACGGGGATCCGCTCTCGCAGCAGCAGGTCACCTCGCTGCGCGAGAACTGCGCCCAGTTCGACATCCCCCTCTTCGACACCTTCGACCCGCGCCAGGGCATCGTGCACATCATCGGGCCGGAGCAGGGCGTCACCCAGCCCGGCCTGACGATCGTCTGCGGCGACAGCCACACCTCGACCCACGGCGCCTTCGGCGCCCTCGCCTTCGGTATCGGCACCTCGGAGGTCGAGCACGTGCTCGCCACCCAGACGCTGCCGCAGAAGCCGCTCAAGCAGATGGCGGTCGAGGTCACGGGCGCGCTGCCCCCCGGCTGCACCGCCAAGGACGTCGTGCTCACGATCATCAACCGCATCGGCGTCGACGGTGGCACGGGGCACGTGATCGAGTACCGCGGCGACGTCATCCGCGCCCTCTCGATGGAGGGGCGCATGACCGTCTGCAACATGACGATCGAGGGCGGCGCGCGGGCCGGCCTGGTCGCGCCCGACGACACCACCTTCGACTACCTCCGCGGTCGCCCCCACGCCCCCACGGGCGACGCCTGGGACGAGGCCCTGGAGTCCTGGCGGCAACTGCCCAGCGACCCCGGCGCTCGCTTCGACCGTGAGGTCGTGCTCGACGGCGCGGGCATCGACCCGTACGTCACGTGGGGGGTGACGCCCGCGCAGAGCGTGGGCGTCGGCGGCCAGGTGCCGGACCCGGCCGAGATCGAGGACCGCGCCGCCCGCGAGACGGCGGAGCGCGCCCTGCGTTACATGGACCTCGAACCGGCGACCCGCATCGTGGACATCAACCTCGACCGCGTCTTCATCGGCTCCTGCACCAACGCCCGCATCGAGGACCTGCGCGCGGCGGCGAAGGTTCTCGAGGGCAAGACGGTCGCCGGCGGCGTGCACGCGATGGTGGTGCCGGGCTCGGGGCTCATCAAAGCGCAGG
Source organism: Dehalococcoidia bacterium (assembly GCA_965217625.1). Classification (GTDB taxonomy): domain Bacteria; phylum Chloroflexota; class Dehalococcoidia; order Bin125; family Bin125; genus TK10-74A. Next base: position 2,226,264 of record OZ244557.1, read on the forward strand.
CCGAGCAGGAGGGGCTGGCCGACATCTTCCGCGACGCCGGCTTCGAGTGGCGCGAGGCCGGCTGCTCGATGTGCCTCGGCATGAACCCCGACATCCTCGCCCCCGGCGAGCGCTGCGCCTCGACCAGCAACCGCAACTTCGAGGGGCGGCAGGGGCCGGGCGGCCGCACCCACCTCGTCAGCCCCGCGATGGCCGCCGCCGCCGCCGTCGCCGGCCACTTCGTCGACGTGCGGGACTGGAGCTAGCGATTCGGAGCTTCGATGCCGGGGCTTCGGAATGTCAAACAGGAGGAGGCCGTCCGGGCGTTCGTTCGCTTGGGTGGCCGAGAGCGGGCGTCGAAGAAGAACTACCGCATGGTGACGATGCCGAACGGAGCATTGCTCGCGATCCCCACCGGTACACTCAAGATCGGTCTGCTGCATCGGCTCATTCGTCGCGCCGGGGCGACCGCACAGGATTTCGAGGAGGTGATGTGATGGTGGCTTCCGAGGCTCCCGTCTATACGATCGCCGTCTATGAAGCGGAGGAAGGCGGCTACTGGGCGGAAGTCCTCGACCTGCCGGGCTGCGTCGCGCAGGGAGAGACGCTCGACGCCCTGCGGGCGCAGCTGCCCGACGCCATCGCCGCCTACATCGAGACGAAACGAGAGCTCGGCGAGGAGCCCGAGCCGGCCAGTGCGTTCACGTGGTCCCTCCGCGTCGAGGGCAGCGGCCTGGCGTCGGTGAGTTAGGAGCAGCATGCAACCCGTCACGACCGTTAGCGGCCACGCGATCCCGCTCGACCGCGCCGACATCGACACCGATCAGATCATCCCCGCCCGCCACCTCAAGAAGATCGAGCGCACGGGCTACGGGCCCTTCGCCTTCGAGAGCTGGCGCAAGGACCCCGACTTCGTCGTCAACCAGCCGGAGTACGCCGGCGCCCCCATCCTCCTGGCGGGCCCCAACTTCGGCGGCGGCTCCTCGCGCGAGCACGCCGTCTGGGCGATCCAGCAGATGGGGGTGGGCGTGGTCATCTCCCCCTCCTTCGCCGACATCTTCCGCAACAACAGCGCCAAGATGGGGCTGCTCACCATCACCCTCTCCCCGCCCGACTGCGAACACCTCATGGCGCGCGCGGCCGAGACGCCCTCCGCCCCCATCACCGTGGACCTGGCGGCCCAGACCGTCTCGACGCCCGGCGGCTGGTCGCGCGGCTTCGAGATCGACGCCTTCGTCAAGCACACGCTGATCAACGGGCTCGACGGGATCGACATCACGCTGCAATACGTCGACGCGATCACCGCCTTCGAGCAGGGCCGTCCGGCCTTCAAGCCCAGCATCAGCGCCTGAGCCCGCCCCCTGGGAGGACCTTCGTGAGCAACTTCAACATCGCGCTGCTGCCCGGCGACGGCATCGGACCGGAGGTCGTCGCCGAGGGCGTCAAGGTGCTCGACGCCGTGGGCGCGCGCTTCGGGCACGAGTTCAGCTACACCGCCGACATCGTGGGCGGCGCCGCCATCGACGACTACGGCGTCGCCCTGCGCGACGAGACGCTGGAGATGTGCCAGGCGCAGGACGCGGTCTTCTTCGGCGCCGTCGGCGGCCCCAAGTGGGACGACCCCGGCGCCAGCGTCCGCCCCGAGCAGGCCATCCTCGGCCTGCGCAAGGGCCTGGGCCTGTTCGCCAACATCCGCCCCGTGAAGATGTACGACTTCCTCGTCGACAGCACGGCCCTCAAGCCCGAGGTCGTGCGCGGCGTGGACATGATCGTGCTGCGCGAGCTGACCGGCGGCATCTACTTCGGCCAGCCGCAGAAGCAGTGGGTCGAGAACGGCGAGCGCCACGTCGTCGACACGCTGGCCTACTCCGAGCACGAGATCGAGCGCATCGTGCGCGTCGGCTTCGAGCTGGCGCAGGCGCGCCGCAAGAAGCTCACCTCGGTCGACAAGGCCAACGTGATGGCCAGCTCCCGGCTGTGGCGCGCGGTCGTGCTGGAGGTCGCGCCCGACTACCCCGACGTCGAGGTCGAGCATCTACTCGTCGACGCCTGCACCATGCACCTGATCTCCCGCCCCGGCGACTTCGACGTCATCGTCGCCGAGAACCTGTTCGGCGACATCCTCAGCGACGAGGCCTCGATGCTGGCCGGCTCGATGGGCATGCTGCCCAGCGCCAGCCTGGGCCTGCGCAGCCGCGACGGCACCGGCCTGGGCATGTACGAGCCGATCCACGGCACCGCGCCCGACCTCCAGGGCCGCGGCATCGCCAACCCCATCGCCCAGATCCTCAGCGGCGCGATGATGCTGCGCCTCTCGCTGGGCCTCGAGGCCGAGGCCGCCGCCGTCGAGGCGGCCGTCGACGCCGTGCTCGCCGCCGGCCACCGCCCGGCCGACCTCGCCGGCCCGGACGACCGCCCGAAGGACACCGCCGCCATGGGCGACCTGATCGTCGCGGCGCTGGCCTGACGAGGGCGCGCGACGTCCCGAACCTCACCCCCTAACCCCCTCTCCAGCTAAAGCGCTGGAGAGGGGGGACCGGAGGGGGAACCTCACCCCCTAACCCCCTCTCCAGCTAAAGCGCTGGAGAGGGGGGACCGGAAGGGGAATCGAGCGGAGCGCTCCGGGGTCGGCGCTCCGCTTTACTCCCTAGTCCTCCGATCCCCCCTCTCCATTGCTCTGCAATGGATGAGGGGGTTAGGGGGTGAGGTTCCGGCCGGAGCCCGGCGTCGAGGCGCTGTCGCTGAACGACATCGGGCGCGTGCGCCTGCGCTGCACGACGCCGCTGTTCCCCGACGCCTACGCGCGCAACCGCACGACCGGCAGCTTCATCCTCATCGACGAGGCGACGTCGAACACCGTCGCGGCGGGCATGGTCCTGGCCGAACCGTCGTAACCGCCGCGCGGCCCTAAGCGGACGCAAATCTCCCCGTCAACGGGCGTAAGAATAATTTTACATTACGGTTACCTAGAATTCGTTGCCCCCACCACCCCCCCCCCCCCCGATCTATACTTATGGCGGCTCCGGCACCGGGCCGTCCCACGTGAGGCCAGCCCGGAATCCAGAAGGGAACATGCCATGAGCGACCGCAACTACTGGACCACCCTGCGACAGCGAAAGATCTCGCGCCGCACCATGTTGGGAGCCAGCGCCAAGGCTGGCGTTGGAGTTGCCGGGCTCGCGCTCGTCGGCTGCGGCGACGACGACGAGCCCGACGCCGGGGCCGTGGCTGCCGAACGGGCCGCTGCGGCGGCGGAAGAGGCCGCCGCCGCCGCCATCGCCGCCGGGGAGGCGCGCGCGGCCGAGACCGAGGCCGCCGCGGACGCCGCCGCTGAGGCAGCTGCTGCCGCGTCCGAGGCCTCCGCCGCGGCCTCGCAGGCGGCCGACGCCGCCGATGCGGCTGCGGCCCTGGCCGCCGAGGCAGCTGAGTCGGAGGACGCCGCCAACGCGGCCGCCGCCGCGGAAGCCGCCGCCGCGGCTGCCGCCGATGCGGCCGCCGCGGCATCCGCGGCCGGCGATCAGGCTGCCGCGGCCGTCGCGGCCGCCGCGTCCGAGGCGGCCGAAGCGGCCGCCCAGGCCGCCCGTGACGCCGCTGCGGCGGTCGAGGCCGGCACGGCCACCGCGGAGGCCGCCCAGGCCGCCATCGACGAGGCCGCCCAGGCCGCTGCCGCGGCCGCGGCTGCCGCCGGCGAGGCGTCCGCCGCCGCCGGGCAGGCCGCCGCCACCGCCCAGGAGACCGCCGAAGCCGCGGCCGAGACCGCCGCCGCCGCCGTCGCCGCGGCCGAAGAGGCCGCCGATGCGGCCCGCGAGGCCGCCGACGCCGTTGAGCAGACGAGGAACGTCGCCGCCTCCTTGACCGCCGAGGCCGAGTTCGTGGACTGGAGCGTGCCCTGGCCGATCGACGAGATCGACCTGGACGCCACGATCACCCTCGCCATCCCCGCCGACACGGGGGGCCTGGATCCGCAACGGGTCGGCAGTGATTCGAACTTCACGTCGCACTCGGCCGTCCACGACAGCCTCGTGGAGATCTCGCCCCTGACGAACGATCTGATCCCGCATCTCGCCACGCTGGAGTGGGCCGACGAGGGCGCCACGTGCATCGGCACCGTCAACGGGGCGATGTTCCACGACGGCTCCATGCTCACCGCCCACGACTTGGTCTTCACCTACGACCGCATGGGCGGCGTCGCCGAATACCACCAGGGCGGCGAGACGAGCGACCACCCGGCCGGCTGGCAACCCGTGCGACCGAATTGGGGGGCCTCCTACTGGCTCCGCAACGAGGCGGTCAACGACACCACCTGGGTGATCGAGCTGCCGGACTTCGACGCGAGCCTCTGGGGCACCATCGGCATCGTCCCCAATGTGCTGGTCATGTCCCAGGCGGATGTGGAGCGGCGCGGCGACCAGGCCGTGGATAACCACCCGATCGGCACGGGGCCCTTCCGCTTCGTCAGCCACACCGACGAAGAGGACTTCGTCTTCGAGCGCTTCGAGGACCACTTCAATCCGGTCGACCACCCCATCCGCGTGCCGCACTACGCCCACCACAAGCACCTGATCGCTCTGGTGCGCCCCGAGGTGCAGTCGCGCATCGCCGGCATCGAGGCGGGCGAGATCGACGGGGCCGCGGAGTTGGGCGTCAACGCCGTCGCGCCGTTCCTTGACGACCCCGACTTCACGGTCCAGTTCGTCCCCGCGCTGGGGTACGCGCTGCACAACATCTACCCCAACCTCTGGAGGGAGACGCGGGACGACGGCACGCCCAACCCGTGGATGGACCAGCGCGTCCGCATCGCCGCGAACCTTTCCATTAACCGCGCGGCCATCGCCGAAGGCCTGCTGCTGGGCGCGCCGCCCATCGAGCCCATGTATGGGTTCCGCGGCGTCGTTGGCTACCCCAGTGAGGAGGATGCGCGGGCGGCGGACTGGGGCTACGACCCCGATCGCGCGCGGGCGCTGCTGGCGGAGGCCGGCTACCCGGACGGCTTCGACGAGAACCTGTACTACACGCCCGACTGGGGCGGCGACCTCCAGGAAGACTTGGTGCTGACCACGGCGCAGATGCTGAACGAGGTCGGCATTCGGGCGAAGGCCGTCTCGATCCCCGGAAGCGAGTACTTCACCGACGAGTACATGCGCGGCAAAGAAAACGCCAAGCCGGGGCTGTGGTGGTTCTGGGGCAGCCCCATCCCCGACATCTCCCAGCCGTGGGAGTGTTGCGCCGGGCCGCGTGGCGATTGGGCGATCGCGGCGCCGCCGGACCCCGACATGGACGAGATGTACCTCGCGCAGTCCGTCGAACTCGATCGCGCGCGGCGCCTGGAGATGATCACTGAGTTCATCCTGGAGCACGCGCGGCGCGCGTACTACGTCTTCCTCATCGAGCCGCCGGAAGCCGTCATGACCCGCAGCAACGTCAACTGGCCCAAGGGCGGGCCCTTCGGCCTCGTGGACTACACAAGCTCCTTCGCCATGCAGAAGCGCATCTGAGGCGCGGGAACCTCACACCCTGCGCCAGAACCTCACCCCCTGCGTGGGAACCTCACCCCCGCTCCATTGCCGAGCAATGGAGGGGGGGGGGGGACCGGAAGGGGGAAGGGCGGTTCGCGAACCGCCCCTACGAGATCTCGCTTCCTCTCCATCCGGACGATGGAGAGGGGGAACGTGGGCGCGGTGTCGTCGGGGCGCCCCTCGTGGGCGCCCCGACTCCGCCCGGCAGGGCGACCACAAGGGTCGCCCCGACGACCGCCACCGCCGCGCCACGTTGCCGCCACGCCCGGCGCTCAGTACGGTGAGCGTGGACCAGGAAGCGAGGCGACGCCCCATGTCCGCGACGCCACCCCCGACGGGAGCCCCAGCCGCCGCGATCGTCGCGGCGGTGACGATTGCGTCCTGAGCGGCGCTCGCCCCCCGCGACCCCCGCACGGGTTCGCCCCTCCGCGTCCGCCCCACCCCGATCCCCCCGGCCCGCGCCGCTGGCCCCGGCGCACGGCGCTTGGAGCGCGAGATGTCCCAGTCCCCACCCGTCGTCCTCTACGACACCCTCCTCCGCGACGGCTCGCAGATGGAGGGCGTCGCCTTCTCGCTCGATGACAAGGTCGCCATCGCCCATCGCCTCGACGCGATCGGCATCCACTACGTGGAGGGCGGCTTCCCCGGCAGCAACGAGAAGGACAAGGCCTTCTTCGAGGCGATGCGGGCGCGGCCCCTCACGCACGCCCGGTTGGTCGCCTTCGGCGGCACGCGCAAGCCCGGCGCCGACACCGCCGCCGACTTCAACATGCAGGCCGTGCTCGGCGCCGAGACGCCCGTCGTGACGCTGGTCGGCAAGGCCAGCGCCTACCAGGTCCGCGTCGCGCTGGAGACCTCGCGGGAGGAGAACCTGGCGATGATCCGCGAGTCCGTCGCCCACCTCCGCGCGCACGGCCGCGAGGTCCACTTCGACGCCGAGCACTTCTTCGATGGCTTCCGCGAGGACCCCGACTACGCCCTGCAGGCGCTGCGCACCGCCCGCCGCGCGGGCGCCGAGTACCTCGTCCTCTGCGACACCAACGGCGGCGCGATGACGTCGGACGTTCTGCGCGCCGTGGCCGCCGTGCGCGAGGCGCTGCCCGGCGCGCGGCTGGGCATCCACTGCCACGACGACTGCGGCCTCGCCGTCGCCAACAGCCTGGCCGCCGTCGAGGCGGGGGTCACGCAGGTGCAGGGCTGCGTCAACGGCTACGGCGAGCGCTGCGGCAACGCCAACCTGACCAGCGTCATCGCAAACCTGCAGCTCAAGATGGGCCGCCGCGTCGTCAGCGACGCCCAGCTCGCCGAGCTGACCAACGCCAGCCTGTTCGTCGCCGAGCTGGCCAACCTGCCGCTCGACGGCCAGGCGCCCTACGTGGGCGTGAGCGCCTTCGCCCACAAGGCGGGTTACCACGTGGCCGCGATCGTCAAGGATCCCGACACCTACCAGCACATCGACCCCGACGCGGTGGGCAACGGCCGCCGCATCCTGGTCAGCGAGCTCTCCGGCCAGCGCAACATCTCCGTCAAGCTGGCCGAGCGCGGCCTCGACTTCCCGCTCAGCAAGGAGGAGAACCGCGCCCTGCTCGATCGCGTCAAGGAGATGGAGAGCCGCGGCTTCCAGTACGAGGGCGCCGAAGCCTCGTTCGAGCTGCTGGCCCTGCGGCTGCGGCCCGGCTACCGCGCCCCCTTCGATCTCGAGGACTTCCTGATCGTCAACCGCCGCCGCCACAAGGACGACGGCGACCCCACGACGCACTCCGACATGCAGGCCGAGGCGATGACGAAGATCGCCGTCGGCGAGGAGGTCTTCCAGACCGCCGCCGACGGCAACGGCCCCGTCTCGGCCATGGACGCCTCGATCCGGCGCGGCCTGCGACAGCCCTACCCGGCGATCGAGACGGTGCATCTGCGCGACTACAAGGTGCGCATCCTCGACGCGGCGAGCGGCACCGGGGCGAGCGTGCGCGTGCTCATCGAATCGTCGGACGGGGAGCACATCTGGAACACCGTGGGCTCCTCGACCGACGTCATCGAGGCGTCCTGGATCGCCCTCTCCGACGCCTACGAGTACTTCCTCTACAAGCACCCGCAGTGGGCGGCGGCCGATGCGGCCGAGGCCGCTGGGGCCCCGGCCCGGTCCTAGCCGGGCTCCGGGCGTCCGCCCGCCCGCGCGACGAAGTAGTTGTGGAACGCGTCGCTCTGCGAGCGCACGACCTCCACCGCCAGCCCCGCGGCGGCGAGCAGGTCGCGCGTCGCCTCGTGGCCCCAGAGCGCGCCCAGGCCGTCGCCGCCGCAGGCCACTGAGTGGGGCACGCAGTGCATCAGCGAGAGGTCGTACATGACCTCCATCAGCGGCCGGCCCAGGTTGCGCTCCAGCCGGCTGGAGGCCGCGATCTCCGTCGCCACGAACAGGCCGCCGGGGGCGATGATCCGCGCCACGGCCTCGACGATCTGCCTGGGATTGGGCGTGTCGTGCAGCATCCCGAAGGCCAGCATCAGATCGTGTGACTCGGGCAGCTGCGTCACGTCGGCCTCGACGAAGGCGCAGTTGCCGACGCCGGCCCGTTCCACGTCAGCCGCCGACAGCCGCACGGCGGTGGGGTTCAGGTCGTAGCCCGTGAATCGGCTGCGCGGGTAGCGGCGCGCCAGCTCGATCAGCAGCCGCCCCCGCCCCGAGCCCGCCTCGCCCACGCTGATGCCGCCCTCGAGCGCGGCGGCCAGTTCCGGGGCGGCGCGGAAGGCGGGCGCGAGCCCGTGCGCCGGCCGCGGCAGGATGTGGATCAAGCTCTCCCACTCGTTGGCCATGCCCGCCTCGAGCCGCACGCCGTCGCCGGCCCGGATGAGCGCGATCAGGCGGTCGTCGGCGGGGTCGCGCGGCGTCGTGCTGTCGAGCAGGTCGAGGAACGAGTCGGGGCGCTCCGGCGTGAGCAGCGCGCGCTGCGGCGGCGCCAGCCGGAACTGTCGCGTGGCCGCGCGGTAGGTCACGATGCGGTGCGCGGCCAGCGCCTGCAGGATGGCGCGCACGTAGCGCCCGTCGATGCCCGTCTGCGCCGCGATGCGATGCACGCTGGCGGGCGGCAGTTCGCGCAGCGCCTCGACGACGCCGGTCGCCGTCGCGACGCGCAGCACCCGCTGCAGGAGCGAGCCCCGCATCGCGTCCAGCAGGTACTTCGCGAAGTCGACTTCCCCCGGCTGCGAGGGCGGCTGCGATGGCGCGTCGGCGGGCGGGCCCCACAGCGCCTCGCGCACCGACGCGCGCGAGGACACGCCCAGCCGGCTGAGGATCTCCGCGACGTGGTACTTGACCCCGTCCTTGGAGATGCCCAGCTGCTCGGCCACCTCGCGGTTGGTCAGCCCCGCGGCGACGAGGCCGGCGACTTCGCGCTGACGATCGGTGAGTGCGTCGGCCATGTCGCCAGCTTATGGCCCCGGGGGCCGATCCGCGCGGCCGGGCCGGGCGCTGTGGACCAGGCCGCGATAGAATGAGATCGGCCCCAGCGTGACGGGAGCGCTGGGGAACCCAACGCGGCGTTCGCGCGTCGTGCGGGATGAAGGGGGTGACGGGTGGAAGACGGGCTGTTCGCGTTCCCGCCGTGCCAGCGCTGCGACACGGGGCACCTCGTGCCGTTGTCGGACTTTGGCAGCCAGGGAGCGGCGATTCACTACAAGGCGTGGGTCTGCACGAATGGGAACTGCGGCTACAACATCAAGATTCGGAACGGCGATGTCTACATCGACGAGCCCATCCTGGAGGGTGAGTCCGGCCGCCGGCGCTAGCGACTCGGGCGCGCAGCCCCTGCCGCCGCCCGGGGCGGATGGCCCCCCACCCGACGAGACCGTCTGGTCTGGTCCGGTGCTGGGTTTCCTGCTCACCCTGGTGGTGGCGGTCCCCATCATCTTCGCCGTGCTGATGCTGACGACCTTCAGCGTGCTGCGAGACACGGGCGCCGGCGCCCAGGACGCCGTCGCCGCCGAGAGCGCCGAGGCGGCGCAGGCCCTCGCGGACGCCGAGGCCGCGCCGGTGGCCGAGACGGCCGCCATCGCGCCCGATGCGGCGACGGACGCCGCTGCCGCCGCCGTCGCCGCCGCCCTGGCCGAGGCCGAGGTGCCGGCGCAGCAACTCGACCAGATCTACGTGGTGGTGCCGGGCGACGTGCTGAGCAAGATCGCGCAGCGCTTCGCCGTCACCACCGCCGCGCTGGCCGCCTACAACGAGCTGAGCAACCCCAACGCGCTGCGCATCGGCCAGGAGCTGCGCATCCCGCCGCCTGGCTACCAGCCGCCGGACCCGGAGGCCCAGGAGCAGACGGACTTCGCCAGCGGACCGCTGTCGCCGCAGGGCTAGCGGTCCCGCGCCGGCCGCCGTCTGCGCCCCGCGCGATTGTTCGAGCGCGACACGCTCGCCTACGCTGAGCCGGCGTCGGGGAGTGGCGCAGTCCGGCAGCGCGCTTCGTTCGGGACGAAGAGGTCGGAGGTTCAAATCCTCTCTCCCCGACCATCCCCGACTCTCCCCGCCGCCGCGGTCCTCAGCCGCCCGACGCCGCGCCGGCGCGCCAGTCCAGCAGCGGCCGGCACTCGCCCTCCTCGATCTGCACGGCCCGGGTCGCCACCCGCCGCAGGATCTCGCGGTCGTGCGACGCGCAGATGATCGTCCCGTCGTAGTCGGCCAGCGCCTTGATCAGCCGGGCGCGGGTCGCCCCGTCGAGGTGGTTGGTGGGCTCATCGAGCAGCAGCACGTTGGACGGCCGGATCAGGAACTTCGCCAGCGCCACGCGCGACCGCTCCCCACCCGAGAGCACGGAGATGCGCTTGAACACATCCTCGCCGCGAAACAGGAAGCGACCGAGGACGCTGCGCAGGTCGCCGTCGCTGTGGTCGCCGGCGATCGATGCGACCTCCTCCAGCACCGTGCGGCTGGGGTCCAGCGCCTCGTCCTGGTGCTGGTCGTAGTAGCCGAACTCGGCCCGCTCGGCCCAGGCGATGCTGCCCTCGGTCGGGGCGATGCGGCCCGCCAGGGCGCGCAGCAGCGTGCTCTTGCCGCCGCCGTTGGGCCCCACCAGGGCGACCTTCTCCCCCCGCTCGATCTCCAGGTTCGCGCCCACCAGCACGATGTGGTCGTCGTAGGCATGGCTCAGGTCCTGCACCGTCAGGACGGCGCGCTCGGGCCGGTCCGCCGTCTGGATGCGGAAGTGCACGGCCCGCTCGGCGTTGGGCGCGGTCACCCGCTCGATCTTGTCGAGCGCCTTGATCCGGCTCTGCACCTGCTTGGCCTTGGTGGCCGTGCTGCGGAAGCGATCGATGAACCGCGTCTGCCGGGCGATCTCGCGCCCCTGGCGGTCGGCGGTCGCGCGCCGCTGCGCCAGCAGCGCGGCCCGCTGGCGGCGGTAGTCGCTGTGGTTGCCGGGGTACGAGCGCGCCTCCCCGTCGCGCAGGTCGATGATCCGCTGCACCGTCGCATCCAGGAAGTCGGTCTCGTGCGAGACGATCATCACCGTGCCCCTGTAGGCCTGGAGATGGTCGATCAGCCACGCCCGCGCGGCGGCGTCGAGGTGGTTGGTGGGCTCGTCGAGCAGCAGGTGATCGGGACGACGGACGAGCACCTGCGCCAGCGCGACGCGCATCCGCCAGCCACCCGAGAACGCCCCGCAAGGCTTGCCGTTGTCCTCGGGTGGGAAGCCGAGCCCGCGCAGCACCTGCCCGATGCGCTTGTCGATGCGATAGCCGTCCAGGCGGTCGAACTCGTCGAACAGTTGCGCCTGCCGGCTGACCAGCGCGTCGATGTCGTCCGCGGCGCTCTCGAACGCGGCGGCGACCTCATGCAACTGCTCCTCGACGGCGCGCGCCTCCGGGAACGCCTTCCACATCTCCTCGACCAGCGGCAGCCGGCTGCTCAACTCCGCGTCCTGCTCCAGGAAGCCCAGGCTGCCGCCGCGGCGCCCCGCGACGCCCGCGTCGGGCGGCAGCAGCCCGGCCATGATGCGCAGCAGCGTCGACTTGCCGGCCCCGTTCGGCCCGATCAGGCCGACGCGCTCGCCGTCGCCGACGTTGAAGCCGACCTCGTCGAGGACGGGGACGCCCTTGAAGCGCTGGGAGACGGCATCGACGTAGAGCACGGATGATGAACCGGAGCGAGATCGGGAAGAGGGGGTTGCTGCGCTCACGGTACCGGCTGCGCGGCTTGCGGGGGGTGTCGAGCCAGACGCTCGCCCGGCTCTAGACTGTGTTGTCATGACCGACGCCCCCACCGGCCACCAGCCCCCGCCCGACCCCCCGGGCGCCCTGACGGGACTGCGCGTCCTGGATCTGACCGACGAGCGCGCCATCTACGGCGCGAAGCTCATCGCCGACCTCGGCGCCGACGTCGTGCGGCCGGAGCCGCCCTCGGGCGACCCGCTGCGGCAGCGCGGCCCCTTCGCCGGCGGCGAGCCGGGCCCGGGCCGATCCCTCTGGTACGCCTACTTCGCCTCCAGCCGCCGCTCGCTCACGCTCGACCTCGAGGCGGCGGCCGGGCGGGCGCGCCTGCGCGAGCTCGCGCGCGCGGCGGACGTCGTCCTGGACAACGGCGCCCTGGCCCGCGCCGGCATCGACGCCGAGGAGCTGCTCGCCGAGCGGCCGGGGATCGTCGTCGTGCGGTCCACGTCGTTCGGCCGCGACGGCCCCTGGCGCGACTACCTCGCGCCCGATCTGGTCGCCTCGGCGCTGGGCGGCATCTGCGCCACGACCGGCGACGTCGACACGCCGCCGCTCAAACTGTTCGGCGAGCTGGCGTTCATGATCTCCGGGGCCTACGTGGCGGTCGGCGCGCTGGCCGCCCTACGCTACGCGCGCGAGAGCGGCCGGGGCCAGATCGTCGACGCCGCCGTGCACGAGGCGCTGCCGACGGCGCTGGAACACGTGCTGATGTACGCGTGGTACTGCGACCTGGTGGAGTGGGCCGAGACGCCGGTCCTGCCGCGGCAGGGGGCGCTGCACTGGACGACCGTGTACCAGGTCCTGCAGGCGCGCGGCGGCGGCATCATGGTCACGCCCACGCCCGACCCGGAGGCGCAACTCGCCTGGCTCGTCGAGGAAGGCTTCATCGAGGACCTGCTCGACCCGAAGTGGCAGGATCCCGACCTGTGGGTGGAGTACGTGCGGCGCCTCATGGACGTGATGCGGACCTGGGTGCCCACGAAGGAGGTGGGCGCCCTGTTCGAGGAGGCGCAGGCGCGCCACGCGCCCTACGGCCGCGTCCTGCCGCCCGAGCTGCTGCTCGACAACCCCCAACTGGCGGCGCGAGGCTGGTGGCAGCCCCGCACCATCGCCGGCGCCGCCGTGAGCGGCCCCGGCGGGCCGTACCGCTTCGACCGGACGCCGTGGCGCGCCGCCGACGAGACGGCCGCCGTCGCCGCCGCCGGCCCGCCCCCCACGCCCGAGGCGCTGCTCTCGGCGGTCGGCTGGGACGACCGATGACCGGCCCGCGCCCCCTCGACGGCGTGCGCGTGCTCGACTTCACGCACGTGCTCGCGGGCCCCTTCGGGACGCGCGTCCTGGGCGATCTGGGCGCCGACGTGGTCAAGGTGTCCACGGCCGGCCGCGCCCAGGGCGTGGGGGCGGACCCGGCGCGGCCGTATTACGTCATGTGGAACCGCAACAAACGCGCGCTGGCGCTCAACATGGCGACGGACGAGGCGCGGGCGATCGGCCTGGCCCTCGCGACCCGCGCCGACGTGCTGATCGACAACTTCTCGCCGGGCGTGCTCGACCGCTGGGGCCTGGGTGAGTCCGTGCTGCGCGCGGTCAACCCCGGCCTGATCGCGGTTGGCATGTCGGGCATGGGCGACGGCGGCCCCTGGTCGGGCTACGTCACCTACGCCCCCACCATCCACGCGCTCGCCGGCCTGACGGCGCTCACCGGCGTGCCCGGCCGCGACGACATCGGCATCGGCTTCTCCTACAACGACCACGCCGCCGGGCTGCACGCCGCGCTGGCCGTGCTGGCGGCCCTGGAGGCGCGCCGCCGCGACGGCGTCGGCCAGCGCATCGAGGTCGCGCAGTTCGAGACGGGCGTCAACTTCCTGGGCCCCACCCTGCTTGACCTGGCCGTCAACGGCGGCCGTGCGCAGGCCACGGGCAACCGCCTGCCGTACGACGCCGCCGCCCCGCACGACTGCTACCCCTGCCGCCCGCTGGCCGATGCCGTGCCCGGCGAGGAGGAGCGCTGGGTGGCGATCGCCGTCATGACCGACGGCCAGTGGCGGTCCCTGCGCGCGCTGCTGGGCGATCCCGCCTGGGCCCGCGACCCCGCCCTCGACAGCGCGGCGGGCCGCGTGGCGGCAATGGACGCCATCGATCGGGAGATGGCGGCCTGGACGCGGACGCAGGACGCGGAGGCCGTCATGCAGCGCTGCCAGGCGGCCGGCGTGCCGGCCGGCGTCGTGCAGTCCGGCGTCGACCTGACGCAGCGCGACCCGCAGCTGCGTGCGAGCGGCTTCTTCACCACCGCGGAGGGGGAGCACCCCACCGTCGGCGTGCAGCACGTCGAGCGGCTGCCGCTACGCTTCTCGGCGACGCCGATCGAGACGTACGCCCGCTCGCGCCTGACCGGCGAGGACACCGCCGCCATCCTGCACGACTGGCTCGGCGTGCCGCCCGAGGAGGTCGCGGCCGGCGAGGCGTCCGGCATCCTCCGCTAGCCACAGCGCCTTGACATCGGATAGTACACATGTTCTATTATGGTCCGGCCGGGAAGGGCGGACGCCGTGGTCGAGTACCGCGAGATCGAGTGCAAGTCGGCGCTCAACCGGGTGCGGGGCATGCCCTTCGCGTGGTCGCTCAACCCGTACCGCGGCTGCGTGCACGCCTGTCACTACTGCTTCGCGCGCCCCACGCACCGCTTCTTCGAGCTGGGCATCGGCGACGACTTCACCGGCATCATCTACGTCAAGCGCAACCTGGCCGAGGTGCTGGCGGGCGAGCTGTCGCGTCCGGGCTGGCGGCGGGAGCAGGTCGCGCTGGGCACCGCGACCGACCCCTACCAGCCCGCCGAGGGCCGCTATCGCCTGACCCGCGCCGCGCTGGAGCAGTTCGCGCGCTTCCGCAGCCCCGTCTCGCTGCTCACCAAGAACCCACTCATCGTGCGCGACCTCGACGTGCTGCAAGACCTCGACGCCCGCGCGGAACTCAGCGTCGCCTTCAGCGTGCCGACCGTCGATCGGGAGATCTGGCGCCGCACGGAGCCGGGCACGGCCCCGCCCATGCAGCGCCTCGCCGCGATGCGGCGGCTGGCCGACGCGGGCGTCAACGCGGGCGTGCTGATGGCGCCGCTGCTGCCCGGGCTCTCGGCCGACCGGGCGCAGGTCGAGCGGACCGTGCGCGCCGCGGCCGATCACGGGGCGCGCTTCGTCGGATCGGGCCTGCTCAATCTGAGCGCGGAGCTGCGCGACTACTACTTCGACTTCCTGGCGGCGGAGTACCCGTCGCTGCTCGACGGTTACCGTCGACTCTACGGGGAGAAGTACGCTCCCAAGCGATACCGGGAGCGCGTCTCGGCGCGCGTGCTGGAGCTGCAGCGCCTGGCGGGCATCCCGGAGCGGGCCGATCGGCCCCGCGCCGTGACGCCTGTGGTACGGCAGTTGGGCCTGCCCCTGCGCTAGCCTCGCGGAGCGCGCCGACGGAAGGATGCGAGCATGACGATCGAGCACCGGCAGCTGGCGCTCTCGACCGGGATCTCGATGCACGTCGCGGAGCAGGGCGACGGCCCGGCCGTCGTCTTCGTGCACGGCTTCCCGGAGCTGTGGTACTCGTGGCGGCATCAACTGCCCGCCCTGGCGGAAGCGGGCTGCCGCGCCATCGCGCCCGACATGCGCGGCTACGGCCGCACCAGCGCGCCCCCCAACGTCGAGGACTACGCCCACCGCTTGGTCTGCGACGACCTGCTCGCCCTGCTGGACGCCCTCTCGCTGGAGCAGGCCGTCTTCGTCGGCCACGACTGGGGCGGCGCGATCGTCTGGGCGATGGCGCTGCACCACCCGACGCGGGTGCGGGCCGTCGCAGGGATCAACACGCCCTACCGCGGCCAGCCGCCGGCGCCGCTGCTGGAGATGGTCAAGGGTCGCCCCGGCGTCTGGGACTACCAGTTCTACTTCCAGGAGCCCGGCGTCGCCGAGGCCGAGCTGGAGGCCGACCCCGAGCGCACGATGTCGCTGCTCCTACGCAGCAGCGACCCCGCCGATCAGCTGGACGCCCTGGGCGGTACCAAGAGCGTCCGCGAGCGCGGCGGCATCCTGGTGGGCCTGCCCGAGCGTCCGGTGCGCAGTATCATGCTCAGCGCCGAGGATCTGGCCGTGTTCGTGGACGCGTACCGCGCGACCGGCTTCCGCGGGCCGCTCAACTGGTACCGCAACGACCGCCGGAACTGGGAGTGGGGCGAGGAGAGCAAGGCGGCGCGGATCGGCTGCCCGGCGCTGATGGTCACGGCCGGCAAGGACCCGGTCCTCACGCCCAGGCTCTCCGAGGGGATGGAGCGCATCATCCCGCAGCTGCAGCGCGGCCACATCGAGCAGTGCGGCCACTGGACGCAGCAGGAACGCCCCGATGAACTGAACCGCATCCTGCTCGACTGGCTGGCCGGGCTGCCCCCGGCATAACCCCGCAAGACCGCGACGGAACGAGGACCACATGCCGCCCCTGACCCCCGCCGAACGCAACGCCTTCCTCGACGCGCCGGGCGTGCTGATGCGTATCGCCACCGTCGACGCGCAGGGCGACCCGCACGTCGCCCCGATCTGGTTCCTGCACGAGGAGGGGCGCCTCTGGTTCACCCCCCGCGCGATGTCGGACTGGCTGACGCACATCCGCGCGCATCCCGGCATCGCCTGCGCGATCGACGAGACGGCCACGCCGGCACGCAAGCTCGTCGTGGAGGGCGAGGCGGAGATCGTCCACGACCTCGGCGCGGACGACGTCTGGCGCGACCTCTACCGCCGCATCGCGGAGCGCTACATCTCGCCGGCCGCCGCCGCGGCTTACATCGGCAACACGATCGACCAGCCGCGCGCCCTCTGCGCGCTCCCGCTCGCGTCGGCGCGCATCCGGAGCTGGCGCATGCCCCTGGGCGACGAGCCGCGCAGCGGCATCTGGCACCGTCGCTACTACGTGCCCGGCAGCAAGTACGGCGCCGAGGCCGGATCGACCGCGGAGTAGGGGGAACCGATGGGCGTGCGCATCGGCCTGGGGATCGCGAACTTCCCCTTCGAGAACCCGCGCGGCTTCTGGCGCTGGGTAGAGCAGTGCGAGGCCGGCGACGTCGATTCGATCTGGCAGACCGACCGCCTGATCGGCGCTCAGCCGTTCCTCGAGTCGATGTCCACGATGGCGGCCCTGGCCGGGGCGACCGAGCGGCTCAAGTTCGGCATGAACGTGGTCGTCGTGCCGTTCCGCGACCCGCTGGTGCTGGCCAAGGAGTGCGCCACGATCGATTTCCTCAGCAATGGACGCATGCTGCCGGCCTTCGGTGTGGGCGGGGCGGTCGCGCCCGAGTTCCGCGCCACGAGCCGGCCCATGGCGCGTCGCGGCGCCCTCGCCGATGAGGCCCTGCGCCTGATGGTGCGCCTCTGGGCGGGCGAGACGGTGAGCTTCGCGGGCGAGCACTACGAGTACCGCGACGCCGTGATCGCGCCGCTGCCCGTGCAGCAGCCGCTGCCGCTCTGGATCGGCGGCGACAGCAGGGCCGCCATCCGCCGCACGGCCACCATCGGCAGCGGCTGGCTGGGCGGGCTGCACAGCCCGGCGCAGGTGGCGCGGATCGTCGCGGCGATCAAGGCGGCGGCCGCCGGGGCCGGGCGCAGCATCGACGACGACCACTACGGCGCCGCCTTCGCCTACCGCTTCGGCGACCCCGGCGACGCGCCCGTGCAACGGCTGGCCGCCGGATTCCGCCGCCGCCTGCCCGACGTCGACCCGGCCGGCTACTTCGCCGTGGGCGACGCGGCCTGCATCCAGGCGCGCGTCGCCGAGTACGTGGCGGCGGGGGCGTCGAAGTTCGTGCTGCGCCCCATCGCCGATGGCGACGCCGACATGCAGCGGCAAACCCAGCGCCTGATCGAGGACGTGTTGCCCGTCGTCCACGGGCGGGTAGCGGCCCCGGCCCGGTAGCTTCGTCGGCCGGCGCGCGTCGGCGTCGCGCGTCTTCGACCCGTACTTATTCGAGCAGCGTCTATTCGACGAGCCAGGTGCTGTCGCCGGCGACGAGCGCCGCCAGGTCGCCCGCGCCCTTCCCCTCCTGGGCCTCCGCCACCTGCTGGCCCAGCATTTCGCCGTAGGTCGGCTTCTGCACTTGGCGGAAGACGCCCATGGGCACGGGCATCTCGGGGTACTGGAAGCGGGCCAGCATGTTGCCGCTGATCGGCGTCGGCTCGGCCGGGTTGTGCACCAGCACCTTCGAGCGGTCGCCGTTGACCTCCACGATCTCCGGGCGCGCTCCGTCCAGCGCGATGCCGTGCTCCAGTTCTTCGCCGAACAGCATGGGCGCGCCCGCTTCCAGGTAGAGCAGGCGCTCGCCGCGCACCGGCTTGTCGGTGAAGTCGCGGAAGGCGCCGTCGTTGAAGATGTTGCAGTTCTGGTAGATCTCGACGAACGCCGAACCCCTGTGATGCGCCGCCGCCTCGAGCGTGGCGGTGAGGTGGTGCGGGTCCGTGTCGAAGGTGCGGGCGACGAACGTCGCCTCCGCGGCCAAGGCCACCGCGACCGGGTTGAGCGGGTTCTCGATCGATCCCATCGGCGAGGACTTCGTCACCTTGCCCATCTCGGAGGTGGGCGAGTACTGGCCCTTGGTGAGTCCGTAGATGCGGTTGTTGAACAGCAGGATGTTGAGGTCCTGGTTGCGGCGCAGGGCGTGCAGCAGATGGTTGCCGCCGATGCTCAGGCCGTCGCCGTCGCCGGTGATCACGAACACCAGCAGGTCGGGACGGGTCAGCTTGAGGCCCGTCGCCAGCGTCGGCGCGCGGCCGTGAATCGAATGGAAGCCGTACGTGTTCATGTAGTACGGGAAGCGGCTGGAGCAGCCGATGCCGGAGATGAAGACGATGTCTTCCCGGCGCTTGCCCAGGTTGGGCAGCATGCGCTGCATCTGCGACAGAATCGAATAGTCGCCGCAGCCGGGGCACCAGCGTGTGTCCTGGTCCGAGGCGAAGTCCTTCTTGGAGAGGCGTTGGGCCTCCGCGGGAATCGGCTTGCGCTCGACGGTCACCATCTCCGCGTCTCCTCGCTCGTTCCGCTCGCTCGTCCGCGCCGCCGCTACGAGGCCCGCGCCCGCGACGGCGTCGCGCTGCGCAGCGCCATGATCCGCTCGGTGATTTCGCCGGCGCTGAAGGGCTGCCCCGAGACCTTGTTCAGGCCTTGGGCGTCCACCAGGAACTTGGCCCGCACCAGCATCCGCAATTGGCCGGCGTTGGTTTCCGGCATCAGCACCGTCCGGTAGCGGCCCAGCACGGCGCCCAGGTTGCGCGGGAAGGGATTGAGGTAGCGCAGGTGCGCCAGCGCGACGTCCGCGCCCTGGGCGCGCGCGTCCTCGACCGCCGTCACCGCCGGGCCGTAGGTGCTGCCCCAGGAGAGCACCAGCACGTCGCCCGACTCCGGCCCCTCGACCTCGAGTGGCGGGATGACGCGCGCGATGCGGGCAATCTTCTCCTCGCGCAGCGCCACCATGTGCGCGTGGTTGTCGGGGTCGTAGGACACGTTGCCCGAGCCGTCGGCCTTCTCCAGGCCGCCGATGCGATGTTGCAGGTCCGCCGTGCCGGGCACGGCGTACTGCCGCGCCAGCGTCTCGGGGTCGCGGGCGTACGGCGCGAAGGTGCGCGGATCCTCGTGGAACTGCACCTCGATGCGGGGCAGCTGGCGCACGTCCGGCACGGGCCAGGGCTCGGCCGTGTTGGCCAAGTAGCCGTCGGACAGGAAGATCACCGGCGTCATCGACGCGAAGGCCAAGCGGACGGCCTCGATCACCATGTAGAAGCAGTCGCCCGGGCTGCGCGGCGCGACCAGGCAGACCGGACTCTCGCCGTTGCGGCCGAACATCGCCTGCAGGAGGTCGCCCTGCTCCGTCTTCGTGGGCAGGCCGGTGCTGGGCCCGCCGCGCTGGATGTCGAGCACGATGATCGGCAACTCCGTCATGACGGCCAGGCCGATCGCCTCGCTCTTCAGCGCCAGGCCCGGGCCGCTGGTGCCGGTCACCCCGATCGATCCCCCGAAGGCCGCGCCGATCGCCGCGCCCACCGCCGCGATCTCGTCCTCCGCCTGGAAGGTCTTCACGCCGAAGCTCCGATACGAGGCGAGCGAATGCAGGATGTCGCTGGCCGGCGTGATGGGGTAGCTGCCGTAGAACAGCTGCAGCCCGCTGAGTTCCTGCGCCGCGACCAGCCCGATGGCCGTCGCTTCATTGCCCGTGATCGTGCGGTACGTGCCCGGCGTCAGCGCGGCCGGCGGCACCGCGACGTGGGCGTCGGCCAACTCGGCGGTCTCGGCGAAGGCATGGCCGGCCATCAGCGCCGCCTTGTTCGCCTCCACGACGTCGGGCCGCTTGGCGAACTTCTCTTCGATCCAGGCGATGCTGGGCGAGGGGTCGCGGTCGTAGAGCCAGTAGACGACGCCCAGCGCGAAGAAGTTCTTCGTGCGCTCCGCGTTCTGCACGGAGACGCCCGACTCCCCCGCCGCCGCTGACGCGAGCTGGGTGATGGGGGCTTGAATCAGGCGGTAGCCGGCCAGCGAGCCGTCGGTGAGCGGATTCTGGCGATAGCCGGCCTTGCGCAGGTTCACGCTGGTGAAGGCGTCGGTGTTGACCAGCAGCAGGCCGCCGGGCAGCAACTCCTTGGCGTGCACCATGAGCGCCGCCGGGTTCATCGCGACGAGCGCGTCGGGCGCGTCGCCGGGCGTGTGAATCGTGCGCCGGGAGAAGCTGATCTGGAACGAACTGACGCCTGCCAGGGTCCCGGCGGGCGCCCGGATCTCGGCCGGGAAATCGGGCAGCGTGCTGAAGTCGTTGCCGAAGACGGCGGTGGCGTCGGTGAAGCGGTTGCCGGCCAGCTGCATGCCGTCGCCGGAGTCGCCCGCAAAGCGGATCGTTGCCCGGTCGCGCTCCGCCGTCGGCTCCCGCGACTGTGATTCCAGCGTCGGCGACTCAACCATCGCTGCTGGCCCTTCCTGCCTTGGCGTGCGCCCCGATCGGTGCGATCGTGAGAGGCGCCGTCACCCGCTCGGCCGGCCGGTCCCTGACGTGCTTCACTGTCGCGCTGCCTCCTTGCAGACGCACCCGATGCACACCCACCTCGCATCGTAGCAGCGCGATCAACGCGTGCATCATCCTTCCGTTGTCCCTGGCAGGGTGTTACGCAGGGGTTACGTTCGGCACAGATCGGGGGATGCGGGTGAGCCGCCCCCGCGAGACCCTTATCCTGCCAGACAAGACGGGCATGATTGGAGGCCGTATGTCGCAGTCCGCGCCCGCTCGCGCCGCCATGCAGGCGCGGGCCATCGCCGCGATCGATGCCGCCGCCGCGGACCTGCGCCGCGTCAGCGCGCAGATTCACGATCGGCCCGAGCTCAACTTCGAGGAGCGCTACGCCCACGAGGTGCTCACGGCCGCCGCCGCCGCCGCCGGCCTGACCGTGCAGCGCGGCGCGTTCGATCTGCCCACCGCGTTCAGCGCGAGCGCGGGCGCCGGCGGCCACCGCGTCGCCATCTGCTGCGAGTACGACGCGCTGCCCGAGATCGGGCACGCCTGCGGGCACAACCTGATCGCCGCGGCCGGGCTGGGCGCCGGCATCGGCGCGGCCGCCGGGCTGGCGACGGCGGACGCGCCGGGCCGGGTGGTCGTGCTGGGCACGCCCGCCGAGGAGGGCGGCGGCGGCAAGATCGATCTGATCGCGCGCGGCGCCTTCGAGGACGTCGACGCGGCGCTGATGGCGCATCCCGCCCCCAGCGATCTCCTGCGGCCGGGGGTCAGCGCTCTGCAGCAGTTGGACGTCGTCTATCGGGGGCGCAACGCGCATGCCGCCGGCGCGCCCTGGGAGGGTCGCAACGCGCTCGACGCGATGGTGATCGCCTACACCGCGATCTCCGCCCTGCGGCAGCAGCTCCCGCCCGGCGCGCTGGTGCACGGCGTCATCACGCACGGCGGCGACAAGCCCAACATCATCCCCAGCCTCACCCGCGCCGAGTTCATCGTGCGGGCCCGCGACCGCGGCGGGCTGGCGCGGCTCAAGGAGCGCGTGCTGGCCTGCTTCCGGGCCGGGGCCGAGGCGTCGGGCTGCACCGTGGACGTGCAGCAGCGCGGCCACGAGTACCTCGACATGCGGCACAACGCCCCCATCGTCGAGGCCTACGCGGCCAACCTGCGCGACTTGGGCGCGCCGCCGCGCGAGGACCCCGGCGGCTTCAGCGCCTTCAGCACCGACATGGGCAACGTCAGCTACGTGACGCCGTCGATCCATCCCGTCTTCGGCATCCCCGCCGCGGCCGGCAATCACACGCCCGAGTTCACTGCGGCCGCGGCCGCCGCGCCCGCCGAGGACGCGATGCTCGTCGCCGCCAAGGCGATGGCGCTGACCGCCCTCGACCTCCTCACCGACCCCGAACTGCTCGCGAATGCCCGCGCCGAGTTCGCTGCCGGCAGCGCCGCCGGGACGGAGGCCGCGCCATGAGTCCCCCCACTCCACCGATGCCCGACCAGATGCCCGACCAGATGGTCGACCACATCGTCTACGCCGCGCCCGATCTCGAGGCCGCCGTGGCCGACCTCGAGGCGCGGCTGGGGGTGGGCGCGTCCTACGGCGGCAGCCATCCCGGAGCGGGGTCGCACAACGCGCTGTTGGGTCTGGGCGGCGGCGCGTACCTGGAGATCATCGCGCCCGACCCGGACCAGCCCGACCCGGCCGGGCGCAGCCGCCCCTTCGGCTTGGACGACCTCACGGCGCCGCGGCTCGCCGGCTGGGCGGCGAAAGCGACCGGCCTCGACACGCGCGTCGCGTTGGCGCGGCTGGGCGGCTTCGATCCGGGGCTGGCCCGCACGATGCGGCGGCTGCGGCCGGACGGCGTCGAGCTGGTCTGGACGCTGACCAGCGCCGGGCCCGCCCTGGGCGGGCTGGTGCCCTTCCTGATCGACTGGGACGAGACGCCGCACCCCACGGCGACCGCGCCCGGCGGCTGCCGCCTGACCGCCCTCGCCGGCCGCCACCCCCGCCCGGCCGAGGTGGAGGCCGCGCTGGCCGCGCTCGGCCTGACGCTGCCGGTCGAGGAGGGAGCGGTCGCGCTCGTGGCCACGCTGGACACACCGAACGGCGTCGTGCGGCTAACCTGACCGGCGTCGGCCCCGCCGGGGCCGGGCGCTCGACGGCGACAAGGGGCAGACCATGAAACTCGGTTTCAGCGCGGGCAGCTTCGGCCCGCGCTACCAACTCGACCTCGACCTGATCCGGCACGTGGAGGCGCTGGGCTACGACTCGGTCTGGACGGCGGAGGCCTACGGCTCCGACGCGGTCACGCCGCTGGCCTTCATCGCCGCGCACACGCAGCGCATCAAGCTGGGCACGGGCATCCTGCAGATCCCCGCCCGCACCCCCGCGATGACCGCCATGACCATGGCGACGCTCGATCAGCTGGCCGGCGGCGGTCGCGTGATCGTGGGGCTGGGCCTGTCGGGCCCCCAGGTCGTCGAGGGCTGGCACGGGCAGCCCTGGGGCAAGCCCGCCACGCGCGTGCGCGAGTACATCGAGGTGCTGCGCAAGATCCTGGCCCGCGAGGCGCCGGTCACCTACGACGGGGTCGAGTACCGGCTGCCCTATCAGGGCCCCGGTTCGAGCGGCCTCGGCAAGCCGCTGAAGTCGATCCTGCACATGCAGCAGCTGCCGATCTACGTCGCCTCGCTGGGCCAGGCCAACGTCAAGAACACCGCCGAGCTGGCCGACGGCTGGCTGCCGATGTGGTTCTCGCCCTACCGCATGCAGAACTACCAGCCCTGGCTCGACGAGGGCATGCAGCGCGGCAAGGCCAGCAACGCGCCCAAAGCGCTCGACGACTTCCAGATTCAGGCCGCCTGCACCGTGATCGTCAACGACGACGTGGGCGAGTGCATCCGCCAGATGCGCCCCAACGTCGCGCTGTACATGGGCGGCATGGGCGCGAAGTCGAAGAACTTCCACAACGACGTCATGGTGCGCTACGGCTACGCCGACGCCGCAGCCTCCGTGCAGGACCTCTACCTGTCGGGCCGCCGGGCCGAGGCCATGGAGGCCCTGCCCGACGAGTTCATCGACGAGATGGCGCTGATCGGCCCCGCCGACCGCATCCGCGAGCGCTACAAGGCCTGGGAGGACTGCGGCATCACCGGCATCACGGTCACCGCCCGCCAGCCCGAGGCGCTGGAGCTCATGGCCGACCTCGCCGACACGCGCGGCAACGTTTAGTCGCCGTCGATCGCCGCGCCGCCGGGCCGCACGCCGGCCCGATTGCGCGCGCTCATCTGCCCGAGCAGGTGCTGCCAGCGGGCGTCGACGCTGCTCCAGCCGCCGTCCACGACGATGGCCTGCCCGGTCACCAGGCTCGACTCGTCGCTGGCCAGCCACAGCGCCGCCTGGGCGATGTCGAGCGGCTGCCCCGCGCGTCCCAGCGGATGCACGGCGGCGAAGCGCTCCGTCATGATCTCCTCCGCCCGCGGGAACGGCGCCGAGAGCGGCGTGACGATCCCGCCCGGGCAGATGCAGTTGACGCGGATGCCGTGGGGTCCGCCCTCGGCGGCGGCGCTGCGGGTGAGCGAGATCACGCCGGCCTTGGTCATCCCGTAGATCGCCTGCCGCTCGAAGCCCCCCAGCCCGGCGACCGAGGCCGTGGAGATGATCACGCCGCCGCCCTGCGCGCGCATCCGCCGGGCGGCGTGCTTGATGCCCAGCCAGACCCCCTTGAGGTTGACCGCCGTGACGAAGTCGAACGTCTCCTCCGGCGCGTCCGCGATCTCGCCCTCGACCATGCCCACGCCGGCGTTGTTGTACATCACGTCGAGCGCGCCGAACTCGTCGACCGCCGTCGCCACCAGCCCCGCGACGGCGCGGTCCTCGCGCACGTCCGCGACGACGGCGCGCGTCGTCTCGCCCAACTCCGCCGCGAGCGCCCGCGCCCGCTCCGCCTGCACATCGCCGATCACGACGCGCGCCCCCTCGGCCACGAACAGGCGCACCGTGCTCTCCCCGATGCCCGAGGCGCCGCCCGTGATGACCGCCACCTTGCCGTCGAGTCGTGCCATGGCCTCCCCGCGAATGCGCGCGCTCCGCCGACGGCCGCCGCTCAGTCGTCCGCGGCCATCTCGGCGTCGGCGTCGTCGCCCTCGGTCTCTCGCAGCACGAACCAGTACAGCAGCGCGCCGACGACGCCACCCAGGGCCGGGGCCAGCATGTAGACCCAGACGCTGTCGAAGGCGTTCGAGACCAGCGCCGGGCCCAGCGTGCGGGCCGGGTTGACCGACGCGCCCGTCAGCGGCACCGCCACGAGGTGGATCGCCGCTACCGTGAGCCCGATGATCAGCGGCGCGACGTGACCGGCGCCCCGCTTCGAGACCGCCGTCGCGAAGATCACGATCAGCAGCACGGCCGTCAGGATCGCCTCCAGCACGAACGCGCCCAGGTCGGTCACGGCGGTGCTGTTGATCGCGTGCGCGCCGAAGTTCGTCAGCTCCCCCGCCGCGTTGTCCAAGATCACGTAGAGCACCGCAGTCGCCAGAATCGCGCCCGCGAACTGGGCGACCATGTAGCACAGCCCGGGCAGGACCTTGATCTGCTTCGTCACGATCATGCCCAGCGAGACGGCCGGGTTCAGATGGCCGCCGGAGATGTTCGCCGTCGCGTAGACCATCAGCCCGATGCCCAGCCCGTGCGCCAGCGCGATGACGATCAGCGCGTCCGCCGCCCCCGAGCCGACGCTGGTGATGACCGCCCCCGTGCCGATGAGGACGAACAGCATCGTCCCCACCAGCTCCGCCAGGTAGGCGACCACGTTCGGGCGGGCCCCGACCTCCTCACCGCCCAGATCGCCGGATCCCATGCGCAGTTGTGCGAGTGCCATGCCGTCCCCCTCGTTCCGCTGAAGGCGCCAATTATATGGCGCAAGTGATGTCGCGGACCTGCCCGGAGCCCCACGATTGGCGGCTCGGCATGCGCTCCGCCGCCCGAATGAACACCCCCAGGATGCGGCCCGCCAGATAGGAGGTCAACCACCTGCCCGGCTGTCCCGTGAATCCCGCGGTCGGGACGGCGCCGGCGCTGGCACGACCGGCGCGGCGGCGCCTGATACCCTCCCGTGCGGGGCCGCCGGGCGCGGCCCCGCGGCGCCGAGGCGGTCGAGGAGAGCCATGCACCTGAACGAATTCGCCGCCGACGCCGGCCCGCTCGACATGACCACGTTCGACGAGTTCGGCAGCCTGCAGCGCAGCGCCGCCGACCTGGGCATCCCGCATCCGGGCCGCGTGCGCTACGTCTCCCGCAACGTCGTGGTGAATCACCTGCGGATGCACCTGCTGGAGTGGGGCGACCCGTCGGCGCCACCCGTGGTGTTGCTGCACGGGGCCAATCAATCGGCGCACTCGTGGGACCTCGTCAGCCTGCACCTGGCCGACCGCTACCACGTCTACGCGCTCGACCAGCGCGGGCACGGCGACACCGAGTGGGTGCGCGACGCCGACTACTCCTCGCCCGCCATGGCCCGCGACGCCGCCGCGTTCATCGAGGCCGAGGGCCTCGACGCGCCGATCGTCTTCGGCCACAGCATGGGCGGCATGGTCACGCTCAATCTGGCGCTCAGCCATCCCGGCGTCGCGCGCGGCCTCGTCATCGTCGATGCGGGGCCGCAGATCTCCGAGGCGGGCGCCCGCATCATCGGCAACTTCGTCAGCAAGAACCGCGAGTTCGACTCGATCGACGAGTTCGTGGAGCGGGTCGTCAAGTACGACCCCTTCCGCAGCCGCGAGCACATGGAGCGCACCGCGCGCTACAACCTCATCCGCCGCGTCGATGGCAAGTACATCAGCAAGTCGGACCGCGTGCTGCACGACGAGAGCTTCCGCCGCGCGCGCTCCGAGCACGCGCCGCGCCTGGGGATGGACGACGTCCGCGCCATCGCCACGCCCACGCTGCTCGTGCGCGGCGCGCAGTCGAACGTGCTGGAGGTCGACGGGGCCGAGCGCTTCGTGGCGGCGCTGCCCGACGGGCGACTGGTCACCGTGCCCGACTGCGGGCACAACGTGCACACCCAGAACACGCCCGGCTTCCTGGCGGCCGTGCAGCCGTTCCTCACCGCGCTCGACGCCGCCCGCGTCTAGCGCCGCGCTCCCCGCGCCGCCGCGCGCGCGCCGGGACCGCCTGCGGGGCTAGTTGCCCTTCACGATCTGCTGCATCGACTCCGGCATGCGGTCGATGCGCTCGCCCAGGCCGGCCACCTTGAGCCGGTGGTAGTACTCGGTCAGCTGCTTGCGCTGCACGAGCTGCTGCAGGCGCCAGCCCTCGTCGAGCTGCGCCGGCGACGTGCCGCCGCCCAGCAGGATCGTGAGGGATTCCACCGTCAGCGGATTCTGCGTGCCCACCGGGCCCTGGCCCTGGACGCGGTCGGCGCGGTCGAGGTAGGAGTGGATCTCCTCGCGCCGCTCGGGCTCGCTCTCCAGGATGTGCTTGAGGTGCATGACGCCGAAGGCCAGGTGCCGCGACTCGTCCTGGGCGCAGAGCCGGAAGATCGTCTTCTCGGCCGTGTTCTGGCCGATCAACTCGCCCATACGGAAGAGCGACTGCACGACGCCCTCCCCCTGCACGTGCAGGAGCGCCGACATCTCCGTGAAGTCGCGCGCTTCGAGGATCACGCGCAGGCCCTCGCCCGGCCCCTGCTGGAGCAGCCCGCCGCCGTTGATCAGCGCGCGCTTGCGGAAGACGTCCAGGTGGCGGGCCTCGTCCATGATCTGCGTCATCAGGAACAGGCCCACCTCGTAGTATTCCGGCGAGAGCCGCGGCAGCCACTGCCCGGGGACGTCGGCGGCGATGAACTCCACCTCGTTGAGGACGGTGCAGAACTGGCACATCGCCCGCTCGACGGCGTCGGGCAGCGGCTCGATGGTGTGCCAGGGGATGTCCGTCGCCGAGGACCACTGCCGCTGCACGGCCTCCTCGTAGAGCATCGGCACCGCCTCCGACCAGCTCTCCGCCTTGCCCACGTAGGCGTAGCCGAAGCGCGGCGCGCCCTCGCGCGGGGCCGTGCCCCGCAGGCGCATCGTGTGGTTGCCGGCCTGCGTCGCGCCGGGCGGGAAGGCGGCCGCGTTGATGCCGTCCAGCGTCAGCCCGCGACGGCTGGGCGTCGCCTGCGTGTCGAACTGGTCGTCCAGGTTGAGCCAGGACAGGTCGAGGGGTTGGGGCCGGGCGTCGGGTGTGGTTTGGGTGGTCATCGCTGTGCTCCCTGCTGTCCCGTGATTCTAGCCCATCGCGGCGACGCTGTGCAGGGTATCGCTGGATACACGCCCCCGCGCGCTACGGCCGGGACCTCACCCCCTCTCCATCGGAAGCGCTGGAGAGGGGGAACCGGAGGGGGTTAGGGGTGAGTTTCCCACCGCCACAAGCGACATAAAACGCCATGTCAATAGGCAAACAAGAAGATTTTACCAAAAGTTTACCAAAAAACACTAGCCCCCCCCCCCCGATCTATACTATGAAAGCTCACGCACCGAGCGGTCCCACAAAGGGACAGCCGGGTACCGGAAAGGACTTTGCGATGAGCCGCCTGAACCATTGGACCGCCCTGCGACAGCGAAAGATCTCGCGTCGCACCATGTTGGGAGCCAGCGCCAAAGCCGGCGTTGGAGTTGCCGGCCTTGCGCTGGTCGGCTGCGGCGACGACGACGAGCCTGACGCCGGGGCCGTGGCCGCCGAACGGGCTGCCGCGGCCGCGGAAGAGGCCGCCGCCGCGGCGGTCGCGGCGGGGGATGCGCGCGCCGCCGAATCCGAGGCCGCAGCCGCCGTCGCGGCCGGGGCGGCAGACGCCGCGGCCGACGCGGCCGCCGCCGCCGGCGAAGCCTCCGCCGCCGCCGGCGAAGCCTCCGACGCCGCCGCGCAGGCGGCCAGCGCCGCCGATGCGGCGGCCGCCCTGGCCGCCGAGGCGGCCGAGTCGGAGGACGCCGCCAACGCGGCCGCCGCCGCGGAAGCCGCCGCCGCGGCGGCCGCCGATGCGGCCGCCGCCGCATCCGCGGCCGGTGATCAGGCGGCCGCGGCCGTCGCGGCCGCCGCCTCCGAGGCCGCCGAGGCCGCCGCCCAGGCCGCCCGCGACGCGGCCGCCGCGGTCGAGGCCGGGACGGCCACCGCGGCGGCCGCCCAGGCCGCCATCGACGAGGCCGCGGCTGCCGCAGCCGCTGCGGCCGAAGCCGCCGGCGAGGCGTCCGCCGCCGCCGGGCAGGCCGCCGCCACGGCCCAGGAGACCGCCGAAGCCGCCGCCGAGACCGCCGCCGCGGCCGTCGCGGCGGCCCAAGAGGCCGCCGCGGCGGCCGGGGAGGCCGCCAGCGCGGCTGCGGCGGCCATCGAGGCCGGCATGTCCATGGCCGAGGACGCCGAGTTTTCCGTGCCCTGGCCGCTCGACCAGGTCGATCTGGACGCCTCGATCGTCGCCGCGACCAGCGAGGACAGCGGGGGCCTGGATCAGGCGCGTACCGGCAGCGCCGCCAACCTCTACTCGCATGGCGCCATCTTCAACGCGGCCATGGACAAGGATCCCCGCGATGGCAACGCGATCCCATCGCTCGCCACGCCGGAGTGGATCGACCCCGTCACGATCCGGGCGGCGGTCACGCCGGCGCCGTTCCACGACGGCTCGATCCTCACCGCCCACGACCTGGTCTTCAGCTACCAGCGCATGGGCGGTCTCGCCGCATACCACGGCGGCGGCTTGACGACCGATCACCCCGGCGGCTGGCGCCCCAATAACCCGACCCGGGGGGCCCAGTCCTGGGTTAAGAACGAGGCCGTGGACGACCGCACGTGGGCGTTCGAACTGCCAGAGGCCAATGCCGCCTTTTTCGTCGTCAACTTGGCCGGCGTCTTCGAGGTGTCGATCTTCTCGCAGGCGGACACGGAGCGGCGCGGCGACCTCGCGGTGGATACCTCGCCGATCGGCACGGGCCCCTACCGCTTCGTCAGCCACGCGGACGACGAGGACTTCGTCTACGAGCGCTTCGAGGAGCACTTCCTCCCGGTGGACCACCCCGTCGTGGTGTCGCACTACGCCCACAACAAACACTTGACGATCCTGGTTCGGCCCGAGCTCCAGTCGCAGTTGGCCGGCCTCGAGGCCGGCGAGATCGACATGGTGGCGAATCTGGGCCCCGAGACCGTCAAGCCGTTCCTGGACGACCCCGACTTCACCGTCCAGTTCCAATCCGGCACCAACACCCTGCACCACATTTATCCCAACCTGTACGCCCAGACGATGGACGACGGCAGCCCGAACCCGTTCCTGGACCTCCGCGTCCGGCAGGCCGCGAACCACGCGGTCAACCGCCAGGCCCTCATCGACGGCTTCCTGCTCGGCCAGGGCGAGCAGGGACTCTTCGCGTTCAGCGGCGTCCAGGGCTACCCGTCCCCGGAGCAGAAGCGGGAAGTGCTCTTCGACTACGACCCCGACAAGGCGCGGGCGCTGCTGGCGGAGGCCGGCTACCCGGACGGCTTCGACATCCCCCTCTACTGGACGCCCGACTACGGCGGCTCGTACATCGCGGACATGGTGCTGGCCGTGGCGCAGGATCTGGCCACGGTCGGCATCCGGACGGATCTCCGGTCGATCCCCGCCGGCGAGTACTTCACCGACGCCTACACCCGCGGCGGCCCCAACGCTCTGCCTGGCCTGTTCTGGTTCATCGCCAACAACGTCTCCGACATCGGATCGATGTGGGACTGCTGCACCGGGCCCGGCGGCTTTTACACCCTCTCGGATCCCCTGGACCCCGGCCTGCACGAGCTGTACCTCGCGCAGAAGGTCGAGATCGATCTCGATCGGCGCCTGGAAATGATCGCGGAACTGCTGCTGTGGCATGCGCGCGAGGCGTATTTCATCTTCATCGTCGAGCCGCCGGAGGGTGTCCTGACCCGCAGCGACGTGAACTGGCCGAAGGGCGGGCGCGTAGGGACTCTTTGGGGGGGTACCGCCTTCGCCGCGCAGAAGCACATCTGACGCGCGACGGCCGGAACCTCACCCCCTCACCCCCTCTCCATCTGAAGCGATGGAGAGGGGGGACCGGAGGGGGTGAGGTTCCGCGCCTCGCCGGCGCGGCCACGACGCCGGGGCGCCGTGCTGGTGCATTGTGAAGGGGCGCTAGTCCACCGCGGCGACGCCGGGCTCGCCCCCGTAGTGCGCCTCCAGGAAGTCGCGGATCGACGCGAAGGCCGTCTCCACGTCGTCGGCGAAGTGGAAGAGATCGCGGTCCTGCGGCGAGATCACGCCGTGCCGGACCATCGCCTCGAAGTCGATCACCGACTCCCAGAACGGTCGGCCGTACAACACGACCCCCATGCGCTTGCGCATCATGCGGGTCTGCAGCAAGGTCAGCAGCTCCATCATCTCGTCGATCGTGCCGAAGCCGCCGGGGAAGAAGACCGCCGCCTTGGCCGTGGTGAAGAGATGGAGCTTGCGCATGAAGTAGTAGCGGAACTCGAAGGCGAGCTCCGGCGGCAGGTAGGCGTTGTTGGCCGGCTCGAGCGGCAGACTGATGCCCATGCCCACCGTCGGGCCGCCGGCTTCCGCCGCGCCGCGATTCGCCGCCTCCATGATCCCGGGCCCGCCCCCGCTCGCCACGACGAACCGACGCTGTCCGGCGCGCGCCCGGCTCCACGCGGTCAGCCGCCGGGCGAGCGCGCGGGCGTCGTCGTAGTAGGGCGTCAGTCCCGCCGCGGCCGCCCCGGCGTCGTCGTGCTCCGGCCCCTGGATTCGCGCCGACCCGAAGAAGACGATCGTGTCCGTGACGCCGTGCCGCTCCAGCCGCGACTGCGGCTCCAGCAACTCCGCCAGCACCCGGACCACGCGCGCGTCGGCGCTGCGCAGGAAGTCCGGATCCTCGTACGCCTTGAAGCGCCCCGCGGGCTCCGCGGGCGCCCCCTCGCCGGCGACGGCGCGCGCATCGTGCGGGGCAGGGGAGGGTGTGGGGGTGTCGTGGGGCATACCGCAGGATACGCGGCCCGTCCGCCCCGGGCAGGAACGCCGCGCGCCCCCACGATGCCGCACGGGGATATGCTGGGGGCATGGCAGATCAGTACGTCGCGTCCGACAAGCGCACCGGGGTCGAAGTCACGGTCACGGGGCAGTTCCCGCCCCACCCCGACGACCGCATGCGCATCGCCCGCACCACCACCCTGTTCACCCGCCTCGCCTCGACCCTCCTCGCGACCGAGAACGAGACCGAGCGCCGGGCCGGCTTCCGCGCCGTCGAGACGCAGCTCGAGCTGGCCGACGCCCTGATCCGCGGCGACACCGACGAGGTCCGCCGGCTGGTGCGCGAGACCATGCAGAGCATGGGCGTGACGCAGGACCAGCTGCGGGATCTCGCGCGCCAGTTCCAGGATCTGGGCGGCCTGGACGACGCCACGGCCGAGCAACTCGGGAAAGCGCTCGGGCTCGACGTCCCCCCGGGCGGCCTGCCGGACTGGCCGCCCCCGCCCGCCCCGCCCGACGACGCGCCCGACGACGTCTCCGATGACTCCGACGAGGAGCCGAAGGCGCCGGCCTGAGCGGCGTCGCCGGGGCGCCGGGCAGTCAACGCGAAAGGATGGGCGCATGCGTGTGGTCGTGACGGGCGCGAGCGGGACGATCGGCGGGGCGCTGGCGGGGGCGCTGCTCGCGCGCGGCGATGACGTGACCGGGATCACGCGCGCGCCCGGCGCCCACGGCGGCGGCGACATCGACTGGCGATCCTGGGACGACCTCCCGGCCGCCGTCGCGGAGGCGGACGCCGTCGTGCATCTGGCCGGGGCCGGCGTCGCCGACAAGCGCTGGTCGGCCGCGCGCAAGCGGGAGCTGCGGGACAGCCGCATCGACACGGCCCGGCGGATCGTCGCCGCGATCGGGGCCGCGGCCGAGAAGCCGGGGGTCTTCGTCTGCGGCTCGGCCGTCGGCATCTACGGATCGCGCGGCGACGAACTGCTGACCGAGGAGAGCGCCCCCGGCGACGACTTCCTGGCGCGGCTCTGCGTCGACTGGGAGGCGGCCGCGCAGGGCGCCGGCGTGCGCACCGTGACGCTGCGGACCGGCGTCGTGCTGGCCCGCGAGGGCGGCGCGCTGGCGAAGCTGCTACTGCCATTCAAGCTGGGCGCCGGCGGGCCCATCGGTCGCGGCCGGCAGTACATGCCCTGGATCCACCGCGACGACATCGTGGGGCTGATCCTGCACGCGATCGACAGCCCCAGCCTGGAGGGGCCGCTGAACGGCGTCGCGCCCGAGCCGGTGAGCAACGCCGCGTTCGGCAAGGCGCTGGGCGCGGCGCTGCGGCGTCCCGCCCTTGTGCCCACACCCCCAATCGCGCTGCGGCTGCTGCTCGGCGAGCGCGCCGGCGTGCTCGTGGCCAGCCAGCGGGTCGGCGCCGATCGGGCGCAGGCGGCGGGCTACGCGTTCCGGCACGCGGAGATCGGCGGGGCGCTGCGCGACCTCGTCGGTTGACGGGCGAGGCAGCGAGAGAGCGCCGGGGAGGAAGCTGAGGCATGGATCGCGAGATCGCGCTGCGCTACGGCCTCAACCCGCATCAGACGCCGGCCCGCGCCATCGTCGAGGGGGACGGCCCGGGCCCATTCCGCGTCCTCAATGGGGCCCCCGGCTACATCAACCTGCTCGACGCGATCTCCGCCTGGCAACTGGTGCGGGAGTTGCGCGCCGCGCTGGGCGAGCCCGCCGGGGCCAGCTTCAAGCACGTCAGCCCCGCCGGGGCCGGCATCGGGCTGCCGCTCTCCGACGCCCTGCGCGACGCCTACCAGGTCGGCGACCGCGCGCTCTCCCCCGTCGCGACGGCCTACGTGCGCGCCCGCGGCGGCGACCTCGTCTCCTCCTACGGCGACGTCGCGGCCGTCAGCGACCGCGTCGATGTGTCGCTCGCCATGGTGCTCAAGCGCGAGGTGTCGGACGCGATCGTCGCCCCCGCCTTCGACGACGACGCCCTGGAGATCCTGCGCGCCAAGAAGGGCGGCAAGTACCTCGTCATCGAGGCCGCCCCCGACTTCCGGGCGCCCGCCCTGGAGCGGCGCTCGGTCTTCGGGCTGACGCTGGAGGCGCCCGCCGACAGCGCGCCCATCACGCCCGGCCTGCTGGGCAACGTCGTCACCCGCGAGCGCGACTTCCCGCCAGACGCCGTCCGCGACCTCATGGTCGCGACGATCGCGCTGCGCTACACGCAGTCGAACTCCGTCTGCCTCGCCGCCGATGGGCAGGTGATCGGGCTGGGCGCGGGGCAGCAGTCGCGCATTCACTGCTCGCGCATCGCCTGCGGCAAGGCCGACCGCTGGATGCTGCAACAGCACCCGCGCGTGCTGGCGCTGCCGTTCGCGCCGGGCATCAAGCGGCCCGAGCGCTTCACGGCGCGGGAGCAGTTCATCGCCTGGGCGGAGCTGTCGGAGCCCGAGCGGGCGCACCTCCGCGACCACTTCACCGCCCCCGTCGAGCCCCTCTCCGACGCCGAGCGCCGCGCCTGGATTGGGGGCTTCCGCACCGTCCTCAGCCACGACGCCTTCCTGCCCTTCCGCGACAACATCGACCGCGCGCAGGCCAGTGCGGTGCGCTACGTCCTGCAGCCCGGCGGCAGCATCGCCGACGCGGGCGTCACCGCCGCCGCCGACGAGTACGGCATGACGATGGCCCTCTCGGGCCTGCGATTGTTCCGTCACTGATGCCCGCCGCCGACCTTCCCGCCGTCGCCGAGGGCAATCTGCAGCGCCACCTGCGCGAGAACCCCTACCCGGGCCGCGGGCTGATCGTCGGTCGCAGCGCCGACGGGGCGGCCTGGCTGCAGGTCTACTGGATCATGGGGCGCAGCGAGAACAGCCGGAACCGCCGCTTCGTCGTGGACGGGTCGTCGCTGCGCACCGAGGCCGTCGACCCCGCCAAGCTCAGCGACCCCACCAACGTGATCTACGAGGCGATGCTGGAGCTGCCCGACCTCTACGTCGTCGGCAACGGCGACCAGACGCGCACCATCGTCGAGGGGCTGGCCGCGGGCGGCGCCTTCGAGGACGCCCTCGCCACCCGCGAGCGCGAGGACGACGCCCCCAACTACACGCCCCGCATCAGCGGCCTGCTCGACCTGCGCGGCCACATGCACGGCGTGCCCCCGCGCATGGCGATCAGCATCCTGCGCGCCGCCGACGCCGACCCGGCGCAGTCGGACCGCGTCACGACGCGCCCGGCGCTGCCGCCGCCCGGCCTGGGCCTGGGCATCACGACCTACGCCGGCGACGGCGATCCGCTGCCGCCGTACCGCGGCGATCCGCTCTGGCTGCCGCTGGAGGGCGGCGCCGGCCACGTGCTCGCGACCTACTGGGACGCCCTCGACGCGGACAACCGCGTCGCCCTGGCCGTCAAGACGATCCCCCTCGACGGCGGGCCCGGCCGCATCCTCGTCCGCAACGCCCACGACGTCTGAGTTCGTGGGCGACCACGAGGGTCGCCCCGACGGACGGCGGGGACACTGTCGGGGCGCCCCTTGTGGGCGCCCAAGCCGAGCGCGACCTAGATCAGCGGCCAGGGGTACGGTCGGCGCCCCTCGGGCGGCTGCGGGAAGACGCGCGACTCCAGGATCTGCTCGGCCCGGCCGCGCAGCGCGGCGCACTCGGCCGCGTCCAGGTACTCCGACAACGACGCCCACAGCGCGGTCTCCGGGCGCAGTTCCGGCAGGAACGCTTCCACGTCGAGCAGCAGGGGCTCCGGCACCGGCTCGCCCGCGTAGTCCCAGATCACGGTGCGCAGCTTGTCCTCGACGTGGAACGAGAGCGCGTTGTCGATGCCCCAGATCGTGCCGTCCTCGCCCAGCAGGACGTGCCCGCCCTTGCGGTCGGCGTTGTTCGTCAGCCAGTCGAACGTCGCCATGCGGCGCATCGCGTCGGCGTGGACGTCGCGCAGCTCGAAGTAGGTGCGGGTGTAGTCGCTGGGGATGAATGCTTGCAGCGAGCCCGGACCGTGCGGCAGGCCGTCGTCGCGGACGATCGTGGGCGGCACCAGCCGCCAGCCGATCGCCTCGCAGACGACGTAGCTGGCGACCTCGCGGCGGTAGATGTCGGGCGGGAAGTCCCACAGCGGCGCTTCCCCGCGCGCGGGCTTGTAGACCGCCGCGCCGGGCCCCGGATCGCCGTCCGCGTCGCCGGGCGGGGCCAGCGCGAGCACGAAGACGTAGTTCGACGCGGAGGGGATGATCCCGGAGTCCGTCACGACGGCGTCGCGCAGCAGCCGCGCGATGTCGGGGCGGCCCGGATCCCAGGCGCTGTCGGGAAAGCGATCCATGCCTCGCCCCGCTCTTCGCCCGGCGCCCGCTATTCCACGTCGGCGGACGCCGCGAAGGCGCGGCAGGCCTGCGCCCGCTGCGCCTCGTCCAGCGCCTCGCGCAGGCTGCGACGCAGCAGCACCTCGCCCTCGGTCAGCGAGTCGAGCACCGCCCGCGTGCGACTGATCGTGTCCTCGGTCGGGATCTGCGCCGGGTAGAGCTGGTGGAAGAAGCTGGTCGCGAAGTCCTTGTCGCGGCCCGCGAAGATCGGCCGGATCTCGGCGAAGAAGCGCGTCACGTACTCGCTCAGCAGCGCCGGATTGTCCAGCCACCAGTCGCGGTTGGCCCAGAAGCCGCCCATCGCCGATCGGACGATGTGCAGCGACGAGTCGCGGTCCTCGCGGATGCGGGTCCAGGCCGCCGCCTTCACGGACGCATCCGGGCGCGCCACCGCGGCCGTCTCCAGCGCTCGCTGCCCGCGGTCGCTTCCGTCCCGTGCGCGCTCGCCGGCCAGGCGCGCATCGGCGTCGGGAAGCGCCTGCGCCGCGGCCCGGATCGCGAGCGACCAGCGCATGTCCTGGTCCAGCTCGAAGCCCACGATCCCGCTGCCCTCATCGACGAGCCGCCAGGCCGCCGTCACCGATGCCGGCTCCGCCGCCACGCCCACCAGGTTGCGGGCCCAGGTGATGCGCAGGTCCTGACTCGCGACCCGCGGCAGTTGCTCGGTCGCCAGGTCGAACAGCGCCCGCGCCTCCGTCAGCCGGCGCGACTCCGGCACGTAGGCGCCGATCGCGTGCTGCGCGTGCGCCAGCGTCGTCGCGACCAGCTCCAGCGCCGGCTCGTGCGGCAGCTTGGCGTGCACCATCGCCAGCCACTCCGTCGAGCGGAACTGCCGGTCGCGCACCATCTCCCACAGCGACTGCCAGAGCTGCAGCCGCAGCAGCGGGTCGTCGAAGCGCTCCAGCCGCTCCCGTACGAAGTCCAGCGACGCCGGGTCCAGCGCGATCTTGGCGTAGCCGTGGTCGTCGTGGTTGGGGAACGCGGCCGACGGCGCCGCCGCCCCCACCAGCTCCTCGATGACCGTGCGCGCGCCGTCGACGTCGGCGGGCACGGCCGTCCGCAGCGACGGCGCGCCGTCGGCGTCCGCGTCGAAGAGGGCGATCTCGACGCGGTGCGGGCGCAGCGTCGGGTGGTCGGGCGGCGCGCCCTGCGCCACGGCGAACGCCGACAGGCGGCCGTGCGGCGCCTCCCACGCGGCGGTCAGCGTGTTCAGCCCGGCTTGCTCCAGCCACAGCTGCGACCACTCCTCCAGGTCGCGTCCCGCCCCGTGCGACAGCGCCGCCAGGAATTGGGCCAGCGTCGTGTTGCCCCAGGCGTGCGTGCGGAAGTAGTGGCGCATGCCGTCGCGGAAGCCCTCGCGGCCGATCGCCGCGACGAGCTGCTTCAGCACCGATGCGCCCTTGCCGTAGGTGATGCCGTCGAAGTTGAGGAAGGTCGCGTCGGTGTCGGGCACCTCGCCCGAGATCGGGTGCGTCGTGACGAGTTGGTCCTGCTCGTAGGCCCAGGCCTTCATGCGCGCGTGGAAGGCCGGCCAGGCCCCGCCCCGGAAGCGCGTCGCCTCCTGCATCGCCAGGTACGACATGTACGTCGCGAAGCTCTCGTTGAGCCAGAGGTCGTTCCACCAGCGCATCGTCACCAGGTCGCCGAACCACATGTGCGCCATCTCGTGCAGCACGACCTCCGCCCGGTTGAGGCGCTGCAGGTCGGTGGGCGGGTCGCGGAAGACCATGCGCTCGCTGAACGTGATCGCGCCCACGTTCTCCATCGCGCCGAAGTTGAACTCGGGCACGAAGAGTTGGTCGTACTTCTCGAACGGGTAGGGCCAGTCGAAGAAGTCGGCGAAGAAGGTCAGCCCCTGCTTCGTGATCTCGAAGAACTCCTCCGGGTCCATGTGGCCCGCCAGCGACTTGCGGCAGTAGATGCCCAGCGGCGTCTCGTCGTGCCCATCGCTGATATGGCGGTCGGTGAAGACGTGGTACGGCCCGGCGATCAGCGCCAGCAGGTAGGGGCTGAAGATCTGCGTCTGGGCGAACTCGTGCAGCCTGCGCGGCGGCTCCCCGCCGGCGGCGGGGGCGGGCGCGGCGCCCGTCTCCGGCGCGTTCGACACCACGGCCCACTCGCTGGGCGCCGCCACCCGCAGCCGGTAGCGCGCCTTGATATCGGGCTGGTCGAAGCACGGCAGCATGCGATGCGCCTCGTAGGGCTCGAACTGGGTGTAGAGGTACTCGGCGCCGTCCTCCGGGTCGCGGAACTGATGCAGGCCCACGCCGCTGTGGTCGTAGGCGTTGCGGTACACCACCCGCACGATGTTGGCCTCGCGCAGCAGCGACCCGGGCAACTGCAGCCGGTTGCGCGACCAGCGCACCCCCTCCGCCGCCAGCGCGTCGGCGTCGTTGACGTCCAGCCGTACGATCTCCTCGCCCGTGCAGTCGAGGAAGACCCCGGCCGCCGGGTCGCGGTGCTCGAAGCGGATCGTGACGTCGCCCTCGTAGTCGGGCCGGCCCGCGTGCAGCGAGAGCGCGAGGTCGTACTCGACCCCGTGGATCGCGGCTGCGCGATCGGCGGCCTCGACTTGCGTGAGAACGTTCGGACCGGAAGCGTCGTCGTGAGTGATCATCGCGCCCTCGAAGCGGTATGCGTCTGTGCGTGCCTTGGCGAGCATCGAGTATATCGACGCTCTCGCCCACGGTCGGTCGTCAGAGGCGCGGCCAGCGATCCCAGGGCCGCGCTTCCTCGTACGCCAGCGACGCCCGTAGCACCAGGGCGTCCCCGAAGCGCGGCCCCACGATCTGCAGGCCGCAGGGCAGGCCCGCGTCGGTCAGGCCGGCCGGCACGCTGGCCGCCGGGTGACCGCTGAAGTTGAACGGGTAGGTCAGCGCGATGGGAACGAACTTCTCGCCGTACAGCGTGCGCGGGACCGGCCCCGAGGCGGCGAACGCCTCCGTCGGCAGGGTCGGGGTCAGCAGCAGGTCGTACGTCCCGAACAACTCCGCCGTCCAGACCGTGATCGTCTGGCGCAGCTCCATGAAGCGTCCCATCCGCTCCGGGCCGAGGCCCAGGCCGTGGTCGAGGATCTGCACGACCGTCTTCCCGTACTCGCTGTGGCGCGTCGTGTAGTCCTGCCAGTGCATCGCGACGTTGTTCCAGGCCATGACGTCGTTCCAGAAGCGGCCGGTCTCCGGGATCGCGTCGTGGTTCTCCTCCACCTCGTGCCCCAGCTCCCGGAAGACCGCCGCCGCCGCCTCGACCTCCCGCTCGACGTCGGTCTGCAGCCGCGTCACGCCCAGCGTGCGGTTGAAGGCGATGCGCAGCGGCGGCAGCGGCTCCGACAGCCGCTCCCCGTACGACCGCGGCTCCGCCGGCAGCGTGTTGCGGTCGCGGTCGTCCGGGCCGGCCATCACGTCCATCAGCAGCACGGCGTCGGCGACCGTCCGGGTCAGCGGCCCGTAGACGCTCGTGTCCATCCAGGCGTCGTGCCGCCGCGGCGCGATCGGCACCCGCCCGAAGGACGGCTTCAGGCCGTACAGGCCCGTGTAGCAGGCCGGGATGCGGATCGAGCCGCCCCCGTCCGAGGCCGTCGCCAGGGCCAGCATCCCCGACGCAAGGGCGGCGGAGGAGCCGCCGCTGGAGCCGCCGGGCGTGCGCTCCAGGTTCCAGGGGTTGCGCGTCACGCCGAAGACCTCGTTGTCGGTGAAGGCGATCATCCCGAACTCGGGCGTGTTCGTTTTCCCCACCACGATCGCGCCCGCCGCCTTGAGCCGCTCGATGTGCACGTCGTCGAAGTCCGCCGGCGCGTCGTGCGCGTGCAGCGGCGATCCCAGCGTTGTGATGAACCCCCTCGCGTTCTCCAGGTCCTTGATCCCGGCCGGCACGCCGCCCAGCGGCCCCAGGTCCTCGCCGGCGGTGAGGCGCGCCGTCTGCGCGGCCGCTTCCGCCCGCGCCGCCTCCGCGTCGAGTTGCACCAGCGCGTTGAGCCGCGGGTTGAGCGCCTCGACTCGCGCCAGCGTGTGGTCCATCAACTCCAGCGGCGAGATCTGCCTGGCGCGCACGAGCGCCGCCAACTGCCGTATCGACGCGAAGTTGAGGTCGGTGTCGGTCATGGGTCCGCCCTTCGCAGAGCCGGGCGACACGGGCGCCGCCGGGCAGGTTGAGCCTAGCGCCGTCGGCCGCCGAGGGGGCCCGCTGGTAGCCTGCTTGCCGACGGCGCCAACTCAGTTGCCACTGGGGGCGCCGCGGAGAGGCGAGCG
This sequence comes from Dehalococcoidia bacterium, assembly GCA_965217625.1. GTDB lineage: Bacteria > Chloroflexota > Dehalococcoidia > Bin125 > Bin125 > TK10-74A. Next base: position 2,266,559 of record OZ244557.1, read on the forward strand.
ATGGACCCCGAACACGCCGTCCCCTTCGATTACGCGTCGGTCACGCCCGACGACGTCGAGGCGGGCATCGACTCGGCGATCGTCCGCGCGGAATCGCTGGTGGGCGAGATCGCCGCCGTGCCCGACGCCGCGCGCAGCGTCGAGAACACGCTGCAACCCCTGGACGAGATCAGCGACCTGCTGATGCAGGCGGGCGGGCGCTACGGCTTCCTCGCGCAGGTCTCGCCCGACGCCGGGCTGCGCGGCGCCGCCCACGCGGCCGAGGAGAGGCTGGACACCTTCGCGACCGGGCTGGGCTTTCGCGAGGAACTCGACGCCGCCCTGCGCGCGCTCGACGGCGTCTCCCAGGACCGCGCGACGGAGCCCGAGGCGTCGCGCTACCTGGACTTCGGCCTGCGCGACTTCCGCCGCAACGGGATGTCGCTGGACGCGGCGCGGCGCGGCCGCCTGCGCGACCTCAAGGAGCGCCTGGTGCAGCTGGGCATCAGCTTCCGCCGCAACATCGACGAGTACGAGGACGCGATCGTCGTGTCGCGCGCCCAGCTCGACGGCCTGCCCGACGCCTACATCGACGGGCTCGCGACGGAGCAGTCAGACGGCGCGACCCGCTATCGCGTCTCGCTCGACTACCCCGACATGGTTCCCTTCATGGAGAACGCCCACGACGGCGCCCTGCGCGAGGAGTTGTTCCGCAAGAACCACAACAAGGCCGCCCAGGCCAACCTGCCGCTGCTGGAGGAGGCGATCGGCCTGCGCGCCGAGATCGCGTCGATCCTGGGCTACCGCTCGTGGGCGGACTACCAGACCGAGATCCGCGTGGCCCGCTCGCCCGAGATCGTGCTGGAGTTCCTGAGCGATCTCGAGGCCCGCGTGCGCCCCAAGGCGGCGGTCGACATGGACCGCCTGCGCGCGATCGCCGGGGCCGACTTCGCGATCTGGGACTGGCGCTACCTGACGCAGCGCCTGCTGCGCGAGGAGTACCAGGTCGATGCCTTTGAGGTCGCCGAGTACTTCCCCCTCGACGCCGTGCTCGACGGCCTCTTCCGCGTCTACGAGGGGCTCACCGGCGTGCGCTTCCTGCCCCGCGCCGGCGCCGGCGCCTGGCACCCCGACGTGCGCTTCTTCGACATCGAGGACCTCGACGCCAGCGACCGGGCCGGGGGCGCCGTGGTGGGGCACTTCTACATGGACCTGCATCCCCGGCCCGGCAAGTTCGGGCACGCGGCCGCGTTCTCGTTGCAGGGCGGACGGGCGCAGCCGACCGGCGAGGGGTACCAGGCGCCGGTCAGCGCCATCGTCGCGAATTTCACCAAGCCGACGCCGCACACGCCCTCGCTGCTGCAGCACTCCGAGGTCGTGACGCTGTTCCACGAGTTCGGGCACATCCTGCACCAGACGCTGACGCGGGCGCGCTACCTACGCTTCTCCGGCACGAGCGTCGAGCGGGACTTCGTCGAGGCGCCGTCGCAGATGCTGGAGCACTGGTGCTGGCAGCCCGAGGTGTTGCGCGGCTTCACCCGCCACCACCGCAGCGGCGACCCCATCCCCGACGACCTCGTGCGGCGCATGATCGCCGCCAAGAACGCCAGCAGCGGCATCGCGACGCTGCGCCAGATCTACTTCTCGCGACTCGACATGGCCTACCACGGGCCGCCCTTGCCCGGCGACGGCGCGCCCGGCGACGGGGCGCGCAAGGACACGGACGCCATCGCGCGGGAGTTGCACTCCATCACCGGCTTCCCGTTCCCCGAGGGGACGCACTTCCAGGCCGGCTTCGGGCACCTCTTCGGCTACGACGCCGGCTACTACGGCTATCTCTGGTCGAAGGTCGCCGGCGACGACATGTTCACCCGCTTCGAGGAGGCCGGGCTGCCCGCGCCTCACGTCGGCCGGGCCTACCGGCGGGGCATCCTGGAAGCCGGCGGGACCCGCGACGGCGATGCCCTGGTGCGCCAGTTCCTGGGGCGGGAGCCGTCGCCGGCGGCGTTCCTGCGCGATCTCGGCCTCGACCCGGAGGCCCCCTCCTGAGGATGGCGTCTGAGCGCCGGGCGATTGCGCCGCGTCGCGTCTTGCAGCACACTCCGATCGGCCGGGCGACGGCGGTGTTGGGGGAATTCACCGGCCGTTTGGCTCCCAGCGGGGCAGGGCGCGCGCGGGTTCGGGCGGCGCTGACCGGCGGGGCCCACAGCAACAGGGGGTACAGCGTGGCGGACGTCCACAGCATCGCCGAGGCCCAGGAGCGGTTCGGCGCAATCCTGGCGGAGCAGGCCGATCGGGTGGCGCAGATTCGGCAGGCCCCGCCGCCGACCGACTTCAGCGCGCTGCAACCGATCAAGATCGGCATCATCGGCGGCGACGGCATCGGCCCGGCGATCGCCGCCGAGGCGCAGCGCCTGCTCGAGGAACTGCTCGCCGCGCCGCTGGCCGCCGGCAAGGTGGAGTTCGGCACGATCGACGGCCTCACGATCGAGAACCGCGCCGCCCAACTCAAGGCCATCCCGGACGACGTGCTGGCCGAGATCCGCGACTACCACGTCACGCTCAAAGGCCCCACCACCACCCCCGAGCAGGGCGACGAGTGGCCCAACATCGAGAGCGCCAACGTCGCGATGCGCAAGGAGCTGGACCTCTTCGCCAACGTCCGCCCCGTCCGCGTGCCGCGCCTGGGCATCGACTGGATGTTCTTTCGCGAGAACACGGAGGACATGTACGCGCTGGGCAGCCAGGGGCTCTCGCTGGGCGACCTCAACATGGACTTCCGCCTGATCTCGGACCCCGGCGCCGAGCGCATCATCCGCATGGCCTTCGAGTTCGCGCGGGCCAACGCCAAGGAGTGGGTGACGGTCGTGACGAAGGCCAACGTCGTCAAGACGACCGACGGCGCCTTCCTCGACGCCGCCCGCCTCGTCGCGGGGGACTTCCCGGACATCCGCTGGGAGGGCTGGTACATCGACATCATGACCGCGAAGCTGATCGACCCCAAGCGGCGCTCGAACTTCCAGGTCCTGGTGCTGCCCAACCTCTACGGCGACATCCTGACCGACGAGGCGGCCGAGTTCCAGGGCGGCGTCGGCACCGCCGGCAGCGCCAACATCGGCACGCAGTACGCGATGTTCGAGGCCATCCACGGCTCCGCCCCGCGCATGGTCCGCGAGGGCCGCGCCCAGTACGCCGACCCCTCCTCGATGATTCGCGCCTCCGCGATGCTCCTCAGCCACATCGGCTTCCCCGACCTGGGGCGCAAGCTCGACATGGCGATGGACCTCTGCGGCCAGTACGAGAAGCGGATCACGATGACCGGCCGCGCCACCGGCGCGACGTCGCGCGAGTTCGGCGATTACGTCCTGGAGACGGTCCGCGCTGCGGATCTGGACGCGCGCTGGCAGGCGGCCGTCGAGCGGGAGTTGGCGCTGGCGCGCTAACCGCCGCCCGCGCCGGCGCTCAGAGTCCCGCCGCCGCCCGCAGCCCCGGCGCCATCGCCGTGCTCTCCCAGGGCAGGTCGACATCCGTGCGCCCGAAGTGCCCGAAGGCCGCCGTCTGGCGATAGATCGGCCGCAGCAGCCCCAGCGCCTCGATGATCGCGCCGGGGCGCAGGTCGAAGTGCTCGTCCACGAGCCGCACGATGGTTTCCTCCGCGACGTGCGCCGTGCCGAATGTCTCGATCGAGACGGAGGTGGGCCGCGCGACGCCGATCGCGTACGACAGCTGAATCTCCAGCCGGTCGGCCAGCCCCGCCGCGACGAGGTTCTTCGCGACCCAGCGCGCGGCGTAGGCGGCCGAGCGGTCGACCTTCGAGGGGTCCTTGCCCGAGAATGCGCCGCCGCCATGCCGCGCCACGCCGCCGTACGTGTCGACGATGATCTTGCGGCCGGTCAGGCCGGCGTCGCCGCGGGGCCCGCCCACCACGAAGCGCCCGGTGGGGTTGATGTAGACCTGCGTGCCGGCGTCCATCAGCTCCGCCGGCACCACCGCCTCGATCACGTGGCGCCGGATCTGATTGCGGATCTCGGGGCTGCTGACCGCGTCGTCGTGCTGGGCGGCGATGACCACGGTGTGGACCCGCTGCGGCACGCCCTGTGCGTACTCGACGGTCACCTGCGACTTGCCGTCGGGTCGCAGCCAGGGCAGCGTCCCTTCGCGCCGCACGCGCGACAATCGCTGCGCAAGCTGGTGCGCCAGCGCGATCGGCAGCGGCATCAGCTCCTCGGTCTCCCCGCACGCGAAGCCGATCATCATGCCCTGGTCGCCGGCGCCCTGGCGCTCGTAGCGATCGTCGGCGCGCTCCTCCTCGCGTTGCTCCCAGGATCGGTCCACGCCGAGCGAGATGTCCGGGGACTGCTCCTTGATCGACGAGACCACGCCGCACGTGTCGGCGTCGAAGCCCAGGCGCGAGTCCGTGTAGCCGATCTCGCGCACCACGTCGCGCACGATCGCGTCGACGTCCACGTAGGCCTCGGTGCTGATCTCGCCGTAGACCATCACCAGCCCCGTCGTGATCGAGGTTTCGCAGGCCACCCGCGCCTGCGGGTGTTGGCGCAGGCACTCGTCGAGCACCGCGTCGGAGATCTGGTCGCAGATCTTGTCGGGGTGCCCCTCGGTCACGGACTCGGAGGTCAGCAGCAGCGAGGGCGAGGTCGAGAAGGTCGTGGACATGGCTAGGTTCCCATCTCCCAGGAGTGGAGGTACTGTTCCTGCTCCGCCGTCAGCGTGTCGATGCCGACGCCCATCGCGGCCAGTTTGACCCGCGCCACGGTTTGATCGATCTCCGGCGGCACGTCGACCACGCGCGGCGGGCCCTGGGGCGGTGATTGAATCAGGTACTCCGCCGCCAGCGCCTGGTTGGCGAAGCTCATGTCCATCACGCTGGGCGGGTGCCCCTCGGCGGCGGAGAGGTTGACCAGCCGGCCCTCGGCCAGCAGATGCACGCGCCGGTCGCCGGGCAGGCGGTACTCGTCGACGAAGGGGCGCACCCGGCGCGGCGAACCCTCGCCCGCCATCTCCTCCAGCGCCCCGATGTTGATCTCGACGTTGAAGTGGCCGCTGTTGGCCACGATCGCGCCGTCCTTCATGACCGCGAAGTGCGCCGCGTCGATCACGTGCAGGTCGCCGGTCGCGGTGATGAACAGGTCGCCGATCGCCGCCGCGTCCGCCATCGGCAGCACCTCGAAGCCGTCCATCACGGCCTCCAGCGCCCGCGTCGCCTGCACCTCCGTCACGACCACGCGCGAGCCCATGCCCCGCCCCCGCATCGCGACGCCCTTGCCGCACCAGCCGTACCCGGCGACGACCAGCACCTTGCCCGCCAGCAGCATGTTGGTGGCGCGGATCACGCCGTCCAGCGTGCTCTGCCCAGTGCCGTAGCGGTTGTCGAAGAAGTGCTTCGTCTCGGCATCGTTGACGGCGATGATCGGGTAGGCGAGCCCCCCGCTCTCGGCCAGCGCGCGCAGGCGGATGACGCCGGTGGTCGTCTCCTCCGTGCCGCCCAGCACGCCGGGCAGCAGGTCGCGGCGGCTGGTGTGCAGCCGCGCGACCAGGTCCGCGCCGTCGTCCATCGTCACCTGGGGGCCGTGATCGAGCGCCGCATCGATGTGCCGGTAGTAGGTCGCATCGTCCTCGCCGCGGATCGCGAAGACGGGAATCCCGTGCCGCGCGACCAGCGCCGCCGCGACGTCGTCCTGCGTGGAGAGCGGGTTGCTGGCGCAGAGCCGCACGCTGGCGCCGCCCGCCTTCAGCGTCAGCATGAGGTTGGCCGTCTCGGCCGTGACGTGCAGGCAGGCGCTGCAGCGCACCCCCTCCAGCGGCCGCTCGACGCTGAAGCGGGCGCTGATCTCGCGCAGCGTGGGCATCTCGCGCGAGGCCCAGTCGAGGCGCAGCACGCCCTGGTCGGCCAATCCCGGGTCGGCGATATCCGCGACGGTCATCGTCTTCCTTCCGGGCGCGATGCCCCTGCCGCCCTCAGCTGGGCCGGCGGTCCTGCGCCCGCAAGCGGCGCACGACTTCGATCGTGCCGGCCAGACGGCCGAGCGTGGGGATCAAGTAGACGCCCGCGCAGAGCGGCCGCACCTGTTCGACGAACTCCTGCGCCAGGTCGACGGCCGCCTCCGCGGCCCCGTCGCCGGCCGCATCGAGCCGATCGACGATCGCCTGCGACACGGCGATGCCGGGCACGTTCTTCGCCATGAAGCGCGCGTTGCGGGCGCTGGCGAGCACCATCACCCCCAGCACGACCGGGCGCCCGACGCCCGACGCCCGCTCCGCGAAGCGCTCCACGGCGGCCAGGTCGAACGTCGGCTGCGTGAAGAAGACGTCGCAGCCCGCGTCGGCCTTCTGCCGCAGGCGGGCCATCTCGGCCTCCTGGTCGGGGTTGTTTGGGTTGGCCGCCGCCGCGATCGTGAACGCCGTCTGCCCGCCGATCTCGTTGCCCGCCGAGTCGCGCCCCGCGTTGAGCGTCGCGATCAGCTCGATCAGCCCCTCCGCCTTCACGTCCCAGACGGCCGACGCCCCCGCGTACTGCCCCAGCGACGGCGGATCCCCCGACAGCGCGATGGCCGAGCGCAGGCCCAGCATGTGCGCGCCCATCAGGTCGGACTGCAGCGCCATGAGGTTGCGGTCGCGGGACGCGAAGTGCAGCACGGCCTCGAGCCCGGTCTCCTGCTGCACCCGCGCCGCGAACGCGATGGGGCTCATGCGCACCGAGGCCATGGGGCTGTCGCCCACGTCGACGCAGTCGGCGCCCGCGTCGCGCAGCGCGGCGGCGGCGCGCAGCCCCGCCTCGGCGCTGAGGCCGCGCGGCGGATCGACTTCGGCCGAGAGCACCCACTCGCCGCGCTCCAGCATGGGGCGCAGCCGGTAGTCCGGGGCCGGAGGGGCGGGGTCGGGTGTCGTCATTGCTCTCGCGCCTGATTGCCGGAGTCGTGCTCGCGGTGTCGTCCGCGATGCTATCCCGGGATTGCGCCGGGGATACTACCCGGGTGGGGAGGCGCGCGTCGCGCTCCGTACACTGGGCGCCACAGGCGGAACGCCTCGATCAGACCGCGGCGCCCGGTTGCGGAGAGGGAGTCTCGTGCCGGCCACAGCCCCTTCCCCGTTCGGCATGGGCCTGCTCGACACGGCGCGCCGCCGCCCCGTCATCTTCGACAGCGCCACCGGCACCGGCCTGCAGGGCTTCCGCCTGACGCCCGACGACTTCGGCGGCCTGGACGGCTGCAACGAGTACCTCAACGTCTGCAACCCCGGCGTCGTGCAGCGGCTGCACCGGCTCAACCTCGAGGCGGGCATCGACGCCGTCCTGACCAACAGCTTCGGCGCGACGTCGGTCACGCTGGCCGAGTACGACCTAGCCGATCGCGCCTACGAGATCAACGCCGCCGCCGCGCGCCTGGCCCGCGAGTCGGCCGACGCCTTCAGCGCCGCCGACGGCCGCCCGCGCTGGGTGGCGGGGTCGATGGGGCCGGGCACCAAGCTGCCCACCCTGGGCCAGATCGACTTCGACGCGCTCTCCGCCGCCTACCGCGAGCAGGCGCGCGGCCTGCTCGACGAGGGCGTGGACGTGCTGCTCGTCGAGACCGTCTACGACCTGCTGCAAGGCAAGGCCGCGATCATCGGCGCGCAGGATGCGTTCGCCGAGGCCGGCCGCGAGGCCCCGATCTTCGTCTCCGTCACCATCGAAACGACGGGCCAGATGCTGGTCGGCTCCGAGATCGGGGCGGCGGTGACGGCGCTCGCGCCGCTGGGCATCGACGCGCTGGGCATCAACTGCGCCACCGGGCCCGAGCTGATGCACGAGCACCTGCGCTACCTGTCGCAGTACTCGCCGCTGCCGATCCTCTGCCAGCCCAACGCCGGGCTGCCCCGCGTGGAGAACGATCAGGCGGTCTACGACCTCAGCCCCGCGGGCCTGCGCGACGCGCACCGCACCTTCGTCGCCGAGTACGGCGTCGCGCTGGTCGGCGGCTGCTGCGGCACGACCCCCGCCCACATGGCCGCCGTCGTGGAGGGCCTGCGCGACGCCGTCCCCGCCGCCCGCGCGCCACAGCCCGAGCCCGGCGTCGCCTCGCTGTTCACCGCCGTCCCCTACGACCAGGACGCCAGCGTGCTGATCGTCGGGGAGCGCGCCAACGCCAACGGCTCGCGGCGCTTCAAGCGGCTGCTCGAGGCGGAGAACTTCGACGAGATGGCCAACGTCGTGCGCGACCAGGCCGCCGAGGGCGCGCACATCGTGGACGTCTGCGTGGACTACGTCGGCCGCGACGGCGCGCCGGACATGGAGCGCCTGATCGGCGACGCCCGCGGCCGTACGACGCTGCCGATCATGCTCGACTCGACCGAGGCGCCGGTGCTGGAGGCGGGGCTCAAGCTGCTCGGCGGCAAGCCGATCCTCAACTCGATCAACCTGGAGGACGGCGGCACCCGCCTCGACCGCACGCTGCGCGCGGCCCGGCGCTACGGCGCCGCCGTCGTGGCGCTCGTCATCGACGAGGAGGGGCAGGCGCGCACGGCCGACCGCAAGCTGGCGATCGCGCATCGCATCCACGACCTCGCGACGGGGCAGTACGGCCTGCCCCCCGAGGACCTCTTCTTCGACGCCCTCACGCTGCCCCTGGGCTCGGGCCAGGAGGAGCTGCGCAACGACGGGCGCGAGACCCTGGAGGCCGTGCGCCGGATCAAGGCGGAACTGCCGGGCGTGCACACGATTCTGGGCGTCAGCAACGTCTCCTTCGGGCTCAACCCGGCCGCCCGCCAGGTGCTGAACAGTGTCTTCCTGCATCGCGCCGTCGATGCGGGCCTGGACGCCGCGATCGTCAACGCGCAGCAGATCCTGCCCGAGCACCAGATCGACCCCGCCCATCTGCTCGCCGCCCAGCGCCTGATCGACAACGAATGGATCGACGGCCCGGCCGGCGACCCGGTCGACCCGCTGCACGCCTTCCTGCCGCTCTTCAGCGACGCTTCCGTCCAGCGCGACGCCGTCGACCTGGCGGAGGTGTCGCTCGACGAGCGGCTGCACCGCCGCATCCTCGACGGCCTGCGCGACGGCCTCACGGACGACCTCGAGGAGGCGCTGACCGAGCGCCCGGCGCTGTCCATCATCAACGACACGCTGCTGCCCGCCATGCAGGTCGTGGGGGACCTGTTCGGTGCGGGCAAGATGCAGCTCCCCTTCGTGCTGCAATCGGCCGAGACGATGAAGGCCGCCGTCGCCTACCTGGAACCGCACATGGAGAAGAGCGCGGCCTCGGGCAAGGGCAAGATCATCCTCGCCACGGTGCGCGGCGACGTGCACGACATCGGCAAGAACCTGGTCGAGATCATCCTCGGCAACAACGGCTTCCAGACCGTCAACCTGGGCATCAAGCAGCCCATCGCCAGCATCATCGACGCCGCCGACGCCGAGGGCGCCGACGCCATCGGCCTCTCCGGCCTGCTCGTCAAGTCCACCGTCGTGATGAAGGAGGACCTGCAGGAGTTGAACCGTCGCGGGCTGGCGGCGCGCTACCCGGTGCTGCTGGGCGGCGCGGCGCTCACCCGTCGCTACGTCGAGCAGGATCTGCGCGACATCTACGACGGCGCCGTCTACTACGGCCAGGACGCCTTCGAGGGGCTGGAGATCATGAACGCGATCAGCCGCGGCGAGACGCCGACGGGGCAGGATCGGACGGCCCCCGCGCCCGCGGCCAAGCCGCCGCCGGTCGCCGCCGCCGCCACGCTCCCGGCGCGGTCGTCGGTCGCCAGCGACGTGCCACTGGCCAGCCCGCCCTTCTGGGGCCGACGGCTGCACAAGGGCCTCTCGGTGTCCGAGGTCGCGGCCTGCGTCAACGAGGTGGCGCTGTTCCGCGGCCAGTGGGGCTTCCGCAAGGGCGAGCAGAGCGACGCCGAGTTCGAGGCCTCGCTGGAGCGCGACGCCCGCCCCACGCTGCGACGCCTGATCCAGGAGGCCACCGCGCGCGGACTGCTGGAGCCGGCCGTCGTCTACGGCTACTTCCCCGTCCAGTCCGACGGCGACGCGCTGATCGTCTACGACCCCGATAGCCGCCGGGAACGCCTGCGCTTCGACTTCCCGCGCCAGCCCGGCAAGCAGCGCCTCTGCCTGGCCGACTACTTCCGCTCCGTCGGGAGCGGCGAGATGGATGTGGCGGGCTTCCACGTCGTCACCGTCGGGGCCGGGGCCAGCGACTACGCGGCCCAGCTCTACGCCGACAACGCCTACCAGGAGTACCTCTACTGGCACGGCTTCGGCGTCGAGATGGCCGAGGCGCTGGCCGAGTACTGGCACGCCCGCGTCCGCCGGGAGTTGGGCATCGCCGCCGGCGACGGCCCGACCGTGCGCGATCTCTTCGCCGGGCGCTACCGGGGCGCGCGCTTCAGCTTCGGCTACCCGGCCTGCCCCAACCTGGAGGACCAGGAGAAGCTGTTCACCCTGCTGCGACCGGAGGAGATCGGCGTCACGCTGTCGGAGGAGTTCCAGCTCGTGCCCGAGCAATCGACCAGCGCGATCATCACGGCGCACCCCGAAGCGGCGTACTTCAATATCTAACCGGCAACATCTGACCGGCAACGTCTGACCGGCAACAGCTGAGCCGCCCGCGCCGCGGCGTCACGCCAGCAACGCGAACAACGCCATCGGCTTCATCGACGAAACCGGACCTCGCCAATAGGCTGCCGGGGAGCGGGTTCCCCGCGCGGCATCCACGGAGGCGCCTCGTCCATGGCTGAGCCACTCGATTCGCCCCGGCGCACCGGCGAGTGGCTGATCACCCGCTACGTGGTCAAGCCCACGACCGACTTCATGCGGATCGAGGCCGCCGGCGGCATTGTGCTGGTGCTGGCCGCCGTCGCGGCGCTGATCTGGGCCAACGCCTTCGGCGACTCCTACTCCGACTTCTGGCACACCGAGATCGTGTTCGACCTGGGCCTCCTGACCCTCAGCGAGGACCTGCACGGCTGGGTCAACGACGCCCTGATGGCGGTCTTCTTCTTCGTCGTGGGGCTGGAGATCAAGCGCGAGGCCGTGCACGGCGAGTTGCGCGACCGTCGCCAGGCCGCCCTGCCCATCTTCGCCGCGCTGGGCGGGATGGTGCTCCCGGCCTCGCTCTACGCGGCGTTCAACGCCGGCGGGCCCGGCGGCGCCGGCTGGGGCATCCCCGTCGCGACCGACATCGCCTTCGCGCTGGGCGTGCTCTCGCTGCTCGGCAACCGCGTGCCCATCCAGCTCAAGGTGTTCCTGCTCACGCTCGCCGTCGCCGACGACGTGGGCGGCATCCTGATCATCGCCGTCTTCTACGCCGACGACGTCTCGCTGCTCTGGCTGCTCGGCGCGGCCGCCACGATCGGCGTGATCATCGCCATGCAGCGCAACGGCATCCGCCTCATCCGCGCCTACCTGCCGGTGGGCGTCCTGCTGTGGCTGTGCATCTTCGAGTCGGGCGTCGAGGCGACGATCGGCGGCGTGATCCTCGGCCTCCTCACGCCCGCCCACGCCCTCGTCCCGCGCGACCGCTTCGGCGTCTTGATGACGAAGATGCTCGAGCGCTATCACGGCGCGCTGGGCCGCGGGCCCCTGGAGGCCCCCGACAGCCAGCCCGACGCACGCCGGCATACCGGCATGCACCCCCGCGAACTCGCCGATGCGGAGATGCGCGAGGATCTCGCCGACCAGGAGGTGCACCGCATGGCCGTGCTGGTGCGCGAGACCCAGAGCCCGCTGCATCGCGTGGAGGGCGGCATCGGCCCCTGGAGCGCCTTCGTGGTCGTGCCCATCTTCGCCTTGGCCAACTCCGGCATCGCGCTCACCGGTGACGCCATCGCCGACGCCCTGCGCTCCGACGTCGCCTGGGGCGTGGCCGCCGGCCTCCTGCTGGGCAAGTTCGTCGGCGTGCTGGTGTTCACCTACCTGACGGTGCGTTTCGGCATCTCGCATCTGCCCGCCGGCGTGCGCTGGGGCCATATCGGCGGCGTGGCGCTGCTCTCGGGCATCGGCTTCACGGTGTCCATCTTCATCGCCACGCTCTCCTTCGACCAGGAGTACCTGGTCGAGGAGGCCAAGATCGGCATCTTCGCCGCGACGATCATCGCCGCCGTGGTGGGCTTCCTGGCGTTGCGTGTGCTCTCCCCGACGCGCGTCGACGAGAGCCTGGACGGGGATAGCGACCCGTTCTAGCCGCCCGGCCCCCGGCCGGGATCGCCCGGGGACGCCCGCGCGGCTAGCCTCCCCGGCAGCGACTCGGTATCTTGCACTGGGCGCCGCACCGGGCGCCCTTGACGCGAGGGGGGTCGAGTGCAGGAACTGCGATACGCGAAATTCAGCACCGTGGACGACGCCGTCGCCGCGCTGCAAGCGGGCGGCCCCACGGCGCGCGTGCTGGCCGGCGGCACGGACGTCATCGTGCAGGCGCGCGCCCGCGTGCGCGACATCGACCTGCTGGTCGACGTCAAGGGCATCGACGAGGCGATGCAGCTCACGTTCGACGCCGACGGCGGCCTCACCGTCGGCGCGGCCACGCCCTGCTACCAGATCTACGGCGACGCCGCCGTCCGCGAGCGCTACCCCGCCCTGATCGATTGCAGCACCCTGATCGGCGGCACGGGCATCCAGGGCCGCGCCAGCCTGGGCGGGAACCTGTGCAACTCCTCCCCCTCGGGCGACTCGCTGCCGGTGATGTACGTTCTGGAGGCGACGGCCGAGATCGCCGGGCCCGGCGGTCGCCGCACGGTGCCGGTCGAGGACTTCTGCACCGGCCCCGGCCGCAACGTGCTGCAAGCCGGCGAGTTGCTGGTCTCGCTGCACTTCCCGCCACCGGCGCCCAACAGCGGCGCGGCCTTCCTGCGCTTCATCCCTCGCAACGAGATGGACATCGCGGTCGTCAACGCGGCCACCCACCTGCGCTTCGACGGCGACACGGTCGCCTGGGCACGGGTGTCGATCGGCGCGACGGCGCCCACGCCGCTGCTGGTCCCCGAGGCGGCCGCCGCGCTCGTCGGCCGGCCGCTCAGCGACGACACGATCGCCGCCGCCGCCGCCGCCTCCAAGGCAGCCGCCCGCCCCATCGACGACATGCGGGGATCCATCAAGCAGCGCAAGCACTTGGCCGCCGTCTACACGCAGCGCACGATCGCCATCGCCGCCGATCGCGCGCGCGCCTAGCCGCCGGACCACCCAGCCGCAGGAAGGCGGACATCGTGAGCGACAAGATCATCGTCAGCGCGACCATCAACGACGAGCCCACCGACATGCTCGTCTCCCAGCGCGACAGCTTGCTGGAGGCGCTGCGCGCCGCGGCCGGCGTGCTCGGCGTCAAGGAAGGCTGCAACGACGGCAACTGCGGCGCCTGCTCCGTCATGCTCGACGGCCGGCTGGTGAACTCCTGCCTCGTCATGGCCGCCGAGGTCGAGGGCTCCGAGATCACCACCGTCGAGGGCATCGCCGACGCCGACCACCTGCACCCCCTGCAGCAGGCGTTCCTCGAGGACGCCGCCCTGCAGTGCGGCATCTGCACGCCCGGCTTCCTCGTCGCGGCCAAGGCCCTGCTCGAAGAGAACCCCAGCCCCAGCGAGCACGAGATCCGCTACTGGCTGGCGGGCAACCTCTGCCGCTGCACCGGCTACGACAAGATCGTCCGCGCCGTGCAGCACGCCGCCGCCGGCGTCACCTAGACTCCCCAAACCGCCCCAGCCGCGCCGAGCGACGGACTCGCGCAGGAATCGAACGGAAGGCACGCCATGGTCACCACCGAAAAGCCCGCTTACAAGGTCGTTGGCACTCGCCCCATTCGTCATGACGGCGTCGACAAGGTCATCGGCCGGGCCGAGTACGGCGCCGACGTGCGCCTGCCGGGCATGCTGTCCGGCGCGGTCCTGCGCAGCCCCCACGCCCACGCCCGCATCCTGGGCATCGACAGCAGCCGCGCCGAAGCCCATCCCGGCGTGCGCGCCGTCGTCACCCACGCCGACTTCCCGTCCGCGGAGGGCGACGGCTCGGAGGACGCCGGCGAAGTCGGGAGCGCGGACAACGTGCTCGCGCGCGACCGCGTGCTCTACGTCGGGCACGCCGTCGCCGCCGTCGCGGCCGTCGACCAGCACACCGCGGAGGACGCGCTGGCCCTGATCGACGTCCAGTACGAGGTCCTGCCGCACGTCATGGACGTCCGCGACGCCATGCTCGACGGCGCGCCCATCCTCGACGAGACGCGCCGCACGGCCGAGCCGGACGGCTCCACGGGCGACACGCCCACGAACGTCGCGCTGCACATCCACCACGAAAAGGGCGACGTGGAGGCGGGCTTCGCCGCCGCCGACCTCGTCATCGAGCGCGAGTACCGGACGACGATGGCCCACCAGGGCTACATCGAGCCGCACAACAGCACCGCCTACTGGAACAAGGACAACGAGCTCACGATCTGGACCAGCACGCAGGGCCTGTTCGCCGTCCGCGACAGCGTCGCCGGGATGCTGAGCTTGCCGGTGAAGAGCGTCAAGGTGCAGCCGGTCGAGATCGGCGGCGGATTCGGCGGCAAGATCCCCGACTACCTCTCGCCCCCCGCCGCGCTGCTGTCCCGCAAGACCGGCAAGCCGGTCCAGCTCACGATGTCGCGCAAGGAGATCCTGGAGGCCACCGGCCCGACGTCGGGCACGTACGTGCGCATCAAGATCGGCGCCAAGCGCGACGGCACGTTCACCGCCCTCCAGGGCTGGATGGCCTACGAGGCCGGGGCCTACCCGGGCTCGCCCATGGGCGCGGGCGCCATGTGCGTCTTCGCGCCCTACGACTGCGAGAACCAGGTCGTCGATGGCTACGACGTGGTCCTCAACAAGCCGAAGACGGCCGCCTATCGGGCCCCCGGCGCGCCCGCTTCCGAGTACGCCGCCGAGTCGGTGATCGACGAGATCGCCGAGGCGCTCGATCGCGACCCCCTGGAGTTGCGGATGCAGAACTCCGCCGTGGAGGGCACGAGCCGCGCCGACGGCTTCACCTACGGCCCCATCGGCCACGAGCAGTGCCTGCAGACCGCCCAGGCCAGTCCGCACTACCAGTCGGAGCTGAGCGGGGAGAACCGCGGCCGCGGCGTGGCCTCCGGCTTCTGGTTCAACATCGGCTTCGAGACCAGCATGGCCGCGCAGGTCCAGGCCGACGGCACCGTGCCGCTGGTCATGGGCGCCGTCGACATCGGTGGCAGCCGCGCCTCCGCCGCGATGCAGCTCGCCGAGGCGCTGGGCATCGCCGCCGAGGACGTGAAGCCGCACATCGTCGACACCGACTCGGTCGGCTTCACCTTCCTCACCGGCGGCAGCCGCACGGCCTTCGCCAACGGCTGGGCCGCCTACGAGTGCGCCATGGACATCCGCCGCCAGCTGGAGGAGCGCGCCGCGACGATCTGGGACTGCGCGCGCGAGGACGTGGGCTACGGCGACGACGGCGTCATCCGCGGCCCCAACGACGAGGACGGCGCCGCCCAGCAGTTCAGCTTCCAGGAGCTGGCGGCCGAGCTGCCCAACACCGGCGGCGGCATCGTGGGCCGGGCCGACGTCTCGAAGACCAGCCACGGCCCCGCCTTCGCGACGCACATCGTCGATGTCGAGGTCGACCCCGAGACCGGCAAGGTCGACATCCTGCGCTACACCGCGATCCAGGACGCGGGCACCGCCATCCACCCCTCCTACGTGGAGGGGCAGATGCAGGGCGGCGCGGCGCAGGGCGTCGGCATGGCCCTCAACGAGGAGTACATCTGGGACGACAAGGGCCGGATGGTCAACTCGAGCCTGCTCGACTACCGCATGCCCACCGCGCTCGACCTGCCCATGCTCGACACGATCATCGTCGAGGTGCCCAACCCCGGGCATCCCTACGGCGTGCGCGGCGTGGGCGAGGTGCCCATCATCCCGCCGGCGCCGGCGCTGCACGCCGCGATCTACAACGCCATCGGCGAGCGCATGCGCACACTGCCGATGTCGCCGACGCGCATCCTGGAGCGCACGCTGCCGGACGACGACTAGCGCCCCGCCGGCGGCGTACCGGGGAGCGAGGGGGGAGCGGTGGGATGGCCGTCGTCATCGTGCCGCCGCTGCTGCGCGCGCTGACCGGCGACGCCGACCGCATCGAGGTCGAGGGCGCCACGCTGCGCCGCGTGATCAACGAGCTTGAGGCGCGCTACCCGGGTGTCAAGGCGCGCCTCGTGCAGGGCAACAAGATCCGGCCCGAGATCTCCATCGCGGTGAACGGCGGCATCGTCGCGGCGGGGCTCGTCGAGCCGATCGCGGAGAACGACGAGATCGTCATCATCCCGGCGATCTCCGGCGGCGCGGCCTCGCGCCACCGCCGCTGAGTCCGCCGCCGCCATGCCCACGCTCACGCGCGACGCCTCCGTGCGCATCCCCTACGCGGTCGAGGGCGACGGCCCGGCCATCGTCCTGATCAACGGCGCGACGCTGCCGCTCGCCTTCTGGGACCCCGTCGCCGAGCGGCTGGCGTCGCGGGCGCGGGTTATCCGCTTCGACCAGCGCAACGCCGGCGCCAGCGACTTCGCCGGCAGCTTCTCCCTGCTCGACGTCGCCGCCGACGTGGACGCCCTGCTGCAGGCGCTCGACATCGAGCAAGCGGTCGTCGCCGGGCACGCCTGGGGTGGCCGCGTCGCTCAGGTCTTCGCCCGCGACTACCCGCACCGGCTGCGCGGCCTCGTGGTCTGCGGCACGGGCGGCCAGCTGCCGCCCGACATCGAGCCGGCCTGGCTGCGCGAGATGGGCGCCGCCCGCAAGGCGTCCGATCGGGCGGCCTGGGACGACTGCATGACGCGCCTCTACTGCGCGCCCGGCTACCCCGGGCGTGACCCCGCCGGCTTCCGGGCCACCGGCGACGTGATCTGGAACGCGCCGCGCGTCCGCGCCGCCCGGCCCGACATGCGCATCGCGCCCAGCCCCAGCTACTGGGGCCGCGCCACGGCCCCGTCGCTGCTCGTCTACGCCGAGCACGACCGCTTCGGCACGCCCGCCAACGCCCAGGACTTGCACGCCCGTCTGCCGGGCTCACAGCTGGAGACGCTGCCGCAGGCCGGCCACCTCCTCGTCCGGGAGCAGCCCGACCGCGTCGCGGAGCTGATCGCCGCCTTCGTCGCCGGTCTGCCGCCCCTCGGCGATTAGACCCCCGAGGGCGGCGCCTCGTCCGGGCCGGGCGTCGTCAGCAGGGCGATGCTGGCCGTGAAGCCGTGCAGGTAGTTGGCGCCCCCCACCGGCCCGATCTCGCCGTTGCAGAACAGCCCCGCCGTCGGGATCGGCCCCAGCGCCTCGGCGACCGCCGCCGCGTCGTGGTGCGGCGTGCCGAACAGGCCCTGCCCGCGCCCGTTGCAGGCGCACAGCACCGACCCCAGCACGACCTCCCCCTCGTCGATCGCCGCCCGCGCGGCGGCCAGATGCGCGCGCAGGTCATCGTCGGCGGCGTCGGCGTCGCGGAACTGGAACTGGAACGTCTGGCCCACGCGGGGCATGGCGCTGATCGCGATCGCGCCCGTGTTCCGGTCGACGCCCACGATGTTGCGGATCAGGTAGTCGCCGCGGCCGTGCTGCTCGCGGTATTCGTCCATCGCCAGCCCGACGAGCAGGTTGTAGCCCACGCGATCGCGCGTCGCGCTGTCCAGCTCGGCCAGCATCTCCTTGAGCACGTCCAGCGCCGGCCGCGACCCGATCGACTGCACCAGGTTGCGCTCGCAGGCCGTGATCGTCAGCGGGCGGCCCAGCGGCTCCGCGCCCTGCGCCACGATCGGCCGCACCCGCAGCCCCTTGATGCCCAGCAACACGGCCCCGTCCTCGTAGGCCTTCCCGTCCAGGAAGAGCGCCGTGCCGACGTCGCGGTTGTGCGCCGACGCCATCCCGCCCATCAGCACGATGTCGGACAGCCGCCCCTGCAGCCCCTGCACGAGGTTGTCGGTGTTAAGGCTGAACGGGTCCGAGAAGATCAGCCAGGTGTCCGCGCCCGACGCAGGCAGCGCGGCCAGGTCCTCCTCCGTCGTGATGCCGGGGATCACCGCGATCGGCGTGAACTCCGCCTCCGGCATCGCCAGCGTCAGCACCGACAGCGCCGCCCCGTCCTCCGCCTCCACGCCGCTGCCGATCACGCTCTGGCCCGTGCAGCCGATCAGGTGCCGCGCCTGCAGGCCCTCGCGCAGCCGCTGGCTGAGCTCCCCATGGTGACCGAAGAGCGAGTCGGCGAAGACGATCGCCAAGTCGACCGGCCCCTGCCCCCCCAAGTCCTCGATGATCGCCTCCGCCGCCTCCTGCCAGGTGTCGCCGCCGCGCAGCGCCGCGCGGGCGCGGGCCGTGCCGGCGGTCACGCTGGCCGAGGCGGCCAGCGGCGTGTCGTCCTCCATCAGGTTCATCGGGTCGATGTCGGTCTCCGTGCGCGGCTGGGACGCGGCATCGCGGGTCTGGGCTGGTTCACCGTCGGGCATGGCGCTCCTCCTGCTCCTGGTGGGCTGCTCCCGGCGAGTGTAGCGACGCGCGCGCCCCGTGGATCGCCGCACGCCCGGCGCGACGCCCGGCCGGTCCCTACGATGGCCTCGTGCCCGGCAACACCACCGTCCCCGGCCCCGACGTCCTGCGCCCGATCGAGGACGCGGCCGTCGCGATCGCCCGCGAGGGCGGCGCGCTCATCCTCGACCGCTTCCGCTCCAGCATGACCGTCGAGTTCAAGGGCGGCCACAAGGACGACCCCGTCACCGAGGTCGACCGCGCCGTCGAGGCGCAGGTGCTGGAGCGCGTCAAGCGCGACTTCCCCGATCACGCCGTGCTGGGCGAGGAGGGGACCAATCACGGCGCGGCCGGCGCCGACTTCGTCTGGGCCATCGACCCGCTGGACGGCACGACCAACTTCATCAACGGGCTGGGCATCTTCTGCTGTTCCATCGGGGTGCTCTGGCGCGGCATGCCGGTCGTCGGCGCGGTGTTCCTGCGCGGGGGTCGCCACGCCGTGGCCGGCGTGCACCACGCGCGCCGGGGCGGCGGCGCGTTCTTCGAGGGGGAGCCCTTCCGCTTCGAGGTCACGAGCCTGCCCGTCGGGTCGCGGGTGACTTCCATGCCGGCCGGCCTGACCGGCGTCGACGGTCGCCGCGGGCGGCATCAGTTCGGCACCGCGCGCACGCTGGGCAGCGCCGCCGCCGAGCTCGTCTTCACCGCCGAGGGCACGTTCCAGGTGGGCGTCTTCCACAGCCTGCGCATCTGGGACGTCGCCGCCGGCGCGGCGCTCTGCCGGGAGGCCGGGGCCGACGTCTGGACCCGGCCCGACCGCGGCGGGCCCTGGCGCCCGCTCGAGCACCTGCGCGGCGCGTCCGATCGCGCGCCCAGCCTGGACGAGCTGCGCGGCTGGAACGACTGGCTGGCGGCCGGCGAGCCGGGCCTGCTGCCGCACCTGCCGCGCGACCTGCAGCGGGCCCAATCCCCGCTCGCCGTGGCGCGGCGGATGATCTTCGGCAAGGACGACTGAGCCGCCGTCCCATGCGCGTCGTGACGGGCAAGACCAGCGAGGAGATCCCGGCGGCCGAGTTCGGGCGCCGGGCCGCCGCCTACGCCACGCGCTGGCTCGACATCGGCGCCGGCGACGGCGCGCTCCCCTATCGGCTGGCGGGCCAGTTCCCCGACGTGCTCTGCCTGGGCCTCGATCCGAACGCCGAGGCGATGGCCGCGAACGCGCGCCGCGCCCGGCGCAAGCCCGATCGCGGTGGGCGGGCCAACTGCCTCTACGTCGTGGCCGCCGTCGAGGCGCCGCCCCCGGACCTGGCCGGGCTGGCGGGGGCGATCACGATCAACTTCCCCTGGGCGCGGCTGCTCGAGATCGTGCTGGGGGCCCGTGACGACGGCTCCGGCCCGCTGGCGACGGCCGTGGCGGCGCTGGCCGCCCCCGACTGCGCGCTACAACTCCTGCTCAACGAGGTCACCGACCTGCCCGCCATCCCGACGGTCGCCCCCGCCATGCTGGCCGATCGGCTGACGCCGGCCTTGCTCGCGGTCGGCTTCGAGATTGACGCCAGCGAGTGGCTGCGGACGGATGCGCGCGTGCGCAGCCGCTGGGGCGGGCGGCTGATCCGCGGCAGCGGCCGGCGCGTCGTGCGGCTGCGGGCGTCGCGCGGCGCGCCCGGCGATCGCGTCCGCGCGATCCTGGATGCTGTCGCGCCGGAGGCGCGCAATCCAGGCGCGACGTAGGCCGCGTGTCCTAGCCCTGCCGCTCCTCGATGATCTTCGTGAGCCGCTCCAGCTCCGGCATCACCTCCTCCGCGCCCGCCGAGGGCAGCCGGAAGATGCAGCGCGCGACGCCCATCTGCTCGTAGGCGTCGAGGTCCTCCGGCTCCGCGCCGAAGACCGACGTGGGGATCGCGTCGGCGTCGCGGCCCAGCGCTGTGGCCCGCTCGCGGATGTCGGCCATGCCGCGCTCGATGCGGTCGGGCCGCGGCATGTTGGGCAGCCAGCCGTCGCCCCACTCAGCGACGCGCTGCCGCGCCCAGCGGCTGCCCGCCCCGATGTACACCGGCGGGTGCGGCGACTGCACCGGCTTCGGGTAGCTGTAGGTCCGCGGGATGCTCACGTAGCGGCCGTGGTATTCGGCCTCCTCCTCGGTCCACAGCGCCTTCATCGCCGCCACGCGTTCGGCCGTCACCTGCCAGCGCTGCTCGAACGGCGTCCCCAGCGGCTCCATCTCCTCCCGCAGCCAGCCCGCGCCGATCCCGAACAGGAAGCGCCCGCCCGACATCAGGTCCAGCGTCGCGATGCGCTTGGCCAGCGCGATCGGCTCATGCTCGGTGACTAGGCAGATGCCCGTGCCGACCTTCAGCGTCGTCGTCTTGGCCGCGACCCCGGCCAGCAGCGTGAACGGGTCCTGGCAGCGGAAGTACGGCTCCGGCAGCGATCCGTCCGCAGTTCCGGGGAACGGCGTCTCGCGGCGCACCGGCATGTGTACGTGCTCGGGCACCCAGAACGAGTCGAAGCCGCGCGCCTCGACCTCCGGCCCCAGCTCGAGCGCCGGGATCGCCTTGTCGGTCGCGAAGATGAAGATTCCGTAGTCCATCGCTGCTCCTGTGCCTGTGCGTCGTCGCGTCGGGCGCGGGCGTCGTCCGAGAGGCTAGCGGCTCCGGCCCCCGTCTGCGCCCGGCTTGCGGCCGGTGTGCAGCGCGACGGCGCCCAGCCCCATGCGCTCGTAACCCGCCTCCTCCGCGCCCGCCGCGCGCAGCAGCGCGACCATCGCCTCGGCGTCGGGATGGCCCTCCAGCGAGCGCCGCAGGTAGCAGTAGGCCGACCGCCGCCCCGACGCCCAGCCCGCCGCCGGCGTCACCAGCCGCTCGACGCCGAAGCGCGTCAGCGTGCCCAGCGGGCCGGGCGGCGCGTGCGTCATGTCGAGCGCCACCAGCCGGCCGCCGGGCCGCAGCACGCGCAGCATCTCGGCGAACGCGGCCGGCAGGCTGGTCAGATTGCGCAGCAGGAAGCCGCTGGTCACCGCGTCGAAGCAGTCGTCGGCGAATGGCAACTGCAGCGCGTCGCTCAGCAGCCAGCGCAGGACCCCGTCGTCGGCGCCCGCCTTGCGACGCCCGGCCACCAGCATCGGCCGGGCGAAGTCGCTCGCGACCACCCGGGCCACGCCGGCGCGGCGCAGGTCGCTGGCCAGATCGCCGGTGCCCGTCCCCAGGTCGAGCACGATGCCCCCGCGCGCCCCCGTCCCGTCGAGGGCGGCGCGCACGGCCCGCCGCCGCCAGCGACCATCCATGCCGCCCGTCATCAGCCGGTTCATCAGGTCGTAGCGCGGCACGATCTGCGAGAACATCGATCGCACCTCGGCCGCCCGCGCGCCGGGCGGCAGCGGCGCCGCGACGCCGGGGGCGGGGCGCAAGGGCGTCGGATCTGGCTGCGGCATCTAGGTCTCTCCGTGCTCCGCCCGCGACGGCCAACGCGCGCCGGTCGGCCGGCCCAGCGACGCACCGGGTTTGTACACCGGGAGGGCGGCTGGTAGCGTAACAAAACCGACCGGCCGGTCGGTTTTGCGGCCGGTCCCGCCCGCGAGTCGCCCATGCCCGTTCAGCAAGTCCGCGCCCGCAACCGACAGCAGAAGATCCTGCGCGCCGCCGCCAGCGTCATCTCGCGGCGGGGCTACCGCGACGCGGCGGTCGAGGAGATCGCGCGCGAGGCGCAGACCTCGAAGGGCGGCGTCTACTTCCACTTCCCGGGCAAGGAGGCGATCCTGCTCGCCCTGCTCGACCACACGGCCGCCCTGCTGCGCGGCAAGGTCGAAACCGCCATCGCGGCCGAGCCCGACCCCGTCGCCAAGGCCGACGCCGCCCTGCGCACCCTGCTGCGCATCCTCGCCAAGCACCGCACGCTGGCCCGCGTCTTCGCCGTCGAGGCTGCGGGGGCGGGGCCGCGCTTCAACGCCCGCGTCTCGGCCATCGAGGACGAGTTCATCGCGATGATCCGTGAGCAGCTCGACGACGCCGTCAGCGCCGGCGCGATCGCGCCGGTCGATACGACCGTCGTCGCGCAGGCCTGGATGGGCGCCCTCGACGCCGTGCTGCAGCGCTACGTGACCACCGGGGCGCGCGGCGCTGAACGCCGCACCCTCGATCAGATCCACGACAGCTTGCGGCTCACGCTGTTGCGCAGCATCGGCGTCCAGCTCCCCCTCCCCAGCGCCGGGCCCGCGCCCCGGCCGGCCAACGATGCAGACAGGCATGACTCTGGAGACCGACATGACGACTGAGAACGCGGCCCCGCCGCTGCCCGACTGGCAGGCGGCCGGCGACTTCGGCGACATCCGCTACCAGACGGCCGAGGGCATCGCCAAGATCACGATCAACCGGCCGCATGTGCGCAACGCCTTCCGGCCGCAAACGCTGTTCGAGCTCAAGGACGCCTTCAGCCGCGCCCACGAGGACCAGGACGTGGGCGTGATCATCCTCACCGGCGAGGGCTCGCTGGCGTTCTGCTCGGGCGGCGACCAGCGCATCCGCGGGCACGGCGGCTACGTCGGCGACGACGGCGTCCCGCGGCTCAACGTGCTGGAGCTGCAGCGTCAGATCCGCACGCTGCCCAAGCCCGTGGTGGCGATGGTCGCGGGCTACGCGATCGGCGGCGGGCACGTGCTGCACATCGTCTGCGACCTCACCATCGCCGCCGACAACGCCCGCTTCGGCCAGACCGGCCCCAAGGTGGGCAGCTTCGACGGCGGCTACGGCGCGACCCTGCTGGCGCGCATCGTGGGCCACAAGAAGGCGCGCGAGATCTGGTACCTCTGCCGCCAGTACGACGCCCAGCAGGCGCTCGACATGGGCCTGATCAACACCGTCGTGCCGCTCGACCAGCTCGAGGCGGAGACCGTGCAGTGGTGCCGCGAGATGCTGCAGATGAGCCCCACGGCGCTGCGCTTCCTGAAGGCCTCCTTCAACGCCGACACCGACGGTCTGGCCGGCATCCAGCAGCTCGCCGGCGACGCCACGCTGCTCTACTACCTCACCGACGAGGCCAAGGAGGGCCGCAACGCCTTCGTCGAGAAGCGCAAGCCCGACTTCAGCCAGTTCACCCGCTTCCCCTAGGCCGGCCCATGACCCAGGCCGCCCCCACCGTCTCCGGCGCCCGCGTCTGGCTGCTGGCCGCCCGGCCCGCCACGCTGCCGGCCGCCATCGCGCCCGTGCTGGCCGGCAGCGCCGCGGCGACCCTCGTGGTGGACTTCCGCCCCGGCCCCTTCGTCGCGGCCCTGCTGGGGGCGATCTTCATCCAGATCGGCGCGAACTACGCCAACGACTTCGCCGACTTCCAGCGCGGCGCCGACGACGCCGGCCGCCTGGGGCCCACCCGGGCCACGCAGGCCGGACTCGTCAGCGCCGGCGCCATGGCCACCGCCACCGCGATCAGCTTCGCGCTGGCCGGCGCCTGCGGCATCTACCTCACGATCGAGGCGGGCTGGCCCGTGCTGGCCGTGGGCGTGACCTCGATCCTCGCGGGCTACCTCTACACCGGCGGCCCCTGGCCCTACGGCTACCACGGCCTCGGCGACCCCTTCGTCTTCGCCTTCTTCGGCGTCGTCGCCGTGATGGGCGCCTACTTCGTGCAGGCCGAGCGGCTGACCTGGGAGGCCGCCGCGGTCGCGATGCCGATGGGCTGCACCGTCACCGCCATCCTCGTCGTCAACAACCTGCGCGACGCCGCCAGCGACCGGCGCGCCGGCAAGCGCACGCTGGCCGTCATCTTCGGCCCCGGCTTCGCGCGCGCGCAGTACGCGCTGCTGCTGCTGGGCGCCCTGGCGCTGATCCCCATCTTCGCCGCGGCGGGCCTCATGCCCTGGTGGTCGATGCAGGCCTGGCTCGTCCTGCCGCTCGCGCTGCTGCTGCTGCGCCGGGTGCTGGGCGGTGTCGAGGGTCGCGCCGAGGGTCGCGCGCTCAACGGCGTCCTCAAGCGCACCGGGCAGCTGCATCTGCTGCTGGGCGTGCTGCTGGCGCTCAGCTACCTCTGGTAGCGGGCGGGCGACGGACCCCTCTCCCGCGCCCGCGGCGGACCGGGTCTCGCGGGGGCTGGACGCGCCCCCTACAATGCATAAATCGCCGAGTTCCGATCCGGAGGCGGCCTGTGCTCGATACGCCCGTTTCCGTCCTCGCCAGGACGCGCCCCGTGCGCGTGCAGCGCAACACGCCCCTGCGCGACGCCGCCCACCTGCTCCGCCAGGAGCGGACCCGCTGCCTGGCCGTCATGGACGGCGACGCGCTGGTGGGCATCTTCACCGACCAGGACATGCTCCAGAAGTGCTTCTCGAAGGGCGTCAGCGGCGACACCGAGGTTGGCCTGGTGATGAACTCCCCGGTGATCAGCGTCACGCCCGACTCGAGCATTCACGACGCGCTGGAGTTGATCGACCACGAACGCATGCGCCATCTGCCCCTGGTCGAGCCCGACGGCACCCTGCGCGCCATCATCCGCGCGCGCGACATCCTCAACTACCTGGCCGAATCGATGCCCGAAGCCGTGCTCAATCAGCCGCCCGCGCTCTCCTACCCCAGCAGCCGGGAGGGTGGCTGATGACGCGCCATCCCCTGCTGCCGGCCACCCCTCGCGCCGCGACCCCCTCGGGAACACCAGTTGGATCACTGGCGGGATCAGCATGACGTCCGACCGGTACTACACCCCCCTCAGCGACGAAGACCCGTGGGAAGACTCCGACTGGATCCCGTCCACCGTCGAGTTCCTGCTGCCCAAGGATCGTCTCGAGGAGATGCTGCTGGAGACGCCGACGAGCACGGTGACGACCAACACCTTCATCACCGTCGGCCCCGACGACACGATGGAACTCGCCATCTATCGCATGCGGCAGCACAGCGTCCGCGCGGTGCTCGTCATGCGCGGCGAGGACCTGCTGGGCATCGTCACGGAGCGCGACGCCGTGCTGCATATCGAGCCCGGCGACACCGGCGCGGAGCTGCTGGTGCGCGACATCATGACGCCCGACCCCGTGATCATCGGCGAGGAAGAGCCCGTCGGCTGCGCCGTGCAGCGCCTCGCGGTGGAGGGCGTCCACCACCTGCCCGTCGTCGCGGAGTTCGAGTTCAAGGTGATCGGCATCGTCGAGCAGCGCCCGCTCTTGAATCGCATCATCGAGACCATCCTCAACGAAGAGTGGGCCGCGGACCCGGACGAAGACCTGAACGTCTAGCGCCCCTTCACCATGCGCCAGCACAGGCCCCCGGCGTCGGGGCAGCGCGCCGATGCCCGGACGCCGTGTCTAGCGGACGTGCCGCAGCCGCGGATCGAGGGCGTCGCGCAGCCTGTCAGCCATTGCGCGCTCGTTTCCGGTTAATCGGCGCCGCGGAGGCGCGGGTCGAGGAGGTCGCGCAGGACATCCCCCAGCAGATTGAAGGCCAGCACCGTCAGCACGATGGTCACGCCCGGGAAGACCGCCAGCCAGGCGTTCGTGGCCAGGAAGCGCTGTGCACTCTTGAGCAGTGTCCCCCAGGACGGGTCCGGGGGCTGTGTCCCCAGTCCCAGGAACGAGAGGGCAGCCTCCCAGATAATCGCAAAGCCGATGCCCAGCGACACCTGCACCAGCACGGGCGCCAACACATTCGGCGCGATGTGCCGGAAGAGGATGCGCGGGGTTCCCGCCCCCATGGCCTCTGCCGCCAGGACGTAATCATTCTGCTTGGCCGACAGCGTGCTGCCGCGGACGATGCGCGCGTACACGGGAACGAGCACGATGCCGATCGCGATCATCACGTTGACCAGCCCGGTGCCCATCACGGCGATCACGATCAAAGCCAGCAGCAAGGCCGGGTACGCGTACAGCGCGTCCATCAGGCGCATCATCGCCTCGTCCTTGCGTCCGCCGAGGTAGCCCGCGAGCAGTCCGTAGGGCAGGCCGACGCCCACGCCGATGCCGACGGCGATCAGTCCCACGAGCAGGGCGGTCCGCGCCCCGTGGACGACGCGGGAGTAGGTATCGCGGCCCAGCCGGTCGGCGCCGAACCAATGCTCCCACGACGGTTCGGCGAGGGTCGCAGCGCCGTCGATCGCGTTCGGATCATGGGTGGCGATGAGCCCCGGCACGAGCGCGGCGACGAGGACCACCAGCACGACCGCCAGACTCACGACCCCCGCGGGCCGGTGGCGGAAGCGCCGCGCGAACTCCCGTTCGCGGGAAAAGCGGCGCCGCTCCCAGGCTTGCAATGGCAGGGAGTCCGTCTGTCGCTCACTCATAGCGGATGCGCGGATCGAGGAACGCGTAGGACACGTCGACGACCAGATTCGTCAGGGCGACGCCGATGGCCAGCATGATCCCGATCGCCTGCACCGTCTGGAGCTCGCGCTGGAAGACGGAGTCGACCAAGAGTTTGCCCACGCCCGGCAAGTTGAAGACGGACTCGATGATGACGAAGCCGGCCACGACCGTGGAGACTTGAATCCCGAACACCGTGACGACGGGGATGAGCGCGTTGCGGAACGCGTGTCGCAGGATCACGGCCCGCCCCGGGAGGCCTTTGGCGTAGGCCGTGCGGACGTAGTCCTGTCGCAGCACCTCCACCAGGGCGGCGCGCGTCTGTCGCGCCAGGACCGCCGCCTGGCCCGTCCCGATGGCGACGGCCGGCAAGACGAGCGAGCGTAAGTTCTCGACGGGGTCGTCGAGGAAGGGGGTGAAGCCGGTGGCCGGGAACCAGCCGAATCCCACCGCGAAGGCCAGAATCAACATCAGCGCCAGCCAGAAGTCCGGAATGGCGGCCCCCAGCACGGCGAACGTGGTCCCCCCGTAGTCGAATGGGGTGTTCGGCCGCGACCCGGCGAGCAGCCCCAGGGGGATCCCGATCAGGAGCGCGATCAGCGTCGCCAGGATGGCCAGCTCGAGACTGACCTGCAGCCGCTTGGCGATCAGGTCGCTGACCGCCCGGTCCGCGCGCACACTGTGGCCGAGGTCACCCTGCAGCGCGTCGTACACCCAATAGAAGTAGCGCTCGACGACCGGCCGGTTGAGCCCCAGTTGCTCCCGGATCGCCTCCAGCTGCCGCACATCCGCCTCCAGGCCCAGCAACGCGATGGCCTGATCGCCGGGGAGCAGCGCCACGGCGAAGAATGTGATCAGCGAGATGAGGATGATGACCGGGATCGTCGCCAGGAGCCGCCGGACGATGTAGGTGGTCATCGCGTACCTGCATGGGGGGCCTCGTTCCCCCTTTGTACCGTCGCGCGAGTCTCGGGGGCGCGGACCCGCACCCCCGCCCTCTCCCAGAGGAATCGGATCCCCTCTCCCCTGGGGAGAGGATTAGGGTGAGGGGAACCTCGGCGGGCGCCGGCCCTCACCCTCGCGCTCTCCCAGAGGGAGAGGGAACCGGAGCCCCCTCTCCATTGCGGAGCAATGGAGAGGGGGTGAGGTCCGGACAGTCGGCGGGCTACGTCGCCCAGCGGATATCGTTCAGCCCGAAGTGGGGCTTGGCGTCCCCGAAGAACGTGAAGTCGAGACCGGGGTCGTGGGCGACGGTCGAGGTGTTGTGGATCGTCTTGATCTGATAGGAGCGTGATTCGGCGATGCGGTTGGCCTCCCGCATCGCCTCGATCCGCGCCTCCAGCTCGAAGAGCTCCGTCACCTTGGTGAGGGCAGCCTGCATCTCCGGATCCCCGTCGGGTGGCAGAATGTGGTCATGGGGCCCCTCCGCGACCAAGTTCCAGGCGAGCATCTGCCAGATGTCGGCCCGCATCGACATGCCACCCATAAAGGCCGGGTCCTGCTCCCCATAGAACCCAGCCCAGAAGTCGGGGGAGGGCTTCTGGATGACATTCATCGTGATGCCGAACTGGGCGAGCGAGGCCTGGGCGTATAGCGACGGGTCCACGTAGAGGGGGTCTTCCGCTTTGACCACCATGTCGAACTCGAAGCCGTCCTCGAAGCCGCCGGCGTTGAGGTGCATGCGCACGGCCTCCGGGTCCAGCCCCCAGAACTTCTCGTCCGGGTCGTGATAGATGGTCGTCGGACCAAGCCAGCCCCATTCAACCGGGGTGTGGAGACCCCCGTAGACGATTTCGTTCAATTCGACGCGATCGAAGCCGGCGTTGAACGCATGGCGGGCGTGCGGATTCCCCCAGGGGCCGAGGTTCGTGTTGATATTCCAGAAGAACATAAAGTTCGTTGACTTCCGTAGCAGGGTGAACCCCGCATCCCTGATGCGGTCGAAGTCCTCGATCGTCGCGTCGAATATGATGTCGTAATCGCCCGCGAGGAGGCCCTCGACGTTCCCCACCGTTTGCAACGCACCCTGGAACCAGGTGATGCCCTCGATGCTGGGAGCGTTGGGCAGCCAGTAGTTGGGGTTGGCTTCGACGACGAAGGGGCCGTCGAGTTCCTCCTCGACGAATCGGAAGGCCCCGGCGCCGGAGGGCACACTCCGCGAATTCGCCTCCGTGAAGTCGTCGTAGACTGCCGGGGAGGCCATCATGCCGGCGCGGTCACCGAGAATCCAGAGCAGCGGCGAGAACGGCCGATCCATCCGGAACGCCGCCGTCATCGTGTCGGTCTCTTCGACACTCCCCACGGCGTCGAGGTCGCCCGCGATGGTCGAGACCGGTAGCGTCTTGCCGCGCTCAACCCAGAGTCGCACCGCCTCCGCGTTGACCGGCGTGCCGTCGTGGAACTGCACGTTCTCGCGCATGCTGAAGATGATGTTGAGCGAGTCCGGGATCTCCCAGCTCTGGGCCAGGCTGCGGGCTGGCTGGGGAATCAAGTCCTTGTCGTACCGCACGAGGTTGTCGTAGATCGACCAGAGCGTTGAGTGATCGGTGCCACTCGTCCCGGTCGCCGACTCGGTCCCGCTAATGAGCGTTACTGGGGTGCGGACGCGGGGGCCCCGGAGGGCGGCGGCCGCCGTGGCCTGCGCCGCGGAGGCGGACTCGGCGGCCGTGGCGGCGGTGTCGGCGGCCTCCTGGGCCGCGTCGGCGGCCTCTTCGGCGGCGGCGACGGCGGCGGCGGCGGTCTCGGCGGCGGCGACGGCGGCCTCTTCGGCGGCGGCGACGGCCGCGGCGGCGGTCGCGGCGGCCGTGGATGCGGCGGCTTCCGCGGCTGCGGACGCCTCCCCGGCTGCGGCCGCGGCCGCCGCAGCCGCCTCGGCAGCGTTGTCGATGGCGGCCTGGGCGGCCGCCGCGGTGGCCGTGCCGGCTTCGACGGCCGCGGCGACGTCGCGCGCGGCCTGGGCGGCGGCCTCGGCCGCCTGGGCGGCGGCGTCCGCGACGGCCGCGGCAGCGGCGTCGCCGGCCGCGCCGGCGGCGGCAGCGGCGTCGGCGGCGGCCGCGGCGGCGGCTTCCGCAGCGGCCGCCGCGTTGGCGGCGTCCTCCGACTCAGCGGCCTCGGCGGCCAAGGCGGCGGCCGCATCGGCGGCGCTGGCCGCCTGCGAGGCGGCGGCGGAGGCCTCGCCTGCGGCGTCTGCCGCGTCGGCCGCGGCGGCGGAGGCCTCGCCTGCGGCGTCCGCCGCGTCGGCCGCGGCGTCTGCCGCGCCGGCCGCGGTGGCGGCCGCGGCCTCGGAGTCGGCGGCGCGCGCCTCCCCGGCGGCGACCGCCGCGGCGGCGGCCTCTTCCGCGGCCGCGGCGGCCCGTTCGGCGGCCACGGCCCCGGCGTCGGGCTCGTCGTCGTCGCCGCAGCCGACCAGCGCGAGGCCGGCCGCTCCAACGCCAGCCTTCGCGCTGGCTCCCAACATGGTGCGGCGTGAGATCTTCCGCTGTCGCAGGGTGTTCCAGTAGTTGCTCATGGTCGATTCCTTTCTGTGGAACGCGGGTGCCGCCCACCTGGGGACGGGCTCGCGAAACCAGAGCGGGCGCATTATGACGTGATAGGATGGGGGCAGTCAAGGTTTTGGGAAAGTTCTTTTTTGTACACCGTGGACAATCGGGGTGCAGGCAACCTGCCCCCCCTTTGTATCTCTGCATCAGGGGGTGGAACGGGGGTTAGGGGGTGAGGTCGAGCGCCGCCGACAGCGCCGCGTCGTCGAGGGGCAGCGCCTCCACGACCCCCGCCGCGTCGATCAGCACGTACGTCACGCTGGCCCCCGCCCCGAACAGCGCCGCGCGAGACGGCTGACGAGACTGGGGCTCGGCGGCCTCTCGGCCACGGCAGACGGCCGCATGTCAAGGGGCCGCAGCCACTCTCAGTCGCTGTCGTCGCTGCTGTCGCTACCGCTGTCCGTTGGCGGCGGCGTGTCGACGCCGTTCGGGGGGTGGCGGCGGCGGCCGCGCTGGTCCCGCTCAACCGAGCAGGATGGTCACCGGCCCGTCCGAGACGACGAACAGCACATCCCCGTCGGACAGGGCGAAGACAGTCTTGGTGCTGGCCGGAGCAGCCGGGTCAGAGACGTAGTCAACCCACTTGCCGCCAGCCCACTTCCAGACGACGGTCAGGTTTGCGACGTTCTCGAACACAGCCGAGGAGGCGGGGCCTCCCCGCCAGCTGTGGAACGTGCCGTCGGCACTGGCGGGCAGTTGGTAGACCGTCGGGCCGGTGCCCACGGGCTCAGCGTCCGGGTCCACGACGCGGACGAGCAACCCCGCGGTCGCCGACGCACCGCCCGTGAACCTCAGCGACTCCGAGGCCTTGTCGGCACGGAAGGACACTGATACCTCGCCGGCGTTGTCGGTCTTCAGCTCGTGGCTCCCGGCGCCGACGCCGACGAAGCCGCGGGCACGGGTGAGCCCAGTGATCGTGCTGTTGTTCTTCGGGGGGAGCCCGTCTTTGCCGGTCGCACACAGCACGACCGTGATCAGGTCGAACGGTGCGACCGTGATCAGGTCGAACGGTGCGACCCTAATCAGGTCGAACGGTGCGACCCTGGCTACACCGTTGGCCAAGATGTCGTCGCCATCCGTGTTGGTCACACTCACGACTGAGAGGCCGGTGATCGGGCCGCCGATGTGCGCCTCAAGCGGATTGCCGTCGTGGTCGGCCGCCTTGGTGACCTTCCCAATCTTGACCGTGAACGCGTGCAAGCCAACGGTGTCCGTCAGCGCCCGGATCCCGAGCGCATATTCGCCATCCTCACCCGCCCCCATGAGTTTCGGGTTCGCAATCGGCGGCGCATCGTCGCCGGTCTTCTTGGCCTTCGCCAGCGCTTTCGCGGCTGACTCGTCGAAGGCGAAACCGAGGTTGGCGCCCTTGACGTTCTTCACCTCAACCCCGGAGTCCAGGCCATTGATGGGCACGCCGTTCTTGTCACGCAGGGTGACGATGCGCACGTGCGCATCACCATCCCCCAGGTTCATTTGGCCGCCGGAAACGATGGGGCCGACGGAGGACATGGACTCGTCCACGGCGCCAGTGCCGGCGAACGCGACTCCGGCTTCGCGGGTGCCGTTCTCGTCCACGTCGAGGCCGACCACGCCCGTACCGCCGTCGTCGTCCGCCAGGATCGCGTCGTCGGTCTGGTTGGTCACGCTCACGACCGTGATCTCCGCGATAGGCGTCGCCGCGGGCAGTGCAAGCTCGACCATAGTGGAACACCCGGATGTGACCTCGTAGGTGTCGCTCGGCTCCGAGTCGTCGATGCTGAACGTGACACTCTCCGCGGCGGTCGCTGACACCTTGATGGACCAGGCACCAGCGGCGATCTTGCACGACCCGACGCCATGGCCGGCCTGATTGGTGATCCTGATGCTGGCGCCGTCGAGCATCGCGGACCCGTCGAACCCGTAGAACTGATGCGGCGGCAGCGGCGGCCCCGGCGAGGCCTCCGCGTGGGCGCGGGCCGGAGCGAATACGCGCGCGGCCAGCGGTACCAGCCTGCGCCACAGGGAGGGCGTGGTCATAGTGTGGCGGTTCCTTTCCGATTGCTGAGCGGCGAACGGAGACGCCGCTCAGCACCGAATTCTAGTCGGAGCACTCGTGCCGCCGCACCGGCCGCCCCCGCGCTCTGCTAGCCTCCCGCCCCGCCGCCGGGGCTATCGTACTGCCCCGCGGGCGCGGGATCACCGCGGCGACACCAGCGCGCTGGACATCGCGGCGGTGCGCGCCCAACTCTCCGCCGCGTCCTGCGCTCTCCGGGCTGCGGTCGAGGGTCCGGACGGACGCGCGGAGATGATCTCCAACCAGGCCCGCGCCCACCAAGCGATGGCCGCCGGCGGCCTCCGAGGGGAGGCTAGCCCGGCTGCCCGCGCGCCGCGAGCGCCGCCGACAGCGCCGCGTCGTCGAGGGGCAGCGCCTCCACGACCCCGGCCGGGTCGATCAGCACGTACGTCACGCTGGCCCCCGCCCCGAACAGCGCCGCGCCGTCGCGCTCCCAGACGAGGCTCGCGTAGTCAGCGACCGTCGCCAGCGGCGGCGAGGGCGTGCGCACAATGGCCGCCGCGACCCCGGCCGCCGCCGCCGACTCGACGGCCCGGCGCAACTCGTCGTCGCAGTTGGTGCAGTTCGGCCGCGCGAAGACCAGCAGCACGGCCCGCCCGCGCTGGTCCGAGAGGCGCCAGCGCCGCGCCGGGTCGCCGGCGTCCGCCAGCACGAGGTCGGGCGCGACCGA
Source organism: Dehalococcoidia bacterium (assembly GCA_965217625.1). Lineage (GTDB taxonomy): Bacteria > Chloroflexota > Dehalococcoidia > Bin125 > Bin125 > TK10-74A. The sequence goes on from OZ244557.1 coordinate 2,299,537, forward strand.
CCCCACCCGCGCCTCGACGCGCGCCCCCTCGCCGGCCGCCGCCAGCAGCGCGGCCGGCAGCGCCTTCGGGCCCGGCGCCAGCAGCGGCCCCACCGGCTCGGCCAGCGTCGCCATCAACTCCGCCGTCGCCTGCTCGAAATTGGCGTCGGGCGCCTGGCCGCGGAAGATCGTGCGGATCACGCCGTCGGCGTCGAGGAACATCGTGTGCGGCGGCCCCAGCGTCCCGCCGATGCCGTAGCGGCGCGTCACGGCGCCGTCGAAGTCCATGGGCAGCGCGAAGTTGATCCCGAACTCCGCCGCGAAGTCGCCCGCCGGCGACCGCGCCTCCTCGATGTTCACCCCCACGACGATCAGCCCGGCCTCGCGGTACTGCTCCTGCAGCCGGATCAGGACCGGCATCTCGCGGCGGCAGGGCGCGCACCACGACGCCCAGAAGTTCAGCACCACCGGGTGCCCGGCCCAGTCCGACAGGCGGAAGCGCCCGCCGTCGAGGGTCTCCAGCTCGAAGTCGGGCGCGAGCCGGCCGATGGCGTCGTCGGGCGGCAGGGCCGCGTCGGGCAGGTCCGGCGGCAGCAGGTAGGCCGGACGCGGTGTCGGGCCCAGGTCGCCCGTCCTGCCGCTGCCCCCGCCGCCGTCCAGCGTGAGCCAGAGCGGGATCGCGACCGCCGCCAGCACCAGCACGGCGACGACCAGCGTGCGCGCGCCGTGGTACTCGCGCGGGCGGGTGGGATGCTCGTCGGGGAAGTTGGCGCCGCTGCTCATAGGGGCTGTGCTCCCGCACGATTCTACGGCCGGACGGCTGCCGTGGCCCTCCGCGCCGCCCGGTCTCCATTCGTCAGCAGCCCCAGGCCGCATCTCCGGCTATCCTCGCCCTCAGTGCGCCGTGCCCGGAGGGACCGCCCGATGACGACCGCCGCCGAGTCGATCCCCGCCGCGACGCTCCTGCAGGCCCTGCTCGACGCCGGGGTGCAGGACGTCGTCGCCGTGCCGGACACGCATCAGCGCACGCTCATCGCGGCGATCGAGGCGCGCCCCGAGCTGCGCTTCATCCAGGCCACGACCGAGGACGAGGCGACCGCCATCTGCGCCGGCCTGATCGTGGGCGGGCGGCGGCCGCTGCTGCAGATCCAGCACGCCGGGCTCTACGCCTGCGTCAACAACCTGCGCGGGCTCGGCATCGACGGCGGCTTCCCCATCGTGCTGCTGGCCGGCCTGCTGGGCCGCGACCCGGCCAAGGAACCCGGCGACGACTTCGGCTCGATGGTGCGGCTGGCGGCGCCGCTGCTCGACGCGCTGGAGATCCCGCACCGCCTCATCGACGGCCCCGCCGACCTGCCCCATCTGGCCGCGGCGTACCGCGACGCCGAGGCGCGCGGCGGCCCCGTCGCGCTGCTGCTCGGCGCGGAGACCTGCTAGCGATGCCCGACCCCGATCCCGAACGCCGCATGACCCGCGACGCCGCCCTCGACGTCCTCGCCCGTCGCCGCACCGATCAGGTCGTCGTCTCCGCCATGACCGCGCTGGGCCCCTGGCAGCGGCGCTCCCCCAGCGACCGCAACCTGTTCAACCTCGGCTTCATGGGTGGCGCCTCGACCTACGCCCTGGGCGTCGCCCTGGCGCGGCCCGGCGTGCCCGTCTGGGTCATCGACGGCGACGGGTCGCTGCTGATGCAGCTGGGCTCGCTGGCCACGATCGCGCACGCCGCCCCGGCCAACTTCCTGCACGTCGTGATGCACAACGGCGTCTACGAGACCAGCGGCGCGCAGCCGATCCCCGGCGAGGGGCGGCTGTCGTTCGCGGGCCTGGCTCGCGAGGCCGGCTACGCGCAGACCGCCCGCTTCGATGACGTGGAGGCCTTCGACGCCGACCTGGACGACCTCCTGCGCCACGACGGCCCTACGCTCGTCGAACTGATCACCGCCCCCGCCGGCGCCTTCTACTCCCCCACGCCGCCGCCCGCCGAGCGCCCCACCCCCGCCGTCGCCCGCAATTGGCCCGTCGTGCGGGACGCGCTCGATGAACACTAGTGCGGGACGCACTCGATGAACGCTAGTGCGGGCCGCGCTGGGTAGGGCGTAGGGGCGGTTCGCGAACCGCCCCTCCCTAACCCCCTTTCCCTGAGGGAGAGGGTGAGGGTGAGGGGGCCTCGGCGCGTCGGGCCCTCACCCTAGCCCTCTCCCAGAGGGAGCGGGAACCGGAGCCCTCCTACACGCCGGGCTTGCCCTCGAACCACGACCGGTACAGCCGATAGGTGGAGGCGGTTTGCATGTTGGTCGGGCCGTAGCCCTTGAGCCAGGGACGGTGTCCGACGACCGGCCGGCCCCAACACCAGTAGATCTGGGGATTGTGCTCTTCGAGCAGCTTGGCCTGGATCTCGTCGTAGATCGCCACACGGTTCTCGGTGCCGATGGTCGTGCGTCCCTGCTCCAGCAGCGCGTCGATCTCGGGGTCCGAGAACTTGCCGTAGTTCCGTCCGCCGTCGGTGTGGTGGGTACCGTGGAGGACGTCGGGGTCGAACGCGCCCCCGAGGCCCTGGACGACGACCGAGAACTGCCCCGACGCCCGCCTGGAGATCTGCTCGTTGTCGGTAAACTCCTCGAGGTCGACCTCGAAGCCGATTTCGGCGAAGTTCTGCTGGATCACCTCTGCGCGGTCGGTATAGAAGGCACCGGTGCTCATCGGCGGCACGCTCTCTGGGTCGTAGCCGCTGGCGTCGAGCAGCCGCCGGCCCTCCGCCAGATCCTCCTCGCGCAGCGCGCCGGAGCGGTAGCCGGGCAGCTGGCGCAACTCGTCGACGCTCCACGCGTATACGCCGGCCGCGTGGCAGATCGGCCCGCCGATCTCCAGGAAGCCCTGGGCCACCGCGAAGAGTTGTTCCCGGTTGGTGGCGAGATGCAGGGCGCGGCGCACGCGCGGGTCGGTGTAGGGCTCGACCTGGGTGTTGAAGTACGTCGAGTTGTTCCAGGTCCCATTCATGGGCACTTCGACCATGTTCTCCTCGCCGACTTGGGCCCGCACGGCCTCGTTCTCCGCCGGGTAGCCCAGCCACGGAGTAAAGAGAAAGTCGGACGCGCCGGCGACGTACTGCGCGGCCCGATACGCCGGGTCCCACGCATTCCAGTCCGCCCGCAACCCATCGAAGTAGGGGAGCGGGTCGCGGAAGTAGTTGGGGTTGCGTTCGAGCTCGGTTTGGACATCGGCCTCACGGGTGAGATGCTGCATGCCGCCGGTGCCGACGGCGGCCTCGATGTTGCTGGCGATGCCGTCGTCCCCGAAGGCCTCGACCGCGTCGCGCGAGACCATCACCATCTGGGTCTCGCCGACGGCGGTGAGCAACGGCGCGAACGGCTCCTTGAGCGTGAGGCGCAGGGTGAGCTCGTCGGCGGCCTCGAACTGGTCGACGCCGGCGAAGCGGTCTCTCCAGATGAACTCGGGGTGGTCCTGGCCGAAGCGCTGGAGTCCGAAGGCGGCGTCTTCGGCGACGAACTGCCGCCCGTTCAGCGGCGCCTTGTCCTGCCAATACACGTTCGGCTTGATGTTGTAGACGAAGGTGAGGTCATCGACGACCTCGGGCAGCTCCGCCATCGCCGAGGTGAGCACACCGCCGTTATCGAGGTAGTTGATGTGGTCGTAGATCGGCAACACGATGCTATCGGTGCCGCCGTGGTTCGCGATGGCCGGGTCGAGGATGCCTCCATCAGGCGCGAGGAAGGCGATGACGCCTCCATGCTGCGGCCCGGTGGCCGGGGCCTCGTCCTCCGCCGCCATGGCGGCGCTCTCGGCGGCCTCCTGGGCCGCGTCGGCGGCCTCCTGGGCCGCGGCGACCGCCGCGGCGGCGGTCTCAGCCGCGGCTTCGGCGACGGCCTCGGCGGTGGCGGCGGTCTCCGCGGCGGTGGCGGCGGTCTCCGCGGCGGTGGCGGCGGCCTGGCCCGCGGCGGCGGACGCCTCCCCGGCGGCGGCCGCGGCGGCGGCCGCCGCCTCAGCGGCCTCGTCGATGGCGGCCTGGGCGGCCTCCGCGGTGGCCGTGCCGGCCTCGACGGCGGCGGCCGCGTCGCGGGCGGCCTGGGCGGCGGCCTCGGCGGCCTCGGAGGCGGCAGCGGCGACGGCCGCGGCCGCCTGATCACCGGCCGCGGATGCGGCGGCGGCCGCATCGGCGGCAGCCGCGGCGGCGGCTTCGGCGGCGGCGGCCGCGTTGGCGGCGTCCTCCGACTCGGCCGCCTCGGCGGCCAGGGCCGCCGCCGCATCGGCGGCGCTGGCCGCCTGCGCGGCGGCGTCGGAGGCTTCGCCGGCGGCGGCGGAGGCTTCGCCGGCGGCGGCGGCCGCGTCGGCCGCGGCGTCTGCCGCCCCGGCCGCGACCGCGGCTGCGGCCTCGGATTCGGCGGCGCGCGCATCCCCGGCGGCGACCGCCGCGGCGGCGGCCTCTTCCGCGGCCGCGGCGGCCCGTTCGGCGGCCACGGCCCCGGCGTCAGGCTCGTCGTCGTCGCCGCAGCCGACCAGCGCGAGGCCGGCTGCTCCAACGCCGGCTTTGGCGCTGGCTCCCAACATGGTGCGGCGCGAGATCTTTCGCTGTCGCAGGGCGGTCCAATGGTTCCGTGTGCTCATGACTGGTGCCTTTCCGGAACACCGATGGTCCCCCCGGGAGACCGTCGGGCTGGCGAGCACGCGCAGTATGCCACATCTATAGGAGACCCCCCCTCCCACACACACGTTATGTCCCATAAAAAGAGTTGCTGGATACCTCTGGAATGTATAGGCGTTGGGCGGAGGAACCGCGCCCCGCCCCCCCGCCCCCTCGCCGCATATCCGCTAAACTGAGATGGAGGCACGTGGATCGCGGTCGCTCCGGGCAGGCGCGCCGGTGCGTCGCATGTGCCCACTGCGGCCGCGACGCCCGCGCAGCCCCAGCCCAACCCCTGAAGTCGTGCATATGCGTGCAAGATCGTGCATGCGCCGCGCGCGCCGGCGGTGATCGGCGTCGTCGCGGCACGCCCCCTCCTGCGGGGCGGCCGGAACCTCACCCCGTAACCCCCTCTCCATTGCTCCGCAATGGAGAGGGGGGACCGGAAGGGAGCGGGCGGAGGGCCAAGAGTGCGGTCGGCCGCCGGCAGCGCCGCGTCGTCGATGGGCCGCGCCTCCGCGGCGCCCGCCGCGTTCCTGACCCAACCCAGTCCGTTCCTGACCCATCTCGGTGCGTTCCTGACCCAGCTCCGTCCGCTCCTGACCTGGCTCGGCCCTGCCGGGCCCCACTCTCTCGCCCCATTCCGTCCTCCGGTCCCCCCTCTCCAGCGCTTCAGCTGGAGAGGGGGTCAGGGGGTGAGGTTCCCCCGCGCCAGCGACCGCACGACCGACGTCGCCCGCGGCCCGGCGACCCGGGAGTCGCCCGCTTCGCCGATTCGCAGCCGCAGGTCCTCCAAGTCGGCCGCCGTATCGATGTCGCGCAGCGTCTCGACGCGGGCGCTGCGCAGGCCCGCCGCGGCGGCCGCCGCCTCGGACCGCGCCAGCACGTCGGGCCCGCCCCACGGGATCGACGGATCGAACAGCGTCGCTTCGCGGTCGTCGCGCAGGCGGCGTAGCCCGACCAGGTAGTAGCCCCCGTCGGCGGCCGGCCCGAAGACGACGTCGGCCGCCGGCCGGGCCCCCAGCGCCCCCAGCGCCCGCTCGACCTGCGACGCGCCCAGCGCGGGGATGTCGCTCCCGACCAGCGTCACCGGCCCCGCCCCGGCCGCGAGCAGCGCCGCCGCCGCGGCCCGCATGCGCGCGCCGATGTCGCCCGGCGCCTGCGGCAGGACGTCGGCGTGGCCGGTGAGCGCGCGGACGGCGTCGACCGCCCCGGCCGGCTCGACGAACACGACCGTGCGCCAGGGGCCCGCCGCGATCGCCTCCACCGTGTCGCGCAGCATCGCCGTCGCCAGCGCCACGGTGGCGGCGTCGCCGATCGTGCGGGCGAGCCGGGTCTTGGTCCGGCCGGGCGCCGGGGCGCGCGTCAGGATGCCGACGGCGGGGCCCGGCATCAGCGGATGTGCCGGTACAGCCGCGCCAGCCGCCAGGGCGAGACGCCGGCGCAGTAGCCGAGCTGAATCACGACCCACGACGCCCAGGTCCGCGCGAGGCCGCCCCGCTCCCAGCGCCGCGGCGAGGCGCGGACGGCGGGTCGCAGGTACGCCATCCGCCCCAGGCGGTGCAGCCGCCGCACGAACGCCAGGTCCTCCATCAGCGGGAACGGCGGGAAGCCCCCGCTCGCCGCGAAGGCGTCGGCCCGGCAGAAGAGCGCCGAGTCGCCGTAGTACACCCGGAAGCGCCGCATCACGTGGTAGAGCGCGGCCAGGAAGCGGCCGTGCGCGCCGGGCCCGAAGTCGACGCGGTGGTTGCCCCCCACGACGTCGGGGTCGCGCAGCGCGGCCCGCATCGCGCGGCCCGCGGCCGGATGCAGGCGCGCGTCGGCGTGCAGGAAGCAGTAGATCTGGCCGCGCGCCGCCTCGGCCCCCCGATTGAGTTGCGGCCCCCGACCGCGTGCGCCCGTGACCACCCGCGCGCCCAGCGATTCCGCGATCGGCGCCGTCGCGTCGTGGGATCCCGCGTCGCTGACGATCACCTCGCCGGCGCCGGCCGCCAGGGCGCTCGCCACGGCGCCGGCGATCGCCTCCGCCTCGTTGAGAGTGGGAATGATCACGCTCAGCATCGGCTGCGACACGATGTCCTCCCGCGCGACGGGTCGACCCGCGGAGGGCCGCCCGGCTCGGCTACGATAGAGGCATGGCTACCGCGCCAGCTGCCGCGCCCCTGCTTCCCGTCGATCCGCCCCGCCGCGCGACCTTCGCCCACGCGGCCGCCTTCGTCGCCGGCTTCTCGGTGGTCTTCGTGGTGCTGGGCGCGTCGCTGGGGGTCGTGGGCTTCGCGCTGCAGGAGCAGATGATCTGGTTCCAGCGCGTGGCCGGGGTGGCGCTGATCATCCTCGGTCTGCACCTGGCCGAGCTGATCACCATCCCCTTCCTCTGGCGCACCTATCAGTTCGGCGCCCGGTCAGGCGCTGACGCCCCCCCGCCGGCGACGACGGCCGCCCCCCGCGGCCGCCTGCGCAAGTACGGCCACTCGCTGTTCGTCGGCTCCGCCTTCTCGCTCGGCTGGACGCCCTGCGTGGGGCCGATTCTGGCCGGCATCCTGACGCTCGCCGCCGACGGCGCGTCCGTCGCGCAGGGCACGCTGCTGCTGCTCTTCTACGCCGCCGGCCTGGGCATCCCCTTCCTCATCGTCGGGGCCGCCCTGGGGTCGGCGACGGCCCTGCTGCGCCGGCTGGGCCCGTACATGTCGCTCATCTCCATCGCCAGCGGCGTGCTGCTGGTCTTCATGGGCATGCTGATCGTCCTCGACAACGTCCGCGTCCTCAACGACAGCTTCACCTTCATCCCCAGCACCGAGGACACGGGCGACGCGACCGTGACGGGCGCGTTCGGCTTCGGCATCGCCTTCCTGGGCGGCCTGCTGTCGTTCCTGTCGCCCTGCGTGCTGCCGCTGGTGCCCGTCTACCTGGGCCACCTGGCGGGCGTCGGCGCGCAGGAGGCGTCGCGGCAGGCGCAGCGCGACGCCGCCGCGCCGCCCCTCGGCGCCGGCTGAGTCGGCCGCTGGCGCCGCCTGCGCCTCGACAACATTTGCCAAGCCGCCTAGCATTGCCGTATGAGCACGATGAACATCTCGCTCCCCGAGGCCCTCAGGTCCTTCGTGGAGCGGCAGGTCAACGCCCGCGGCTACGGCTCGTTAAGCGAGTACGTCCGCGAGTTGATCCGCAAGGACCAGGATCGCCAGCGCCTGCGCGATCTGCTCCTTGAAGGCGCGGCGTCGCCGCCGGCGGTCACCGCCGACGCCGACTACATCGGCCGGCTGCGCGATCGGGTCCGCGACGGCACCCCGCGGTGACCGGAAAACCGGTCGTCCTTCGCGAGCGGGCCCGGCGGGACGTCGAGGCGGCCGTCGAGCACTATCTGGCTGAGGCGTCGGCGGACGTCGCGCTCACCTTCATCGACGCGCTGGAAGCCGCCTTCCTGCGGATGGGCGCGCACCCGGCGAGCGGCTCGCCCCGTTATGCGCGGGAGCTGGATCTGCCCGGCCTGCGCGCGTCGCTCGTGACGGGGTTCCCGTACCTCGTCTTCTACGTTGCGGGGGAGGCGGGCATCGACGTCTGGAGGGTCCTGCATGCGCCGCGGGACGCCCCGGCGTGGCTGCAGGAACCGCTCGACGACTGATCCTGGGCGCCGGCCGGTACGCTGCGGCCATCGGACCCACCCCATCGGACGCACCCCATCCGACCCACCAAGGAAAGGACCGTGCGATGTTCGTCGCCATGAACCGATTCCGCGTCGTGCCCGCGCGCGAGCGCGATTGGGAGCGCATCTGGAAGGAGCGCGAGACCTACCTCCAGGACGTGCCCGGCTTCGTGCAGTTCGCGCTGCTGCGCGGCGACGAGGAGGGCGACTACGTGAGCCACACGATCTGGCGCGACCGGGCCGCCTTCGAGGCCTGGACCCGCTCCGACGCCTTCCGCAAGGGTCACGCCCAGGGCTCGCTGGAGGGCGTCCTGGCCGGGCCGCCGCAACTCGGCCTCTTCCAGGCCGTCATCCATGAGGCGCCCGGCGGCCTGCGCGAGGTCGACGAGAGCGACCCCGTCCCCGGCCGACGCGGCCCGCGGCACTGACGCGCGGTCGCTAGCCGAAGCGCGGCGTCTCGGGGTCGGCGAGCGCCGCCTCGCCGTCGCGCGGCAGGACGTCGAGGTGGTTCAGCGCCGCGTCGACGTCGCCCTGCCACTGCTCGGCCGGGAGCGAGTACAGCAACTCGACGCCGTGCCCGTCGGGGTCCTCGATGTAGACGCTGTGGCTGGTGCCGTGGTTGACCCGGCTGCCGAACTCGACCCCGGCCGCCTGCAGGCGTCGCAGCTGCGCCAGCCAGGACGCCTGATCGCCGTACTCCACCGCCAGGTGGTTCAGCCCCGGCCCCCGCGACGCCGCCTCCGCCTCCGCCTCGGCGGCGCCGTCGGGCAGCTGCATCAGCGCCACGTCGTGATGGTTGCCGCCGCGGCCGGCGTAGAAGCGCATCCGCCGCGCCCGCGACGGATCCGACTCCGCCACCTGACGGAAGCCCAGCACGTCGGTCCAGAACGCATGCGCGCGATCGAGATCGCGCACGTTGAGCACGATGTGGTTGAGACCGACCGGCCCGGGCGGGGCCGATCCTGCGCCGACCTCCGGGCCGGCGTCCAGCGTTTGCTCTCGTGGCATGACGACTCCTCGCGGGCATCCGGTCGGCGCCTCGGGGCGCGACCGTTCCCGGGCAGTCTAGCCAAGCGCCCGCACGCCGGTTACGACGGGTCGGCCAGCACCATGCCCGCCGCGACGGTGTTCGACGTCGCCTCGTCGATCAGGATGAAGCTGCCGGTCGTGCGGTTGCGCGCGTAGGCGTCGGGGAACAGCGCCGTCGTGCAGCGCAGGCGCACGCGCCCGATGTCGTTCAGCGACAGCGCCTCGACGCCGGGCTCCGGCCGGAGCGAGTTGACGTCCAGCCGGTACGTGATCGCGTCCGCGACCACGCGCGCCGTCCGCGTCGTGTGCTTGATGCCCAGCCGCCGCCCCGGCGTGAGCGTCCCCGCCTCCGACATCCAGCAGACCATCGCGTCGAAGGTCTGCCGCGCGGCCGGCCGCGTGGCGCTGTGGCAGATCAGGTCGCCGCGCGAGACGTCCAGGGCGTCGGACAGCGTCACCGTCACCGACAGCGGCGGCCGCGCCGACTCGACCGCCACGCCGCCCACCGCGATGTCCTCAATCGTGGTTTCCCGCCCCGAGGGCAGCACCGTCACCGGGTCGCCGGGGCGCAGGATCCCGCCGGCCACGACGCCCGCGTAGCCGCGGTAGTCGGACCCCACGGGCCGGATGACGTACTGCACCGGCAGGCGGCCGTCGTCGAGGTTGTGATCCCAGGCCACCTCCACCGACTCCAGGTAGTCGAGCAGCGCGGGGCCGTCGTACCAGGGCATCGCCGCGGAGCGATCGACGACGTTGTCGCCCCGCAGCGCCGAGATCGGGATCGCCCCCACGTCGATCGTGCGCCCGTGCGTCGCGCGCAGCTTGACGGCGAACGCCGCGAAGTCGGCCCGGATGCGGTCGAAGACGGCCTGCTCGTAGCCGGCCAGGTCCATCTTGTTGACGCACAGCACCAGGTGCGGGATGCCCAGCAGCGTCGCCAGCGAGGCGTGGCGCCGGGTTTGCTCGAGCAGCCCGTGGCGCGCGTCGACCAGGATCAGCGCCAGGTCCGCCGTCGAGGCGCCGGTCACCATGTTGCGCGTGTACTGCACGTGGCCGGGGGTGTCGGCGAGGATGAACTTGCGGCGCGGCGTCTGGAAGTAGCGGTAGGCCACGTCGATCGTGATGCCCTGTTCGCGCTCCGCGCGCAGCCCGTCCGTGAGCAGCGCCAGATCGACGTAGGCGTCGCCGCGCGCCTTGCTGGTCCGCTCGATCGCCTGCAGCTGGTCGTCGAAGGTCTGCTTGGCGTCGTACAGCAGCCGCCCGATCAGCGTGCTCTTGCCGTCGTCGACCGATCCGGCCGTCGAGAAGCGCAGCAGGTCCGACGCCCCGTAGCGGCCGGGCGCGCCGCCGGTCGCCGTCGCGCCCGTCGTCTTGGGCGTCATCCTGCGCCCAGGGCCGGGCGGCTAGAAGTAGCCCTCACGCTTGCGATCCTCCATGCCCGTCTCCGAGATGCGATCGTCGGCGCGCGTCTCGCCGCGCTCCGTGATGCGCGTCGCCGCGATCTCGCCCACGACCGCCGTCAGCGTCGTGGCGTCCGACTGCACCGCCGCCGTGCAGGTCATGTCGCCGACCGTGCGGTAACGCACCCGCGCCCGGAACGGCGCCTCGTCCGGCAGGCGCGTCACGTGCGGGCCCACCGCGTACAGCATCCCGTCGCGGCGGAAGACCTCGCGCTCGTGCGCGAAGTAGAGCGGCGGCAGCGCCAGCCCCTCCGCGTCGATGTACTCCCAGATGTCGAGCTCGGTCCAGTTGGACAGCGGGAAGACGCGCATGTGCTCGCCCAGGCGGTGCCGGGCGTTGTACAGCGTCCAGACCTCGGGCCGCTGGTTCTTGGGGTCCCACTGGCCGAAGTCGTCGCGCAGCGAGAAGACGCGCTCCTTCGCGCGCGCCTTCTCCTCGTCGCGGCGCGCGCCGCCGAACACGGCGTCGAAGCGATGCTCCTGGATGGCGTCCAGCAGGGTGACGGTCTGTAGGCGGTTGCGCGATGCCCGCGGCCCCGTCTCCTCGACCACGCGGCCCGCGTCGATGCTCTCCTGCACCGACGCCACCACCAGCTCCACGCCCAGCTCCGCCACGCGCCGGTCGCGGAAGCGCAGCACCTCGGGGAAGTTGTGCCCCGTGTCGACGTGCATCGCCGGGAAGGGGATGCGTCCCGGCGCGAATGCCTTGGCCGCGACCGCCAGCATGACGATGGAGTCCTTGCCGCCCGAGAACAGCAGCACCGGTCGCTCGAACTCGGCCGCGACCTCGCGCATGATGTGGATCGCCTCGGCCTCCAGCTGGCGCAGGTGGGGGATGCGATTGGCGGCGGGGGCCTGGGGCGGCGCGGCGGTCACCATGTCGTGCGACTTTCGGGCGGCGCGACGGTCGCGGGAGGCGGGATCCCGCGCGTCGTCGTGGCCGTGCTTGAAACGATACTAAGATAACCGGAATTATCAAGATTGCCGAGCAGGCGATGTAACACTGGGCGATCGCCCAGGGAGACGGCGCGGGACGCCGCGCCTCGCGGCGTGGATGGCGGCGTGGGTGGCCGCGCCCGTCCGATAGCGACCGCTCCCCCTAGACTCGCCACATGCCGCAGGACGAATTCGACCTCGCCGCCCTGGAAGAGGGCCAGGTGTTGGGGCCGCCGCCGCCGCCGGGTCAGACGCCCGCTCCCGTGCCCCCGGCCGCGGCGACCCCGCCCCCGGCTGCGATGCCCCCGCCGCCTGCCGCGCCGCCCCCGCAGGCCCTCCCGACGCCGCTCCCGGCGCCGCTCCCGGCGCACAGCCAGCGGGGTCTGAGCGCGGCCGAGGTCGCCGACCGCGTCGAACGCGGCCTCGTCAATCGCGACGACAGCAAGCAGCGCCGCGACCGCGACGTGGTGCGCGAGAACGCGCTCACCTACTTCAACCTCGTGCTCTTCTCCCTGATCCTGATCCTGTTCATCCTGGCCATCGTCGATCGGGACACGAGCCACGCGCAGGATGCCTTCTTCGTCGGCATCGTCGTCGCGGCGAACATCACCATCGGGACCTGGCAGGAGATCCGCGCCACGCGCACGCTGCGCGCCCTGCAGGCGCTCGCCGCCCCCCGCGCGACGGTCGTGCGGGACGGCGCCGAGTCGCAGATCCTGGCCACCGACGTCGTGCAGGGCGACCTCGTCCTGATCGGTCCCGGCGACCAGGTGGTGGCCGACGGTCGCGTCGTCGTCGATGCGGCCGAGATCGACGAATCCCTGCTGACCGGCGAGTCGGCGTCCGTGCGCCGGGTGCCCGGCGAGACCGTGCTCTCGGGCAGCTTCTGCACCGCCGGCCGCCTCGGCTACGTCGCGGAGCGCGTGGGCGCCGAGTCCTATGCGCTCCAGCTCACCGCCGACGCCCGCCAACTCGTCCGCCGCGCCACCCCGCTGCAGATCCGCTTCCGGCGCATCGTCCGCATCCTGCTCATCGCGACGGCGGCGCTGGGGGCGCTGCTGCTCGTCTCCGCCGCCGTCGCGCACGACGACCTGGCCGACGCGATCAAGAACACGACCGCCACGATCTCCTCCGTCGTGCCCGAGGGCCTGCTGCTGGGCATGACCGTCGCCTTCGCCGTCGGCGCCGTGCGTCTCTCCCGCCGCGGCGCGATCGTCCAGGACATCAACGCCGTGGAGGCGATGAACTACCTGGACGTGGTCTGCCTCGATAAGACGGGCACCATCACGGCCAATGAACTCAGCCTGCAAGAGACGCTCTGGCTCGGCCACGACGATGAGCCGGATGCGGGAACCAGGGCCGCCCAGATCGCGAGCGGCCGCGGCTGGCTGGGCGCGTTCGCCGCCGCCGGGGCGAACGAGAGCGGCACCGGCGCCGCCCTCGCCACGGGGCTCGGGGCGGAGTCCAACGGCGCCCAGCCCGTCGCACGCGTGCCCTTCAACTCGGAGCGACGCTGGAGCGCGCTCACGCTGGAGCGGCGCGGTGTGCGGCGGCACTTCGTCCTGGGCGCGCCCGAGACCGTCCTGCCCTACGCGGACGACGACGGCCGTCTGGGGGATCGCTACGCGGAGGCGGCGCGGATTGGCCTGCGCGGGCTGATCTTCGCGGAGGCGGCGGCGCTGCCGGACCCCGAGACCGGCTTGCGCGACGTGCGGGCCCTGGCCCTCGTCACCGTCGCGGACGTGCTGCGCGACGAGGTCGCGGACGCCTTCCAGTTGATGGACGAGATCGGCATCGAGCCGAAGATCATCAGCGGCGACAACCCCGCGACCGTCGACGCGCTCGTGCGGCAGCTCGGCATCGACCTGCCGGGTGGCCACATCTCGGGCGCGGAGCTGCAGGCCCTCGGCGAGGCCGACTTCCACGACGCGGTGGAACAGCACAGCGTCTTCGGCCGCATCGCGCCCGAGCAGAAGGCGCGCATCGTCACGGCCCTGCGCGACAACAAGCACTTCGTCGCGATGGTCGGCGACGGCGCCAACGACGTGCGCGCGCTGCGCGCCGCCGACGTCGCCGTGGCGATGGAGTCGGGCACCCAGACGGCGCGCGCCGTGGCCGGCATCGTGCTGCTCAACGACTCCTTCGCGGCCTTCGTCAGCGGCACGGCCGAGGCGCAGTCGGTGCTGGGCAACAGCGCCCAGCTCAGCAAGCTCTTCATCACCAAGAGCTTCTACGCGTTCCTCATCATCATCGCCTCTGACATGCTCCAGCTCGACTTCCCGTTCCTGCCCCGCCACGGGTCGCTGACGTCGCTCTTCACGCTCGGCCTGCCCACGCTGTTCATCGCCCTGACCAAGCCGCCGCCCCGCGCCGGCGCCGACTGGACGAACACCGTCCTGCGCTTCGCGCTGCCCGCCGCCTTCGCGCTCGCCGCCGCCAGCGTCGCCGTGCACCTGCTCACCGAGGGCTTCCTCAACCGCCCCATCGAGGACTCGCGCACGCTGGTCTCGCTGACGATCGCCATCGTCGGCATCTACTTCATGGTGCTGGTCATCGGCTTCGATGGGATCACGCGCGACATGCGCGGCCGCGACCTCGTGCGGCCCGTGATGACGTCCTTCTTCGGGGTCGCGCTGATCGGCCTCTTCGTCCTGACGATCTACACCGCGCCGATCCGGGAGTTCTTCGACTTCGTCGCCGTCGGCGCCACCGAATGGGGCATCGTCATCCCGGCCGTGATCATGGGCATCATCGGCCAGTACGTGCTGAGCCGGAACTGGCGCCAGATCCTGGCCTGGATCATCAAGCAGCCGGAGGCCGAGGAGCTGGAGCGCGGCCGCGCCGTCTGATGCCCGCCGCCGATCGGGGCGCTACTCCGCGTAGAGCGCCGCGACCTCGGGATCCTTGCGCGCGATCAGCTCGGCCGTCTCCAGCAGCACGCGCGCCTGCTTGTAGGTCGCGTCGTCCTGCATCTTGCCATCCACGACGGCCACCCCCGACCCCCCCGCGCCGATCGCCGCGACCACGCGCCGCGCGAAGTCGACCGCCTCCGGGTCCGGCCGGAAGACGCGCCGCGCGATCGCGATCTGGCGCGGGTGCAGCGTCCACGCCCCCACGCAGCCCAGGATGAAGGCGTCGCGGAACTGATCCTCGCAGGCCGCGTCGTCGGAGAAGTCGCCGAAGGGGCCGTAGAACGGGAAGATGCCGCTGCCCGCGCAGGCGTCGACCATGCGCGCCAGGGTGTAGTGCCACGGGTCCTGCATGTAGGTCGCACGGGGCGCGTCGGGCCGCGCGGGGTCGGCGTCGTCGCGCACGACGTAGCCCGGGTGCGGCCCCCCCACCCGCGTCGTCTTCATGCGCCGCGACGCGGCCAGGTCCGACGGCCCCAGGCTCATGCCCTGCATGCGCGGGCTGGCCGTCGCGATCGCCTCCACGTTGGCCACCCCGGCCGCCGTCTCCAGGATCGCGTGCAGCATGATCGGCCGCGAGATCTCCCGCCGCGCCTCCAACTGCGCCAGCAGCTGATCGACGTACTGCACGTCCCAGGGGCCGTTCACCTTGGGCAGCATAATCACGTCCAGGCGGTCGCCGATGGCGTCGACGAGGTCCAGCATGTCGTCCAGGAACCAGGGGCTGTCTAGGCTGTTGACGCGCGTCCAGAGCTGCGTGTCGCCGAAGTCGTGGGCCCGCGCCACCGCGATCAGGCCCTCGCGGGCCGCCTCCTTGCGCTCGACCGGGATCGCGTCCTCGAGGTTGCCCAGCAGGATGTCGACCTGCTCCAGCATGCGCGGGACGCGGCCCCGCATCTTCTCGCTGCTGGGGTCGAAGAAGTGCACCATCCGCGACGCGCGTGTGCGGATCTCGGCGAGCGGCGTCGGCGCGCCGACGGCGAGCGGCTGCAGGAAGTCGCGGGGGTTGCGCATGGGGACTCCTTCGCCGGGCGGCGCGCGTCGATCCGTTCGCGCCCGACGATACCCCAGCCGCCGCTAGTCCGCTCCCAGCAGGTCCTCGAGCGGCGTGTGCTCGCGCCCCAGCGACGCCGCCACGTCGGGATGCGTGAGTCGCCCCCGGTAGGTGTTGACGGCCCGCCACAACTGGCGATCGCCGCGCACCGCCGCCTCGAATCCCGCGCCCGCCACCTTGAGGATGTAGGGCAGCGTGAGCCCCGTCAGCGCCCGCGACGAGGTGCGCGGCACCGACCCCGGCATGTTGGGCACCGCGTAGTGCACCACCCCCTCCTCGACGTAGATGGGGTTGCGGTGGTCGGTGGGGCGCGTGGTCTCGACGCAGCCGCCCTGGTCGACCGCCACATCGACGATCACGGCGCCCGGGTGCATGGAGCGCACCATCTGCCGCGTCACGACGACCGGGGCGCGGCGCGCCGGCGCGAGCACCGCGCCGATCACGACGTCGGCCTCGGACACCGCCTGGCCCACGCTCTGCCCGCTGGCCAGCACCGTTTCGATCCGGCCCGTGTACAACTCCTCCAGGCTGCGCAGTTGGTCCTCGTTGATCGAGAGCACCGTCACCCGCGCCCCCGCCCCCACGGCCGCGCGACAGGCGTTCTTGCCCACCGTGCCGGAGCCCACGATCACCACGTGCGCCGGCGGCACGCCCGGCAGTCCGCCCAGCAGCTGGCCGCTGCCGGGGCCGGGCTTCTTGAGGAACTGCGCCGCCATCTCCACCGCCATCCGCCCCGCCACCTCCGACATCGGCGCCAGCAGCGGCAGGAAGCCGTCGTCGCGTTCCACCGTCTCGTAGCCGATCGCCGTGCAGCCGGACGTCAGCAGGGCGTCGGTGACCTCCGCCGCCGCGGCCAGGTGCAGGTAGGTGAACAGCATCTGGCCTTGGCGCAGCAGCGCGTACTCGGACGGCTGCGGCTCCTTGACTTCGCAGAGCAGATCGGCGCACTCGAAGACCGCCTCGGCGTTCGGGGCCAGCCGCGCGCCGGCGGCGACGTACTCCGCGTCCGAGAAGTTCGACCCCGCCCCCGCCCCCGCCTCGACCAGCACCGTGTGCCCCGCGTTCACGATGTCGGCCACGCCCTGCGGCGTCAGCGCGACGCGGTACTCCTCCGTCTTCGTCTCGGTCACCGTGCCGACGATCACGTCCGGCTCCTCCCGGCCAGCCCGGCCGGTGCCCGGTGTCGCTAGGGCGTGTTCACATTCGGGAACGGGGTTGATGCCCAGGCTACTCGGGCCAGCCGAGGGCCTCGTTGAGCTTGAGTTGCGCCCAGAAGTCTTCCTTGCTCAGCGTGCAGTCCACCGCCTCCTGGAACTGGCTGGCCGTCAACCCGAGTTGTCGCGCCATCCGGCTCACGAGGTTGGCTGGGATGTCATGGCGGCGGCCATGCGAGAACTTGGTTTCTCGCCAGTGCCCGTCAGGCAGCGTGAAGCGGTAGGCCTTGTGGTTCTTGCCCGATTGCTCCTCACCGCCCAGCTTCCCCGCGAGGGCGTTGTGAACGGCGCGTCGCTGGAGTGCTGGCACTAGAGCACGTCCAGCGACGCAAGGTATCTGAGGTGACGCTTCTGATCCGGGAACAGCTTGGGGTCGCTGTCCTGGAGTGCTGCGCGGTATTCCCGGAGGGCGCCCAGGAGGGCATCGACTGCCTCTGCAGCGGTGTCCCCCTCGCCGAAGTTCTGCGTTGTTTCTTCTGTTGCGGTGAAGTAGTCCTTGGCAACGCGTTGAACCAGCACCGAGATTCGATCGCACAGCGCGGGATCCTGGGGGAGATCCTGGGAGGGGACCGTCCTTTGCTCGCTCAGAACCCACGGCGCGCCCGCCGTGCTTGAATTGATGGGCAAATCCCTTAGATAGGAGATTTCGCTTAGCGTGGTTCCTACCGTGTCAGATGGGTAGACAACCATGGATTGAGAGAGCATCAGCGAACTCCTCAAGCTACCGGCCTGCGTGCGTCTCCGCGCTATCGGTGAAGAGGCGCGCGAGCTCCGTGACTGCCGCAGGGGTGAGTGAAACGCGAGACAGGGTGCGAATCGAGACGTGCGAGGTCTCCTTCGCCTGCGCGATCTGCTCGGCTGGCGAGCCGACGAACAGCGGGGGCGACACTTGGCCGATTGTGAATACGATGTCGTTCGTGGTGGCTCCCCCTCCTAGAGAGAACTCATCCGCGACCACAATGGGAACGGCGTCAGCACCAACCCATTTCTTCTTGAGCTCAACGGTGATTTCTACCCCAGGTTCTGGGGCAGTGGGCGGGTTCGGTTCGTCTGCCATGCGTGTAGACCCCCCCTCAACGAGTCGAGGCAAGAGGCTAGGCTTCCACTGTAGCTCCGTCAACTCCGCGCTGCCACCACATGTAAACACGCCCGAGCCCCCCCCCCCACCCGTGAATGTCAACAGGCCCTAGGGCCGCGCCACCGGGCTCGCGTGGTGGTGCAGCAACTTCCAGCCGTCGCTCTGACGAAGAAACGTGTTGCTGACCGCGATCGGATGCCCGCCCACCAACTCCCGCCCCACCACCAGTGCCACCTCCCCGACGATCTGCGCCGCTTCCGCCGCCCCCACGATCTTGGCCTGCTCGGCGTTGCCCAGGATCGATCCCCAGCTCTCCAGCACCGCCTCGCGGCCGCGCAGGATGTTCCAGCCCGGATGCACGCAGGTGACCTCGGCGGCGGTCGCCCAGAGCGCCGCCATCGCGTCGGCGTCGCGGGCGTTGAAGGCCGCGTAGAAGGCCGCGTTGGCGGCGAGCACGGCCGCCTCGTCATCCGGCGGCATGGAGCTCTGCTGCATGCTCGCGGCGGGCCGTCAGCCCGGCGTGTCCGAGCGCCGCCGCCGCGGTCGCCGCTCACGGGGCGGCGACGGCCGCAGCCAATCCTGCAGCTCGCCCGAATACGCCCCCACGATCAGCACCACGATCGACGCCGGCCGGATCCAGCCCGGCGCGCCGACGTCGTCCAGGAACTCGTAGTAGGGATCGCTCGCGACCATGCCCACGTCGAAGTGCAGGATCGCCACGACCGTCAGCAGGATCAGGCTCAGGCCCGCGATCGGGTGTGCGCGGTAGTGCGCCCGCTGCGCCCAGAGCACCACGATGAACACCAGCGGCACCGCGAACGCGATGTACTCCAGCACCGACACGCCCCGCCTCCAACCCTGTGCGCCGCTCGCGGAATGGCGGCGTTCCCCAGCCTAACGATCGCCGGGGCAGACCGGGAAGCCGTCGCGGTGCGACAATGCCCCGATGCAGCGGAGCAGGGCGATCGCGTGGGTCCGACGGCAGGCCGCGCCCATCGGGGTGGCGGCCGTGGCGGCGGTCGCGCTGCTGGCGTTCGCTTGCGCCTCGGAGGCCGAAGAGCCGACCGTGCAGGCCGTCGGGGAGGACGCCCCCGCGCAGGAGGCGCCCGCCGAGCAGGCCGCCGCCGAGAGCCAAGCCGAGGTCGAAGCCGCCGAAGAGGCCCCCGCGGAGCCCGCCGCAGAGGATGAGCCCGAGGCCACCGCAGACGACGAGCCGGCGTCCGACCCCCCAGCCCCCGACTCCGACCCCTTCCTGCCGCTCGACGCCGATGTCACGCCCGCCGGGGAGCCGATCCTGCGCGACCTGGGCGCCCCGCGGCACTTCGGCAGCGGCTGGGGGACGAACTTCGACATCAGCATCGTCGACTACGGCGAGATCTTGTCCGGCGGCGTGCCGCGCGACGGCATCCCCCCCATCCGCAACCCCCGCTTCATCTCCATCGCCGAGGCCGACGCGTTGTATGCCGACAGCAGCCCGGTCATGGAGGTCAGCCTGAACGGCGACGCCCGCGCCTATCCGCTCGAGATCCTGATCTGGCACGAGATCGTCGCCGACGTCGTAGGCGGCGTGCCGGTCGCGGTGACCTTCTGCCCGCTCTGCAACACGGCCATCACCTTCGACCGCACGATTGCCGGCACGGTCTACGACTTCGGGGTCAGCGGCCTGCTGCGCCACAGCGACCTGATCATGTACGACAGCCAGACCGAGTCGCTCTGGCAGCAGATCGGCGGCGTGGCGATCGTGGGCGACATGGTGGGCGCCCGGCTGACGGTCCTGCCATCCACCATCGTGGCCTGGGGCGACTTCAAGGCGCAGTACCCGGAGGGCATCGTGCTGTCGCGCGAGACGGGCTACGCGCGGCGCTACGGCGCGAACCCCTACGCCGGCTACGACCGCATCGGGAACACCCCCTTCCTCTTCCGCGGCGAGATCGACGAGCGGCTCAGCGCCATGGAGCGCGTCGTCACGCTGGACCTGCCGGGCGACGCCGTGGCCTACCCCTTCACCCTGCTCACCGAGCAGCGCGTCGTCGCGGACGTCCGCGACGGCCGGGAGATCGTGGTGTTCTGGACCCCCGGCGTGACCTCGGCGCTCGACGGGGCCGACATCGCGCGGTCCCGCGACGTCGGCGCGACGGGCGTCTTCGAGCGCAGCGTCGACGGACGCCCGCTCGACTTCCGCCCCAACCCCGACGACCCGGCCACCTTCCTCGACGAGCAGACGGAATCCGTCTGGAACATCTTCGGCGCCGCCCTCTCGGGGCCCTTGGCGGGAGCGCAGTTGACCCCTGTCGTCCACGCCGACCACTTCTGGTTCGCCTGGGCGGCCTTCCAGCCCGACACCGTCGTCTTCGGCGGCTGACGGCGCGTCAGCCCTGCGACACGAACACCTGCGGCCGGCCGTTATCGGGATGCGGCAGGATGCGCGCCTCGATGTCGTAGCAGCGACGCAGGTTGTCCGGCGTCAGCACCGACCCCGGCGCGCCCTCGGCGATGATCCGGCCCCCCGCCAGCATCAGCAGGCGGTCGCACCAGCGCGCCGCCAGGTTGACGTCGTGAATCACGACCAGCACGCCCAGCCCCCGCGCATGCGTCAGCCGCTCCAGCGCCTGGAAGAACAGCGACTGCTGCGCCAGGTCCAGGTTGTGCGTCGGCTCGTCCAGCAGCAGCACGGCCGGCTCCTGGGCCAGCGCCATCGCCAGCGCGACGCGCTGCTGCTCCCCGCCCGACAGCTGGCGGTACGGCCGCGCCGCCAGCCCTTCGATCCCGACCGCCCGCATCGCGCCCCGGGCCGCGTCGGTGTCGGCCCGGGTGTGACCGCGCAGCCAGCCCACGTGCGGCCCCCGCCCCAGCAGCACCAACTCCTCGGCGGTGAAGTCGAAGGCGACCTGCAACTCCTGCGGCACGAGCGCCAGCCGTCGCGCCAGTTCGCGCCGGCCCCAGGCGGCGCGGTCGCGCCCCCCCACCCGCACGACGCCCGCTTGCGGCCGTCGCGTGCCGGTGATCAGGCGCAGCGCCGTCGTCTTGCCGCAGCCGTTGCGTCCCAGCAGCCCCACCATCTCCCCCGCCGCGACCGCCAGGCTCAGCCCGTCGAGCAGCGGCGCGTCGCCGTAGCGGAAGTGGACGTCGTGCAGCGCCAGCGCCGGCGCGATGCCGAACGGCGTCGCTGCGGCCGGGACCGCGCGAGCGCCCATGCTGCGAACGGATGCGGCGCTAGAAGACATAGTGCCCCCGCGCCCGGCGCAGCAAAACCAGGAAGAACGGCCCCCCCACGATGCCCGTGATCACGCCCAGCGGCACCTCCGTGGGCGAGAGCAGCGTCCGCGCCGCGAGGTCGGCCAGCACGACGAACAGCGCCCCGTACAGCGCCGACGCCCACAGCAGGCGCCGCTGGTCCGGGCCGATGAGCAGTCGCAGCACGTGCGGCGTCACCAGCCCCACGAACGCCACCAGCCCGGCCGCCGCGACGGCCGCCGCCGTCATCAGCGAGGAGGCGGCGATCAGGATCAGCTTCGTCTGCTCGACCCGCACGCCCAGCGCGTGCGCGTGCTCCTCGCCCAGCGCCAGCGCGTTGAGCGGCTGCGCCAGCGCCCGCGCCACCAGCAGCCCCGTCGCGACGAACGGCCCCAGCAGCAGGAACTGGTCCCAGCCCACCGTGCCCACGCCGCCGAGCAGCCAGGAGAAGATCGCGCCCAGCCGGAACTGCGAGTCGCTCTGCGTGAGCATCAGGAACGACATCGACGCCGTCAGGAACGCGCCCACCGCGACCCCCGCCAGCAGCAGCGTCGTCACCGCCACCCGGCCGTCGGAGCGGGCCAGGAAGTAGACCAGCAGCACCGTCGCCAGGCTGCCGGCGAAGGCCAGCGCCGGCACCCAGGAGAAGCCGTAGACGATGAACCCCGCCTGCGGCGCGATCAGGAAGCCGATCACCGCGGCGAATGCCGCCCCGCTGCTGGCCCCAATGATGAACGGGTCGACCAGCGGGTTGCGGAAGACGCCCTGGAAGATCACGCCGGACGCGCTCAGCGCCGCCCCCACGACCGCCGCCGAGATCACGCGCGGCAGCCGGATCTCGCGCAGGATGGTCGCCTCCGCGTCGGTCCAGCGCTGCTCCAGATGCACGAGCGGCAACGAGTCGGCCAGGATGCGCAGCGTGTCCCCCAGCCCGATCGATGCCGAGCCCACGGCCGTCGCCCCCGCCACCGCGCACAGCAGCAGCAGCGTCCCCAGGCCGTAGAGCAGCACCGCCCCGGGCACGCCCTGCCCGACGAGGCGACGCCCGCCCGCGAGGAGCGGCAGGGGCCGTTGCAGCGGCAGGCGCTGGGTGGTCATCGATGCCTCCGGGCCGTCATGCGGCCTCATCCATCAGCGCCTGGGCCTCCGCCAGGATCTCCGCGACCCGCTCCAGCGCGTCCAGCAGGCCCACGCCGACATTGAACAGCGTGCTGGGCAGCGGCACGACCATCCCGGCCCGCACGGCCGTGATCTGCCCCCAGCCGGTGCGCTCCCCCACCTCCGCCACGGAGATCGGGTTGAACGACAACTCGTCCGCGAACTCCTTCGAGTTGAGCAGCAGGATGACCTCCGGGTCGGCGGCGATGATGCTCTCCCAGTTGACCTGCGGGAACGCACCCTCCGCCCCCGCGAAGATGTTGGCGCCGCCCGCCAGCTCGATGATCTCCTGGTGCAGCGACCCCGGTCCGACGCTGAACGGCTGCGCCGGCGTCGATTGATCGACCTCGAGGTAGACGCGCGTCGGTGGCCCGGCGCCGGCGGCCACGGCTTGACTCACTGCCGCCAGCCGCTCGCCCAGATCATCGGCCAGCGTCTCCCCCGCCGCCTGATCGCCCAGCAGCCGGCCGAGGGTCCGCAGTTGCTCCAGCATCGTCGCCAGCCGGTCCGGGTGGGCCATCGCGTAGACCGGGAAGCCCAGCGCGCGCGATTGCTGCGCCAGCTCCTCCGTCCCCCCCACCGCGACCAGGACCAGGTCGGGCTGCAACTCCGCGATCGCCTCGATGTTGAAGGTGAAGTTGTCGCCTCCCACGCTGACCGCGTCGGGCGCCTTGGCGAGCGAGAAGTCGTCCACGCCCACCAGCTGATCCACCAGGCCCAGATCGGCGATCAGGTCCACGACCGACGGCAGCACCGCGACGACGCGCTCGGGGCGCGCCTCCAGGGTCAACTCGACGCCGGTGTCGTCCGTCACGGTCAGCGGGAACACGTCGAGGGCGGGCGCGACGCTGCGCTCCACGTCGGCCGCCGTCACCGGACCCGGCGGCGGCGCCGGGTCGTCCTCGCCGCCGCAGGCCGCCAGCGCCGGGGTCAGCAGCGCGATCAGCGCGACCAGCGCCACCCCCCACCGCGCCCGGCTTCGCCCCGAAGGCTTCGTCGTGTATCCGCGCACACGATGCCCCTTTCCAGCCCCGGGAGGGTCCGGACGTTGGGCGGTTCGCGGTGTCGGCGGGGCGAAAAAAACGACCCGGCCGGCGCGGCGGGGTCGCACAGCGCCAAGCCCTTCCTCGAAGGCTCATGCAGCGGTCGGGACGACGCGGGTGTTCGGGCTCCCCCAGCGGCCGCGAGGCGGCGGCGGGGCTACCGTTGCGGGACAGCGCCGGACTTCGACCGGCTTCCCCCGCGGCGTCCCAGTGATTGCGCGGTCAGTCTGTCAGCCGCCGGCGCCGCCGGTCAAGCGGTCCCGCCGTCGGCCCGCCAGACCGACACCCGCTCGACCCGCAGCCGGATCACGGGCCGATCGTCCAGCGCCATCGAGGCGTACTGCGCGTAGCGCGCCCGCAGCGCCGCGACCGCCGCCGCCTGCTCCGGGCCCGGCGCCAGCACCGCCGCCGCCCCCCGCAGCATCGCCCAGCGCAGCCGCGACCAGTCCTCGTCGTACACGTCGACCAGCAGCGCCGCCCGCGGGTTCTCCGCGATGTTGCGCAGCCGCCGCAGCCGCAGCGTCGTCTTCGGCTTCTCGTCGATGACCACGTACGCGTCGTCGTCCACCAGCGCGAAGACCACCGGCACGACGTGCGGCGCGCCGTCGGCGCCCGATGTCGCCAGCCGCCCCACGCGCTGCCCGTCGATGAATCGCCGCGTCTCCGCGTCGATGGTCGGCCGGCTCATACTGGCTGCCTCATGCTGCCCACGTCATGCGGACAGTATCGCGGCTATCATCGGCCTGCGCCCCCCGCCGACCGCGCTCGGGCGGCAAGACACGATATGGAGTCGCCATGGCCCGCCCGGAAAAACTCGATGACGCCACCGTCGCCCAACGCGCCTCCGAACTGGCCGGCTGGTCCGTGGCCGACGGCAAGCTCCGCCGCGCCTTCCAGTTCGACGACTTCGTGGGCGCGTTCGCGTTCATGACCGCCGCCGCCCTGCAGGCCGAGAAGCTCGACCACCATCCCGAGTGGTTCAACGTCTACAACCGCGTCGTCGTCGATCTCTCGACCCACGACGCCGGCGGCGTCACCGACCTCGACTTCCAGCTCGCCGCCGCGATGAACGCTATTGCTGGTGAATAGGCTCCGGCGAGTAGGCGCCGGGGAGTAGCCGCCGCCGCGGGCTGGTCAGAGCATCGCCCGCAGTTGGTCGCGCGTCACGTTCGCGCCCGAGACGACCAGCACCACCCGCTTGCCCCGCAGACGGCCGCCTCCGTCCGCGTCCGCCTCGTGCAGCGCCGCCGCCGTGCTCGCCGCGCCCGCCGGCTCCGCCAGCACGTGCGCCAGGTCGAGCAGCGTCCGCACCCCCTCCTCGATCTCCGCGTCCTCGACCAGCAGGAAGTCGTCCAGCGACGCCAGGATGCCCAGCGGCCAGGCGAACGCGCCCGCCGTCGCCAGCCCCTCCGCGATCGTCGTGTTCGACCGCTGCAGCGGCGTCCCCGCCCGCCACGAGTCGTGCAGCGCCGGCGCCTGCGCCGACTGCACCGCCCAGATCCGCGCCGCGTGCCCCAGCCCGTCGCGCACCGTCACCCAGCCGCAGCCGCCCGACCCACCCCCCGCCGGCACGATCACGACCTCCGTCTCCGGCCCCTGATCCTCCAGCACCTCCAGCGCCGCCGTCCCCACCCCCGCCACCAGCAGCGGCTCGTCCGACGAGTGCACGTAGCGCATCCCCCGTTCGGCCGCGAACTCCTCCGCCGCGACGCGCGCGTCGTCGTAGCGCGCCCCGCGCAGCGTCACCGCCGCCCCCAGCCGCCGCATCGACGCCACCTTGTCGGCGTTCGCCCCCTGCGGCGCGAAGACGTGCGCCCGCACGCCGAAGCGCTGCGCGGCGTACGCGATCGACTGCCCGTGATTCCCGGTCGATGCGACGACCACGCCCGTCTCCCGCTCGGCCGCCGGCAACTGCGAGATCAGGTTGATGCCGCCGCGCAGCTTGAAGACGCTGATCGGGTTGGCCGTCTCCAGCTTCAGCGAGACGTGCGCGTCCAGCCGCTCCGACAGCCCCGGGCTGTAGACCAGCGGCGTCGGCAGCGGCACGTGCGCCGCGATGGTGTCGGCGGCTTGGCGCACGTCGTCGAGCGTGGGGGGAGCGGGGGAGGTCATCGGTACAGGCTACGCGCGATCGCGATCGTGCCGTCGATGTTGGTGCCACGCAGGGTCGGATGCCACCCACGGACGTAGTACCGGATGCCTGTTGCCTCATCGTAGATGTAGACGTAGGGCGCATTCTGTGAATCCTCAATCAGGTCATATCCCACGAAGGCGGGGTGGCCGTCGATGATGCGCGTCTCCACGATGGATTTCGTGTGGTCGGCCGTGTCGGAGCCCCACGTCTTCCCGATCCCTATCGGTTGATTGATCGCGATGCCGACAGCCCAGACACCATCTGCATCTACGTACCGCGCGATGATGCCACCCCCAGATTCATCACCCGTGTACGCCCAATCGAGTTGCCAACCGTCGGGCAGGGTGGGGTTGCGCCAAAGCCGGTGTTGCCGCACGACGGCAATGTCTGTTGTCCCCTCTTGAGAACTCAATTGTCCTGATGGGTACACCACGCTCTCCAGTTCGCCGGTCCAGCCGACGGGCCGGAGCTGCCAGGGACCGTGGCGGATGGGGATGGTCATGTCGGGTGACTGCAGGTTGGCGGGCGACCAGGTGATCGTGCGGGTGCCGGTGGTGTCGATGGCGCCGCTGCAGCCCGTGAAGGCGTAGGTCATCACCTTGACGGCCAGCAGCTTGCGCGGAGGATCGCCCGCCGGGTCGTCCTTGACCTCGGTCACCGGATAGCGCACGAAGCAGTCATTGGCCTCCCGCCACTCGAAGATGTCCCCCACCGCCACCAGGGCGTAGAAGTCCGCCTGCGATGCGCCGGCGCTGTCGGTCTTGTGGATCACGAGGCCGGTCGTGCTGCCGTCGCGCAGCCCCTCGAAGGTCGTGACCATCGTGGTGAGGTCGTCGGGATCGGTGAGGAAGGCGTAGTCGCCCGCGTCCGTGACGCTGCCCGTCGTGACGGGGGCGCCGTAGGTCAGGGTGACCGAGGGCAGGCCGCAGTCCTCCAGGCCCAGATCCGCGGAGTCGTTGGAGCGCCCGCCCGCTGGCGCGCGCGGCTGGCAGGAACTGGCGTGCGCATCCGGCAGGAACTGGCGCGCGAGGGCGATCAGCGCCTCGGGGTCGTTCCGTTGTGCCACGCTCCCACCGTGGAACACGTAGATGGTGCCGTTCGCGGCGTCATAGAAATCCACGGCGGCGTAGGAGATGTCGCTCCGCACGCGGTCGTACCCGACCGCCGCCGGCCAGCCGTCGATGACGCGCAACTCCCAGATGTGGGCGGCGGTTGCACGGTCCGTCGCAACGCCCATGACCACGCCTGGCCACAGGCGGGCCCGGTAGATCAACACGCTGAGGACGCCGCCGTCGGTGTGGCCGTAGTAGCCCTCGATCACGCCGCCATAGCCCAGGGACAAGTACCCGCTCCAGGCGGCGCCCAGGTCGGGGGCGGGCATCGGGTCCAGCGGCCAGGTGGTGTCGATTGGCGTGATTCTCGCCGCATCCGGCAGCGTGCCGCTCCAGCCCCGCGGCGCCCAGAGGGTATCCCCGTGCCAGACGGGGGCAGGGAGATTCCCCGTCGTGAACTCGCCGGGCGTCCAGGTGAAGGTACGGCTCCCGGTGGTGCGGATGGCGCCGGTGCAGCCGGTGTCGGGATAGGGGTGGGAGTAGATCTGGAGCGTCAGCAGTTTGCGCGGCGGATCGCCTGCCGGGTCGGCGTGCACCTCTCGGACCACGTAGCGCATCCAGCAGCCGTCGGCCTCGCGCCACTCGACCACGTCGTTCGCCTCCACCAAGTCGTAGAAGGCCTCGTGCGACGCGCCATCGCCGTCGTTCTGGTGCATCACCAGGCCGATCGTCGTGCCGTCGCGCAGCCCCGTGCGCAGGCCCTCGTAGGTCGTGATGGCGGTGGTGAGGTCGTTGGGGTCGGTGAGGAAGGCGTAGCTGCCGTCGTCCGTGACGCTGCCCGTCGTGCTGGGGGCGCCGTAGGTCAGGGTCGTGGAGGGCAGTTCACAGGGATCCAGGCTGAGATGCGCCAGGTCGTTGCGCGTCACCTGCGTCAACTCCCGCGGCAGGCAGCCCGTGAAGCGGTTCTGCGCCAGCCGCAGCGTCGTCAAGTGGGGGAGGTCGCCCAGCGCGGCCGGGATCGTGCCCATCAGCGCCCGATCCTCCAGGCGCAACTCCGTGACGCGCGGCGGCCAGCCGTCGACGGTGACGCCGTCCCAGGCGCTGATCGCCGTGTCCGCGTCCCAGTTCAGCGCGGCCGTGCCGCGCAGCGTGTTCATCGCCGCCAGCAGGATCGCGCAGTCGGCGACCAGGCCGGGGTTGTTTGCCGCGTCGGGCACGGCCCTCCCGGTCGCGCAGGGGCCGGGCGGCTGCGCCGGCGCGACGGCGGGGGTCACGCAGATCCGCCATCCCACGCTGATCTCGAAGCAGACGACCGCCGGCCCCGCGCTGTGCGCCGCCGCCGGGGTGGCGCCGGCCGGCCACAGGATCGCCGCGGCCACGCCGAGCAGCGCGAGGAGCGGCGTCAGCACGAGGGCGAAGCGTCTGCGGCGTGACATGTCGTCTTCAGAGACGACTGCCGGCGCTTGAGTGTTCCCCCGCGCGGCCGGCATACGCCCCGCCCCTCACAGCCCCTCCCGGAAGTCCGGGTGCGCGACGGCGCGCAGCGCCGACGCCCCTTCCTCCAGCGACCGCCCCCGCAACTCGGCGACGCCGTACTCCGTGACGACGCGGTCGGCCAGGGTGCGCGGGACGGTGACCGCCTCTTCCGCCCCCAGCCGCCGCACGATGCGCGAGCCCATCGGGGGCGGCTTCACCGGTACTTCGACCGCTGCTCCTCCTGCAGGCCCGCGATCGTCTCCGCGGCGCGGCCGTAGATGTCGGGCGGGTCCCAGCCGTTCATGCCGGCGTAGGTGTCGATCTGGCTGCGGTGATGGATGTCGTGCTCGGTCATCAGCAGCAGCACGCGCCAGCCCGACATCGCGCCGCCGCTGTCGATCATCTCCACCTTGCGGCGCAGCCACGCGTCCGGCGTCTCCGCGAGCAGCAACCACAGTTGCGCCGCGCTCTCCTCGAGCACCGGCAGCCAGCGCTCGCGCGTCGACACGTCGGCCTGCTCCGGGCTGACCCAGCCCTCGCCGCGGTAGGCGCTGGCGAAGTACAGCCGGGCCGTCGCCATGTGCCCCACGATGCCGTTGATCGTCCAGGCCTTCTCGCCCTCCCCCTGCGACGGGCGCCAGCCGTCGGCCTGCGGCGGCAGCGCCGCGACGTCGCGCAGCGCCCGCCGGTGCACGCCGCCGAAGTAGCGCAGGAACTCGTCGATCGAAGTCAGCATCGTGGCTCCCCTTCCGTCGCCCGCGCTCCGCGCCGGCGCCTGATCACGAAAACAGTGCTCCCTGCCGCGTCCCCAGCGGCGTCTGCGTGGCCAGTTCCGCGTCGGGATCGAGGGTCAGGCAATCGGGGTCGTCGTTGCGCACCGAGTTCACCCGGCGCGACACCGCCTGCCCCACCAGCAGCGACTCCGGGGCCGGGCGCAGCAGCCCCCGCACGACGTCCGGCTCGTTGCCGGGGTAGACCCATTCCGCCGCGTCGTCGGGGCTCAGGACGACCGGCATGCGGTCGTGGATCGGCGCGACCGCGGCGTTGGCGGCGGTGGTCAGGATCGTGAACGTGCGCCGCCAGTCGTCGTCGGCCGCCCGCCACGATTCGTACAGGCCGGCCAGCAGGACCAGCCCTCCCTCCGGCCGGTGGAACCAGACCGGCTGCCGCGCCGACTTCGGCCCCGTCCACTCGAAGAAGCCGTCGGCCGGCACCAGGCAGCGACGCCCCTTCTCCCACGCGGCCCGATAGGCCCGCCGCCGCGGCACGTCCTCGGCGCGCGCGTTGATCTGCGCCCCGGCCCGCTTGGCGTCGGTCGCCCAGCTGTTGACCAGCCCCCATCGGGCGGGCAGGGCCTGCCGCTCCTCCTGTCGCTCGCGCACGATGAAGTGCGGCTGAGTGGGGGCGATGTTGTAGCGCGGCCGGTAGTCGATCCCCGCCAGCGCCGCCGGGTCGACGCCCAGCGCCGCCGCGACCTCCGCCACCCCGACCGTGAGCGTGAATCGAGCGCACATACCCGCAGTCTAGCGAGACGGGCCCCGCGGGCGCCCCGCGACATACAGCCGCTTGTCACCACATCCGGCAGCCGCGACCATGCGCGGGCCGAGCCGGCGGTCGCGCCCTAGGATGGCGCAAGAGCATCGCGCCCGAGGCCGGCGCTGGAGACTGCTTTCGGAGGATGGGATGAACGATACCGTGCTCGTCGATTGCCGGGACGACGGCGTCGCGCTGGTGACGCTGAATCGCCCCGAGTCGCTCAACGCGATGAACACCGATCTGAGCAACGCCCTGCGGGCGACCCTCGCCGAACTCGCGGCCGACCCCGCCGTGCGCTGCGTGGCGCTCACCGGCCAGGGCCGCGCCTTCTGCGCCGGCGGCGACGTCAAATCGATGCGCGACCGCTCCCAGCAGGAGGGCCTCGGCCCCGACGGCGAATACCACACGGACGTCGCGATTCGCGCCATGCAGGACCGCCAGCTCGAGACCAGCGGCCTGCTGCACACGATGCCCAAGCCGACCGTCGCGCTGGTCAACGGCTACGCCATGGGCGCGGGCTTCAGCTTCGCCCTCGCCTGCGACCTGCGCCTCTGCTCCGAGAAGGCGAAGTTCGGCATGGCCTTCCGCAACGTCGGACTGCCCGGCGACTTCGGCGGCGCCTACTTCCTGCCCCGCGTCGTCGGCCAGGGCCTCGCCCGCGAGATCTACTTCACCGGCGAAGTGATCGACGCCCAGCGCGCCCAGGCGATCGGCCTGGTCAACCGCGTCTACCCCGCCGGCGACTTCCTCGCCGAGGCCCTCGACTACGTCGGCCGCCTCGCCCAGGGGCCCACCAAGGCGCTGGGCCGCATGAAGGCGAATCTCAATCGCTCCGGCGAGGGCAGTAGCATGGAGGAGGTTCTGATGTCGGAGGCGATCAACACCCGCATGTCGCGCCAGGACCACGATCACACCGGCGCCCTTGAAGCCTTTATCCGCGGCGACAAGCCCGTCTTCAGCGGGCGCTGACCCGCCGCCGCGCGCAGCGACCCGCGACACACTTGGAGGACCCATGTCCGACTCCCCCATCCTGGTCGATACACGTGACGACGGCGTGGCGCTGATCACGCTCAACCGCCCCGACCGGCTCAACGCCATGTCGGCCGACCTGCTCGCGCAACTGGCCGATGCGCTGCGCGCCGCCGCCGCCGACCCCGCCGTGCGCTGCGTCGCGATCACCGGCGCGGGGCGGGCCTTCTCGGCCGGCGGCGACGTGAAGGACATGGCCGCCGACCGCCGCGCCGTCACCTTCGGCGGCGAGACCGACGAGGAGGCGTCGGGCCTGCTGGCGCGCGCCGCCCAGAGCACGACCGGCGCGATCTACGACCTGCCCAAGCCCGTCGTGGCGTTGGTCAACGGCGTCGCGGTGGGTGGGGCGCTGGGCCTGGTGCTGGCCTGCGACGTGCGGCTGGCGTCGCGGCGGGCGCGGCTGGGGACGGCCTTCCGCAACGTCGGGCTGAGCGGCGACTTCGGCACGACCTACCTGCTGCCGCGGCTGGTCGGCTGGGGGCGGGCGCGGGAACTCTTCCTCAGCGGCGACCTGCTCGACGCCGATACCGCCCAGGAGTTGGGCCTCGTGACCGCCGTGTACGACGACGACACGTTCCTGGCCGACGGCCTCGCCTACTGCGCCCGGCTGGCCCAGGGCCCCACCCTCGCCTTCGGCCGCATGAAGGCCAACCTCAACTTCGGCGAGGGGCACTCGCTGACTCAGGCCCTGGCGCACGAGGCCCTGAACCAGCGCTTCAGCGCCCTCGACAGCGACCACCACGACGCCGCCGTCGCGTTCGCCAACAAACAGGAGCCCGCCTTCCGCGGGCGGTAACCCGGCCGGGGCCAGTGAGCGCCCCCGCGCGACAAAGGAGATCGAGATGGAATTCGGCAACTTCCGCGGCTTCGAGGTCGGCCTGCGCGATCCCGGCATCGCCTGGGTGCGGTTCAACCAGCCCGAGCGCCTCAACGGCATGACCCACCACCTCAAGCGCGACCTGCGCGAGGCGCTGCTCCAGGCCCAGTTCGACGACGCCGTCCGCGTCGTCGTCATCACCGGCTCCGGCCGCGCCTTCTCCGCCGGCGACGACATCACCGGCCGCGCGATCAGCTTCGCCGACGACGCCCGGCCCCTCGTCGGCCCCATCGACAGCGGCCACCACAACCCCATGGCGACCTACTACGGTCTGCGCATGATCTCGCAGCCGCTCAACAAGGCCGTGCGCGAGCTGGACAAGATCACAATCGCCGCGATCAACGGCGTCGCCGTGCAGACCGGGCTCTCGCTGGCCCTGGCCTGCGACTTCCGCATCGCCGCCGAGAGCGCCCGGCTGACCAGCGGCACGCTGCGCTTCGGCCTCCTGCCCGACGAAGGCGGCCACAAGCTGATGGTGCAGCACATGGGCGTCACCAAGGCGATGGAGTTTTGCCTGCGCATGCAGTTCGCCAGCGCGCAGGAGGCGCTCGAACTCGGCATGCTGAACGAGGTCGTGCCCGACGACGAACTCGAAGAGCGCACCATGGCGCTCGCCACCGAGATCGCCAACGGCCCCCAGGTCGCGATGCGCCTGCTCAAGCGCACGATGTACAACGCCGACGAGATGACCTGGGACCAGGCCTGCGACGACATCGCCGCCAAGACCGCCATCACCGACTGGGACCCCGACGCCAAGGAGGGCGGCCGCTCCTTCAAGGAGAAGCGCGCGCCCGTCTTCAACCAGCGCCTGGGCGAGGCTCGCGGCGGCCAGCCCTGGCAGTCTCCGTCCTGACCTCACCCCCGGACCCCTCCCCATACGGCCTACGCGTGATCGCGATCGGGTTTCGAGGACGGTTCTAACGGAGGCTGGGCGAGTCGGCGGGCCAGGTGCAGATCACCGCTCCGACCAAATACTCGAAGCAAGTGAGGTCCGGGCCCAGGCGCCGCGGTGCCTGCCCACGGCCGCTGGCCTGCGCCGGCTGGGTTGCGATCGAGATCTCCGTTTCGACGCGGACGATGCCATCGTGCACCACACGGATGCGAAAGGGAGTGCCCGAGGGGAGAGGGAACTGCCCCCCGGTCGGTCCGCCGAAGGTGAACGTCCAAGGCGGTGCATAGATGCCCTCCAACTGGAGGAGGCGTGTCGCGCCCTGGTCGAGGAGGAGTACCTCGTAGCTTTGTCTGGCGGCGGCGAACGGCGGATCCCAGGTCACCGTGATGCTCGTCGCGGTGGAGGTCGCGCGCAGGTTCCGGGGGCCGCGCGGCAGCGGCGTGGAGCCCGCCGGCGCTGGCTTGGTGCGCACGGGGACGTCGACAAACCGGGTCGGCCGGCCTTCACGCCATGTCCCGCTAGCGACGCGCAGGCGGTACTCCGTGTCCGGCGACAGGCGCCGGAGCGTCACCTCGTGTGTGCCGCTCGCCGGATCGCCCCAGGCGGCCGCATCGGCCGGTGAGATCCGTGTGCCGGCGAGGGAATCAGCGTTGCTCACACCGACGTACCAGTAGGTCGCGGAGGGCTGGCGATCCCAGCGGACGGTCACCGTGTCGTGGGTCGTGGTGACCGTCACGTTGGCCGCGTAGGTCAGGGTCGTCGCTTGCCGGGCGGGCGTCCAGCGCAGCGCCGCCGGCGTCTCCGCCTCCAGGGGGTGGCGCATCGGCGCGACCGCTGCCTCGTAGGCCACCGGGTCGCGCAGACCATCGAAATAGGCCAGCGCCGCGTAGGTGAAGCCAAGGCTCCTGTAGGGCGGCTGCGCCTCGTACGTCCACGCGGCCGTGCCCACTTCCCGCCAGCGCACCAGGAAGCCAACGAGCGCGGCGGCGCCGGGCGGGGGCTCGGCCGTGTACCAGCGGAACGACAACGACTCGGGGTGGACGCCAGTTGCGCCGGCCGTCTCCGGCACCGGGAGGGGCGGCACGATCGTGTAGGCGGCGCTGGCCGTCGCCGGCGCGCCGGTGGCGTCGGTCACGACGGCCGTGATCGTCCCCGGCGCCGTGCTCGCTCCCTCGGGCAGCGCCGCGCAGGTCACGGTCGCGCTCTCCGCGTCGGGGTCCACCGGCGCCCCATCCACCGTCAGCCGGTACGGCGCGGCGCCGCCGGTGATCGTCCAGGTGACCGGGTTGAGCGTGCCGGCCGTGCACTCGGACCGCTCGGCCGTGAGGATCATGGTCAGCGGCGGCGGCGCCGCGTTGGTCGTGATCGTGATCTCGGCCGATGCTCCGTCCCCCCCGTCATGCGCCACAATCACGCGGTACGTCGTCTCCGGCTCTAATCCCACGAAGTCGCCGCGAGTCGTCCAGCCGCTCGGGGGCGGATCGCCCGGCCAACCGATGGCGATGCGATAGCCGTTCGGCGCGAACACCATGACGGCCCAGCCCGGCTCCGCGTCGGGGAAAGGGGGATCCCAGAAGACGGTGATGCTGTCGTGCGTCGCGGTCGCGCGCAGGTTGTTCGGTCCCCGTGGCGGCGGCTCCCAATCCTCCGGCGCCGCCACAGTGCGCGCCGCCACGACCCTGTACGCTCGTTGGGCGTCGATACCGTCACCGGCGCTGATGGTGATCTCATAGTCGCTGTCCGGCGTGAGATTGCGGAAGCGCGTGTGCTGGCGCCCATTCGTGGCGGTGATCCGGCTACAGCAATGGCCCCGGTGAAGCCCGCCACCCACGAGCGCCACCTGACCGCTCTGCGTGTAGGGTTGCTCGTCCCACGACACGTCCAGCGTGTTGTGCGTCGCCTGCACGACGACGTTCTGTGGCTCCGTCACGGTCCCGAACTGGACGGGCGGGCTCCAGTTCAGCGCCGCCGGCGTCTGCTGTTCGATCGGATGCCGGATGGCCGCCACCATGCCCTGCCACTCGCTCAACTGAGACAACTCGCCTGCGCCCAGTCGCGCCGTTTGCAGGACAGCGATGGGGTACGTCAGCGGCTCAAGGATCTCGTACGGGTCGGTCGCGGCGGCGTCCAGGTCGCGGAAGCGGAACAGATACGAATCGAAGTCGTCCCGGCCGTGGTAGTCCGGCACCGGCGGGGACTGACTGCCCGCGCCTTCGACGGTGTCCCACCCGATCACTATGTCAACTCTCGTTACTGCGTGGCGGGTGACCCCTGTCGGCGCGGGCAGCGGCTCCACGATCGTGTAGGCGGCGCTGGCCGTCGCCGGGGCCCCGGTGGCGTCGGTGACGGTGGCCGTGAACGTGCCTGGCGCCTCATTCGCTCCCTCGGGCAGCGCCCCGCAGGTCACGGTCGCGCTCTCCGCGTCGGCGTCCACCGACGCGCCATCGATCGTCAGGGTGTAGGGCGGCGTGCCGCCCGTGATCTCCCACGACACGGGGTTGAGCGTCCCCGCCGTGCACTCGGCGCGGCCCGCGGTGATGGTGAGCGTGAGCGGATCGGGCGCTTGCGCTGCGGCCACGCTCCAGTTCAGCAGCAGGGCGGCGAGCAGGCCGAGCAGCGGCGTGACGACGACGGCGACGCGTCTGCGGTCGGGCATCTCGTCTCCAATGACGACTGCCGGCGCGCGAGTGTTCCCCCGCGCGGCCGGCACACGCTCCGCCCCTCACAGCTCCGAGCAGAAGTCCGGGTGCGCGACGGCCTCCGGCGCCGCGATGGCCGCCGCCTCCGCCAGCAGCTCATACGAGCGCCGGCGGGCGGCCGGGTCGTGCGTGATCGTCAGCACGACGAACTCGTCCACGTCGTAGGTGGCGCTCAACTCCTCCAGCTTCGCCAGGCACTGTGCCGGCGACCCGTGGATCGAGAGCCCCTGCATGTGCTCGATGTACGCCAGTTCGCGCTCGCTGTAGGGGAACGCGCGCGCCGTCTCGACCGACGGGATGCCCCCGCCCATGCCGCGGTTGCTCATGATCCGCCAGCACCAGCGGCTCCAGGAGAGCGCCCGCGCTTCCTCCTCGGTCTCGGCGCAGGTCACCGAGACCCCCATGTTGGCCCGCGGCTCGGCCAGCGACGGCGAGGGGTGAAAGCGCTCACGGTAGTTGCGGATCACCGCCTCGCCGCCCTCGGGGCTGATGAAGTGCGCGAAGGAGAAGGCCCAGCCCAGCTCGGCCGCGTACGTCCCGCTCACCGTCGACGACCCCAGCAGCCACAGCTCCGGCAGCCCCGCGACATCCGGGATCGCGCGCACGCTGCGGAACGGGTGCTCCGCCGGCAGGTCGCCGGCCAGGTAGCCGTAGAGGTCCATCAGCTGCTCGGGGTAGTGCTCGATGCCCAGCGCGCCCGGCCCGTGCGCCAGCGCCCGCGCAGTGCGGCCGTCGCTGCCCGGCGCGCGCCCCACCCCCAGGTCGATGCGGCCCGGGTGCATCGCCTCGATCACGTGGAACGCCTCGGCCACCTTGAGCGGGCTGTAGTGGCTCAGCATCACCCCGCCCGACCCGACCCGGATGCGCTGCGTGCGCGCCGCGACCTGCGGGATCATCACCTCCGGCGCCGGGCAGGCGAGCGCCGTCGTGTTGTGGTGCTCGGCCAGCCAGTAGCGCTCGTAGCCCAGCCGATCCGTCAGCTCCGCCAGGGCGAGGGTCTCCCGGATGGCGCGCGCGCCGTCGCCGCCCGCCACGATCGGGATCTGGTCCAGGACGCTCAGTCGCATGGGCACAGCCTAGAGACCGCCCGGCGCTCGGTCCCGGCTCTGGCGCCCGCCCCCGCACTCCGTACACTGCCCGGGGAGGCACGATGACCACCGAGACGCCCGACCTGGAAGCCGAGCTGCAGGCCGTCGCCGCCCGCTGCGCCGGGCGCTGGGACGATCGCGACCCCGCCGGCTTCCAGAGCGCGCGCCTGCGCGGCCTCACCGCCGGCAGCATGACCGACTGGGGCCTGGCCGGCGGCGGCGTTAAGTCGAAGCGGCCGCCGATCTCGATGGCCGGCGGCATCCCCGACGCCGCCTCGCAGCCCAAGCAGGGCCTCCTGCGCGCCATGGAGCGCGCCCTCGCCGTCCCCGACGACAGCCCCCTGGTCTACGGCGGCCCCGTGGGCTACGAGCCCCTGCGGGCCGAGATCGGCAAGTACTTCGCCCGCGACCACGCCGAGATCCCCGGCGCCGACCACTTCATCCTCACCAACGGCGCCGCCGGCGCGATCGACATGGCCGCCACGCTCCTGCTCGACCCCGGCGACGTCGTCATCTCCGAGATGCCCACCTTCGCCGGCTCGCTGCGCACCTTCCGCGGGCACGGCGTCGAGGTCGTGGGCGTGCACCTGGACGACGAGGGCATGCGCCTGGACCAACTGCAGGCCCAGATCGCCCGCCTGCGGGCCGACGGCCGCGCGCCCAAGCTGATCTACACGATCCCCACCTACCACAACCCCACCGGCGTCACGATGTCGCTGCAGCGCCGCGCCGACCTTGTCGACCTGGCGGCCCGCGAGGGCATCCACATCCTCGAGGACACGGCCTACAACGAGCTCTTCTTCACGCCCGAGCGCCCGCCCACGCTGTCGGCCGTGGCCGGTGGGCGCGGCGTGCTGACGGCGGGCACCTTCTCGAAGGTGATCGCGACCGGACTGCGCATCGGCTGGCTGCAGGCCGAACCGGCTCTCATCGAGCTGCTGCTGCCCGGTCGCTTCGACATGGGCAACAGCCCCCTGCTGCACCGCATGCTGTACGAGTACATGGTGAGCGGGGAGTTCGCGCCGCACGTCGCGCGGATGCGAGGGATTTACGCCGCCAAGCTCGACGCCCTCATCGCCACCCTGCGCGACGCCGGCGAGCCCTACTTCGACTTCACCGTCCCCGAGGGCGGCTTCTTCCTCTGGCTGCGCCTGCGCGACGGCCTGCGCGGTCGCGACGTGCAGCGAGCCGGCTTCGAGGAGGGCGCGATCTTCCCGCCCGGCGTCGGCTTCTATCCCGGCGGCGACCCGGACGGCGACCCCGAGGCCGTGCGCCTGGCCTACTCCTGGACCAGCGCCGCCGACATCGCCGCCGGAGGCGAGCGCGTCCTCGCCGCCTGCGCGCGCGTCGCCGGCGCCTGACCCGCCCCGTCCTCGGTGTCGCTCCGGTCTCAGGCCCGCTCGGGCCAGCGGGCCGGGACCTGCGCGCGCAGGAACTCGCCGATCTTCCCCATCACCTCCTTCGACTCCGGCAGCGCCGGGAAGGCCGGGAAGACGTGCGGCATCTCGGCGTAGATCTCCGCCTGCACCGTCACGCCCATCATCCGCGCCAGCGCGGCGATGCGCGTGGTGTCGTCGCGCAGCACCTCGTGGTCGCCGGCGATCAGGTACAGCGGTGGCAGGTCCTCCAGGTCGGCGAACACCGGCGAGACGAGCGGGAAGCTGGGCCGCAGCGGGCCGGGCAGGATCCAGTCGATCATCCGCTGCGTCCCCGCCCGCTGCACCAGCAGGTCCTCCGCGACCCGCGTCCGCCACGACTCCCCGCTGAGCGTCAGGTCGGTCCAGGGCGAGAGCAGCACGGCGGCGTTGGCCTGCCGGTCGTCCAGGTCGCGGATCTTGACCAGCGTGCCCAGCGCCAGCCCGCCGCCGGCCGAATCCCCCGCGATGAAGGCGGCCTCGGCGTTCCCGGCCCCCGACGGCCCGTGCTGCGTCATCCAGGCGAAGGCCGGGACCGAGTCGCGCACCGCGGCCGGGCAGGGATGCTCGGGCGCCAGCCGGTAGTCGAGCGACAGCACCGCCATGCCCGTCGCGGCCGACAGCCGGCTGGTCAGATTGCGATGCGTCGCCGGGCTGCCCAGGCAGTAGCCGCCGCCGTGCAGGTAGAGGATGCGCCGCGCCCCGTCCGCGCCCGGCGCGAGCACCCACTCCGCCGGCGTCTCGTCGGGCCCGCCGCCGGATGCGCCGGGGCCAGTCACCATCACCGGCGCGATCGTCGTCTCGGGGATCGGCGGCGAGGGCGCCATCCAGGCCCGCATCTCCTCGATGCTGGCGTCGGACGGCAGTTGG
Source organism: Dehalococcoidia bacterium (assembly GCA_965217625.1). GTDB lineage: Bacteria > Chloroflexota > Dehalococcoidia > Bin125 > Bin125 > TK10-74A. Next base: position 2,337,978 of record OZ244557.1, read on the forward strand.
TTCTCGCGCAGCCAGGTCCGCGCCCGCTCCAGCGCTTCCGACGTCATCGCCCCGCCCCGCTCCCCGACGGCGGCCGGCTCACACGCACATCCGCCGCACGATCTCGTAGGTCAACTCCACACCCATGTTGAGGTTGTCGACCGTCAGGAACTCGTCGTTGCCGTGGAAACCGGCCGCCTCCTCGGGGCTCAGCAGGCAGGGGATGAAGCCGTAGGCCGGGATGCCCTTCGCCCGCAGGAAGCGATTGTCGGTACCGCCGGTGCACAGGTTGGGCGCGACCACCGCGTCCTCCGACGCCTGCTTCATCACCGACTCGATCGTGCGGTACAACTCGGTGTCCCAGGGGATCGGCTCGGGCACAGCCTGGCCCCAGTCGGTGTAGAAGCCCACCTCCACGCGCGGGTCGTCGACGACCGCCGCCACCTCCTGCCGCCACGCCTCGCGATCCTGGCCGGGCAGCAGGCGGCAGTCGATCACGGCCGTGCTCTCCGCCGGGATCACGTTGGCCTTGATGCCGCTGCGGATCATCGTGATGTTGAGCGTGTTCTGGAACGCCGCCTGCTGCCCCGCGTTGCTGCGGATCAGCGCCTCCAGCTCCGCCTCCGATGCCGCGGCGGGCATCAGCCCCTCCTCCTGCAGCCGCTCGATCGTGTGGCGCGTCTCCGGGAGGAACTCGAGCGGGCGGTCCCAGTCGGCCAGGCGCTGCAGCGCGCGCGTCAGATGCACCGCCGAGTTGTCGGCGTGCGGCCGGCTGCCGTGTCCCGGCGTGCCCACCGCCCGCAACTCCAGCCAGCACATCGTCTTCTCGTTCGTCGCGACGTTGAACAGCTGCACGTCCTGCTCCAGGAAGCGCGACGTGCCGGAGCCCCCCTCGCTCAACTCGAACTCCACGTCCACCAGCTCCGGATGCCGCTCCGACAGCCACTGCATGCCCCAGACGCTGCCCGCCTCCTCGTCGGGCACGGCGCAGAACACGAGGTCGCGGCGCAGGCGCACGCCCTGCCGCTTGAGCAGCAGCATCGTCAACAGCTGCATCACCGCCGCGCCCTTCATATCCACCGCCCCCCGGCCGTAGATGCGGCCGTCCTCCACCAGCCCCTCGAAGGCCGGCTTCGTCCAGTACGACTCCTCCACCGGCACGACGTCGGTGTGATTGCAGAGCATCATCGGCCGCTTGCCGCCGTCGCCGGGCAGCGTCGCCAGCAGGATGTCGCGCTCCGGCTGCGGCTCGAGGTACGTGCAGTCGAAGCCCTCCGCCGCCAGCAGGTCGCCCAGGAAGTGCGCCGCCGGCGCCTCCCGCCCCGGCGGATTCGACGTGTCGATGCGCAGGTAGCGCGTCAGCACGTCGAGCGCCTCCGCGTGCACCGCCGCCCAGTCGATGGGGGTTGGGGTCATGCGTCGTCCTCCGCTGCCGCTGTGGTCGGCCCGGCCCTCGGACGCTACCACCGTCCGCGGCTGCGCGAGAGGTGGCTGCTTGGTCGGCCGCCCGAGTTTGCCTGGGAACTTGGCCGACGGCTCGGGCCGTCAGTGCGCCGGCGACGTCACACGCGTCATGCTCTTGCCCCCACGGCCGGCAGCTCATCCCACGTGCGACCATCGAGCACCCGGCCCGACGCCTTCTTGCCCCGGCGCACGCCCGCCTCGTCGTGGGCGCCCCACTGCTTGAAGAAGAACGGCACGCCCGCCGCCGCGCATTGATCGCGCACCGACCGCGCCCACGACAGCTGCATCGGTCGCGCGCCGTGCCCGCTCTCGCCACCGACGATCACCCAAGCGATGCCCTGCAGATCGAGCCGCAGCGGGCCCAGCAGGGGCTCGCACGACAGGAATCGCACCGCCGCCGGCATCGCCCGCAACTCCTCGATCCGCGACGTCCAGCGCTGGTTCTCGACCGACACGCCCATCCACACGTTGTCGGGCCAGGGCAGCCGATCGGCCAGCGCCCGCGCCCGCTCCGGGCGCTTCGTCAGCACCTGGAAGACGTGCCAGTGCGCCCGCCGCATGACGTCGAACACCTCCGCGACGTACTCATCCGGCACGTCCTCGTGGAACAGGTCGCTCATGCTGTTCACGAAGATCACCCGCGGCCTCTTCCAGGCCAGCGGCTGCTGCAAGCGCTCCGGCCGCAGCGTCAGGTCGAAGCCGGGCTCGTAGGGGTGGCCGGGTACCCCCCGGAAGCGCTCCGCGAACGTCTCCGCGTAGCAGTGGGCGCATCCGGGCGACACTTTGGTGCAGCCGGTGACGGGGTTCCAGACCTCCTGGGCCCATTCTATTTTCGTCTTGCCCACTACGGCGTCCTTCCCAGGATAAGAACAGACGTTCCCATCCTACACCCGTCCACATGTTATCCACCACTGTCCGCAATCTATCCTGTCGTGGTCGCCCTGCTCCATCACCCCCATGCGACGAGCGGGCCAACGGGTGAGCCCGACTTCCTGTTACAGTGACCGACTAGAACACATGGTCCAACTCACCGACCCCCCCGCTCCCGCCCCCCCGCCCGACGTGGCCCCCGTCCTGCGCGACTTCCACCCCGCCGTCCAGGCCTGGTTCCTGCGCCACTTCGCCGCCCCGACAGACGCCCAGACCGACGGCTGGCCGCACATCCGCGCCCGCCGCGACGTGCTGATCGCTGCGCCCACCGGGTCGGGCAAGACGCTGGCCGCCTTCCTGGCCGGCATCGACGCGCTGATCCGCAAGGCCGAGGCCGGCCTGCTCGACGACCACCTCGAGATCCTCTACGTCTCGCCCCTCAAGGCCCTCGGGGCCGACATCCATCGCAACCTGGAGGCCCCGCTGGCCGAGATCAACGCCATCGCCGCCGAGCTGGGCTACGAGCTGCCGCCCATCCGCGTCGCCGTGCGCAGCGGCGACACGACCCCCTCCCAGCGACAGACGATCACCAAGAACCCGCCCCACATCCTCATCACGACCCCCGAGTCGCTCTACCTGATGCTCACGGCGGCCAAGGCCCGCCCCACCCTGCGACACGTCCGCACCCTCATCGTCGATGAGATCCACGCCCTCGTCCGCGACCGGCGGGGCAGCCACATGGCGCTCAGCGTCGCCCGGCTCGACCACGTCGCCGACGAACGCCCGGCCCGCATCGGCCTGTCCGCCACGCAGCGCCCGATCGACGAGATCGCGCGCTTCCTCGTCGGGCCGGAGCGTGCCGCCGAGGACGGCGCCGACAATGGTGGGCCCGGCTGCGTCATCGTCGACCGCGGCCACCAGCGCGACCTCGACCTCAGCATCGAACTGCCCAACTCCGAGATGACGGCCGTCGCCTCGCACGAGCAGTGGGCCGAGGTCTACGACCGACTGGCCGCGCTCATCGCCGGCCACCGCACGACGCTGATCTTCGTCAACACGCGCCGGCTGGCCGAGCGCGTCGCGCATCACCTGGCCGAGCGCGTCGGCGAGGAGCACGTCGCCAGCCACCACGGCTCGCTCTCGAAGGAGCGCCGCCTGCAGATGGAGCAGCGGCTCAAGAGCGGCGACCTGCGCGCGCTCGTCGCGACCGCCTCCCTGGAACTGGGCATCGACATCGGCTCCATCGACCTCGTCTGCCAGATCGCCTCGCCCCGCGCCATCAGCACCTTCCTGCAGCGCGTCGGGCGCTCCGGGCACGCCCTCGGCCTGACGCCGCGCGGCAAGCTCTTCCCCACCACCCGCGACGAGCTGGTCGAGTGCGCCGCCCTGGTCCGCGCCGTCCGCGCCGGCCGCCTCGACCGCGTCCAGCAGCCCGTCGCCCCGCTCGACGTGCTGGCGCAGCAGATCGTCGCCGAGACCGCCTGCGAGGACTGGCCGGTCGACGCCCTCTTCGACCTCGTGCGCCGCGCCGCCCCCTACCGCGACCTCTCCCGCGACGACTTCGACGCGGTCGTGGCCATGCTGCGCGACGGCGTCGGCGAGAGCGGCGGCCGCGCCCACCCCCTCATCCACCACGACCGCATCAACGGCGTCATCCGCGCCCGCCGCGGCGCCCGCATGAAGGCGCTCACCAACGGCGGCACGATCCCGGAGTTGGGCGACTACCGCGTCGTCGCCGAGCCCGACGGCACCTTCGTCGGGACGGTCAACGAGGACTGGGCCATCGAGAGCATGGCCGGCGACATCTTCCTGCTCGGCACCACCTCCTGGCGCATCAAGCGCATCGAATCCGGGACCGTGCGCGTCGAGAACGCCCAGGGCGCGCCGCCCACGATCCCCTTCTGGCTGGGCGAGGCGCCGGGCCGCACCGTCGAGCTGTCGGCCGAGGTGAGCGCCCTGCGGCGCGACATCGCCGCCGGCGCCGGCGATGTCGAGGCGACGACGGAGATGCTGCACGAAGCCTGCGGCCTCGACGCGCTCGGCGCCGCGCAACTGTTCGACTACGTGCGCGCAACCGACGTGGCCCTCGGCGTCGTCCCCTCGGACACGGACGTGGTCTTCGAGCGCTTCTTCGACGAGGCCGGCGACCAGCATCTCGTCGTGCACGCTCCCTTCGGCGCGCGGATCAACCGCGCCTGGGGCCTCGCCCTGCGCAAGCGCTTCTGCGTGCGCTTCGACTTCGAGCTGCAGGCCGCCGCCAACGACGACGCCATCGTGCTCTCGATCGGCCCCGCGCAGTCGTTCCCGCTGGAGGAGGTCTTCGGATATCTCACCGCCGCCAGCGCCGAGCCCGCGCTGTCGCAGGCCATCCTCTACGTGCCGCAGTGGGGCACGCGCTGGCGCTGGAACGTCACGCGCGCCCTCGCCGTCGAGCGGCAGCGCGGCGGCAAGAAGGTGCCGCCGCAACTCCAGCGCATGCGCGCCGACGACCTCCTCGCGGCCGTCTTCCCCGCCCAGGTCGGCTGCCAGGAGAACGTCACCGGCCCCCTCGACTACCCCGACCACCCGCTCGTCCGCCAGTCGCGCGAGGACTGCCTGCGCGAGTGGATGGACACCGACGGCCTCGTCGCGACGCTCACCCGCATCGAGGCGGGCGCGATCAGGCTGCACGCGCGCGACACCGTCGAGCCCTCGCCCATGGCGCACGAGATCCTGAGCGGCAAGCCCTACACCTTCCTCGACGACGCCCCCCTTGAGGAGCGCCGCACGCGCGCCGTCATGCTGCGCCACGCGCTGCCCAGCGACGCCCGCGACCTCGCCGCCCTGGACCCCGCCGCCATCGCCCGCGTGCGTGAGGAGGCCTGGCCCGTCCCCCGCGACGCCGAGGAGGTCCACGACGTTCTGCTCTCGCTCGTCGCGCTCTCCGACGGCCACGTGGCCGGCTGGGAGGCCTGGCTCGACGACCTCGTGGCGCACGGCCGGGCCGCCGTCGTGGAGCCCGCCGGCAGCCTGCCCGGCGCGGCGCCCCGCTACTGGTTCGCGGCCGAGAACCTCCCCCTTGTCGAACTGCTCTTCCCCCGCGCGCGCATCGACCCGCCGGTCTCTCTCCCGTTCGGCGCGGCCGCTACCGTCGCCGACCGCGACGACGCCCGCGCGCGCCTGCTGCGCGGCCACTGCGAGGTGCTGGGCCCCGTCACCGCTGCGGCGCTCGCGGGCCGCTGCGGCCTGCGGGCCGAGGACGTCGAGCGCGGGCTCGTCCAGGTCGAGACCGCCGGCCACGTGCTGCGCGGTCGCTTCACGCCGTCCGATGTCGCGAGCGGCCCCCTGCCGACGCCCGGGGTCCCCGGTACGCCCCCCGACGCGCCGGACGAATTCTGCGACCGCCGTCTGCTGGCGCGCATCCATCGCTACACCCTCGACTTCCTGCGCAAGCAGATCGAGCCGGTCGGCGCGCGCGACTTCATGCGCTTCCTCCTGCGCTGGCAGCACTGCGCGCCCGACGCCCGCCTGACCGGCAAGCAGGGCCTTCGCGCTGTGGTCGAGCGGCTGCAGGGCTTCGAGGCCCCCGCCGTCGCCTGGGAGCGCGACCTGCTGCCCGCCCGCCTGACCGACTACGACCCCGCCTGGCTCGATGAGCTGTGCCTCGACGGCACGCTGACCTGGGGCCGCCTCAGCCCCCGCAAGTCGAGCCGGGACGCCGGCCTCCCCGCCAGCCCCTCCCGTGTCATGCCCGTCAGCCTGGGCCTGCGCGCCGACTTCCCCCTCCTCCGGGCCGCGACCGCCGCCCCCCCGGCCGACGCGGCCGACGAAGACGCGCCCGCCGCCGGCGAGCCCGTCGCGGGCGCGTCGCGCGTCGTGCTCGACCTGCTGCGCGACCGCGGCGCCCTGTTCTTCGACGAGATCGTCAACGGCAGCCGTCGCCTGGCCACCGAAGTGGAGGCGGCCCTGCGCGACCTCGTCGCCCGGGGGCTCGTCCACGCCGACGGCTACGAGGGTCTGCGACACCTGGCCGGCAAGCGTCGTACAACCGCGGGACGGCGTCGCGGGCACTCCCGATACCCGGGCGGTCGCTTCGCCGGCGCCGGCCCCGCCGGTCGCTGGGCCGTCGTCGGCGACGCCCCCGCCGATCTCGACGCCGAGGATCTGGCCCAGGGGACGGCCGAAATCCTGCTGGCGCGCTACGGCGTCATCTTCCGCGACCTCCTGGCCCGCGAGAGCGTCACCGTCCCCTGGCGCAACATCCTCAGGGCGCTGCGACGCATGGAGGCCCGCGGGCAGGTGCGCGGCGGGCGCTTCGTGGCCGGCTTCGTCGGCGAGCAGTACGCCCTGCCGGAGGCCGTCGAGGCGCTGCGCGCCGTCCGCCGCCGCGAGCAGGGCGGCGAGCGCGTTTACCTCAGCGCCGTCGACCCCTGCAACCTCGTCGGCATCGTCCTCCCGGGCGACCGCATCACCGCCCGCGCCGGCGACGCCCTCACCCTGATCGACGGGGCCCTCCCCGACGACGCGGAGACGGTGGGACGCATCCCCTGGCCGCACCGCCCCGAGCAGGTCGTCGTCACGCCCCGCGCCGACCTCGATCCCGCCGCCTTCGGCTCCGACGCCGCCCCCGCCGGCAAGGCCGCCCGCCGCGCCGTCAACCGCGTCACCGGCCGCTCCTGAGCCCCCGCCCCCGCCCCCGCCCGTCAGCGCGCGTAGCTCCGCGCCAGCGACTCCGCCGGGTCCGTCTCGATGCCCAGCGACGCGATCGGGTAGCGCAGCCCGTTGCGGTTCAGCGCCGCCAGCCCCTCGATCACCTTGGGCAGGTAGCGCGGCGGGATCGCCATCAGCAGCTCGTCGTCCTGCACGCCGCCGAAGCGCCGCTCCGCGAAGCACGGGATCGACACGCTCGGCTCCCCCGTCCGCAGCGCCCGCCCCCACGAGTCCGCGCAGGCCGACTCCCCCACGCAGGAGAACTCCAGCTTCTTGTAGCCGCGGAACTGCAGCGCGTTGATCAGGATGATCATCTGCCCCGGCGTCGCGTAGATCAGCGCGATGTCGGGCGGGTCGAGCCGCCCCGTCGCCAGCGGCGACACCGCCAGCGCCGTGTACCGCCCCGACGGCAGGCAGTCCATCGCCTGCTGATGCGCGATCGCGTCCGTGTCGGTGGCGAACCAGACACCCGACATGTTCGTGCTGCGCCGCCAGTCCGGCTCCTGCGGGTAGAGCCCCACCGGCGCGCCGCACTGCGGCCCCGCCAAGTCGTCCATCGTCACCCCCACCGTGCGATTCAGCCATCGCGCCTGCGCCACGATCTGGTCCAGCGCATACGTGCGGTCCGGGCGGCGAATGCGCGTCACCGCCTCCATCTCCGCGACGGTCTCGAACAGCTTCATGCCGATGGGCGTCGCCTTGATGCGCAGGTAGCGCGTCAGCCCGTCGACCAGCGCCGTCCAGTCGTACGACTCCGGCTCCGGCGGTGCGTCCGCCGCCACCCCAATCGCGACGCTCTCATTCGTCGTCATTGGCTCAGTACCCGCAGCTTCTCTTCGAGTTTGTCGATGTCCGTCTTGATGCCCTGCGCAATCACCCGCGCTTGGTCCCAGGTGCGCCGCAGCTCCTCGTAGTCATCGTCTCTACTTGCGACGACAAAGGAGTCGATGTCGTCCCCGGTCGCTGAGAGGATACGAAAGCCAATCGCACCCTGCTTCTCAACGGGTTCATCAATGTTCAGTGGGTCGATCACCTTCCGTCGTATGTATCTTGGGGTGGACCTGGGGACCGACGTCATTTCGATCACGATCGCGTAGTCGTCGATTTGAGCGAAGAACTGCTGCTTGCTCGCACCGGGACGCCACGGGACGCGACTCGATCGGGTCCCTCGAACCACGTAGTCAACGATTGATTTGAGCGTTGGCGGAACCGGCATCACTGTCCTCCTGCTGCTGCGCGACTCTGGGCTTGCAAGTCTTCCATGGCTGCTCTGATTTCCGAAAGCTGTCGGCGGACGTAGCCAGCGTCGTACCCGCCTCGATCTCCGTCGACGACATCCCCGAGTAGATCGTGGATCAGGCGGATGTTCATTTCCACTGGGTGCAGGAACTCCGGGGACTGCTGGGGCGCGACCTCCTGAATCTGGACGATTAGACCTCGGAGGTCGCCCGCCCTCATCCCCGCCTGTTCGAAGGCATCCCGCCGTAGGAGGTCCGCCATCTCGTCGATCATCTTGATCGCGTTTCCGACATCGGCGACTGTTCCAACCCGGCGAAACCGTCCGAGGGCACGCTGAATGTCTCTACGGGTTCTCCACAACAGACCGATCGTCAGGACGAAGCCGAGCACGCCGAACACGAAACTCAGCCAGGTTCCGATCTCGGCTGTGCTCATCCAGGCTCCCTGTCCGCCGACTCAGGATAGCGACAATCGTCCCCCATTGGCCCGGCGAGGCTAGCAGCGACTGCCGCCGCCCGACGGCGAGAGTAGAATCGGGAGGGCCTTCCGGCGGGCGAGAGGAGCTACGAGCCATGGCAGCAGCGCTGGACGGGATGCGCGTCCTGGATATGACCCAATACGAGGCCGGCACGTCCGGCACGCAGGCGCTGGCCTGGCTGGGGGCCGACGTCGTCAAGATCGAGCGGCCCGGCTCGGGCGACCCCGGCCGCGTCGTCCGCACCGGCCGGGACCACGCCCCCTACTTCCTGACCTGGAACAGCAACAAGCGCAGCGTCTGCATCGACCTCGCCGCCCCCGAGGGCCGCGACATCTTCCTCAAGCTCGTGCCCCACTACGACGTCTTCGTCGAGAACTACGGCCCGGGCGTCGTCGAGAAGCTCGGCATCGGCTACGACGTGCTGGCCGCCGTCAACCCCCGCATCATCTACGCGCGCCTCAAGGGCTTCGGCACGACCGGCCCCTACGCGGGCTTCAAGTCCTTCGACATGATCGCGCAGGCCATGGGCGGCGGGTTCTCCGTCACCGGCGAGGCCGACGGTCCCCCCATGCGCCCCGGCCCCACCGTCGGCGACGCGGGCACGGGCGTGCAGTTGGCCCTCGCCATCACCGCCGCCTACGTCCAGCAGCAGCGCACCGGCCGCGGCCAGGAGATCGATATCGCCATGTACGAGGCCTACACCTACTACATGCGCACCCAACTCGCCGGCGCGGAGGCCGCCGGCCGCGACCAGCCCGCCCCCCGCAACGGCAACGCGGGCGGCGCGCCCACCGACCTCTACCCCTGCAAGCCGTTCGGCCCCAACGACTGGGCCTACATCATGGTCGTGACCACGCGCATGTGGGACACGCTCTGCATCACCATCGACCGGCCCGACCTGCTCGCCGACGCCCGCTTCGAGCGCGGCCGCCTGCGCATCGAGAATCGCGAGGCGCTCTACGAGGAGATCTCGCAGTGGACCCGCGCCCGCACCAAGCAGGAGGTCTTTCGGATCCTCGGGGAAGCCGGGGTGCCCTGCGGCTACAACGCCGACACGACCGACTACTGGACCGACCCCCACATGCGGGAGCGCGGCCTCATCCAGACCGTCCACCATCCCGAGGCCGGCGACATCGACCTCCTGCGCTTCCCGCCGCTCATGTCCGACTCGCACGTACCCATCGAGGCCGCGCCCCTGCTCGGCGCGCACACCGCCGAAGTCCTCGCCGCCGAGGCGGGCCTCAGCGAGGCCCAGATCCGCGACCTCCAGGACCGCGGCGTCCTCGCCTCCCGCGAGGCGCCCGAGGGCGCCGAGATGGAGCCGGACCCCCAGCCCGCCCGCTGACCCCCGCCGGAGCCCCCGGCTACGTCGCGGCGCCCGCCCGGTTGCGATCGTACTGCTGGAGCAGCGCCGTCAGCGTCGCCAGATGCGGCGTCTCGACGCCCAGTTCGCGCGCCCGCTCCAGCGGCGCAGCGAAGATCGCCGGTACCTCCATCGGGCGGCCCTCCACGTAATCGATCATCGTGCTGGGGCGGTAGGGCCCCATGCGGTCCGTGAAGCCGAACATCGTCTGCACGATCGCCGGCCCGTCGAGCCGCAGCGCCTCGCCGCGCGCCTCCAGGTCGGCGTTGCCCGCCGCCACCACCTCCTGCATCGTCGCCCGGGCGATGGCGCGCAGGGCCGCGTCGCCCACCACGACGTCGGTCGTCACGCCGCCCGCCGCGACGCACAGCCCGTTGAAGGGGATGTTCCAGCAGAGCTTCTCCCAGCGGGCCCGCCGCAGCGATTCCACGCCGCTGAACTCCACCCGCGCCTGCGCCCACAGCGCCAGCGCCCGCTCGACCTCTGACGCGTCGTCGAGCAGGTGCCCCACCGTCACCGCCCCGTACGCCAGGTGATGCACCGACCCCGGCTGGCCCCGGTTCACGCACGTGAACGCCATCCCGCCGAAGACCCGCTCGCGCCCGAACCATTCGGCGAAGCGCTCCTCGAGCCCCAGGCCGTTCATCAGCAGCAGGATGCGCGTGTGGGGTCCCAGACACGGCCCGACCAGCGCCTCCGCCTCCCCGATCGACGTCGATTTCAGCGCGCAGACCACCCAGTCGGCCGGCCCGATCTCCGCCGGCGTCCGCGCGATCGACGGCGCCTCCAGCGCGAAGTCCCCCATCGGGCTCGTGCAGCGCAGGCCCCCCGCCCGCACGGCTTCGTAATCGCGACGCATCAGGAAGTGCACGTCGTGACCCGCCTGCGCGAGGCGCGCCCCGTAGTAGGCGCCCACCGCCCCCGCGCCAATGACCGCGACCCGCTGCGCCTCCACGTCGTCGCTGCCCCGCCCCGCTACGCCGCGTGATCGCGCAGGAACGCCCGGATCGTCTCCGTCGTCGCCGCCCGCTTCTCCTCCGACCGGCAATCGACGTCGAGGCAGCGCGCGTCGGGCGCCTCGGCGCAGATCTTGCGCGCCACGCCGGTGGGATGGAAGTCGTCGCTGCCGGGCAGGATCAGCAGTGGCGCCGGGCAGCCCCGCAGCCACTCCTCCGACACCGTGAAGTACGGCGGCCGGTCGGGCCAGATCGCCCAGGCGAACTCCTCGATCAGGCCGATGTATTCCTCCCGCGACATCGCGGCGATCGTGTCGCGGAAGGTTGGGTCGGCCGCGATCCGCCGCGCGAAGGGGCCGCCCCCGTTGGCCTGCACGAACAGCGGGTCCTTGGTGGCCGCCCGCACGACCGCCGCCGGGCCGTGTTCGCGCGCGAGTTGCAGCGTGGAGGCGAACATCCGATGAAAGACGGCCGGCGAATTGGTGTGGTCGAGCCCCACCGGATCCTGCCCCACCGCCCCGCTGATCCGCTCCGGCGCTTCCTGGATCAGCCGCAGCAGATAGCCCACGCCGATGCAGCCGCCCCAGACCTGCGCCCGCTCGACCCCGGCGTCGTCCAGCACCGCCAGCTGATCCTGCCACGCCAAGTCATACGAGAAGTGCGGCGGCGCGTTCCAGCTCTGGCCGGCGTGGCGCTGGTCCATCCCGATCAGCGTGAACTCCGACGCCAGCGCCGCGATCGGGTCGATGGCCCCCCTGGCCCACATGCCGATCTCGCTGTTCACGCCCCCCGGCGCGATCAGCAGCACGGCCGGCCCGGCGCCGAACGTCTCGTAGTGGATCACCGCCCCGTCGGGCCGCCTGATGTCGGGCATCGTGCTCCTCCGCTCCTCAGTTCACCCGGCGCGACTTGCCCTGCCAGTACTGATTGCGCAGCTCGAACTTCTTCAGCTTGCCCGTCGCCGTGCGGGGCAGGGCCTCGACGAACTCCACCCGGCCCGGCGTTTTGAAGTGCGCCATGCGCTCCCGGCAGTGCGCGCGGATCTCGTCGCTCGTGGGACTGGCGCCCGCCCGCGGCACGATGATCGCCATCGGCGTCTCGCCCCACTGCTCCGACGGCACCCCGATCACCGCCGCCTCGAGCACCGACGGATGCTTGTAGAGCACGTCCTCGATCTCGATCGACGAGATGTTCTCCCCGCCCGAGATGATCACGTCCTTCGCCCGGTCGACGATGTTGATGTAGCCGTCCTGGTTGATCGTCGCCATGTCGCCCGTGAAGAACCAGCCATCGCGGATGACCTTGGCCGTTTCCTCGGGCTGCTGCCAGTAGCCCGCCAGCACGACGTTCGACCGCGCCGCCACCTCCCCGACCGACTCGTCGTCCCAGGGCACTTCCGCCCCGTCCGACGCGAAGACGCGCACGTCGGTGCCGATCGCTTCCTGGCCGGCGCGGGCCTTGGTGCGGTAGTAGGCCTCGCCCGTCAGGTTCAGGTGCGGCTTGACCTCGCCGATCGTCAGGATGGGCGAGGTCTCCGTGAGCCCGTAGAGCTGGATGAACTCCCAGCCCAGCTCCTCCTCCAGCCGCTGGATGAACGTCTGCGGCGGCGGCGCACCGGCGACCACGAAGCGGGGCCGCGTCGTGATCGTGTAGGCCGCCTTGTCGGGGAACTCCAGGATCGTGGCCAGCACGGCCGGGGCCATGCAGGCGAACGTGATGCGCTCGTCCTGGATCATCTGGTAGATCGCCGCCCCCTCCACCTTTCGCAGCACGACGTGCGTCGCGCCCATCGCCGTGATCGCGTAGGGGCCGCCCCAGCCGTTGGCGTGGAACATCGGCAGCGTCCACATCTCCCGGTCGGCGTGGCTGATCCGCCAGTGCACGATCGCGTTGTAGGCGTTGATGTAGGCGTTGCGATGCGTGATCATCACGCCCTTCGGCCGGGCCGTCGTGCCGGACGTGTAGTTGATGCTCAGCAGGTCCGACTCCGACAGCCCCGGATCCGGCGGCGGCGTCGCCGGCTGCGCCGCGACCAGCGCCTCGTAGTCCTCCCAGCCGGGCAGCACTTCGTCCGTCTCGAAGCGCACCGTCACGTAGTGCTCGACGGCGGGCAGCTTGTCGCGCAGCCCCTCCACCGCCGCCGCGTAGTCCGAGTCGACCACCGCCACCTTCGTCCCGGAGTGGCTCAGCACGTACTCGAAGTCCGACGCGATCAAGCGGTAGTTGATCGGCACGACGCCGGCCCCGATCGCGGCCGTCGCGTACAGCACCTCCAGGAACTGGTGGCTGTTGGGGCTGAGGATCGCGACGCGATCGCCCTTGCCGACGCCCAGCGCCAGCAGCGCGTTCGCCAGCTGGTTCACCCGCGCCCCGAACTCGGCGTAGGTGAGGCGCAGCTCCCCGTTGACCACGGCCTCTTGCCCTGGGTACAGCTTGACGGCCCGGCGCAGAAAATCGTTGACGACCAGCGGAACTTCCATCGGCGTGCTCTCCTCACGTGCCGCGGCGTGGCGCAAGTCTGCCATCCGACCGCGCCCGCTCGCAAGATCGCCCGACCCTGCGATGGGCCGCGCCGCCGCCGCGCCCACCGACCGGCTGCCGGACGCTACTGCCTTGCGCCCGGCATGACCCAGACCGACGGCTTGGGCCGGTCGAACGACAGCCCGGGCATGCCCGGGTACAGGTTGCTCAGCGTTAGCTCGAACTCCTGCGTGTAGACGATCTCGCCGTCCACCAGCCGGAACGGGCGGTCGTGGCCGGGGTAGAGCACATCCGAGGCGGCGACCACCTTGCGGATGCTGGCGTCGGCCAGCGTCTTGTCGAAGAACACCAGCGGGCTCTCGCCCGTCAGCGCGATCCGCGCGAAGTGCAGGGCGTCGCCGGTGAGCCCCGAGACGCCGTCCTCGGTCTCCACCAGCAGGCCGATGCTGCCCGGCGAGTGCCCCGGGATGTCGATCACCCGCACCCCCCGCGCGAGCTCGTCGCCGTCTCTGACCTCCTGGATCGTGTGCGTCTCCAGGGCGGCTCCCGTCCAGGCCGGGGTCGCCCAGTCGTTGGGATGGGGGTTCTGCGCGTAGCGGCGCTCGTCGGGATGGATCAGCATCGGCGCGTTGGTGAAGCGGTCGAAGTTCTGCGCATGGTCCCAGTGCGCGTGCGACATCACCTGCAGGTCGATGTCCTCCGGCCCCAGCTTGCGATCCTTGAGCGCCGCCTCCAGCCCGGTGTAGCGGCCCACGTGGCCGGTATCGAACAGGATGCGCTTGCCCTCCGACTCGATCAGGATGATCGAGCACATCGCCGGGATGCCCGTGCTCGCGCCCCAGGCCTGCCCCGGCATCAAGATGTCTACCGTTGCCATCGCTGCTCCTCCCGCTCGTGCGATCCCGGGTCCGCCGGACCGTCACGCTGCCTATCCTCCCGCCCCGCGCGACTACGCGCATCACCGGACGCGCCGCCTCAGCCGGGGCCGACGGCCGCCGCCCGCGCCCGCGCGTGGTCGAGACTCACCGGCGCGTTCGCCTCGAAGGGGTCGGTCAGGCCCAGCTCGTCGCCGATGTCGCGCAGGGCGGGCATCACTTCCCGGCCGAGCAGCTCGATGCAGCGCTTCGAGTCGGAGTGACTGACGCCGCCGTCGTTGCCCCACAACGAGAGGATGCCGGGCCGCGTCTGCTCCAGGATGGGGCGCAACTGCGCGACCACCTGGTCCGGCGTCCCCGCGATGATCGACCGCGCCTCGAGCTGCTGCTCGAAGGGCGGCGCGCCGTCGTTGCGGCCCCGCCGCATCCCGTTCGCGATCTGCACGAACGCGCGCCGGTGCCGCGGCGACCCGTAGCCCGCCGGGTTGCCCCACACGGGATGGGCCAGGCCGGTGAACTCGCCCATCATCCACATGAACTGCCGCGCGTTCTGCTCGGCCTTCTCCTGCGTGTCCTGCACGTGGCAGCGGATCAGGTACCCCCGATGCTCCGGGCCGGGCGTGAGCCCCACCGTCGCCGCGGCCTCGTCGTAGACGGCCCAGATCTTCTTCGTCGCCTCGACCGTCGTGTTGAGGCAGACGTAGGGGTAGCCGTGCTGCGCCGCCCAGCGCGTCGTCTCGGGGCTGGAGACGCCGGGAATCCAGATGCGCGGATGCGGCCGCTGCAGCGGCAGCGCCCACGGATTCACGACCCGGTTCTGGTAGTGCGTCCCCTCCCAGCGCCAGGGCCCCGGCTGCGTCCACGCCTTGACGATCAGGTCGTGCGCCTCGGCGAAGCGCTCCCGGTTGTAGGTCGGGTTGACCCCCGCCGCCAGCTGCTCGGTCCCGCCGCCGCGCACGAAGCCCGACACCAGCCGCCCCTTCGACACCATGTCGATCATCGACAGCTCTTCCGCCAGCCGCACCGGGTTCTCGGTCAGCGGCAGCGGGTTGCCCAGCAGCACGATCTTCACCCGCTCCGTCATGCCCGCCAGGATGCTGGCGAAGATGTTGCACTTGGCCTGCATGCAGAACGGCGCGTTGTGGTGCTCGTTCAGCATGATCCCGTCGACGCCCACCTCCTCGGCCAGCAGGTACTCCTCGATGCGCTCGTTGTAGAGCCGGCTGCCCTGCACCGGGTCGAAGTTCGCGTTCGAGAACATCAGCGCCGTGTTGCCGACGCGCCGGCCCTCCTCTGCGTCGTAGGTCGACATCGGTTGCTCGGTGAAGTACATCAGGTGCATTGCGATCTCCGTCGCCGGCCGCGCGCGCTACTCGGATGTGAAGGCGCGGATCAGGTCGGCCAGCGCCCCTGGCCGCTCGCTGTCGATGTGCCGCCCGGCCGCCGGCAGCACCTCCAGGCGTGCGTTCGGCAGCGCCTCCGCGTACTGCTCGCCGCAGTCCAGCGGCACGATGCCGTCCTCCGCGCCCCACACGATCAGGGTCGGCGTGCGCACCGCCGTCAGCAGGGCGGGCAGCGCCGGGTTGTACATGTACGGCTTCCAGGCGATGCGCCCCGTCATCTCCCGGTTCTCGTCCCAGCGCACCAGCCGATCGATGCGCGCCTCCTCGCTCTCCTCGCCGCCGTACACCGCTGCGTAGGCGGCGTCCGATGTGAAGCCGGACCGCACGTAGGCCGTATGGCTGAGCAGGAACTGGTCGCTGATCTCTCCCGCCCGCGGCTTGATCCCCGGCGCGCCGACCAGCACCAGCCGCTCCAGCCGCGACTGCGCCATCGTCGCCATCTCCGCCGCCAGCCAGCCCCCGAAGCCCAGGCCCACCAGCGTCGATGGGCCCACCGCCAGCGCGTCGAGCAGCAGCCCCATGCCGATCGCCATGTCGCGCACGTTGCGCATCCACTCGAAGCGCGGCGTGCCGTCGTAGCCGGGCAGCACCGGCGCGACGACGTCGAAGTCGGCGGCCAGCGCCGCGTGGAACGCGCCCCAGCCGTCGCAGCCGTGATCGTGCGGCAGCACAACCAGCGCCGGCCCCGCGCCGCCGCGTCGCACCGTGACGGGCTGCCCCATCAGTTCGACGCGGGTCTCGCTGCGGACGGCCGTTGCCGGGCTCGAGGTCGCTGTGGTCATCGTGTCTCCCCGCCGGGCGCGCGCGGCCCCGCCATCGGGACGGGCCGCCGCTGGATGGTCTGGCGCCGGCAGTCTACCGCCTGCCCGCGGTGAGCCGCGATCCCCGTACGCCACCGGCCGGCCCGTTCGCGCTGGCGGCAGCCGCCCCGTTTGCCCTACGATCGCCCCGGTCCCCGATCATGCCCGCCCGCCGGGCGCAACTCCGGGGACACGACAATGGCCACTACCGGCCGCTCACGACGAAGGGAACCCCATGACCACTCCAGATGAAGCGCGCGCCGCCGTGGATGCCGCGCGCAGCGATCTCAGCGCCGCGTTCGATGCGGCCATCGGCGGCTGGCAGAAGAAGCCCGCAGCCGGCGAGGGCGAAGAGGCGTGGTCGGCGCAGGAGACGGCCGCCCACGTGCTGGGCGCGGAGATCTTCTTCGCGCGTTCGGTCTGCGAGTCCTCTGGCCTCGACGGCCCCGCCAACCCGATCAAGGGCGCGCTGATCGCCTCGCCCCAGGAGGCGCAGTCCGCGCTGGAAGCCGTCGCCGAGGCCGCCAACGCGAAGGTCGCCGCCGTCGGCCCCGACGACATGGGCAAGCCGCACGAGATGATGGGCACGGTGGAGCAAGCGTTCAAGGCCTGGGCCGGCCACCTCAGCGACCACGCCGCGCAGATCCGCGCGGCCGCGGCGTCATGAGGCGACTGCTCACGCCGCTCGCGGCGGCGGCGTTGCTGATGCTGCTGACGAGCGGCGCCGCCCTGGCCGCCGGCGAGGGTGGCGGCGATCTGCCCGCCGGCGCGATCGTGGGACTCGTCGTCTCCGTGCTGATCGCCGGGCTCGTGGTGGTGCTGTCGCTGGGCTACATCCTGCCCAAGCCGCCCGGTCGCTAGGGGCCGCCCTGGCCCGGCCGCGCGCCACGCCGATCCTGCTCCTGCCGGACGCCGGCCACGACGCCCGATCCTGGCCGGCCGCCTTCCTGCACGCCCTCGATCCGCGCCCGCTCCTGCGCCCGAGCTGGCCCAGCCTCCCGCCCGATCCGACGATCGGCCAGCTTGCCGCCGCCATCCGCGCGGACGTCGATGCGCAGCTCCCGCGGGGCGCACGGGTGCACGTCTTCGGGCAGGGCTCGGGCGCGCTCGTCGCGCTGGAGCTCGCCCTCGGGCGACGCAGGCTGGCGGCATCGCTGACGCTGGTGGCGGCGCATCCCGGCGAGCGCACCGCCGTCGCGCCGCCGCCGTGGGTCGCGACCGCCCTCGCCGAGGCGCTCGACTCCGATGCCGCCGCGCTGCCCGTCCGGCTCAACGCGCTGCGGCACGCCCCCGCCTTCAGCGACCGCCCCGCCCCGCTGGCGCCCGCCGCGGAGATCCGGGCGCAGCTCGGCGCGGCCGCCACCGCCGACAGCTACGGCCGCCTGCCCCGCCTCCGCCTTCCGACGCTGCTGCTCCACGGCAGCGCCGACGTCCTGGTTCTGCCCGACAACAGCCGCATCCTGGCGACCCGCATCCCCGGCGCGCAACTGCGTATCGTGCCCGGCGGCGGCCACGCGCTGGTCCAGGAGCGGCCCGCCCTCGCCGGGGCGCTGCTGCGCGACTTCGTCACCGCCCACGCCTAACCCGGTAGCGCGGTCGTGGCATAACCGATCGGCGCCGACGCTCCCGCCCGCTAGACTGCGACCATGCCTCCTCGCGACCGCCCCCTCGCCTACGCGCCGATCGAGACCGCCCTGGGACGGATCCTGGTCGGCTATCGCGGCGACACCGTCCTGTCGTCCAGCCTCACCCAGACGCCGGCCCAGTTCGCCTCCGCCCTGGGCGAGCGGCACGGCCGTCCCCCCGAGGCCCAGGCCGGCCTGCCCGATGGGCTGCGGGAGCCCGTCCGCACCGCCGTCGAGGGCGGCCCCTGCGTCGTCGACATCGACCTCGCCCCGCTCACGCCCTTCCAGCAGCGTGTCCTGCGCGAGGTCGTCGCCATCCCCCGCGGGCAAACCTGCACGTACGGCGAACTCGCCGAGCGCGTCGGCGCACCGCGTGCGGCCCGCGCCGTGGGCTCGGCCCTGGCGCGCAACCCCGTGCCGCTGCTGATCCCCTGCCACCGCGTCGTCCGCTCCGGCGGCGACGTCGGGAAGTACGGCATGGGCGGCGCGCAGATCAAGAAGCGACTGCTGCGCCGCGAAGGCGCGCTGGGCGCCGCCGGGCGCGTCGTCGCCTGACTCCGCCTCGTCCTCGCCTGACCTCGCAGCGTCCTCGCCCGCGCCTAACGGAAGTGCGGCAGCACCTGCTCGGCGAAGAGTTGGGCCGGCTCGATCGTGTCGCGCCCGAAGAACTCCATCATGAACATCGTGCAGCCCAGATCGACGTGCTGCTGCACGCGCTCCGCGATGCGCTCCGGCGTCCCCGTCAGCGCGATGGGGCCCGCCGGGTCGCCCATGTGCCCGCCGAAGATGCGCTGCGCCCGCTCCGTCGCGACGGCGGCGCTCGCCTCGTCGGCCGCGATCGTCACCAGCACCTGCTGCGAGATCGTGATCTCGGCCGGATCCCGGCCCACGGCCTCGCAGTGCCCGCGCAGCACGCCGATCTTGTGCGCCAACTGCTCGTGCGTCCCGGCCGCGTTGTTCCAGATGTCGGCGTGCTGCGCCGCCAGCTTCAGCGTGACTTTCTCGCCGCCGCCGCCCAGCAGCAGCGGCACGCGGCGGCTTGGCTTGGGCAGACAGACCAGGTTCTCCGTGCGGAAGTACTGGCCGTCGTAGCTCAGCGACTCCGTGTCCTCGTCCCACATGCCGCGCAGCAGCTCCACCGCCTCGCGCATCTGCCCCAGGCGATCGCGGGTGTTGGGGAACGGCATGTTGAAGTCGGTGTACTCGCGCGGCATCCAGCCCGCGCCGATCCCCGCGATGATGCGGCCGTCGCTGATGTGGTCGACGGTCGCGATCACCTTGCCCAGATGCGCGGGGTTGCGCATGCCCGCCGGAGTCACCAGCGTGCCGATCTCCACGCGCTCCGTGCTGGCCGCCAGCGCCGCCACCTCCGACCACGCTTCCAGGATTGGAATGCTGGGCGACTGCGGCCCGTAGAGGTGGTCGTTGACCCAGATCGAGTCGTACCCCATCTCCTCGAACGCCGTCGCGGCGCGGCGGGCGTCGGCCCAACTGCGCTTGATCTGGGGCGTCATCACCCCGAAGTGTGCCTGGCTCATCGCTGCGGTCCTTCCCCGTGCCTGCGCTCGCGTCGCAACCGGGGCGAGGGTAGCTGCCGCAGTCCGCGGATGCGAGCAGCCCGCGCCCGACCGGGGGCCCGCGCGGTATGATCCACGCCCAAGGAGTGACGCATGCGCTGGCTGGCCGCCACGACGAGCGTCGAGATCGAACGGCCGATTGACGACGTCTGGGCGTTCGTGACCGACATCGGGAACATGCCCCACTGGGTCGATGGCGTGTCGGAGGCGATCCTGACGCCGGAGGCGGATGCCGCGGCGTCGCCCCTGGAGGTCGGGACGCCGTTCATGAGCCAGTACACCTACGCCGGCCGCCGCCACACGATGGAGTACGTCGTGACCGTCCTGGAGCCGCCGGGCCACTACGCGCTGGAGTCCACCGCGGGCCCCTACCCCGTCGAACTGCGGCTGCGGCTGTCGGCGGGCGCCGGAGGCGCGGTGACGCTGGAGAAGACCACCCGCGCCGGCTCGGACGGCATGATCACGAGCGCGATGTTCCTCCTGCTCGGCCCGCTGCTGCACCGCATGATGCGCAAGCAGATGTCGAAGGAACTCGCCCGCTGCAAGGCGGCCTGCGAGGGCTGAGCGGGACCGATCCGCGCGCGCCCGTGTCAGGCGTCGGACGGCGTCCGCACGGGGATGGCCGCCGGCGGCGCGGGTCGCATCGCGGCCAGCGCGCCAGTGACGCCGCGGAAGATGCTGCCGGGCGGATAGACGCCGTCCGTGCCGGCGACGCCCGCCTCCCGGCCGGTGAGGATGCGCAGCCCCTCTTCGACCCGCGTGACGGCCCAGATGTGGAACTGCCCCGCCGCCACGGCCCGCACCACATCGTCGCGCAGCGTCAGGCTGCGCCGATTGGCGTGCGGGATGATGACGCCCTGCTGCCCGGTCAGCCCGGCCTCGGCGCAGACGTCGAAGAAGCCCTCCACCTTCTCGGTCACGCCGCCCACGGGCTGAATGTTGCCGAACTGATCGACGGAGCCCGTGACCGCCAGGTCCTGCCGGATCGGGACCCGCGCCAGCGACGTCAGGATGGCGTAGAGCTCGGCCGAGGAGGCGCTGTCGCCGTCGACCTCGGCGTAGCTCTGCTCGAAGGTCAGCGAGGCCGAGAAGGACAGCGGATGCTCGCGGCCGAAGGTGCCGATCAGGAAGCCGTTGAGCACGAGGATGCCCTTCGAGTGGATGGCGCCGCTGCGCTCCACCTCCCGCTCGATGTTGATCACCCCGGCCGTGCCCGCTCCGGTGCGGCAGGTGATGCGGCTGGGCGTGCCGAACATGTGCTCGCCGATACCGAACACGGCCAGGCCGTTGACCTGGCCCATCACGGAGCCGCTCGTCTCGATGTGCAGCGAGCCCTCCGCGATCGAGCGCCGGATGCGGTCCGGGACGAGGTCCGAGCGGCGGCGCATCGCGGCCAGGGCGTCGCGGACATGGGCCGCGCTGATGCCCCGGTCGCCGGCCATCACGGCCCGCTGGTTGGCTTCTTCGCAGAGGTCCTGGATGGCCCCGTAGCGGGTGCTGAGCCGGTCCTGCCGCCCGGCCAGCCGGTTGCCGTAGCGCAGGACCTCCACCAGCGCGCCCTGGTCGAACTGGCGCAGCGCGCAGTCATCGCAGGAGCGACGCACGAACGCGATGTAGGCGCGGATGGCGTCCTCGTCGATCGGCGTGTCCGGCTCGAACTCCGCCCGGATCTTGAAGAGATCGCCGAAGTCGGGGTCGGCCGCCTGGAGCAGGCCGATGGTGGCGGGCGAGCCGATCAGGACGACCTTCAGGTCGAGCGGAATCGGCTCCGGGATCAGATGCACGACCGGGAACGGCCCGGCCGCCTCGCCGATCTCCTCGACGCGGACCTGCCCGTCGCGCAGCGATTGCTTGAGCTTGCGCCACGACCGCGGGTCGCTGAGCAGGTCCTCGGCCTGCAGGATCAGGTAGCCGCCGTTGGCCAGGTGCACCGCGCCCGGACGGATCATCGTAAAATCGGTCGTCATCGAACCGTAGCGCGGCTCGTAGTCCAAGCGGCCGAACAGATTCGAATAGGTGGGCTGTGCCTCGTCGACGATGGGCGCATGCGGCGCCGGTTGCTCGCCGTGCGTGACGAACAAGTTGACCGCGTAGCGCCGAAAGATCGCCTCGCGGGGGTCTTGCCCGGCCCGGGCGCCCGGCGGGCCGGGCGGCCCCGCGGGCGGCGCCTCCGCCGCCGCCAGGCGCCGCAGCGTGTCGATGTTGTCCAGGATGTCCTGCTCGATCGCGGCGAAGTGGGCGGCCAGCTCGGGCTGGGGGTGCTGCTCGCGGAGTTCGTCGAGCACGGGACCGCTGACGAAGCGGGCCACCTCGCGGTTCAGCGCCTCCAGGGCGTCGCGGGCGCGCCCCTCCAGACGCCGCAACTCGCGCAGCACCCGGTTCGACGCCTCTTGCACGTGGCCGGCGCGCTGCTCCAACTCCCGCCGCGTCGTCTCCGGGAGCTGCGGGAACGCCTCCGGCGGGATCGGCTGGCCGTCGTCGCCGCGTGGCAGGCTGACGAAGCCGCTCGGCGTCAGCGAGACTACGAAGCCCTGCTCCGCCGCGACGCGCTGCAAGCCCTCCAGGACCTGTTCGCGCTCCCGCATCACGCCCTGCAGCGCCTGTGTGCGCCGCTGGTCGTACGACTCGTCGTCGAACACGGTGGGGAGATCCTTGCCCAAGGTGTCGACGAGGCGGGCCAAATCGCGCTTGAGGTCGTCGCCGGTGGCGCTGGGCAGCGCGACCGCGCGGGGGCGGTAGGGGTCGTCGAAGTTGTGGAGGTAGCACCAGTCGCGCACCGGGGGGCGCCCCTGCGCGGCGGCGTGCACCAATCCCGCGACCGCCGTCTTGCGGCCCGACGACCGCTGCCCGGCCACCGCGATGTTGTAGCCCTCGGCCTCCACGCTGAGCCCGAAGCTGATCGCCTCCAGCGCCCGGTCCTGCCCGGCCACGCGCGCCAGCGGTTCGATGCTGCTCGTCGAGGCCGGGATCAACCCGTCGGCGTACTGCGCGCGCAACTCGCGGGGCCCCAACTCGAGCGAGCCGAGGTCGAGGTCATCGCCGCCGCTGCCGCTCATCCCGCCCACCTCCGCGCCGTCGTGATCCGACGCGAGTATATCCGGGGCGGGGCCGGGCACCGGGCGTCGCGCCGTCGTCTGGCGTTCCCGCTAATCCAGCCGCTAGTCCAGGTAGTCGCGCAGGCGGCCGGCCCGCGAGGGGTGGCGCAGCTTGGCCAGCGCCTTGGTCTCGATCTGGCGAATCCGCTCCCGGGTGAGGTGGAACAGCTCGCCCACCTCCGACAGGGTGCGGCTGCGACCGTCGGCCAGGCCGAAGCGCAACTCCAGCACCTGGCGCTCGCGCGGCGTGAGCTCCTCCAGCACCTCGCCCAGCGCCTCCCGCATCAGCTTGCGGTCGACCTGGTCCGGGGGCGCCGGCGCGCCTTCGTCCTCGATGAAGCTGCCCAGCGTGTCGGCGTCGTCCTCGACGCCGACGGGGGAGTCCAGCGAGGCCGGCTCCAGGCTGGCCTTGAGGATCTCGCGCACCCGCTCCTCCGGCAGCTCCATGATATCGGCCAATTCGGACGGGGCCGGCTCGCGACCGTACTCCTGCACGAAGCGGCGGCTGGCGCGGTTGAGCTTGTTGAGCACTTCCGTCAGGTGGACGGGGATGCGGATCGTGCGCGACTTGTCGGCGATGGCCCGCGTCACGGCCTGCCGAATCCACCAGGTGGCGTAGGTGGAGAACTTGTAGCCCTTGCGGTAGTCGAACTTCTCCACGCCGCGGAAGAGGCCAATGTTGCCCTCCTGGATCAGGTCCAGCAGGCTCAGGCCGCGGCCGGCGTACTTCTTCGACACCGCGACCACCAGCCGCAGGTTGGCCTCGATCAGGTGCGTCTCGGCCTCGTGGGCCTCCCGCTTGATGCGGTCGAAGTGGCGCTCGAAGCGCGGCTCCAGCGACGCCAGCTCCGCGGCCAGCGTCGGGCTGGGCGCGAGCAGCGCTTCGTCGCCCAGGAGTGCGCGGCAGCGATCGAGCAGCTTCACGTCGAGCAGGTGCGCCACCACCGAGAGCTGCACCAGGAGCGTGGCCGCCTCGGCCTCGTCGACGCGGCGGGCGCGCTGCACGCGCTCCCGCATCTCCTCGTTCATCTCGCCGTCGATGCGCCCGCGGAAGCCGGGGTCGTGGATCAGCGTCAGTTGGGAGCGCTTGCCCCAGCGCAGCGAACGGCCGATCGCGACCGAGACCGGCCGCAGGTGCTCGAGCTGCTCCAGCAGCGCGACCCAGACCTCCGCCCCGCTGGGGTCGTGGCCCAGGCGCTCGCTGAGGCGCTCCTCGACATCGTGAATCCAGTTGCCGTCCTCCAGCTGCCGGGACAGGCGGCGCTCGTCCGCGGCGGTGAGCAGGTCCACCCGGCCGATCTCGGAGAGGTACTGGCGGACGGCGTCCTCGCCGGCGCCGGTCAGGTCTTCCACGCCGCGCGTGGGACGCGGCGGGGCGACGCCGGTCAGCCAGACGGGCGGCGGGCTGCTGCCCGTGTCGCCGCGACGCGCCCGGGCGGCGCGCCGGCGGGCCGCGGCCTTCTCGGTGCTGGGGGCCGTGCGATCAACCGGACGCGCGGCGCTCTCGCGGCGGACGCGCCGGGCGACGCGCTTCAGGGGCTTACTCGTGGGTTTGACGGTGATGTTGCTCATGTCCCTCTTGGACTTCGTTGCACCCGGGTTCCGGACGGGTGGGCGGGGGAGTGGAGGCGGCGCGCCGGGCGGTCTTGGAAGCGGATCGGGGCCGGGGGCCGTCGATCCGGGTGGCGCGGCCGGGTGGGGCCTAGCGGTCCCGAAAGCGACCGCGCCCGGCGTGGGTCCCGCCGCGCCCGCCGCGCTGGAGTTCCGGCAGGCCGTCGCGGAGGAAACTGCGATGGCCCTTGCGGTGGTCCAGGTTCGCGGGCTGGCGGTCGGGATCCGCGGTATTGCCGCCGCTGCGGCGATGTCGCTTACGTGGCTTGGTCATGCTGGTCCTTTGGCGGTTCCTGCGCCGCGGGTTCCCTCGTGCGGGGCCGGAGATGGGCCGCTGGCACGTCCGGTCCGCGGTCTTGCTCGGGTGTGGACTGCCGTCAGTGGATTGCCGGCTGCGCACTGCCGGAGTGGGACTGCCCGGCGCTGGCGTGCCGCGACGGCCGTCCTACCCGGATCGGCCTGCGCGGACCGGTCGGAACTCACCCTGAGTCTACCACACGCGGGTTTCGCGCCCGCGTCACGCAGGTAACGCCGGGGCCGCGACCTCCGATACGCACCCGGGCTCGCGAGGGCCGCTAGGAGAGTTCCAACGCCGGGAAGTGGGGATCGCGACGCTCCTGGAAGGCCGCCACCCCCTCGGCGAAGTCCGGCCACGCCATCGACTCCCGGATGCGCTCCTCCCCGTCGTCCATTGCCGGGCCCAGCGGCCGCATCAGGTCGCGGTAGGTCTGCTGCTTGATGTGCATCAGCGAGCGCGGCGACGCCGTCCGCGCCAGCGTGCGGATGTAGCCCTTGGCCGCGTCCAGCAGCTCCTCGGCGGGCACGACCTCGTTGACCAGGCCGCAGTCCTTCGCCTCCTGCGCCGAGACGCGCCGGCCGGTCCACATCATGTCCAGCGCCCGCGCGTGCCCCATCAGCCGCGGCAGCAGCCACGTCGTCGCGTGCTCCCCGCTCAGCCCACGCTGCGCGAAGGAGTTGACGAAGAACGCGTTCTCCGCCGCGAAGCGGACGTCGCACGCCGCTGCGAACGAGAGGCCCATGCCGGCTGCCGGACCGTTGATCGCCCCCACCACCGGCTTGCGCACCGCCATCACGAACGTCACCGACTTCTCGTAGTCCGCGTCCCGGTCCGCGCCGCCGGGAGTCAGCGTCTCCTCGACCTCACTCAGGACGGCGTCCGAGCCCGCCGCGGCCAGATCCTTGAGGCCGCCCATGTCGGCGCCGGCGCAGAAGCCGCGGCCCGCTCCCGTGAGCACGATGCCCACCACGGACGTGTCCCGCTCCGCCGTGGCCATGGCGTGCCGCAGTTCGGCCAGCATCGCCCCGCCGAGCGCGTTCAGCCGTTCGGGCCGGTTGAGCGTGATCACGGCCACCGGGCCGTCCACCTCGTAGCGAATGGCCGTGTACGTACCTGTCGTCATCTCGATGCCTTCCTCCGCTGGCGCCCCGCCCGGTGCGGACACGCTGCGCATCGTGGGGAGTGTACCCGACCGCGACCCCGCCGAGGCCCCGCTCCATGACGCAAGCCGCCGGGTTCGGCTAACCTGACGGCACGATGACCACTGCCGACACCTCCACCCGCCCCTTCACCATCGCGACCGATCGCGTGGGCCGCCGCACGATCGCCGTCACTACCGAACTGACCAAGCGCCGGCTGCTGGCCTTCGCCGCGGGCGTCGGCGAGTGGGCGCCCCAGTACAGCGACGATCTGCGCGAGGGCGGCCTGCTGGGCCACCCCGGGCTCGTCGAGAGCCTCATGTGGAACGCCCGGCACATGCCCGACGACGACACAGACCCGCGCGCCATCCCCTTCGGCGTGCACGCCTCGACGGACTGGCGCTTCAGCCGCGCCTTCCGTGTGGGGGACGTCATCACCACCCAGGGCCAGGTGATCGCCGTCGCGCAGATCCCGCCCGGGGCGATCAGCACGACGCGCTATCGGATGCTTGATTCGCGCGGCGATGAGGTGGCGGTGATGGACACCAGCGGGATCATGCGCGGGCTGCGCAGCGACGGTCCCGACCGCGCGCTGGCCACGGCGCCGCCCCTGCCGGAGCGGATCGTCGCGTCGGAGCCGCTGTGGAGCACGGTCGTGCCGCTGCCGCCGCAGACCGCGCACGTCTACACGGAGTGCGCCGACATCTGGAACCCCATCCACACCGAACGCGGGTTCGCGCAGGATGCCGGCCTGCCCGATCCGATCCTGCACGGCAGTTGCACCTTCGCGTTCTCCCTGCGCGAGTTGATGCGCCGCTACGTCGACAGCGACCCCACGCGGCTGCGCCGGGTCGCCGGGCAGTTCCGCTCGATCGTGATGCTGGGCGACCCCATCACCGTGCAGGCGATGGGCGAGACGCGGGACGGCGGCCGGCGCGTCGTCTTCTGGGAGACCCGCAACGTGCAGGGCGCGCCCGCCATCGCGAACGGCGTGCTCGTCTTCGACGCCTGAGCGGCTAGCGACCCTGGTACTTGGGCTCGCGCTTCTCGGCGAACGCTTTCGGCCCCTCGGCGAAGTCGGCCGTCTGGCGAGTCGCGAAGGCCAGCATCGACTCCAGCCGGATCGCGTCGTCCAGCGGCAGCCCGTGCCCCCGCACGACCGACTCCTTGATGGCCCGCTGCGTCAGGGGCGCGCCCGACGTGAAGCGGGCCGCCGCCTCGCGCGCCAGCGGCATCACCTCGGCCGAGGGGACGACACGGTTGACCAGCCCGTATTGCAGCGCCTGCCGCGCATCAAGGTTGTCGCCGTAGAGGATCAACTCCATCGCGATGGCGTGGGGCAGTTGGCGGTAGAGCCGGTGCGTCGCCCCCAGCGTGGGGAAGATGCCGCGCCGCACCTCCGGCAGGCCGAACACCGAGTTCTCCGACGCGATGCGGAAGTCGGTCACGCTGAGCAGCGTCAGCCCCGCGCCCAGGCAGTAGCCGTCGACGGCGGCGATGATCGGCTTCCAGACGTGGATGCCGTCGTCGAGCGAGGAGCCGCCCCGCGGCTGGAACACCCGCGCGATCTCCGCCCCGGCGCCGCCGGGCCGGCGCGGAACCGTCTTCTTCAGGTCCGCCCCGGCCGAGAACGCCTTGCCGCCCGCGCCCGTCACGATCGCCACCCAGATGTCGGGGTTGTCGCTGACCTCGGTCCAGGCCTCGGCCAGCGCCGCGAACGTCTCCGGGTCGAGCGCGTTCATCGCCTCCGGGCGGTTGAGCGTCACCGTCGCGACGCGGTCGGCAACGTCGAAGCGCACGGGTCGAGCGTCGGGCATGGGATCTCCGGGTGTGCCACCGCCTGGGTTGGCGGGCTATGGTGAGCGAGACTAACATCGCTTGCGAACGGTGCGAAGTCGCACGTCACCACGAGAGATTAGGGAGGTCCAAGATGTCGGACGACAGAGTGCTCTACGAGAAGCGGGACGACGGCGTCGCCCTGATCACGATCAACCGGCCGACCCGCCTCAACGCGATCGTGCCGGACATGGGCGACCTCATGCACGACATGTTCGCCGACGCCGAAAAGGACGAGGCGGTGCGCTGCGTCGCCCTGACCGGCGCCGGGCGCGCCTTCACCGCCGGCGGCGACGTGAAGGCCATGGCGGAGGATCAGGATACCGCCAGCGGCGGCGCCGCCAACTCCCTCGACGAGGCCGCCCGCAACTTGGCCGAGTGGGGCTGGAAGATCGCGGGCCGCCTGTACAGCCTGCCCAAGCCCACCGTGGCGCTCGTCAACGGCTTCGCGATGGGCGCCGGCATGAGCATGGCGCTCGCCTGCGACATCCGCTTCTGCTCCAGCCAGGCCAAGTTCGGCACCGCCTTCCGCAACGTCGCCCTCTCCGGCGACTTCGGCGGCAGTTGGTTCCTGCCGCGCATCGCCGGCGCGGCTGTCGCCCGCGAGCTCTACTTCACCGGCGAGATCATCGACGCCGATCGGGCCCTGGCCCTGGGCCTGACCAACCACGTCGTGCCGCATGAGGAGTTCATGGATGCCGGCCTGGAGTTCTGCGCCCAGATCGCCAGCGGGCCCCCGCTGGCCATGGCTCGGATGAAGCTCAACCTGCAGCGCTCCGAATCCCTTTCCCTGGCTGACGCGTTCCTCTCCGAGGCGATGCACCACACGCTCAGCTCCCACGACGAGGACCACGCCAGCGCCACCAAGGCGTTTGTCAACAAGGAAGCGCCCGTCTTCCGCGGCCGCTAATCCGGCCCCGCAGGACCCGGCGTGTTGGGCCCCGCGGCCCGGCCCGCGCGAAACGACGGACAAGCATGACCACTCTGCCCACGCCCCCCGAGATCATCGAGGTCCGTGACGCCCACCGATTCGACGAGGCACGGCTGGAGGCGTACCTCGCCGAGCACATCGACGGCTTCACGCCCCCCATGACGGTGCGCCAGTTCGACCGCGGCCAGTCCAACCCGACGTTCTCGATCGAGGCTGGGGGCAAGCAGTACGTCGTCCGCAAGAAGCCGCCCGGCGAGCTGCTCAAGAGCGCCCACGCCGTCGACCGCGAGTACCGAGTCATGGACGCTCTCTGGGAGACGGACGTGCCCGTCCCCCGCATGTACCACCTCTGCGAGGATCCGTCCGTGATGGGCACCGAGTTCTTCGTCATGCAGCGCCTGCACGGCCGCGTCTACGCGGACTACGCCACGGCCGGCAAGGACGCGACGGAGCGCCCCGCCATCTTCCGCGACGCCATGCGCGTCCTCGCCGCGCTGCACGCCGTCGACCACGAGGCCGTGGGCCTCGGCTCCTTCGGCCGGCCCGGCAACTACGTGCAGCGCCAGTTCCACCGCTGGACCAAGCAGTACCTCGCGTCGCAGACGGAAGAGATCGAGTCCTTCAACCAACTGATGGAGTGGTTGCCGGAGCGGATGCCGGAGGAGGAAGAGACCACCATCGTCCACGGCGACTTCTCGCTGCACAACATCATGTTCGCGCCCGACGAGCCGCGCATCGTGGGGCTGCTCGACTGGGAGATCTCCACGCTGGGCAACCCCCTCTCGGACGTCGCCTACTTCTGCTCGCGCTTGTACTCGTCCGATCCCGACAAACCGATCGTGCCGGGAGAGAACGGCATCCCCCGCTGGGAGGACGTCCTCGCGCAATACGAGGAGTTCTCGGGCCGCACCGTCACCGACTTCCACTTCTACGTGGTCTTCAACCTCTACCGCAGCGCCGCCATCGTGCAGGGCGTCTACTACCGGGGCGTCCAGGGCAACGCGGCCTCGTCGCAGGTGATGACGATGGCAGGCGCGGCGCGCCGCACCGCCGACATGGCCTGGCGCTTCGCCCAAGAGGGCCTGCCCGGCTGATCGACCCCCTCAGCCCGCTTCGACCGGCGCCTCCAGCCCGGCCTTGCACGCCTCCTCGACCACCTGCGACAGCGCCGGGTGCGCGTGCACGGTGTCGACGATCGTGCGCAGGCCGCCGCCCGCGGTCATCGCGACCGCTACCTCGTGGATCAGCAGCGACGCGTTCGGCCCCAGGATGTGGCAGCCGAGGATCGTGTCGTCCGGGGCGGCCAGCACTTTGACGAGGCCGTCCTCGCGCAGGGCCATGCCCATGGCCGTGTCGCGCAGCCGCCAGCGGCCCACCTTGTAGCGGCGGCCCTCCGCGCGCAGATCCTCCTCCGTCCGGCCCACGGCCGCGACCTGCGGCGCCGAGAAGACGGCGTGCGGGATGACGTCGTAGCGCATAGGGCGGCGGTCGCCGTCGAAGAGGGCCCGGCTGATGTGGCGCGCCTGGCGCACCGCGACGTGCTTCAGCGGCAGCACGCCGGTGATGTCGCCCAGGGCCCAGACCCCGTCCTGGCCGGTCTCCAGATACTCGTTCACGACCACGTGGCCGCGGGCGTCCAGCGCCAGCCCGGCGGCGGCGAGGTCGAGCAGGTCGCTGTTGGGCGTGCGCCCCGTCGCGACCAGCAACTGCTCCGCCTCGACGTCCTGACTGCCGTCGAGGTGCACGCGCACGCCGCCGGCGGTCGCGGTGACGCGACGTACGCGGGCGCCCAGGCGGACGTCGTGGGTTGTGCGGTAGCGCTCGGTGAAGGCGGCCCCGATTTCGGCATCCTCACGACTGAGCAGCCGCTGCGACGGCTCGATGATCGTGACCGCGCTGCCCAGCGCACCGAAGAAGTGCGCCAACTCGCAGGAGATGTAGCCGCCGCCGACGATGGCCAGGCGGCGCGGCAGCGTCTCCAGATGCAGCGCCTCGTCCGAGGTCAGGTAGGGCACGTCGGGCAGGCCGGGGATCGGCGGCACGAACGGGCGCGATCCGCCCGCGATGACGACGCGGTCGGCGCTGATCACGTCGTCCCCGACCTGCATCGTCTTGGCGCCGTTGAAGCGTCCCTCGCGCTGGAAGAACGTGACCCGATCGCTGGCCTCGAGCGCCGCCTCGCGCTCGTCCGACTCGGCGTCCAGCGTCGCGAAGACGTTGCGCACGATGCCGGCGAGGTCGACCCGGTCGAGCCTGGCGTGGACGCCGAAGCGCGGCCCCTCGGCGACGGCGTCGGCCAGGTCGGCGCTGTGGATCAGCATCTTCGAGGGCATGCAGCCGCGGTTGTGGCAGGTGCCGCCGATCCGGCCGCGCTCGACCAGCGCGACGCGCAGCCCCGCCGCCTCGCCGGCCAGCACGATGTCGCGTCCGGTGCCGCCGCCGGCGACGAGCAGGTCGAAGTGTGTTTCTGTCATGGCGCCCCCGTCATTGCTACGTCTCCCGCTGGCTTGGCGGCTTCTCGCGTTAACTGGGAGCGCGCGTGTTGATCTCGCGCTCGCTAGCGTGCCGCGTACGGCAGGCTGGCCTGCCGGCGGGCACCGAGGGAGCAAGCATGGCCCATCGATCGATTCGCGGCCGTTTCGTGTGGCACGAGCTGGAGACCGACGACCCGGCCGCCGGCGAGGCCTTCTACAAGGCGCTGGTCGGCTGGGACACGACGACCGAAGACCCCGGCGGCGGCCCCTACACGATGTTCACCCAGGACGGCGTCCCCGCGGCCGGCGTGATGGACCTGCCCGAGGAGGCCAAGCAGATGGGCGCGATCCCCTGCTGGCTGCCCTACGTGGGCGTCGAGGACGTGGACGCGGCGGTCGCGCAGGCGACGGCGCTGGGCGCAATCGCACCGATGGAGTCCTTCGATGTGCCGGCGGTGGGTCGCATCGGGCTCATCATCGACCCGCAGGGGGCGGCGCTGGGCCTGTTCGCGCCGGCCGGCGACGACCCGCCGGCGAACCCTCCGCCGGGTGTCGGCACGACCGTCTGGCATGAGCTGGCGACGACCGACCACGAGGCCGCCTTCCGCTTCTACGAGCAGATCTTCGGCTGGTCCAAGGTCGACGTCATGGATATGGGCGAGGGCGGGATGTATCAGATGTACGGCCTGACCGCGGGCGAGCCCCTGGGCGGGATGTTCAACATGCCGCCCGAGATGCCCCGTCCCGCCTGGAACATCTACTGGGAGGTCGCCGACGTCGACGCCGCCGCGGCCCGGGTCGACGGCCTGGGCGGCCGGCTGCTGATGGGGCCGATGGAGGTCCCGGGCGGCGGGCGCATCATTCAGGGCAGCGACCCGCAGGGTGCGATCTTCTGGCTGCATACCGCCCCCAGCGGCTGACCTCAAGACCCTTCGCATTGACCTTCCCGCTTGGGCTCTAGCGCGGTTATCCGCCCCACGCAGATCAGACGCGAATGCGCGCTTGCTGCCAGACCTGAGCTCGCTGCCTGATGTGCGCGTAAAGCGATACGCTCGGATCGCTGTGCGACACTGAAACGACCACGGCGAACCGCTGTCGCTCAACCTCCACAGGCGCCCACATCCGCTGGCACACGACGGCAAGGATCAAGTCACTGCCGTCGTATTTCCAGTTGGCGCTGCGCACACGGGCGATGCCCCGCTGAAGCGTCCCACTTCGGCGAACGTTGACGCCGGGCTCAAGTTTCACCCTTTGCCGGCTCGGCATGCTCGTAAGCGATACTCCGTTGTTGCCGAGTGCCGCCCGCTCTTCCGGTGTCATGGCTTTGAGGCAGTTCAGCAAGTCGGCTGCTGGTACGTTGCGAAACAGGTCTGCGTACATCCTAACACCGAGATAAGAAGCCGCTCGCGTCTGTCGTGTCGGCGGGTCGAATGCGAGGGTCACCGCAATCTCTCGGTCTCCCTGAATCTTCAGGAAGTCTTCGGGAAGGCCCGGAAGCGCGAAGAGCTGAAATGAGTCAAGCTCGATCTCCTCCTCCGCGACAAGCAGCACTTCGTGATCCGACGAGAAGCTGGCACGGTCGTAGTCGGGTATTCCGTATCCGTAGACCCGCCGGACATCTGGTTCATGTTCCGCGCCGGTGAGTCCCGGCGGCCGCTCGTCGGGTAGTCGCGCCGAAGCTGCGATCAGAGCACGAATTAGGTTGGACGTTGCATCGGGAAAGTCCCTGTATAGCCGTGCGGCTAGGTTTGCGACTTGAGGCGCGGAGAAACTCGTTCCTGCGACAGTGCGGAACAAGGATCCCTCGGGCGGCGCAAACGACTTGGACGTAGTTGGCACTCCAGCATGTTGTGGGAAACGCCCGACCGGATGCCCTCTCTCGAATCTGCCGTCCCCGCCGAAATCGACAACGTCAGGCTTTATCGCCTCATTCACGCCGGGCCCCACTCGTGTGAATGGTGAGGGCCAGCCCCGAGTCTGTGCGACAAGCCTTTCAACTCCAGTGCGGCGAAGGGCCTGCGGATCTGTGCCCGGACCGTATGCGACGCTACCCACCGTGAGAGCGATCGCCGATGTCGCAGGTTCAATGAGCCGCGCTTCGTCCCTGTGCAGGTAGGCTGGATAGTCGTTGATGGCATCCTCGCCAGTGGGATAGTTGTAATTCCCAGCCGCGACGGTGAAGAGAATATCTCGGTCACGAAAGCGATACGCAAGCTCATCGATCGCGGCAGCGAGGAGTGATTGACGACCACCGTCGAATACCTCGTTGAGATTGCCAATGGATATGTTCACGATTCTAACATTCGGATAGTTCTGCATGAAGTAGGTGACGACATCGTCGAGTTGTCGCTCTAGCAGTTGTTGAGGATCGTATTCGAAAGCGGAGGTTAGTACGCGTCCGGAAAAGACCGCTGCACTGGGGACGAATCGGCCAGACTGGATCCCGGCGCCAATGTCACCGTAGGCTGCGATCCCGGCGACGGCAGTTCCGTGCCCGCCAGAGATGTCGTCGATGTCCTCGGATCGGTCATCGCCAGAAACGAACGATTGCGCATCGCCGATTACCGGCCCAAGAAGTGGATGACCCTGCATGACGCCACTGTCCACAACGATGATCCCTGTCAGGTCAACAAGCGGCACGGGGATCGGAGCGATCGTGATCTCAGCTACTCGTTGCGAGAGGACGGTCGTGTAGTCGAAGAATGGTTGCGCGCGCCGTTCAACGCTTCGGACGAAGTCAAGCTCCAGAATGTTGGCCAATAGATCTTGACTAACCTCAATCCGCAGTAGACCAACATCGTTCCCTACCCATGAGTCAGTGACACGGCGCTGTGTCTGATCCGCCATGCCGCGTATCCCGTCGATCCAACGGCGACATTCGTCGGCATTGCCGGAGTGCCAGAGGGACACATCAAGCAAATCGACTTCATCTTCCCCCAAGGGTTGGCTACTGAGGCGAACACCGATCTTGTCCTCAGGCCGTATTGCCTCAATCGCGTCGATGGCGGAGACTATCCCGTAGCGCGGTGCGTCTTGCTTGGCATACTCCCGTATTCGGTATCGGAGGTCATCGAGGATCCCTCGGTCAGGGAAGACAACTAGGAGGTTGTTCGGCTCCCGAGCGACCAAGCGAAGGCCCATCCGGAGAAGCTCGTCATCGGCAATGTGTCCTTTCGGGTGGAGGCGAATGTTAAACACAAGTTTAGGGTCGAGACCGGCGGGAGGGTCTCGGCGCAGTGAATCGAGAGTCGTGTCGAGAGTGGCGAGTTGGCTCTGAAGCTGTCGACCGTGCTCAGTACGGTCAGGGCGCGTTGGGTAGCCTCCACCACCATGCTTTCTCCTGGCCACTGGTTGTTCCCAGAGAGGAAGCACCAAATGTTCAAGGTCTCGTGCCATCGTATATCTGCGCTATGCACTGTCTGCGGACTGAGTTGCGCACGGACCGGGTTGACCCAGGTCGATCCGGCGACGGAACTCCCGAAGTGCAGGGGCGACATCGTCCTTTCGAATGTACTGTCGTCCGTCAAGGACCGCGCGGCGGGCAGCTGATTGGGCCACGCGCTCGATGTCTCCTCCCGATGCGCGAGCAAGCTGCCGTGCTAGCCTGTCGATACCCAATCTCCTCGTGTCGAATGATGCCAGAAACTGCCGCAGCAGTAAGACGCGATCCTGTGGACCGGGCAATCCAAACGGTACGAGGACATCGAACCTACGCCAGACGGCCGAGTCGAGCAAACCTTCATGGTTTGTAGCTGCGATCAAGACGCTATTACCGCGGAAAGCGTCCATTAGTTGGAGAAGAGTGTTGACTACTCGTTTCAACTCGCCGTGTTCGAAGGCGTTATCTCGATCCTTTCCGATGGCGTCGAACTCGTCGAACAAGACTACCCACTCCCCGCACGAGATGAAGTCGAACGTGGTTCGCAGATTGGATGCGGTTTCGCCGAGCAAGGACGAGACGATCGCGTCGAACCGGACGGTCACGAGCGGGCGGGTCAGCACGCCCGCTATCACCCGCGCGGCCAGCGTCTTCCCACACCCGGGAGGCCCGTAGAACAGGAGACGCCCTCTCGGCGCCAAGCCAGACGCGGCGAGTACGTCGGCGCGCAGATGCTCGAACGCCACGTCCTCAAGCACCCCGAGAGTCGCGGACGGAAGCACGATCCTCCCCCAGCCTAGATCGGAATCGGACACCTCCACAAGATCCACTCCCCGCTCGCGGTCCTTGGGTGGAACGATTTTGCGCCCGTTGAAGATATCCGGAGTCATCGGCCGGTCGTTCATCACGAGGCGTTCGAGATCGTCTGCCAGGAGGCGATGGTTTTTCAGCCGCTCCTCCGAGACAATCTTGAGCGCGGCCTCGCGGAACGCATCGTTGTCACGACTGGCGTGCGCCTTGAAGAGTTCTTTGGTCAGGTCTGCACGGGGCATACCGAGTCCGATTCGATTGGCCGGTGGCCCCGGAGAGATGCGACCGGCAGTTAGATGATACCCGGCTGGATCTGCGCCTGCCTCAAGCGGTAGGACGTGGCTCGGGCCGCCATCCTTTCAGTAGCCAGTGGGCTGAATCGCTGCACACCGCCCCGCGCGGCTAGCCCCCGCCGCGAGCGCCGGCTGGACTCGGAGCGCCGCGGCCGCCCGCGCTAATCGTCGAGGCCCCAGAGGTCGGTCGCGTTCTTACCGACGATCTTCTGCCCGCCCTCGATCGTCTCGGCGGCGTCGAAGCAGGCCTGGATGCTCTCCTGGGTGTAGCCCAGCGTGCTCTCCGGGTGCGGGTAGTCGTACGTCCACATGATCCGGTCGGCGCCCATCAGGTCCACCTGGCGCAGGCCGGGCGCGTCGTCCATGAACGTGGCGTAGCAGTTGTTGAACCAGTAGTGGCTGGGCGGATGGGCCAGCCGCGGGTTCATCTCCGACTCGAAGGCCTTGTAGACCTTGTCGGCCTCGAACAGCGCCGACGGCACCCAGGCGATGCCGCCCTCCGTGAAGACGATCCGCAGGCTGGGGTGGCGCTCGAGGATGCCCGAGAACGTCAGCAGCGACCACAGCCGCCGGAAGCCGCCGAAGGCCACCACGATCGTCGTCGCGAGCCCGCCCAGGCCGCGCGCGTCGAACGTCTCGCCGACGTGGAAGGAGAGCGGCAGCCCGATCTCCTCAATCGCGTCCCACATGCCCTCCACTTTGCGGCCGTTGTAGAAAACGCCCGGCGGCAGCGTGGGCATCATCATCGCCTTGAAGCCCAGCTCCTTGAGTTGGGCGCCGCCCTCGCGCACCGAGGCCTCGTCCCAGAAGGGCAGCACGCCGACCGGGAAGAGCCGGTCCCGATGGGGCTCCACGTAGTCCATCACGATCTCGTTGTAGGCGCGGAAGCAGGCCGCCACGAAGTCGTGATCGTCGTTGCGGATGACGCCCATGGTGCGCTGCGGGAATAGGACGTCCTTGCTGATGCCCTCCGCGTCCATGTCGCGGATGCGCAGGTCGACGTCCCACATGCCGGCCCGCCCCTCGATCATCTCCGAGGGGAAGCCGGGGTTATCCAGGCTGCGACCGTCGACCACCATGTGGAAGCCGGTCTCGTCCCAGTGGCCGCGGGGCCCGCGATCGCGGTACTTGGGCGGCAGGTAGTCCGTCCAGTCCATCGGCTCCAGGAAGTGGCTGTCCGCCGAGACGACGGTGGTCCCGGCCGGCCAGGGCGACTCGGGCGCGTGGGGCAGGCGGTGCTTCGGCCAGGCGCGGGGTTCGTGAACGGCGACCATCGGACTCCTCCAGTCTGCAAGGCGGCGGCGGCGACGCCCTGATCTACCCTGATCTATAGCACTTTCCGAGGCCGGCTGCCCGGCCCGAGGTCGCGGCGCGCCGCTGCTAGTCGCCGCTGGCGGCCGTGGTCCAGAGCAGGCCCCCGTCGACGGTCAGCGTCTGGCCCGTCGTGTAAGTGGAGGCGTCGGACGCGAAGTAGAGCAGCGCGTCGGCGATCTCGTGCGGCCGGCCCACCCGCGGGATCGGGATGATGCGCACGGCCGCCGCCTTGGCCGCGGCCTGCTCCTCCTCCGGCATCAGCGCGAACATGGCGTTGTAGAGGCGCGTATCGATCGCCCCCGGCGCGACGCAGTTCACGCGGATGCCGTACTGCGCCCACTCGACCCCGAGGTGCGAGGTGAGCATGATCACGCCCGCCTTGGCGACCGAGTAGTGCGCCGTGGGGATCTGCGGCCGCAGCCCGCTGACCGACGAGATGTTCACGATCGCGCCGCCGCCGTGCTCCTTCATGTGCCGCGCGGCCGCCTGGCTGAGGAAGAAGAGGCCCTTGAGGTCCAGGTTCATGACCGTGTCCCAGGACCGCTCGTCCATCTCCATGGCCGGGGAGAAGAAGTTGGTGCCGGCGTTGTTGATCAGGATGTCCAGCCCGCCGAGCTTCGAGATGGTCGTGTCGACGATGCCCTGCAGCTGATCCATGCGGCCCGCGTGCGCCGGGATCACGACCGCGCGGCGGCCCAGCGCCCGCACCTGCTCCGCGACCTTCTCGAGGTCCTCCTGCTTGCGGCTGCTGACGGCGACGTCGGCCCCGGCCTGCGCGAACAGCACGGCCGTGGCTTCGCCGATGCCGCGGCTCGCGCCGGTGACGAGCGCGACTTTGCCTTCGAGCGAGAAACGGGGAAGGTCGGGCATGGGCGGTTCCTTGTTGGCTGATGCGACGCGGGGGGCGCGGGTCGCTGGAGGATAGGCAGGCCCCTCGGCAGTGACAACCACGCCCCGCTCCCGAGGCGCCGCCCCGCTTCGCTCCCTGTTCTTCCGGTTCCCCCTCTCCGTTGCTCTGCAATGGATGAGGGGGCCAGGAGGGGAGTTTCCCACCGCCCCAAGCGACATAAAACGCCATGTCAATAGGAAAACAAGAAGATTTTACCAAAAGTTTACCAAAAAACACTCGCCCCCTCCCCCTCCCCCCGATCTATCCTATGACAGCTCACGCACCGAGCGGTCCCACAAAGGGACAGCCGGGTGCCGGAAAGGACTTCGCGATGAGCCGCCTGAACCATTGGACTGCCCTGCGACAGCGAAAGATCTCGCGTCGCACCATGTTGGGAGCCAGCGCCAAAGCGGGCGTTGGAGCCGCCGGGCTCGCGCTGGTCGGCTGCGGCGACGACGACGAGCCCGACGCCGGGGCCGTGGCCGCCGAACGGGCCGCCACGGCCGCGGAAGAGGCCGCTGCCGCGGCCATCGCCGCCGGGGAGGCGCGCGCCGCCGAGACCGAGGCCGCCGCCGACGCCGCCGCTGAGGCGGCTGCGGCCGCGTCCGAGGCCTCCGCCGCGGCCTCGCAGGCCGCCGACGCCGCCGATGCCGCCGCCGCCTTGGCCGCCGAGGCCGCCGAGTCGGAGGACGCCGCCAACGCGGCCGCCGCCGCGGAAGCCGCGGCTGCCGCGGCCGCCCAGGCCGCCGACGCCGCATCCGCGGCCGGTGACGCCGCGGCCGCAGCCGTCGCGGACGCCGCCGCGCAGGCCGCCGAGGCCGCCGCCCAGGCCGCCCGCGACGCGGCTGCCGCGGTCGAGGCCGGCACCGCCACCGCCGAGGCCGCGCAGGCCGCCATCGACGACGCCGCCGAAGCCGCGGCCGCCGCCGCGGCTGCCGCCGGCGAGGCGTCCGCCGCCGCCGGGCAGGCCGCCGCCACGGCTCAGGAGACCGCCGAAGCCGCGGCCGAGACCGCCGCCGCCGCCGTCGCCGCCGCCCAAGAGGCCGCCGAGGCGGCCGGGGAGGCTGCCGGCGCGGCTGCGGCGGCCGTCGCCGGGGTCGTCGGCGAGACCGCCGAGTTCTCCGTGCCCTGGCCGCTCGACCAGATCGATCTGGACGCCTCGATCGTCGGGGTGGTCCCCAGCGACCAGGGGGGGGTGGATCAGCAACGCGCCGCCAGCATCACGAACCACTACTCGCACGGCGCCGTCTTCAACGCGCCCATGGCGGTGGATCCCCGCGATGGCGTGGCGATCCCAGACCTCGCCGCGCCGGAGTGGATCGACCCCGTCTCGCTCCGGGCGTCGGTTGTTCCGGCGCCGTTCCACGACGGCTCGATCCTCACCGCTCACGACATGGTGTTCAACTTCGACCGCAAGGGCGGTATCGCCGAATACCACCAGGGCGGCGAGACGAGCGATCACCCCGGCGGCTGGGTCCCCTGGAACCCCAACCGGGCCAGCGCCCGGGACTGGGTCCGGAACGAGGCCGTGGACGACCGCACGTGGTCGTTCGAGTTGCCGGCGGCCGATGCGGGCTACTTCATCATCAACCTGGCCTCGACCTTGGAGATCGGCATCATGTCGCAAGCGGACGTGGAGCGGCGCGGCGACCTCTCGGTGGACCAATTCGCGATGGGCACGGGCCCCTACCGCTTCGTCAGCCACGAAGACGACACGGACTTCGTCTTCGAGCGCTTCGAGGACCAGTTCTACCCGGTCGACCACCCCCTCGTGGCGCCGCACTACGCCCACAACAAGCACCTGAAGATCGTGGTGCGGCCCGAGACCCAGTCGCGGATCGCCGGCCTGGAGGCCGGTGAGATCGACATGGTGGCGGAACTGGGCCCCAATCACGTGGAGCCGTTCGTGGACGACCCCGACTTCACCGTGCAGTTCCAGCCCCCCGGACCGTGGGCCATCCAGGTCCTCTATCCCAACCTGTACCCCGAGACGATGCCGGACGGCAGCCCGAACCCGTTCCTGGACCTCCGCGTCCGCCAAGCCGCGAACCACGCGATCAACCGCCAAGCCATCATCGACAACCTCCTGCTCGGCCAGGGCACGTATCCACTCTTCGCGTTCGGCGGCGTCAACGGCTATCCCACCCCGGAGCAGAAGCAGGAAGTCCAGTACGACTACGACCCCGAGCGGGCCAAGCAACTGCTGGCGGAGGCGGGCTACGCGGACGGCTTCGACATCCCTCTGTACTGGACGACCGACTGGGGCGGCGCGTGGATGGCGGACATGGTGCTGGCGGTGGTGCAGGACCTGACCGCGGTCGGCATCCGCGCGCACGAAGAGTCGACCCTCCTGGGCGAGTTATTGACCGACGCCTACGTGACCGGCGGCCCCGACCTCCCGCCGGCCCTCTACTGGTTCTGGGCCAACAACACCCGCGACGTCGGATCGATGTGGACTTGCTGCGCCTCGGGCGAATCCGACTTCATGAAGCTCAACGGCGAGGGGGTCCAGGATCCGGCCCTGCAGGAGCTGTACCTCGCGCAGAGGGTCGAGCAAGATCCGGCGCGGCGCCTGGAGATGATCACGGAGCTGTTCCTGGAGCACGCGCGCCAAGCGTGGTTGATTTTCATCGTCGAGGCCCCGGACGCCGTGCTGACCCGCGGCGACGTCAACTGGCCCAAGGGCGGGCAAGCCGGATATATGTTTGGGGGCAGCACCTACGCCGTGCAGCGGCACATCTAACGCGCGACGTCCCGGAACCTCCCGCGACTGTCGGAAGGGAAGACCCGATCATGGACATCACCGCTCTGCAAGCCTCCCCAGCCGCCGACGCCGCCGTCAGCGAGATCACCCGCTACGGCCTGCAGCAGAACGTCGTCGAGCTCGACGCCTACGGTTTCACCGTCATCCCGCCGGAGAAGACGGGGGCCGCGCCCGGCTTCGTGGAGCGCCTGCGCGACGCCATTCTCCGCACGCACGGCGCCCGCAACGATGATCCGATCGACGACTACCGCACGGCCGAGCTCAAGGCGGGGTTCCGGAACAGTTGGTGGCTGCTCGAGGAGGACGAGGCCTTCGTCGAAGCTGTCCTCAACCCGGCGGCCCTGGCGATCGCCCGCTGGATGTGCGGCCAGAGCGCGGTCATGACCGGCGCCACCTGGCTGCTCAAGGGGAGCAACAAGGCTCCCGGGATCAGCACGGACGACCAGACGAAGCCCCTCCTCCTCCACATCGACGCCCTAGCCGTGCCGCCGCCCATGTCCCAGTACGCCCACTTCTGCAACACCTCCTGGGTGCTGAGCGACTACAGCAATGAGGAGGACGGCCCCACGGTCTACGTGCCGGGCAGCCACCTCTTCGGTCGCGCCCCCTTCCTCCACGAGCAGGACTTCACGCGGGAGGACAACCCCTACCGCGTCGTGCCGTTGAGCGCGCGCGAGGGCTCCCTGGTCGTCTGGCACGGCACGACTTGGCACGGCGCGCTGCCCCGCACCACGCCCGGCCTGCGCGTCACCCTGGCTCTGATGTGGATGCGCTCGTACATGAAGCCGATCCAGGATTGGCGGGAGAGCGACCCCGATCTCCTCGACCGCCACCCCGAGTTGCCGCGCCTCTTGGGCCTCGAGCACATCTACCCGTTCAAGTACGAGGAAGAGGCGGGGCGCACCGCGGCACTCGAGGTCGCCGGCCGCGACCAGTTCGCGTAGGCGGCCCCCGCCGAACGCGCCCCTGTCGGATGCGCCCACCGGGATCGGAGCCGGCGAGACGCCGCGGGCGCCGACGCCCGCGGCACACGCCCCCGGGACCGCCGGCGCGTGATCGGCGAGGGACCTGATGGAGTTCTGGAACTACCTCGCGATCCGGCTGGCCCAGGCGTTCTTCGTCGTCTTCCTCGTTGTGACGATCGTCTTCTTCGTCTCGCGCACCGTCACGGATCCCGTGGCGACCCTGTTGCCGACCGAGGGGCGGCGGGCGGCCGACGTCGAGCAACTGAAGGAGACCCTGGGGCTGAACGACCCGCTGCTCGTCCAGTACGGCAATTTCCTCTGGGACCTGGCGCAAGGGGACCTGGGCACCTCGTTCCGGGGCGGGGGCAAATCGACGATCGGCGTGATCGGGGACAAGGCGGTCAACACCCTCAAGCTGGGGGCGGCCGGCATGGTGTTCGCGATCGCGCTGGGGGCGCCGTTGGGGCTCGTGGCGGCGTTGCGGCGGGGCCGGGCCGTCGACTGGCTGGCGCGCTTCCTGGCGGTGATCGGGCAGGCCACGCCGAGCTTCTGGCTGGGCCTGATGCTGATCTTCTTCTTCGCCGTGCAGTTGGGCTGGTTTCCCACGGGCGGCGTGGAGGACGGCTTCCGGTCCTTGATCCTGCCGGCGCTGTCGCTGGGGCTGTTGGAGCTGGTCGCGATCATGCGGCTGACCCGGTCGGGCATGATCGACGTCCTGGAGACGGACTTCGTTCGCACGGCGCGGGCCAAGGGGCTGAGCGAGCGGGTGGTGATCCGGCGGCACGCCCTGCGGCACGCGCTGCTGCCGGTCGTGACGATGCTGGGTCTGTCGCTGGGCCGGCTGATCGGCGGCTCGGTGATCATCGAGATCGTCTTCGCCTGGCCGGGGATCGGACGGCTGATCGTCGACTCGATCATCCAGAGTGACTACCCGATGGTGCAGGCGTCGATCATCGTGCTGGCGGCGTCGATCACGGTCGCGAACCTGCTGGTGGACGTGTCGTACCGGCTGGTCGACCCGCGCATCCGGGCGGGGGCCGCCTGATGGCGGGCCCGACGGCGGCGGCGAGGGTGCGGCTGGGCCCGCGGCGCGGCATCCGCTGGCGGCGCTCGCTGGGGCTCTCCCTGCCCGCCCTGATCGCGCTGGCGCTGCTCGTGGCGGGCGTGGGGGCGGACTGGCTGGCGACGCACGACCCGGAGTTCCTCAACCTGGGCGGGCGCCTGCAGCCGCCCGTCTTC
Source organism: Dehalococcoidia bacterium (assembly GCA_965217625.1). Lineage (GTDB taxonomy): Bacteria > Chloroflexota > Dehalococcoidia > Bin125 > Bin125 > TK10-74A. The sequence continues at coordinate 2,380,814 of OZ244557.1, forward strand.
GACGGGGGCAGTTGGGACCATGTCCTGGGCACGGACCAAGTGGGGCGGGACATCTACAGCCGGCTGCTGCACGGGGCGCGCATCGCGCTGATCGTGGTGGGCATCGTCGTGCCGGGCGCGGCGCTGGTGGGGACGCTGATCGGGCTGGTCGCGGGCTGGGTGGGCGGCCTCACCGGCCAGCTGCTGATGCGGCTGGTGGACGTGCAGCTGGCGCTGCCGGCGATGCTCTTCGCGGTGCTGCTGGCGAGCCTGGTGGGGCCGAGCCTGCGCAACGTGATCATCATCCTGCTGATCTGGACCTGGCCCGCCTACGCGCGGCTGGTGCGCGCCGAGGTGCTGTCGCTGCGGGAGCGCGACTTCGTCACGGCGTCCCGGGCGGTGGGCGCGGGGCCGGCCTGGATCATGCGCAAGCACCTGTTCCCGAACGTCGTCAACACCGTCGTGATCATCATGACGCTGGAGGTCGCGCTGGTGATCCTGGCCGAGGCCGCGCTGAGTTTCCTCAGCGTCGGCGCGCCGGCGGGCACGCCGTCGTGGGGGGTGATGATCTCGGAGGGCCGCGAATTCATGAACGTCGCCTGGTGGCCGATCTGGCTGCCGGGGCTGGCCCTGCTGACGATCGCGCTGACCGGCAACCTGATGGGCGACTGGCTGCGCGACGCCCTCGACCCGCGGCTGCGCAACGTGCGCTAGCCGGCCCCGCCGCCGCGGCGGTCGCCGCTCAGCAGCCCGCGGATGCGCTCGATCGCCGCGCGGATGTTCTCGGCGCTGTTGGCGTAGGAGAAGCGCAGGTAGCCCTCGCCCAGCCGCCCGAAACTGGTCCCCCCCACGACGGCCACCCCCGCCTCCTCCATCAGGCGCCGCTGCAAGGTGCTCGCCTCCATCCCCGTCCCCTCGATGTTCGGGAAGACGTAGAAGGCCCCGCCCGGGTCGGCGCAGCGGAATCCCGGCAGCGAATTGAGCCCCGCGACGATGATCCGGCGCCGCTCGTCGAACGCCCGGCGCATCTCCTCGACGGCGTCCTGGGGGCCCTGCAGCGCCGCCAGCCCGGCGTGCTGCGCGACGGCGCTGGGGCAGGAGTAGGAGTTCACCGCCAGGCGCTCGGCGTGCGGGAACAGGTTCGGCGGCCAGACGCCGTAGCCCAGCCGCCAGCCCGTCATGGCGTACGTCTTGCTCCAGCCGTCGATCACGATCAGCCGCTCGCGAATCTCCGGATAGCGCAGCAGGCTCACGTGCGTCCGCTCGCCGTAGAGGATGCAACTGTAGATCTCGTCGCTCAGGATCGCGACGTCGGGGTAGGCGGCCAGCCCGTCGATCAGGCGCTCGATCTGCTCGGCCGGAACGACGCCGCCGGTGGGGTTGGCGGGGCTGTTGAGGATCAGCAGCCGCGTGCGCTCCGTGACGCTGGCCAGCACCTGGTCGGCGTCGAAGGAGAACCCCGCGCTCTCGTGCAGCTCGATGGGCACTGGCGTCGCCCCGGAGTACGCGATCACCGACTCGTAGATCGGGAAGCCGGGGTTGGGGTACATGATCTCCACGCCCGGCTCGCCGAAGAGCAGGATCGCGAAGTACATGATCGGTTTCGCGCCGGGCGTGATCAGCACCGTCGCCGGGTCGACCTCCGCCCCGTGCCGCGCCATCAGGTCGTGCGCCACCGCCTCGCGCAGCGCCGGCAGGCCCGCGGCGGGCGTGTAGCCGTGGTGTCCCTCGTCGAGCGCCCGCTTGGCCGCCTCGACGATGTGCGCCGGCGTGCGGAAGTCGGGCTGGCCGATGCCCAGGTTGATGATGTCGCGGCCCTGCGCGGCCAGCTGCTGCGCGCGGGCCAGCACCTCGAAGGCGGTCTCGGTGCCCAGACGGTCGAGCGCGGCGGTGGGGTGTGGCATGTATCGGTCGTCCTCTGCATTCGCGGCGCCCTGCGGCGCGTCCGTGATCCGGTTAGGCTTGGCAAGCGGCCGTCCGTTTGCCACTATCCCAGTATGACCCCTGCAAGCGCCGGCACGCGACCAGCCTGGGGGACGAGGAGAGCATCATGACTTTGCGACTTGGGGACACAGCGCCCGACTTTCGGGCAGAGACCACGGAGGGATCGATCTCCTTCCACGACTACTTGGGCGACAGCTGGGGCGTCCTGTTCTCGCACCCGGCCGACTTCACGCCCGTTTGCACGACGGAGCTGGGCGCGGTCGCCCGGCTGAAGCCGGAGTTCGAGCGGCGCAACGTGAAGGTCGTGGGGCTGAGCGTCGACCCCATCGACAGCCACACCGAGTGGGTGAAGGACATCAACGACACCCAGGGCACGACGGTGAACTTCCCGATCATCGCCGACGGCGAGCGCAGCGTCGCCGAGACGTACGACATGATTCACCCGAACTCGGACGACAAGACGCCCGTGCGCTCGGTCTTCATCGTCGACCCGAACAAGAAGCTGCGGCTGACCCTCACCTACCCCCCGTCGGCGGGCCGCAACTTCGCCGAGATCCTGCGGGTGATCGACTCGTTGCAGCTCACCACCTACCGCAAGGTGGCGACGCCGGCCGACTGGCGCCAGGGCGAGGATGTCGTGATTCTGCCGACCGTCAGCGACGACGAGGCGAAGGAACTGTTCCCGGCGGGCTTCACCACCCACCGGCCCTACCTGCGCACGACGGCCGCCCCGGAGTAGCGCTGCCCGCTGTGGGCGGTCCGTCCTAGCCAGCCTCGCCGGCGGCGAGCCGCCGCGCATAGTCGATGGCGGCCTGCATGTTGGCCGGATTCGCCACGCCCTGCCCCGCGATGTCGAACGCGGTGCCGTGTTCCACCGAGGTGCGGATGATCGGCAGTCCCACCGTCACATTGACGCCGTCCTCGAACGCGATCAGCTTCATCGGCACGTGCCCCTGATCGTGGTACATGACGACCAGGATGTCCCACCCGCCCGCGTAGGCCTGCCGGAAGGCGGAGTCGGCGGGCAGCGGGCCGTCGGCGTCGATGCCCGCCGCCGCCGCGTCGTCGCACGCGGGCCGGATCTGCTCCTCGTCCTCGACGCCGAACAGCCGGTGCTCGCCGGCGTGCGGGTTGAGACCGCACACCCCAATCCGCGGCGCGACGATGCCCAGCTGCCGCATATGGTCATGCGCCGCCCGGATCGCCGCCAGCACACGCTCGCGCGTGACGCGCTGCACGGCCTCGCGCAGCGAGAGATGCGTCGAGACGTGGAGCGCGCGCAGCCGCGGCGAGCCCAGCAGCATGAAGTGGTGCTTGGTTCCGCAGAGGTGGCCCAGCAGACCCGTGTGGCCGTCGAACTTGTGGCCCGCGAGCTGCATCGCCTCCTTGTTCAGCGGCGCCGTCACGATGGCGTCGATGCGGCCGGCGAGCGCCATCTCCGTGGCGCGGACGACCGTGTCGTAGGCCGCCTCGCCCGTGTAGGCGTCGACGGTTCCGACCGCCACGCGGGCCGGGTCGCAGTTCCGCAGGTCGAGGACGTCGATGCGGCCCTGCGCCGGGTCGGCCTCCGCCGGGTCGGCGATCACGCGCAGCGACCAGCCCTCCAGCCAGCGCGCGGCCGCGTCGCGCACGACCCGGGCGTCGCCCAGCACGATCGGTCGGCTGTCGCCGCGCACGATCCGGCCGGGCAGCGCCTTGGCCGTCACCTCAGGGCCGATGCCGGCGGGGTCGCCCAGCGTGATGCCGATGATTGGGGCGCCGGTCACGCGGGCGTGCCTTCCGAGTGCGGATGGAGCCGGTGGAACAGGCGCACGAGCGTCTCGTCGTCGCCGAATGCGCCGGCCTTGGTCGCGATGGTGACGCCGTCGAGCCGCCCTCCGGCGATCGCGCCCACGGGCGCCCCGGGCTCGACCTCGCCCGCCAGCACGATACCAGCGGCGCCGATCGCCGACAGCACGGCGAAGGCCGTGTCTCCCCCCACCAGCACCAGGCCGCCGATCGCGTGCTTGTCGGCGAGGCCGGCGACGGTCGCCGCGAGTTGCCGGGTGATGGAATCCGCGGCGGCGCGGATCGCCGGCGCCGGGGTGGGGAGGTCGCCCCGGACGTCGGCCCGCAGCGCGACGCTGCGCCCTGCCGCGAGCGCCCCTGCTGCCGCCCGCCGATCGAAGCGCGTCGGGACCGCGCGCCCGCTCCCGTCGATCTGGAAGGCCAGCGAATGGACGTCGGCCAAGCGCCGCGCGGCAAGCTGCGCGATCTGACGGCCGGCCAGGGCCCGCTGACTCGCGGTGGCCAGGAGGATCGGCAGCTCGGCGGTCGGTGTCGCTGCGGCGACGTCGCCGGCGCCCGACGACGCCCGCGCCAGCGCCGACGCCAGACCGGCCGAGCCCGCGAACAGGACGGAGGCGGCCGGGCTCTCCGACCGCAGGGCGGCCGCGACCAGCCGGTCGAGGTCGGCGTCGCCGGTCGCGTCGCAGAGCAGCAGCGACGGCCCGTCCGCCGCGGCGCGGCCCATGCTGGCGGCGAGCGTGTCCCGCACGCGCCCCGATCGGATGTCGCGCAGCGGGCAAGTGCGCAGCGGCAGCCGGCAGTGCCGCCGCAGGATCTCGGCCACCCGGCTGGTCGCAACGGGGCTCAGCGGGTCGCGGCCGACCTCGGTCTGCGCCAGCGGCACGCCGTGCACCCAGAGGCGGCCGTCTTCCACCGTCCGCCCGGTGGCCGGGAAGGCGGGCGTCACGACCACCAGCCGCGCCCCCGACGCCTCGGCCGCCGCGCCGATCTCGACCCCCGGGTGCCCGCGCAACGTCGAGTCGATCTTGACGTAGCGGACCCGTGCCCCGGCGGCGCGCGCGGCCGCGACCGCGTCCGCGACCACGGCCGCCGCGTCCCGCGCGGGCATCCGGCGCGTGTCCATGTTCACCGACACCAGATCCGCCCCCGGCGCCCCGGCGATGTCGCGGCCCGCCGACACGAACGACGAGACGCCGCGGCCCGCGAACGCGGCGGCGCAGTCCAGCGCGCCGGTCAGGTCGTCGGCGAGCAGCACCATGCGTGCGCGCTGGTCCGGCCCGTGCTGTCTGGCTGGCTGCTCGTCCAAACGACCTCCCCGCCCGTCGGCCCGTGCCGGATCATATCCCGGCCGGGCTCGAACGACCCAGGTCGCGTAGACTGGCGGCGACGCAGCACGGCACGGGACTGGTGATCGGAGCAGAACAATGAAACTGGCAGCGGAATTCCCCAGCGTGGTCCACCGCGAGGGACCGGCCGCGATCTCGCGACTGGTGGCGGGCATCGAGGCGATCGGCTACGACCAACTCGAGATCTTCGACCACGTCGCGATGGGGCACCCCATTGAGGGCCGCCCGCCCCAGCCCTACCCCGCGAACATGCCCCTCCTGGAGGCCTTGATGACGCTGGCCTACGCGGCCGCCGCGACGAGCACCATCGGCCTGGGCACGGAGGTGCTGGTGCTGCCGCAGCGTCACCCCACCCTGGTCGCCAAGCAGGTGAGCACGCTCGACACGCTGTCGGGCGGCCGCGTGCGACTGGGCATCGGCGTGGGCTGGCAGGAGTCGGAATACGACGCCCTGGGCATGCCCTTCCACCAACGGGGCCGCATGATGGACGAGGCGATCGCCTTCCTGCGCGCCTGGTGGGGCGACGCCTCGGTCGACTTCGACGGCGATTTCTTCCAGGCCCGCGCGATGGCGATGGAGCCCAAGCCGCCGCAGGGCGCCGCGATCCCGATCTGGGTCGGCGGCGCCTCTCCGGCCGCGCTGCGACGGGCGGGCACGGTGGCCGACGGCTGGCTGGCCAGCGCCGGCATGGGCGACAGCGGCGCCCTGGCGGGCATGATCGAGCGGGTCAAGGAGCACGCCGCGGCGGCCGGCCGCGATCCGTCGAGCCTGGGCTTCCAGGCCCAGCTCAGCCCCCCGCCGCGCAGCGACGACCCCGGCGGGCGGAACTTCTACCGCCGCCCCGACGACGTCGTGGCGGTCGCCCTGGCGGCCAAGAGCGCCGGCTTCGACGCGGCCGCGATCAACGTCACGGGCGTCTTCCTGGCCGGCGCGCGCAGGGTCGATGCGATGATCGAGGCGCTGGGCACGCTCCACGATCGCCTGCGGGCGGAGCTGGGATCGGATTAGCGGCGGACGCCCGGCACGCGGGAGCCCCCGGACAGCGACGGGAGAAGCGGGTGAAGGTCACCGGGCTCAGGACGATGGTCGTCGAGGCGGAGGAGCCGTACATCGGCGGCAGGTACTTCCTCTTCCTCGAACTCCAGACCGACGAGGGCATCACCGGCATCGGCGAGCGCATCGCCGGCAGCTCCTACTCCGACCACCTGGGCGACCTCAAGTCGCAGGTCAGCCTGATCGAGGAGTTCGCCGGTCAGTTCGTCATCGGCGAGAACCCGCTCAACATCGAGCGCATCTGGGACCGCATGTACGGCGCGCGCCACGACCTGCGCCACCCCAGCCTCTACGCGACGCCCGTGATCAGCGCCATCGACATGGCGCTGTGGGACATCGCCGGCAAGGCCGCCAACCAGCCCATCTACAATCTGCTCGGCGGCCAGTATCACGAGACGCTGCGCGCGTACGCCTACATGCCCGCCGCCGGCCTCGACGAACACCCGGAGAAGGCCGGCGACGTCGCCGCCCAGCTCCTGGCCGAGGGCAACTCGGCCTGCAAGATCGACCCCTTCGCGCCGGCCCACCCCATCCGCGACATCCCGCTCTGGGAGATCGAGCGCGCGGGCAAGATCTTCGAGAGCATCCGCAAGGCCGTCGGAAACCGGCTGGAGGTCGGCATCGGGACGCACGGCCAGATGCCCACCTACAGCGCCATCCGCGTCGCGCAGTACCTGGAGCCGTACCACCCGTTCTGGTTCGAGGAGCCGGTGATGCCGGAGAACGTCGAGGAGATGGCCCGCGTCGCCGCGCACACCAGCATCCCCATCGCGACGGGCGAGCGGCTGGTGACGAAGTACGAATTCGCCCGCGTGCTGGAGAAGCAGGCCGCGCAGATCATCCAGCTCGACGTCGGGCAGTGCGGCGGCATCACCGAGGCCAAGAAGATCGCCGGCATGGCCGAGGCGCACTACGCGATGATCGCCCCGCACATGTACTGCGGGCCCGTGGCCGCCGCCGCCGCCATCCAGATCGACACCTGCTCGCCGAACTTCCTGATTCAGGAAGCCAACCAGGGGCCGCTGCACAAGACGATCTTCCAGCAGCCGCTCGTCGTCGAGAACGGCGTCATCATCCCGCCCACCGGCCCCGGCCTGGGCGTCGAGTTCGACGAGGACGTGCTGCGGGCCCACCTCGTGTCGTAGGCGCCGCGGTGGGTTGCCGCGCGCCTACACCACGACGGGCGGCACCAGCAGCTCGGCCGGTTTCAGGCCGAACTCCTCGATCATCTCGTCGGCGTACGCGATGCGGCCCGAGACCTCGGAGGCGGGGCCGTAGGCCAGCCGCAGGCAGGCCTCGGCCATGTGCTCGACGGGCGTCACGCGCTCCCGGTTCGAGTCGGTGATCAGCTTGTGGAACACGACACCCGGCGTCGCGACCAGGCCCGGCGAGATGGCGCTGATGCTGACGCCGTCCGCGTTGACCTCGGCCGCCAGCCCGGTGCTGAAGCGTTCCAGCGCCGCCTTGCACATCCCGTAGACCGTCCCCGGGCCGCCGCCGCTGTCCAGTTTCGGGTGCAGCGCCGCGTGCGACGAGACGTTCACGATCCAGCCGGTCTTGCGCTCGCGCATGCTGCCCAGCACCAGCTGCGTCAGGTGCAGCGGCCCGTAGACCTGCACCTCCTCCATCAGCTTGTAGCGCTTCTCCGGGAACTGGCCCGTGGGGATGAAGAACGTCACCGCGGCGTTGTTGACCAGGATGTCGACCGGGCCGTACTCCGCGACCGCCGCCTCGACCAGGGCCTCACGGTCGGCGCCGCTCGACAGATCACAGCGCACGGCGTGCGCCGTGCCGCCCGCGTCGGTGATCCGTCGCACCACGCTGGTGATGCTGCCCGGCAGCTGGTGGTCGCCGTCCTCGACGGTGCGCGCGCAGACGACGACCTTCGCCCCCTCCTGCGCGTAGCGGTACGCGATCGCCTCGCCGATGCCGCGCGACGCGCCCGTCACGATCGCGACCTTCCCGGCGAGCAGTCCGTTGGGGTTGACGGTTCCGGTCATGGGTATTCCTCCTGTGTATTCGTGCCCATTCAGCCGACGGCGCCGGCCGCCCGCAATTCTTCGATCTGCGCGGCGCTCAGCGCCAGGTCCGCCGCCAGGACCTCGTCGGAATGTTCGCCCAGCAGCGGCGCGCGGCGCACCGGGACGGTGCTCTTGGACAGCCGCGGGGCCCAGCCTAGCAGCCGGATAGGGCCGTGGTCGGGGTGCTCGAGCTCGTGCACGAAGCCCCGGCTCAAGAGATGCTCGTCGTGGAAGAGATCGACCGAGTCGAAGACCGCGCTGCACGGGATCCCCGCCTCTCCGAGGGTCCGCATGACCTCCCACTTCGTGCGCTGCTTCGTCCAGTCCGTGATCAGCGCCGACAGCTCGTCGGCGTGCTCCTCGCGGCCGGCGGCGCTCTCGTAGCGGGGGTCGCTCGCCATCTCTGGCCGTCCCAGGACGTCGCACAGGGTCCGCCACATGCGGGGTGTCGCGGCGATCACGTAGGCGTAGTCGTTCGGCCCGAAGGGCCGGCAGGGGTACAGGTTCACCAGCGCCCCGTGCCCGTTGCCGTTGCGCGGCGCGACGGCCTCCCCCCACTGCGAGCCGCCCGCGATCCGCGAGCGCATGTAGTAGGTGCTCGCCTCCTGCATGGAGATCTCCACCGACTGGCCCTCGCCGGTGCGCTGCTGTTGGACGTACGCCCCCAGCAGCGCCAGGGCCATCTGCACCCCCGTCCCGGAGTCGCCGATCGTGGGGCCGGGCATGGTGGGCGGGCCCTCGGGCTCACCCGTCACGGAGAACGCGCCCGCCGCCGCCTGCGCCACCATGTCGTAGCACTTGTAGCCGGCGTAGGGGCCGCTCACTCCGAAGCCCTTGACGCGGGCGTAGATGATCCCCGGGTGCACCGCCTTCATCACGTCGTAGCCGATGTCGAGTTTCTCCACGACGCCCGGGCCGTAGTTCTCCACGAAGACGTCGTAGTGCGGCGCCATGTCGAGCAGCAACTGCCGTCCGCTCGGCTGACGCAGGTCCAGCACGATGCTGCGCTTGTTGCTGTTCCAGTTCAGGAAGTAGGGCGAGTTGCGCAGGCCGCGCAGCTCGCCCCGCCCCGGGTCGCCGCCGCCCGGCGGCTCGACCTTCACGACGTCGGCCCCCATCCAGGCCAGCGCCTGCGTGCACGAGGTTCCCGCCTCGTACTGCGTCATGTCCAGGATCCGCATTCCATCGAGCGCGGGCATGTTGCGACTCCATTCAGGTGTGCGCCACCATGCTAGCGCCCGCTTGCGACGCTTTCCGCCCGGCGGCTACGGTGGACGACGTGCCCCGGCGGACCAGCCCCGGCAGCGGACGGTCGTGGAGCGGGCGGCGGCTCCGTCGCGGCGCGGCGTGGCTCGCCGGGACGATCGCCGATCTCGGGCGCAGGATCCGCGCCGCCGCCTCGATCGACGACATCTCCATCGACGTTTACGACCGCGGCGCCCGGCGCCGTGGACCCAAGGTCGCGCGCCTGCAACTCCGCCGCACGGGCGCCCCTCAGGCCGGCGGCCCCGATGCCTGGATGGTGACGGCCCGCTCCGACGAAGCGGCGGCCGAAGAGCTCGCCGCGCCTCCCGGCCCCGTCATCGAGCTGGAGGCGGGCGTGGTCGCCCCCGACCCAGAGGGGCCGGATCCGCCGCGCGACCCCCGCTAATCTGCCCCGTACAGACGGCTCTCGCCGACTAGGTTCGACACCGCGAACCAGAAGGCGTTGCTGCCGTTGACCCGCGGCAATGTCTCCCCGCGGGGGCCCGTCAGCGCGTCCTCCCCGACCGTCCAGCGCCCGCCCGACTCATCCACCAGCATGCCCGCCGGGCCCGCCGCACTGAACCGTCGCTCGCCTCGCTCGAAGGCGCGCGCCCCCATGCCGTCGGCCGTCGCTACCACGACGATGGGCAGCGCCCCTACCCGATCGTTCACCACGCCCAGCGACCGCAGGTCGGCGATGGCGTAGGCGCTGACGCCGTCCTGCGTCCGCACGACGAACACCACCTCGCGCGGCGCCAGGCGGCCGTCGTCCACCGGCACCGCGAACATGAGATCGTCGCCGGCGTTGTACTCCGCGTAGGCGGCGCCGGGCGCGTAGTCGAACGGGTAGCCCGTCTCGATGTCCAGCACGGAGCTATCCGGGTTCATCGACAGCCAGGCGGCCCAGGTCGTGTTGGTGGAGGCGATCGGCCTCAGGCGCAATCCCTGCCCCGCCAGCGCGCCCCAGGCGGGCTGGCCGCTGAACTGATTCCACAGCGTCCGGGTCGTGCGGTCGTACATCAGCTTGTTCGACCGATAGAGCAGCCCGCTCGTCCCGAAGCGGTAGACCTCCCCCCGCAGGCGGCCGTCGTAGACGATGGCGCTGCCGCACAGCGTGCAGTAGGCCAGCGACACCGGCGCCCCGCCGATCGTGTCGTTGACCATCTCGTGCGCGGCGATGATGCGCACCGGGAAGGCGCGCGCGTCGCCGTTGATCGAGACGCCGACCACCTCGTCATCGGGCCCCAGCCAGGCCGCGGCCTCGGCCGCGGTCACGTACGACGGGGACTCCAGCGGCGGGATCACGTCCACGCCGACGCCGCCGAATCGCACCTCCCGCGCATCGATCGTGCGCGCCCAGCGCTCGCTCAGGAAGATCGCGAACGCCGGATGGATCGAGCCGAACAACTGCTGCTTGAACTCCAGGTAGGCCGGCGTCGCCCGGTCGCCGGGGGGCGGGAGGGCGAGTTCGGGGAACTGCGACAGCCGATCCGCCCCCGGGCGGCCGAAGCGCGCCCGCAGATGGTCGAGGATGCGCAGGGCGTACGGCGTCGGCACGTTCGCCAGGTCGACGAGGTACTTGTCGGCCCCCGGATGGCCCGACGTGGCCAACTCGTCGAGGCGCGCCAGCAGGACGTCGGGGGCGGTCAGGAAGCCCTCCCCGTGCAGCGACCCCCAGAAGAGCAGCACGCGCAGGTCTTCGCCGTCCGGGTCGTAGGCGGCCGCTGCGGCGGACTCGGCGGCCGCCGCGACGGGCGCCTCCGGATCCGCTGCGGAGTCGCCCGCGCAGCCGGCCAGGACGACGCCCAGCAGCGCCAGCGCCGACAGCCGCGGCAGGAGCCGGGTCACCGCCGGCGCCGGCGTCACTGCAGGAGGCCGTCGGCCGCCAGATCGGCGATCTCCGCCTCCGACAGGCCCAGCACGTCGTGCAGGACGTCCGCCGTGTCCTCGCCGATCAGCCGGCTGCGACGCAGGTCGCAGGGGGCGTCGGGCAGCTGGCAGGCGTGCTGCGGCGCGTGGTATCGCACCAGCGCCGGGTGGTCGAGCGGGCGCCAGAAACCGCGATGCCGCAGTTGCGGGTCGTGCTCCAGCAGGTCCTCGCCCCGCTGCACGACGCCCGCCGGGACGCCCGCCGCTTGCAGCGTCTTCATCACCGCCTCCGGCGTGCGCTCGCGTGTCCATCGCTCCACCAACACGTCCAGCGCGTCCTCCTGCGACTTGCGGCCCGCGTGCGTCGCGAAGCGCTCCTCGCCCGCCCAGCCGGGATCTCCGATCGCAATGCGGAACGCCCGCCACTCCTCCTCGCCCCGCACCGCGATGACGCACCAGCGGTCGTCGCGGCAGCGATACGCCCCGTGCGGCGCGGCGCCGGCCTGCCGATTCCCCTGCCGCCCCGCGACGCGACCGTTGACGCTGTAGTCGAGCAGCGTCGGCGCCAGCCAGTGCATCGAGGCCTCGTACTGGGACACGTCGAAGCTCTGTCCCAGCCCGGTCCGCTCCCGATAGTCCAGCGCTCCCAGCAGCAGCGCCGCGTTGAAGCGCGGCGCGATGAAATCCGTGTACGCGCTCAGATAGCCCGGCGGGTCATCGGGGCGGCCCGTCAGGTGATTGAAGCCGGCCAGCGCCGCGTAGTGCCCGCCGCCGCCCTTGCTGTGACGGTGCGGCCCCGTCTGCCCCTGGCCGCTGCAGCTCAGATAGATGATCGCCGGGTTGCGCGCGCGAAACGCTTCGTAACCCAGGCCCATCCGCTCCATCGCGCCGGCCGAGAAGTTGTTCACCACGACATCCGCCCAAGCCGCCATCCGCAGCACGACGTCGCGCCCCCCGGGCCGGGCGATGTCGAGCGCGATCGAGCGCTGATTGGTGCGCACCTGCGCGTAGTCGCTGCAGAGCTCCGGGTCGCGCACGCCACCGCGGTACGGCCCCGACAGGCGCTGCCCGTCGATGCGCACGCTGCTCTCGACGTGCACGACGTCGGCCCCGTAGTCGGCCAGCACCTTCGTCGTCATCGGCCCCACCATGTACCAGCTCAGGTCGAGCACCTTGACCCCGGCCAGCGGCATCGCGACGCCGGCCGCCTCCGCCGCGTCCGGCTCCGTCGCCGGCGCACGGTCCGGCTCCGGCGGCAACTCCGCCAGGATCTCCGCCGTGTGCTCGCCGAGGCGCGGGGCCGGGCGGCGCAGCCGGGGCGGCGTGCGCGTGGCGCGGGCGAAGGGGCCCGGCAGGCGAATCGCGCGATCCAGCGCCGGATGCGGCACGTCATGCCAGAAGTCGCGCGCCCGCAACTGCGCATTGGCCATCGTGTCCGCCACGGTCGCCACGGGGAACAGCGCAAACCCGTACCGGATCGCAGCCTCGTACAACTCAGCCTTGGTGTACTTCGCGAAGACGGCCTGCGTCGCGGCGACCACCGGCCCCCAGTCCGCCGGCGGCTCCTGGTACGGGACCATCGCCTCCCAGTCGAGGGCGAGCAGGTCGGCGCCCTCTCCCGCGTCGCGCAGCCAGGCGAAGAAGCCCCCGGCGCGCGTGGTGGAGTGCGGCCCGACGGTCTGCAGCCAAACCACGTAGCCGTCGCGGCAGCGCCAGGTCCAGGGCATTGGCGTCTGCGAGGGCCGCTCCGACCGGGGCAGGTTGCGCCCCGTCATGTCCCATCTCGCCGCGATCTGGAAGCTGCTGCGGATCACCGACTCCTGGATCGAGACGTCCACGTGCTGGCCCCGGCCGGAGCGACGCCGCTGCGCCAGCGCCAGCAGCGCCCCGACGGCCGCGTCGCTCCCGGCGGCGAAGTGGGACTGGGCGTTGTCGCTGATCTGCGCGGGTGGGCCGTCCGGCTCGCCGCAGATCGACATCAGCCCGCTCATCGCCCAGGTCACGATGTCCGGTCCGCGGTAGTCCCGATGCGGCCCCTGCTGCCCGAACGGGCTGATCGAGACCAGCACCAGGCCGGGATTGATCGCCGCCAGGCTCGGGAAGTCGAGCCCCCAGGCCGCCATCCACCCCGGCGCGAACGACTCGACGACCACGTCCGCCGTCGAGGCCAGCCGCCGGAACCGCGCCCGCCCCGGCTCCGTCTCCAGATCGGCCTGGAAGCCGCGCTTGTTGGCGTTGCAGGCCAGCCAGTAGAGCCCGCGCTCCGGGCCCGGCTCGTCGTCCACGAAGGGCGGCCGCCGCCGCGCCGGGTCGCCGCCGGGCGGCTCGACCTTGATCACGTCCGCGCCCAGGTCGGCGAGCAGCTTGCCGCACGACTGCCCCGTCTCGCCGGACAGGTCCAGTACGCGGTAGGGCGTGAGCATGCCCGCGTCGGCGCCGTGTGGCGGCATCACCCGCTCCGCCCCGGCGCCGCCTAACGCTGCGTGACGTGGTCGAGGGCGGCCCGGTAGTCCTTGTAGGGGCCGTCGCGCCAGGCCAGCGCCTCCTTGAAGCCGCCGCCGCTCGACATCGCCTCGCCGAACTTGTCGTGCCACTTGTAGGCGAAGCCGGTGAACTGGTAGAGCGCGTCGAAGTCGGTGCCCGCCCGCAGGGCCGGGTAGATGCCCATGTGCTCGTAGTAGCGGTTGAGCGCGTGCTTGTGCACGGCCAGGCTGTCCCCGTCCTGCGTCGCGATGCGCCGCGCGTAGTTGAGCGTGTACGACTCCAGGTCGGCCCGCGGCACGACCGCGTTGACCATGTTGATCTCCAGCGCCCGCTGCGCGGGGATGCTGTCGCCGGTGAACATCAGCTCCTTCGCCTGGCGCATGGGGATCACGAACGGCCAGATGCAGCCGTTGCGCGGCGTGCCCAGCCCGCGCGTGCCGGGGTGCCCGAAGGTCGCGTCGTCGCCGGCGATGACGAGGTCGGCCATCATCGCCAGCTCGCCGCCGCCGGCCACGCAGTAGCCCCCCACCTGCGCCACGGTGACCTTGGCCATGTTCCAGAAGTAGAGCAGCACGTCGGTCACCTGGACCATGCTGGTGCGCATGCCGCCGACCAGCGGGCGGCCCTGGTCGTCGCGGCTGGGGTAGGTGCGCCCCTTGTAGGGGTGGCGCGCGGAGGTCAGGTCGTAGCCCGCGCAGAAGGCGCGCCCCGCCCCGGCCAGGATCACGACGCGCACCTCGGGGTCGCCCTCGGCGTCGTGCAGGGCCTCGCCCAGCTCCATCAGCAGGGCGTTGGACAGCGCGTTCAGCTTCTCGGGGCGGTTGAGCGTCACCTTGCAGATGCGACCGTCGTCCAGGGTCTCGTAGAGCAGGTTCTCGAACTCGGGCATGGTTGGGTCCTCTCGTGCTGCCGGCGGGGTCGGGATCGCCCGCCGGAGTCGGGCTGGCTCGTCGCTGCTGAGGCTAGCGCAGCCCCGCGGGTTGCGATGCATCCCCCGCCGCGACGGCCCGCGCCCGATCTTGTCCACGTCTGTGCGCGGCCGGCTTGCCCAGATGGCCCCGGCCGATGCATACTGCTCGCGCCCTGCCGTACCCGCGCTTGCGCGCGGGGCGGTTCGCGATGCGGAGGCCCAGATGGACTTCGGGTTCAGCGCAGCAGATCAGGCCTTCCGCGGCGACGTGCGCGACTTCATCGCGCGCGAGTGGGCCGCGCCCCCCGCCGGGGCCTCGCCCGACGAGGCGCACGCTACGACCCGCGCCTTCGAGAAGAAGATGGCCCAGCACGGCTGGCTGACGATGGCCTGGCCGGAGGAGTACGGCGGTCGCGGCGCGAGCCACATCCAGCAGATGATCTACCGCGAGGAGGCGTCGCTGGCGGGCGCGCCCATGGACGTGCAGGGCGCCGGCATGGTCGGCCCCTGCCTGATGCTGCACGGCAGCGACGACCAGAAGCGCGAGTTCCTGCCCCCCATCGCGAGCGCCGAGACGGTCTGGGCGCAGGGCTACAGCGAGCCCGGATCGGGCTCCGACTTGGCCTCGCTGCAGACCCGCGCCGTGCGCGACGGCGACGACTTCGTGATCAACGGGCAGAAGATCTGGACCTCCGGCGCGCATCAGGCCGACTGGATCCACGTACTCACCCGCACCGACCCCGACGCCCCCAAGCACCGCGGCATCTCCTACTTCCTGGCCGATATGAAGTCGCCCGGCATCGAGGTGCGGCCGCTGATCGACATGGCCGGCAATCACAACTTCAACGAGGTCTACTTCGACGACGTGCGCGTGCCGGCGGATCAGATGCTGGGCCCCGAGAACCGCGGCTGGTACGTCGCCACCACGCTGCTCGACTTCGAACGCTCCGGCGTGGGCATGCCGGCCGCCGCCCGCCGCGACCTCGACCGCTTCGGCGCCTGGGCCGCCGAGGCGCTGCCCGACCGCATGCGCGAGGACCGCAACCGCAACCGTTACGCCGACCTGCACATCAACGTCGAGATCGCGCGCTGGCTCGCCTACCGCGTGAGCTGGATGCAGAGCGCCGGTCTGGTCCCCAACCACGAGGCCTCGATGTCGAAGATGTTCGGCTCCGAGGTGCTGCAGGACGTCTACCGCTTCGCCGTCAACCTGATGGGGCTGGCCGGCCAGCGCATCCGCGACGACGACGCTCCCTTGGGCGGGTTCATCCCTCAGCGATACCTGGAGTCCGTGCCCAACACGATCGCGGCGGGGACGAGCGAGATCCAGCGTAACATCATCGCTGAGCGGGGTTTGGGGCTTCCGCGGCCGTAGTCCTGGTGACGGTACGCGCCTGAAGGGGGCCCGGGTGACCGGGCTCCCTTCGATCCCGGCCCTGCCCCGCTAGTCTATTCCTGCGATGGCCGTGGCCGCGCGGAGGAGGAATGATGCCGGCGCTAGATGGAATGCGAGTCCTGGACATGACCCAGTACGAGGCCGGGACCTCGTGCACGCAGGCGCTGGCCTGGCTGGGCGCCGACGTGGTCAAGGTGGAGCCGCCGAGCGGCGACCCCGGCCGCGGGGCGCAGCCGGAATGCGGCGACTCGGGGTACTTCGTGACCTTGAACAGCAACAAGCGCAGCGTCGTGATCGACCTCTCGACATCCGAGGGTCGCGACCTCCTGCTGTCGATGGCGCCGCGCTACGACGTGTTCGTCGAGAACTACGGTCCCGGCCGGATGGAGAAGCTGGGCATCGACTACGCGGCGATGCGGGCCGTCAATCCGGGCATCATCTACGCGCGCCTCAAGGGCTTCGGCACCTGGGGGCCGTACAGCGGCTACAAGTGCTACGACCCCATCGCGCAGGCGGCGGGTGGCGCGTCGTCGGTCACCGGCTACCCGGATGGCCCACCCACCATGCCCGGCAGCATGTCGGCCGACTCCGGCTCGGGGCTCACGATGGCGCTCTCGATCACGGCCGCCTACGTGCAGCGGCAGCGCACCGGCGCCGGGCAGATGATCGAGCTCTCGATGCAAGAGGCCGTGACCTACTTCATGCGCTCC
Source organism: Dehalococcoidia bacterium (assembly GCA_965217625.1). Lineage (GTDB taxonomy): Bacteria > Chloroflexota > Dehalococcoidia > Bin125 > Bin125 > TK10-74A. The sequence continues at coordinate 2,397,559 of OZ244557.1, forward strand.
CGCATCGCGACGCACGCGGACTGGGGCAAGTCCGTCGCGCCGCGCATGGGCAACCACTTCTCGGCCACGATCGACATGTTCCCCTGCGCGCCGGGCGGCCCCAACGATTGGGCCCAGATGATGGTGGTGACGTCGAAGCACTGGGACACGCTCTGCGCGGCGATCGGGCAGCCCGAGCTGGTGGTCGACCCGCGCTTCGAGACCGACGCCCTGCGCGAGGAGAACAGCGAGGCGCTGAGCGAGATCATCCGCGCCTGGACGTCGGTGCGCACGAAGTGGGAGGTCATGGAGACGCTGGGCGGCGCGGGCGTCCCCTGCAGCGCGGTGCTGGACACGGTCGACCTGTTCCAGAACGAGCATCTGCGGCAGCGGGGCTTCATCCACACGCTGGACCACCCGGTGCACGGCGAGATCCAACTGCTGGGCTGGGCCCCCCAGATGAGCGAGAGCCGGGTGGAGTTGCACGCCGCCCCCCTGCTGGGCGAGCACTCCGACGAGGTGCTGGCCGCGGACCTGGGGCTCGACGACGTCCGCCTCGCGGCGCTCCGCGAGTCCGGCGTCGTCGGGTGACCCTCTTGCTCGTCGCGCTGGGTGGGGCGCTGGGCTCCGTGCTGCGCTACAAGATCGACGGCTGGGTGCAGGCGGGGGCCGGCGGCGCCTTCCCGTGGGGCATCCTGGTCGTCAACGTGACGGGATGCTTCGTCGCGGGGCTGCTGATGACCGTCCTGCTGGAGCGGACCGCGGTCTCCGACGAAGTGCGGACGGGGCTCCTGGTCGGCGTGCTCGGCGGCTACACGACGTTCTCGACCTTCAGCCTGCAGTCCCTCGACCTGGCCGACGCGGGCCTCTGGGGGTACGTCGTGCTCAATGTGTTGGCCTCCGTGACCGGGGCCCTGCTTGCGGTCTGGCTCGGGCAGCAACTGGCCCGGCTCTAGAAGGGAATCGAGGAGTGGCGATGGAGCGGCCGACGGCCCTGATCACGGGCGGCAACGCGGGCATCGGCAAGGCCGCGGCCAAGCAGTTGCTCGAACGGGGCTGGGAGGTCGTGATCACGGCCCGGCGCCCGCGGACCGGCCAGGCGACGGTCGACGCGTTGCAGCGCTACGGGCCGGTCTCGTGGCTCCCGCTCGACCTCGCCCGGCTGGACTCAGTGCGTGACTGCGCGGCCCGCCTGGCCGGCGATCGGCCGCGCCTCGACGTCCTGATCAACAACGCCGGCACGGTCCGCTCGCGGCGCGAGCTTAGCCAGGACGGCTTCGAGCTCACCCTGCAGACGAACCACCTGGGCCCCTTCCTGCTGACGCACCTGCTGCGACCGGCGCTGGAGGCGGCCGACGCCCCCCGCATCGTCAACGTCAGCTCGACGATGCACCGGCGCTCGCGCGGCCTCGACTTCGACGACCTGCAGATGGAGAACGGCTACGGTCCGGTCCGCGCCTACGCCGACACGAAGCTGGCCAACATCTACTTCACGCGCGAGCTGGCGCGGCGCTGGCCCGAGGTTGTGTCGAACGCGGTGCATCCCGGCGGCGTGCGCACCGAGCTGGGCGGCGGCGGCGAGATTCGCGCCCCCGGCCGCTGGGTCTGGTGGTTGATGAAGCGCTTCCTGCTCCCGCCGGGCAGCGGCGCGGCGCCCGTCGTGCGGCTGGCGGCCGACGACCTCGCGGGCGCCAACGGCGCCTACTTCCATCGCTTCAAGCAGCCGACGCTGCTCGGCCCCGCCGCCGACGACGAGGCCGCGCGCCGCCTCTGGCAGGCCAGCGAATCGCTGCTGGGCATGTGAGCCCGGCACCCCGTCGCGATCACCGCCGCCGCGCCCTAGACTGGGCCCGGATGGGAGTCCCCATGCTGCAAGCAGGCGATGCGATGCCCGAGTTCACCCTGCGGAACCCGGAGCGGGAGAAGTTCACCGACGCGGAACTGCGAGGCGCGGTCGCCGTCGTGGCGTTCTACCCGATGTCGTTCACCGGCGGTTGAACGCGCGAGATGGAGGGCTTCCAGCGCCGCTACGCGGAGCTGCAGGCCCTCGACGCCCGGGTCGTGGGCGTCAGCACGGACTCCTGGGCCACGCAGGGGGCGTTCGCCAAGCAGCTGGGGCTCGAGTTCCCGCTGCTCTCAGACTGGCCCAACGGCCGCACCGTCGCGACCTTCGGCGTCCAGCGCGAGCAGGGCCCGACGGCGCGGCGGGCCACGTTCGTCTTCGACGCCGGCGGCGTGCTGCGTGAGGTGATCGACGACGAGCGCTCGATGGAGGCCCACCCCAACGGCGCGCTGGCGGCCGTTCAGCGGATCTCGGAGGGCGGCTAGGGCCAGACCATCCGCTTGTGCGGGCGATCGGCCAGCCGCTTCAGCTTCGGCTGCGCCAGCTTCACGAACTGACAGGCCAGGCGCCGCGTCTCCCGCGGGTCGATCAGGTCGATGACGTCGAAGTCGTGCGCCGCCTTGATCGGCGAGCGCAGGCGCAGCAGCCGCTCCTCGATCATCAGCCGGTGCGCGTCGGGGTCGGGCGCGGCCTCGATCTCGCGCTTGTAGGCCGCCGCGACGCCCCCCTCGATGGGGATGCCGCCCCACTCGCCGGCCGGCCAGCCGAAGCGCAGGTTGACGTTGAACGGGTGGCCGATGCTGTGCGGCGCGTCGGCCGCCACCCCGTACGACTTGCGCACCGCGAACTCCACCTTGGGCACTTCCGCCTCGGCGCTGGCGAGCAGCGCCCGCGCCCCGCGCCGCATCTGCGCGCCCCGCTCGGCCGCCGATCCCAGCATGAAGCCGGGCATGTCCAGGAAGATCACCATGGGCAGGTTGAACGCGTCGCACAGCATTACGAAGTGGGCGTACTTGTCGGCCGCCGGGCCGTCCATGGCGCCGGCCATGACCATCGGGTCGTTGCCGATGATGCCGGCGCTGTAGCCGTCGAAGCGGCCGAAGCCCGTGATCAGCGAGCCGCCGAAGTGGCGCCGCATCTCGAAGAACTCGCCGTTGTCCACCACCAGCTCGATCAAGCGGCGCGGGTCGTAGCCGCGCGTGCGCTTGGGCGGCACGATGTTGAGCAGCTCTTCCACAGGCCGGTGCGGGTCGTCGCCGGTTTCGATCCGCTCGGCCACGCCGTACATGTTGTCCGGCAGGTACGAGAGGAAGCTGCGGATCTGGTCGAAGAGGTCTTCCTCGTCCTCGGCCGCGTTGTCGACCTCGCCGCTGGTGTGGACGTGCATCTTGTAGCCGCCCAGGTCGTCCTTGTGGATCCGCTCCCCGATCGCCCGCTCCACGACCGGCGGCCCCGACGGGAAGACCTGCGACTGCTCCTTGACCATGCAGTTGAAGTGCGACATGCAGCCGGAGGCGGCGGGCAGCCCGGCGCAGGCCCCCATGAACCCCGCCGCGACGGGCACGTTGCGCATCAGCTCCGCCAGCTGCCACCAGCCGTCGCCCTGCGGCAGCGCCATGCGACCCGAGTGCTCGTCGGACTTGGAGCTGTGCCCCACGCCCTCAATCAGCGCGACGTAGGGGATGCCGTAGGTCAGCGACAGCGGCTGCGTGTACTGCCGGGGCCCTTTGTGCACGTCGTGCGGGCTGCCGCCGGAGATCGTGAAGTCGTCGCCGCCGATGGCCACCGGCCGGCCGTTGATCTCGGCCAGGCCCATGACGTAGGCGCCGGGCTTGAAGTCGGTCAGGTTGCCGTCGGCGTCGTACTCGGTCGCGCCCACGAGCAGGCCCGCCTCCTGGAACGTGCCGGGGTCGGCCAGCCGTTCCATCCGCTCACGGGCCGTGTACTTGCCCTTCTCGTGGAAGCGCGCGATCCGGTCGAGGCCGCCCATCTCCTGCGCCAGGCCGCGGATGTACTCCAACTCGTCGAGCGCCTTCTCCCAGGACTCGCCGGGTTTCCAACTGTCGTGATGGGGGTCTGCGGGCATGGGGGCTCCTGCCGATCGGCGATGACGCGGGCAGCCTACATCGCGGCGACCGTTCGGGCCGCGACCGGCGTCCGTGACGGGCTACGTCCGCGTCTGGCTCCCGCCCTGGCGGCGCCGATCCCGCAGCGGCACCAACTCCGTGAGGATGCCGCCGGCGCTCTTGGGGTAGAAGAACGCCGCCCTGATCGGGCCCAGCTCGATGCGGCGCAGGCCTTGCTCCTCCAGCTCGCGCGCCGCCGCCTCGACATCGCGGCAGGCGTAGCCCAGGTGGTGCAGGCCCGGACCGAAGCGCGCCAGCCGCCGGCTCGTGCCGGTGTTGGCGCCGGGCAGCGGGATCAGCACCTCCAGGTAGGTCTCACCCTCCCCGATCTTGACGAAGTAGTTGTGGGTCTGCTCGGGCTCGAAGAAGATCTTCTCCAGGTTGTCGGGGTCCGTGATGTTGCGGTCCAGGCTGAGCCCCATCTGACGCTCCAGCACGTCGCTGGCCTGCGGCCAGGTCTCCGCGACGATGCCCACGTGGTCCAGCCGTACGAGTCCAGACATTGTCATCCTCCCCCTGATTGCCGGGTCTCCCGCCCGGGAGAGCCGTCGTGGCGAGCACGATAGCGCAGCGCCGGGACGGCCCGCTCAGACGCCCAGGCTCGCGCCGCCGTCGACGAGCAGGGCGGCGCCGGTGATGAAGCGCGCCTGCTGCGAGCAGAGGAAGGCGACGGCCTGACCGAAGTCGTCCGCGTCGCCGATCACGCCCGTCGGCAGGCTCCGGGCGATCGCGCCCACGTCGGCGTTGTTGCCCCGCAGCCGCGCCGTGTCGTGCGCGCCCGGCTGGACCGAGTTCACCGTCACGCCGTCCTTCGCGACCTCCCGCGCCGTCACCTTCAGGAAGGCGGTCAGCCCGGCGCGCGCCGTCGCCGAGGCGATCAGCTGCGGCGGCGGCTGCCGCACGCCGAACGACGTGATCGCCACCACGCGGCCCCAGCCCCGCTCCTGCATCGCCGGGATGGCGGCGCGGCACATCGCGATGCTGCCCAGCATCGCCAGCTCGTTGGCCGTGCGGTACGCCTCGATGTCGGTGCTGGCGAAGGTCCCGGCCGGGGGGCCGCCGCAGTTCGCCACCACGATGTCCACCGTGCCCAGGCGCCGCTCCGCCTCGGCGATGAACGCCGCGCTGCCCTCGGCCGTGCCCACGTCGGCGACGAGGGGGATGACGTCGCCGTCGATTCCCGCAGCCGCGGCCTGCAGGCGCTCGCGGTCGCGACCGCAGATCACGACCCGCACCCCCTCGGCCGCCAGCGCCTTCGCCGACGCGAGCCCCAGCCCCGCGGAGGCCGCCGCCACGGCCGCGTTCCTGCCTGCCAATCCCAGATCCATGCTCGTGCCCTCCCGTGTCGTGCAATGTGCCGGGGCCAGTCTACGTGCCGCGACGCCGTCCTGGGGTAGACTCCGCCCGCACGCGCGCACGTGGCGCGCCGATGCAGACGCGGAAAGGGAGGCATCGTGGCGATCAAACAGCTCAGCGGCGCGGACGTGGCGGAGATCGCGAAGCAGGTCAGCAACTGGGGCCGCTGGGGCCCCGACGACGAGCGCGGCGCGCTCAACCTGATCACGCCCGAGCGCCGCGCGGCCGCCGCGGCCCTGATCCACGACGGCGAGACCGTCAGCTGCTCCCGCCCGCTGCCCACCCGCCCGGCGCCCAACAACCCCTTCCCCGTCCAGCACCTCATGCTGGCCACCGGCGACGCCCCGCCCCGCGTCGGCCCCTCCGGCGCGATGGACTACTTCGCCATCGCCCCCCACGGCATGGCCACCACCCACATCGACGCCCTCTGCCACATCTTCACCGGCGACAAGATGTTCAACGGCTTCGACCGCTCCGAAGTCCGCAGCGACGGCGCCCACAAGCTCAGCATCATGGCCGGCAAGGACGGCATCCTGGGGCGCGGCGTCCTCCTCGACATCGCCCGGCTGCGCGGCGTCGACTGGCTGGACAAGGGCGAGCCGATCGGCGTCGAGCATCTGGAGGCCGCCGAGGCGGCCCAGGGCGTGACTGCCGGCCCCGGCGACATCCTGCTGATCGGTACCGGCCGCGACCGCCTCGAGGCCGAGGCCGGCGGCCCCTGGGACTACATGGAGGGCTTTGCCGGGCTGCACGCCGAGACCCTGCCCTGGCTGCGCGAGCGCGACATCGCCATGCTGGGCTGCGACGGCGTCTCCGACGTGATGCCCAGCGGCATCCCCGACGCCTGGATGCCGATGCACGAGGTCGTCATCCCCTGGATGGGCGTGCAGTTGATCGACAACATGCAACTCGACCGTCTGGCGGCCGCCTGCCACGAGCGGGAGCAGTACGCCTTCTGCCTCGTCTTCGCGCCGCTGCGTCTGCGGCGCGGGACCGCCTCGCCCGTGAACCCCCTGGCCATCTTCTGAGTCGAAAGACTGCACACCGCCATGGACGCCGTTCAATTCATCACCCAGACCCTGGCCCAGGCCCAGTTCCGCCTGCGCGTCACCTGCGACGGCCTCGACGACGCGCAGGCCCGCTGGCGCCCCGCTCCTCAGGCGAACTGCGTCGGCTTCATCCTCTGGCACCTGGCCCGCACCGAGGACAACCTCGCCAGCGCCGAGCAGGGCCTCGACACCCTCTGGGCCGGCGACGGCTGGCACGCCCGCTGCGGCAACGACGTCGAGACGCCGGCGGTGCTCGGCGACCGCCAGTCCGCGCTCGCCCTCGCCATCCCGCCGCTGCCCCTGCTGCTCGACTATCAGGCCGCGGCGGCCGAGCGCACCCGCGCCCTGCTCGCCGGGCTGTCGGCCGGCGACCTCGACGGCCCCTCGCGGTCATGGCGGGGCATGCGCCTCGCCGACGTCCTGCGCCACCTGGCGACGCACAAGAACAACCACCACGGCCAGATCGACTTCCTGCGCGGGCTCCAGCAGGACGACTGGGACCTGCCGCCGGGTACCGGCGTCCGCCTGCCCGGCGACGCCTAGCGCGAGTCGACCGTGCCGCCGCTCACGTAGATGCGCTGGCTGCTGACGTAGGACGCGCCGGGGCCGCAGAGGAACACGACCACGCTCGCGATCTCCTCCGGCGTGCAGACGTGCCCGAACGCCGACTCGGAGTCGATCTCCCGCAGCGACTGCACGCCCCGCGTCGCCCGCATCAGCCGGAAGCCCATCTCCGTATCGACCAGCCCCGGCGCGACGATGTTCACGTGGATGCCGTTCGGCAGCTCCTCCTTCGCCAGCGTGTGCGCGAAGGCCTCCTGCGCCGCCTTGGCCATGTTGTACGGCGACCCGTTGGCCTGCAGGCCCGCCGTCGCGGCACTGGTGATCTGCACGACGTCGCCGCGCTCCTGCTCGCGCATCTGCGGGATCAGCAGGTGCGCCATGTACCACGATCCGAAGGCGTGCGTGCGCAACACCCGCTCCATCTCCGCCGGCTCCCCCTCCCCCACCGTGTTGCCCCGCGACGCGATGCCGGCGTTGTTGACCAGGATGCTGATCGGCCCCAGGCGTTCCAGCGCCTGCTCGACCATCGCCTCGCAGGCCGCGTAGTCCGACACGTCGGCCTGGAAGATCTCGGCCCGCCGCCCGCCCGCGCGGATCGCCTCCGCGACCTCCTCGGCGTGCCCGGAGCGCTTGGCGTAGTTGATCGCGACGTCTGCGCCCTCCGCCGCCAGCCCCCGCGCGATCGCCGCGCCGATACCGCGACCGCCGCCCGTGACCAGCGCCGTCCGTCCATCGAGGTTGCCCATGGGATGTCCTTATCCTTGTCTCCTGCGTGACCGTTGTTGCGAGTCGCCACGCCGGTGCCCCGCGCCCGCCCGCGCCTGTACGGTCGGGGCCGGTGCGTCCATTATGGCGACGGTCATGCTAGACCTGCGCGATGGTTGCGTCTTGGCGACGGCCGGGGCGGCGCCGCGCCAGAGCCAGCCGCGAAGCCTGAGATGAGGGCGAGAGTATGAGTCTGCACAAACTGTTGATCGCCAACCGCGGCGAGATCGCGATCCGCATCGCGCGCGCCGCCACCGAGCTCGATATCCCCACCGTCTCCGTCTACTCGTCCGATGACGCCGCGTCGTCGCACGTCCGCGCAACGGACGAATCCTGCCCGCTGGAGGGGATCGGGGCCGCCGCCTACCTCGACATCGAGGGCGTGATCGGAGCGGCCAAGGCGTCCGGCTGCGACGCGCTGCATCCCGGTTACGGCTTCCTGGCCGAGAACCCCGGCCTCGCCCGGCGCTGCGCGGAGGAGGGCATCGTCTTCGTCGGGCCCAGCGTCGAGTCGCTGGAGTTGTTCGGCGACAAGGCGCGCGCGCGCGCGCTGGCCCAGGAGCACGACGTGCCGGTGCTGCCCGGCAGCCCCGCCGCCGTCGATCTGGCCGGGGCGGAGGCCTTCCTGGCCGGGCTCGGCGACGGCGGCGCGATGGTGATCAAGGCGGTCGCCGGCGGCGGCGGTCGCGGGATGCGGGTCGTCGAGGACGCCGGCGCGGTGGCCGAGGCCTACGCCCGCTGTCAGTCCGAGGCCAAGGCCGCCTTCGGCGACGGCGCCGTCTACGTCGAGGAGTTGATCGCGCGGGCGCGCCACATCGAGATCCAGGTCGTCGGCGACGGCTGCGGCGGCGTCAGCCACCTGGGCGAGCGCGAGTGCAGCGTGCAACGCCGCCACCAGAAGATCGTCGAGATCGCGCCCAGCCCCCAACTGAGCGAGGCGCTGCGATCCCGTATCGCGGGCGCGGCGGTGCGCATGGCGCAAGCGGTCGGCTACCGCAGCCTGGGGACCTTCGAGTTCCTGGTCGACGCCACCGCCGACGACCGCTTCGTCTTCATCGAGGCCAACGCCCGCCTGCAGGTCGAGCACACCGTCACCGAGGAGGTGACGGGCGTCGACCTCGTGCAGTCGCAGTTGCGCATCGCCGGCGGCGAATGCCTCGCCGACATCGGCCTGACGCAGGAGTCGGTGCCTGCGCCGCGCGGCTACGCCATCCAGTCGCGCGTGAACCTCGAGCAGATGCAGCCCGATGGGACCGTGCGGCCGTCGGGCGGCATGCTCAGCGTGTTCCAGGCGCCCTCCGGTCCGGGCGTGCGCGTCGATACGTACGGCTGCGCCGGCTACGCCACGAACCCCAACTTCGACTCGCTGCTGGGCAAGGTGATCGCCTCATCGCCGTCGCCCGACTTCGGCGCGGCCGTGAAGCGATCGCTGCGGGCGCTGGGCGAGTTCCAGATCGACGGCGTGGAGACGAACATCGGATTCCTCTGCAACGTGCTCCGTCACGCCGACTTCGCCGATGGCACGGTCTACACCCGCTGGGTCGATGACCACATCGCGACGCTCGCCGTCACCGATGCGGCCGCCGCCGGCGCGCCCTCCCGCGACGGCGTTGCCGGCGCCGGCGCCAAGCTCGACTCCCGCGACCCGCTCGCCGCGCTCGACTTCTTCCGCCAGGGCGAGGGCACCCGCGTAGGAGGCGCGCCCGCCGCCGCCGAGATCGTCGGCCCGCCCAACACCGACCCCGTCGGCGCGCCCCTGCAGGGCACCGTGGTGGAGATCCAGGTGGCCGTCGGCGATCACGTCCGCGAGGGCCAACTCCTCTTCGTGATGAGCGCGCTCAAGATGGAGCACCTGGTCCACGCGACCTTCGGCGGCATCGTCCGCGAGATCACGGTCGCCGTCGGCGACACGGTCTATGAGGACCACCCGCTGATCTTCGTGCAGCCCGCCGACGTCGGCGACGCGATCGTCGAGCCGGACAAGGAGATCGACCTCGACTACATCCGCCCCGACCTCCAGGCGCTCTTCGATCGGCGCGCCTTCGGCCACGACGTCAACCGCCCGGCCGCCGTCGAGCGCCGCCACAGCCGCAACCGCCGCACGGTCCGCGAGAACATCGAGATGCTGATCGATCCGGGCACCTGGATCGAGTATGGCGAGCTGGCGATCGCGGGGCAGCGCCGCAAGCGGCCGCTTGAGGAGCTGATCCGCAAGACGCCCGCCGACGGCCTGGTGGCCGGCGTGGGGTCGGTCAACGGGGAGCACTTCGGCGACGACCGCAACCGCGTCGCCTTCATCTCCTACGACGACACCGTGTTCGCCGGCACGCAGGGGATGAACGGGCATCACAAGACCGACCGCATGGTCGACCTCGCCTACGAACTGTCGCTGCCGGTCATCTTCCACGCGGAGGGGGCCGGCGGCCGCTCCGGCGAGACGGACGGCTTCGAGGGACGCGGCTTCGGTGGCGACGTCCGCACCTGGGACAAGATGTGCCGCCTGAGCGGCACGGTGCCGATGATCGGCATCACCGCCGGCTGGTGCTACGCCGGCAACGCGGCGATCCTGGGCGTCACCGATCTCATCATCGCGACCGAGGACGCGCTCATCGCGATGGGCGGCCCCGCCACCATCGAGGGCGGCGGCATGGGCGCCTTCCTGCCCGAGGAGGTCGGGCCGATCTCCGACATCGCGCCGGCCGGCACCGTCGACCTCGTGGTCAAGGACCAGGACGAGGCGATCCTGATGTCGAAGAAGCTGCTCTCGTACTTCCAGGGCCCGATCAAGGACTGGGAGTGCGCGGACCAGCGGCTGCTGCGCCACGTCATCCCCGAGCACCGCCTGCGCGCCTTCGACGTGCGCGAAGCGGTGCATCTGCTCGCCGACAAGGACTCCGTCGTCGAACTGCGGCCCGACTTCGGCATCGGCATGGTTACGGCCTTCATCCGCATCGAGGGGCGCCCCTTCGGCCTGACCGCCAACAACAACGCCTTCATCGGCGGCGCCATCGACAGCGACGGCTCCGACAAGGTGGCCCGCTTCTGGCAGCTCTGCGACGCCTGGAACATCCCCATCGTCACGGTCGTCGACACGCCCGGCATGATGGTCGGGCCGGATGTCGAGCGGACCGGCCTCGTGCGCCATTGCAGCCGCCTCTTCGTCACCGGCGCGAACCTGGAGACCCCCCGCTTCGCCGTCATCCTGCGCAAGGGCTATGCGCTGGGCTCCATGGCCATGCTGACCGGCAGCGCCCGCGCGCCCTACTTCACCGTCGATTGGCCCACCGGCGAGCACGGCGGCATGAACGTCGAGTCGGGCGTGCTGCTCTCGAACCGGGAGATGCTGGCGAAGATCGAGGACGTCGATGAGCGCGCGGCCGAGTACCAGCGCCTCGTCGGTATGGCCTACGTGCGCGGCGGCTCGCTGAACGTCGCCTCCACGTACGAGATCGACAACACGATCGACCCCGCCGAGACGCGCTACTGGATCATGCAGGGCCTCAAGGCCTGCCCCAACCCCGACCCCATCCGCCGCGGCCGCGCGCAGTTCCTCGACACCTGGTAGCCGCGTGGCGTCCCGCCGGCCCTGCTAGTAGACGATCTCGTCGATCACCAACTGCGCCAGCGTCTCGTCGTCCAGGCGCAGCTCCCCTTGCAGGATCTCCAGGTTGTGCTCGCCCAGCGCCGGCGACGGCCGCGCCGGCAGGTAGTCCCCGTTCCACGTGAAGGGCTGCTTGTGGGCCAGGAACGGCACCTCGCCGCGGTCGTACGAGAGGTAGTAGTCACGCATCCCCGCGTCCCGCTCCACCTGATCCGCGACGCTCTCCAGGGCGCTGGCCGGGATGCACCGCGCCTGCAGCCGCTCCGCGATCTCCCACTCGTCCCGGTCCGACGTCCAGGCCGCGATCGCCGCGTCGATCTCCGCCTCCGCGCGGCGCCGTCCCTCGACGCCGGCCAGGTCCGGTCGCGCCGCCAGGTCGTCGCGGCCCATCACGTCGCACAGGGCCCGCCATTGCGCGTCGCCGTGCGCGCTGATCGCCACCCAGCGGTCGTCGCCGGCGGTCGGGTAGATGCCGTGCGGGACGTCGTCGGCCGATGCGTTGCCGCGCCGCGCCGCCATGACGCCGTTGACCAGCCGGTCGATCAGCTCCGTGTCCAGCAGATGCACCGACGCCTCGTACTGCGCGATCTCCAGGAACTGGCCCTCGCCCGTCTCCTCCCGCTGCAGCAGCGCCGCGATCAGCCCCGCGGCCGCGATCGGCGCGAGCGTGAAGTCGGTGTGCAGCGTGCCCATGCCCACCGGCGCGCGGTCGGGCTCGCCCATGTGCCCCGGCACGCCGCTCAGCGCCAGCACGCCGTTGCCGATCGCCCGCCAGTGCGACTTCGGCCCGCTGTGCCCCATCACCGGGAACGAGCCGATCACCAGGTCCGGGCGCAGCGGCAGCAGGTGCTCGGGCCCCAGCCCCCACTTCGACATCGCGTCCGGCGCGTAGTTCGAGGTCACCATGTCGAAGTGCGGCAGCAGCGTCTGCTTGATGAAGGCCACCGTCTCCGGCTTGTGCAGGTTCAGCGTCAGGCTGCGCTTGTTCGTGTTGCAGTCGGCGAAGAAGCCGCCGGTGTCGATGCTGAAGCCCTGCGGCGGGTGCACGAACTCCCGCACCTGATCGATGCCCGTCGCCGACTCCACCTTGACCACGTCCGCCCCCAGGTTCGCGAGCAGCTCGGTGATCAGCGGCCCCGCCGCCATCCAGCAGAAGTCGAGCACGCGGTAGCCCGACAGCGGCAGGTCGCCCGCACGCCCCCGCGCCGCCCCCCGGCGGGCGCCCAGCGCCCCCTCCGACAGCGCCCGCAGGATCGGGTCCGTGTGCTCGCCGAGTCCCGGCGCCGGCCGCGCCTCGATGTCGCAGCCGGAGAAGCGGTACGGCGAGCGCGGCTTCGCGATCGCGCGGCCCAGGACGGGGTGCTCCACCTGGGGGAAGAAGTCGCGCTCGTGCAGGTGCGGGTCCGCCGCGATGTCGGCGGCGTTCTGCACCGGCGTCGCGTAGTGCCGGCCCTCCTGCCCGCGCCGCACCAACTCGTCGCGGTCCAGCGACGCGCAGAACTCGATGAAGTACCGGTTCATCTCCTCGCGGTGCGCCGCCCGGTACATCGGGTCGTGCCAATCGTCCGTCCCCATCCCGTAGCTCTCGCCCATCACCTCGCGGTACCACTCCGAGAACAGCGCCCAGCGCACCGGGTTCGGCATGAACGCCACCCACTGCCCGTCCTTCGTCGCGAACGTCGTCCCATACGACTTGATCAGCGTCACGGTGCCCGTGTTGCCGGTCTTCCACGAGTTGAAGCCCGTGCCCAGGGCCCGATTCTCGAGCCCCTGCTCCCCGCCGCGCTCGCAAACCGACCCCCACCAGCGCCAGATGTTCTGATTCGCCGCCTGGATCGTGGTCGACGCCGTGGCCTCCTGCAGGCTCACCTCGACCGCGTTGCGACGGCCCCGCAGCCGCCGGTCGAAGATGGCGGCGCAGGCCGCGGCCACGCCGATGTACGCGCTCTGCTTGTAGCCCAGCTTGCCGGCCGGGTAGTCGGGCGGGACGCCGGGGTAGCCGCAGCAGTACAGCAGCCCGCCGGCGGCGGCCGTCGCCAGATCGCTGACGGCGAGGTCGGGCTGCCCGCGGCGCAGCACTGCGTCGATCACGGTCGGCCCGTCGTCCTGACCTGCCAGCGCCTCCAGCAGCGATCGCGCCCCCGCGCTCTTCTCGACCGGCGCGATCACGATGTCGGCCGCCTCAGCGATCGCCCGGATCCGTCCCCATGCCTCGTCCGACTCCAAGTCCAGCGCCAGGCTCTCCTTGCCCGCGTTGTAGAGCAGATGCGGCAGCCCGCGCTCGATCCCCGCCTCGCCATCGACGAATGGGCCCCGCGCGCGGGTCGCGTCGCCGCCCGCCGGCTCCACCCGGATCACCCGCGCCCCCAGGTCGGCCAGGTAGCGCCCCGTCACGAGCAGCGGCTCGTCGGCGAGGTCCAGGACGAGTGCGCCGTCGAGCGGCTTGGCGTTCGGCATGGTGGTCCCCTCAGTCTCCCGCGCTCATCCGACGGAGCCGGTTTCCAGGCAGCGGATTGAACCGGCCGCCCGTGGGCAGTATCGTCCCGATCGATGTCCCCCGTCGCGCTCGGTCCCTACCGCGTGGTCGAACTGTCGAGCGAACGCACCGCGTTCTGCGGGAAGATACTACGCGACCTCGGCGCGGACGTGATCACCGTCGAGCCGCCCGACGGCTCCGACGCCCGCCGCTTCGGCCCCTACGCGAATGACACGCCCGGCCTGGAGACCAGCCTCGCCTGGTGGGCCCACAACCGCGACAAGCGCAGCCTGGCGCTGGACGTCAAGACTGACGCCGGTCGCGACATCCTGGCCCGCCTGCTCGGCGACGCCGACTTCCTCATCGAGGGCGTCGACCCGGAGCGCCAGGTCGGCCTGGGGCTCGACGACGCGACGCTGGCGTCGCGCTTCCCGCGGCTGATCGCCGCCTCCATCACCCCCTTCGGCCGCGAGGGTCCCAAGGCCGCCTACCGCGGCGGCGAGCTGATCGCGCTGGCCGCGTCGACCCTGCTCTCCACCTGGGGCGACCACGACCGCCCGCCCGTGATGATGGCCGTGCCGCAGGCCTACGCCCACGCCGGCGCCGAGGCCGCCGTCGGCTGCATGGTGGCGCTCAACGAGCGCGCCGCGTCGGGCCTCGGCCAGCGCGTCGAGGCGACGGCCCAGACGGCGCTCACCTTCGCCACGCAGTGCACGACGCTGAACGCGCTCTGGGGTGGCGGCAACTTCGTCCGCTGGGGCGGCGGCGCGAAGTTCGGGCCCCTCGCCGTGCGCTTCATCTGGCCTTGCAAGGACGGCTACGTCGCCGCCGGGCTCTTCTTCGGCAGCGCGATCGGTCCGCCGACGAACCGCTTCACGCAGCTGATCTACGACAAGGGCTTCTGCGACGAGTCGATCCGCGACAAGGACTTCATCACCTACGTCGGGCCGCTGCTGAGCGGCGAGGAGCCGATGTCGGAGTTCGAGCGCTGCCAGGAGGCCGTCGGGCGCTTCTGCGCGGCCCACACGCGGGCCGAGATGGAGGCCTACGCGGAGGAGCACGACCTGCTGATCAACGCCGTGCGCACGACCGCCGACCTGCTGACCGAGCCGCAACTCCAGGCGCGGGGCTACTTCCGCGAGATCGAGCAGCCCGGCGCGGCGGCGCCGGTGACGGTTCCCGGCCCCTTCGCCCGGTTCAGCGAGACACCGATCGAGATCGGCGGCCACGCGCCGTCGATCGGGGAGCACACGCGGCAGGTGCTGCGCGACGACCTGGGCCTGGCCGACGCCGAGATCGACGACCTGCTGGCGCAGGGCGTGATCGGAGCGCCGCGATGAGCGACGCGAAGACGGTCGCCACGGCCCTGGCCGGCCTGAGGGTGCTCGACCTGAGCTGGGCGCTCGTCGGCCCGGCCGCGATGCGCGTGCTGTCCGACTTCGGGGCCACGGTCGTCAAGGTGGAAAGCGGCACCCGCATCGACCCGGTGCGCGCCGGTCCCCCGTTCTGGCAGGGGCAGCCGGGCCCGGAGCGCTCGTCGAACTTCATCAACTACAACGTCAACAAGCGCATGATCCAACTCGACCTCTCGAAGCCGGCGGCGCGCGACGTCGTGCGGCGCCTGGTCGATTGGTGCGACATCGCCATCGAGTCGTTCGTGCCGGGTGTGATGGAGCGTTGGGACCTGCACTACGACGCGCTCAAGCGGCGCAAGCCCGATCTGATCATGGTCAGCACCTGCCTCAACGGGCAGACCGGGCCCGACCGCACGGGCGGCGGCTACGGCGTGGGCGGCGCGGCCCGCGCGGCCATGATCGAGGTGCTCGGGTGGCCCGACCGCGACCCCTCCCTCGCCCGCGCCTACACCGACTACACCGCCTCTCGCATGGTGGCCGTCGCCGCCCTTGCCGCGCTCGACCACCGCCGCCGCACCGGCCAGGGCCAGTACATCGACCTGTCCCAGGTCGAGGCGTCGATCCCGTTCATCGGCCCGGCCGTGCTGGACGCCAGCGTCAACGGGCGCGTGCTGCGCCGCCGCGGCAACCGACAGCCGGGCGCGGCCCCGCACGGCGTCTTCCCCTGCGCCGGCGACGATCGCTGGATCGCGATCGCCGTCTGGTCGCAGGACGAGTGGCGGGCGCTGTGCGGCGTTGCCGCGGCGGCCTGGGAGACCGACCCCCGCTTCGCCGGCCCGGCCGAGCGAGAGCGCAACCAGGACGAGTTGGAGCGGGCGATCGCCGCTTGGACGGTCGGCCAGGACGCCCACGCGCTGGAGCGCGCGCTGCAAGACGCCGGCGTCGAGGCGCACGCCGTCCTCGACAGCCTGGAGGGCGACCAGGACGCGCAACTCCAGGCGATGCGGCACTTCGTCGAGATCGAGTCCTCCGACTTGGGCGCGCTGCCCGTCGAGAACACCCGCCAGCGGCTCTCGCGGACCCCGTCCGACCCGCGTTGGGTGGGGACCTACGGCGAGGACAACGACTTCGTGCTGCGGGAGCTGCTGGGCCTCGACGACGACGCCATCGCCGAGATCGCGGCCGGCGGCGCCCTGCAATAGGGCGGTCGCCGTTCGCGTGCGCCCCGATCAGTGCGGCCCCGATCAGTGCGGCAGGTGGGCGGCGACGGTCTCGGCGTAGAACGTCGCACCTTCGGGGTTCAGGTGGTAGCCGTCGGGGTAGAAGATGCCGCGCTTGCCGGCGCTGGCGGAGTGCCAGTCGACCAGGTAGGCGTTCGCGTGCTTGGCGACGCCCTCGCGCAGCACGCTGTTGTTCCAGTCTTGCCAGTCGCGCGGCACGCGCAGATTCACGAAGATCACGGTGCGGTCGGCCAGCACCTCCATGATGTCGCTGAAGTGCGCCTTCGAGATGGCGCCGTTGTTGCCGATGTGCAGGATCACGGTGTCGCCCAGCAACCCCTGGTTCGCGTACCTGCTGAGCAGGCCGATGACCGGTTTCACATGCCGGGATGTCGCCGCGTCGATGCCGATCGGGCCGATCACCGCCTCCAGCGCCGGGGCGGCGCCCAGCATCACCGAGTCGCCGATGGCGGTCAGGCGCGGGGCGGGCGGCGGCGCCGGCTCCGGCGGCTCCGCCACGGCCGGCGCGGCTGGCTCGGCCGGCTCGGCCGGCGCGACCGGCTCGGCAGCCGTCTCCACGACCGGCGGAGGTGCGTCCGGGCGCTCGCGGGCGGGCGTCGCGACGGCCGCGACGGCCGCCTCGTAGGCCACCGGCGCTGCTGCCGGCGCCTCGGCCGCGGGTTCCTCGGCCGCCGCCTCCTCGGCCGCCGGCTTCTCGACCACCGGCTTCTCGACCACCGGCTTCTCGACCACCGGCTCCTCGACCACCGGCTCCTCGACGGCCGGCTCCTCGACCGCCGCGACGGCGCTCGGGCGCGGATCGTCCTCTTGAACGATCGCCGCCGCAGCCATTTTGGCTTGAACGATCGCGATCGAGAACGGGAGCCCGGCCTCCGCCGCGGCGGGGCTGACGACCTCGGCCGCGGCGGGCGGGAGGATGCCGAGGTCGGCGTTGAGTCGAGCGCCGGGAGGATCGCTGCGCGTGTCGTCCTCGACGGCCGCGGGCTCTTCGACGGGCGCGATCGTCTGCACGGCGGTCACGCCGGTCTGCTCGCGCGTCGAGCTGGCTGGCGTGGCTTCGAGCGTCGCCGGGGTCGGCAGCCGGGCGGCCGGCGCTGCCTGAGCGGTCGCCACCGCGTCGCGGGGCTCTTCGTCCGGCAGCGCGGGGGCACGCGAGTCCTGGTCCGGCGGCGCCGCCTCGGGTGATTCGGGCTCCAGCGCGACCGCCTCCGTCGGCTCGGCATCGCCCGCGCCCGTATCGGCCGGTTCTGTCTCCGCCGCCGCCGCGTCCTCCGGCTCGGCCTCGACGGTGGCGACCACCCCGATCGTGGAGATGCGCTCCGTCGTCAGGTAGCTGGGCGGCTCCGCGGCCGGCGCGATCGCGACCACGACACCGAGCGCCACCGCCCCGCCCAGCGCCGGCCCGGCGATGACCCCTCGCCGCCACTGCCGCAGCCATCCGTCCCGCGTGCGCGTCCGCGCCCAGATGCGGCCCAGCGCGCCGTGCCGGATCGGCATCTCGACGAAGCGGTAGGAGATCTCGGCCAGCAGCAGCGTGAGGGCCAGCCGCAGGGCGAGCAGCTCGATCTCGCCCAGGCTGACGTCGATGCCGGGGCGGGTGACGATGAAGATCGGCCAGTGCCACAGGTAGATCGAGTACGAGCGCAGGCCGACCGCCCGCAACGGCGCGACGCCCAGCACCCGCCCCAGCCGTCCTCCCGGCGCCACCGCCGCCGCGATCACGATCACCGTCAGGGCCGACACCAGCGCGAACCCGCCCAGGTACAGCGCTGGCTGGAACGAGTTGAACGTGACGACGATGTAGGCCAGCCCGGCCAGCGCCGCCAGGCCGGCGATATCAAGTGAGAGGCGCAGCAGCCTCGCCAGCCCGGAGGCGTAGAAGAGCCACGCCACCACGCGGCCCCGCGGGGCCGGCAGCGCGCCCGCGCGCCAGACGACGGCCAGCGCCGCGCCGAACAGCAGGCCGGCGGCGCGCGTGTCGGTGCCGTAGTAGACGCGGGAGACATCGGCGAAGGGCTCGTACAGGACGGCCATCAGCACGGTCGACCCGACGATGCCCGCCACGATGGCCGCGAACAGCAGCGCCCGCCCGCGCAGCGCCATCAAGCCCACGAACAGCGGCGGCCAGACGACGTAGAACTGCTCCTCGATCGCCAGCGACCAGAGGTGCAGCAGCGGTGAGGGCCGCCCCACCTGCTCGAAGTAGGGGGTGTCACGCAGGATGAAGGCCCAGTTGCTCACGTAGCCCACGGCTGCCAGCGCGTCGCCGCGGACCATCGCGACCTCCCCCGGCAGGAAGATCGCGAAGTACGTCAGCACGGCCGCGACGAGCAGGAAGAGCGCGGGCAGCAGCCGTCGTGCCCGCCGCATCCAGAAGCGGCGCAGCGACACGGCGGAGGTCGCGGCGTGCTCCGAGAGCAGCAGCGACGTGATCAGGTAGCCGCTGATGACGAAGAAGATCTCCACGCCCAGGAAGCCCGCGGGCACGAAGTCGACGCCAGCGTGGTAGAGCACGACCGCGATGACGGCGAGCGCCCGCAGGCCGTCCAGGCCCGCGAGGTAGGGCAGCCCCGACGGTCGCAGGCTGGTGCCGCTCGCCGGAGTCGTGACCGCGGCCAGCGCGGGCGGGGGCGTCCCAGCCTCGGGGCGCGGTCGATGCCCCGGCAGCCGGACGGCGATCGACGCGGCGCGGACAGCGGCATCCGCCGCATCCGTCGCGCGCATGATGAGACACCGGCACGGTCGCCGGAGATGCTCAGCGATAGCCAAGTTATGCCTTCCCGCTCTAAGGCCTCGCAGGCTAGCGTCCGCGGCCGGGGGATGCACCGTGTCTGTTCACTCGATGGCATACCCGCCCGGCCCGCGGTGGATGCACCCCCGCGACCGCGCCGCAGTCTATCCTGCGCGAGGCAAGAGGAGGTGTTGCATGGGACCGCTGACGGGCATCCGAATCGTTGAATTGCAGGGCATCGGGCCGGGGCCGTTCTGCGGCATGATGCTCTCCGACATGGGCGCCGAGATCATCCGCATCGACCGCGCCGACCGCGTCCAGGGCGGCGACCCCGCCGACCCGCCCAGCGACCTGCTGGCGCGCGGCCGCCGCTCGGTCGGGATCGACCTCAAGAACGCGGCCGGCGTCGAGATGGCGCTGCGCCTGATCGACGGCGCCGACGCCGTCTTCGAGGGCTTCCGCCCCGGCGTCATGGAGCGCCTCGGCCTGGGCCCCGACGTCTGCATGGCCCGCAACCCCAAGCTGGTCTACGGCCGCATGACGGGCTGGGGCCAGGAGGGCCCCTACGCCCAGATGGCCGGCCACGACATCAACTACATCGCGCTGGCCGGCGCCCTGGCGCCCATCGGCCGGCAGGGGCAGGCGCCCGTGCCGCCGCTCAACCTGATCGGCGACTTCGGCGGCGGCGGCATGCTGCTCGCCCTGGGCATGGTCGCCGCCCTGCTCGATGCCCAGCGCTCGGGCGTGGGCCAGGTCGTCGACGCCGCCATGGTCGACGGGGCGAGCTCTCTGATCACCTTCATCCACGGCGCCATCCACGCCGGCGGCTGGCTGGAGCAGCCCGCCTCGAACATGCTCGACACCGGCGCGCACTTCTACGACGCCTACGAAACCGCCGACGGGAAGTACATCGCGCTCGGCTCCATCGAGCCGCAGTTCTACGCCGAACTGCTC
The DNA here is from genome assembly GCA_965217625.1 of Dehalococcoidia bacterium. Classification (GTDB taxonomy): domain Bacteria; phylum Chloroflexota; class Dehalococcoidia; order Bin125; family Bin125; genus TK10-74A. Next base: position 2,417,599 of record OZ244557.1, read on the forward strand.
GAACTGACCGGCCTCGTGGACGAGGAGCTGTCGCCGCAGATGGACCGCGAGGGCTGGCCCGAGTTGAAGCGCAAGGTCGCGGCGGTCGTCAAGTCCAAGACGCGGGCCGAGTGGGAAGCGATCATGGACGGCAGCGACGTCTGCTTCGCGCCCGTGCTCCAGCCCAGCGAGGCGCCGCAGCATCCCCACGCCAAGCACCGCAAGTCGTTCGTCGAGATCGCGGGCATCACGCAGCCGGCGCCGTCGCCGCGCTTCAGCCGCACGCAGAGCGCGGTGCAGGGCCCGCCGGCGCATGCCGGCCAGCACACCGACGACGTCCTCTGCGACGCCGGCCTGGGCGCCGACGAGATCGCGGCGCTGCGCGCCTGCGGCGCGGTCGCCTGACCGCTGCGGGGGCGCTCATCGCGGCGCCCGCGTCACCAGAGGCGGTGAACACCGTAGCGGTCGAAGAGGGCTTCGTTGGAGATGAGCACGAGGTCGCGCGACACCGCTTGGGCGATGAGCATCCGGTCGAAGGGGTCTCGGAGCGGACCCGGCAGCGCGCCCGCGCGCTGGCCGTCGGCGACGGTGACGGGCAACTCTTCAAAGCCCTGGCGGGCGATCGCGCCGGGAATGTCGCGGGCCAAGGCCTCCGCCTCCGGCAATCTGCCGCTCCGGTGCTTGGTCGCAATCTCCCAGGCCGACGCCGCGCTGACCAGCACTTCGTTGTGCTCTACGTCCTGCAGCGCCTGTCTCGCGGGCGGCGACAACCGGCTGCTTCCCTCGTACCACCAGAGGAGCGCGTGGCTGTCGAGCAGCAGCCGCATGGGTCAGCCGCCCTCCCACATGCGCAACTCCTCCTCGGGCAGCGGGTCGAAGAAGCGGTCGTCGAACTTGATCAGGCCCTTCATGGCGCCGAACTCCCGCTTGGGGCGGGGCTTGCACGCCACCAGCCGGGCGACCGGCGTGCCGTTGCGGGCAATGGTCACCTCGTCGCCCGCCTCGACCTGCGCCAGCAGGCGCGACAGCTGGGTCTTCGCCTCGTGCACGTTCACCGTCACCATCGCCGTCTCCCTCCTCGTCGCTAATGGCGCAGCGCGCCCGCCGCCGCAATCGTTCGCTCCCGTTCACCCACCAGATGAAGGCGTGGGCGTCAAGCAGCAGCCGCAAGGGTCAGCCGCCCTCCCACAAGCGCAACTCCTCCTCGGGCAGCGGCTCCAGGATGAGGTCGCCCATCTCCGCCCAAAATTTGTCCCCCTTCATGGCGCCGAACTGCCGCTTGCCGCGGGGCTTGCACGCCACCAGCCGGGCGACCGGCGTGCCGTTGCGGGCGATGGTCACCTCGTCGCCCGCCTCGACCTGCGCCAGCAGGCGCGACAGCTGGGTCTTCGCCTCGTGCACGTTCACCGTCACCATCGCCGTCTCCCTCATCCTCGAATTAGCTAACGCTATGACTAATCCGGCGATTCGTCAAGCGGAGGCGCGCCGGACTCCGTCAACCGCCCCTTTCGCGAGCTGTTCCCCGGCGGCGGCCGCGCCCTGAGGGCGCCCGCGCGGGCTTCCGTCGCGCAGATGATGGCCGCTGCGGGGTCGAGCCCGTATCCCTATCCCTAGCCGAGGCCGGCGCGATTTCCCCCGGCCGCCTCGCTGGGCCCGGCCGGCCTGCGCCCGACCCGCCTGCTCTCGATCGCCCTGCGAACAGTTCTTTCTTCGAGGAGCCCGACAATGACCGCAATCACCGACATGGTCTCGCTGGAGCAGCGCGGCGACATCGCCCTGGTCCTGATCGACAACCCGCCCGTCAACGCGCTCAGTCACGGCGTCCGGCTGGGCCTGCTCAAGGCCTTCGAGCAGGCCGCCGGCGACGACGCCGTGAAGGGCGTGGTGCTGGCCTGCCGCGGCCGCACGTTCATCGCCGGGGCCGACATCACCGAGTTCGGCAAGCCGCCCAAGGCGCCCGGCCTCGCCGAGCCCCAGGCCGCGATCGAGGATTGCCCCAAGCCGGTCGTGGCGGCCATCCACGGCACGGCCCTCGGCGGCGGCCTCGAGGTCGCGATGTGCGCGCACTACCGCGTCGGCGCGCCGGCCGCGCAGTACGGGCAGCCCGAGGTCAAGCTGGGCCTCGTGCCGGGCGCGGGCGGCACGCAGCGGCTGCCGCGCGTGACCGGCGTCGCCAAGGCGTTGGAGATGTGCGCCATCGGCGACCCCATCGGCTCGCAGGAGGCGCTGGCCGCCGGCCTGATCGACGCCATCATCGAAGGCGACCTCGTCGACGGCGCGGCCGCCTTCGCGGAGCAGCTCGTCGCCGACGGCGCGCCGCTCAAGAAGATCCGCGACCGGGAGGAGAAGATCGACGAGGCCCGCGCCAACCGGGCCGTCTTCGACGGCTTCCGCAAGCAGATCGCCCGCAAGACGCGCAACTTCCACGCCCCCGCCAAGAACGTGGACCTGATCGAGGCGGCGCTCGACCTCCCCTTCGACGAAGCCCTCGATCAAGAGCGCGACGTCTTCGAGAGCCTCATGGCGGGCCGGCAGTCGCAGGCGCAGCGCTACTACTTCTTCTCCGAGCGCCAGGCCGCCAAGGTGCCCGACCTGCCCCGCGACACCGCCCGGCGCGAGGTCAAGAGCGTCGGCATCCTGGGCGCCGGGACGATGGGCGGCGGCATCGCGATGAACTTCCTCAACGCCGGCATCCCCGTGAAGATCGTCGAGCGCGACCAGGCGGCGCTCGATCGCGGGCTGGCCGTCGTGCGCAAGAACTACCAGCGCTCCGCCCGGCGCGGCCGCTTCACGATGGAGCAGGTCGAGGAGCGCATGAGCCTGCTCGAGCCCAGCACCGACAAGTCCGCCTTCGCCGACGTCGACATGGTCATCGAGGCCGTGTTCGAACTGATGCCGCTCAAGAAGTCCATCTTCACCGAACTCGACGCCATCTGCCGCGACGGCGCGATCCTCGCCACCAACACCTCCGCCCTCGACGTGAACGAGATCGCCGCCGTCACCAGGCGCCCGCAGGACGTGATCGGCACGCACTTCTTCAGCCCCGCCAACGTGATGAGGCTGCTCGAGATCGTGCGCGGCGACGCGACCGCCCCCGACGTCCTCGCGACCACCCTCCAGGTGGCGAAGACGATCGGCAAGGTTCCCGCCGTCGTCGGCGTCGCGCCGGGCTTCGTCGGCAACCGCATCCTGCACCAGCGCGGCTTCGAGGCCGAGCGCATGATCCTCGAGGGCGCGCCGCCGGCCCAGGTCGACGGCGTCCTCTACGACTTCGGCCTGCCCATGGGGCCCTTCGCGATGGCCGACCTCGCCGGCCTCGACGTTGGCTGGGACCCCGACGACACGCACGGCCGCACCATCCGCGAGGTGCTCTGCGAGTCCGGCCGCCGCGGTCAGAAGAACGGCCGCGGCTACTACCTCTACGACCCCGAGACGCGCGCCCCCACGCCCGACCCCGAAGTGCTCGACGTCATCCGCGACTTCGCCGCCCGGCGCGGCGTGGCCCACCGCGACGAGATCAGCGACGAGGAAGTCCTCGAGCGCTGCCTGCTGCCGATGGTTAACATGGGCGCCAAGATCCTCGAAGAGGGCAAGGCCATGCGCGCCTCCGACATCGACGTCGTCTGGGTCAACGGCTACGGCTGGCCCGTCTACCACGGCGGCCCGATGTTCTGGGCCGAGGGCATGGGCCTGGATACCGTCGCGGCCAAGATCAGCGAGTACGGCGCGCGGCTGGGCGGCGAGCACTGGGAACTGTCGCCCCTGCTGGCCAAGCTCGCCGCCGAGGGCAAGAGCTTCCAGGACTTGCCGCCGCAGAAGATCCGCTAACCGTCGCCCTCACACATTCCCGAAGCGGGCCGCGACGCGGCCCGCTTCTTCGTTGATCTCCAGCCCCTCAGCCGCTCCCCGCCGGCGCCCCGTTCCACTCCCTGACGCAGAGATACAGAGGGGGGGCCCGTTGTCTGAACCCCGATTATCCACAGTGTACACACAACAACTCTCCCAAGACCTTGACCCCCCCCCCCCCTCCCCCCCCAAACGGGTGTTGACAAACCCCCTGTTGCGGGGCATACTCCCCGCGCTCGACATGCGCGAGCCCGTCCACACGAGGCGGGACGCTTGGATCCCCTGGAAGGAAAGGGCCATGAGCAACTACTGGAACACCCTGCGACAGCGGAAGATCAGCCGTCGCACCATGTTGGGAGCCAGCGCCAAGGCGGGCGTCGGCGCGGCCGGCCTCGCCTTGGTCGGCTGCGGCGACGACGACGAGCCCGACGCGGGCGCTGTAGCGGCGGAACGGGCCGCCACGGCGGCGGAAGAGGCCGCTGCCGCGGCCATCGCCGCCGGTGAGGCGCGGGCCGCCGAGACGGAGGCCGCCGCGGACGCTGCCGCCCAGGCGGCTGCCGCCGCGTCCGAGGCCTCCGCCGCGGCTTCACAGGCCGCCGACGCCGCCGATGCGGCGGCCGCCCTGGCCGCCGAGGCGGCCGAGTCGGAGGACGCCGCCAACGCGGCCGCCGCCGCCGAAGCCGCCGCCGCGGCTGCCGCCGACGCGGCCGCCGCCGCATCCGCGGCCGGCGATCAGGCTGCCGCGGCCGTCGCGGCCGCCGCCTCCGAGGCGGCCGAGGCCGCCGCCCAGGCCGCCCGCGACGCGGCCGCCGCGGTCGAGGCCGGCACCGCCACCGCCGCGGCCGCGCAGGCCGCCATCGACGAGGCTGCCGAGGCTGCGGCTGCGGCTGCAGCCGCGGCCGGGGAGGCGTCCGCCGCCGCCGGGGCGGCGGCCGCCACGGCCCAGGAGACCGCCGAGGCCGCGGCCGAGACCGCCGCCGCCGCCGTCGCCGCCGCCCAAGAGGCCGCAGACGCGGCCCAGGAGGCCGCCGAAAGCGCCGCCATGGCGGCGGAAGAGGACGACATGGGCGCCGCCGCCGGCGAGATCGACACCGAGGCCACGCTGCGGCTCGCCCTGGCGGCCGACAACGGTGGTCTGGACCCCCATCGTTCGGGCAGCCAGGTCAACTACCAGAACTCCCACGGCGTGTTCGAACGAAGTGTGACGGTCGATCCGGAGACCGGGAATCCGGCACAGGTCTTGCTTCAGTGGGAACTCCCAGATGAAGTGACCTGGAATTTCACCGTCAAAGACGGCGTCTACTTCCACAACGGGACGAAACTGACGGCGGCAGACATCATCTTCACCCATGAGCGGGTCGGGGGCATCGCCGAGTACAACCAGGGGGGCGAGACGTCCGACCACCCCGGCGGCTGGGCGAGCGCACGCACGCCGTTCGGCGCTCAGAAATGGGCCAGCTACGGGCAGACCGACGACCTGCACTGGACGCTGACGAGCGACGGCCCCGACGCGACGATCCCGGGATCGGCCCTGACCATTCCGTACGTCATGTCCAAGGCGGACACCGAGGAACGCGGAGACGCGGCCGTGGACGCCGAGCCGATGGGCTCGGGTTACATGCGCTTCGTCAGTCATGCCGAGGACACCGACTTCGTGATGGAGCGCAACGATGACTACCACATCCCGTGGTCGTCCTCACCGACGCCGATCGCCTCGGCCTCCTACAAGCGGCAGGTCCACCTGGTGCGGCCGGAGCCGCTCTCCCGCGTCGCCGGCATCGAGGCGGGCGAGCTCGATGTCGCCTACGCCCTCACCCCGGACGTCGCGGAACCGATCATGGACGACCCGGACTTCAACGTCGGTTCGGGCTGGGCCGGGAATCCGAACCAGTACCTCATGGCGAATTGGTTGATCGATGAACTCAACGGCGGACCGAATCCCTTCCGGGACGAGCGGGTGCGGAAGGCCCTGAACCACGCGATCAACAAGCAGGCGATCATCGACAACCTGATGACCGGCGACGAGAAAACCTCGTACGGCGCCTGGGCCGCCAGCGCGTTCTACCCGAAGGAAGCGCTCGAGGCGATCGGCCCCTACGCCTACGACCCGGAGCTCGCCAAGGCCCTGCTCGCCGAGGCCGGCTACCCGGACGGGTTCAAGACGCCATTCCACTTCTCGGCGGACTTCATCGCGACCGACCCCGCGGTGGCGCTGGTCCTGCAACAGGATCTCGGAGCTGTCGGCGTCGAGCTCGAACTGCGCTCGTACCCGACCAGCGAGTTCTTCGCCACGGCCCGCAACAAGGAGGAGCCCGGGCTCTACTTCATGCAGCTCTGCGCCTGCTACGAGCCGGATATCATGATCGGCGGGCACATCGCTCCGACGGCGGGGGACACCTACGCGCTGCAGCCTTCCCCGGAGCTCGACGATCTGCGCACGCGCACGAGGACGGCCATCGACCCCGACGAGCGGGCCGCGGCGATCGAGGAACTCTACGTGCGGCACTACCAGATGGCGGGGTTCATCTACCTGACGGAGCGCTTCCAGTTCCACGCGACGGCCGCCAACGTCGAGTGGCCGCTCGGCGCCGCGCAGCTCGCGGACATGCACTCAATCTGGCAGATCAACGTCCGCGCGACGTAGAGGGGGCCAAACCGGCCGCGATCGGAGCCGCCGCCGGCCGACCTGACCCCTGTCCCACTCTCCATCTCGGCGATGGAGAGTGGGAACGGGAGGGGGAATGGCCGCGGGGAGGGGCGGTTCGCGAACCGCCCCTCCGATCCCTCGCCGCCGGCCGCGCGCACGATCAAGCCATCGTCCGGCGCGCCCCGTCGCGATCCGCTTGGTACCCTTGCGGCCGACGGAGGTTCACCATGCCCATCCAGAAGTTGCTCGTCGCCAATCGCGGCGAGATCGCCATCCGCGTCATGCGCGCCGCCCGGGAACTCGGCATCCCCTCGGTGGCGGTGCACTCGCCCGACGACGCGAACTCGCTGCACGTGCGCCGGGCCGACGAAACGCAGGCGCTGCCGGGCGCCGGCGCCCGCGGCTACCTCGACATCGAGGCGGTGATCGCAGCGGCCAAGGCGGCCGGCTGCGACGCCGTCCACCCGGGCTACGGCTTCCTGGCCGAGAACGCGGCCTTCGCGCGCCGCTGCTCCGAGGAGGGCATCACCTTCGTCGGGCCGTCGGTGGGGTCGCTGGAGCTGTTCGGCGACAAGGCGCAGGCCCGCAACCTGGCCGTCGGCCACGATGTGCCGGTCCTGCCCGGCAGCCCCGACGCCGTCGGCCTCGACGAGGCGCGCTCGTTCTTCGCATCCCTCGGCGACGGCGGTGCGATGGTGATCAAGGCGATCGCCGGCGGCGGCGGACGTGGGATGCGCGTCGTGACGGACGCGGGCGAGGTCGAGGAGGCCTACACCCGCGCCCAGTCCGAGGCCGGCGCCGCTTTCGGCAACGACGCGGTGTTCGTGGAACGGCTGATCGCGCGGGCGCGGCACATCGAGGTGCAGGTGGTGGGGGACGGCCGAGGCGGCGTCGCGCACCTGGGCGAGCGCGAGTGCAGCCTGCAGCGGCGGCATCAGAAGGTCGTCGAGCTTGCGCCCAGCCCCTGGCTGAGCGGCGCGACGCGGGATCGGATCACCGCCGCGGCCGTGCGCATGGCCGCCGCCGTCAACTACCTGAGCCTGGGCACCTTCGAGTTTCTGGTCGATGAGGGGGACGAGAGCCGCTTCGCCTTCATCGAGGCCAACCCACGCCTGCAGGTCGAGCACACCGTCACCGAGGAGGTGACCGGCGTCGACCTGGTCAAGGCGCAGTTGCGCATCGCCGGGGGCGCATCGCTGGCCGATGTCGGCCTGGAGCAGGACGCGATCCCGGCCGCCCGCGGCCACGCCATCCAGTGCCGCGTCAACATGGAGCGCATGCAGCCCGACGGCGAGGTGCACCCCTCGGGCGGGATGCTGACGTCGTTCGAGCCGCCCTTGGGGCCGGGCGTCCGCGTCGATACGTACGGCTACCCCGGCTACACGACGAACCCCAACTTCGATTCCCTGCTGGCCAAGGTGATCACCTACTCCGCCTCGGGCGACTTCGCCGAGGCGGTGGGGCGGGCCCGCCGGGCGCTGGACGAGTTCCAGGTGGCCGGGGTCGAGACGAATCTGGGCTTCCTGCAGCGCGCCCTCGATCACGACGACTTCGTGAGCGGCGGCGTCTACACGCGCTGGGTCGACGACAACGTCGCCGAACTCGCCGCGGCCGCCGAGCCCGCAGCCGCCGTCGACGCAGGCGCCGGAGGGAACGGCACGGCCGGGCTGGCCGGGGCGCAGCTCGACAAGCGCGATCCGCTGGCCGGCCTGAACTACTTCCGCGAGGGCTCGGGCACGCGCGGCGGGCAGGTGGCGGCCGTCGCGACCGCCCCCGGCAGGCAGCCCGCCCCCGAGATCGTGGGGCCGCCCAACACGACCCCCGTGCGCTCCCCCCTGCAGGGCACGATCCTCGAGATCACCGTCGCCGCGGGCGACCCGGTCCGTGAGGGCCAGCAGATGTTCACGATGGACTCCATGAAGATGGAGCACCTCATCAAGTCCGACGTCGGCGGCATCCTGCGCCTCATCACCGTCGCGGTGGGCGACGTCGTCTACGAGGGCCACCCCATGGCCTTCATCGAGGAGGCCGACGTCGGCGCGGCGATCGTCGAGGAGAAGGTGGAGATCGACCTCGACCACATCCCGGAGCGGCTGCAGGAGTTCTTCGAGCTGCAGGCGATCGGAGCGGACGAGAACCGCAAGGAGTGGGTCGACAAGCGCCACGCCAAGGGCAAGATGACCCAGCGCGAGTGCCTGGTCGAGCTGATCGACGCCGGGTCCTGGTTCGAGATGGGCGAGTTGGTGCTGCCCGCCCGCCACATGATCATGTCGGACGAGTTCCTGCGGCGACGCGCGCCGGGGGACGGAATGATCACCGGCATCGCGACGGTGAATGGGGATCTCTTCGAGGAGCAGCGCGCGACCACTCTCATCGCCATGTACGACGAGACGGTCTGGGCCGGCACCCAGGGCATGATGGGCCATCTCAAGACGGACCGCGTGATCAAGATCGCCGGCGAGCAGGCGACGCCGCTGATCCTCTGGGCCGAGGGCGCCGGCGGCCGCTCCGGCGATACGGACATGCACCACATCATGGCGGCGGGCCAGGCGGCCACCGAGACCTACGACATGCTCGGCAAGCTCAGCGGCTCCGTGCCCACGATCGGGATCACCGCCGGGCGCGTCTTCGCCGGGAACGCGTCCATGCTGGGGATACTGGACTGCGTGATCGCGACGAGGGACGCCAACATCGGCATGGGCGGCCCCGCCACGATCGAGGGCGGCGGCCTGGGCCTGTTCCTGCCCGAGGAGATCGGTCCCATGGAGGATCTGGGTCCGGCCGGCTCCATCGACATCCTCGTCGAGGACGACCACGAGGCGATCACCGCGGCGAAGAAGTACCTCTCCTACTTCCAGGGCCCCATCGACGACTGGGAGTGCGCCGACCAGCGCCTGCTGCGCCACGTGATCCCGGAGAACCGCCTGCGCACGTTCAAGGTGCGCGAGGTGATCGACCTGCTCGCCGACACCGGCTCGGTGCTGGAGTTGCGGGAGGAGTTCGGCGTCGGGATGGTGACGTCGCTGATCCGCATCGAGGGGCACCCGGTTGGGATCATCGCCAACAACAACGAGCACCTCGGCGGCGCCGTCGATAGCCCCGGCGCCGACAAGCTGTGCCGCTTCGCGCAGCTCTGCGACGCCTTCAACATCCCCATCCTCGTGCTGTGCGACACCACCGGCATGATGGTGGGGCCGGACGTCGAGCGGACGGGCCTGGCGCGCAAGTGCAACAACGTCTTCGTGACGCTGACGAACGTGCAGACGCCGAAGTTCTGCCTGATCCTGCGCAAGGCCTACGGTCTCGCGGCGCAGGCGATGCAGACGGGCAGCGCCCGTGCGCCCCTGTGGACGCTGGGCTGGCCGACGACGGAGATCGGCGGGATGAACCTGGAGGCCGCGGTGCGGCTGGGCCAGCGGGCGGAGCTGGCCGCGATCGAGGACATCGAGGCGCGCGCCGCGCGCTACGAGGAGCTGGTCGCCGAGGCGTACCGGCGGGGCAAGGGCGTCAATTCGTCCTCGGTGCTCGAGAACGACGGCATCATCGACCCGGCCGAGACGCGCCGCATCTTCGTGCGCAGCCTCATGGCCTGCGAGAACCCACACCCCATCCGTCGCGGCCGGCGGCCGAATATCGATACCTGGTAGGCTGCGTGGGTCGGTCGGGGTAGGGCGGTTCGCGAACCGCCCCTACAGCGAACCGTCGCCACGACGATCGAACTCGGGGTAGGGGCGGTTCGCGAACCGCCCCTCCGATGATCCCGAACCGCTCCCACGACGATCGAAGTATCCACGAATGGACCGCCGCTACGCCCCGGATTTGCGTCACCGGAGGTCTATCCGCCTGCGGGGGTACGACTACACCCAGTCCGGCGCATACTTCGTGACCATCGTCACCCGCGAGCGCAGAGCCCTGTTCGGTGAGATCACCGACGGCGAGATGCGGTTGAACGGCGCCGGACAGCGAATCGTGGATGCCTGGGAATGGCTTGCAACTCAGTATCCAGAGGTCGAACTGGATTCCTACATCGTCATGCCCAACCATCTGCACGGCATCATCGTCATCGGAGGCGACGCGCGTGGAAACAAACCCTTGGGCCGATTGATTGGGGCGTTCAAGACCGTCTCGACCAAGCAGGTCAATCGTGCGCAGAGCACCCCCGGTCAGCCCCTGTGGCAGCGCAACTACTATGAGCGCGTCATACGAGACGACGAGGAATGGAATCGGATTCGGGAGTACATCGCCGACAATCCGATGCGGTGGGAAACGGATGAGGAGAACCCCAATGCCTCGGTCAACGAGGGTCGGGGTCGGTCGTCATAGGGGTGGTTCGGGCCTGGGTAGGAGCGGTCGGGGTAGGGCGGTTCGCGAACCGCCCCTACAGTGGACCGCCCCCACGACGATCGAACTCGGGGTAGGGGCGGTTCGCGAACCGCCCCTCCGATGTTCGCGAACCGCCCCTGCAGGCTCGCGCCGATCCGCGGGTGGGCGAAAGGGCGTGGGGAGTTGTGCAATGCTTCGGCGGCGCCGGCAATGGTGGCTGGGCCTGATCGCGGCGCTGGCGCTGGCCCTGGCGGCCTGCGGCGCCGATCGCCCCGACCCGGCCGCCTTCGACCCCGACGCCCACGACCTCACGCAGCTGGTAATCTGGGAGCGGAGCGACAGCCTCATCCTCGTGCGGCAGAATCTCCCGGCCGCGCAGCAGGAGCTGATCGACCGACTCCTCGCGTCGGAGCTGCCCGGCCTCGACAAGTACGTCGTCGACCTCGCCGCCTTCCCCAACCCCTACCGCCTGCAAGTCATCGACTACCTGCGCGCCCGCTACCGCACGCCGCCCTACACCATCGTCTTCGACTACCCCCAGATCTTCGATTTCCACCCCGCCGACTCCGACACCGACGCCTACGTCGCCTTCAAGCGGGCGCTCTTCGGCGCGCTCTATCCGCGCATGGCCGCCATGATGGACCCCGGCGCCCCGCGCCTGATCGACGCCCGTGAGGTGCTCTGGGGCGGCGTCGAAGTCGACGGCATCCCGGCGCTTGAGTTCCCCACCCAGGTCTCCGCCCAGGACGCCGCCGCCTGGATCAACGACAGCGACCGCGTGATCGGCGTCGCCATCAACGGCGACGTCCGCGCCTACCCCATCCGCATCATCGCCTGGCACGAGATGGTCAACGACACCGTCGGCGGCCTGCCGGTCTCGCTCGCCTACTGCACGCTGTGCGGCGCCCCCATCCTCTACGACGGCCGCGCCGGCGACGCCGTCTACCGCTTCGGCACCAGCGGGCTGCTCTATCGCTCCAACAAGCTGATGTACGACCGCGCGACGGAGACGCTGTGGAATCAGTTCAGCGGCGAGCCCGTGTGGGGGCCGCTGGCCGGCCGCGGCATCCGGCTGACCCCGTTGCCCGCCGTCCACACCACCTGGGGCGAGTGGCGCCGCGCCCATCCCGGCTCCACCGTGCTGGACATCGAGACCGGCTTCCGCCGCGACTACGGCCCCGGCGTCGCCTACGCCGACTACAACGCCAGCCCCGACCCCCTCTTCTACGTTCCCATCCAGGACGACCGCCTGCCCGCCAAGGCGGAGGTCTATGTCGTGCGGCTGCCCAACGCCGTCGCGGTCTACCCCCTGGCCCGGCTGGCCGAGTTGGTCCTCATCCAGGAGCGCGTCGGCGGCGTCGGCCTCGTCGTGGTCGCCACGGCCGACGGCCTGGGCGGCCGCGCGTACGACTCGGCCGGCGTGCGCTTCACCGACGCCGATCCGGCCGCCGGCACGCTCACCGACGCCGCCGGGGGCGTCTGGCTCCTGGGCGAGGACGGACTGCGCGGCCCCGGCGGTCGCCTCTTGCCGCGCCTCGGCGGGCATCAGGCGTTCTGGTTCGCGATCGCCAATCACACGCCGCAGGCCGTGCTCTTCGGGGGGTAGATCCGCCCGGGCGGCGCGCGACTGGCGGCCCCGGCCCCAAACGGTCTACCATGCGCCGAGCCCGCCGAGCCGGGCGGTGACCCAGGGGAGGGTGGCCGCGGCCATGCAGTTCTGGAACTTCCTCGCCATCCGGCTGATCCAGGCGTTCTTCGTCGTCTTCATCGTGGTGAGCATCGTCTTCTTCATCTCGCGCACGGTGGGCAGCCCCGAGACGTTCCTGCTCCCCTTCGACGCGACGAACGCCGATATCGAGGCGCTGCGCGAGAACCTGGGCCTCAACGACCCGATGATCATCCAGTACGGCAACTTCCTCTGGGAGCTACTGCAGCTGGACTTCGGGAATTCGTTCCGCGGCGGCGGCATCTCAACGATCGAGTCCATCGGCGACCGATCGGTGAACACATTCAAGCTGGGCGGCGCGGCGCTCGTCGTCGCCATCGGCGGGTCGGTGCCACTGGGGATCATCGCGGCCCTGCGGCGCGGCAAGCCGGTCGACTGGCTGGCGCGGCTGCTGGCGGTGATTGGGCAGGCCACCCCCAGCTTCTGGCTGGGCCTGATGATGATCTTCTTCTTCGCCGTGGAGTTGGGCTGGTTCCCCACCGGCGGCGCATCGGGGTTCAAGGCACTGATCCTGCCGGCCATCTCGCTGGGCTTGCTCGAGATGGCCGCCATCATGCGGCTCACCCGCTCGGGCATGATCGAGGTGATGGACACCGACTTCATCCGCACCGCGCGCGCCAAGGGCCTGAATGAGCGCGTCGTGATCGTGCGGCACGCGGTGCGGCACGCGCTCCTGCCGGTCGTCACGGTGCTGGGCATCGGCGTGGGCCGCCTGATCGCCGGCTCCGTGATCATCGAGGTCGTGTTCGCCTGGCCCGGCATCGGACGGCTGATCATCGACTCGATCCAGCAGAACGACTTCCCGATGGTGCAAACCGCGATCATCGTGCTGGCGGCGTCGATCTCCCTGGCGAACGTGCTCGTCGATGTCTCCTACCGCGTCATCGATCCCCGTATCCGGGCGGGAGGACTCTGATGGCTCAGCGTGCGGCGGCGGCGCCGGTTCACATCGACGAGATCCCCGGGGGCATTCGCTGGCGGCGCTGGGTGGGCCTGTCGCTCCCGTCGCTGATCGCGCTGACCCTCCTCGTGACGGGGGTTCTGGCCGACCGGCTCGCCACGCACGACCCGAACTTCATCGACCTGCTCTCGCGCTTGCAGCCCCCCGTCTTCGATGGGGGCGCCTGGGACCACCCCCTGGGCACGGACGAGCTGGGGCGCGATATCTACAGCCGCCTGCTGCACGGCGCGCGCGTGTCGCTCATCGTGGTGGCGATCGTCGTGCCGGGCGCGGCGCTGATCGGCACCACCATCGGCATGGTCTCCGGCTGGGTGGGCGGGCTCACCGGGCAGGTGCTGATGCGCGTGGTCGACGTCCAACTGGCGCTGCCGTCCATCCTCTTCGCCGTCCTGATGGCCAGCGTCTTCGGCCCCAGCCTGCGCAACGTGATCATCATCCTGCTGGTCTGGACCTGGTCCGCCTATGCGCGACTGGTCCGCGCCGACGTGCTGTCCCTCAAGGAGCGCGACTTCGTCACCGCGTCCCGGGCGACCGGGGCCAACGGCGCATGGATCATGCGCAAGCACCTGCTCCCCAACGTGACCAACACGATCGTCATCGTCATGACCCTGGAGATCGCGATCGTGATCCTGGCCGAGGCCGCGCTCAGCTTCCTGGGCGTCGGCGTCGCCGCCGGGACGGCCTCCTGGGGACGGATGATCACCGAGGGGCGCGAGGTGATGAACGTCGCCTGGTGGCCCATCTGGCTGCCCGGCTTGGCCCTGCTGATCATCTCCCTGACGGGCAACCTGATGGGCGACTGGCTGCGCGACGAACTCGATCCGCGCCTGCGCCACGTGCGCTAGCCGTCGATCGCCCCCGCCGAGCCGTCCGCACCACCGAACCCCCGACGCTCTGTCTCCCACTTGATACTTTCTGAGTCCCGCAGTTGATGGTTCGGCCTGCGGGCCGCGATACTGCTGTCGGTCAACCGCCGTGACGCTCCCAGGCGGGACCGTCGGTGCTGCAACGAAAGGCATTGCCATGAGCGACCGCAACTACTGGACCAGCCTGCGACAGCGAAAGATCTCGCGCCGCACCATGTTGGGAGCCAGCGCGAAGGCTGGCGTTGGAGCGGCTGGCCTTGCGCTGGTCGGCTGCGGCGACGACGACGATGACGCCGCGCCGGCAGTCGTCGACTCGTCGGCGATCGACGCTGCGGCGGGCGACGCCGCGGCCGCAGCGGAGGCCGCGAGCGCCGCCGCCGATGCCGCGGGCCGCGCCGCCGAAGCCGCCGAGGCGGCCTCCGCCCTGGCGGCCGAAGCGGCCGAATCCGACGACGCCGAACAGGCGGCCGCTGCCGCCCAGGCGGCCGCCGATGCGGCTGCCGAGGCGGCCGAGGCGGCCCGGGCCGCAGGCGACGCGGGCGCCGCCGCCGTCGCGCAGGCGGCCGCCGATGCCGCCGAGGCCGCCGCCCAGGCCGCGCGGGAGGCGGGCGCCGAGGACACCGCCGCCGCCGCCGCTGCCGCGCAGGCCGCCGCCGACGCCGCAGCTGCGGCTGCGGCCGCCGCCGGGGAGGCGTCCGCTGCGGCGGCCGAGACCGCGGCCGCCGCAGTCGCTGCGGCCCAAGAGGCCGCCGAAGCGGCCCAGGAGGCCGCCAGCGCGGCTGGCGCCGCCGTCGCGGGCGGCATGGCCGAGGACGCCGAGTTCTCCGTGCCCTGGCCGCTTGACGAGGTCGATCTGGACGCCTCGATCGTCACGGCGGTCCCCTCCGACAACGGGGGCCTGGATCAGGGGCGTACCGCCAGCTTCACCAACTTCTACTCGCACGGCGCCGTCTTCGGCCCGGCGATGCAGGTGGACCCGCGCGATAACACCCTGATAGCGACGGTCGCCACGCCGGAGTGGATCGACCCCGTCTCGATCCGGGCGGCGATCGCTCCGGCGCCGTTCCATGACGGCTCGACCGTCACGGCGCACGACCTGGTGTTCACCCACGAGCGCGCGGGCGGCGTCGCCGAATATCACGACGGCGGCGCGACGTCCGATCACCCCGGCGGCTGGACGACGTGCTGCGGGGTCTGGGGATCGAGCACTTGGGCCCGCAGCGAGGCCGTGGACGACCGCACCTGGGAGATCGAACTCCTGGAGCCCGACGCGTCCTTCCTCCTCCTCCACATGGCCACGGTCAACACCTCCATCTTCTCCAAGGCGGATACGGAGCGGCGGGGCGACACCGCGGTGGACCGATCCCCGATGGGCACCGGCCCCTACCGCTTCGTGAGCCACACGGAGGACGAGGACTTCGTCTTCGAGCGCTTCGAGGACCACTTCTTCCCGCTGGACCACCCCGTCCGGGTGCCGCACGTGCCCCACAACCAACAGCTGACGGTCCTGGTGCGGCCCGAACTCCAGTCGCGCCTGGCCGGCCTCGAGGCCGGCGAGATCGACATGATGGAGGGGGTGGGCCCCGACGTCGCCGAGCCGTACCTGGACGACCCCGACTTCACCGTGCAGTGGGGAGCCCCCCTCACCTGGGGCCTCCAGCACATCCAGCCCAACCTGTTCGCCCAGACGTTGGACGACGGCAGCCCGAACCCGTTCCTGGATGTCCGCGTCCGCCGGGCCGCGAACCACGCGGTCAACCGCCAGGTCCTGATCGACAACCTCCTGCTCGGCGTCGGCGAGCAGTCACTCGTCGCGCACAGCACCGCCCAGGGCTACCCGACCCCGGAGCAGAAGCAGGAGGTCACCTACGCCTACGACCCCGAGCGGGCGCGGGCGCTGCTGGCCGAGGCCGGCTACCCGGACGGCTTCGACATCCCCCTGTACTGGACGCCCGACTGGGGCGGCTCGTATATCTCGGACATGGTGCTGGCGGTCGCGCAGGATCTGAACGCGGTCGGCATCCGGGTGGAACCCATGTCGCTCGGCGCCGGCGACTACTTCTCCGATGCGTACACCCGCGGCCGGGACCAGGCCCCGCCGGGCCTCTACTGGTTCTGGGGCAGCCCCAACCCCGATGTCGGACATCCGTGGGAGTGTTGCGCCGGGCCCCGAGGCTTCTTCAGCCTCGCGGCGCCCCCGGAACCCGACATGGACGAGATGTTCCTCGCGCAGAGGGTCGAGCAAGATCCCGAACGGCGCCTCGAGATGATCGCGGAATTCATCCTGGAGCACGCGCGCCGCGCGTACTACATCTACATCGTCGAGCCCCCGGACGGCGTCCTCTCCCGCAGCGACGTCAACTGGCCCAAGGGCGGCCGGCTGGGGCTGCTGAACTTCTACAGCACCTACGCCGCGCAGCGGCACATCTAACGCGCGCAGTCCCGGAACCTCCCGCGCCTCCCGGAAAGGAAGACCCGATCATGGACATCACCGCTGTACAAGCCTCACCCGCCGCCGACGCCGCCGTCGGCGAGATCACCCGCTACGGCTTGGAGCGCAACGTCGTCGAGCTCGACGCCTACGGTTTCACCGTCATCCCGCCGGAGAAGACGGGGGCCGCGCCCGGCTTCGTGGAGCGCCTGCGCGACGCCATCCTCCGCACGCACGGCGCCCGCAACGATGATCCGATCGACGACTACCGCACGGCCGATCTCAAGACGGGGCTGCGGAACAGTTGGTGGCTGCTCGAGGAGGACGAGGCCTTCGTCGAAGCCGTCCTCAACCCGGCGGCCCTGGCGATCGCCCGCTGGATGTGCGGCCAGAGCGCGGTCATGACCGGCGCCACCTGGCTGCTCAAGGGGAGCAACGAGGTTCCCGGTCTCGGCAAGGGCGACCAGACGGATCCCCTGTTGCTCCACAACGACGCCCAAGGCGTGCCGCCGCCCATGTCCCAGTACGCCCACTTCTGCAACACCTCCTGGGTGCTGAGCGACTACAGCAAGGAGGAGGACGGTCCCACGGTGTACGTGCCGGGCAGCCACCTCTTCGGCCGCCCCCCGTTCGCCCACGAGGAGGACTTCACGCGGGAGGACAGCCCCTACCGCGTCGTGCCGCTGAACGCGCGCGAGGGCTCCTTGGCCGTCTGGCACGGCGCGACCTGGCACGGCGCGCTGCCCCGCACCTCGCCCGGCCTGCGCGTCACCCTGGTCATGGCCTGGATGCGCTCGTACATGAAGCCGATCCAGGATTGGCGGGAGAGCGACCCCGAGTTCCTCGACCGCCACCCCGAACTGGCGCGCCTCTTGGGCCTCGAGCACCTCTACCCGTTCAAGTACGAGGAAGAGGCGGGGCGCGTCGAGGCACTCAAGGTCGCCGCCCGCGACCAGTTCGCGTAGGCGGCCCCCGCCGAACGCGCGCCCCTGGAGGATGCGCCAGCCGGGGTCGGAGCCGGCGAGACGCCGCGGGCGCCGGCGCTGGCGGCACGCGCCCGCCGGCGCCCCCGGCGCGCGGTCCGCAGGGGGCCAGATGCAGTTCTGGCACTACCTCGCGATCCGGCTGGTCCAGGCCTGGTGGACGATCTGGCTGCCGGGGCTGGCGCTGCTCACGGTCTCGCTGACGGGCAACCTGATGGGCGACTGGCTGCGTGACGCCCTCGATCCGCGCCTGCGCAACGTGCGCTAGCCGGAGGCCGCCGCGATCGCGGCGGCGTGGGGACGCGTCCAGCCCAGCGTGCGCTCGCCCAGCAGCGCCGCGCCATCACGGGCTGCTTCCCGGTGCACAAGCTCGTTTAGCCACGGCTTCACCGCCACGCGATAACGAGCGGCCGCCGCAAGGCGGTCGCTCGCGGTGCGCGCCGCCGCTCTCCGTCGCGCCGCGATTAAGCGATCCCCTTGGCAGTCGCGGTGTCATGGCGTATTCTTTGTGCCGTTGTTCGCGCCTCCCGGCGCGATGTCAAAGTGCGACCACGCGTCGCGAGAGGAGACTGCCATGAGCGGAATGAATTATTGGACCACCATGCGTCGCCGGCGCATCAGCCGTCGCACGATGTTGGGAGCGAGCGCCAAGGCCGGCGTCGGCGCGGCCGGGCTGGCCCTGGTCGGCTGCGGCGACGACGACGATGATGACGCCGCCGCCCCGGCCGCCGCCGAGGCCCCCGCCGAGGAGCAGGCGGAGGAGCAGGCCCAGGCCCAGGCGGAGGAGCAGGCCGAAGCGCAGGCGCAGGCCGCCGATGAGCCCGCGGAGGAGGAGGCCGAAGAGCAGGCCGTGTCGGCCTTCGCCGGCATCGACCTCGAGGCGACTATCCGCACGACGGCGGCAGCGGACAACGGCGGGCTCGACCAGCTCCGCGCCGGCAGCCACACCAACTACATCTCCCACCAGTGCGTGCACGACAACGGCATCTGGCTGGAGCCGGACACGAACGAGGTTTACGGCCACCTGGTCACGCCCGAGTGGGTCGACGACGTGACGATGACCGCGGCGGTGACGCCCGCCCCGTTCCACGACGGCTCGATCTTCTCGGCCGTGGACGCGAAGTTCACCCACGACCGGGCCGGCAACATCGCCGAGTACCACAACGGCGGCGAGTCGACCGACAACCCGGCCGGCTGGACCAGCGCCCGCACGACCTACGGCGCCCAGAACTGGGCCCGCAACGAGGCGGTCGACGACCGCACCTGGCTGGTCGAACTCAACGCCCCGGACGCGGGCTTCCTCGTCGTGTCGTTGACCGGCGCCGTCGTCATGATCTCCCGCTCCTACACCGAGCGCGTGGGTGACGCCGAGATGGACCGCGCCCCCATGGGCACCGGCGCCTACCGCTTCGTTAGTCACGCCGACGATGAGAACTTCATCTTCGAGCGCCATGACGAGCACTTCCACCCGCTGGACTACCCGGTGAACGTGCCGCACGTGCCGTTCCACAAGCGCCTGGAGGTGCTGGTGCGGCCGGAGGTGCAGTCGCGTCTGGCCGGGCTGGAGGCGGGCGAGATCGACACCGTGCCGTCGCTCGGGTTCAACGAGGCGGAGCCCTTCCTGGACAACCCCGACTTCAACGTCTACCTGCAGCCCGCCGGCGCGGCCTCGTGCCACAACGTCTACCCGAACCTCAACAACCCCGTGCTGGAGGACGGTAGCCCCAACCCCTTCCTGGACCAGCGGGTCCGCCTGGCGGCGAACTTGGCGCTCAACCGCGGCAACATCATCAACGGCCTGCTCTCCGGCACCGAGGAGCAGTCGCTGTTCACCTTCAGCGGCGCCATTGGCTACCCCACGGCCGAGCAGAAGGCGGAAGTCACCTTCCCCTACGACCCGGATCAGGCGCGCGCGTTGCTGGCCGAGGCCGGCTACCCCGACGGCTTCGACACCACGCTGCACATCCACGGCACCTGGGGCCAGCTCGTCGACGACCTCTCGCTCATCGTGCAGCAGGACCTCGGCGCGGTCGGCATCCGCTTGACCATCAAGCCGTGGGCCGCGGCCGAGTACTTCACCGACGCCGCCGTCCGTGCCCGCCCCGGCGAGCCCGGCCTGTGGTGGTTCTTCGCCAACACCAACCCGGACGTCGGCTCGATGATCAACTGCTGCGTCAAGCCCTCGGGCCCGTACGCGGTCGCCCCGGGCAGCCAGAAGATCTTGGACATGGTGGCCGCGCAGGAAGTCGAGCTGGACCCCGCGGTCCGCAAGGACCTCATCACCGAGCTCTTCCTGGAGCACGCCCGCGAAGCGACGTTCATCTTCGTGATCGAGCCGAAGGAAGGCGTGATCACCCGCGGCAACATCAACTGGCCGGCGGGCAAGGTGCAGCGCCGCGCCGAGGCGCTGCAATTCGCCACGCAGAGGCTCGTTTAGTCCATCCGAACGGAGGATCGAAGAGCGGCCGCCGCAAGGCGGCCGCTCTTGCGTTGGCGGCTCTTGCGTTGGGCGGCTAGCTCTCCGGTGATCCGTAGATCGTCGTGTCCGGCTCGAACACGGCCCACGCGAACCACAGATGCGTCCCGTGCGGGATGGGCGTCAGCTGCGCGCCGGCCAGCTCCCCCGCCACCGCCCGCCCGAAGATGTTCCACGTCGACCCCGTGCCGACGTCGCGGAAGGTCTGCGGGTCGTCGGGGTTCGGCTCGAAGGTGAGCGTGACGCCGTTCAGCGTGGGGCGGAACACCGCCGCCCCGCCGACCTCGCGGCTCGCCTCGATCACGATCTGGTCCAGCACCGACACCGCCCCCGGCGTCCACACCACCACCACCGCCTCGCCCCCCACCACGTCCGCGACCACCGGCTCCCCGGCCAGCACCCGGAACGGGTACGCCACCGCCTCCCCGTTGATCGTCAGCCCCACCACCCGCTCGGCGAAGTGCAGGCGCTCGTCGGGCTCGCCCCGGAACAGGCGGCGAACGTCGGCGGCGGCCGCCAGGTTGTCGTAGCCGGTGTACGGCGTTGTGCCATAGGGGATGCCCGCGCCCGGTGTGTTGCGCAGGTCCGGGCGGGCCATGACCAGCGCCTCGGGGAAGGCGTCGCGGAACTGCCCCCACGACACGATCCCGCTGGGGATGGGCGGCAGCGTCGCGCCCACCATGTCGCCGATCAGCGCCTTGCCCCCCACCTGCTGCCAGACCGACTCCGTCTGATGGTCGTACATCACGAGGTCGCTGTTGCGCAGAATGCCGGACGTCCCGAACGACAGCGTCCTGCCCCCCACCCGCCGATCGAACGCGATCGCGGTGTTGCACAGCGGGCAGTACGTGACCAGCACGGGCACGCCGCCGACGGTGTCATTCACGACCTCGTGCCACAGCATGATCTCGACGGGGAAGGCGCGCACGTCGCCGTTCACGTCGATGTGCTGCATCGGGGCGCCGTCGCCGTAGATGCGGTCCGCCTCGGCCACGCTGATGTAGTCCGGGTCGCTCAGCGGGATGATCGCGTTGCGCAGCAGCCGCGGGTCGAACTCCTCGAACTTGACGATGCGGATGCCGAAGTTCGTCAGCCAGTCGAACCCGAACAGGTGCGGGCGGCGATCGTCGCGCAGGATCGCCTCCCCGGCCGGCGTGAGCCTCGCATCGGGGGGCAGGAACGGCTCCCGCTCGGGGACGGGTGGCGCGTTCGCGATCGTCATCTGATACACGCGCGCGTGGCGTTCCTCGTCCAGGATGCCGCTGTCGTCGCGCAGCTCCGCCAGCGCCAACTCGACGGGGTCCACCAGCGTTTCGGCCCCATCGCGCCGGACGACCGTGACGCCCGCATCGGCCGGGGTGTCGGACATCGGCCTGTCCGCCGCAGGCCCATCTTCGCCAGACGCGCAGGCCGCCGCGATGAGCGCCACCGCGACGGCGGTGATCGCGGCCGCCGCCCGGCCCGACATCACTATTGATACCACTCGTGCAGGATGGCCTGCGCCGCGACCTCCCCCTGCCGGGCCGCGCCCATCGCGCCCGCCCAGCCCCGCACGTCGCCCGACGCCCACACCCGCTCAATGCTGGTGCGGTGCCCCCCGTCCGCGGCCACGTGGCCCTCCGCGTTGAGCCGCAGTCCCAGCGTCCGCGTCAGCCGCGCGACGAGTGGCGCCGGCTCGCTGGGCGGCATCCAGAGCAGCGTCTCCATCTCGACTTCCGCGCCGCTGTCCAGCGTGACGCCGCGGACCTGCGTCCCCTCGCGCCGGATCCCGGTCACGTTGCCCTGGTGCAGCCGGACGCCCAGCTCATTCATGCGGCGCGCCTCACCCTCGGTGAGTTGGGCGTCGCCGCCCTGGATCAGTTGCACGTCCTTGGTCCAGTGCATCGCCAGGCGCGGGTCGGTCGTGCGCGACGTCGCCGACGCCCGCACGATCGCCCAGGCGCGGTCGCGGTGCTCGTAGCCGTCGCAGAGCACGCAGGGGATGATCGATTCGCCCCAGCACTCGCGGAAGCCGGAGAGGTCCGGGAAGACGTCGCGATAGCCGGACGCCAGCACCACGTGGTGCGCCGTCAGGGCCGCCCCCGCGCGCGTGTGCAGCACGAAGTCCCCGCCCGCCCCGCGCTGCACGTCCTCGACCCGCGCCTCATGCAGGGTCGCGCCGCCGTAGCGGTCGATCTGCTCCCACGCCACCCGGCGGACCTCCTTCGGCGGCAGGTCGTCGAAGCCCAGGTAGCCGTGCAGCGCGTGCGACGCCGCGTTGCGCGCCGGCGCCGGATCGTCGAAGACGGCGACGCTGCGCCGTCCCCGCGTCAGGGTCAGGGCCGCCTGCAAGCCGGCCGGCCCGCTGCCGATCACCGCCACATCGACGGACGGGAGGTCGGGCGCCGGCGCCGGCACGGGCGCGACGGGCGCGGTTCGCGGCGCGGCGGGCGCCACGGGCGCCGCCGGCGCGGCCGGGCGGCCGCCCGGCCCCGGCGGTCGCGCGATGCCCGTGGGCGGCAGGATCAGGCCCGACTTCGGTTCCTCCGGGCCCCCACGCGGCTTCAACTCCACCTTCCCCAGTGTCCCGTCGAGGATGCGCGGCGCCGTCGGATTCTCCCGGTCCACCTGCGATGAGAGCGCGTACACGGCCAGGTCCAGCGGCATCGTCACGCCGGCGAACCCCCGCGAGTTGTTCACGAACGTCAGTGGCGTGTGCGTCATCTCCAGGTCGTGCACCAGCGCAGGGAACGACTCCATCGCGTACACCGCCGCGTCGGCTCGCGGCGTGCAGGTCGCCAGCGTGAACGCCGTGGTCCCCGCGTGCGTCGCGGACTTGTCCGTCAGCGATGCCATCACGCGCACGGCGATGGGGCCCTCGATCTGCTCCAGCGCCAGCGCGACGTCCGCCGGCGGCGGGTCCGGGTCGTTCGCCGTCCGCTGGATCGCCTCCAGCAGCAGCGGCAGGAAGTGCCCCGCGGGCCGCCCGAAGATGCGCAGCCGGCCGTCGGTGGGGCCGCCGCCGTCGCGGCTCAGCACGATGCCGGGGATCCGGTCCACGCCCAGCGCTTCCGCTCGGGCGGCGTGCACGCTGTAATCCTGGCTGCGCAGCCGCAGGTTGTCGCTGACGCCCGCGATCTGCTCCAGCGCCTCGTACGCGGCGGGGCAGTCGCGGCACGGCTCCTGCACGCGCCCCGGCACGACGATGCTGCTGGTCCCCGACTGATACAGATCGATCGTGACCGGGTTCGGCAGTCCCGCCAGCCGTTGCCGGAAGACGGCGAGGATACTTTCAGCAATCATGCGGCTCCTCCAGCACGCGACCGGCGCCCCCCGGGCGCGGCGCGGTGCGGCTCTGGTGTCTCGGGTCTGGGGCCAGCATCCCCGCCCGGAGCGATGCGGGCAAGCGTCGGGCAGGCGGATCGCCGGACCCGCGGCGACCCCTATTTCGCCGCCAGGTGAGCGTTTAGCGCGTATGTGTGTATCCTGTGGCTGTGACGCAGAGGAGCGTCGCCCTGATTCGCCTCGGTCGTTGGTTCCAACTCCGGTGTCGTTTCTGGTTTCTAGGCTCGCCCCAGGGCGGGCGGTGGCGCCGGACCGGCGTTCACGATCGAGAGGGTCTCTGTTGTCGAAGAGAATCTATGTTGGCAATTTGCCGTTCAGTTCCTCCGAGGAGGATGTGACGGCGCTGTTTGAGGCGTATGGGCGGGTGGTCTCCTGCGCCTTGCCCACCGACCGCGAAACCGGACGCCCGCGCGGCTTCGGTTTCGTCGAGATGGACGAGCGCGACGCCGACCAGGCGATCAACGCCCTGAACGGCCAGGACTTCCAGGGCCGCTCGCTGACGGTCAACGAAGCCCGCCCGCGCCGCGAGGGCGGCGGCGGCGGCGGTGGTCGCGACCGCCGTTGGTGATCGCTCCCCGACCCCCGCTGCGACTGCGAACCGCCGCGAGCCTCCCGCTCGTGAGCCGTGGGCGACCCGCGCATGGCTGACGAGAAGATCGAGGTCGAGGGGGTCGTCTCGGCGGTCCTTGGGAACGACTACTACCGGGTCGAACTGGCCAACGGCTCCGAAGCCCTGGTCCGTCCCGCCGGGCGGCTGCGCAAGTTCCGCATCCGCACGCTGCTGGGCGATCGCGTGCTCGTGGAGCTGTCCGAGTACGACCTGACCCGCGGTCGCATCACCTACCGCTTCCGCGATTAGGCTTGGCCGCTTCCGCGACTAAGCTTGGCCGCTTCCGCGACTGAGCCCCTCGGCGGGGCGACGCGTTAGGCTGGCCCCGCGGCCCGCCCGGCCTCGCCGTGCCCGCCCCCGAGAGGACGCCATGACCGACTACGAAAACATCCTGCTCGACATCGACGACGCCGTCGCCACGATCACGCTCAACCGCCCCGAGAAGCTCAACGCGATGAGCGCCGACCTGATCGCGGAGCTGTTTGGGGCGCTGCGGGAGCTGCGTCACGGCGACGAGGTGCGCGTGATCCGCATCAAGTCCAACGGGCGCGCCTTCTGCGCCGGCTACGACCTCACCCCCGGGCGCGGCGCGTTCTCGTGGAAGCCGAACCAGCGCCGCGGCGATCGGGCGGCCGACCTCGGGGAGTCGCGCATCGCGCTGGACCGGGAGAGCTTGCGCGACAACGTGGAGCGCTGGCTGTGGATGTGGAGCTACCGCAAGCCCATCGTCGCGCAGGTGCACGGCTACTGCCTCGCCGGCGGCGGCGAGCTGATCGGCGCCTGCGACATCGTCTTCGCGGCCAACGACGCCCGCTTCGGGCACCCCGCCGGTCGCGCCTTGGGCGTGCCCCCCATCACCTGCATGTGGCCGGTCAAGATCGGCATGCTGAAGACCAAGGAATTGCTCTTCACCGGCGACATGATCGACGGCCGCGAGGCGGAGCGCCTGGGGATGGTCAATCACGCCGTGGCCGCCGACGAGCTCGACGACGCCACGCTGGCCTTCTGCCGCCGCATCGCCCAGCTGCCGCTCGACATGCTCACGATCCACAAGCACGCCACCAACCGCTGGTTCGAGGAGGCCGGGCTGCGCACCGCGGCCTACGCCTCGGGCGACTTCGACGCCATCGCGCACGAGGCCCCGTCGATCGCGGAGTGGCGGCGCATCGCGCAGGAGTCGGGCCTGAAGGGCGCGCTGGCCTGGCGCGACCAGCCCTTCGGCGACGGCTGGGGCGCGAAGACGCCCCCTCCCCCGCCCGCGGCGGCGGCGGACGCCTAGACCTCGCTGAAAATCGTCTGCACGGCGACCGCGATCACCCCCAGCGCCAGCAGTCGCATGAGCCGCCCCTCGCCGATCCGGCGGTTGAGCCAGCGCCCCGCGGGCACGGAGAGCAGCACTCCGATGCCCAGCCAGAGGGCGTCGGCCATGGGGCCGTCGCTGCTCCAGTCGGCGTTGCCCATCGCCATGTGGAAGCCCGCGCCGCTGACCGCCACGAGGAAGACCACGCTGTGCGCCGTTGGCACGGCCAGCCAGTGCGGCATCCGCATGACCCCCGTCGCGACGGGCACCAGCAGGATGCCGCCGCCGATGCCGACCATCGCCGCCAGCGTCGAGACGCCGAACGCGGCCGGCAGTGCCCGCTGTAGCGGCACCCGGTAGAGGAAGCGGGCGCCCGCCGCGTCGCGCTGATTGCGCAGCCAGCCCCGCGCGCCCGGCTGCAGCAGATTGAAGACCGGCCGCCACAGCAGGTACGCCGCCAGCAGCAGCAGCAGCGTCGCGAAGCCCAGCGCGAAGACCTGCCGGGGGACCGTCGTCGTCAGGGCCGCGCCGATCAGCGCCCCGGCGATGCCCACCGCCGCCAGCACCAGCACCAGCCTGCGGTCCACGCGGCCGTCGCGCAGCCCCAGCCCGGCCGATGCGCCGGCCAGCAGCGCGGCCAGGCTCAGCGAGGCGGCCGTGATCGCCTCCGGCGACGCCTCGCCGTGACGCCAGAGCAGCAGCGGCAGGATCACGAAGCCGCCGCCCGCGCCGATCGCCCCCGCGTAGGAGCCGGCCAGCAGGCCCAGCAGCACCAGTCCGATGATCTCGGGAGCGCTCACGCGGCCCAAGGATAGCCCCCGCCATCCCTTCACGAGATTCGCCAAAAGACACAGTGCCACAGGACACTGCGCCGGGCGACACTACGCAGGCGGACGCCGCACGCGGCGCGTCCCGTCCGGCAGGGAAGCGAGGCTCTGGATGTCCCTGGAACTGCGCAACGCGCACAGCGTGCTGGCCGCGCTGCGGGCCCGTCCCGCCGACGTCGAGGAAGTCGTGCTGCCGCAGCGGCCGGCCGGCGCGTGGCGCGCGATCGCCGATCTGGCCGCCGACGCCGGCGTCCCCACGCGCCTCGCCCCGTCGCCGGGCGACCGCCCCGAGGGCGCACGCGGGCGCCGCGACCCGGCCCCCAAGCTGGGACGCGAGGGCGCCGCCTGCGCCATCGTCGCGGAGCGGGCGCCCGTCGCCATCGAGACACTGCTGGCCCGCCCCACCGGCGACGCCCCCGGCCTCTGGCTCGCGCTCGACTCGATCCAGGACCCGCGCAACGTCGGCGCGATCTTCCGGTCGGCGGCGTTCTTCGGCGTGCGCGGCGTCGTGCTGGGCGAGCATCGCGCCGCGGCCCTGACCGCCGTCGCCTACGACACCGCCAGCGGCGGGTTGGAGAGCGTCCCCTTCGCCGTCGAGATCAACCTGCGCCGCGCCTTGACCGCGGCCAAGGACGCGGGGCTGTGGATCCTCGGCACGTCCGAGCACGCCACGCAGTCGGTCGCCTCCGTGCCCCGCGACCGCGACTGGCTGCTGGTGGTCGGCAGCGAGGAGCGCGGCCTGCGACGCCTCACCCTCGAGGCCTGCGACGCGCTCTGCATGATTCCGGCCCCGCCCACCCCCCGCGCCGGGGACCCGGCCGTCGTCCGATCGCTCAACGTCTCCGTCGCCACCGGCGTCGCGCTGGCGATCCTTTCCGGGCTGGGCCAGTGAATCGGAGCCGCCGAATCGGGGCCGGCGAATCGCGCCGCGGGTGTCGCGCCCGCCCCCGGTCCGTTGGCCCAGGCGCGCCTGCTGCTGCACACTGGGCCCGTGGTCCGGCCGATACGATGGGGCCCCGGGATAGGAGAGCGCTGTGGCTGAACACACGTACACGCAGGTCGCCGGGTTGCAGGTCGCGACGACGCTGCATCGCTTCATCGAAGACGAGGCCCTGCCGGGCTCCGGCGTCGAATCGGCGGCGTTCTGGCGGGGGCTCTCCGACTTGGTCAACGAGCTCGGCCCGCGCAACGCCGCGTTGCTCGCCCGGCGCGAGGATCTGCAGCGCGCCATCGACGGCTGGCACCGCGACCACCCCGGCGCCGGCTTCGACCCCGCCGACTACCGCGGTTTCCTGGAGGAGATCGAGTACCTGGAGCCCGAGGGGCCGGACTTCCTGATCGACACCGAGGGCGTCGACCCGGAGATCGCGGAGGTGGCCGGCCCGCAGCTCGTCGTGCCGGTGGACAACGCGCGCTACGCGCTCAACGCGGCCAACGCGCGCTGGGGGTCGCTCTACGACGCCGTCTACGGCACCGACGTCATGGGCGACTCACCCCCCGGCGGCCCCTACGACCCCGTCCGCGGCGACCGCGTGATCGCCTGGGTGCGCGCCCTGCTCGACGACGTGACGCCCCTGGCGTCCGGCTCGCACGCCGATGTCGAGGGGTACGCGATCGTCGCCGGCCACGTCGAGGCGACGCTGCCCGGCGGCGCGCCGACGGGGCTCGCGATGCCCGATCAGTTCGCCGGATACGGCGGCGACGCGGCCGCTCCCTCGGCGGTGCTGCTGCGTCAGAACGGGCTGCACGTCGAGTTGCAGATCGACCGCGAGCACTCGGTCGGCGCGATCGACAAGGCCGGCGTCGCCGATGTGATCCTGGAGTCCGCCATGACCACGATCATGGACCTCGAGGACGCGGTCGCGACGGTGGACGCGGACGACAAGGTTCTCGCCTATCACAACTGGCTGGGCCTCATGAAGAGCGACCTGACCGAGGCGGTCACGAAGGAGGGCCGCACCTTCACGCGCCGCCTCAACGGCGACCGCACCTACACCGCGCCCGGCGGCGAGGCGTTCGCGCTGCACGGCCGCTCGCTGATGCTGGTGCGCAACGTGGGCCACTTCATCCGCACGTCGGCCGTCCGCGACCGCGACGGGCAGGACGCCTACGAGGGCCTCGTCGATGCGATGGTGACCGTGCTCGCCGCCCGCCACGACCTCAACAAGCGCGATGGGGCCGGCCCCGCCGGCCTGCGATCGTCCCGCGCCGGCTCGGTCTACGTGGTCAAGCCCAAGATGCACGGCCCCAGCGAGGTCACCTTCACCGACGAGATCTTCGCGCACGTCGAGGCGACGCTGGGGCTCGCGCGGAACACGGTCAAGATTGGCATCATGGACGAGGAGCGCCGCACGACGCTCAACCTCAAGGAGTGCATCCGCGCCGCCAAGTCCCGCGTCATGTTCATCAACACGGGCTTCCTCGATCGCACCGGCGACGAGATCCACACGTCGATGAACGCCGGCCCCATGATCCGCAAGAACGACATGAAGGCGCAGACCTGGATGACCTCCTACGAGGACTGGAACGTCGACGTCGGGCTGGCCTGTGGGCTGCCCGGCCGGGCGCAGATCGGCAAGGGCATGTGGGCCGCGCCCGACCTCATGGGCAAGATGCTCGACGAGAAGCTGGCGCACCCCATGGCAGGCGCGAACTGCGCCTGGGTGCCGTCACCGACCGCCGCGACGCTGCACGCCACGCACTACCTCGCCGTGGACGTCTTCGCCCGGCAGCGGGAGCTGGCCGCCGGGCCGCGCCGCGCCGCCCTCGACGACCTGCTGCGCGTGCCCGTTGTCGGGTCCGCGGACTGGGGCGCCGACGAGATCCGCGCCGAGCTGGAGAACAACGCGCAGGGCATCCTGGGCTACACGGTGCGCTGGATCGACCAGGGCGTCGGCTGCTCCAAGGTGCCGGACATCAACGACGTGGGGCTCATGGAGGACCGCGCGACCTGCCGCATCTCGTCGCAGCACATCGCCAACTGGCTGCACCACGGCGTCGTCGATGAGGCGACCGTGCGGGCCGTCATGCAGCGCATGGCCGCCGTGGTCGATGGGCAGAACGCGGACGACCCGCTCTACACGCCGATGGCCCCGGGCTTCGACGGGCCCGCCTTCCGGGCCGCCTGCGACCTCATCTTCACCGGCGTGCGCCAGCCCTCCGGCTACACCGAGCCGAGCCTCTACGCCCGGCGCCGCGAGCGCAAGGCGATGGCCGCGTCGTAGGCCGGCCCGGCTGGTTCCCGCCGGCTAATTCCCGCTGACTAGTTCCCGCTGGTTAGTTTCCGAAGTCCCACGACTCGCCGTTGTGGTAGCGCTTGAGGATGTTCTTCGCGATCAGGATCTTGTGCACCTCGTCGGGGCCGTCGGCGATGCGCAGCGTGCGCGCGCCCAGGTACATCCCGGCCAGCGGCAGGTCGCCGGAGATCCCCATCGCGCCGTAGGTCTGGATCGCCCGGTCCACCACGCGCGTGTAGGCGGCGGGCACGAAGACCTTGATCGCGGAGATGTCGGTGCGCGCGTCCTGCTCGGCGTTCATCTTCTCCGCCGTCGCGATCGTCAGCAGGCGCGCCGCCTGAATGTCGATGTAGCTGTCGGCGATGAAGCCGTGCATGAACTGCTTCTCCTCCAGCAGCCCGCCGTGCACCTCGCGCGTCATGTCGCGCTCCAGCATCAGATCGAAGGCGCGCCACATCTGCCCGACCGAGTTCATGCAGTGGTAGATCCGGCCCGCGCCCAGCCGGTCCTGGGCCGCCTGATGCCCCGTCCCGCTCCCGCCCAGTTGGTTGCCCAGCGGGACGCGCACGTTGTCGTAGATGAACTCGCAGTGGTCGCTCTCCTGCCCCCAGACCGGCACGCCGCGCACGAGTTGTAGCCCCGGGGTGTCGGTCGGCACGATGATCTGCGTCATCTTGCTGTTGCGGTCGCCGGGCGCGTCCGGATCCTCCGTGCGGCACATCGCGATCAGGAAGTCCGCGTCCTTCCCGTTCGAGGTGAACCACTTGTGCCCGTTGATCACCCACTCGTCGCCGTCGCGGACCGCGGTCGTGCGCAGCGAGCGCGGGTCCGACCCCGCGGAGTCGGGCTCGGTCATCGAGAAGCCCGACTGCATCCGCCCCTCGGTCAGCGGCACCAGCCACTTCTGCTTCTGCTCCTCGGTGCCGTACTTGAGCAGGATCTTCTGATTGCCCGAGTTCGGCGCCACGACGCCGAACAGCGCCGCCCCGCCCAGGCTGTAGGCCAGCACCTCGTTCATGTAGGCGTGGTCGAGGAAGCCCAGGTCGCAGCCGCCGTACTCGGGCGGCAGGTGCGGCGCCCACAGGCCGGCCGCCTTGACCTTGGCCTGGATCTCCCGCCGCAGCTCGGCCGAGCGCTGGCGGCGCGTCGTGTCGCGCGTGCCGTCGGCCCGCCACGACGACCACAGCTCGGTCTCGTTGGGCAGGATGTCGCGATTGACGATCTCGGCGGTCTTCATCCGGATCTCGTTGGTGCGCGGGTTCAGCGTGGGGACGGGGTTCACGTTCATCGGCATGGGGATCCTGCTTCCTGTGTATGCGATGGTGTCGTGGGGCGCGGGCCGCGCGCCGACGACGAGGCTAACTTGCGGGCAGCTCCCGGCGCGCGTGCCAAGCCGCGGAGTCGACGATGCCCAGCAGCAGCCCGTGCTGCCGCAAGGGATGGATGAAGCCCAGGACGTCGTCGCTTCCGTCCCAGCCGGGACCGGTGCTCCTGACGCGCTCGCGCAACTCCGCCAGCGCGCCCGGGCCCGTCTCGATCGAGGCCATGTAGATGCCCTGCCCTGTCCTGCGCAGGAAGCGCGCGACGGCCTTCTCGGGGTCGGTGGGGTCCAGATACTCCAGGCTGTCCAGCAGGCCGTCGCGCGCGGTGTCGAACCAGACGATCGCGGCGTCGTAGCCGTACAGCTCGTTGGCGTAGCGATGCGTGAACATCTCCCCGATGCCCAGCAGCGCCCCGTAGTGCGCGATGGCCGCCTCGAGGTCCGGCACGGCGTAGGTGATCTGCCACAGCCGGGTATCCAGGCCGATCGTCGCCCGGTCCTCGCGCTTGCTGATGATCATGCCGGTGCCGCCCCCGTCCTCGGGCGTGACGACGTAGCGCTCCGGGCCGCCGGTCTGGACCCGCACCCCCGCCGCCTCCATCGCCGCCGCGACCGCCCCCGGGTCGGCCGCCGCGAAGCCGCCCGCGAAGATGCCCCGCCGGTTCTCCGACAGGAAGGCCTGCACGGGCCCCTCGCCTGCCGGCTCCAGCAACTCCAGTTGGTCGCAGCCCCAGCCCAGCGTCAGGCGATGGGCGTTGAACGGCGCGTCCATCGCGTCGTCCACCACTTCGGCGTCGTACAACTGGCGGAAGGCCTCCGCCGCGACGCGGCGATCGGGCACGGCCAGGGCGAGGCGGTCGGTGCGTTCGAGCATGGTTGGTCCTCCGCTCTTCAACGTGCCGAGGACGAGGCTAGCGGGCATCGCGCTCCCGCGCTCGCGGAACCTAGCGCAGCACGGCGCTCTCCAGCGACAGCGCCGCCAGCCGGTCGGGGTCCGGCTCCGGGATCGACGCCGGCGCCCGTACGACGGGCACGCCCGCCGCGTCGCGGTCGATGCTCAGCGGCCGCTCCGCCAGGTCCTCGCGATAGAAGCGGCTGCTGGGGAAGATGTCGGCCGGGTAGGTGAAGTTGTCGAGCATGGCCAGCGCGGCGCAGACGCTCGCCCCCGTCGCGCTCTCCAGCATCCCCCCCACCCAGCAGGGGACGCCGGCCGCGCGGCAGAGGTCGTGGATCGCGACCGCGTTGGTCAGCCCCCCCACCCGCGCCGGCTTGACGTTGATGTAGCCGCAACTGCGCAGCGCCACGGCCTGCCGCGCGTGGCCGGGATGGCCGACGCTCTCGTCGAGGCAGAGCGGCGTGCGCAGCGCCGATTGCAAGGTTGCGTGGTCGACCAGGTCGTCGTGGGCGAGCGGCTGCTCGATCATCGCAAGGCCGAGTTCATCGACCTCCCGGAACAGCGGCAGGTCCGACAGCCGGTAGCCGCTGTTGCAGTCGATGTGGATCGGGTGCTCGGGCTGCCGCGCCCGCACGGCCCGCAGCATGGGCAGATCCCAACCGGGGCGGAACTTGAGCTTGATCCGCGCGTAGCCCTCCGCGACGGCCCGATCGACGCTTGCCAGCAGCGCGTCGATGTCGTCGCCCACGCCGAAGTCCTGGCCCACCGGCGCCTCGGTCCGGGTCGCGCCGAGCAGCGCGTGCAGCGAGCGCCCCTCGATCTTGCTCCGCAGATGCCACCACGCGATGTCGAACGCGGCCTTGGCGAAGGGGTTTCCCTTGAAGGCCGACAGCCGATCCTGCAGCGCCGCGCCCGACGCGATCTCCTGCCCCAGCAGTCGCGGCGCGAGCCAGTCGCGCGCCAGTAGGAAGACCCCCGCTCCCCACTCCGGCTTGTACGTCGGCGCGGCGAACAGCGCGCTCTCGCCCCAGGCGTCGACCGACCCGCTCGACAGCCGGCAGAGCAGCGCGTGGACGGCGCTGTCCTCGCCGTAGGCCGTGCGCCAGGGCGTGATCAGCGGCATCGCGACGTGATGCAGCTCGATGCGGTCGATCAGCACGCGTATCCTCCACAGGCGCGATCGGGGCGCGCTTGCGAGCGCCGGGCTGCGATGTTATCCCGCGCGTGGCGCACACGGAACGAAAGCAAGGGGGCAGTCATGGCCGAACGATCGGGATCGGACCTGCTCGCGCAGCAGATGCGCGAGGAAGGCGTCGAGGATCTCTTCTACATCATGGGTGGACCGATCATCGAGGTCGCGGGTTTCGCCGCCGACTACGGCATCCGCACCATCGACTGCCGCCACGAGCAGGGCGCCGCGATGGCCGCCCACGGCTACGCCCGCGTCAAGCGATCGCCGGGCGTCTGTCTGGCCGCCTCCGGCCCGGCGACGACCAACCTGCTCACCGGCGTCGCCAACGCCTACCTCGACGGCGTGCCGCTGGTCGCGCTGGGCGGCGCCGCCGCCACCCGCGCCTTCGACTCCGACGCCTTCCAGGAGTACGACCAGCTCTCCATGGCGAAGCCCGTCACCCGCTGGGCCGCCCGCGTCCACCACGCCGATCGCATGCCCGAGTACTTCAACATCGCCATGCGCCGCGCCCAGGGCCCCAAGCCCGGCCCCACCTACCTCGACCTTCCCGGCGACGCGCTCTACAAGCGCGCCGAGGAGGAAAGTGTCTGGTTCCCGCCCGGGGGCCGGTTGCCCGTCCGCCCCGCGCCCGACGCCGGCGCCGTCGCCCGCGCCATCGAGATCCTGCGCGACGCCGAGCGCCCGCTCGTGCTGACCGGCAGCGGCGTCTTCTGGTCGGACGCCGCGGCCGAGCTGCGCGCCTTCGTCGATCAGGCCCGTATCCCCTTCTTCACGACGCCGCAGGGCCGCGGCGTCGTGCCGGAGGACCACGAGCTCGCCTTCCTCGGCGCGCGCGGCCAGGCCTTCCGCGAGGCCGACGCGATCCTCACCGTCGGCACCCGCTTCAACTTCATCGTCTCCTTCGGCCACCCGCCGCGCTTCGCGGCCGACGCCAAGGTGATCCAGATCGACACCGACGCCGCCGAGATCGGGCGCAACCGCCCCGTCGACCTCGGCATCGTCGCCGACGCCAAGCTCGCCCTCGGCGCGCTCACGACGGCCGCGCGCGAGGCGGGCCTCCGCACTTCGGATACGTGGGTCGCGCGCCTCAGCGAGGCGCACGAGGCCAAGGAGCAGGGGTCGCGCGAGATCGCGGAGTCGGACGCGAGCCCGATCCACCCCCTGCGCGTCGCCAACGAGATCCGCGACTACATCGACCGCGACGCGATCGTCTCGATCGACGGCATGGAGACGCTCAACTTCGGCCGCCAGTGGATCCCCTCGTACACGGAGGGGGCGCGGCTCAACTCCGGGCCGAACGGCTGCATGGGCGTCGGCATCCCCTTCGCGATGGGCGCGAAGGTCGCCGCCCCCGGCCGCCAGGTCGTCGCCTTCGTCGGCGACGGCTCCTTCCTGATGAACGTGCAGGAGTTCGACACCATGGTCCGCCACGACCTGCCCATCGTCGCCGTGATCAGCAACAACGGCGGCTGGACCGGCGGCGCCAACACGACGCCGGGGCGGTCGCTGGGCTTCGCGCAGCGCTACCACGACGTCGTCGAGGCGCTGGGCGGCCATGGCGAACTCGTCACCCGGCCGGACGAGATCCGGCCCGCCATCGAGCGCGCCTTCGCCAGCGGCAAGCCGGCCTGCGTGAACGTGCACGTCGAGGAGCACGCCCGCGCGACCACCGTGCCCTTCGGCGGCTACTCCACGATGATGGCGCGCTCCTAGCGCGCCGCCTCCTCGTCCTTCGCGGGATCCCGGCGCCCGCGGGGATTCCCCAGCGCCTGCGGGGAGTCGAGGTGGCTGGGGACGCCCTCCTCATCGAGGATCGTCGCGATGGTGGCGCGGTCGTCCTCGCTCAGCCGCCAGTCGGTCGCCGCGATGTTCTCCGCCAGTTCCCGTTCGTTGCGCATCCCCACCAGGCTGACGGTGACCGCCGGGTTCCCCAGCGCCCAGGCGATCGCCAGCTGGGCCACCGACTTGCCGTATCCGTCGGCGAACTCCGCCAGCCGCCGCGTCGCCCGGACGGTATTGTGGAACGGCTCCCCCTCGAACTGCGGCAGCCCGAACATCTGGCCCTGGCTGCGCCAGTCGCCCTCCGGGAAGGTCGTCTCCTCGCTGAACGCGCCCGTCAGCATCCCGAAGCCCAGCGTCCCGTAGCCCATGAAGCCCACGCCGTTGGCGCCGCACCAGGGCAGCACTTCGGCGTCCATGCGCTGGTCGTACAGGTGATAGCCCACCTGGTTGGCGGCGATCTTCCCGTGCCGGTTGGCCTCCTCCATCATCGCGACGCTGTAGTTCGAGACGCCGTAGTGGCGGATCTTGCCCGCCTGCTTCAGCTCCTCGAACGCGCCGATCGTCTCGGCGATCGGCGTGTTGTGGTCGGGCCAGTGCATCAGCAGCAGGTCGATGCAGTCCGTCTCCAGGCGCTGCAGGCAGCCCTCCGCGCACTTGATGATGTTGTCGTGCGTGCCGTCGTTGCCCTTGTTGTCGGTCAGCACCGGGTCGGCGTTCGGATCCTCCGGCTCCCAGCGAAAGCCCACCTTCGTGACCAGCACGATCTCGTTGCGGCGCTCCGCCAGCGCCTTCGCCAGCAGCCGCTCGGAGTGGTACGGCCCGTAGACCTCGGCCGTGTCCATCAGCGTGATCCCCGCGTCGATCGCCGCGTTCACGGCCCGCGACGCGTCATCGACGTCGATCTCCCCGTACATCGTTGTGCTCATCTCCCACGTCCCGAACCCGATCGCCGAGGTGACCAGGTCCGTGTCGCCGAATGTGCGCTGCTCCATGAAACTCTCCGTTCTCTCGAACTGCCCGACCCTTGGTGGATATCCCGCCGCGGCGCCGCTAGTAGACGCCGCCCAGCTTGCCGTGGTCCCAGCTGTAGATCTTCGACGGCCGCACCTTGACGACGCAGCGCTTGGCGGCGATGCGCCGCGCCTGCTCATCGGACTGCTGCGTATTGGCGCCGCCAGCGTACTTCTCCGGGCTGCGCCGCATGACCGCGAGCGTCGCCTCAACGTCGCCGATGGTCAACTCCGCCGTCCCCTCGACGACCAGCCCCCGCAACTCCGAGTACGACTTGCCGTCCTCCAGCATGCAGGTGATGTGCGGATCCCGCTGCAGGTTCACGATCTTCTGGCTCTTCGTGAAGGTGGTGAACTGGATCAGTCCCTCGTCGTCGAGCGAGTACCACATCGCCGCCAAGTGGGGCGCCCCCCGCGGCCCGTTCGACGCCACCTGCAGCGTGTAGCCGTTGGCGAGGTACTCGCGCTGCTCCTCCTCGGTCATCTCGATGCTCCTGCGACGGCTGGGCATGCGATGCTCCTCCCCTGCCGGCCCCGCTGCGCTACGCGCGCGAGGGCAACTCGACGGTGACCAGGCTCATGGCGGTGTGCAGCCCGGACTGATTCTCGACCCACACGTCGATGTCGGCCAAGTGCTTGCCGTCCTCGACGTACGTCTTGGCGACCTCGCCGGCCACCCAGTTCGTGTCGCCGACGACGTTCGGGTGGCGGATCTGGTTGCGCAGGCGCCGCAGCGTGCCCGCGTCGCCCATCCAGTCGGTCACGATCTGCGCCATCCAGCAGACGCGCTGCGGGCCGTAGTCGAACTGGCCCGGCATGTTGCGGCGCTGCGTCGCGTGCTCCAGGTCGAAGCGGCCCCCGCCCCCGAGTTCGGCCGACCCCTCCTTCTCCAGCGCCGCGCGCGTCGTGCGGTACATGCCCAGCACACCGTGCGTGAAGAGGAACAACTCCGACACGCTGTACGTGCCCTTGGGCAGGATCGGCAGCTTGTCGCCCACCGACACGTCCTCCCAGTAGCGCGGCTCCGCCCCGCGACGCGTGCGCTCCCAGACCAGCGGGTCGGCCGCTTCGCCGGCGCCGTCGCGGCGGGGCTCGCGGTCGTACTCGATCGTCGTGCCCGAGCCCAGGTTGTGGTATCGGGCCATGCGCGTGCTCTTCGAGGCGACCAACTCCTGGCGCTGGTTGTAGTACTGCACCAGCCCCGTGTTGATCACGAAGGGGCCAATCCGCTCGCTGTGCTTGCGCACGATCGGCCCCACCTCCTCCTGGGCCGTGAGCACGTCGCCGCGCCAGATCGTGCGGTGGAAGACGATCTCGCCACCCGCGTAGTTCATCGGGAAGTGCGTCGTCGAGAGGCGCGCCGGGTCGATCGCCCCATCCTCCGCCGCCCGCACGCCCAGCGACACCGCGTAGATGAACGTGGGCGGCGCCGTCACCATCCCAAAGCGGCTGCTGGCCGCGTAGTCGGGGTCGCGCCACAGCGGGTTGTAGTCGCCCGCGCCGTCGCCCCAGCGGCGGATGTTGTCGAGGCTGGCGGCCGTCGTCCAGCGCTGCGCCAGCGGCCGGCCGATGCCCTTGCGGTACTCCTCCTCGAACTCATCGAGGCTGGTGATCATCGCGACATCGCTCATGTTCGAACCCTCCGCGCTCAGGGTCCGGCCCGCCTCGGCACGCCGGACCATCGACTGGGCCGCAGGATAGCGCCGCCGGCCCGTCCCTCGCGAACCCGGCCCCCGCGCTAGCCCAGGACGCTCGGGTTGACGCAGGCCCGCGGCGGCTCTCCCGCCAGCACGGCCAGCAGGTTATCGACCGACATCTCGCGCATGGCGAGCCGGGTCTCCTCCGTCGCCGTGCCGATGTGGGGGAAGCTGATCACGTTCGGCAGCGTCACGATCGGGTCGTCCGGGTCGGGCGGTTCGTCCTCCAGCACGTCGAGGCCGGCCCCGGCGATGGCGTTCGCCCGCAGCGCCGCCGTCAGCGCCGCCTGGTCGACGATCGGCCCCCGCGACGTGTTGATCAGGTACGCGGTGGGGCGCATCAACGACAGCTCCCGCTCGCCGATCACGGGCGGCGCGCTGGGGTCGAGGTTCGTGTGCAGGGTCACGAAGTCCGACTCCCGCAGCAGGTCGTCGAGCGGGCGGTAGGTGGCCTCGGGCGCGTCCGGCGGCGCCTCCGTGTAGATGTCGTACCAGATCACGTTCATCTTGAACGCCTGCGCCCGGCGCGCGACCTCCCGGCCGATGCGGCCGAAGCCGATGATGCCGATCGTCTTCCCCTCCGGGTCGTGCGCCAGGGCCGGTAACGGCTCGCGCCGGCCCCATCCGCCGCTGCGGGAGTACTGCTCGAAGCGCATCAGATCACGCGACAGCATCAGCATCAGCGCCACCGTCAGGTCGGCGACGGCGTCGTTGAGCACGATCGGCGTGTTGCACAGCGCGACGCCGTGCCGCGTCAGCAGGTCGACGTCGAAGGTGTTGAAGCCGACCGACGTCGTGGCGACGACCTTCAGGTCGGGCGCGCCGGCGAGCAACTGCTCGCCGACCAGGACCATGGGGTGGAGCAGCAGGGCGTGGGCCCCGCGCACGGCCTCGGCGATGGCGGCGTCGCCGGCCCGGGCGTCGAAGCGGCGCAAGTCGCCCGCGGCGGACAGCCGGGCGTCGAGGTGGGGCTCGGTGGTGGCGCAGTTGTAAATCGTGGGGGGCATGGATCCTCCGGTCCTGGTCCCCGCCGTCCGGGGTCTGGGCGTCGCCGGCCGACCGTGAGTCAGCCGACGGTGTTGATCGGCGCGCCGGCCACGAAGGCCCGCACGTTCTCCACGGCGATGTCCATCAGCCGCTGCCGCGAGGCACGCGCGTACCAGGCGATGTGCGGCGTGATCAGGCAGTTGGGCGCCGTCAGAAGGGGATTGTCGGCGGGCGGCGGCTCTACGTCCAGCACGTCCAGCCCCGCCCCGGCGATGCGGCCCTCCCGCAGCGCGTCGGCCAGCGCCTGGTTGTCGACCAGCGGGCCGCGGCTGGTGTTGAGCAGGTAGGTGGTCGGCTTGACCAGCGCCAGACGCTCGGCGTTCACCAGGCGCTCGGTCTCCGGCGTCAGCGGGCAGTGCAGGCTGATCACGTCGGCGCGGCGGAAGAGGTCGTCCAACTCCGTGAACTCCACCGACAGCCCTGCCAGGGCCGCGGCGTCGGGTGGGTAGGCGTCGTGGGCGATGATCGACATGCCCATCGCCGCCGCGATGCGCGCCAGCGCCCGGCCGATCCGCCCGATCCCCACCACCCCGAACGTCTTGCCGCTCAGCTCACTGATCGGCGTCAGCGCGAAGCACCAGTCCTCGCTCTGCGTCCAGGCCCCCTCGCGGACGGCCGCCGCGTGCAGCGCCGGCTGGCGCACCAACTCCAGCAGCAGCGACGTCGCGTGCTGCGCGACGGAGTCCGTCCCGTACGTCGGCACGTTCGTCACGACGATGCCGCGCTGCGTGGCCGCCTCCAGGTCGACGACGTTGTAGCCCGTCGCCAGCACGCCGATGTACGCCAGATCGGGGAGCTGCGCCAGCGTCGCGGCGCTCAGCGGCGTCTTGTTGGTCAGCGCGAAGCGCGCCCCCGCCGCGCGTTCCAGGATCGCGTCGTCCGGCGTGCGATCGTGCACGCACACCTCGCCGAACTCCTCCAGCCCGGCCCAGCTGATGTCGCCCGGGTTCAGCGTGTACCCGTCCAGCACGACGATCCGATCCGCCATCGGGAGTCCTCTCGCTTGCCGGTGCGGCGTCTGCCGGGCCGTCCGTTTCGTTCGTCCGGCTAGTTCGTCCGGCGCCACTTGCGCAGGCTGACCATCTCCCGCGGCGGCTTCATGCGCGCCCCCACCTCGACGTACGACACCTCCGCCACGTACACGTCGCCGCGCGAGTCGGTCGCGATCGAGTGCGGCCAGAGGAACTGATTCGGCGCCTCCCCCGGCAGCGGCGCGCCGAAGCGATTGAGGAGCTCGCCGTCGGGCGAGAAGACCGACACCCGATGCCCCAGGTTGGCCACGCCGTACTGGACCGGCGGCGGCCCCTGCTCCGCGACGTAGAGCGCGTCGTCGTCGCCGCGGCCGCGGGTCACCGCGACGGCGTGGTGCGCGTGCCAAGTTCGCACCCACGCCCCGTCCACCGTGAACACCTGCACGCGGTGGTTCTCGCGGTCGCAGACGATCACGTGCTCGTCGTCGACCATGGAGATGTTGTGGGGCAGGCTGAACTGGCCGTCGTCGGCGCCCGACTCGCCCCACGACAGCACGTGCTCGCCCTGCGCCGTGTAGCGGTGCACGCGGGAGTTGCCGTAGCCGTCGCTCACGAAGATGTCCCCCGTCGCCGGGTTGATCGCCAGGTCGGTCGGCTTGTTGAACGGGTCGCCGCTTTGCGCGGGGGCCGGCGTGCCGCCCAGCGACATCAGCGGCCGGCCCGAGGTGTCGGTCTTCGTCAGCTTGTGCGCGTGTACGTCGACCAACCACAGCGCGCCCTCCGGGTCGACCCGCACCGAGTGCGGCCAGCCGTAGTCGACGCCGTCCCAGACCAGCCGCTTGGCCCCGTAGGGATCCTCGATCTCATGCTGGCCGCCGTGCGGCGTGGCGTTGCCCCAGTGGTCGATCAGGTTGCCGTCGGCGTCGAAGACGAGCATCGGCATGTTGCCCCGGTTGAAGACGTAGACCCGGTCCTGCGCGTCCACGGCGACGGACGTCGCCTCCCGCAGCCAGAAGCCGTGCGGGATCTTCGCCCAGCCGGCGACGGGCTCGTAGATGGTGCTGCTGGTCGGTGCGGAAGGCATGCGGCGCTCCTTTTCTGCCGTGTGGGCTCCGGTGTGCGGGCTCTGGCCCGCGGGCCGGGCCGCTGATGACGTTGCGGCCTCAGCCCAAGTGGTCGGGCAGGCCGAGTTCGGCGGTGGTCTGGCGGAACCAGTCGATCACCTCCGGGTGGTACGGGATGCCCCGCTCCCGGCGGTCGATCTCCTCCTCGTGCTCCTCCAACCCGGCATAGAATACCCGCTCGTGTCCGGGCGCGGGTTTGGTCTCCCGCAGCCCGCGCAGATAGGCGTCCATCTCCGTGCGGTACTCGTCCAGATCGCGGAAGGCGCTGATGTTGTAGGCGGTGAAGTGGTGTCCGGTCCCGTTCGAACGGTGCAGCGCCGGGCCCGCCCCGCTCAGCACGCCGCTGAGGATATCGATGCTCGCCGCCAGCCCGTACCCCTTGTGCGACCCGATCTCGCGCGTCGCGCCCAAGGGCAGCATCAGAAAGTCCTCCGGCGCGGGCCGTTCGTCCATCACGGGCGTCCCGTCGGCCTCAGCCACCCAGCCGGGCAGGACGTCCGTGCCAAGGCGCTGCGCCAGCCGGATCTTGTTCCCCGCCAAGGAACTCATCGACGCGTCGAAGATGAAGGGCGCCTCGTCGCCGGCCGGCGCGGCGATCGCGATCGGGTTCAATCCGACCCGCGCCTCCGCCCCGAACGTCGGCGCGACCAGCAGGCCCCCGATCGTCATCGCCATGCCGATCATGTCGTGCGCCAGCGCGAGCTGCGCGTGGTAGGCCGCCGCCCCGACGTGCGCGCCCTTCGTGGCGAGCACCGTCCCCACGCCGCAGTGGCGGGCCTTCTCGATCGCGATCGCCATCGCCTGCGGCCCGATCGTGAGGCCCAGCCCGCCGTCCGAATCCACCACCGCCGCGGCCGGGTGGTCGCGCGTCAGCGTCATCTTCGGCGCCGGGTTAATCGAGCCGTCCCGGAAGCCGGCGACGTAGTAGGCCATCATGTTGCTGACGCCGTGCGAGTCGATGCCGCGGTCGTCGGCGTACATCAGGCAATCCACCGCCCGCCGCACGTCCTCGTCGGGCATGCCGAACTTGCCGAAGATGTCGCCGACGGTTCGGCGCATCACCGCCGACTCGACGCGCACGGCGATGTCGTCGTCTACGCGGAACTGTTTCAGCATTGATGGTCCTCTCGGGCGTGCCCGGCTCGCGGCCGGCTTGGCGCGGCGGCTCGGTCTAGAAGAGCGCCAGCGGATTGATCGGCGAGGCGGTGCCGCGCTCCAGCCGCAGCGGCGCGATGACGAAGGCGAAGCTGTAGCGATCCAACTCCCGGCAGGCCGCCGTCAGCCGGTCGAGCGCCATGTTGTCGATGATGTGCACGCCCATGTGGGCGATGATCACCTCGTGGATGGGCTGCACGGAGCCCTCCACCCCGCTGGGCAGCACGTCGGAGACGCCGTCGCAGCCAATCACGGCGATGTCGCGCTCCCGCAGCCAGGGCAGCGTGTCGGCGTAGAGGCCGGCCAGGCCCAGATCGCGGAAGCTCCACTCGCCCTCGGCCGTGCGGCGCGCGTCGCGGCCGGTGCCGATCAGCAGAATGTCGCCCGATTCGACGCGCAGCCCCTGGCGCTCCTCGGCCGCCCCCAGGTCTTCCGCGTGGATCGGCGTGCCCGGCTCGAGCCACTCGACGCCCTTGAGGCCCGGGATGTCCAGCAGGACGCCCCGCCCCACGATGCCGTCCTTGCCGGCCATGATGCTGTTGCGCCGCGCGCCCGTGCTCCGGACCTCGGTGCGGTCGAAGCCGTTGTAGAGCTTGCCGTTGGAGACGACGTGGCAGAGCGCGTCCATGTGCGTCGTCGCCATGCCGTGCGGGGCGATCGCGAAGTAGTCGGCGGTCCAGGCCAGCCCCTCCGCCGACGCCGCGTCGCCCGCCTGCAGCATGTGATGCGCGACCGGCAGCATGTTGCTGGGCCCCGGCCGCACCGGCAGCGGCAGCGCGCAACTGACGACCCGCTCCCCCCGGATCGACGCCAGCGCGGCGTTGCGCGTCTCGTCGCTGATCAGGTTGAGCGCGCCGCGCTCGTCGTCGGCGCCCCAACGGCCCCAGTTGCGCACTTCCTCCGCGATCCGATCGACGTCGGCCTTCGTCAGCGTTGCCGGCATGCGGGTCTCCCTTCGTCACTGCTGCGGCCCAATGCTGCTGTGGGCGAGTCTACCCGCCCGCATGGCGACGCGCAGTAGACGGCTTCCCGTCCGCCCGGTGTGGGTTAGCCTCCCCGCATGCCCTGGCTGCACGAGACCTTCGCGTCGTTCTCCGTCCCGCACTACCGGCTGCTGTGGACCGGCTCCATGTTCGCCACGACGGCGTTCATGATGTCGTTCATCCTCATCCCCGCCGTGGCCTACGACATCACGGGCACCAACACGTCGGCGGGGATCGCGCAGATGGGGTCGGGCATCGGGATGCTGCTGGTGGGGCCGTTCGGGGGCGTGATCGCCGATCGATTGCGCAAGAAGCCGCTGGTGCTGGTCGGGCAAGCGCTGCCCGGCGCGATGATCCTCGCGATCGGCATTCTCATCATCAGCGGGGAGATCTCCATCCTCTGGCTGGTCGTCGTCACGCTGATGATGGGGCTGGGCTGGGCGTTCATGGGCCCCGCGCGGCAGGCCTGGGTGGGCGAGCTGATGCCGGACCGCCTGCTGCCCAACGCCGTGGCGCTGCTCCAGGTCGCCCTGACGATCTCGCAGGTGCTGGGGCCGTTGTTCGTCGCGCTGCTGGTCGGCTCCGCGGTCGGCGTGGGCGGCACCTACCTCTTCATGGCCTCGCTCTTCGTGATCGTCCTGCCGCTCACCTCCATGCTGCCCAACACCACGCCGGTCCCCAAGGCGGTGCAGCTATCGATCGCGGGGGATATGATCGAGGGCTTCCGCTACGTCTGGGGCGACGCGCGCCTGCGCCTGCTCTGGGCTTCGTTCGTCGTCATCATCATCTGCGGCTTCTCCTTCCAGACGCTGCTGCCCGGCCTGCTGGACCGGGAGTTTGGCCGCGACCCCACCGACGTCGGCCCCACCTTCCTCGCCTTCGCCATCGCCGGCCTGCTGATGAACCTGGCCGTGGCCGGAGTCGTGCATCGCCCCGTGGCCTGGCCGCTGATGTTCGCGATGGGGCTGCTGATGATGGTCGGCTTCGTGCTGCTGGGCACGGTCGGCAGCTACTGGCTGGTCTTCGTGGCCGCGGTGCCGCTGGGAGCGGGGCGGTCGGGCTACTGGCTGATCAACAGCGCCCTGCTCATGACCACCGCGGACCGGCGCTTCTACGGCCGCGTGATGTCGCTCTCGATGATGGCCTTCGGATTGCAGGCCATGCTGGGCCCCATCTGGGGCGCGATGGGCGACGCCATCGGCGTCCAAGGCACGCTGCTCATCGTGGGGGCGGTGGGCGCGGCGGCCCTCGGCCTGGCCGTCGTCGAGTGGCTGCGCATCCGCGACCGTCCCCGCCCCGCCCCGATCCCCGCCCTGCTCGACCCCCCGCTGGAGCCACCCGGCCCCGCCTAGACCGCGCCGGCTAGAAGCGGTGTTTGCGCAGCCCCTTCGGGTCGATCTCGTTGCGGATCAGCTCGACCTCCTCCACCGTCGGCGGCTCCGTCTCCGGGATGCGCTCCGGGAGCAGCAGCTCGAAGCTCGTATTCGCCTGCACGTCCTCCAGGCGCACGCCCGCGTGCAGACTGTCGAGCCGCATCCGCCCCGTCTCCGCGTCGAAGCCCATCACCGCCAGGTTCGAGAACACCTTCTGCGGCCCCCGGCCGGGCACGCCGCGGCGCACCCGCTCGGCGAAGCCGCCCGGGAAGTGCCCCAGCCCGGTCACGTAGTCGACCTTCTCCACGAACACCCGCCGCGTGTGCTTGGGCACGTAGACGTTCACCCGCCCGGCGTACAGCGTCCAGTCCGTGATCCCCAGTCCGCCCGGGAAGCGCACCTTCGGCCGCTGCTGATCGTCGCCGATCAGCGACGCGTTCACGTTCCCGTACTGGTCGACCTGCGCCGGCATCGTGCTAAACACGTCCGTCTTCCCGCGCAGGCACATCCACACGATGTCGGCGATGTCGAACGGCGCCA
The DNA here is from genome assembly GCA_965217625.1 of Dehalococcoidia bacterium. GTDB lineage: Bacteria > Chloroflexota > Dehalococcoidia > Bin125 > Bin125 > TK10-74A. The sequence goes on from OZ244557.1 coordinate 2,462,224, forward strand.
GCGCCGTCTGCGACACCACGTGCGGCGAGTCGGCCGGGTTGCCCACGCTCGTCACGATCGGATCCATGGACGTCAGGTAGTTGTACGTCAAGTTGGGCGCGTGCGTGCGGCGCGCCAGCATCACGGCGACGCTCCCCAGCTGCGTGCCGCCGCCCTGCTGCACCAGTTCGTGGTCGCGAATGTCGCGCGCGATCAGCGAGACGACCAGCTCGTCGACCGTGTAGTCCGTCGAGGCGTCCGGCATCGCGGCCCCCTTCACTCGGCGTCCACGAGCATCTGGTAGGCCGCCGGATCCGCCGGCTCGTGGACGTAGCGGCGCAGATACTTGCGGAAGCGCTCCGGATCCTGCCCGGCCGCGTGGTACCGCTCGATGTGCTCGTGGTCGGGCTCGTAGTACCCCACGACGCCGTGCGGGTGCGCCCCGCCCGGCGCGAGCACCACGGCGTCGACGTCGTGGTAGAGGATGCCCGTCTGGTCCGGCGTCGCGCGGATCTCCGCGTTGTCGATGATCTCCTCCGTCGTCAGGATGACCCGCTTTGCGGCCCGCACCATGTGTGGCGCGAGGAACCTGGCGGCCGTGTTGTGACGGTTGGTCTCGCCGAACTGCGCGTTGCCGAACTTGTCGGCCCGGGGCACGTGGATCAGCGCCACGTCGGGCACGACCGCCGTCACCGCCAGCAACTGCTTCCCGTCGAAGGGCGAGGGGAACGTGCGCCACTCCGGGTGGTGCGGCAGGTGGTCGTTGAAGTAGCCGTGCAGGGGGATGAACTCCACCCCCATGCCCCCCGCCAGCACGCCCAGCGTGAACGAGAACTCGCTCTCCTCCCGCGCGATGATCTCCCCCGCCTGCATCATGCGCCGGATGTTGGGCGGCGTGCCCATGCCGAAGAACTGGCAGGCCCAAAACTGGATCGCGCGCAGGCAGCCGGCGCCGGCCAGCATGTCGCTCTCCAGCTCGGCCATGGCGGTGACCACCGTCAGGTCGCGCTTGCCTTGCCGCACGATCTCCCGCACCGCCGCCATCGAGACCAGCGCCGTCGGCTGCACGGCCGGGGAGGCGATGCCCAGCGCGTCGCCGTCCTCGATCAGCGCTACCGCCCCAGCGATCGTGGTTCGCTTGTCTCGCACCGGCATCCTCGCGCGAGCCCGGCGGCCCGCGTTCCGTCTAGCGCCCCTTGTATTGGGGCGTGCGTTTTTCCATGAACGCCCGCGGCCCTTCCACGGCGTCCTCCGTGGCGAAGGCGCGCCGCGACAGCAGCGACTCTAGCCCAAACGCGTGCTCCCACGACATCCCCATCGCCCCGCGCACGGCGATCTCCTTCGCCGTGCGCACCGCGATCGGGCCGTTCGCGCAGATCTTATCCGCGATGGCGTGCGCCGTCGGCAGCACTTCGTCCTGCGGCACGACGCGGTTGATCAGGCCGCACTGCAGCGCCTGCGCGGCCGTCATGCGCTGCCCGGTGAGCAGGATCTCCATCGCCCAGGCCCACGGGATCTGCCGCGGCAGGCGGATGTGCGACCCCGCCGCCGGCACGATCGCCCAGCGCACCTCCTGCAGGCCGAACTCCGCCGTCTCCGACGCCACCCGGATGTCGGTGCCCAGCATGACCTCCAGCCCCCCGGCGATGCAGTAGCCGTTGACCGCCGCCAGGACGGGCTTGTAGACGCCGCTGAACGGCCGCGACTCGGAGATCGCCAGCGGCTCGCCGCGGGCCGAGGCCGTCTCGTTGGGGATCGTGCTGCTCAGGTCGGCGCCGGCGCAGAAGGCCCGGTCCCCCGCGCCCGTCAGGATCGCGACCCAGAGGCCGGGGTCGTTGTCGAAGTCCTCCACCGCCGCCCGGAACGCGTCGCTCAACTCCGGGTTGATCGAGTTCATCGCCTGCGGGCGGTTGAACGTCATCGTGACCCGCTTGTTGGCGTAGTCCTTGTCGTAGATCAGCGTCTCCGACATCCGGCTCCTCCCGCGGCGATCATGCCTGCTCGGCGCGCCGCCACTGCACGAGTGTGAACGGCGGCTCGGCGTCGCGGTGATGCTCGAACACCGCCTCCACCGCCGCACCGATCTCGACCGGGTCCGTGGCCGTCCCCAGCAGGTTGCCGACCATGCGCACGTTGTCGGCCTGCGGCAACTCGACCAGCACCACGACGTACGGGCAGCCGGTCGTCAGCGCCGGATGCACCGGATGCCAGACGCGCTCCCACGAGTAGATCCGCCCCCGCGGCTCGACCTCCACCCACTGCGCCTCGAAGCCGAGGCAGGCGTGGCAGATCCACTCCGGCCCCCAGCGATGCAGGCCGCAACCGTCGCAGCGCTGCACCAGCAGCCGCTCCTCCTGGGCCGCCTCCCAATAGGGCGCGTCCAGCCCGTCGCCGGCCGGCGCGGGTGCGGGCACGCCCGGCGGCAGGTACGGGGACTCGATTGACCGCGCTCCCGGCGACGTCACAGCGTCGCCTCCGACCCGAGCAGCAGATTGCTCACCGGCTCCACCATCGGACCCGACGCGATCAGATGCACGTCGGCGCCGGGCACGGGGTTCGGTGACTGCCCCCGAATCTGCCGCACCGACTCGATCTGCAACTCCAGCCCGTGCATGTAGCACTCGGCCAGGTTGCCGCCGCTGGTGTTGATCGGCAGCCCGCCGCCGGGCGCGATCAGGTTCTCGTAGCGGATGAAGTCGTTCGCCTCCTCGTACGAGCAGAAGCCGTGCTCGATGATGCTCATCACGACGCCGCCCGTGAAGTTCTCGTAGACCTGCGCCACGTCCACGTCCGCCGCGCCCATCCGCGCCATCTCGTACATCCGCGGGGCCACCGTCTTGAAGTTCGACGTGGCGTAGTCGGGCGCGTTGTGCACCCCCGCCGCCGCCCGCTCCGGGACGCCCGTCGCGACGCCCATGATGTAGGCCGGCGCGTGACGGAAGTCCTTCGCCCGCTCGGCGGGGACGAGCAGCAGCGCCGCCGCGCCGTCGTTCTCCAGGCAGCAGTCGAACAGCCGGAACGGCTCGACGATCCAGCGTGAGTTGTCGTAGTCCTCGCCGCTCAGCGGCCGCCCGTGCATCACCGCGCGCGGGTTCTGCTGGGCGTGGTGATACGCGGCCAGGGAGACGGCCTTGAGGGTGTCGGGGCTGACGCCCCGGTCGTGGAACAGGCGCTGCACCCGCATCGCGAAGGCCTGCGCCGGCGACATCAGTCCGTAGGGCACGGTGAACGCGTTCCGGCCCCGCACGCGCGGCACCCGCGGTCCCTGCCCGAAGCGCCCGAACTGCCCCTGCGCCAGCGATCGGAACACGACCACGCAGTCGGCGTAGCCGGTCGCGATGGCCGCCGCGGCGTTGCCCACCGCCCCCGATCCGCCGCCGCCGCCGCCGCCCCACTGCATGTTCGAGAAGCGCAGCTCGGGCAGGCCCAGCGCCGCCGCCAGCCGGGGCGGGTCGTTGCGGTCGTCGCTGAAGGAGGCGAAGCCGTCGATCGCGCGCGGGTCCAGGCCCGCGTCCTCGCAGGCCGCCAGCACCGACTGCAGCGCCAGCTTGAACTCCGCGTCGGGCGACTGCCCATGCCGGTAGTAGTGCGTCTCGCCGATCCCCACGATCGCGACCGCGCCCCGGAGTGACCTCGTCATAGCACCGCCTCCATCAACCCGGCTGCCCTAGCCAACGATGCCCGCCTCACGCAGCGCCCGCACCTGCGCCTCGTCCAGCCCCAGGTCGGCCTCCAGCACCTCGTCCGCGTGCTCACTGAGCAGCGGCGCGCGTTGCAGCGGCACGTCGCTCTTCGACATGCGCGGCGCCCAGCCCAGCAGTTGGATCTCGCCGTGGTGCGGGTGATCCAGCGTGTGGATGAACCCGCGCTCACGCAGGTGCGGGTTGTCGTGCAGTTCCACCGTGTCCAGCACGGCGCTGCACGGCACGCCGGCCGCGCTCAGCGCCTCCATCGCCTGCCACTTGGTGCGCTCCCGCGTCCATCCCGCGATGATCTCGTAGACCTCCGCGGCCGTGGCTTCCATGCGCGCGACCGGGTCGCTGAAGCGCGGGTCCGTCAGCAGTTCCGGCCGGTCGATGGTCGTCACGAGGGCGTCCCAGTGCTTCGACGTCACGGCGATCAGGGAGAGCCAGTCGTTGGCGCCGCCCGGCGCGCAAGGGTAGAGCGCCATCGTCGGGCGGGCAGTGTTGCTCCAGCGCCCCACGACGGCCCGCCCCCAGTCGCCCGCCCCGGCGACGCGCGTGCGCATGAAGTAGGTCATCGCCTCCTGCATCGAGACCTCGATCATCTGGCCCTCGCCGGTGCGCTGGACCTGGATGTAGGCCGCCAGGATCGAGAGCGCCATCGTCAGGCCGGTGCCCGCGTCGGCCGTGGTCGTGCCGGGCCACATCGGCGGGCCGCCATCCTCCCCCGCGACGGAGAAGGCCCCCGCCGCCGCCTGCGCGATGGGGTCGAAGCACTTGTAGTCCTTCCACGGGCCCGACAGGCCGAAGCCCTTCACCCGGCCGTAGACGATGCGCGGGTTGACCCCCCGCAGCGCCTCGTAGTCGATGCCCAGCTTCTCCATCCGCCCGGGGCCGTAGTTCTCCACGAAGACGTCGTAGTGCGGCGCCATCGCGAGCAGCAGATCGCGTCCCTCCGGGGTCGAGAGGTCGATGGCGATGCTGCGTTTGTTGCTGTTCCAGTTGATGAAGTATGGCGCGTCGCCCCCGTCGCCCGCCCGGAACCCGCGGCCGGGGTCGCCGCTGGGCGGCTCGACCTTGACGACGTCGGCGCCCAGCCAGGCCAGGGCCTGCGTGCAGGAGGTCCCTGCTTCGTACTGCGTCATGTCCAGGATGCGGACTCCATCGAGCGCGGGCATGCGTCCTCCCTGCCAACGTCCCCGCCGCTCGGGGGCGTCGGCCCCATGCTAGTCCCCCCGCGTCCCCCGCGGCAGGGTGGGCCCCAGCGGCCCCCCAAGCGACCGGCTAGACCCGCGGCATGCCCAGCCCCCGCGTCGCGATGATGTTGCGCATCACTTCGTTCGCCCCCGCCCCGAAGGTCGGCATCACGGCGGCCCGGTAGCCCTGCTCGATGCGGCCGCCGATCGGCGCGCGCTCGTCCTCGGGCGAGAGCTGACCGTGCAGTGCCATCAGGCGCAGGCCCGCGTTCTGCAGCCGCTGCATCATCTCCGTGCTGAAGATCTTGACCATGCTCGCCTCGTGCTCCGGGTGCTCGCCCCGCCCGATCATCCCCAGGTTGCGGTACGACAGCATCTGCAGCACCTCCAGCTCCACGCGGTAGTGGGCCAGCGTCGCCCGCACGCTGGCCCGGTCGGCCGGGCGCACGCCGTCGGGCCCCGGCTGCGACGCCCACGCCACCAGCGCGTCGAACACCGCCCGCACGCCCGACACCGTGAATATGCTCACCCGCTCGTAGTCCAGCGCGTGGGCGGCGTAGTACCAGCCGCGGTTTTCCTCCCCCACCAGCGCCTCGGCCGGCGCGCGCACGTCCTCGAAGTAGACCTCGTTGGTGCGATACCCCGCCAGCGTCCAGATCGGGCGGATCGTGATCCCCTCGCTGTCCAGCGGCACCAGGAACATCGAGATGCCGCGATGCTTGGGGACGTCGGGGTCGGTGCGGGCGGCCAGCCAGACGTACTCCGCCCGATGCGCCGCCGACGTGAAGCGCTTGATCCCGTTGAAGACGAAGTCGTCGCCGTCGCGCACGGCCCGCAACTGCAGCGACGCCAGGTCGGTCCCGGCGTCGGGCTCCGTGTAGCCCAGCGCGAACTCCACCTCGCCCCGCGCGATCGGCGGCAGGAAGTGCTCCCGCTGCTGGTCGGTGCCGAAGCGCATCAGCGTCGGCCCCACCTGCTGCACCGCGACGGTCGCGATCGGCGCCCCCACGTAGTTGCAGGCCTCCTGGAAGAGGTACTGCTCCTCGAACGTGCGCTCCCCGCCCCCGAACTCCGCCGGCCACGACATCGTCAGCCAGCCGCGCTCGGCCAGCTTGCGACGGAAGGCGCGCTCCTCGGCGTACGCCTCCGCGTTGTCGTCCGATGCGCGGCGCCGGTCGCGCCCCCATTCCGCGTGCAGGAACGCGCGCACCTCCGCCTCGAATGCCAGCGCCGTGTCGGCAAAGCGGATCTCCATGACCGTCTCCCTCGCCCGCGACCGCGCCGCGCCCGATGCCCGGCGCGCCGCCAAGTGTCGCAGCTAGCGACCGTCCCTGGCCACGGTATGCCCCAGCGGCTCTCCCGTGCGACACTCGGCCACGATGTCCACCGCCGCCCCGCCGCTGGTCCGCCCCGAACGCGTCGCCGCCATCGACCTCGGATCCAACTCCGCCCGCGTCGTCGTCGTCGAGGTGGAGGCGGGCGGCCATCTCGAGGTCGTGGAGGAGCTGCGCACGCCGCTGCGCCTCGCCCTCGCGCTCGGGCCCGACGGCCGCCTGCCCGCCGACGCCGTCGCCGCCACGCTGGCCGCGCTGCACGAGTTCATGGCCGTCGCCCGCGGGGCCGGCGCGCAGCGCATCGAGGCCGTCGCGACGGCCGCTCTGCGCGACGCCCGCAACGCGGACGCCATCCTGGCGCCCGCCCGCCGCCGCCTGGGACTCACGATCGACGTCATCGACGCGCAGGCCGAGGCGGAGCGGTCGTTCGTGGGCGCGATCTACGGCCTGCCCGTCGACCACGGCCTGCTGGTCGACATCGGCGGCGGCAGCATGGAGGTCGTGCACTTCCGCGACCGCGCCGTCGAGGCGACCTGGTCGTTCCCCTTCGGCGTGCTGCGCATGTGGGACCAGTACCTGGCCGACGACCCGCCGGCGGCCGCGGACCTGCGACGGCTCGTGGCGCACGTGCGCGACGACCTGCGCCGGGCCGGCGTGCCCGCGCTGGCGGACGGCGACGTCCTGGTGGGGACGGGCGGCAGCGTGCGCAACCTCGCCAAGATGGACCGCCACGGCCGTCCCTACCCCATCCATCGCCTGCACGGCTACGCGATCGGCGAACGCCGCTTGCAGGCGCTGCTGGCCTCATTCGCCGGGCAGACGCTGGACCAACGCCGCCTCCGACCGGGCCTGAACCCGGATCGCGCCGACGCGATCGGCGCCGGCGCGGCCGTCCTGCAGGGCGTGCTGGACGCGGCCGGCGCCGGCGAGGTGCTCGTCGCCGGACAGGGCATCCGTGAGGGCATCATCCGCCGCGTCGCGCTGCCCAGCCCGCCGCCCCCGCCCGACGTGCGCCGCGCCTCGCTGCACTCCATCGCGCGGCGCTTCGCCCGCTGGGACGAGGAGCGCGCCGCGCACCGCGCGGCGACGGCGGCCATGCTGCAGTCGGAGCTCGACCCGGCCATGACGCCGGAGCTGCGCGAGCTGCTCGGTCACGCCGCCTACGTGCTCGATATCGGCACCGCGATCGACTACTACAACCGCCACCGTCAGACCGCGGCCATCCTGGCCGTCACCGACCTGAACGGCTTCTCGCACCGCCACACCGCGCTGATCGCCGCCCTCATCCGCACCGCCGAGAAGCCCAACCCCGGCGTCCGGCCCTACCGCCCCCTGCTCACCAAGGCCGACGCCCCGGCGCTGGAGCGCGCCGCCCTGATCCTGGCCATCGCCGACGAACTCGGGCGGCGCGTCGTGCCCGACCGCCACCCCCACGTCTCCTGCGTCGTGGAGCCCGGCTGCGTGCGCCTGACGACGCAGGGCGACGCCCGCCGGCAGCTGTCTCGGCTCAGTGGCCGTTTCCGCGAGGCGTTCGGGCGGGCGCTGATCGTCGACGGGACGCCGGCCTGAGACGGCGCGCCGGCCCGCCTCAGCGATCGAGCGCGCGCAGCAGCCGCGGCGGCAGGAACCAGAGCAGCACGCCCGACCCCGGCGCCGGATGGCCCACCGTGTCGATCCGCGCCGCGCCGCCCTTGCGCCAATCGATCGCCCAGCCGGGCGCGCCCGTCAGCAGCGCGGCCAGCGCGCTCAGCGTCGGCTCGTGCCCGACGATCGCGATCCGTTCCGGCACCGCCCCGCCGGCCAGCGTGCGGGCGGCGATCGCCCGCAACGCCTGCGCGGCCGTCACCGCGGGCGACAGCGACTCCTCCGCCTCCGGCGTGGGCCAGCCGGCGCCGTCCGATAGCATCTCGGCGGTCTGCCACGCGCGCGTCGCCGGGCTCGAGAGCACGCGGTCGATGTCGGGCGCGGCGTGGCCCAGCCCCCGCGACGCCCGCTCGAACCGGCCCCGACCGCGATCGCTCAGCGGCCGATCGCGGTCATCCGGCCAGCGCCGGGCGTCGCGCTCCTCGGCGATCGCGTGCCGCACCAGGTAGAGCTCCATCGCACCATCCCGTCAGACGTCGCCGGGCGGGCATCGCCGCCCGGCCATCAGGCCGTGTGCTCCGCCAGCGCGCGCCTCATGCGGCGCCACGGCTTGCCGCGCGCGGCCGCGTAGGCCGCCGTGATGCTCGCCCGCTCGGGCTCGAGCTCGGCGCGCCGCAGCGCGGCCAACTCGCCCATCGCCAGGCGCGTGCCCGGAGGCAACCCCTGATCGACGTGCGCCAGCATGCGAAACTGCCGCGCCGCGATCACCGCATCCTGCCGACGCCCCAGCCCATCCTGCAGCGCGACCAGCCGCGGCAGCAGGCGGGCCGCGGCCTTGGGATAGAGCGGCGCCAGGAACTCCAGCGCGTAGCGCAGCCGCTTCACGCGGATGCGCAGTGCGTGCAGATCGGCGTCCGGCGTTTCCGCGTCCAGCCGATCTCCCCGGCGACGCACCTGCGCCATGCGACGCCGCAGCACCCGCGCCGCCGCGTCGCCGACGGTCAGTCCGGCGGTTCCGTTCGGCCCGCCCGACCCCAGCTCACCGATCGCGGCGTCCAGCCCCGCCAGCAGCGCCTCGAATCGCGGCGTGTCCAGCGCCGCCAGCATGCGGACGCGGGCGGCCTCGCGCTCCCCCGCCAGCCGCGCGATCAGCGGCGCGAACGCGGAGGCGGCGCCAGCCGTGGCCGCCTCCGACTCCAACTCCGCGATCTGGACGTCCAGGTCGCGCACATCGCCCAGCGCCCGGCGCGCCCAGCCCAGCTCACCCCGCAGCGCCTGAGTCGCGCCGGGCAGCGCGTCGCGGAACAGCGCGATGACCTCCCACATGCGCCGGCTGGCGATGCGCATCCGGTGCACGGCCTCGGGGTCCGACCCCGCCCGCGCCGCCATCTCGTTGCCGGCGAAGACCGACGCCTGCGTCACCAGCGTTGACCGCACCAGCAGTCGCACCGGCGTCTCCGGCCGGATGGGCGCGGGCGGCGGATCCTCCGTGGGCGCGGACGCCGCGACGTCGCCCAGCCCCGCCTCGACCTTCGACTGCTCCGCGCGCCGCAGCGAGGCGCAGCCTGCGAGCCGCTGCGCCAAGTCGTGCAATTGGGCGTCGGCCGCCCCGATCGACTCCAGCTCCAGCCGCACGAGGTGGTCGGCGCCGGCGCCCGGCGATGCCCGCTCCAGCGTCGTCTCGTCCAGCGCGACGTCGGCGATCGGGCGGCTCGCGCCGCTGGCCTCAACGTGCTCCCGCCGCGTGCGCACGGTCAGCGCCCGCGCGAGCGTCGCGGGGCCCAGCAGCAGCCGCAGCCGGATGCCCACCGGCCCGCGCGCGGCGATGAGCGACGCGGCGTCGGCGGCGGGGATCGGTTCGCTGATCTCGCGACGGCGCTGCGGCCCCTGCGCCGACCAACTGGTGGACTTGAGCGTGGCCTCGCAGCGCCCGTGGGCCGTCCGAGCGCGCAGCGCCCAGCCGGCCGCGCGCAGACGGCCGTCCCCGGCGTCGAAGTAGACATCCACGATCTGCTCGGTCGGCAGCGGCCGCAACGACAGGTCGGCCAGCCGCGCCGCCGTGCGCAGCGCCTCCCGCGCGGCCCCCGCGTGCGGCGCGTCGAACTGCCACTCGACTTCGTCGCCGCTGCTCCCGGCCGGGGCCGCACTCAGGGGAGTCACCATAACGCGGCGAGTCTAGCGAGTCGGCGGTCGGCTGCCCAACAAGGGCGAACTTGAGCCCCGCTCCCGGCGCGCCGGGGATCCTCCTTATGATCGGGAAGCGCCTATGATCGATGATGCATGATGTTCCGGGCGCGGACTCGCGCAGGGAGACGATCGGCGATGACCACCGAGCAGGCGCCCCCTGCCCCCAACCAGCCAGCCGCCAACCTGCCCGCCCTGCCGGCCGTGCGCGCCCTGACGCACGAGGCGGCGGTCGCGCTCGACATCGACGCCCTACCCCCGTGCGATCTCTACGCCAATCGCGAGACCTCCTGGCTCGACTTCAACGACCGCGTCTTCGCCGAGGCCATGGACCCGCGCAACCCGCTGCGCGAGCGCGTCGAGTTCCTCGCCATCGCGGCCAGCAACCTCGACGAGTTCTACGCCAAGCGGCTGGGCTGGTTGCAGAGCCGGCTGCGCAGCGGCCACGACGAGCAAACCGTCGACGGTCTCAGCATCCGCGAGCAGCTGAACATCGTGCGCGAACGGGGCGCGACGATGCGCCATCGCTACGCCGCCTGCTGGCGCGACCAACTCGCGCCCGGGCTGGCCGCCGCCGGCGTCCCCGTCTCGTCCTACGCCGCCCTCTCGGCCGTGCAGCGGGCCCGCGTGCGCGAGTACTTCGTGCGCGACGTCTTCCCGGTGCTGACTCCGCTCGTCGTCGACCCCGCACACCCCTTCCCCTTCATCTCCGGCGGCAGCCTGTCCATCGGCGCCAACGTCACGGAGCCGGAGACCGGCGACGTGCGCTTCGCCCGCGTCAAGGTGCCCGGCAACCGCCCCCGCTTCGTCGACGCGGGTGACGGCGTCTACGTCGCCATCGAGGAGGTGATCGGCGCCCACCTGGACCTGCTCTTCCCCGGCGCCGGCTTCTCGGACTGGTGGCTGATGCATGTGCTGCGAAACGCCGACATCGACGCGCCCGACGAGGCCACCGACGACCTGCGCGAGGTCGTCGGCACGATGATCGAGCGGCGGCGCATGGCGGCGCCCGTGTGCGTGGAGTTGTCGGCCGACCCCAGCGACGCGCGGGGCCACGTGTTGCGTCGCGAGCTGGGGCTGTCGGCCGACGACGTGCTCGTCCTGCCCTCCCCCCTGCGCCTGTCCGACATCACCGAGTTCGCCGCCGTCGCCAGCGAGGCCCCGGCGTTCGCCGCCCCCATCCCGGCGGTCCCCAGCGCCTTCCGCGAGGCCGCTACCGGCGACGAAGTCTTCGAGACGCTGCGCGCCGGCAGCGTGCTGGTCCACCACCCCTACGAGTCGTTCGACGCCAGCGTCGCCCGATTCATGCGCGCCGCGGCCGGCGACCCCCGCGTGCTCGCGATCAAGCAGACGATGTACCGCACCTCCCCCGACTCGCCCCTGCTCGAGGCCGCGATCCGCGCCGCCAGCCTGGGCAAGCAGGTCGCCGTCATCGTCGAGCTGACCGCCCGCTTCGATGAGGCCAACAACATCGAATGGGCGCGCCGGCTCGAGGACGCCGGCGTGCACATCGCCTACGGGCGCCCGAATCGCAAGATCCACAGCAAGATGAGCCTCGTCGTCCGTGACGAGCCCGACGGCGTGCGGCTGTACGGGCACATCGGCACCGGCAACTACAACTCCAAGACGGCGCGCGTTTACACCGATCTGGGCCTCTTCACCTCCGACCCCGCCGTCTGCAACGACCTGCTCGCGATCTTCAACCAGCTCACCGGCTACGGCCGCTTCCCCACGACGCAGCAGATCGTGCTCGCCCCATCGCGCCTGCGATCGGCGATCCAAGAGCGCATCGAGCGCGAGATCGCCCACGCCCGGGCCGGGCGGCCGGGGCGCATCATCTTCAAGATGAACGCCCTGGAGGACACCGAGCTCACGCGCCTGCTCTACGCGGCCGGCCAGGCCGGCGTCCAGGTCGATCTGATCGTGCGGGGCATCTGCCGGCTCCGCCCCGGCGTGCCGGGCCTCAGCGAGAACATCCGCGTCGTCAGCGTGATCGGGCGCTTCCTTGAGCACTCCCGCGTCTACTACTTCGCCAACGACGGCGCGCCCGAGTACTTCATCGGCTCCGCCGACCTCATGAAGCGCAACCTCGACGAGCGCGTAGAGGCCACCGTGCCCATCCGCGACCCTCGCCAGCAGGCGCACCTGCGCCGCCTCTTCGACGTCATGCTGGCCGACGAGCGTCAGGGCTGGCGGCTCATCGATCGGACCTGGTCGCGGGCCGAGCAATCGGAGCAGATCGGCACCCACGCCACCCTGCTCCGCGAGGCGCCGTTCTCTTAGGGTCTCCGCGCCAGCGCCGCCGCGACGGCGAGCACGGCCCTCGTCACCCGCTCCGTTTTTTCGAGGTCGATCGTGTGCGGCCAGCGATCGTCGGGGTGGTGGAACCAGCGGTTGCCGCCGACGAGCGAGAAGTAGCGACCGCCCGCGTCGTGGATGTTGCGCGCCTCGCCGCCCGGCCGCCGGCCGACCGGGGCGACGGCCTCCGGCGCGACCCCCGCCCGCGTCAGCGCCGCCGTGCCCAGCCGCAGCAGTTCCTCGTCCGACGCCTGATGTCGCACCACACCGTCGCGGGCGGCGAAGTTCGCCCCCAGATGGATCCATGCGTGCGCGCCGGCCCCGAGGTCCGGGTTCGCGCGCAGGTAGTGGTCCAGGCCCACGTGGCCCAGCTCGTGCCCCGTGTTGGCCGCGAAGATCACGTCGCGATCGGGAGGCTCGGCCGCGAAGCGACGCAGGCACGCCAGCCACGCGGCGACGCCCCCCGCCCGCTCCGCCGTGCAGGTCCACCAGGCGCTGATCGGCGTCATGATCACGAGCGGCGCCAGCCCCGGCTGGGCGCCCGCGACGCGCGCTTGCACGTTGCTCGCGACGGTCTGCTCGATGGTCATGTGCGCCGTCAGCCGGGCGCGCGCGCCCCGCGCGGCGGCGGCGTCGAGCCAGGCCGCGTGCTCGCTGCCGACCTGCAGCACGGGCGGCCCGAACGGCGCGCCGAAGGCGTCGGCGTTGATCGGCGCCAGCCCCGGCTCGACGAGACGCCCCTCGGCGACCGCCACGATCGCCGCGTGGCGGTCGCTCCTGCGCGCGCGCAGCAGCGCCTCCGTCGCCGCGCCGCCGCTGGACTCGTACCGCGCGACCGCGATCCCGCCCGATCCGTCCGTGAGGCCGGTCAGCGGTGCGGTCAGCCCCGCCGCATCCGTGAGCCCGCCGTCGAACAGCGGCAGGCCGGACGCCGCGCCGCCCGCCGGCCCCTCGACCGCGACGCTGCACTCATGCGGCACGCGCCGCGCGAAGGGGAACGCGTCGATGTGCGGCTCGACCCCCGCCACGCCGGCGAGGCCCGCCAGCCACTCGGCGGTGGCGGCGTCGCCCGCCGTCCCAGTGCGGTGGTCGCGGATCGCGTCCCAGCCGCGGATGTCGGATGCAATCTGATCGCGCACGGCCGGCTCCTAGGCATCGCGTCGGTGGAGAGCGCGGCCGATCGTTCGCCGCGGGCGCATATCGACCGGCTGCGTGCTGCGCTCCGAGATGTAGCGTACGAGGTCGTAGACGCCCGCGACGTAGCCCGGCACCGCCGTCGCGACGCGGCCGACGGCCGGCCGGCTGTGCGCGTCGCTCCCCGCCACCGGCGCCAGATCGAGCTGCACCGTGTGGGCGTGGTGGTAGCCGCCCACCGTGTCCGAGTGGTCGCCATTCACCACCTCGACCCCGTCGAACCAGGTCCGCATCTCGTCCCAGCCGGGCTGGCGGCCGGGCCGGTATCGCATCGGGTGCGCCAGCACGGCCACGCCCCCCTCCGCCGTCACGATGCGCCGCAACCGCTCAATCTCCAGCAGCTCCGGGTGATAGCGCGGCAGCCCGAAGACCAGCACGTGCCCCACGTCGGTGCCCAGTTCCATCCCCGACAGCAGCGTGAACGCGTGGCGCTCGCCCAGCTCGCGGATCTCCGCCTCCGGCCAGAGCGAGTTGTGCTCGGTCAGGCAGAGTGCGTCCAGGCCGCGCGCCTTGGCCTGCGCGATCAAGTCCTGCACGGAGACGCCGCTGTCCCGCGAGCGGTTCGAGCTGTGGGCGTGCAACTCGATCAGCGAGCCGCCCGGCGGGCGCACGCTCTCCGCGCTGGCGAGGTCCGCCGGGTCGATCAGGTGCGAGGCCCGGCGCGCGCGCCTCACGCGCCCCGCTCGCGTGCCAGGCGGACGAGCGCCGGCAGCACGTCGAGCGCGTCGTCGACGATGCCGTAGTCCGCGAAGGTGAAGATGGGGGCGTCGGCATCGGTGTTGATCGCCACGATGCAGCGCGCGTTCGAGCAGCCCGCCATGTGCTGGCTCGCCCCCGAGATGCCGACCGCGAAGTAGACGTCCGGCGTGACGATCTTGCCCGTCAGCCCCACCTGCTGCTCGAAGGAGGCCCAGCCGTCGTCGACGATGGCCCGCGACGCCCCCGGCATCCCGCCCAGCCCCTCGGCCAGCTCCCGGATCAGGCCGTAGTTCTCGCCGTCCTGCAGTCCGCGCCCCCCGGCGACGACCACCGTGGCGTCCTCGAGCCGCGGCCCGGCGACGTCGGGCGCCGCCTCCAGCGTCGTTACACGACCGTCGGCCTCGGGGATCGCGAGCGCGATCGTCGGGGCGCCGCGTCCGGCCCGACGATCGGGGATCTCCGCGACGGCCGGCGCCAGCCCGATCACGCGCGGGCCGGGCGCGCGGAAGGCGTACGCTGCCCGGGCCGCCCCGCCGAACACCGCCGCGACGGCGATCACGTCTCCGCCCTCGGCCCGGACCTCGGTCGCGCCGATCACCGATGCGCCGTCCAGGCGGGCCGCCAGCCGCGGCGCTAACTCCAGCACGTCGGGCCCGCGCGGGATCAGCACGATGCGCGCCTCGGTGCGCCGCACGGCGTCCGCCGCGATCGTCACGCACCGCCCACCGTCGAACGCGGCCAGGCCGGGCGCGTCCGCGACCAGGACCAAGTCGGCGCCGCGTTCCGCGGCCTCGGCGGCGGCGGACGCCAGATCGGCCCCGATCAGCGCACAGGCGACGTCGCAGCCCCGCTCCTGCGCGAGCGCCCGCGCCGTGCCCAGGGCTTCGCCGTCGGCGTCGCGCAGCGACCCGCCCGCCTCGACCGCGGTTACCAGCACCAGCACATGCTCAGCCACTCAGCAGCCCCCGATCCTTGAGTTGCCGCATGAGCCGCGCCGCCTTCTCGGCCGCCGAGCCGCCCTCGATGATCAGGCAGTGGCCCTGCACGTCGGGCACCATCAGCTGCGTCAGCTCGACCCCCACCGCGCCCGGCGCGTCGACGTAGTCCGACGCCTGCCGCCGCTCCGGGCGCTGTCGCCGCGCCTGCATCATCCGGCGGCTGCTGGGGTAGCGCGGCGTGCCGATCTCGTTCGAGATGCTGACGACGGCCGGCATCGTCGCTCGCACGACCTCCTCGCCGCGCGGCGTCACGCGGACCACGCGCAGCGCGCCGTCATCGACCTCCACCCCCGCCGACATCGTCACCAGCGCGGCGTCGAGCCGCTCCGCCAGGGCCGCCGGGACGGTCCCCTGGTCGTAGTCCGACCCCTGGCGGCCGCAGAGCACGAGGTCCATGTCGCCGAACTCCTCGATCAGCCCGGCCAGCAGTCGGGCCGTGCGGAAGCCGTCGCCCAGCCCGGCCGCCGGGTCGACGATCTGCACCGCGTCGTCGGCCCCCATCGCGACGCAGCGCTTGAGGATCGCGCCCGCCTCCTCGTCCCCCACGGTCACGACGGTGATGCGGCAGTCGACCCCGGCGTCGCGGATGCGCAGCGCGGCCTCGACGGCCTGCTCGTCGTAGGCGTTGATGATCCGCGGCACCATCTCGCCGACATCGAAGGCGCGGCCGCTGGCGTCCACCGTCAGGCGGCCCCAAAACGCGTAGCTGTTCACCCCGTCCGGGTCCAAGACCTGCTTCGCGCAGACGACGATGTGCAGTGGGCCGTCGGGCATGTCAGCGTCCTCACGGCCCCCGGGGCGCGGTCACGGCGCGGGCCCGATCGGCGGCGGCGGCCAGGGCGAGCCGTCCAGCGGGTAGACGAACGTCTCCTCGCACCAGACGGCGCGATCCTCGAAGTGATCGGGCTTCTCCGTCAGATCGACGATCTCCACCCAGCGCCAGGGCGGATCGCCGTGGTCCAGGCGGCGACCGCTCAGCGCCCCGCGGAAGCTCTCGCGTACGCCGTGCTGGAAGCCCGGGATCTGATGCCCGCCGTCGGCCTCCACGACGAGGCCGGCGATCGCCTGGTCGACGTAGATGCGGGGGGATGGGTCGCCCGTGCTCACCGTCGCGGGCCGGCGCTAGGCGACCGGCTGGCCCAGCACGTGGTCGAACTGCTCCTGGGCCTCCTCGACCAGGTCGTAGACGACCTCGGCCGCCGGCTTGATGCCGTGGATGCCCTCCACGCTCTGCCCGGCCGGCGTGGTCTGCCAGTCCTCCAGCTTGGCCTCGCGGATCCCGGCCAGCAGGCCGTCGACCAGCATGCCCTGCAGCGGCATCGGCAGCGGATCCGGCGCGTCGGGCTGCTTCCAGGCGTCGGACCAGTTCGAGCGCAACTGCCGGATCGGCTTGCCCGACGTGGCCCGCGACTGGACCGCGTCCTCGGCGTGCGCGTCGACCAGCCGCTGCTTGAGGAACATCTCCGTCGCCGACTCGTTCGTCGCCAGCCAGATCGTGCCCGTCCAGATGCCGTCGGCGCCCATCGCCAGGGAGGCGGCCAGGTGACGCCCGGTCGAGACCCCGCCGGCGGCCAGCACCATTGAGTTGCTCCCCTTCGCGATCTCGACCACCTCCGGCACCAGCGTGAACGTGCCGATCGTGCCGCTGTGCCCGCCCGAGTCGTAGCCCTGCGCGACGATCACGTCGACGCCCGCCTCGACCTGACGGCGCGCCTGCCGCGGCAGTCCCACCAGCCCCCAGACCTTCATCCCCTGCGCGTGCGCCCGCTCGATGATGAAGGCCGGGCTGCCCAGCCCCGAGGCGAAGATCGGCACCTGCTCCTCGAACAGCACCTCCAGCTGGTCGCGCGAGCGCTCCAGCAGTTTGCCCCAGCTCTGCCCGGTGCGCTTCGGCTCGGGGACGCTGAGATCCTGCTTGAGATCCTCGACGAAGTCGCGGTGGCCCTGCGGGATCATCGCTTCCAGGTCCTCGAACTGCCCCTCGACGAACGACGCCGGGACCAGCAGATCGACCCCGAACGGCTTGCCGCCGATGCGCTCGCGGACCCAGCGAATGTTGGTCCGCAGCTCGTCGATCTCCATGCCGCTGCCGCCCAGGATGCCGATGCCGCCCGCGTTGCAGACCGACACGATCACGTCGCGGGTGTGCGCGAAGGCCACGATCGGCACCTCGCAGCCGTATTCCTCGCAGAGCCGGGTGTGGAGGGGATCGCCGTTCATCGTGTTTCCTCGGATCGTGGCGCCGGCCCGCCTGTTCGCGGGCGAGGCGTAGCGTCCGCCGCGAGTCCGGCGGATCGCGTGCATTGTCCCACGGGGAGCCCGGCCTGTCATGTCGCCGCCCAAGGGGCCACGCCGCGACCGCCGAACGCGCCCGATCCCCACCCGCCGCCTCAGCGGCCGATGCGAATCGGATCCTCGCTCAGCGGCCCCTCGATCACCAACTCCGCCCCCTCCACGCGACTGCCGACCTCGCTCGCGCTCGTCGCGCGCCAGGCGTCCGGCTGGGCCAGACCACGCACCCGGAACGACGTCGGCCGCCCCAGTTGCTCCCGGCGCCGGGCGACCAGCCGGCAGTGCAGCGCGCCGTCCTGCCAGCGCGCCTCGCGGCAGGCGACATCCGGGAAGTCGATCCCCGTGATCTCGCCCTCGCCCCGCGCGATCCCCTGCCCCGCCAAGCGGGCCCAGGCGCCTTCGGAGTTGGCCTCGGCCGCGGCGAGGAAGGCGTTGTACTGCCCCCGCGGATGGCGCTCCCCCAGCGCCAGCCCCCACGTGAACTCGCCCGCCGCGGCGTCCCAGGTGGGCTCGTAGTGCCTGTCGATCGACGCCGCCACCCGCTCCGCGTGGGCGTCGAGGCCCCACTCCTTGGCCAGGAACAGCGTCGTCGCCGCCGACTTCGGGTGCCGGGGCGGCGCCGGATCCGCATCGACCAGGTGCGATCGCGCGATGCTCGCGTCGTACAGCGCGCGCGCCTCCCCTGGTGCGACCCCCGCCAGGAACAGCGCCACATCCGTCGCCCCCGCCACGGAGGTGCGCATGTGCAGGTCGAGCAGCGGGTCGTAGTACATGGTCATCCGTCGCGGCGGCTCCACGCCGTCGAGGCCCAGGTAGGCCGCGCGCGCGTGCCGCACCCAGTCCAGGTACACGCCGCAGTGGTCCGTGCCGAAGGCCGTGTCGTGGAGCTTCAGACCGAAGCCCGCGCCCGACATTCAATACGGCCAGATCTTCGTGTTCTCGCAGTGACAGCCGGCCGGCCGGCCCCGCATCTGCTCGGCGACGTGCGCCGCGATCGCGGAGTGCGACCAGGTGAACGTCATCCCCGGCTCCCGGATCATCTCGAAGGGCGCGTTCCAGCGCTCGCCCCCCGCGACCAGCGCCCGGACGCCCAGCAGGCAGAGGAAGAAGCCCTTGTAGAACAGCATCGCCTCGGCGCCGACGGGGTCCAGGTTCCGCTCCCACGGCTCAATCCCGTTGGCCGTCCAGCCGGGCACGTCGTAGTCGCCCCACACCTCCTCCGGGATCAGTCGCCGGTACGCCTCGGGATACGCCGCCCGATCCGGGTCCGGGCCGAACTGCGTCAGCCAGTCCGCCGCCGACCACCAGCGCGTGTGGCGCTCGATGAGCGCATCCAGGATCTCGGTGTAGACCTCCCGCCAAGCCGGCGTCGTCAGCGCCATCAGCCCCAGGGCGTAGCTGGAGTCGGTCAGGTCGAAGCGATGCCACGACGCCATCGGGGGGTCGGAGCGGTTGTCCCAGTGCGCATGCGGCCGCCCCGCCCGCGACCAGTCGTCGGGTGTCGTCGCCTTGCGGTGCAGGTAGCGCAGCCAGCCCAGCGAGCGGTCCGACAGCGCCGTCGCGGGTGGCATGGCGTCGGCGCCGGGGGGCTCAGAAGCCCCGGAAGTTGGCGGCGCGCTTCTCGCGGAAGGCCGCGACCCCCTCCTTGTGGTCGGCCGACAGCCCGACCAACGGAATCGCCGACTCCGACCACTGCAGCGCGGAATCGTAGTCCAGGAACTGCGAGCGCGTCGCCAGCATCTTGCCCAGCTTCTGCGCGATCGGCGGCCCCGCCTCGATCTCCAGCGCCAGGCGCATCGTCTCGGCCTCCAGCTCCTGCGGCTCCACCAGCGCGTTGCTGAACCCCGCCGCGTGCGCCTCCTCGGGGCTCATGAAGCGCCCCGTCATCATCAACTCCATCGCCTTGCGCCAGCCCAGCACGCGCGGCAGCGACCAGAAGCCGCCCAGGTCGGCGTAGAGCCCCCGCTTGACGTACGCGACCTGGAACTTCGCCGCCTTCGATACCACGGCCAGGTCGCAGAGGCTGGCCAGATCGAAGCCCGCCCCCACGCAGGGCCCGTTGACCGAGGCGATGATCGGCACCTCCAGCCGTCGCAGCGCTGTGTAGGTCTCCGTCTCGTGGCGCATGTTCAGCCGGTATCCCTCGATGTCGAGGTCGCCCGGCTGCAGCCCCGGCGGCGGCGGATCAGGGTCCGGAACGGCCGCCCCGCTGACGTCCATGCCGGCGCAGAAGCCGCGCCCCGCCCCCGTGATCACGATGCACCGGACCGAGCGATCGAAGCGCGCCGCGAAGAAGACCTCGCGCATCTCGTGCAGCAGCGGGAACGTCAGCGCGTTCAGCCGCTCGGGCCGGTTCAGCGTCATCCAGAGGATGCCGTCTTTCTCGCCGCGCCGTTCGGTGAGCAGGGGCTGGTCTTCGGACATGTCACGCCTCGTTCCTCGGGCTGCGCGGCCGGACGCCTCAGGCCGGCCGCTGGGCGCAGTCTAGCCCCCGCCTCACTGGCCCGACAGCGACGCCAGCCGCTCGCGCACGAACCGATCCACGTCCCCCGCGATCTCCAGCGCCCGCCCCGAGTCGTCCGCGTCGTACGCCTCGGCCGGCACGCCGCCGGGCAGGGCCGACGGGTAGCGCGTCGCCAGGTAGTGCTTGTCGAGCAACATCGCGACCGTCTTGATCACGTCGAATGAGGGGTCGATGGCCTTCGCGTCCTCGCACAGGTCGGCCAGCGCGTGCCCCCAGATGTGCTCCGCCCCCCGCGCGAACAGGTAGCCGCTGATCGCCTTCTCGGCCGACTGCTGGCAGAGGAAGCAGGCCAGGGCGTGGCGCCCGCGCTCCGCGAGCAGCGCGGCGCTGTCGAGGTCCGCGGCGGCCTGCGCGAGCCAGCGCTCGGACTCCCGCAGGGCGGCGGCGTCGGGCGGGGGATCGGCCATCGCTAGACCTCCACCGGCGTGCTCAGCCGCAGCGAGTGGCGCAGGAACAGGTCGGTCTCCTCCAGCTCCTCCAGCTCGCGCGGGGTGTACACGGTGAAGCGCACGCCCACGGTCGGCCGCAGGTGGCTCGTGAAGAAGTCGGAGCGATAGCGGAACGGCGCATCGGTCTCGTGCACGACGACGATGTCGAGGTCCGACTCCGGCCCCACCCGATCGGCGGCCAAGTCGCCGGCCGCCCAGAAGCGGCGCGCCCCCAGCGAGCGCATCTCGCCCGCGATGCGCAGGAACTCCTCCTCCAGGAGCTTCCGCCGCTGCTCGGCGAAGCGGAACATCATCGGCATGGGACGCTCGCTCTACCGTGAGGACGGGGGGCTGCGAGGACGGGTGGCGCGGGGCGCGCTAGACGGTCGTCAGGGTGGGCGCGCCGGGCGTGACCATGATCTCCGCTTCGGTCAGCGGGTAGGCCTGCTTCTCGTAGACCTGCACGCGCATGCGGCCGGTGTCGCCGATGTAGAGCCGGTCGCCGACGACGCGCACCGACGTCGGCCGGCGCAGCCGCTTCTGCTCCTCCAGCGGGATCATCTCCCGCAGCCGCAGCACCTTGGGGTTGGCCATGATGTAGGCGAGGCCCATCTTGCCCAGCGTGGCGTCGCCCAGGAAGCGCTCGACGTAGCGCCCCGTCTTGTCGAACAGCAGCACGCGATTGTTGTCGCGGTCCGCGACGTAGATGTCGCCGTGCTCATCGACGGCGACGCCGGCCGGGCGGTTGAGCTGCCCCTCGCCGCTCCCGCTCGACCCGACGATGAGCAGCGGCTCCCCGTCCGGACCGAGCTTCTGCACGCGGTCGTTGCGCCAGTCGCCGACGTAGATCGCGCCCTCGGCGTCGGTCGCGACGCCCCAGGGCATGTTGAACTGCCCCGGTCCGTCGCCGAACTCGCCGTAGGTCGCGAGCGACTCCCCGCCGGGCGTGAGCCGCTGGATGCGGTGGTTGCGCCCCTCCGCGACCAGGATGTTGCCGTCCGCGTCCCAGCTCATCAGCGACGGCCGGTCGAGCTGCCCCGGTCCCGCGCCGCGCTCCCCGAAGCGGCGCACCTCGTCGCCGCTCTCCGCGTCGATCACGACGATCTGATGCTTCGCCTCGTCCGAAATGAAGAGTTGCCCCTCGCTGCTCAGCAGGATGCCCGCCGGCCAGACGAGCCCCTTCTCGGCCAGCGCGCCCAGGTCGTCGTCCTCCTGGCTGACCACGCGCACGTAGCCGCTACCGAGTTCCATACGCACCATCACGTAGACGCGGTCCTCCCCGACCGCCAGATCGGCCGGGAAGTAGGTCGAGCGGCGCATGCCCAGGGTCTTGACGAAGGGGAAGCCGGCCCGCAGCAGGGCGTGTGGGAAAGTCATCTCAACTCCTACGCCAGCATCGTCTGCGAGAACGGGCGCAGTTGCTCGTACGTGCCGTTGACGATCGGCGTCGCGTCGACGCCCATCCACTGCTCCAGCAGCGTGCTGTAGACGCCGCGGTAGTCGAACGTGTGCTTGAGGTCCTCGCCCTTCAGCCAATCGGCCGGCTTCACCGAGGGGTACTCGGCGTAGAGCCCGCCCTGCACGTGCTCGCCGATCAGGAACGCGCCGCCGCCGGAGCCGTGGTCGGTGCCCGAGTTGTTGTCCTTCATGCGCCGCCCGAATTCGGTGAAGACGAGGATCGCGACCTCCTCCCCGGCGTCGTGCTCGCGCAGGTCGGTCATGAAGTCGTCCAGCGCGCCGCTCAGGTCGGACAGCAGCGTGGGGTGCGCGGCCGGCTGATGCGAGTGCGTGTCCCAGCCGGCGTGGTTGGTGTAGAAGACGCGCGTGCCGACGCCCGCCGTGTGGATGCGGGCCACGTCGCGCAGCGACTTCGCGATGGCGCTGCCGCCGTACTCCACGCTGGAGGTGTAGCCCGCCGGGATCGGGGCCAGGATGTCGGCCGAGGCCAGCGAGTCGTTGCCGGTCTGCGCCAGGTAGTCCATCACCATGCCCTGGCCGACGGCCGGGGTGTACATGCGCTTGAACAGCTCCAGGTTGCGGTTCCGCTCCGCCTCCACCTCGATCTTTGTCATCAGCCCGTAGGTGTCGAGGTCGCTCACCGACGTCGCCGCCACGCCCGCCGCGGCCATCGCGCGGGGCAGCCCGCTGCCGATGTTCACGCCCGTCAGCGGGTTCTCCCCCTCCGGGTCCAGATCGCGGATCAGGCGGGCCACCCAGCCCTCCGTGGAGATCTTGTCCGGCTCGCAGGTGTGCCAGATGTCCATGCCGCGGAAGTGCGAGCGGATGGAGTTCTCATAGCCGATGCCCTGCACGACGGCCACGTCGCCCTGGTCGTAGAGCTTCTTGAGCCGGGCGCCGACCTTGTTGAAGCCCACATCGTCGTTGATCGGCAGCACGTCCTCCTGCTCGATGCGCACCAGCGGCCGGGCGTCGTAGTACGCCCCCTCGCTGTAGGGCACGAGCGTGTTCATGAAGTCGTTGCCGCCCGTGAGCTGCACGATCACCAGGACCGGGGCCTTCTTGGCCTGTCCGCTGCCGTTGCCGTTGCCGTTCGAGTCCACCATCGTCTGCCCCTTGCTTGCCGCCCTGCTTGCCCGCGACCGGGCCCGCTAGGCGAATTGGTATTCCGGCGCCGAGACCACCACCCGCAGCAGCTTGGCGATCCGCTCCGCGTGGTCGTCGTCGGCGCTGCTGCCGTTGCCGTTGCCCGATGCGGCCGCCTCGACGAGCGCGGCGCGCGTCGTCTCGCTCACCTCCAGCGTCCCGGCCAGGTCGAGCAGCGCGTCGACCAGCGCCTCCGGCTCCAGCGGGCCCTGCGCCGCGATGCGATCCGCGATGGCCCGCACCCCCGGCGCCGAGGCGTCGCCGACGTGCTCGACGGCGAAGTTGACGCGCTCCATCAGCGTGCCGCTGTCGATCCATTCCTTGCCGGTGTGCCAGCCCTCGACGCTGGGCGGGTCCATCAGCTTCTGGCCCATCGGCGTCATGTGGGTGTAGATGTTGATCAGGTCCGGCCCCGGCTCATCGTGCAGCTCTTCGGTCAGCTTGAAGACGCCCGCGACGAGTTCCGCCGGGCACTTCACGCGCCGGAAGCGGGCCGCCTTGAAGAAGTCGGAGTTGAACAGCACCCGCATCACCTGGCGCATGTCGGCGTCGCTGTCCTGGAACGCCCGCGCCAGCGTCTCGACCGCCTCGGGGTCGCGCGGCGGCTGCACGCTCCAGGCCGGCACCTGCGCCTCGTCGGCGACGAAGAAGTTGTAGAGGTGCCGCGCGATGAAGCGCGCCGTCCCCTCGTGCCGCACGATCTCGTCGATGATGTCCTCGCCCTGCAGCCGGCCCGACACGCCCAGGAACTGCTTCTCGCTGTCGTCGTGGTCCTCCGGGCGGTAGAGGAACTTCGCGTCGAAGCCGCCGTGGGGATACAGCGGGATCGGCTGCCGGAAGGTCCAGCCGGTGAAGGCGTAGGCCGCGTTCTTGATGTCGGTCTCGCTGTAGTTGCCGATCCCCATCGAGAAGAGTTCCAGGATCTCGCGGCCGTAGTTCTCGTTCGGGGCGTCGGCGTGGTTCTCGCAGTTGTCCAGCCAGAAGATCATGGCCGGATCCTTCGACAGTTCCAGTAACAGCGTGCGGAAGTTGCTCAGTCCTTCCCGCCGCAGCATGTCGACGTGCGCCTCGATCGCCAGCCCGTGCTCCAACTTGAACCAGGCCGTCGCGAAGACGTGATGCCAGAACAGCGCCATCTTCTCCTGTAGCGGGCGTTGCGTCGTCGCCATGCGGTAGACCCAGCGGGCGACCCAGGGGTAGGGCGACTCGGTCGTGACCAGCGCCGTGAAGTAGCGGCTCAGGATGTCGTCGGGGACCTCCGGCGCCCGGCCGGGGTGCAGCAACTCCTCGACGACGTCGGCGTAGGGCCGCGAGGCGTACGCCTCCAGCTCCCCCCGCGTCGATCCCAGGCCGGCCCGGCGCAGCAGATGCGCCGTCTCGGCCAAACGGCCCTCGGTAATGGATTCAGTGGTCATGGTCGCAGTGGTCATGGCGGAGCCCTTCTGCCTGGTGGCGTCCTGCCGGATGGGAGGAGCCGAGTATAGCGCTGCCCTGTCGCCGTCTCAACAGGACGGCCGCGACGTCACCCCCTCTCCCTGAGGGAGAGGGTCGGGGTGAGGGGGCCTCGGCGGGCGCGGGCCCTCACCCTAGCCCTCTCCCAGAGGGAGAGGGAAGCGGAGCCCCCGCTCCATCGCCGAGCAATGGCGATGGAGCGAGATCCCGTAGGGGCGGTTCGCGAACCGCCCTTCCCCCTCCGGTCCCCCCTCTCCAGCGCTTTAGCTGGAGAGGGGGTTAGGGGGTGAGGTTCCGACAGGGGGTGAGGTTCCGGAGCCCGCTACACGCCGGGCTTGCCCTCGAACCACGACCGGTACAGCCGATAGGTGGCGGCGGTGCTGCTGTTGGTGGGGCCGTAGCCCTTGAGCCAGGGACGGTGTCCGACGACCGAGTGGCCCCCCCAGGCGAAGGTCACTCTGGAGGGCCACTGCTGAACCGGGGGGTCCATACGGGCCTAGGCGTTGAGCGTCACCTCATTCATGTAGGGGAAGCCCATCGCGTCGAGGCGATCGATGTTCACCTTGTTGGAGTGTTGGACGACTCCGTACTGACGGAAGAGGACGTTGGTCCAGGCGACGTCCAGCAGCTTCTCGTTGAAGGCGCGGTAGTCCGTGAAGCTGCCGTCGATCATCCCGTCGATCATGTCCACGTAGTCGGGATTCTCCGCGATGCCGGGCCGCTCCCGCTCCGGGATGCTCTCGTCGAAGAAGGCGGACAGCTTTGGATCCACCTTGACCCCGAAGAGCACGTTGACGGCGGGATTGCCCGGCCGGGCCCAGTTTCCGAAGCCGATGATCATGTGCTCGTAGGTGCCGGTGTCCTGGAGCGTGATCATCTCCGTGTATTCGCGGGGTCTGATCTCCATGCTGATCCCGAAGTTGCTGAGCTCCGCTTGCATGAGCTGGGCAAGGGCAGGCGCGTCCAGCCGCTCCGGCAGGATATCGGCGTCGATCTGGCCCCCGTTGGTAACGCCGGCTGCGTCCAGCAGTTGTCCAGCGGTGGCCGGGTCGAAGACCGGCTCGTCCAGCTCCGGGATCAGAGCGGGCGGTCCCTGGAAGTAGAGCCGCGCGGGCACATCGAAGGTCCCGGCGAACTCGCGGGTGATGCGCTCGCGGTCGGCGAGGATCATGATCGCTTGGCGGACGCGCTTGTCGCGGGTGGGTTCGATATCGCCGCGGACGCGGAGGACGCGGCCGCCCAGCCCGGTGGGGACGTAGGAGAAGTGGTCCTCGCTGGCGAGCAGCCGGGCTTCCTGCTCGGGCCCGCCCACGCCAACGGCAGAGGTGTGGATATCTCCGTTCTCAACAGCGAGTCCCGCAGCCGCCGCGTCGGCGAAGATCGTGAACTCGAGCTTGTCGAGCTTCGGCGGGCCGCCGTGGTAGTCCTGGTTGCTGATCAGGTCCCAGCCCCGGTTGGGGTCGTAGTTGTCCCACATAAAGGGGCCCGAGCCGATCACGATGGCTTCTTCACGCTGGTCGTAGGTCTCCCGATCGACGATGTTCGTTTCGGAAGTGAGTGTGAAGATGTAGCCGGTGGGCTGCGTGACCGTGAGCTGGAACGTCGTGTCGTCGATCGCCTCGGTGAGGTCCAAGTTGGGGGCCATGAAGTTCAAGGGGCTGCCGCCCCCGGCGACGTTCTCGTCCTTGATCTCGTTGTAGACCCAAGCCACGTCCCGGGCCGTGAGCGGACGCCCGCTGTGGTAGCCGGCATTGGGGACGATCGTGAAGTTGTAAGTGAGTTCGTCCGGCTGCTCCCAGCCCGTCGCGAGGTCCGGCGTGGCGTCGAAGTCCTGGTTGGCGACGCGAGCGTAGCCGCCCTCGTCCTGCATCTCAGAGCCGCCGACGCGAGTCAGGCGGTTGAAGAGGGTGTAGTTGAGGTTGATCCAGCCGTTGTTACCGGCGAAGCTCAGCCCCAGACGGGTGAAGTTGGGCGTGGAGGAGGTGGCGATCTTCCAGGTGCCCCCGCTCGCCGCGACCGTCTGCTCTTCCTCGACGGCCTGCTCCTCCGCCTGGGCTTCGGCCTGCTCCTCGTCAACCGCTTGTTCGGCCTGCGCCTGGGCCTGTTCGGCCTGCTCGTCGGCTTGCTCCCTGGCCGCGGTTGCGGCGTCGTCGTCATCGTCGTCGTCGCCGCAGCCGACGAGCGCGAGGCCGGCCGCTCCAACGCCAGCCTTCGCGCTGGCTCCCAACATGGTGCGGCGCGAGATCTTTCGCTGTCGCAGACTCGTCCAATAGTTGCGGTCGCTCATGGCAAGATCCTTTCTGGATTCCGGGCTGGCCTCATGTGGGACGGCCCGGTGCCGGAGCCGCCCTATGCATAGATCGGGGAGGGCGGTGGGGGGGCAACGAATGCTAGGTAACCGAGATATAAAATTATCTATACGCCCGTTGACGAGGGGATTTGCGTCCGCTTAGGGCGGTGGGAAGGCTGCCTAGCCACGTTGCCGAGCATCCGCTATACTGCGATAGAGACCCGCGTACCGCGGTCACTCCGGGCAGGAGCGCCGGTGCTCAACCCCCGCTCAACCCGTGCACGCCCATGCACACTCGTGCACACTCCTGCACACTCCTGCGTCGAGATGACCGCCGGTGACCACCCCAGACCCCGCCTGAGCGTCCCCCCAGCCACAGAAACGCCAGTGATTATCGGCCCATTCGAGATCGACCCCCTGCCGGGAGATGGGAAAAACCGCGCGGGGCGTGCACGTGTGCTCTCGACCCCCGCCGACCGCTCGCCGACCCCCGGCGCCCCCCTCCTACGCCTCGAGAATCCGGCGGGCCGTCTCCCGCGCCTCGTCGCGGGTCGCGACGAAGCGGTCGGCCGGCACACGGCCGAGCACGTTCAGCGCCTCCAGCGTGCCGGCCGCCTGCCCCGACAGCCCCATCCCGATGCAGGCCGTGTCCTCGTCGATCGCGATCTCGATCAGCTGCTCCACCACCATGGCGGCGCTGTCGTCCATGTAGACCGTGTCCGTGAAGTCGAGGATCACGATCTCGTGCTCCTGGATGTCCAGGCCGATCGTGTTGACCAGCTTGTGGGCGGACGCCACCGAGAACGTGCCCCGCAGCGCCACGAGACCGACCCGCGCGGTGAACTCATCGCCGCCGTCGCCGCGGCGCCCCCAGCCCCGACGTCAGGCCGAAGGCCAGCGCCACCGGCAGCCCCACGACGGCCGCCGTCACGCCTCCGAAGACGTCCCCACGAAAGACCTGGAGGCTGTAGCGCATGCCCGATCGTTCCCGGTGATCGCGCGCAGTTTAGGCCGTCCGCCGGCCGCGAGTTGCAATCTGCCCGCGCGACGCTCAGAATGGGGCGGCTACCCTGGCTCGGAAGGAGTCCACGATGGTTGATCTGGTCCGTGGCATCATCGGCAAAATCCACAGCGTGACCTGTCCCGGCGCGCTCCTCAATGTGAAGCCGGTGCAGAAGGTCTGCCCCATGTGCTCGTCGGACGGCGACTAGACCCAGGACGGATCGCACCGACCCTGGGCTCCGGCGGGCGCTGACGCGCTTCGCCGCTGTGGTGCCCGTGCGCTTGCTCCGTCATCGCGGCGGGGGAAGCGCTATCGTCGCCCGCCGCCGGGGCCGGCTCCCTCGGAGTTGACCCGGTCGAAGAGCCCGATCACCTCGCTCGACGGCTTCGGCGTGAGCAGCGTCACGACGACCGCGGTCGCGCGTGCGCGACGCCGGCCGCCGCAAGCCCTCGCTACGAGGCGCACGAGACCCCGCCGCTCGCGACCTCCGTGGGCCATGGCGCGCTGTTCAGCCTCATCGCGTCGGCCACCCTACTGGTCACGCCGGTCATCGTCGCCAACGCCTCCGGCCGGGGCGACTCCTACATCGTGTGAATGGTCTTCGCCTCCCTGATCGTGGTCGGCTTGTCGACCCTGATCCAGGTCCGCCGCCTGGGCGGCGTTGGGGCCGGCGCCGTGCTGACCATGTTCACGGCGGCGTTCTCGATCCCGTTCTGCATCACCGCCGTCACGGACGGTGGCCCGGCCACCCTGGCGATGCTGGTCGAGCAGGAGATCTCGCTGCGGCTGCTGCGCAACTACGCCTCGTCGGTGCAGCACCAGCAGTTCCACGACACCGACATCATCACCGTGCGGGTGGAGGGCTCCGGCGTCGGCTGAGGCGTCGGGCCCGTTGCCCGCACGTCCGCCCCACATCCCCGCCGGCGCGGCCTCCGTCGGCCGTCTCCGCACACGCAAACGACCTCCCTCACCCGGCCGTCCGAGCACACGATGCGCATCACTTCGGGATTGCGGGTCGTCGGACAGCAAGCGCATTCAATGGCGGCCTGAGCGGCGTGCTCACAGTCGCTCGAAGTCCTCGCGGGTCAGACCGGCCTGCCGCATGATGGCGCGCAACAGCCCCACGCCCACCTCGCGATGCCGCGGCACGACGGTCACCCGGCGGTCGTGGGGCGTAGACTTGGCGAACTTGACGTGGCTGCCCTGCTGGCCGATCTCGGTGAACCCCGCGGCGCGCAGCTTCCGCGCGACTTCTCTCCAGGGCAGCGGCCTAACCGGCGGCAACCTCTACCTCAATGCGATGAAGCTGCGACGGCGCAGCGGCCACGGGTGGCGTGAAATACAACTCCAGCGCCTCCCGCAGGTTCGAGAGCGCACCGTCGACCGTCTCGCCCTGACTGGCGACATCGACCTCCAGCGCCTGCGCGACGTACCAGTCGTCTTCCTTCCAGACCGTCGCCGTGAATGCCCGCTTCATCACGTGGATCCTCCTCCAGACACCCTGCGCTCAATCGTAGCCGCTGCTCGCGGGGCTCGCGAGTCATCGCGTGAAGAGGGTCATCACGCGACGCACCTCCGCCCCGACCTCCCCCGGCGCTAGCATGGCGACGACGGGAGCTCCCAATGACCACCTCCACCCACGACCCCGCGCGCATCCAGGACTACATCGACCGCGGCCTCCAGCACCTCTGGGTGCAGACCCAGCAGGTCAACGACCTGCGCCAGGACGACGGCATGCTGGTCATCGAGGAGGGCGAGGGCATCTACCTCACCGACGTCAAGGGCCGCCGCTACATCGACGCCATCTCCGGCATCTGGGTCGTCGCCGTGGGCCACGGCCGCACCGAACTGGCCGACGTCGCCCGCGAGCAGATGCAGCGCCTCGCCTACGCCAACACCTTCGCCTATGCCAACCGCCCCGCCGTCGACCTCGCGGCCAAGCTCGCCTCGCTCACGCCCCCCAGCATCAACAAGGCGCTCTTCGTCACCGGCGGCAGCGAGGCCGTCGAGACCGCCATCCGCATGGCTAAGCAGTACCACTACAACCGCGGCGACAAGGGCAAGTACAAGGTCATCTCGCGCGTCGGCTCGTACCACGGCATCAGCATGGGCGCGATGTCGGTCAACGGCTCGAACTACGTCAATCGCGCGCCGTTCGAGCCCCTGGTGCCCGGCAGCGTGCCGGTGCAGAACATCAACTGCGCCCGCTGCCCCTTCGAGAAGACCTACCCCGAGTGCGACGTCTTCTGCGCCCGCACGATCGAGGAGACGATCCAGTTTCACCGCCCCGAGACCATTGCCGCGTTCATCGCCGAGCCCATCTCGGTGTCCAACGGCAACTGGGTGCCGCAGGAGCAGTACTGGACCACCATTCGCGAGCTGTGCGACAAGCACAACATCGTGCTCATCGCCGACGAGGTGATCAACGGCTTCGGCCGCACCGGCGAGTGGTTCGCGATCCAGCGCTACCCCATCGAGCCCGACCTGATGACCGTCGCCAAGCAACTCTCCTCGGGCTACGCCCCCATCGGCGCGGCCCTCGCCTCCGACAAGATCGCCGCCGCCTTCGAGGGCGACGCCGCGGACGCGCTGGTCGGCGGCATCACATTCGGCATGCACCCGGTCTCCTGCGCCGTCGCCCTGGCCAACGTCGAGATCATCGAGCGCGAGAACCTCGTCGCCAACGCCAAGAAGATGGGCGCCTATCTGGAGGGCGAGTTGAAGGCGCTGCAGGCCCGACATCAGACCGTCGCCGACACCCGCGGCATCGGCCTGATGCACGTCGTGGAGTTGCAGCGCGACCCCGAGGCGGGCGTCGATTTCACGGAGGAGGACGATGTCGCCAAACGCATGCCCCGGCTGCTGCGGGAGGAGGGCATCCTGGCGCGGGCGGGCGCGGCCATCAGCCTCGCCCCGCCGCTCGTCATCAACGGCGAAGAGGTCGATGAACTCGTCGGCGGCATCGACCGCGCCGTCACGCGGCTCGAGGCGGACCTCGGGATCGGCTGACCGGGAGCGACGGCCCCCTCAGAGGTGGCGCTGGATCGGCAGCTCGCGATGGTGCCGGCCCGTGACCCGGAATACCGCGTTCGACACCGCCGCCGCCACGGGCACGATGGCGGGCTCGCCCGCCCCCGTCGACGGCGTATCGGCGTCGCCCACCAGCGCGACGGAGATGCGCGGCGCCGTGTTGCTGCGCGGCACCCGGTATCGGGCGAAGCTGCCGTTCAGCAGCCGTCCGCCCTCGAAATCCGCGCCCTCGTACAGCGCCGTGCCCAGCCCCATCACGATCGACCCCTCGACCTGGCTGCGCGCGCCGTCGGGATTCACCGTGAGACCGCAATCGAGCGCGGAACTGACGCGCTTGACCACGACCTCCTTGGCCTGCACATCGAGTTCGACGCAGGCGGCCGTGTAGCTGCCGACGTCCAGGCCCAGGGCGACGCCGGCGCCGTGCTCCGGCGACGGCGCGGCGGTCTCCCAGCCGAAGTCGGTCGCCGCCGCTTCCAGCACGCGGCGGAAGCGCGGATGGCTCAGATTCCGCAGTCGATGCTCCACCGGGTCCACGCCGACCTGGGCGGCGATCTCGTCCATGTGCACCTCCCGGGCGAAATGGTTGAGCGCGCCGCCGAGAGAACGGTATGACCCCGGGCGCAGGGGGCTGCTGGCCGCCGCGACCACGACCCGGGCGTCGGCCACGTCGTACGGCGTCTCCGAGCCGCGCCGCCCGATCATCGGGCGGTCGGCCGTCGCATGGGCGGCGTAGTAGTCCCAGGCAAGCAGCCTGCCGTCCGAGTCGAAGCCGCTGCGGATCGTGATCAGCGCCGCCGGACGGAACGTCGCCCAGGCCATCTCCTCGGCGCGCGTATAGGCGACGCGCACCGCGCGCTCGCAGGCACGGGCGAGCCGCGCCGCCTCGATTGCCGGCCGGTAGAGGCTTTTGCCCCCGAACCCGCCCCCAATCTCCGGCGCGATCACCCGCACCCGCCCCTCCTCGATGCCGAAGTGGCGTGCCAGCTCTGCGCGGATGGCGAACGGCCGCTGCGTGCCCGCCCAGACGGTGAGGCGGCCGCCGTCCCACTCCGCGACGGCCGCCCGCGGCTCCATGGGCGCGTTCGAGACGTAGGGGGCGAAGTACGTCGACTCCAGCGTGTGGGGGGCGGCCGCAAGGGCGCGCGCCGCGTCGCCGGATGCCTGCGTCGTGACCGGGTCCGCCGCCGACTCGGCCAACACGGTGGGCAGGTCCCAGCGGGAGACGTGATGCGCGCGCTCGTCCCACTCGGCGCGGATCAGGGCGCCCGCCGTCTCCGCCTCTTCGTCGCTCTCGGCCAGCACGGCCACCAGCGCGCCATCCTGCACGACGTCCACGACGCTGGGCGCCTGCCGGGCCGGGCCGGTGTCCACGCCGCGCAGCGTCGCCCCGTACGTCGGCGGCCGCAGCACCCAGGCGAAGAGCATCCCCGGGCGCTGGATGTCTTGCGAGTAGCGGGCCTCGCCAGTCACGCGCGCTCTCGCATCGACGCGGGCGCTGGGCGAGCCCATGACCGAGAAGTTCGCCGCGGCCGTGAGCGGCGCATCCTCGTCCAGGTCCATGAGACGGCGCTCGTCGCCGATCAGGTCGCCGTACCCGACCGACCGCGACGGATCATGCATCGATGCGACCCGCCCATCCCGGCAGCGGAGCTCCGACGCCGGGAGGTCGAGCCGTGACGCCGCCAGATCCATGAGCGCCCGGCGCGCCGTCGCCGCGGCCTTCCGCAGCTGCAGCCCCGTGCGCCACGTCGATTGACTGCCGAACGTGCCCATGTCCCAGGGCGTGGCGTCGGTATCGCCGAGCACGACGTCGACATCGCGCAGCGGCAGGGCCAACTCGTCGGCCACCTCGACCGCGAAGCCCCAGCGAATTCCCTGCCCGTACTCCACCTTGCCCGCGAAGGCGGTGACCCGTCCGCTCGGATGCACGACCAGCCACGCGGCCGGTCCGGCGTCCGGGCTGACGTCGCCGTAGGCGCCGCGCGCGTAGCCGCCGCGCGGGGGCGGGAAGCCCAGCGCCGCGGGCCCCTGGATCCAGAGCCCCGGCGGCTGTGTGGTGGCGGGGCTAGTCATCCGCCCCCTCCGCGATCCGCGCCGCGGCCAAGAGGACGGCGTCCTCGATGCGCTGGTAGACCCCGCAGCGGCACATGTTCTCGGCCAGGGCCTCCCGCACCTGCTCCCGGCTCGGGCGCGGCGCCCGCTCCAGCAGCGCGAGCGACGTCATGATGAACCCCGGGATGCAGTAGCCGCACTGCATCGCGTTGCCCTCGACGAACGCCTGCTGCAGCGGGTGCAGCTCCGCGCCGGCGAGCCCCTCGATCGTCCGCACCTCCCCGCCCATCGCGGCGCCGGTCGTGCTCAGGCATGCCCGAAGCACCTGCCCGTCGACGAGCACCGTGCAGGCCCCGCACAGCCCCTCGCCGCAGCCGTACTTCGTGCCGGTCAGGCC
The DNA here is from genome assembly GCA_965217625.1 of Dehalococcoidia bacterium. Classification (GTDB taxonomy): domain Bacteria; phylum Chloroflexota; class Dehalococcoidia; order Bin125; family Bin125; genus TK10-74A. Next base: position 2,495,448 of record OZ244557.1, read on the forward strand.
CAGGTCGAAGCGCAGGAAGCTCAGCAGGTTGCGGCGCGGGTTCTCCACGTCGTGGGGCCGGCCGTTTACGTGGATGTCCATCAATGCCCGTTCGCGGGCCCCGTCTGGCCCGCAGCGGATCGTAGCCCGTCGGCCGGGGGTGGCGTCGCTGCACTTGGCGTGAGGCATCGGGCACACGCCCGCGCCCCGATGGAACATTGGCGCAGCGACGACCAGCCGCCGGCGCTGCGCCAACGCGACGACGGAGATCCCCTCCGGCCGTCAGCCCAACGCCGCCGTCAGCGGCAGCGTCACCTACCGGGAGGGGCTGGCCCTCTCGCCCTGGGCCATCCCCTGCGACGAGGAGGCCGTGGAACTCGACACCGTGCTCCCCATCACGACGCCCCTCGAACCCAGCCAGACCTACCGCGTGATCGTCAACGACCGCGCAACCACCAGCTTCGCGCCGCCCGGGACCGACCTCCGCGACACGTTCATCGCGGAGTCCCCCTCGGCGCCGACTTCGATCCCGGCGTCGAGTACACCGTCGTCGTCAACGCGGACACCAGCGTCGAGTTCGTCGCCGGTTCGCCCTGAGTGCGTGATCGGCGTCGCCCTGTCGCGCGTCGCATCGACCGCAATCGCGCCCCCGCGTAGGATTCGGCCGCGGGCGCCTCCGAACCCGTCCGCGCGCCAGAGGAGCCCCCATGCCCGACGTCACGCCCATCCCCGACGGCTACACCGCCATCACCCCCTACCTCATCGCCGAGGACGCCGCCGGGCTGCTCGACTTCCTCGCCAGCGCGTTCGGCGCCGTCGAGCGCATGCGCATGGATATGCCCGAGGGCGGCATTGGGCATGCCGAGGTCGAGATCGGCGGCGCCGTCCTCATGCTGTCCGACGCCTTCCCACCCGAGCACCCGGCCACCAAGTCGCAGTTGCACCACTACGTGACGGACGTCGACGCGGCCTACGCGCAGGCCGTGAGCGCCGGGGCCACGGCCGTCGCCGAGCCCGACGATCAGTTCTACGGCGACCGCGTCGCCCGCATCGTCGACCCCGCCGGCAACAACTGGACCATCGCCACGCACGTGGAGGACGTCGATATGGACGCCCTCATGCAGCGCATGGCGGAGATGGGCGAGGGTTAGCCGGCCGACCGAGCGGCGGACCGGAGCAGGTCCAGCAGCACGTTCGTATCGACGGCGGTGATCACCGGCCGCGGATATCCTCGATATACGCGTCTATGTCGTCGATGCGCATCGCCGCCACCCCGGGGCGGTTGAGGATGCCACTGACGCGGTCGACGGGGTGCTCCCCAGCCGTGCACTTGCGAATCAGCAGCCCGTCCCCTGCGGGCGTGACCTCAACCTCTACGTTGTGATGCATCCCGAACCGATCCCGCAACGGCTTGGGGATCGTGATCTGGCCCCGCTCGGAAATCCGCATGACGCCCCCCGATACGCATTGTGGTCGCCTGGGATCATACCACGGCGGCGGCGGCCCGATGTTGCGGATCCGCCCGCTCAGACCTTGTAGCCGCCGTCGACGCTGATTACCTGGCCGGTGATCCCGGCCGACTCCGGGGCCGCCAGCAGCGCCGCCATCGGCCCCAACTCCTCGGGCTCCAAGATGCGATTCTGCAGCGACTCGGCCTCCGACGCGGCCCGCGCCGCCGCCGCCGGGATGCCGCGGCTCGCGCCGACGCGATCCCAATCGACCAGCACCGTGTTCGTCCAGCCCGGGCAGAGGCAGTTCACCGTGATGCCGTGCGGCGCGGCGCTGGCCGCGATCGACCGCGTGAAGCCGATCAGCGCGTGCTTGGCCGTCGTGTAGGCCAGCGCCCCGCCGCTGCGCTTCGCGTAGCCGGAGCCGATGTTGATCACCCGGCCGAAGCCCGCGTCCCGCATGTGCGGCAGGGCGGCCGTCGTGGTCCAGTAGGCCGATGTCAGGTTGAGGATCAGCGTGCCCGTGAAGGCGTAGTCCTCGTGCGCGAAGGGGTCATGACCCGTGCCCACGGCGCCGCCCGCGTTGTTGACCAGGATGTCGAGCCGGCCGTAGCGCTCGATCGCGGCGTGCACGGGCGCGCGCGCCTGGTCCGCTTCCATGACGTCGGCCACGACGGCGAGCCCGTCGCCGCCGAGCGCCCGTGCCTCCGCCACCACCGCGTCCAACTGCGCCTGCGTGCGCGAGCTCACCACGATCGTCGCGCCGTCGCGCGCCATCTCCAGCGCGATCGCGCGGCCAATGCCGCGCCCGCCGCCGGTGATCAGCGCCACTCGTCCATCCAGTCGTCCCATGACATGCTCCTTCGTGGTTCTCGTCATCTGTTGCACCCTGCAGGCCCACGACCAGCGGCACGAGGGGCGGACAGCGCTCGTCCGGCTCGTAGCGGATGGCCTCCGTCGAACTCGCTGCCACCACGCCCCCTCGACTCTTCGACCCCCTGCGCTCCCCGGCGCGGGAGACGGGGCTCGAAGCTGTGATCGTGCGCCTGGCCCGCCCGATGATAGGGCAGCGCACGGGGCTGGCGGATTGCGGTGTTGGGCGCGGCCGGCGCGCTGCGTGGCGTCTGGCGGGCCGGCCGCACGAGTATGCTCCGCGAGAGGAGGAGACGGCATGCGAATCGGATTCATCGGAACCGGCAACATCGGCGGGCCCATGTGCCGCCACGTGATTCGGCACAGCGGCGCTGACGTCGTGGTGTTCGACCTCGATCCCGAGGCAGTGAAGCGCTGCACCGACGTGGGTGGCATCGCCGCGGCGTCGGTCGCGGAGGCGGTGAAGGATGCCGACGTCGTGCTGACGTCCCTGCCGGGTCCGCGGGATGTCGAGACGGTCGCGCTGGGCGCGGACGGCATCGAAGGCCACGCCCGGCCGGGCACGGTGTACTTCGACCTGACCACCAACTCCCCGGCCGTGGCTCGCAGCGTCGCGGCGCAGCTGCGGACCAGGGGGATCACCATGCTGGACGCCCCGGTGAGCGGCGGCGTGGACGGTGCCGAGGAGCGCACGCTGACCGTCATGGCCGGGGGTGACGGAGCGGCGCTGGAAGAGCACCGGGGCGTGCTGGAGTCGTTCGCTGAGACGATCGTTCACACCGGGGACCTGGGCAGCGGCTGCATCGCGAAACTCGTCAACAACATGATCGGGTTCTGCACGACGGCCGCCGCCGCCGAAGGGCTCTTGCTCGGCACGATCGCCGGCGTCGATCCCGATGTGCTGGATCACGTGGTCCGCCACTCGACCGGCGACAGCCGATCGTTTCGCAGGCTCGCTACGGACACGCTCGCCGGTGACTGGTCGCCCACCTTCTCGGCCGCGCTCGATCTCGCCTACAAGGACCTGCACCTGGCGCTCGAGTTGGCCGACGAGCTGAACGTCCCGCTGTCCCTCAGTCCGCAGGTGCACAACCTCATGCGCATGGCCCGGGCGATGGGGCACGGCGGCGACAACGCGACCGCGGTGATGCGCGTGTACGAGGAGACGATGCACACCGAGGTGCGTTCGCGAGGGACGTAGGCGCGCGAGGCCGCCGCGCTCGCCTCCATTGGGCGGCCCGGAGCCGGAGACGGGGCTCGGACCCCGTCGCGCGGGCCCGCGGGGCGATATCCTGGAAGCCATCGTGGGGCGGACGCACCAGACGGGAAGCGCGATGCGCCGATTCGCCGTCCTGTTCGTCACCGGCGCGACGACCGCTGTCCTGGCGGTCGCGGCGGCGAGTCTGATCGGCGACGGCGCGCCCGGCGCGGTGACGCCCGCGCCCGCGCCCGCCGCTCCGCAGGAGTCCGCGACGGCGCAGCCCAGCGCCGGAGAGGGGGATGTTCCGCCCGCCCCGGCTGCGGTCACGCCGTCGGCCGAGACGAAGACCGCGACGGTGGAGGCCGGCGCCGGAGACGCGTCCGCACCCCCCGCAGCGGCCGCGCCCGAGGCGAAGACCGCGACGGCGGAGGTCCACGCGGGAGATGGTGACGCGCCCGCCGATGAGGCCGCACCCGAGTCGTCGCCCCCGGAGGAAACCACCGCCGCGGCCGACGGCGACGCCGCCGGTGCGCCGGCCAAGCCGGCCGCCGCCGCTGTGGTCGTTGTGGAAGGGGGCTCTGGATCGGAGTCTTCCTCGGTCGGGGCGGCCCCCCCGGCGACGGAGTCCAGCCCGGCGGAGCGGCCCGCTGCCAGGGAGGAGGGGCCGGTCGCGGATTCCGGGGGTCGCGGCTCCGTTGAGGGCGACGTGTACACGTGGCAGGACGGTGACCGGACCCTGCGGGTGCGGCTGCAGGCGGACCTGACCATGGAGCCCGACGGCGATGTCAGGTCACGCGGCTCCGGCGATGGTGGCGCCGGCGTACGGGGCGACAGCGACCAGAGCGGCGCGCAACCCGTGTTCCGCTCCGAGTCCGGCGCGCTGATGACATTGCCCGGCGGGATCCTGCTGGTGCTCGACGCGACCTGGAGTGGGCAAGAAGTCGACAGCTTCTTCGCCCGCAATTCGATCGCGAAGAGCCGCGTCTCCGATCTGGGCTTCCTGCCCAACGGGTTCTTCGTCGAGACCGCGCCCGGTTTCCCGTCGCTGAACCTGGCGAACGCGCTCGCCGGGCAGGACGGGGTGGAGATCTCCAGCCCGAACTGGTGGACGGAAAGCACGACGCGGTGACGGACAGGGTCGTCCCGCGATCCACGCGAGGCGCGGTCCAGTGAAGCGACCGCGCCCCGCGACCCTCTGCGCCCTGCTCGCCGTGCTGCTCGGCCTCGTGCTCGATGTGGGCGGCGCCGCGACGCAGGCGCCCGTCGCCGCGCCCACGATCGACTCAGTCGCCGCCGCCGATGGCTCGCTCACGCTGACCTGGACCGCGCCCGCCGGCGTCACGGGCATCACCGCCTACGACCTGCGCCACATCAAGACCAGCGCCGACGAGACGGTGGACGCCAACTGGACCGTCGTCCAGGACGTGTGGACCGCCGGGGCCGGCGACCTCGCGCACACGATCGAGGGCCTCGACAACGGCGTCGGCTACGACATCCAGATGCGCACGGTGACGACCCAGGACGGCGCCTGGTCGGCCAGCACCACCGGCACGCCCCTGATCCCCGGCCCCGCGATCGACGATGTTCTCGCCGGCGAGGCGGCGCTCACCGTGGCCTGGAGCGCGCCCGCCGTCGCCGCGACGACGGAGATCACCGCGTACGACCTGCGCTACATCAGGACGAGCGCCAACGAGAACGTGGAGGCGAACTGGACCGTCGAGGAGGAGGTGTGGACTCGCGGGGCGCTCCGCTACGTCCTGCCCGGGCTCAGCAACGGCACGAGTTACGACATCCAGGTGCGGGCCGTCGCCGGGGCCAGCGGCGCATGGTCGGCGACCACTGCGGGCACGCCTGCCGCGCACGGCAGCACGCTGGCCACGGCGACGACGCTGTCCCTTGGCACGCACATCGGTGGGGTCATCCAACCCGGCAGCGATGTCGACGTCTTCAAGTTCGAGCTGACCGAGGCGACGGGCATCATCATCTTCACACGGGGCGACCTCGACACCGTTGGCGAGCTGCTCGACGCCGACGGCGAGGAGATCGACTCCAACGACGACGGATACGCGTCGCACGGGATCCGCAACTTCCTCATCTGGCGCTCGATGCAGCCGGGGACGTACCACGTCAAGGTCACCAGCTTCGACGGGGCCACGGGCCCGTACGTGCTCCAGACGACGCTGATCAAGGACACCACCAGCCGGTCCGACGCGCAGACGATCGAGCTTGATCGGTTGCGAAACGGGATCATCGACCCGGAGGACGACGAGGACTACTTCACCTTCACCTTGTCCGGGCAGACCGACCTGCTCATCCGCAGCACGGGCTTCGTCGATGCCGTGGCGGAATTGCAGGACACCGGCGGCAACCGCATCGCCTACAACGACGACGGCTTCTTCTCGGGACTGCAGTTCCGCATCCGCGCCCGGCTCGCGGCCGGGACGTACTACGTAGTGGTCTCATCTTTCGATGGCGACGGTCTGTACAGCATCCTCGTCGAGACCGTCACGGAGCCCGGCAGCAGCCTGGCGACGGCGCTCCCGCTGAGGCTGGGCGCCACCGGGGGCGGGCGGATCGACCCCTCGAACGACCTTGACTACTTCCGCATCGACGTGAGCGAAACCACCTACCTGTTCCTGCGGGCCTTGAGCGACGCCGTGGACATCGACGGCGCCGTGCTCGACGCGGACGGCAACCTGGTCGGCGCGGCCGTCCACGAGGAGACGTTCGCCTCCGGCGGCCCGATCGGCTTCACCGTCAGCCACCGCCTCGACCCCGGCACGCATTACCTCCGGGTGTCCCGCTCCGGGGGCGCGGGCACGGGCACGTACGGCCTTCGCGCGCTCGAGGACCGCGCGCTTGAGGACGTCGTGACCGATTGCACGGCCCTCACCACCAGCTACGCCGACCCGCTGTACGGATGCCAGTGGGGCCTCGACAACACCGGCCAGCTCCAGGGCACCCGCGGGCAGGACATCCGCGTCGAGGAAGCCTGGGCGGCCGGCCATCTCGGCGCCGGCGTCACCGTGGCCGTCGTCGACGACGGCCTGCATCACCCCCACGAGGACCTGCGCCCCAACGTCCACACGGCGCGCAACCACGACTACACGGGGTTGGGTGAGGTGGCCGGCTTCTTCTCGGACCACGGCACCCCGGTGGCGGGCATCATCGCCGCGCGCGACAACGGCCTCGGCGTGCGCGGCGTCGCGCCCCGCGCCACCATCTACGGCTTCAACCTCCTGCGGCGCTTCGAAGAAACCAACCGCCTGCACGCCGCGACCCACGAAATGGCCACGACCGCCGTCTACAACAACAGCTGGGGCTGGCCCGAGGGGCCGGGGCTGGACTCCGCATCGGACCTCTGGGATCTCGCCGTGGAGAGCGGGATCGCGGAAGGCTACGGCGGCAAGGGCGTCTTCTACGTCTGGGCGGGCGGCAACGGCGCGCTGGACGGCGATAACGCCAACTTCGAGGAATTCCTCACCCATCACGGCGTGACCGCGGTCTGCGCCGTCAACGACCTGGGCCGCCGATCCGTCTACTCGGAAGAGGGCGCGAATCTGTGGGTGTGCGGGCCGTCCAGCGACGGCGCCCGGCGGCGTCCGGGAATCGCCACGACCGACGTCTACAACCGCTACAGGGCGACTTTCGGCGGGACGTCCGCGGCCGCGCCCGTCGTCTCGGGCGTCGCCGCGCTGGTGCGCGGCGCGAACCCCAGCCTCACCTGGCGGGACGTCAAACTCATTCTCGCCGCGTCCGCGCGCAAGAACGACCCGAGCAACCGAGGCTGGACCACCGGCGCGCGGAAGTACGGCTCCACCAGCCAGCGCTACGCGTTCAACCACGAGTACGGCTTCGGCGTCGTGGACGCCAAGGCGGCCGTCGACCTGGCCACGAGCTGGACCAACCTGCCGGCCATGACCGAGGAGACCCAGGCCTCGGCGGACACCGACCTCGCGATCCCCGACCTGCCGCTCTCCGGCACTCCGGTCACGGTCTCGAGCAGCATCACCATCGGATCGGAGGTGCAGTTCGTCGAGTTCGTCGAGATCAACACGACCTTCGACCACACCTCCTTCCGGGATCTGGAGATCACGCTGACCTCCCCGTCCGGCGCCGTCTCCACGCTGGCCGTCCCGCTCGCCCTGGAACTCGTCCTGATCGAGGGGCTGTTCCCCTTGCACGGCGGCTTCCGCTTCGGCTCCGCCCGGCACCTGGGCGAGGACCCGGCCGGGACGTGGACGCTGCGACTCACCGACCGCACGCCCGAGGATGAGGGCACGCTGGAATCCTGGAGCCTCACCGTCTACGGGCACCGATCGTCCCCCGGCCCCCCAAGCATCGACGACGTCGCCGCGGCCGGTGGCTCGCTCAGGGTCGACTGGATGGCGCCGGAGAACTTCGGCGCCTCCCCGATCACGGCCTACGACGTACGGCACATCCGCAGCGACGCCACGGACAAGTCAGACGGCGAGTGGACCGTCGTGCACGACGCCTGGACCGCCGGCCCGCTCACGGCCGAGATCGGCGGGCTGACCGCCGACATCGAGTACGACGTGCAGGTACGGGCCGTCAACGCCACAGGCGACGGTCTCTGGTCGGAGACGAAGGCGGAGAAGCCGGGCGACACGACCACGACCCCCTCCTTCGACGAGGGCGCGACCACCACCCGGACGATCGCCGAGAACTCGGCTGGCGGTGTCGATGTCGGCGACCCGGTCGCCGCGACGGATCCCAACAGCGACACGCTCACCTACAGCCTTGGCGGCCCCGACGCCGGCCCCTTCAGCCTGGGCAGCAGCGACGGCCAGTTGTCGGTCGCCTCGGGGGCGGCACTGGACTACGAGACGCCGGGCAGCTACTTCGTGACCGTCACGGCCGGAGATCCGTCGGGCAACTCCGACACGATCACCGTCACCATCACGCTGACCAACGTGGAGGAGGCCGGCACGGTCGCCCTTTCCCACGCCAAGTTCCGGGTGGGCGCCGTGCTCCGGGCCCGCGTCAACGATCCGGACGGAAGTCTGCGCTCCGTGACCTGGGCATGGGCCAAGTCTGCCGACCGAAGCGACTGGACGACGATCAGCGGCATCACCGGAGCCAGCTACACGCCGGTGAGCGCCGACATCGGCATGTACCTCCGCGCGACCGCGAGCTACAGCGACGGGGAGGGCTCCGGCAAGAGTGCGGAAGTCGTGTCGGGCGCCCAGGTCGCCGACCAAGAGTCGACGCGGGAGCTCGCCGTCAACCCGCTCGTCTCCGGCCTCACCCACCCGTGGGGCATCGCCTTCACGCCGGACGGCACGATGCTGTTCACCCAGCTGCGCGGCGTGCTGAGTGCCCGTCTCCCCGACGGCGCCGTGCAGACCGTCACCGCCGACTTCGGCGACCTGTACGCCAGCGGGGAGACCGGCCTGATGGGCATCGTCGTCGATCCCGACTTCGCGACCAACCGCCGCTTCTACACCTGCCAGGGGCACAGCGGCCGCCGCGTCGAAGTGATCGCCTGGACGATCGACGCCGCCTACACGACGGCCACTCGCGTCGCCGATCCCCTCGTGGGCGGCATCCCCGCCGGCAGCCGGCATGGGGGGTGCCGGCTGCGCTTCGGGCCCCAGGGCTACCTCTGGGTCGCGACGGGCGACGCCAAGGTGGGAACGGTCCCGCAGGATCCGCTCTCCCGCGGCGGCAAGGTGCTGCGGGTCGACGCGTCCACGGGCGCGGGCGCCCCGGACAATCCGGCTGCGCCCTCGCCCGTCTACACCTCCGGCCACCGCAACGTGCAAGGCCTGGCGCTGCGGCCCGGCACGAGCCAGATGTGGTCGGTCGAGCACGGCCCGACGGTCGACGACGAGATCAACCTGCTGACCGCCGGCGGCAACTACGGCTGGGACCCCGTGCCGGGCTACAACCAGCGCGTCCCGATGACGGACATCGCGAAGTTCCCCGACGCCGTCGAGGCCAAGTGGTCGTCCGGGGATCCGACGATCGCGACGAGCGGCGGCATCTTCCTCGAGGGCAGCTGGTGGGGCGACTGGGAGGGGCGCCTGGCCGTAGCGTCGCTCAAGGATGAGTCGCTGCGCCTGTTCGAGTTCACCGCGAACGGTGACCTCGTGAGTGAGATCGTCGTCGCCGAACTCGACGGCACGTACGACCGGCTGCGGACGCCCATGATCGGTCCCAACGGCGCCCTCTACGTCGCCACCTCGAACGGCGGCCGCCGCGACCAGATCCTTATCGTCGCCCCAAACCAGCCGCCGGAGTTCCCGGCCACCACCGATACGCAATCCGTGCCCGAGAACGCCGATCTTTCCACGATCGCCGCCACGGTCACCGCCAGCGACCCGAACGAGGATGCCCTCACCTACGCACTGAGCGGCGACGACGCGGCCTCCTTCACGATCCCCGCCGCCGACGTCGGGGCGTTGCGAGTCGCCGGCCCGCTCGACCACGAGGGTGTGGGCACGTATCAGGTCACCGTCACGGCCACCGATCCCAGCGGCGCAAGCGACAGCATCGACCTGTTCATCACCGCCACCGACGTACCCGAGGCGCCCGCCTTCCCGGCCAGCGAGACCCGGATGCGCCGGGTGGCCGAGGACGCGTCGTCCGGCCGGAGCGTCGGTGACCCGGTCGCCGCCGAGGACGACGACGACGACCCGCTGACCTACACCCTGGGCGGGACCGACGCCGCCTCCTTCGGCATCGTCGCATCGTCCGGGCAGCTGTTGGTCGGCGACCCGCTCGACCACGAGGCCAAGTCGCGCTACTCGGTGACCGTCTCCGTGAGCGACATGCTGGACGACAACGGGGATCCGGACACCGTCATCGACGACACGGTGACCGTCACCATCGTCGTGACCGACGTGAACGAAGCGCCGTCGATCAGCGGCGACGCGTCGCCCAGCCTCGACGAGGAGGGCACGCTGCTGGTCGGCACGTATCGGGCGACGGACCCCGAGAACGCGACGATCGCCTGGCAGGCGCTTGGGGGCGCCGACGGCGACAAGTTCGAGTTCAACGCCTCGAACGGCCGGCTCAGCTTCAAGACGGCGCCCGACTTCGAGGATCCGGTGGACGGGGGACGGAACAACGCGTACGCGGTGACGCTGCGCGCCTCCGACGGGGAGAACAGCGACACCCTGGCCGTGACCGTCACCGTCACGAACGTGGAGGAGACGGGGGCGCTCGCCCTGTCCTCGGAGCAGCCGCAAGTCGGCGCGCTGCTCACCACTACGCTGACCGACCCCGACGGCTCAATCAGGAGCGAGTCGTGGTCCTGGCACCGCTCGACGAACCGCAGCAGCTGGAGCGAGATCAGCGGGGAGACGTCGAACAGCTACGCCCCCGTTGCGGCCGACCTCAACCACTACCTGCGAGTCACGGTCGAGTACAGCGACGGGGAGGGCTCGGGCAAGCGCTTGCGGGAGACCTCGGACCAACGGACGCAAGAGCCGCCACCGATGAACTACCCGCCGGAGTTCGCCGACACGAGCACGACGCGCTCCGTGCCCGAGAAGTCCGGCGAGGGCGTCGCGGTCGGCGACGCGGTCGCCGCCACCGATGCCAACAACGACCGGCTGGCCTACACGCTCACGAGCGGCGACACGGACCAGTTCACCGTCAATGACGCCACGGGGCGGATCCGCGTCGCCGACGGCGCGGCCCTGGACCACGAAGACCCGAACGCCAACTCCTACTTCGTGACCGTCACCGCCACCGACCCCTCCACCGCCAGCGACAGCATCTCCGTCGAGATCACCGTCACGGACGTGAACGAGGCGCCCACGGCGGTGCGCGACGACGCCACGACCGACGAGGACATGGCGGTGACCATCGAGGTGCTCAGCAACGACGACGACCCCGACGAAGGCGATCCCAACGATACCCTGACCGTCTCGCTCCGCACGCGGCCGACCAACGGCGTCGCGGAGGTCGATGCTGCCACGAACGACATCACTTACACACCGAACGCCAACTACCACGGCGCCGACAGCTTCACCTACCGGGTGCACGACGGCGCCCTGTACTCCGGCGACGCCACGGTCAACGTCGCCGTCCACTCGGTGAACGACCCGCCGGCGTTCCCGGCCGCCACGGCGCAGCGCTCCGTCTCGCAGAACGCCCAGCCCGGCGCGAACGTGGGGCGGGCGATCAGCGCCACGGACGTCGAGGGGGACGCGCTCACCTACTCCCTGAGTGGTTCGTCCGCCTTCGCCATCGACGAGGACAGCGGCCAGATCCGCGTGGCCGAGAACGCCGTCCTCGATCCCGAGACCCAGGACACCTACACGGTGACGGTCAGCGCCGAGGATCCGTCCTTTGCCGGCGCCAGCGTCGAGGTCACCATCACCGTCAGGCAGCCACCCAGACGTGGCGGCGGTGGCGGCGGTGGCGGCGGCGGCTTCGGCGGGCCCATCCTCACGGTCACGACCGCGGTCGCGGGCGAAGCGCCGGCGGGCCTGAGCTTCGTCTTCGCCTACACCTGCGCGAACACCCGCGGCGAGCTCCTCTCCACCCGCACGTTCACCGTCGCCGCCGGGCGAACCTTCGGGTTGCTCATCGCCGCCGGGCTCTCCTGCTCGCTCGCGGTCACCGACGACGGCGGCGCGACGGCGGTCGATGGGCTGTTCACGGACGTCGTCATGCCGCCGGCGGGCTACAAGACGACCGTGACCTTCACCTACGGGATCGTGGCGACGCCCGTCGATCCCGAGGCGGAGACGGTCGTCGAGGAGGCGGGCGTGTCGCTCACGATCCCCGCGGGCTCCCGCGACGCCGCCTACTGGGTGCTCCTGGAGACCGACAGCGAGAACTGCGACGGCGCCCTCGACACCGAGGGTGAAGTCATCACCTGCTTCACGGTCACCGTCTTCGACGCCGACGGCGAAGAGGTAGAGGAGAGCGTCGAACTGCTGGTCCCGGCCACCATCACCATCACCCTCGACGCCGCCCGCGTCGAGGAGCTGGGCGGCACCGAGGGCGTGCGCGCCGCCCGCGAGCGGGGCGAGTTGCGCATGCGCCAGCGCGACGACGCGGACAGCCCGTGGCGGGAAATCCCGTTCACCGTCGTGGAGACCGACGACGGCGCGGTCGAGATCGTCGTCTCCGTGTCCACATTCGGCGACTTCGCCCTCGTCACCGCTCCGACCCGCCTGCAGACCATCGCCCTGCACGCGGGCTGGACCGTGGTCGTCTGGGACGGCGCCGACGGGGCCAGCGTCCCCGACGCGCTGGGCGGTCTGGGCGCCAGCGCGGGCGGCAGCGATGTCTCCGCGCAGGTCGGCGTGATCTACCAATGGGTCGCCGGGACGCAGACCTGGCGCAGCCACCGCCCCGCCGCGCCGGCGTTCCTCAACGGATTCGAAACCCTTGAGCGGGGCGCAAGCTACTGGGTCCGGTCGAGTGAAGCCTCCGAGTGGACGGTCGTCGGGGGCCCTCTGGAGCCCCCGGCCGCGGAGCCCACCCGTCTGCACCCCCGCTGGACGGAAGTCGTCTGGCGGGGGGCGGACGGGGCCGCCATCGCCGAGGCATTCGGCGCCGACATCTTCCCGCAGGTCGAAGTGATCTACCGCTGGCTCGCCGAGACGCAGACCTGGGGCAGCTTCCGCCCCGGCGCCCCCGCGTTCCTGAGCGCGTTCGACACCTTCGCGGCCGGCGCCAGCTACTGGATCGCCGTCGCGGAGGGGGTGGACTGGGCGGCCCCGTGAGCGGGTCTCCCGCGGATCCCTGAGGATCGGCGGTGGGAGTGCCCCGCCGCGGCGGCTGTGTCAGCATGTCGGACATGCCGATCGTGATCGGGGTCGACGGATGTGCGCGCGGCTGGGTGTTCGTCCGGCTCGAGGACGGCGCGCGTCCAGCGTCTTCTCGGCACCGCCCCGGGCCGTCACGCCTGATGTGCAGGACTGTCCGCCCCGTTGGACGACGGCGGGCGAGCGCCTCAATGATCGCGAGTCCGCGGTCGAGCGGCTGCACGCGAGCGGTGCGATGCATGGATCATCCCCTCCGGCATCGAAGCGGACGAGGATCCGATCGGCGCGACGCCGCGGACACTCAACCCGCTGCGACCTGCGTGGCACGGAATTATAGCCCCCGGCGTCCGCACTGGTTGCACAATACGCGCTCCCGTTGCGCATTGTGCGTTGCGCATTGTGCGAGGCGGAGGCCGGCCGCGCTGGACCGCACTGCTTACAGCGCGGGGGCCTGCGCGTGGAAGTCGGTCACGCCCTGGTACGCGTGCGCGATGCGCAGCACGAGCGCATCCGCGAACAGCGCGCCGCTGATCAGCAGGCCGGTGGGCAGGCCGTCGGCGTCGCTCCCGTTGGGCACGCTGATCGAGGGCTGATGCGTCAGGTCGAAGACGCCTGTGTTGCGGAACTTCACGTCGGGCCGCTCGGAGACCAGTTGGGGGTCGTCGGCGATCAGCTCGGCCACCTGCGGCGAGGAGGGGCAGAGGTAGGCGTCGATGCCGTCGAGGGCGGCCTCGAAGCGCGCCTCGACGAGCTTGCGCCGCTGGAGGGCGCGCACCAGCCGGATCGCCGGCAGCTCGAGGCTGGTGAGCAGCTGCGAGCGCATCGGTTCCGACACGGCCTCGGGGCGCTCGCGCACGATCTCCTCGAGGCCGCTCGCCAACTCGGCGAGGCCGATCGTGGCGCCCAGGCTGCGCCACTCGCCCTCCCCCTGCATCGGTTCGACCTGGACGATCGTGGCGCCGAGGTCACGCAGCACATCGAGGGACGCCTCGAAGTTTTCCAGCACGGCATCCTGCGCCTGCTCGAGCAGCGAGGGGATCACGCCGAGCGTGAGGCCCTCGACGCCCGCGCCGAGGGCCGCGGTGAAGTCCTCCCCGGCACGGGCGACGGAGTCGAGGTCACGCGGGTCGGGGCCCTGCAGCGCGTTCAGCAGCAGCGCGCAGTCCTCGGCGGTCCAGGCGAGCGGACCGGCGTGGTCGATGGTGAACGAGAGCGGCGCGACGCCACCGCGCCCGACGAGCCCGTAGGTCGGTTTGTGGCCGGTGAGGCCGCAAAACGCGGCCGGGATGCGAATCGAGCCGCCGGCGTCCGTGCCGAGCGTGCCGAGCGCCTGTCCGGCCGCGATCGCGGCGGCCGAGCCACCCGACGATCCGCCGGGCACCCGGTCGAGGTGCCAGGGGTTGCGCGTCGGTCCGTGCCAGTAGTTGTTGTTCGTCCCGCCCATCGCCAGCTCGTGCGTGGTCGTCTTGCCGAGGAGCACCGCGCCCGCGTCGCGCAGGCGCGCGACCGCGGTGGCATCCCGGGCCGGCACGCGGTCCAGGAACGCGCTCGTGCCGGCGTTGGTGACCACGCCGGCGGTATCGAAGAGATCCTTCACCGCGACCGGAATGCCGTCCAGCGGCCCGAGGCGATTGCCGGCGGCGGTGCGGTCGCCGGCGGCGGACGCCTCGGCTTCGGCCGAGGCGCGCATGAGCCGCACGAACGCGTTGACACCACGCTCGCCACCGTCGGTGGCCTCGATGCGAGCGAAGGCGGCCTCGGTCAGCTCACTCGGCGACAGCGAGCCGTCGTCGATGCGGCGGCCGGCCTCGGCAATGCGCAGGCTCGTCAGGTTGCTGTCCACGCGCGTGCTCCCGCCTGGGCCCGCTCCCGGGCCGCTGTCCCCGAACGCCTCGTGCGAGCCGCTCCCCGCGGCCCGGTCCGGGAGTGCGAAATGCACGATAGCAGGCGGGATGACGGCCGCTGCGCTCTCGGGATTGCACAATACGCAACCGGTTCCAACGCCGGGCACCGGTCAGTAGTAGATAATCATCGTGTGGCGCACGAGCGTGGCGCCGGTCAGCGCTCGATCCGACCGGAGCGCATCCGCGATGTCTGGCCCGTGGCGCGCGTGAGGAACGTCGATATGGACCGATTGAAGGACAAGATCGCGATTGTTGTCGGGGGCACCAGCGGCATCGGACGCAGGACGGCGGAGCTCTTCGCCGACGAAGGCGCCACGGTGGTCATCGCGGGCCGCCGCGCCCCCAGACTCCGAGCAGCAAGCGATCACCACCACGCTGGATGGGGTGGACGCGTCGCTTGAGGAATCGCGCAAGGGAACAGATGTGCTACGGTCGCTGAAGGCGTCGGCATCGGAGGCGCTGCTGTCGGGTCGGGTGCGGGTGGCACCCGGGTGACTTGAGGTCAGCATGGCAAGGCCCAAACGCGAGGTTACGATGGCGCGGTGCGCTGGCTCCGCTGTGCTCGCGGCCGTCGAGATCTACAACAAACCGACCGTCGAACATCGAGAACAAACATTCGCGATACTCATGATCAGCGCTTGGGAGATCCTCCTTAAGGCTAGGCTTGTACAACGAGCTCGTGGGAAGATGGAGGCGATATACGCTCGGAAGAGAGACAAGCCACGACAATTCGAACGGACTTGTGAGGGTGAGCCTATTACGATCGGGCTCCGTCGTGTCCTTGGACGTGTTGATATCAACAAGGAAGTTGATGACAATATTCGAGGGCTGCTAGCGGTAAGAAACAAGGCAGCGCACCTCGGAGTTCTGGCCCCGGATACTCGGCAAAGCGTCCTAGAGTTTGGGACAGCGAGCGTCCATAACTTCTTCAAGCTATCGCTGAAATGGTTCGGTGAGTCAATTGAACCCCCATATCTACTGCCAGTGGGATTCCTCGGTACTGCAAGCGTAGCGCAGGTCAATGCGACCAAGAGTCAACGGGAGTTGCTTCAGCAACTCAACACGCTCTCCCAGCGGTCCGGAAACTCCGCGTCAGACTACCATGTAGTGATGCGTGTGGACGTGGAAGTGAACAGAGGATTCTCTGGCGGTGGCAGCATCGGGGTCACGAGTGATCCAAGTAAACCAAGGATACGCATGACTGACGATGAAGCACTAACGCTGTTCCCGTGGACCTATGGCGAATTGGTGGCGCATTGCGGTGGCCGGTACGTAAACTTCAAGAAGAACAACATATTCAACGATGCCATGAGACGAGTCAAGGCAGATCCGGATTGCACCCACGAGCGCAGACTTAACCTGAGCAAGGAAGGGGGCGCGCGCCAGCAGTACTTCAACCCAGTGACCGCTCTCGCCAAGCTCGACAGAGAATACGTGAGAATGCCAGACACCCAGGAGGCTGAGGCACCTCCGTCGCCGTGACGCCCCCCGACGCCCTCACCGACCTCCACCACGCCGGCGCGGACAGCGACCGGACGCGCGGTGATATGATCCTGACGCCGGTGGGCTGGTCGAGGAGGGCGGAGTCATGCGCATTTCCGGGCGTGGGCAGGTCACGATCCCCAAGCCGCTGCGCGAGCGGTTCGGGATGGATCGCGACGCGGAGGTGGAGATCACGCCGACCGATCACGGGGTGCTGATCCGCACATGCGTGTCCGCGGCGCGCGACGGCGACCCCGGCGGCGAGTCGGTGGATGCGCTGTTGTCCGGCTGGCTCAAGGAGGTCAATTGGGACCAGCGCAGCGCCCAACTCCACGACACCGGGGGCGGCCAGGTGCGGCTGCGCTTCGGCCCCGCGCTCGACGACGAGATGCGGCGGCTGGCGACCGAGCACGTCGAAGTGCGAGGCAGCGGCCGCCTCGACAAGCATGACCAGTGGACGAGCGTGGAGGTGGATTCGGTCAGCGCCACGGGGTCGTGGCGGGAGCCGTTCGACCTGGAGGCGTTCCTGAACAACCCGAACCCGAAGATCTTCGACCCGGAGAAGGTCGTGACGATCGACCTGCCGGATGAGGAGTGGGAGGCGTTCAACCGCGCCATCCGCGAGGGTCGGGAGGCCTGATGCCACAGGCCCCTGCCTTGGTGGTCCTCGATACCTGCGTGGTGTCCTCGCTCATGAGCGGTGATGCAACGGCCGCCTACTACCGTGCCGAGCTACAAGGGCTGCGCGCCGTGATCTCGTTCCAGGGCGTCCGTGCCGGCGAGGTGATCCCAACTGGGCGGGTTGAAGACGCCCTCGCGCGTCTGTGCGGGCAGGAACGGGTCGGCGGGGGCGATCAGCGGGGCCAAGGCGGCGACCAGCCCGAAGCCGAGCAGCAGCACCGCGCCGAGGACGGCCGGGCGGTTGCGCAGGTAGACGCGCCCGATCGCGCGCGCTTCGCGGTACCAGGGGCGGTCGGTCAGCCCCGCCCGCCGCCTGCTGGATCCAGCGGTACGTCCAGCGGTGTCCTTGGATGTCGGGGTCGGACCAAGACTGGCCGTCGCCAAAGCTGGCGAACGCCTTGTCGTATGGCTCAATGCGATCCTCCTGGCTGGCGAATCGCGCGGCCGCCGTGGTGAGCTCTTGGGTCTCATAGATGTCCTGCAGCAGCTGGCCGTTCGGGTTCTCCTCCAGGCTGGCGACCCCGGTCCCCGCGCCCTCCGGGGGAGCGCCATACACCCAGCCCAGGAGGGCCAGCGCAATGTAGGGGGACATGACCGCGTCCGGGTCGAACGGCGAATTCCAGGTGAAGGTGGCGGTGAGGTAGTTCGTGCCGGAGAAGAGGATTCCCAGCATCGCCGACTCCGGACCTTCCACGAAGTTCAAGCCCTCCCAGCCGGCTTCGCGCAGCTGGTTGAAGATCGGGATCGCCTGGCGCAGCTGAAACGCCCCGTTGAAGGACAGCATGTCGCCGCTGACGGGGTTGTCGTCCCCGAAGCCCGCGGCGTCCCGCAGCTGGGCGGCTTTCGCCAAGTCGGGCGGGTCGTAGTAGTTCGACCCCGGCCGAATGGCCCAACTCTCCGTACTGGTGTTGCACACGGCGGGCCTGCCCTGGCCGTGTTCGGACAACTCGTTGACGACGTCTCGGTCGATGCTGACGTTGAACGCCAAGCGCAAGCGCGGGTCGCGGAACGCGTTGAACTCCGCATGCGTCGGGCTCATGTTGAAATACTGTCCCTGCCACCCCTGGTCGATCCCCTGGGCCACCTGGAACCCGTCGGCCTCCAACTCCGCCGTCAGATCCGGGGTCATGCCACCGGGGGGGTCGCCATAGCTGAGCTGCCCGTCGAGGAACGCGGCCCAACTGGCGTTGCCATCGTTGATGACCTGGATCTCCAACTGGTCGGCGTAGAGGTGCGCGGCATCCCAGTATCCGTCCCACCCCTCCCCGAGCCAGGACTCGCCGGGGACGTGCTCCACCCAGCGCGCCGGCCCGGCGCCGATGGGATCGGTATTGGTGTCGAAGGCGTTCGGCGACATCAGGCCGCCCGAGAGTCCCGGGGTCCAGAAGGCCGCGAGGGTGGGCCCGTTCGGCACGCTGTTGACCATCCGCCAGGTGACGTCGTCCACCGCTTCGAATGATGCCGCGTTGGCGATGCCCGAATTGGCGCGGGCGTTGGCGGATGCTTCCTCGTCGGTTGTCAGAAACTCCATATTCAGCTGCATCGCGTTGGCGTCCACCGGCACGCCGTCCTGGAACACGGCCCGTCCGGGCGCGAAGTTGAAGAGGTAGGTGAGGTCGTCCGGGGTCTCCCAGCTCTCGGCCAGCTCCGCTTCCGCCCGGCCGTTATCGTCGTACCCCAACACCCGGTCGTAGATGAACGCCGAGAACTGGTGATGGTCCGCGCCCGAGACGACGCGGTACGAGTTCCAGCCCTGGTCGATGTCGAAGGGGCTGTGCCTGATGATCTTGCCGCCCAACACGGGACCGCCGGCGGCGGCCGGCTCCTCGTCGGCCATGGCGGCGGCGTCGGCGGCCTCGCGCGCCGCGTCGGCGGCCTCTTGGGCAGCCGCGACGGCGGCCGCGGCGGTCTCGGCGGCGGCGGCCGACGCCTCCCCGGCGGCGGCGGCGGCAGCCGCAGCGGCATCGGCCGCGGCCTGCGCGGCGGCAGCGGCGGGCGGGCGCGGACGACTGTCAAGGGGACAACGGAAGTGATGGTCGGTGAGTGGTATGGGTGCCCGCGGAGGCGGCGCACGGCTCCACTCGTTTCACCAGGTGGTGCGTTGATCCTTGAATCCACCGGTCATCGTGTGTGCCCACGCGGGCCCCGGTTGCGTCCGCAGCGGACGCTCGGGATCGGCACGTCGGAGCCCCCAGGCGACCACTCGGCTGCCGCGACAGACGGCGGAAAGGGCGCGCGATGACCGATTCGGATCTGGCGGCACAGATACAGGAACTCTCGGACATCGAGGCGATCAAACAGCTCAAGGCGCTGTACTGCTACGCGATCGACGATGGGCAGATCGAGGCGCTGATGGATCGCTTCACGCAGGACGCGGTGTGGGCCGGCGGGCCGGCGGGCCGGTACGAGGGCAAGGCCGCGATTGCGCAGTACCTGCGCGACCTGCCCGACCAGCTGAGCTTCGCGATCCACTGGGTCGTGAACCCGCTGATCACGGTGGCCGGCGACCAGGCGCGCGCCCGTTGGTACCTGATCGAACCGTGCACGGGCGCCCGGAGCGGCCGGGCCTATTGGGGCGCGGGGCACTACGACGACCGCCTGGTTCGCGAAGACGGCGTGTGGAAGTTCCGCGAGGTGGTGCTGAAGCAGATCTTTTGGACGCCGTTCGATCAGGGCTGGGCGAAGAAGCGCGGTGTCGGGTGATGGCGTCGCTCGCGCCAGCAGAGGCCGCATCACGGGCCGCGACGACGGGAGCACGTCGGTGACCGATGCCGATCTCGCGGCGCGTGTGCGTCGGCTCGAGGACATCGAGGCGATCAGGCAGCTCAAGGCCCGCTACTGCGCCCTCTGCGACGCCGGCTATGACGCCGACGGCATCGCACCCCTGTTCACCGAGGACGGCCTGTGGGACGGCGGCCGCACCTTCGGCCGGCGCGAGGGGCGGGCCGCCATCCACGCCCACTTCGCCGCGGCATCGCGACGCATCTCGATCGCTCGTCACCAGGTCATGAACCCGATCATTGAGGTGGACGGCGACGACGCCACCGGCGAGTGGCTGCTCTTCCAGCCGTGCACGATCCCGGGATCCGACGGCGACGAGGATCGGGCCCTCTGGCTGGCCGCTACCTACCACGACCGCTACCGCCGCGTCGACGGCGACTGGATGATCGCGGCGATGGTGATCGACGTCGCGTTCTTCACGCCCTTTGAGGTCGGATGGGCCAAACAGCCGTTCCTCTCGGGCCGCGAGCCGGCGCTCGAGATCTCACGCCGGCGGCGCGCCGGGCCGGGCCGCCTTCCCCCGGATGCGCCGTAAGCGCATCGGCGCCCCCCCCGGCCGGGCCGGAGAGGGCCGCGCCGGCCGCGATCCGGATCGTCTCCTCGATCGGGGCGGCGCCCGCAGCCGAAGGACGGGTCGTTGCGCAGGCACACGTCTCCGGGACGGATGTCGTCGCCGAAGACCTCGCGGGTGGCGCGCACCGCGGCAGGCATGGCGCCGACGTGCCCCGGGATGTCCTCGGCCTGGGCCACGCGCCGACCCCCGGCGTCGGTGATCGCGGTGGAGAAGTCCCGGCTCGAGTTGAGGATCTCGGAGAACGAGGTGCGCAGCATCGCCTCCCCCATCGCGGCGGCGGACCACGCGCGTCTGGTGGCCGTCTCCCGCCGCACCCGGTCGGCGGCGCCGGGGACGGCTCGACGCTCCTCATTCATTAGCGAACGCTGGAGCGGGAGACGGGACTCGGATCCGCGCCCCTACTCTGCGGCCTCGACCGAGAAGCGGCCGCTGTCGCTGCGACCGAAGACCTCGGGGAAGTAGGTCTCTTCGGCATGCGCGGGCGCGACGAAGAAGTCGCCCGGGGTGGTCGCACGCGCGTAGTAGACGTACTCGTGCACGCCCTGCGGCAGGCGGGCGGCGAGCAGCGTCACGCGGTCGTCGCGGAGGTCGATGTGGTCCCAGGGGCTGTAGTACCAGGGCAGCCAGGGCGCGAAGTACGACGGCCCGGAACGGGTCAGGGCCTCCCGCTGATCTCTCCGCAACTCCTCCCGCAACCGCGGCGACACGATCCTGAGCTTGGGATCGATCGGTTCGAGGCCGGCCGGCAGGAAGTCTTCGAGCTTGACGAACAGTCGCTCGGCGGGCGCGACGACCGTGACCTGCACGCGCACCACGTCGCCGAGCGAAGCGCTGGTGACCGCGCGATCGGGGTCGTCGAGCAACGAGTAGCGGTGGGAGACGGCGAAGCCGCGATTGAGCGCCTCGATGTCCTTGGCGGGAGTCACGTAGCGCAGGTTGAGCGCGTAGTACATGCGGCCCGCGCCGCCGGCGTCGCGCTCGAACTGCACGCGGCTGACCTCGCCCAGGGGGAGATCGTCGAGCGCGACCACTGCGCCGTCTTGGTAGTCACCGCTGGGCACGTCGAAGTGGCCGTCGAGCAGCCGGCGGGTGTTGAGCAGCACCTGGTAGTCGAAGACGCCACGGGTCTCGCCCGTGAGTTCCGCGAAGGCGCCGAGAGCGGCCATCCCCTGCGCGCGCTCGACGGAGGTCTTCCAGCGGTCCGCGCCGCGGGCGTACGCCAGCCAGCGGGCGGTCTCCTCGATCAGGGGGTGGCGCGGGTCGGCCGCGGTCAGGGCGCGCAGCACGAGGGCGGTGGTGCGCACGCTGCCGTTGTGCATCGAGCCCGGCCGCGGCGCGTCCTGCCAGTGGTTGCCGTTGGCGCTGGCGATGGTATTGGCGGTGAGGTCGTTCAGGAGGGTGCGCACGGAGGCGTGGTCCGCCTCGTGGCCGGCGGCCAGCAGCCCGAGCACGAGGTAGGCGCGCCCCCAACTGGTGAGGCTGGCGCGGTGCTCATCGACGATGGCCTGCATGGCGTCGGCTTGCTCCCCGACGAGGTCGGCGACGTCGCCGCCCTCCTCCGCGGCCTTGGCGAGGGCGTACAGCAGGAACGCGTGCTGATTGGGATCGGGAGGCTCCGCGATGTCGGTCTCGCGGCTCAGATGCTGCATGACCGACCGCGCCGCCTGGGAATACTGGTAGTCCGGGACGGCGTAGCCGGCGTCCCGCGCCTCCCCCAGGGCGACCAGCACCCAGCCGGTGACCCAGACGTCGGCCCGGTAGCACGTGCGGCACCATGCCCAGCCGCCGTCGTAATGCTGGGCCTGGACGAGTGCCTTGATGTCGGACTGCAGCTGGAGCGTCTGCGCGTCGGTCAAGCCGCTCCCGTTCGCCCGCTGCACCGCGACCAGCGCCACGATGCGACTGGCGACCCGGACGTTCGACTCCCAGCTGTGCGGCGGCAGGAAGTGCCCCAGCTCGGCGTCCAGCGCGCCGACGAGCGACGCCTGCAGCGAGACCTCGAGCGAGCCCTGGCCGGTGATCACGTAGTCGGGCAGGTAGACGGCTTCGACCGCGGGCGCGTCTTCGACGACGCCGCCAGTCGCGGTCGTCTCCGGCGTGACGTCCAGGTGGACGGGGATGCGCAACTCGACGGCGTCGCCGCCGCGGCCGGCCGTGGTCGCGCGGAAGCGGACCGTCGCCGTGCCCTCCTGCAGCGCGCGGGCGGGCCACGCGAAGACGGCGGAGCGGCCGGGCTGGATGCGGGCCGTTCGCGCGCCCCGCCCGTCGAGCGCGACGCCCTCGGCCTGGATCGTGACGCTGACGTTGCGGGGCGCCGTCGTTCGGTTCGTCACGAGGGTGCGCAGCGTGACCTCGTCCCCGACCCGCAGGAAGCGCGGCAGGGCCGGCCGCACGAGCAGGGGCTTGGTGACGAGCAACTCGCTCTCGCCCTCGCCGGCCTGCGTCTCGGCCGTGACGGCGCGGGCGCGGGCGCGCCAGGTCGTGACGTTGTCGGGGAGGTGGAGATCGAAGCTGGCCCTGCCCTGCTCGTTCGTTTGGAGTTGCCCGATCCACAGCGCCGTGTAGCGGAAGTCGGAGCGGACGCGCAGCAGGTCGCTGCTGCTGTCGCGCACGCGTGGCGCCACCTCCGCCGCCGCCGCGGCCTCTTGCGCAACCGCTCCCAGATCCCTGTCGAGTGGAGCCGTGTTCTCCGCATCATCGTTGCCGCGCCCTACCTCTCCTTCGGCGCTGTCATGGAAGTCGGCGTTGCGCCGGTCGATCGAGACCGCGAGCGATGAGGAGGTCCGCACGCCCAGGGCGCGCTCGAACCAGAACGCGCCCATGCCGTCCGGCCCCACCTCGTTGGCCAGTGAGAGCACCGCCTGGTCCACGACGGCGACGGAGACGTCGGCCTCCACTCCCTCGCCCTCCGAGTCCGTGACCAGCACCTCGTAGCCGACGGTCTCGCCGGGCCGGGCCTCCTCGCGCTCGGGCTGGATGCTCACGTCGAGGCGGCGGGGCGCTGTGGAGACGGAGAGATTGACGTAACCGACGTGGTAGCGCGGGTAGGGGTCGTCCTCGGTGGGCGGGCGGTAGAGCACGACGCCCACGTAGACGTTGGGGATGTGGCCGTCCTCGATGGGGATGCGCAACACTTCGCTGTTCGTCTCGAAGCGGCGCACCTCCGCGCTCCGCACGCGGCCCCGCTCGATCGTCACCAGGCCGGTGGCGCCCGCGTAGGGGGCCGGCACGAGCACTTGCGCCACGTCGCCCACCTCGTAGCTCTCGCGGTCCGCGATCAACTCGATGACGTCGTCGTCCCGCACGGGCCACGAGGCATACTCCGTACCGGTCACCCAGAGGAAGCGGGCCGAGCGCGCCACGCGCCCTGGTCGTCGATCGATTCCGCGACCAGCCGGTAGGTTCCCGCCGAGGGCGGGGTGAACTCGACGGACGCCTCGCCCGCCGCGTTGGTCGTGACCGACTGCACGTCGACTTCGGTGTCGCGCGGCTCACTGCGGTAGTAGGCGCCGATGTAATACACGCGCTCCTCGGTTGGGATCCACTCGCGCTTCAACATGCGCACCGTCACCGGCCGGTCCGGCGCGATGCGGCGCTGATAATCGACGGTCACGAGGTGGATCGTCGTGGCCTCGCCGGCCGTGGCGACGTACGACTCGGGCTTGATCCCCGCGTACCAGGTGGCCGGGTGTACGGTCACCCGCGTGCTTCCGGCGATGGCTTGACCGCTGGCGTCCGTCACCGTCGAGCTGATTATGAACCCGTGGGTTCCCTCGTCCGGCTCAAGCTGCGCGGGCACGTCGAAACGGGCGACGCCCGCGTCGGTCGTGCGCGCCTCGCCGCTGCTGCGCAACGAGTCCCAGCCACGCCTGGCCCAATAGGGGATGCCGCCGTGCCAGAAGGAGTAATCCTCGTAGCCCTCCACGCGGATGACGGTCGGCCATGCCCGGGCGGTCCACTCGGCATCGGCCCCCGCGACGGGCGCATCGAAGTAGAAGCTCGCCCGCGCCTCGGCCGCGATCGTCTCCCCGGCGAGGTAGTCCGTCTTGGGCGCCTCGACCTCGACCTTGAATTCCGGCACGCGGAACTCCGCGACGGTGAAGTGCGTGCTGGCGACGTGGTTGCCGTCCTCGTCGGTCACGCTGACCCGGTAGGTACCGGTCGGAGCATCAGCGGGCAGCATGAAGTCGCCGCTGAACGTTCCGATCTCGTTCAGCGTCACCCGAGTCGTGGGGAGGTTTTGGTAGCGCGGATCGCGGACCGTCACGGTGAACGCCGCGTCCGCGCCGGGAATGGCGTACGAGGCGTCGTTCTCGTCCCGCACCACGCCCTTGTAGGAGACCGTCTCGCCGGGCCGGTAGATGGGCCGCTCGGTGAACAGGTGCCCCCGTCGGCCGGCGAAGTAGGCGTCCGCGCGGACCTCCAGCGCCCACGGGGAACTGCCGAAGTACCACCAGGTGGACGCCACGCCGAGGCGGCCCTCCCCGTCGATCCTGACCAGGTGGTGGCCGTACGGCGCCCGCCGGTGACCTTCTTGGCCCGGAACGGCGAACCGCGCCAGGCCGTCGGCGTCGGTGGTGGCGTGCTCGTAGGGGCTCAGCGGCGCCTGCTCCATCGGGGCGGCGCTGACGTCGGTCGCGTCGAGCGGCTCTCCCGTGTCGTAGTCGAGGGCCCAGACGATGAGTTCGCCGGACGCCTGCTTGGTGACGATCGCCGTATCGACGACGCTGAACACGATCTTCGCCTGGTAGTCGAGCGGATCGCCGCCGCGGAACGGCCCCGGCGTCGCGGCCAGGAAGTAGTGCCCCCTCGGCAAGGGGTCGTCACCGCTGAGCACGGTCGAGTAGTGGCGCCCCTCATCGGGGAGCTGCAGCTCGATCTCCTCGGTCCATTCGCGCAGCGGCTCGCCGGCCGGCCAGAAGCTGGTGTCGGTCCACCGGTCATCGATGAAGCCCCGGCGCAGCAGCGTCTCCGCCTCGGCGGAGGAGAGGCGGAAGAGTTGGAAGCCCAATTCGCTCACCCGTCGGACGTGGTAGTGCAGCACCTGCTCGCGGCCGGCGGAGAAGGTGGAGAAGCTGGCCGGCGCGGCGAGCCGCACAGACGGCCAGCCCCCGGGTCCCCGGGTCGTGAAGGAGAACTCGTGGGCGGGCAGCGGCCGCCCTCCCCGATCGCGGACGCCCGCGGCGATGCGAACCGTGTAGGTCGTGGCGTGCTCGAACCTCACGCTGACGAATACGTCGGACGCCTGCCAGCGGTCGAGGGACACCGAAATCTGGTCGGCATCGATGCCGCTGATCGAGATGCGGCCCTCGAACGACTCGATGTCCATCGGGTTGTTGTAATCGAGCGAGATGCCGAACAGGCTGGCGTCGGTCTCGCCGTCCCGGGGGTTCGTCCGCTTGAGCTCCGGAGGCCAGATCGTGAAGAACTTGGTGGTGCGTTCGGCGCGGGTCTCGCCGCCGTTCGCGCCACGCAGGGCAGCGGGCGCGAACACGTCATGGCGGGTGCGCATGGCCAGCGGCGCGTCGGGCGTGAAGGTTACCTGGGTCGAGTCGTCGTTCCACGCGAACGCGCCGCTGACCGGTTCCTGGCGCCACGGTCGCAGCACGAGCTGGGCCTCCACCGATTCGCGATCCATCGGCTGGCTGAAGCTCAGCACGATCGGGGTGTCCAACTCGACCTGCGTGGCGTCATCGTGCGGGGTGATGGCCGTGACCGCCGGCTGGATGGTCGCGAAGCTCCAGGTGAAGTCGGCCGCCAGGACGCCGTCCGTGGCGGCCGTCAGTCCTGCGGGGATGCGCACCGCGTACTCCGTGCTCGGCGTCAGGTCGGTGGGGATGAAGCGGTAGAGCGACGTGTTGAGCCACTCGCCCCGGCCCGACAGCGGCGGGTCGAACTCCAGCACCGGCGGCGCGGGCCCCTCCTGCAGCACCGTGAGCGGCGCGACCGAGCGGTTGAACTGGACGAGGATCTGCGCGTTCGTGGGTACCTCCACGTCGCCGTCGGCCGGAATGACGTAGGACACCTCCAGCTGTCCGTCGACGGTGAACACGTGCGCCTCGTCGGCGGCAAGACCCGCGGCGCCGGCGTCGACGACGACCTCGTACTGCCGGCCGCGCTGCCAGCCGGGGAACGCCGGCTGGAAGAGCAGCGTGAGGTCGTCGACCCAGACGAATGAGCCGTCGGCCGCCGGATCGAGTGAGACGATGCGGCCGCCGTCGCTGCCGGGCGGCGGGTCGCGGAAGGCGATCCGCACGGCCGCCAGGCGTGGGACGTCCTCGCCGGCGGGAGTGACCCGCACGGCGGGCATGTCGTCGGGAGTCCCGGCGGGGACCTCGATCGTGATGTCGCCGTAGCGATAGCCCCCGCCGGGGGTGTGGCCGTCGTTCAGGGGCAGGGGGATGTTGCCCAGCACGCCCCAGTGGCCGTCCACCAGTCGCGCGCTGATCTCGATGCGCAAGGGGTCGCGCACGTCCTGCCAGACGCGCAACTCGACGCCCGCGGTGGTGACGTCGCCGTAGCGCTGGTTGCCGTTCTTGCTCAGCCCATCGTCCAGACGCAGGCGGATCGTCCCCAGCGTGGCCCAGTCGCCACCCTCGGGGCGGGCGCTGATGTAGATGCGCTCGGGGAGGGAGACGGTCTGCCACACCCGCACGTCTAGGGTGACGGCGCTATCAGCGGACCCCTCGTCGGCGGAGGCGGCGTCGACGCCGGCGAGCAGCGCCAGCACCAGCGCCAGGGCGCCGATCATGCCGTGCCGGAGCGCGGGTCGGTAACGCACGGCGCGGGGTGTCCTCTCGCCGGTGATCACAAGCTAGCAGCGTGGCCGGTGGCTCGTGCGGTCGGCCCGCTCCGGATGCAAGTCGTCGACGAGCGACCGCGCCCCCGCGATCCTCGGCTCGGGCAGCACGACATCGCGGGCGCTGACGCCCGCGCCCCTCAGCCCCCGTCCGGCCCGACGACCCACTCCACGCCCTCCGCGACGGCGATCCAGTAGCTGGCGCCGGCCGCAAAGGTGTCGAACGCGCTCAGGAACGCCGGGGCTCCGGGGCGGAAGCTGCCCCAGGTCTGCGTCTCGGCGAGCCAGCGATAGATCACTTCCACCTGCGGGAAGACATCCGCACCGAAGGCCTCGGCGATGGCGGCCCCGTCCGCCCCCCGCCAGACGACTTCCGTCCAGCCGGTGTGCAGACGGGTGGGCTCCGCGGCCGGAGGCTCGAGTGGCCCCCCGACGACCGTCCACTCGACGGCCTCGCTCGACCGGATCCAGTACGTCGCGCCGCGGGTGAAGCTGTCGAACGCGCTGACGATGGGCGGCGCGCCGGGGCGGTGGCTGCGCCAGGTCTGCGTCTCGGCGAGCCACTGGTAGATCACGTCGACCTGGGCGGTGATGTCGCCGAGGGCGTCGGGAATCGACGCCCCGTCGGCGCCGTCCCAGACGACGACGGTCCAGCCGTCGTGCAGAGGGAGGACCTGCAGCCGCGGCGGGGCGGTGACGAGCGAGAAGTCGCTGAAGGCGGACACGGAGACGACGATCTCGACCCCGCCCTCATCGGTCTCCACGACCGTGAACGGCAGTTCGCGCCAAGGCGAGTCGGCGTCGTCGCGCTGGAGCATGCGCAGCTCGCCGCGCTCGCGAGCCGCGCGGACGCCCTCGACCCCGCCCAGCTCCTCGACGCGGGCGGCGTCGAGGGTGATGCTGATCGTGGCGGGGACGAGCAGCGTGACGCCCGTCTCCTCCGCGCCCTCGGCGTCGAAGACGGTGACCGTGTGGCAGGCGAGGGATTCGCCATCGAGGTCGAGGGCGGCCTCGCAGCTCTCGCTGTCGGTCTCGAGCAGCACCGAATACGGCGCGTCGCGCGACCCCTCGGGGATCGTGAGCGACACGCCCGCCTCCTCGACGACGGTCTCCGCCTCGGGATCGACGGGCGTCGCCACGATCCCGTAGATGAAGGTCACGACGACGCGCCGATCCTCCCCGAGCACGAGATCGGTGAAGAGCCCGTCCACGCGGTCGGCGCCGCCGGCGTCGGTGATCGTCAGGGAGCAGGGGATCTCACCCGGCACGAAGCGCCCCTGTCCCTGCCCCGCGCCGAGGGAGAACGTCCAGGTGATGCCCGGCGCGCCATCGGGCGGGGTGCAGTCGAAGGCGAAGGCGAAGCGCTGGCCGGTCGGCGCCTCCTCACCGACGATCGCCGCCGTGACCACCAGCAGCACTTCCCCCGGGCCCGGCCCGAAGCCGCCGCCGCCGCCCCCGCCGCCGCGGCGCGGCGCGCTGACGGTGATCGTCACCTCGGTCGTGGCGTCGATCTGCGGGGAAGTCTCAGTCGTGCCGACGTCATCCTTGCCGTCGCTGACCGACACGAAGACGGTGTAACTGGTCCTGGTGATGCCGGTCAGCAGGGCCTTGGTCAGCAACTGGCCGGAGGACGCATCAATATCGAAGGCGTCCCAGTCGGGGCCGCCCAGGCTGTACGTCAGGGCGTCGTTGTCGGCGTCGGTGGCCGCGAACGGTGCGCCGATGTTCCTGCCCGCGGGCGTGTTCCTCGCGATGCTGCGCGTCGCGTTCGGGTGCTCCGTGAGCACCGGCGCGTTCCTGCCCGGCGCCACCTCCACCGCGTTGGCGGAGATCGCCTGGGCGCTCTTGGCCGGCCCTTGTTCATCGATGTACGAAGCGGTGGCCCGCAGGTAGTAGCCCATATCGCCGGTAGTCGGCGTATAAGTGTCTGCAGTTGCCCCACCGATGGTAGTCCAATCGGAGGCGCCGTTCGGAGAACGCGCCCACGACCAGGTCTCGCTGTCAGAGATGTCGTCGGGGTCGCTCACGGTCGCGGTCAGCGGCAGTCCAACGATGGGCTGCCGCGACGACAGCATGACCGTCCCCGCCTCCTCGACGTTGTTGACGTTGATGGTGATCTGGGCGGTCTCGGCGGTACCGCCTGCCGTGTCGGTGGCGATGACTCTGACGTAGTAGAACTCGGCCGTTTCAAAGTCCAGGGCGGCCTTGGTCCGCAACTGCCCCGTCGTGGCGACAACGCCGAAGAACTCCGCGCCATCCTCGTCCAGCGTGTAGGTCAGGGGATCGTTGTCGGCGTCCGTGGCCTCGACGGGTTCGCCGATGTCCATGCCCGCCGGCGTGTTCTCGTCAACCGCGCGGTCACCGGTCACGCTGGAGTCGAACTGGGGATCGGTGTTGCTGCTCGCCGCCATCCGCACGCGATTGAGTGAGACCGCCGAGGCGCTCTTGCCCGCGCCCTCGTCATCGTCGTAGGAGACAGTGACCCGCAGGTAGCGGCCCACGTCGCCGGCCACCGGCCGGTAGTATTCCGTGTCGGCCCCGTCGATAGGAGTCCACGAGGACCGGTTCGAAGAACTTTCCCACGACCAGGTTTCGTTGAAAGCGAAGTCGGGGTCGGTCACGGTGGCCTGCAGATCCCGGTCAACGATGGGCTGCACCTTCGACAGCGTCACCGTCCCCGCTTCATCGGCGTCGGTGACGGTGACCGTGACGACCACGCTGGCCGCCGCGTTCGACGGATCGGTGGCGGTGACGGTCACGGTGTAGCTGGTGGGCCCATCTTCGTAGTCGAGGGCGGCCCTGGTCCGCAACTGGCCGGACGCTGCATCAATCCGGAAGGAGTCCGCGTCGCTGCTGCTGCGCAGGGAGTAGGTCAGGGTGTCGTCGTCGCCGTCGCTGGCCATGAACGGGGCGCCGACGTCCCCGCCCACGGGCGTGCTCTCCGGGATGGTGCGGCTGTCCGCCGACGACGGGAACTCCGGGGCTTCGTTCACGTTGCTGACGAGGATCGTCACCGTGATGGTGTTGTCCGTCGTCTCGTCGGGGTCGCTGTTGGCGTCCACGCCGTCGCTGACGGACACGGTGACGCGATAGCTGTCCCGGGTTTCGTAGTCCAGGCCGGCCTTGGTCTGCAACTGGCCGGACGATGCGTCAATGTCGAAGGACTCCGCGCCGGCGGCGTCCAGGCTGTACTGGAGGGGGTCGTTGTCGGCGTCGGTGGCCGCCACCGGGTCGCCGATGTTCTCGCCCGCGGCGGTGTTCTCGACCACGCCGCGCGTCGCGGCCGCGCCCTCGTCGAAGGCCGGCGGCGCGTTGGGCTGGCGCGTCACCGTCACCGTGTAGATGCGCGGCGTGAGGGGGTCGACCGCCGGGGTGGCGGTGAGCGTGAGCACGTTCGGCCCCACGTCGAGCGGCACGCTCGCGAGAACCACCCCACCGGCAAGCGGAGTGCCGGGGGAATCCGCGCCCTTCATGATGGTGATGGTGTCGGTGCCGTCGCGGTCGTGCAACGTCGCTGTCACCACCATGAGTGCGACGTCGTGGGGCGCGGAGGCGGTATAGGTCGTGGTGCTACCCGTGAATGCCGGGTCGAGGGTCACGTCGTCGCTGAACGCCAGCGAGCTGAGCGTGCAGAACGGCAAGCCTGGGGTGTCGCCCGGGTCAGCGGTGTCGCCGTCCCCGTTCGCGTCCAGCGCGAAGAAGTCATGGTTGGTCAGCAAGAAATCGCGCCACCTGTCGGGCACGCACCCGCTCAACTGGTTGCCGTTAAGGTACAGCCTCTGTAGCTGGTCGACTTCGCCCGGCCATTCAGGGATCGCCCCGCCGAGCTGGTTGTTGTCAAGGTAGAGGTACCGCAGCGAGTCAAGGGCGCCCAGTTCCTCCGGGATCGTCCCGGTCAGCCGGTTGTCGCGCAAATACAGGTCTTGCAGCGCGGTGAGGCTGCCCAGCCAGTCCGGGATTGGCCCGCTCAGTTGGTTTTCGCCGAGATTCAAGCTCGCCAGGAAGGTGAGGCCGCGCCAGTCCGGGATCGTCCCGCGCAAGTGGTTCTCGCTGAGGTCCAGCACGTTCAGGTTGGTGAGGCTGCCCAAGTCGGCCGGCAGGGTTCCGCGCAAGTCATTGCCAGGTAGGCTCAACTCTACGACGCGGCCGTTGCTGAGCAGGGTGACGCCGAACCAGGTGCTGAGGGGCTCCGTGCTATCCCAGTTGGTCTTGTCGGTCCAGCCCGACCCGCCCGCGCTCCTGTACAGCGCCACCAGCGCGGCCCGGTCCGACTCCACCGACCCCTCGCGGAGCACCCGCACCGTGAAGGTCTGCGAGAGGAGAGCGGCGTCCGCTGGGGTGACCGTGATGCTGATCTCGTTCAACCCCACGTCGAGGGGGACCGCGTCTCCGCTCGTGTAGGAGCGCGTGCCTTTCCTGATCGACACGCGATCGCCGTCCTCGTGCAGCGTCGCCGTCACCGTGGTGGACTCCACGGTGCTGGCCACGTCGGCGGTGTAGGCCACCGTGCCGCTGGCGAAGGACGGAACGAAGGTTCCGTCGCTGAGGTCCAGCGCGCTCAGCATGCAGAACGGCAGGTTCAGTCCGGGGATGTCGTCCGGGTCATCGGTGTCGCGGTCGCCGTTCGCGTCCACCCCGATGAAGTCATGGACCGGGACGTCCGGATCAACCTGCTCGGCGGCCACGAGATAACGCAAGCCGTGGGGCACGCACCCGGTCAGTTCATTCTCCGCGAACCGCGCGGAGTTCAGCCTGGTGAGGCTGCCCAGCGAGGCCGGGAACTCCCCGCTCAACTGGTTGGTGCTCAGGTACAGGTGCTGCAGGTTGGTGAGGTTACTCAGGTCTGGAATGGGCCCGCTCAACTGATTATTGTTCAGGTACAGGTCCTGCAGACTGTAGAGGCTGCCCACCCAGCCCGGAATCGGCCCGTCCAACTGGTTGTTATTGAAAGCCAGATATGTCAAGCCGGTGAGGCGGCTCAGGTCTGGAATCGGCCCCGTCAACTGGTTCTGGTTCAGGAGCAGTTGTTGCAGGTTGGCGAGGTTGTCCAGTGAGGCCGGGATCTCTCCGCTTAGCTGGTTATCGTAAAGGTACAGGTAGTACAGGTTGGTGAGGTCGCTCAGCGAGCGCGGGATCTCTCCGCTTAGCTGGTTGTTGTTCAGGTACAGGTAGTACAGGTTTCCGAGGTTGCGCAGCGAGTCGGGGATCTCCCCGCTCAACTGGTTCTGGCTCAGGATCAGCTGTTGCAGGTCGGTGAGGTTGCCCAGCCAGTCCGGGATCTCTCCGCTCAACCGGTTCTCCCACAGATACAGATCCAGCAGGTTGGTGAGGCGGCTCAGGTCTGGAATGGGCCCGCTCAACTGGTTGTCGTTAAGGTACAAGTAGAGCAGCTCGGTGAGGTTGCCCAACGAGGCCGGGATCTTCCCCGTCAACTGGTTGCTGTTGAGACCCAGTTGCCGCAGGGTAGTGAGGTTTCCCAGCGAAGCCGGGATTGTCCCCGTTAACTGGTTGGCCCCCAGGAACAGTTGCGTCAACTCGGTGAAGTTGCCCAGCGAGGCCGGGATCTCCCCCGTCAACTGGTTCTGATCGAGATACAGGTTCAGCAGGCTGGTGAGGCCGTCCAGCGAGGCCGGGATCTCCCCGCTCAACTGGTTATCTTCAAGCCACAGTCGCTCCAAGCTGGTGAGGCCGTTGAGGTCTGGGATCGGCCCGCTCAAACGGTTCTCCTGAAGGCGGATCTCTTCCAGCTTCGTGAGGCCGCGCATGCTTGGGATCCGCCCGCTCAATTGGTTGTCATGGAGGTCAAGGAACGCCAGGCCGGTGAGGCGGCTGAGGTCTGGAATCGGCCCCGTCAACTGGTTCTCCCACAGTTCCAGGTAGCGCAGCTTGGTGAGATTGCGCATCGAGGCCGGGATCGCTCCGCTCAACTGGTTGTTCCACATACGCAGAATCTCCAGCTCACTGAGGCGGCCCAGGTCTGGAATGGGTCCGCTCAAGTGGTTGTCCGACAGATACAGATCCGTCAACTGGTCGAGAGTGCCCAACTCGGCCGGCAACGTCCCGCGCAAGTTGTTATTCCAAAGGCCCAGGTATGTGACGCGGCCGTTGGCGTCGGTGTTCACCTGCGCCCAGTCCCCGATCGGTACAGTGCTGCCCCAGTTGTGGTCGTCCGTCCAGTCGAGGTTGCCGCCCCCTCCCCAGTTGGGGCCGTCGGTGCTGTCGTAGAGCATCATCAGCACGATGGTGTCCTGCACGTG
Organism: Dehalococcoidia bacterium; assembly: GCA_965217625.1. Taxonomy (GTDB): domain Bacteria; phylum Chloroflexota; class Dehalococcoidia; order Bin125; family Bin125; genus TK10-74A. The sequence continues at coordinate 2,529,179 of OZ244557.1, forward strand.
GGGCCCCTCGCGGATCACCAGCACCCCGTAGGTCTCTTCCATCACCTCCCCGGCGACGTCATGGGTCACCTCCACGTTGATGCGTTTGCCCTCCGTGGGAATGTCCACCTGCATGCCGTCGGTGGTCGTGTCGGCGTCCGGGATCTCGGTGCCATCGGCCTCCGCATAGACCACCGTCGCGTCGCCGTCGGGCCTGGCCGCAATGGTGATCTGGGTCACGCCGTCGGCCACGGGGACCACGTAGTAGTGCACCGTGCTGCTGAAGGCGGGCGTGAGCGTCCCCGGGCTCACCGTCAGCGCGCGCAGGGCGGCGCCCGCGACGGAATGGGCGCGGAGTTCGGCGCCGGCCGGGACGAGGGCCAGCGCGGCCAGGATCAGCGCGAGCGCGGCGATGCGCAGCCTTGTTGTCATGGCAGTTCACTCCCAGAGCTTCCAGATGCAGCGGATGGACACACGGATGGACACAGTGATGGGCCGGGCGCTACGAGCAGCGACCGAGGATGGCGTGCCGGCGATGGCACGCGCGATCGGAGGAGGGAAGGTGGCGGAATCGACGGGCTACGCGCGGGGGGAAGTGCGGCGTTATGTCGGGGGGGGGGGTGAATCTGTGCGAGGACGCCGTAGCCCGTCGCGGCGCCGCGAGACCCGTTCGGCCTGGTGCGCCCATGCTGGTGCGTCCATGAAAGTGCCGTATGCCATGCGAACCATTCCCCGTGTGTGAGGGTCTCCCCGCCGGGCGGCCGGCGCGGCTACTCCTCGTGCATCAAGACATGAAAGCGCACGCGTGCACTTCCGGTCAATGGGATAAATCCATTTTGCCAATGGCGTATTTCCATTTGGCCAATGGCGTGGAAAATCGCTGGGGTGTTACGCGATGGTCCGGGCGTTGGGCCCTGCTCGACGGCTACGCGGGGGATTGGGCCTGCCGCAGGATCCACTTGCGGAACGCCTGGACTTCGGGTTTGCGCCGGGCGCTTGCGGTCGTGATGAGGCAGCAGCGCTCGGGGGCGTCGGCCTGGTGCTCGAGCACGGGGACGAGCAGCCCGCTTGCCAGCTCGCGCGCGATCAGCGCCGGCCGCCCGATGGCGGCCCCGAGCCCCTGGGCGGCCGCGTCGACCACCATGCTGTAGAGGCGGAAGCCCGAGGCCCGCGAGAGGTCCGGGGCGGGCTGGTGCTGGCAGGTCGACCAGTACACCCAGTCGGTGTCCCAGCCCAGGTCGTAGAGCAGGGGCCAGCCGTCCAGCTCGGCCGGGCCGCTCGGCTGCCCGCGCGCCGCCAGCAGGGCCGGGCTGCAGACCGGGAACAGCTGCTCCTCGTAGAGCGTCTCCTCGATCAGGCTGTCCTGGCGGCGCGTGACCGGGCGCGGCGCCGCGGTCGCGCCGGTGTAGGCGATCCAGGCGTCGAAGCCGCGCTGGTCGGGGTCGACGCCGCGGTGGTCGGTCTCCAGCTCGATGGCGATGTCGGGATGGGCCGCGCCCAGGGCCGCCAGCCGCGGCAGCAGCCACTTCTCGGCGACCGCCTCGACCGAGATGATGCGCACGCGCCGCGGCTGACGGCTGTGGCGCTCGGTGACGCCGTGGACCTCGGCGAGGATGCGCTGCACCTCCGGCAGATAGGTCTGGCCCCGGAGGGTGAGGCGCACCCCCCTGCGGTGGCGTTCGAAGAGCGGGGCGCCGAGGTGCGCTTCGAGGGCCCGCACGCGGTAGGCGACCGCCGCCGCGGTGACGCCCAGTTCGTCGGCGGCGCGCAGGAAGCTCTCATGGCGGGCGGCCGCCTCGAAGAAGCGCAGGCTCTCAAGCGGGGGCAGGCGTGACACGGTCTTGCGATCCATGCAGGGCTCATCCTCAGGGGACAACACTATATCGCGACGGCCTATGGCATAGCACGCGGGAGGCGTGCTTGCAGCGGTCGCCCATCACGGTCGATACGCGACGCGTTGCCACAATATATTTATGGCATTGTCCTAATAAATTTACCCCATTGACACACCCACCCCCTGTCGTGCGAGCATTCGCATTCGGTGCGCAGTGGTACACCCGCCGGGACGACCGGCGGGGAGGCCTCACGCACGCCGGGAGGTGTTCTCATGACGCTCGATAACTCCAAGGACGCAGCGAGCCGCCCGACCGGGCACACATAGGTACAAATGCACCCCTTCGGGGGACCGAGCCCCGCCACGGCGCCGGCTTCTTCCAGGACGTGCGCGCGGCGCTGTCGAAGCGGGCCGCCGGCGAGGCGCGCCCGGAGGAGGACTTGGACCTGGCCGTGCGCCAGATCATCTCCCGCGCCGTGGCGTCGGAGGGCGTGCTCGACATCTTCGCCGCCGCCGGCCTGGACACGCCGGATATCTCGGTGCTGTCGGATGAGTTCTTGGCCGAGGTGCGCGGCATGCCGCACCGCAACCTCGCCGTCGAACTGCTGTTCATCGACGCCCGCAAGCGGGGCCAGATGGTCGACCGCACGCACCGCGACCTGCCGGCCGACGACATCGCCCGCGTCGCCGGCGTCTACCACGCCTGGCGCGGCGAGCCGGACGCGGGCGCCTACGCCGACGTGCCCGGCTTCTGCAAGAGCGCGACGCTGGAGGAGGTGCGCCGGCACGGCCACGTCCTCACCCCCGGCCGCTACGTCGGCGCGGAGCCGCAGGAGGACGACGGCGAGCCGTTCGCCGAGAAGATGGCGCGCCTCGCCGCCGAGTGGCGCGGCCAGCGGTCCGAGGCCGCCCGTCTGGATGCGGAGATCGAGGCGAACCTGCAGTCGCTGGGCTTCGGAGCGGACGACGCAGAGAAGGGCAGGTAGCCGGTGGACTGGGTGATCGTCGCAGCGACGATGGTGATTGCCGTGTCGGCCGTTGCGTCCTTCTGCGTTACCTGGCGCCTGAGTCAGGACAGCCGTGCTCTGCGCAAGGCGGGGACGGAGCCGGAGGTCGTGGCCTACCTCGCTCCCGATCCACGCTCCGGGTTCTTCATCAATCTCGTGCTCGAGAACGTCGGTCAGGGGCCAGCGTGTGACGTGGAGTACTTCGTCGACGCCGACCCCGAGGACTTCGCAAAGCGCGAAGTCAGGAACGTCGCGGCGGGTGTCACGCGCAAGATCAGCAGCCTGCTTCCCCAGGGGGAGCGCGTCGAGCGCATGCTGGGCGTGGGGAACCGTCTGTACGGCAAGGACGAAGATGCTCGGCTTCGGCCCTTCCGCGTCGAGGTCTGCTACTCGAACCTCCGGGGTGTACGCGCCGGCCCCAAGGAGTACGTGCTTGACATCGCCGAGTTCGGAGGGTCGGCGGAGATCACTCCGGCCGAAAAGCGAATTGCTGATTCACTGGAGAAGATTCAAACACAGCTGGGACACCTCAGCAGCGGCTTCAACCGCCTGCACGTGGAGACGACCACCACCGCTGAGCGGCAGGCGGCAGAGCGAGAGCGCGTCGCCCACCAGATCGCGAAACACATGGCCGATGAAGCGGACGGGCAGGATGCTCCATGAGCAATGACTGGCGGACCGGTGTATGGGGTGAGCTCGCGACGCTGGAATATGGAAAGTCGCTTCGGGGCTATCGCGCAACCAGCGAGGGTTTCCGGGTCTACGGGACCAACGGGCCAATCGGATGGCACAGTGACCCGCTGTGCGTCTATCCGAGCGTCGTCATTGGGAGGAAGGGTGCCTATAGGGGCGTTCACTACTCGGGGGAGCCCTTCTTCGTGATTGACACGGCCTTCTACCTCAAGCCCAAGGTGGCCATGGACACCCGGTGGGCCTACTACCAGTTACGGACGCAGAACATCAACGGTCTGGACAGCGGCTCCGCCATACCGTCAACCAGCCGTGAGGATTTCTACAGCCTGCCCGTCGAAGTCCCGCCACTCGACGAGCAGCGCGCCATCGCCCGCGTGCTCGGTGCCCTCGACGACAAGATCGAGCTCAACCGGCGCATGAGCGCGACGCTGGAGGCGATGGCGCGGGCGCTGTTCAAGTCGTGGTTCGTGGACTTCGAGCCGGTGCGGGCGAAAGCGGAGGGGCGGCCGTCGGGGCTGCCGCCCGCCCTCGACGCGCTGTTCCCGGCGTCGTTCGAGGCGTCGGAGCTGGGGGAGATTCCGTCGGGCTGGGGGGTCGGAACGGTGGGGGAGCTTTGTACTCTCCGTGCCGGCTCGGTGTTTCGCAAGGCGAGTCAAGGGAAGCTGTCGGGCGAGTATCCGTTCATAAAGGTTAGTGATATGAACCTTCCTGAGAACTCAGTGGCCATCCTGGTTGCGAACAATTGGGTCGACGAAGACGACTTAAGACAGCTCAAAGCAAGACCATTCCCTAGTGACACCACAGTGTTCGCGAAGATAGGCGAGGGGTTGAAGCGGAATCGCACTCGCGTATTGTCCAGGCCAACCATAATCGACAATAACATGATGGCTGCGGTGCCAAACGCAAGAGCGATTGATCCCCTCATCCTGTTCCATGCTCTTTCGCAAATCGACTTCGGAGAGATTGCGGGCGGCACGGCACTGCCGTATCTGACGGCTGGTGCTTTAAGACGTCTTCCTGTTCCTGTCCCCCCCGTGAAGGATCAGATCCCGCTTGCCGAACCCCTTCGCGCCCTGTATAAGAGGCACGTGGCCAATGCAATTGAGTCTCACACGTTGTCCATGCAGAGGGATGCGCTGCTGCCGCGGCTGGTGTCGGGGGAGGTGCGGGTCGCTCAGGAGGCGACCCGGTGCCGCGAGCGTGAGCGATGACACGAAGACTTTACCTGTTCGCCGACACGAATCTCTTCATTCAGTGCCGACCTCTGGAGGAACTCGACTGGTCACCATGGCCAGAGTTCTCAGAGGTTCACCTGATCGTCAGCCGTCCCGTCCAACGAGAGATCGACAATCAGAAGAATCGCGGGAAGGACCGTGTCGGCAAGCGTTCACGCAAAGCATATGGGTTGTTCCGGAAGATGATTCTCAGCAAACAAGACCACCAGCTGATCAGACAAGCCGGTCCGGAAGTCAAGCTGTTCTTGGCTGAGGCGGGTGTCCCGAGTGCAGCATGGGCAGACAGACTCGACTATAGCAAACCTGATGACGAGATCATTGGCCACATGTGCGCGTTCATGGAACGACATCCCGGTGTGGATGTGCGGTTACTCACCCATGACTCTGGACCGATGATGACGGCACGGAGCCTTAAGCTGCCCTTCGTCGCGATCCCCGGCTCCTGGCTCCTTGAACCTGCGGCGAGTGAAGCGGAGAAGGAAAATCGCCGACTAAGGGAGGAGTTAAAGCAGCTGCAGAACCTCGGCCCGAAGTTCCGTATTGCATTCTTTGACGACACGGGTGAGAAGGTCGAGCGGATCGAGGGCGTGTATCGAGCTCCGACACCTCTATCACGAGCGGAGGTACAAGAACTCATGCGGTCGCTGAACGAAGGAATCCCTGAAGGGAATTACCACGGGCAAAGTTCGCGTCAGGAGTACTACCAATGGCTAGCAGAGTGTGTAGATTTTCTGGAGGGCCTGCATGAAGCTATGCGAAGAGAAGCTCCGGGCGTACCTTTTCGGATTGCGGCCGCAAACACAGGAACAACGCCGGGAAAAGACGTACTGATTCGTGTTGCAGCGAAGGGTGAGTTCCGAATTCGGCCTCCGCGAGAAGAAAGCGAAGATGACGACGCTGAAGAGCAACCTGCCATCGCGCTGCCACCACCGCCCAGGTCAGCGCCACCTGGGATTGGTACCGTGTTCGCGAACTTGGGCATGCCGGGCTACGTCCCAGAGATCGACTTCGAAGCTGCGCGTCGCGATCCGAATGGCTTCTACTACAAGCCCGACCGGCCGGATCAGGCAGTAGTGTCGTATAGCCTAGAATGTGAGCAGTGGCGGCACGGGGCCGACAATGAGGACTTCCACGGCGAGATACTTGCGGACCATGCCAAGGGAGAGGTCCGCGGTGAGCTAGAATGCACCATCCAGGCTGAGAATCTACCTGACCCGGCAAGACAGCCCGTGTCAGTCCACATCGCCGTGGAGAGCGTGAGCGTTCTAGAGTTAGGCCGCGCCCTCGTCAAGCATGTTTGCCAGGCCTAGTGACCTCCCTCACCGAATCCGACGTCGAAGCGGCCGCGCTGGAGTGGCTGGCCGGCCTCGGTTGGGGGATCGCGCACGGCTCCGACATCGCGCCGGGGGCGCCGGGTGCGGAGCGGGCCGACTACGGCGCCGTCGTGCTGGAGCGGCGGCTGCGCGACGCCCTCGCGCGCCTCAACCCCGAGTTGCCCCTCGACGCGCTCGACGACGCCTTCCGCAAGCTGACCCTGCCGTCGGGCGCGACGCTCGACGCCCGCAACCGCGGCTTCCACCGCCTACTCGTCGACGGCGTGACGGTGGAGTACCGCACGGCCGGCGGCGCGATCCGCGGGGCGCAGGCGCGCGCCGTCGACTTCGAGCAGCCCGGCAACAACGACTGGCTCGCGGTCAACCAGTTCATCGTCACCGAGGACCGGCACAACCGCCGCCCCGACATCGTGCTGTTCGTCAACGGGCTGCCCCTGGGCGTGATCGAGCTGAAGAACCCGTCCGACGCGGACGCCACCGTCTGGACGGCCTGGCAGCAGCTCCAGACCTACAAGGCCGAGTTGCCGACGCTCTTCTCGATGAACGCGTTGCTCATCGTCTCGGACGGGCTCGAGGCGCGCATCGGCACGCTGACCGCCGGCCGGGAGTGGTTCAAGCCCTGGCGCACCATCACCGGCGAGGGCCTCGCGGCGGTCGCCGTGCCGGAGCTGCAGGTCATGCTGGGGGGCGTCTGCGCGCCGCAGCGGCTGCTCCCGCTGATCCGCGACTACATCGTCTTCGAGGACGACGGCGGCGGCGCGCTGGCCAAGAAGATGGCCGGCTATCACCAGTTCCACGCCGTGCGGGTCGCGGTCCGCGAGACCCTGCGGGCCGCGGAACTGCATCGCGTGGGGTCGGCGGTCGCCGAGGGCGGTGGGCGCTACGAGTCGGGGCGGCCCGGCGGCGATCCGGGCGACCGCCGCATCGGCGTCGTCTGGCACACCCAGGGCGCGGGCAAGAGCCTGACCATGGCCTTCTACGCGGGGGCCATCATCCGCGAGCCGGCGATGGAGAATCCGACCGTCGTCGTGCTGACCGACCGCAACGACCTCGACGACCAACTCTTCGGCACCTTCTCACGCTGCCAGGATCTGCTGCGGCAGCCGCCGGTGCAGGCGGAGAGCCGCGCCGACCTGCGCGAGAAGCTGTCGGTGAACGCCGGCGGCGTCGTCTTCACCACCATCCAGAAGTTCTACCCCGAGGAGAAGGGCGATACCCACCCCTCGCTCTCCGCGCGGCGCAACATCGTCGTCATCGCCGACGAGGCGCACCGCAGTCAGTACGACTTCATCGACGGCTTCGCTCGGCACATGCGCGACGCGCTGCCGGGCGCCTCGTTCGTCGGCTTCACCGGCACGCCCGTCGAGTTGCAGGACGCCAACACCCGCGCCGTCTTCGGCGACTACATCAGCATCTACGACATCCAGCGCTCCGTGGAGGACGGCGCCACGGTGCCGATCTACTACGAGAGCCGCCTCGCCAAGCTGGCCCTCGACGAGCACGAGCGGCCGAGTATCGACCCCGACTTCGACGAGGTGACCGAGGGCGAGGAGGTCGAGCGCAAGGAGAAGCTCAAGACGAGGTGGGCGCAGCTGGAGGCCGTCGTCGGCGCGGAGCAGCGCGTCGGGCAGATCGCCGAGGACATCGTCTCCCACTTCGAGCAGCGCCGGGAGGCGCTCGAGGGCAAGGCGATGGTCGTCTGCATGAGCCGTCGCATCTGCGTCGACCTCTGCCGCGAACTCGTGCGCCTGCGCCCCGCCTGGCACGACGACGATGACGGCAAGGGCGCCGTCAAGGTCGTGATGACGGGGTCGGCGTCGGATCCGCCGGGCTGGCAGCCGCATATCCGCAACAAGCCCCGGCGCGAGGGCCTCGCGCAGCGCTTCCGTGACCCCGCCGACCCGCTGCGCGTCGTGCTGGTGCGGGACATGTGGCTGACGGGCTTCGACGCACCCAGCCTGCACACGATGTACGTCGATAAGCCGATGCGCGGGCACGGCCTCATGCAGGCCATCGCCCGCGTCAACCGGGTCTTCCGGGATAAGCCCGGCGGGCTGGTGGTCGACTACCTGGGCCTCGCCCACGAACTGAAGCGGTCGCTCGCCACCTACACCGAGAGCGGCGGCGCCGGTCGGGCGGCGCTGGACCAGGACGACGCGGTGGCCCTGATGCAGGAGAAGTACGAGGTCTGCCGCGGGCTGTTCCACGGCTTCGACTGGGCGCTGTCGGCGGCGGGCAGCCCGGCGGAGCGGGTGGCGCTGCGGTCGGCGGCCCAGGAGCACATCCTGGCGCAGGACGACGGGAAGGAACGCTGTCTCACCGCGGTGCGGGAGTTGTCGCAGGCGTTCGCGCTGGCCGTGCCTCGCGACGAGGCGCTGCGCATCCGGGACGACGTCGGCTTCTTCCAGGACGTGCGCGCGGCGCTGTCGAAGCGGGCCGTCGGCGAGGCGCGCCCGGAGGAGGAGTTGGACCTGGCCGTGCGCCAGATCATCTCCCGCGCCGTGGCGTCGGAGGGCGTGCTCGACATCTTCGCCGCCGCCGGCCTGGACACGCCGGATATCTCGGTGCTGTCGGATGAGTTCCTGGCCGAGGTGCGCGGCATGCCGCACCGCAACCTCGCCGTCGAGCTGCTGCAGAAGCTCCTCAAGGGCGAGCTGGCCACCCGCCGGCGCAAGAACGTCGTGCAGGCGCGGTCGTTCACCGAGATGCTGGAGGGCACGCTGCGGCGCTACCAGAACCGGGCGATCGAGACGGCGCAGGTGATCGAGGAACTGATCGGGCTCGCGCGGGAGATGCGGGAGGCCAACGCACGGGGCGAGCGCCTGGGCCTGTCGGAGGACGAGCTGGCCTTCTACGACGCGCTGGAGACCAACGACAGCGCGGTGCAGGTTCTCGGCGACGAGGCTCTCCGCGCCATCGCCCGCGAGCTGGTCGAGAAGGTGCGCGGCAGCGTCACCATCGACTGGACGCTGCGGGAGGACGTCCGTGCGCGCCTTCGGGTGCTGGTGCGTCGCATCCTGCGCCGGCACGGCTACCCGCCGGACAAGCAGGAGCAAGCGACGCTGACGGTGCTGGAGCAGGCGGAGGTCTTGTCGGAGGCGTGGGCGGCCTGAGGTCGGCTGGGCGCGCTGGCCTGCCGACGAGTCGGATGATGCCCGCTGGTAGGCCATCTGCCCGTCGACGATCCGACAGCAGCCCATACCATCCGATACCTCTGGTATCGATCACGTGGTTGGTAAGGAGGTAAGCCGCCTCGTGGCCGCCCCGCTCTCCTCAATTAGTTAGGGAAGTCGTGCCGCGCCCTGGAGCGGGAGACGGGATTCGAACCCGCGACCCTCTGCTTGGGAAGCAGATGCTCTACCACTGAGCTACTCCCGCTCGACGGGGACGCCCCCACAGTCTAGCGACCCGACCCCGCCGCGCTATCCTGCGCTGGGGCGGCGGCCCCGGAGGACCCGTGCGCATCGTCTCGCTCCTGCCCAGCGCCACCGAGATCGTCTTCGCCCTCGGCGCCGGCCCCGACGTGGTCGGCGTCTCCCACGAGTGCGACTTCCCCGCCGAGGCCGCCGGCCTGCCCGTCCTTACGCGCCCCGCCGTCCCCACCGACGGTCGCTCGCCCGCCCAGATCGACCACGATGTCGGCGCTGTCCTCGCCGCCGGCCGCTCCGTCTACGACATCGACCAGCCCCTGCTGCGGCGCCTCGCGCCCGACCTCGTCGTCACCCAGGCCCTCTGCGATGTCTGCGCCGTCAGCGAGGGCGACGTCCACCGCGTCGTGCACGAGCAGCAGTTGGGCGCCCGCGTGCTCAGCCTCACCCCGCTCGACCTCGACGGCGTCTTCGCCTCGATCGACGACGTCGGCGACGCCATCGGCCGCGCCGCCGCCGCCCGCGCGCTCACCACGGCGCTGCGCGACCAGGTCCGCTCCCTGCTCGATCGGCGGCCCCCGAGCGTCCGGCCACGGGTCCTCGCCCTTGAGTGGACCGACCCGCCCTTCGTCGCCGGCCACTGGGTGCCCGACCAGATCGCCGCCGCCGGCGGCCTCGACGTCCTCGGCGCCCCCCGCCGCCCCTCGTTCCGCACCACCTGGGCCGAGATCGCCGCCGCCCGTCCCGACGTCATCCTCGTGATCCCCTGCGGCTACACCCTGCCCCAGATCGTCGCCCAGGCGCAGGACCTGCAGCGACAGACGGCCTGGCGCGACCTGCCGGCCGTGCGCGCCGGCCGCGTCTGGGCCCTCGACGCCAGCGCCTGGTTCAGCCGCCCCGGCCCGCGCCTCGTCGAGGGCGTCCAGGCCCTGCTCCCCATCCTCGCCGACCCCGATGCCGCCGCCGAGCCCGACGGCACGCGTCGGCTGCTCGCCCCGCACGCCGACCGCTAGTCCGTCGCGACGGCCGCCTCGCAGGCATCGACGGCGGACTTCGCGTCGGTCACGCGCCGGACGGGCGGGCGCTGGCCGCCCGCCTCGCGCAGCTCCCACGTCGCCAGGCCGATCACCGGCCGCCCGCTCTGCAGGGCGAAGGCGATCTCCGAGAGCGTGCCGATACTGCCGTCGATGGCGATGATCGCCTCGCCCGCGCTCGCGACGAAGACGTTGCGCGCGTAGCCGATGCCGGTCGGCAGGGGCACGTCGACGAACTCGTTGGCGTCCGCCGCATCGTCGCCGGGCAGGATGCCGATCGTCAGGCCGCCGGCCTCCTTCGCGCCGCGGCAGGCCTCCCGCATCACCCCGTCGCGCCCGCCGCAGATCAGCACATGCCCCCGCGCCCCGATCTCGCGCCCGACCTCGAACGCCAGCCGCGCCGCCGCCGCGTCGGCCTCCTGCCCCCCAATGACCGAGATGCGCATGGTCGTCCTGCCTTTCTCGGGGTGTCGTTTGCCCACCTCACGACGACGGGGCCTGGATAAGTTCGAGGCCGTCGATGCCGGAGAAGTCCCGGTCGTGGGTCGCCAGCGGACACCCCAAGCGGAGCGCCGTCGCCGCGATCCACGCGTCGGCCGTGTTGAGCGCCCGTCCCGCGCGCTCCCGGTCGAGGCGCAACCGCACGCAGACATCCACCAGGAGGCCGTCGGCCCACACGATCTCATACTGCGCGAGATGGAGAGCCAGTTCCTCCCTGCGTCTCCCACCCCAGTTCTTCCGGTGGGCGCCGAACCAGGCTTCCTCCAGCGTCTGGAACGAGATGAGGGGCCGGCGGCCGCGCATCTGTTCCAGGTAGTAGGCGGCGCGGCGATCCCGGTTGAAGATGTAGGAGACGACGTCGGTGTCCAGGATGATCAATCCGACGCCTCCTCATAGCCCGCGTCCCGGCCCTCGTGGATCACGCGGATGAACTCGTCCACATCGAACGGTTCGCTGACCGTCACCACCTTGTCCGGGTCGAAGATCTTCGGGTTCGGGTCGTTCAGGAACGCGTCGATGTCGAACGGCTCCCGCCACGACCGCGTGCTGGCGACCGTTTCCACCTCGACGGTCGTCCAGCCGTCGCGCTGGTCGAACCGACCCCTGCCTCGCACCTCCACGTACTCCGTCGCGAGCCGGCGCATGTCGTCGCCGAGCGACGGCTCGAAGCGCAGCGCCACGTACCCGCCGCCGTCGTCGTGCAACTGCGCCGTTCCCGTGGCCCAGTTCACCTCTCGCAGGCAGCCGAACAAGATCGCGTCCTGGGGCTTGGAGTGGGAGTTGTCGGCGGCGTCCTCGCGCGTGCACTTGTGGATGAGCAGGCCGTCGTCGGTGGGAGTGATCTCCACCTCGGCGTCGTGGTTCAAGCCGAAGCGGTCCCGCAGCGGCTTGGGGATGGTGATCCGGCCTCGCTGGGAGATGCGCATGGGTACCCCCGGATCGGTGGTGGACGTCGGAGATCATATCATCGCTGGGTGGGGTTGGACCACAAAGTCACGACCGACGTCGCTCCAGTCCTCGCCGAACACGTGGAAGTTCTTCGGCTAGGGCTACCAACATGTCATCAGATATTCGAATCTTCGCGTCCGCCGCAATCGGAAGTTGTGTGACGTACTGATTCTCCGCCTCCTCTTGACTCCGGAGGTACTCGACGAATTGCTCAACTCGCCTAATTCGGTCCTCAAGGCTGGCTCGGTCTATGGAGATCGTTGCGAGCGAATCGAACAACTCAAGGGACCTGATGGGCGTGTCGGTCGACACCAAGTTCAGATACGCGAAATTCTTGCACAAGTTGTAGGAGTAGTATTGGCCGCCGGATGTGATCCGCACGAAATCAGCACGATCTCCCCCTACGCGATGTCCATTCGAGGCTTCGATAAGCTTGTGTTTCAACAGCGGGTGTAGAGCTGCTCGCAGACCCCCCTCGTCGCTAACGATGCCCTGGAATGATCGGAATAGACTCCCAACCTCAACGTAGCCCTTACCCGCGAGTGACTCGATACTCCTCATTGCATATAGATGGCGCATCAGCCGTAGCTTCGTGAAGTGCGAGCAGAAGCCGTCATCCTCAATTGAGAACACGTTGGCGATCAGACTCTTGCTTGAGTCGTAAAAGCGATAATCGCCAAACGCAACACCGCGAATGAGGTGGTGAAGAGGTACAATATACGTACCTGTCTCGATCAGCAGCTTGAAGTATTCGTCCATGTTGGTGTGTCCCGAGCGCAGGAAGGTTGTGAAGAGATCGAGCCCGTGTCGAACATCCGTGGCTGCGAGTGATTCGAGAAACACCCGGGTCTGCGAGTCCGCCCGACCAAGGAACGACTCCACGAGAACCTGAAGGAAGCTCGCGAGAGGAACCTGCGTCACCGACCCAAGAGAGGTACTAAACGAGATCTTGCGATCCCCAACTTCGGTCTTGGCCAACTCCAGCCTCCGTGAGAGCACGTTCGCCAGCCGAGGGGGAGTCACCTGCAGCGCCTGCCGATGATACGCATCCAATGGCGGCTGATTGCGAAACCGCCAGAACGTCTCGCCCCGGATCGCCATGAGGACAACCATGTCCCAGCTGCGAGCGCGCTGGAACGCGAGGCGGAGTATCTCGGCCTGCCTCGCGGGCGGAAGCTGATCACCGTTATCGAGTACAAGGCAGACCGTCGTTTGGTGCTGGGAGCGGAGGTAGCGGAGCAACCTGCCTGTGTGGGCCTCCGAGTCGTTGATCAGGTGCCTAAGCTCCTCTGAGAGACTCTGGTTGAAGGCAGTGCGATCCGACTCGTAGAGGGGCTTCATCAACCCTTTCTGGTATCTGGCCACTTCGGAGCGATAGACCTGCTGTAGTGTCTCCCACGATTCGAGATCGAACTCGGAGTGCTTCTCGCGCAGCTCTTTCTGGATTGCGAGGTCCACGGAACGTCCGATTTCGCTCGCGTCCTCAGGCACATCGAGGAAATCGACGAATATGGGGATGACGCTCGTTCCCAACTCTTCAGACTTGAGGAACTCGAAGTAACGATGGAGGAAGGTTGTCTTCCCTGCCCCCACCCCGCCGACGATCAGTGTCACCGCGCCGTCAGATCGTTCTGCATCCACCTCTCTCACTAGCTCACTGAGGTTCGAGTCGAGTTGCGGAGCAGCCCGCCTAGTTGTCTCTACCCTTGTGACCGGCACGCTGAGATGGGGGACCACTCCCGCCAGCAGTTCATCCACCTGCCTGCCGTACTGGGCTTGCCGAGCGGATTCGACGTATCCCTTCTCAAGGATCGTCCGCTTGTCTCGCGAGACTATGTCTTCGAAGTAGTGCCGGAGGACCGGATCGATGTGCCCAGTGATCGGGTTGCGATCAATCGGGTCGTCCGGGTGCGTGACAAGCTGATCGCGGAGAACTCTCGCGCCCTCTGGAGCAACCCTGATGGATCGTGGTGAGCGAAGCCTCCGCCGTAACGTGTCCAAGCACTGTCCCTGAGGGCTGAAGAGGTTCCAGAACTCGATGAAGTGATCGGTGATGTCCGGGAAGCCATTGAAGAGAACGGTGTCATGTCCACCGCTGCCGTCGTGGAAGGGCAGGGTTGCGGCGAGTTGGAGGCCGTTCGAGACCACGCCGACTGCGTGGCCTTGCTCACGGGAGTACGAGACAACCTGATCGAGTGCCGCCTTAAGATCTCGCGACTGCGCAAGAACCCCATCCCTCCTCGCCTCGCGAGTAATACCGACTGGCATCTCGAAGTAGTGCCCCGTGCGCTTGGCCTCGAGTACGAACGCGGTGTGGTCGTTCTGCACCACGTAGTCGCGATACCCTCCGTCCACTGTCCGGACTTCGCGCCTAATGCTCGCTTCGTCCCAACCCAGCACCTTGATCAGTAGTGCATCGATGATCTTCGAGCGTGTGTCGGACTCGTTCAGGCCGGAGCTCTGCCAGCGAGCTAGTTCGTGTGCGTGCTCATGCAGTGCGCGGAGTGCGTCATCGGCGGTGTGGATGACGGTGATAGACATCTGACCCCCGCACCGAGTGTAGGGTGATCCTCGCTCCGGCGGACAATCACGCGGCCGTTGTCGGGCTCGCCCTCGCCCACCGTTGTCACTGTTTGGCCCGCTGGGGCCGGCGGCACCAGTGCCAGTCCTGGAGATCGCTAGTCCCTGCGCTGCCGGAGGGACTGGCCTCGCACCGCGAACAGGGCTTGGGAGCGCGGTGCCGGCCTGGTGATGTCCGGTGGACTCGCACCCGTCCCTACCCCCCGACGACCGCCTCCACCGCCTCCCCCAGACGACCCAGCCCCTCTGACAGCGTCGCCTCTTCGATCGTGAGGGGAGGGAGCAGCTTGACGACCTCGTCCTCGCGGCCGCAGGTCTCGACGAGCAGGCCGCGGGCGTAGGCCTCGGCGGCGATCCGGACGGCCAGGGCGGGCTCGGCGCAGACGAGGCCCTGGATCATGCCGCGGCCCCGCACGTCGACGAAGCGGCCCGGGTGCTGCTCGCGCATGCCGTCGAGCGCCGCGCGCATCACGACCGCGTTGCGCTCCACCCGACGAGTCAGCGCGTCGTCGCGCCAGTAGTCGAGCGCCGCCGTGGCCGTCACGAAGGCCAGGTTGTTGCCGCGGAAGGTGCCGTTGTGCTCGCCCGGCGCCCAGACGTCGAGCTCGGGCCGCAGCAGCACCAGCGACAGCGGCTGCCCGACGCCGCTCAGCGACTTCGACAGCGTCACGATGTCGGGCGTGATCCCCGCCGGCTCGAAGCTGAAGAACGGCCCCGTGCGACCACAGCCGACCTGGATGTCATCGACGATCAGCACCACGCCGGTGCGCCGGCACAGCTCCGCCAGCTCGCGCAGCCACGCGTCGCCGGCGACGTTCACGCCCCCCTCGGCCTGGATCGTCTCCAGGATGACCGCGGCCGGCCGCTCCGCCTCCGGCCGGTCGAGGTACGCCGCCAGCGGCCCCAGCGTGTCGCCGCCGCCGGGCAGGCCCCCGTCGAACGGCATCGTGATGGCGTGCTCCAGCGGCACGCCCGCCCCCGCCCGCTTCGACGGGTTGGCCGTCACCGCCAGCGACCCCAGCGTCATGCCGTGGAAGCCGTTGCTGAACGCCACCACCGTCCGCCGGCCGGTCACCTTGCGCGCCAGCTTGAGCGCCGCCTCCACCGCGTTCGTGCCCGTCGGGCCGGGGAACTGCACCTTATAGTCGAGCCCCCGCGGACGCAGGATCACGTCGCGCAGCCGCTCCAGGAAATCGACCTTGGCGCGCGTTGTCATGTCGAGGCTGTGCAGGACGCCGCCGCTCGCCAGGTACTCCATCAGCGGCGCGAGCAGGCGCGGGTCGTTGTGGCCGTAGTTGAGCGCCCCCGCCCCGGCGAAGAAGTCGATGTACGACCGCCCCGCCTCGTCCTCCATCAGCGCGCCGCGCGCGGTCGTGAAGACGGCCGGCCACGAGCGGCAGTAGCTGCGCACTTCGGATTCGAGATCGGTGATGACGCTCAACGTCGCTGCCTCCCGGGTCTCCCCAATCGAGGATACCCCCGCCCGCGGCGATCCACGCGCCCATCCATCCAGACGCTCGACGGCCGCCGTGGGTTGCGCCCTACCGACCCTCGAACTGCGGCGGGCGCTTCTCCCGGAAGGCGCGCATCGCCTCGCCCAGGTCCGACGTCCCGCGCAGCTGCGCCGTCATCGCGTTCTGCATCGCGATGTACTCCTGCGGCGTCAGGAAGTGCCCGCGGTCGAGCGCCTTCTTGGTGAGGCGCAGGGCCAGCGGGGCGCGGGCGCAGAGCCGCTCCGCCAGGTCGCGCGCGGCCGGCAGCACCTCCTCGGGCGGCACGACGGCGTTGATGAAGCCCCAGCGCTCGCCGTCGCGGGCGCTGAAGACCTCGCCCAGCAGCGCGACCTCCGTCGCCCGATGCCGCCCCACCAGCCGCTCGAGGTAGTACGCCGCCGACTCGCCCATCAGCCCGCGCTCGACGAAGTTGACCGCGAACGTCGCCGACTCGCTCGCCACGCGGAAGTCGCAGCCGAAGGCGATGTTGCAGCCCGCGCCGCGCGTGGCGCCGTTGATCGCCGCGATGATCGGCTTCGTCACCTCGCGCAGCACGGGCGGGTAGGCGTCGCCCTCCGGGCTCACCTGCGGGGCCGGCTGCGGCCGCTCCATCGGCCGTTCGCGCAGGTCCGCGCCCGAGCAGAAGCCCCGGCCCGCCCCGGTGATGATGACGACCCAGACATCGTCGTCGGCCTCCGAGCGCCGCAGCGCCGAGACCAACTCCCGCCGCATGGGGTCGTTGAGCGCGTTCAGCACCTCCGGCCGGTTGAGCGTGATCGTCGCGACGTGGCCCTCGATCTCGTACAGCAGCGTCTCGTAGCCGGGGTCGGTCACGGTGTTCAACGTCGTTGCCTCCGATCGCCCCGGTCGAGGATACCCCCGCCGCGTTCCGCAATTCCGCATGGCCGCCCCGATTTGGCTTGGATTAGGGTTGCGGCGACAGCCGCGTGTCCTCCAGCCCCTTGGGCAGCGGGCCGGTCACCCATGTGTTGTAGAAGCAGAAGGTGTGCAGGTGGCCGAGCGCCCCCAACTCCTCGGGGAGTCCGCCGGCGAGGTCGTTGTCATTCACCGTCACGGAGCGCAGTTGATGCAGCGAGCCCAACTCTCCTGGGATCGGCCCGCTCAGGTGGTTGCTGCTCAGGTCCAGGCCCTCGAGGTTGGCGAGGGCTCCCAGTGCGGCCGGGATTGGACCGGTCAGCCGGTTCCACCCCAGCGACAGGTACTCCAGGTTGCGAAGGTTTCCCAGCTCCGCGGGGATCGCGCCTGTCAGGTCGTTCCCTACCAGCGACAGATATTCCAACTGGTGCAAGGCTCCCAGCTCGACCGGGATGCCTCCGCTCAGCCGGTTGCCACGGAGCGACAGCCGTTCGAGATTCCCAAGCGCCCCGAGCGCCCCGGGGATCGCGCCGGTCAGGCCGGTGAAGCGACTCCGACCGAGGGAGTAGTCGTCGGCGAGGCCTAGAGCCAGGGATTGCAACCCCGACAGGACACCCAGCTCCGCCGGGATTTGACCGGTGAGCCGACCGTCCTGGAGTTCCAGTGCCTGGACGCGCCTGGGCGTCCCGTCGATCGTGATGCCCTCCCACTCCGTCATCGGGAGGTCGGCGTCCCAGTTGAGGATCGCGCTGCCCGCGAGCGTGTCCTTGGCCGTCAGCAGCACGACGCAGTCCTCGACGAGCCCGGGATTGTCGGCTGGGAGAGGCACCGCCCTGCCGTTGGTGCACAACTCCGACAGCGGGACCGGCGGCGGACAGTCCGGCAGCCCCAGGTCGTCGAGGTCATGGTCGCGTACCTCCCGCAGCGCCCGCGGGATGCAGCCAGTGAGGTCCAGGTTGCCGCTCAATGACACCATCTCCAGCTTGGGTAGTTCGGCCAGCGACGCCGGAATCATCCCGCTCAGGGCGTTGCCGGCCAGTCGCAGTTGCTCCAGTGCCGACAGCCAGCTCAACTGCGGCTCGATGCGGCCCGCCAGCCCGGCCCAGTCCAAGTCGATCGCTCGCACTCGGGCAGGTGTCCCCGCGACCGTCACGCCGCCCCAGGCCGTGATCGCTGTCGCGGCGTTCCAGTTGAGTGCGGGTTCCCGGAAGGGTTCGTCATCCCCGGCAAGCCCCGTCTCAGCCGTGAGCAGCGCGATGCAGTCGTCCACGAGGCCCGGGTTGGCCGCCGCATTGGCGACGACCGTGCCGTTCTCGCAGACTTCCACAGGCGTGCAGATCGGTATGTAGCGCTCCAGGCCGCTCTTTCTTGGCGGCGGGGGCGTCACTGGCGGGAGGCAGCGCGTCAGAGTGTTCCCCTCAGGCGTCAGAGCGATGGTCGCGTTCCACGACGGGATACCGTGCCATTCCCGGGCACTGAAGGATGTCAACTCCCATGGCACCCGGTCGCTCAGCTGGTTGCCATTGAGCCAAAGGTGCTCCAGGCTGCCCAGCGCGTCGAGCGCCGCCGGGATCTGGCCCGTCAGCCGGTTTTCTTGAAGCGAGAGCGTTTCCAGGTTGGCCAGCGCGCCGAGTTGCGCCGGGATCGGGCCGGTCAACTCGTTGCGGCCCAGCCTCAGGAACTGCAGGTTGCCCAGCGCGCCGAGTGCCGCCGGGATGGGGCCCGTCAGACGGTTGTCCAGCAGGGACAGGGTCTCCAGGCTGGCCAGTGCGCCGAGTTGCGCCGGGATCGGGCCGGTCAACTCGTTGCGGTCCAACCTCAGGGACTGCAGGTTGCTCAGCGCGCCGAGTGCCGCCGGGATCGGGCCCGAGAGGCGGTTATCACTCAGCACCAATATCCGCAGGTTCGGCAGCGATCCCAACGCGGCCGGAATCTCGCCGGTCAGCGCGTTGTACCGGAGATCCAGAACCTCCAGCTTGCGCAGATCGCCCAAGGACGCTGGGATCGGGCCCGTTAGCCGTCGCAGCGACCACTCACGGCCGGCCAGTGACAACTTCCGCAGTTCCGTCAGGTCGCCCAACTCCGCCGGGATGTAGGGATCAGCGATGGGTGGTTGCCACCACGAATCGAACTCTCCCCCACTCAACTCGTGCACGCGCGGCGGCTCTCCGCCCACCGTGACACCTTCCCATTCGGTGATCGGTACGTCGGCGTCCCAGTTGAGCGCCGTGCTGGGAGCGAGTGCACCTTCCACACTGAGCAGCACCACGCAGTCGTTCACAAGTCCCGGGTTCTCTCCCGGGCTGGCCACGACCACGCCGTTCTCGCACATCGTGGCCAGCGTGCAGTCCGGCAGGCCAAGCCCAGTGAGGTCATTGTCGTCCACATCCCGGAGCCCCGGCGGGAGGCAGCCCGTGAGGCCGGCGTTGCCCCCCAGCCGCAGATGCCACAGGGAGGGCAGGTCTCCGAGTTCCCAGGGGATGCCCCCGGTTAGCTGATTGTTGTCCAACCACAGAACAGCCAACTTCGATAGGTACCTCAACTGTTTGGGGATCGGACCGCTGAACTGGTTGTCGTTCAACCACAGATACCGCAGTTGGCGCAGGTCGCCCAGTGCCGCCGGGATCCCGCCCGTGAGTTGGTTGCCGCTGAGTTGCAGGGACCACAGGTTGTCGAGATGCCCCACTCGGTCTGAGATGCCTCCACTCAGTTCGTTGTCGTCGAGCCGCAGGATTTCCAAGTCCCTACGCCAGATCCCCTCAGGGATTGCACCGCTCAATCGATTGTCCTGCAACCGCAGTTCGCGCAGCCACCACCATTCCACTTCCCTTGGGATGACCCCCGTAAGAGCGTTGTCGCTCAGATCCAGGATCCGCAGCTGATCCAGGAAGCCCAACGAGTCGGGGATCGCACCGGTCAGCCGGTTGTCGTTCAGCCGCAGTACGCGCAGGTCCGTCAGCAGGCCGAGCTCCGCTGGGATGTGGCCTGTGAGCCCGCTCCGGTCGAGCTCCAGGCCCCGGACACGCCTCGAGATCCAACCGCTGACGGTGACCCCGTCCCAGCTCCTTATCCCCTTCCCCGCATCCCAGTCCAGCGTCCCCTCCCCCGCCAGCGCATCCCGCGACGCCAGCAGCGCCTCGCAGTCCGACACCAGCCCCGGGTTCGCTGCCGGGTTCTCGACCGCGATCCCGTTCTCGCACGGCGACGGCTCCTCCTCCGCCGGGGCGACCTCCGGCTCCGCTTCCTCAGCCGGCTCGGTGGCTGCTGGCTCCTCGTCCTCCGCGACTTCCGGGGGCTCCTGCGCAGCATCCCCGACGGCCTCGTCCGCCTCGGCCTCTGACACGGCGGGCTGCTCTGCCGCCTCCGCCTCCTCGACCCGCTCTTCCTCCGACGGCTCCTCCACGACCTCCGGCGGCTCCTCCGCGATCTCCGGCGCTTCCTCCTCCTCAACCACGACCGGCTCCGACGGCTCCCCCCCACCCGACGACAGCACCACCACCGCCGACACGACGGCGCCCACCACCAGCACCGCGACCCCAAGCCCGATGAGACGCAGGCGCACGGATCACTCCCGCTCCGTACACGTCGCCCCTGCCCATCTCCATCCTATGCCAGATTCCGCCGGCGCGGGGGCGCTGGCACGGTGGCGATGTCGCGCGTAGCCTGCGCTCGCGCCGGTCGCGTGGCCCGGCGGACTGTGGAGTGACCCCATGCCCCCTGCCCCCGACGATCCACCCCTCCTGCCCCTCGCCGGCATTCGTGTGCTGGACCTGGCCGATGAGCGCGCCGCCCTGGGCGGACGCCTGCTCGCCGACCTCGGGGCGCAGGTCACGCTGATCGAGCCGCCCGAGGGCGTCGGCACGCGCCGCCTCGCCCCCTTCGTCGACGACCAACCGGGGCCCGATCGCTCCTACCAGCACCTCTACTTCAACGCCAACAAGGAGTCGCGGGTCGTCGATCTGACGACGCCGCGGGGCATCGCGGAGTTGCGCGCGCTGGCCGCCGGCGCCGACGTGCTGATCGAGACGGGCGCGCCCGGCGAGATGGACGGCCTCGGCCTCGGCTTCGATGATCTGCGCGCGCTCAACCCGCAGTTGATCTACGTGTCGGCCACGCCCTACGGCCAGACGGGCCCCCGCCGCGACTGGAAGGCCACCGACCTGACCGCCACCGCCGCGGGCGGCCTGCTGCAGGTCACCGGCGACCCCGCCGACCCCCCCACCCACGGCGCCGCCTTCCCGGCCCACACGATGACCGGCCTCACCGTCGCCAGTTCGGCCATGATCGCGCTGCACGGCCGTGACCACGCCCCCGGCCGCCCCGGCGCCCAGCTCGACATCTCTATGCAGGAGGCGACCTCCTTCCAGCTCGTGCAGACCGGCAACCCCAACACCTGGCTGTGGCGGCGCGAGATCCCCGTCCGCCCCGGCCTCAGTCAGGCGCTGCAATGCCGCGACGGCCGCTGGGTCGCCTGCAACGTCGCGGGCAACCGGCTCGGCACCTTCCTGCCCCTGCTCGACGCGGCCGGCGTCGAGCACGGCCTCACGCCCGACGACTGGCAGGTCATCCACCAGGGCCGCGGGGCCGCCTGGCTGCACCTGGAGAATCCGCTCCAGTACCTCGCCATCGAGCTGGCCGCACGGGTCTCCCGCGACGAGTTCCTGCAAGGGCTCTGGGACGGCGGCCACCCCGCCATGCCCACGATGGACTTCCCCGAGATGGTGGAGTCGGCGCACTTCCGCCGGGCGGGGCAGTTCCGCGACGTCGACGCCCCCGCCGTCGGCCGGCCGCTGAGCTTCAGCCGCAGCCCGCTCGACCCCGTGCAGTCGCCGCTGCCGATCAAGCCGGCCCCGCAGCTCGGGGAGCACGCGGCCGACCCCCCCGCCGCGCCCGCGCCCGCCGTCGCGCCGCCCGGCGGCGCCCACTCGAACGGCGCGATGCCCCACATGCCCCTCGAGGGCATCCGCGTGCTCGACTTCTGCTGGGTCGCGGCCGGCCCCTTCGGCACCCGCATCCTGGCCAACTTCGGCGCCGAGGTGATCAAGGTCGAGTCGGGCCTGCGCATCGACCCGCTGCGCAACCAGCCGTTCCACGACGGCCGCTACCACCCCGACCTGCCCGACCTCTTCAACGACGCCAACACCGGCAAGAAGTCGCTCACCCTCGACCTCACCACCGAGCGCGGCAAGGAGCTGATCTGGGAGTTGGTGCCCCAGGTCGACGTCGTCAGCAACAACTTCTCGGCCGGCGCGCTCACCCGCATGGGCTTCCCCTACGAGAAGCTGCGCGAGGCCAACCCGAGGCTCATCCTGCTGCACCTGCCCGGCGTCGGCGGCGACAGCCCCTGGGCGCCGCTCCGCACGCTCGGCAACCTGCTCATGGCCGCCTCGGGGATGAACTTCCTGACCGGCTTCCCGGGCCGGCCGCCGCGCGGCATGGGGGTCGCCTACCCCGACTTCACGACCCCGCATCTCACCGTCGCCAGCGTGCTGTCGGCCCTGCGCGCCCGCGAACGCGACGGCAAGGGCCGCGAGATCGAGCTGTCGCAGCTCTCCGCCACGACCGCCCTCGTGGGCGCGCACTGGATGCAGTTCGCCCACACCGGCGAGCAGCCCCCGCTGCCCGGCAACCGCGACCTCAACCTCTGCCCCCACGGCGTCTACCCGGCCGCCGGCGACGACGAATGGGTCGCCCTGGCGGTCACCGACGACGCCGAGTGGGCCGGCTTCGCCCAGGCCATCGGCCGGCCCGACCTCGTCGCCGCGCCCGAGTTCGCCACGCACGCGGCGCGCAAGGCCAACGAGGACGCCCTCGACGCGATCATCGGCGCCTGGACCGCCCCCCAGGACCGCTGGGCCGTCGCCGAGCGGCTGCAGGCCGCCGGCGTCGCCGCCAGCGCCGTCGAGAACCTGCGCGACATGATGGAGGTCGACGAGGGCTTCCGCGACCACTACCAGATCGTCCGCCAGCCCAGCGCCCCGGAGGTCGAGATCGCCATCGACGGCGAGCCCATCCGCTTCGTCGGCGAGGAGCGCCGCATCCTGCAGCGCGCCCCCGTCCTCGGTGAGCACAACGAGCCCGTCCTGCGCGGCCTCCTGGGCCTCTCCCAGTCGGAGTTCGATGCGCTGGTCGTGGAGGGCGTCGTCGCGTAGGGGCGGCAGAGGTTAGCGGGCCCCTCCCTGGCCCTTCCGACCGACGTTTTCGACCAGTGGCGTGATCCGATCCCACGTCGCGTGGGACGCGTTCGCGAGTGCATCGCGCTCCCCCTTCTCGCTCTGAACGACGGGGACGTAGTGCCTCGCTCCGTGGCGAAGAGGATTCGTGGTGTTCCGCATGAGGGGCGGTTGAGCTGACAGCATGAGCCCTGGTCCTCTCGACAGACTTGCTGCTCACAGTATTCACCCCTAGGGTTATTGGAGCAAGGGGATCGCCATCGATCTGCGCTGGTCCGACCGGAAACTCGAGAGGAGTTGCAGTGGTGACGCGCGCGGCCGGAAGCGATGGGGTGCGGACAACTGGGGGCTGCTCAAGCTGCGCCTCGCCTCCCTCGCGGCCGCGCCAACGCTGCGGGACATGGACGGAGTTCCGGGGCGGTGCCACGCGCTTCGTGGCGATCGCACAGGGCAGTTCGCCCTCCAATTGTGGGGGCCGTATCGACTGATCTTCTCGCCGGACCACGATCCAGTCCCTCGGCTTGCTGACGGAGGGATCGACAGAGCATCGGTGACGGCGATCAGGATGGAGGAGATTGTTGACTACCACGGCAGGTAAGCGGGAGCACTGGCAGCCGGACTGGAGCGTCCCTCCCGGAGATGTGTTGCTGGAGGCGCTCGAAGAGCGATCCATGACCCAAGCCGAGCTGGCCCGCCGAATGGGCCGACCGCTCAAGACAATCAACGAGATCGTGAAGGCGAAGGCCGCGGTCACGCCGGACACGGCGATCCAGCTTGAGCGGGCGCTGGGAGTCAGCGCTCAGTTCTGGAACGGTCTTGAAACGAATTACCGCGCGCAGATCGCCAGAAGGAAAGCGATCGACGAGTTGCAGGGTCATGTCGAGTGGGGCAACCGATTTCCGCTCCGCGACCTTCGGAAGCATGAGCTCGTTCGCAGCGGGGTCTCCAAGAGCGAGGTTCTTGAGGACCTGCTCAAGTTCTTCGCGGTGAGCTCCCCCCGCGGCTGGGCGCAGCAGTGGGAACGGTCATTCGCGCGTTACCGATCGAGTCCCTCGTTCGCGTCCGCCCGGGAGTCGGTGTCCGCGTGGCTGCGGTGGGGGGAGATCAAGGGCGACGAAATTGCGTGTGCGCCGTTCGACCGGCGGCGCTGGGCTGAGACGACCCGCGACGCGCGCACGCTGACCACGAAGCAGCCGATCTCGGTCGCGATCAGTGAGCTCCGGACCATGTGCGCCGACGCAGGAGTCGCGGTAGTGCTCACGCCTGAGTTCCGCGGTACCTATCTCAGCGGAGCGGCGCATTGGCCGACCCGGGAGAAGGCGGTGATCCAACTCAGCCTGCGTCACAAGTCCGACGACCAGTTCTGGTTCACGTTCTTCCACGAAGCTGGCCATCTCGTCGAGTCCCCGGGGAATGACTACGTTGACTTCCCGCCCGGCCAAGCGGCCGCGGACACCCTCGAGGACGACGCGGAGCGCGCGGCAGACGAGTTTGCTCGGCGATCGCTGATTCCAGACCACGAGTACGAAGACTTCCGTGCGCATGGGGACTTCTCGAAGGAGACCGTCGTCGCATTCGCGCAGCGCGTCGACCTCGCGCCCGGCATCGTCGTGGGACGGCTGCAGCATGACGGAGTCATTGCGCGATCGAAGTTGAACTTCCTGAAGCGGCCATTGCGCTTGGTCTGAGGATCGCCGCCCCGCTCCCCTCCCACCGCCCGAGGCGCTAGCCTGCCCGACGGAGGAGCAACCATGCCCTGGGACCCCGAACTCGACGAACTCACCCGACGCCAGGCGCTGGCCAAGACGATGGGCGGCCCCGCCTCCGTCGCGCGGCAGCACGAGCACGGCAAGCTGACCGTCCGCGAGCGCATCGACGCGCTGCTGGACCCCGGCAGCTTCGAGGAGCTGGGCGGGCTGATGGGCCAGGGCGAATACGCCGACGGCGAGCTGGCCGGGTTCACCCCCGCCACCACGGTCGGCGGGCTGGGCCGCATCGACGGCCGCCGCGTCGTCGTCACCGGCACCGACTTCACCATCCGCGGCGGCTCGGCCACCAAGCCCTCGGAGAAGGGCCGCCTGCTGGCCAACACGGCCTACGAGTACCGGCTGCCCTTCATCGACCTGCTCGACGGCGCCGGCGCCAACATCGAGGGCGTCTCCGAGCGCGGCCACACCTATCTGCCCAGCGACTACCCGGTCTTCCGGCGCCCCATGCAGATCATGGAGCAGGCGCCGCTGATCTGCGCCGTGCTGGGCTCCGTCGCGGGCGGGCCGGCGGGGATCGCGCTGCTCGCCCACTGGAACGTGATGGTCAAGGAGACGTCGGCGCTGTTCGCGTCGGGGCCGCCGGTCGTCAAGCGCGCCCTGGGCCACGACCTCACGAAGCAGGAGCTGGGCGGGGCGCAGATCCACACCCGCGAGTCGGGCTGCATCGACAACGCCGCCGAGGACGAGCACGACGCCTTCCGCCAGATCCGCACCGTGCTGGGCTACCTGCCCAGCAACGTCTGGGAGCTGCCGCCCGTCGCGCCGGCCCAGCCCCCGCCCGACGGCTGGCGCGAGGGCCTGGCGACGATCGTCCCGCGCGACCGCAAGCGCCCCTACGCGATGAAGCGGCTGGTCTCGCTGTGCGTCGACGGCGGCGAGTTCTTCGAGATCGCGCCCGACTTCGGCGAGTCGCTGATCGTCGCCCTGGCCCGCGTCGACGGCCACCCGATCGGCGTGATCGCCAACAACGCCGCCAAGCACGGCGGCGCGCTCGATCAGCGCGCGGCCGACAAGCAGGGCCGCTTCCTGGACTTCTGCGACATCTTCCACATCCCCATCGCCTACTTCGTCGATATCCCCGGCTTCATGATCGGTCAGCAGGCCGAGCGCGCCGGCACGCTGCGCTCGGGCATGCGCGCGATCTGGATCTGGCAGAACATCACCGTGCCCACCTTCACCGTGCAGGTGCGCAAGTGCTACGGCATGGCCGGCGCCGCGACCAGCGACGCCTCGCGGATC
This sequence comes from Dehalococcoidia bacterium, assembly GCA_965217625.1. GTDB lineage: Bacteria > Chloroflexota > Dehalococcoidia > Bin125 > Bin125 > TK10-74A. The sequence continues at coordinate 2,555,242 of OZ244557.1, forward strand.
AACTACCGTGTGGCCTGGCCCTCGGGCGAGTTCGGCTCGATCCCCATCGAGGGCGGCGTCAGCGCGGCCTTCCGCAAGCAGATCGAGGCCGCGCCCGACCCGCAGCAGCGGATGGAGGAACTGGAGGCCGAGCTGCAGGTGCTGCGCAACGTCTTCCGCACCGCCGAGGCCGGCGGTGTCGAGGAGGTCATCGACCCGGTGCAGACCCGCCACTACCTGCAACGCTTCGTCGAAATGGCCTATCGTGCCCTCGAACAGGACCGCGGCAAGAAGGCGCGCGTCGGGTTCCGGCCCTAGCGGCCGCCCCGATCGCGGCGCGCGACAGCGGACAAGAAGGGAGTCGTCATGGTCGAGGTACTCACGGGCATCAACGTGGTGGAACTGGCGGGCGCCCTGCAGGGGCCGGCGGCGGCCGGCTACCTGCGCGACATGGGCGCGGAGGTGATCAAGGTCGAGCCGCCCGAGGGCGACGCCTCGCGCTACCACCGCGGCGTCAACAACTTCACCCCGCCGGGCACCTTGGGCGCGCAGTTCATCCACGCCAACAAGGGCAAGCGCACGATCACCGTCGACGCCAACTCCGACGACGGGCGCGCGGTGATTCACAAGCTCGTCGCCGGCGCCGACGTCTTCCTCACGAACTTCCGCGAGTCGTCCCTGGAACGGATGGGCTACGGCTACGAGGATCTCCGCGCGATCAAGCCCGACCTGATCTACGCCGCCGTCAACGGCTTCGGGCCGGCCGGCCCGGACGCCGACAAGGGCATGGTCGACGGCGCGGGGATGGCCCGCGGCGGGCTGATGCACGTGACCGGCCCGCGCGACGGGCCGCCCATGCTGCCCGGCGCCATCATCGCCGACATGGCCGGCGCGATGCAGCTGGCGCTGGGGGTCGTGACGGCCCTCCTCGCCCGCGAGCGGCACGGCATCGCGCAGAAGGTCAACAACTCCTCCTACGGCGCACAGATCTGGCTGCAGGCCTGGGAGATCCAGCAGGCCGCCGTGACCGGCAACGCGCTCAAGCGCGACGGCGCGCATCACCCCAACCTCCCCGGCATGTACGGCATCTACGGCACCGCCGACGGCGAGGCCCTCTTCATCGCCTTCCACATGACGGAGGAGTCGTGGCAATCGTTCTGCGACTTCGCCGGCATGCCCGAGATCGGCGCCGACGAGCGCTGGAACGCGGTCACCAAGCGGATGGGCATGGGCGGCGACGCCGAGGGCAAGATGGCGCGCCAGATCCGTCCCTACATGACGCGCGCCATCGCCTTGAAGACGATGGCCGAATGGGTCGAGTTCCTCGATTCCGAGCCGGACATCATCTACAACCGCGTCTGCGACCATCAGGACGTGCTCGACGACCCGCAGGCCCTCGAAAACGGCTACATCCAGGAGATCGACGTCGACATGATCGGCTCCACCAAGGTCGTCGGGCCCACCGTCACGCTCAGCGAGACGCCGGGCTCCATCAAGGGCTCGCCGCCCCAGTTGGGCCAGCACACCGAGGAGATCCTGCTGGAACTCGGCTACGACTGGGACGCGATCGTGCGGATCAACGACCACTCCCGGCGGATGCTGCGGCAGAAGTTCATCGCGCTGGGCATGGAGCCGCCCTTCTAGCGCCCGGCGACGGGCCGCCGCCGTTCGTCGCCGCCGCCTTCCGCTCGCCGCGGGGGGCTGCGATACTCCCGCACGTCGCCCGTGCGCCGCGAGCCCAACGCGGCGCGGCATGATGTGCGGCGAAAGGACGGCTCATGGTCGAGGCACTGACCGGCATCCAGGTGGTGGAGATGGCGGCCGCCCTGCAGGGGCCGGCGGCGGCCGGCTACCTGCGCGACATGGGCGCGGAGGTGACCCGCGTCGAGTCGCCCGAGGGCGACGGCGCCCGCTACCACCGCGGCGCCTACAACTACACGCCCCAGGGCACGCTGGGCGCGCAGTTCGTCCACTCCAACAAGGGCAAGCGCACGATCAGCATCGACGTCAACTCCGAGCAGGGCCGCGAGATCGTCTACAAGCTCGTCGCCGGCGCCGATGTCTTCCTCACCAACCGCCTCGAGTCCTCGCTCGAGCGCATGGGCTACGGCTACGACACCCTCCGCGCGATCAAGCCCGATCTGATCTACGCCGCGGTCAACGGCTTCGGCCACCTGGGGCCCCAGGCGGACAAGCGCATGGTCGACGGCGCCGGCCTGGCGCGCGGCGGCCTGATCCACGTGACCGGCCCGCGCGACGGCCCGCCCGTGCTGCCGGGCGCCGTCATCGCCGACATGGCCGGCGCGATGCAGCTGGCGCTGGGCATCATGACGGCCCTCTTCGCCCGCGAGCGGCACGGCGTCGCGCAGAAGGTCAACACGTCCTCCTACGGCGCGCAGATCTGGCTGCAGGCCTGGGAGATCCAGCAGGCCGCCATGACGGGCAACCCGCTCATGCGCGACGGGGCGCACCACGCCAACCTGCCGGGCATGTACGGCGTCTACACGACCTCCGACGGCGAGGCGCTCTTCCTCGCCTTCCCACGGACCGATGAGTCGTGGCGGTCCTTCTGCAACTTCGGCGGCATGCCCGAGATCGGCGTCGACCACCGCTGGAACGCGGCCACCAAGCGCATGGGCATGGCCTTCGACGCCGAGGGCACGGTGGCCTCGCAGATCCGCCCCTACATGGAGCGCGCCTTCGCCTCGAAGACGATGGCGGAGTGGGTCGAATTCCTCGATTCCGAGCCCCAGATCATCTACAACCGCGTCTTCAACCATCAGGACGTGCTCGACGACCCGCAGGCGATCGCCAACGGCTACATCCAGGAGATCGACGTCGACATGGTCGGACCGACGAAGGTCATCGGCCCCACCGTCGTGCTGAGCGAGACCCCGGGCTCCATCAAGGGACCGCCACCCCAGCTCAGCCAGCACACCGAGGAGGTCCTCCTCGAACTCGGCTACGACTGGGACGCGATCGTGCGCATCAACGAGCAGACGCGGAAAGCGCTGCGCCGGACGTACACCGATCTGGGTGAGGAAGCGCCCCGCTGACGGGCGCCCGGCGGGCGGGGAGCATCCGATGACGCACGCACTCGAAGGCATCAAGATCGTCGACATCTCCGGCATCGGCGCCTACGCCTCGATGATCCTGGCCGACTTCGGCGCGCAGGTGACGCGCGTCAGCGCGATCCCCGGCACGCGCCGGGGCCTCGCCCCCGTCGAGGGCGGCCGCGGCAACGTCGGCGCGGCCACGCGGCTCAGCAAGACCGCCGGCGGGTCGACCCATCGCGGCAACCGCGACATCGCCGTCAACCTCAAGACCGACGAAGGCCGCGCCATCGTGCAGGCGCTCGCCCAAGACGCCGACGTCTTCCTGGAGTCGTTCCGCCCCGGCGTCTGCGACCGGCTGGGCGTCGGCTACGCCGAACTCTCGGCGCTCAATCCGCGCCTCGTCTACGCCTCGCTGACGGGCTACGGGCAGACCGGGCCCTACCGCGACCGCCCCGGCCACGACCTCAACTACATCGCCATGGGCGGCGCCCTCGGCTTCTTCTTCGGCGAGGGCGGGCGCCCCTTCATCCCACTCAACATCCTCGCCGACTTCGCCGGCGGCGGCCTCTACACGGCGCTCGGCATCTGCCTGGCCCTGCTGGCGCGGGACCGGACCGGGCGCGGCCAGCACGTCGACATGGCGATGAGCGACGGCGTCCTCTCCCTGCTGACCGCGGTGCTGATGGACAAGATCGTCCACGACGAGGACGTCCACCACCGCCAGTATTTCCTCAACGGCGGCGTCCCCCACTACGACACCTACCGCTGCGCCGACGGCCGCTGGATCTCCGTCGCCTGCCTGGAGACGCACTTCTACGCCAACCTCTGCCGCGCCCTGGAGTTGGACGACTTCCTCGACCACCAGTTCCACGAGGACCGCTACCCCGCGCTGCGGGAGGCGCTGAGCGAGCGCTTCGCCGGGCGCACCCGCGATGAGTGGGTGACGGCGCTGGAAGCCCACGACGTCTGCATCGCGCCGGTGCTGGAGCAGGACGAGATCACGACGCACCCGCACATCCGCGCCCGCGGCACGATCACGGAGGTGGATTCCCCGGACGGCCCCGCGACGCAGGTCGGCGTCGGGCCGAAGCTCAGCGACACGCCCGGCGAGCCCGGCCCGCAGGGTCCGCCGCCCGGCCGGCACACCGACGACATCCTGCGCGACCTCGGCTACGACGCTGCGGGCATCGCCGCCCTGCGTGAGAAGGGCGTCGTCGGGTAGTCCGCCCGCGCCGTTCCGACGGCGTATCGCTCGTAGTGCGAGACAAGGCGCGCCGAGCGGGTAGAGTTGTGGGGGCATTGGGGTGACATCCGGAGTGTGATGAGATCCGGAGTGGGGGCCTGCGTGCGACGGCTGGCTCCGATCCTGGCGCGGATTCGCCACCTTGGGCGACGTAACGTCGGTCTGGCGATCGCGATCCTGGCGCTGCTCCCGATCGTCGGGCTGGTGTTCCTGCTCGACGCCTGGGACGCCGGGGACGGCCCGCCGGTCGCCGCCGACGTCGTGCAGGAGCCGGCGACCCCCGCCCCCGATCCGTCCGCTGCTGACCCCCCGCCGTCCGCGGCTGACCCCCAGCCGTCCGCCGCTGACTCCCCGCCCGCCGCCGCCGCCCCGTCCGATGACGACGCCCCGTCCGATGACGACGCGGACGCGGCCCCCCCGGATCCCCCACCCGCCGAAGACGACGAGGCCGTGAGCGCCGCCCCGGAGCAGGACGCCGACGCGGCGACGGACGCCGCACCGGCCACGACCGACGACGACGGCCCGGCCCCCGCGATCACCGCCGCCGAGGCGTCGCCTGCGACGGACATCGCGTCGGGGCCCCGCTTCGCCGCGCCGCCGCCGCCGGTCGCCGATTCGCCCCCCCACTTCGCGGAGCCGCCGGCCGCTCCGGCCCCGAGCCCGCGACCGGTCGCCGCGCCGCTGCCCGAGTTGGAACTGGCGCCGCCCGACCTCCCGGTCACGCAGCCGCTGGGCATCCTTGCGCCGGCGATCGCCGAGCGGCTGGCGGCGCTGCCCAACGGCGTCGGCATCACGACGATCGATCTGCGCCGCGACCTGATCTTCACCCACCATGCCGGCGCCTACTACGACCTCGCGAGCGTGGCCAAGGTGCCGCTGATGCTGGCCGTCCTCCAGGAGGGGGAACGCGAGGAAGGCGCGCTCTCCCGGCGCGAGCAAGTCCTGCTGGAGCTGATGATCCATACGAGCAGCAACGAGGCCGCGAGCGCCCTCTGGCAAGGCGCCGGCGCTGCCGTGCCCGGGCTCCTCTCCCAGCTCGATGTCTGGCCCGGCATCCTCGTCCCCGGCGGCTGGGGCCTGTGGACGGGCAACGCCTACGGCGTCGCGCAGGTGTTCCGTGAGATCGTCGCGGGCGAATCGCTGTCGGAGGGCGTCCGCCATGACGCGATGAGGCTGCTCGCCGGCGTCGCGCCCTGGCAGCGCTGGGGCATCTCGGCCGGGCTCCCCGAGGGGGGCGGCAGCGTGGCACTCAAGAACGGCTGGTACCCCGCGAAGGATGGGTGGCTGGTGCACAGCGCGGGCTACGTGCTCGACGCCGGCGGGCAACCCGACTACGTCATCGTGATCCTCAGCGCCCAGAACAAGTCGCTGGCGGACGGCGTCGAGCTGGTCGAGGAGATCGCCGCCAGCATCCATGCCGCGCTGCGAGCGGGCGTCGTTTCCGCCGGCGTCCCGCCCTCCGATCGCTGATCGCGCCCCGCCCGCCGCGCCCCGCCGTTACCATCCCCACATACCGCGTGAGAGGCGCGACAGTCACACGCGCAGCGCGACCGCGCGCGCGGAACGCGGCAACGCCGGCCGGCGTTGAATCGATACGGGGAGCCCCAATCGGCGGCGGGCTTCGGAACGAAGGGCAAGGCAATGGGACGACTGCGAACGATGGGGATTGGGATCGCGCTGATCGTGGCGCTGGCTGTGGGCGTGTTCCTGCTGGGCGGGAGCGAGCGCGCGGAGGCGCAGAGCGGGCAGCTCATTCCCGGCACGCTGACGGTCACCGGCTCCGCCGCGATCGCCGCGCCGCCCGACGGCGCCAGCATCGAGATCCGCGTCTCCTCGCTGGAGGCCACCGCGACGGAGGCGCTGAGCGCGGGCGCGACGGCGCTGGAATTGGTCCGGGCCGCGCTCGCTGAGGAGGGCGTCGCCGACGAGGACCTGCAGACCGTCCGCATCCGCCTCGACGAAGAGCACGACTACACCGAGGAGGGCCGCGTCAGCATCGGCTTCCGGTTCAGCAACACCATCCGCGTCACCCTCGACGGAGTGGACACGATCGGCGACGTGATCGACGTGGCCGTCGGCGCGGGCGGCGACGCCGTGTCGATCAACCGCATCCAGTTCCTCGTCGGCAACCGGGTCGAGCTCGAGGATGCCGCGCGGCTCGCCGCCATCGACGAGGCGCGCCGCAAGGCGCTCGCCATGGCCGAGCGAGCCGACGTGAGCCTCGGCCGTGTCAGCATCATCGAGGAGATCGGCTTCGCGACCCCGGTCGGCATCGCGCAGCCGGAGGCGGCCGACGACGCCGACTTCGCGCTCGCCGCCCGGGCGCCGGTCTTCGGCGGCGAGGAGCAGATCACGGCCTCCGTGCGGATCGTCTTCGAGATCCACTAGCGGCGCGCAGTCGCGCGGTCGCGGCGACGGCGTGCTGGCTGCACAAATTGGAAGTAGTACTTCCAGATTGTGCATACTGCGGACGCAAGCGCCGCCCTGCCGTCGGGGCGTCCCTCGTCGGGGCGCCCCTTGTGGGCGCTCGGCCCACCCGCTACACCACGACGTTCTCGCGGTGCTCGCCGAAGACGCCGCGCATGCAGTTCATGATCTCGCCCACGGTCGCGGAGGCGTTGACGGCGTCCAGGATGGCGGGCATGACGTTGGCCCGCGGGTCGCGGCAGGTCTGCTCGAGCCGCGCCAGCGACTCCGCGTGCGCCGCCGCGTCGCGCTCGGCCCGCGTGCGCGCGAGGCGGGCCAGGTGCCGCCGCTCGCCCTCGGGGTCCATCTCCAGGATGGGGATGGCGATCGGCTCCTCGATCTGGAAGTCGTTGACGCCCACGATCGTGCGCTCCCCGTCGGCGACCTCCCTGGCGAATCGGTAGGCCGCGTCGGCGATCTCGCGCTGGAAGAAGCCCGCCTCGATCGCCGGGATGACGCCGCCCAGCGCCTCGATCTGCGCGAAGTAGCGGCGCGCGTCGCGCTCCAGTTCGTTCGTCAGCGCTTCCACGAAGTACGACCCCGCCAGCGGGTCGGGTGTGTTCACCACGCCCGACTCGTGCATCAGCACCTGCTGGGTGCGCACCGCCAGCCGCGCCGCCTTGTCCGAGGGCAGCGCCAGCGCCTCGTCCATCGCGTCCGTGTGCATCGACTGGGTGCCCCCCAGCGCGCCGGCCAGCGCCTGGATCGTGACGCGCATCAGGTTCACCTCGGGCTGCACGTCGGTCAGCGAGACTCCCGCCGTCTGCGTGTGGAAGCGCAGCCACAGCGAGCGCGGGTTCGTCGCGCCGAACGTCTCGCGCATCTCCCGCGCCCAGATGCGGCGCGCGGCGCGGAACTTTGCGACCTCCTCGAAGAAGTCGTTGTGGCTGTTGAAGAAGAACGACAGCCGCGGCGCGAAGTCGTCGATCGCCAGGCCGCGCTCCAGCGCCCAGCGCACGTACTCCAGCCCGTCGGCCAGGGTGAAGGCCAGCTCCTGGGCGGCCGTCGAGCCGGCCTCGCGGATGTGGTAGCCGCTGATGCTGATGCTGTTCCACTTCGGCATCTCGGCGCTGGCGAACTCGACCGTGTCCGTCACCAGCCGCATCGACGGCCGGGGTGGGAAGACGAACTCGTTCTGCGCGATGAACTCCTTGAGGATGTCGTTCTGCAGCGTGCCGCCCAGCGCCGCGCGATCGATCCCGCGCCGCTCGGCCACCGCGATGTACAGCGCCCACAGCACCGCCGCCGGCGAGTTGATCGTCATCGACGTCGTGATCCGGTCCAGCGGCAGGTCGCGCAGCAGGAGATCCATGTCCGCCAGCGAGTCGATCGCCACGCCGCAGCGCCCGAACTCCCCCAGCGCCCACGGATCGTCGTGGTCGTAGCCCATCAGCGTCGGCATATCGAAGGCGATGCTGAGCCCCGTCTGGCCGTCGGCAAGCAGCTGCTTGAAGCGCTGGTTGGTCTCCTCGGCGCTGCCGAAGCCCGAGAACATGCGGATCGTCCAGGGGCGGCCGCGGTAGCCGCCGGTGTGGACGCCGCGGGTGAAGGGGTACTCGCCCGGGTTGCCCAGGTCGGTGCGATAGTCGAAGCCGTCGTCGGCCAGGTCCGTCGGGCCGTAGAGCCGTCGCACCGGCCGCGAGGAGACCGTCATGAACGGGCCGGGCCGCTCCTGCCCGGCGGCCTCGACGCGCGCCTCCCAGTCGGCCCGCTCCGCCCGCAGCCGCGCCAGCTCCGCCGACTCGTCCTGCCGCTCGCGATCGGCCATCGGCCCTCCGTCTCTGCGGCCGAGTATACGGACTGGCCGTCGCTCGCCCAGGCCCGGGCGTGCGACGGCGCGGCGCTCTGCGCTAGCCTCGGCCCGCCGACGCCCGAAGGGGGCCCCGGCGAGAGCCCCGAGGAGAGCCCCGATGCCCGAGAAGCGACCCGCCCTCACCCTGGCCCTGGACGGCATCCCGCTGTCCGAGCATCCCGATATCCTGCGCGAGGCCCGCGACCTCGGCTACCGCGACCTCTGGTCCTACGAGACCACCGGCCGCGACGGCTTCACGCCGCTCGCGCAGGCCGCGATGGTCGTCCCGGAGATGCGCCTCGGCATCGCCATCGCCAACGTCTTCAGCCGCGGGCCCGCCACCCTGGCGATGCACGCCTGCGCCCTCAACGAGCTCGCCCCCGGCCGCTTCAGCCTCGGCATCGGCATGGGCTCGCCCGCCACCGTCGAGCACTGGAACGGCGTCCCCTATCGGCAGCTCAAGCCGCGCATGGAGGAGTACCTGACGATCCTGCGGGGAGCGTTCGCCGGCGAGCGCGTCGACTTCGACGGCGAGACGGTCAGCATCAAGGGCCTGCGTCTGGAGTACCCGCCCCAGGAGCGGATCCCCATCTACGTCGCCGCGCTGGGCCCCAAGATGCTGCACTTCGCCGGCGAGAAGGGCGACGGCATGATCACCAACTGGCTCGGCCCCGATGACATGCCCACCGTGATGGAGGCCCTGCACGGGGGCGTCCGCGCCGCCGGCAAGGATCCGGCCACCTACGAGGTCGCCGCCCGCCTGCTCATCTGCGTCGACGAGCCAAGCGAGGCGCTCGACACCTTCCTGCGTCGCAGCACCACCGCCTACCTCAACGTCCCCGCCTACGCCAACTTCCAGCGCTGGCTGGGCCACGCCGAGGAATTGGGGCCCATGTGGGACGCCTGGGGCTCGGGCGACCGCCGGGGGGCCGTCGCCGCGGTCCCTCAGGGCATCATGGACGAGGTCTTCATCCGCGGTTCCGCCGACGAGCGCAACGAGCACGTACAGCGCTACTACGATGCCGGCCTCGATGTCGCCATCTACTACTTGCTCAGCGTGCACCCCGATCCCGCCGTCCGCCGAGAGCGCATCCTGGGGGCCATGCGCGACATGGCCCCACGCTGACCCGGCGGCGGTGCGGTCGCTCACGCACCCCGCGATCGGTCGATGTCGCCCCGCACGGCCGGCAGCATGATGCTGCCCGTCTCCCCGCTGCCCAGGTGCCGGTTGCGCTCCGTCCCCCAGCGCCACAGATGCGCCGCCACATAGGCGGAAAGGAGCGCGTCGAGGCGATTCTCGTAGGCCTTGAGCGCCGCCCCGCGCAGTGCCGGGAGCGGGTTCTCCAGCAGCGACGACAGTCCGGGTGACCTCAGCAGGGGCGGATCGAGGCGCGGCAAGTGATAGGCCAGCGACGCCGCGAGCATGCGAATGCCCTCCCGCTTCTCAAGGACGGCGCCCTTCTTGTATTTGATCGTTCGATTGATGCCGAACAGCTCGATCATGGCCGGGTGCGGGTACGTCTCGAACGCCCAGGAGCCGGCCGCTTGGGGCGGCAGCGTGACCTCGTCCAACTGCCGCACGCCCCGCCGCTCAAGCAGTCCGACCAACTGCGCTGCCCGGATGTCGTGGCCCAGCAGGCGACGGTTGGCCGGGTAGGCCCCCGCGTGGAAGCGGCCGTACTGGCGCGTGACGAGGCGGTCCACCGGGCGCTGCCCCGCCTCGTTCCGCACGACCAGCGGCGCGTCGATCGCGACCCACACCGGGCCGTCCAGCGTCAGGATCTGTGCGGCGATGTCCTCGGTCGAACCACACGTCTCCGATCCGACATACTCCAGCCCGCGCCCCGCGCCGCCCGATAGGATCGCCACGCCGCTCGGATTCTGCTTCGACCACGCGAGATCCACGCCCACGAACCAGACAGTCATGCGCTGCTCCCGCCCGGAGTCTAGACACGGTCCCGCTGTCCCGCGCGACGTCCGGCCCGTGTAAGCCAGCGAACAATCCGGCCGGGCGCCGCGCGAGCAACGGGCCGCGTCCGTATGCTTGACGCTGGAGAGCGAACGTGACCATCGGCCAGACCATCGATCAACCGCGCACCGACGCCGGCCGTGGCTCCGAGCCGCCGATGATCGTCGCGCGCGGCCTGCGCAAGCGCTACGGCGACATTGAGGCCGTGGCCGGGATCGACATGCACGTCGAGCGTGGCGAGTTCTTCGGCATGCTGGGGCCCAACGGGGCCGGCAAGACCTCGACCATCGGCATGATCAGCTGTGTGCTGCCGATCAGCGACGGCACGCTGCACGTCGCCGGCCTTGATGTCCAGCGCCACGACCGCGACATCAAGTCGCTGCTCGGGGTCGTGCCGCAGAACAACAACCTCGACCCCGACCTCAGCGCGCTCGGCAACCTGCTCTCCTACGCGCGCTTCTTCGACATCCCGCGCCGCGAGGCGCGGCGGCGCGCCGACGAGTTCCTGGAGCTCGTGCAACTGGCCGACCGCGCCACGGCCCGCATCGACGAGCTGTCCGGCGGCATGGCGCGCCGCCTCGTCCTCGCCCGCGCCCTGATGAGCGACCCCCGCGTGCTCATCCTCGATGAGCCCACCACCGGCCTCGATCCCCAGGCCCGGCATCTGGTCTGGACCAAGCTCCAGCAGCTGCGCGAGCGCGGCGTCACGGTGCTCCTCACCACCCACTACATGGAGGAGGCCGAACGCCTCTGCGACCGCCTCGCGATCATGGACCAAGGCCGCATCATCTCCGAGGGCCACCCCCGCGACCTGATCGAGCGCCACGCGGGCGGCCCGGTCCTGCAACTGCGCACCCTCGACGGCGAGGCGGGCCGCCTGCGCGAGACGCTGGCCGGACCGCTGGCCGACGGCGCCCGCATCGAGACGGTCGGCGATCTGCTCTATATCTACGGGCTCGACGAGGCCGCCAGCGACCGCGCCGCCGCCGTCATCGATGACCCCTACCGGACCAGCACCCGGCACGCCAACCTGGAGGATGTCTTCCTCCACCTGACGGGCCACGGACTGGAGGAGTAGCCATGGTCTCCATGACCGCCCGCGGATCGCGAATCGCGGGAGAGGGCTGGGGCGTCCGCACCTGGCTCGGCGTCGCGATCCCCGATCACCGCACACTCGCCGTCGTCCGCCGCCACATCGATGTCTACCGCGAATTCCTCTTCCTCAACGCCATGCTCGCCGTCGGGGAGCCCACCCTCGCGCTGCTCGTGATGGGGCTGGCCCTGGGCCGCTTCGTCGACCTCGGCCTCGACCTCGACTACATCGTCTTCGTCGCCCCCGGCGTCGTCGCCATGTTCGCCATGTTCGCCACCGTCGGAGAGTCGCTCTGGGGCGGCTACCTGCGCCTCGCCCACCAGGACCTCTACGGCGCGATGCTGGCCACGCCCGCCCGCGCCGAGGATATCGCCGCCGGCGAGATCGTCTGGGGAGCTGTGCGTGGCGTGATCAGCGTCGCCGCGGTGCTGATCGTGCTCGCCATACTCACCCCGGCCTGGGGCCTGATCCAGTCACCCTGGATCATCCTCGCCCTCCCCGTCGCGTTCCTCATGGGGCTGTTGTTCTCCGCCCTCGTGATCGTCTACCTCGGCTACGCCCGCACCATCCACCACCTGATGTACTACTTCACGATCGTGATCAACCCCATCTTCTGGTTCAGCGGCGCCTTCTTCCCGCTCGACGAGCTGCCCGGCTGGGCCCGGACCGTGGGTTGGTTCAACCCGCTCACGCACGTAGTCGATATCTTCCGCGGCCTCGCCGCGGGTGACCTCACCTGGGCGCTCGCCGGGGATGTGCTCTGGCTCGCCGTGGTGACGCCGCCGCTGTGCTGGCTGGCGATCTGGTCGCTGCGCCGCCGCCTGATCCGCTAGCCGCCGCCGGCCATCGGCACCGAGAGTTCGTCGCGCGACCAGGGGCTGCCCGGCTGCGCCAGCAGTTCCCGCAACTCCGCTTCGTAGAAGAACTCCTTCTCGCCGAAGGCGGGCCGCAGGTCGTCGAGCCAGCAGGCCTCGGGGTCGTAGGCGGCGAAGAACGGCCGCCCCACCCAGTCGGGGTTGCGGCCCTGCAGGAAGCGCAGCACGATCACCTTCTCGCCGGCGGCCTCGCTGACGCCGAGCACCTGCACCTTGCCGGGCGTGGCCGACATGCTGGGCCCGCGCACCGTGCGCGAGACGCCGCTCACCTGCTTGTAGGCGTTGCGGTAGATCTCCCAGGCCTCCACCAGCGGCAGCGCGAAGTAGCGATGCGCGCCCGTGTCCCGCTCCACGAACAGGTAGTAGGGCACGATGCCCAACTGCGCCTGCAGGCGCCACATTCGCGCCAGCGCGTCGGAGTCGTCGTTGATGTGGCGCACCAGGGGCGACTGCGCCCGGATCTGCGCGCCCGTGCGCCGGATCCGCGTGATCGCCTCCTGCGCCACGGCCGTCTCCAACTCCACCGGGTGGTTGAAGTGCGCCATCAGCGCCAGTTGCCGCCCCGACGACACGACCCGCCGGAACAACTCCAGGAGTTCCTCCGCGTCCTCGTCCGTGACGAAGCGCTGGGGCCAATAGGCCGGCGCCTTCGAGCCGATGCGGATCGTGCGCAGGTTCGGCGCGGCATCCGGCTCGAGCAGCGGCTCAATGTAGCTGCGCAGCATCTTCGTGCGCATGATCAGGGGGTCGCCGCCCGTGAAGAGGACATCGCTGACCTCGTCGTGCTGTTGCAGGTAGTCGCGCAGCAGTTCGCCCTCGCGCATCGCGAACTTCTGCCCCGCCAGCCCCACGAACTGCGGCCAGCGGAAGCAGAACGTGCAATACGCGTGGCAGGTCTGCCCCTGGCTGGCGAAGAACAGCACCGTCTCGCGGTACTTGTGCTGCATGCCCGGCAGCGGCTGGCCGTTGACGCTGGGCACGTTGTGATCGAGCTGGCCGGCCGGGTGCGGGTTCAGCGACATCCGGATCTCGTCGGCCGCGACCTTCATCTCCTTGCCCGACGCGCCGGCGTCCAGCAGCGCGTCGATGCGGCGGTAGGCCTCGGGCTCCAGCATGTCCTTGTGGGGGAACGTCAGCCGGTATATCGGGTCGTCGGGGACGGCGCTCCAGTCGATCAACTCGTCCACCACGTAGCGGTTCGACTTGAACGGCAGCACGTTCGCCACCACGCGGATGTCGTGGCGCTGTTCGGGCGAGAGCGCGCGGATCTGCGGCACATCCTCGAAGTTGTGCACGTTGATCGACTCGTAGCGCTCCGAGAAATCGGAGTCCGGGAGTTGCGGCGTGATGCCGGAGACACTGGCGGTTGTGGGGCGATCGGCGGATTCGATGGTCACTGGTCCTCCTTCCGGCGCACGGGCCATGCCGCGCCGCCGAATCGATGCAGAACAGGCGGCCATCGAGCGTGCGGACGGCCCCTGAGTCGCCTACGGGGTTAGCTGACGGGTTCGGCGCTCGGGTCGCCTACCGGCCTCGTGGTCCGGATTCACCCCGCGAAAGGTGGGTCCCCCGTCCCCGCCGCCCGGCGGCGGAGTTCGGCAGTTCCAGGGTAGCGCATCCGACGTAACGGATTCCACCGTCACATCGATAATCGATTGGTGAGTCGGTCGGAAGCGCCGTCTGGGCGCTCCGTCAGAGCTGCGTCAGCGCGGCCATGATCGCGGTCATCGTGCCGACCGTGGCCACGAACTGGAAGAAGGCCACGCGATAGAGTTCGGCGCGCAACTCTTGCTTCGTCACCAGCTGTGTCTTCGCCTGCCGGTCAGAGTTGCGTCAGCGCGGCGACCCCACCGAGGATGACCCCGGTCTGAATGAGCATCGCGCGATACAACTCCATACGCAGTTGGCTCTTCGTCACCATCGGCGCCTCTAGCTGCCCGTCAGATCTGCGTCAGCGCGGCGACCCCACCGAGGATGACCGCGGTCTGAATGAGCAACGCGAGGTAGAGATCCTCCTTCGTCACAAGGTGGTTCTGCGACTCGCCGATTACTTCCACGGTCGTCTCGGCTTGCGCTTCCGGGATGCCGATCCCCCGGAGCTTCTGCATGGCCCGGAGGGTGTCGAATGTTGCCATCTTGATGCTCCTTGTCCGAAGGTCCGGGCCTCAGTCTACACCCCCGCGCCACCCGAGGTCTTTCCCGCGCCTCCGCCCATCCTCACACCCGCCGCAACTCCACGACCCCCAACTCCGGCCGGCATGCGAAGCGCAGCGGCAGGCGCGTCGTCCCGAAGCCGCGGCTGATCACGACCTGCGTGTCGCCGATGCGCACCACGCCCGACGCCTGCCGCCGTCCCACGGCGCGCGCGTTGCGGACGGGCGCGCCGTAGCCGGGCACGCGGATCTGCCCGCCGTGCGTGTGCCCGCTGAAGGCCAGCGGCAGGCCCCGCGCCGCCGGATGCAGGAGCCCGTCGGGCGAATGGCTGAGCAGGATGGGGAAGCCCGGCGCCCCCGACGGCGGCAGCGCCTCGGGCAGCCGGTCGAGGCCGTGGCAGGCGTCGTCCACGCCGATGAAGCGCACCATCTCCCCCCCGATCTCGGCCGTGCAGTTCTCGTTGATCAGCACCCGCACGCCCGCCTCGCGCAGCCCCGCGACGAACGGGCCCGGGTCGACCCAGCGCCCCCGTCGGCGGCCGAGGATGCGCAGCAGCGACCCCGGCCCGGGCCGGTCGTAGCGCTCGTGCCCGCCGATCACCGCGTAGACGCCCAGCCCCGGCTCCAGCGCCTCGAAGGCGCGCCGCGCGACGTCCCAGCCCGCGCGCGTATCGACGTAGTCGCCGGTGCCCACCACGACGTCATACGAGTGCCGCCGCGCCGCCGCCAGGAAGCGCGGCAGCGACTCGGCGTTGGCCGGGAAGTGCGTGTCGGCGACGTGCAGGACGCGCAGCCCGTCGAGCCCCGGCGGCAGATCCGGCACGCGGACGACGGTTTCCGACAACTCGACCCGCTTCGACTCGCGCCACGCGTAGACCGCGGCGCCCCCGCCGCCCGCCACGGCGGCGCCCGCCGCGGCCCCCAGGCTCGCCAGGGCGTCCACGGCGGTCGCCGGCCGCGCGTCGGCCTAGTGGCGGGTCAGCCAGCCGAACTGCTGCTTGCGGCGCATCGCCTGCGGCGCGATCGCGACGTTGATCAGCGTCGAGCCCTTCTGCTGGAAGGCGTCCTCGATCGCCGCCTCCACCTCGTCCGGCGTGGTGCAGTGGTAGCCCTTGCCGCCGAACGCCTCGATGATCTTCTCGTAGCGCGCGTTCGGCGTCATCACGCCCGGCGGGATCGGCTTGCTGCGGTCGATCTCCTCCACCCCCTGGCCGATGCCGTTGTTGTTGAAGATCACCCAGGTGATCGGCAGTTCGTTGCGGACCGCCGTCTCGACCTCGGCCGGGCCGAAGCCGAAGGCCGCGTCGCCCTCGAGCGCCACGACGCGCTTGTCCGGGTGCACGACCTGTGCCGCCAGCGCGAAGCCCGGCCCCACGCCCATCGTTCCCCAGGTGCCGGCGTCGAGCCGCGCCCGCGCCTCGTAGCTGTTGATCACCGTGCGGGCGATGCCCATCGTGTTCTCGCCCTCGCAGACGAAGATGGCGTCGCGGGGCATGGCGTCGTCCAGGATCTTCAACGGGCGGTAGTAGCCCATCGGCATCTCGTCCGACTGGAAGAACCCGACGTTCTGCTCCCGCTTGCGCTCGACCTCGGCCAGCAGCGAGGCCCGCCACTCGCTGCCGTCCTCGAACTGCCAGGGATCGGCGTCCAGGGCCGCGTTGATCTGCCCCATGATTGCCTGCGCGTCGCCCACCAGCGGCGCCTCCGTCGGCACGCTGGCGCCGATCTCCGCCGCGTCGATGTCGAGCTGGATGACGCGCAGGTCGTCGCGCCAGCGCGGCGGCAGCCCGAAGTGCAGCATCCAGTTCAGCCGCGCCCCGATGAGGAACACGACGTCGGTGTTCTTGAGCGCGTTGGTGCGGGCGGCGGAGACGTTCATCGGGTGGTCGTCGGGCACGACGCCCTTGCCCATCGGCATCGGCAGGAAGGGCAGGCCCGTCTTGTCGATGAACTCCCGCACCTCCCCCTCCGCCTGCGCCCAGGCCGCCCCCTTGCCCACCACGACGAGCGGGTTCGAGGCGCTCTTCAGCGTCTCCAGCGCCTTGGCGACGTCGCCGTCCGCCGCCTCGGGGCGCGGCGGGTCCGGCACGCGCCCCATCCAGCGCACGTCGTCCTCGTCGACCTTGGCGTCGATGATGTTGCCCGGCATATCGAGGTAGACGGCGCCCGGCCGCCCGCCGATCGCGTGGCGCACCGCCGTCGCGACGAGGTGCGGGATCAGCGTCGGGTCCTGCGCCTGCCCGGCCCACTTCACGAACGGTTTCGCCGCCTGCACCTGCGGCGCCTCCTGGAAGTCGCCGCGTTCCATCAGCTCCGTGCTCGATGAGCCGGCGATGAGCAGCATCGGCCAGCAGTTCGCCTCGGCGTTGCCCAGCGCGGTGATGGCGTTGGTCATGCCCGGCCCCGACACGACCGCCGCGGCGCCGATGCGCCCGTTCATGTAGCCGGCCGCCTGCGCGGCGTAGGCCGCGGCCTGCTCGTGCCGCACGCCGACGTAGCGCATGCCCTCGCGCTGCACGGCCACGGTGATCGGCCCAATCGGCAGCCCCACCAACCCGAACAGCTCGCCGACCCCCTGGGTCTTCAGGCTCTTGGCCAGGATCTCCGCACCACTCAGTTCTGCCACGTTGCTCTCCTTCGGTTGCCCGGCCCGATGATGGCGGGGGCAAGATCGTCAGGGCCGAAGGTAGCCGAATCGCGCGATGCGCGCAGTCGCGCCCGACGCGGGCGACCCGACGTCCGCTCGCTCCGGTCCCGCTCGGACGCCGACGCTAGCCGCTGCCCCGCAGGCGCGGGTCGAAGATGTCGCGCAGGGAGTCGCCGAGGAGGTTGAAGCCGAGCACGGCGAGGGTGATGGCGAGGCCGGGGAAGATGCTGAGGTGGGTGTGGTTCCAGACATCTCGGGCTTCGGTGAGCATGCGGCCCCAGGAGGGGGCGGGCGGGGGGACGCCGAGGCCCAGGAAGGAGAGCGCGCCCTCGAAGAGGATCGCGCCGCCCAGCAGGGCCGTGACGTAGATCAGCATCGGCGGGGCGATGTTGGGCAGCACGTGCCGCCAGAGGATGCGGAAGGGCGTCGCGCCGATGAGCCGGGCGGCTTCGACGTAGCTGGCGGCCAATGTCGCGAGTGTGCTCGCCCGCACGATACGCACCATGCTCACGGCGAAGAGAATGCCCATCCCCAGCGCGATCGATGGCCAACTGCGTCCCGCGACCTGCACCAACAACAGCAGCAGCACGAGGCCGGGGAAGGCCAGCAGGATGTCGAGCAGGCGCTGGGACAAGAGATCGAACCACCCGGCCGCGTAGGCCGAGACCATGCCCCAGACCAGCGCGACGCCGACCCCGATCGCCATCGCGGTCAGGGCCAGCGAGATCGAGAGCCGGGCGCCCGCGACCACGCGCGCGAAATAATCCCGGCCGATATGGTCGACCCCGAACCAATGCTCGCCGCTGGGGCCGGCCAGGATGTCCCCGGAGATGGCGGTCGGATCGGCGCTGATCAGCGGTCCGACAGCGGCGAGGCCGATCATGCCGAGCGCGATCACCAGGCCGAACGCGCCCAGGGGATGCTGACGCAGCAGGCCCCCGGCGCGCCGGCGCAGCGGCGGCCGCACCAGCACGCCGTACTCATCGAAGACGGCCGCGGCCGGATCGGGGCCGCTCACTGGACCCGAATCCGCGGATCGAAGAAGCCGTAGCTGAGGTCCACGGCCAGGTTGACGAGCACGAAGGCCGTGCCGAAGAACAGCATCCAGAGCTGCACCACCGGCAGATCGTTCGACAAGATGGACAGGACGAGCCAGCGGCCCATGCCGGGAATGCTGAAGATCTGCTCGACGATCACCGAGCCCGCGACCCCTTCGGCGAAGACCAGCCCGATCAGCGTGATCAGGGGGATCATGGCGTTGCGCAGGGCGTGGCGCAGGACCACGACGCGGCCGGAGACGCCCTTGGCACGGGCGGTGCGCACGTAATCCTGGCGCAGCACTTCCAGCATCTCCGAGCGCGCAAGCCGTCCCAGGACGGCCGCGCCCGACAGCGCCACCACCGCCGCGGGCAGGATCATCTGGACCAGGTTGGTGCCCGGGTCCTCCCAGAGCTGCGCATAGGGCACGGGCCCGGCGTAGCGCCAGAGCACGAGCGGGATCACGATGACCAGCGTGGCCAGCCAGAAATTGGGGATGGCGAGGAAGAGGGTCGTGAAGAAGCGGATGCCGTAGTCGTCCGGCCTATTTCGGCGCACGGCCGACCAGACCCCCGTGCCAATCCCGATCGGGATGTACAGCGCCAGCGTCAGGAGGAGCAGTTCGGCCGTGACCGGCATGCGACGGCGGAAGTTCTCGAGAATGGACTCCTTCGACAGCCAGGAGACGCCGAAATCGCCGGTGAAGACCTGGCCGATCCATTGGACGTACTGCACGTGGACGGGCTTGTCGAGCCCGAAATGCGCCTCCAACTCGGCGACATAGTCTGCTGCGAGGGAACCGCCCGCGCCGAAGCCGCCGGCGGCGAGGCGCGCCTCGCCCACCGATCCGGGCACGAGCCGGATCAGGCCGAAGACAAGGATCGACAGCAGGAACACCGTGACCGGCAGCAGCAGCAGCCGCCGAATGATGTAGGTACGCATCGCGCGGGCCGATCCGTGCGACTTCACCGAGCGTCGGGACAGACGTTGTCTGTCCCGACGCTCGGTTCAGCTGGCACTTGCGAGGCCTAGGACGGCTTGCCGTCGAACCAGCAGCTGTTCAGGATCTGGTTGGCGGCGGTGCTGCTGTTGTTTCGGCGGTAGCCCTTCAGCCAGGGCCGGTACAGGACCTCCGGCGCCCCCCAACTCCACCAGATCCGGGGCAGGTGCTCTTCGAGCAGCTTGTCCTGGATCTCGTCGTAGATCGCCTCACGGTTCTCGACGCCAAAGGTTCTGCGTCCCTTCTCCAGCAGCGAATCGATCTCGGGGTCGGAGAACTCGCCGTAGTTCTGCCCGCCGGTGGTGTGGAGCTCGTTGAAGAGTTTGTCGGGGTCGCCCGCGCCGCCATGCCCCTGGGTAAGGAGCGAGAACTCGCCGGCACTCCGCCTGGCCAGGTTCTCATTGTCGGGGACGATCTCGAGATCGACATCGAAGCCGATTGCCGCAAAGTGCTGCTGCATCGCCTCCATCGAGAGAGGGCCGCCTCCCCCTCCGGTACTCATCGGCGGCACGCTCTCTGCGTCGTAGCCGCTGGCGTCGAGGAGCTGGCGGGCTTCGGCCAGGTCCTGCTCCCGCAGGTCGCCGGATCGGAAGCCGGGCAACGCGCGGAGTTCGTCGACGGTCTTACCGTATGGTGCGATGGCCGCGGGGAGCACCCCGCCGATCCCATACCGGCCCGGGAAGATCGCGGCGATCTGTTCCCGGTCGGTGGCGAGATGCAGGGCTTTGCGCACGCGCGCGTCGGTGTAGGGCTCGACCTTGGTGTGGAACCAGGTCTGCACGCCCCAGGTCGCGCGCATGTTCAGGGTGGTGTAGTCCTCTTCGCCAAGCTGACTTCGCAGGGTGTCGTTCTCTGCCCCGGAGCCGGCCCAGGGGAGGCTTAAGAAGTCGAAGTCGCCGGCGACGTACTGTGCGATCCGCTGCGCCACGTCGAGAATCCAAGGCATCCGCCACTCGTCGATGTAGGGGAGCCCTTCGCGGAAGTAGTTGGGGTTGCGCTCGAGCACGGTTTCGACATCGCCCTCCCGTGACACGAGCTGCATGGAGCCGGTGCCGATGGCGGCCTCGATGTTGCTGGCGATGCCGTCGTCGCCGAAGGCCTCGACCGCGTCGCGTGAGACCATCAGCGCTTGGATCTCGGCGACCGCGGTGAGCAGCGGCGCGAACGGCTCTTTCGCCTTGATGTGCAGGGTGAGCTCGTCGGGGACATCGAACTGGTCAACGCTGGCGTAGCGGTCTGTCCAGACGAAGTCGGGGTTGTCCTGACCGAAGCGCGCGAGTCCGAAGGCGGCATCTTCGGCGACGAACTGCCGGCCGTTCAGCGGGGCCTTGTCCTGCCAGTGCACGTTCGGCTTGATGTTGTAGATGATGTTGAGTTCATCGACGACTTCGGGCAGCTCCGCCATCCCGGCGGTCACCTCAAGGCCGTCATCTTGCCAGTTGAGGAAGTCGTAGATCGGGAAAATGCTGCTGTCGGTGCCGCCGTGGATGGCGATGGCCGGGTCGAAGATGCCGCCGTCGATCGCAAACATGGCGAGGGTGCCTCCGTACTTCGGGCCGGTGGCCGGGGCCTCATCTTCTTCCGCCGCCATGGCCGCGCTCTCGGCGGCCTCGCGGGCCGCTTCGGCGGCCTCTTGGGCAGCCGCGACGGCGGCCGCGGCGGTCTCGGCGGCGGCTTCCGCGGTCTCCTGGGCCGTGGCGGCGGCCTGCCCGGCGGCGGCGGACGCCTCGCCGGCGGCTTCGGCCGCAGCAGCGGCGGCTGCGGCGGCCTCGTCGATGGCGGCCTGGGCGGCCGCCGCGGTGGCGGTGCCGGCCTCGACCGCGGCGGCCGCGTCGCGCGCGGCCTGGGCAGCGGCCTCGGCAGCCTGCGCGGCGGCGTCCGCGACGGCTGCGGCCGCGGCGTCACCGGCCGCGGATGCGGCGTCGGCGGCCTGGGCGGCCGCGGCAGCCGCGGCTTCCGCGGCGGCGGCCGCGTTGGCGGCGGCCTCCGACTCGGCCGCCTCGGCGGCCAGGGCGGCGGCCGCATCGGCGGCGCTGGCCGCCTGCGCGGCGGCGTCGGAGGCTTCGCCGGCAGCGGCGGAGGCTTCGCCGGCGGCGGCGGCGGCGGCAGCCGCGGCGGCAGCCTCGGCGGCGGCGGCGTCTGCCGCGCCGGCCGCGGTGGCGGCCGCGGCCTCGGAGTCGGCGGCGCGCGCCTCCCCGGCGGCGACCGCCGCGGCGGCGGCCTCTTCCGCGGCCGCGGCGGCCCGTTCGGCGGCCACGGCCCCGGCGTCGGGCTCGTCGTCGTCGCCGCAGCCGACCAGCGCGAGGCCGGCCGCTCCAACGCCAGCCTTCGCGCTGGCTCCCAACATGGTGCGACGCGAGATCTTTCGCTGTCGCAGGGTCGTCCAATAGTTCCGGCGGCTCATGACAATCCCCTTTCTGGATTCCCGGCTGTCCCGTTGTGGGACCGCTCGGTGCACGAGCACGCGCGTAGTCTTAAGACGTTCTGATAGGACCCCCCCCCCCCCCCCGTTATGTCTAACGTGTTAATTAAGGTAACCTTCGTGTAAACGTTTCGCCCGTTGACGAGGGGTTTTGCGTCCGTTTAGGGCGGTGGGAACCGCACCCCGCCGGTTCCCCCGCTCCAGCGCTTCAACTGGCGAGCCCCAGGCGCGCGACCGCACGCCGTCATATCCGAAGTCAAGGGGGTGAGGCCGGGGCGCGCCGCGATCGACGTGCGCAGGCCCTAGTAGCCCAGCGCCGTATCGACCACGCCCACCAGCGGCCGGCCGTTCTGGAAGCGGCGCAGGTTCTCCGTGAACCGATCGAGGTTGCGCCCCGCCCGCAGCTGGCTCGCGCCCGCCGTGTGGGGCGTCATCACGACCGTCTCGAGCCCCCACAACGGGTGGTCCGATGGCAGCGGCTCGCCGGGGGCGACGTCGAGCCCCGCGCCGGCGATCGCGCCCGACTCGATCGCCCGCACCAGGGCGTCCGCGTCGACGATCTCGCCGCGCGTCACGTTGATCAGGATCGCCGACGCTTTCATCCGCGCGAAGGCGGCGTCGTCGAACAGGTCGCGCGTCTCGTCGGTCAGCGGGCAACAGACGGCCACCACGTCGGACTGTTCCAGCAGGCGCGGGAAGTGCGACATCGGATGCACCAGCGGCGCCTCCGGCGTGCCCTCCACCGCGTCCCGATCGACCGCCCGGCAGCGCATGCCGAAGGCCGCGGCCCGTCGCGCGACGGCGCGCCCCGTCCCCCCGAACCCCACGACGCCCATCGTCAGGCCATCGAGTTCGATCTCCTCGCGCCGGAACGCGGCGCGTTGCTCCCAGGCCGCCGGGCCCAGGCGGACGGCCGCCGCCAGCCGTCGCGTGATCGCCAGCAGCAGCGCGAAGGCGTGGTCGGCCAAGTGCCCGCCGACCAGCCCCTTCTCCCCCGTCAGCAGCACGTCGCTGGCGAGGAACTCCGGGAACAGGAACGCGTCCACGCCGGAGGCGATCGCGTGCACCCAGCGCAGCCGCTCGCAGAGGGCGAACAACTCCGGGTCGAGGAAGCCCAGGATGACGTCGGCCTCGGGCGCGGCGGCCAACGCCTCCGCGCGCGTCGTCGCGACGGTGACCCGGCCGCCGGGCCCCAGCGCCGCGCCGATGCGGTCCAAGTGCTCCTCGGGGACACTGGGAAGGGTCAGGCCGGTGATGATCAGGACGTTCTTGGGTGTGGGCATGGGACGAGGATACCGGTCACGGCGG
This sequence comes from Dehalococcoidia bacterium, assembly GCA_965217625.1. Lineage (GTDB taxonomy): Bacteria > Chloroflexota > Dehalococcoidia > Bin125 > Bin125 > TK10-74A. The sequence goes on from OZ244557.1 coordinate 2,578,283, forward strand.
CGAGCGGCTGCTCACTCGCGCGCGTCCAGCCGGCGGACGGCGCCCGGCCAGTCGAGCAGGCGGACGTCGGCGGTCACGAGCTGGTGCCCCTCCAGCGCCGTGGCCAGGATCAGGCGGTCGGCGGGATCGCCGTGCAGGTCGGGCAGCAGGCCGCCGCGGGTGGCGGTGGCGCCGTCGACGGGAATCTCGACCAAGCCGTCATCGAGGACGGCGCGCCGCCATTCCGACGGGCCGACCGGCAGTTCGACTCTGCCCTTCTGGTACAGCATGGCGACTTCCCAGAACGAGATCGCCGAGACGCACGCGTCCCCGGTCCGCCACGCATCTTCGATGGCCCCGCGGGCGCTGGGGCCCAGGTGAGCATCGCCGTGCCAGAACCACAGCAGCGCGTTCGTGTCGAGGAGGAGCACTACGTGCCGTCCAGGAGTCCCTGCTCGGCCTCCCACTGCACATCGATGGGCTCGGTGATGTCGCCGTGGATGACGATCGGCCCGCCCGCGCCAAAGTGCGTCTTCGGCTTGTCGCGGCAGGACACCAGCCGGGCGACCGGCGTGCCGCGCTTGGTGATGACGATCTCCTCGCCGCTCTCGGCGACCTCGTCCATGAGCGCCAGGCACTTGGCCTTGAACTCCGACGCCTTGATCGTGCGGGCCTCGCCGCCGCCGCTCACGCTTTCCGTCGACATGCCGCCCTCCTCAGCGCTTCGTGACCATGATCGTAGCAGGACGTGACCATGTCCCGCCGGCACGTCAGACGCCCCCCGGCGCGACCGCCTCGCCCTTCGTCTGCGTCCGCCACATGAAGCGGACCTGATCGTTCGCCAGCGGATGACGCATGTGCATCAGCATCCGGTTGTCCCACACCACGACCTGCCCGGCGCGCCACTTGTGCCGGTAGCAGAACCGCTCCTGCGTCGCGTGCGCCCACAACTCGTCGAGCAGCTGCTCGCTCTCCGCCAGCGGCATGCCCACGACGTAGCCGTTCGTCCGCCGGCCCAGGAACAGCGCCTCCTCCCCGGTGCTGGGCACGCGACGCATGATCGGGTGGGCGTGGCCCAGCGCCTCCACCGGCGACGCCGGGGCCTCCATCCCGACGCGCAGCAGGCCGCTGCTGCCGTACGTGGAATCGTGCTTCGCCCACAGCGACCCCACCCTACGGCGCAGCCCCGCCGGCAGCTCGCGCGCCGCCATCACCTGACTGCAGAAGCCCGTGTCGCCGCCGGCGTCGGGGATCACCCGGCCGTGCAGCAGGCTGAAGGTCGGCGGCGTCTCGATGTACGACATGTCCGAGTGCCACTCCCACTCGCCGTAGAACGTGCCATCGACCGGCTTCTCCTCCAGCGTCCCCGGCGTGAGGTTGCCGATGAACGCCATGTACGGGTCCTCGCCGCGCGCCCGCAGGGCCGCCACCTGCTGCTCGACGGTCAGGTGCTCCTCGCCCTTGGGCGTGCCCTTGCCGATGCCGTTGATCAGGCCCGGCGCGAATTCGTTCTCGCCGAACACGGCCGTCAGCGCGTGCAACTCGTCCGCCTCCAGCAGCCGATCGAACGAGAAGCAGATCAGACCGTGCCGCTGCGCGTAGGCGTCCCAGATCGCGGCCCGCTGCTCGGTGCCGATGCGCCGCGGGTCGAGCCCCGTGATCTCCGCCCCGAAGCGCGCGCCGGGCAGCGCCCGCACCGACAGCCCCGCGACCGTCGCCTCGTCCCCGCCGACCGTTGCCGTTCGTTGATCCGTCATGTCTGCGCCTCCGCTCTCAATTCAGTCCTTGCGGCCCATCATCGCACGGGCGCGCCCACCCGACATCGCCCCGCCCGACATCGCATTGAACAGCACGACCCGATCCCCGTCCCGGAGCGCCGACGTCTCATCGGCCTGCGCCCCGTTCACGCCGACGGTGATCGCCGTCGTGGCCGGCAGACCGATCGCCTCGCGCAGTTGCGCGATCGTCGCGCCCGGGGGCAGGCGCAGGTCGATCGCCCCGCCGTCCCCGTCGGGCGCGAAGCGGCGCAGGGTCCCGAAGAGCGTCACTCGCACGTTGATCGAATCGCCCGGCACGACGCCACCCTAGCCCAGTCGACTGCGTGTCCGCCCCCGCGCTCGCTAGACTATGCGACGCGACGCGGTCCGTTCGCGGGACGAGCGCCGGGCCGCCGGAACGGGGGCGCATGATGCGGCTATTCCACGACATCGACCTGGGCGACCAGACGGTCGCGACGCGCGAGTTGCACGGCGAGGAGATCGTCTACAGCGGGCGCTACCTGATCGCGAAGACGCTCATCGAGCGCGACGCCGCCCGCGTCGATCCGCTGGGCCCAGGCAATCCGCTGATCTTCTCCGCCGGCCCCTTCGCGGGTACCAGCTTCTCCAACGCCAACCGCACCAGCGTGGGCTGCAAGAGCCCGCTGACCGGCGGCGTCAAGGAGGCCAACGGCGGCGGCAGCTTCGGCTACGGCCTGGGCCAGCTCAAGGTCGCCGGACTGACGCTGCTCGGCGCCTCCGCCGGCTGGACCGTCGTCCACCTCACGCGCGACGGCGGCATCGAGTTCGACGACGCCGCCCCGTACCTGGGCCGGCCCAACTCCGAGGCCGCGGCGCAGCTCTTCGCGCACTACGGCAAGAAGACCGCCCTCGCCCTCTGCGGGCCCGTCGGCGAGTACCAGGGCCTGCTCGCGGGCGTCAGCTTCAGCGACAAGGACGGCCGCCCCTCGCGCCTGGCCGCGCGCGGCGGCGTCGGCGCCGTGATGGGCTCGAAGCGCGTCAAGGCCATCGTCGTCGACCTCGACCGCATGCCGCCCTTCGCCGACGCGCCCAAGGTCCGCCAGTCGGTCCGCGGCTACGCCCAGAAGGTGCAGGCCGACGAGGTGATCCAGACGACCTACAAGCCGCTCGGCACGATGGCCATGGCCGACGTGCAGAACTACCTGGGCGGCCTGCCCGTGCGCAACTTCAGCGCCGGCCGCCTGGCCGACACCGAGGCCGGCGAAGCCTTCCGCATGGGCGCCGAGCACATCGCGCCGCTCATCGCCGAGCGCGGCGGCGACCAGTCGCACGCCTGCATGCCGGGCTGCCTCATCCAGTGCAGCAACGTCTACAACGACGCCGACGGCAACGAGGTCGTCTCGCCCGTCGAGTACGAGACGCTGGGCCTGCTGGGCTCGAACTGCGGCCTCACCGACCCCGACGACCTGGCCGCGCTGAACGCCATCGCCAACGAACTGGGCATCGACACGATCGAGACCGGCGCCACGCTCGCCGTGCTGATGGAGGCCGGCGAGGCCGGCTTCGGCGACGCGGCCTTCATGACCGACTGCCTGCACGAGATCGGGCGCGGCAGCGAGCGGGGCCGCTTCCTGGCGCAGGGCACGGCCCGCGTCGGCGAGCAGCTGGGCGTGCGCCGCGTGCCCGTGATCAAGCGCCAGGCGATCAGCGCCTACGACCCCCGCGTCGTCGAGGCGACGGGCGTCGCGATGATGGCCACCGCGCAGGGCGCCGACCACACCGCCGGCAACCTGCCCCGCCTGGTCACCACGGAGATGTCGCTCGACGAGATCCTCGAACAGAGCCTCGCCCACCAGACGCGCGTCGCCGCCGTCGACTCGCTGGGGCTGTGCGTCTTCGGCGGCAGCGTCACCTACGCCAACATCGAGTTCCTGACCGACGCCATCAACGCCGCCCACGGCACCGCCCTCGACGCCGGCTTCTTCGAGCTCCTGGGCCAGCGCGCGCTGCGCCAGGAGCGGGACTTCAACCGCCTGGCCGGCTTCGCGGCCGGCGACGACGAACTGCCCGCCTTCTTCTACGAGGAGGCCGTCCCGCCCACCAACCGGCGCGCCCGCATCCACGGCGTCGACGTGCACGATATGTACGACGCGCTGCCCACCGCCTGACCGCCGGCCCGACCTCACCCCCTGTCCCCCTCTCCATTGCGAAGCAATGGAGAGGGGGCTCCGGTTCCCTCTCCCTCTGGAGACCTGCGCGTAAGTCGATTTGGCGGGGTCTGGGTGGCTCGCGGTGTGTTTGGGGGGGCGGATGCCGGCGGGTGGCGGGGGTCGGGCGGCCGCGGTGCAGCCCGTCGGCGTTGGCGGGCGGCCGCGCGGCGCCGCGCGGGGGCGGTGGCGGGCGGCCGGCGGGGCGCCTCAGGCGAGCAGCGCGTCGGCGCGGCGGAGGTTGTAGGCCATGCAGGTGAAGAGCAGTTCGAGCGCGTTGCGTTCGAGCCCGCGGTAGCGCACGCGGCGGTAGCCGTAGTGCTGTTTGAGCGTCGCGAAGACCCGCTCGACGGCCGACCGGCGGCGTTCGATCAGGCGGTTGCGGCGCTGCTGCCAGTGGGGCAGCCGGGCCAGGTGCTTGTGCCGCCGGTGCGCGATCCGGTCCTTGACCCCGGCCGCGCGCAGCCGCCGCCGGCGGTCCTGATGCTCGTAGGCGCGGTCGGCGTAGACGGCCCGCTCGTCGCCCACGATCAAGTGGTCGGCGACCTGCGACTCGTTGACGTGGGCGGGGTGCAGCTCGGCCCGGCGGACCAGGCCCGACCCCTGGTCCACGCCCAGATGGGCTTGGTAGCCGAAGTACGCGCGGCCGCGCTTGCGCGTCCAACTGGCGTCCGGGTCGCGGGGGCTGCGCCCGCCCGGGCCGGCGCCCGGGCCCGGGCGGCGCACCTGCGCCTCGACCACGGTGGCGTCCAACAGCGCGCCCTGTTTGACCACCAGCCCCCGCGCCTCCAACTGCCGGTTCAGTTCGGCGAACAGCCGCGGCGCCAGCCCGCGCCGCGCCAGCTGCCGCCGGAAGCGGCTCACGGTCGCCCGGTCCGGCGCGTCCTCCTGCAGCCCCAGCCCGACGAAGCGGCGGAACGAGAGGCGGTCCCAGAGCGCCGCCTCCAACTCCTCGTCCGAGAGGTCGTACCACTCGCCCAAGAGCAACGCCTTGACCATCAGCAGCGGCGGGTAGGCCGGCCGGCCGCGCGGCGCGGCGTACACCACCGCCACGATCTCCGCCAACGGCGCCCAGTCGACCAACGCCGCGATCCGCTCCAACTGCGCGTTGCGCCCCAATCGCGCCGGCGCCAAGGCCTCCATGAACGTCTCGCCGCTGGACTCGCGATGCATGGCCTATCCCCCTTGCGAGACCCTCAGCCGCTCCCATGATCCCACATCCACCGACTTACGCGCAGGTCTCCTCTGGGAGAGGGCTAGGGTGAGGGCCCGCGCCCGCCGAGGCCCCCTCACCCCTCCCCCCCCCCCCCCCCCCCCTCTCCCGCAGGGAGAGGGGGCTAGGGAACGTGACCGCGGCATCGAGTCGGGGCGCCCCTCGTGGGCGCCCGGATTCCGCCAGGGGGGGTGCCCGGCAGGGCGACCACAAGGGTCGCCCCGACTACCGCGAACGCGGCGCGCTGGGGCTCCCTGCGGGTCCCCCCTCTCCACGCAGTGGAGAGGGGGTTAGGGGGTGAGGTTCCGGCGCCCCGACCTCACCCCTTGTCCCCCTCTCGACCCGGAGGTTAAGGTGACCGCGAAGCAATTCAGTCGGTTGGGTGAGGGAACTCATGCGGGACGACCCTGCCCTTTGGCCGGCGACGCGCCAAGCCGCCGCGATCCGCGCCGGGCAGTTGAGCAGCGCGGATCTTCTCGAGCGCTACGCAGAGCGGACGGAGCGGATTAATCCGTCCCTGAACGCGATTGTGACCCAGGATTTCGAGGGCGCGCGGGCGGCGGCGCGGGCCGCGGACGCCGCTGTCGCGCGGGGCGACGACCTGGGCCCGCTGCACGGCCTGCCCGTGACGATCAAGGACGCGATCGAGACGGCCGGGATGCGGTCGACGGGCGGGGCGGTCGAGCTGCGGGACAATGTCCCCGAGCGCGATGCCCCTGTCGTGCGGGCGCTTCGCGAGGCGGGCGCGATCATCTTCGGCAAGACGAACGTGCCGCGCTGGTCGGCGGACGGCCAGACGTACAACGAGATGTTCGGGACGACGGTCAATCCCTGGAACAGCGCTCGCGTGCCGGGGGGATCGTCGGGCGGGGCCGCCGCCGCGGTGGCCACCGGGCTGACGTCGTTCGAGGTCGGGACGGACATCGGGGGCTCGATCCGGAACCCGTCCGCGTTCTGCGGGGTCTTCGGACACAAGCCGAGCTTCGGCGTCATCCCGACCCGCGGCTACCTGGATCACACGCAGGGTGGGACGACCGAAGCCGACGTGAACGTCTTCGGGCCGATCGCCCGGTCGGCTGAAGACCTGGAGTTGTTGCTCGACGTCCTGCGGCGCCGCGAGCCCCCCTGGACGGCCGAGCTGCCGCCGCCGCCGGACGACCTGCGCACGCTTCGCGTGGCGGCCTGGCTGGACGATCCGTTCTGCTCGATCGATGCCGAGGTGCTCGAGGTGACCCAGGCGGCCACGGCCGCGTTGGAGGCGTCGGGCGTCCAGGTCGATCGCGAGGCGCGGCCCGATCTCGACCCGGGCGAGGCGCTCGACCTGGGCCACAAGGTGATCGGCGATGCGGCCATGTCGCATTCCCGCCCGGACACGGCGGACGGGCCCAGCCACCGCGAGTGGCTGGACCTCAACGTCGCCCGCGCGGCGCTCCGAGCCCGGTGGGCGGAGTTTTTCACGCGCTTCGACGCGATCCTGATGCCCGTCGTCTTCGTGCCGCCCTTCCCGCACGACCACGAGGGCGACGTCACCACGCGGACCGTGATCTGCAATGGGGAGACACGCCCGTTTCTCGATTTCGCGGGCTGGACTGTGCTGACGGGCTTGGCCTACCTGCCGTCCACCGTTCCCCCGATCGGGCTGGGCGCCTCGGGCCTGCCGACCGGGATGCAGGTGGTGGGCCCCTACGGCGCGGATCGGCGAACGATCCGGCTGGCGGCGCGGATCGCCGAATGCAGCGGCGGCTATCAGGTTCCCCCGATCGCACGATGAGTCGCGGGGCGGGCCGGCAGCGCCGGGCGGCGCCGTCGGCTGCACTCGAGGCCGTTTCTTCAGCACTCCCCCTACGCCAGGACGCCCGCCGCCACCAACTCCGAGACCTCGTCGTCGGAGTAGCCCAGGATCCGCGTCGCCACCTCGTACGTGTGCTGCCCGAACAGCGGCGCGGCCCAGCGCAGGTCGCCCGGCGTCGCGTGCAGCCCGACGATCGGGCCGTCGTAGGCCGAGCGCCCCGTCTCGGGATGCTCCAGGCGCCGGTAGTAGCCCCGCGCGCGCAGGTGCGCGTCGTGGTCCAGCATGTCCTCGGCGTCCTGCACGAGGTGCGCCGGCACGCCCGCCGCCTGCAGCCGCTCCTGCAGCGACGCCGCATCCTCCCCGGCCGTCCAGGCCGAGATCGCCGCCTCCAGCGCGTCCTCGTGCCGCTTGCGCCCCGCGAACGTCGCGAAGCGCTCATCGCCGACGAACGACGCCCCCGGCGCCGCCGCGCGGAGCGCCGCCCACTCGTCGTCGCCCCGTACCGCGATCGCGATCCAGCGCTCCCGCACGTGCGGGTCCTGCCCCACCGCCGCCGGGTGCGACCGCGCCTGGTCGCGGCAGCGGAACACGCCGTGCGGCGCCATCCACGACGACCGGTTGCCGGTGCGCGTCGCCACGCGGCCGTTCACCGTGTAATCGAGCAGCGCCGGCCCCAGCGTCGCCGCCACCGACTCGATCTGCGCCAGTTCCACCATCTGGCCGACACCGGTCCGCTCGCGGTGCCGCAGCGCGGCCAGGATCGCCGTCATCGTGTGGCCCGGGTTCAGCGTGAAGTCGGGGAAGTTCGTGCCGACGCCGATCGGGGGGCGCGCCGGGTCGCCGCTCAGGTGGCTGAGCCCGCTGATCGGCGTCAGCACCGCCCCGAAGCCGATGAAGTCCTTGTGCGGCCCGGTCGTGCCCTGCATCGGCTGATAGGCGGCGATGATGCGCGGGTTGACCGCCCGCAGCGACGCGTAGTCCACCCCCCACTTCGCGACGACCCGCGGCGTGTGGTTGGTCAGGAACACGTCCGAGCGCTCCACCAGCCGATAGGCCACGGCGCGCGCCCCCTCCGCGTTCATGTTCAGCAGGAACGAGTGCTTGCCCGCGTTGAAGTTGTTGAAGAAGCCGCCCGTGTTGTACGTCGCGGGCTTGCCCGCCGGGACGGGCTGCATCAGCCGCAGCGAGTCCACCTTGTACTCGCTCTCGATGCGCACCACCTCCGCCCCGAAGTCGACCAGCGTGCGACCGACGATCGGGCCCGCGCCGAACCACGAGAAGTCCGCCACGCGGATGCCGTCGAGCGGTCGTTTGCCGCCCCCCTGCGACGTCATATCGCCCCCTCCGCTACGCACGCCGCGAACTCCTCGCGTGGGATGCCGACCTCGTCTACCCACACCTCCCGGTTGTGCTCGCCGACGGCCGGCGCGGGCCGCCGCACCGTCGCCGGGGTGGCGCTCAGCCGGTAGGGCGGGCCGGGCAGCTCGGGTGGCGCACCGCCCCCCTCGACGGGCAGCCGCCAGTCGCGCGCCTGGAGTTGCGGGTTCTCCGTGAGGTCCTTCGGCGTCGAGACCATCCCGATCAGCAGACGCCGCCGCTGCCCCTCTTCGTAGATCTCCCGGCTGCTTCGCGTCGCGAAGAACTCGGCCAGCGTCTTGCGCGCGACCGGCATGAGCGCCCCGAACTCCGCCGCCTTGGCCGGGTTGCGTAGGGCCTGGACGGCCGTGGCCATGGTCAGGCCGCGGAACGCCGCCTCGTGCCCGGCGACCAGCTCTCCCCCCGCCCCCTCCTCGACCAGCCAATCGATCAACTCCGACCACGACGCCCCCGCCGGCCCCCCCACCATCGAGAAGACGTAACCGTCGCGCGTCGCGTAGGTGCCCACGCCGGGCAGCGTGGCGGTCTCGCCCTGGCGCTCCCGCGACGTGTGCTGGAAGTCCCACTGCTGCATCGCCGTCTCCTGCGCGATCGACAGCGCCTCCTGCATCGAGACCTCCACCAGTTGGCCCTCGCCCGTCCGCTCCTTGTGGAAGACGGCGAGCAACGCGCCCTGCGCGGCCGACAGCGACGCCGTGATGCAGGCTTGGTTCCCCCCCAGCATCTGCGGCGCGCCCGCCGGATCGCCCGCCAGCGTCAGCACGCCCGACGCCGCCTGCGCCACCAGGTCGGTGACCTGCCAGCCGGCGTGCGGCCCCTCCCGCCCGAAGCCGCTGATCGAGACGTAGACGAGGTCGGGCCGGACGGCGCGCAGCCCGTCGTAGCCGACGCCCCGCGACTCCATGTAGCCCGGCCCGTACGACTCGAGGACCAGGTCCGCATCGCGCGCCAGCGCTCGCAGCAGCCGCTGCCCGCCGGCGTGGTCGAGGTTGCACGTCGCCGAGCGTTTGTTGGCGTTGAAGTAGCGCCACGACAGGCTCGTCTCCGGGCCCGCGACGTCTCCCTCGAACGGACCCACCCGGCGCGTCGCATCACCGCCCGGCGGCTCGACCTTGATCGTGTCCGCCCCCAGATCGGCGAGCAGCCGCCCGGCGTACTGCCCCGGCTCCGTGCTCAGGTCGAGGACGCGAATGCCGTCCAGCGCGCCGCCGGTCGGGTCCGTCATCGCGCGATCTCCGTTCGCCATCAGGCCTGCCCCGATGCAGGCTCCCACCGACCGCAGGGAGTGTCTACGGCCTCCGCCGCCCACGCGAGTGTCACCCGCGGCGGCGCGGCGCGCTACGCTCTGCCTCTGCACGGGACCAGGGAGGCGTGACATGTTCGAGGGATTCACGGAGCGCCGCATCGAGACGGGTGGGGCCGAGATCCACGCGGTCGTCGGCGGCGACGGGCCGCCGCTGGCGCTGCTGCACGGCTATCCGCAGACGCACGTCATGTGGCATCGCGTCGCGCCGAGGCTGGCGGAGGCGTTCACCGTCGTCGCGCCGGACCTGCGCGGCTACGGACGCAGCTCGAAGCCGCCCGGCGGCGAGGGCTCCGTCAACTACGCGAAGCGCGCCATGGCCCGCGACATCGTCGAGGTGATGGCCGCGCTCGGCCACGACCGCTTCCTGCTCGCCGGGCATGATCGGGGCGGCCGCGTCGCCTACCGCTTGGCCCTCGATCACCCGGACCGCGTCCAGCGCCTGGCCACGCTCGACATCATGCCCACGCTCGAACAGTTCGAGCGCATGGACCGCCGGGGCGCGCTGGGATCCTTCCACTGGTTCCTGCTGGCGCAGCCGTCGCCGCTGCCGGAGCGGCTGATCGGTGGGGATCCGCTGTCGTTCCTGCACGACATGCTGTCGCGCTGGAGCGGCACGGACGCCTTCGCGCCGGAGGCGCTGGCCGACTACGAGCGCAGCTTCGGCGACCCCGAGACCGTGCGCGCCACCTGCGACGACTACCGCGCCGGCGCGACGATCGACTGCGACCTGGACGCCGCCGATCGGGCCGCGGGGCATCGGATCACGGTGCCCATGCTGGCGCTCTGGGGCGACCGTCGCGGCGACCGCCGGGCGGGCATGATGGAGGTCTGGGGTCGCTGGGCGACGGATCTGCGCGGCGCCGCCATCCCGTGCGGCCACTTCCTGCCCGAGGAGGCCCCGGCCGAGACCGCCGCCGCGCTGCTCGACTTCTTCCAGGGCGGCTGACGGACCAGCGCGCGGCGCTCAGACCACCGGCGACGAGCCGCCGTCGATGTTGACCGACGTGCCCGTCAGATAGCTGGCCCGCCGGGAGGCCAGGAAGCAGATCACGTCGCCGGCCTCGCGCGCCTCGCCCACCCGGCCCAGCGGGATCGCGGCGCCCAGGCGCTCGTAGAAGAGCTCGGCCGTGAGCGAGGGGTCGTCCTCCCGCATGCGCTCGAAGCGGGCGTGGATCTGCCCGCTCTTGATCAGGCCGATGCAGACCGTGTTGACCAGCACCCCGTCGCGGGCGTAGTCCCGCGACATGGCCTTGGTGAGCGCCAAGCCGGCCGCCCGCGCCGCCGACGTCGGCAGCGAGCCGGCTCCCGGCGCTTTGCCGCCCGGCGTCGTGATGTTGATGATCCGGCCGCCGCCCTGGGCCTGCTTGAGGTGCGGCAGCGCCGCCCGGCTGCAGTAGATCGCGCCGTACAGCTTCAGTTGCAGGTCGCCCACCCAGACCTCGTTGCTGACGTCCTCGAACTTGCCCGCCGCCGACGTGCCGGCGTTGTTGACCAGGATGTCCAGCCGGCCCCACTCCGCGACGACCTGCTGCACCATCGCCTGCACCTGCGCCTCGTCGGTCACGTCGCAGGGGATGGCGAGGACGTCGCCCCCGCCGGCGGCCCGGATCTCGGCCCCCGCCGCCTCCAGCACGTCCCGGCGCCGCGCGCAGATCGCGACCCGCGCCCCCTCCTCGGCCAGCGCCGTCGCCGCCGCTTTGCCGATCCCGTCGCTGCCGCCCGTCACGATGGCGACCTTGCCGCTCAGTCCCAAGTCCATGATCCTGCCCTTCGCGCTGCTGCCCGCTTGTGTGTTCGCGACAGTCTAGATCGGCCCTGTGACTCCCGGTCGCGCGGCACGGACGCCGCAGGATGGCACGTACGGCCCCGCGGCGCGACGATCAACGCCCGCCGCCGTCCCATCCGACCGCCCACACAGCCGGGGCCAGGATCTCATGACCGGACGCCCTCGAGCCGAAGATGCGCAGGTCGAGGGCCCAGCCGTCTTCGGCATCCCCTACCGATGGATGGCCCTGGCCCTCGTCTGTCTGGGCATCTTCCTGGGCACGCTCGACACCTCGATCATCAACATCGCGCTGCCCATCCTGGCGGAGGAGTTCGATGTCGCCCGGGACGAGGTGCTCTGGGTCAGCCTGATCTTCATCCTCGTCAGCACCGGCCTGGGCCTGATCATGGGCCGCCTGGGCGACCTCTACGGGCGCAAGCGGCTCTACATCATCGGCTTCGCCTGCTTCACCGCCGCGACCGGGCTCTCCGCCATCGCGGGGTCGCTGCCGGAGCTGCTCGGCGGGCGCACCGTGCAGGCCATCGCCGCCTCGATGGTGATCGCCAACGGCGCCGCCATCGTCACCGACAGCTTCCCCGCCGCGCAGCGCGGGCAGGCGCTGGGCATCATGATCGGCACCGTGGGCGTGGGGGTCTCGATCGGTCCGGTGCTCGGCGGCGTCCTGATCGAAATCCTCGACTGGCGGGCCATCTTCTGGACCCGCATCCCGCTGGGCGTCATCGGATCGCTGCTGGTGATCGCCTTCCTGCGCGACACCCCCGCCGACCAACGCCCCAGCGGCCTCGACCTGCCGGGCTCGTTCGCGCTTTTCTTCCTGATGAGCGCGGCGGTGCTGGCGGTCAATCGCGGCGAGGCGTGGGGCTGGGGCAGCCCGGTGATCGTCACGCTGTTCGCAGCGACGGTCGTGCTGGTCTACCTGTTCATCCGCATCGAACGCCGCTCCCGCAGCCCCGTCGTCGACCTGGACCTCTTCCGTCACGTCCCGTTCAGCGGCGGCATCCTCTCGGCCGTGCTGCAGTTCTTCGGCCTCACCGGCGCGATCACCCTGATCCCCTTCTACCTGGTCGACGCGCGGGGCTTCAGCACGCTCGAGGCGGGCGCGCTCATGGTTGGCTTCCCCCTGGCGATGATGGTCGTCTCGCCGCTGGCGGGGCGCCTGGCCGACGGCGTCGGCCCGCGGGGCGTGGCCGTCACCGGACTGATCATCGTGGCGGGCGGGCTGCTCTCCCTGGCGACGCTGGGCCCCACCACGTCGGTCGCGGGCATCGTGCTGCGCATGATCGTCGCGGGCACCGGCACGGCCATCTTCCTGACACCCAACACGATGATCGTCATGGCCAGCGTGGGCCCCGATCGGGCCGGCACGGCCTCGGCCGCCCAGACCACGGCGCGCACGATGGGCAACGCGATCGGCATCGCCGTCGGCGGCGCCCTCTTCACCTCCCAGGCCGCCCGCTACGCCCTGGAGCGATCCCCCCTCGGCCTCGACGACCCGATCATCGCCCCCGACGCCCTGGTCAGCGGCATCCAGCTGGCGTTCCTCGTTGCGGGCCTCGTCGCCGTGCTGGCGATCCCCGCCGCCCTCGCGCGCGGGCGCGCCCAACCGCCCGACCCCTGATCAGCCGCGGCGTTCCAGCACGACGACCGGGATCTCCCGGTCGGTCTTCGCCTCGTACTCCGCGAAGAAGGGGTAGCGCTGCTTCTGGGTAGTCCAGATCGCCTCGCGCTCCGCACCGGCGGTCACGCGCGCCGTCACCGCCACGACCTCGCTGCCCACCTCCACCGTCGTCTGCGGATGCGCCACGAGGTTGTGGAACCAGGCCGGGCTCCGCGGCGCGCCCGCGTACGAGGCGAAGATGGCGAAGTCGTTGCCCACGGCCTGATACACCAGCGGGTGCAGCCGTGCCTCGCCGCTCTTCGCGCCGGTGCTGTGTAGCAGCAGCACCGGCGCCCCCTCAAGCGCCCCGCCGACCTCGCCCCCGTTGGCGCGGAACTCCGCGATGACCTGCGCGTTGAAGTCGTTTGGATCCGCCATGGCTGCCTCCCCGGGCCGATCGGCGATGCCGTCGCCGGGCCCGGTGTGCAGTATCCCACGCCCGCGCGTCGTGCGTCCTGCCGTATACTCTGCGACGAGCCAAGGAGGCAGCGATGACGATTGCAGAACTCGGAACGGCGCCGGCCACGGACAGCGTCATGTTGGAGTTGGAGAAGTACGGTCTCGTCCAGTACGCGCTGGAGTTGACCGCCTACGGGGTGACGATCATCCCGCCGGAAAAGATGCGCCCCGCGCCGGGCTTCGTCGATCGGCTGAAGAGCGCCATCCTGCGCACCTGCGAGCGGCGCAACAACCTGGAGATTGGCGACCCCGACACCTGCACGATGCGCTTCAGCACGCTCAACCAGCGCATCTGGAACCTGCTCAAGGAGGATGAGGCCTTCGTCGAGGCCGCCACCAACCCCTGCACCCTGGCCATGGCCCGCTGGCTGCTCGGCAGCAGCGCCGTCCTCTCCTCGACGAACTGGATCATCAAGCCGCGCAACCGCGCGCCGCTCAACCTGCACAGCGACGCGCACGGCATTCCGCCCGGCGGAGGCCACATCGCCCACACCGCGAATCTCTCGTGGCTGTGCACCGACTACACCGGCGCCAACGACGGCCCCACCGTCTTCGTGCCCGGCAGCCACCGCTACGGCCGCGCCACGCTGCCGCACGAGCGCGACCTCGACACGACGCCCTTCAAGACGATCTCGCTCAACGCGGAGGCCGGCTCGATGGCGATCTGGCACGGCGGCACCTGGCACGGGGCGATGCCCCGGGAGGAGCTCGGCCTGCGCGTGACGCTGGTGCTCAACTACATGCGCCGCCACATGCGCCCGATCCACGAGTGGACCGCCGACGACTTCTCGCCCGAGATCCGCGCCAAGTACCCGGAGATCGAGCGCATCCTGCCGCCGCGCTTCTACCCCTGGGAGGACGAGAACGAGCACCCGGAGCGCGGCGAGGCCCTCATCCGCACCGGCACCGACCCGTTCGAGTAGCGCCTCGTCCGACGCGGTCCGGGTCGTCGTCCGGGTCCAGCGCCCCGATCGACGCCGCCAGCCCCAGGTGCGGCGCGCGCGACCGCACGCCGTCCCATCCGGCGCTAAGGGCCGAGGTCGCCCCCGAAGAACCGCCGCGCGGCGCCGATCACCAACTCCGGCTCGTCGTGGTGGACCCAGTGGCCGGCCCCCGGCACGACCAGCGCCCGCGCGTTCGGGAAGTGCTCGACGGCCGACTGCATGTTCTGCTTCGCCCCCGACTCCCCCCCGACGATGTACAGCACCGGCCGGTCGATCCGCGCGAAGAAGGCCTTCGCTTCTTCCAGGCTGACCTCTTCGTTGCGCACGCCGGGCCGCGCCCAGTTGTCGAACTTCCACACGTACCCGGCCGCCCCCGTGTCCGACTCGACGGGCCGCACCGCGTGCTCGGCGATGTGCCGGGCCAGCGACGGGCTGAGGCGCGGGTTCTGCTGGGAGAGGCGCTTCCGGGCGGCCTCGATCGACGGGTAGACGCGCGGCGTCCGCGTCTCCAGGCCGCGCCGCGTCACGACGGCTTGGCGCAGCGATTCGGGCGAGAACGGCCGTCGCTGCGTCCAGCCGGCCAGCCGGCCCTCGATCGCGATGATGCTGTGAAAGCGCTCCGGGAAGGCGCCCGCCGCCATGAACGTCACGTGCCCGCCGAAGGAGTGCGCCAGCACCCGCACCGGCCCGTCGAGCCGGTCGATCAGCGCCATCAGGTCGACGACGTTCTGCGAGGTGCTGTACTCGCCGCCGATGGCCCACTGCGAGTCGCCGTGGCCGCGCAGGTCCGGCGCGACCAGGTAGTAGGCGTCGCTCAGCGCCTCCGCCATCCGATCCCAACTGCGGGCCTGATCGACGCCGCCGTGCAGGCAGATGCAGGGCGGCCGCGACGGGTCCCCCCACGCCCAGTAGGCCAGCCGCAGCCGCTGCGACTCGAAGAAGTGCTGCCGGGGCTCGTCGCTGGTCATGCCGTGCGGATCGCGCCGCTGTCCTTCAGCGCCTCGATCTCGTCCCAGCCGTAACCGATCGACTGCAGGATCTCCTCCGTGTGGAAGCCCAGGATGGGGCCGGCGCCCTGCACGCGCGGCGGCGTCGCGCTCATCCGGATCGGCGGCCCGGGCACCCGCATCGGCCCCAGGTGCGGCGTCTCGATCTCCTGCAGGTAGCCGTTTGCCCAGTACTGCGGGTGCGCGCTCATGCCGGCGTAGTCGAGCACCGGCGCGTGCGGCACGTCGTGCCGCTCCAGGGGTTCCAGCCAGTCGGCCAGGGGCCGCGTGCGGAAGATGGCGTCCAGCGCCGCGACCAGGGCGTCCTTGTTGCGATCCCGCCCGAAGGGGTCCGCGAAGCGCGCGTCGCTCTTCAGCTGCGGGGCGTCGATGGCGTCGCAGAGGCGCTCCCACATGTCCTGCGCGTTGGCGGCGATGGCGACGTGCCGGCCGTCGGCGCAGGCGTAGTTGGTGTACGTCGCCGCCCGGCGCCGCTGGAAGCCGCGCTGCCGTCCGCTGTGCAGGAACTCCATGATCTGCTTCGACTGCATCGCCACCATGCCGCCGATCAGCGAGCCGTCGATGTGCTGGCCGACGCCGTCGCGCTGCCGCACGTACAGCGCCGACGCGATGCCGAAGGCCAGCAGCATCGCCCCGACCTGGTCGGCGAAGCCGCCGATCAGCGCCTGCGGTTCGCCGCCGGGGCCCTCCCCCTGCTCGTACATCACGCCGCTCAGGGCCTGCGCCACGTGGTCGTAGCCGCCACGCGACGCCCAGGGGCCGTCCCGCCCCCAGGCCGACGCCGAGGCGAAGATGATGTCGGCCCGCAGCCGCTTGCAGTCCTCGTAGCCGATCCCCAGCCGCTCCATCACGCCCGGCCGGAAGTTCTCGACGACCACGTCGCACGTCGCGACCAGCCGGCGCACGACGTCGACCGCCCCCGGCCGTTTCAGGTCGAGGGTGATGCTGCGCTTGCCCCGGTTGTGCCCCTCGAAGTACGAGGAGAAGCCCTCGGGGTTGAGCCCGCTGGCGCGGCCCATCTCGCCGCCGGGCGGCTCGACCTTGATCACCTCCGCCCCCATATCGGCCAGCAGCAACGTCGCGAAGGGCCCCTGCTGGGCGCGCGTGAAGTCGAGCACGCGCACCCCGGTCAGCGCCGACGCCGGGGCGCCGGCCGGGGGCGGGATGATCGTGTCGGGGTGTGTGTCGAGTGTCGTCATGGCTGCGCTCCGTCCCGGCAGGGTACCGATCGATCCCCCAGTCATCCCAGCCCGATCGCCGCCGGGCTGACGGAACCCCGCATCGTGGTTAGGGTTGCAGCGGCGCCGGACCCCCGGCCACGACCACACGAAGGGTGGAAGCCATGCAGCTCGACGGCAAAGTCGCGGTCGTCACCGGCGCGGGGCGCGGCATCGGCCGCGCGATCGCTATCGCCTACGCGAAGGAGGGCGCCAGCGTCGTCTGCTCGGCCCGCTCGGTCGATGAGATCGAGTCGGTGGCCGCCGAGGTCGGCGGCACGGCCATCCGCTGCGACGTGACCGATGAGGCCGCCATCCGCGCCCTCATCGACGGCGCGCTGGCCGCCTACGGCCGCATCGACATCCTGATCAACAACGCCGGCGCGGTCGCCCGCCTGCCCCTCCACGAGCTGCCCACCGAGGACTGGGACCACGTGTTGAACGTCAACCTGCGCGGCGTCTTTCTCTGCACCAAGTACGCGCTCCCCTCGATGCTGGCGCAGGGCAGCGGCTGCATCATCAACATCAGCTCCGGCGCCGGCGTGGTGGGAGGGGGCGCCAACCGCTCCGCCTACACCGCCTCGAAGCACGGCGTGATGGGCCTGACGAAGGTCTGTATCCAGGAGTACCTGCACCAGGGCGTCCGCACGCACGTCATCCTGCCCGACGCGACCGTCTCCCGCATGCGCCACGAGG
Source organism: Dehalococcoidia bacterium (assembly GCA_965217625.1). Taxonomy (GTDB): domain Bacteria; phylum Chloroflexota; class Dehalococcoidia; order Bin125; family Bin125; genus TK10-74A. Next base: position 2,595,662 of record OZ244557.1, read on the forward strand.
GCTTCCCCGACGAGGATCCCGAGTCCCTCATCCAGGCCGAGGACATCGCCGACGCCGCGGTCTTCCTGGCGACGCAGCCCGCCACCGCGCACACCTTCGAGCTGCGCGTCAGCCAGGGGCTGCCCACCCGTTTCGTCTCCTAGCCGCGGCGCGACGGCCCGCCCTCAGCGGATCGGGATCGGCACGTATGGCATGTTCTTCGCCGGGTCCAGCGGACGCCGCTCGAGGAACGCCGTGCGACGCTCCCGGCACTCGTCCGACGCCAGGAAGTCGGGGATGTGCTCGGCCACCGGGCTGCGCTCGGGCTTGATGAAGTCGTCGTGCTGGTTGAAGGAGATCTTCTGCATCTGCAGGATCACCGGGCTGACGTTCTTGATCGCCACGACGAAGCGGTCGACCTCGGTCCACAGCTGATCCGGCTCGACGACGCTGTTCACCAGGCCCATCTCCAGGGCCTGCTGCCCGCTGTACTGCTGGCACAGCATCCAGATCTCCCGCGCGCGCTTCTGCCCGACGCGCGCGGCCAGCATCGCGACGCCGTGCCCGGCCGCCGGACTGCCGACGCGCGGCCCCGTCTGTCCGAAGCGGGAGCGCGTCGTCGCGATGGTGAAGTCGCTCTCGTAGGCCAGGATGTTGCCCGACCCGATCGCGTAGCCGTCGACCGCCGCGATGACGGGCTGCGGCATCTGGCGCAGCACCTGGCTGTAGGTTACGCCCACCGTGCCCGCGTAGGCGGCGTACTCCTCGCTGGGGTCGTAGCTCTGATCGTTGCCCGTGCAGAAGCCGTTCGGCCCCGCCCCGGACAGCACGACGGCGCGGACGTCGTTGTCGCCGGCGGCGTCGAGCAGCGCGTCGGCCATCTCGTCCATCGTGACGCCGCGCTTGGCGTTGAACGTCTCGGGCCGGTTGAGCATCAGCCAGGCGACCCCGTCCCGCTTCTCGAAGACGATGTCGGAATAGCGCGGCGGGCCCAGCACGCTCTCCCGGTAGCCGCTGAACTTCTGATCGATCATGTCGATCGCCTGGTGCGCCACCTGGAGCAGCTGCGCGGCCGACAGCCCCTCGCGCGCGTGGCCCGTGATCGCGTCCTCCCCGCGCGTCGCGGTGACGCCGCGCGTCGCGAGCCAGCGGGTGTAGCCGCGCGTGAAGTCGTGCAGCGCCGCGCAGGCCTCGTGGTCGAACGACAGCCGCTGCCCCGTCGCCGGGTTGTCCGCCGTGAGGGCGAACGCGGCCCCCCCGCCCTCCTCCGGCCCTCCGAGCGACACCTGAAATCGCAGCCCGGCCGTATCGTATGCAACCGTCGTTTGGAATTCGAAGCTTGCGGACATGGTTCCCTCCCCGCAGGTTCTCGATCCTGGATTGACGGGAGTCTAGGGTGTGCCGCGCCCCTGGCGCGCTAGCCTGCACCCGGAGCGCCCCGCCCGCTGGCTGCGCGGGTATTGACGGAGACGAGCCGTGACCTTCTCTCGCACCACGATCGCCGCGCTGCTGGTTCCCATTGCGTTCATCGCCCTGGTCGCAGCGGCGTGTGAATCGGAGGATCCGCCCCCGGAGCCGGCTCCCGCGGCCCCGGCCGTCGCCGACGTCCAAGCCGACGATCCCCCCGACCCTGCGCCCGCTGAGGCGGCGCAAGCCGCGCCCGAAGCCCAGGCCGCCCCCGCCGGCGATACCGCCGCCGACGATCCCCCGGCTGACGACCCCCCAGCCGACGACCCCCCCGCCGACGATCCCCCCGCTGACGATCCCCCGGCTGACGACCCCCCGGCTGACGATCCCCCGGCTGACGATCCCCCGGCTGACGACCCCCCGGCTGACGATCCCCCGGCTGACGATCCCCCGGCTGACGACCCCCCGGCCGATGATCCCCCCGCCGATGATCCCCCGGCCGATGATCCCCCCGCCGATGATCCCCCGGCTGATGATCCCCCCGCCGATGATCCCCCCGCCGACGACCCCCCCGCCGACGCTCCCCCAACCGCCTCCGCCCCCCTCGCCGACGGGTCGATCGTGCCGCCGGCGCCCGAGGTCCCGGACGGCCCGCTTGACCCCCGGCTCGCGTCCGATCTCGACCTCGTCTTCCAGATCGACGGCGTCGATCTCGACGCGCTCGCCCGCGTGGGCATATCGGGCGACGCGCGCGTCGCCTGGCTGCTCTCCGATGTGCTGCGCTTCCTGCAGGTCGGCGAGACCTCCGACGCCGCTGTCCTGGCCTTCGAACGGCTGACGGGCACCGACGTCCCCCGGGGCTACGCCTGGCCCCTCGTGACCAACTGGCTGATCGCCTGGGACCTGCCCGCCCCGCCCGACTACGTCTCCTGGAAGCGCATCTTCTTTGAGTTCGTCGAGCCGGACTGGATCCCCTTCTTCGACGACGCCGACGCGGACATCGACTGGCGCTTGCTGAGCTGGGGCGGCGTATTCATGGACGACCGCCAGCCCCACCAGGTCGACTGGCCCTGCGTCCGCGGATGCATCCCCGCGATCAACGACCCGGCCGTCACGGACGCGGCGGGCGGGGACTGGTACCCCGATGACCGGCTGGTCTTCGGCATCGTCATCAACGGCGAGGCCCGGGCCTACCCGAAGAACATCATGGAAATCCACGAGATGGTGAACGACACGGTCGGCGGCCGGCGCATCGGCATGCCCTACTGCACGCTGTGCGGATCGGCCCAGGCCTACTTCACCGACCGCCCGCCACCCGGCTTCCGGAACATCGAGTTGCGCACCTCCGGCCTGCTCTCCCGGTCGAACAAGGTCATGTTCGACTACAACACCATGTCCGTCTTCGACACGTTCCGGGGCAACGCCGTCTCCGGCCCGCTACAGGACGAGAACTACGTCCTGGAGATGCTCACCGTCGTGACGAGCACCTGGGGCGAGTGGAAGGCCGCGTACCCCGACACCACCATCGTCGCCGCCGACGGGGGACTCGGGCGCTTCTACCCGTTCGATCCCCTGGGCGGCCGCGACGATGACGGCCCCATCTTCCCCGTCGGGCGGGTCGACGTCCGCCTCCCGGTGCAGGAGCAGGTGCTCGGCATCCAGACGCCGGACGGGCAGCACGTCGCCTTCTCCGTCGCACAAGCGCGCGCCGCGCTCGAGGACGGGGCCGACGTGATGCTGGCCGGTATCCGCGTCATGATGGATGCGGGCGGCCTCCGCGCCGAACTGGCCGACGGGACGCCCATCGCCAGCCATCAGGCGTTCTGGTTCGCCTGGAGCCAGTTCCACCCCGACACGTTCGTCTGGACGCCGCTGTCGTAGCGAGGCCGCGCCACCCCTCCGGTCCCCCCTCTCCATCGTCCAGACGGAGACCGGGTGAGGTTCCAACGCGCCGCTCAGGCCGGCCCCAGTTGCGCCCGCACGAACGCCAGCAAGCGATCGTGTTCCGGATTGCCGACCTCGCGGAGGCGCGCCGCTGCGACCACCGTGCGCCAATCGCGCCGCTCCTGCGGGTCCGGCCGGGCCAGTTCGCGGTAGCGGGCCGCGTAGACCTCGGTGAAGTACCGGCGCGCTCGCCCCAGCACCGCGATCTTCCATGTGTTCATGTAGGCGGGCAAGGTGGCCGCGGCGAAAAGCACGGTGGTGCGACCGAAGTCCGCGACCGGGTTGCCCGCCTGCGCCTGGATCCAATCGATGATCACCGGACCGTGCGGTGTCATGATGATGTTGTCCGGGTGGAAGTCCCAGTGGCAGAGGCGATCCCCCGCGGGCAGGCGGTCCAGCAGGTCGAGCACGGACGCGCGCTCGGCCGCGCTCAGCGCGACGCCCCGCTCGATGTCGTGCCGCAGCTCGCGCTTCTGATCGCGCAGTCCCTCCGCGGGCAGATGGTGCAGATCCCACTGCATCTCCGCCAGTCGCCGCGAGTAGCCGCGCGCCCGCCACGGTTTGCGCGACATCAACGCCATCATCGACTCCCCCGCGACCCGCTCCATCACGATCCCCGGCCGCCCCTCCACCTCCTCAATTCCGAAGACCTCCGGGGCCGGCGCGCCGCGCTGCCCCGCCAACCGCGTCGCGGCGTGCTCCTCCTCCGCGTCCTGCGCGTATCCGGGGCGGAACAGCTTCAGCGCCCGGCCAGGATCCCAGGCGTAGATCTCCGCGGTGCGGCCGCTGCCGATCGGCGCCCCCAGGTCCGCCAGTGATCGTCCCACGCTCACCTCTCCGCTCGGCCCATGCGCACGGCCAGCCTATCCCCGCGACCGACGTGCCGGGAGTCAGCGCCGGCAGGGACGTTCCGGCGCCAACAGTTGCAGCGGCGCGATCGTCCGGAAGGCTGGGGAGAGCGTCCCCTCCACCAGGCAGATCCCCTCCCGGGCGGCCCACTCCGTGGCCACGATGTGCGCGCCGTGCTGGTTCTGCTCGATCACCATCCGGCCGGCCAGCAGCGCCAGCGTCTCCAGCAGGACCGCGTGCTCGGCGCGGAACTCGTCCGGCGGTCGCAGGACGCGCAGGGTCGTCTGGGCGCGGCGCAGATCGGCGAGGCGCGACTGGAGCTGGGCCTCGGCGAGGGCGCGATCCTCCTCCGGGGTCATGTGCGGCAGCGGCGGCGGCCCGTCGCCCGGCAGCCGCGGCGCCGCGAGCTCGCGGATCGCCGCGTTGACCGACGCGCCGTACGCGCCGCCCGGGATGGTCGCCGGCTGCCAGCAGAACGGCATCGGGCCCACGAAGGCGGCGCAGGCCGCCTCGCTCAGCCGGGCGGCGCTGATTCGCTCCAAGCGCTGCAGCTCGACCGCGGCCAGCAGGAAGGCGCGCCGATCCCGCCCCTCCCCGGTCCGCGGGCCGATCGCGCTGAGATCGATGGCCGTGGTGTAGTAGTCCCGCAGGACGGCGTGATCGGCCGCGAAGGCGTCCGGCGGCGTGATCGCCGCGAGCACGTCGAGCCCGTCCTGCAGCGCGGTGCGGATGTGCGACAGGGGCCGCGCGAAAATGCGGTCGTCCGGCCTGGCCCAGTTCCAGCGGCCGGGGCCGGCGTAACCTAGGCCCTCCTCGAAGAACGACTCCAGCTGACCGCGCACCTTCCACGAGACGTCACGCACGGTCTGCAGGTACTGCGCCTCGATCTCGGCGGTCGTGGCGGCCGACGGCGGGGCCGTCCGGTCGGCCGCGGCGCCGGCGGTCGTCTGGTCCTGCGAGGCCGTGCCCGGATCCGTCTCCGCCGCCGAGGCGGCGATGCCGGCGGGCGCCCCCTCGGGAGCGACGACGGACACCACGGTCAGCGCCGCCGCGACCACCCCGCACGCGGCGGCCACGCCCACCACCATGCGCCGCCGTGGCCTCCGCCGGATGCCCGCCCCGGGGATCGGTTCCAGCGGCTCCAGTCGCTCAGCGGTGGCGTCGTCCCGTGCGACCGGCCGCTGTCCGCGAGGCCGGGGCGCCGCGGCGACCGCGCCCCCGGACTCGCGCAGCGCCTGGAAGCTGCGCGGGTCGGCGGGATTCCAGAGGTAGTCGCTGCTCGGCGGCGGCGCGGCGGCGTTCCCGCGCCGGCGGCGACGCAGCTCGCGCACGAACCTCACGCGCCGTCCTTACGGCAGGATGATACTCCGCGCGACCTCGCCCGAGAGCATGTCCTCGAAGGCCTCGTTGATCTCGTCGAGCGGCCGGAAGCGCGAGTACAACTCGTCCAGCTTCAGCCGCCCCTGCTGGTACAACTCGATGAACCAGGGGAAGTCGACCCGCGGGCTGGCGCTGCCGGACGAGGAGCCGATCAGCCGCCGGTCGAGGAACAGCGGCTCCATCGGGATCGACAGCTCGCTGCCCGTCGCCGGTACGCCCACCGCGCAGGCCGTCCCGCCCGGCCGCGTCGCCTCGAACGCCTGGCGGACGGTCGGCGCGTTGCCGATCACCTCGAAGGCGTACTCCACGCCGCCGCCGGTCAGCTCCCGTACCGCCTCCACGGGGTCGACCTCCGACGCATTGATCGTGTCCGTCGCGCCGAACTGCATCGCGAACTCCAGCTTGCGCGGCGCCAGATCGATCGCGATGATCCGGCGCGCCCCGGCGATCGCCGCCCCCTGCACCACGTTCAGCCCCACGCCGCCGCAGCCCCAGACCGCCACCGTCGACCCCGCCCGCACCTGGGCGGTGCGCACCACCGCCCCGACCCCCGTGGTCACGGCGCAGCCCAGCGACGCCAGGCGCTCGATGGGCACCGCGTCCGTCACTTTGACGAGCTCCCACTCCGGCACCACGGTGTGCTGCGAGAAGGTCGCCGCCCCGTGCAGCAACGGTTCCCCGTCGAGCGTGTGGAAGCGGGTCTTGCCGTCCATCCGCCGCCCCAGCGGCGCCACGATGCCGTTGCAGAGGTTGGGGCGGCCGCTGCTGCAATACTCGCACCAGCCGCACATCGGCCGGATCGCGAACACCACGTGGTCGCCGGGCTCGAACCCGCTCACGCCCGGCCCCAGCCCCTCCACGACCCCCGCCCCCTCGTGCCCCATCACGAAGCGGGAGCGCATGACGTTGCGTCCGTCCACGGCGTGGTAGTCGCTGTGGCAGGCGCCCGTCGCCGCGACGCGCACCAGCAGCTCGCGGTGCTGCGGCGGGTCGAGCTCCACCTCCTCCACCCGGATCGGCTCGTTCGCGGCGTAGAAGATCGCGGACTTGGTGCGCATGGCTCTCCCCCCTCTATCGTGGGCGGCAGTCTACCCGGAGCCGGGGACGGGCCGCAAACATCGGGCGGCGGGGCGATGGGCGCCTCCGCGGACCTCCCCCGTTATCGTGGGCTAGACTTCGCGGGCCGGCGCCCGCGTCCCGGGTCGGGCCCGGTCGGCGCGCCGTCATCGCGGACGGCGCACGGGAGGATGCTGTGCGGATCACGAACGTCACGGTGCAGATCGCGAACTGGCCGGTCGATCCCTGGCAAGTCGGCGCCGGCAGGCGCTTCGGGGGGAACGACCAACTCGGCGTCGTCACGGTCTCGACCGACGAGGGGATCAGCGGGCACGCCTTCCTCAGCCGGCCCCAGTACCACGCGCGCGGCCTGATCGCCTACGCCAAGCCCACGGTCATGGGCCGCAATCCCCAGGACATCGGCGCGATCTGGCGCGACCTCTGGAAGATGGGCCACTCGATCCACACTTCCGTCATGGGCGCCATCGACATCTGCCTGTGGGACATCAACGGCAAGATCGCCGGTCAGCCCATCCACCGCCTGCTGGGCACCTGCAAGGAGTCGGCGCCGGTCTACTCCAGCACGGCCTACTGGGAGACCCCGGAGGAGTACGCGGAGGAGGCGATCCGCTTCCGCGACGCCGGCTGGATCGCCCACAAGATCCACCCCCACACCGAGCCGCGCGCCGATGTCGAGATCTGCAGCGCCGTGCGGGAGGCCGTCGGCGACGACATGATCCTCATGCTCGATTCCATGTGGGCCTACCAGTACGAGGACGCGCTGCGCGTCGGCCGCGCCATTGAGGACCTGGGCTTCTACTGGTACGAGGATCCGCTCGTCGCGGAGGACGTCTACAACTACGTCAAGCTGCACCAGAAGCTCGACATCCCCATCATGTCGACGGAGAACGCCCCCGGCCGCTTCTACGGCATGGCGCAGTGGATCACGCAGCAGGCCACCGACTACCTGCGCGGCGATGTCGCCGTGACCGGCGGCATCACGCCCACCGTGCGGCTCTGCCACCTGGCCGAGGGCTTCAACATGAAGTGCGAGATCCACCACGGCGGCAACTCGCTCAACAACGTCGCCAACCTGCACGTCACGATGGCCGTCCCCAACTGCGAGTTCTTCGAGTTCTTCCCCAGCACCGGCGACATGCAGTACGGCCTCGTCGAGGAGATCGACATGTCCGGCGGCGTCGTGCACGCGCCCACCGAGCCGGGCCTCGGCTACGAGATCGACTGGGACCGCCTGCGGCGGGAGCACGTCGAGACCCTTGAGTAGCCGGCGACGCCTGCGTCGCCGCCGAACGCGGAGCGACCCATGATCTCGACCGACGACCGGCTCGCCATCCTCGATCTCTGCGCGCGCTACAACTACGCGATCGATACCGGCGCCTCGGAGGCCTGGGCCGACACCTTCACGGCCGACGGCGTCTTCGACGGCCCCGCCGGCCACGCCGAGGGGCACGACGCGCTCGTGGCCTTCTGCGATCAACTCGCCAAGGACTTCCCCGGCGCGATGCACTTCACCGACAACCACCTCTTCGAGCGGGCGGGCGACGGCGTCCGCCACCGCTGCTTCCTCAGCTTCCAGGTCCCCGTCGAGGGTCGCACCGACATCTGGCTGCTCGCCTACGAGGACGACGTCGTCAGCGTGGACGGCGAGTGGCGCTTCCGCAGCCGCCGCGTGGCGCCGCTGCGCTAGCATGCGCGTCGAATCGGAGCGAAGGGAGCGCGCCATGCCGGACGACGGCTTCACCTACATCAGCAAGAACCGATTGGTGTTCAAGGGCGGCCTGCGGCACGCCTACCTGGGCGACGTCGCGGAGCCGGTGCCCTACGGCGTGCAGGGCGCCCTGCGCGAGTACTACGGCGCCGGCGAGGGCCCGCCCATCGCCGCGACGCTGGACCACATCGTGGCGGCGGTCGGCGGTTGAATGTACGGCACACTGGCGGGCGCGCTGCGCGCTCGCAAGGTCGAGTTCGACCGATCCAGCTTCACGGCCGATGTCGAGGGCACGATCGCGGGGGCGCGCAACGACACCATTCGCATCACCAAGATCCACGTGAACTACCACGTCGCGATCCCGGCCCAGCAGCGCGAGACGTTCGATCGCGCGCTGCGCGTGCACACCGCGGCCTGCCCCGCGCATGAGAGCGTCAAGGACGCGATCGAGATCACGTACGCGGCGGAGATCGCGGAGCGCTAGCCACCAAGCGTCGCGCTCAGCCCCACAGCAAACCGGCGACGACCACGGCTCCGGCGGCGATGGCCAGGATTAGCGCTGTCTGCGCAAGCACCAGCTTGAGCATCCAGGTCTTGAGCATCGCGGTTTGGCGGTCGAGGTCCGCCTGCATTGCCAGCCCGAATTGTTCGATGTCCGCTCGCATGGCCAGCCGGTGTTGTTCCATGTCCGCGTTCTCCCCCACCCCCCGGCAACTCGTCGCGCTCAGCCCCACAGCACGCCGGCGACCACGATCGCTCCGACCGCGGCGGCGGTGTAGGCCCCGAGTTGCAGCCACAGCAGCCGCGTGAAGCGCGCTTCCAGCCGGGCGAATGCAAGGTCCAGGTCCGCCTTCATCGCCAGGCGCTGTTGTTCCAGGTCCGCCCGCATGGCCAGCCGGTGCTGTTCCATGTCCGCGTTCTTCCCCACCCCCCGGCAACTCGTCGCACTCAGCCCCACAGCACGCCGGCGACCACGATCGCTCCGACCGCGATCGTCAGGAATAGCGCTGTCTGCGCAAGCATCAGCTTGAGCATCCAGTTCTGGAGCATCGCGGTTTGGAGTGCGAGCCTCGCATCCAGGTACGCCTTCGTAACCAAGTCGTCCTGGGAGTCCTGGAGAACCTCCACGACGGCCTGGGCCTGCTCTTGCGTGTCCCCGTGGCTGCTGAGAAAACCGATCGCGCGTGCCGGGTTGAATGCCATCTGGACCACCCTCCGTCCGCTCTCTGGCGACCGCTACGAAGAATGCGCCCTCATGCGACATCCTAGCAGGCCGCCAACCGGGCACGGCCGACGGCGCAGTGCTCAGTCGAACATCAGCACGGTCCGCGCGACCTCCCGCTGGCGGATCGACTCGAAGGCGTCGTTCAGGTCCTCCAGCCGGCCGCGCTTGCTCACCATCTCGTCCAGCTTCAGCCGGCCCTGCCGGTAGAACTCGATGTAGTTCGGCATATCGATCTTGAAGTGGTTCGAGCCCAGCGCGGAGCCCACCAGCGTCCGCTGGTACAGCCACTCGGCCGGGATCTCGAGCTTCTCGCCCAGCGGGACCATCCCGATCGACGTCGTCATGCCGCCGTTGCGGATCGACTGGAAGGCCTGCTCGACCGTGCGCTTCAGCCCGATCGCCTCGAACGAGAAGTCCACGCCCTCGCCGCCCGTCAGATCCCGGATCTGCTCCACCGGGTCCCCCGCCGAGGCGTCGACGCTGTGCGTGGCGCCCAGGTCGCGCGCCGTGCGCAGCTTGTGCTCCTCCACGTCCACGGCGATGATCATCCGCGCCCCCGCGATGCGGGCCCCCTGAATCACCGAGAGGCCCGCGCCGCCCGCGCCGTACACGGCGACCGTCGATCCGGGCGTGACGCGGGCCGTGTTCAGAGCGGCGCCCACCCCCGTCGTCACGCCGCAGCCGATCAGCGCCGCCACCTCGAACGGCACGTCCTTGTCGATCGGCACCACCCCGCTCTCGTGCAGGAGCATCTGCTCCGCGTAGCCCCCGACCTCCGCGAACTGCGCCACCGCCTTCCCATCCAGCGAGAGCCGCGGCGGCTCCTCGGGCGAGCGCACCGGGCGGTTCCCGCAGATGTACGTCTCGCCGGTCAGACAGCGGTCGCAGCGGCCGCAGAAGACCGACAGACAGGCGATGACGTGATCGCCGGGCTCAACCTCGGTCACGTTGGGCCCCACCGCCTCCACGACGCCGGCCGACTCGTGTCCCAGGATCGCCGGACCCTCGATGGGCCACAGCCCATCGACGAAGTGCAGGTCGGAGTGACAGACACCGCTGGCCACCGTGCGCACGAGCACCTCGCGCCCAATTGGCTCCGCGATCTCGACCTCTTGGAAGACCTGCTCCTCGTGTGGTGCGTGGTAAACGGCGGCTCGCATCGATCTGCTCCCTTGGCTACCCTGCGGGCGCGGTCGGCCCACGGGCGCCGCAGGCTAGCAGAGTCAGGCGCCCCCGCGCGAGACTGCGAGCGTCGCGTCGGCCCGTCGATCACGCCGTCCACGTCGCGGCCGTCATGGCCGCGGGATGCCCGCTTGGGCGTGCAGCCGCGCGCTCGGTCGGCGTCAGTCGAACATCAGGACGGTCCGCGCGACCTCCCGCCGCCGGATCGACTCCAACGCGTCGTTCAGGTCCTCCAGCCGGCCGCGCTTGGTCACCATCTCATCCAGCTTCAGCCGGCCCTGGCGGTAGAAGTCGATGTATTTCGGCGTGTCGACCTTGAAGTGGTTCGAGCCGAGCGCGGAGCCCACCAGCGTCCGCTGGAACAGCCACTGGGCCGAGATCTCAAGCTTCTCATCCAGCTCGATCCCCCCGATCGCCGTCGTCATGCCGCCGTTTCGGATCGAGTCGCAGGCTTGTTGCAGCGTGCGCTTGAGCCCGATCGCCTCGAATGAGAAGTCCACGCCCTGGCCGCCCGTCAAATCGCGGATCTGCTCAACCGGGTCCCCCGCCGAGGCGTCGATGCCGTGCGTGGCGGCCAGGTCGCGGGCCGTGCGCAGCTTGTGCTCCTCCACGTCCACGGCGATGATCATCCGCGCTCCCGCGATGCGCGCGCCCTGCATCGCCGAGAGGCCCACCCCGCCCGCGCCGTACACGGCGACCGTCGAGCCGGGCGTGACGCGGGCCGTGTTCAGCACCGCGCCCATCCCCGTCGTCACGCCGCAGCCGATCAGCGCCGCCGCGTCGAACGGCACGTCCGTGTCGATCCGCACCACCCCGCTCTCGTGCAGGAGCATCTGCTCCGCGAACCCGCCGACGTTCTCGAACTGCACCACCGGCTCCCCGTTCAGCGAGAGTCGCGACGGCTCCTCCGGCGAGCGCGCCGGCCGGTCCATGCAGAGGAACGTCTCGCCGGTCAGACACCGGTCGCAGCGCCCGCAGAAGGCCGACAGGCAGGCGATGACGTGATCGCCGGGCGCGACCTCGGTCACGTTCGGCCCCACCGCCTCCACGACGCCCGCCGACTCGTGTCCCAGGACCGCCGGAGCCTCCAGCGGCATGAGCCCATCGACGAATTTCAGGTCGGAATGGCAGACGCCGGCGGCCGCTGTGCGCACAAGCACCTCGTAACCAATCGGCTCCGCGATCTCGAGTTCCTGGAAGACCTGCTCCTGGTGTGGTCCGTGGTAGACGGCGGCTCGCATTGATCTGCTCCCTCGGCTGACCCGCGGGCGTAGTCGGCCCACGGGCACCGCAGGCTAGCAGACTCAGGCGCCCCCGCGCGAGACTCCGAGCGCCGCATCCAGCCCGTCGATCACGCCGTCGACGTAGAGGATGCCCAGCGTCGCGAGGAGCGGCGCGCCCATCCGTCCGGCCCGATCCGTCGGCAGCCCCGCCACCACGTCCTCCAACGCCTCGGCTAGGCTGCGGCGTCCGTCGAGCGCGGCCAGCAGCCGGGCGACCAGCGCGCTGATCGGCGTCCCCTCCGGGCGATTGCCGCTGACCAGCACGTCGCCCCAGACGAACTCGCCGCCCTCCAGCACCGGCTTGCGCTCTACGCGCACTCCGGCCGCCGGCCGGGTGATCGCCAACAGCAGCTCCGCCGGTGGGCGCCCTCCCGACAGCGCCGCGTCCCAGGCCCGGCGGCGCGCCGCCCGCGCCGACTCCAGCGCTCGCACGTCCCCTGCGAAGTCCGCCGGGGCGTCGCCGCGCTCGAGCACGACCCGCTCGTAGCCCTGCGGCGGCTGCCCGGCGACCGCCCGCACGAAGGCCGCGCGCGGCGTGCTGGCGCCGTCGTCGCCCACGATCTTGCGCGCCTCCCAGAAGTACGACTCGACGGACCGGTTGCTCGCGTAGAACAGCCGCGCCAGCTCCCGGAAGTGTCCGTACTGCTGGAGATAGAGCTCGGCGTAGACGTCCGCGGCGGCGGCTCCCATCTCGGGGCGGCGCAGCGACGTCGTGGCGTAGGCCGCCGCCAGCACCGCCGACGACAGCGCCAAGTGCACCCCCGACGAGAACAGCGGATCCACGAAGCAGGCGGCGTCGCCCACGAGCACGTGCGCCTCGCCCGCCAGCCGCTCGGCGACGTACGACCAGTCGCGCGCGACGTGCGGTCCGTCGACGCGTGTGCCCGCGGTGAGCATCGCCGCCGTGCGCGGGGCCAGCGCCAGCTGCGCCTCGTAGAACCCCTCCGTGCCCAGATCGGCGATGCCGCGCTGTCCCCGCGCGCTATCGACGACGGCGCCCACGCTGCTGCGCCCGTCGGCCAGGGGGATCGTCCAGCACCAGCCATCGCTCGTGGACTCGATGAAGATGTTGCCCGCGTCGGGCGGGGGCAGGTGGGCGGCGCCCTCGTAGTAGGCGTAGACGGCCAGGTTGCGGAAGGCGTCGTCGTAGCGGCGCAGCGACTGCGCCCGCGCGATCAACCCCGCCTGCCCGCTGGCGTCGACGACGAAGCGCGCCCGCTCCTCCCCCGCGCCGGCGCTCTCCCCGGTGATGCGCACGCCGGTGGCGCGCTCCCCATCGAACAGCACCTCGCCGACGCGGCAGCCCTCGCGCACCGCGACGCCGGCGGCGCGCGCGTTGTCGAGCAGCAGCTGATCGAAGCGCGGTCGCCAGACTTGGTAGGCGTGCGGATGGCTGCGGTTCGTCTCGCGGAAGTACCACGACCACGGCGCCGCGTCGCGGCCCCAGACCATCGTCGCGCCGGGCTTCTCGACGAAGCCCTCGCGCTCGACCGCCTCCAGCACGCCCAGCGCGTCGAGGATCGGCAGCGACGCCGGCAGCAGCGATTCGCCGACGTGCGCCCGCGGGAAGCGCTCGCGCTCGCAGCAGAGCACCCGCCAGCCCTGGCGCGCCAGCAGCGTGGCCGTCGCGGCACCGCCCGGCCCGCCCCCAACGACGATCACGTCCCAGGGGTCGCGGGGCACGGCGGTCCGGGGGGATGGGCGCTAGGCGCCGGCGTCCGCCGCGACGGGCTGCAGCGTCTGCGGGTCCATCTCGAAGGGGCCCTGTAGGTCCAGCTCCTTGCCGATCTCCCGTACCGCGGGAATGACTTCCTCACCCATCAGCCGCAGCGAGCGCATGGAGTCTTCGTGCGTCATCGCGCCGTCGCCGTCCCAGAAGAAGATCGAACCCGGCCGCAGCGTCTCCAGGACGTGCCGCACCTTGGGGATCACGGTCTTGGGCGTGCCGGTGATGATCGTGTAGCGCTCCTTCTGCGACTGGTAGGCGCCGAACGGATCGCCGACGTCCACCTTGTCCAGTTCCGCCTGCGTGGCGGTCCCGCCGCCCAGCTTGGCGTGGTCGTCGGCCCGGCCGCGCGACTGGAGCGCGGCGAAGCTGGAGATGGTGGGCAGCACCTGCGTGCGGGAGGTCAGGCCCGGCAGGTTCTGCAGGTTGCTGAGCACCGTGCCCTGGTTGCCCTCGAGGAAGGGGTTGCTGGGCCCCTGGACGTACTTGCGGCCCACCTCGTCGGCGAGTTCGTCGGTCTCGTCCACGTGCACCTTGAACAGGTAGCCGTGGTGCTGGCTGCCGGCCTCGTAGCCGCGCTCCCGCGCCTGCTCGTCGTAGTACTCGAACGACTTCTTCGTCGGCTCCAGGTCCGTCGCCAGCATGATGTACGGGTAGCGGTGCTTCGCCGCCCAATCGACGGTGTTGCGGGAGAGGATGCCCGGGATCCAGATCGGCGGGTGCGGATCCTGGTAGGGCCGCGCCCACGGGTTGACGTAGCGAAACTGGTAGTGCTCGCCCTCCCAGCGCCAGGGACCGGGCGTCGTCCAGGCCTTGACGATGAAGTCGTGCGCCTCCTGGAAGCGCTCCCAGTTGTACGGCGACTGCGCGTTGTGCGCGACGCTCTCCCGGCCCGTGCCGCGCACCCAGCCGGTCACCAGCCGCCCGCGCGAGATCATGTCGATCTCGGCCAGCTCCTCGGCCAGCCACAGCGGGTCGTCCCAGATCGGCAGCACGTTGCCCAGCAGCACGATCTTGGCCCGCTTGGTGATCCGCGCCAGGATCGCCGCCTCCACGTTCATCACCCCGCCCATGCAGAACGGCGTGCTGTGGTGCTCGTTGAGCATCAGCCCGTCGAAGCCCATCTCCTCGGCGTAGAGCTTCTCGTCGAGGTAGCGGTTGTACAGGTCGGCGCCCAGCTTGGGGTCGTAGTCGGCGTTCGACATCGCCAAGTCGGTGATCTCCCGGCCGGTCGAGCCGAACCAGCCGGAACTCTCGTCCTGATAGGGGCGCTCGGTGAAGTAGCCAATGAACATTGCGGGGGCCTCTCGACCGCGGGCTACGCGCCCGCGAATTCCGTGATCAGCGACGCCAGCGTATCCGGCGCTTCCAACTCGACAAGGTGACCGGCGCCCGGCACGACCTCCAGCCGGGCGTTCGGCAGGGCGGCCGCGTACTGCCGACCGCAGTCTAGGGGCACGACGCGGTCCTCCGCTCCCCAAACCAGCAGCGTTGGCACGTCCACCTCGGGCAGCAGCGGCGCCAACTGCCGGTTGAACATCCACGGCTTCCAGGTGAGGCGGCTGGTCATCTCGCGGCTGAAGTCCCAGAGCTCCTTGTTCTCCTTCGACCCGTCGGCGCCGAAGAACTCTTCGAAGGCGGCGGCGTCGTGGAACCCCTCCTTCATGTAGTCGCTGAACGTGAAGAAGATATGGTCGGCGATCTCGCCCTCGTCCGGCTTGAGGCCGGCCGCCCCCACGAGCACGAGGCCGCGCAGCGCCGAGGGGTTCATCGTCGCCAGCTCCGCCGCCACCCAGCCGCCGAAGCCGTGCCCGATCAGCAGCGTGGGCTCCACGTCCAGCTTCGCGATGGCGCGGCCCAGCAGCAGCGCGATGTCGCGCGGGTGCCGCGCCCAGACCGGCCGCTCCGACTGCCCGTAGCCGGGCATGTCGGGGGCGCTGACGTGCAGACGCTCCGACAGCCGCTCGTGCAGCGGCAGCCAGCCCAGCGGCCCCGTCGAGTGGTGCAGCCAGACCGCGCTGGGTCCGTCGCCGCCCTGGATCACGCGCATCGAGAGGCCGGCCACGGAGACCGTGCATTCGCTGAATGTCTGCTGGGTCGTGGTCACTCCACCCTCCGTCGCTGCGCCCGCCCGACCGTCTCCGGCCGGCGCCGTTCGTTTCCGCGTGCGAGCCTGCGGGCGATTGGGGGAGATCGTAGTCGCGTCATCCCCCTTTGCATACCCCCGAGCAGTACTGAGGGGTTGGCGCTACCCTGCTCCCACCCACACGCGCCTCGACGAAGGGATGCAGCCATGCGCATCGGCGCCGTCCTGCCCACCACGGAGATCGGATCGGACCCGGCGGCGCTGCGCGACTTCGCTCAGGCCGTCGAGGCCCTGGGCTTCTCCCAACTCCTCCTCTACGACCACGTCCTCGGCGCCGACCCCGATCGCCCCGGCGGCTGGCAGGGCCCCTACACCATCGCCCACCCCTTCCACGAGGTCTTCGTCACCATCGCCCATCTGGCCGCCGTGACCAGCACGCTCGAATTCGCGACCTGCGTGCTGGTCCTGCCGCAGCGGCAGACGGCGCTCGTCGCCAAGCAGGCGGCGCAGATCGCGGTCCTCTCCGGCGACCGCTTCCGGCTCGGCATCGGCAGCGGCTGGAACCACGTCGAGTACGAGGCCCTCGACCAGAACTTCCACAACCGCGGGCGACGTCAGGAGGAACAGGTCGCGCTGATGCGGCGCCTCTGGACCGAGCCGGTGGTCGACTTCCAGGGCGAGTTCCACACCGTCTCCAGGGCCGGCATCGACCCGCGCCCGCGGCGGCCCATCCCCGTCTGGTTCGGGGGCAGCGCCGAGCCCCAGCTCAAACGCGCCGCCCGCATCGGCGACGGCTGGTTCCCCGTCTCGCCGCCCACCCCGGAGGCCGCCGCCCAGGCCGATCGCATCCGCGGCTACCTCCGCGACGCGGGACGCTCGCCGGACGATTTCGGCCTCGGCCCGCAATCGCAGTTCCGGGGCGGCAACCCCGACCTCTGGCGGTCCCACGCCCAGCGCTGGCGGGAGATCGGCGCCACGGAGATCTCCGTCGCCACGATGAACGCCGGCCTGCGCGACGCCGCCGCCCACATCGACGCCGTGCGGCAGTACAAGGACGCCGTCGCGGCGGGTTCGTAGCGCCGCGCCTGCTAGCCTCCCGGAGCGGCATCGCTGGGCCGCCGACAACCGGAGGGAGGCATGCGATGGAGATCCACGGCACCTATGCGGACGCGTTCCAGCCCGTGCGCGACCGCTTCGAGCAGAACTTCCTCGACGGGCTGGAGGACGGCGCCTGCGTGGCCGTGACCGTCGACGGCGCCCCCGTCGTCGACCTCTGGGCGGGGGAGGCCGGGCCGGACGGCGCGCCCTGGCAGCGAGACACCATCGCCAACGTCTGGTCGTCCACCAAGACGATGGCCGCCGTTTGCATGCTGATGCTCGCCGACCGCGGCCTGCTCGACTTCGACGCCCCCGTCGCCGACTACTGGCCCGAGTTCGCCGAGAACGGCAAGGAGGGCGTCCTCGTCCGGCATGTGATGAGCCACAGCGCCGGCCTCTCCGGCTTCGACCCGCCGACCCGGCTCGAGCACCTCTACGACCGCCGCGGCGTGGCCGCCTCGCTGGCCCGGCAGGCGCCCTGGTGGGAGCCGGGCACGGCCTCCGGCTACCACGCGATCACGCAGGGGCAGTTGCAGGGCGAGATCCTGGAGCGCATCACCGGCGTGTCGCTGGGCACGTTCTTCCGCGGCGAGGTCGCCGAACCGCTCGGCGCCGACTTCCACATCGGCCTCGACGCCGCGCACGACGGCCGCGTCGCGGAGCTGATCCCGCCCGCCCCGGACCCCGCTATGGAGGAACTCGACCCCAACTCCATCGCTGCCCGCACCATGGCGAGTTGCCCCCTGGACGCCACCGTGACCCGCACCCGCGCCTGGCGCGCCGCCGAGATCCCGGCCGCCGGCGGGACGGGCAACGCCCGTTCCATCGCCCGCGTCCACTCGGCGCTGGCCTGCGGCGGGAGTGTCGACGGCGTGCGCCTCATGTCCCCCGAGACCGTCGAGCGCGTGCGGGAGGTCCAGACCGACGGCGTCGACCTCGTGCTGGGCAAGCACGTCACGTTCGGCCTCGGCTTCGCCACCTACATAGAGGACGCCGTCGCGCCGCCCAACCCGCGCCACTTCCGCTGGGGCGGCTGGGGCGGCTCCATGGTCGTCGTCGACCTCGACGCGCGGGTCTCCATCGCCTACGTCATGAACCGCATGATGAGCGGCGCGCTCGGCGATACCCGCGGCGGCGACCTCCTCAGCGCCGTCTACGAATCGATCGGCTAGCCGCCGGCGGGAACGGGGGTCGGGCATGGGCGTCCTCGCGATCGCCGACGACGGCGCCGTCCGCAGCGTCACGCTCGACCGCCCGGAGAAGCGCAACGCGCTCAACGCCGAGATGCTGCGCGGGCTCGAGGCGGCGTTCTCCGAGACGCCCGCGCCGCAGGCGCGCGTGGTCGCGCTGCGGGCGGCCGGCCCCGTCTTCTGCGCCGGGATCGATCTCCGCGAGCGGCTCGACGAGGGCGCCCCCGGCAACGAGAGTTCCATCGAGACGACGCTGCACGCGATCGAGAGCTACCCGCTGCCGGTCGTGGCCGTCGTGCAGGGGCCGGCCATCGCCGGCGGCAACGAACTCGCGCTGCACTGCGACATCGTGGTCGCCTCCACCCGCGCGACGTTCGGGATGTCGCTCGCGCAGATCGGGCTCGCCCCGTCCTGGTTCCTCGCCAAGAAGCTGATCGAGGTCGGCGGGCCGGTGCTGGCCAAGGAGATGCTGCTCCTGGGCGACCCGATCCCCGCCCAGCGCATGTACGACTTGGGCCTCATCGCGCGCGTTGCCGAGCCGGACGACTTCGCCGCGACCGCGGACGCGGTCATCGAGCGGCTGGCCGCCAACGCGCCGCTGTCGCTGCGCGCCATGAAGGGGCTGCTCACCCGCCAGATGGCCTACCGCGACGCCATCCCCCACGACGACGTCGACCGCCTCGTCGCCGCCACGCGCGGCAGCCACGACGCCCGCGAGGGGATGGCCGCCCGCCTGGAGAAGCGCCGGGCCGAATTCACGGGCCGCTGACGTCGGCCCCCGTCTCCGCCCGTCGCGCCTGGACGACGTAGAGGGGGTCGCTGCGCCGCGGGTCGGGCGACAGGTCCAGCGCCTCCGCCTCATCGAAGCCGCCCGCGTAGTGGAAGTACGCCGACACGATCTGCGCGTGGCCCGCGTCGCCCGTCGCCGACCACAGCGTGGTCGCCTTCGTCGGGAAGCAGCGGTTCGAGAACGCGACGCTGCAGATGCCGCCCGGCTTCAGCACCCGGCCGATCTCCCGGAACACCGCGACGGGCCGCCGCAGGTACTGCACGCTCGCCGCGATCGTCACTACGTCGAAGCTCGCGCCGTCGTAGGGCAGCGCCGGATCGGCGTTGAGGTCGTGCACGACCCACTCCGTCAGCGCCGGGTTCGCGGCCAACTCCTCAGCGTTCATGCCCAGCCCCGCCGCCCGCGACGGCGCGAAGCCGGCCGGAAAGTGCGACACGTGGCTGCTCATCAGGTCGAGCACCGCCACGCGGGCCGGGAAGATGCGCGCGTAGTGCGCCCGCAGGGCCGTGATCGCCGCCTCGTCGATGTGCGTCACCAGGCGGGGATCCTGGTAGAAGAGCGCGTCGTCCCGCTCGTCGGCGCAGCGGAAATGCGCCGCCACGAACGGCGACTCGTCGGGCCAGCCGCCCGGTGGCGCGTCGCTGGGCATGCGTCCCTCCCCGGTCAGCGCTCGAAGCCGGCAGCGCGGTACGCCGCGAACGCCGCGTAGAAGTCGTCGATGGTGATGCCGAAGGCGCCCTCGAAGGCGTCCCGCCAGTCGTCGGATGATGGCAACAGGCGGTAGTACTCGAACAGGGCGGGCTCCCCGGCCCGCTGCGCCAGCCAGTCGGCGGCGAGGAAGCTGAGGGCCCGGGCGGCCTCGTCCAAGAGTGTGAACGCGCCGGGAAGCGGATACTCCGTCCGGCCGGCCAAGATTCGCAGCCTGCTGCGAGCCTCCTGGAGCGTCGCCGTCCCCGTCGCTGCGCGATACGCGGAGTCCGCGTACTGCTGCGCCCCAATCTGCAACCACTCTGGCCCCCGGCGCCCCGCTCCCCCCGACCCTTGCGGCAGCGACTCCCAGGGTGCCAACTGCAGCACGACCGCGTCGGAGTGGAGCTCGACGATCGGGTCCGACGACACGGGCGCGGTAGCGCAGGCCACGACCACGAAGAGGACGATCCCGTCCTCCCCCTGCCAGCAGCCGAGATAGGTGAGTTCCCAGCCCTGCGTACGGAGGTATGTGTCCGCCGCCGACTGGACGTCGGCGGCGATGTAGAGGGTGTAGTCGGCTGGTTCGGTACCGAAGCGCTCGTGGAAGAACGTCTGAACGTCTCCGAGCTTCGTCCGCAGAGCAGCCTGCGTGCCCGCCGGAATCGCCCCCAGGAACATGAGGATCGGCTCGTCCCGGTCATCGGCCAGGTGCGGCAGTGGCGGAATGATCTCGCTCCGGTATGCCTCGAACGCCGTGTAGAAGTCGGTCACCGAGATCCCGAACGCCCCCTCGAACGCTTCCTCCCAGTTCTGCAACAGCAGTAGCAACTCGTAGTACTTGAAGAGCGACCGCTCGCCCGCCCTCCGCACCAGCCAATCACCCGCGAGGAAGCCCAGCGCCTCGGCGACCCGCTGGTCCATCGCACGGACACTGGCTGGGGTCTGCATGCTGCTGAGTGGAAGCGTCGTTCCGCGCGCGACGACTGCTTGCCTGATCCGAATCCGGTCGAGTGTGCCAATGCCTGCAGCCGCCTGCCCCCCGTACGCCATGTAGCCGATCGCGGCGAATCGCAACCAATGGGGACCCCACGGTACCCGGTAGAGGCCGGGGTATGCTCGCTCCCGGGCATCGTCGTAGTGCTGCGTTGCGAGATAGAGTGGGAGCTGCTCGTAGCAGTGCAGCGCAGCGAAGACACCGACAGAGGGATAGCTTGCGGCGCACGGATCCGAGCCCGGCTCCGGTTCCTCCGCGAACAGGTTCAGGTACGCGGATCTCTCTGCGTCGCCGTCGGCGGCCACGAACACCGTGTAGTCCGCCGGCCCACTGTCAAGGCGGTCGCGGAAGAAGGTCTGGATGGCCTCGAAGTCCATCCGGATCTGCGCCGCTCTGGAGGGCGGAATCTCCCCCACGAGTTCCAGGACCGGCTCAACGCGGTCATCGGACACATGCGGAGGGAGGGGAAGCAATCCCCCCCGTCGATATTTCTCGAACGCTTCATAGAAATCGTCGACGGTAATCCCAAACGCGGCCTCGAACGCCTCCTGCCATGTCGCCGACGATCCCAGCAGCCGGAAGTACTGGATGTATGAGTCGAAGCTCGTCTGAGCGTCCAGCCCCGAGGATTCGTCGGGCGTGAAAAGAACGTTGTCCGTCGACAGCCCAGCTGCACGCCGGACCAGCCAATCAGTCGCCAGAGCCGCGAGCACGTACCCCGCATTACCAGTGGCCTGGAACCGGCCCGCGTCTTCAAGGGGGCGGAGGGCGGCGATCCCCCGGGATCGGCTCCACTGAAGCCAGCGGTAGCCCTCGTCGGTAGTCTTCCACCGCGCTTGGCTATACACGTTACTGGCGTAGGTCGCGCTCCCTTCGACCATCCAGGGAGGAGCACTGGACGCACCCCCTCGTCCTTGCCTCACAGCGCTCTGCAGCAAATGGAAGTACTCATGCGCCCAGGGCACGCCCTCAGCTGGGTCGTCAGCGGGCCAGTACACGTTGATCCTGCCTCCGCCCGCCGTAGCGCGTCGATCGGGACCGTGAAAGAAATGCACCGAGAACTCGGGGGGCTCGATCCCGTAGCGCTCCAGGAAGAACGCCTGCACGTGCGCCAACTCCTGGCGATACCCCGCCTCCTGTTCTTGAGTCAGGCGGAGATCACCATGAAGCATGAACGCAATCCGCTTCGGCCTCGACTGCCACCAACTCGCGTCCTCCGACAGCTGCACCCACAGGGCGTCGCCGTGATTCAGCGTGCGCAGCGTGTTGGCCGAGGACCGCGCGCCGGGGCGGTAGCGCTCGCTCTCGCGAGTGTCCACGTTCCACCGCGACGCCCCCACGACCGCGTCGCCCAGCCAGTCGACCGCCTCCTCGATCGGCGTCCCGTCGAGTCCGCCCCAGGTCACCAGGTTGTTGCCCGCCCGCAGCGGGAGCAGCACGACGCCCTCGGCGGCCGGGCGCGTCCACTCGACGGCGGCCTCGCCCCCGATGTGCAGGGCCAGGCCCCGGCCCTGCTGGATCCAGGGCAGCGCCTGCTGCCCCAGACTCGCCCGCCAGACCCAGCGGTAGCGCTGCGCGCCGCCGTCCCACGCGACGATAAAGTTCAGCACCGGGATGGCGTCGAAGAGTTCGGCGGCGGTCGTGTCGGGGCCCAGCCAGCCGATCATGTTCCAGCCGGGCTGCAACCGAGTCGTGATCGTGCCGGCCGGCGGCGCCTGCGCCGACGCGGTCGCGTGCGTCAACGCCAGCCCCACGCCCAGAGCCAGCAGCACGAGGCCCACGACGAGCGCGCGTCGGAGGCCCGGCAGCGGCATTGGTCGACTCCGCCCCAGCGCTGACGATGTCGCGGCGCAAAGTGCGCGCGACCGGCGCACGTGGGACGTCCCCGTCCCGTGCCCGGTTCCCCCGCTCAATCGGCGCCGACGGAGAGGCGGCCGGCGGCCGCCCCCCGGCGCCTCAGGCGTCGCGGGCGCCGCGCACCAGGCGGCCGGGCAGGGCCCCCGTCAGCTCGTCGTCCTCGACGGTGACCTCGCCCGCGCAGATCGTGTTGACGTAACCCACGGGGCGCTGCATGAAGCGCTTCGCGTTGTCGGGCAGGTCGTAGGCCATGTACGGCGCCGGGGTCGCCAGCCGCTCGAAGTCGATCACGTTCAGGTCGGCGCGCAGGCCCGGCTTCAGCATGCCGCGGTCGCCCAGCCCGTAGAGGTCGGCGTTGGCGCCCGTCTGCTTGTAGACGATCGTCTCCAGGTCGATCGTCTCCCCGCGCGTCCGGTCCCGGCCCCAGAACAGCAGGTTCCAGGTCGGCATGTGGGCGTCGCACAGCGCCCCCACGTGCGCCCCGGCGTCGCTGAGGCCGCTGCGCGTGTACGGATGCCGGATCATCGCGCGCTGCGGGTCGAGGTTGCCGTCCGCGTAGCCCGCCAGGTACGTCCACAGCAGCGCCTCGCCATGGTTCGCCGTGAGGATGTCGTAGAACGCCTCCGCCACCGACAGCCCATGCCGCTCGGCGTACGCCGCCACACTGGCCGACGCCTCCGGCTCGAAGTTCGGCGGGTCGCCCAGGATGAAGACGTGCGCCGCGTCCGACAGCACCATCTTGACCAACCCCGGCAGCAGGCTGCCCGGCGTCTCATCGACGAGGAACGGGTGGTCCGACCCCTGCGCGACGCTGCCCGGCGGGGCGACGTCGGGGCTCTCCAGGATCTGGCGGCGGATCTCCGGGTCGCGCATCTTCGCCACCCGCTCCCGGATCGGCAGATCGGCGACGAGATCGTCGTAGGCGGGCCGCAGCATGAAGGGGTGGATCGACCCCTCGAGGTTCATCAGGAAGCCCGTCCCGCGACCGCTCACCTGCGGCAGGATGCGCACGCCGGCCTCGTTCGCCTTGGTCAGCAGGTCCAGGATCTCGATCCAGATGCGCGGGTTGCGCGACCCCTGCGACATCAGCGGGCTGAACGTGATGCCGGGCCGCGCCAGCACCTCCCGGATCCACTCCGAGTCGTCCATGAAGCCGCCCGCCAGCTCGAAGACGCCGCCGCCGGCGTCCTCGATACCCTGCGCGATCGCGGCCAACTCCGGGTACTTCGCGAACGTGCCGGGGATCAGCTCCCCCTCCTTCGTCCGATGCACCATCGCCCGCGAGGTCGAGAAGCCCAGCGCGCCGGCCTCGATCCCCTCGCGCACCAGGCGGCTCATGTGCGCCAGCTCCTCCTCGTTCGGCTCCACGTCCAGCGCGCCGCGGTCGCCCATCACGTAGGTGCGCAGCGTGCAGTGCGGCACCTGCGTCGCGAAGTCCATCACCCGCGGCTGATCCGCCAGCGCGTCGAGGTACTCCGGGAACGTCTCCCAGGCCCAGTTGATCCCCACCGACATCGCCGACGCCGGGATGTCCTCGACGGCGTCCATCAGGTCCATCACCCAGTCCCGCTCGGGCGCCCGCACCGGCGCGAAGCCGACGCCGCAGTTCCCCATCACGACCGTCGTCACGCCGCTCCAGCACGACGGCGTCAGGTACGGGTCCCACGACACCTGCGCGTCCATGTGCGTGTGCACGTCGATCCAGCCCGGCGTGACCAGCTTGCCCCCGGCGTCGATCTCCCGGCGGCCGGGCCCCACGGCCACCCCCACCGCGGCGATGCGGTCGCCGTCGATGCCGACGTCGCCGCGGAACTCGGGCGCCCCGCTCCCGTCGATGATGCGACCGTTGCGAATCGTGATGTCGTGCATGGCTCTCCTCGTGGGGCCCGCCGCTACGGCGCCCGGGAATGGTGGGGATCGGGGCGCCGGCGCGTCCCAACCCGCCTCAGGCTAGCCGATCGCGCCAGTGTCGGGCGCCTCCTCTCCTCCGGCGGGCGTGTCATAGACTCTCGCCGAAGCGGTCCGCCACGGGGAAGGCGAGGTGCGCAGTGTGGGCGGCAACGACGTCCCCCGTTCCAGCCGCCCGCCGCCGGCGTCGCAGAGGCCGGTGGGGGCCTGCCGTGAAGATCATCTCCTGGAACATCGCGCACCGGCACGAGCCCTGGCGCTGGCTGCTGGACACGGACGCGGACCTGGCGCTTTTGCAGGAGGCCGGTGAGCCCCCGCCGGATGTCGCCGAGCGCATTTGCGCCGACTCCGCGCCATGGCACACTCCGGGGTCGGAGGGCGGCCGCCCCTGGCGTGCGGCGGTGGTGAAGCTCTCGGATCGCGTCGAAGTGGACTGGATCGAGGCGCAGTCCCTGGTGCAAGCGGGCTGGGATGGTCTGGCCGCCAGCCGGCCCGGCTCCCTGTCGGCCGCGCGCGTGACTCCACAGGGGGGCGAGCCCTTCGTTGCCGTGTCCCTGTACGCGCTCTGGGAGGCCCCCCACTCCTCCACCGGCAGCAGGTGGATATTCGCCGACGCCTCGGCGCACCGTCTCATCTCCGACCTATCCCGTTTCATCGGGGCCCAGCGCCAGCATCGCATCCTCGCCGCCGGGGATCTCAACACCGCCCGCGACCACCCGGCGTGGGGCCCCTATTGGGCCGCGCGCGAGGCGACGGTGTTCGCCAGGATGGAGGCGCTCGGGCTGACCTGCGTCGGGCCCCAGGCCCCGCACGGGCGGCAGGCCGAGCCGTGGCCCGATGGGCTCCCCAAAGGGAGCAAGAACGTCCCGACGTTCCACCACAACAAACAGATGCCCGCGACGGCGACGATCCAGGACGACTTCGTGTTCGCGTCTCGGGAAATGTCCAGTTCGGTGCGGGTGCGCGCCCTGAACGACCCGGAGCAGTGGGGGCCCAGCGACCACTGCCGCTTGGAGATCGAGGTCGCTTGACGATCCGCCCGACTACCGGATATTCCGCAGCCGCGGGTCCATCGCGTCGCGCACGCCGTCGCCGACGAAGTTGAACGACATCACCATCAAGATGATGGCCAGCGCCGGCGCGAGGATGGGCCAGGCGCTGCGGGTCATGATCGTGATGTAGGCCTTGGCGACCATGCCCCCCCAGGCCGGCGTGGGCGGCTGCACCCCCGCGCCGATGAAGCTCAGCCCCGCCTCGACGAGGATGATGCCCGCCGCCGACAGCGACGCCAGCACCAGCACCGGCGCCACCACGTTGGGCAGCATGTGGCGCAGCATGACCCGGCCCGGCCCCGCGCCGATCGCATGCGCCGCGTCGATGTAGACCTCCTGCTTGATCTGCAGCACGACGCCGCGCGTCAGCCGCGCGTACCCCGGCGACCAGACGACGCCGATGATGATCATCGTGTTCTGGATGCTCGGCCCCAGGGCGGCGGTCACCGCCAGGATGAGCACCAGCCCCGGCATCGCCATGAACGCGTCGACGATGCGCATGAGCACCAGCTCGTCCAGTTTGCCGCCGACGTAGCCCGCCAGCAGGCCCAGCGGCACGCCCATAACGATCGCCACCCCGATCGCGGCCAGGACGATCTGCCAGGCGATGCGGGCGCCGAAGATCGTCCGGCTGAGGACGTCGCGCCCCTGGCTGTCGGTGCCGGCGACGTGATCCCAGGCCGGCGGTTGGTAGATGCCCTCCAAGGTGAGGTTCGTCTTCAGCGGGTCCGCGGGGGCGATCACCGGCGCGAACGCCGCCACCAGGCCGAAGCCGACCAGCAGCAGCGCCCCGAGCACCGCCGGGCGGTTCCGCATGTAGACGCGCAGGATCGTGCGCGCCTCTCGGTACCAGTGCTGCTCCTGAATCCCCGCGAGCGAGAGGGGCGGCGGTGCGACGCTCTCCGGGGGGGCGGTGGCGCCGGCCATCAGTCCCTCCCCACACGGATCCGCGGATCGAGCAGCGGATACGAGAGGTCAACGATGAGGTTCACGGCCACGACGCAGACGGCGAAGAACATCACCACGTTCTGCACGATGTTGAAGTCCTGGCTGTTGACCACGTTTTCGACGAAGAGCCGGCCCATGCCCGGGATGCCGAACACCTGCTCCGTGATCACGGCGCCGGTGAAGATCAGCCCCGCCTGGAAGCCGAACACCGTCACGATGGGGATCAGCGCGTTGCGCAGCCCGTGCCGCACCACCACCACCCGCGTGCGCAGCCCCTTGGCCCGCGCCGTGCGGATGTAGTCATCGTTGAGCACGTTGATCATGGCCGAGCGCGTCTGACGCATGAGCAGCGTCGTAGCCGTGAGCGCCACCGCCGTCACCGGCATCGCCATGTGCTTGAAGTTCTCGATCGGATCCTCCCAGAAGGGGACGTAACCGATGACCGGCAGCAGATCGAGCTGCAGGCCGATCAGCAGCACCAACCCGATGCCCGTGATGAACTCCGGGATCGAGTTGCCGACGATCATCAGCGTGCTGCCCGTCACCTCCCGCTTCGAGCCCGGCTTCAGGGCCGCGAGCACCCCGATCGGGATCGCCACCGCTACCACCACGAGCAGACTCAGGATGCCCAGGTTCAGCGTGGCGGGAATCCGGCGCATGAACGTCGGCGCGATCGGGAGTTGGTTGATCGTGCTCTCGCCCAGGTCGCCCTGCAGGGCGTTGAAGATCCAACTCGCGTACCGCTCCGGCAACGGCTTGTTCAGCCCCAGCCGCTCTTTGGTCAGCTCGATCGACTCCGGCGTGGCGTTCATCCCCACGATCCGCGCCGCCGGATCGCCCGGGAGGACGTTCATCAGCAGGAAGGCCAGGACGCTGATGATCAGCAGAATCACGATCGACGAGAGAATCCGCGTGATGGCGTAGCGAATCATGCGCGCGACTCCCGCTCAGAAAGGCTGGACGCCGCGAGCGCGACGACCAGCGACCCCGGGCCCGGCAAATGATAGAGGGGTGCGCGCATCGCGCGCACCCCTCCCTGCGTCAGGCTTCCGGGAGCGGTCTAGGTCTCGAACCAGAGGTACTTGACCCCGTCGCCGACGATCCAGCCGTCGACGTCCCGGAACTCGAATCCCCCGAGGTTCCCTTGCGCCGCCCAACCCGCGTTGTACTGCGCGATGTGGTAGTTCCAGCCGTTGTCGGTCCAGTTCTGGAACAGCGCGTCGTAGTGCGGGATGCGGTCTTCCTGGCTTGGCCCGATCGCCGACGCGTTGACCAGCTTGTCGGTCTCCGCCAGCGCCTGCAGGAGGTCGTCGTTCGGGTGCAGCGCCGGGTCCGCCCGGCCGGTGCGCGGGCCATCCTCGGGCGAGCCGTACTCCCAGTTCATCAGCCCCGCGATGGAGTTGCGCAGCACCGGGTCCGGATCGAAGGGCGACTCCCAGGTGAGCACCGCCATCTGCCAGTCCTCGGTCGCCAGCAGCCGGTCGATGATCACCGCCTCGGAGTTCTCGACGAACTGGAAGTCGAAGCCGGCCTCCCGCAGCTGGTTGTGCACCGGCTCGGCCATGCGCCGGTGGAATTCCGTCGCGAAGCTCAGGTAGGTCCCGGTGATGCCGTCGCCGTAGCCAGCCGCGTCCATCAACTGATGCGCCTCGTCCAGGTTCGGCGAGTCGGCGTAGTAGTCCTTGTCCGGCAGCAGCGCCCAGCTCTCCTGCGAGACCGGCGCACGCGACGCTTTGCCCAGGTTCTCCGTCGCGATCGCGTTGATCGCCGCCCGGTCGATGCTCAGGTGCGCCGCGCGGCGCAGGCGCGGGTCGCGGAACAGGTTGATCTCCGGCGGCCGATCCGGGTTCAGGTTGAACCAAGTCTGCTGCCAGGTCTGGGCCGTCCCCGTGAACGCCTGGAACCCGTCCGCGAGCAACTGGTCCTTCACCGCCTGCGTCATCCCGCCGGGCGGACCCGACCAGGAGACCTCCCCGGAGAGGAACGCGTTCCACTGCGAGTTCGCGTCCGGGATGATCAGCTTCTCCATCCCGTCCACCCAGACGTTGTCGTTGTCCCAGTAGCCGTCCCAGCGCTCCGCGACCCAGTTCTCGCCCTCGTTGTAGTCGGTCTGGAACATCGGCCCGGCGCCGACCGGATCGGTGATCGTCGTCTCGAAGTGATTCGGCGAGATCAGCATGCCCGTCCCCGGCGAGGCGAGGAAGTTGACCAGCGTCGGCGCGAACGGCTCCGAGTTGACCATCCGCCAGGACTGATCGTCGACCACCTCGCGCGAGATGGACTTGGAGATCCCGGCCTGGGCGCGGTCCTGACCGGCCAAGTCCTCGGTGTTGATCAGGTAGTCCATATTCGCTTGCAGCGCGTGCGCGTCACACGGCGCGCCGTCCTGGAAGAGCGCGCCCGGCCGCATGTTGAAGATGTAGGTGACATCGTCGGGCAGCTCCCAACTCTCCGCCAACTCCGGCTCGATCCGGCCCGCCTTGTCGAAGCCCAGCACCGAGTCGTAGAGGTAGATCAGGTAGCCCAGGTGGTCCGCCCCGCTCAGCGAGATGTACGGGTTGAAGCCGCCGTAGATCGACTCCGACCAGGTCAGCCCAATCTGGCCACCGCGGACCGGCCCGCCGGCTGCGGCGGCGGCCTGCTCCTCCTCGTCCTCATCCATGGCCTGTTCTTCGGCCTGGGCCTGCTCGTCCTCGTCCATCGCCTGTTCTTCGGCCTGGGCTTCAGCTTGGGCCTCGGCGGCGGCGGGCGCGGCGTCGTCATCGTCGTCGTCGCCGCCACAGCCGACCAAGGCCAGCCCGGCGGCGCCGACACCCGCCTTGGCGCTCGCGCCCAGCAGCGTGCGGCGCGAAATCCGATGGCGTCGTGCGTTCGTCCAGTAGTTAGTCATTCGAGGCCTCCTTCGCCAACGCGGACGCCTGCCGAAGTGTTCGGCGGGTCGCGCGCGCTCACGATGTGTGATGCAGGATGCTAAAGAAACGCGAAGCTGTCAATAGATGGTGGAGAACCGGGCCGGACGGGGCGCCAATCGCCCCGGACGACAGCGGGCGTTGCGGTTCGGCGTGGGCGCCGCGCCGCGCGAGGGTCTCGCGTCCCCGCGGCCGTCCGGCCCCTGGGACCGCTCTATGTGTCGAACCAGAGGTACTTGACCCCGTCGCCGACGATCCAGCCGTCCACGTCCCGGAACTCGAACCCCCGCATGTTGCCCTGCCCCGCCCAGCCCGCGCTGTACTGCGCGATGTGGTGGTTCCAGCCGTTGTCGGTCCAATTCTGGAACAGCGCGTCGTAGTGCGGGATGCGGTCTGCCTGGCTCGGTCCCACCGCGGCCGCCTCCACCAGTTTGCGGGTCTCCTCCAGCGCCTGCAGCACCTCGTCGTCGGGGTGCAGCTCCGGGTCGGCCCGCCCGGCGGCGGCGCCGTACTGCCAGCTCATCGCGGCCGAGATGGAATTGCGCAGCACCGGATCGGGATCGAAGGGGGACTCCCACGTCAGGACGGCCATCTGCCATTCCTCGGTCCCCAGCATCCACTCGATGATCACCGCCTCCGAGTTCTCCAGGAACTCCAGGTCGAAGCCGGCCTCGCGCAGCTGACTGTGCACCGGCTCGGCCATGCGCCGGTGGAACTCCGTCGCGAAGCTCAGGTACACGCCAGGGACGCCGTCGGCGTAGCCCGCCGCGTCGCGCAGCTGATACGCCTCCGCCAAGTTGGGCGCGTCGGCGTAGTAGTCCTTGTCGGGCAGCAGCGCCCAGCTCTCCTGCGACACCGGCCCGCGCGACGCCTTGCCCAGGTTCTCCGTCGCGATCTCGTTGATCGCCGCCCGGTCGATGCTCAGGTGCACCGCCCGCCGCAGGCGCGGATCGCGGAACAGGTTGATCTCCGGCGCGCGACTCGGGTCCAGGTTGAACCACGTCTGTTGCCACGTCTGGGCGGTCCCCGTCAGCGCCTGGAAGCCATCGGCGATCAGATCTTCCTGCCCCCGCTTGGTCATCCCGCCGGGCGGGGCGGCCCACGCGACCTCGCCGGAGAGGAACGCGTTCCACTGCGTGTTCGCCTCCTGGAAGATCAATGTCTCGACCTCGTCCACCCACACGTTGGCGTTGTCCCAGTAGCCGTCCCAGCGCTCCGCGGTCCAGTTCTCGCCCTCGTGGTAGTCGGTCTGGCGCACCGGTCCCGCGCCGACGGGATCGTCGATCGCCGTCTCGAAGTGCGCCGGCGAGATCAGCATGCCCGTGCCCGGCGACGAGAAGAAGTTCACCAGCGTGGGCGCGAACGGCTCCGAGTTGACCATCCGCCAGGAGCGATCGTCGACCACCTCGCGCGTGATGGCCTTCGAGACCCCCGCCCGCGCCGTGCTCAGCCCCGCGATGTCCGGCGTCGCGATCACGTAGTCCATGTTCGCCTGCACGGCGTGCGCATCCACCGGCGCCCCGTCCTGGAAGATCGCCCCCGGCCGCATGTTGAAGACGTAGGTGACGTTGTCGGGCAGCTCCCAGCTCTCCGCCAGCTCCGGCGTGATCCGCCCGGTCGTGTCGAAACCCAGCACCGAGTCGTAGAGGTAGCCCAGATACCCCAGGTGGTCCGACCCACTGATCGCGATGTACGGGTTGAAGCCGCCCGAGATCGACTGTGCCCAGGTCAGCGTGAGCTTGCCGCCCCGCTCGGGCCCGTCGAGCCTCGTGACGATGACCTCGTCTTCCGGCTCGTCGGCCAGCGCCTCATCGCCGGCCGCCGCCTGCTCCGCCTCCTCCTCCGCATCGATCACGGCCGCCGTCACGACGGTATCGTCGTCGTCGCCGCAGCCCAGCAGCGCCAGCCCGGCCGCGCCCACCCCCGCCCGCGCGCTGGCGGCCAGCATCGAGCGCCGCGAGACCCGCTG
The DNA here is from genome assembly GCA_965217625.1 of Dehalococcoidia bacterium. GTDB lineage: Bacteria > Chloroflexota > Dehalococcoidia > Bin125 > Bin125 > TK10-74A. The sequence goes on from OZ244557.1 coordinate 2,626,913, forward strand.
GCGGCGGAGGTGGCTCCAATGGTTGCGGTCGTTCGTCACGGGCCGTGCTCCCATGCAGCGGCCTCCCGCCGCTCCGGGATCATTGGCTGATGCGGCGAATATCGCCACGCCCGCCCCGGATGTCAAGCCAACGACGTCCCCGCGCCCCGGCGCGCGCTCTCCCCACCTTACCTATTGGGCCTCATCCCCGGGACTCGGAACACGAGCCCGAGCGCCTCGCGAAGTCATCGACCCGCAGCGGCCCGTCGAGACGCGGGCCGTTGTCGCGCTAGTTGCGCCGCTGCCAAGCGTCGACGCTGGACTCGATCGCCTCACGCAGCCACGTGTCGAAGCGCTGCTCAACGTTCTGTGTTGATGTGGTGAACCCGAACGGATGAGGCGCGCATTCCGTGTCGAACTCTTCGACATCCTCGTCGATGTCCGTTGACTTCGCAGACTGCCCGGTGAGCGTCAGGAAGACCGCCCCGGACATGATCCCCGGTACTCGTCCCCGGTGGTGCAAGCTCAGGACGATAGACGCATTCGGCAGGCCGGCGATCTGGAGCCTTAGGCTGACCCACCGCCGGGGCTTCGACAGGTCTGCGAAGTAGTCGTGCTGCTTGGCGCACTGAACGATCTGGTACTTCCAGTAGTGCTCGTCGTCCTCACTGCCGCGGCGAACGGTTGCTCGGAGGTCAACATCGACTTTCTGAAACGCCCGTCGCAACTCCGCCGCAACGCTCCCGAAGACTTGCTCTGCTTGGAGGACCAGATCGTCGCTCACCGACACGATCGCATCTTCCTCGCGAGTGAGGCGCCGGGCCACCTGCGCTGCAGCGGACTCACTGACGCGTACCAGGCCCTCCCCTCTGACAGTCCGGACGGCTCTGATCGCCTCTGTGAGATCGGACACCTGGATGTCGGCAAACAAGTCGACCAAGGGTCGCAGGTCGCCGTCGTCCGCTGACGCCAGGGCGTCCAGGTACTGCTCCCGATGATCAGTGTCCCGGATCACGAGGGGGAGGAAGTTGTCCTTCACGAACACGATGGTTGCCAGCGCCCGGGCGACTCTCCCATTCCCGTCTTGGAAGGGATGGATCTGCGTGAAACGATGGTGCAGCCAGGCGGACTCGATCTCCGTGGGGACTCCCGCCTGGTCGTGTTCGGCCCGCCATTTCACAAGCGAATCAATCTCGTCCTGCACGAAGTCTGGCGGGCAATACTGGTGCAGGAGTCCATCCGGTCGCAACGGATTGTTCGACTGTGCCTTCCACACCCCGTGCTCCAGTCGAATCTGGACCCGGCTCCCGAACTGGTCGACGGCATCGGTTGTCTCCTGCCGTCGAGTCAGGACACCATGCAACTCCTTCATGTAGCCGGCGGTGAGGGGCCTCTCACTCTTGACGAAGTCGAAGACGTACTCCAACGCGGCGCGCTGGTCCTCAATGAGTTCTTGCGCTCTGGTCGTCAACTTCCCGTGGGCACGCAACTCGCCGGCGCGAGTGAGACCAATATCGATCAGCGATTCGGTTACGCCCCTGTCGACCGTGTAGAGCCTCTCGATTATGCCGGTCTCGATCGCCCACAGCGTGTGGAGCTTCTCTTCGAACCGCTCGAGCTTTGCCGGCTCGCTAAGAACTGACTTCTCAGCGAGCCATTCATCGCGCACGCGCAGAAGGTCAGGCCGGGATAGATCTTGCCAATCTTCCGGCAAGTCTTCGATGCGCTGCCATGCGTGTGCGAGTTCAACCACGGGTGGAACGGCTCCCTGCGCGAGTCAATCGGCCTCAGGACAATCTAGCAGCGGAACCGGCTTCCGAATGGCCACCGCATCACCCCACGGCGTCGCCGAAGGCCCGACGCGGGAACAGCTCCCGCGGCGACCTCGCCAGCGCGTCCTGGTCCAGATCGATCCCGAGCCCCGGCCGATCCGAGAGCGTGATGTGACTGTCCACCACCTCGAACGGCGGATCGGCGACCTCCCGGCCCCACGGCTCCAGGTTCAGGAAGTACTCCGTGATGATGAAGTTCGGCATCGTCGCGGCGGCCTGTAGCGTCGCGGCGAGCCCCACCGTCGTGCTGTTGTAGTTGTGCGGCGCGACGGCCACGAAGTAGACCTCGGCCATCGCCGCGATCTCCTTCAACTCCATGATGCCCCCCACGTTGCACACGTCCGGGTTGATGATGTCGGCCGCCCCGCGCTCGAAGACCTCGCGGAACTCGAACTTCGTGTAGAGTTCCTCGCCCGTCACGACCGGCAGGTCGATCTCGGCGCGGGCGTCGGCCAGCGCGTCGATGTTCTCGGCCAGCACCGGCTCCTCGAACCAGTACGGCCGGAACTCCTCGACCCGGCGTGCGATCCGCACCGCGTGCATCGGCGCCAGCCGGCGATGGATCTCAAGCAGGATGTCCACGTCCGGGCCGACCGCGTCGCGCACGACCCCCACCCGCGCGATGGTCTCGTCCTCCTGCTCCCGCGTGATGAACGACCGCCAGGGGCCGGGCACCGGGTCGAACTTCAGCGCCGTGAAGCCCCGCGCCACGACCGCCCGCGCCCGCGCCGCCAGCTCCTCATGGCTCGTCGTGCGGGCCCAGCCGTTCGCGTACACCCGCAGCCGCTTGCGCACCGCCCCGCCCAGCAGCTCGTACACCGGCACGCCCGCCCGCTTGCCGGCCAGGTCCCACAACGCCTGCTCGATCCCGCTCACCGCCGAGTAGTAGTCCATCGCGCCGCGCCGCGCCGCGAAATCGTTGTAGGCGGCGTCGGTGAACGGCTTGATGCGGCGCGCGTCCCACCCCACGACGTAGCGCTCCAACTGCTGCAGGTGCGCCTCGATCTGGATGTCGCGGTCGGCCTGCGTGTAGCACTCGCCCCAGCCGTGCCGCCCGTCCTCGGTCTCCAGCCGCACGAAGAGCAGGTTCTTGGCGGCGGTGTAGATGTCCGGGATCGCCGCCGGATCGACATCGGGCTTGACGAGGAAGCTGCGGAAATCGGTGATGCGCACGGGGCCCTCCTGGCTGGCGATTGGGTGCGGTCGGCGGCCTCGGCAATCGTAGGCCACGATGCCCCCCGGTTCCCCCAAGCCCCCCGACCCCCCACAATTGGCCGACCACCACCGCGAACGGAGAGCCCCATGTCCGAATCCCTACAGAACCGCATCGCCCTCATCACCGGCGGCGGCACCGGCATCGGCCGCGCCACCGCCGAGATGATGGCCGCCCAGGGTGCGACCGTCGTCGTCGCCGGGCGCCGCCAGGCCCCCCTCGACGAGGCCGTCGCCGCCATCGCCGCGGCGGGCGGACCCCCGGCCTCGACCTTCACCGCCGACCTCGCCGACCCCGACTCGGCCGCGCAGCTCGCCCACGACGTGCTGGCGCGCCACGGCCGCTGCGACATCGTCGTCAACAACGCCGGCTTTTCCTCGAAGGTCCGCAACCCCCGCTACATCAGCGCCGAGGAGTGGCGCGCCGTCATGGACGTCAACACCACGGGCCCCCTCGTCCTGACGCGCGAGCTGCTTCCCGGCATGATCGGGCGCGGCTACGGCGACGTCGTGCTCGTCTCCTCGATGGCCGGCCTGCGCCCCGGCATCATGCCCGGCGTCGCCTACTCCGCCGCCAAGACCGCCGCCAAGATCTACATGGACGTGCTGCGCGAGGAGGTCCGCGGCCACGGCATCCGCTGCACGACCGTCTACCCCGGCGAGGTCGACACGCCGATCCTCGACAACCGCCCCCTGCCCCCGGGCCCGGCCGAGCGCGCCACGATGATGCAGTCCGAGGACATCGCCGAGACCATCCTGCTTGCCTGCACGCTGCCGCGCCGCGCCACCATCCTCGACCTCACCATCGGCGCCACCCAGCCCCGCGACTTCACCGCCGACAACGCCGCCTCCCGCGAGAAGCGCACCGCTTAGGTCGGCTCGGGCTATGCGCAGGCAGGGTCGTCGGACGACCAGCGGTTGTACGACGGGTCGTCCTCCTGCACGAGCCGATCGCGCGTCGCCCGCCACGATTCCTCCCAGGCCACGGGATCGTGCAACTCCGACGCCGGATTCGCCCGGCTCCGCGCTACGAAGCCCGGGAACCCGGGCCGTCCCGTCGGCTGGCCGATCGGCTGGTAGCGCAGGTCGAGGCTCCAGCGGATCTCGTCGCTCACGTTCGGCAGGGCGGAGTGCACCGTGCGGCGGTGCATGAACAGCACATCGCCCGCCCGCATCGGCAGCGCCCGCGCCGACTCCTCGTCGAACAGGGCGCCGGGAATCTGGATCCCCGCCGCGCCGCCGCAGTGCGTCAGCACCTCGCCCCGGTGCGTCCCCGGCGCCACCTGCAGGCAGCCGTTCTCCACGCCCGCGTCGCGCAGCGGGAACCAGACCGTCAGCATCTCCGTGTCGTCCGCCTCCTCCGTGACCACGCCGCTGTCCTGATGCCACGGCGTCGCGCCGAAGATCACGTCGCCCGCCTCCGTCCGCGGGCAGTCGCGCTCCGGCACCTTGATGCGCACGTGCTGCACCGGGTTCGAGTAGATCTCCGGCCCGATCGCCGACTCGACCGCGTCGAGCAGCGGCGGCGCCGTCAGCGTGCCGAAGACCGCCGGGCCGGCCCAGAACGGCGTCTCGGCCCGGACGTCCTTCTGGGGCAGCGAGAAGTCGAAGTACTGGTGGTGGACGGCGCCGCTCTCGGCGTAGATGCGCGTCACGCGCGGCCCGAAGGGCAACTCCTCGTACGCTGACTCGATCGAGCCCGCCGCCACGAGGTCGCGCGCCAGTTGGTCGAGCACGCCGTGGTACTCCGCCGTGATCGGCCCCAGGTGCTCCTCGGGGTCCAGCAGCCCCTCCACGACCACGTAGCCGTACGTGTCGAGGTGGTCCAGTTGCGTGCTCGTCAGCGGCATGGCGTTCTCCCCTTCGCGTCGTGCGGGTGCGCGGATTCTACCGGGCGCCGCCCTGCGATGCTAGCCGCCCGCCCCCAGCTCGGCCCAGGGGTCGATCATCACCTTCGTACCCGGGCCCCCCCAGCGTGACCTCGCCCGCCCGCCATTTCGCCTTGACCGTGTTCTCGCGCATGGACGCTCCTCGTTGTGCGTGCAGACCGGGCCGGATGCGGAATTCGGAACCGCCCCCCGCCGCCTGACGGCGAGAGCATCCAATGCCGTTGCATGGCGACCCTCAAGCGCGGAAGATGCCCCGGACTGCACACGGCGGAAGGCCGATGGGTTGGAGGGAGGCCGAACGATGGAGCTGCCCGCGCCGGCGCTGCTGCGCCTGGAGTGCTCGATCTGCGGGGCCGAGCACTCGCCCGCGGAGCTGCAGACGATCTGCCGCGTCTGCGGCCGCGCCCTGTTCGCCCGCTACGACCTCGACGCGGCCAAGCGCACGCTGACGCGGGAGAGCCTCGGCCGCCGTCCCGCCTCGATGTGGCGCTACGCCGAAGTGCTGGCCGGCAGCGACGTCGCCGGCCGGATCTCGCTGGGCGAGGGCATGACGCCGTTGCTCCGCACCCCCCGTTTGGGGGCGGAACTGGGCTGCGGCGCACTCTGGGTCAAGGACGAGGGAGGCAACCCCACAGGCTCGTTCAAGGCGCGCGGCATCGCGGCGGCCATGGCGATGGCGCTGAAGCTGGGCGTGACCGACGTCGGCATGCCCACGGCGGGCAACGCCGGCTCGGCCTCGGCGGCCTACGGGGCGCGCAGCGGCATCCGCGCCCACATCGCGATGCCGCGGGACACGCCCGAGAGCATCGTCAGCGAGGTGCGCAACTACGGCGCGGAGCTGCAACTCGTCGACGGCCTGATCAGCGACGCCGGCCGCCTCATCGCCGAGGGCTGCCGCGCGAACGGCTGGTTTGAGATGGCGACGCTGAAGGAGCCCTACCGCGTGGAGGGCAAGAAGACGATGGGCTACGAGCTGTGGGAGCAGTTCGACGGCCGGCTGCCCGACGCGATCCTCTACCCCACCGGCGGCGGCACCGGCCTGATCGGCATGTGGAAGGCATTCGACGAGTTGGAGCAGATGGGGCTGCTGGGCCCCGAGCGCCCCCGCATGTTCGCCGTCCAGTCCGCAGGCTGCGCGCCCATCGTGCGCGCCTGGGAGGCCGGCGCCGAGCGGGCGCAGCCGTGGCAGGACGCCGCCACCGTCGCGCCGGGCATCCGCGTGCCCGCCCCCTTCGCCGACGACCTCATCCTGCAGGCGCTCCGCGCCAGCGGCGGCAGCGCCGTCGCCGTGCCCGACGACGCCCTCGTGCCGGCGATGCGGCAGCTGGCCCGCGCGGAGGGGATCGACGCCTGCCCGGAGGGCGCGGCCTCGCTCGCCGGTCTGCGGCGCCTGCTCTCCGACGGCGTGCTGGACGGGGCCGCCCGCATCGTGCTGTTCAACACGGGCAGCGGCCTGAAGCACCCGGAGCTGCGGCCCGACGCCTGATCCGCCGACCGCTACTCGGCCCAGGGGTCGATCATCACCTTCGTGCCCGGGCCCCCGAAGCTTGTCTCGTAGGCGGTGGCCGCATCGTCGATGCCGAAGCGGTGCGTGATCAGCCGGTCGACGGGCAGGCCTTCCCGCACGAGGTCGAACAACTCCAGCACCTGGTCCGGGGTGACGCACCAGCTGGAGATCAGCGTCATCTCCTTCAGCAGCAGCTGATCCAGAACCCGCACCGGCGTCGCCCTGCCGACCGGAGGGTCCGCCCCGGGCTCATACTTCAGGCCCAGGAAGCCCACCGCCCCGCCGCCCCGCGTGGCGTCGAGACACAGATTTTGCGGTTCCGGGTAGCCCGTGAAGTCGATCGCCTTGTCCACGCCCTGCCCGCCGGTCAGTTCCATGACCCGCTCCAGCGCGTCCTCGCGCGTGGGGTTGATCGCGTAATCCACCCCGAAGTTGGGCGCGCGGTCCAGACGCGCGTCGTTCACCTCGGTCGCGATGATGCGCGCCCCCAGCCTGCGGCACAGCATCGAGGCGGAGGCGCCCAGCGGCCCCAGTCCCGTGATCAGCACCGTGTCGAACCCGTTCACGCCCAGCCGCCGGATGCCGCGGTACGGCGTCCCCACACAGTCGACCAGCAGCGCCCCCTGCTCGAAGGAGATGTCGTCGGGCAACTCGATGCAGCAGTCCTCCCGGCGCACCGCGAACTGCGCGTGCGCGCCGATGACGCCCTCGGGCCGGGGGCCCAGGTTCTGGCATCGCAGCCACACGCCGCGATAGCAGTTCGCGCACTTGCCGCAGCGATCGCCGAGGTCTGGATAGATGGCGACGCGGGCCCCCTCCTTGAGGCGGGAGCCGGGGGCGGTCTTCCACACGATTCCCGTCGCTTCGTGTCCCCCGTTCCGCATGCCCCCAAGTGCGGTCAGGTCGGTGTACATAGCGAGTTCCGTACCGCAGATCGTCGAGCTGATCACCTTGATCACCACGAAATCGTCGGACGGCTCCGGCTCGGGCGTCTCCTCCACGCTCACCCGTCGATCTCCGTGGAACTGCACGATCTTCATGGCGGTCTCCTCTCTCGCGTAGTGTGCGGCCGTGCTGGTTGTCGCTGCCGGCCGAGCCACGCGCACTGTAGCAGCCGCCCCTTGTGTTCCGCTCAGCGACGCACGCTAGCCGGACCCTTCGACTTCCACAGTCACGATGTCGATGTTGTGGTACTTGCGATGCCGCACGGACGACGCGTAGTGCCGAAGCAGCAGGAACGAGATCTCCCGCTCGTCCTCGATCGTGGGCTCCTCGTCCAGATACGCCAGCCTGTCCTCAAGGTTCTCCTCGTCGGAAGCTGCCATGAACTCCAGCGTGATCTTCCCAGTGCTGCGGCCTGCCCGGACCACCAAGCGCTGGCTTGCGCCCGTCGCGCCGTGGTCCTCTTCGGGCAGCAGGCTCGTCAGGGTCTCCTCACCGGCGGCGCGCAGTCTGTCTGTCGATGCCTCGTCCCAGTTGCTCTTCGCGGCGACCCCGCACAGGAACCCGTCGATCTCGGGCAGCGAGGAGGGATCCAGCCGCGTATTCAGGCGCTGCCGTCGCGGGGTGGTCAGGTCCATCAGCACGGACAGCACAATCACGGAGACGGCGCCGGTGGTCATGCCGTTGCTGAGCAGCGTCTCCCACGTCCCCGACAAGAGGTTCGGGAAGATCGCGTGATTCTGGAACCCGATGCCGATCCACAGGGACACGCCGACGATCGTCGCCTTGCGCGCGTCCACGCCGTCCTGGACCACGGTCCGCATCCCCTGCACGAACAGGAGCGCCAGCATCACCATGACGTATGCGACGAACACCGGGCGAGGGATCGCGATCAGGAGCGCCGTGAGCTTGGGCAAGAACGCCACCACGATCAAGATCGCGCCGCCGTAGACTCCCATGCGACGCGCGGCGACGCCGGTGAGGATGACCCGTGCCGAATTCGCCGGGCCGACGCTGTTCGGCAACGTGCCCAAGAGCGCAGCGACCAGCTTCGTCAACGCGACCAGATTGTGCGCGCCCTGCACGACGCGGAAGTCGGCTGCGCGCGGCCTGCGCCACGCGACCTGCTGGATCGCCACGGTATCGCTAATGGAGTTGATCGTGATGGCCAGCGAAACGACGACGAAGCCCGGCAGGAGCGCCCAGAAAGCCGCGCCCAGACTCAGGTCGAATCCTGGCCAGACGACCGGCGGAATTCCGACCCAGGCCGCCTCCCGCACGAGCCCAAGGTCGAACAGACCGAGCGGCGCTGCCGCGGCGCAACCCGCGAGGATCCCGATGATCGGCGCCCACTGCTGCAAGGCCGCTGAGGCGTACAGCCGCAGGGCGATGAGGACGAGCAACGTCACGGCGAACGCGATCGGCGCCGCGGCCTGAGGCGCGCCGTCGGGCGCGTCCGCCAGCCGGCCCAACAGCACCGACAGGACGGTGATGGCCAGCAACATGAGCACCGTGCCCGTGACCATTGGCGTGATGATCCGGCGCAGCAGCGACAACCGCGCGATCAGGGCGAACTCGATCAGGGCGGACGCGACGATCAGGCTCGACAGCATCGCCGGCCCACCCTCCAGCAGCGCGGCGACGCAGACCGGGATGAACGCGGTGAGGGTGATCACGCTGAGCGGATACCCCGACCCAAACCGCCCGACGCGGACAGTCTGCAGAATGGCGCCCAGGCCGCAGACCGCGAGCGTCGCGAAGAATATCCACGCCAGGTAGCTGTCGGGTTGGCCCCCCGCCCGCGCAACGATCGCCGTCGTGGCGGCCAGCGCGGCCAGCCGGCCCGCGACGTTCTGAAAGCCGTGACCCAGGGACGCCAGATGCGGCGGCGCCTCATCCGGCTGATAGAGGAGGTCTTCGTTTACCTGGGCCACGATTGGAGCCCGCCTACGCCGCCCGCCAGCTAGCGGCCGGCTTCGTCACACGCCTGGCGGACTGCTTGCGGAGACATCGGGCGCGCTTCGCCGATCATCACCGCGTCGGCGGCGCCCGAGACTTGCTGCCCGTCAGTCACGGCGCTCCCCCCGCGTTCCACACGGTCGAGTCCCGGATTCCGCACTGGATGCGGTGAGCCTGCATCGCGCGTCCGAGTATAGCGGGACGCCGGGGGGCGGCCCGTCACTGCAAGGGCAGCGGCGGCTGCCACCACGCCGGCCGATCGCTGACCTCCATCGACGTCACCCACTTCACCCAGTGGTAGCCCCGCTTGCCCGGCGCGATGAGCCGCACGGGGAAGCCGTGCGACCCTGACAGCGCCTCCCCGCCCACGTGCGTCGCGAGGAGCAGCCGATCGGCGTGCGACAGCGGGAAGCGACGGTCGTAGCCCGTCGCGGACTGGAAGACGAGGCTGCGCGCCTCCGGGCCCGGCTGCGCCCGCCGCAGCAGGTCCGCGACCGACACGCCCGACCAATCCTGCTCGGTGTACCAGCCGCCCGTGCAGTCGAGGATCGCGCGCCCCTGCTCGGCGACCACCAGGTCGTCGTACGACAGGCGCAACTCCGCCGCGACGTGGCCGTGCACGCGCAGCCGCCAGGTGTCGGCGTCGATGTGCTGGCGGGTGTCGCTGAGCCAGTTGGTCGTGCGATGCGCGTTGCCCTCGAAGCTGTCCTGCTCGACGGAGCCAGTGAAGCGCCGTCGCGCGCCCGGCAGGGAGATCAGGCCGGACGAGAACTCCACGCCCTGCCAGGCGATGAGCCCCGCGCCGAAGATCGCGGCGCTGCGCAGCGCGGCCCGGCGGCTGGCGAAATCGCGCGCGCGGGTGCGGGGCCAGCGGGCCAGCAGGTGGACGACGACGAACGGCAGCAGGAGCAGCGCCAGCAGGACGTGGAAGGTGAGACCGCTGATGCGCCCGTAGAGCGGCAGCGCGATGTTGGGCAGCCCGATCGTCGACCACAGCAGCCCCGTCAGCAGCGTGGCCAAGAAGATAAGGAGGAGCAGGGCCGACGCCAGCGCCCAGACGCCGCTCCCCCGGCGCGCGAAGGAGCGACGGATGATGCGCCACTTCCAGGCCAGCACCACCAGCAGCGTGAAGCCGCCCAGGCTGTGCAGCCAGAAGACCCAGCGGCCATCGGGCGCGCCGACGAGGAACGAACTGAGGCCCGACGCCCCCTCAAGCAGGAGGAGCGCCAGGATCGTGAGGTTGGTTGCGCGCGCGCTCATGAGGTCCTGCCGGCGGTGTACGCAAGGATACGTCCCGGCCCGCCGCTTCGGATGGGGCGACGCGGCGGGCGGCGCTCAGTACCACTTCGCCTTGTCGACCACGTTCACGAAGTCGCGCCCGTCGATCAGGCGGCGGGCGTTCTCGAGGATGAGCGCGAAGCGGCGCTCGGGGATGTTCTCCGCGTCGGCCACGGCGACGTGCGGCGTGATCAGCACGTTCTCCATCCGCCACAGCGGATGACCGACGGGCAGCGGCTCCGTCTCGAAGACGTCCAGCCCGGCCCCCGCGATCTCCCCGGCTGCGAGCGCGGCGACGAGGTCGTCGAGCTTGGTGGTCATGCCCCGCCCGATGTTGATGAAGTAGGCCGAGCGCTTCATCGCCCGGAACCGGCGGGCGTCCCACATCCCCTCGGTCTCGGGCGTGTGCGGCACCGTCGTCACGACGAAGTCCGCCTCCGGCAACCGCTGGTCGAGTTCACGGGGCGGCACGATCTCGGCGGGGACGTCCCGCTCGGGCCGCGGATCGACGCCGATCACCCGCGCGCCGAAGGCCGCGCAGAGTCGCGCCGTCTCGGCCCCGATCCCGCCCACCCCGGCGATCAGCACGGTCGACGTCGCCAGGTCCACGTAGCCGCGCTGGCGCGCCGCCGGATCCCAGCGGCTCTGCGCCTGCGCCGCGCTCCAGTAGGGCAGCCCGCGCGACAGGGCCAGCATGAACATCAGGATGTGATGGGCGATGTGGTCGGAGTAGATGCCGCGCGGGTTGGAGACCGTGACGGGGTGATCGGCCAGCGCCGGGTAGTAGTAGCCGGGCGGCGGCCCGGCGAACGGGTTTTGCAGCAGCCGCAGCCGCTCGACCGTGGGCAGAACGTCGGGCGGGATGCCGCCGTAGGCCGCGTCGGCGTCGATCAACTCGCGGGCGGCGGCGGCGGCGTCCTCCGCCACGACGACCTCGAGTTGGGGCAGCGCCCCCCGGAGGCGCCGCGCCCAGGCGCGCACGTCGTCGTCGATGGGCGGTAACAGCACGTACTTGGGCATCATGCCTCCGCAGCGGGTAGCACTGTTGCGGGTATCCTAGACCGACGCCCGCGCCGCACGGTGAGCGCGGCCGGCAGGTGAGGAGCGGACGGCATGGTAATGCGAATCGGCACGTTGGGCGCGGCCGCGATCACTCCCAGCGCCCTGATCGAACCGGCGGCGCGCCGCGACGACGTCGAGGTGCGTTGCGTCGCCGCGCGGGACCGCGCCCGCGCCCAGGCGTTCGCCGAGACGCACGGCATCCCCACCGTCCACGACGGCTACGCGGACGTGGTCGAGGATCCCGAGATCGACGCGGTCTACAACCCGCTCCAGATCAGCGGGCACAAGGAATGGACGATCCGCGCCCTGGAGGCCGGCAAGCACGTGCTCTGCGAGAAGCCCTTTGCGATGAACGAGGCGGAAGCCCGGGAGATGGCCGACGCCGCCCGCCGCAGCGGTCGCGTGTGCGTCGAGGCGTTCCACTACTACTACCACCCGGTTGGCCGTCGCATGCGCGAGATCGTGCAGAGCGGCGCGCTGGGAGCGATCCGCTCCGCCAGCGCACACTTCGCGGTCGGGATCGAGGACACGCCCAGCTCGATCCGCCACCGGATCGAACTCGGCGGCGGCGCGACGATGGACCTGGGCTGCTACCCGCTGCACTTCCTGCGCCACATCTTCCGGGCCGAGCCCGAAGTGCTCTCGGCCAGCGCGGAGACGGTGCGCGGGCAGGTCGACGTCGGCATGGAGGCCGACCTGCGGTTCCCCGGCGACGTGCCCGCCCACATCAGCACCGGCATGATCCCCGGGACGTGGTACACGGCCTGGGTCCACGTGGTCGGCGACGAGGGCGCGCTGCTGGTGGACAACCCCCTCGTCCCGCAGAACGGCAATCGCATTGAGATCGCGACGGCCGCGGGCCGGGCGGTCGAGACGCTCGAGCGCACGCCCACCTTCGACTTCCAGCTCGAGGCCTTCGTGCGCGCCGTCGCCGGCGGCACGCCGATGCCCACCGACGCCGACGACGGCGTGATCAGCATGCGCGTCATCGACGCCGTCTACCGCGCCGCGGGGCTGTCGCCCCGGGGCGAAGTCTGACACGATCCAGGTCGCGGGCCGGGCGCTCCCCGGCCACCTCTCCAGCCACACCTTCAGCAACGACAGGATGACCCATGGCCGTACTTCGCAACACCCTCCGCGACCTGCTCGACGCCGGCAAGCCCACGATGGGCACGCACTTCCTCTCCCACGACCCCGACATCCCGGAGTTCATCGGCGACACCGGGCTGTTCGACTACGCGGAGTTCGTCGCCGAGTACGCCACCTTCGACATGCCGCTGCTCTTCCACCTCGCCCGCGCGGCCCAGTGCGGCAATCTGCCGCTGATGATCAAGCTCGATCAGGCCAACGAGACCTTCTGGGCGCAGATGGCGCTCGGCGCCGGCTTCAAGGCCGTCCTCTTCACCGACATCCGCACGCCGGAGGACGTCGAGCGGGTGCACCGGGCCGTGCGGCCCGACACGCCCTCGCAGGGCGGCCTCATGGGCGTCAAGCTGCGCCGTCCCGCCCTCGGCGGCTACGAGCTGCAGGGCTACGCGGCGGACCTGGACTCGGTCGTGACCGTGATCATGATCGAGAAGAAGGTGGCCGTGGAGAACATCGACGCCATCCTGACCGTCGCCCGCGAGCGCGGCATCGACATGACGCAGTGGGGCCCCACCGACTTCCGTTTCTCATACGGCCCGGCGGCGGAGATGGCCCCGGCCGACGTCCGCGCGGCCGAGGAGCTGGTGATCCGCAAGTCGCTGGAGTACGGCGTCGCCCCGCGGATCGAGATCGGGGCGGTCGAGCAGGCGCAGCGCTACATCGACCTCGGCGTGCGGCACTTCTGCATCGGCTGGGATCGCGCCCTCATGCAGGCCCACTTCCGCGCCCTCGGCGAGGGCCTGCGGCCCCTCCTCGACGGTCTCTGATCCCGCGGCGCTACGGATGAAGGCCGCCCTGCTATCATGCGGACGGGAGAGTGGCGATGGCGCAGCAGGCGATCACGCACGCGGAGTTGGAGGCGGACCAGGCGCGCCAGGAGGTCACGTTCGTTCAAGCCCTGCACGCGCTGGAACGGCGGCTGGACAGCCAGATGCACGACCTGGAACGACGGATGCACGACCTGCACCGCCAGATGCACGCCCTGGAACGACGCATGTACGCCACGGCCGCCATCGTGGGAGGCCTCGGCGTCGCCATCGTGGGCATCCTGATCAAGGTGTAGGCCCGCGCGCCAAGTGGACCGCCGCGGCGACGCACGGCCCCGCCGCCCCGCGTCAGTCCAGCGGCGTCGTCACGGGGCGCGTCATGTCCCCGAACGACGGCATCCACGACGAGTGCTTGCCCGGTCCCCCCGCCACGATGATGTGGATCGACTCGGGCGCGTCCGCGATCGGCAGCGGCTGTCCCGGATCGATCGCCTGCCGGCGCAGCGAGACCAGATCGAGGAACTCCGGCGAGAGACGATCGCTTGGATAGCGCGCCTGCGCGTGGAGGTAGGCCTGCACCTGCTCCCGCGTCCAGCCCTCCCCCGCCACCGTCGCCGCGTGCTCCGGCCCGAACGCCAGCAGCGGCTCGCCTCCCAGCCAGAGGTTGTTGCTCCCCGCCTGCCCCATGGCCCCCGCGACCGTCCGCAGCACCCCCTCCGCCGTGTTCGACGCGTGGTCCTGGATGTTGTGCGGCGCCTCCGCCGCGAACACCGTCACCGCGCTGTCGCCGGCGCGCAGCCCCCGCGTCGTGTGGAACGGCGGCCAGGGGCTGGCGTCCTCCCGCTCCGTGGCGCAGAAGGCCAGCTTGGCGGGCGTGCCCTGCGTCGCTCGATCCCCCCTCCCCGGCGTCGCGCCCGCGACGTTGAGCAGCACCAGCCGCACCGCGCGTCCGATGGCCACGTTGGCCGGATGGGCGGGCCCGAAACAGCCCGCGCCGCCGTGCAGGCCGGCCGCCCGCGCCGCCGGTCCGCTGCCCAGCACGAACACCCCGCAGGGATGGGTCGTCGCGTTCACGCCGGGCAGGTTGAAGGCGGGGTCGGCCAGCCCGACGATCGCCGCCACGACGATCGGCAACTGCGCCGGCCGACAGCCCGCCATCACGGCGTTCACCGCGATCGCGTGCACCGTCGCCTCGCCCTGCCGCGGCGACAGCACCCCCACGACCGACAGCGGGTCCTGCGGCACGCCCGCCACCATCGCCTCCACCCGCGCCTCCGTGGGAGGGATCAGCGGCAGCCCGTCCGACCAGCCGCGCCGCTGCGCCTCCAATGAGAACGCCGCGACGTCCTCCGGCAGATCCACCTGCCCGGCGAGGCGGCCAAGCTCCGCCGGCGGTGTCACCCGCCGGCCAGCAGCGCGCGGTGCAGCGCGTCGACCGCGACGGCCGCCTTGGCCTGCATGGCCGCGGGCTTCAGCCCGCCCAAGGGGTGCGGCACGATGACCCGCGGCAGCCCCGCCAGGCCCCGCTGCTCCGCCTCCAGCTGCAGGAGCCCGGCGAACTCATCGGTGCCCACGGTCACCGTGGGGATGCCCTGCTTCTCGAACATGATCGCGGCGTGGACACTCCACGTCGTGCAGGAGCCTCAATCGCTCGAGCCGACCAGGACGAAGTCGGCGTGCTCCCGCAGGTGCTCGAACGTCCGCCGCGACGGCGGCCCCGACACCGGCTTGCTGCCCACGGCGAGCGCCCCCAGCGCCGCACGTCCCCGCAACTCCTCCACCATCGCCTCCATCAGCACGCGGGCGTTCGGCTTGCGGTTCTCCAGGATGCCCGGCCGCAGCCCGTCGAGCGCCGCCGGGCGCGCGGCCGCCTCCACCTCTGCGACGCGGACGTGTCCGCTGGGATCGAATACGCGGATGGTAGCGGCCATCGCGGCCTCCTCTCGCGACCGGGGCGGGGTCCGTTCGGCGTAGTATGGCACGCGCCGCGAGGGCCGTGGCGCGATCGTCGCGGGCGGCGGGTCTTGGCCGACGCCGGCGCATGGGAACACCGTCGTGAGCAGGCAGACGCAGGCATACTTCTACGCCGGCTGTGTCGTCCTCCTGTGGTCGACCGTCGCGTCGGCGTTCAAGCTGTCGTTGCGCTACGTCGAGGCACCGCACATGCTGCTCTACGCGGTCGCGGGGGAGAGCGGCATCGCGATCGCGGGGATCCTGTTCGACGACTGAGGGGGATCGGCCGTCGCTCGCCCTGCGAGGCGTGGGCTCGCGACGGCGCCGACCGCCGCTAGTCGATGACGATCTCGTCGACCTGGTACCCCCGCAGATGTTCCCAGTCCCACTCCACGCCCAGCCCCGGGCCTTGCGGCACGTCCATGCATCCCTCCGAGTCGATGGCGTCGAGCATGTCGGCGTAGCCGCTCAGATTGGGCCGGACGAAGCCGTAGACCTTCGGGTGCACCAGCGTGAGTTCGTAGAAGTTGGAGTTGCGCATGGCCGCCATGCAGTGGCGATGCGCGGGTCCGGCCCCGTGGATCTCCACGTCCGTGCCCATCCCCTCGGCCGCGTGGGCGATCTTCATCACGCCCGTGATGCCACCGTCCAGGTCCGGATCGGCGCGCCAGAAGTCGGTCGCGTCGGCGATGCCCATGTCGGTGTGGGCCTCCACCAAGTGCAGGTGCTCGCCCTGTAGCAGGGGCGTGCGCAGGGTGGCGCGCAGCCGGCGATGCGCGGCGAAGGAGACGCCGCCGTCCTTGAGCGGGTCCTCGTACCAGAAGTAGCCGGCGTCATCGAGCGCGCGACCCACCCGCAGCGCATCCCCGTAGGTGTCGTAGGCGCAGCACGGGTCCAGCATCAGCGCCATCGAATCGCCCACCCGATCCCGGACGGCCTGCACCGTTTCGATCTCGCGCTCGATGACGGGGTCACCCCAGGAGTGGATCTTGAAGGCGCGGTAGCCCATCTCCCGGCACTGCGCGGCGAAGTCGGCGTAGCCCTGGGGTGAACTGAGTCCGTCGGGCTGTCGGTCGGCGTGGAAGGTGCTGGCGTAGACCGGCAGCTTCGTGCGGTAGCCGCCCAGCAGGCGGTAGATAGGCGCCTGATGGAGCTTGCCGGCCAAGTCCCAGAGCGCGATGTCGATCGGCCCGATGCCGATCCGGTCATGCTTGCGCAGGATGTATTTGGCCTGGTTGTAGAAGAGTTCGCGCTGCAGCGCGTCCTTCCCGATCAAGAAGGGCGCGAAGATGCGGATCTGCTCCAGGGCGCCGGGGGCGGCGCTGAGGTACTCGCCCGTGACGCCGGTGTCCGACACGATGCGGACGCCCAACATCGGCTGCTGCACGACGCTGCCGGGCTCGTAGAATGCCCCCGCAGCGAAGCCCAGATCGACGGTCAGGTCTTGGCGGGGGTAGCGGTACACCGCGATGCGGATCTGCCGGATCGTCGGCGATAGCGCCATGCCCTGCCTCCGGCTTGCTGTCGGCGGGAGTCCAGGCTAGGCGATGCCCGTGGGGGCGTCGACGGTCGGGCGGTCGGAGATTCCCACCCGGCTGAGGAGATTCCCGTGACGCGCGTGCAGCTAGCGACGGATCAGGCGCGCGAAGAAGTCACGTTCGTTCAGGCCGTGCCCACGCTGGAACGGCGGCTGACTCGGCCGCTGGCGGTGTCGTCGCGCAGGGGCGCTAGGATCGGTGGCCGCTGATCGTCGCTCCGCCGAGGCCGGTGGCTTCGGTCATGTCGAGGTGGACCTCGTCGCCGTGGAAGCGCAGGGAGATGCGCCAGCGGTTGATGCTGCCGATCTCGTCCCAATCGAAGGTGAAGACATCGCCGGCCTGCCAGCCGCCGCGGCAGGCGGCGGGGAGCCCCACCCGGCCCGTCTCGCTGATCCGTGGCACGTGGTCGAGGCCGATGCGCAGCTCCGTCGGCGCGCCGGAGCCGAGCAGCCGTAGTCGCGCTTCGGCGCCGGCGAGGGACAGCGAGACGGCGCGCAGGCCGAAGGCGTTGGCGTCAACGCGATACTCGTGCCCGTCGACGCGATGGGCGAGGGTGGGGATCGAAGGGAGTGGGCGAGGATCGTCGTGGGGCTCCCGGGCCGCCTGTATCGCCGCGCGCAGCCGCGCGGCGCCGGCCGGGTTGGCGGGCAAATCGGCGTCCGAGCGCAGCGCGGGGAGCAGGAGCGAATCGACGAGTTCGTCCCGGACGGCCCCCTGCTCGGGGCTGAGTCCGGCCGTGAGCACGGCGACGGCGTCGAGCGCGGGGGCGATGATGATCTGCTGGCCGCCGCGTCCGTTGGCGGCGTAGACATCGGGCGACGCCAGCCACCAGCCGTAGCCGTAGCCGAAGTGTCCGGGCGGGGCGGCGTGCTTGCGGGTCGCGGCGCCGACCCATTCGCGGGAGACGATCTGCCGGCCGTCGTAGCGCCCCTGCTGCAGGAAGAGCATGCCGATCTTCGCCATGTCGTCGGGCGTGAGGTGCAGGTCGCCCCAGCCGGTCGTGACGCCCTGGGGGCTGGGAGGCCACACGACGTCCTCGATGCCGAGCGGGCCGAAGAGGTGCTCACGCGCGAAGTCGAGCGCTGTCCGGCCGGTGGCTTGCTGCAGGATGACGGAAAGCAGGTAGGAGGCCGGGCTGCAGTACTCGAAGCGGGCGCCCGGGTTCTCGATCATGCGCAGGTCGAGCACGAACTGCGCCCAGTCGTCGCTGCGCCGCATCTCCTGCAGCGTGATCTCGCCGGGGTCGGCGTAGCAGGCGAGCCCCGTCGACATGGTGAGCAGGTGGGCGAGCGTCAGCGCGCGCTTGCGATCGTCCACGTTGGCAACCGGGCGGCCGGGCAGGAGGTCGAGCACCGGCGCATCGACGCCCGCGATGGCGCCCTGGTCGATGGCGATGCCGATCAGCGTCGAAGTGACGCTCTTCGTGCAAGAGGCGAGGTCGTGGAGGCCGCCGGTGAAGGGGTGGAAAGTGACGTCGGCGGCGACGCGACCGTGCCGCAGTACGAGCAGGCTGTGGATCGGCAGTTCGATCTCGAGGATGCGCCGGCACAGCGTCGCGAGTCGATCCGAGTCCACCCCGATCGACTCGGGCACGGCGACGGGCCAGGGGTGGCCGGACTCGGGGTCGGCGGGCCGGGTCAAGGGGATCTCCCATCTCAGGTCGCGGGCAGGGCGCGGCAGGCCGATACTAGACCAGCGGACCCCGGACCGGGTCGCGCACAGCCGCGCGGCCGGAGATACGCACTCGGCCGAGGAGATCCCCGTGACGCGCGTGCAGCGACTGCTCGACCACCCGATCATCGGCCCGGAGCTGGACCCGAGCATCGGCCGGAACATCCAGGGGCCCTCGCTGATCCGGGCGCCGGAGTGGATCGAGGCGCCGCTGGGGCGGTACTACCTGTACTTCGCCGATCACAAGGGGTCGTACATTCGCCTCGCCTGCGCCGACGACCTGCTGGGGCCCTGGCGCGTGCACGTCCCCGGCAGCCTGCAGCTGGCGGAGTCGCGCTTCCCGACGCAGCCCCCCGTTCTCTCCGCCGCGCAGCGGGCCGACATCGAAGCCCGTCACGCCGCGCGCGGGGCGCCGATCTCGCACGACCCGGTGACCGAGGCGACGACGCCGCACATCGCGTCGCCGGACGTCCACGTCGACGAGGCGCGGCGGCGGGTTCGCATGTACTACCACGGGCTGGCGGGCGTGGGACGGCAGATGACGCGTGTCGGGCAGTCGGCCGATGGGGTGCGCTTCGTCGCCAACGACGAGGTGCTGTCGCGGACCTACCTGCGCGCGTTCGCCTGGGACGGGTGGACGTACGCGCTGGCGATGCCGGGGCAGCTCTATCGCTCGCTCGACGGCCTGACCGGATTCGAGGCCGGGCCGTTGCTGTTCAACCCGCGGATGCGCCACGCGGGGCTGTGCCTGCGCGACGGCACACTGCACGTGTTCTGGACGCAGGTGGGCCAGGCGCCGGAGCGCATCCTGCTGAGCACGATCGACCTGCGGCCGGACTGGCACGACTGGCGGGAGTCGGAGGCGGTGGAGGTGTTGCGGCCGGAGCGGGCGTGGGAGGGCGCCGGCGCGCCGATCGAGCCGTCGGTGCGCAGCACCGCCTACGGGCAGGTGAACCAGCTGCGCGATCCCGCGGTCTACGTCGAGGACGGGCGCACGTACCTGCTCTACGCGGTCGCGGGGGAGAGCGGCATCGCGATCGCGGAGGTCTTCTTCGACGACTGAGGGCGGCCGGCTACTCGGGCGGGCGCGCCGGCTGGGCGTCGGGGTGGTCGGCCATCTCGCGCATGAGTTCGGCGCGGGTGCGGGCGCGCACGGCGGGCAGGAACGCCGCGATCACCAGCGCCAGCGTCATGACGACGGCCGCGATCAGGTACAGGTCGGTCAGGGTGCCGCCGAGCACGCCGCGGGCCGTCTCGATCACGGCGTCGGAGGCGCCGGGGGCGGTCGCCTCGACGGAGGCGCGGAAGCGTTCGAGGGCATCGGGGTCGAGCAGGGTCTGGGGCCGCTGCTTGAGCGTCTCGTAGCCGTCGGGGAAGGCGCGGGTCAGGTCGCGGCTGAAGCCGGTGGCCATCAGCGAGCCCAGGATCGCGACGCCCACGGCGCCGCCGATCTGCCGGAAGAACTGCGTCGACGCCGTGCCGACGCCGAGCAGCCGGTGCGGCAGCGCGTTCTGGATGGCGAGCCCGTAGAGCGGCAGTCCGACTCCGACCCCGAGCCCCATGACGACCATGTAGCCGCGCGTGAGCAGGACGGATGAGTCGGTATCGAGGGTGGAGAGGAGGGCCGGTCCCACGACCATCAGCGCGCCCCCGGCCAGCGCCATCGGACGCAAGCTGACGCCGCGCGAGAGGAGCTGGCCCGTGGCCACGGATGCGACCACGATGCCCAGCGTCATGGGCATCATGACGGTGCCGGAGTTGGTCGCCGAGACGCCGTGCGCGCCCTGCAGGAAGAGGGGCATGAACTGGATCGCGCCGAACATCGCGAAGCCCAGGGTGACCGTCACCAGCGAGGAGACCAGGAAGACGGAGTTGCGGAACAACGCCAGCGGGATCACGGCGTCGTCGCCGGCCCGCCGCGCGGCCCAGATGAAGACGCCGATGAATGTCGCGGCCAGCACGAAGGCCAGCACGACCCGCACGTCGCCCCAGGCGTACTGGTTGCCGCCCCAGGAGAAACCGAGCAGCAGGGGCACCCCGGCCGCGACCACGGCGCCGCCGCCCAGGTAGTCGATGCGGGCCTTGCGGGGGTTGCGGAACCACGGCATCCAGATGGCGACCACCGGCAGCGCGAGCAGCGCGACGGGGATGTTGATGTAGAACACCCAGCGCCAGCTGAGTTCGTCGGTGAGGGCGCCGCCGACGAGCGGGCCGATCACGCTCGCCAGGGCGAAGGTGCCGCTGACGGCCCCGATCCAGCGACCGCGTTCGGCGGGCGAGAAGAGATCGCCCAGCGTCGCGAAGACGTTGGCCATGATGAAGCCCGCGCCCAGCCCCTGGATCATGCGGAAGCCGATCAGGGCCGTCATAGTCTCGGACAGCCCCGCCAGCACCGAGCCGACCAGGAAGATCGCGATGCCGGCCAGCATGAACGGCTTGCGGCCGTAGACATCGGACAGCTTGCCGACGACGGGCACGATCACCGTCGAGGCGAGGAGATAGGAGGTGAATGGCCAGGCGAAGAGGTCGAGCCCGCCAAGGTCGGAAACGATGCGGGGCATCGCGACGGACATGATCGTGGCGTCGAGCGCGGCCAGGAACAGCGACAGCATGATCGCGCCGACGATGAGCACCTTCTGCCGGTGCGGCAGGAAGAGGCCCGGCGGCAGGTCGGGCGGCGCGCCCGGCGGCGGCCCCCCGGCCGGGGGGCCGGATTCGTCGGCCATGGTCACCTCGCCCGTCCCGATGCCGCGCCTCGCAGGCGGACAGTGTGTCACCTCCGCGGGGGAGTCGCCGCAGCCTGGCGTCGCCCGGGACGCGCTCCGGGCGCCGGGGTAAAGTATTGTTGCGTCCGGCCCCGGCCGCCGGGGGCGGGCGGCGGTGCGCAGGACGACGGCGAGGGAGCGACAGATGAGTGAGCCCATCCGCAGCGTCGTGGTGGTCGGCGGCGGCAGCGCCGGCTTCCTGGCGGCGGTGACGTTCCGGCGCCTGCTGCCGCGCGTCAGGCTGACGGTCGTGCACTCGCCCGACATTCCGGTGATCGGCGTCGGCGAGTCCACGACGCCCGCGATCCCGCTGCACATCCACGAGATCCTCGGCATCGATCGGGGCGAGTTCCATCGCGAGGTGCGGCCGAGCTGGAAGATGGGGCTGCGCTTCGAGTGGGGCGCGGCCGAGCTGCCGCACTTCAACTACACGTTCGATCAGTACCTGGACAAACCGGTGCGCGGCCTCGGCAAGTGGGCCGCGTTCTACTGTCTGGCCGACAACAAGGACTCCAGCGCCTTCCAGGCGTTCATGGATCGTGACAAGGCGCCCATGCTGCAGCGGGGCGCCGGGTTCGCGCTCGACCCGCGGGCGACGTATCACCTGCCCAACACGCGCTTCATCGACTTCCTGCAGCGCAAGGCGGAAGCGGCGGGCGCGACCCTGCTGGCCGACGAGGTGGTCGGCGTCACGCAGACCGAATCGGGCGACATCGCCAGCCTGCGCCTCAAGAGCGGCCGGGATCTGAGCGGCGACCTGTTCATCGACTGCTCCGGCTTCGGCTCGCGACTGCTGAGCAAGACGCTGGGGGAGCCCTGGCTCAGCTATCAGGACACGCTGTTCTGCGACCGCGCCGTGATCGGCTCCTGGCAGCGCGACGACCTGATCCGCCCCTACACGACGGTGACGACGATGGACCACGGCTGGGCCTGGCGGATCGACTTCCCGGACGTCGTGACGCGGGGCTACGTCTACTCGTCGGCGTTCTGCTCGGACGATGAGGCGGCCGATGAACTCAAGGCGAAGAACCCCGAACTGGGCGAGGACCCCGACCTGCGCGTGCTGCGATTCCCGAGCGGGCGCTACGAGCGGCACTGGGTGCGCAACGTGGCGGCCGTGGGCAACGCGTCGGGCTTCGTCGAGCCGCTCGAGGCGACGTCGCTGCACCTGATCATCGAGCAGCTCTACAACCTGACCTGGGCCCTCAGGGACGCCGACGCGCGGCCCAGCCCCCAACTGCAGGATCTGCTCAACGTGCGCTTCGGGCTGGTCTGGGACGACGTGCGCGACTTCCTGGCGCTGCACTACAAGTACAACTACCACAGCGATACGCCGTTCTGGCGTCACTGCCGGGAGGAGACGCCGCTGGGCGGCGCCACCGACCTGGTCGACGCGTACGGCCGCATCGGGCCGTCACGGCTGCTGGGTAACCTGCTCGCGGGCGGCGGTATGTTCGGCTACGGCGGCTACATGGCGATGCTGGTCGGGATGCAACTGCCCACGGAGATGCGCACCACGCTCACCGACCGCGAGGCGAAGGCCTGGCGGGCGCATCGCGATACGCATCGCAAGGCGGCGACCCTGGCGCCGCCGATGCGCCGGGCGCTGGCCAACACGCAACGACTGTTCTGAGGCCGCCGGCCGGCGGCAGAGGCACACGGCGGGCGACGCCCGGCACTGGATTTGCGAGGCACACGATGGATCTGCAACTCGAGGGACGGGCCGCCATCATCACCGGCGGCAGCCGCGGGATCGGCAAGGCGATCGCGGCAGCGCTGGCGGCCGAGGGGGTCGACGTCGTGCTGGCGGCGCGCACCGAGGCGCCGCTGGTCGAGGCGGCGCGCGAGATCGCGGCGGCGAGCGGGCGGCGGGCAATCCCGATCGTCTGCGACACGGGCGACGACGCGGCCGTGCGGCGCATGGTCGAGCAGGCGACGGCGGAGTTGGGGCGCATCGACATCCTGGTCAACAACGCGGCCCAGCCCGCCGGCCAGGGCCGGCCGCCGTCGCTCGACGAATTGGACGACGTGTTCTGGCAGGACATGAACGTCAAAGTGCTGGGCTACATCCGCTGCGCCCGCGCCGTCGCGCCGCACATGCGGGCGCGGGGCTGGGGGCGGATCATCAACATCAGCGGCCTGGCGGCGCGGCAGTCGGCGGCGGTCGTGGGCAGCATCCGCAATGTGGCCGTCGCTGCGATGGCGAAGAACCTGGCCGACATGCTGGGCCGGGACGGGATCAACGTGACCGTCGTGCATCCCGGCCTGACGGTCACCGAGGCGACGCCGGGCGTCCTGGCGGCGCGGGCCGCGAGCACGGGCCGCCCGGTCGACGAGCTGCGCGCGGAGGCCTTCGAGAGCAACGCGGTCCGCCGCGCGATCGACGCGTCGGACGTCGCGAACGTGGTGACCTTCCTGGCCTCGCCGCTGTCCGTCGCGATCTCCGGCGACGCCATCGCCGTCGGCGGCGGCGTCGGGCGCGCGATTCACTACTAGCCGCCGGGGGGCTACCTTTCGTCGAGACGTTGCGCGGCGGCGGCGAATCCGGCCGTCGCGCTTGGCACGCAGCGGCATCAAGTCGCATGAAGTCATGAAGTAAGGAGCCCGCCATGTTTTTCGAACTGCGCCAGTACACGCTGTGGCCCGGCAAGCAGGCCGCCTTCGTCAAGCTGATGGACGAGGTGATCATCCCCTTCCAGACCTCCGTGGGCATGGACATCCGCGGCAGCTGGGTGGCGGAGGAGGACGAGACCCAGTTCATCTGGATCCGCGCCTTCCAGAGCGAGGCCGAGCGCGAGCGTCTCTACGCCGCCGTCTACGACAGCGACACGTGGAAGAACGAGGTCGCGCCGCAGCTGCCCGAGATGATGGATCGCGACCACATGGTGATCACGCGCATGCTGCCCACGCCGCGCTCGGCGATGCAGTAGGCGTCGGCGGGCGGAGGGGACGACGATGCCCGCACAGACGCTTGACGCCGTGCAGTTGGGCCGAAACAGCGGGCTGCGCGTCTCGGAGTTGTGCCTGGGCACGATGAACTTCGGGGAGCCGGGGCGCGGGCACCAGGGCGATTGGACGCTGGGCCTCGACGACGCCCGGCCGCTCTTCAAGGCCGCCATCGAGCAGGGGCTGTTCTACTTCGATTGCGCCGACGTGTACGGCCAGGGGGCGTGCGAGCGCGTGGTGGGGCAACTGCTGCGCGAGCTGCTACCGCGGGACGAGTTCGTCATCGCGACGAAGATCTCGGGGCCGATGGGCAAGGGCCCGAACCAGGGCGGGCTGTCGCGCAAGCACGTGATGGAGGCCGTCGACGCCTGCCTCGAGCGGCTGGGGCTGGACTACATCGACCATCTGGTCATCCACCGGCACCCGAACGGCGTGCGCGGCCACGCCGAGTTGCCGATCGAGGAGTCGCTGGAGGCGCTGCACGACGTCGTCAAGGCGGGCAAGGTGCTGTACCTGGGGGCGTCGTCGATGTTCGCCTGGCAGTTCGCCGAGCTGCAGCTGACGGCGAAGATGCACGGCTGGACGCCGTTCGTCTCCATGCAGAACCACTACAACCTCGTCTACCGCGAGGAGGAGCGGGAGATGAACCCGTATTGCGCGCGCAGCGGCGTGGCGCTGATGCCCTGGTCGCCGCTGGCGCGGGGCGTGCTCACCGGGTCCTACCGGGGCGGCTTCGACAAGGGGGCGACGGAGCGCTCGCGGGGCCGTGACCGGGCGCGCACCGAGGGCCTCTACAAGGGCGCGGCGACCTTCGCGATCGCCGACCGCGTCGCGGAGGTGGCGGAGAAGTACGGCAAGACGCCGGCGCAGATCGCGCTGGCCTGGATGATGAACAAGCCCGAGATCACGTCGCCCGTGGTCGGCGTGTCGAAGATCCCGCAGATCGAGCAACTCGTCGAGGCGACGAAGATCCGGCTCGACCCCGCGGACGTGACCTACCTCGAGGAGCTGTACCAGCCGGTCGAGAACCTGCTGTCGATCGGCACGTCCTGACGGCTCGCCGGCCGGCCGCGCGCCGGCTCGGGATCACCGGTAGTAGGCCAGGCGGTTCTCTTCCTTGGTCATGAACTCCAGCAGGGCCGGGCGGCCGGCATCGAGCTCCGCCAGCGCGCGTCGGATGGCGGGCACGATCTCCTTCGGCTCGTGCACGCGCTCGCCGTAGGCGCCCAGGGCCATCGCGAGCGTGGCGTAGTCGCCGTAGAGCTCCGTGAAGCCGTAGCTCTCGACGGCCGCTTGGTACCGCGCCGGGTAGCCCGACAGCACCTGATTGTTGAGCACGACCGTTAGCACCGGCAGGTTGAGCCGCACGCCGGTTTCGATGTCCATGCCGGCCATGCCGATGGCGGCGTCGCCCATGATGTTGATCAGCGTGCGCTCCGGCGCGGCCGCCTTCGCGCCCAGCACCAGGCCCAGCGAGTAGCCCAGCTGGGTCGAGTTGCCCCAGCCCAGATAGCCGTGCGGCACGGTGGACTCCCAGGTTGGGATGAGCTGGTCCCGCGGGTGGCCGGAGTCGTGCGTGATGGTCGTGTTGTCGCGGTCGACGGTGTGCATCAGGTCCCACATCACGCGGTAGGGGTTGAGCGGCGTCTCGTCGGACGCGCGCAGCGGCATCCACTCCTCGGTGAACTCATCCTTGATCTGCTTCACCTCGACGACCGCGCCGCCGCCGCGATGGCCCTCGGCGCCGGCCTGGCGCTGGACCTCCTCGATCATCTGCGCCAGGACCAGCTGGGCGTCGCCGATGATGGCGTGGTCGAGGTGGTGGTCCTTGTTGAGGTCGACGGCGTCGACCGTGGACTGCACCACCACCTTGCCGGACGGGATGCGGGTGGAGGCGAGGTTGGTGGTGAAGCTCGCGCCGATGCCGAAGACCGCGTCGGCCCGGTCGAGGAAGTGCCGGGCCATCTTGGTCATGGTGTGGGCCGCCGGGCCCAGGGCCAGCGGATGGTTCTCGGGGAAGGCGCTCTTGCCGGTGTTCGTCGTCGCGACGGGGGCGTCGAGCAGTTCCGCGAGGGTCGTGAGCTGCTCGCTGGCCTCGGCCCAGAGGACGCCCTGCCCGGCGAAGATGACCGGGCGCTCGGCCGCGAGCAGCGCCGTGACGGCGGCGCGCACGTCGGCCGGATCGCCGGCGCTGCGGTGCGGCGCCACGGGCCGGTAGTCGAGCGCCGCGGCGTCGACCTGCTCGGCCCCCACGTCGGCGGGGGTCTCGAGCAGGACCGGCGCGCCGCGGCCGGTGCGCAGGAAGGTGTGGGCGCGACGCAGGAACTCGGGGATGCGCCCCGACTGGTTGATCTGCGCGCTCCACTTGGTGATGCCGCGGTAGTGCAGCGGGGCGCTGAAATCGGGGTGCGACCCGGTCGCGCTGCGCGACGTGCCGCCGGGCAGGACCAGGATGGGCACGGAGTCGGCGAAGGCGTGGGCGATGCCGCCGTACGCGTTCTCGATGCCGGGGCCCGCCTGCGTGACGACGACGCCGTTGCGGCGGCCGTTCATCATGCGCGTGTAGCCGTCGGCCATGTTGACGGTCGCGCGTTCGGTGCGCGACATCATGGGCTTGATGCCGATCGCCGCGGTGGCCTCGATGAGTTGGTTGTCGGGGAAGCAGAAGAGGTATTCCGTCCCTTCCGCCTGCAGGATCCGCGCGATGGCGTCGTTGCCGTTCATGCCGTGTCTCTTCTCGTGTGCTGATTCCCGGCTGCGGTCAAGGCAGACCCATTGGCCGGTCTGGATGGTGGCGCGAGGCTGAGGGTACCGGGCCCGCCGCTTCCGATCCGCCCCCGTCCGTCGCGTGGGCGATGCTCCAAGGCGGCGCCTGGGATATCGTGGCGCGGCGCAAACCGAACCCGACTCCCGGCCCCCGCTTCCCCGCGCCGACGAAAGGCTGACCCCATGGACGGCAACCAGTACATCGCCCGCATCCTGCACGACGAGGGGGTGCGCGAGATCTGCTGCTTCCCCAGCAGCCAACTGCTCGAAGAGGCGGCCGATCTGGGCATCCGGCCGGTCATGTTCCGGCACGAGCGCGGCGCCGTGATGGCCGCCGACGGCTACAGCCGCATGAGCGACGGGGAGCGCTTCGGCGTCGTCGTGACGCAGAACGCGGCCGGGGCGGAGAACTCCGTGGGCGGGCTCTCGCAGGCCTTTGCCGACAACGTCCCCATCCTGCACCTGCCGGGCGGCTATCCCCTGGCCGAGCGCCAGGTGCGCCCCAACTTCTCGGCCGTGGAGAACTACCGCGCGATCACGAAGTCGGTGGAGTCGATCGACACGCCGCGGCAGATCGGCGCCGTCATGCGGCGGGCCTTCCAGAACCTGCGCAACGGCCGCGGGGGACCGGTCGTCGTGGAGCTGACGGCGGACGTCTGCGTCCAGGAGACGCCCGAGGCGGCGCAGCGCTACACGTCGCCCAAGCGCGCGCGGTCGCAGCCGGCGGCGGATGAGATCGCCGAGGCGGCCCGTGCCCTGCTGGCGGCGGAGCGCCCCATGATCTGGGCCGGGGCGGGCGTGCTGATGTCGGGCGCGAGCGACGCCCTGCGCCGGCTGGCGGAGCAGACGGGCACGCCGGTCTTCACGACGATGGAGGGCAAGTCGTGCTTCGACGAGCGCCACCCGCTGTCGCTGGGCGCGGGCAGCAACGCGGCGCCCGGGCCCGCGTACGCGCGCATCCAGGAGTCGGACCTGGTGCTGGCGCTGGGCAGCAGCCTGTCGATCAACTCCTACACGCTGCGCGTGCCGCGCGGGAAGACGGTCATCCACAACACCGTGACGCCGGAGGACGTCAACAAGGAGACGCCCTGCGACATCGCGCTGGTCGGCGACGCGCGGCTGACGATCGAGGCGCTGATCGCGGAGGTCGCGGCGCAGGCGGGCGACGCCCCCCGCGACCTGGGCGCGGCCGCCGTCATCGCGGAGCGGCGCGCGGCCTGGCTGGCCGACTGGACCGACGTGCTGGAGTCGGACGCGACACCGATCAACACCTACCGCGCGATCCGCGAGATCGATCGCCACATCGACCACGAGAATTCGGTCGTCACGCACGACGCGGGCGCGATCCGCGACTCGATGGTGCCGTTCTTCACCGCCACCACGCCGCGCAGCTACATCGGTTGGGGCAAGACGACGCACCTGGGCATGGGCATCCCGCTGATGATCGGGGCCAAGCTGGCGCGGCCCGATCGCTTCTGCATCAACGTGATGGGCGACGGCGCCTTCGGGATGTCGGGCATGGACCTGGAGACATCGGTGCGGGAGCGCCTGCCGATCACGACGGTGATCCTGGACAACAGTGGCATGGCGACCTACCCCGGCCTGTTCCCCGTCGCGCGGGAGCGGTTCGGCTTCACCAGCATGACCGGCGACTACGCGCGCATCGCGGAGGGCATGGGCGCGACGGGCATCACCGTCACCGAGCCCGCGCAGGTGGGCCCCGCCGTCCTGGAGGCGCGCCGCCTCAACGCCGCCGGCCGGACGGTCCTGCTCGACGTGCACACCGACCACGAGGCGCGCAAGTCGCGCTTCTAGGCGGACGGCGGCGGCGCGCGCAGGGCGTCGGCCAGCCATTCGGCGCTGTGGCGCGGCCGGCGGTCGCTGAACTGCTCGATCTGCTGGCGGCAGGAGACGCCCGTGATCGCGACGCCCGTGTCCGCGGGCGCGGTGTCGAGGGCGGGGAACAGCCGCTCGGCCCCCATGCGGCGCGAGATGTCGTAGTGCTCGGCCTCGAAGCCGAAGGAGCCGGCCATGCCGCAGCAGGCGGCGTCGATGAGTTGCGGCCGGTAGCCCGCGACCGAGAGCGCGCGCATCGTGGCGGTCATGCCCGCCACCGCCTTCTGATGGCAGTGGCCGTGCACCAGCAGCGCCCGGTCGGCGGGCCGGAAGCACTCCACGACCTGGGGGTCGTCGGCCAGCGAGGCGACGAGCTCGTCCAGCAGGACGGCCCGATCGGCGACGAGCCGGGCGTCGGGGCCGGGGACCAGGTCGAGCCACTCCTCGCGCAGCGTCAGCAGGCACGACGGCTCGGTCCCGACGATCGGCAGGCCGCGGGCCGCGAGCGGGCGCAGCGCGTCGACGTTGCGGCGCGCCCAGTCGCGGGCCAGGGGCAGCTGCCCGCGTGAGATCGCGGGGCGGCCGCAGCAGGCCCGCCCCGCGACGCGTCGCACGCGATAGCCCAGCGCTTCCAGCACCGCCGTCGCCGCGACGCCCACCTCGGGGTGGAAGTAGTCGGTGAAGCTGTCGTGGAAGAGGACCGCCTCGCCGCGCGGCGCGGGGCCATCGGGCGCGGTGCGGGCGTCGAACCAGCGCGGGAAGGTCTGGCGGGCGAAGCGCGGCAGCTGGCGGTCGCGATGCACGCCGCCCCAGCGATGCAGCAGCGCCCGCGCCGGCCGCAGCGTCGCGAGGCGATTGGCCAGCGGCGCGGCGCGGCTGCCCCAGCGGCCCAGCGTACTGACGCGGGCGAAGGCGCGGTCGCGCAGCGGGACGCCGTGCTCGGCGTAGCGCTGACTGAGCACCTCGTACTTGATCTTCGCCATGTCGACGCCGGACGGGCACTCGGCCTTGCAGGCCTTGCACTCGACGCACAGGTCCAGCGCCTCGGCGATGCGGTCGCCGGTCATGTCGGCGGCGGGCAGGCCGCCGTTGAGCGTCTGGCGCAGCAGGTTGGCCCGGCCGCGCGTCGAGTGCTCCTCGTCGCGGGTGACCATGAAGGAGGGGCACATCGCGCCGTCGAACTTGCGGCAGGCACCCTGCCCGTTGCACTGCTCCAGCGCCCCGGCGAGGCCGCCGTCAGCGCCGAAGTCGAGCACGGTGGCGGGCGTCTCGTTGACGGTCTCCGGCCCCAGACGCAGGTTGTCCTCGAAGGGCGGCGTGTCGATGATCTTGCCGGGGTTGAGCAGCCCCTGGGGGTCGAAGGCCCGCTTGAGGTCGCGGAAGGCCCCGATCAGCGCCGGGCCGAACAGCCGCTCCATGAACACGCCCCGCACGATGCCGTCGCCGTGTTCGCCGCTGAGGCTGCCGCCGAACTCGACGACGAGGTCGGCGATCTGCGATGCGATCCCGGCCGTCATCGCCAGGCCGTCGTGTTGCTTGAGGTTGACCTCCGGGCGGATGTGCAGGCAGCCCTCGCCGGCGTGGCCGTAGTAGCCGGCGCGCGCGCCGTGCGCCTCCACGATCGCGTCGAAGCGGGCCACGAAGGCGGCCAGCTTCTCCGGCGCGACGGCCGTGTCCTCGACGAAGGCGACCGGCTTGGCGTCGCCCTTGACGCTCATCAGCAGGCCCAGCCCGGCGGTGCGCAGCCGCCACATGGCGGCCTGCTCGGCTGCGTCGGTGGTCGTGACGGTGGTGGCGCAGAGGCCCCGCGCGGCGAGGTCGGCCGTCAGCGCGTCGAGCCGCTCCCGCACCGCGGCGGCGTCGTCGCCGTAGAACTCCACGACCAGCAGCGCGCCCGGGTCGCCGCGGACGAACGCCGCCAGCGGCGCGAGGCCGGGATGCGCGCGGCAGCGCTCGATGATGGTCGAGCCGATCAACTCCGCCGCCGACGGGCGGTGCGCCAGCACCGGCATCACCGCCTCCGCCGCGGCGACCACGGAGTCGAAGTGGAGTGCGGCCAGGCCGGTGAACGCCGGCGTCGGCACGAGGCGCACGGTCGCCTCCGTCGCGACGGCGAGCGTGCCCTCGGAGCCGACGATCAGGGGCACGAGGTTGCCGGGATCGCGCAGCACGGCGTCGAGGTTGTAGCCCGACACCCGGCGCGGGATGTCGGGAAAGCGCCGCCCGATCTCCTCGGCGTGGGCCGTGGCCAGAACGTCGGTGGCGCGGTAGATCGCGCCTTCGAGGTCCGACTGCGCGCGCTTCTCGGCGAGCGCGGCGGCGTCGAGCGGCTCGAACATCGCGAGCGAGCCGTCGGCCAGCACGGCCTCGATCGCGATGACGTTGTCGGCCGTCTTGCCGTAGAGGCCCGAGTGCGCCCCGCAGGAGTTGTTGCCGATGCCGCCGCCGATCGTCGCGCGGTTCGCGGTGGAGGGATCGACGGGGTAGTGCAGGCCGTGCTCGCGGGCGGCGGCGCCCAGCTGCGTCAGCACGACGCCGGGCTGCACGCGGGCCGTGCGCGCCTCGGGGTCGATCGAGAGCACGCGGCCCATGTGGGGGGTGAAGTCGAGCACGATGGCGTGATTCACGCCCTGCCCCGCCAGGCTGGTGCCGCCGCCGCGCGGCAGCACCGCGACCCCGTGCCGCCCCGCGACGCGCAGCGCGTGCTGCACGTCGGCCGCCGAGCGCGGGAAGACGATGGCGACGGGCTCCATCTCGTAGATCGAGGCGTCGGTGGCGTAGAGCAGGCGGTCGGCGCGCTCGGCGCGAACGTCGTCCGCGCCGCCGCTGAGGCCGCCGGCCAGCTCCGCCG
This sequence comes from Dehalococcoidia bacterium, assembly GCA_965217625.1. Lineage (GTDB taxonomy): Bacteria > Chloroflexota > Dehalococcoidia > Bin125 > Bin125 > TK10-74A. Next base: position 2,658,812 of record OZ244557.1, read on the forward strand.
CGACGGCGCGCAGCGCGGCGCCGTCGCCGTCGAGCAGGGCCAGCGCCGATCGCACGGCGTCGTGCGGGCTGTCGCTCGCGCCGCGCAGCACGGGCCGTCGTGGCGAGGCGGAGAGGGTCATCGAGACGGGCCTCCTCGCGCAGCGGAATCGCCGCCTGCTGGCTGCTCACGGTACGCGGTCGCCGGGCTCCCGGCCTACTGCCGCGGCGGCAGCGGACCAGCGCCGACGCTGCCGCTATCCTCGCTGTCGTGCGATTCATCATCTACGGCGCGGGCGGTGTCGGCGGGACCATCGGGGCGCGGCTGTTTCGCAGCGGCCACGACGTGCTGCTGATCGCGCGCGGCGCCCATCTGGCCGCGATCCAGGCCGGCGGGCTGCGCTTCGCCTCCCCGGCGCTCGACGAGACGCTGCCAATCCCGGCCGTCGGTCATCCGGCGGAGGCGGGCCTGCGCGACGGCGACGTCGTGGTGCTGTGCATGAAGAGCCAGCACACGGAGTCGGCGCTGCGCGATCTGGCGTCGGCGGTGCCGTCCGCGCTGGGGCAGGCGCTGCCCGTCGTGTGCTGTCAGAACGGCGTCGCCAACGAGCGGGCCGCGCTGCGACGCTTCCAGCACGTCTACGGGATGGTCGTCTGGCTGCCGGCCGAGCACCTGCGGCCGGGCGAGGTCGTGACGTTCGCCGAGGCGCCGGGCGGGATGCTGGACGCGGGCCGCTACCCGAGCGGCGTCGACGCGACGATCAGCGAGGTCACGGCGGCGCTGAGCCGTGCGGGCTTCACGTCCGGGCCCGATCCGGCGATCATGCGTCAGAAGTACGCCAAGCTGCTGGGCAATCTCAGCAACGCGGTCAACGCCGCGGCGGGCGAGGCCCCGGCCGACCTCGCGCGCGTGATGCGCGAGGAGGCGCTGGCCTGCTACGGGGCGGCCGGCATCGACTGCGCGGGCGTCGAGGAGACGCGGGCGCGCCGGCGCACGGCCGTGAGCGACGGCGACGTGCCGGGCTTCGATCGCCACGGGGGCTCGTCGCTACAGAGCGTGCTGCGCGGCACGGGCAACATCGAGGCCGACTACCTGAACGGCGAGATCGTGCAGCTGGGCCGGCTGCACGGCGTGCCGACGCCCGCCAACGCCGTCGCCCAGGAGGCCGGCAACCAGATGGTGCGCGAGGGCCTCAGCGTGGGCGCGATCCCGGTGGCGGAACTATGGCGCCGGATCGAGGGGATGTCGTAGGCAGTGGGGGCCTAGTCAGCCTCGGGGTCGGATTCCGATTCGGCTTCGGGTGCCTGGTCGCCGCGGACCCGCTCGCGGGCCGCGCCGGCGGCCTCGCCGGCGGCATCCATGCCCTTCTCGGCCGCTTGCCGTGCCGTGTGGGCGGCCTCGCCGGCGACATCCATGCCCTTCTCGGCCGCCTGCCTCGCCGTGGCGGCGGCTTCGCCGGCGACATCCATGCCCTTCTCGGCCGCCTCCCGGGCCTTGCCCGCCATCTCCTCCGCGACATCCATGCCCTTCTCGGCGGCCTCCCGCGCCACGCCCGCCATCTCCTCCGCGACGTCCAGGCCCTTCCCGGCGGCCTCCCGCGCCACGCCCGCCATCTCCTCCGCGACGTCCAGGCCCTTCCCGGCGGCCTCCCGCGCCACGCCCACCATCTCCTCCGCGACGCCGGCGCCTTTCCCGGCCGCTTCCTTGGCCGCGCCCTTGCCCAACATGCCCCTGAGTATGTCGATGAGTTTCATCGCGGTCCCGCTTTCTTATCTGACAGTCTTCGTCCGATCCGGACGGTTCTTGATCTCAGGGTATGCCGAGCGGTGCGGCGCATCAATGCGGGCGACGCCCGTCGCGAGACAGGGCCGCGACGCCACCCGCCCTGCGCGACCCCGGAATCACTCCGCCGCGTAGACCTCGATCTCGACGGCGCCGGTGTTGCCGGCGCTCGTCTCGACGGCCTCGAAGCGGAGGCGCCGGGTCGTGAAGTCGACGTCGAAGTAGGACATGTCGGCGGGGCCGGCGAGCGCGAAGGGGCCGTGCGTCGTCCCGTCGTCGCTGACGACCTGGAAGCTGCGGATCTCGGCCGACGTGCCCATCGTGCGGGTCCAGAAGCCGATCCGCACGACCGCTGCCGGCTCGGCCAGCTCGATCTCGATCCAGGCGTCGTCGCCGTCGCCGTCCGACGACCACTGCGTGGTGGGGTCGCCGTCGATGGCGCCCTCGCCGCCCCAGGGCTCGTCCAGCGCCGCGCCGCCGAAGGCGGAACTGACGGCGACGACGCGCGCCCCGTTGTCGAGCGAGGCGAGGTTGGCCTCCGGGTCCGCCCCGTCGTCGTCGCCGCCGAAGCGGGCGGCCGACGCGAAGGGCTGCCCGGCGTCGACCAGGAAGAGGGAGAGGAAGACGCCGTCCTCGTCGTAGGGGTTGCGCTTCTGGACCTGCACGCCGGGGCCGATGCTCTCGGTCGTGCCGACGCCGACGCCGGGCGCCTGCTTGAACGCGTTCTGGTAGTCGATGCGGCCGGCCGTCACGACGATGAACTCGGGGCCGGGATGCGTGTGCACGATGGTCTGCCCGCCGGGCGGCACGGTGACGATCGCCATCACGGCCAGGGGCAGCGGCGGGATGTCCTGTAAGGGGTCGCTGCGCCAGGCGAAGGCTGCGGCGGGGGCGTAGTCCGGGGCGTCCCCGTCGCTGGGTGGACGCAGGCGGATGTCCCAGACCGTCGCGGGGCCGTCGCGGGCACGCAGGTCGAAGGGCACGCCCGCGTTGACCAGCACGCCCTCCTCGGGGCCGAGGTCGCGCTCCTGCTCCCCCCACTCGACGCCGACGCGGCCGTCGACCACGTAGAGGAAGCCCGCGGCGCCGCTCCCTTCGACCGCGTCGCCCTCGCCGAGCTCGATGGTGAAGGCCGTCCAGGCGACGGTCGTGCCGGGCTGGGCGTCGAGCAGGCCCTGCGCGACGGGCGTGGTAGTGGACTGGTCGCCGAGCGCGCCGCCCCCCATCGACAGCGCGCCCGCGCCGGCCTCCGGGGCCGGGCTCGCGTCGCCGGCGTCGCCGCCGCAGGCGACGAGCGCGAGGGCCGTCGCGAGCAGCAGCAGGCGCAACGCGGTGTGCCCACCGGTGCGGCGCATGTTCGAGCGCAGGGGCATCGCGGCGCCTCTCGTGTGACGTCATCGGGCGACGCCATCGGCTCCAGCGTAGCCAGTGCTCCGCAGGGACCGCAGGTGGGCCGGGATGTTGGCTCCCCCATCGCGCCAGCGACGCCGCGCGCCTAGTCTTCGCACGAAGCCAATGGAGGGGCCCGCATGACCTACGAGGACATCAAGTACGAGACCGACGGACGGCTGGCGTTCATCACGCTGAACCGGCCCGAGAAGCTGAACGCGCTCAGCAACAACCTGCGCGGCGAGATGATCCACGCCATGAAGGAGGCGGAGGCGACGACGGAGGTGGGCGTGATCATCCTGCGGGCCGCGGGACGGGCGTTCAGCGCGGGCTACGACCTGACGTCGCGGGCGGCGCGGCCCGACAGCCCGTACGTGCATCCGCGCTCGCTGCTGCCCGACTCGGGCTCGACGCACCCCGGCCCGATGGAGTGGGCGCGGCACGTCGTGGCGACGAACTGGGTGATCTGGGAGCTGGCCAAGCCGGTCGTCGCGCAGGTCCAGGGCTACTGCCTGGCCGGGGGCACCGAGCTGGCCAGCATCTGCGACTTCCGCATCGTGGCGGAGAACGCGCAGATCGGGTATCCGCCGGTGCGCGCCATGACGTCGGTGGACATGGTCTGGGCGCCCTGGCACCTGCCGATGGCGAAGGCGCGCGAGTTCGCCTACGTGGGCGACAGCTTCAGCGGCCGCAAGATGGAGGAGCTGGGCTGGGCGAACTACGCCGTCCAGCCCGACGATCTGGCGTCGTTCACGGAGACGTTCGCGCGTCGCATGGCGCACATCGACAACGACATGCTGATGTACAGCAAGCGCGCGGTGAACCGGCAGTACGAGGTGATGGGCATCCGCACGGGGCTGTGGTCGGGGACGGAGATCCAGGCGCTCAGCAGCTACCGCCCGGCCGGCTCCGAGTTCAGCACGCGCGTCAAGGAGGAGGGGCTGAAGGCCGCGCTGGAGTGGCGCGACGGCCCCTTCCGCGATTTCCGCGGCGCCTACGCGTCGGCGCCGAAGGACCGCCCGCTGGCGGGCAGCGACGGCGGCGGCGGCGCGAGCAGTGACCGCTACGGATCGACCTAGCGGGGGGAGCAGCGAGATGAAACTGGCAGGCAAAGTCGCGCTCGTCACGGGCGGGTCGGGCGACATCGGCGGGGCGATCGCGCGGCGGCTGGGGGCGGCGGGGGCGCACGTCATCGTCACCTACGTGGGGCAGGCGGGGTTCGCCGCCGTGGCCGCGGCCGACATCGAAGCGAGCGGCGGCACGGCGGCCACGATGCAGCTCGATCAGCGCGACCCGGCCGCGATCGAGGCGTGCATGGCGTCGGTCGCCGAGGACCCGGGGCGGCTCGACATCCTGGTCAACAACGCGGCCTGGAACATCGGCATCCCCTTCCCCGACCTGGCGGCGCTGACGCCCGACCTGTGGGACCGGGTGCTGGAGACCAACCTGCGCGCGCCGTTCCTGCTGGCGCGGGCGGGGGCGGCGCTGCTCAAGGCCGGCGGCGGCGGCCACATCGTCAACATCTCCTCGGCGGGGGGCATCGCGCCGGGCAGCAGCAGCATCGCCTACTCGTCGAGCAAGGCGGGGCTCAACCACCTGACGCGCTGCCTCGCGGTCGCGATGGCGCCGGAGGTGGCGGTGAACTGCATCGCGCCGGGGCTGGTCGAGGACACGCGCATGGCGAAGCGGCTGCCCCACGCCGTCGCCGAGGGGGCGCGCAGGCAGGCCGTCCTGGGCCGCGTGGGGCAGCTGGAGGACATCGCGGAGCAGGTCTACACCTACGTCACCTCGACATCGGTGAGCGGGCAGGTGATGGTCATCGACGGGGGCATGCCGGCGGTGATGCGGTAGCGCCGCCCGGTCGGGGACTGGGGCGCGGCGAAAGGACACAAGCCAATGAAGATCACGGGCATTGAGACGTTCGTCGTCGACGCGGGCTGGCGGCCGTGGCAGTTCACCGCCGTCCGCACCGACGAGGGCATCACCGGCTACGGCGAGATGTCGAACACGCGCAACCCGTTCGGGGTCATCGGCACGGTCGGCGAATTCGAGCCGATCCTGCTGGGCCAGGATCCGCTGGCCGTCGAGCAGCGCTACCGGGACATGTACCGCATGGCCATCCAGAGCCCGGGCGGCATCGCGGCCAAGGCGATCGCCGGGGTCGAGCTGGCGCTGTGGGACATCAAGGGCAAGGCGCTGGGCGTGCCGGTGTACTCCCTGTTCGGCGGCCCCACGCGCGAGCGGCAGCAGGTCTATTGGTCGCACTGCGGCACCTCCCGCGCCGGTAACCATGCGCTGATCGGCGCGCCGCCCCTGCGCAGCCTCGACGACGTCCGCGCCCTGGGCGTCGAGGCGCACGAGCGGGGCTTCCGTGCGCTCAAGACCAACATCGTGTTCCCCGGCGACCCGGCGGCGGTCTACGGCCCCGGCTTCGGCGTGGGCGCCGGCACGACCGACCTCAACATCACGCCGTCCCTGCTGCGGCACATCGAGGAGTACATCGGCGCGTTCAAGGAGGGGGCCGGGCCCGACGTGGAGATCGCGCTGGACCTCAACTTCAACTTCAAGCCGCTGGCGGCGCGGCAGATTTGCCAAGTGCTGGAGCCGCTCGACATGCTGTGGGTCGAGATCGACATGTACGACCCGGAGGCCCTGGCCGAGGTGAAGAACTCGACCTCGGTGCCGATCACGTCGGGCGAGAACCTCATCGGGCTGCGCGAGTACCGGCCCTACTTCGAGGCCCGGTCGATGGACACCGTGATGATCGACGTGCCCTGGAACGGCTTCGCGCGCTCACGCGACGTCGCCATGGCGGCCGAGAGCTACGAGTTGAACGTCGCGCCGCACAACTACTACTCGCACCTGGCGTCGATGCACGGGCTGCACCTCTGCGCGACGGTGCCCAACGTGCGGATCATGGAGATCGACGTCGACGATGTGCCCTGGAAGGACGACCTGACCGGCGGTCCGCTGGAGATCACGAACGGCGAACTCGCGCTGCCGACCGCGCCGGGCTGGGGCGTCGACCTCGACGAGGACGTGGCGCGCGCCCACGCCTGGGAGCCCGGGCGCGGTCCCGGCTACCGATGGGGCCGCCGCTGGGACGAGCCGCGCTGACCCCGCCGCGCTACGGCGTCGGGCGACGCTACGACGCGTCCGCCTCCTGCGGGCGCCGCTTGGGCTCCACCTTTCCGACCGAGATCAGCGACTCGACGCAGTCGCGCAGCGACTCGTCGAAGGGGCGGAAGCTGGCGCCCGTCACGGAGCGGATGCGGTCGTTGCGCAACTCGCAGCCGGCCCAGATGGCGCGCAACTCCGCCTCGCGCTTCTGGACGCGCTCCGGGAAGGGATCGGTGACCGGCGGCGTGTCGTGGCGCAGCTCCGGCAGCAGCCGGTCGATGTCGGCGCAGATGTCCTCCACTTTGTGCGTCTCGGCGGCCCACGCGATGTAGCGTTCGCCGTTCTCGATCAGCACGCTCTCCAGCAGGCGGATGTGGCACTCCGCGTCGTCGCGGACGTCGACGGTCATCCAGGGCCGGTAGGCGCCGGTCTGTTCGTACTCGCCGAGCAGCATGTTGCGGATGTGCCGCTGCCAGGGCCCCATCTCCTGCTGATGGGCGGACTGGATGGGGCCCACGTTGTCGGAGGGGCAGCAGGTGATGGCGTCCCAGCCGCCGTGCGCGGCGGCGGCGTCGGAGAAGACGCGCTGCGCCAGCACCTTGCCCATCGAGTAGCCCACCCGCGAGGGCGCGCGCTTGGGGTTGCTCTCGTCGGGGTAGCGGTCCTCGTACAGCACGGGGCGACGCTGGAACTCGTAGATGTCGACCTCGTCGAGCACGGCCGCGATGCTCGACGTGACGATGACCCGCTGCACGCTGCCCGAGTTGTTGACGCTGGCGATGATGTGGTCGCAGACGCGCCGCACGTAGTCGAGGTCCGTGTAGTCGCTGACGTGCGAGACGTGGCAGACGCCGTGGCAGCCCTGGAAGATCTCGTCGAAGCAGCCGTCGTTGTCGAGGTCGGCGGAGTGCACGGTCAGGCGGCCCGAGGCGTAGCCCGGCATCTCCTTGAGGAAGGTCGTGCGGTTGGGGTCGTCGGCGTTGCGGACGCAGGCGCGCACGCGATAGCCCTTGTCGAGCAGCAGCCGCACGACCCAGCTGCCGATGAATCCGGCCGCGCCGGTCACGGCGACGGTTCCTCCCTTGGGGACTGGTGGCATTGACGTTCTCTCTTCCTGGTGTGGCGTCTTCGCAGGGGCGAAGAGCCCAGGCATCCTAAACGACCTGGGCCGTGGGGGCATCCGCGACGAGCGGGGCCGGCCGGGCGCGGTCGCTATCCTCATGCGGGCCCTCCGCGAGAGGGCCGGCCGGTCGCGGAGCAGCGGGAAGCGAGGAGCGATGACGACACGGGAGGAAGCGCTGGCGCAGTTGACCGCGCCCGGGCAGCCGTACGAGTTCGTGCGGGCCATGCAGGGCGGCTACGAGGTGCGCGTGTTCAAGAACGCCCCGCCCACGCTGGGCGCGCTGTTCGCCGAGAACCGCAGCGACCTGCCGTTCTTCGTCTACGACGACGAGCGCTACAGCTACGAGGAGGCCTACGCGGCGGCCTGCCGCATCGGGCGGCTGCTGGTCGACCGCTACGGGATCGGCGAGGGCGACCGCGTCGCGATCTCGATGCGCAACTACCCCGAGTGGGTCATGTGCTTCATGGCCGTGACGTCGATCGGCGCGATCGCCGTCGGCCTCAACGCGCTGTGGCAGCCCGAGGAGATGGAGTACGGGCTGATCGACAGCGGTGCCACGGTGCTGTTCGCCGACGGTGAGCGGCTGCAGCGGCTGGCCGCCTGCTCGGACGCGGTGTCGGTGGAGGCGATCGCCGCCCGGCGCGGGGATGGGCCGAAGCACGGCGTCGCGGAGCTCGGCGACCTGCTGCGCGACGTGCCCGCCGGGCCGATGCCGCCGGCCGACGTCGGGCCGACCGACGACGCGCTGATCCTCTACACGTCGGGCTCGGCGGGATATCCGAAGGGCGTGGTGAGCACGCACCGGAACGTCATCACCGCGCTGCTGTCGTGGGAGCTGGACAGCGAGGCGGGCCGGATCGTCGGCGGCCTCGTGTGGCCCGAGCCGGTCCATCAGCCGGCGACGCTGCTGGCGGTGCCGCTCTTCCACGCCACCGGCTCGCATGCGGTGTACCTGTCGTCGTACCGGGCGCAGCGCAAGATCGTCTCGATGTACAAGTGGGACCCGGAGCGCGCCGCAGCCTTGATCGAGCGGGAGCACATCGACATGTTCGTTGCGGCGCCGGCGATGACGGGGGACTTGGTGCAGGCCGCGCGGACGACGTCGCACGACATGAGTTCGCTGATGATGGTGGGCGGGGGCGGGGCGCCACGGGCGCCGGAACAGGTGCAGGCGATCGATCAGTGGTTCGCGAACGCCACTCCGGGGACGGGCTGGGGGATGACGGAGACGAACTCGATCGGGACGGGGATCGGCGGGGAGGAGTACCTGAGACATCCCACCAGCTCCGGCCGGGGCGCGCCGGTGTTGGACCTCCGCATCGTCGGGGAGGACGATCAGCCGCTGAGCCCGGGCGGGCGGGGCGAGTTGCAGGTGCGCGGCACGTCGGTCTGTCGCGGCTACTGGAACCGGCCCGACGCCAACGCGGCCGCGTTCACGGCGGACGGCTGGATGCGCACGGGTGATGTCGCGTACCTCGACGAGGAAGGGTTGCTGTTCATCGTCGATCGGATCAAGGACTTGGTCATCCGGGGCGGCGAAAACATCGGCTGCGGGCAGGTCGAGGCGGCGATCCTCGCGCATCCGGACGCGATCGAGGCGGCCGTGTACGCCGTGCCCGACGAGCGCCTGGGCGAAGAGGTGGGCGCGACCGTCTACGCCCGCGCGGCGCTGGAGCCCGAGACCCTGCGCGCGTTCCTGGCCGATCACCTGGCGCGCTTCGAGATCCCCCGCTACGTCGCGCTGACGACGGAGCCGCTGCCGCGCACCGCCTCGGGCAAGATCCTCAAGCGGACGATCCGGGAGGCCGCGGTTGCGGCGCTGGGCGCGGGGCTGTCCGACGCGGATCGGTTCGCGGAACTCCAGAAGAAGCACTTCGGGGATCGGATGCTGCCCGGCAGTTCCGTTGACCTGATCCGGGAGGCCCGCGAGATCAGGGACGAGCAGCTCAAGGACATCATGTGAGCGGCGTCGTCGTCGTGGACGCGGGCCTGGCGTTCAAGTGGCTGGTGTGGGAGGCGCCAGGCGGAGCACGATCCTACGGCACGTGGACGGCGCCGCCGGCGACCAGTTCCTCCACGCGATCCGGCGGGTAGCCCAGCAGCCGCCCGAGGACGGGGCGGGTGTCCGAGTAGAGGGGCGGGGCGCCGCGCCAGATGGGCGTGCGCTCGCCGTCGAGGTGCCAGATGGAGCCGCCCATGCGGACGCCGGCGCCGGCGATCTCCAGGGACGCGTCGTCGACCCAGAAGCCGGCCGCGTTGAGGTCGGGATCGCGCAGGCAGTCGGCGCTGCCCTGGATGGGCGCGACGAGGGCCCCGGCGGCGCCCGCGCGATCGGCGATGGCCGCGATGTCGAGTTGCGCCGCGGCCGCGCGCAGCACCTCATCGGTCGTGGCCGGCGCGCCGAGCGCCGTCGCGACGGCGCCCCACCGATCCCGGCCGGGTACGATCAGCGCCACGAAGCGATCGTCGGCGCTGGAGACGACGCGATAGTCGGCGAGGCCCGACTCCGTTCCGGGCGGCGGGGGCTCCGGGCTGCCCGCGGCCAGCATCGGCTCGAGCGCGATGCAGCACATGCTCTCCAGATCCGAGAGGTCGACGTAGGCGGGCCGGCCGCTGCGGCGCGCGCCACAGGCGTAGGCGGCGATCGCGTAGGCGCCGGCCAGGCCGCTGACCGGGTCGGGATAGGGGATCCACATCTGCGAGATCGTCTCGCCGTCGCGGCTGGTGGCGAAGCCGGCGCCGGAGGCGGCGTAGACGTGGGTGCCGTAGCCGATGAAGTGCGCCTGGGGCCCTGTCGCCCCATAGGCCGACATGGACACGTAGACGAGGCGCGGGTTGACGGCGAGCAGGTTGTCGTAGCCGACCCCGAGCCGGTCGACGACGCCGGGGGAGAAGTTCTCCACCACGACGTCGGCGCGGGCTGCGAGGTTGCGGATGACCTGGACGCCCCCGGGCGTCTTCATGTCGACGCCGAGGCTGATCTTGCCGCGCTGGTTGGCGCTCCACCAGCCGGAGCCGTTGCCCGACGCCTCGCGTCCGTTGCGATAGGGCGGATTGCGGCGCAGGTTGCTGCGGGTGGGCTCCCGCTCGACGTTGATGACCTCCGCGCCGAGGTCGGCGAGCAGGGTGGTCGCGAAGGGCCGGCCCAGGCCCAGGTGAGATCGAGCACGCGCAGGCCGGCGAGGGGCAGATCGGACGGCGGGCGCAGACGGCCTGGGGCGGTTACGTGGGGGGTGGCGGCCGGCTCGCCGGCGCGAGCCAGCCAGGGCAGGCGGGGCGTGGGCGGGCCGGGGCCGGCCTCGAAGAAGCGGCGCGCGGTGAGTTGCGGGTCGGCGACGAGATCCGCCGCCCGGCAGACCTGCGCCGTCGGCACGTGCGCCGCCTGGGTTCGCGCGACCAGCGCGGCGCGGGTCGCCGAGCGCGCCCACTCACGCAGGCGGGCGTCGATCAGGTCGCGCGCCTCGCGCAGAATGGCCGTCTCCCGCACGACGGCGTCGGCGGCCCAGTCCAGCTCGCCGACGGTGCGGAAGAGCGATGCCCAGTGCTTGGGGTCGATGGCCCCGACGTACACCATCCCGTCGGCGGCGGCCATCGTGCCGCCGGGGTAGGGCGCCCGCGCGTCGCGGCCGACGACCCGATCGGCCAACTGCGCGAAGGCGATGGGCTGCATGGGCAGCAGCGCCAGCAGCTCCAGCTTGTCGAACGAGACGCGGCGCGGCGCCGCGCCGGACGCGCCGGTCAGCGCGCCGGCCGCGACCGCGATCGCGGCGGCGACGCCGGCCAAGAGGCTGGCCTGACGGTTGAGCGGCAGGCAGGGCTCGCCCATGCCCCACGCCGGCGTGATCTCACTGGTCAGGTAGCCCAGGCCCGAGCGCGCCCAGAGCGCCATGTCGTGCGACTGGGTCTCCGCGAAGCTCCCGCCGGTGGGCAAGGGCGACGTCACCTCGACGACCGAGGCCTCGGCGCGCAGGCGGGCCGGGATCGCACCGCTCAGGGCGGCCAGCGAGGCGGCGTCGCCGACGAGGGCCGTGTAGGGGCGATCGGCGTCGAAGTCGGCCGCGCGCAGGCCGCGGCCGGCGAGGCGCTCGAAGCGGGCCTCCGCGTCGTCGCTGGGGTCGGGCCGCCAGCCGGGGCGGTAGACGGCGACGTCGGCGCCGCTCTCGGTCAGCCACCAGGCGGCGAAGCGGGTGGCGACGTCGGCGCCCACGGCGAGCACGCGCACGCCGTCGAGTGGTCCCGGGACGCCCGCGGCGGCCATCGTCACCGTTCAATCGCTGCGGGCCCCACACCGATCGCGCCGGGCCGGCCCGCCCGGCCGGATCCCCGCCGCCCGGCGGCCAGCGTCAGGCGTCGCGCGGGCCCCGCACCAGGCGGCCCGGCAGCGCGCCGGTGAGTTCGTCGCCCTCCAGCGTGATCTGGCCGGCGCAGAGGGTGAAGTCGTAGCCGGTCTGGCGCTGGTGGTAGCGCTTCGCGCCCTCGGGCAGGTCGTAGATGATGTGCGGCGCGCGCGAGCCGAGCCGCTCGGGGTCGATGACGTTGAGGTCGGCGCGCTTGCCGACGGCCAGCACGCCGCGGTCGCCCAGACCGTAGAGGTCGGCGTTGGCGCCGCTCTGCTTGTGCACGATCGTCTCGATCGGCACGCGCTCGCCGCGCTCGCGCTGCCAGCCCCAGTAGCGCAGGTTCCAGCTGGCCATCTCAACGTCGGACAGCGAACCGACGTGGGCGCCGGCGTCGCTGAGGCCGTTGCGGGTCAGCGGGTGCATCATCTGCTCGCGCTGATAGTCGAGATTGCCCTCGCTGTAGCCCTCGAGGTAGTGCAGCAGGATGGTGCGGCCGTCGCCCTGGGTGAGCAGGTCGTAGAAGGCCTCATCGCCGCCGATGCCGTGTCGTTCGGCGTAGGCGGCGACGCTGGCCTCGTACTCCGGCTCGTAGTTGGGCGGGTCGCCGAGCACCCAGGCCTTGTGCGGGTTGGAGAGCAGGTTGTCGAGGAAGATCGCGTGCAGGCTGCCGGGCGTGCCGTCGATCAGGAAGATGTGCCCTGCCGGATCGGCGTCCATGAACTGGCGGACGTCGTTGCTCAGATCCCACTCGCTGGCCAGGATCGCGGCCTTGACCTCGGGGTCCTGCATCTTGGCGATGCGCTCCTCGAAGGGAAGATCCTCGACCAGCTCGCGGTAGGCCAGGTTGAGCCCGTAGGGGTGCGCCGAGCCCTCAAGGCTGAGCAGGGCGCAGGTGCCGCGGCCGCGAATCTGCGGGAAGATGCGGACGCCGCGCTCGTGCGCCTCCTCGACCCGGCGCAGGCTCTCGCGCCAGCCGGGGCGGCCGCTGTTGGGCATGCCTTCGCCGGAGAGGTAGGTGACGGTGAGGTTCGACTCCAGCGCGAGGTGGTGGATCCACTCCCGCTCGAACTCGCCGACGACCTGGAAAACGCCGCCGCCGCCCTCGCCCATGCCGCGGGCGATGGCCTCCAGTTCCGGGTAGCGAGCGAACGTGCCGGGAGTGGGGACGCCGGCCTTGGTGCGATGCACCATGGCGCGGTTGGAGGAGAAGCCCAGGGCGCCGGCCTCAATGGCCTCCCGCACGAGGCGGGTCATGTGCGTCAGTTCCTCGTCGTTGGGCTGGATGTCGTCGGCGCCGCGCTCGCCCATCACGTAGCAGCGCAGCGGGCTGTGCGGGATCTGCGTCGCGATGTCCATCACGCGGGGCTTGCCGTCGATGGCGTCGAGGTACTCGGGGAAGGTCTCCCACTCCCAGGTGATGCCGGCCGACATCGCCGTGGAGGGGATGTCCTCGACGGCGTCGAGCAGGTCCAGCAGCCACTCGCGCTCGGGGGGGCGGACGGGCGCGAAGCCGACGCCGCAGTTGCCCATGACGACGGTCGTGACGCCGTTGTAGCAGGAGGGATCGAGGTTCGGGTCCCACGAGACCTGGGCGTCCATGTGCGTGTGGATGTCGATCCAGCCGGGGGTGACGAGTTTGCCGCCGGCGTCGATCTCGCGCTTGCCGGGGCCGACGTCGTCGCCGACGGCGGTGATGCGGTCGCCGTCGATGCCAATGTCGGCGGTGAACTCGGGCACGCCGGTGCCGTCGAAGATGCGGCCGTTGCGGATGGTGATCTCGTGCATGGGGGTCTCGCTTTCTCCACGATCGTGACGGCGGCGAGGGGATGCGCCGCCTGTGCGCTGATGTTAGCGCCATCCGGCCCAGAGCGCGCGCCACCGGAGCGTCGTTCAGACGGCGTTTTCGGCGAGGCGCTCGAAGCGGGCCTCCGCGTCGCCGGCGGCCGGCCCTACGCGTCGCGCGGGCCCCGCACCAGGCGGCCCGGCAGCGCGCCGGTCAGCTCGTCGCCCTCCAGCGTGATCTGACCGGCGCAGAGCGTGAAGTCGTAGCCGGTCTGGCGCTGGTGGTAGCGCTTCGCGCCCTCGGGCAGGTCGTAGATGATGTGCGGCGCGCGCGAGCCGAGCCGCTCGGGGTCGATCACGTTGAGGTCGGCGCGCTTGCCGACGGCCAGCACGCCGCGGTCGCCCAGGCCGTAGAGGTCGGCGTTGGCGCCGCTCTGCTTGTGCACGATCGTCTCGATGGGCACGCGCTCGCCGCGCTCCCGCTGCCAGCCCCAGTAGCGCAGATTCCAACTGGCCATCTCAACGTCGGACAACGAACCGACGTGGGCGCCGGCGTCGCTGAGGCCGTTGCGGGTCAGCGGGTGCATCATCTGCTCGCGCTGGTAGTCGAGGTTGCCGTATCGGTAGCCCTCCAGGTAGTGCAGCAGGATGGTGCGGCCGTCGCCCTGGGTGAGCAGGTCGTAGAAGGCCTCGTCGCTGCTGATGCCGTGCCGTTCGGCGTAGGCGGCGACGCTGGCCTCGTACTCCGGCTCGTAGTTGGGCGGGTCGCCGAGCACCCAGGCCATGTGGGGGTTCGAGAGCATGTTTTCGAGGAAGATGGCGTGCAGGCTGCCCGGCGTGCCGTCGATGAGGAAGACGTGCTCGTCGGGATCGGCGTCCCTGAACTGACGCACGTCGTTGCTGAGGTCCCACTCGCTCGCCAGGATCGCCGCCTTGACCTCGGGGTCCTGCATCTTGACGATGCGCTCCTCGAAGGGCAGGTGCTCGACGAGCTCGCGGTAGGCCAGGTTGAGCCCATAGGGGTGGGACGAGCTCTCGAGGTTGAGTAGGGCGCCGGTGCCGCGACCGCGGATCTGCGGGAAGAGTCGGATGCCGCGCTCGTGCGCCACCTCCGCCCGGCGCAGGGCGTCGCGCCAGTTGAAGTCGCTGCCGGGCAGGCCCTCGCCGAAGAGGTACGTGACGGTGAGGTTCGGCTCCTGCGACACGTGGTCGATCCAGCCGCCATCGAAGTCGCCGACGACCTGAAAGACGCCGCCGCCGCCCTCGCTCATGCCGCGCGCGATCGCTTCCAGCTCCGGGTAGCGGGCGAAGGAGCCGGGGGTCGGGACGCCCGCCTTCGTGCGGTGCGCCATGAGGCGGTTGGAGGAGAAGCCGACGGCGCCCGCCTCGATGGCTTCGCGGACGAGGCGGGCCATGTGCGTGAGTTCCTCGTCGGTGGGTTGGATGTCCTCGGCGCCGCGCGCGCCCATGACGTAGCAGCGCAGCGGGCTGTGCGGGATCTGCGTGGCGATGTCCATCACGCGGGGCTTGCCGTCGATGGCGTCCAGGTACTCCGGGAAGGTCTCCCACTCCCAGGTGATGCCCGCCGACATCGCCGTGGAGGGGATGTCCTCGACCGCGTCGAGCAGGTCCAGCAGCCACTCGCGCTCGGGGGGCCGGACGGGGGCGAAGCCGACGCCGCAGTTGCCCATCACGACGGTGGTGACGCCGTTGTAGCAGGAGGGATCGAGGTTCGGATCCCACGAGACCTGTGCGTCCATGTGCGTGTGGATGTCGATCCAGCCGGGGGTGACGAGTTTGCCGCCGGCGTCGATCTCGCGCTTGCCGGGGCCCACGTCGTCGCCGATGGCGGTGATGCGGTCGCCGTCGATGCCGATGGCGCCCGTGAACTCCGGCCCGCCGGTGCCGTCGAAGATGCGGCCGTTGCGGATGCTGATGTCGTGCATGGGGTCTCGCTTTCCCGGCGACGGCCAGGAATGCGCCGCCTGTGCGCCGATGGTAGCGCCATTCGGCCCGGAGCGGGTAGCCGGAGCGTCGTTCAGACGGCGGTTCCGGCGAAGAAGCCGAGGGCGCGGGCGAACGCGTCCTTGCCGACGCGCGCGCCCATGATGCGCCCCGCGAAGTCGTCGGCGGGCACGTGGATGCCGCCGTAGAGGCGGGAGATGCCGGCCTCGTCGGCGGCGTCGAAGTAGGTCGCCCACTGCAGCGTCACGTCGACCGACGGCCCCCGATCGAACTCCAGGTATCGGTACCGGCGGGCGGTGAACGTGCCCAGCCCGCCCGGGAAGAAGGCGCTGTCGGTGAACGCCGCGAGCACCTCGGCCGCCGCCCGGCTGAACGTGCTGTGCCCCGACGGATAGGCCGCGAAGGCCGGCGTGACGAACGTCGCGGCCTGATACGGCATCCACGTCTCGGCGCGGATCCAGGCCACCCCGCCCGTCTCCGCCGACCAGGCCCGCACGGCGACCTCGCCCTCGCGGCCCGCCAAGTGCGCGTGGGGCGCCCCCGGCCCGGTGGTCTCGGGGGTGATGAGCTCCACGAGGCCCGGCTGCAGCGGCAGCCCCTGCGGATCGAATGAGGGGGCGCCCGGGTCGGACGACTGGCCGCGCTCGGCCATGTAGCGGATGATCGAGATGGGGCGGACGTAGTCGTAGACGGCCTTGGCGCCCCAGCAGGCGATGGCGGCGTCGTGGACGGCGCCGTTGAGGGCCAGGTAGAGCTTGACGTCCCACTCCAGGTCGTCGAGGACCGGCCCCACGCCGGCGATCCGCTTCTCCAGCGCCGGATCCTCGGAGACTTCATTGGCCAGCACGTTCCAGTGCCCCGGCGGCGTCTCCGAGTCGGGGCCGTCGGCCCAGAACTCCGCGATCACGCGGCCGCAGTCGGCCAGGGGCATGACGTTGGGCGGGTAGGGCTGGCCGGTGACGGGATTCTCCGGGTAGCCCCGGTCCTCGTGCGTGCCCAGCGGGCGGTTGCCGCTGACCGACGGCGACAGATCGATCGTGCGGCCGGACTGCAGCGTCAACTCGCTGCTCAGCCGGAGCACGGCCTGCACGCCCGACCGGAAGGCGGCGTCGCCGTCGCCGCCGAGCAGCGGCGGCGGCCCGGGATCGACGGCGCTCCAGCTGACGTCGCTGCCCGGCGCCGGCCGCAGCGCGAAGGACGTCACGCCGCCCCAGTGCGGTCCGACGAAGTCCTGCACCGATTCGCCCAGCTCGATCGCGTTCTGCGTGATGCGGGAGTCGAAGGCCAGCGGCTGCCAGCGGTTCGGGTCCTTCAGCGGCACGACCAGATCGTCGGCCGCCGCGCGCTTGAAGGGCAGGGGCAGGTTGACGGGCTCGTAGCCGCTGTTGTCGGCGTAGCGATTCTGCTCGTTGGCGCCGTCGCCGAGCCCGTGGGCGATCACGGCCGCCGCGATGCGGTTGCCCAGCGCGCTGGGGCTGTCGCCCGCCGTCTCCGTCATCGCCGGGTCGTAGCCCAGGGCCGCCATGCGCCCGTCGAGTCCGGCGCGCGTCCAGACCGCTTCGTTGAAGCGCGAGCGCAGCAGCCGGTAGGCGGCGAAGCTGATCGCCTCGTCGCGGGCCGCCGCGATCTCCGTCGCCGACATCCCGCCGCTGGGCGCCTTCTCGCGCACGACGTAGCCCAGGGCCTGCGGGTCGTAGGCGGCCCAGGCGTCGTACATCGCCACGGAGAGGTGGAACAGATTGCGCGCGTGCACCGTGGGGGCGGGGAAGTCCCCCCGGATCGCGGCCAGCAACTCCTCGTTCCACTGGCGTGCCACCGTGTGGCGGCCGACCGTCTGCGACGGCCCCGGCCCGGCCCGCGCGGCGGCCGAGTCGGGCTCGCCTCCGCAGCCGACGAGCGCCAGCCCCGCCGCGCCGATCCCCGCCCGGGCGCCCAGGCCCAGCATCGCGCGGCGCGAGATCCTGCCGCGGCGGAGGGTCGTCCAGTCGTTGCGCTCGCTCATCATGCACCTGTCCCCACGCGAGACCGTCGGGCGGGCGCGGCGCTCGCGGCGGCGAGGCCGGGGGGAGAACTGTCCCGCGACGGCGGGGAAGTTGTCAAGGACGGCGGCCCCTACCCCGACGGGTTGATGTGCACCTTGACCGACTTGTGGGCCTTGTCGGCGGCGGTGGCGAAGGCGCGCGCGGCCTCGGCGAGGGGGAAGCGGTGCGTGATCAGGGAGCGCGTCTCGTCCGGGTACTGCGCGACGACGTCCAGCGCCTCCGCGAAGTGCGGCCGGCGGCCGGGCGGGGAGCCGTAGACGACGGCCCCGGTGAGCTGAATCTCGTGCAGCAGCAGGTCGAAGGGGTTGATCGACACGCGCGGGGTGGTGAACACGCCCAGCATCGCGACGCGCCCCCGCGGGCGCACCGTGCGCATCGCGTCGGCCAGGGTGTCGGCCTTGCCGCCGACCGACTCGAAGACGACATCGACCGCCTCCTGCTGGCGCAGCTCCTTGAGCCGCGGCACGCCCGACGCATCCGCCGGGATGACCTCGTCGGCGCCGAGGCGGCGGGCGGCCTCGGCCTGATGGTCGTAGCGGGCGGTGATCAGCACCGTCGCGCCGGCGGCGCGCAGGGCGAGGACGCCGGTCAGGCCGATGTTGCCGGCGCCGAGCACGAGGACCGTCTCGCCGGGCCGGACGTCCACGAGGTCGATGGCGTTGACCGAGCAGGCCACCGGCTCGGCGAGCGCGGCGATCTCCGCGTCGACGCCCGGCGGCGCGGGGTAGGCGGTGTAGGCGGGGACCAGCATGAACTCGGCCATGCCCCCGGGGTGCCGCTCGCCCAGGATGGCGAAGGGTGCCCGGCGGCACTGCATGTACCAGCCGTCGCGGCAGCGGTCGCACTCTTGGCAGCGGACGATGGGCTCGACGCCCACGACATCGCCCTCGCGCAGGCCATCGACGCCGTGCCCGACGGCCGCCACGACGCCGCCGTTCTCATGTCCGGGGCGGCCGCTCGGGGCCGGGTCGGTCTTGCGGTAGCGGTGCAGGTCGCTGCCGCAGATGCCGGCCGAGCGCATCGACAGGACGACTTCGCCGGGGCCCGGCGTGGGCGCGTCCTCCTCGACGACTTCAAGGTCGGCGGCGGGGGTCCAGATGGCGGATCGCATGCGGGTCTCCTTGTGCGGCCGGGGTGGGGTCCGGCGCGGCCATAGGCTAGCCGGTGGGGAACCGCACCCCCTGACTTCGGATATGACGGCGTGCGGTCGCACGCCTGGGGCTCGCCATCTGGAGCGCTGGAAAGGGGGGACCGGAGGGGAATGGGGGCGGGGAGGGCGGTTCGCGAACCGCCCCTACGAGATCTCGCTCCCGCTCCATTGCTCGGCAATGGAGCGGGGGTCGGGGGTGGGGTTCCGGCGCGCGATCGCACGCCGGAACCCCACGAGTGACACGGGGGGGGGGGGTTACCACAGCGCCTGAAGCCGAAAAATTCCGTGGAAAACCCCATAATTTCCTTCCTACTTGACATAATGAGAAGGGGAGGATGTCCTCTTGGTCTGCCATACTGTACGCGCTCTCGCACCGAGCGGTCCCACAAGGGGACAGCCGGGGACCAGAAGGGAACATGTGATGAGCGACCGGAACTATTGGACGAGTCTGCGACAGCGAAAGATCTCGCGCCGCACCATGTTGGGAGCCAGCGCCAAAGCCGGCGTTGGTGTCGCCGGCCTCGCGCTCGTCGGCTGCGGCGACGACGATGATGACGCCGCGCCGGCAGTCGTCGACTCGTCGGCGATCGACGCCGCGGCGGGCGACGCCGCAGCCGCGGCGGAGGCCGCGAGCGCCGCCGCCGATGCCGCGGGCCGGGCCGCCGAAGCCGCCGAGGCGGCCTCCGCCCTGGCGGCCGAAGCGGCCGAATCGGATGACGCCGAACAGGCGGCCGCTGCCGCCCAGGCGGCCGCCGATGCGGCTGCCGATGCGGCCGAGGCGGCCCGGGCCGCGGGCGACGCGGGCGCCGCCGCCGTCGCGCAGGCGGCCGCCGATGCCGCCTCTGCTGCCGCCGCCGCCGCCCGTGAGGCGGGCGCCGCCGACACCGCCGCGGCTGCCGCCGCCGCGCAGGCCGCGGCCGACGCCGCGGCTGCCGCTGCCGCCGCCGCGGGGGAGGCGTCCGCGGCCGCCGCCGAGACCGCCGCGGCCGCCGTCGCGGCTGCCGAAGAGGCCGCCGACGCGGCCCGCGAGGCCGCCGACGCCGCGGCCATGGCCGCGGAGGAGGACGCGCCGTCCGCCGCCGCCGGCACCGTGGACCTCGATGCGACGCTGCGCCTGGGCGTCAACCGCGACGCCGGCGGGATGGACCCGCCGAAGGTCGGCAGCGTCGGCAACTACTTCCCCAAAGCCGCCCACTCCGACCAGGGGATGGAGAACGACCCCGACACGTCGGACCTGGTGTCGCACCTGATCAACAGCTTCGAGACGCCGGACGAGACGACCTACATCCTCAACATCACGCCCGGGATCGAGTTCCACGACCCGGCGTACGGGACCTACACAGCGCACGACACGCAGTTCACCTACCGGCGCGCGGGCGAAAGCGCCGAGTACCACCAGGGCGGCGAGACCACGGACCACCCCGGTGGCTGGTCGTCCGCACGCGTGACCTACGGGCCGCCGGCCGCCTGGCAAGCCGACGAGGTCATCGACGACCTCACCATGCGCATCGACGTGGGCCGCTCGTCCGCGTCGCTGCCGGGCTCGGTCTTCACCTTCACGATCTACCACCAGAGCAAGCAGTGGATCGAACAGGTGGGCGACGAGGAAGCCGACCGCACAGTCATGGCTACCGGGCCCTGGAAGTTCGTCAGCCACACCAATGACACCGACTTCGTCGGCGAGCGCTTCGAGAACTACTTCCGTTCGCGGCCGGGAGAGACCCCGCGCCAGCTCAACTACGAAGACGCACCGGGGCAACACTTGCCCTGGCCGAAGACGCTGCGGGGGATCATCCGGCCGGAGCTCATCTCGATGATCGCCGGTGTGGAGGCCGACGAGATCGACGTGGCGATGCAGCTGGCCACCGACCTCGTGGTGCCGTTCGTGGACGACGAGGACTTCTGGGTGGGCTACAGCCAGGCGGGCACCGGTACGGCGCACATGCTGATGCCGAACCTGCACCTGGCCGAGTGGGACGGCGCTCCCAACCCGTTCCTCGACATCCGCGTGCGCGAGGCGGCCAACTACGCGATCGACCGCGACGCCTACATCAACAGCCTGCTCTCCGGTGCGGAGACGGAGTTCTTCGGGATGCAACCGGGCGTGTTCGGCTACCCGTCGCAGGACGTCTGGGACTCGATGGCCCGGGGCTACGACCCGGAGAGGGCGAAGCAGCTGATGGCCGAGGCCGGCTACGCGGACGGCATCGACATCACGCTGCACCTGGTCACCGACTTCGTGCCGGTGATTCCGCTGCTGTCGCTGGTGATCCAGCAGAATCTGGCGGAGATCGGCATCCGCACCACGATCAAGGAGTACCCGAGTTCGGAGTACTTCGTGGAGATCCGCAAGTTCGAGCAGCCGGGGCTGTGGTGGTTCTTCGTGAACCCGATCTCGGAGCCGGAGCCGGTGCTCGGATCGACGGTCGCGCAGGGCGGCTACCACGTCTCGCCGCTGCCCGCGTCCCGCATCGGCGAGCTGTACCAGCAGCAGGAGGCGACGCTGGACCCGACGGCGCGCAACGAGGTCCTGGCGGAGCTCTACATCGAGACGTACCAGCAGGCCCAGGCGGTCTACCTGCACAACTCGATCGATGCGACGCTCGGGCGCAAGAACATCGAGTGGCCCATCGGCCGCGTGCAGAGTTACAACGAGAGGTACATGTACCGCGCACGGGTGCTCAACACCTAGGGAAGGTCTGAACAACCGGCGCCGAGGCCGGAGTGGCCGCTGATCCCGCGGCTCCGCGGAGTTGGCGCTGCCCGGGCGCGCCAACGGCGCGCGGGAGGGGTGCCGGGGGTCGCGCCCGCGATCACGCGAACCTCCTGCGCGCCGCACCGCAGCTCGCGTGATCGCGGGCGCCGTGCGTCCGGCCGCGCCGCCGCCGCGGAATCGGCGCGGAATCGCCTCCGGCGTGCGCAGCGGCGGGCCCCGCAGCGCCGCGCCGCACGCGGATCGGCGCACACTGCGCCCGACACGCCACCTGTTCAGACCATCCCTAGGGGGTGAGGTTCCTGCCGCCCGCGCCGGTGCCCCACGCAGACGCCGAAATTCGGGTCGATGGGGCCATCAAGGATTTCACACGCAGGTTACCCTACTTCTCAAAGTTTCCATAACGGAGGGGAGTGCCCCCTGTAATGTGCCATACTGGGCGCGCTCACGCACCGAGCGGTCCCACAAGGGGACAGCCGGGGACCAGAAGGGAACATGTGATGAGCGACCGGAACTATTGGACGAGTCTGCGACAGCGAAAGATCTCGCGCCGCACCATGTTGGGAGCCAGCGCCAAAGCCGGCGTTGGTGTCGCCGGCCTCGCGCTCGTCGGCTGCGGCGACGACGACGATGACGCCGCGCCGGCGGTCGTCGACTCGTCGGCGATCGACGCCGCGGCGGGCGACGCCGCAGCCGCGGCGGAGGCCGCGAGCGCCGCCGCCGATGCCGCGGGCCGCGCTGCCGAAGCCGCCGAGGCGGCCTCCGCCCTGGCGGCCGAAGCGGCCGAATCGGATGACGCCGAACAGGCGGCCGCTGCCGCCCAGGCCGCCGCCGATGCCGCCGCCGACGCGGCCGAGGCCGCCCGGGCCGCGGGCGACGCGGGCGCCGCCGCCGTCGCGCAGGCGGCCGCCGATGCCGCCGAGGCCGCCGCCGCCGCCGCGCGGGAGGCGGGCGCCGAGGACACCGCCGCGGCCGCCGCTGCCGCCCAGGCCGCGGCCGATGCCGCGGCTGCCGCCGCCGCCGCCGCCGGAGAGGCGTCCGCTGCCGCGGCCGAGACCGCCGCTGCCGCCGTCGCGGCTGCCGAAGAGGCGGCCGACGCGGCCCGCGAGGCCGCCGACGCCGCCACCATGGCCGCGGAGGAGGACGCGCCGTCCGCCGCCGGCGCCGTGGACCTCGATGCGCCGCTGCGCCTGGGCGTCAACCGCGACGGCGGCGGGCTGGACCCGCAGCGCTCCGGCAGCCACGCCAACTACTTCCCCAAGGCCGCCCACTCCGACCAGGGGATGACGAACGACCCCGAGACGTCTGCCCTCCAGGCGCACTTGATCAACACGTTCGAGACCCCGGACGACGAGACCTACATCCTCAACATCACGCAGGGGGTGCCCTTCCACGACCCGGCGTACGGCGAGTACAGCGCGCACGACACGCAGTTCACCTACCGGCGCGCCGGTGGGATAGCCGAGTATCACCAGGGCGGCGAGACCTCGGACCACCCCAGCGGCTGGGCGACCGCGCGGGCGAGCTTCGGGCCGCCGGCGGCGTGGGCGAGCGACGAGGTCATCGACGACCACACGCTGCGCGTGGATGTGGGCCGGCCCTCCGCTTCCTTGCCGGGGTCCGTCTTCTCCGCCGCGGTCTACCACCAGAGCAAGGCCTGGGTGGAGGAGAACGGCGACGAGCTCATCGACACCACGGTCATGTCGACCGGTCCCTGGAAGTTCGTCAGCCACACCGACGACACCGACTTCGTCGGCGAGCGCTTCGAGGACTACTTCAAGTCCCGGCCCGGGGAAACCGGGCGCGCGCTCAGCTACGACGACGCGCCCGGGACGCACCTGCCCTGGACGAAGACGCTGCATGGGATCATCCGGCCGGAACTGCTCTCGATGATCGCCGGCGTCGAGGCCGACGAGATCGACGTCGCGATGCAACTGGCCACGGACCTGGTGGAGCCGTTCCGGGACGACGAAGACTTCTGGGTGGGCTACAGCACGGCGGGCGCCGGTACGGCGCACATGCTGATGCCGAACCAGCACCTGGCCGAGTGGGACGGCGCTCCCAACCCGTTCCTCGACATCCGCGTGCGCGAGGCGGCCAACTACGCGATCGACCGCGAGGCCTACATCAACAGCCTGCTCTCCGGTCAGGAGACGGAGTTTTTCGGGATGTTCCCCGGCGTCTTCGGCTACCCGTCGCAAGACGTCTGGGACTCGATGGCCCGCGGCTACGACCCGGAGAAGGCGAAGGCGCTGATGGCCGAAGCCGGCTACCCGGACGGCTTCGACACCACGCTGCACCTGGTGACCGACTGGGTGCCGGTGATTCCGCTGCTCGCGCTGGTGATCCAGCAGAATCTGGCGGAGGTGGGCATCCGCACCACGATCAAGGAGTACCCGAGCTCGGAGTACTTCGTGGAGGTCCGCAAGTTCGAGCAGCCGGGCCTGTGGTGGTTCTTCGTGAACACGATCCCGGAGCCGGAGACGGTGATCGGGTCGACGATCGCGCAGGGCTTCTACTACGTCTCGCCGCTGCCCGAGTCCCGCATCGTCGATCTGTACCACCAGCAGGAGGCGACGCTGGACCCGGGGGCGCGCAACGAGGTGCTGGCGGACCTCTACATCGAGGCGTACCAGCAGGCCCAGATGGTCTATCTGCACAACTCGATCGAGGCGGCGCTCGGGCGAAAGAACATCAACTGGCCGATCGGCCGAGTGCAGGGCTACAACGAGCGCGCCATGTACCGCGCACAGGTGCTCAACACCTAGGCGCATGAGAGGGAAGAGGACGGCTTGCGCGGCCCGCGCGCGGAGCGCCTCGCGCGCCGCAGCGGTGCGCACGGGGCTTGGCCGGTGATCGCCGGCCGGGCCCCGGCCGCTCCCCGGTCCGCGCGCCGCCAACGCTCGCGAGCGGACGCGCGCCTTAACCCCTAATATCCATGCTGCGCGCCGGAGAGCGGCCCGCCCGGAGCGGGATCACGGGGATGAGCGATGCAGTTCTGGAACTTCCTGGTCATCCGGTTCATCCAGGCGCTCCTGGTCGTCTTCGTCGTCGTGACGATCGTCTTTGTGGTCGCCCGCGTCGTGGGCAACCCGGAGACGTTCCTGGTGGATCCCACGACGTCGACCAACGAGCAGATCGAGGCGATCAAGGAGCGCTTCGGGCTGAACGACTCGATCCCGAAGCAGTACGTGAACTTCGTCTGGGAGATCGTCCGGCTGGACTTCGGCCATTCGTTCCGCGGCGGCAGCACGATCGACGCGATCGGCGAGCGGGCGTTCAACACCTTCAAGCTGGGCGTGGCGGGGCTGGTCTTCGCGCTGGCCCTCGGCATCCCGCTCGGCATCGTCGCGGCGCTCCGGCGCGCCTCGCCGCTCGATTGGGTGGCGCGCACGCTGGCCGTGATCGGGCAGGCGACGCCCAACTTCTGGCTGGGCCTGATGCTGATCTTCTTCTTCGCCGTGCGGCTGGACTGGTTCCCCACCGGCGGCGCCGAGGGCTTCAAGGCGCTGATCCTGCCCGCGATCTCCTTGGGCCTGCTGGAGGCGGCCGCGTTCATGCGGCTGACGCGCTCCGGCATGATCGAAGTGATGGACACCGACTTCATTCGCACCGCCCGCGCCAAGGGCCTGCCCGAACGGACGGTGATCGGGCGGCACGCCATTCGGCATGCGCTGTTGCCGGTGGTGACGATCATGGGGATCGGCCTGGGGCGGATGATCGCGGGCTCGGTGATCGTGGAGGTGGTGTTCGCCTGGCCGGGCGTGGGCCGGCTGATCATCGATTCCATCATCCAGTCCGACTACCCCATGGTGCAGGCCGCGATCATCGTGCTGGCGGCGTCGATCTCGCTGGCGAATCTGCTGGTCGACGTCTCCTACCGGTTCATTGATCCGCGCATCCGGGCGGGAGCGTTGTAATGGCGCACCGCGCCGCGCCCGCCGCGGAGGTCCCGCTGGTCCTGCAGCCGGTTCGCCGGCGCCGCCGCTGGCGGCGCCACGCGGGGCTTTCCCTGCCCGCCGTCGTCGCGCTCGTGTTCCTGCTGAGTGGGGCGCTGGCGGGCCTGCATCCAGACGACCCCAACTTCATCGACGTCGTCAACCGCCTGCAGCGGCCCGTGTTCGACGGTGGCTCCTGGTCCCATCCGCTTGGGACGGACGAACTGGGACGGGACATGCTCAGCCGGCTGATGGCGGGGGCGCAGGTGTCGCTGATCGTCGTCGCGATCGTGGTGCCCGGCGCAGCGCTGGTCGGCACGGCGATCGGGATGGTGTCGGGCTGGCTCGGAGGCGTCTGGGGCCAGATTCTGATGCGCCTCGTCGACGTCCAACTGGCGCTGCCGTCGATCCTCTTCGCCGTGCTGCTGGGCAGTGTCTTCGGCCCCAGCCTGCGCAACGTGATCATCATCCTGCTGATCTGGACGTGGTCGAGCTACGCCCGCCTCGTGCGCGCCGACGTGCTGTCGCTCAGGGAACGCGACTTCGTCACGGCGTCCCGCGCCACCGGGGCCAACGGCTGGTGGACGATGCGCAAGCACCTGCTCCCCAACCTCGTCAACACGATCGTGATCGTGATGACGCTGGAGATCGCGATCGTGATCCTGGCGGAGGCGGCCCTGAGCTTCCTGGGCGTGGGCGTGGGTCTGGGCACCTCGTCGTGGGGCCGCATGATCACCGACGGCCGCACCTTCATGAACCAAGCCTGGTGGGTGATCTGGCTGCCCGGGCTCGCCCTGCTGCTGATCTCGCTGACGGGCAACCTGATGGGCGACTGGCTGCGGGACGCGCTCGATCCGCGCCTGCGCCACGTCCGCTAGCGAACCTCACCCCCTAACCCCCTCTCCATTGCAGAGCAATGGAGAGGGGGGATCGGAGCGGAAGGGGCGCGCGGAAGGGCGGTTCGCGAACCGCCCCTACGATGTCTCGCCCCGGCCCTCCGGTTCCCCCTCTCCAGCGCTTCCGCTGGAGAGGGGGTTAGGGGGTGAGGTTCCGGCGCGCGACCGCACGCCGTCACATCCGAGGTCAGGGGGTGAGGTTCCGCCAGCCGCGCTAGCATGCCGCCGGAGGGCGCATGCAGCACCGCAACCCGCTCCGACGGACCCCGGCCCGATGAGCCCCGCGACGCCCCACGTCGTGGTTGTGGGGGCGGGCAACGCCGCCCTCAGCGCGGCGCTGTCGGCGCGCGAGGCCGGCGCGCGCGTCACCGTGCTCGAGAAGGCGCCGCAGTCGGAGCGGGGCGGCAACACCTACTTCACCGGCGGCGGCTTCCGCTTCCCCTACGACGGCCTCGACGCCATCCGCCGCCTGATCCCCGACCTCAGCGACGCCGAAGCCGCCCGCATCGACGTCGGCCGCTACGGCGCCGCCCAGTTCCGCGCCGACCTCGCCACGGTCAGCGACGGCCTGATCCAGGACGGCCTGGCCGACACCCTCGTGCGCGAGGCGGAGCCGACCATGCGCTGGCTGCGCGCGCAGGGCGGGCGCTGGGTGCTGATGGCCGGCCGCCAGGCCTACGAGGTGGACGGCCGGCTGGTCTTCTTCGGCGGGCTGATCGTCGAGGCGGTAGGCGGCGGCGCCGGCCTCTCGGACCGCCTCTTCGAGTCGGCCGAGCGGCAGGGCGTCGATCTGCGCTACGAGCACAAGCTGCTGCGCCTGCGCGGCGACGGCGGCCGCGTGGCCGGGGTCGAGGCCCGCACGCCCGGAGGCGACGTCGCCATCGCGGCCGACGCCGTCGTGCTGGCCGCCGGCGGCTTCGAGGCCAACACCGAGATGCGCACCCGCTACCTCGGCCCCGGCTGGGACTTGGCCAAGGTGCGCGGCTCGCGCTTCAACACCGGCGACGCGATTCGCGCCGCCCTCGACGCGGGGGCGCAGCCCTTCGGCAACTGGTCGGGCGCGCACGCCGTCGCCTGGGACCTCAACGCGCCGCCGACCGGCAACCGCGGCGTGGGCGACCTCTACCAGAAGCACTCCTACCCCTACGGCATCGTCGTCAACGTCGAGGGCCGCCGCTTCCTCGACGAGGGCGCCGACTACCGCAACTACACCTACGCCAAGTACGGCCGCGCCATCCTCCAGCAGCCGCTGCGCACCGCCTTCCAGATCTTCGACCAGAAGACCGTGCCGCTGCTGCGCGACGAGTACCGCGTGCGCTACGCCACCAAGGCCCAGGCGGGGTCGATCCGGGAGCTGGCCGAGACGCTCGGCGCCGACCCCGACGCCCTGGAGCGCACCGTGGCCGAGTTCAACGCCGCCTGCCCCGCCGGCGCGTTCAACCCGGCCACGCTCGACGGCCTGGGCACGCGCGGCATCGAGCCGCCCAAGTCGAACTGGGCGCAGCCGCTCGACACGCCGCCCTACGTGGGCTTCGCCGTCACCTGCGGCATCACCTTCACCTTCGGCGGGCTCAAGATCGACCATCGCAGCGCCCAGGTGCTCGACACCGAGGAGCGGCCGATCCCCGGCCTCTACGCCGCCGGCGAACTCGTCGGCGGGCTGTTCTACAACAACTACGCGGGCGGCTCGGGGCTGATGGCGGGGGCCGTCTTCGGACGCATCGCCGGCCGATCGGCGGCGCAGGCCGGCCCCGCTTAGGCGTCGAGCGGGACCGGGTGCTCGCGGCCGCTGGCCGTGAACAGCAGGTAGCCCGCCGCGACGGGCTCGCCCGTCGCCCGCAGCATCGACGCGTAGGCGCGCACCTGCTGCTCGTAGCCCGCCACCGTCTCCGGCGACGGCTCGCGGTCGCTCTTGTAATCGACCAGCACCCAGCCCGCCGCCTCGCGGAAGGCCAGGTCGACGTAGCCCTCCGACACCCGGTCGGCCTCGACCGTGACCAGCGGCAGCTCCCGCTCGACCTGTTGCGCCGCCCGCGCCCGCGCGATCAGATCGCTCTCCAGCGTGCGGCGCAGGTCGCGCTCCACGCTGTCCCGCAGCGACTCCAGCCCGCGCTCCTCCAGCACCCGCCCGGCCCGCCAGACGCTGCCCTCGGCGTCGCCGAAGTCGGCCAGGAAGAGGCCGTCGTGCAGGGCGATGCCGCGCCGCCGCGCCTCTGGGCCGGCGGCCGGGCCCCAGACCACGCTGTCGGCGGCCCCGGCGTCGGCCAGGGGGCGGCCGTCCTCGCCCGTCGCGTTGGGGTTGTCGGTCTCCTGGCTGCGCGTCGGCGGCTCCGTCTCGCGGGGCTGCTTGGGTGCGTCGTGCCCGACCTGCGACGGCACCACGAAGTCGGGCCCCCGCGCGCCGTGTTGCAGGGCGTCGGCGTGCCGCGAGTGCCAGTCCTCCCACAGCGCCTCCACGTCCGGCGTCAGCGCGACCGGCGCCCGCGTGGGCGTCGCGGCCAGCTCCTCGACGCGCAGCGTGATGCCCCCGCGGGCGCCCGCCTCCATCGACTGGTCCAGCCAGCCCGGCAGCGCCTCCGCGAGGTCGGCGTGGAAGCCCAGCGTGCGCTCGGTGAAGAACACCGGCAGCACCAGCCAATCCCGCGCGCGCGTCGCCGCGACGTACAGCAGCCGCCGCTCCTCGGCCCGCGCGTAGACCTCCTGGCGGGTGCGCGCGGCCTCGTAGCCGGGCGTCTGGAAGCGCTGGGCGCTGGGGCCGATCTGGAAGTCGATCCGGCCCGTGTCACGATTGACGACCGAGATCTGCCGCTCGCGGTTCTGCGCCGCCGCCATTTTGGCCAGGACCACGACGGGGAACTCGAGCCCCTTCGCCTGATGGATGGTCAGCAGCCGCACGACGTCGTCGTCGACCTCCGTCACGGGCGACTCCGCCTCCGCCAAGTCGGCGCGCGACTGCGAGCTGAGCCAGCGCACGAACGGCCGCAGCGAGTCGACCTCGTTGGCGGCGAAGTCGGCCGCCCGCTGCACGATGATCTGCAGGTTCGCGGCGCGGCCGGCGGCGCCCCGCGCCAGCTGGATCTCCAGCAGGTGCGTCTCGCGCAGGACGAGGTCGACGTAGGCCGGCAGCGGCAGCGCGGCCTTGCGCGCGGCCAGCGCCTGCAGCGTCTCGATCGGGGCGCGCAGGGGGCCGTCGTAGCCGTCGGGCAGGAGGCCCGCGCCCAGCTGGAAGCGGGGCCGTCCGCTGGCCACGCGCTGCTCGTTGGCCAGGCGCAGCAACTCGACGTCCGAGGCCGCGAAGGGGGCGCTCTTCAGCGCCGCGACCACGGCCACCTCGTCGGAGGGGTCGTCGAGCGCCGTCAGGATCGCCGCCGCGTCGCGGATCTCCTGCTGCTGGAAGAAGCCGCGGCCGCTGTCGAGGTGGTAGGGGATGCCCGCCGCGTCCAGCGCCTCCGTGTACAGCTCGATCGCCGTGCGGTTGCGGACCAGCATGCAGATGTCGCGGTAGCGCGGGCGGCGGCGACCGCCGGGCGCGTCGGCGTCGCGCACCGTGACCGTGCCCTCGTCGGATTCGACCATCGAGAGGATCAGCCGGCTCAGCCCCCCCGCCTCCTCGCGCCGCGCGTCCTCGGCCCGGCGCCAGCCGGCGCCGGTGTTGGGCCGCAGCGTGATCACGCTCGGCCCGCCGTCCTGCCGGTGCGCGACCAGCGGCTGGTACTCCGGCTGCGCGTGGGGGAAGCCGGCGTCGGGCGCGATGATCCGGCCGAAGACGTCGTTCTGCCAGGCCACGAGGCTGGGGCGGGAGCGGAAGTTCGTTTGCAGCACGTCGACGCGGGCGCTGCCCGGCGCGGCGTCGCTGGCGGCGCGGAACTGCGCCTCGATCTCGGCGTACGTGTCGATGTCGGCCCGGCGGAAGCGGTAGATCGACTGCTTCGGGTCGCCCACCAGGAACAGGCGTCCCGGCGCCAACTCCGCGTCGCGCCAGCCGGCCGGGTCGTTGCGCGCCGCCAGCAGCATCACGATCTCCGCCTGCAGCGGGTCCGTGTCCTGGAACTCGTCGACCAGCAGGAACTTGTAGCGGCCCCGGAAGTAACGCCGCACGCGGGGCTCGTCGCGCAGCAGGTCGCGCGCGTAGAGCAGCAGGTCCTGGAACGACAACCGCCCCGCCTGACGCCGGCTCAGCGCGGCCTCCGCCACGAAGTCCACCGCGACGTCGATGAAGTCGGCCAGCGCCTGCCCGCGCGCGGCGCTCGCGTAGGCCTGGTGCTCCTCCTCGAACTGCTTCCAGTCCTCCAGCAGCCGCACGCGATCCTCGCCGCGCCCGCGCCCCAGGCTCGGCGCCTTGATCGACAGCGACACCAGGTCGCCCTCGACGACCTCCCGCGACGCCGTCGTCAGCTCCTCGATCTGCGCCAGCAGCCGCGCCGCCCGCGCCTCCAGCGCCTGCGACACCGCCGCCGCCCGCTCGTGGATGCGGCGCGCCCGTAGCACGTGGCTATCGAGCACGTCGCCGGCCAGGGGCACGGCCGGCGCGCGCTCGCGCGCTTCCAGGTCGCGGAACTCCGCGATCTCGAAGGCCAGCCGCCGCAGGTGCTCGAGCCGCAGCCCCAGCCGCAGACAGCGCTCGATGCGCGGCCGGGCGGCGCCCTGCTCCTCGCTCCACAGCCAGTTCTGCCAGTCCTCGTCGAAGCGCAGCTGCTCGCTGACCGCGTCCATCACCTCGAAGCCGGGGTCCAGCGCCGCGTCGAGCGGCCGCTCGCGCAGCAGGCTCGAGGCGAAGGCGTGAATCGTCTCGATGTGCGCCGCGTCGACCTGCTGGATGGCGGCGCGCAGCCGGTCCTGCTCGCCGGCATCGGCGCTGTTCAGCGCGCGGTACAGATCGCGGCGCACGCGGTCGCGCAGCTCCCCCGCCGCCTTCTCGGTGAAGGTGATCGCGACGATCTCGCGCAGCTCCGCCCGGCCCCGGCGCACCGCCTCAATGACGCGCCCCACCAGCACCGACGTCTTGCCGGTGCCCGCGCCCGCCTGCAGGAAGATCGACGTGTCCAGGTCGCGCTGCGCCCCCTCGCGCACGGCCTGGTCGGCCGGGGCGCGATCGCGGTCGGCGGCGCGCGACGGGCTCATCGCCGCGCCTGCAGCTTGAGGAAGTCCTGCACGACGCCCCGGTCCTCCCGCGCCTTGAGCGCGAAGCGCTTGTCGACGTCGGTGGCGCAGACGCTGAGGTAGTCGCAGTAGCGGCAGTTGGGCCGTGGCGGGTTGCCGTCGCCGGGGTGCGGGAAGAAGCGGCCGCCGCGGATGCCGTCGGTGATCGCCTCCAGCGCCTCCCAGTATTGGCGGTCGTTGACGACGTCGCGGCCCGAGATACCGGAGCGGGTGAACTTGCCCCGCCGCGTCGCGTACCAGTACTCGGCCCGCACCTCCTCGACCGGGTCGCCCGTCTCCCGCGCGACCGCCTGCAGGTAGACCGGCAGTTGCAGCGCCGCGCCGCTGCGATAGTCGCCGCCCTGCTTCGACGCCGCGCCCGTCTTGTAGTCGATCGCGACGGCGCCCTCGGGCCCCCGGTCCACGCGGTCGATGCGCCCCCGGAAGCGCAGCGTCTCCCCGTTCGGCAGTGCGAGGTCCAGGTCCTCGAACGGCAACTCCGGGTCGAACAGCGGCTCGTAGCCGGCCGCGGCGCGGCGGCGCTCCTCGACCAGCAGCGCGCGCAGGTCGGCCACGACCTCATGCTTGACGACGGCCCAGGTCGCGGGCAGGCCCGCCAGGCCGCCGCGCTGCTGCTTCTCGAACTCCTCCTCCGCGACCGCCATCAGCCGCGTCTCGTCGGCCAGGAAGTCGGCCCAGATGGCCCCGGTCTGGCGCGCCTCCAGCACCCAGCGCTCGAGGATGTCGTGCACCATCGAGCCGCGGTCGAGGGGCGTCATCTGCAGCGCCTCGGCCGGCTCCGGGACGGCGCCCAGCCGCAGCACCTGCTTCAGGTAGTAGCGATAGGGGCAGGTGGCGTAGTCCTCCAGCGACGTCGGCGACGCCGACCGGCCCAGCGGGCTGTCCGACATCTCCTCGGCCGGCACGACGCCGTCCCAGGCGCCGAACCGGCCGCTGTTGCGACTCCGCCGCGCGTCGGCGTAGCGCTGGTGCGCGGGCCACAGCCGCGTCAGCAGCGTTTGCGCCGCGCCCTTGCCGGCCGCCTCCAGGATCGCCAGCCGGAAGTCGGAGCCGTCCAGCGCGGTCATCGTGCGCGACCAGTCGCCGGCGCGGGCGTCGGCCGGGGCCGGGGCGGCGCCGGCCAGCCGCGCCGGCAGCTTCGCGATCACGCCCAGCCCGTAGAGCTCGTCCACGCTCGCGAGTTCCCGCACCGCGTCGCCGGGGATCGACGCCAGCAGCAGCGGCGACGGCAGCTTGGGCGCGCCCGTCGTGTTGGTGCGCCGCGCCCAGGAGATCGTCAGGAACTCCGACGCCGACCCTTGCAGCAGCTCGAACAGCAGCGGCTCCTCGCGCGCCCGCCCGCGCTTGACCGCCAGCACGGGACGGCCCACGCGCCGGTTGACGGCGTCGCGTTCGCCGTCGAGCAGCAGCGGATCCTGGCGCACCAGCGGCGGGAAGATGCGCTCGGCGCACTCGGCCAGGAACAACGCCCGGAAGCGCACCGATCGCGCCGCCGAGACGTTGCCCACGAACACGCCCCGCCGCAGGGCGTCGCGGTCGTTCAGCACGGCGCGGCGCAGCGCCCGCGCCGCGGCCGTGCGGAAGCGCGACGCGTCGGCGCGGATGCCGGCGTCGTCGAGCCGCGCCAGCGCCCCGATCTGCGCCCGGGCCAGCGCCAGCGCCGCGACGCCCTCGCCCTCGAGTTGCGCCTCGTCGCCGGCGACGTAGTCGTCGAGGACGCCCAGGAAGGTCGCCACGAACGCCGCCCAGTTGCCGCAGCCGGCCAGCGCCGCGGATCGCGCCGCCAGCTCCCGCACGACCCCGCACAGCTCCTCCGCCGTCTCGTGGGCGCGGCCCTGCGCGTCGCGGCGGCGCAGCCCCGCGGTGTGGAGGTCGAGCTGATCCTGGAAGCGCGGCCAGCCGCTGACCATCCCCGCCTGCTTCGAGTGCCGCTCCCACAGCACCGGCTTGGCCCGCACCCCCGGCGGGATGCGCGGCGCCGCCACCGGGCTGGCGAAGAACTCGAGCAGCCGGTGCCGCTCGGGCGTCAGCAGCAGCAGGTCGAGCAGCACCAGCACCGCCCGGCCCACGGCCGTGTGCCGCAGCGGCCGCCCCGCGGCGCGATAGACGGGCACGTCGGCCCGTCGCAGCGCCGCGACGATGGTGTCGTCGGCGGCGTGGTCGAGCCGGTGCAGGATCGCGATCTCGTGGAAGGGCACGCCCTGCTCGCGCGCCAGCGCCAGCACGCGCCGCGTGATCTCCTCGGCCTCGGCCTGGCGGCTGGGGGCGCTGAAGTAGTCGCGCCGCGGCGGCTCGGATGCGCCGCCGGGGGTCGCTGCCTGGGCCGTCGCCCCCGCCCCGATCAGCAGCGACGCGAACTCCTCGGCGAACTCCAGCGCCGGCCGCGCCGGGTCGCGCACCAGCACCACGTGTACGTCGGCGACGGCCGCCACCCGGCGCAGCAATTGCAGCTGGACCATGGGCACGTCGTAGATGCCCGCGACGATCAGCGGGCCGCCGCCCAGCGCCGCGCGGACCGCGTCGTCGGGCAGCAGCGGGTCGAGGGCGTCCTCGTAGAGGCTCGTGCGATCGCGGAAGCGCGCGATCAGCGTCTCGTAGCGCGCGTAGATCGTGGCCAGCTCGTGCAGCTTGGGGTCGTCGTTGCGACGCAGGGCGCGGGCGAAGCCGTCGCTCGACAGGTGCGCCTCGCGCAGGTCCGTCAGCGACGACGCGACCGCCTCGGCGACGCCGGCGACGCCCGGCTGCAGCCGCCGCAGCGCCCCCTCGGCCGCCAGCTCCCGCAGGATGCCGTCGACGAGCAGCGTGTCGGCGCCGTCGGGCAGCGCCTGCCGCGCGACCCCCGGCCCCCGGTCGCGCAGCGCCGCCGCGAGGTCGACCGGCGTGAAGAAGCGCACGTTGGCCGTCGGCCCCAGCCGCGACGCCAGGACGCGCCGCATCGACAGCCGCTGCAGGTTCGACCCGACCAGCAGGTTGACGCGCGACATCGTCTCGGGCCGGGCCGCGCGGACGAGCAGCGACAGCCGCGCTTCCGCGTCTGCCAGCGTGCCGACGGATTCCAGTGTGAATCGCATGTGCGCCGAGTTTACCGGCTGCGGCCCTCTGCTTGTCAGCAGCGCTGCGGTCGCGGCCCTGCTATCGTGGGAGGCGCCGGCCCCCGCTCCGGGTCGTGGCTGACACGCGCGAACGGAGCGAGGTGCTACGGTGAACCTGGAACGACGCGATCCGACAAACTGATCGCGCTGCGGCCCCGCTGCTCCACAAGCACCGCCGGACCAGCAATGGCGCCGCAACCATATCCGTGAGCAGGAATTTTGGGACTACTCGACCGACTGATCCGCAAACACGACGCCCCCGCCCCCGCCGCCCGCCTCGCACCGGCCGCGGCCACCGCCCCACCCCGACAGACCGAGTCCGCCGCTCCGGCCCGCCGCCGCGCCGGTCCCCCGGACGGCCCCGCCGACGGTCCCCGTCGCTCGCGCCGCCGTCGCGGCGGACGGCGTCGCTCCGGGCGCGGCGGGGCCGATCGGCCGGCCGGGAGCCCGGCCGCCGCACCCCGTGACGATCGCCCCCGCGACGACCGCCCCCGCGACGACCGCCCCCGTGACGACCGCTCCCGCGACGACCGCTCCCGCGACGATCGCTCCCGTGACGATCGCCCCCGCGACGATCGCCCCCGTGACGACCGGCGCCGCGACGACCGGCGCCGCGACGACCGGCGCCGCGACGACCGCCCCCGTGCTGGCCGGCGCGCGGCTGCTGACCGCAAGCCCACCTTCGCCGCTTCCAACGCGACCAACGGCGATCGCTCTTCGGCGGCGGCGCGCAAGGCGCTGAGTTCGGGCGGCTATCAACTGCCGCCGCTCAACGTCGTCGACGCGATCGACCCCGCCGACTACCCCGAGGCCTTCCGCGAACTCGGCCTCAGCGAGCGCGCCCTGGCCGTGATGGCGTCGCTGGGCTTCGACTCGCCCACCCCGATCCAGGAACAGAGCCTGCCGCTGATGCTCGACGGCCACGATGTCGTCGGGCAGGCGCAGACCGGCACCGGCAAGACGCTTGCCTTCGGCCTGCTGATCGTCGAGCGGCTCGACCCCAGCCTGCGCGACGTGCAAGCCGTCGTGCTGGTGCCCACGCGCGAACTCGCGCAGCAGGTCTTCGGCGTGCTGGAGTTCCTCGCCGCCGCGATGGGCCTGCTGGCCGTCCCGCTGGTGGGCGGCCGCCGCCTGAACCAGGACTTCGACAACCTGGAGCGCCGGCCGCAGATCGTCGTCGGCACGCCGGGGCGCATCATCGACCACCTGGGGCGCGGCACGCTCGACCTGCGCGAGGTGCGCGTGGCCATCCTCGACGAGGCCGACCGCATGCTCGACATCGGCTTCGAGCCGGACATGCGCCGCATCCTGGGGCGCTGCCCCAGCGATCGGCAGACGGCGCTCTTCTCGGCCACCATCCCGACGCCCATCAAGACGCTGATCTGGCGCTTCATGCACGAGCCCGAGCACGTCTCGATCGAGCCGGAGCAGGCCCCCCCCGGCGAGATCCACCAGCGCTACTACGAGGTCGCCGAGCAGGACAAGCTCAAGGCGCTGTCCGAGCTGCTGCCCGAGATGCAGGGCCGCACGCTGATCTTCTGCAACATGAAGGTCACCGTCGACCGGCTCGTGCGGCGGCTGCGCGACCGCGACATCCCCGCCGAGGCCATCCACGGCGACCTCGACCAGCGCAAGCGCGACCGCGTGATGGAGCGCTTCCGGGCCGGCGAACTGCAGTTCCTCGTCGCGACCAACGTCGCCTCGCGCGGGCTCGACATCCCCGAGCTCAACCACGTCGTCAACTTCGACCTGCCCCAGAACGCCGACGAGTACGTCCACCGCGTGGGGCGCACGGGTCGCGCCGGACGGCAGGGCAGCGCCGTCACCTTCGTCTGCGAGTGGGACTACGACGCCTTCGACGAGATCCGCACGCGCGCCGGCGACGACCTGTCCCGCGACGATCTGGCCCTCTACGCCACGTCGCGCTGAGCGCGCGCGGCCCCCGCCGCAATTGACATCAGCAGGGGCCCCGTGGGACGATCGAGGCACGATGCAGCCGCACCAGCCACCCCAGGCGCGCCCGCGATGGCTCACAATGGCGATGCCGGTGGGTTCTTCTCGCTGGGAAGAACCCGCGTAGATGTCCTGCCCGCCGGCCCGCCGCCGGCGTCTCCCCCCGCCGGTCCGATCAGCAACCGCGATGCGCGCCCCCGGCGCCGCGCCCCTCGGACCGTATCGGTGAACACAGAGGCCTCGTCATGACTTACGCCACGTCCCTGGTGTGCCGCGAATGCGGCAACGCCAGCCCACTGGAACCGATCAACGCCTGCGACTACTGCTTCGGCCCCATGGAGGTCGCCTACGACTACGACGCCATGCGCGGCGTCGTCACCCGCGAGGGGATCTCGGCCGGGCCCCGCTCCATCTGGCGCTACGAGGCGCTGCTGCCGGTCGACCCCGAGCACCGCATCGACCTGCAGGTGGGCTTCACGCCGCTGCTGCGGGCCGACAACCTAGCCCGCGAACTCGGCATGCGCGAACTGTGGATCAAGAACGACACGATGAACCCCACCTGGTCGTTCAAGGACCGCGTCGTGGCCGTGGCCAGCAGCCGCGCCCGCCAGTTCGGCTTCGAGACGCTGGCCTGCGCCTCGACCGGCAACCTGGCCAACTCCGTCGCGGCGCACGCGGCCCGCGGCGGCATGCGCGCCGTCGTCTTCATCCCGCACGACCTCGAGGCGGGCAAGGTGCTGGGCTCGGCCGTCTACGACCCCACGATCGTCTCGGTCAACGGCTCCTACGACGACGTCAACCGCCTCTGCTCGGAGCTGGCCGACGCCCGCCACTGGGCCTTCGTCAACATCAACGTGCGGCCCTACTACGCCGAGGGCAGCCGCACGCTGGGCTACGAGGTCGCCGAGCAACTGGGCTGGCGCAAGCCCGACCAGTGCGTCGTGCCGATGGCCAGCGGCGCGCTGTTCACGAAGATCTACAAGGGCCTGTCGGAGTTCGCCGACCTCGGCCTGATCGACGACTCGCCGGTGCGCATGTACGGCGCCCAGGCCGAGGGCTGCTCGCCCATCGCGACGGCCTACGCCGGCGGCACGATGAACGTGCGCCCGGTGAAGCCCAGCACGATCGCCAAGAGCCTCGCCATCGGCAACCCCGCCGACGGCTACTACGCGCTGAAGGTGATGCAGGAGAGCGGCGGCGGCGCCGTCGCCGCTTCGGACCCCGAGATCGTCGCCGCCATGAGGCTGCTGGCCGAAACCGAGGGTGTCTTCGCGGAGACCGCCGGCGGCGTCACCCTGGCGGGCCTGCGCAAGGGGCTCGCGAGCGGCCTGATCGACCCCGAGGCCAGCACGGCGATCTTCATCACCGGCGGCGGCCTCAAGACGACCGACGCCGTCGCGCCCCACGTGACCCAGCCCATCCAGATCCAGGGCTCCCTGCAGTCGTTCGAGGACGCATTCGCCGCGGTCGGCGGCTAGACGGGCGGTCGGCATGGCCAGCAAACGCGTGCGCTTCACCTTCGAGGGGCAGCGGGTGGGACAGCCCCTGATCTATCGTCTGGGCCACGAGTTCGCGCTCGTCACCAACATCCGCATGGCCGATGTCGAGGCCGACTTCGGCTGGGTCGTGCTGGAGGTCGAGGGCGAGCCCGGCGAGATCGAGCGCGGCATCGCCTGGATGCAGGAGCAGGGCGTCCGCGTCGACCCGATCAGCGGCGACGTCGTCGAGGGCTAGCCCGGCCCCGCGGGCCCCGCACGGAGCAGAGAGGACCACACATGACCCCGCAGCCGTACCGTATCCACGTCCCCGACGCGGCCATCGCCGACCTGCGCGATCGCCTCGCCCGCACCCGCTGGCCCGGCGAGATCGCCGACAGCGGCTGGGACTACGGCGCCAACCTCGCCTACCTGCGCGAGCTGTGCGACTACTGGCGCGACGGCTTCGACTGGCGCGCCCAGGAGGCCCGCCTGAACGCGATGCCCCAGTTCACGACGGACTTCGACGGCTACCGGCTGCACTACGTCCACGAGCAGGGCGTGGGGCCGGCGCCGCTGCCGCTGCTCTTCAGCCACGGCTGGCCCGGCTCGATCTTCGAGGTGAGTAAGATCATCGGCCCGCTGACCGACCCCGCCGCCCACGGCGGCGACCCCGCCGACGCCTTCACCGTCGTCGCGCCGTCGCTGCCGGGCTACGGCTTCTCGCAGGTGCCCACGACGCCCGGCTTCGGGACGCCCAATCACACCGCCGACCTCTGGGCCGATCTCATGGCCCGCCTGGGCTACGACCGCTACGGCGCGCAGGGCGGCGACTGGGGCGCCGGCATCAGCGCCCGCGTCGCCCACCGCGACGCCGAACACGTCGTCGGCGCGCACCTCAACATGGTCGCCGTCGGGCCGCCGCCCGGCGAGCGCGCCCCGCAGTCGCCCGAGGAGGAGGCCTACCTTGCGGGGATGCGCGCCTGGGACCGCGCCGAGGCCGGCTACCAGAAGATCCAGGGCACCAAGCCGCAGACGCTGGCCTACGGCCTGACCGACTCCCCCGCCGGGCTCGCCGCCTGGATCGTGGAAAAGTGGCGCGCCTGGAGCGACTGCGGCGGCGACGTCGAGAGCCGCTTCAGCAAGGACGAGATCCTCACCAACATCTCCGTCTACTGGTTCACCGGCACGATCAACACCAGCATGCACCGCTACTACGCCGGCATGCACGACGCGGACGCGGCCTTGAACGAGCGCATCGAGACACCGATGGGCTTCGCGCACTTCCCCGGCGAGATCGGCAGCGAGCACGCGCCGCGCTCCTGGGTGGAGCGCGGCTGCAACGTGGCGCACTGGAGCGAGTTCGACCGCGGCGGCCACTTCGCCGCGCTCGAGGAGCCGGAGCTGCTCGTCGGGGACGTGCGCGACTTCTTCCGCCCCTTGCGTTAGAGCCTGTTGACACTCAGGAGCGTCCGACGCAGCTGAGGAAATGATTAGCCGGTTGCACCGTTGGATCGCCCGGATGTAGGATTAAGGCTACGCCCAGGTCGGACAGGCAGGGTCCGCAATGACAGTCAAAGAGCGCCTTTCAAATCGCCTGATCAGGTTCATCCCGACACGAGAGCGCACCCTCGTCGACCGCTTCCGGGACGGTGGCGTGCGCGATCCGGAGGCGCTGGTCGACCAGATCGAGCAGTCGTTTGCAGAGATGATTCGCGGGACGCCGGCCGTCAGCCTCGATGAGTTGGATCGCATGATCCACGATGCCTCCTGATGTCGAGATCAACCCGGTTCTCCTCAAAGTGGCGAACGCGAGCGAGTTGACGGCGCTTCACCGGGCTGCCGCCGCCCTGCGCACCGACTCCGACCCGGATGAGGTCGTGATGGATCGCCCGTTCTATCTCTACCGTAAGCGCGTGGGGGATGTGATCGTGGTCTACATGCGTGCGACGGTGGAGGGGGCTCCGGTCATGCAGATCGTCGGCTTCCAGTTCGGCTGAGACGTCGCTCCCAGCTTGCTTCCGTGGATGTCAACAGGCGCTAGAGGGAGCCGGCCCGGGCCGGGACGTCGTCCTCGACGAATGGGATCGTGTCGGTCAGCTCCGCGACGATGATGCGGCGGTGCGAGTAGTTGTTCGAGTCGTCGTCGAACGAGCCCTCGCAGGTCACCAGCGTCGCGATCGGCGTCTCGGAGCGCCGCAGGTACTCGACGCCGCTGGGATCGTTCCAGCGGATGGCGACGGCCTCGGTCACCGTGTAGACGTGGTGCTCGCGCGCCTCGTTGTCGCGGATGATGAGGAAGTCGCCGGGCTTGGTCTTGGGCAGCAGCCAGCAGACGCCGATGCCGATGTTGCCGTCGTTGTCGGTGAAGTCGCGGTGGCCGGCCAGCAGCACGTTGCCGGCTTCGCCGGGCGCCGGGCCGTTCTCCCACCAGCCGATCACGTAGGGGTTGTCGGGCGCGCCCAGCGCGCGGCTGTAGGTCAGCCCCACGCCCACGAGGCTGGCCCGGATCTGCGCCGAGGGCAGCAGCAACTCCCAGGGCGTGCGGTCGGACAGGCCGCTGCTCCAGACGATCCCGGGGCCGGCCAGGATCGCGCCTTCGCGGCCCGTGCCGCCGTAGATCAGCGCCTCCTCGTCGAACTCCGGCAGGACGGCGGGCGGCTCCTCGGGCTCCTGGGGTTCCTCGGGCTCTTCCGGCTCCTCGGGCTCGTCGGGCTCGTCGGGCTCGTCGGGCTCCCCGGGCTCGTCCGGTTCTTCGGGCTCTTCGGGTTCTTCGGCCTCTTCCGGCTCTTGCGGCTCCTCCGGCTCGCCCGACTCCTCCGGCTCGACCTCCTCGGTGTCCTCCTCGCCCTCGCCCGCGGCCTCACCCGCTTCCCCGCCGTCGATCTGCGGCGGCCTGTAGGGCCCGGCGTAGGGGGGACCCTCGGGGCCGGGTCCGCGGGGCTCGCCGGAGTAGCCGTCGCGCTCCGCCTCGGCGTCGTCCTCCGGGTCCGCCTCCGCGTCCTCCCCAGTGTCCGCCTCGGTGTCCGGCGGCGGCTCGTCGGTCTCCGGCTCGATCGGATCCTCGACCTCCGGCTCCTCCTCCTCCGCCTGCGACGACGGCTCCTCCGTCTCCGCCTCGACAGGATCGTCCGCGTCCTCCTCCTCGACGGCGGAGACGGTGTCCTCGGCCGGGTCGGTGGCGGGCGTATCGGTGGCGGGCGGGTCGGGCGGCTGCTCGCCGGGGTCGGGCGCCTGCACGACCACCGCCTCGACCGCCGCGGGGGCGTCGGGGGGCGGGCTGCCGCTGTCGGAGGCCGTCGAGACCGCGAGGAACGTCACGCCGAAGACGACCGCCGCGATCCCCACCGTCGCGACGGCCCACATGTGATCCTCGAGCCAGAGGCGGACGTCTTGCACCGTTCAGCCGCTCCCGTGCCGCTCCACTGCGACGCGCGCCGGCCCGCGCATCGGGCCCCGCCGGGAGCGGCTGCGGCACGACTTTACACGTCCCGCCCCGGCCGATGCTCGCATCTGGGGTTAACGCACCCCCTCTGAGTTAACGGGCGGATCGCGCGGGCCGGATTGTGTGTCGCGCGACGCCATCGCTTCCAGCAGCGCCTCCCGTCGCGCCAGCAGTTGCGCCGCCCGCTCGGGGTCGGTGGGCCGTCCCCGCGACAGGTGCGCGCTGCCCGCGATGAAGAAGCGCCAGGGCAGCGCCGCCGACTCGCGGCCCGCGTATTCGACGCCCACGCGGGTGCTCGTCGCCACGCGCTCGCCGGGGCGCAGCGTCCCCGGCATGGCGTGGATCGGGCCGCGGCGCAGGTCGGCGCCGTCGTCGCCGCGGGTGACGCCCAGCGCCCGCGTCAGCAGCCCCGGCCCCCGCGCCGGGCCGGTCAGGTGCCGCACCGGCTCCAGCGCCCGGATCAGCACCGCGCTGGGGTAGTCGGGCCCTTCCGTCACGAAGTTCAGCATCGTGTGGATGCCGTAGGTGATGTACACGAAGGCGTACCCGCCGGGCCCGAACAGCGTCCGCAGCCGCGGCGTCTCCCCGCGCCAGCCGTGGCAGGCCCGATCGCCGAAGCCGCGATACGCTTCCACCTCCACGATGCGCCCGCGCCGCAGCGGGCCGCCGTCGCGCCGCAGCCAGACCTCGCAGCCCAGCAGATCGCGGGCGACGTCGGGGGTCGGTCGTTGGAAGAAGCGACGCGGAAGCGGTCGGGGCACGGTCTCCGTCCAGCGCCGGCGCGGCCTGCCGGGGGCTGGAGCGTAGCATCGGCCCGTCCGGCCGCCGCATCACCGCTGCCGACGCCGACACCCGGGGAGTCCATGCGCGCCCGAGTCGACCCCGTCCGTCTGCGCTACTACCGTCGCCGCCTGCGCGCCTGGTTCGGCGAGCACGGCCGCGACCTGCCCTGGCGCCACACCCAGGACCCCTACCGCATCCTCGTCTCCGAGATCATGCTCCAGCAGACCCAGGTCCCCCGCGTGGCCGAGGTCTACGAGGAGTTCGTCGCCGCCTATCCCAGCATCGACGACGTCGCCCAGGCCGACCTGAGCGACGTGCGCCGCATCACCGACCCGCTGGGCTACAAGGCGCGCGGCGGCTACATCAAGCGCCTCGCCGACGAGGTCGTCGAGTACCGCGCCGGTCGCGTCCCGGACACCGTGCCGGAGCTGATGCAGCTGCCCGGCGTGGGGCGCTACACGGCCGGCGCCGTCATGACCTTCGCCCACGGCCGCGCGACGCCGATCGTGGACACCAACGTCGCGCGGGTGCTGGGCCGCTGGTTCGCCGACAGCCTGCCGCCCGGCGACTCCGACGGCCGGCGCGACAAGCGTCTCTGGGCGCTGTCGGCGGCGCTGCTGCCCAGCCGCGGGCCGGGCCTGCGACGGGGCGCGTGGGAAATCAACCAGGGGCTGATGGACTTCGGCTCGCAGGTCTGCGTCGCGCGCAAGCCCCGCTGCGACGACTGCCCCGTGCGCCGTCGCTGCCACTACCCCGCGCGCGACCGGCCGCCCGAGCCGGACCTCGTCGTCTGGCTCGACGGCTGACGGCCTCACCCCCGGTCCGCCGGAACCTCACCCCCTGTCCCCCTCTCCATTGCAGAGCAATGGAGAGGGGGAACGTCACTGCGGCGCGGCAGGGCCGGCGGCGAGGTCGGGCCGGCAGGGCGGTCGCGACCGGCGCCGCGACAATCACCCGGCCCGTGAACTACGACCCCGGCTGCAGCACGACGTAGGCGCGCTCGATCTCGTGGTGGAAGCGCTCGGGCAGGCGCGCCCAGTCGTGCGCCTGGACCAGGATGGGGATGTTGGAGCGCTCGAACGCGGCGGCGAGATCGGCCAGACCGGCCAGCGGTTGCAGGTCCGGGCCGCGCAGCACCAAGTCGAGGTCGCTCGCCGCGTGGCTCTCCCCGTTCACGCGGCTGCCGTAGGCCCACACCTCCGCCGTGGGCACGTGCTCGCGCAGCAGCGCCTCGACCTGCGCGTGGTAGCGGGCCGGCAGGTCCAGCCGTTCAGTCATCGGATCCCTCCGCGATCGCCCGCGCCAGGGCGCGCGCGTCCGTGATGAACTCCGGCAGCAGCGCCAGCGTCGCCACGGCGAAGTCCTCACCGAACTGGTGCGCGGTGTCGTTGCGGTGGTCGCGGTAGGCCAGCCAGCGCTCGCAGCCCTCCACGGAGATCAGGCCGTGCTTGGCGGCATGGCGGAATAGATCCTTGAACGTCAGCCGGTCCATCTGCTGGTTGCTGGCGAAGTAGGGCCGGAGCCGCTTCCGCAGCAGGCTGCCGCTCTGCTCCAACACCAGCTCGAACTCCTTGACGCAGGCGGCGTGGACGATTTCGCGCGAGAGCCCCCCCGCTTCCTGCTCGTCCAATCGCGCGAAGGCCGTGTCCAGCGTTTGGATGCAGCGGTCGAGGAAGTCCGTGTCGACGGTCATGCGCCAACTCCCTGCTCGAACCCTATCAGGGCGCGAAAAGAGGCCCGCCCGGTGATCGGGGGGACACGGAGGCCCACTAAGCGTCGGTGATCAGGCGCAGGATCGGCCCCTCGGCGAAGAGGTTGGGCGCGACCGGCAGCTCCAGGCGCTCGTAGATGTATTGCGGGATGCCGATGTCGGCCAGCAGCAGATCGCCGACGGCGGCGGCGGCGTCGCCCTCGATCAGGCCCGTCTTGGGCAGCGCCAGCGTCAGCGTCGTGGTCGCGACGACAGCCGTCGCGTAGATGTCGCCCGACGCCGCCTCCACGCCCGAGGGCACGTCCAGCGAGATCACCACCGGCGGCGCCTGGTCCAGGATCGCGTCGACGATCAGCGCGACGTCGCCCTGCAGCGGGCCCCGGAAGCCGTACCCCACCAAACCGTCGATCACCGTGTGCGCGGCCGCGAGCATGGCCGGGAAGTGCTGGTCGAACTCCGCCGCGCCCGGCCAGGTCGTGCGCACCCCGTCGCGATGCAGGATGTGGTGCTGCACCGCCGCGGCCGCGCCGAGCTGCCCCGGCGGCCCCGACAGCACGATCTCGGGGTCGTAGCCCCAGTTGCGCAGGTGCCGCGCCGCCGCCAGCGCGCCGCCCCCGTTGTCGCCGCGCCCCGCGACCACCAGCACGACCCCGTCGCCGTAGGCGTCCGGCGGCCCCGTCTGGTCGCGCGCCACGAGCGCCAGCGCCCGGCCCGCGTTCTCCATCATCTGCAGCAGCGTGAGGCCCGCGTCCTCGACCGCCAAGCGCTCGACCTCGCGCATCTGGTCGGCGCTGATGGCGGGGATCTCATCGCTCGCGCGCAGGGGATAGAGGGCCGAGGCGTCCATGCCCGGAGTATCCGCCCCGCCCCGCCGCCGATCCACCCACCGGGCGCCCGGTCGGCCCCGTCCGGGGCGCAAGGTGCATCGGCGCTGACTAACTTGTGCTTGCGCTTAAAACACAGCCCGGGGCCGTGAGGCCCCGGGCTGGTCAGGAGGCGGACAGGG
Source organism: Dehalococcoidia bacterium (assembly GCA_965217625.1). Classification (GTDB taxonomy): domain Bacteria; phylum Chloroflexota; class Dehalococcoidia; order Bin125; family Bin125; genus TK10-74A. Next base: position 2,703,656 of record OZ244557.1, read on the forward strand.
CGAGCGAGAACCCTGCCCACTTTCGAGTCCGCCGGACCAGAAGACGGCGGTCACCCGCATAGTTTTGGAGGGCCGCTACGGCCAGGGAACCCGCGAGCCGCGTGACCATGCTCGGCACGGATGCGGCTTCGCACAAAGAAAGCCGATCCGTGTCGGGCACGATCGGCTCTGGTACTCCCCCAGTCGCCTACGGGGTTAGCTGACGGGTTCGGCGCGAAGGAGATGCGCCTAGGAGCCCTTGGCTCCATTCACCCCAAAAGTTGGGTCCCCCGTTCCTCCCGAAGGAGGACTCGGCCCTCGCTATTCAATTGTGGTTCCACCTTAGCGCATCCGCCGGCGGGTTGCCAGCCCTCAAGGGGGCGTCCGCCGCCGAAATCGGCGACGTAACACTGCGGTTACGAACGATCGCGCGAAACAGCGGCGCCCTACTCCGGGAGGCCACTGCGCTCGGAGGGCCGCCGCGCGACCCGTCCACGCGAAGAGGCTCAGAGCGTGCGCCCCCCCCCTTCAGCCAGCATGCGTATCTGAAGCTGTGAGGTTCCATTTGCGGAACCGGAACCGGATGTGATACCATGCGACCGATGTGGAGGAACTGGGACGACTGCGGCAGCGACGCCGGAGTGTGCGCCCGCAGGAGTTGCATCGCCTGCTTCTCCGCGCGGGCTTCGACTTCCGCGAGGGGAAGGGTTCGCATCGTGTCTACAGTCATCCCAGCCTGACGCGCATCCTGACGATCCCGCAATCGCGGACACCGGTGCGGGCCGTGTACGTCGATGCGGTGATCGACGCCATTCGGGAGGCACGCGCATGAACGCCGACGCCTACAGCCAGCTCCCCTATCACCTCCGCCTGCAGCGGCGCGATGACGGCGACGGCGCCTATTGGTTCGCGACCGTGGAGGAGCTGCCCGGCTGCATGTCGGACGGGGACACCGAGGCGGAGGCCGTCGCGCACGTGCAGGACGCCATCCACGGCTGGATCAGCGCGGCGCTCGCCGAGGACCGTCCGATCCCCGAGCCGCAGGCCGACCCACCCACGCACTACAGCGGGCAGTTCCGGGTGCGGCTGCCGCACGGCCTGCACGCGACGCTGGTGCAAGAGGCGAAACGCGAGGGCGTGAGCCTCAATCAGTTCGTCAGCAGCGCGCTCAGCGCCGCCGTGGGTTGGCGGCGGCCCTAACCGGCATCGGCATCCGCGCCCCTACTCCGGGAGGCCGGCCAGGAACTCCCCGACCGCCGCGTTCCAGGCGTCCGGGTCGTCGAAGTTCGACCAGTGCGACGCCCCCGGCACGACCACCGGCCCGCGGGCGTCCGGCAGCTTCGCCACCATGTACTCCGACGGTCCCCGGAACGGCGTGTCCTCCTCGCCCACCAGGACGATCGCCGGCGCCGCGACCTCGCCGCACTCGACCATCGGCGGCATGCGCATGACGCCGCGGTAGACGCCGGCCAGCCCGCGCGCCGTGTGCCGGATGGGCGCGTCGCCGCCGTGCCGGCCCACGCCCGCCTCCCGCGCGTCGAAGCCGTCCTCCGGCCAGCGCGCCTCCAGCCTCGCCGCCAGCTTCTCGTTGTTCGACGTCCAGCCGGCCGCGCCGCGCATCTTGCGGTAGCCCGGCCCCGTGTCGGAGAGGATCAGCCCCCGCACCCGCGCCGGGTAGCGCTGGTAGAAGCGCAGCGACGTGTAGCCGCCCAGCGAGTGCCCGCCCACGACCGCCCGCTCGACGCCCACCGCGTCCATCACCGCGCGCACATCCTCGACCACGCCGTCCTGCGTGTAGAGGCCCAGGTCGTCGGGCGCCTCGCTGCGGGCGTGACCGCGCATGTCCAGCGTCACGACCTGGTAGCGATCCCGGAACGCGGCCACCTGCGCGTCCCACAGCGTGCCGCTGTCGCCGAAGCCGTGCAGCAGCACGACGGCCGGCCCCGCCCCGTGCGACTCGTAGTACAGATCGATCCCGTTGGCGTGCAGGATGGGCATCGGGCGGCGCTCCTTGGTATCTGACGGCCGTTGGGGCCCGGGCGGCGGTTGGCGGCCGGCGGGGCGCTTGCCCCGTCGCCGGTGGACGGCCATCGTAGGCCCAACGGGCGCACGCGACCGGCGCGCGGGCGATGATAGGCGCACGCGCCGCCGGGCGCGAGCGGGAAGGGAGCGCGGGCAATGGAACGCATCGGCTTCGTGGGGTTGGGCATCATGGGCCGGCCGATGGTCAAGAACCTGCTGGCGGCCGGCTACGACGTCGCGGTCTGGAACCGCAGCCGCCCCGGCATCGACGACTGCGTCGCCGCCGGCGCGAGCGAGGCCGCGAGCCCGGCCGCCGTCGCCGCCGCCTGCGACATCTTCATCAGCATGGTCACCGACAGCCCCGACGTGGAGGCCGTCATCACCGGCCCCGGCGGCGCGATCGAGGGGCTGGCGGCGGGCGCGCTCGTCATCGACATGAGCACCATCAGCCCCGCTGTGACGCGCGACATCGCGGCCCGGCTGGCCGGCAAGGGCGTCGCCATGCTCGACGCGCCCGTCTCCGGCGGCGACGCCGGGGCAATCGCCGGCACGCTCTCGATCATGATCGGCGGCGCCGCGGCCGACGTCGAACGCGCCCGCCCCGTCTTCGAGGTCATGGGCAAGACGATCACGCACGTCGGCCCGATCGGCGCGGGGCAGTCGGTCAAGCTCAGCAATCAGGTCGCGATCGCCGGCTGCCTGCAGGGCGTCTGCGAGGCCCTGGCGCTGGCCCAGAAGTCGGGCGTCGACCCGGCGCGCATGCTCGACGCGATCTCGGCCGGCGCGGCCGGCTCCTGGCAGATGTCCAACCTGGGGCCGCGTATCATCGACCGCGACTTCGCGCCCGGCTTCATGGTGCGGCTGCTGCAGAAGGACCTGCGGCTGGCACTCGGCGCCGCCCAGGACGTCGAGCAGCCGCTCCCCGTCGCGGGCCTCGTGCACCAACTGTTCCACCAGATCGAGGCGGCCGGCCGCGGCGGCGACGGCACGCAGGCGCTGGCCCGCGTGCTCGAATCGCTCGGGGGGACCGAAGTGCGTCGGGGGTCGCCCGGGGACTAGCGGCGGGCGCTAGCTCGCGAGGACGAGCTCGCGTTCGGCCAGACGCCGCGCCACGACCTCGAGCATGTTCCAGACCACCTTGGGGTGGTCCAGCGCGATGTCCTTGAAGTCCCAGCGCGTCAGCACCAGGCACTCGGTGAACTCCCGCGTCACGACCGTGGCCGAGCGCGGCTGCTCGAGCACCAACGCCATGTCGCCGAAGAAGCCGCCCTCAGCGATCGTGGTGACCGTGCGCTCCTCGGGCGTGCCGCGCTGCGCGACGACGTCGACCGAGCCCCGCGTCACGACGTAGAGGCCCGTGCCCAGGTCGCCCTCGCGCGTGATCTCATGCCCCGCCGCGTAGGTGTGCAGCTGGCTCTTGGCCGCGAACGGGCCGAGGTCGGCCTCGTCCAGCCCCGCGAAGAGCTCCGTCTTCGCCAGCATCGACTCGAACGAAAAAGTTTCCGGCATTCCTGTCCATCCTCCTGCTGCCGGCCCCCGCCAAAGCGGCTCCATCGGCCCCTCTGTGGGTGACAGCAAGACCAGCGTATGGACGCCCCGGCGGCCCCGCTGTCGCGCCCGCCACGGCGCGACTGTCAAGCGCCGCGGCTGTGTCGTCCCCGTCACGGGGGGTGTGTCAAGCGGGGGCCCGCGCGATCCCGCGGCGCGTCATGGCCACACCCACTCGCCGTCGTCGCCGATGGCCGTGTTGACCCAGACGGAGGCGGCCAACTGCTCGATCAAGGCAGCGAGGGATTCCTGTTCGCCACAGTCGTAGATGCAGCCGGAGTAGTGGCTGCGTTCCACTTCGTCGGCGGTGTCTGCGTCGAGGAACAGCCACACCTCATCGTTATCCACGTTCCGTAAAGCGAACCCATCCCCGGCGCCCCAGGTAGCTGCTTCAAAGACATCCTGAAACGGTTCGGCCAGATCCGCCTGACCGATCCCGTCCCAGTACTGAGCGCGAAACGATCTCGCAGGCGGCACGTCGAATACCAGCACATCCGGCTCTTCGTAGTACGACGCGCCGGGCATTCGAAGGGCCTGTGTGCCCTCCGTCGGAGTACCAGGAGCGGGGCAATCGATGAGGCCGGACTCGTTGATGTCGTTGTACCGGACCAGACGGAGCCCCGGCGGCACGCAGCCCTCGAGATCGTTATCGCTCAGATACAGCCACCGCAGTTTCGTCAGCAGGCTGAACTTGGACGGAACCGTGCCGCGCAAGGCGTTCCCATTCAGCCGCAACACCCGTAGTTCCGTCAGGTCGCCGAGATAGCCCCAGATCTCGCCCGTCAACCCGCGGTTCACGAGCCTCAGCGCCGAGACTCGTGGCGGCGTTCTGGCGACGGTCACTCCCTCCCAACTCGTGGTCGGCGTTCCGACGTCCCAATCCAACTCCGCGCCGTCCCCCGCCAGGACGTCCCGCAGCGCGAGCAGGTGCTCGCGATCCGCCACCAGCCCCGGGTTGCCGCGTGGCACGGCCACATTGATGTCGCCGTAGCGGTAGCGCCCGCTCGGGCTGTGGCCGTCGTCGAGCGGCAGTGGAGTCTTGCCGAGCGGTCGCCAGGGCAGCCGCCACAGGCCCCCCGGCTCCGGACAGCCGCCACAGACTTGCACGTAGATGCGCTGCCGTTCGAACTCACTTTGCCACACGCGCAACTCGACGCCGCCGACGGCAAGATCGCCGTATCGGTACTGCGAGATCGCGGCGTAGCCGCCGGCCAAGCCGCTCCGCGGCAGCGGGATCGTCCCCAGCGTGTCCCAGCGCCCGCCCTTGGGGCGCGCGCTCAACCACACGTCCTCCAGGTTGTCCACGCCTTGCCAGACGCGCACCTCAATGATGACCGTGTCGATGCTGCTGTCGGCTCGCGCCGGCGCCGGTGTGGCGCTCGTGAGGACCGCGGCCAACAGCGCGGCCGTCAGCACGGCGATCGCGAAACGCGGCATGCCCACGGATCACCCCCGATCCGACGCGACTCCCCAGCCCACCCCCAGCCTAGACGACGCTCCCGCGGTTCGACGCCCCGCCGCCGCCGCTGTCGTGCCCGCCACGGCCCGAGTGTCAAGCGGGGGTGTGCGGACTCAAACCCGCAACCCCCCGATCTCGAATTGGGTGCTCTGGCGCCATTGAGCTACGCACCGTCACTCCTCCCGCGCCCCAGGGCCCGGTCGCAGCACGTGCTTGACAGAGCTATCATGGACGCCGAGCTTCCCGAATCAACTCGTCGAGGGAGGGCCTGCACGCATGGCAGACGCACCGAACCTGCCCGCTGCCACGCCGAGCGAGCGGTGGGTTCCCGGCGACGTAGAGACGGTCCCCTCCCAGGATCCCCTCCAGGCGACCACGCAGCGTGATCGGATCTTGGTGCTGATCGAACGCGTCGCCGGTGACTACTTCATCGCGACCGAGGAGGCGACGCAGAACTTCGGTGAGGGGGACACCGCCGCGGAGGCACTGGATGCTCTCCTGGACGCCCTCCGGGAATACCGCGCAGCACTTGAGGACAGCGACCCCGTGCTGTTCCCGGATCAGAAGCGTCACCTCGCGTACCTTGCGTCGCTGAGCGTGCTCTAGCGCCGGCACTGCGGCGCAGAGCCGTTCACCAAGCCCTCGCCGGGAAACTGCGCGGTGAGGAACGGCCGGGCAAGGACCACAAGACCTACCGCTTCACGCTGCCTGACGGTCACTGGAGGCAAACCAAGATCTCGCATGGCCGCGCCAATGACATCCCGGCCAACCTCGTGAGTCGGATGGCACGGCAACTCGGGTTGACGACGGGCCAGTTCCAGGAGGCGGTGGAATGCACGTTGAGCGGGGAAGACTTCTGGGCGCAGCTTGAGCGGACGCCGCGCTAGTCCTGGCCCGCGTGGCAGGCGCGCGGTATCGGACGCCAACAGCGCGGCCGTCACGACGGCCATCGCGAAACGCGGCAGCCCCACGGATCACCCCCGACCCGACGCAACCTCGACCGCCTCCAGCGCCTCGCCGATGATCTCGACGGCCTGATCGATCTGGGCCTCGGTGGTGGTGACGGGCGGGACGAAGCGCAGCACGGCGCCCTCGCGGCGCAGGCTGAAGATGAGGCCGTTGTCGAGGCAGCGATCGTAGATGGCGCGGCCCTCGGCCGTGGCGGGCTCCTTGGTCGCGCGGTCGCGGACCAGCTCGACGCCTTGCAGCAGGCCGCGGCCGCGCACGTCGCCGATGATCTCGAAGCGCGCCGCCAGCGCGTCCAGCTTCGACCGCAGATAGCCGCCGAGGCGGCGCGCCGTGCCGGGCACGTCCTCCGCCTCGATGACGTCCAGGCTGGCGGTCCCCGCGGCGCAGGCCAGCGGGTCGTTGCTGTGGCTGTGCGTGACGATGAAGTCGCTCTCGACGACCCGCTCCTCGATCTCGGCGGAGGTGGTGACGGAGCTGACGCAGATGCCGCCGCCGAAGTGCTTGGCGAGCGTGATGATGTCGGGCACGACGCCCTCGCGCTCGAAGGCGAACATGGCGCCGGTCTTGCCGAGGCCGGTCTGCTCCTCGTCGAGGATGAGCAGCATGCCGCGCGCGTGGCAGCGCTCCCGCAGCGCGGCGAGCCAGCCGTCGGGCGGCTCGATCACGCCGCCGGCGCTGAAGATCGGCTCGGTGATGACGGCGGCCGGGCGGCTGGTGGTCTGCGCGTCGATCAGCTCGAAGCTCGTATCGAGGCAGGCGAATTCGCAGTCGGGGAAGGTCTGGCGCAGGGGACAGCGGTAGCAGTAGGGCGCGACCATCGGCATCGTGCCGGGCGCGGGCGGGCCGTAGCCGGCGTGCCAGCCGGCGTAGGTGAGCGCGCGCGTCGAGTCGGACATGCCGTGAAAGCCGACGTGCGGGCTGGCGACCTCGAAGCCGCCGGTGTACTTGCGGGCGATGTTGACCGCCGCCTCGTTGGCGTCGGCGCCCGACTGCAGGAAGAGGCTCTTCTCGAGCGGGGGCGGCAGGATCGCGGCCAGGCGCTCGGCCAGCTCGACCTCCTTGTCGTTGAAGTAGCTCGAGTGGGCGTGGACCAGGGTGTCGCAGGCCTCGGCGACGGCGGCCGTGATCGCGGGCTGGTTGTGACCGAGCCAGGCGCACATCTGGCCGCTGTTGAAGTCGAGGTAGCGCTTGCCGTTGACGTCCTCGACTTCGCTGCCCGCGCCCCGCACGAAGACCGGCCCCTCGAAGCGGCCCTTGTCCATGCGCGCGCGGAAGCTGTAGCGCCGCGCGGCCTCGAGGATGCTCTCCTCGGATGTCCGCGCGGACTTTGGGCCGGCCTTTGCCTGGAGCGTCATGGCGTCACCATCCTGCCGGTCGTCGCCGCCCGGCCAGCGTACCGGATGTGCGGTCGGGTTCGGGCGCCGCGACGGCCTACGCGCAGATCATCGCCCCCACGAGGTACTCGATGCACGTGACCGTGGGGCTGGCGCTGGCCTGCGCCTGGGTTGCGATTGAGATCTCCGCCTCGGGGCGAACGAGGCCTCTGTGACGCACAACGATGCGGTAGGTCGTGCCCGGACTGAGGTACGACTCTGCGGCGTTCGGTGAGCCGAACGTGAGCCGCCAGGGCGGCTCATCGACTTGTTCGTAGAGGAGTGTGCCGTCCGGGGCATAAATGTACAGCGTGTAGCTGGGCGTGGCGCCCGCAAACGGCGCGTCCCAGGTCACGGTGACGCTCGTCGCGGTGGATGTCGCGCGGAGGTTCTGGGGGCCGCGCGGCAGCGGCGAGTAGTCCGCCGGGGCCGCCTTGGTGCGTGCGGCGCCGTCGCGAAACCGGTGCGGCAAGCGAGGATCCATGGACCCGGAACTCACGACCAGGCTGTACTGCGTGTCCGGCGACAGATGCTCGAACGTCACCTCGTGCGTGCCGCTCTCTGGGTCGCCCCAGCCGTCCGCATCGGCGGCTGAGATCCGCGTCATCGCGGAGCCATCAATGTTGAGCAGACGGATCTCCCAGGATGTCACGAAGGGCTGGCGATCCCAACGGACGGTCATCGTGTCGTGCGTCGTGGTGACCGCCACATTGAGCGGCGAGGTTCCGGTCGTCGCTTGCCGGCTCGGTGTCCAGTGCAACGCGTCCGGCGTCTGCCAACTCAAGCCGTGGCGCATGGCCGCGACCGCCACTTCGTACGCCACCCCCTCGTGCAAGCCCTCGATCTCGGCCAGCACCCGGTAGGGGATGTCGCTACCCGTCCAGGGCTCCACGAACTGGTAGGTCCACTCGACGCCACCCACTTCTCGCCAGCGCACCTGGAACGCAGACAGAGTGTCGCCGCCCGGTGGGGTTTCGACGCTGTACCAATCGAACACCAAGCGATCGGGGAAGATGGCGATGGCGCCGGCCGTCTCCGGCGCGGGCAGGGCCGGCACGATCGTGAAGACCGTGCTGGCCGTTGCGGTCTCCCCCTCCGCGTCCGTCACGCTGGCCGTGATCGTCCTCACCGCCTCGGTTTCTCCCTCGGGTAGGGTCTCGCAGGCAAGTCTCGCGGTGCCGCCGGGCAAGTCCGGATCCCAGTCCGCCGTCGCCCCGGCCATAGCCCGCGTGTAGGGGGGAGTCCCACCCATGATCCTCCAGTGGGCCAAGTTGAGCGTCCCCGCCGTGCACTCGGCGCGCTCCACGGTGAGCTCGAGCCCCAGCTTGGTTCTGACCGTGATCTCGGCGTGTCCCCCGGCGATGGCGTTGTGCGTCACCCAAATGCGGTAGGTCGAGGTAGGTAGGAGATAGGGGAAAGTATGCTGGCTGTCCGGGGGCAACACGACCGTGTCCCACCAGTCTTGCGTCACTTCCCTCCTCAGCGGACCGCTGAGGCGCAATGTGTAGGGGTTCTCCGTATCCGGCCAGGGATGGTCCCACTGCACGGTGATGGTGTCGTGGGTGGCCGTGGCGCGCAGGTTCTGGGGGCCGCGCGGAAGCGGCGTGTAGCCCGCCGGCGCGACGGCCGTGCGCACCGCCGTGGTCGCTTCCAAGGCACGCGCAACTCCGGCTTCGGGAATATGCGGACCCCACACAGTGACCTGGAACTCCGTGTCGGGCGGCAGGTCGGTGAACGTGACCTCATGGGTCGCGCTCGTCGGGTCGCCCCACCCGGCGACCCAGTCCGCGGGACCTCGTGACGCAATTGTCTTGACCTGCCTTCCCCGGACCACGGGACCGCCGATGCTGGCCCACCACCGGTCCGCGGACGTCTGGCGGTTCCAGCGCACTGTGACGGTGTCGTATGTGGCCGTGACCGTCAGCCCGCTGATGTCGGCCAGCGAGGTCGCATGCGCCGTCGCGGACCAGCGCAGCGCCTCGGGTGTCTCGATCTCGATGGGGTCGCGCATGGAAGCGATGCCGGCCTCGACCGTCGTCCCTCCTGGGACGGAGCGAGAGACCACGGGAGGCCAGTCCGAACCGGCATGCCGATGCTCGTCCCAGTTGTAGTCCCAACTGGTTTCGCCGGCGAGGCGCGTCCGGAAGGCGTAGCAGCCCGTCGCCACCTCACAGGACGCGGGCACGGTGAGGTCCTCCCAAGCGACCTGCACGGAGAGGGGCATAACCGAGGGAACAGCTGTCGCGACGGGCGCCGGCAGGGGCGGCACGATCGTGTAGGCGGCGCTGGCCGTCGCCGTCGCCCCGGTGTCGTCGGTAACGCGGGCTGTAATCGTCCCCGGCGCCTCGGTCGCGCCTTCAGGTAGGGCCCCGCAGGTCGCGGTGGCGCCTTCCGTGTTGGGGTCGACCGACGCCCCATCCACCCTCAGCCGGTACGGCTCGACTCCGCCGCTGATCTCCCATGTGACCGGGGTGAGCGTCCCCGCCGTGCACTCGGAGCGGCCCACGGTCAGGGTGAGCGGCAGCGACGATCTTGCCCACCGCGTGGTCGTGACCGTGATCTCGGCGCTTTCTCGGGTGATGTCGTAGTGCGTCACCTGAATGTGGTAGGTGGTGCCGGGAGCAAGACCGGTGTAGGTATATGCGGTGGCCGGGGGGTACACGCGCGCCCGCCAGTGTTCGTGGGTCAGGGTTCCCGGCGGCCCACTGATGTCTATCCCATAGTCGACCCCGGGGCTCTCGTCGACCACGGGCCGGGGATGGTCCCAGCTCACGGTGATCGTGTCCCGGGTGGCCGTGGCCCGCAAGTTCTGGGGGCCGCGGGGAAGCGGCGTGTAGTCCGCCGGGGCGACGGCCGTGCGCACCGTCGTGGTCGATGCCACAATGTGCCGAGGTCCGCCTTCGGCAGCGTACACAGGCGCCTCGACAAGGACTTGGTACTCCGTGTCGGGCGGCAGGTCGGTGAACGCGACCTCATGGGTCGCGTTCATTGGATCACCCCAGCCGGCAACCCGGTCCGCGGAACCTCGCGGCTTGATTCTCTTGCTCTGTCCGCCGCTGACCTGAGGTTCAAGACCACGAATGCCGATGACCCACACGTCCGCGGACGGCTGGCGATCCCAGCGCACGGTCACGGTGTCGTGGGTAGCCGTGGCCGTCAGCCCGCTGATGTCGGTTAGCGAGGTCGCGCGCGCCGTGGCGGACCAGTGCAGCGCTTCGGGCGTCTCGATCTCGATGGGGTCGCGCATGGCCGCGATGCCCGCCTCGAAAGTCGTCCCTGGCAAGCTCGCATAGCCGAAGACCCGGGGAGGCCAGCCCAAGTGGGTATTCCGATGTTCGTCCCAGCTATAACGCCATTGCGTTGCGCCAGCGAGGCGCGTCCGGAATGCGTAACAGCCCGTCGCAACCGCGCACGACGCGGGCACAGTGAGGCCCTCCCAACTGAGCCCCATTGCGAAGCGCCAGACCCGGGGAACAGCCCTCGCGACGGGCGCGGGGAGCGGCGGCACGACCGTGTAGGCGGCGCTGGTCGTCGCCGTCGCGCCGCCGCCGTCCGTCACGACGGCCCTGATCGTGCCGGGAGCCTCGCTCGCGCCCTCGGGCAGGGCGTCGCAGGTCACGTTCACGCCGTCCGCGGCCGGTTCCACGGTCTGACCGGCCACCGTCAGCGTGTAGGGGGCGGTCCCGCCGCTGATCGTCCAACTCGCCGGGTTGAGCGTGCCGGCCGTGCACTCGGACCGCTCGGCTGTGAGGGTGAGCGTGAGGGGATCGGGCGCTTGCGCCGCCGCGACGCTCCAGCCCAGCAGCAGGGCCGCGATCAGCGCGAGGAGCGGCGTGGCAACGATGGCGAGGCGCTTGCATCCGGGCATGTCATCTCCAATGACGACCGCCGTGGCGCGAACGTTCCCGCGCGCGGCCCCGACCCCTCACAGCCCCGACCGGAAGTCCGGGTGGGCGACGGCGCGCAGCGCCGACGCCCGCTCCTCCAGCGAGCGGCCGCGCAACTCCGCGACGCCGTACTCCGTGACCACCCGGTCGGCGAGGGTGCGGGGGACGGTGACCGCGTCCTCGGGGCCCAGCCGCGGCACGATGCGCGAGGCCGTCCCCCGCGCCGCCGTCGAGGGCATGGCGACGATGCCGATGCCGTCCCGCGCCGACATCGCCGCCTCGGCGTAGTCGGGTTGCCCGCCCGGCCCGCTCAGCAGCCGCCCGCCCACCGTCTCGGCGTTCACCGACCCGTCGAGCGCGACGCTGATTGCCGAATTGATCGCCACGAAGCGATGGCTCCGGCTGACGACGCCGACGCCGTGGCTGTAGCGCGCGGGCGCCAGCCGCACGGCCGGGTTGTGGTGCAGCCAGTCGAACAGCCGCCGCGTGCCGCCGCAGACCGCGCCGATCATCAGGCCCGCGTCCTGCGACTTGCGCGCCCCCGTCAGCGCGCCGCTCTCGAGCAGGTCGATCAGGCCGTCGCTGATCAGGCCCGAGTGGACGCCCAGGTCGCGGCGGGCGGTCAGGCGCGCCATCACCGCCTCGGGGATCGCGCCGATGCCGAACTGTAGCGTCGCCTCGTCGGGCACGAGGCCCACGACGTGCTCCGCGATCGCCTCCTCGACCGGACCCGGCGGGGCGCGCGTCAGCTCCGGCAGCGGGCTCTCGATCTCGACCAGGAAGTCGAACGCGTCGGGCGGCAATTCCCCCACGCCGCGCACGTACGGCATCGACGGGTTGACCTGCGCGATGACGAGCGGCGCGCTGCGCACGGCGTCGATCACCGAGCCCACCGCCACCCCCAGGCTCAGCCGGCCGTCCGGGCCGGGCGGGCTGGCCGACACCAGCACCGCGTCGACCGGGACGGGGCCGTCCGGCTGGAAGAGCGTCGCCGTCTGCGAGTAACGCGCCGGGATGACGCGCAGGACGCCGGCCGCCTCGGCCGCCCGCAGCGGCCGCGAGAACTGCCACGTCGCGAAGCGGAAGGGCGCGCCCGCGTGCGCCAGCGGGGCCGGCGGCTCGCGCAGGGTGCCCGTCACCAACTCCAGCGACGACCAGCGCTCGCGCGCCTCGTCGAGGGCGGCCAGCAGCCCCATGGGTACGCCGCTCATCGTCGGGATGAGGACCCGCGACCGGTCGGGGATCGCCCGCAGCGCCGTGTCGGCATCGACCATCCGGCCCTGGCGCGTCCCCCGCGACGGCGCCAGATAGGGCTCGAAGTTCGTGACCTGCGGCATCGGCGGCCGGGGAACGTCGCGGGCTAGACGCCGATCTCCAGCACCGACCGCGCCACCTCGCCGGTCTTCATCTTCTCGAAGGCCACGTTCACGTCCTCCAGGGGCATGCGCTCCGTGACCAGCGCCGAGAGGTCGAGCCGGCCCTGCCGGTACAACTCCATCAGCTTGGGCATGTGCTCGCGGAAGCGGGTGCTGCCGTACATGCAGCCGATCAGCCGCTTCTCCGACAGGAAGGCCGGCCCCGGCACCGTGATGTCGTCGGCGACCATCCCCACGACCACCGCCGTGCCGCCGACCTCCACCATGTCGAAGGCCTGCCGCGCCGTGTCGGCCCGGCCGATCACCTCGAAGGCGTACTCGACGGTGTCGCCGGTCATCTCCTTGACGGCCTCGACCGGGTCGCGGTTGGAGGCGTTGACGACGTCGGTCGCGCCGAAGCTCCTCGCCATCTCCAGCTTGCTGTCGAGCATGTCCACGGCGATGATGTGCGCCGCCCCCGCGATGCGGCAGCCCTGGATCACGTTCAGCCCCACGCCGCCGCAGCCGATCACGGCCACCGTCGCGCCGCCGGGCACCTTGGCCGTGTACAGCGCCGCGCCCACCCCCGTCATGACGCCGCAGCCGACCAGCGCGGCTTCCGCCCAGGGCATGTCGTCGGGGATCTTCAGCACGCCGCTCTCGACGGTGACCATCTGCTCCGCGAACGACCCCACCGACGACATCATGGAGACGGGCTTCCCGTCCCAGCTCAGCCGCCCGCGCGTCGGGTGATACACCGCCGGGCTGGCGCAGAGGTTCGGCCGGCCCGACGTGCAGTGCTTGCAGGTCCCGCAGAACGGCTTGAACGACATGATCACGTGGTCGCCCGGCTGGACGTACGTCACCTGATCCCCCACCGCCTCCACCGTGCCCGCCGCCTCGTGGCCCAGCACCCACGGCCCCCGGCCCAGCATGCGCGGATTCCAGTTGCCGCTCGCGAAGTGCAGGTCGCTGTGACAGACGCCGCTGACGGCGGTGTTCACGAGCACCTCGTTCGGGCGCGGGTCGATGATGTCGATCTCCTCGACGGTCAGAGGCGTCGCGGCCTCGTGCAGCAGGGCGGCTTTCATGTCGGTCTCCTTCGTTCTTGGGCTCGATGGCGTTTCCGGGCTCGATGATCGAGGCGCAGGCTAGCCCCGTCGCGCGGGGGCGGCAACGGCCGCCCTACGAGCGTCGCAGCGGCGAGCGGCGGCGCACCCGCGACAGCGCCGCGCGGGCGCGTTGCGTGCGCGTCGGCGTGCGCCGTTTGCGCCTCGACTGCGCGGCCCGATAGGCGGCCAGCGCCAGCCCCGCCACGCCCGCGCCCGACGCCAGTTCCTCGTTGATCGTGCTCAGCCGCTCGCCCGCGGCTTCCACCAGCGGCGAGAGCCGATCGTCCTGCTGACGGCGCGCCCAGCGCAGCCCCTTGAGCAGCTTCCAGGCGACGATGCTGAGCGCCGTCAGCGCCACGAACGTGACCAGCGCCAGCAGGATCAGCGCCACGATCAGGACGTAGTCGCGGATCTCGTCCACCGGCTCCCCGATCCGTCGCCGCCGCGCCGCCCGGGGCGCGCCCGGCGTCAGTGTACCTTCGGCGATCCGTCCCCCCGCGGCGCCGGCCGGGCGCCGAGCTCGGGCAGCGCCAGCGTCTGCATCATGGCCTTGCGGCGGCCCAGCTCGATCTGGAACGGGCTCGGCTCCTGCGCCTGCAGGTTGAGCGGCAGCGTCAGGTTGCGGAAGGCCATGTCCGAGACCTCCCAGGGCCGCGAGTGCCGCAGCCAGCGCACGCGCATGTGCGCCCGCATCCAGTCCGACAGCGCCGGCTCGCCGTCGCCCCAGGTGTAGCGTTCGCCGTCGGCGTGGCGCCACAGCGTCAGGCCCAGCGACTTGGCCAGCACGACGCCCAGCGCCGCCCGCAGCGCCGACGCCTCGGCGCCGCCCTCGAAGTGGTAGGCGATGCGCGGCGCCAGCGACGTGCGCAGCGGATCCCGCCCCGGCCCGCCCGAGGCCCGCGGCGCGATCCCCACGTAGAGCAGCGAGTAGCCATCGTCCTGCCGCAGATCGCCCGCCGGCACCTCCGGCGGCACGACGTCGCCGGCCCAGGCGTAGACGCCCGGCGCGCGCGGCGGCCCGTTGGGCTCGCCCCAGCCCCACGACGGGGCGGCCAGCAGCGCATCGAGTGGAGAGGCCATCGCCCAAGCCTACGGCCTCGGCGGCCGAGACAGCAGCCCCGGTCGGTATGATCGCAGCGATGCCCAGTCCGCCCCGCGTCGCGCTGCCGCCGGCCTCCGGGCTCGGCCTCGCGGCGCTCTTTCTCGCCGCGCTGGCCGGCCTCGTCGCCCTGGCGCTCCTGATCGACCCCGCCGCCCCCGCCGCCTGGGAGGTCGATCTCGCCCGATCGATCCAGGCGATCGGCGGCCCCGGCTGGACGCCCTTCATCGACGTCACCGAGTTCCTCTCGCGGCCGCTGGTCGTCAGTCTGCTGGCCGCAGCGATCGGCCTCGGCTGCCTGCGCTGGGGGCGGCGCCGGCAGGCCGCGATCCTCGCGGGGGCGCTGCTGGTCTGGGCGCCAGAGCGCCTGATCACCGAGCTCGTCGCCCGCGAGCGCCCCACCGAGGCGGCGCTGGTCGTCATCCGCGAGGGCTACGGCTTCGCGTTCCCCAGCGGCCACACGACGGGCGCGCTGGTGATCTACGGGGCGCTGCTGCTGATCCTGCTCGGCAGTCGATACCGGGGCCGGCCCGCCGCGCTCGCCGCCTGCGGCCTGGCCGCCGCTGGACTGGCGGGGGCGGCCGTGGGGCGGGTCGCGCTGGGGGCGCACTGGCCGACCGATGTGCTGGGCGCGGCCCTGCTGTCGGGCTGCTGGCTGATCGTGCTGTACTGGGTCGATCGCCGTTGGTTTATCCCGCGCTGGCCCGCCCCCGACCCGACGGCCCAGCCAACGGCGTCGAGGCGCTAGACTGCCCAGGCGACCGGCGCGCAGCCTCGACTCCGCGCCGGCGGTCGCCTCTGGAGATCGCATGCGACGGCCGGACCGCGTGGACCTGTTCCTGATCTTTCAGAGCGGGCTGCTCCTGGCCTTCCTCGGCGTGCTGCTCTTCGCGCTTGGCGACTGGATCGGGTATTGGTGACGGGAGCCGCGCCCGCCGCCGCCCGCCGCAGCCCATCCCCCCCGCGCGCCGGCGCATGCGATGAAAGCAGGAAGCCATGGCCGACCTCACCGCGACCACCCCCGAGCAGATGGAGCAGATCCACAGCCGCTACCCCCGTCAGGCCACCCTGCGCGACGGCCAGAGCGTGGAGTTGCGCCTGATGGGCGACGCCGATCGTGACGCCGTGCTGACCTTCGCCCGCGGTCTCCCGCACGACGACCTGCTCTTCCTGCAGACCAGCATCACCGACCCGGCCGTCGTCGACGCCTGGCTGGACGACATCCGCAAGGGCACCACGACGACGATCCTGGCGTTCAACAACGGCGAAGTCATCGGCGACGGCAGCGTCCACCACCATCGCGCGCAGTGGACCCGGCACATCGGCGAGATTCGCCTGCTGATCGGGGCCGGCGGCCGCGGCCAGGGGCTGGGCCGCATCCTGGCCGACGAGATCCACGCCCTGGCCGGCATCCTGGGCCTGCGCATGCTGACCGCGCAGATGACCTTCGACCAGCAGGCCGCCATCTCGATCTTCCGTCGCCTGGGCTTCCAGCGCGAGGCCGTCCTCACCGACTACGTCATGGACACCGAGGGCAACTGCCGCGACCTGCTCGTCGCGACCCGCCGCCTCTAGCCGCGGCGCGACCTCGCCCACGCCTATTCCAGCGGCACGACCTGCTGGATGGCGGTGCCCTGCGCCAGCACGAACAGGCCGCCCCGGCCGTCGGCGGCGAACGACGTGATGCGCAGGTCCGTCGCCAGCAGCGGGAAGGCGTCGGCGCCGCCACGCGCGTCGAGGCCCCAGATCTGGCCGCTGCAGTAGTCGCCGAAGACGTAGGCCCCGGCCAGGCCCGGGATGCCGTCGCCGCGGTACACCACGCCGCCGCTGATCGAGCAGCCGTCGTCGTGGCTGTAGACCCAGACCGGCAACTCCTCCCCAGCGACCGCGCACTCGGCCGAGGCGAAGCACTCGAGGCCCTCCCGCGCCGCCCAGCCGTAGTTGCCCCCGGCGACGATCACGTCCACCTCCTCCCAGCGGTTCTGCCCCACGTCCCCCGTCCATAGCAGCCCCGTGGCCGGGTCGAAGGCCATGCGCCAGGGGTTGCGCAGCCCGTAGGCGTAGATCTCCCAGCGCGCCACGGCGGTGCCCACGAACGGGTTGTCGGCCGGGATGCGGTACGGATCCGCCGCCGAGGCCTCCGCGACGTAGATGCGCAGCATGCTGCCCAGCAGCGTGCCCAGGTTCTGGCCGTGGCCGTGCGGGTCGCCGCCCGCGCCACCGTCGCCGAGCCCCAGGTAGAGCAGGCCGTCGGGTCCGAAGCGCACCGTGCCGCCGTTGTGATTGCGATACGGCTGCGGCGTCTCCAGCACGATCAGCTCGCTGCCCGCTGCGACCGCCGACCCCACCAGCCGCACCCGCGACAGCCGCGACGCCCCGTCCGGCGCGCGCGTGTAGTAGATCCAGACGTGCCCGTTGTCCGCGAAGCCCGGGTCCAGCGTGACCGACAGCAGCCCCTGCTCGCCGCCGGCCACGACGCGGTCGCCCAGGTCGAGCGCGGTCGTGACCGTCGACCCGTCCGGCTCGACGATCAGCAGCCGCCCGTCTTGCTCGACCACCAGCGCCCGGCCGTCGGGCAGCCATGTCAGGTCGAGCGGCGAGGCGAAGCGCACGCCGCCGAAGGCCAGCCGCAGCCCCACCGGCCCCGGCGCCACGACCGTCGGCGGGGGCGCCGGGGGAGCGGCTTCGGGTTCCTCGTCCGGGGCTGCGTCGGCCGGGGCCGCCTGGCTCGGGACCTGGGGCTGCGGCGCCGCCTCGGTCTGGGCGGCCGGCGCCGCAGGGACGGCCGCGGGTGAGGGAGGCGGATCGTCGCCGCAGCCGGACGCGACCAACGCCACTGCCACCGCCGCCGCCAGCGCCAGCGCGGCGAGCGCCCGGACTGCGTCGCGACGTCGGGCGATGGGCACGGCGCCTCCTTCGCGATCAGCCGCCGGCGCCGGAGAGCTCGGTCCCGTAGAACGCGCAGTTCTCCGCCACCCGCCAGCGGTCGCCCTGTCGCACCCAGAGGGCCGGCGCCTCCTCCTCGCCGAACAGATCGCTCGCCTCGCCGTCCACCAGCAGGCGCGCGCCGACCAGCGCCCGGTCGTCGTCCAGGAACTCCACGTTCGTCACATCCACCCCCACCTTGGCGGCGCCCAGGAGGCGGCTCCACTGCCGGCGGGCGACCACGAAGGCGTTCAGGTTCAGGCCGTCGCGGCACTCCGTCGCGACGTACTCCACGTACTCGACCAGGCCGTCCTCGTCGCCCCAGAGGATCTCGATCGCCCGCTCCACGTCGCGTCGCACCGCGGCCTCGCCCGTCGCGCCCGCGTCGTCGCCGCCACCGCAGGCGGCGAGCACGATCGCCCCCGCGGCGAGCAGCACGCCTGCACGGATCACGGCCCTCACCTCCCGATGTCTGGGCTCCGATACGTGGGCTCCGATACCTGGGATGCTACTGCGGGGCGACGGCCGGACGCCGCCTAGAGCCGCTGCCCGATCTCGAAGCGCTGCAGCAGCCGCACGGCGAGGAACGTCGCCGCGCCCGTCACGACGACCGCCAGGACCACCGCCGTCACGCCGCCCAGGTCCGCGTCCAGCACGCGCGGGGCGGCCGAGCTGATCAGGTCGGCGACGCCCAGCATGTACTGGTGCACCGACACCCACTTCGTGCCGCTGAACACCTGCGGCAGGATGGCCTCCCAGATGAACACGTAGCCCAGCCCGATCAGCAGCGCCCGGCTCGTCAGGATGCTGAGCGCGACGAACAGCGCGCAGTAGGTGATCGCCCCCGCGACCACCGCGACGGCGAACGCCGGCGTGATCAACTCCTCGTCGCCGCCCAGCGCGATGACCGACGCCACGACCAGCGGCGGCAGCGTGATCAGGATTGTCGCCCCCGCCGCCACCGCGATCTTCACCAGCACGATGCGCCAGCGCTCCACCGGCTTGGTCAGCAGGTAGACCGCCGTGCCGTCCTCGATCTCCGCGCCCAGCGCCCCCGTCCCGAAGATCAGCGCCGTCAGCGGCAGCACCAGGCCCAGCGCCATCACGTCCAGCATCCCAGCCGTCCACTCGGCCGCGTCTTCCTGGTCGCCGCCGAGGCGATAGATGGCCGCCACCAGCACCGGCAGCAGGGCGAGCAGCAGCATGATGAGCGCGCGCCGGCGGCCCAGCAGTTGGCGCGCCGTCAGGCTGATCAGGGTGCCCGTCATCGCGTCGCCCCAGTCATTACGCCGGTCATCAGGCCGGTCATTTCTGCACCAGATACGAGAAGACGCTCTCGAGCGACTCGTCGGACGGCGACAGCTCGATCAGCGACGCGCCCGAGGTCCGCACCACGCCCGCGATGCCCGCCGTGAAGGCCGCGAAGTCGCTGCTGCGCACCTCCATCCGGTCCTCCTCCAGCGTCACGCCGCTCACCTCGTCGCGCGCGACCAGCAGCGCCGCCACGCGGCGGTTGTCGGTCGTGCGCAGGCTGAAGGTGTGCGGGCGGTCGGTCATCAGGCGGCGGATCGCGCGGAAGTCGCCCGACGCCGCCAGCCGCCCCGCCAGGATGACCAGCACCTCGTCGGCCAGGGTCTCGACCTCCTCCAGGATGTGCGACGAGAAGATCACCGTGCGCCCCTCGCCCGCCATGCGGCGCAGCAGCTCCATGAGTTGCAAGCGCTGGCGCGGGTCGGTGCCGTTGAACGGTTCGTCGAGGATCAGCACTTCGGGGTCGTGCACCAGGCTGGCGGCGATCTTGGCGCGCTGACGCATGCCCTTCGAGTAGCCGCGCATGGCCCGGTCCTGGCTGTCCTGCAGCTCGACGTGCGCGATGGCGGCGCTGGCCGCGGCGTCGGGGTTCGGCAGCCCGTGCAGCTTGGCGCTCGCGACGGCGAACTCGCGCGCCGTCAGGAACGGGTACACCGCCTCGCTCTCGGGCACGAGCCCCACCCGCCGGAACAGCTCCGGCGACCCCCAGGCCGCCTGGCCCAGCACCCGCACCGTCCCCGCCGAGGGACGCAGGAAGCCGGCCAGCATGTGCAGGATCGTCGACTTGCCGGCCCCGTTCGGGCCCAGCACGCCGGTCACGCCGGGCCCGAAGTGGAACGAGACGTCGTTGACGGCGACCACCTCGCCGTACCAGCGCGAGACGTTCTCCAGGCTGACGGCGGACTCCCCGTCGGCCGGCGCCTGCGACCTGTGCTGGTCCGTCATGGGCTGCTGCGTCGTGTGCTGGTCCGTCATCTGCTCGTCCGTCATGCGCTGGTCCGGAATCGGTACAGCGCCAGTGCGACGCCCAGCCCGGCCCAAACGAAGGCCACGATCACGAGCACGGCGCCCGGCATGTCGGCCTGCGCGATCACGTTGTCGTCGGAGCCGGCGTCGATCGCGGGGACGGCGTCGAACAGCACCAGCGTGAAGGCCCGCACCATGTGCACCGGGCTGAAGAAGATGGCGTAGCGGGCGGCGTCGGCGTCGCTGATGCTCGTGATCGTTTCGACCACCACGAAGGGGACCAGGAAGACCGCGAGCACCGCCACGATCGCCAGCGAGCGCCGCCCCGCGTAGGTCGCCGTGACCAGTCCGATGGCCGCGAAGGTGAGGCAGATCATCAGCCCGCTGCCCACGATCGGCGCGAAGTCCTGGGCGTTGTCTTTGGCCCAGTCCCAGGCGTCGGCCGCGCCCAGCCAGTTGCCGAGGAACATCACCGTCTGCGGCAGCACCGTCACCGCGAGCATCGCGGTCGCCAGCGCCGCCAGCTTGGCGAGGCCGTAGTCGTCGGGCAGCAGCGGTCGCGAGAAGTACAGCGGCAGCACCCCGAAGCGCCGGTCGTTGCCGACCAGGTCCGACGCCAGCGCCGCCGCGAAGAGCATGAGGATGATCTGGATGAAGCCGTAGTAGCCCTCGGGATCGACGACATCGAAGTCGCCCGGGACGAGGGCCGCGACCGCCAGCTGAATGATCGCCGGGATGAAGGCCAGCCCCACCAGCCCGAAGGCCAGCGCCTTCGGCAGCGTGCCCCGGCCCAGCCCGAAGGCGTTGCGCAGGCTGAGCACGTACAGCGACCAGACCGCGAAGCGGCGCCCCAGCCGCTCCCCGTCGTACGACCGATAGCGCAGGTCGTAGATCGTGCCGCGCGGGCCGTTCGGCGTCGGGTCGGGAGCGGCGCCGGTCGTCATGCCACCGGCTCCCGCGGCGCCGTCTCGAACAGCTCCTCCAGCTGACGCCGGCGCTGCTCCAGGCGCAGCAGCGGCAGCCCCGCGTCGGCCACCGCCGCCACGACGGCGTCACGCACCGGCAGGGCGTCGGCCGGCTCCACGATGATCTCCATCCGCCGCCCGTCCGCCGCGGCCTCGATGCCCTGCCCGCGCAGTTGCGACGCCAGTGCCCCCGCGTCGCCCTCGAGCTCCACCAGCAGCACGCTCGTCTCGTCCGTCAGTTCGGCGATCCGCCCCGCCCGCACCAGCCGCCCCTGCTCGATCAACACCAGCCCATCGCAGACCCGCTCGATCTCGTTGAGCAGGTGCGACGACATCACGATCGCGATGCCGAACTCGCGCCCCACCCGCTCGATCAGGGCCAGCATCTCGTCGCGGCCCGCGGGGTCCAGCCCGTTCGTCGGCTCGTCCAGGAAGAGCAGCTTGGGGTCGTGCGCGATCGCCTGGGCCAGCTTCACGCGCTGCTTCATGCCCGTCGAGTAGCCGTGCATGTGCCGGTAGCGCTCCTCGAACAGGCCCACGTAGCGCAGCGCCTCGGCGGCCCGTTCGCGCGCGGCGTCGGCCGGGATGCCGCTCATCCGCGCCATGTGCACCACGAAGTTGACCGCCGAGATGTCCCCGGGGATGCAGTCGTGCTCGGGCGAGTAGCCCACCAGCTCCCGCACCTGCAGCGACTGCCGCGCGATGTCGAAGCCCAGCACCGTCGCCGAGCCGCTCGTCGGCTGTAGCAGCCCCAGCAGGATCTTCAGCAGCGTGCTCTTGCCGGCCCCGTTCGGCCCCACCAGCCCCACCACGCCCGGCTCCACCCGCAGCGCCAGCGAATCCAGCGCCGTCACGCCCGGGTAGCGCTTGTGCAGCGCCTCCGTCTCGATGATCGGGCCCATGTGATCGCGGCCGCCGGCTGGGGAGACGATCACGAGTCGAGGCCATTCATGCCTGCACCGTAGCGGTCGACGCCGGGAGTGAGTATGTCGGGATGACGCTCTCGGCCGCCGCGTTCCTCCGGCCCGCGCCCGGCTCGTGCGGCACGACCCGCGACCCGCTAGCGTGGCGTAGGGCGATCATGCGTCGCCGGCTCGGCGGGAAGGCGTGCTGCGCCGCGACATCCCCATCACGCGCGGCGAGGCCTTCTGGCTGCGCGCCTCCCAGCCCACCACGCTCAACGTCCCGCTCCCGTAGGGCGGGCCGGGCGCCCGCGCCGGCCGGCCCCGCCGATCAGGCCGGCGCCGCCTCCGGCAGCTTCGCGTAGACCGCCTCCTTGAGCTCCGCCAGCTCCGGGTAGCGGCCGGTCGCCGCCTTGCTGTAGACCAGCTCCCCGTCGACGGTCCACTCAAAGCGGCCGGCCGCGCTGGGGATCAGCTCCAGCGACGCCACCTCGCTCTGGATCTCGTTCAGGATCTCACTCACCATCCAGGTGGTGCGGAGCAAGTAGTTTCAAGTAACGCAGTACTCCACCTGCATGCGCACGCCTTGGCCGTTCATCGGTCGCCCCTTTCGTCGTCGGCTCGTGTGGAGCATAGCCCCTGGAGGAGGGCGGCGGGGTGGGTGGGGCGGCGAACGTCGCTAGCCGGTCCCGACGGGCGCGAACTCCACCCGCGCCGCCGCGACTATCACAGCGGCCCGCGGATCTCCCGGATCATCTCGGCCGACGTCATGGACGATTCGACGGGCTCCAAGCTGCGCAGCCGAGCCAGCGTCTCCTCGATCGGCGGCACGTCCAGCGGGCGCTCCAGTTCCTGCAGCACGTAGGCCGAGAGGCTCAGCCCCTCGCGCGCCGCCCGCGCCTTCGCCTCGCGGTGCGCCTCGTCCGGCACGTTGCGTCCCTGAATCATCTTGGACATGTGATCGACGTTAACACGTGCGGGTCGCATGCGTCGTCGGGTGGGCAGTCTGCGAACGAGCAGCGGGGAGACAACGAGCTCCGCTGGGGCTGCTTCCCAAGCAGCCCACCACGCGGGTTCCGGCTTGTCCAGCAAGGAATAGCGGTGCTGGACGAGGTGCCCATACGCTGACCCACACGGGTGAGCGGACGAGAGGCCGGGCGACGCTCCCCAGGATGGCCGCTGACTATCCCCGCTGACGCTTGGCGCTCCAGGGGAGGGACGGATCTGCGATGAGGATCGAGCGCGTGACGCTGCGCAACTTCCGCTGCTTCGGCCCCGACCCTGTCTCGATCGATCTGTCGCCGGGCATTACCGCATTCATCGGCGCGAATGGTAGCGGGAAGACCGCCGTCCTGCAGGCGTTGTCGCGACTATTCGGCGTGACGAATGATCAGAGGCGAATTCGTCGCCAAGACTTTCACGTCCCTCAAGATGAAGCCTCCCGACCAACCGAGCGGAGTCTCAGCGTCGAGGTGCTGCTCGACTTCCCGGAACTTCGAGACTCTAACGGGAGCAATGGTGACGACACTGACACCTCAGCGGTTCCAGAGTTCTTTCACCAGATGGCGGTTGGAGACCAAGGACGCCTCAAGTGTCGGCTCCGATTCGACGCCGTGTGGACTGACGATGGCTCCGTCGAGGGGGCGGTGGAGCCACGGTTCCGGGCGGTCCACACTCTCGACGAGGACTTCGACGAGGCGGCCTGCAGCAACATCACGACGGCGGACCGCACGCGGATCCAGATGGTGTATGTGCCCTCAGCCCGGGACGGTGAATCGCAGGTCGCGGCGTTCTTGCGGGGCCGGTTGTGGCGCGCGATCTCGTGGTCGGATGAGTTCCAGCAGGTCGTGATGCAGCGCGGCAAGGATATGAACGAAGAGTTTGGGCAGCAGTTGGGAGTTGGTGCCGTCGGGGAGGCAGTCCGCCGCCGATGGGAGGGCCTGGCTGGCGCTCACGTACAGGAAACTCCGAATTTCCGTCCGATCGACCAACGGTTTGAGGAGTTCATTCGGCGAGTCGAAGTATCGTTCGAACCGGGAGAGGCCGGTCGCGCGCTCGAACTTGCGGAACTCGGTGACGGCCAACGGTCGCTGTTCCACATTGCAATGACGCTCGCGGCCATCGACGTCGAGGCGAGGATCCGCGCAAACGAAGCCGGGGGCTTCATCAATGATCGCATCCACCCGCCAGCTCTCACGCTGGTCGCGGTGGAGGAGCCGGAGAACAACCTTGCGCCGTTCTTCTTGTCGCACATCATCAGCGAGGTTCAGCGGATCACCACTGACTCGCAACATGCCCAGGCGCTCATCTCCAGTCACTCGGCAAGCCTGCTCGGCCGCGTACGCCCAGATGATGTCCGCCACTTCCGACTCAGCGCGCCCGCACGAACAAGTCTGGTCCGACCAATTGCGCTGCCGCCCGAGCCTGACGCGGAGAGCAAGTTCGTCAGAGAGGCTGTCCGGAGGTACCCCGAGCTGTACTTTGCTCGCTTCGTGATCCTTGGCGAAGGCGCCTCCGAGGAGGTCGTGATCCCTCGGATCGCTGTAGCTCGTGGTGTACACATCGATCGGTCTTTCGTGGCAGTCGTCCCGCTGGGAGGGCGTCACGTCAACCACTTCTGGAAGCTCCTCGGCGGGCTCGATATCCCACACGCGACGCTCCTAGACTTGGACGCAGGGAGGGTTGGCGGCGGCTGGGGCCGGATCAAGAATGTGTGCGTGCAACTCCTTGAGAATGGGGTCAACGCTGACGAGCTATTCGGAGACGATCTCCAGGACGGAGACATGGCCGCCGCGCTTGCTTCATTCGACAGTCGCAAGCTCGACCACTCGCTACTCGACTGGATCCAGCGCTTGCGCAAGTTTGATGTCTTCTTCGTGGCTCCGCTCGACCTCGACATGATGATGCTGAAGGCGTTTCCCGAGTGCTACAAGAGCCTGCCTGACGGACAAAGAGGGCCGCAAGAGGGAACTCAGTCGGAGGAGCGGGCAGCAGCGGCAGTGCTTGGCGACGGCGGCGAACCAGAGTTCTATTCGCAAACGACCAGGACGCTGTTCCCTTGGTATCGCTACCTGTTCCTTGGGCGGAGCAAGCCAGGCAGTCACCTCAGAGCGTTAAGCCAAGCGAGCGACCAGACGCTCAGAGACGGCGTGCCAAAAGTCCTAGCGGCACTCCTCAATTGCGTCCGCGACGCACTGGGCTCAGAGCCTGGAGAGGCTGCTGGGAATGCCTACGACTCCTGAGGACTGGCACCCAGTCGACATAGATGACCTTGAACCGAGTGCCTGGGACGCACTCCAGCATCAAGGTTCGGCACTGGTCGTAGCTGGCCCGGGTGCTGGCAAAACAGAAGTCCTCGCACAGCGTGCTGCATATCTCTTGCAGACCGGGTTGTGCCCGGCCCCCTATAGGATACTTGCGATCAGCTTTAAGCGAGATGCCGCAGAGAACCTTGCGCGTCGCGTCCAGTCGCGATGCACTGAGCCCGAGTCCCGGCGGTTCGTCTCGTTGACATTCGATGCATTCACGAAGAGTCTCGTCGACCGATTCTCGGCGGCTGTACCGGATCCCTGGCGACCAACTAGACCGTATGAGGTCATCCTTCCTAAGAAGCGAGAGATTGATAACTTC
The DNA here is from genome assembly GCA_965217625.1 of Dehalococcoidia bacterium. Lineage (GTDB taxonomy): Bacteria > Chloroflexota > Dehalococcoidia > Bin125 > Bin125 > TK10-74A. The sequence goes on from OZ244557.1 coordinate 2,729,158, forward strand.
CTTGACCAGGTACGGCTTAACGCACCTGCTCCTTGGAGAGATGAGGTCGCCGGGCTCGGAGGCACGACCTTCGAGCCTCGTACGGTTGGCACGCAGCGGCTCCCCGCGGGAACCAGCGCGCCGAAGACCGGTGTGCAATTCGCGTTGAGGCGATGGTGGGATGAGCGACTCGGCGGGGCGCACCCGACTCTCACTTTCACCTGCTTGAACCGGCTGGCTGAACTCGCGGTTCGGACGAACCCGCAACTCCGAAGAGCCATCCTGATCACGTATCCCTTCGTCTTCCTGGATGAGTTCCAGGATACGACACACGCACAGTACGATTTCCTTTCCTCTGTGTTTCGGGATGGCGGCGTTCGAATCACGGCTGTAGGTGACGACAAGCAGCGGATCATGGGGTGGGCGGGAGCCCGAGAGGATGTCTTCGCGCAGTTCAGGCACGACTTCGGACCCCGTCGGATTCCGCTCATCCTGAATCACCGATCATCGCCGGGTCTCGTCCACGTCCAGCGGGTAGTCGCGCGCGCCATTGACCCCGACGCCGCCGACATGCGGTCGAAGACACCCAGCGAGATCGAAGGCGACGTCGCACAGGTCTGGAACTTCTCGGCAACCGAGGACGAGGCGAGCACGGTCGCAGAGTGCTTGAAGGCGGACATGGAACGCCGGGCGAAGTCCCCGCGTGACTATGCCCTTCTTGTTCGGCAGCGGGCTGATGCCTTCGAGCAGCAGATCCGCCCTGAGTTCGCGAAGCGAGGCATCCGCCTGAGAAATGAGAGTCGCGTGTTGGGCCGGACCACGCTCCAGGATCTGCTGGCTGAAGAATCGACCAGGATCGCGCTGGCCGTCCTTCGGCTCGGAGCCCACAAGCGTGCTCCCGAAGCATGGAGTCTCGCCTCCCAGGCGCTGATTCGACTCCGGGCGGTCGATCCGTACGACGATGAGGCAAGCCAGCGCGTGCAGGCAGAGTTGGTTGCGTTCATTCGCGCAATGCGGCAACTGCTGCGAGGACGGCCGACGCGGGAGCTGGCCAGTGAGACCGCAGCTCTGGTGTTCAAGTTTCTGAACCCCGTCGCAATACGGGGCGCGTACACACGGTATGCCAGCGGGGACGGCCTCGAGATCGCGATCGAGGCATTCCGTCTCCACCTACAGGCGAGTGCGGCTGCGGCCGACAACTGGATCGACTGCCTCGACCGATTCGAGGGAACAGATGCAACGCCGCTTATGACGGTCCATAAGAGCAAGGGGCTGGAGTACGACACGATTGTGTTCCTCGGCCTCGACGACGAATCATGGTGGAGCCACCGACCGGGAGACTTGGAGGGGCGGTCGACGTTCTTCGTCGCCCTCTCTCGAGCCAAGCAACGCGTTATCTTCACTTACTGCCAGGGGCGGAGCCGCGAGAAAGTCGCAGACTTGTATCAGCTCCTGACCAACGCGGGAGTGCGAGAGGTCTTTCATTGAGGGGGAAGCCCTGGTACCCCCGGCAGGACTCGAACCTGCAACCTGCGGATTAGAAAGCCGCTGCTCTGTCCGGTTGAGCTACGGGGGCCAGTGGACCAATGCGCGACCGCTACGCCCGGCCGGCCGGGACGACCTCGGGCCGCACGACGGGTCTCGACGTTTCCACCTTCAGGTAGCGGCCGCGGCCGTGGCCGCCCGCCCGTACGCGCAGGATGCGCGTTTGCGATACGTCGGGGCTCGTCGTCAGGTGCTGCTGCGCCCAGCGGCCCAGCGGCTGCGCCGCCGCCGTCGAGAGCAGGCCCAGCACGACCGCCTCCAGCAGCCCCTTCCAGCCCCCCGTGCGCCGCGCCAGGGCCAGCGTCGACAGCCCCGCCAGGACGCCGCCCGCGGCCAGATTCGTCGTGCAGTTGGGCGACAGCGCCAGCCCCCACTCGCCGCGCTGCAGCCGCGTCAGCGCCTCATCCGCCGCCGACAGCAGCTCCGCCTCCGCCACGTTCGCGTACACGTAGAAGCCGTCCGTCGCGGCGCGCGCGTCGACGCGCAGCGCCGCCCCCCGGCGGCTGCGCAGCACCGCCACCGTCGCGTGCTCCAGCCCGTGATTGCGCCGCATCGCCCGCGTCAGCCGGTCCTGCATCGTCTCGTCCTCCGCTCGCCGCCGCCGGGTCAGCTCCGCGGCCGGCCGGCTTCGTAGCGCGGCACGCCCTGCTTCTCCAGCGCCACCGGCACGCGCACCGACTCGACGGCGCCGTCCGGCAGCAGTAACTCTACCAGGATAGACCCCTCGTAAACCCCCGCGGGCAGACCCGCTGCATCGACCTCGACGCGGACGGTTACGTCGTCCCGCGAGCCGCCCGGCGGTGACCCGACGGCCACCCCCGCGTCGAGTGACACCCGCAGCCACGCATCTTGCGGCACCAGCCGGTAGACGAGCAGCCCGCTGCCGAGGTTGCGGATCGAGAACGCCAGCGGCCGCACGACCTCGCCGCCCGGGCCCAGCTCCAGCGGCCGCGTATCGACATCGGCGCGGGGGGCGCCGAAGATCGCCTGCCGGGACGCCTCGGCCGCCGCGTCGTCGAGCGGGGCCGGCTCATACGGCGCCGCGTCCGGCGGCAGCGGCGCGTTCATCGCCTCGAACGGCCGCGCCACCCGCTGCCGCCGGCCCGCGAAGAAGTGCTCCGGGTCCAGCGGGCCGCCCGGCTGCGCCAGCGCCGCCAGGTCGGGGTGCTCGACGGGCAGCGCCGGCCAGAGCGGGCGCCCGTTGAGCGACGGCGGGTTGATCAGGCAGCCGATCACCAACTCCTGATACGTGTAGCCGTTGTAGGGGCGCTCGCAGTCGTAGGGCAGCGAGCGGAACGGGTCGACCTCCGGGCCGGCGGGGTGATTCGACGTCGCCCAGCCGTTGTAGGCCCAGAGCGCGTAGTACCACGACTCGATGAACTCCCGCTCGCCGATGCCCACCACCGGGAACACGTCCTCGTTCCACTTCTCGACCAGGATGCTCGCGCCAGCCGCGATGTTGTAGGCGTAGTGCGTCCCGGCCAGCGCCTCGGCCCGGCTGGGCACGTCGCCGTGATTGCTGAACCACGAGGCGACCTGCATCAGCCCGTAGGCGCACGACGACGAGATCACCACCGGCCCGCTGCTCTCGTAGGGGACGCCGATCGCGGCCTGGTTGAGGCGGCTCTCGACCCAGGCCATGGCGTGCAGCAGGACATCGGGGATCCAGCCGTCGGCCTGCTCGACGCGCTGGTGCGCGGGCCCCGACTCGGTGGCCGGCAGCGCGAAGACCGGGTCCGACGGCAGCAGCGCGTCGACCGCCGCCAGCCGCTGGGCGCTGAGGTAGGGGGCGCGGTCGCGCGTCGCTTCGTAGGTCTCGAAGCGGTAGGGCGGGCCGCCGCCGAACTCCGAGCAGACGCGGCCGCCGCCGTCGCTCGACGCCTGCGCGTGGGCGGCCGGCCGGGCGGGCACGGCGATCAGCCCCGCGACCATCGCCGCGACGACAGCCACAACGATCACGCACGGCAGCGCCACGACGCCCGCCCGCTGCGGTAGCGCGCCGCTCGGCCGTTCAGGGCGCCGCATGCCACCAGCCCAGAATCCGCAGCCCGTCCCCCGCGACGACCTGCGACGCGCCATCCGGCCCGAGCAGGGCCACGCCCTCGGCCCCCGGGTCGCCGGGGCCCGTCCCCTCGAACGTGCGCAGCGCCAGGTAGGCGCCGTCGGGCGACCAGCCGACGGGCAGGTCGAAGCCCGCGACGGCCCCCGTCACGCGCACGCCGGCCGATCGGATCTCCCCGCCACCCGTGCCGGAACCGAAGTGCCCCGCGTGCAGCGTGCCGCCGGGCCCCCAGACCGGCGAGGCGGAGCCGCCCGCCGGGCCGGGCTCGACGGCCTGAGCGGTGCGCAGGCCGGGCCCGTCCAGGTCGAGCACCATCACGCGCAGCGACATCCCCCGCTGTTCGGTGTAGGCCAGCTGCGACCCGCCCGGCGACAGCGACCACTCCCGCGTCACGACGGCGGCGAAGGGCAGCACGGAGACGCCGCCCTCACCGATCGCGATCAGGGCGCTGCCGCCCGCGCCGACCGCGACGGCGTAGGCCGGCCCGCCCGCAGCGCGGCCCACGGGGTAGAGCCCGCCCGTGTCGCCGCGTTCCAGCAGCACCCGCTCGGCGGGCGGGTCCGCATCGTCGGCGAAGTCGAACGCGATCAGTTGGTAGCGGCGTCCGTCGTTGGGGCCCAGCAGCGTGCGCCGCGCGAATAGCTCCCGCCCGTCGGCCGCCCAGGCCAGCCCGCCCCGCAGGTCGAGTCCCTCGGCCACGACGCGCGGCGGCCCGCCGTCGCTGATCAGCAGCTGCGTCCCGGCGCCGGGGTCGCGCGCGCCGGGCGGCACGACGAGCAGCGCCACGCGCCCGCCCGCCGGCGACACCGCCCCCTCGATCGCCCAGCCGGGCGCATGCGCGACGTGCAGCCACAACTGACGCCGCGCCGGCGCGGCGGGGTCGATCAGCCACAGGCTGCTCTCGTCGTCGCCGTAGGAGGACAAGATGAGGTGCGGTCCGGCGGCGCGGGCGTCGGTCGATGCGGCCGACGAGGGCGGCGCGATCAGGCCCAGCGCGAGCCCGCCCAGGATCAGCGCGGCCGCGACTGCCGCCAGCAGCCGGCGCCGGGGCAGTCGTGGCAGGGCGTGTTCCCGCGAGCGACGCATGCGCGCTCCATCGCCGGTCTCCCCGCCTTACCGCGCTGGACTCTACCATCGACGGGGTCCGGCGGTGCGCCGGCGCTTGCTAGACTCCGCAGGGAATCGGCTGCCAGGAGAACCACATGTCACAAATCGCGATCATCGGCCTGGGCCTGATCGGCGGGTCGCTGGGACTCGCCATCAAGGCCGCGGGCCACAAAGACGTCGAACTCATCGGCTACGACCACTCCAGCCGCGTGCGGCGCGAGGCGAAAAAGCGCCAAGTCGTCGACGAGGTCGAGGGCAACCCGGCCAAGGCCGTCGGCGGCGCCGGGCTGGTCATCGTCGCCGTGCCGCCGGTGCAGATCATCGAGGTCTTCCAGGAGATCGCGCCGCACCTCAGCGACGGCGCCGCCGTCACTGATGTCGCCTCAAGCAAGCGGCTGGTCCTGCAGTGGGCCGCGGAGCACCTGCCCCGCTACTGCTCCTTCGTCGGCGGCCACCCGATGGCCGGCAAGACCGATCAGGGCGTCGAGAACGCGGAGGCCGGGCTCTTCCAGGGCGCCCCCTACGCCGTCGTGCCCCAGACCAACGCCTCCGACACCGCCGTGCGATCGGTGCTGGGCCTGGTGGAGGCGATCGGCGCGACGCCGCGCTTCATGGCCGCGGACGAGCACGACGACCTCGTGGCGGCCGTCAGCCACATGCCCATCGTGGCCTCCAACGCCCTCTTCACGATGCTGCGCTACACCGAGAGCTGGGCCGACTTCGGCAAGATCGCCGGCCCGGCCTACCGCGACCTCACCCGCCTCGTCGACGGCGACCCCCAGATGTCCGCCGAGATCGCGCTGACCAACAAGGAGCGCATCCAGTACTGGATCGATCGCTACATCCTCGAGCTCAACCGCTACCGCGACCTGCTCGACGAGGACGAGGAGACGATCTTCAATGCCTTCTTCGACGCCAACCTGCAGCGCTTCCGCTTCCTCGAGGGCGACGACCTCGACGACGCCCCGCCCGTGCCCGACATGCCCGACAAGGGCTCCCTCCTCGGCGGGATGATGATGAGCCCCAAGCTCTACGAGAAGATGCGCGAGATGATGAAGGAGTCCGACAAGAAGATCGAGGCGTCGCGGCGCAAGCGCTAGCGGCGCGACGGCGGGCGGCGTTGCGCACGAGGAGGGCGTCGTGAGGCAAGCGTCGTGAGGCAAGGGCTGCGCGCCACCGGCCCCCTGCGCGGCACGGTCCGCGTCCCCGGCGACAAGTCCATCTCGCACCGCGCGCTGATCTGCAACGCCCTCGCCGAGGGCGAGGCGCGCGTGCGCGGCTTCCTCGACGGCGACGACTGCCGGCGCACGCTGGCCATCCTGGAGCAGCTGGGCGCCGCCGTGACGCGCGCGCCCGGGCCCGGCGGCGACGACCTGCTGGTCCGCAGCCCCGGCCGCGCCGCCCTGCGCACGACCGACGTCGTGCTCGACTGCGGGAACAGCGGCACCTCGATGCGCCTGCTCGCCGGGCTGCTGGCCGGCCTCAATGGACGCTCCGTGCTCGACGGCGACGGATCGCTGCGCCGCCGTCCGATGGCCCGCGTGCTGCGACCGCTGGCGGCGATGGGCGCGACCGTCGCCGGCGACGGCCCCGACATGCGCGCCCCGATCACGGTCGATGGCGGCGCCTTGCGCCCGTTCGACGGCCGCATGACGGTGCCCAGCGCCCAGGTCAAGAGCGCCATCCTGCTGGCTGCGCTGGCCGCGGACGGCCCCAGCGCGATCGACGAGATCGCGCCCACCCGCGACCACACGGAGATCATGCTCGGCGCGATGGGCGCGGCCATCGAGGTCGATGGCCCGACCGTCCGCCTCGACCCCGCCGCCCCGCTGCACCCCGTCGATGTCGACGTGCCCGGCGACCCCAGCGCCGCCGCCTTCTGGCTCGTCGCGGCGGCGATCACCCCCGGCTCCGACGTGACGCTGCCCGGCGTCGGCGTCAACCCGACCCGCACCGGCGTGATCGACGTGCTGCGCGCCATGGGTGCCCGCATCGCCGAGTCGAACCCCCGGCGCGCCGGCGGCGAGCCCGTCGCCGACCTGCGCGTGCGCCACGGCCCGCTGCGCGGCGCGATCATCGAGGGCGACGTCGTGCCGCGCGCCATCGACGAGTTGCCCGTGATCGCGGTCGCCGCCGCCGTCGCCGACGGGCCCAGCGAGATCCGCGGCGCGGAGGAGCTGCGCGTCAAGGAGTCCGACCGCATCGCGACCACGGCGGGGCTGCTGCGCGCCTTCGGCGCCGGCGCCGACGAGCGCCCCGACGGGCTGCGCATCCACGGCGGCGCCCAACTGCGCGGCGGCCGGGTCGATGCCGGCGGCGACCACCGGCTGGCGATGGCGGCGGCGGTCGCCGCAATGGCCGCCGGCCCGGCCGGCGAGGCCGTCAGCCTGCTCGACGGGGCCGAGGCCGTCGCGGTCTCCTACCCCGGCTTCTGGGCCGATCTCGCGCGACTCGCCGGACCGCGGGCGCTAACCTGAGCCACGAGATGCCGGCGGAACTGCTGCACATCGGCTTCGGCAACGTGCTCGCGATCGATCGCGTGGTGGCGATCGTGTCGCCCAACTCCGCCCCCAGCAAGCGCCTCGTGCAGGACGGCAAGGCCGAGCGCGCCATCATCGACATGACCAGCGGGCGGCGCACCAAGGCCGTGCTCGTCATGGACACCGGGCACGTCGTGCTGGCCGCCATCGCGCCCGAGACGATCGTGCGGCGCGTCGAGGCCGCCCAGCGCGCCGGGCCGGGCGACGGCGAGGATCCCGATTGACCGCGCCCGCGCCGCTCGTCGTCGTGCTCTCCGGCCCCTCCGGCGCCGGTAAGGACAGCGTCCTGGCCGCCGCCCTGCGTCGCGACGACCGCCTCGCGCGCGTCGTCACGGCCAAGACCCGCGCCCCCCGCCCCGGCGAGCGCGACGGCGTTCACCATCTCTTCCTCAGCGAGCAGCAGTTCGACGACCTGCTCGCCCGCGACGGCTTCCTGGAGCACGCGACGGTCTACGGGCATCGCAGCGGCGTGCCGCGCGATCAGGTCGAGCGGCTGCTGGCCGCGGGCAAGACCGTCGTGCTGCGCACCGACGTGCAGGGCGCGCGCACGCTGCGCGCCAAGATCCCCGAGGCGCTGCTGATCTTCCTCACCGTGCCCGATCTCGATGATCTGGAGCGCCGCCTGCGCGCCCGCGCTACCGAGGACGAGGCCGCGATGCGCCGTCGCCTCGCCATCGCCCGCGAGGAGATGGCTGAGGCCGACGGCTTCGACCACGTCATCGTCAACGCAGACGGCCGCCTCGACGCCGCCGCCGAGGAGCTGCTGGCCGTCATCGACCGCGAGCGCGCCCGCCCCGGCCGTGTCCCGCCCCGCCTCTGACGCTCAGCCGCCCCCCGCCGAAGCCCCGGGACGGCAGTGGGTGACTGCTTGACATCCGGGATACATGTCGCGACTCTGCGACCCTAGATGCGGCGCTGCGGCGAGATGAGCGTGCTAGAGTCCGCTCACGCCGATTGGAGGGAGTGCTATGCCTACTAGCCTTGATGAACTCGGTATCTCAATGCGCCTCTCGATCAAGGCGTCGTGGGTTGGAGGTGAATCGGATGCCTACATGGCGACCGTTGATGGCCTCAATATCTTGGCGCTCGGGAACGGGGATGAGGACAGTATGAAGGGGGCTGTCGAGGACGAGATTGAGTTCCTGATCAACGACATGAGCAAGGACTCGTTGAGCCCGCTGCTTTACTTCCTACTTACGCAGGGCGTGGACTTCACAATCGGCCCACCGCGCGATCAGATCACTCAATACACCAGCAGCCACGACCTGACTCCGACAAGCGCAGAGGGTCAGAGGCTGATCAATCTGGAGCATCATGGGCGGGTCCGCATCGACGCCATCGCCTGAGTTCACGCGCTCCCAGCTCGCCGAGGCCCTTGTCGACTCGGGCTTCAGCGTGGTCCATCAAGACGACTACCGCCTGGTGGTGAACAGGGATGGGAGTGTCCCGTATGAAGGACGGATGCAACTCCGAGTCCCACGTGATGCGAGGCTCAAGCTCGAAGAAGTCGAGCAACTCCTTGAGAAGCAGGGCGAAGATCCCGATCAAGTAGTGGTCGCGATCGTGGAGGTGCGCCGACACACGGACTGACGTGGAGGGCTTGCGCTCACTCCTCCTCTTTGACGAAGTAGGAGATGTCCTCGTGGGGGTTCCGGGGGTAGTAGAACCCCACGCGGTCGGGAGTCACCCCCAGCCGCTTCGCGATCTTGTCGGGGAGCTGCTGGCCGTCATCGACCGCGAGCGCGCCCGCCCCGGCCGTGTCCCGCCCCGCCTCTGACCCCGCCCCCCGCCGTGCCGCCCACGACACTCCCCGCGTCGCCGCGCCCCTCGACGACACATTGACAACCCGCGCGGCGCTGCTCCAGACTCGATCTACAACTGAATATCGACGCTGAGCGGGACGAGTACCCGGTCAAGCGGACCCACAGAGAGCCGGCTCGGGCTCCCGCGCGATGGCGCGGGGGCGGGCTGCAAGGCCGGCGGTCGCGCGATCGGTGAATGGCCCCGTGAGTCGCGGCCCGAAACCGCTCCCCCGGGAGCGCGAGTAGGCGTCGCCGGAGAGGCCCCGTTATCGAAGCCGAGCCGATCGCGACGCTCCCCGCCCGCGCATAGCGCGAGGCAGCAGGCGCGCCGCCGTCAGCGAATCGAGTGCCCCGACTCGCCCACGCATCCTGCGTCGGCGGCGACGGGAACAAGGGTGGTACCGCGGTTTACTCCGCCCCTTGAGGGCGGAGTTTTTGCGTTAAGGCCCCGGGCCGAAACGCGCCGACCAGCAGAGGAGCGCAGCGATGCACTATCCGTCATTGGAGGAGGTCCGGCGTCTGGCCGCGTCCGGCAAGGGCAGCCTGACGCCCGTCTATCGCGAGGTCCTCGCCGACCTGGAGACGCCCGTCTCGGCCTTCCTCAAGGTCAAGCGCGGCGACTACTCGTTCCTGCTCGAATCCGTCGAGGGCGCCGACCGGCCCGCGCGCTACTCCTTCATCGGCACCGAGCCCTACCGCGTCTACCGATCCCCCATCGCCGATGAGGCCGTGCCCGGCGTCGACCCGCTGGACGAGGTCAAGCGTGAACTCGAGCGCTTCACGCTGATCCCCAACCCCAACCTGCCCCCCTTCCACGGCGGCGCCGTCGGCTACGTCGGCTACGAGGCCGTGCGCCACTTCGAGCGCCTGCCGCTGGCCCGGCGCGACCCCCACGGCCTGCCCGAGGTGCTCTTCCAGTTCGTCGATACACTGCTCGTCTTCGACCACTTCAAGCACCTGATCAAGGTCGTGGGGCACGTCCGCCTCGACGGCGATGTCGAGAGCGCCTACCGCGCCGCCGTGCGCCGCATCGACGAGATCGTCGATCGCCTCGGCGCCGGCGCGCCGCCCGTCCCGGCCGACCGCGCCGCGCCCCCCTCGGGCAGCGCCCCGCTGCGCTCGAACATGCAGCGCGAGGCCTACGTCTCCGACATCAAGCGCATCAGCGACTACATCGTCGCCGGCGACATCATCCAGTGCGTCTACTCGCAGCGCTTCTCGCGCGAGACCTTCGTGCACTCCTTCAACGTCTATCGCACGCTGCGCACCGTGAACCCGTCGCCGTACACCTACTACCTCGAACTCGGCGACCACCAGATCGCCGGCACTTCGCCCGAGCTGCTGGTCGTGGTCGAGGACGGCAAGGTGGCGACCAACCCCATCGCCGGCACCCGCCGCCGCGGCGCGACCGAGGAGGAGGACCAGGCCCTCGAGCAGGAGCTGCGCACCGACGCCAAGGAACTGGCCGAGCACGTCATGCTGCTCGACCTGGGCCGCAACGACATCGGCCGCGTCAGCCAGCCCGGCAGCGTGCGCGTCACCCAGCAGATGGACGTCGAGCGCTACAGCCACGTGATGCACCTCGTCTCGCAGGTCGAGGGCCGCCTGCGCCCCGAGATGGACGCCTTCGACGCCCTGCGCGCCACCTTCCCGGCCGGCACCGTCTCGGGCGCGCCGAAGATCCGCGCCATGGAGATCATCGCCGAGCTCGAGGAGGACCAGCGCGGCCCCTACGCCGGCGCGCTGGGCTACTTCGGCTTCGGCGGCAACATGGAGACCGCCATCACCATCCGCACCATCATCATGCAGGACGGCCTGGCGTCGGTGCAGGCCGGCGGCGGCATCGTCTACGACAGCACGCCCGACGCCGAGTTCCAGGAGACCGTCAACAAGGCCATGGGCATGTTCACGGCCCTCGACCTCGCCGAAGCGCGCTCCCGCGAACGCCCCGCGGGCAGCCGCGGCTACTGATCGGTATCGTGCCAGTGACCGGTCCCGCGACCGGCAACGCGCCACGGGCGCCAAGGATCCCCCGATGAGCCTCTTCCTGCTCGATAACTACGACTCCTTCACCTACAACCTCTACCAGTACCTCTCCGAGTTGGGCGCTGAGGTCAGCGTCGCGCGCAACGACCAGATCACGCTGGACGAGATCGCCGCCCTGCGGCCCGAGCGCATCGTCATCTCGCCCGGCCCCAAGCGCCCCGAGGACGCCGGCGTCAGCATCGACCTCATCCGCCGCTTCGCCGGCCAGCTGCCCATCCTCGGCGTCTGCCTGGGCCACCAGTGCATCGGCGCGGCCTTCGGGGCCGACGTCGTCGGCGCGGGCGAGATCATGCACGGCAAGTCGAGCCGCATCTCGCACGACGGCCGCGGCGTCTACGCCGACTTCGACGGCGACTTCGAGGCCATCCGCTACCACAGCCTCGCCATCGACCCGGCCACCCTGCCGCCGGAACTCGTCGCCACCAGCTGGGCCGACAGCGGCGTGCTGATGGGCGTCCGCCACCGCGACTACGCCCTGGAGGGCGTCCAGTTCCACCCCGAGTCGATCATGACCACCGCCGGCCACGACCTGCTGCGCAACTTCCTCGCCATGCAGGAGCCGGCGCGGGAGGGGGCGACACCATGACCGCCGTCTCCGACGCCCTCGCCGCGCTGATCGACGACGGCCGCGACCTCTCGGAGGCCGAGGCCTCGACCGTGCTCGACGAGATCATGTCCGGCGCCGCCATTCCCCCGACGCAGATCGCGGCGCTGCTCACCGCCCTGCGCGCCAAGGGCGAGACGATCGACGAGATCGTGGGCTTCGCCCGCGTCATGCGCGAGAAGGCGCTGCGCATCGTCGTGCCGGGCGTGGACCGCATCGTCGACGTCGTCGGCACCGGCGGCGACGCCCCCGACACCTTCAACGTCAGCACCGCGGGGGCCTTCGTCGTCGCGGGCTGCGGCGTCACCGTCGCCAAGCACGGCAACCGCGCCATGTCGTCGCGCTGCGGCAGCGCCGACGTCCTGGAGGCGCTCGGCGCGCAGATCGACCTGCCCCCCTCGGCGATGGCCGCCTGCATTCGCGAGATCGGCGTGGGCTTCCTGTTCGCGCAGACCTACCACCCGGCGATGCGCTTCGTGGGGCCGGTGCGGCGCGAGCTGGGCTTCCGCACCGTCTTCAACATCCTCGGGCCGCTGACCAACCCCGCCGGCACGACACGGATGGCCGTCGGCGTCGCCACGCCCGAGATCGGCGAGCAGTACGCCCGCGTGCTGAGCCGCCTGGGCAGCCCGCACGCGCTGGTCGTGCACGGGCAGGAGGGCATCGACGAGGTCTCGCCGACGGGCCTCACGACGGTCTGGGAGCTGCGCGCCGGGGCCGTCTCGCAGTACGAGGTGACGCCCGCCGACTTCCACATCCGCCCCGTGCCGCTGGCCGCCGTGGCCGGCGGCGACGCGTCGGACAACGCCCGCGCCATGCGCGACGTGCTGGGCGGCACGACCGGCCCCCTGACCGGCTTCGTCACGATGACCGCCGCCACGGCCCTGCTCGCCGCCGACGAGGTCCCGACCCTCGCCGAGGGCGTCAGCCGCGCCGCCGAGGCCATCGACGACGGCCGCGCGCTGCGCAAGCTGGAGCTGTTCGTCGAGACCACGCAGCGGCTGAGCGAGACCAGTGCCTGACAGCGCCGCCCCCGCCCGCCAGGAGGGCAGCGTCCTCGAGCGCATCGTCGCGGAGACGCGCGGCGACCTGCCGCGCCGCCGCGCGATGGGGCCCGAGCCCGTGCTGCGGCGGATCGTCGCCAGGAGCCCCGCCCCCCGCGACTTCGTCGCCGCCCTGCGACGGCCGGGGCTGGGCCTGGTCGCGGAGGTCAAGAAGGGCTCGCCCTCGAAGGGCCCCTTCGCCCGCGACCTCGACCACGTCGCCGCCGCCCGCGCCTTCCGCGACGGCGGCGCCGTCGCCATCTCGGTGCTCACCGCGCCGGCCTTCTTCGCCGGCGACGCCGAGCTGTCCGACATCGCGGTTGCCCTCGCCACCGACGCCGCGCCCTGCCCGCCGCTGCTGCGCAAGGAGTTCATCGTCGACCCGTACCAGGTGCTCGAATCGCGCGCGCTCGGCGCCGACGCCTACCTCGTCATCGTCAAGACGATCCCCGACGCCGCCGCGATCCGGGCGCTGATCGACGCCGGCCGCGCGCTCGGCATGGCCGCCTTCGTCGAGGTCACCGACGAGGCGGAACTCGACATCGCGCTGCGGGCCGGCCTCCTCGACTCGGGCGGCGCGATCGGGATCAACAACCGCGACCTGCACACCTTCAAGGAGGACCTGAGCACGACGGAGCGGCTGCGGCCGCTCGTCCCGGCGGGCGTGCCCGTCGTCGCCGCCAGCGGCGTCCGCACGCCGGCCGACCTCGCCCGCATGCGCGCCTGCGACGTCGATGCCGTGCTCATCGGCGAGGGCCTGACCCGCGGCGGCGACATCCCCGCGGCCATCGCCGCGCTGTTTCCGGGCGGGCCGCAGGCGGGAGGCCCGGCATGACGCGCATCAAGATCTGCGGCCTGCGCGACCCCCGCGACGCCCGCGCCGCGCGCGACGCCGGGGCCGACATGCTGGGCGTCATCTTCGCCGAGAGCCCCCGCCGCGCGAGCCTCGAGCAGGCCCGCGCGATCCGCGCAGCGCTCGGCCCGCGCATCGAACTGTTCGAGTCCGACGCCGCCGCCTTCGGCGCGGCCATCGATCGCGCCGGGCGGCCGCTGCTGGTCGGCGTCTTCGCGCGCCAGTCCGCCGACGAGATCGTGCGCATCGCCGCCGCCGCCGACCTCGACGTCATCCAGCTCAGCGGCGGCGAGCACCCGCAGTTGGCCGCGCGGCTGACGCGGCCCGTGATCCGCGTCCACCACGTCGACGCCGCCACCGACGCCGACGCGCTGCTCGACCGCGTCGCGGAGCGGCCGCCCACCGTCGCCGCGCTGGATACCCACTCCGGCCAGGGCGGCGGCAGCGGCCGCACGTTCGACTGGGCGATCGCCGCCGCGATCGCCCGCATCCGGCCGATCGTGCTTAGCGGCGGCCTGGACCCGGACAACGTCGCCGCCGGCATCGAGCGCGTGCACCCCTGGGCCGTCGATGTGTCGTCCGGCGTCGAGGAGCGTTCGGCCGACGACGGCGCGCCGCGGCCGGGCGTCAAGTCGCCCGACCGTATCCGCGAGTTCATCCGCAACGCGCGCGCCGCCGGTGTCCCAACGGGCAGGGCCAGCGGCCCCATCGCGACGGGAGAGCCGCCATGACCACCGACGCACCCCTCCAGCCGATCGCCGGCCGCTTCGGCGAATTCGGCGGCCAGTACATCCCCGAGACGCTGATGCCCGCCTGCGCCGAGCTGGAGGCGGCCTGGACCGCCGCCCAGTCGGACGAGGACTTCCAGGACGAGTTGGGCGAGTTGCTGCGCGACTACGTCGGCCGGCCCACGCCGCTCAGCGACGCCCCGCGTCTCAGCGCCGCGCTCGGCGGGCCGCGCATCGTGCTCAAGCGCGAGGACCTGGCGCACACGGGCGCGCACAAGATCAACAACGCCATCGGCCAGGTGCTGCTGGCCCGCAAGATGGGCAAGCGCCGCATCATCGCCGAGACGGGGGCCGGGCAGCACGGCGTCGCGACGGCCACCGCCTGCGCCCGCTTCGGCCTGAAGTGCATCGTCTACATGGGCGCCGAGGACGTGCGCCGCCAGTCGCTCAACGTCTTCCGCATGCGCCTGCTGGGCGCGGAGGTGCGCCCCGTCGATTCCGGCTCGCGCACGCTCAAGGACGCCATCAACGAGACCATCCGCGACTGGGTGACCAACGTCCGCGACACCCACTACGTGATCGGCAGCGCCATCGGCCCGCACCCCTACCCGACCATCGTGCGCGACCTGCAGACCGTGATCGGCCGCGAGGCGCGCACGCAGTGCCTGGAGCAGATCGGCCGCCTGCCCGACGTCGCCATCGCCTGCGTGGGAGGCGGCAGCAACGCCATCGGCCTCTTCCACCCCTTCCTCGACGACCCGGTGCGGCTGATCGGCGTCGAGGCCGCCGGTGAGGGCCTCGACGGCCGCCACGCCGCCACGCTCAGCCGCGGCCGTCCGGGCGTGCTGCACGGCACCCGCACCTACCTGCTGCAGGACGACGAGGGCCAGATCGCCGAGGCGCACAGCATCAGCGCCGGGCTCGACTACCCCGGCGTCGGCCCCGAGCACTCCTGGCTCAAGCGCGACGGGCGGGCGGAGTACGTCGCCGTTGACGACGACGAGGCGCTGGCCGGCTTCCGCCTGCTCTGCGAGACCGAGGGCATCGTGCCCGCCCTCGAGCCCAGCCACGCCGTCGCCGCCCTGCGCCGCCTCGCGCCGGCGCTCGCCCCCGACGACGTCGTGCTGCTGGGGCTCAGCGGCCGCGGCGACAAGGACATCGACATCGTGCGGGAGTCGCTGGCCGCGCGCGGCGTCGATCTGTAGTGCGCCGCTGGTACGCTCGCCCCGCCATGCCCCAAGGCCCCACGCTGCCGCCCCACCCCCAGAACTACGGCGCACCGCCGGGCGCGGGGCTGCGCCTGCCCGACGCCTGGTCCCGCCCGCCCGCGCCCGCCCCGCCGCCCGGCGCGGGCGCCGGCTTCGCCCCCGGCGACATCTTCCGCGGCCTCGGCTTGGCGGCGGTCGTCTTCTTCATCACCTTCCTGATCGGGTTCGGCGTCTTCGCCCTGATCGACGACGACCCCACGGAGAACGCCGAGTTCGTCGCGACCGCGATCATCGTGCTCATCGTCGATCTGCTGGCGCTGATCCTCGTGCCCCTGCTCGTCCTGCGCGGGCGCGGCGCGGCGCGCCTCCTGGGCCTGCGCGCGCCGTCGATGAGCGCCCTCGGCTGGGGCCTTGCGGCCCTCGTCGCCGCCTGGATCGTGATCGTCGCCTACCAGCTCATCGTCGAGGCGCTGGAGATCGAGTGGCTCGAGCCCGTCTCCGCCATCGACGGCGAGGAGTCGTTCAGCGTGCTCGCCGCCGTGCTGATCGGCGTCGCCGTCCTGCTCATGGCCCCGCTGGCCGAGGAGATCTTCCACCGCGGCTTCCTCGTCGGCGCGATCGCCCGCCGCTGGGGGCCGGCCGCCGCCGTCGTGATCAGCGCCGCCATCTTCTCCGCCCTGCACTTCGACGTCGGCAGCCTGATTCCCTTCTTCGTGGTGGGCGTCGCCTTCGCCCTCGCCTACCTCAAGAGCGGCAACCTCTGGGCGTCGATCAGCGCCCACTTCATCTTCAATCTGGTGGCGTTCGCCGTCACCGTCTCGGAACGGGGCGTCGCGTGAGCCGCTACGCCGATGCCTTCCGCGACACGGCCGGGACCGATCAGGTCGTCTTCATGCCATACCTGACCGGCGGCTACCCCACGCCCGCCGAGACCGTCGATCTGCTGCAGGCCCTGGTCGACGGCGGCGCCGGCGCGATCGAGATCGGCGTGCCCTTCAGCGATCCCCTCGCCGACGGCCCCACGATCCAGCGTGCCAACACCGTCGCGCTGGCGGCCGGCGCCTCGTTGCGCGGCATCCTCGGCGCCGTGGCCGAGCTGCGCGCCCGCGGCGTCGGCGTCCCGATCACGCTGATGGGCTACCTCAACCCGTTCCTCGCCTACCACGCCGCCGGCGACCCCCGGGCCGACGGCGCGCTGGGCGGCGTCCCCGCCCTCGCGCGCGACGCGGCCGCCGCCGGCGCCGACGGCCTGATCATCGTCGACCTCCCGCCCGAGGAGTCCGACGCCATCCGCGTCGCACTACGTGCGCAGGGCCTCGCCCTGATCTACCTGCTCGCGCCGACGAGCACCCCGGCCCGCATCGCCGCCGTCGCAGAGCGCGCGAGCGGCTTCGTCTATCTGGTCAGCGTGACCGGCGTCACCGGCGCGCGCGGGGCGCTGCCCTCCGACCTCGTCGACTTCGTGGGCCGCGTGCGCGCGACCGTCGGCCTGCCGCTGGGCGTCGGCTTTGGCATCTCCAGCCCCGCGCAGGTTGCCTCGGTGGGCGAATTATGTGACGCTGCCATTGTCGGGAGCGCCGTGATCACCACGGTCGAGCAGGCCGCTCCCGGCCAGCGCGTCGCGACGCTGCGGCGCTTCGCTGAGGTGATGACCGGCCGCGGAAGGGAACAGGACGCATGATCGCTCGCCGCGATGGCTTGAGCCGTGTCCGGATGTTCGCCTATACCTCCGCGGCCGGCGCGTTTGCGCCGCGTCGCGACTGACGGTCGCCCGGCCCCGGCCCGGACGCCCCATCCCACTCCCACCCCACGACGATGCGCCGCTGGCGGCAGGACGCCAGCCGGAACCCTGTAGCCACGACAATGATGCGAGCACCATGACCGACGACCTCCCCTGGCGCGTGCGCGGCATCCGTGGCGCGACCACCGTCGACCGCAACGCGTCCGACGCCATCATCGCCGCGACGCGGGAACTGCTCGACGCGATGGTGCAGCGCAACGGCGTGCGCGCGGAGGATGTCGCCTCGGCCTGGTTCAGCACCACCCGCGACCTCGACGCCGAGTTCCCCGCCGTCGCCGCCCGGCGCGGCCTGGGCTGGGGCCACGTCGCGCTGATGTGCGGGCACGAGATGGACGTCCCCGGCGCGCTGCCGAGCTGCCTGCGCATCATGCTGCACGTCAACACGCCGCGCCGTCAGGAGGACGTGCAGCACGTCTACCTGCGCGGCGCGATGGTCCTGCGCCCCGACGTCGTCGCCGGCCAGTCCCGCGACACCGGCCCCGAACCCGATCCCTGACCCAACCAGTCAGTCAGCCAGCCCGATCGAACCAGCCAGCCCCACCAGTCAGCAGCCACGAAAGAGAGAAGCCCCATGCTCGTCATCATGCAAACGGACGCCAGCCCCGAAGAAGTCCAAGGCGTCATGAGCCGCCTCAAGGAGGCCAACCTCGAAGGCCACCTCAGCGCCGGCGAGGAGCGCACCGTCATCGGCGCCGTCGGCCGCGTCATCGACCCCGAGATCCGCACCGCCATCGGCACGATGGCCGGCGTCGAACAGGTCGTCGCGATCTCCCGGCCCTACAAGCTCTCGGGCCGCGAGTTCAAGCCCGCCGACACGATCATCGACGTGGGCGGCGTGCGCATCGGCGACGGCAACTTCGTCGTCATGGCCGGCCCGTGCAGCATCGAGAACGAGGAGCACATGGTCACGACCGCGCGCGCGGTCAAGGCGGCCGGGGGCCACATCCTGCGCGGCGGCGCATTCAAGCCCCGCACGTCGCCGTACTCGTTCCGCGGCCTGGGCGAGGAGGGTCTCAAGCACCTGGCGACGGCCCGCGAGGAGACGGGCCTGCCCGTCATCACCGAGGTGATGTCGATCGCCGACGTCGAGACCGTCGCCCGCTACGCCGACATCCTGCAGATCGGCGCGCGCAACATGCAGAACTTCAACCTGCTCGACGAGGTGGGGCTGGTGCGCAAGCCGGCCATGCTCAAGCGCGGCCTCAGCGGCACGATCGAGGAGTGGCTGCTGGCCGCCGAGTACATCATGGCCAAGGGCAACCACGAGGTCATCCTGTGCGAGCGCGGCATCCGCACCTTCGAGACCGCCACCCGCAACACGCTCGACCTCGCCGCCGTCGCGCTGGTCAAGCGCATGAGCCACCTGCCCGTGATCAGCGACCCCAGCCACGGCACCGGCCGCTGGCAGCTCGTCGAGCCGATGGCCAAGGCCTCCGTCGCCGTCGGCGCCGACGGCGTCATGATCGAGGTGCACCCCAGCCCCGACCACGCCCTCTCCGACGGCGCCCAGAGCCTCACCTTCGAGAACTTCGAGCGGCTCATGCGCACCCTGGAATCGCTGGGCGACGCCGTGGGCCGGCCGGCGGCGCCGCGTCCCGGCGCGCTCGCCGCGGTCTAGCGGCGGGCCGGGCCTGGAGTAGGCTGCGTCTATGTCGCCCCTGCCGATGGCGCCCCTTCCGATGGCGCAACTGCCGATGGTGCAGTTGACGCTGCCCGGTTTCGAGGGGCCGCTCGACCTGCTGCTGCAGCTGATCGAGCGGCGCGACCTCGACATCTCCGAGCTCTCGCTGGTGCAGGTCGCCGACCAGTTCCTGCGGCACGTCGACGCGCTCAAGGCGTCGAGCCGGCGCGGCGACGCCGGCGACCCGGTCGCCGAGCAGCTGTCGGAGTTCCTGGCCATCGGTGGACGGCTGATGCTGCTCAAGTCGCGCCGCATGCTGCCGGGCGCCGACGACGCCCCCGCGCCCGCCGACGCCCCCGCCGTGGACCTCGTGGCGATGCTCGAGGAGCGTCGCCGCTACCACGAGGCGATCGAGATGTTCGGCAAGATCGACCGCAGCGGCCTGCGCGGCTTCGGGGCCGGCGCGCCCGCGCCGGTCGACCGGGAGCCGGCCCCGGGCCTGCCCGACTCGGTCACGCTGGAACTGCTGAGCAAGCTGGTCCAGGAGGCGCTGGCCCGCGCCGACGATCGCGCCCAGCGCCACCCCGAGGTCGCCCTGACGCGCGACCCCGTCACGGTGCAGGACAAGATCGCCGAGCTGCACGCCCGCCTGCGCGACGGCGGGCGGGTGTCGTTCCGGGAGTGGATCGCGGAGGCGCAGACCCGCACCGACGTCATCGTGACCTTCATCGCGATCCTGGAGTTGTACAAGTCGCTCGCGATCGAGATGCGCCAGGACGACGCCTACGGCGACATCGAGATCGTGGCCAAGCCCGCCGCCGCGCCCACCGCCACTACCGGTACCGGCGCGCCCGCGGGTGCGTCCGCTAGTGCGACGGGCTGAGAGGACGCCGTGCCCACCCAACTCACCCGGGCGGAGCTGCGACGCGTCGCCGCGCAGCGCCCCACCACGGTCACGATCGGCGTCTTCGACGGCGTCCACCGCGGACACGTCGCGCTGCTGCGCCGGGTCATCGAGCGCGCCGCCGCCAACGGCAGCGCCGCCGGGGTCGTCACCTTCCACCCGCATCCGCAGCACGTGCTGCGGCCCGACATGCCGCTCAGCTACCTGACCAGCCTGGAGGACCGCCTGAGCCTGCTGACCGAGGCCGGCCTCGACATCGTCGCGCCGATCACCTTCACCTCCGAGCTGTCGCAGACCGACGCCGGCGACTTCGTGCGCGTGCTCGTCGAGGAGCTGCAGCTGACGGAGTTGGTCACCGGCCCCGACTTCGCCCTCGGCCGCCAGCGCGGCGGCGACATCGCGACCCTGCGCGCCCTCGGCGAGGAACTCGGCTTCCGCGTCACCGTGATCGACATGGTCCGCGACGGAGGCCCCGACGCCGGTGATGACGGCGACCACAAGATCTCCTCCAGCGACATCCGCGCCGGGCTGGCCGCGGGCGACATCGAGCGCGTCAACGACCTGCTGGGCCGGCGCTTCAGCCTGCACGGGCCCGTCGTCCGGGGCGTGGAGCGCGGCCGCGCGATCGGCTTCCCCACGGCCAACATCGCCGTCGGCGCCGACCGCGCCCTGCCCGCCACGGGCGTCTACGCCACGCTCGCCTCGATCGACGGCCGCGTGCTCCCCTCGGCCACCAACATCGGCGTCCGCCCCACCTTCGACGACCACCCCGCCGTCACCGTCGAGTGCCACATCCTCGACTACGACGCCGACCTCTACGGCCGCGACCTGCGCATCGACCTCGTCACGCGGCTGCGCGGCGAGGTCAAGTTCGACGGCGTCGAGGCGCTGCGCGCGCAGCTCGCCCGCGACTGCGTCGCCGCCCGCGCCGCCCTGCGCCTGCGAGGGCCGGCATGACCGACGCTGGCCCGCCGCTCAGCCCCGCCCAGCGCGCCGAGGTCGAGCGCCAGCACGCGCTGATCATGCGCGGTACCCGCTTCGGCGACGCCGAGACGCGCGCCACCATGGAGCGCGAGCTGCGCGATCGCCTGGCCGAATCGCTGCGCGACGATCGCCCCCTGCGCGTCTACCTCGGCGTCGACCCCACGGCGCCCGACCTGCACCTGGGGCACTGCGTCGCGCTGCGCAAGCTGCGCACCTTCCAGGAGCTGGGGCATCAGGCCGTGCTGCTGATCGGCGACTTCACGGCCCTGATCGGCGACCCCTCGGATAAGGACGCCTCACGCCCCATGAACGCCGCCGCGGCCATCGCCGCCAACGCCGCCACCTACCAGGAGCAGGCCTTCAAGCTGCTCGACCGCGCCCGCACCGAGGTGCGCCGCAACAGCGAGTGGCTGGCCAAGCTGACGTTCGAGGACGTGGTGCAGCTGGCCAGCAACTTCACCGTCGCGCAGTTCATCGAGCGCGACACCTTCCGCACCCGCCTCGACCGCGGCGAGCCCGTCTACGTGCATGAGTTCATGTACGGCCTCATGCAGGGCTACGACGCCGTCGCGCTGGAGACCGACGTCCAGGTCGGCGGCACCGACCAGACCTTCAACCTGATGGCCGGGCGCATCCTGCAGCGCACCCACGGGCAGCCGCCCCAGATCGCGATCACGTCGCCCATCCTGGTCGGCCTCGACGGCGTCGAGCGGATGTCGAAGAGCACCGGCAACTACATCGGCATCGACGAGCCGCCTGACCAGCAGTACGGCAAGGCGATGTCGATCCCCGACGACGTGCTGATCGACTTCTTCACGCTGGGCACGAACGTCGAGGCGGCGGAGGTCGACGCGATCGAGGCCGGCCTGCGCGACGGCTCGCTGCACCCGATGCGCGCCAAGCAGCGCCTCGCCCACGCCGTCGTCGCGGAGTGGCACGGGGCCGAGGCGGCCGGCGCGGCGGCGGAGGACTTCGCGCGCGTCTTCTCCCGCCGCGAGCAGCCCGCCGACATGCCCGAGTTCGCGATCGCCTTCGAGGACGGGGCCGCGAGCGTCGTCCTCGCCGATCTGCTGGCCCGCGCCGGCCTCGCCGCCAGCCGCGCCGAGGCCAAGCGCCTCATCGCCGGCGGCGCCGTCCAGCTCGACGGGGAGCGCGTCACGGCCGCCGAGGTCACGGTGGCGCCGGGCAGCGTGCTCAAGGTCGGCAAGCGCCGCTGGCTGCGCCTCGTCGCGGGGGGCTAGCGCGTCGCGAGCTTGAGGAAGGCTGTCAACGACGGACTACGGCTGAGGACGCTGTCGTCCCTGACATCGACGACTCCGGCCAACTGTGGGGCGTGGCGGACCTTCTCGTAGTCGTTGTCGCCGAACGCCCAACGCAAGATCGACACTCCATCCTTCCCGTCCGACATGCTCCCCACTCGGTTGGCAGGATCCCGAACCACAAGAGCGTGAGTGAGGATGCCTTCCGGATCCGCGAGGAGCCAATTCTCGAACGAGCGATCCGCGACGGCGACGAAGATCGGGAGGGACGGGGGGAGCGCTTGTATCGCCACGTCGTAGGCCCTGCGACACAGTTGCAGGGCGGGCTCGGGACGCGACTCTCGGTCGAACACGATCCCAAGGGCGGAGACTCTTCTCGCGGCGACCAGCCCCTTCGCCGTCGGCATCACGCGCTTCGAAACGAACGCGTCCACCGGACTATCGATGCCCTGCCCGTGGAATGTGACGGGCGTGGCCACTCGGTGGCCAGCATGTTGCAGGAGGATGGGTAAGGCCAGAACTTCGCATGGGCCCTCGACGACGAGCCCCACAGGCCCTTCCGGCGGGATCTGGACCATCAGCCTGGGACTCCGCCGAAGAGGCCTGAGTCCCAGGAAGTCCCCAAGCCGAGGGCCTCGGACGCCAAGTGGTCAATGAAGCCGTCCCTGTTCTCTAGCGTGTCCAGGGCGCGTTCGATTTGGGTGCCCTGGTCCGTGCGACGAGTCACGTAGAGACTTTCCGGCGGCACGCCGTCAACACAGATTGGGGAGTGGGTTGAGATGATCACTTGGCTCCTCTGGTGAGGGTGGTCCCGTTCGGCCACCTCCCGGGCCAGCGACATGAAATGCCGCAGGATCCACGGGTGCAGGCTCGTTTCCGGTTCCTCGACGATGACTGCCGGATCCCTCGACAAGAGGACGAGGAACAGGGCGAGTGCCTGGATAGTTCCGTCGGAGACCTCATCGGCGAACCAGCGGCGTGAGAAACCCGCCTCCTTGAAGAAGAGCCCCAGTTTCTTCGTGTCGACGTAGTCAGCCTCAACCTTCTCGATCGTTGGGACGGCGACTCGAAGTTGCTCGATCAGTTCCTGGTACCGCTTCTCGCTACTGCTGCTTAAACGTCTCAATGCGGAGGCAAGGTTCTCCCCATAACGACCGACATCCCTGTCACGCCCAGGTGCCGACGGCTCTCGCGCGATCAGTGGAGATACCTGGTAGGTCCGAAAGTGCGAGAACTCTCCGAACCAACCTCGGAGCGTAGGATTGAGAAAACGGGCGATCGGCTCTCCCTCGAATCCCCAACCGGCCTCATCGATTTCGGACTCGCCGTTTGCGAACCGGAACGCGTCCTCTACGCCCGGGCGGATGATTCCGCCCGACCTGGAGAACACGAGCGTGTACGGACCGGATTGCGCATCCGCGCAATCGAGTTGCTCTGCCGATATTTCGATGTCGGAGTCGATGGTCTGTCCGGTCGCGCGAAACGCCAGCCGATAGCGCCAGAATTTGGGTGGCTCGCTCTTGCGAAGATGCTGTCGGCTCCGATCTTGGTAAATCAACGTGAACTCAACAGCACCCCTCGCCCGGCGCTGTCTTCGGGAGGCCACATTCTCGAACCCGCCTCGTTCGGCTAGTGCAGAATCCAGGCCGTCGCGGAAGACCGCTCCCACGAAGTCCAGTGCATCAAGAAAGTTCGACTTCCCGGACGCATTCGGTCCGACGAGAACCATCAAGGGCGGCAGGTTGTCGAGGTGGACGTCCTTGAGTGACTTGTAGTTCGAGGCGCTGAATGCGTGGAGCATGGTGATAAGCCTACCGCGTGTGGGAGGACGGTCGCTGGCTGCGCCTCGTCGCGGGCTAGCGGCGCCTAGCCCGACCCGCCGCCCGACTTCGACGCCGCCACGACCTTCTCCGCGACGTGCGACGGCACCGGATCGTGGCGGGCGTAGGCGAACTCGTAGATGCCGCGGCCGCCCGTCATCGAGCGCAGGTCGGTGGCGTAGTGCAGTAGCTCCGCCATCGGGCCCTCGGCGCTGATCGTCGTGCCGCCGGCCTCGTTGGGCTCCAGCCCCTGCACGCGCGCGCGGCGGCTGTTGAGGTCGCTCATCACGTCGCCGGTGGCGCTCTCGGGGACGTGGATGCGCAGCGTCAGGATCGGCTCCAGCAGGATCGGGCGGGCGCCGTTGGTCGCTTCCTTGAGCGCTTGGCTGGCCGCCAGCTTGAACGCCATCTCGCTCGAATCGACGTCGTGGTGCTTGCCGTCGAACAGCACCACGCGCAGGTCGGTCAGCGGGTAGCGGGCCATCGCGCCGTTGGGCAGCGCCTCGACGACCCCCTTCTCGACCGCCGGGATGAACTGCCGCGGCACGTTCCCCCCCACGACTTCGTTGCCGAACTCGAAGCCCTCGCCGCGCGCCCGCGGCTCGACCCGCAGCGCCACCCGCGCGTATTGCCCGTGCCCGCCGGTCTGCTTCTTGTGCGTGTACTCGGCCTGGCCGCGCGCCGTGATCGTCTGCCGGTAGGGGATGCGACGGTCGTGCACGTCCACCTCGACCTTGAACTTGCGGCGCAGCGTCTCCGCCGCCAGGTTCACGTGCGACTCCCCCAGCCCGCTGAGGATCGTCTCGCCGGTCTGGGCGTCGCGCTCCATGTGCAGCGTGGGGTCCTCCTCGAGCAGGCGCTGCAGGCTGGGCCCCAGCCGGTCGACGTCGGCCTTGCTGATCGGCGTGATGGCGGCCGAGAAGACCGGCGCCGGGATCGCGGGCCGGTCGATCGCGACCGGCGTCGCCTTGTCGGCCAGGGTGTCGAAGGTGTGCGTGGCGCTGAGTTTCGTTACCGCGCCGATGTCGCCCGCGACGATCGCGCCGCTGTGCCGCAGTTCCTTGCCGAAGATGTTCGACAGGTTGGAGATGCGCTCGTCCGACTCGGTGCCGTGGTTGTAGAGGTGCGCGTCGGCGCGGATCGTACCGCTGAAGACGCGGAAGTACGTCAGCCGGCCCACGAACTCATCGGCGCTGGTCTTGAACACCAGCGCCGCCAGCGGCCCCGTCGGCTTGGTCGGCAGTTCGCGGCGCTCGCCCGTCACGGTGGCCGTCAGCGGCGGCGCCTCGAGCGGGCTGGGGAACTCGTCGCGGATGGCGCGCAGCAGCGGCATGGCGCCGATGTTGGCCGTGCCCGAGGCGCAGAAGATCGGGACCAGCGTGCCGCCGCGGATCGCGGCCGAGAGCCCGCTCTCGATCTCCTCGTCGCTCAGTTCCAAGTCCTCCAGGTACTTGAGCGTGAGGTCGTCGTCCGCCTCGGCGACGCGCTCCGTCAGCCCCTCGCGCGCCTCCTCGACGGCGTCCGCCAGATCCGCCGGCACGTCCGACGCGGTCTTGCCGTCGCCCAGGTAGGCCTTGCGATGCACCAGGTCGACCACGCCGCCGAAGTCGCCCTCCAGCCCGATCGGCAGCTGCACGGGGTGGCACTGCGGCCCCAGCTGGGCCTGGATCGCCGCGACCGTCTCGTCCCAGCGCGCGTTCTCGCGGTCCAGCCGGCTGACGACGATCGCCCGCGGCATCCCGCGCTCCTCGGCGATGCGCCAGGCCGTGTCGGTGCCGACCTGCGGCCCGGCCGCCGCGTCGACCAGGATCAGCGCCGTGTCCGCCGCCGCCGCCCCCGCGATCAACTCGCCCACGAAGTCGGCGTAGCCGGGCGTGTCGATCAGGTTGATGCGCGTCGCGTCCTCGCCCGCGCCCAGGTCGATGGCAACGACGGCGGTGCTGCGGCTCATACCGCGCTTCTGCTCGTCGGGGTCGAAGTCGGCGACGGTCGTCCCGTCCTCGACGCGGCCCTGCCGGTTGATCGCGCCGGCCGTGAAGGCCAGCGCCTCGACCAGCGAGGTCTTCCCGGCGCCGCCGTGCGACATGAGAACTACGTTGCGGATTTGGGCCGTGCCGACACTCACGATGCAACCCTCCTGCGGTGCGTCCCGTCCTGGGGCGCCGCCAGTCTAGGGGAGGCCAAGGCAAGAAACGCCAGTGTAAGCCAGCCGCGCGGTCCAGGCCCCCCGCGCTGTCACGCCGATCGCCGCTCCGCCCCGCGCGATCCGGGCGCGAGGTCGTGGATTTCCAGCTCCAGGGCGTCGTAGGCGCCGCCCTTGCGCAGGCTCCAGACGGCGTCCACCCGATCGCCGCGCTGCACCGGCGCCGCCCCCTGGCGGAACGCGATCGCGTTCCAGGTCCGGTCGCCGGCCCGCAGCCGCAGCTTCAGGTGGCTCGCGTCGGCCCCGACGCGTTTCGCGTCCACGACGCGCAGCCCCGTGCTGACGAACGTCGGCACGGGATTCCCCGCGCCGAACGGCGCCAGCCGTTGCAGCCACGCGACCTGCGGCCCCGCCAGCCGGTCGAGCGAGATCTGCCCATCGACCTGCACCCGCGGATGCAGCGCCACGTCGGCCAGCCGCTC
The DNA here is from genome assembly GCA_965217625.1 of Dehalococcoidia bacterium. Taxonomy (GTDB): domain Bacteria; phylum Chloroflexota; class Dehalococcoidia; order Bin125; family Bin125; genus TK10-74A. Next base: position 2,755,689 of record OZ244557.1, read on the forward strand.
GCCCGCCAGCGCCGTGAGCGACGCCTGGATCGCCCCCAGCTCCGAGGTGCGCGCCGTGAAGCCGGCCGCCATGGCGTGGCCGCCGTGCTTGACGAACAGGTGGCCGCGGTCGCGCAGCGCCTGCGCGATGTCGAACTCGGGGATCGACCGGCAGGAGGCGCGCGCGGTGTCGGGCCCCTCCTCGCAGACGATCGCCGGGCGATGCCGCTCCTCCGCCAGCCGCCCCGCCACCAGCCCCACGATGCCCGACGAGATGCCCGGGTCCTGCACGAACGTGAGCGGCGCGTCGGCGGCGCCGTCGTCTTGCCCGGCCAGGGCCTGCGCGGCGCGCTGCATCGCGTCGGCGGTCATCTGCCGGCGCTGCAGGTTGAGCCGGTCCAGCTCCTGGGCCGCCGGGCGGGCGCGGTCGGGGTCCGTCTCGGTCAGCAGGTCGAAGGCCATCCGCGCGTGCGCCAGCCGCCCGGCGGCGTTGATCCGCGGCGCCAGCGCGAAGGCGATGCTGTCGGTGTCGAACTCCCCCTCCCACAGCCCCGCGACATCGAGCAGCGCCCGCAGCCCCGGCCGCGTCGTCTCGCGGATCGCCGCCAGCCCGTCGCGCACCAGCGTGCGGTTCTCGCCCTCCAGCGGCACGACGTCGGCCACGGTGCTCAGCGTCGCCAGGTCCAGCCAGCGCGACGCCTCGGCCCGCTGCCCGAAGCGATCCAGGATCAGCGGCGCGATCCGATAGGCCAGGCCGCCCGTCGAGAGTTCCGTGAAGCCGTACGACGAGTCGGGCAGCCGGGGATTGATCGTCGCGAAGGCGTCCGGCGTCTCGGCCGGCACGCTGTGGTGATCGACGATGATCACGTCCTGCCCCAGCTCGCCCGCGAACTCGACCTCCGGGATCGCGGTGATGCCGAGGTCGGCGGTGATCACCAGCGTCGCGTCGCGATCGCGGCGCAGTTGCGTCAGCGCCTCCGTGGTCAGGCCGTAGCCCTCCTGGAAGCGGTCGGGGATGTACGGCTCGACCTTCGCGCCGACGGCGCGCAGCGCCTCGGTCAGGATCGCCGTCGAGGTCACGCCGTCCACGTCGAAGTCGCCGAACACCGCGATCACTTCGCCGCGCCGCACCGCCTGCTCGATCCGATCCAGCGCCGGGCCGATGTCCGGCAACTGCGTCGCGTCGGGCGCGGGCGGCGGCGCGTCGAACAGGAAGGCGCGGGCGGCGGCGGCGTCGGCGACGCCGCGGCGGCGCAGCATCGAGGTCAGCCAGTCGGGGTAGGGCGTGCCGGGGATGGGCTGCAGTTCGTGCGGCTCGGGGATCACCCAGCGCCGGCCGCGATAGCTGTCGTGTCGCTCCCGCGGCACGGCCGCTACGGCTCCCAGCGGCTGAAGACCAGCACCGCGTTGTGGCCGCCGAAGCCGAACGAGTTGCTCATCGCGGTCTTCACGTCCACCTGCCGCCCGGTGTTGGCCACGTAGTCGAGGTCGCAGTCCGGGTCGGGGTGGCGGTAGTTGATCGTGGGCGGCACGACGCCCGTCTCGACGGCCTTCAGGCAGGCGATGGCCTCAATCACGCCCGCCGCGCCCATCAGGTGCCCCGTCATCGACTTGGTCGACGAGATCGGCACCGCGTAGGCCGCCTCGCCGAAGACCTGCTTGATGGCGTGCGTCTCCACCCGGTCGTTGATCGGCGTCGACGTGCCGTGCGCGTTGATGTAGTCGATCTCGCTGGCCGCCAGGCCCGCCTGCTCGAGCGCGCGCCGCATCGCGCGGACGCCGCCGTCGCCGGTCGTCGTGGGCTGCGTGATGTGGTAGGCGTCGGCGACGTTGGCGTAGCCGCGCAGCTCGGCCAGGATCGTGGCCCCGCGCGCCACCGCGTGCTCGGCGCTCTCGAGCACCAGCGCGCCGCCGCCCTCGCCCAGCACGAAGCCGTCGCGCTCGCGGTCGAACGGGCGCGAGGCGTGCTCCGGGTCGGCGTTGTTGCGGCTCAGCGCCCGCGCCGCGTCGAAGCCCGAGACCGAGATCTCGCACAACGGCGCCTCCGACCCGCCCGCGATCATGATGTCGGCGTCGCCGACGCGGATCGTCTGCGCGGCGATCCCGATCGAGTCGCTGGCGCTGGAGCAGGCGGAGGTCGGCGCGAGATTGGGGCCGCGCGCGTGCAGGAGGATGCTGACCTGCCCGCTGGCCATGTTGGGCAGCATCATCGGCACGAAGAACGGGCTCAGCCGGTCGGGCCCGCGGCGGTCCATGATCTCGAACCCGACGTTCGTGGTGGTGACGCCGCCGATCCCGGTGCCCATCATCACCCCGGCCCGCTCGCCGGCCGGCCCGTCCAACTCCAGCCCCGCCTGCCGCGCGGCCTGCAGGGCCGCCACCACGGCGAAGTGGCTGTAGCGGTCCATCCGCCGCGCCTCCTTGCGGCCGATGTAGTCGTGCGCGTTGAAGTCCGGCACCTGCGCGGCGAAGCGGACGCCCATGCGGTGCGGGTCGAAGACCGTGATCGGGCCCACGCCGTTGCGGCCGTTGATCAGCCCCTCCCAGTAGTCGGCGACGCCCACGCCCAGCGGCGTCACGGCCCCCATGCCCGTCACCACGACTCGCGTCCGCTGTCGCTCGGTGATCCCGGCTGGCATCCCCACTGGCCCTCCCCGGCGCTGCGCTGGCCGGGATGATACCACCCGCCGCCCGCCGCCGTGGACGTACCGCTGCCCGCCATGCCAGCGGGTCAACGAGGCGCACCGCGGATCGGCTGTGTCACGTGCAACCGGGTAAGGGGCTGGGACGATCGCCCCGGCGCCGGACGCGCCGCGCCCCCGGCGCTATGGTCGGGGGCGCTGGCGGGGCCGCCCGGATTCCTTTGGCGACGTGCGGGCTAAGGCCGAGAGAGCGAGCTAGCCCACCGGATCGTCGGGGCTGACAACCCCGGTTCCGCCAGCACTATAGCACGGGCGCGCAGGCGAACGCGGATCGCGGCCCGCCCCCTCATCGCGGCGGCGCGTCTATTGGGGCAGGGGCGGCAGGCCCGGCATCGGCGGTCCGCCTCCGGGCATCTCCGTGCCGGGCAGGCCCCCGCCCGGCATCTCGGCGCCGGGCAGGCCCAGGCCCGCCAGTCCGCCCGCCGCGCCCGCCCCGAATCCGGCCGCCGGGTCGCCCCCGCCCATTCCCCCGCCCCCGAACGCGAGGCCGCCCCCCCGCGCCTCGATCGGCTCCTCCCCCGCCAGCGAGCGACCCGCCAGCGCCAGCTCCCGCAGCACGTCGCCGGCCGTGGCGCCGGCGCTGCCCATCGACCGCGCCGCGCGCTCGCCCGCGTTGCCCTGCAGATAGACCGCCAGCGTCGCCGCGTCGAGCGGGGGCAGGCCCTGCGCCAGCAGGCCCGCCAGCGCGCCGGCCAGCACGTCGCCGGTGCCCGCCGTCGCCAGCGCCGCGTGCGCGATCGCGCTGACGCGCGTCGCGCCGTCCGCCGACGCCACCACGGTGTTCGCGCCCTTCAGCACGACCGTCGCGCCCCACGCCGCCGCCGACTCCTGCGCGATCGCCAGCCGCCCGCCCTGCACGGCGTCGATGTCGCGGGCGGTCAGCCGCGCCATCTCGCCGGGGTGCGGCGTCACGACCACGTTCGCCGGCAGGTCCGCGCTCCAGTCGCTCCCGGCCAGCGCGTTCAGCCCGTCGGCATCGACCACGACCCCGCGCAGCCCGCGCAGGCCCGGCGATCGCAGCAGCGCGCGGACCAGCGCCACGCGGTCGTCGGCCTGCCCCAGCCCGGGGCCGATCAGCAGCGCGTCGCAGGGCGGCAGCGCCGCCTCGATGGTGGCGAGGTCGCCGGCGCCGTCGAGCGGCAGGTAGGTCACCTCGGGCATCGCCGGGACCAGCGCCGGGATCAGCGAGGCCGGCGTCGCCAGCGTCACCAGCCCGGCCCCCGCCCGGTACGCCGCCGACGCCGCCAGGATCGCCGCGCCCGGGTAGGCCGCCGACCCCGCCACGACCAGCATCCGCCCGAACGTCCCCTTGTGCGACTGCGGCGGCCGCTCCGGCAGCAGCGCCTTCGCGTCGCGCCGCTCGACCAGCTCGACGGTCAGGTCGCCGGCCAACTCTTTGGGGATGCCGATGTCCACGGTCTGCACGTCGCCGGCCAGGCCCGCGCCCGGCTGCGTGTACAGCCCCACCTTCGGGTAGGCGAAGGTCACCGTCTCATCGGGCGCGACCGTCAGCGGGTCCGCGAGGCCGCTGTCGGGGTCGATGCCGGTGGGCAGGTCGACCGCGATCAGGCGCGGCCCCGCGCGCTGCGATCGCGCCGCCGCCAGCGCTTCGAGCATGCCCGCGAGCGCCCCCTCGATCGGCCGCGACCTGCCCGCGCCCAGCAGCGCGTCGACGATCAACTCGGCGCTGTTCAGCAGCGCGCGCAGCGCCTCCAGGTCGGCGTCGTCGTCGGCCACGCTGCCGCAGGGGATGCCGGCCTCCGCCGTCTGCGTCCACTGCGCGTCGTCGCGCGGGGCCAGCGCGTAGCAGCGCACCTGCGCGCCCCAGTCGGCCAGGCGCCGCGCCGCGACCAGCCCGTCGCCGCCGTTGTTGCCCGGCCCGACGAGCACCGCGATGCGGCGTCCCTCGAGCTGGCCCAGCTGCATCCAGGCCTCCTGCGCGACGGCCAGCCCGGCCGCCTCCATCAGCTCCTCGAGGCTGCCGCCGGCGGCGACCGCCGCCTGCTCGAGGGCTCGCATCTGCGCCGCCGTGACCAACTTCACGCCACACTCTCCCTGCTGCCGATGGCGATCGCGAACGCGCACGCCATCGATCGTTCATGCGTCATGCTCACCTCGACCCGGCCGATGTCGAGCCGGTTGGCCCGCGCCCGGGCGCGGCCGTGCAGCACGACCACCGGCTTGCCGCGCGCGTTGGCCAGCACCTCGATCTCGCGCCAGCCCACGCCGCGCGCGCCCGTCCCCAGCGCCTTCATCACCGCCTCCTTGGCCGCGAAGCGCGCCGCCAGCTCGTGCATGCGGGCGCCGCAGTAGTCCTGCTCCCGCGCCGTATAGATCCGATCGAGGAAGCGCGCCCCATGGCGACGGTGCACGTCGCGCACCCGCTCGACCTCGATCAGGTCGACGCCGCTGTGCACGACGGCGCCGTCGATCGAATGGGCGAGTGCGGAGGCGTCCATGAGCGCGGAGTTTACCACGGCCGCTCTGCGATCCCGGCGCTTTGTCCGCCCGTGGGCGGCCCATACGATGGCGGCATGAGTGCGCGCATCATCGACGGGAAGGCCGTCGCGGACACGATCCGCGCCGAACTGCGCAAGGAAGTCGAGTCCTTGCGGGCCTCGGGCGTCGTCCCGCGCCTGGCCGTCATCCTCGCCGGCGACGACGCGGCCTCACTGTCGTACGTGACCGCCAAGCAGCGCGCCGCCGCCGACGTGGGCATCAGCGCCGACATCCACCGCGTCGTCGCCGGCGACGACCCCTGCGGCGTCGAGGCCGACATCGCGGGCCTGATCGACGGCCTCAACGCCGACCCCGCCCTGCACGGCATGATCCTGCAACTCCCCGTCCCCGACGGCGTCGATGCCGACGGCCTGCTGCGCCGCATCGACCCGCGCAAGGACGTCGACGCGCTGCACCCCGAGAACCAGGGCCGCATCGTCATCGGGCAGGCGCGCTACTACCCGGCCACCCCGCACGGCGTGCAGCAACTGCTCGTGCGCGGCGGCGCCGACCCCGGCGGCAAGCACGTCGTCATCGTGGGGCGCTCGCGCCTCGTCGGGCTGCCGCTGGCCGCGATGCTGCTGCAGAAGCGCGCCGGCGCCAACGCCACCGTCACCGTCTGCCACACCGGCACGCCCGACCTCGGCGCCGTCACCCGCACGGCCGACATCCTCGTCGCCGCCGCCGGTCAGCCCGCCATGATCACGGCCGAGATGGTCCGGCCGGGCGCCGTCGTCATCGACGTGGGCGTCAACCGCGTCGACGACCCCACCCGCAAGCGCGGCTACCGCCTCGCCGGCGACGTCGACTTCGATCGCGTCTGCGAGGTCGCCGGCGCGATCACCCCCGTCCCGGGCGGCGTCGGTCCCATGACCGTCACGATGCTGCTGGCCAACGTCGCCCGTGCCGCCCGCCTGAGCCGATAGCGCGGGCCCGCGCGCCCGAACGAAGCTGACGCAGCGAACCGGGTTCTCGGGTCTGATGTCGGAGTCGTTCATCCGCTCCCGCCGTTGAGCGACACGAGCTGCGGGATCGCCGTCCGGGCGACCGCGACATACGCCGGATCGACCTCCACGCCGATGCTGCGGTACCCGACCGCTTCGGCCGCCGCCAGCGTGGAGCCCGACCCCGCGAACGGGTCGAGCACGATGCCCTCGCCGAGCGGCAGCGCCGCCCGCACGATCTGACGCAGGAACGCCTGCGGCTTGAGGCTGGGGTGCTGCGCGATGGCGCGCTCCTCGGGCCGCGTGGGGCCGGAGTCGATCACGTCCCCGAAGGGACGATCGGCCGAGATGCGCCGGAACCCGCCCACGCCCCACTTGCGCAGGTTGTCCTGGACGCGGCCGTCGAGCGGCTTGCGGAACGTGAGCCACGGCTCCCACATCGACCGCGGCATGACGCTGACGTCCGGGAACTCCTCGTGCGCGTTCTTCGGCCGATCGCCGCCCCGCATCGTCATCACCCGGCGCACGATCTCCCCCCGGCGCTCGAACCCCGCCTCCGTCACCGCGGCAGCGACCCGGTACGAGACGAGCGGATTCGACGCCACCAGCACGTTCGCGCCCGGAACCAGGACGGGGTACAGCGCCCGCGCCCACTCCAAGAAGAACGACTCGAGCCGCGCGAGGTCGCGGTCGGAGAGCACGGTGAAGCGAGGCACCGGCGAACGCACGTGTCCGTCGAACGACGGCGGCAGGCGCCACACGCCGCCCCTCCCGGCCCGCAGCTTCGCCTGCTCCTTGCCGCTGTACTCCACCAGCCCGTAGGGCGGGTCCGTCACCACCGCGTGGACGCTGTTGGGCGCGCGGGTCGCCAGCCAGGAGAGACAGTCGTCCTGGAACAGGGACGCCGACCCGTACGCGACGGCCGGTTCCGCCGCCGCTGCGGCCGCCCCGTACGTCGCGACTCCATCGCCGATGACCGTCGGCTGGCGTTCCGCCAGCCGGTAGCGCCCGCGGGCCGTCCGTGTCAGCAGGTCATCCCCGAGCCGCAGATACGATCGGACTGATGACGGTGCGACGGTCTGGCCCAGCTCCGCTTCCACCGCCTGTGTGATCTCGCCGACGCTCGCGTCTCGCTCGACCTCGGACAGGTACGATACGATCGCGTCCCGAATGACTCCCGGGCGTCTCTTCGGCATTGACTCCTCCGAGTCCGGATCATAGACGTCGAGACGTCTTTGTGGCAAATATTTGTTCTGATTATGGCCTGTTCTGCTTATGGTCTGCTCGGACCATGGAGGGACGAACCCATGCCGACCCCCGACGAACTCACCGCCCAGATCGACGCCCTGCGACGCCGCGTCGGCGACGTGCTGGAGCGGCTTTGACCTGACCGCCATCGAAAAGGAGGTCGCGCGGCTGGAGGGCGTCTCCGCCGCGCCCGGCTTCTGGGATGACGGCGCGCGCGCCCGCGGCCTGATGCAACGCCTCACGGGCGCCTCCCGCCAGGTGACGACGTGGCGGGGGCTGGAGTCCCGCCTCGACGACGCCGAAGCGCTGCTGGAACTCGCCGCCGAGGCGGACGACGCGGCTGCCGTCAGCGCGACGGTCGCCGAGGCCGCGGCCGAAGTCGCGACCGCGCGGGCGCAGTTCGAGGCGCTCGAATTCGAGCTGTCGTTCGCCGGCCCCTACGACGACCGCGACGCCATCCTCGCCATCCACGCCGGCGCCGGCGGCACCGAGTCGCAGGACTGGGCCGAGATGCTGCAGCGCATGTACCTGCGCTGGTTCGAGCGCAAGGGCTTCGACGCCACGCTCGTCGACGTGGCCCATGGCGAGGAGGCCGGCATCAAGAGCGCCACTATCGAGGTCCGCGGGCGGCTGGCCTACGGCTGGCTGCGCAGCGAGCGCGGCGTCCACCGCCTGGTGCGCATCTCCCCCTTCGACCTCACCCACTCGCGCCACACCTCCTTCGCCCTGGTCGAGGTGATGCCGGAGGTCGTCGGCGCGGCCGAGGTCGAGATCAACAGCGACGACCTGCGCGTCGATACCTTCCGCGCCAGCGGCCACGGCGGCCAGAACGTGCAGAAGAACGACACCGCCGTGCGCATCACGCACGCGCCCTCGGGCATCGTCGTGGTCTGTCAGAACGAGCGCTCCCAGGGCCGCAACCGCGATTCGGCCATGAAGGTGCTCGAGGCGCGCCTGCTCGAGCGCGAGGTCGAGCGCCAGGAGGCGGAGCGGGCCCGGCTCAAGGGCGAGCACATCGAGGCCGGCTGGGGCAACCAGATCCGGTCCTACGTGCTGCAGCCCTATAAGATGGTGAAGGATCTCCGCAGCGGATTTGAGACCTCCGACCCAGATTCCATCCTCGACGGAGAACTGGATCACCTCATCTCGGCGTATCTGAAGTCACAGATCGGTTCCGGGACGGGTACAGGGATCGGTGAGGCGGAGGCCTCGGACGACTGACGCCCGCGGCGCAGGAGGTAGCGTGACCCCAGCCGGACGGCCTCGCGTGTGTTCCCTCGCTTTGGCGATCCGCTGGCCCCTGGCGGTCGCGCTGCTGCTGGCGATCGCCGCCGCCGTGCTCCTGCCCGCGCGCGCCGGCGCCCAGGCGCCCACGATCGTCGACACGACGATCGACACCTCCAGCTTCCCCCTGACGCTGACCTTCCGCGCCCTCGTCGACGACGGCGACGACCTCGAGAGCGCGGTGCTCTACTACCAGGTGCCTCCCGAGGGCGCGATCACCCGCCAGCCCGCCGAGCTCAGCGTCAGCGGCGTGGTCCGGCTCGAGGCCGTCCTGCCCACCAACACCGCCCGCACCTACATCCCGCCCGGCGCGACCATCGAGTGGTGGTGGGCGCTGACGACGACCGACGGCGACACCATCGAGACCGCGCGCAGCAACTACAGCTACGTCGATCCGCGCTACGAGTGGAAGGTCATCGCCGACGACGTGCTGGAGCTCTACTACTACGAGAACGAGGACGCGGCCCAGGCCCTGCACGAGATCGGCCGCGACGCGATCAGCCACATGTCGCAGGTGCTCGGCACGGAGATCGACTTCCCCGCCCGCATCTACCTGTGGAGCAACGCCCAGGACGCCACGGGCGTCGAGCGGGTCGAGAGTTCCCGCTTCGAGCAGCTCATCTTCACCGGCGGCACGCGCGTGCTCGCCGACCTCGTGCACGTCTTCGCGCCCGAGCCCTGGATCGTCGCGCACGAGCTCACCCACATCCTCACCAAGCAGGCCGGCGAGGGCATCGCCGACCTGCCCGCCTGGCTCGACGAGGGCACTGCCACCTACGCCGAGACCGGCTGGCGCTCCCGCCGCGGCGTCGCGCTACAGCGCGCGCTCGACAACGACGCCATCCTCAGCGTCCGCTCGATCGGCTCCAACACCAACACCCCCGGCGACGTCGACCTGTTCTACGGCCAGTCGGCCGACATCGTCACGGCCCTGATCGACGAGTTCGGCGACGACCGCTTCGCCGACCTGTTCGCCGTCTTCAAGCGCGGCAGCACCGTCGACGACGCGCTGATGGAGGTCTACGGCTTCGACCGCGAGGGGCTGGACACGTTCTACCGGACGCAGCGCGGCCTGGAGGCGCGCGGCGATGTCGAGGACCGCTCGACCCAGATCGAGGATGAGCAGATCGGTCCCGCCGGGACGGAGCAGTCCGGGGAGGGCGCGCAGGCCGGCGAGGAGCCCGCGGACGCCCCCGCCGATGAGGCCGCCGATGAGCCCGCGGCCGACTCCGACCCGGAGGCCGCCGTCGATGAGGCGGACGCCGAAGCCGCTGAAGCGACCCTGGAGGGCCGGCAGCAGAGGATCGAGGCCTGGAACACCCGCGTGCGGCTGGGCCCGGCCTTCGGCCCCGGCGACGGCCTGCCCTGGCCGGAGATCCTGACGGGCGCCGGTGGCGCGGCGCTGTTGCTGAGCTTGCTGGCGCTGTTCATCGTGCTGGGCCGCGGCGCGCCGTCGGCGCCCGTAGCGGGCCCCGACTCCGCCGCGCCACCGCCCGGCCCGACCGACTCGCCGCCGCCGCCCCCGGCCGTCGCCCACGATCCCACCCCCGGCGGCGCATGGGCTGGCTGGCGTGGCGCGGACGACGACGCTCCCCCGCCGGACGAACCCGGCCCCGACTGATTCTCAACGAGCAACGCGTACGCCCTGGGGGTCGGCCCTACTGCCCCGGCAGGATCAGCCCGCCCCGCGTGCGGCGCTCGGGCGGACCGCTGGGCCCCCGCCTCATCGGACCGGGCCCGCCCGGACCGGGCATGCCGGGGCCGCGCCCGCCCGGACCGGGCATGCCGGGGCCGCGCCCTCGCGGATCGAGACCGGCGGGACCCTGTCTGGGGGCGCTGGGCGGCGGCGGTGGCTGCGGCGGCTTGATCCCCGCGATCGACGCGGGGTCGATCGGGGGCAGGGGGGTCTCCTCGGGCTTGCTCTGCACGTCGAGGCAGAACTGCGCCAGCCCCTGCGAGGTCGTCACGCCGGGGAAGCCGTGCCGGTCGTTGACCAGCGTCAGCGGGATGCGCGTCAGCTGCAGCTGCATCGCGACGTCCTGGCAGTCCTCGATCGCGAAGACCGAGGCGTCGATCTTGTCCGACAGCAGCGCCAGCGCGAACGCCGTCGCGGCGGCCCGCGCCGACTCAGGGTGCTGGAGCGATCCCACCACGCGCAGATGCACCCGCGCCCGCAGCTTCTTGATCAGCGTCGTTAGCTCCGCGGGCGCCGCCGAGGGCTTCGCCGACGCCTTCGCCGACGCCCCCACGATCACGTCGAGCAGCATCGACAGGTAGGCGCCCGCCGGCACGCCGTAGAAGCGCAGCGGGCGGTTGACCTCGCCGTGGATGACGAGCCCCGGCACGCGCTCCGCGCCCCACTTGTCGGCCGCCGCCCGCTCGGCGTGGAAGTCGTGCACGCGCAGCTCGAGGTCGTCGTGCAACGCGGCGAGCTCCTGCAGCAGTTCCAGCGCCGGCGCGCAGCCCGGGCAGGGCTGGCGTCCCGGCACGATCAGCGCGCCGTCGGTCTGGTGGAAGTAGTCGATCTTGACCGGGCCCTGCAGGGTCTTCAGTCGCTGGGCGATCGCGGGGATGTATTCCGGCGGGATCATGGTCCTGGCTCCAGATCGCGCAGCGTACCAGCGCTCAGCGGGCGCTCCCAGCAGAGCCAAGCGTCATCGCGGGATTCTCGGTTAGAGCTTGGTGAGCGCGGCGACGATGCCGGTCAACGCGATCGTCTGGAAGGCGATGGCGCGCCAGAGATCCCCTTTGGTCGGTAAGTGACGGAGATCGGCGCGAAGATCCGCCTTAAATTGCAGAAGGTCCGCCTTCACTTGCAGAAGGTCATCCTTCGTCACGAGATTTCGCGGGTCAAGCGCCATGGTCATTCCTGCGCTCCTAGTCTATCGCTCCGCGCGGTGTCGTGCGCGCACACTTGGATGTCAAGAACGCCGGCACTCGAGGAGCGCATCGGCGAGCGCCACGGTGAGATCGCCGATCTCTCCAACGCACTCGGCGAGCCTACCTTCCGGAGTTGGGCGGCTCGACGCCCACATCGGACCGCGGCTCGGGGTAGCGGCGCAGCGCCCACCAGGTCAGGCCCCAGCGCTGCAGCGCCGTGAGGTTGGTCAGCACGGCGAGGATCCAGAGCACCGCGACGACCTCGCCCGAGAACAGCCCGATGGCCAGGATCACCACCCGCTCGAAGCGCGTGCCCAGCCCCTCGCGGATGCGCACGCCGTACTCGCCCGCCTTCGAGCGCGTGTACGACACCAGCATCGCCCCGCCGATCGTGACGCCGATCAGGATCACCGCCTCGCGGTCGAAGTTGTCCGGCGCGCTGAACCAGACCAGCAGCCCCAGCAGCATTGCGAACTCGCCCACGCGGTCGCTGACCGCGTCGAAGATCGCGCCCCAGGTGCTGGCGCGTCCCGTCGCCCGCGCCACGGCCCCGTCGAGCAGGTCGAACGCGCCCGCTCCCAGCATCACCGCGGCCGCCTGCCAGAACATCCCGTAGGCGGCCAGCGCCGCCGCCCCGCCCGTGCCCAGCAGCCCCAGCAGCGTGAGCATGTTGGGCGTCAGCCCCGTCGCCGCGACGCAGCGCCCCAGGAAGCCCGACACCCGATCGGGCAGCGCGTGCGGCAGCAGCGCGAAGTGACGATCGCTCGGCGCGCGCCGCCGCCGCAGGGCATCGGCGGCCGGGGCTGTGGCGGCCGGGGACGGCGGCGCGGGCGGACGGGGTGGCGCGTCGGCCGGGCGGCCGACGGGGAAGCTCTCGGCTGGCGCCGCCTCGATCGCGCGCGGCGCCGATTCGTACGCGGGGTCGGGCTGCGGGTCGCCGCGCAGCGCCTTGCGCCGCGGTCGCGGCCTTGGTCGCCCGCCCGCGTGCAGGATGCGATTGCCCGGCAGGTGCAGCCCGCTGCGCGATCGCCGGAAGGGCAGCCTCACGACAGGCCTCTTGGCTGGGAAGGCTGCTCCGGCAGCGACGTGCGGGCCATCGTACGTTCCCCCGTGGCCGCCCGCCCCGCGCCCGCACCGTCATCATACAACGGGCCATCCGACAGGGCCTCGTACAGCGACAGGAACCGCGACGCCACGGTCGCCACGTCGAAGTCGCGCGCCCGCTCGCGCCCCGCCGCGATCAGGCGATGGCGCAGCGGCTCGTCGTCCAGCAGCCGCTCGATGGTGGCCGCCAGCGCGGCCGGATCATGCGGCGGCGCGAGCAGCCCGTCGCGGCCGTCGCGCACGACCGCCCGATAGCCGGGGTTGTCGCCCGCCACGACGGGCGCGCCGGCGGCCATCGCCTCGATCAGCACGAGCCCGAACGCCTCGCCGCCCGTCGCCGGCGCGGCGAAGACATGCGCGGCCCCGTAGTAGCGCGGCAGGTCCGGCGCCGTCACGGGGCCGGCGAAATGCACGTCGTCCCAGCCCGCCGCATCGACCCGCGCGCGCAGGGCCTCGCCGCGGCGACCCGCGGGCCCCACGACCACCAGACGCAGGTCGTCGTGGCGGGCGCGCAGCCGCCCGTAGGCCGCGATCAGATCGTCGAGCCCCTTGCGCGCGTCGGCCCGCCCGACGAAGAGGATCACGCGTCGCGCCCGCCCGCCGGGCGCCGGCAGGTCCGGCAGCGCTGGAGGCGGCGCCGGCGCCGCGAAGCGCGACAGGTCGGTGCAGCCCGGCACGATCGCGCAGGGGCCGCCCAGCGCCGGCCCCGCGATGGCCCGCGCCGTCTCGGAGACGGCCGTGCGCGCCGCCAGCCGTCGTGTCCAGCGACGCAGCAGCGGCCCCGTCAGCCGGTACAGCCGCCCGGCCGCCGGCTCGGCCGAGTGGAAGGTGCCCAACAGCGGCGCGTCGGCCTGACGCAGGAACTGCAGCGAGAGCATCGGCATCAGCGGCTCGTGCACGTGCACGACGTCATAGCGCTCGCGCCGCGACAGCCGTCGCACCTGCGACCCCAGGCGTGGGTCGAGGGCGATCGGCGCCACCGTGCCGCCGCCCCGCACCCCGCGCGGCCGGCCGATGATCGTCGCCTGCGGCGGCGTGCCGTCGCGCGTCGAGGCGGGCCCGATGAGCTGGACCTCGTGGCCCTGCCCCCGCACCCAGGCGGCGATGTCCATCGCGTAGCGGGTGACGCCGCCCGGCGCGGCGAGGTCGTAGGGCGTGACCATGGCGATCTTCATGGCGCGCGGCCCGTCGTCCGGCGTCCGGCGCGACGGGCCAGCGCCAGCGGCGTCGCGCCCAGGGCGCGGCCCTGCTGCGCCAGCAGCCGCCGCGGCCCGATCTCCCGCCACGACGGCCCCTCGCCCCACTCCGCGACCGTCGCCCCGATCGCCAGCGCCCGCATCAGGTCGTCGATCGTGCGGCCCGGGAAGCGCGTCAGCGCCGCGCCGATCGCCTCCGCGAAGTGGGCGTCGCTGCCGCCCGTCTCCGCCAGCCCCCAGACCCGATTGCGCCGTCGCGCGGCCCGTCCGCGGCGTCGAGCGGGCGGGGTCGGGTTGGCCAGCTCGATGCCGTCCGGCCGCGATTCCGCCGCCCCGGCCATCAGCCGATCGAGCGCCCGCCGTCCCGCGCTCAGCGGCACGATCGCCATCGGGTGCGCCACGATCGCGACGCCGCCCTGCGCGTGCACGGCGGCGATCGTCCAGGCCAGCGAGCGCAGCGGCGGCACGTCGGGCGTCGGCTGCCCCGCCCCGGCGCCGGGGAACAGCGCCAGCAGATGGCCGCCGCGCGTCGTCAGTTCGACGCCGGGGATCACGCGCACCGCGCCCCCCAGCCGGGCCGCCGCCTCCTGGGCGCGCAGGCCGCCGCGCAGGTCGTCGTGGTCCGTCACCGCGATGATGTCGAGGCCGGCGCGCGCCGCCCGGAGCAGCACCTCGTCGGCCGAGGCCATGCCGTCGCTGGCGTCGGTGTGGACGTGCAGGTCGGCGCGGCCCAGGCGCGTCACGGCCGCGCCGCGGGACGGCCGTGCCCGGCCGGGTCGATGTAGGCGCTGTCGCGGCACGGCGCCCAGGGCGACTCGAACAGCCGCCACTGATCGGCGTGGTGGGCGAGGTGGGGCTCCATCAGCCGCACCAGGTTGGCGACATTGACCCGCACGTCGAGGCCGCGGTTGTCGGAGCGCAGGGGCGGCTCGGTGGCCATGAACTGCACCCGGAAGCGATCGCCCCGCGCCGGTCCGGCCGCGCGCGGCGTCAGGCAGAAGAGCAGCGCCGCGTCGGTGCGCAGCGCCAGGTCGACGGCGCCGTTGGGGAAGCGCGCCTGTCGCTGCCGGAAGGGCACGCAGGAGCCGCCGCCCTGGATGTCGCGGTCGGCGAGCACGGCCAGGATGCCGCCCGCCCGCAGGTAGCGCACCGCCTCCTTGATCCCGCCGATCGTCGCCGGCATCGTGCGCAGCCCGCCCCCGCCCGACGGCGCGCGGCGCAGCGCCTCCATCGCGCGCATGCGGGGGCCGTCGGGCAGCGGCTCGACCAGCGCCGCGCACTCCAGCCCGACCGCCGGCAGCGCCCGCACGACGAACTCCGCGTTGCCCACGTGCGCCCCCGCCACGACCACGCCCCGCCCCGCCGCCTGCGCCTCGCGCAGCAGGTCGAGCCCCTCCACGTCGAGATGCGCCAGCGCCGCCTTGGGCGTCATGCCCGACAGCCGCGCCATATCGACGTAGTAGGCGCAGTTCTCCTGGAAGACGCGCGTCGTCGCCTTGTCGAGCCGCCGCGGCGACCACTCGGGGCGCAGGATCTGCAGGTTCGCGCGCACCGTCTGGCGGCGCCGCTCGGCGATCGGCGGCGCGATCGACCCGGCCAGCCGCGCCAGCGCGTAGAGCCACGCCGCGGGCAGCACGCGGGTCAGCCGATCGAGGATGAGCAGCGCCGAGGCGACGAACACGCGCCCGATCGTACGCCATCGCCGCGCCCCCGGCTCAGTCCGGCAGGCTGCTCAGTCCGGAAGGAAGAAACGGCGGAACATGTACCACTGGTCGGGATGCCGTCGCACCGGCCCCTCGAACCAGTCCAGCAGCGACTGCGTCAGCGTCCGCACGTCCGCGGCGCGGTCGCCGCTGCGCGGCGGGTCGAAGTCGAGGCCGATCTCCACGCGGAAGCGCATCGCCCGGCTGTCGCTCCGCAGCACCGCCATCGGCACGACGCGGGCGTCGGTCGCCAGCGCCAGCCGCGCCGGCCCGGCCGGCAGCCGGCAGGGCGCGCCGAAGAACGCCACATCGACGCCCGGCTCCCCCGTCCCCAGCGGCCGGTCGAACAGCAGCCCCAGCGCGCCGCCCGACCGCAGCGTCCGCAGCGCCGCCCGCGGCGCCGTCTCGTAGACCACGCGCATCCCCAGCCGCTCCCGCCGCCCCTGCACGGCGGCGTCCAGCCAGCGCGCCCCCAGCGACTCCACCAGCACCGTCGACGGCCCCACGTTGTGCGTGAACGCCCCGCCGGCCACGTCCCAGTTGCCCTGATGCAGCAGCGCGAAGATCAGCGGCCCCCCGGCCGCCAGCGCCCGCACCCGCTCCCAGTCGGCCGGGTCGGCGGCGAGCGCCGCGTCGCAGTCGGCCGGCGTCGGCCCGGCCGGCCACAGCGCCTCCAGGCAGTACTCCCCGTAGCGACGCAACTGCCGCTGGCCCCAGTAGTCGAGCGTCGCCGCGTCGTCGGTGCCCAGCACCACGCGCAGGTTTTCCCGGATGCGGCGTCGCCCCGGCGCCCACAGCGCATACGTCGCGTCCGCCGCGGCGTCGGCCAGGGCGTAGGGCAGTCGGGGCGGCAGGCGGTGGAACGGGGCGAGGGGCATGGGTCCAGTCTCAATGACCGTCTATCGTCGCGGCGGGAGGATCGGTCGATGCTCACACTCGCCGATGTCGAGGCAACCCTCAAGCGCCTCGCGGGCGACCGCCCCATCTTCCACTCCGAGGACGACTTCCAGCACGCCCTCGATCGGGCGATCCGCGGCAGCTTCCCTCGCGTGCGCGTGCAACTGGAGCAGCCGCTGCCGTTGCAGGACCGGCGCGGCTACGCGGACCTGTGGTTGCGAACGCCCGCGGGCGACATCGTCCTGGAGCTCAAGTATTGGACGCAGGCGCTTCGCACGACTGTCGCCAGCGAGGAGTTCTCGCTGCGTGCACACTCGGCCAATGACCTGGGACGATACGACCTCATCAAGGACTTGGTCCGTATCGAGCACCTCGTCGATGTGGGCCACGCCGGCACGGGCGCCGTCATCGCGATCACCAACGATCACCTCTATTGGACGAAGCCGAATCGGCAGACGAACGACGCCGACTTCCGCATCCACGACGGGCGGCGCCTCTCAGGGACGATGGCCTGGGCGGCCACGGCTGGCGACGGCACGACGCGCGGTCGGGAGGCCGATCTCACGCTCCGCGGTGTGTATCGGCGCCACTGGCAGCCCTACTCCACCGTCCCCGGCGGGCCATACGCGGAGTTCCGCTACCTCTTCCTCCCCGTCGACAAGGCCCCCGAACGCCGCTAGAATCCTCGCAGAGCCGGATGTGACGCCCTGGCGGTGTCGCGCCTGGCTCTCTGGCTTAACGGCGCATGGTACCCCGGGGTCGCGCCGCGGCAATCGCCTGTTGCACCGGCGGCGGGGCGGCGACGATGCGTCAATCAGTGCTTGACGTGCTCACCGCATCCCGCTAGGATGCTTGCAGAGCCGGTGTGACGCCCTGGCGGTGTCGTTCCCGGCTCTTTGTCTTTAACGGGGATCGCTGGGCCCACGGCCCGACGCCCTACTCCCCCGACGCGAAGGCCTCCACGCCGTCCCGCGCCCGATCGTCCGTCCACTGCTCCGGCGGCGACTTCATGAAGTACGCGCTGGGCGCCAGCAGCGGCCCCGACAGCCCCCGGTCGAGCCCGATCTTCGCGCAGCGCACCGCGTCGATGACCACGCCGGCCGAGTTCGGGCTGTCCCACACCTCCAGCTTCAACTCGAGGTTGAGCGGCACGTTGCCGAACGTCGTGCCCTCGATGCGGATGTGGCACCACTTGCGGTCGAGCAGCCAGGGCACGTGGTCGCTGGGGCCGACGTGCACCATGTCGGGCGGCATCTCGTAGTCGATCTGCGACGTCACCGCGTTCGTCTTGCTGATCTTCTTCGACTCCAGCCGCTCCCGCTCCAGCATGTTGAGGAAGTCGGTGTTGCCGCCGAAGTTCAACTGGTAGGTGCGGTCGATGCGCACGCCGCGGTCGCGGAAGAGCCGCGTCAGCACCCGGTGCACGATGGTCGCGCCCACCTGGCTCTTGATGTCGTCGCCGATGATCGGCACGCCGGCGCGGCGGAAGCGGTCGGCCCAGTACGTCTCCCGCGCGATGAACACCGGGATGCAGTTGACCATCGCGCAGCCCGCCTCGAGCACCTGCTCGACGTACCACTTGGTCGCCTCTTCGCTGCCGACGGGTAGGTAGCTGATCACGACGTCGACCTCGCGCTCCTTGAGGATGGCGGCGATGTCGGCCGTCGCGCCCGGCGCCTTCTCGATGATCTGGCTCAGGTACTTGCCCAGGCCGTCGTGCGTCATGCCCCGCTCGACCGGGACGCCCAGGTGCGGCGCCTCGCTGAACGTCAGCGTGTTGTTGGGCTCGGTGAAAATGGCCTCCGAGAGGTCCTTGCCCACCTTGTTGCGGTCGATGTCGAAGGCGGCCACGAAGTTGAGGTCGCCGATGTGGTAGTCGCCGAGCAGCGGGTGCATGATGCCCGGGATCTCCTCGCCCTCCTGGGCGTCGCGGTAGAAGTGCACGCCCTGCACCAGCGAGGAGGCGCAGTTGCCCACTCCGATAATCGCGACGTTGATCTTGCCCATGGCGGATGCCCCTCCCGGCTGGCCTGCGGCTCTCGTGCCCGGCCGACGACCGGGGAGCTCGCGGCGCGCTCGTGCAGGGTGGAGGCGGCGAGTAGTGCAACATAGCAGGAGTCGGGGTGTCGGTCAGGGGCGAATCAGGACTTCCGCGAGATGGGCTAGGCTGGAGATGGGCTGGGGCGACGCGTTGGACTGGGAGCACCCGTGCGCATGCACGGCGTCTCGTTTGGCTTGTCCCTCGTTCTCCTTATCGTCTTGCACATCGCGCTCGTCCCGGCCGATCAGGCCGCGGCGCAAGCGCCCGACCCCCTCACGCTCACCATCACCGCGTCCCGCTCCGAGTGCACGGCGGGGACGCTCAATCCGGTGACCTGGGAGATCAGCGGTGGCACGCCGCCCTACACCCTGGCGATCGAAGGCGAGCCGGTGGACGCGGAGGTGGAGAGCGCGACGGTCACCTGCGGGGCGCTGCCCGACGGCGCGAGCACGGCAGCGGGCACGATCACGGGGGCCGTGACGGACGCCGCGGGCGCTCGGGCGACGGCCAGCGCCGCCTACACGATCGTGCCGCCCCTCCCCGCGCCGACTGCGATCTACTCAGCCGCATACCGTACGTTCATCGGGCTCGACTGGGACCGCGTGGATGCGGCTGGCCCCGTGCCTGCGCTGGGCGCTGAGTGCCCCTGCCCCTTGTATCTCCTGCGCTGGCGGGTCGCGGGCACGGAAACCTGGACCACCGGTCTCCATGCGGATCGGCAGGTGCACCCGGGACAGGCCGTCGCCGGCCGCCTGCTCCTGGACCTCTTTGAGAGCACGACGTATGAACTGGCCGTCGCGACGCTGCGCGACGCGATCGAGCAAGACACCCCCGCCGCGCTCACGTGGAGTGCGCCAGTCACAATGCACACCCTGGCTCCGCCGACCGGCGTGCGGGCGACCGCCACCCATGACACGGTCACCGTCACATGGGATCCCCAGCCCGGCGTGAGAGTCTTCGCCGTGACGGTCTGGGGCCCGCACGGCGCTACTACGACCCAGCAGTTCACACCCGATGGCAGCACCCCGCACCAACTCGTCTTCCGCGATCTGCCGCCCGACACCGAGTACCGGGTGGAAGTACGAGTCCCAGCGGGGCAGGACAGCGTCTGGACCGAGATCACCGTTGCCACCAGCACGCCGCCGGCGGACTGGACGCCGTTGCCACGCGGTCCACAGAACCTGCGCACCAGCGTCACGCACGACAGCGTCACGGTGGATTGGGACGCGCCGCACACCGGTGCCGGGAGCGTCTACCACGTCAATTTGCATCCTCCGGTCGGGCTGAGACAGAGTGTCGCAGTTCATAGCGGCGTGACGGAACACACCTTCACGGGGCTGGCACCGGCCACGACCTATGAAGTCGCGGTGATACACGCCGACATCGTCGTCGGAAGGGTCGAGGTCGCCGTCACGACCCTGGCGGCGCCGGCGGCGGGCGGGGGGCAGCGCTCAGCGCGGGCGACATTGTGCCACGAGATTCTGCCTGGCTGGCTGGTCTGTCCACCGGCGGACGCCGGCCCCGCCGCTCTCCTCTACAACCGGCTGGACCCGACGGGCCAGGCGACCACCCCCGGCAGCTACGCCTTCCTCGACGCCGCGGGGCGGGCCGTCACGACCTACGAGGGCCTGCGCGACGGCACGACGACGGCGCTGCGTATCCATCAGTCCGATGGCTACGGGGCGTCACAGGCGGACACCTACGGCGACGTGGCAGTGGGGGACATCTTCGAGTGGCGGGAGGCGGACGACTGCTGGGTGCGCTACGAGGTGACGGAGGTGAAGGCGGACCCGGCCGGGACGGCGCCGCGCAAGGAGTTCGCCGTCAAGTGGCATGCCTACGCGTTCACGGGCTGCGCGGGTACCGTCGCGACGGACAACGCAGTCAGAGTCACGGTTGACCCGCCCAGCTTCTTCTCGCCCAGGATCAGCACTCCCGTGCGCTACGGCCCCTACCAACTCGTCCCCTACGGCTGGACCGGCGTGCTCGAAGAAACGACCACGGTCGCACCGCCGTCGAATGCGGCCTCCGGCGCCTCGGGCTCCTCAGAGTCCTCCGACGCCTCGGACGGGCCCGCGTGGCCGTCCAGCGACCCCGCCTCCGCCCGCCAGCACCCGCTGTGGAATGAGCCGTCCCTGCCAGCCGGGTGGACGCTCGGCTCGATCTGGGCGGAGGAATCGTATGTCGAAGCGCACTATCGCGACGACCGGGGATATGGCGCGGCTCACATCTGGATCGCCCGGCAGGACTCGCACCCGCGCCAACTCACTACCAGCGTTCTCACAGGGCACGGGAACGTCAACGTCGAAGAGGAGCGCATAGTCGATGGACACGCTGCCATCGTGATGTACGACGCGGCCGACGCAGTGGTGTTCATCTTCAACGCGGTCACTGGCGTCGAATATTTTGTCCACTTGTACTCGAGTTCCGCTGACCCGAACGGACGTGATGTCGACGACGCCATCGCCCTCGCGCGGAGCTTGTACCAATGAGACGATCCGCCGTCCTCGCCATTGCGCCTTGCCCCTCCTTGCCGGCCGCCCCACGCGCCACCGGCGCCCCGCTCGGCAGCGGGGGCGATGAGTCCGCGGGGCGATCGCAGCCGGGTCCGGGCTAGGACGCGACGGTCTCGCGCTGATCACGCTGCGCCGGTGACGGTTCGGTGAAGTCGAGCCCCGCCGCGTGCGCCGCGTCGCGGCGGGCAATCCAATCCTCCCAGGCCTGCCGTTCCTCCGCGTGTCCCTCCGCGTGGCCCTCCGCGCGGCCCTCCGCGTGTCCCTCCGCGCGGCCTTGCACCCGGCCTTCCGCGCGGCCTTGCACCCGGCCTTCCGCGCGGCCTTGCGCGAGCCTCGCCTTCTTGTACGCCTCATACAACATCGGTACGCCTTCCACGATTATCACGGTGAGTGCGGTGAGTGAGACCGCGACGGAGCCAAGTGCCTGCGCGACCGCGACCATGGTCGCCATCGCGCCGTGTCCCTCCCCGACGCACTTCGCTGCGACCAACCGCGCCGCCCCGCTCGGCAGCGGGGCAGATGAGTTCGCGGGGAAGCCTCGCGCCGATCCGGGCTAGGAAGCGACGGTCTCGCGCTGATCGCGCTGCGCCGGTGATGGCTCCGTGAAGTCGAGCCCCGCCGCTTGTGCCGCGTCGCGGCGGGCAATCCAATCCTCCCAGGCCTCCCGTTCCGCCGCGCGTCCCGCCGCGCGTCCCGCCGCGTGTCCCTCCGCGTGTCCCTCCGCGCGGCCTTCCGCGCGTCCTTGCGCCCGGCCTTGCGCGAGCTTCGCCTTCTTGAACGCCTCATACAACATCGGTACACCTTCCACGACAATCACGGTGAGTGCGGTGAGTGAGACCGCGACCGAGCCAAGCGCCTGCGCGACCGCGACCATGGTCGCCATTGCGCCTTGCCCCTCCTTGCCGACCTCCTGGTCAATGACGTAGCCAAGCGCGGCCAGGAACAGCACGGCGAAGAGCAGCAGCCCGATCGCGGCCCGGCTCGGGTGGATGCTAGGCAAGCGGGGGCGCCGCGCGACCGCGCACGACCCGCCGTCTGCAGGTGGGGATGGCCAGTCGTTGTCTCATCGTCGCATCTCCTTTCCGCCGATCCCGAGTGTATCTCAATCAGGCGCCGGGCTGCGACGTTCGCCGCCCCCTCCGCGACGCACTTAGCTGCGACCGACCTCGCCAGCCGCCACAATCTCCCCATGGCCGACCGCCCTGTAGCCCACGACGCCGCTGCCTTCCGGCCCCTCGCCGAGGAGCTGGCCGACGCCGCCGGCGCGGCCATCCGGCCCTACTTCCGCCAGCGCCTGGAGGTCGAGTCGAAGGCCGACGCCAGTCCGGTCACCGTCGCCGATCGGGCGGCGGAGTCGGCCATGCGCGATCTGATCGCCACCCGCCGGCCTCAGGACGGCATCGTCGGCGAGGAGTTCGGCGCGGAGCGGGCGGACGCCGAGTACGTCTGGGTGCTCGACCCCATCGACGGCACCAAGGCCTTCATCTCGGGGCTGCCCACCTTCGGCACGCTGATCGCGCTGCTGCACCGCGGCGCGCCCGTGCTGGGCGTCATCGATCAGCCCGTCAGCGGCGAGCGCTGGCTGGGCCTGCCCGGCCTCGGCGCCGACCTGCGCCAGGGCCACGACGCGACGCCCGAGCCGATTCACACCCGCGCCTGCGCGTCGCTGGCCGACGCCTCACTGTTCTGCACCGCCCGCGAGCAGTTCGCCGGGCCGGACGCCGACGCCTACGTGCGCCTCGCGGCGCGGGTGCGCATGACCCGCTACGGGCTCGACTGCTACGCCTACGCGATGCTCGCCACGGGCTTCGTCGACCTCACCGTCGAGGCCACGCTGGAGCCCTACGACTACCTGGCGCTCGTGCCCGTGATCGAGGCCGCCGGCGGCCGCATCAGCGACTGGGACGGCGTGCCCCTGGGGCTGCACTCCGACGGGCGCGTGATCGCCGCCGGCGACCCGCGTCGCCACCCGGAGGCCCTGGCCATCCTGCGCGGGTCCGGCTAGGCGGAGCGCTTCAGGACGGGCAGCCCGGTCTGCGTGTTCTCTTTGATCATGAAGCCGTCGGGGATGGCGTCGAGGGCGCCTTCCTTGACCTGCTTGCCGAAGAAGTAGATGCGCTGCTCGCGCCCGTTCTTCAGCAGCACGTCCCGCGTGTGCAGGAAGTACGTCTGATCCTTGGAGTTGGTGTAGGACAGGGCCAAGGGAGGCCGCCTCTCGGGTACCACCCCACAAAGGCGCACGCACGTACGCGCTTCTCACCCCAAAACCTGTCTCAATTACACCCCGCGACGCGGCGTGGGTCAAGCCGGTTATCTGGCAGAGCGACATAACCGACGCTGCGACGCCCGATCAGGCCCCTGAGACCGTCGTTCGATGGCCCCGCGACCCCGCGACAGCCCCCACGACGGCCGCCGGATAGGCTCGGGAGGCCGCCGGCCCGGGGCGAGCGAGGGAGACGACGTCGTGTCGCAGCAACGACCGCGCTCGCGGATCCCGCGGCCCCGCCTGCCCCGGCGCCGGCCCGGCACGCTCGCGCTGATGGTCGGGGTGACGCTCGGCATGGGCGTGTTCACCGTGCTCGTCGGCGTGCTGCTGATCAGCTGGCGCGACGACCCCATCGGCCTCGACCGCTGGACGCTCGTCGAAGTCGGCGCCCGCGCCCCGTTCCTGCCCACCCTCGCCAACGCCGACGCCGGCGCCGGCGCCAACCGCCTCAGCTTCACCATCCAGGACGACCGCGGCCAGATCCGCGGCGACCTCACGGTGCGGGTCGCCATCTACGACCTCGCGACCGACCCCGACACGCCGGTCGCGGCGCAGTTCGCGCAGTTCATCTCCTACGCCTCGGAGTCGCCCCTGCCCGTGCAGCACCAGCACGCCACGGGCGCGAGCCTCTCCGACAACGCCCGCTACGTCGGGGCGGGCATCTACGTCGTGCCGGCCTACTTCCCGCGCCCCGGCACGTGGGGCCTGGAGTTCCAGATCGCCCCCGCCGACGTCCCCTTCGACGAGGCCGACGCGGAGGAGGTGCTGTTCCGGCTGTCCGTGCGCGCCCGCCGCGCCGCGCCGGCCGTCGGGCAGGCGGCGATCGCGACGCCCTCCCGCACCCTGGTCGACGATCCCGATCTGGCGCGCCTGACGTCGGACCCGGTGCCCGAGCCGGGGCTCTACCAGCTCAGCATCGACGACGCGCTCGCCAACGGGCGGCCGCTGCTGCTCATCTTCGCGACGCCGGCCTTCTGCCACTCGCGCACTTGCGCCCCGGCGCTCGACGTCGTCAAGGCCGTCTGGCGCGACCACGCCGCCGACGTCGACGCCATCCACGTGGAGGTCTTCGAGAACCCCGACGACCCGTCCGACCTGCACGAGGCCGCCGCCTTCCTCGCCTGGGACCTGCCCAGCGAGCCCTGGGTCTTCCTCATCGACGGCCGCGGCGTCATCGTCGCCGCCTACGAGGGCAGCGTCACCGATCGGGAGCTGCGCGGGGAGGTCGAGGGGTTGGTCGGGCGGTAGCGAGTGTGAGAGCTACTGCCCTGCAGGGAGTCGTTTCCTGGCGACGACTGTCCGTACTCGGGCCTTGCATGCGTTGGTGATGTGGGTGCAAGCTGCCCACCACTTGGGTTGGTAGTCCCACTTCTCCACTGCATCGAGGGAGCGAGTGACGAAGCGATCCACTACTGCGACGCTGCCCACCTTCGGTTGCCGCTCGGGACGGACATAGTAGAACTTGTGCCAGTTCGTGGCATTCACCAGGGCGACCATCTCAGTCCACATCCCTCGGGGGAGATCGTCAGGTCCTTGAAGAAGGACGACGAGATCGGACCGCTCGACTACTGCGGTTTCAACGTCGAGGAGGTCAAGACCCTCCGGCACTTCAAGGGCCTCCGGGATGATCACTTCAGCGATCTGGTTCGTAGCTCTCAAGCGGTCGCATAGTTCGGCGCGCTTGCGGTACTCCGGCGAATCTTCGCCCGCACCGAAGATGGCAACAGTTATGCCGGGTTCCTCAAGGCGACTGTCGGCCAGATCTCTCAGAGCGCGTTCCGTCGGGGTTTCCTCACCCCGCACGGTGGAGAGACTCGTCGACGAACGAAATTCCCGACGGACTGAGCGTGAACTCTGTCCCATGGTCGGCAAGCAATCTCGCCCGCTGCAGTCGGGAAAACGCGATCCAGTCCTCGGCGGTGTCGAACCACTCCGCCAACTGATCCACGGTGACCACACCTGAGTCGGCGATTCGCCCGAGCACCGCACTCGCAGTTCGATTCGAGCCGACCAGGTTCACATCGTCGGATAGCGACATCTCCAGGCGCCGCAGATCGGCCTGGATCGGGACTAGTACCTGCGTTCGGAAGCCCGATGCTGCCCCCGTGGCGGTGATAACGAGTTCGTGTCGGGTGGCAGCGACGACACCGCCATCGGAGTCTAGCGCGGCCTGCTGCATGAAGAACCCGCTTTCGGAGACCGTCGAGTCCCACCGGTGCGACGAGTCGTTCTCCGTGGCGTCGTCGTAGTCGGGAGTGATCGTGATGTTCATCCGGAACCCTCCAAGAATCTAGTGACGATATCAACCGTCTCATCCCAATAGCGCCGTCCCTCATCGCGCAAGGACGTGGTGTCCGGTGAGGCCTCCCTGTGGAAGTTCACGCTGAACCGCAGACGCCCTGCGTCTCCGCTCGTTGGATCCATGCTTAGCGTGATTCCGACCCGGGCATCCTCTCGCTGCGCCTGCAACTGCACACGCGTCGCTGCCCACGGGTCGTTCGGGCCGATTCCTACGACGTGAGCGACCGATCCCTCGGCGAGAAGCCTTTGACTCGCGCTGCGGACCCGGGCCCGGCGGACCTCGCCACCGAGGTTCCAGCCGTAGGACCCGAGCGCGATGTCTTTCGACTCAAGCATCGATAGGAAACCCGCGATGCCCCTCATAAATTCATGCCTGACGGGCTTGCGGCCCGACTCATCTGTGAGAATGAAGCGAGGCAAGTCTAGGACGAGTTTGATCTGACTCCGGGTGCTCAGGACGGTCGGAGGGTTCTGCGTGTCAGAAATCACAGGCTCGACAAGAAACTCTCCTAGCTCCCGCTCGTCGATGTTTAGCGAGAACGCGCCTGAATGACTCTTGTCAAGCACCAGGACGATGTCTGCACGACGGTTGCTCACGCGCGGCGCTGGCACAGCCATCCCCCGTCTGGGTGGTCGCGCAAGCGAGTGGAGCCCCACGACCGGCTGCGAGTGTAGGGGACCGATGGGGCGAACGGAATCTCGGCGAGCGCCGCCCCTACAACTCCCCGCGATCCGCCCACACTCGCACACTTCGTCGGCGGACGGGGAGCGGGTGTCCGTATCGATCCGCCGCAGCGGGCGATCACACTCACCTGGACCGAGGCGACGATACGCGAGGGTTCTTAGGGTCGGGGTGAATCGATCCGGGCGGAATCCGCTCCGGCGACGCGTCGTTCCGCCGCACCCGCCCAAGCGTCTTTCGATCGACCAGCACTTCCATCTTCACCCAGCGGTCGTCGTCCCGCTTGTCTTTGTCTGCCACGGTGTGCACCTCGACCTTCGGGCCGGGAGAATCGTGCGGATCTGCCGACTCCCTACAGCCACGATAAACCGACCGCCACACGCTGTCACCCGACCCCCCTCAGCCCGACAGCGCCGCCCCCGCCGACCGCAGCCGGAGCCCCAGCGCCGCGACTTCCGACCGCAAGTCGGTGACCGCGACGGCGTGCCCCTCGACCGCCGACCAGAGGGCGGCCTCGGCGCCGGCCGGCGCGTCCTCGCCGCGCAGCGACCGCAGCCGCGCGCCGACCCGCCCGATGAACGCCTCGCTGGGCCACAGCGGCCCCGGGTCCGACTTGCCCGCCGTCAGGTCCGAGTGGTGGTGGATGCCCGGCTGCGCGTCGTCGCGCGTGCGGCGGGCGGGGATCTCGTGCCGATGGCAGATCTCCGCGACCAGCGATACGGCCCGCGCGATCAGCGCCTCGGGGTAGGGCGTGTCCGCCGTCGGCTGCACCAGCTCGATGCCGATCGCGTTGAGGTTGGCCCCCTCGTGGTCGGCGCCGGTGCCGGCGTGCCAGGCCCCGTGCCGCTCGGGCACGACGGTCGCCAGCCGCCCGTCGTGCCCGACGATGTAGTGGATCGACGGGTTGCGGTACGTCGCCCCGTCGGCGGCCTCGTAGCTGAACCGGCTGAGCCAGTTGAGCGCCGCGTCGAACTCGACGGCGGGTCTGCCCCGCGTGCGCTCGCCGCCGCGGGTGGAGTGCAGTGTGACGCTGCGGATCGCGACGCCCAGCCGGTCGCGGTAGAAGTTGGCGCTCTCGCGCCGCACGTCGGTCATCGGGGCAGACCCTTTCCCTGCGGTCGGACGGCCAGCGGTCAGACGGCCAGCGGTCAGACGGACAGCATGACGGCCAGGCCGGCTACGCCGCCGGGCCGATGTCGCCCGGGGCCGGGTGCTCGACGCCGAGGTCGTGCAGGACCTCGGGGCGGCCGTGGATGTCGCGCACCCCGACCATCACGATGCCGGCCACCGCCACCACGGTGATCCCGATCGCGCGCAGGTCCTCGGGCAGCGCCGGCGCCGATGCGAGCGTCGAGATGCCGAGGGCGGCCAGGCCCACGAGCCGGCTGTTCCACTTGCCGATCGCGTTCTTGATGGGTACGGAGGTCATGAGACGGTGTTCCTTCCGGGGCCGGGCGCGACGCCCGGTCCATGCTGCGGCGCGATCCAGCGATCGGGCCGCGTGCGGTGCGGCGACGGCCGGGCGGCCGCCGTCCGCGGGGTCTTGCTTTGCAGGCAGTCGTCGAGGGCGCGTTCGGCGGCGGCGAGCCGCGCCTCCAGGTAGCGCAGCCACGGCCCCTGGCCGCGACCCCCGCCCCGGCGCCCGACGCCCGGGCCGGCCGGCGTGCGGGGCCCGCGCCCCGGCAGGCCGAACAGCCGCATCCACTGGTAGAGCGCGGTGACGAGCCCGGCGATCGCGGTGGCCAGGGCTGCGATGTCGGTGGCGTCCATGGTCGGTTTCCTTTCGGGTGGCGCGTTGCGGCGCCGCGTGCGGTGACGGGCTTCAGGCGAAGCGGGCCGGCGTGGTGCGCTCCGCGATGCGGCGCAGGGTGTCGGCGGCGTCGGGCGCGGGCGCGCCGAAGGCGCAATCGACGGCGATGGCCTCGCCCGCGTCGGCCCGCACGCGCACCGCCTCCACGCGACGGTCGAAGCGCAGTTCCAGGTCGGGCAGGTCGATGCTGACGCGGTCGCCCACCTGCCAGTCGCCGGGGTAGGCGATGGGGCCGGCCGACGGCGCGACGGCCGCCACCCGCAGCGACTGCCCCGCCCCACGCGCCAGCTCGGCCAGCCCGGCGTCGTGGGCCGCCGCGCGGTCGCCCGCGTCACGGGCGTCCAGGCTCGACTCGCGGCGGCCGTGGCCGGCGATGGCGTCCGCGTCGGCCACCAGCTCCACGACGCGGCCGGCCCCGCTGCCGGCGCCCAGCACGTAGACCGCGTTGCGACCCTGGGCGCCGCCCTCGCTGTACGACAGCGCCGCCGCCGTGCCCAGGTGCGGCGAGATGATGACCGGCGTGGCCGACGCCGCCGTGCGGTCGCGCGGGGCGCGCACGCCGAAGCGGATCGCGCCGTCCGGCGCCCGCGACGCCGCGAAGCCCACGTCGCCCAGCGCCGCGATGCGCTCGACCTCCCGCGCCAAGTTGCTGTAGCGGGCTCGCACCCGCACCGGCGGCCCCAGCGGCGGCCTGTTGGCTGACGCGAGCGTCGCCGCGACCGCGATCGCCCGCGCCGGGTCGGCCGGGCGCAGCAGGTGCGCGTCGATGTAGTGGCGGATCGCGGTCTCCGCCGGCACGCCGATCTGCTCGTCGTGCGACGCGCCCGCCGGCGGCACGATGACCCGCTGGTGCAGCCACCACGTCAGGTCGAGCCCGCGCAGCTCCCACGACGGCTCGCGCTCCGGCGCGTAGGCCAGCTCCCGGCTCTGGACCACGCCGCTGAAGTCGACCCGGCCGTCCAGTTCGATGTCGATGCCGTCGCCGCACTGCACCGACGCGCCCGCCTCCAGCGGCATCGATAGCCGGAAGCCGCCGCTCGCCGCGAAGCGATGCGTCCACTCCAGCTGCGAGAAGGGCAGCACGGCTTGCAGCGCGCCGCGCCGGTCGCGGTGGTAGAGCAGGGCGGTCTCCGGCATCGCTGGGGCTCCCGTCGCCGCGGCCGTCAGGACCGGCCGCCGCGCACGGACTTGGCCAGCCAGCGCGCCATCTTGATGACCTCGTCCGCCGTCGTGGCGTTCTCCGGCTTGGCGAGGATCGCGTCGACGTCCTTCTCCTCGGGGCTGCGCCGGTCCGGCGCCGGCGGGTCGACGCGGCGCTTCTCCTCGGGCGTGGTGCGCGGATCGGGCCCGGCGGCGTCGCGCAGCGTGAAGACGACGCTGCCCGCCGTCAGCCCCGCCGAGCGCTCGTAGCGCCGCGCCATCTCCTCGGCGCTCTGCTTGAACGTGCCTTGCGTCTCCCGCGAGCCCGCGTGGTCGACCCCGTCGACGGTCCAGGTGGCGATCTGCGCCATGGCCCTCTCCTCTTCCGTTTCGCTTCGGACCCGCGGGCCCGCCTAGATGAGCTGCATGTAGAGCAGGAACGACCCCGCCAGGTGCTTCGACGGCGTGGCCTGCGACGCCGCCTGCGCGAACTGCCGCGTCACGACCCCGCCCTGGCCGTCGCTGACGACGAAGCCCATGAAGAGGTGCTGGAAGATGCGGTCGCCGGCGTCGTTGCCGGGGCCGCTCCACTGGTGGTAGCTCGCGCCCCCGCTCGGATCGACGACCGTGCTGGCGCCGGTGAAGTGCACGAAGGCGTTGTTCCAGCCCGCCTTGACGCCGTGCATCTCGGTCGTGCCGGGCAGATTCCAACCGAATTGCAGGTCGCCCGCGCGCGACCCGGACCCCAGCGAGCCCGCGATCACGAAGTAGACGCTGTCCGGCTCGGCGATGAACGTCAGATCGTCGTCGTCCTGCAGCGTCGTGCTCGACCGGACGCTCTCGTCCGACGTCTTGACGCGCTTCACGAAGCCGCCCGTGTCGCCGCTGTTGGCCGGCGCGGAGTAGGACCGCAGGTCGGTGATCTGCGCCGGCCCGATGGTGCGCGCCCCCGCCGGCACGGCGATCCGCGCGATCGCCAGTTGGTAGTGCGCCTCCGTCTCGACCAGCGCCGGGTCCGCGGGCGCGGCCGACGCCGCCCCCGGCACGACCAGCGCGCTCACCCGGCGCGTGTCGGGCGGCCCGCTCGACGTGTTCATGTCGAGCACGACCAGGTCCTGGCGCGGCTGCGCGGGGTCGGCCGCCGCCACGACCAGCGTGCGCGGCAGCGTGTTGCGGTAGGCGCGCAGCTGCGTCCGCCCCACGAAGGCCCCGCCCGTGCCCAGCTCGACCGACATCGCCTCGGGCGCCGAGGCCCGCACGGCCAGCGCGTCGTCGATGCCCTGGATGACGCCGCGCTCGCGGATGTAGCCCAGGTGCTTGGCGAACATCGCCGCGCTGACGGTGCGGTCGCCCTCGGCGAGCTCCTGGAAGGGGAAGGATTCTTCGGCCATGCGCTGCTCCTTATCTTTTGGTCGCTAGATCGCGACGTGGCGCGGGAAGTACGCGTACTCGACGGTCGTCGCCCCCGCCGGGCTCTCCTGCGCGACGGTGATCGTGTTGTCGCCCGGCCCCAGCGCCCAGAAGCGCGAGCCGCTGCGCAGCGACCCCAGCACGTTGCTCTCGCCGCCCAGGTCGTCGATCAGGTGGGCGGCGGGCGCGTCGGCGGAGCCGTCGGGCTGCGCCCCGCAGCGCACGCGCAGGCTGACGCCCGGCGGCACGGTCAGCGCGAAGGCCAGCTGTCGCCCCGTCGCGCCGAGGCGGAACTGCGGGTTGACGCTGGGGCCCGCCAGCCGCAGGACGGGGAAGCTGCGCACGCTGCCGGGGTTGCGCACCCGCGCCTGCGCGCTCGGCAGGTCGCTGCCGAAGCCGGCCGGGAAGGCCAGCTCCCCGGCGGCGCTGAAGCGCAGCGCCCCGGCCTGCCCGATCCGCAGCCGGCCGACCACACCCGCCGGGTCGTACCAGAACGGGTCCGGCGCCTCCAGGCTGATCGACTCCAGCGCCTGCGCCCCCCGCTGCCGGCCCGCCGCCCACGAGAGCCCGTGGCGCGGCAGCGCGCGCAGCGCCCGCACCCGCCCGTCGGCGAGGGTGGCCGTGAGGATGCCCGGCCGCGCGCGCAGGCCGCTGTCGCGCCAGGGCGCGAAGGCCGCCGCCAGCGTCGCCCGGTTGCGCTCGAAGGCCGCCAGGTCCGCGCCGCGGATCTGCAGGTGCAGCGTCACGATGCGCGGCAGCGCGGGCGCGTGCACCGCGAGACGCTCGTCCCGATCGGGCGTGCCGGCGGTGCGCAGGGTCGTGTCCGGCGCGCCGTGCCCGGCGACGCCCAGCAGCGTCCAGCGCGGGTCGCGGTCGATGCGCAGCGCCGCGCCGCCGGCGGGGGTCCAGTCAAGCCGCACGGTCCCCTCCTAGTCCAGCAAATTCAGCTAATCCAGCGCCCCGGCGAGCTCGGCCCGTTGCCCCAGCTCGGCCAGCGCCATCTCGATCCCGGCTTGAATCGCGCGCGGGTGCTCCCGCTCGACGGTGACGTGCAGCGTCCCGATCAGGGGCTGCGCCGCGCCCGCCGCGAGGCCGGCGACCGGGCCGCCGCCCAGGCGGCCGGCAGTGACCATGCCCGGCCGGCCCGGCGCCGCGAGCGCCGCCTCGATGCGGCGGGCGGCCGTCGCGCCCGGCCCGGCGGCCGTCGCCCGATCGATCCGGGCCAGCGACTCCCGGATGCGGCGCTCCGCCGCCGCGAGCTCCGCCGGGGGCGCGGCGTCGCCGCCGTGCAGCGTCAGGACGGTGTCCTCGATCTCCATCGCGCTCTCCTAACCGTTGTCGGCATTCGCGCCGGTGGGCTCCCGGCGCACGGCCATGCCCTCGGCGTCCGCCGCCGCATCGAGGTCCGGCGCCGTCTCGCCCGCCGCGACGGCGAGCCGCCGCAGCGTGCGCTGCTGCTCGGGCAGGCTCTGCCAGGGGAAGGCGGCCGCCTCGATCCGCGCCAGCTGCTCCGACGCCTCCACGACCTCCAGCGCCGCGACGTAGGCCGCCCACTCGGCTACGGGCATGGCGAGCTGCGCTCGCAGTCCGACGCCGAAGCGCGCCGCGACTTGCGCCGCCGCGAAGAAGCCCGCGCCGGCGTCGAGAAAGGGACGGGGTCGCCCGCCGGCGTCATCAGGCACTTGACGGCGTCCATCAGATGCACGCTGTAGAACGCCACCAGGGACAGCGCCTGCCTCGGGCCCAGCGCGACGCGCAGCTGGGGCGCGATGATCGCCACGATCTGCTGCACGATGGCGTCGCGCCGCGTGCCGGCGCCGTGCTTCCTGACCAACCGTGAGAACAGATCGCCCAGTTCGAAGGCGTCGCCCAGGGACAGCGCCTCCGGCGCTCGCAGCGGGTACTCCTCCCCGTCGAGGCGCAGCATCAGGCCCGGCAGGCGTCCCCGGTCGAGGTCGAGCAGGCTGGTGAATGGATCAGGCATCGGTGTCTCTCTCTGTGTGGGTTCTCGGTGCGTCTTCTCTGTGCATCCGCCGCGGACGAGGCCGCGACGGTTACGTCTCATAGACCGTGACCCCGAAGCGCTCCGCCGGGCTCGCCGCTTCCTCGTCGACCAGGGCGCGGAACTCGACCGGCGCCAGGGTTTGCGCGTCCTTCTTGTGCGCCATGCCCAGCTCGCCGGCGAAGTAGCCGCGCGGGATGTACGTCTGCCCGCGTTTGCCCGGCCCCTCGGGCGAGCCGGCGCGGAAGAGCAGCGCCCGCTTCGCGACGGCCGCGCCGCGGTAGGCGCCCAGCGTCTCGGTGGACGGCGGCCCCGCCTCGCGCGACGGCGCGGCGCCGGCCAGCACCGCGCCCAGGCGCGTCAGCGTCGGCTCCGCCAGCGACGCCCGCACCCGCAGCGACTCCGCCGTGCGGGTCACGTCCACCGGCCCCGTCTCGTCGTCGACGAACAGCTCCTCAAGCGTCTGCTCGCGCTGCACGCCGACGCCGCCGTCGATCGCGCCCAGGTCGGCCCAGCCGGCCGCCGTGGGGTCGGCGCCGATGGCGGGCATCGCCGTGCCCGCGTCGTGGAGGTAGAGCCGGCCCGAGCCGACCAGGAGCTTCACCATGGGAGTGCCCTCACTTTCCGGTCGTGTCGTCGTCGGCGATGTCGGCGGTGTTGTCGGCGGTGTTATCAGCAGTGGCGACGCGCAGCGTCGCGCGGACGAACGCCTCGCCGGTCTCGGCGTCGCGCAGCAACGACGGCCCGCCCTCCTCGACGGCCCAGAGCAGATGCGCCCCGGCGACGTCGAGGCCGCCCACGTTGGCGGCGGCGCGCAGCGCCCGCCACAGCGTCGCCGCGCGATGCGGGCCGCCCGGCCCATGCCCGCCCCAGCAGCGCAGCTCGACCTCGACATCGCTGATCGGCAGGTCGGGATGCGCCCGGCCGCCGCTCAGCCGCGCGCTGATCGACGCCCCCAGCGGCGCCGCCGGCTGCCCGCCGCGCGGCCCCGGCGGCCGCTCGCCGCCGAAGACGCGGCCGGACGTCAGCCGCGCGATCTCGGCGTCGGCGCGCAGGTGGACCAGCAGCGTCGCCAGCGGATCCACGGCTATCCCTCCAGCTCCGCGAGGCGCAGCAGCCGCGCCCGGCGATAGCCCACGCGCACGCGCCCCGTCGGGGCGGACACGCTCGCGACCGCGAACGGCCCGGCGTCGATGACCGTGCCGTCGGCCTGGCGGATGTCGCTGACGCGGTCGCGCCCGTCCAGCGCGGTCTCCCGCCCGACGAGCAGGCGCGGCGCCTCGGCCCGGCGGGCGCTGAAGCGGCAGCGCACGTCGCCGCCGGCGGCGACGGCGTAACCCGTCGCCACGGGCTGCCCGTAGGCGTCGGTCCGCGTCCCCGTGGGGCGCGAGATCGTGCAGCGGTGGGGCAGCGCGTGCATGTCCGTCGCTTCTCCTCTACTCCAACGTCAGGAAGGGGCGCGCCTCGGCCAGCAGCGCCTCGCGGTGCGACTCGTAGTCCAGGCTGTCGTAGCGGTAGTCCTCGCCCACCGACTCCGACGCGCGCCCGCTCTGCGCCAGGTCGAGGCGCACCAGCTCCAGCAGCACCCGCCGGCGCTGCGCCTCGTCGTCGACCGGGTCGTAGCCGACCTCGACGACGGCCGCGAAGCGCGGCCCGCGGTCGGCGCCCAGCGGCGCGCCGCCGAAGTCTGAGCCCGGCGTCAGCCGTTCGATGCGGCCCTCCTGCGGCCAGACGCGGTAGTCGGTGTCCTGGCGCAGGGCCGGCGTGCCCGGCTCGATGCGCGACCCCTCGCGCACCTGCGTCACCCGCTCGATGGGGCGGCGCAGGAAGACCGAGGGCCAGCCGCCGGCCAGCGTCTCGACGATCGGGCCGTGGTGCGGGCCGGCGCGCTGCGCCAGCTCCGCGTCCAGGCGGTCGATCACGGTCTGCAAGGCGGCGTCGTCGAGGCCGGTCTCGACGTGCTGGCGGATATCGGCGGCGGTCAGCAGGGGCATGGCGCGGCTCCCGCTCTAGCCGTTGCTCTGGGGCCGGGCGCCGGCGCCGGCGCGCACCATCACGGCGCCGTAGTCGACGTTGGCCGCGGCGGTCGTCACGCGCAGGCGCACGTGCGTGAAGCCGCCGGTGATGTCGAGCGCCGCCGCCCGCACCGGCAGCGTCACGATCTCGTCGCCGGCGCCGTCGGCCTGCACGCGCTGCGCGATCGCGCTGCCCGCCACGTCCTTCGAGCCCGTGCCGGCGGCGGTCTTGGCCTGCTGCAGCTTGGCGTCGAGCTTGGCGTTGTTCGCCATCGCGCCGATCATGAGGATGGCCGCCGCCTCGCCGAAGTCGGCCAGCGACACCCAGCCGCCGTTGACCGAGCCGGGCGTGTAGGCGTCCGGGTCGATCTGCCCGTCGTCGTACTGGAGCGATTCCTGGAGCGTCATTGGGGATCCTTTCCGGCCCCCGCCCGCGCGGGCGGGGGCCGTCGTGGCGCCGCGCGCTGGCGGCGCGGCTGTGCCGGCCTTGAGCGCCGCGGTCGCTAGGCGCTGATCTGCTGCAGGCGGAAGGCGCGCGGCTGCGTCACGCGACCGCCGACGCGCTGCCGCCCGACGAAGCCGATCTGGTTCTTCTCGGCCAGCTGCTGGTCGCCGTCGATGCGCTGCACCGCGAAGCCCACCCGGTCGACCACGACGTAGCGGCTGAAGTCGCCGAACGCGATCGGCGTCGCCGCCGCCGCCACCGCCGGCATGAACTCCGAGCTCACCACCGCCCGGCCCAGCAGCGTCTCCGGCGTCGCCGCGAAGCCGCCCACCCAGAGGTACTGGTTGTTGCCGTCCTTGAGCTTGCGGACGGCGTCCTCGGTGGCGCTGTTGGTCACGAAGACGGCCGTGTCGCGGTACTGCGCCGGCAGCCCGTAGAACAGGTCGAGCAGGCCGTCGGCCGTCACCTTCGAGGCGTGCCCGCTGTTGACCGTGGGCACGCCCGCCGTGTTGAGCAGCCCCAGCGGCTTGCCCACGCCGTCGCCGCTCAGGAACGCCTCCTCGTCGGACAGCCGCACCTCGTCGCCGAACAGCCCGGCCAGGATGTCGGTGAAGGGGACGGCGCTGTCCTCGACGAGGTTGCGGCTGGCCTTGGTGGTCAGCATCGCCGTGTGCACGGGGATGCGGATCGCGCCGAAGGTGGGCTCCGACTCGGCCGCGCCCTCGGCCGGCTGCTCATCGACCCAGGTGCGGCGCACGGCGCTGGCGTGGATGTCGTTGCCGCCCTCGATCGTGGGCCACTCGACCGTGTCCCGTGACGTGGGGATCGCCGTCACGTGCTGGCGCAGGCCCGCCCGCGCGCCGGCCGCCCGCAGGATCTGCGCCTGCCAGTCGACCGGCACCAGGTGACCGCCCTCGCTGTCGGTGCCGGCCGTCAGCGCCTTCACGTAGGCGCCACCGAGGGCCAGCACGGCGCGCTCGCCGTGGTGCACGTAGGTCTCGAACGCCTTGCGGTACAGCGCCGGCCGCTGCCGCTCGCCGGTCTCGCCACCCCCGACGCCGCCCATGCCGCTGCCAACCGCCGCGGCGTTCGGGTCGCGCAGCCGCTGCGTGGCGCCGCGCTCGCCGTCGTGCCAGGCCTGCTCCAGCTCCGAGACCGCGGCGTGGCGCTCCCGCTCGGCCAGGGCCGACTCGTAGGCCTGCCATTCCTCCCGGCCGCGGGCGATCAGCTCGTCGACGCGGGCGCCGACGTCGGCCGGCAGCTCCTCGCCGCCGTCGTGTTGTTCCAGCAGGGCGCGCGCTTCGGTCATCGTCTGGCGCGCGCGCTCGCGCAAGTCGTTACTGGTGGGCATTGGGACTCCTTGACTGTGCTCTGTGATCGTTCGCTGGGTGGATGGGGTCGCTCAGGCGGGCGCCGGCGGCAGTGCGACATCGAGCCGCCGGCGCAGCGCGACGGCCGGCGCCCGCGGCCGCGCCGCCGGTCGCTCCAGCGGGCGCCCATCGAGCGCCGTCACACGCGCGTTCGGGTTGGCGGCCAGCGTCACCAGGCTGATCTCGACCAGGTCGAGCGTCTCGATGCGGCGCAGCGTGCGCCCGTCGCGCTGCTCGAAGCGCACCCGCCGCGGCACGAAGCCGATGCTGCACTCGCGCAGCGAGCCGCGCTCGATCAGGGCCAGCGCGTCGGCCGCGCGCCGCGTCGGCGCGAGCGCCGCCTCGAACCACAGCCCGCACTCGTCCTCGCGCGCCGCCACGACGTGGCCCAGCGGCTCCGCCATCGCGTGCTGCCAGAGCAGCGGCAGGCGGTGGCCGCGGGCGCGCAGCGTGGCCCCGAAGGCGCCGGCGTCGATTGCGTCGGCCTGCGCGTCGGGCGCGTCGAAGACGGCGGCGTAGCCGCTGATCCGGCGGCCGTTCATGAGCCCGTCTCCAGCGCCGGCCGTGCATCGAGCGTCGCGACCGGCGGGCGGCCGGGCGGCGTCCAAGACGCCAACTCCCGACGGCCCGCGGCCGCACCGCCCGCGAAGCGGTCTCCATCGTCGATCGGCTCCAGGCCGAGCCGGCGGCGTGCGTCGTTGACGGTCAGCGCGCCGGCCCGCAGGCCCGCCAGCGCCGACCGCTCGATGCTCTCGCGCGATTCGCGCAGCGCCGCCACTTGGCTGAAGTCGAAGGCCACGCGCAGCCCCTCGGGGCGCGGGCCGTACTCGGGCGTCAGTTCGGCGTTGAGCTTCTCGGCCAGGCGGCGGTAGAGGGAGAGCATCGTGTTCTCCCAGAAGAAGCGCCGCGCCTCGGCCATGTTGCTGAACGTCGATCGGTCCAGCCCGACCTTGACGCCGACCAGCACCGGCGGCACGCGGAAGGCGGCGCAGATGCGCGCCTCGGTCTGCGCGCGCAGCTCGGGGAAGGCCATCTCCTCCTGGGTCAGGCCGATGCGCTGGAAGTCGGCGTCGGCGTCGAGCACGCCCACCTGGAAGCGGCCCAGGAGGCCGCGGAAGCGCTCCGACCAGCGCCGTCCGATGCGGCTCGCCTCGGGCTCGCCGCCGCGCAGGGCGCGCTTGAGCTTGATGATCCCGAAGGGCACGGCGGCGTTGCGGAAGAACGCCTCGACGAAGCGCGAGGCCTCGCTGTCGGTGTCGATCTGGCGCGCGGCGGCCCGCACCGGCGAGAGCCCCCAGAGGTCGTTGGCCGGGTCGGGCAGCCGCAGGTGGATGACGCTCTCGGCGGCCAGCCGCGTCTCGCGGTCGCCCACGCGGTGCACGTAGCCCGCCACCAGGCGTCGCTCGCCCGCCACGATCTGGACGCGGTCGGGGCGCAGCTTCCACAGCGCCTCGATGCCGCCGCCGGCCCCGCCCTCGGGCCCGCGCTGCTTGAGCAGGAAGGCGTTGCCGTAGACCAGCAGGTCGGTCAGCAGCGCCTCGATCAGCTCGAAGCCCGACTGCTCGGGGTTGGGACGCCCCAGCAGCCGCTGCAGGCCGTGCCCCGGCTGCGGCCGTCCCGCCCCGTCCTCGACGCGCAGGTCGACCTCGGCCGCCGTCGAGGCGATCTCGCGCACGCAGGCGTAGACCACCTCGTTGCCGCGGAAGCCCTCGCTGGCCAGCCGGTCCATCGGCGTCGGCGCGGGCTGCTCGAGCCCGGCCTGCCAGGACGGCACGAGCGCCAGGGCGCCCTTGAGGCCCAAGTCGTGGAGTGCCTGCGTCGTCAGCGCGAAGGAACCGGCGTCGGGGAGGGGCATCGTGCTCTCGGCGGCGTCGGCCTCTGCCGTCGCCCGGAGCGGGTGCGTCCCGCCGGTCGTCCAAGTGAGATCAGAATACGCGAAGCGCGGATATCTGTCTGCTATGCGGGGAACAGAGGGAAGGAAGCCCCGCCCGGCGGTCGCTCAGGCCCCGGCGGAGCCGTGGGGCCCCACCGCGTCACGGGGATCAGCCAGCGGTCGCACCGTTCCCCGCAACGAGTTGAAACGCGAGTTTCAACTTCCTGAGAACTTGAAACAAATCAGCGATTCTGTTTCAATCTCTGTCAGAACCGAAACTGGAGTTTCACATGCGCGCCGCCGACTTCCGCGATAGCCCGGCGGGGACGGTCGTCCCGATCCCGGAGGGCGGCGTCGCCTTCGTTCCGCGTCCACTGCCGCGCGAACTTCTGCTCGACCCGACCCTGATCCGGCTCCTCGACGAGGCCTCCCGCAAGGTGGCCATGCTCGCGGGAGTGGGGGAAACGCTGCCCAATCCCTATCTCCTCACGCAGCCCTTCGTCGGGCGCGAGGCGGTGCTGTCTTCCCGCATCGAGGGCACGCAGGCCTCCCAGTCGGACCTCTACCGCTTCGAGGCGTCCTCGCGCCGGCAGGGCCAGGACGACGTGCGGGAAGTGTTCAACTACGTGCGCGCCCTGGAGCACGCGCAGGAGCGGCTGCACGACCTCCCCATCGGCCGGCAACTCATCAACGAGGCGCACGATCGACTGCTGCAAGGCGTGCGCGGCCGGCGAGTCCGCCGCGGCCACTTCCGCGGCATCCAGGTCTGGATCGGCTCCGCCGGCCCCGACATCGAGGACGCCCGCTTCGTCCCGCCGCCGCCCGGCCGGTTGCCGGCCCTGATGGCCGATTGGGAGCGCTTCGCCAACGACCCCGGCCTGCACCCCCCGCTCATCGCGAGCGCGTTGATGCACTACCAGTTCGAGACGATCCATCCGTTCGAGGACGGGAACGGCCGCATCGGCCGCATGCTCATCGTGCTGCACCTGATCGCCGCCAAGGTGCTCCCGCTGCCGCTCCTCTACCTCAGCGCGTACTTCGAGCGGCATCGCGAGGAGTATTACGACGAACTCCTGGCGGTGAGCCGCAGCGGCGAGTGGGACCCCTGGCTCGAGTTCTTCCTGCGCGGCGTGGTCGAGCAGGGGCAGGACGCGCTGGTGCGCTCGCGGGCGCTGCGCAATCTGCACGACCGCAACCGAACCCGGATGCAGGAGGTGGGCGCGTCCGCCAACGCGCTGCAGGTGGTCGACCACCTCTTCGCGACCCCCATCCTCACCAACCGATCGGTCGCCGATCGGCTCGGCATCACGCCGCAGGGCGCGAACAGAATCCTGCGGCGGCTGGCCGCCCAGGGCGTGGTCGAACGGATCGAGGGGTCGCACCCCCACTCGTACGTCGCCCATGATGTCCTGCGCGCCGTCGAGGCGCCGCTGTCCGAGCTATCGGACCTCGTCTAGCCGGGGCGGCTGCCCTCCCCAGCACCGCAACGAGTTGAAACGCGAGGTTCAACTTCCCGAGAAGGTGAAACGAATTCGCGAATTTGTTTCACTCTGGACCGCGCGCCCCCTCGGTCCCCGCCTGCCCCACCCGCGACTGCAGCGCCCGCAGCGGCACCGTCGCCGCCAGGACGCCGTCCATCCGCACCTCGAACGCGTACTGGCCGGGCCGCTTCAGCGCCAGACCGTTGATCTGGATGGGGTGCGTGAACTGATGCGGCTGCCCCGGCTCCATCCCCGGCGGCACGACCACCCGCGCGTCGATCTTGAACAGCCGCGCGCCGTCCGCGTCGATGAAGCGCACGTCCAGGTCGTGCGCCCGATTGCCGTCCGCCGCCGACGCCTCGAGCCGCAGCACCAGCGTCATGCTGGGGTGCGTGGTGGGGAACTTCGGCGCCTGAATCGCGTCGAAGATGCCCAGCAGGTTGAGCTTGCCGTCCCGCGACGTGTTGGCCGCGTCGGCCAGCAGTGCCAGACTGACGTCCATGCCGGCAGTGTCGCACACGGGGTGCCGCCGCCGGCCCGGGAGGCGCTGCCCATGACCGACCCAGGACCGCTCGCCGAATCGACGGTGATGCCCTTCGTCACCTGCCGCGACCCCGAGCGCGCGAAGGCCTTCTACGGCGCGACGCTGGGGCTGCCCCTGCTCTCCGAGGACGGCTTCGGGCTCGTCTTCGCGACCGGCGGCGTGGTGCTCCGCGTCGCCATCACCGCCGACGTGCAGCCGGCCCCCTACACGGTGCTCGGCTGGAACGTGCCCGACATCGCCGCCAGCCTCGCCGCGCTGCGGGCCGCCGGCGTCGAGATGCGGCGCTTCCCCGGCATGGATCAGGACGCCGACGGGATCTGGACCGTGCCCGGCGGCGCCCGCGTCGCCTGGTTCCCCGACCCCGACGGCAACCTGCTCTCGGTGTCGCAGGCCCCGCCGTCCGACGGCTCCGCTTAGGCCGGGCTCCATGGCCGCCCCCTGGTAGCCTGCTCGGGGGAGGATCGCATGCCGCCCAACTGGGCCAACCGCACGCTCTGGACGGGCGACAACCTCGACATCCTGCGGGGGATGAACAGCGCGTCCGTCGACCTCATCTACTTGGACCCGCCGTTCAACTCGAACCGGGACTATGAGGCGCCGATCGGCTCGAAGGCGGCGGGCGCTGCGTGGTGTCGGACGACACGCAACCAGTCACGTGATCGCCTACCGTGGGGACGATGGTTCCGGCGATTGACTACAACGATGCCCAATACCCGGCGCTGGCCGAGGCCATTCTGCAGCGCCATGAGATCGGCGCAGCCGAAGCCAACATCACGAGTGCGGTACGTGACTTCCTGATCGCGACGCGACTCGTCGCGGCAGAAGAGATCGTTGAGGAGGCTCATCCGGGAGACGCCAGCCGCAAGGCGGTCGATCTGACCGCGCTGGACACCTACATCGAATTCAAGCGCCGTACTGGTTTCCCGCAGCCTGAGCGGGAGTGGATCGAGCAGCTGGACGGCTACCTTGAGGCCTCGCAAGAGGCCGGCCGCGGTGTGCGCATGGGCGTGCTCACCGACGGCCGGCACTGGTTCTTGCGATGGCCGGGGGCAGACCCGGCGCGCACCGAACCACCGTACGCGTTCGTGCTGGATGACGCCGAGGGCTGGATCGCGCTCTACGAGTGGCTGCGTGACCGGGCACTCGGTGCGAGCGAGCGGGTACGGCCTGCACGGGAGACCGTCGCCGAGCGCTTCGGCGCGCTCAGCTTGCTCTACGAACGTGATCTGGATGCGCTGCGCCGACTCCACCATGAGCACCGGGAGAGCGAGACGGTCCAGATCAAGCGCAGGTTGTGGCTGGACCTACTGCGGGCGGCGACGGGGGAGTTCGCGGACTCCGTCGATGATCTCGACGATCTGTTTGTCCGCCACACGTACCTCACCGCCGTCACCGGGATGGCGGTGCAGGCGCGTTTTCGCATCGACATCGCAGAACTCGCTCGGACCGACGCCGTCGATCTGCTTGCCGGCCGCCGCTTTCGCGATCAGACGGGCCTGCAGGGCGTGGTGGAGACCGACTTCTTCAGTTGGCCCGCGGAAGTGGGCGGCGAGCCGCTGCTTCGAACAATCGCGCGCCGTCTCGCCCGCTTCGACTGGACGCAGGCGCCCGCCGACATCGCGGCCATCCTCTACGAAACCGTGATCCCGGCCGACGAGCGCCGCCAGTTGGGCGAGTATTACACCCCGCACTGGCTGGTGCGCGCGATGTTGGACGAGCTCGTCCCCCACCCCCTGGAGCAGCGGGTGCTGGATCCGGCGTGCGGTTCCGGCACGTTCATCGCGGAGGCCGTCACGCGGTTAGTTAAGGCCGCGGAACGGGAGGCGCTCGATCCAGAATCTGCGCTCGGACGGCTGCGGGAGGCGGTGGTCGGCATCGACGTCCATCCCGTGGCGGTTCATCTCGCCCGCTCGGCATGGACGATCGCCGCGCAACCGTTGATCGAGCGTGCGGTGGACGCAGGCTTTCGCGGAACCGTGTCGGCGCCGGTCTACCTCGGGGACTCGCTGCAACTGCGCTTCGGCGCCGGAGAACTGCTCGCCGAGGCCGAGGTGCGGATCGAAGTCGGGGACGAGCAGCGAAACGAACTCATCTTCCCGACGAGCCTCGTTGAGCGAGCCGATCTGTTCGACGACGTGATGATCGGCGTCGCCGGCGCCATCGCGCGCGGCGAGGATCCCCTGCTGGAATTGAGTGACCATGCGTTGACCGATGCGGAACGTCGCAGCCTCGGGCCCGCAGTGCGCATGATGAGCGATATGCACGCCGCCGGGCGCAATCACATCTGGGCCTACTACACCCGGAATCTCGTGCGGCCGGTCGCGCTCGCGCGCCGCAAGGCCGACGTGATCATTGGGAACCCGCCGTGGCTGAACTACAACCAGACGGTCGACGTGCTGCGCAGCGAACTCGAGCGGCAGAGCAAGGAGGGGTACGACATCTGGGTCGGCGGCAGGTACGCCACACACCAAGATGTCGCCGGCTTGTTCTTCGCTCGCTGCGTCGACCTGTACCTCGACAACGATGGCGTGATCGGCATGGTGATGCCGCGCAGCGCCCTCGCTGCCGGGCAGCACGCGAAGTGGCGGAGCGGGCGTTGGGGCGCGCACCGGATGGACTTCGGCTTCAAGCGCCCGTGGGATCTGGAACAACTCAGTCCGAACGACTTCTTCCCCATTCCCGCCTGTGTCGCGTTCGCACGGAGGGCAGCCGGTGACTTCGCGGTGG
Organism: Dehalococcoidia bacterium; assembly: GCA_965217625.1. Classification (GTDB taxonomy): domain Bacteria; phylum Chloroflexota; class Dehalococcoidia; order Bin125; family Bin125; genus TK10-74A. The sequence goes on from OZ244557.1 coordinate 2,798,748, forward strand.
CGCTCCCCAGCGAGGTCGAGCGCTGGGAAGGACGAACCGGCGACCCGGAAGTGACGCGGAGCGTCGTCGCGGCCGAGCCCCAGGATGGCCAGGGGTCTCCCTACCGCGCACTCGCGGCCCAGGGCGCCTCGCTCGTCCCGCGCTGCCTGACGCTCGTTGAGGAGATCGAGAACCCGGCGCTCATCCGCGCGCCCGGCACCATCATGATCAATCCTCGCCGGGGCAAGCAGGACAAGCGTCCGTGGCGCGACCTCGATCTGACCGCGATCACAGGTCGCACGATCGAGGACGTGCATGTCTTCAACACCGTGCTGGGTGAGAACGTGGCCCCGTACTTGACACGCGCCCCGCTGCTCGCCGTGTTGCCGGTGCGGCGTGACAACGGCGACATCTTGCCCGCAGGGGACGTTGGCCCGGCGCTCGGCGGTGTTCAACTCGGTCCGCTCGCTCGCCGGATGCGTGAGCGGTGGCGGGCGATCAACGGACTCTGGGACGCCCATAAGCGCTCCGTCAACGCGCTCACGCTGTTGGAGCGACTCGACTATCACAGGGAACTCACCCGGCAACTCGAATGGCGCGCGGGCGCGAGCGACGGAGCATGCCGCATTGTCTACACAAAGTCGGGCAGGCCAACGGCGGCCCGGCTCCGGGATCGCGACACCATCGTCGATCACACGCTCTACTGGATGCCCTGCCGGAGTGAACAGGAGGCGGCGTACCTCCTCGCCATCATCAACAGCGACGCCTTACGCGATGCGGCTGATCCCCACATGTCGCGGGGTCTCTGGGGGGCGCGTGACCTGCACAAGCACCTCTGGAATCTGCCGATTCCACGTTTCGACCCCGAGGATGCGCTTCATGTCGAGGCGGCCGCTGCCGGCGGGGCCGCAGCCCTCGGAGTAGCGGAACAACTCCTCGGCCGCTCTGAGCTCACCAGCAAGGCAGCGCGTGGACTGGTCCGGCAGTGGCTCAAGGACTCGGACGAGGGGAGAGCGGTCGAGCGGGTCGTCGGCACGCTGCTGCGGGAAGGGCACTGAGCCGCAGGGGCACGCCGTCGTCCCCGCCCCGCCCACCCCCGACGTCCCCCCGACCACCGCAGCACGGGACGACGGACGCCGTCGGCTGCGCCGTACCCCGATCGTCCAGCCGTAGCGGCCCCCGATGCGGCATCGATCGACACGCCGTGCTTGAGGGCACGCTAGAATGACCGCATGACGACGCCACAGATCGGCACCTACCGCGATTCCGCCGCCGACCTGCTGGAGCAGGCGCGGACCGAGCTCGCCGCCGGCGACGTGCGCCAGGCGTCGGAGAAGGGCTGGGCGGCGGCGGCGCAGTCGGTCAAGGCCATCGCGGAGGGCCGCGACTGGGAGCATCGCAACCATGCGGCCCTGTTCCGGGCCGCCTCTCAACTGGCGGCGGACGCCGGCGATGACGATATCCATCGCTGGTTTCACACCGCCAGCAGCCTGCACGTCAACTTCTACGAGGATTGGCTGGAGGCTGCCGCCGTGCGGGTGGGTCTGCAGGATGTCGAGCGACTGGTGCGTCGCCTGTCGCTGATTGCGTGATGCGCGACGCCGTCAACCGCTTCCCGCCAGGCTGGGACGAAGCGCGCGTGCGCGACCTCATCGAGCACTACGAGTCGCAGACGGAGGACGAGGCGGTCGCGGAAGACGAGGCGGCGTTCGAGGACAAGTCGCAGACGGTGACGCTGATCCCCAATAATCTGGCCCCCGCGAATGGGGGCGCTCCGCCCCCCGCCCCCTACGCCGGGCTCCAGAGGAAGCCGCAGCCGCCGACCCGGCCGTCGCAGCGATAGACCGCGTTGAACGACCCGTAGTCGGGGCGGTCGAGCAGCAGCCCGCTGGCCCGGTTGCAGCGCGGGCAGACCGGCGTTGCGGTCATCGAGGGGTGGCTGGTGGTCATGTGGTGGCTCCGTTCTCCGCAGCAAGGGCCCGACATCGCGGGCGCGGCATCGTGGGCTAGTAGATCCCCGGACTGCGCGCACCGTCTTCGTAGGCGGCCCAGGCCAGGGCCAGCGAGTCGGCGAGGTCGGGGCTGACGCCGCGGCCGCCCCCCGCGTCGCCGTCGCGCGCGCGTTTCCGCACCCGGCGGCGACCGTCGCTGCCCAGCGAGTAGCGCACGCCGGCGAGCTGGCCCGCCAGCGCGTCGAACGTGGGCAGGCCGGGCGCGATGCGCAGATCCCCCTGCTCGATCGCGAGCGCCAGGCGGCTGTACATCTCGGCGGCGCGGTTGACGTAGTGCGCCGCGTCCTCGGCGGTGGCGCCGAAGTTCACCGCCAGCGGCGCGATGGCCTGCTCGCACAGCCGGTCGGTGACGCCGCCGCCCAGGCCCGTGTCGTCGACCGCGACGGCCATGCCCGGCCGCGCCCGCAGCGCCTCGACGACCCTGCCGGCGGTCTCCATCAGCGATAGCCCGCGCCGCTCTTCCTGGCGCACCAGGCGGCCGCCCTCGATCCAGCTGAAGGCCGTGGCGTCGTCGCCGAAGCGCGCCACGTCGACGCCCAGCGCCGCCCGTGCTGGCGCGGGCGGGGCGGCGGCGTCAGGCGCGATGTCCGCGGCCGCGGCGGCGTCGAGCGCGCTGCGCGAGAACAGGCTGTCGGCCGCTTGGCGCGGGAACTCGGCCAGCACCCGCGATCGATAGAGGTTGCTGCCCTCGCCCCACAGCGCCCGGCGCTGGCGCACCCACTCGGGCGAGACCAGGTAGTCGCGCGGCGGCTGGCCGTCCTGGAAGTTGGGCGTGTCGAAGGCCGAGATGCGGAAGCTGCGATAGGCCTCGGCCTGGCTGTGGAAGGCGTCGAAGAAGGGGCCGTGGGGCTGTGTCGGGTTGCCGATCATGAGCAGCCGCGTGCGGCCCGACGCCAGCACGCCCTCGATGCCCGCGAAGACGTTGGGCGGCACCGCGCCCGGCTCGTCCACGACGACCAGCACGTGCGGCGCGTGGAAGCCCTGGAAGCGCTCGGCGTTGTCGGTGCTCAGCCCCAGGCCGTACCAGCGCCCGCCCAGGCGCAATTCGGTGTCGAGCAGCGACCCGCCCAGCGGGTGCCGCGCCCCCGCGACCAGCGCCTGAATCGAGCGCCAGAGGACGTAGCGGACCTGCCGGAACGTCGGCGCCGTGGTCAGCACGACGGCGCCCGGGCGGGTGTAGAGGAACCAGCAGACGCAGACGGCCGCGACCATCGTCTTGCCCGCCGCGTGGCACGACCGCACGGCGACGCGGGCGTGGTCGCGCACCGCCCGCGCGATCTCGCGCTGCTGCGCCCACAGGTCGACGTCCAGCACCTCGCGGGCGAAGAGCGCCGGGTCGCGGCCCCAGCGTCGCGCGTGGGCCTGCAGCGCCGCGTCCAGGTCCGCCGGCGCCGGCGGGGCGCTACGCGTCGGTCGGGGACGCGTCGTCACGGTCATCCGGCCAGCCCTCGTCGTCGCCGTCCGCGCCCGTCTCCGCCTCCGCTTCCGCCTCGACCAGCGCCGCCGGCTCGTCCAGGTACTCCGTGCCCAGCTCGGCGAAGATGTCGCGCACCGTCAGCTGCCCCTGCTCGACGTCCTTCTCGTCCGCGTCACGCAGCGACTCCCCCGCACGGATCGTTTCGAGCAGCGCCCGCGCCGCCGCCGGCACGGCCTTGTCGTCCCCCGCCTGCATCCGCTGCTCGATGGTCTTCCACAGCGACGCTTGGGTCTGCGCGCAGAGAGCGAAGGTGCGCGCCCGCTCTCGCGCCCGCTCGCGGCGGAACAGGTCCACCTCCCGCGACTGCACGCGCTGAAGGTCGTCGAGCACCGCGCGCCGTGAGCGATGCACGTACTCCGCGATCTCCTCGACCGTGTACCCGCGCCGGGCAAGATCGCCGATCAGCCCCAGCCGGTCGTCCAAAGCCGCCGTCCGATTCCGTGGTAGAACATGTGTGCTTGTCATGGCGCGGATCGTAGCACGCGATCCGCGTATCTGTGAAGCGCGATCAGGCGCCCTCACACGACGGGAGGCCGCCCCATGGCAGCCTCCGACACACTCGAGCGGGTGGGGGTGGCTACGCGCCTTGCAGCAGCGCCAGCATCTCGTCGACCGACGCGTGCCGCCAGTCGTCCCATTCGTCCGAGGTCTGCAGGTTCTTGTAGCGCTGGCGCAGGCGGGCGCGCATCTCGTCCTCGCTCTCGCCCTCCTGGCGCGTGAACTCCTTGCCGATCGCCGAGATCGTCTCCTCGGCCAGGCGCGGCCGCTCGATCCAGCGCGCGACCTCCGCGAAGCCGTCCGCCGTGTAGAACACGACCACCGGGATCGACTCGAACTGCTGGCCGTCCTTGACGTTCGGGAACTCGGCCATCATGTCCTGGTGATCGTCGCGCTGGAAGATGCGCAACTCCCAGCCCGCGGCCGCGCACATCGCCGCCACGACCGGCAACCCGCGATAGACGTCGGGGCACCAGTCCTCGCCCAGGACCATGACCTTGTGGGCCGGCAGCGCCCGCAGCGCCGCCGCCTGCTCGGGCTTCAGCGCGTACTGCTCGATGTTGCGCGTGAAGCGCGCCGAGTTGTCCGACCGCGCCCCGCCGTAGGGGCCGGGCCGGCCCAGGTTCTCCTCGGAGCCGATGTAGGACAGGTAGGTGTCCCAGTCGTGCCCCTGCGCGAAGCGCTCCATCGTGACGACGCTGCTGGTGGTGGTCATGGCTTTCTCCTGCCGTTTGGACTCGCGCGCCCGGCGGGCGCGCCCGTGAGGTGCCCCGATGCTAGCAAACGTTGGGCGCTCGGTGGGGGCTATCATGTGCGCCAAGGGAGCAGCAGCATGCGGGCGCCACGTTTCACTCCGTTCGACACGCGCAGCGCCTGGCAGCGCTTGCTCGCGGGCGGCATGACGGAGCCGGAGGCCGGTGCGCTCGTGACCAGGGAGATCCTGCGGGCTGAACTCTACCGGGCGATCATGATCCAGGCCGGCGTGTTCGCGGGGATCGTCGCCGCCGTCAGCGTCATCGTCGCGCTGCTGACGCGCCTCTAGCGGACGCAGCGCTCCCCCGGGATACCCAAGGGCGGCTACAATGTGCGCCAAGGGAGTACCAGCATGCGCGCACCGCACATCACGACGTTCGACACGCGAAGCGCCGTGCGGCGCTTGCTCGCGGGCGGCATGTCGGAGCCGGAGGCCGACGCGGTCGTCGACGTGATCGGCGGGCTCGCGACCAAGGAAGACATCCGGCCGCTGGCAACGCGCGAGGAACTCTACCGGGCGCTCGTCATCCAGACCGGCGTGTTCGCGGGGATCGTCGCCGCCATCGCCGCCATCGTCGCTGTGATCGTCGCGATACTGCTGCGCCTCTGACGGACGCCGCACCCCGCGACTACTCCTGCGGCGCGTGCTCCTGGTGACAGGGGCAGGCGCACTCGTCCAGCGAGTAGCGCAGCACATCCGTGTAGGTCTGCTCGGCCAAGCGCTCCGCCAGCCCGTCGGGCAGCGGACTGGGGCCCTCGCCGCCGGCGCTGCGCACCGCCTGGAACGCGTAGCTGGCCATCGCCGCGGCGCGGTCCACCATCTCCGCGATGTCGCTGCGGATCACACCCTCTTCGCCCGCATGCCGTTCGTCCATCAAAGTTCCGTCCGCTGCTCCTGCCGTCCGAGCCATCGTGCGTGGCCCGCGGCGCGCCGCGCCGGCACGCCCCGATGATACTCGGTGTGCGACCCTGCGGCGCGCCGTCCCGCCGCCCGAGCGCGCCTGCGGTAACATCCCCGTGCGAAGGAGCGACGTTCCGGCCATGACGCACATGGAACTTGGAGCCGAGATCCCCGCCGTGCGCTGGGACTACGGCGTGCGGGAACTGCGCGATGTCGCGCAGGCCGCCGAGGCCATCGGCTACGACTTCCTCTTCCTCGGCGACCACGTCCTCTTCGCCTACACGCTGCCGGACCGGCCGAGCATGTCCAAGGCCGGCTTCGAGGGGGCCATCCTCCAGCACGAGGCGCTCACCCTGCTCGCCGCCGTCGCCGGTTGGACCAGCCGCGTCCGCTTGCAGACCGCGGTCCTCGTCCTGCCGCAGCGCGACCCCATGCTCGTCGCCAAGCAGGCCGCCGAGATCGACATCCTCAGCGGCGGGCGGCTGCGGCTCGGCGTCGGGTTGGGCTGGTCGGATGCCGAGTACGCCGCGCTGGGCGCCTCCTTCGCCAACCGGGCCGCCCGCTTCGAGGAGGCGATCGCGCTGCTGCGCACCTGCTGGCGCGACGAGCCGATCGACTTCGCCGGCGACCACTACCGCGTCGAGCAGATGAGCATGCTGCCGAAGCCCGTCAGCCCGGGCGGGCCGCCGATCCTCATCGGGGGGACCGCGCCGCGGGCGCTCGATCGGGCCGCGCGCCTGGCCGACGGCTGGATCTCGTCGGGCGCCATCCCGGACGATCGTGTCGCGGCCGCCGCCCAGGCGCTGCGCGAGCGCGTCCGCACCGCGGGCCGCGACCCCGCGGCCTTCACCATGCAGCGCGAGACATTGCTCGAAGACGCGCCCGCCCCCATGGCCGCCGCCCTGTGCGCCTACCGCGCCGCCGGCTTCGACCGCCTGGGCGTCCGGACCAGCGGCCGCGCCCCCCTCGCCCCCGACGACTACATCCGTCGCCTGGAGATGGTGCAGCGCGAGGTCTGGCCTCAGGTGCTGGCGGCGGCGAAGTAGCTCTCGACCATCTCGCGGGGGGTCTTGAAGTAGCGGGCGTGCGTGCGCTCGATGTCGGCGCGGCAGGCGGCGGTCAGCAGCACGACCTCGACGTGGTCGGGCTTGGCGAACTCCTGGGCGTCGCAGTCGGCGATCGCCTGGGCCTCCTCCTCGTCGCTGTACTCACGGATCGAAAGCAACTGCCCGGCGGGGCGGTCGTAGTGGATCAGGAAGTGCTTCACTCTGAACGCTCCTTCGATGGCTCCAGCGCCTCGATGATCGCTTGCACGATGGTCCGGTAGCGATCCGTTGCCTCGTCTAGTGTACGCCGATCCTGCTGGATGTGATCCGGCGCCGCACCTCTGGACTTCGCGAGTGCGTCAATTTCCCGTTGCCGCAGGTCGAGTTCATACGCCCGGCTGGACGAAGATTGCAGGATCTCCCTCGCGAACGGATCGCCGCCGCCGTACTTCATCTCGATGCCGAAGGCGTCGGCCATGCGCTCGGAGAGCTGCGCGTAGAGGTTCTGCAGCGCCGTGCGGACCTGGACCTCGACCCAGCGCCCGTGCGGCGCAGCCACGATCACGTGCACGGCGCGATAGCCCGAGTGCGGCCGGTCCCGCAGGTCGTCCGTCTTCCGCGCCTCGAAGCGGTCCTGGATCCTCGCGACGGCGTCGTCCTGGTCGTCGAGGCCCGGCACGTTGATCCGGCAGCCGGCGATGTCCTGCATGCTGCCCAGGTCCGTCGTGCCCCGCTTCAGCTTGGCGACCACCGAGTCGAGCGTCTTGCGCCGTGCCGCCGGAGGCGAGTCCGGGAACAGCGACTGCAGGGCCCCAATCACGTCCTTCAGGTCTTCGCTGAAGCTCCCGCGGTACGCGTCGTACATGGCGACATCGTCCGGCGACGGTCGCTCGGCCTTGCGCAGGCGCCTGCCCAGGCGTTTCATGCTCGATCGGGTGAACTCGGTTGGCATCCGATCAGTCTATGCCGACGCACGATGCGACGTCTGTTCGATTGACAGGTAGAACATATGTTCTCTAGCCTCCCGACCGATGACGCCGTGCGACTTCTGCCCCCAACCCGCCGAGCGACGCCTCTGGGCCCGCCGCTGGCCCGTCCTCGACGGACGGCGACGCCGCGACGACGTCCGGGACGTGCGCCTCGCCCTCTGCCGCGACCACCTGCGCCAGCGCGTCGCCGGGGGCGCGCTGCTGATCAAGCAGGGCTGGGCCTATGACTAGCCGCGCGCCGTCAGGCGGCCCCGGGCTGGTCCTCGAAGATCGGGCCCGGCGTGCCGATCGCGCCGTCGAGGTCGAGCCACCCGCTGAGGCAGGGGAAGCGGCGCTCGGCGCCGCAGCGCCGGCACGACGCCGGATAGGCGCCCCCCGTGGGCAGCGACGCCACGAGCCAGTGGTGGATGCAGGCCGCAGCGGCGACGGCGGGCGGGGGCGGAACGATGGCATTGAGCACGGGACACCTCAAGCGGTGGTCCACCGTGCGTCGATGGGATCCGGATGGGCGCGAGCGGTCGTGCGACTCTTGCAGTTCGCGATGCGCGGGTGTATGGTAACATTCGCAGGACAGCGGCGCAACGTCCGCCGGCCCGGCCCACGCAGCGAGGTGACAGCACACCATGCCCGACTCCACCCCCCACTCCATGCCCGCCGAGGGCGAGCCCGCGGCCCGCGCCGATGTCGGCGAGCGCTTGCGGCGCGTCCGGCTCGAGGCCGGACTGACCCAGGAGCAGCTGGCCGTCAAGGTCGGCCGCCGCAAGAACTGGCTCTCCGACATCGAGCGCGGGCGACGCGGCATCGACGTCCACACCCTGCAGCGCGTCGCCGACCTGATGGGTCACAGCATTGAGTTCTTCACCAACCCCGGCTTCCGCAGCAAGCGCCGCGAGGAGATGCTGCGCCCCGTCACCCGCGAGGATTGGCGCCTCATCTACGCCGACGAGCCCGAGCGCGCCGCCGCCCACGCCTCGCTGGATGCGGCATTCCGTCGCGCGCAGCAGACGCTCGCCGGCGACGCCCCCGCCGATCCCGAGCCCACCGAACCCGGCTGAGCGTCCGGCGGCGGCGCCAGCGCTGCGCCGCGCGCTGTCCCGCGCCGCGGCCCAGCTCGCCGCCGGCGCGACGCCCCCCATCTCCGTGCTCGACTGCCTGGCCCGCTGGGATGCCCGCCCCATCGTCGTGCTGGACGACCGGCTGCACCCCGCGCTGCGCGGCGGCTGCGACCTCGTCGATGGCCGCTGGCTGATCATCCTCAACCGCGACGATGCGCCCGCCCAGGCCCGCTTCACCCTGGCCCACGAGCTGGGCCACATCGTGCTGGGCGACCTCACGCAGGCGGCCCCGCCGCGCGGCCGCGCCCACGAGGCGCTCTGCGATCGCTTCGCGGCCGAGCTGCTGCTGCCGGCGCCCCTGCTGCGCGCGGCCTGCCGTCAGAGCCCGGGCCTGCCGGCGCTCGTCGCCCGCTTCCAGGCGCCCGAGTCCGCCCTGCGCCGTCGTTTGATGGAACTGGGGCTGGCGGCGCCGGTGCCGCCTGTCGACGCCCCAGTCTGAGTCAGCCCAGTCTGAGTCAGCCCGGCGGTTCCTCCTCGTGGACCTCTTCGACGTAGACCTCCTCGACGGCGCCCAGCGCGGCCATCACGAAGTGCTGCGCGTTGTCGCAGCGCAGGTTGCGCCGCCGCAGCGACGACCGCACCGCGCCGCGGTGCTCGGGCCCGCCCACGAAGGCCAGGTCGGCGTCCTCCATGCTGAGCTGCAGCAGGAAGCGCATCGCCCCGCGCACGCTCGCCGCGTAGCGCTCGGCGCGCTCGTCGTCGCCGGCCCGCGCCGCCAGCGACAGCCCCCGCACGATCCCCTCCGTGTAGGCCGCCGTGCCGATCCCGGGCGTGTTCTCGAACGCGCCCCCCCAGAGCGGATTCGGGTGCGACTCGGGGTGCTGGAACTGCAGCGCCCAATCCCCCATCGCGAAGCCGAAGTCGCGCGCGGTCTCGTCCTCGCGCAGGCGGTACCAGGCCTCGCAGGCCTGGAGCATCCAGGTCACGAACGACAGGTCGCGGTTGCCGTCGTCCCACCACTGCCGGTAGTAGCGCAGCGACGCCAAGCCCGCCTCCGCCAGCCGCGGCCGCCCGCTGACCTCGAAGCGGCGCGCCAGCGCCAGCGCGATCTGCCCCGCGTAGTACGTCTCCGACCCATCCAGCGCGAACCCCCGCGCCTCCGCCCCGAACCCGCCCGACGGCGTCTGCACGGCCAGCAGCGTCGCCGTCAGCCGTTGCCGGGTGTCCTCGCTGATCGGCGATTGCTCCTTCCACTCGTCCGCCGCGAGCAGGAACAGCGGGATCGCGCCCAGGCGCGGCGGGTCGCCGCGCACCTGCAGGTAAGCCAGGTTGCCCGGGCCGCCGCGCTTCAGCGCCACCTGGTCCAGGCCCTCCATCGCGCGGGTGGCGGGCGCGGCGAAGCCGGCCTCGGGCATGCGCCGCGTCAGCCGCGCCAGCGCCCAGGCGCAGCCCGCCTGCCGCACCAGCGAGTCGTCCGGCGACCAGCTCCGCGATTGGTGCTGGTACAAATAGCGGAAGAGGCCGTTCTCGCGCTGGTGCCGGACCAGCCACATGCCCGCGCGCCCCGCCGCCCGCACCAGATCCTGCCGCCCCACCGACTGCGGCCAGACGAGCCGCGTCGCCCCCTGCATCGCCATCGGCCCCACCGGGCGGTCGCTGGGCGGCCAGAGCATCCCCACCACCTCGCGCGTGCGGAACCGCGCCACCCCCACCGACGGCGGCAGCCGCGTGCCCGGCGGCCGCACGGCGCGCAGCAGCGCCTTCGCCCAGCGGGCGTTGCCGCGCCCGCCGCTCAGCGCGTCGGCCGGCCAGCCCCCGGCCGTGCGATCCCCGTCCCGCAGCGCCAGCCCGTCGATGCCGGCGTGGGTCGCGTGCAGCAGTCCGGTCAGCCCCACCGGCCGGATCGGCTCCGCCCGCGTCACGATCTCGACATCGATCAGCGTGGCGTTGAACTCGTCGTCGGCGGGGACGCCGCCGTCCACCGCCGCCACGGCCGCGCCCGCCGCGCGCCGCACGGCCGTCGGCAGGTCGGGGTCGGTCGCCTCGGCGCGGCCCAGCAGCACGCCCGATCGCCAGAGCCCCACCCGCGCCCGCCCCACGACGGACATCCAGGACGGCGTGGCCTGCGGGGCGCGCGTCGCGGCCCCCTCGCGGGCGAAGGCCAGCAGCGCCTCGTCGATCACCGTGTCGGGGATCGTCGGCTGCGGCTCGGGCTCGGGTTGGGGCTCGGGTTGCGGTGTGGTCTGCGGTTCGTCCATGGGGGAATGCTGGCGCAGCCGCGCCTCCCGCGCCATCCCCCGCGCGCGACTCCCGCCGGCCCGGAGCGCGTGAGGCCCGGATCGTGGAGGTCTAAGCGCTTACCCCCAGAGCACACCGGCGACCACTATGGCTCCGACCGCGATGGTCACCATCAAGGCGGTTTGCGCGAGCACCAGCTTGAGGGTCCATATCTTGAGTTCGGCGATCTGCTCGCGCAGGTCCGCCCGCAGCTGGTCGAGATCCGCCTTCGTGGACAGATCCTCATGGGAGTCCTGCATGACCTCCACGACGGCATGGGCCTGCGTCTCCGTGTGCCCCCCATTGCGGAGGAGACTGATCGCGCGTGCCGGGTTGAAAGCCATCCGAATCACCACTCCTCCTCGCGCCGGCGGAAACCAGGAACGCAGGCGCGCCCATACCGCAGTCTATCAGCAGCGCCTACTCGACGCGGCGGGACGACTGCGAGGCGGGCGCCGCGCCATCCCTGGCTTAGACTCCGGGCGAAGGAGGCCCGATGGACGTCGAACTGAGCGACGCGCAGCGCATGATCCGCGACGCCACCCGCGAGTTCTGCCGCCGCGAGATCGAGCCGATCGCCGATCGGATCGATTCCGAGGACTGGTTCCCGCGCGAACTCTGGCCGAAGCTGGGCGCGCTCGGCGTGCTGGGCGTCATGGCTCCCGTCGAGTACGGCGGCGCCGGCGCCGACCTGCTGTCCGGCGTGCTGGTGATCGAGGAGATCGCCAAGGTCTCGGCCTCCATCGCGCTGTCCTACGGCGCGCACGCCAACCTCTGCGTCAACAACATCACGCTCAACGCCAGCGACGCGCAGCGACGCCGCTACCTGCCCGCCCTTTGCGACGGCAGCGCCGTCGGCGCGCTGGCCCTGACCGAGCCCGAGGCCGGCTCGGACGCCGTCGGCATCCGCACCACGGCCCGCCGCGCGGGCGACGTCTACGTCCTCAACGGCCGCAAGATGTTCATCACCAACGGCTCCGTCGCCGACACCTTGGTGCTCTACGCCAAGACCGACCCCGACGCTGGCTCGCGCGGCATCACCGCCTTCCTCGTCGAGAGCGGCTTCCCCGGCTTCGCCGTCGGGCAACGCCTCGACAAGCTCGGGCATCGCGGGTCGCCCACCGCCGAGCTGCTGCTCGACGACTGCCAGGTGCCGGCCGGCAACGTGATCGGCGAGGTGGGTCGCGGCGTGCAGGTGATGATGCAGGGCCTCGCCATCGAGCGCGCCTTCCTGGCCGGGGAGGCCATCGGTATCGCGGAAGCGGCGCTGGCCGAGGCGATCGCCTACGCCCGCCAGCGACGCCAGTTCGGCCGGCGCATCGGCGACTTCCAGCTGATCCAGGCCAAGCTGGCCGACATGTACACCGAGACCGAGGCCGCCCGCTGGCTCGTCTACAGCACGGCCGTGCGCGCCGGCGCGGCCGCCGCCGGCAGCGGCCAGCGCTTCGACAAGGAGGCCGCCGCCGCCATCCTCTTCGCGGCCGAGGTCTCGACCCGCGTCGCGAACCAGGCCGTCCAGATTCACGGCGGCTACGGCTATATGAACGAGGCCCGCGTCTCGCGCTACCTGCGCGACGCCCGGCTGCTGGAGATCGGCGCGGGCACGAGCGAGATCCGGCGCTTGCTCATCGGCCGGGAGCTGATCGGGCCCGAGGGGTGAGTCGCCAGTAGTCAGGCGTCGTCGCCGGACGGCGGCGCGGGCGCGACCTCGGGCGCGGGCTCCCGGAAGGGCCCCTGCGACGGCCGATCGGCGCGCACGCCCTCGCCCGGCGGCGCGACCCCGCGCGGCGCGGCGCCGACGCTCGCGGGCGGCGCGACCGCTGGCGCCGGCGCCGGCGTCGCGCCCGGCGCGCGCGTCACGACGGCGCCGATCACGCGGTCGCGCAACTGCCCCAGCCGTGCCGCCGTCTGCGCGATCAGCTCCGGGTCCGCCGACAGCCCGTTGACCACCACCAGCGTCGCCTCGGCCTGCCGCGCCAGCGCGGGCGCGCCCTCCGTGCTCAGCGGCGGCCCGTCGACGATCACCAGGCTCGACTCGTCGGCGAGTTGCAGCAGCACCTCGCCCAGGCGCGGGCTGCGATACACCGCCGCTGCCTCGCCGACGGCGCCCTCGCCCACGGCCGCGCGGTCCGACGTGCCGGCGCTGAGCACCCGCAGCGGCGGTGCCGACAACCCCCCGGGCGCGCCCCCCGCCGGCGCGACGTCGACGCGCTGCAGCGGCAGGGGAGGTTCGGGCAGCGTCGCGGGGTCGATCACGCCCGGGACCGCGGTGGACGGGCGCAGGCTCTCGGCCAGGCCGGGCCCCGGCTCGATGCCGAGCGCGCGGTGGACCGACGGCGCGGCCAGGTCGGCGTCGACCAGCGTCGTGGCGACGCCCCCCCGCGACGCGGCCAGCGCCAGCTGGATCGCGACCGTCGTCGCGCCGTCCCCCTCCTCCACACCAGCGACGAGCAGCGTGCGGAAGCCGCGCGTCCGCCGGCGTTCATCGACCGCCGTATGCAGGGCCCCGTACGGCGATGTCAGCGTGCCCGCCGGCGCCCCGCCGGCGGCGCTCCGCGGCAGCGACGCCAGCACCGGCCAGCCCGTCAGGCGGGCGACGTCGATGGCGTGCCGGCCGGGCGGCTCCCGCCCCGACACCAGCAGCGCCAGCCCCAGCCCCACGACCAGCCCTCCCGCGACGGCGGCCGCCGTGTTGCGCGCGGTGTCGCCGCCCGCGCGGCCCTGCGGTAGCAGCGGCTGCCGGTAGGGCGTCAGCAGGGCGCCGTGGTCCGTCACGCGGGGGTCGCGGGCCTCGCTCATGAACACACGCGCCAGCGCCTCCGCCTCCCGCGGCGACGGCGCCCGCGCCAGCACCTCGATCACGATGCCCTCGCTGCGCACGTCGATGCGCTCGCGCAGGGCCTCGGCCGTCGTGTCGAGTTGCAGCGCGCCGATCGTCTGCGCGAAGACGGCCTCGCGCTGCAGCTCCGCGACCAGGGCCTCGGGCGTCAGCGGGCCGTTCTCCGGCGCGAGCAACGCCGCCCGCGACTCGTAGACCTGATCCTGCATCTCCGACAGCGCGAAGGCCGCCGCCGCCGCCACCGCCGCCACGACCAGCGGCAGCCACCAGACGAAGCCCCGCGTGCGGAATCGCGACGCCGCCGGGGCGGGAACGATCGCCCTGGGGGGCGTGGGGGAGACGTACGTCATCGCGGCCAAGCCTACTCCCACCGCCCGACCGGCCAACCCGCGCCGCGCCGTTGTGTGTCCTCGCCCCGTCGGGCGTGTAGCGTATTGACCCAGACGGCGGACGGGGACGGGCCGCGCGACCAGGCGTCGCGACGGGGGAGCGATTGCCGGTGCGATTGCCGCTGCGACTGCCGCTGCAATTGCGAGGACGGCGACCGCGGGGCCGGGCCGCGGCTGCGGCGCTGTGCGTCGCGCTGCTGCTGGCCCTCGCCGTCCCCGCCGACGCCCCGCTGCGCGCCCAGCCGGACGTGTCCCTGCCGCCGTTGCTCGACGCCCTCGCCACCCAGGCCGAGCGGCTGCACGCCGCCGGCGCTTCGCTCGACGGGAACGCCCTGGGAGTGACGGGCAAGGCCCTGCGCGACGCCGTCGCGCTGCGCAGCCTGCGCCTCAACGACGCCGGTGCGGTGCAGGTCGCGGTGCGGCTGCGGGGCGCCGGGCCGCCCGCGGCCGCGCTGGCCGCGCTGGGCGTCGAGACGCAGATCTGGCGGCCCGACCTCGGCCACGCGCAACTCGTCGTGCCCCCGGCCCAACTGCGCGCCCTGCTCGCGCTGCCCGGCATCCGCGACATCACGCTGCCCAGCTACGCGATCTCCGCCCGCGGCGCGGTCACGACCGAGGGCGACAGCGCCCTGCGCTTCGAGGCGCTGCGCGCGCGCACGGGCCTGACCGGCGACGGCGTGCGCGTCGGTGTCATCGCCGAGGGCATCGCCGGCCTCGCCGACGCCCAGGCCAGCGGCGACCTCCCGACCCTCGCCGGCCAGCACGACTTCACCAGCGAGGGCATTGATGGCAGCGCCGAGGGTACCGCGATGCTGGAGATCGTCCACGACGTCGCCCCCAACGCCGCGCTCTACTTCGCCGCCGCCACCACCGCCGCCGAGATGATCGAGGCCGTCAACTACCTGGCCCAGCGCACCGACGTCGTCGTCGACGACCTGAGCTTCCACTTCCCCGACGACCAGCGCAGCGCCGTCTCGCTCAACACCGCCGCCGCGCTCAACCACCCGGCCTGGCCGATCCGCGCCTACGTCACCGCGGCCGGCAACTGGGCCCTGCGCCACTACGAGGGCGAGTTCCGCGCCGGCCCCGGCGGTCGCACGCTGGGCCTGACCGGCGCCGGTCCCGTGCACCTCTTCGGCCGCGACGGCGCGACCGACCAACTCGGCCGTGGCGAGACGCCCTACAACGAAATCCGCCTCCAGTCCGGTGACGAGCTCCGCGCCGTGCTGCACTGGAACGACCCCTGGGGGGACTCGAGCAACGACTACGACCTGTTCCTGCTCGACGAGAGCGGCGCCGTCGTGGCCTCGGGGGCGGCGGAGCAGGGCGTCTCGACGCGCAACCCGCGGGAGCGCATCGTCTACCGGAACGACGGCGACGCCGGCCTCTTCCGGCTGGTCGTGCAGAACGCCGGCGGGCGCGCCGCCCCGCGTCGTCTGGAGCTCTTCGCGTTCGGCCCCAAGGCGCTCGAACCGGACGGCACGATCCTCAACTTCAACACGACCGCCAGCAGCCTGCTCGCGCAGAGCGACGCACCGGGCGGCGTCATCACGGTCGCCGCCGTGGGGCACGCCCCCGCCGACTTCCGCCGCGTGCGCCCGTACAGCAGCCGCGGGCCGACCAACAACGGCGCCCGCAAGCCCGACCTGGCCGCCGTCGACAACGTCGCGATCACGGGCGGCGGCGACTTCGCATCGCCCTTCTTCGGCACCAGCGCGGCCGCGCCGCACGTCGTGGCGCTGGCGGCGCTGCTGCTCGAGGCGCGGCCGCAGCTCCTGGCCGAAGGCGGCGGCCGGCCCGATCGCGAACGCGAGATCCTGCGTCACGCGCTGACCGGCTCCGCCATCGACCTGGCGCCGCCCGGCCCCGACGACGCCTCGGGGGCCGGGCGCGTCGACGCGCTCGCCGCCGCCACCCTGCTCGATGCCACGGCGCTGGTCGTCGAGCGCGACGCGGTCGCCGGGCCGGGCAGCCTGCGCGCCGCCATCGTCGCCGTCAACCAGCCGGCCGCCAACCGGCCGGCCGACGGCCCGCGGGCGATCTTCATCGACGCCGGGCTCAGCATCCGGCTGACGGCGACGCTGCCCCCGATCACGGGCGGCGACGTGAGTCTCTCCGGTGCGGCGACCATCGTGGGCGACCGCTTGCCCGCCGGCGCGCCGGGCCTCGTCCTGAGCGCGGCGGCGGTCGCAATCGACGGGCTCACGATCAGCGGCGTGCCCGGCGTCGCCATCCGCGTCGCCGGCGCCGAGGACGTCGCCATCGACGGCGTCACGCTAACCGGCAACGGCGCCGGCATCCAGATCGACGACGGGTCGGCCCGCGTCGCGATCGGCGCCATGCAGGGCGTCACGATCACCGCCAACGACGGCCCCGGCATCGTCGTTGCCGGCGAGGGCACCCACGACGTCACGATCCAGAACAGCCGCATCGGCGTCACGCCGGACGGCCTGGCGGCCGGCAACGCCGACGACGGCGTCCGCGTCGAGGCCGGCGCGACCGGCGTCGTGCTGGGCGCGCCCGCCGCCGCCGAGCCCCGGCTCCGCACTGCTCAAGTCACCGCCCAGGCCGCCGGCCAGGCCGCGACACTCGTCCACACGATCCGCGGGCGCGTGATCCTCAACGGGCAGCCCGCGCCTGCGGGCACGATCGTCGAAGCGCTGATCGACGGGCGGCCCGTCGCCGCCACCGCGGTGGGCGTCGTCGACGTCGACGGCGGGCCCGGCTTCGTGCTGACGATCCCCGGGCCGGGGCTGGTGGTGCGCTTCCGCGTCGCCGGCCTGTCCGCCGCGCGGCTGATCTTCTTCGAGCCGGGCGCGCTCGCCGACATCGTGCTGGAAGCGAGCGGCGAGTTCCCGCGCTCGGAGCTGGCGCTGGCCGGCGCGAACGTCATCGCCTACAACGCCGGCGCCGGCCTGCGCCACGACGCCGGCGTCGTCAGCTATCGCGGCAACGCCATCTACGGCAACGCCGACGGCGACGTCCGCGGCGACGCGCCCACGCCCGCGCCGCCCGTCCTGACCGCGTTCCACTACACCGGCGACCGCCTGCGCGTCGATGCCACGGCCTCCGCCGGCGCCACCGTCGACCTGTACGTCGTGGAGGATCCGGCCGCGCCCGGCGTCGTGGCCGGCCCCGGCGGGGCCGGCGGGGCGCTGCGCTACCTCGGCAGCGCGCTGCCCGGCGAGGGCGGCTTCAGCGCGGCCCGCCTCGCCCCCGGGACGGCCCTCGCGCTGACCGCGCTGGCGACCGACGCCAGCGGCGCGACCTCCCGCTTCGCGACCAACCTGCGGCTCGGCCCGGGGCCGCGCATCGACGCCGTCTTCCCGGCCGAGGGCTCCAACGCCGGCGGCGTCCAGGTCACGATCACGGGCGCGGGGCTGGGCGACCTCGCTGGCTTCCACGTCGCCTTCGGCGACCGCGCAGCGACCGCGCTCAGCGTCAGCGATACGCGCGCCGTCGTGATCACGCCGCCGCACGCCGCCGGGCCCGCCGCCCTCACGATCGAGGTCTCGGACGGGCGCACGCGCCGCGTCGAGGAGGCGTTCACCTTCCTCGCCGGGCGCGTCGTGCTGCTCAGTCCGGGCTGGAACAACGTCACCTGGTCCGGCCCCCGCACGCCGATCACCGCCGTCATCGCGCCGCTCGCGCCGCGCGTCAACGGGGTCTGGGCCTGGTTCGCCGCCGAGCAGCGCTGGCGCAGCTACCGCGTGGGCGCGCCCGCCATCGTCAACCAGCTCACCGCGCTGCAGCCGGGCCAGGCGATCTGGCTCCTGCTCGAAGGCGACCGGCCGCTGACCTGGGAGCAGCCCCCGCCGTAGTGCCTGTTCACATTGCGGCGGCGTCATGGCAGGGCGCGGACAGTGCGTCGGTTGCCGGACTCAGGTATGATTGGCCCATGACCACCCGCTCCGACTACCACACCGACACCGCGAACGAGTTCCTTATCAAAGGTCGCGCCCACCTCGCCGAGGGGGATCTGCTGCAGGCCTCGGAGAAGGGATGGGGCGCCACCGCCCGCATGGTCAAGGCCGTCGCCGAAACGCGCGGCTGGCCGCACACCACCCACGGCGACCTGTACCGCACCGTCGACCGCTTGGCGGAGGAACGCTCCGACCCGCGGCTGCAGACTCTCTTTAGCGCGGCCGGATCCCTGCACCAAAACTTCTACGAGGGGCACATGGCCGAGGCGAGCGTCGCCAACGGCCTCAATGATGCCGAGGAGTTCGTCGGCCGGCTGCAGGCCGTCATCGACTGAGCGGTGTTCGGGAAGCCCCGGGCCGCCTGCGTCCGCCTCGCGCGCAACCGCGGCGCGCGGCGATCAATCTGAACAGGCCCTCGTCCGGCCCCGTCAGCCCTACAGCGTCAGCCGGTAGGCGTTCGCGTCGAGCCAGCGACGGCAGGCCCGGTGCCGCGGGAAGCGGGCGTCGAGCTGCGACCAGAACGCCGCCGAGTGGTCGGGCTGGGTCAGGTGCAGCAGCTCATGCGCGACCACCGCCTCGAGCACCGCCGGCGGCGCCATCACCAGGCGCCAGTTGAAGCTCAGCCGCCCCTTCGACGAGCAACTGCCCCAGCACGTCGCCTGGTCCCGCACCGTCATCCGCCGCACCGGCCCGTCCGACGGCTGGAGCAGCCGCTCGACGCTGGCCAGCAGCGCCCGCCGCGCCTCGCCCCGGTACCAGTCCGTCAAGCGACGCCGCAGCGCCTCCTCGTCCGGCGGCTGCGGCAGGCGCACGCGCAACTCCGCGCGGGCCGGGTCCATCTCCACCGCCGCCCGCTCGGCCGCCGCGATCGACAACCGCAGCCACTGCCCGCGGTACGGCAGCGCCGTGCCCGGCCCCAGCGTCAGGCGGCGGCCCGCGCGCAGGATCGCCGTCGCGTGCCGATCCAGCCAGGCCTGCTGCTCGGCCAGCACCGCCTTGGCCTCGCGCGCCGCGACGCCGACCGGCAGCACGACTTCGAGGCCCCGTCGCGGGTGGATGTGGACCGCCGCGCGTCGCGCCCGCGTCGAGCGGCGCAGCCGGTACGGTACGGCCTGCCCGCCCACGCGCACCGCGCCGGCCGGCTCGACGCCGGTCGCGGGCTCGCTGACGCTCGGCATGCGTGGCTCCCTGCCGCCGGCCTGCGCCGATCGTAGCGCCGCCGTCCGTTTCGCGGGCGGCCGTTTCGCGGACGGGGGCGAACGTCCGGGCACGAGGCGGCGGGCGGGGTCAGTCGGCCGCGGAGGGCAGCAGCTCCACGGGGTCGCCGGGGCGCAACTGCCCCGTCTGCACGACGCGCGCGTAGACCCGGCTGCGGCCCGGGTGGCGATCCTGCGAGATGTGCAGCGGGTCGCCGTCGCGGAAGTACTTCGCGACGTGCCCGCAGGGCGTCGTGTAGCGCGTGACCTCCACCAGCACCGACTCCCCCAGCCGCAGCCGCGATCCGGGCGCCAGCTGCGCCCAGTCGAGGCCGCGCAGCGTCATGTTCTCGCCCGTGTCGCCCGGCCCGATCGGATGCCCATCGGCCTGCAGCGCCTCGATCACCTCGGCCGAGAACAGGCACAGCGCCCGGTCCCGCCCGCCGTGCGCCTTCGCGTTGCGCTGCCGGTCGACGGTGATGCCGAGCTCTGTCACCTCCGCGGCGTCGAGCGGGGTCTTCGGCACCCCGCCGTCGGAGGCGTTGATCTGGAGGATGCTGGCGGTCGTCGTGGCGGTACTCGTCATCTCGGAAGTCCTCACGTCGGATGTCGTGGCCTGGGTTCCGCGTCCAGAATAGCGCGTCGCGTCGCAGCCGCGCTCCCTCGGCCGACACTTCCGCCAGAATGAGAACTGATGTACTATGCGGCCATTGCGGGCGCCTTCGGTGGCCCCGATACTGCCGGGAGTGGGAGGGCTCCGTGGAGAAGCAGGCTCCTGGGACGCACGACCGCACGGAGGCCACGCTCGCTGAGTGGGTCCAGATGTTCCCGAACCGTGCCGGCCGGCCGCCGGTGCAGGACGATGCCCGACCGGGAGTTGGCGGTGTGGACTCCTACACGCGGGTTGACGGGCGCCGCGGCCGTCATTTCACGTCCATTGATGGCTCCCTGCTGCTGTGCGGCGATGCGAGGCAGTTGCTTGAGCTGCTCCCGAAAGATTCCGTCCAAACCGTCGTCACGTCGCCGCCCTACTGGTCTCTCCGCGACTACAAGGCGGAGGGCCAAATTGGGCGGGACGACAGCCTCTCGGAGTATGTGGACAGCATCGTTGGCACCTTCGAAGAGTTGAAGCGCGTCCTTCGCGGTGATGGAACTGTGTGGCTCAACGTCGGCGACGCCTTCACCTCTGGCAACCGGCGCTATCGCGCACCGGACAGGAAGAACCGCGCCCGTGCGATGAGCGTTCGACCGCCAACACCGGACGGCCTCAAGCCGAAGGATCTCATCGGCTTGCCATGGCGGCTGGCCTTCGGGCTCCAAGACGCCGGCTGGTGGGTTCGTTCGGAGGTGATCTGGAATAAGCCCAACGCGCACCCGGAGTCGGTGAGGGACCGCCCCACGAAGGCACATGAGACGCTGTTTCTGCTGTCGAAGAGTCAGAACTACCACTACGACGTTCAAGCGGTGCAGGGACCGAATGGGCGCAGGCTGCGAACCGTCTGGGACATACCAACCGAGCCAGGGCAGTGCCTCAACGGGGACGCGGGGGATCACCCGGCTCCGATGCCGCTGTCTCTCGCCCGGCGGTGCGTCTCGCTCACCAGCTCCGAGAACGGGGTTGTCCTCGACCCGTACGCCGGCTCGGGGACGACGCTGGTGGCGGCGCGGGAACTTGGCAGAAAGTGGGTTGGTATCGAGTTGAACCCGGCGTTCGTGGATCTGATCGAGCATCGGATGGGCGTCGATGAACCTGGATGAGCTCAAAGCAGAGATCGACAAGCTCTCGCCGGTCAAGATCGCGTTCGTTGTGAACGTTGTCGAATCTCTCTCGAATCCCCCTCGCGCCGACATCCACGCACAAGACACGTGGATCACCGGATCGCCGGAATGGATGGAGTATTTCGGGCTGGCACTGTCCGTCCATCATGCCGCGACGATCGAGCCCCTACAACTCACGGCCTTCGAGACGGTGTTCCGCAACGCCTGCACGGCTGCGGGATGGTCGGCCGATGCACCCGGATCAGCGACTCAGAGATTCCTGGATATGACGGTCACCCCTGGCGATAGAGTGTCGCGACGCTTGTCTCTCAAATCCACCGCTGCGAAGAGGCTTCGCAAGACGACCGCCCACATCTCAAAGCTGACTGAGGCCGCGTGGGTTCAAGACGTGAGAACACCGACCGCTCGTCGCACGGCCATGAGGCAACTGTTCCAGGAGTACGCCGAGGCTGTGGATTCGATCGTGATGCTGCGAGCGTTCCGCGATGGCATCTCCATAGCCCGGTACCAGCTCGTCGAGATTCCGGTGGC